>NZ_JBBORK010000001.1:4800000-7151999 GCF_038004585.1 Paenibacillus sp. FSL R5-0475
CAAGGATGACAAACAGAGGATAAAAGATGTACTGACCGGCTTATTCTGGGAAGCCAAACAGATGAACAAGAGAAAGAAATCCAACAACACTTAATAACTACACTAACATGCTGCAGGTGAAGAATATGGATGAACTGATCAATAATCTGATTAAAAAATATAAAACCAACTGTCCGTTCGAGCTGGCCTCAGCGCTAGGTATTCATATTCGCTTCATGAACCTTGGGACAGGCACAAAGGGATTATATTACCGAAAATTAAGAAGAAGATTTATCGTCATTCATAATGAGTTGCCAGTTGAGTGGCAGCGCTTCGTTTGTGCGCATGAATTAGGACATGATCGTCTTCATAAGGGGATTAACCGCTTTTTTCTAGAGGAAAGCTCCTACTTCTCTCCTGGGAAGCTTGAACGTCAAGCTAATGTCTTTGCTGTAAAGCTACTATCCACAGGCAGTAATCCTGAGCAAGAAGAGTCATGGAAAAGTTATTACCTACGGATTGGTATTCCACCAGAAGTACAATTTCTTTTGGAAGAATGATAGAACATATGTTATATGATTTATGCGTGTTTTAATTCTATACATAACAAAAAAAGCTCTTACCGAAGTAAGAGCTTTTGAGCAGCGATTAAGCTGAGTATCGGGATGACACGATTTGAACATGCGACCCCCTGGTCCCAAACCAGGTGCTCTACCAAGCTGAGCTACATCCCGTTACTATAAAATTATGGAGCGGGTGATGGGAATCGAACCCACGCTATCAGCTTGGAAGGCTGAAGTTCTACCATTGAACTACACCCGCAAAGGTGAAAATCGGGATGACACGATTTGAACATGCGACCCCCTGGTCCCAAACCAGGTGCTCTACCAAGCTGAGCTACATCCCGTTAAAATATTATGATTGCTTAATAAAAAAATGGCGCGCCCTGAGAGATTCGAACTCCCGGCCTTTTGATTCGTAGTCAAACGCTCTATCCAGCTGAGCTAAGGGCGCAAAAATTATGGAGCGGACGACGGGAATCGAACCCGCGACCCTCGCCTTGGCAAGGCGATGCTCTACCGCTGAGCCACGTCCGCAATAAGTGGTGCGCGTGAAGGGACTTGAACCCCCACGTCGTGAAACGCCAGATCCTAAGTCTGGTGCGTCTGCCATTCCGCCACACGCGCATATAATAATAAAAGTGAGCCATGAAGGACTCGAACCTTCGACACCCTGATTAAAAGTCAGGTGCTCTACCAACTGAGCTAATGGCTCGCACTTGGCTGGGGATATAGGATTCGAACCTATGAGTGACGGAGTCAAAGTCCGTTGCCTTACCACTTGGCTAATCCCCATTGATGGTACCTCTATGTTGCCCATAATCTCTCAGGAAGATTATGGTGGAGGCTGAGGGGATCGAACCCCCGACCCTCTGCTTGTAAGGCAGATGCTCTCCCAGCTGAGCTAAGCCTCCATATCTATGGGACCCTCTAAGGGTAAGTACAAGTAAAAGTTGGTGACCCGTATGGGATTCGAACCCATGTTACCTCCGTGAAAGGGAGGTGTCTTAACCCCTTGACCAACGGGCCTTGCAAATCTGTGGAGCTCTCAACCGGATTCGAACCGGTGACCTCTTCCTTACCATGGAAGCACTCTACCTGCTGAGCTATGAGAGCATGGCTCCCCGAACAGGACTCGAACCTGTGACAACTCGATTAACAGTCGAGTGCTCTACCAACTGAGCTATCAGGGAATATCCGCTTGGCAACGTCCTACTCTCCCAGGACCCTTCGGTCCAAGTACCATCGGCGCTGGAGGGCTTAACGGTCGTGTTCGGGATGGGTACGCGTGGAACCCCTCCGCTATCGCCACCAAACGGGCATTTACATCGTAAATGCTCAGGCTTGATGCCTGAAAACTGAATCCGAATTGAATTTGCGTTCTAAGTATAGGATAAGCCCTCGACCGATTAGTATTGGTCAGCTCCATGCATTACTGCACTTCCACCTCCAACCTATCTACCTCGTCGTCTTCAAGGGGTCTTACTAATTGGGAAATCTCATCTTGAGGGGGGCTTCACGCTTAGATGCTTTCAGCGCTTATCCCGTCCGTACGTAGCTACCCAGCCATGCTTCTGGCGAAACAACTGGTGCACCAGCGGTACGTCCATCCCGGTCCTCTCGTACTAAGGACAGCTCCTCTCAAATTTCCTGCGCCCACGACAGATAGGGACCGAACTGTCTCACGACGTTCTGAACCCAGCTCGCGTACCGCTTTAATGGGCGAACAGCCCAACCCTTGGGACCTACTTCAGCCCCAGGATGCGATGAGCCGACATCGAGGTGCCAAACCTCCCCGTCGATGTGGACTCTTGGGGGAGATAAGCCTGTTATCCCCAGGGTAGCTTTTATCCGTTGAGCGATGGCCCTTCCATGCGGTACCACCGGATCACTAAGTCCGACTTTCGTCCCTGCTCGACTTGTAGGTCTCGCAGTCAAGCTCCCTTATGCCTTTGCACTCTTCGAATGATTTCCAACCATTCTGAGGGAACCTTGGAACGCCTCCGTTACTCTTTAGGAGGCGACCGCCCCAGTCAAACTGCCCGCCTGACACGGTCCCCGTACCCGATTAGGGTACTAGGTTAGAACCTAGATACGATCAGGGTGGTATCCCAACGGCGCCTCCACCGAAGCTTGCGCTCCGATTTCTACGGCTCCCACCTATCCTGTACAGATCGTACCCAAATTCAATATCAAGCTGCAGTAAAGCTCCATGGGGTCTTTCCGTCTTGTCGCGGGTAACCTGCATCTTCACAGGTATTAAAATTTCACCGGATCTCTCGTTGAGACAGCGCCCAAGTCGTTACGCCATTCGTGCGGGTCAGAATTTACCTGACAAGGAATTTCGCTACCTTAGGACCGTTATAGTTACGGCCGCCGTTTACTGGGGCTTCGGTTCATAGCTTCGGGTTACCCCTAACCACTCCCCTTAACCTTCCAGCACCGGGCAGGCGTCAGCCCGTATACTTCGCCTTGCGGCTTCGCACAGACCTGTGTTTTTGCTAAACAGTCGCTTGGGCCTTTTCACTGCGGCCCCCTCGTGCTATTCACACTACCGGGGCACCCCTTCTCCCGAAGTTACGGGGTCATTTTGCCGAGTTCCTTAACGAGAGTTCTTCCGCGCGCCTTAGAATTCTCTTCTCGCCTACCTGTGTCGGTTTGCGGTACGGGCACCTTCTCCTGGCTAGAGGCTTTTCTTGGCAGTGTGAGATCATGACCTTCGCTACTGTAATTTTCGCTCCCCATCACAGCCCAGCCTTAACGATGTGCGGATTTGCCTACACATCAGCCTCACTGCTTAGACGGACATATCCATCAGTCCGCGTCACTACCCTCCTGCGTCACCCCATCGCTCATAGCGGATTACGGTGGTACAGTAATTTCAAACTGTTGTCCTTCGACTACGCCTTTCGGCCTCGCCTTAGGTCCCGACTTACCCTGAGCGGACGAGCCTTCCTCAGGAAACCTTGGGCTTTCGGCGGATCAGATTCTCACTGATCTTTTCGTTACTCATACCGGCATTCTCACTTGTATGCTGTCCAGCGCTCCTTACGGTACACCTTCAACCCACATACAACGCTCCCCTACCCCAGATACATACGTATCTAGCCATAGCTTCGGTGGTGTGTTTAGCCCCGTTACATTTTCGGCGCAGAGTCACTCGACCAGTGAGCTATTACGCACTCTTTCAATGGTGGCTGCTTCTAAGCCAACATCCTGGTTGTCTGTGCAACTCCACATCCTTTCCCACTTAACACACACTTGGGGACCTTAGCTGATGGTCTGGGCTGTTTCCCTTTTGACAATGGATCTTAGCACTCACTGTCTGACTCCCGGCAATAAGTATATGGCATTCGGAGTTTGACTGAGCTTGGTAATCCTTGCGGACCCCGCACCCAATCAGTGCTCTACCTCCACTACTCTTATACCGAGGCTAGCCCTAAAGCTATTTCGGGGAGAACCAGCTATCTCCGAGTTCGATTGGAATTTCTCCGCTACCCCCACCTCATCCCCGCATTTTTCAACATGCGTGGGTTCGGGCCTCCAGTGCGTGTTACCGCACCTTCACCCTGGACAGGGGTAGATCACACGGTTTCGGGTCTACGTCCACATACTAAATCGCCCTATTCAGACTCGCTTTCGCTGCGGCTCCGTCTTCTCGACTTAACCTTGCATGTTAAACGTAACTCGCCGGTTCATTCTACAAAAGGCACGCCATCACCCATTAATAGGGCTCTGACTTTTTGTAAGCACACGGTTTCAGGTTCTATTTCACTCCCCTTCCGGGGTGCTTTTCACCTTTCCCTCACGGTACTGTTTCACTATCGGTCGCCAGGTAGTATTTAGCCTTAGCAGATGGTCCTGCTGGATTCATACGGGGTTTCACGTGCCCCGCACTACTCGGGATCCGTCTCGGAGAGAACACAGTTTAGGCTACAGGGCTTTTACCTCTATCGCGGGCCTTTCCAGACCTCTTCACCTACCATATTCCTTTGTAACTCCATGTGAGACGTCCCACAACCCCTAAGAGCAAGCTCTTAGGTTTAGGCTGTTCCGCGTTCGCTCGCCGCTACTGACGGAATCACTATTGTTTTCTCTTCCTCAGGGTACTTAGATGTTTCAGTTCCCCTGGTCTGCCTCTACATCTCCTATGTGTTCAGAGATGAGTAACTGCGAATTACCACAGCTGGGTTTCCCCATTCGGACACCCCCGGATCAAAGCTTGCTTACAGCTCCCCGAGGCAGTTTCGTTGTTCGCCACGTCCTTCGTCGGCTCCTGGCGCCTAGGCATCCTCCGTGTGCTCTTATTAGCTTAACCTTGATTTTTCCGCAGGAAAATATCATACAATGACATTTCTTTTGGAATCATCTCACTAATAACATTTACTTGTTTACACAAGTTGCTAAAAGATGTTCTAAAACGCAAATTCGTTTCGGTATCCAGTTTTCAAGGATCAATGTTTAAAGAAGGTATTGAATTAAAACTTATGGTGGAGCCAAGCGGGATCGAACCGCTGACCTCCTGCTTGCAAGGCAGGCGCTCTCCCAGCTGAGCTATGGCCCCATAAAAGATATAAAGTTATATGGTGGGCCTTGGTGGACTCGAACCACCGACCTCACCCTTATCAGAGGTGCGCTCTAACCAACTGAGCTAAAAGCCCATATAACATATATAACATTGTGAATCAACCAAAGAATGGTTGTCCGCTTGGCGGCGTCCTACTCTCCCAGGACCCTTCGGTCCAAGTACCATCGGCGCTGGAGGGCTTAACGGTCGTGTTCGGGATGGGTACGTGTGGAACCCCTCCGCTATCGCCACCAAACGTATATGAAAGAGACTTACTCTTTCAAAACTGAACACGAGTGAGTGTTCGAACCCGAAGGTTCTATAATGGAAGTTTAACTTCCGATTTGAATGTCTTCATTGCAGAAGACGATTCTCCATAGAAAGGAGGTGATCCAGCCGCACCTTCCGATACGGCTACCTTGTTACGACTTCACCCCAATCATCTACCCCACCTTCGGCGGCTGGCTCCCTTGCGGGTTACCCCACCGACTTCGGGTGTTGTAAACTCTCGTGGTGTGACGGGCGGTGTGTACAAGACCCGGGAACGTATTCACCGCGGCATGCTGATCCGCGATTACTAGCAATTCCGACTTCATGCAGGCGAGTTGCAGCCTGCAATCCGAACTGAGACCGGCTTTGATGGGATTGGCTTCACCTCGCGGCTTCGCTTCCCGTTGTACCGGCCATTGTAGTACGTGTGTAGCCCAGGTCATAAGGGGCATGATGATTTGACGTCATCCCCACCTTCCTCCGGTTTGTCACCGGCAGTCACTCTAGAGTGCCCAGCTTAACCTGCTGGCAACTAAAGTTAAGGGTTGCGCTCGTTGCGGGACTTAACCCAACATCTCACGACACGAGCTGACGACAACCATGCACCACCTGTCTCCTCTGTCCCGAAGGCCGCCACTATCTCTAGTGGATTCAGAGGGATGTCAAGACCTGGTAAGGTTCTTCGCGTTGCTTCGAATTAAACCACATACTCCACTGCTTGTGCGGGTCCCCGTCAATTCCTTTGAGTTTCAGTCTTGCGACCGTACTCCCCAGGCGGAGTGCTTACTGTGTTAACTTCGGCACCAAGGGTATCGAAACCCCTAACACCTAGCACTCATCGTTTACGGCGTGGACTACCAGGGTATCTAATCCTGTTTGCTCCCCACGCTTTCGCGCCTCAGCGTCAGTTACAGCCCAGAAAGTCGCCTTCGCCACTGGTGTTCCTCCACATATCTACGCATTTCACCGCTACACGTGGAATTCCACTTTCCTCTTCTGTACTCAAGTCACCCAGTTTCCAGTGCGACCTCAGGTTGAGCCCAAGGTTTAAACACCAGACTTAAATGACCGCCTGCGCGCGCTTTACGCCCAATAATTCCGGACAACGCTTGCCCCCTACGTATTACCGCGGCTGCTGGCACGTAGTTAGCCGGGGCTTTCTTCTCAGGTACCGTCACTCCGGTAGCAGTTACTCTACCGGACGTTCTTCCCTGGCAACAGAGCTTTACGATCCGAAAACCTTCATCACTCACGCGGCGTTGCTCCGTCAGACTTTCGTCCATTGCGGAAGATTCCCTACTGCTGCCTCCCGTAGGAGTCTGGGCCGTGTCTCAGTCCCAGTGTGGCCGTTCACCCTCTCAGGTCGGCTACGCATCGTCGCCTTGGTGGGCCGTTACCCCACCAACTAGCTAATGCGCCGCAGGCCCATCCCTCAGTGACAGATTGCTCCGTCTTTCATTCTTCCTTCAGGAGAAAAAAGAAATTATCCGGTATTAGCTACCGTTTCCGGTAGTTATCCCAGTCTAAGGGGCAGGTTGCCTACGTGTTACTCACCCGTCCGCCGCTAAGTTACTTTGAAAGCAAGCTTTCAAAATGACTCCGCTCGACTTGCATGTATTAGGCACGCCGCCAGCGTTCGTCCTGAGCCAGGATCAAACTCTCCAATTAGTATTGAAAAGAGCGATATGCTCATTTTGAAACATCTGACGAGAAAATTAATTCTCTAATTTTGGATTTCACTTTCGTGATTCCCTACTCACTCGTTGTTCAGTTTTCAAAGATCAATGTCTCTCATTTCGTCGTCGTTGTTTGTCAGCGGCGACCTTTATAATATATCACAGTGTTTCGTTGTTTGGCAAGTCTTTTTTTCGAAAAAGTTTTTTTCAACTTTTCTTGCCTTCCGCTTCCCTTTTACACAAGCAAAAGGAGCGCGAGATATAATTTATCACGAGCACTCCTTTTTAGTCAAGCTATTTTATTAAAAAATCTTAAATTCATATAAGACTCTTGCATTTACCGCTTATCCTTAGTGTTTATACTGAGAAGAACGTCCACCCCACGCATACTTGGAAAGCTCTTTCTGAGGAGCAAAACGAGCATACATACGAAATACAGTCTTATATCTATTGGCGATGGCATGCCTGATATTTTGGTCCAAGCGCTGATCGCTCAAATCTAACAGCATCTCATCAAGTTCTTTCCGCAAAACATAATCCAGTTCCTTGCATTCTTTTTCGTTGAACAACATTCCCAACATATGCTTGGCCTCCTTCATGAAGTTGCAAGTAACACATTCACTAAAACCAAAAACCCCTTGTACATAATTAGTTAGTCCATCTCATGGAGAAAGCTGCCTTAAGATCCTCTTACACTAGATTAACCGGAGTACTCTTTTTATAACCATAATTATTAAAAATTCCCTTTATGGTTTCGTCACGATTATATACTTCTGACCTTTAGGCAATCCTTGGATGAATAGCTTTACTGTTATGCTCCATTCTCGGAAGTTTTATGATAAAAGAGAAAAAGTTATTGTGCTTTCAATGATGGCTGCAACAAATAACAGGATTATTGTCCAAATAGATGCCGTAAGTGTTTGACGCATGAACGAAGACCACTCAACACCTCTGTTCACTTTTTTAGTGGATGAGCTAAACAGACTTGCAACTACTTTCCCGCCGAACTGAAGTCCAAATGCACAAGCAATAATGATTGCTGGAATCTCTATAATCCCATGTGGCAGCAGTCCTTTTACTATTAGATCGAATAAATCCTGTCCTTGCAGTGCTGATAAATGAATCAGATAGCCGATAACCGCTCCGTTAATAAATAAGAATATGGCTGGCAGTATACCGAACAACGCTCCTAAAAATATGATAAGAACACCCTTGATGCTGTTATTCAAAAATATAAATACAAAGAAGCTCCATTGCGGATTAGAAGAATCTCTAAGGTTGCCACTGATTTCACTGAGCCCCTCTAATTGCTGAACCAATAGTTTTTCCAGACTGCTAGTAGCTACCCACCCTATAACCGCTCCTAATGCGAAGAGCAGACAGGATAGCAATAAAGCCTTCCGGATCGTTTTTAGATCTTTAATAAACGTGAAGAACGACAACATAAATACCCTCCTGAAATTGTGATCTCTGTTTCTTAGGTCATAACCTTGCGGTACGAGCATACATTTAGAACAAACAAGCATTTCGCATGGGAGAGGAGCGCTGTCATTATGAATTCTTTTTATGTATTCAGCGGCAAAAAGATTAAACGATTCATCTATATCTTCGCCGCTGTGCTTCTTGCTGCTGGAGTTGTCTATGTCGAGAGGGGAAACATAACCGTTTTTTCTGAATCCGGACCTTCCGCGATCTACAGTGTACCAACAGAGAAGAAGCTGATTGCCCTGACCTTCGATATTAGCTGGGGGGAGAAAAGACCCGAACCAATTTTGAAGGTACTTGAAGACAAGAAAGTGGACAAAGCCACCTTCTTCCTATCGTCTCCATGGAGTAAGACTCACCCAGACATTGTAACTAACATCAAGAATGCAGGTTTTGAAATTGGAAGTCATGGTCATAAACACGTCAATTACAGCACACTTAGCAACGAAGAAATTCGTACACAGATCTCAACGGCTCACACCGTACTTACCGAATTAACCGGCACTGAACCCAATTTGATTCGTATGCCTAATGGTGATTTTGACAAAAGAGTCCTTCAGGTTGCCAGCGATCTCGGCTACAAGGTCATTCAATGGGATACAGACTCCCTGGACTGGAAGAACATCGGCGTAGACAATATCGTGAAGCGTGTAACGACAAAAGCGCATCCAGGTGATATCGTCCTTCTACATGCCAGTGATTCCTGTAAACAAACACATGAAGCACTTCCACTCATTATCGACGAGCTCCGCAGACAAGGTTATGAATTCGTTACCGTCTCTGAGCTGATTAGTCAAAGCAACACCGAAGGTAAAGAAGTACGCGACTCAGCTTCACTGAGTAATGCCATTGAGGACGCAGCTGGGCTGTAAAAACATATTCAATCTCTGGTGCCGTAATGGATGTTGATCTGTCCAAAGGATTAATGACGTGGAGAAATGAGTTCCGATATGTCAGGTGTGGGGGTATTCAGCTTCGGATAGCTCAGATCCAGACTCTCCAGTGTCTTTACAACGATGGATAAGGTCAAATAGTTGCGGTACCATTGATGATTGGCGGGTATCCAGTACCAGGGTGCTTTATCTATGCTAGATTCCTTGAAAACATCTTCATATGCTTCTTGGTAATCATCCCAATACTCCCGCTCCTGGAGATCACTTGCATCGAATTTCCAATGTTTTTTGGGATCTTCAAGCCGTTCCTTAATCTTCTTCAGCTGCTTCTCTTTAGAAATATGCAGAAAAAGCTTGATAATTGTCGTCCCCTCTTCCACCAGCATTTCTTCGAACTGCCGTATGTAACGAAAGCGACGCTTCAAGTCATCCTTTTTTAACCCTCCGTGTACCCGTGGTACCAATACATCTTCATAATGCGAGCGGTTAAATGCAGAGATATATCCCTTAGGAGGTGTCTTCTGATGAACCCTCCATAGAAAATCATGAGCCTCTTCCTCTAGAGATGGTTTCTTGAAGCTGGTCACTATAAACCCTTGTGGATTAATGCCTGAAAAAATATGCTTAACCGTGCCATCCTTACCGCTGGAATCCATTCCTTGCAGAATAACAAGCAGCGAATGCTTTTTCTGAGCAAACAAAATATCTTGGAGCTCTGCCAAACGTGCTTTAAGCTCTTCTGTTTTGGCTTCTACTTCTTTTTTGGATTTAAAAACACCTGTGTCGTCCGGATCCAGCTTGTTAAGCCGGATTTCTTTTGTGTCTTTTATCATATAGCGCTTGATGTCCATATATTCCCCTCCTAAAAGTTTTGTAAAGCATATGCATCATTGAGGAGCTTCGTACAAAACTCGCTTCGGAAGCATCTACTATGTTTTGTAAAACATATACATCATCGGGACGCTTCGTACAAAACTTACTTCGAAAGCATACGCTTAGTTTTGTGAGCGTATCGTTCTTTAAGATTAACCTCTACAATCAGATTTTAATCGTTAAGATACAGTTAGAGCAAAGAACCCCGTCTTCTGAGATCAGAGCACGGGGTTCTTTGTTTAGTGCCTTCCCCATTCATTATCCGGCTGCCGGCTTCAGAATACGGTGTAGCATCAAAATTTGGAATGCATTACAAGCGATAAGCGGAACAACAATAAATACCGTTGCACTATCAACACCTATACGGAGCACGCCAATAACTTCCACAATTGAAATAGCTGTCATAAAAAAGAGGGTTGGAATCAAAGCTGAGATGTTTGTACTTTTTACTTTGAAATAAGACACAATAATAGCTGCTAGCAAAATAACGATTCCTAATATTAGATCAGACATAACATTTCTTTCCCCACCAACGACGGTACGCAAAAAAATCAGTTCAAGCAATGCGAGCACAGAAAGCACTAGTTGTATGTATTTCCAAACCTTTTGTGGAAAAACGCCGTTGCCCATATAATTCAAAATCAAATAGGCAAAAAAACCAAGTTGCGAATAAACGCTTACAAGCATACCGTAGCCAAGCAGAATCAGCGGGTATAAAAAGAAATCCCCGACACTTTTGAAATCAATCTTACCATTTACGAATTGCAGTGCCAGACCAGCGATTACAGCCCCACCCGCTCCTATAAGGAGGGTAGTCCAAAATAAATGAAACCATTTTTTTATACTCAGCCAATTCACCTCCTCTTGTCAGATTTATTTTACCAAGGATACCGACAAAACACCATTACACCCACAACATAAATGTGATCTAATTCGGCATAATACATCTAGAGAATCCTATAAAGGAGGGCAGCGCCAATGAAATGGAGATTTATCGGATCTGTGGGTTTGGCATTGAGCTTTGTTATGGCCTTAACGGCTTGCGGAAGTGAGCAGAGCAGTTCTTCTTCCGGACAAGGCAGTTATAAAGAAACGAAGACCATGGTTTTAGATATATTGAAAAGCGATGAGGGTAAAAAAGCGGTTGAGGAATCATTATCAAGCTCCAGCTCTAGCGGTACCAGTGGAATGAGCATGAAGATGATGCCACTTCAAACAACAGAGGAGATCAAGCTCGCTGTTAAAAATACTCTCACTGCACCGGAATATCAGAAGGAAATCGAGAAGATAATGACTGATCCCAAATTCGCGGGCGATTTTGCTAAAGCCATTCAATCACAAAGCAAGGAACTACACCTACAGCTAATTAAGGATCCCACTTATCAGAAATCAGTCGAAGAAATTATGAAGTCTCCAGAAATGATGACAATGTTTTTAAATCTCACTAAAACACCTGATTACCGTAAACAATCCATGAAGACCATGCAGGAATCCATGCAAACTCCATTATTTCGCATGGAAGTATTGAATTTACTTAAAAAAGTCGTACAAGAAGAACTTGAACCAAAAGAGAAAAAAGAAAAGGGTAGCGAAGGTGGCGACAAACAGGAAAGCAGTGGCGGCGGCAGCGGCGATGATTCAAGTTCTTAAAAAAAAAGGCCTTATCCCACTAATACGTGTGGGAAGGCCTCTTTTTTATGCACAAGAGTTAGTGCTCATATTTGGCAATAAGTTTATCAGCAATTTCTGCAAATAATTGTCCTGATGGTGTCTCTTCTTTGTATACAGAAGGTGAGAAATCCGGTTCGGAAATATGGTTGTCCGGTGCACCTAGCGGTATTTGTGCAAGCAGCTCCGTATGAAGCGTCTCGGCAAGCCTCGCTCCTCCGCCTCTGCCAAAGATATAATCTTTCTTACCACAGTCAGTGCACTCATAATAAGCCATATTCTCAATGACTCCAATAATCTCATGATCTGTCTGTAGAGCCATAGAGCCCGCTCTAGCCGCCACAAACGCTGCGGTAGCGTGAGGTGTCGTAACTATAATCTCTTTGCTGTGAGGTAGCATCTGATGCACGTCAAGTGCCACATCACCAGTACCTGGGGGAAGATCAAGCAGCATATAATCAAGTTCACCCCAACCAACATCATTGAAGAACTGGCGAAGCATTTTACCCAGCATAGGTCCCCGCCAAATAACTGGACTATTCTCACGAATAAAGAAGCCCATAGACATGACCTTCACTCCAAAACGTTCCACAGGAATAATCGTTCCCTCTTCTACAACTGGTCCCTCTTCGATCCCCATCATATCGGGAATACTGAAACCATAAATATCAGCATCGATAAGACCAACTTTTTTCCCTTTTCTTGCAAGGGCTACGGCCAAATTCACCGTTACGGTTGACTTACCAACTCCACCTTTGCCGCTGGCCACAGCGATAAAGTTCACGCCAGAGCTCTCGCTAATTAATTCATGGTCATCAAGGCCTGCAGCATGTCCTTTAAGTTTCCCAGGTTCATCGAAATCCTCTACGCTCTCTCCGCGAAGTATAGCACGTTCATAATCGGTTGCATCACGAAGCCGGATATGTACATTAGAAACCCCACCCGCTTCAAGCAATTCACGAACCTGTTGTTCTAGATCCATGCGACTTTGCTCTTCAGGATTCAGACATATGATAGATAAAGAAATACGGTCTTCTTTAATCATAATGTCACGGATCAGCTGTAGTTCCACAAGGCTTTTTCCAGTTTCAGAGTCTGTTAATGGCTGCAGTATTTCCTGAATTTGTTCCTTAGTCAGCATGGGAAGCACCTCTGTTTCCTTTCCGGTTGAGAATTCTCCGGAGTTTTTGTCTATTATAGCATTACCTGTCTCCCCATGAGTAGTCCTGACTACTCTGAGGCGTACCGAAGAATCCCCCGATAAATGCTAGTCGCAACCTTACGCTGATAGACATCATTTCCAAGTAGAGCAGATTCCTGAGGATGTGATAAGAAGCCAACTTCTACAAGTACCGCTGGTATTTTCAATGCTTTTAACAGATAAACAGTATTCACTGTCTTAGCCACACGATCCGTATTCTCCAGCGTAGTCTTCAGCTCACTCTGCACAAACTCCGCTATAGCTTTATTATCCTTGTGATTGGGGTAGTAAAAGGTCTGTGCTCCACTCCAACGATTGGAAGGGACACTGTTCATGTGAACGCTTATAAAAAGGTCTGCGCCTTTTTCTTCGATACTTCTTACTCTTTGTTTAAGATCTTCTGTCTTACGCTTAGAATAGCCTTTAGTACCTTCCTGAGCCAAATCATAATCACCTTCACGAGTCATTACTACAATAGCCCCTGCCTGCTGCAGATAATCACGCAAATAAAGCGATACCGCGAGATTAATATCTTTCTCAATTAGCCCTTCCCGGCTAACCGCTCCTCCATCAGCTCCACCATGTCCCGCATCGAGAGCAATAACTTTTCCTGACAAGGGCAGACTCCAATAATTTAGTGTTTTAGCGGTAGGCATGTCATACGCAATAATTCCGATCATTATAGCTAGCAGCATCACGCCAAGCATACTTTTTTTGATACTGCTCCATGAAATCCAGACCGAGACTTTACTCTGCTTTCGGCCAGACATAACAAAGACCCCCTCGTCCCGATAGATAATACTCATCTATATGGGACAAGAAGGTCAAATAGTACTAGCTGTTAATGATTAAGCTGTAACTTCTTGTGTCATACCTTCAATCAGAATCTGCGCAACCTCAGGCCGTGTAAATTCTGGCGGAGGACATTGGCCATCACGGAGCAAAGCACGTACCTTCGTACCCGACAATGTCATGTGATCGTCGCTAGGATGAGGGCAAGTTTTACTGGATGCCATATTCCCGCATTTTTTACAGAAGAAGCTATGTTCAAAAAATAATGGAGTAATATCAAGTTCTTCAGCACTAAAATTCGAGAAAATTTCCTGTGCTTCATAAGTGCCATAATAATCACCTACCCCAGCATGGTCACGACCGACGATGAAATGGGTACAGCCGTAATTTTTACGAACCATTGCATGGAAAATTGCTTCTCTAGGGCCTGCATAACGCATTGCCGCCGGAAAAACACCAAGGAAGGTACGATCCTCAGGATAATAGTTCTCCAAAAGCGCCAGATAGCTCTTCATCCGTACATTTGCCGGTACATCATCTGACTTCGTCTCACCAACAAGTGGATTTAGGAATAGAGCGTCTACAACCTCCATAGCGCACTTTTGAATGTACTCGTGAGCTCGGTGGACCGGATTGCGTGTTTGGAAGCCTACAACCGTTCTCCAGCCCTTTTCAGCAAATATCTTCCGCGTATCCGCAGGATCAAAATAAAATTCACCGAACTTCTCTGGCTGTGGGCGGTTCAAGACTGTAATCGGCCCTCCAACATAAGTTGCAGGACGAGCCAACAGCTTACTCACACCAGGATGTTCAGGATCTGTTGTCTTGAAGACATTTTGTGCTTCAATCGTTTGATCTACAGTATAAATACTCTCAATATCCAATAAACCGTAAATCTCGCCATCGTCTTCACCGATTAAAGAAACTTTATCCCCAATTGATAAACTGGCAGCCACATCATCTTCTACAGCCAGTGTTATTGGAATGCTCCACACTGTTCCATCTGCTAAACGCATGCTTTTTACTACTGAATGATAGTCTTGCTCATTTAAAAAGCCAGTTAATGGCGAAAATGCACCTACAGCTATAAGATCCAAATCAGATAAAGTCCAGGTATTCAAGACAATCGCCTTGCTGTCACGTGCGAGATTTAGCAATTCTTCTCTTTCAGTACCCTCTACTACACGGTTTACCAAAGCTCCGCCATGCGGACGTATTGAAGTCATCTTAGTCTCTCCTTCTATGTTCCCACAGGAATATGTCTTACTTGTGCAATCCGCACTCTGTCTTCTCTGATCCAGACCAACGGCCAGCACGCGGATCTTCACCTGGCATAACCTGACGTGTACATTGCTCACAGCCGATACTTGGATAGTTACGGTCATGTAGAGGGTTATAGATTACGTCATTTTCACGAATATAGTTCCATACATCTTCTGACGTCCAATCCGCAATAGGATTAAACTTCACTAAACCAAATTTATAATCATACTCGACCTTTTTAGCATTTGCACGGGTAGGCGCTTGATCGCGACGAATTCCAGTAATCCATGCCTCATATTGAGATAATATACGAGTCAATGGTTCAACTTTACGAATACCACAGCATTGATTTGGGTCAACCGTCCATAACGCATCACCGTATTGAAGTGCTTGCTCCTGCGTGGTGAGTTGCGGAGACACTCGTACAAACTCTAATCCGTATTTGTCTGCCATCAAATCTCTGGTTTCGTAGGTTTCCTTAAAATGATAATCTGTATCGAGATAAAAGACATCAGTAGATGGACTAACTTTGTGAAGCATATCAACAAGCACTACATCTTCGGCACCAAAGCTGCAGGCAAAAGTAATGTTAGGAAATGTTTCTACAGCCCAGCGGATAATATCCTCGGGTGAAGCACTCTCTAATTCTTCGGCCTTTATTCTGATCAAATCTTCTTTCTCGAGCAGGTTCATTAAGGTATTCCTCCATCCAAAATATTAATCGTATGAATAAATGAGGTAAAAGAAGTAATAAAACCAACTATTTCTATATGAAATAGTATATAACTTTTACTGAGGAAGTCAATGAGTTTCAACCCTCAGAATTAGTAAATGAATGCAAAAAAAGCCCATTTCTTGTTCGAAAGGGGCTGCTAAAAAAAATAAAACCCTCGACCGTAAAGGCCAAGGGTTGAATTCTTGATAAATATTAACGTTTCGAGAACTGAGGCGCACGACGTGCAGCCTTCAAGCCGTATTTCTTACGTTCCTTCATACGAGGGTCACGAGTCAGGAAGCCGGCTTTCTTAAGTGCACCGCGATATTCAGGGTCAACTTTAAGCAATGCACGGGAGATACCGTGACGAATTGCTCCAGCTTGACCGGAAATACCGCCACCATGTGCAAGAACGATTACATCGTAGTTGCCTAGTGTTTCAGTCAGGTTCAAAGGTTGTTTTACGATCATTTTCAGTGTTTCCACACCGAAATATTCGTCCATCTCACGTTTGTTAATGACAATGCGTCCTTCACCCGGTACAAGGCGAACACGTGCTACCGAATGTTTACGACGACCTGTCCCATAGTATTGTACTTGTGCCATGAAACTGTCCTCCTCTATTCTTATCCGCGAAGTTCGTAAACTTCAGGTTTTTGTGCTGCATGTGGATGCTCGGCGCCTGCATATACTTTCAATCTCAGCTTCATGTGGTCCCCTTGACGAGTCTTAGGAATCATACCATGAACAGCGAATTCAATTACGCGTTCTGGTTTAGTATTCAGCAAAGTTTCAGCATTAGTAACTTTCAAGCCACCTGGGTGCATCGAGTGACGGTAGTATTTCTTGTTTTGCAATTTCTTACCGGTCAAGTGAATCTTCTCAGCGTTGATTACGATAACGAAATCTCCTGTATCAACGTGTGGAGTGAATTGCGGTTTGTGTTTGCCACGGATCAAAGCAGCGGCTTCGCTGGCCAAACGACCGAGTGTCTTGCCTTCGGCATCAATAATGTGCCAATTGCGTTCAACTTCGTTCGGCTTCGCCATATAGGTGGTACGCATGAATGTTTCCTCCTTGTTCTCGTACGAAAATCTTCTGTTTCGTATATCTTGTTTCTCATTGAATTACAATTATGTGAGTTAAGCAAAGCATTTTTTTGGCATTTCCTTGATCGGGGCTGTGGGATAGCCATCAAGAAAACACAACTTTTATATTACAGTATAAACATAACAAGTGCAAGTGATTTTTAAACATTCAGCCTATTATTCAGGAAGAAATTTATAGAAAAAAAGATTCACTTTCAGTCTCGTCATATTCTACACTCCACAAAGCCAACCCCTTGGCCATAGCTGTTGGACCAGCAGCAGAACGATCACATGCCGCCAATATCTCAGCAACATGATCAGCATCTATTTTACCTTCCCCCACATGGATCAAAGTCCCCATAATAATGCGAACCATATGCTGAAGAAATCCACTACCCGTTATATAAGTTTGGATCACTCCCTGATCTAATGAAGAGGGTCGGCACATGCTGCGGTCTACTTCCATATGAGCTTCAAAGATCGTTCGTACATGAGAGGCCTTAGTAGACCTCCGTGAAGCAAACGAAGTGAAGTCATGTGTCCCTAAAATATGCGTTAAGCCTTGCTGCATCGCAGGAATGTCCAACCTCACCGGATGATGAAGCTGCCAGCGCCGTTGAAACGGGTCTGGAAACCTGTTGCCGTTAATCGTGTATCGGTAAGTTTTACGCTTAGCTCCTCTACGAGAGTGAAACGTCAGCGGTACTTCCCTAGCCTCAGTAACCACGATATCTTGTGGCAGCCGGGCATTAAGCGCCAGACACCAACGTTCAAGTGGGATTCGAGAGGAGGTCGTAAAGTTAAAAGGCTGACCGTAGGCGTGTACTCCGGCATCTGTGCGACCAGAAGCAGTAATCTTAAGCTCCTCACCTGTCAGATGGAGTATCGCTTGCTCCAGCCGATCTTGAATCGTATTGCCCTGAGGCTGGGTCTGAAAGCCATCATAATTTGTTCCGTCATAATTGACCTTCATCAATAGATTACGCATTCCGTTCTCCTTTTTAAACCGTTCAGCAGAAACGTCGATCGAAGCACTGTCTGATCTTATTCAAGAGGAAGAAATGGCTTTGCCGTCCCTAGAAGGACGGCATCCATTAACACTTCACTCCATTACTTCAAAAAAAAGAGCCCCTGCGGGAGCTCCTTCAATTGAACCAAGGTGATTCCCACGGTTATTAGTACAGCAGAGTCTTGCGCCTCTGCAGCACAATAACGCTGATATTTCCCCCATCTTTACTCCAAAGAGGGCCGGATGAAAGGGAAGCATCGGAAATCAATACTTGTGATACTACGCGCGGTCTACCAATTCAAGATAAACCATAGGCGCAGCGTCCCCACGACGAGGTCCGAGTTTCAGGATACGAGTGTATCCACCTGGACGCTCTGTGTAACGAGGAGCGATGTCAGAGAACAATTTTTGAATTGCATCTTGTTCACCATCAACAGTCTCGCGGCGAACAAATGCAGCTACTTGACGACGAGCATGAAGATCGCCTTTTTTAGCTTTAGTGATCAACTTTTCAGCGATAGAACGAACTTCTTTCGCTTTAGCTTCCGTTGTTTGGATGCGCTCGTATAAAAATAGATCCGTTACCATGTCGCGAAATAACGCTTTACGCGCACTGGAATCACGGCCCAATTTTTGGTATGCCATGTGTTTTCCCTCCTTTACTGTAACAATCTGTAGTTATTCTTCTGTACGTAGTCCCAAACCAAGTTCCTCAAGCTTCTCCTGAACTTCTTCCAAAGATTTACGACCAAGGTTACGCACCTTCATCATATCTTCTTCAGTCTTCGTGGTAAGCTCTTGTACGGTATTAATACCAGCACGTTTGAGGCAGTTGTAGGAGCGGACAGAAAGATCAAGCTCTTCGATTGTCATCTCTAGCACTTTTTCTTTTTTGTCTTCTTCTTTTTCAACCATAATTTCGGCGTCTTTCGCTTCGTCCGTAAGACCTACGAACAATACGAGGTGCTCGTTCAAAATTTTGGCTCCGAGGCTTACAGCCTCTTCCGGTCTAATACTGCCATCTGTCCAAATTTCAAGCGTCAATTTGTCGTAGTTGGTCACTTGACCAACACGTGTATTGTCTATGCCGTAGTTAACGCGTGAAATAGGAGTGTAGATGGAGTCAACCGGGATAACGCCAATTGGCTGATCGTCGCGTTTGTTCCGGTCCGCTTGGACGTAGCCGCGACCACGGCCTGCAAAAATACGCATGTGAAGTCTCGCACCAGGTCCCAGCGTTGCAATGTGAAGATCCGGGTTGAGGATCTCAACATCGCTGTCCGCACGGATATCACCTGCGGTAACGATGCCTTCCCCTTCAGCATCAATCTCAAACACTTTTTCCTCGTCTGAATGAATCTTCAGGGACAAGGCTTTAAGGTTCAGAATGATCTCCGTCACATCTTCCATTACGCCTGGAACGGTCGAGAACTCATGCAGAACGCCGTCAATTTGGACCGAAGTCACTGCGGCTCCTGGAAGCGAAGAAAGCAATATCCGGCGAAGTGAATTCCCCAGAGTCGTGCCATACCCACGTTCCAACGGTTCAACTACGAATTTCCCATAGGTACCTTCATCATTAGCTTCTACGGTCTCAATCTTCGGCTTTTCGATTTCTATCACGAGTTTACCCCTCCTTCAACGTCGCTCCTATATGAAACTGTCACCCCATCAGGTGCATCATGTAGTATGCCTAAACACCTATTATTAGCAGATGCGTCAGAATTATACCACATTTACAATACTGATTTCACTATACGCGACGACGTTTCGGCGGACGGCATCCATTGTGAGGAACCGGAGTTACGTCTTTAATAAGGTTAACTTCAAGCCCTGCAGCTTGAAGGGAACGGATGGCTGCTTCGCGGCCCGCGCCCGGTCCTTTAACCATAACCTCAACCGACTTCATGCCGTGCTCCATAGCTGCTTTAGCTGCTGATTCAGCTGCCATTTGCGCTGCGAATGGAGTCGACTTACGGGAACCTTTAAATCCTTGGCCGCCGGAGCTTGCCCAGGAAATTGCATTTCCGTGAGGATCTGTGATGGTAACGATGGTGTTATTGAACGTGGAACGAATATGTGCCACGCCGGATTCGATATTTTTACGGTCGCGACGTTTGGTACGTACGACTTTTTTCGGTTTAGCCATTGTCTCTTATCCCCCCTTATTATTTCTTCTTGTTTGCTACCGTACGACGCGGGCCTTTCCGGGTACGGGCATTGGTTTTAGTACGTTGACCGCGAACAGGCAATCCACGACGGTGACGAACACCGCGGTAACAGCCGATCTCAGTAAGACGTTTAATATTCAAGGAAATTTCACGACGCAGGTCACCTTCAACCTTAACCGTTTTGTCGATCGTTTCACGCAGTTTGCTGACTTCATCTTCCGTCAAATCACGGACACGTGTATTAGCGCTAATGCCTGTTTCATTAAGAATTTTCTGAGAAGTCGTTTTACCGATTCCGAAAATATAAGTCAAGGCGATCTCAACGCGTTTGTCACGTGGCAAATCCACTCCAGCTATACGAGCCATTTTACGCTACACCCCCTTCTTAACCTTGTTTTTGTTTGTGTTTCGGATTTTCGCAAATCACCATAACAGTCCCTTTGCGGCGGATTACTTTACATTTCTCGCAAATGGGCTTTACAGAAGGTCTTACCTTCATGTTAATTACCTCCTCAAAGTTTTGCGAAGCAAAACTTTTTTCGTAGTTCCCATCTATTTACGGTAAGTTATACGACCTTTTGATAAATCATAAGGCGATAACTGCACGACCACTTTGTCTCCGGTCAAAATACGGATAAAGTGCATCCGCAATTTACCGGATACATGGGCAAGTATTTGATGACCGTTCTCAAGCTCAACCTTAAACGTTGCATTTGGCAACGGTTCAAGGACAGTACCTTCTACTTCAATGACATCTTCCTTAGCCACAGTTAGTCTCCTTTCTCATAAGCACTTATTCCGGTTGGGCCAGCATACTTCATGACTGCGTAACGCAGCTTTCCGTTTGTTACCCGCCCAGTTTCTTCCAAACTGTTCACAACCTCACTGCTGATGAAGGGTATGAGCTCAAGATGAAGAATATTCTTCTTCTTTGGCCCATCAAACTTACGTTTGTCTCCATCTGCAATGTATACAAATCTGCTATCAACAACTGCGATAACAACGGCTGCCTCTCCGGCATCTTTGCCTTTGAGAATTCTCACTAATTGACCAACCTGCGGGCTGCTCACAGTATTCAAGTGGAGATCACCTACGCATTCAGTTTTGTGAAAATTTCCATGCCGTCCGGAGTAACTGCTACTGTATGCTCAAAGTGAGCACATAGGGAGCCATCCACCGTAACGACAGTCCAGTTATCTTCCAGCGTTCTGACATGTCTCTTTCCTACGTTTACCATCGGCTCAATCGCGAGTACCATACCCGGTTTCAGACGTGGTCCGCGGTCCGCTATGCCATAATTCGGAATTTGCGGTTCTTCATGCAGTTTTGCCCCAATACCATGACCAACATACTCACGTACGACTGAGAAACCAGCCTCTTCGATGTATTGCTGGATAGCATGGGAGATTGTAAACAAGCGCACATCCGGCTTAACTAACGCCAGTCCCGCGTACAAGGAGCCTTCCGTAACGTCCAGCAAACGCTGAGCCTCTTCGGAAATGCTGCCCACACCGTAGGTCCAGGCGGAATCACCGTGATAACCGCGGTACTCTGCACCGATATCCAGCGTTACAATATCGCCTTCGATCAGTTTGCGTTTACCTGGAAATCCATGCACTAATTGTTCGTTGACTGAAGCGCAAATGCTGGCAGGAAAACCGTTGTAGCCTTTGAAAGACGGCACAGCACCTTGACTGCGAATGTATTGATCGGCGATTCTGTCGAGATCGCCCGTTGTAATGCCAGGCTCAATGGCCTCAGCAATAAGACGGTGACTCTCGGCAACAATTCGACCAGCTTCCCTCATAAAGGCAAGTTCCTGTTCGGATTTACAAATGATCATTACATTAACCCCGCAATAAAGATACGATTTCAGAAGAAACGACATTGATTTCGTTTTCCCCATTTACCTGACGCAAAAGACCTTTATTATCATAAAACGCAAGCAGCGGCGCTGTCTTATTATCATACTCATCCAGACGCTTGCCTACACTTTCTTCGTTGTCATCCGGACGTTGATACAATTCACCGCCATCAATGTCGCAAATGCCATCTTGCTTCGGCGGGTTGAAGATTAAATGGTAGGATGCTCCGCAAACTGTGCAGATACGACGTCCAGTAAGACGCGCCATCAACAGTCCACGGTCAACATTCAAGTTGATGACATGATCCAAAGAAGTATTCAAACGGCTTAGAATTTCATCCAGCGCTTCCGCTTGCGAAAGAGTTCTTGGAAAACCATCCAATAGAAATCCTTTTTCGCAATCGGACTGCTGCAGCCGTTCTTCAACTATACCAATGGTCACATCATCTGGTACAAGCAAACCTTGATCAATAAATGATTTAGCCTTCAATCCTACTGGAGTCTCTTGTTTGATTGCCAAACGGAAAGCATCTCCTGTCGAAATATGCGGAATGCCAAACTCTTTTATGATCTCAGCCGCTTGTGTTCCCTTGCCTGCCCCAGGAGGGCCCATGAATAAAATGTTCACGATTTCTCTCTCCCCCCAAAAGTTCGCCACCAAGCAAGAAACAGCACAATAGGTGCCGGGAAGAATAAAAAATTACGCTTCACCGGAACCTATCGCCTATTTATTGATGAAGCCTTTGTAATGGCGTTTGATCAATTGGCTCTCGATCTGCTTCATAGTATCCAATGCCACACCGATTACGATTAGTAGTGAAGTACCACCAATTCGAACTTCTTTAGGCAATCCAGATAAAGCACCGAAGAACATCGGCAATACAGAGATCAAAGCCAGGAACAATGCGCCGGACATAGTCAGACGAGACATTACTCTAGTCAAATATTTCTCAGTAGCTTTACCAGGACGGATACCTGGAATGTAACCACCATTCTTCTTCATGTTATCAGCCATCTGCTGAGGATTCATCTGCACGAACGTATAGAAGAACGTGAACCCGATGATCATCACTACATACAGAAGCATACCAAGTGGTGCATCAGTTGCCAAATACTTGGCAATCCATTGAGCCCAGGCATGTGTTGACCAGAAACTGGAGAGAACAACTGGGAACTGAAGCAGTGATACGGCGAAGATAACCGGAATTACACCAGCCGCATTAATTTTCAGCGGAATGTGCGTATTCTGTCCACCGTACATTTTGTTGCCGACTACGCGTTTAGCGTATTGAACAGGAATCTTCCGAATACCTTGCTGTACGAAGATAACTGCTGTAATAATCGCTACAATCACAATCAGCACAATAACGACTTTAAGAATATTCAGGAACACTTGATCCGGCTGAATAAAGCTTGAGTTAGCCGTACTCGTGATATATCCCGGGATGGCGGCGACGATTCCCGCAAAAATCAGGATCGAAATCCCGTTCCCGATTCCCTTTTCGGTAATCTGTTCACCAAGCCACATCAGGAAAGAAGTACCAGCCGTCAAGATAATGGCAACCAGTAAGTAGTCAGCAAATGTCGCATTCGGCATCATTTGAGTTCCATAAATCCGGTTAAACCCTATCGACGTAGCAAAACCTTGGATCAGGGCCAAAATCACAGTACCATAACGAGTGATTTGCGCTAGTTGTTTTTTACCGTGCTCCCCTTGTTTAGCCCATTCAGCAAACTTAGGAACAACATCCATCGACAGCAATTGCACGATGATGGATGCTGTAATGTACGGATAAATACTTATCGCAAATATCGAGAAGTTTTTGAGCGCTCCGCCCGAGAAGGTGTTCAAAAGTCCCATCAAAGCGTCACCGCTTTGATTTGCTGTTTCCAGTACATCTTTGTTCACACCAGGAACCGGTACAAACGAACCGATACGGTAGATAATCAGAATGAACAAGGTAAACAGGATCTTTTTGCGCAAATCTTCCACATGCCAGATATTCTTAAGCGTCTTGAACATTAGATCACCTCGGTTTTACCGCCGGCAGCCTCGATTTTCTCTACCGCAGATTGAGAGAACTTATTTGCTTGTACAGTCAATTTAACGGTTAACTCACCATTGCCGAGAATCTTAATGCCGCTTTTGGAATTCTTGACAACACCAGTTTCAAGCAACAACTGCGGAGTCACTTCTGTTCCTTCTGCAAAGCTATTCAGATCTTCAAGGTTCACAATCGCATACTCTTTACGGGTAGGATTGACGAAACCACGTTTAGGCAGACGACGATAGAGCGGATTTTGTCCACCCTCGAAGCCCGGACGAACACCACCGCCAGAACGTGAGTTTTGACCTTTGTGACCGCGACCGGAAGTTTTACCATTTCCGCTACTTGGTCCACGACCAACGCGATTGCGTTCTTTGCGGGAACCAGGAGCTGGAGCAAGTTCATGTAACTTCATCGTTTGCACCTCCTTATGTTTGTTAATTTATACGAGGCGATTAGCCTTCAATTTCAGTTACAGATAGCAAGTGACTCACTTTGTTGATCATTCCGCGAATTGCAGGACTGTCATTGTGAACCACTGTCGTGTTGAGTTTACGTAGGCCGAGCGTCTTAACAGTAACACGTTGTGTTTCTGGACGTCCGATTACACTACGTACGAGGGTAATTTGCAATTTTGCCATTGACGTTCCCCTCCTTAACCGCGCAATTCTTCGACAGATTTGCCGCGAAGTTTCGCGACCTCTTCAATGCGTTTCAGACGGGAAAGTCCCTCCAAAGTTGCATTGACCATGTTCATGGAATTCGAAGAACCCAGTGATTTTGTCAAAATGTCGCCAACGCCTGCCAATTCCAATACCGCACGAACTGGACCGCCAGCGATAACGCCAGTACCCTCTGATGCTGGTTTCAGCAACACGCGTCCTGCGCCGAAGTGGCCAGTAACGAGATGGGGAATCGAAGTTCCTACGATTGGAATGTGAATCAGGTTTTTCTTGGCGTCTTCAATGCCTTTACGGATGGCATCCGGAACTTCGCCGGCTTTACCGATACCAGCACCGACGTAGCCATTGCCATCGCCCACAACAACGAGTGCACTAAAGCTGAAACGGCGTCCGCCTTTTACAACTTTTGCTACACGGTTAATGTGTACAACTCTTTCTGTCAGTTCTAAACTGTTCGGATCTACACGCAAGTCGTTAACCTCCTTTTAAGAATTATTCTAGAATTCAAGACCAGCTTCACGAGCTGCGTCAGCCAATGCTTGAATTCGTCCATGGTACAAGTAACCTCCGCGGTCGAATACGACCACTGCATAGCCTTTTTCTTTAGCACGCTCAGCGACCAATTGGCCAACTTTCGCTGCAGCTTCAACGCTGCCGCCATTACCGATGTTAGCGCTCAGTTCTTTATCAAGTGTAGAAGCGGATACGATAGTAACCCCTTTAACATCATCGATCAGTTGAGCGTAGATGTGTTTTGAAGAACGGAATACGTTCAAACGTGGACGCTCAGTAGTTCCCTGGATCTTCTTACGAACACGCAGGTGTCTTTTGAGACGAGCCTTGTTTTTATCTTCTTTTGTAATCATGACTTCCCTTTCACTCCCTTCAGTTTGCCGTAAACAGCTTCACTTTAAGATGCACGGGGTATCTTACAATTAAGTTCAAACTGGTTATTTCTTCTTACCAGCTTTACCTTCTTTGCGGATGATACGCTCGCCTTCATATTTGATACCTTTACCTTTATACGGTTCTGGCTCACGAACGGAACGAATTTTAGCAGCATATGCGCCAACGCGTTCTTTATCGATACCTTTAACGATGATCTTCGTGTTCGCAGGAACTTCAAACTCAATACCTGCTTCCGGTGTAATTTCAACCGGGTGGGAGTAACCAACGTTCAGAACGACTTTATCTCCGGATTTGCTTGCACGATATCCGACCCCAACCAATTCCAGAGATTTCGAGAAACCTTCAGTCACGCCTGCTACCATGTTGTTGACAACGGAGCGGGTTGTGCCGTGAAGTGAACGATGCAATTTGTTATCCGACGGACGAACAACGGTAATTTCGTTATTTTCAACTGTAACCTTCATGTCTTTATGAAGCTCACGAGTCAAAGAACCTTTTGGACCTTTTACTGTAATAACGGCGTTGTCCAAAGTGACATCTACACCGCTAGGTACTGCGATTGGTTTACGACCAATACGAGACATGTGTTGCACCTCCTTATCTTGTGACGTTTATTACCAAATGTAGCAGACAACTTCTCCGCCAGATTTTGATTGACGAGCTTCTTTGTCGGTCATAACTCCCTTAGATGTGGAGATAATCGCGATTCCTAGACCACCGAGTACACGAGGCACTTCATTGCTCTTCGTGTATACGCGAAGGCCTGGTTTACTGATTCTTTTCAAACCAGAAATAACACGCTCTTGGTTAGGGCCGTATTTCAAGAAGATACGGATAATCCCTTGTTTGCTATCTTCAACGAATTCCGCATCGCGGATGAAACCTTCACGCTTCAAAATGTCAGCGATTTGTTTCTTCATAGTAGAAGCAGGCATTTCTACCGTTTCGTGACGCACAATGTTAGCGTTACGAATACGAGTAAGCATATCTGCAATAGGATCAGACATAGTCATGTGTGTAAACCTCCTTCCCGTTTATAAACTTCTTACCAACTTGCTTTTTTCACGCCAGGGATCTGGCCTTTATAAGCTAATTCACGGAAACAAATTCTGCAAATTTTGAACTTTTGCAGTACCGAATGTGGACGACCACAACGTTCGCAACGTGTATATGCACGTACTTTAAACTTAGGCGTACGTTGTTGTTTAACTTTCATCGAAGTTTTTGCCACTTAGCCTGACACCTCCTAAACATTTTCGGAGAAAATGGATTAACCGACTTTATTTTGCGAAAGGCATTCCCAGCTGACCCAGCAGCTCGCGGGATTCCTCGTCCGTCTTAGCAGTCGTTACAATAACGATGTCCATACCGCGGACTTTATCCACTTTGTCATATTCGATCTCGGGGAAGATCAATTGTTCTTTAAGACCAAGTGTGTAGTTACCACGGCCGTCAAAGGCTTTAGTGGAAACACCACGGAAGTCACGTACGCGTGGAAGCGTTACGTTGAACAATTTGTCCAAGAAGTAATACATACGCTCGCCGCGCAGTGTTACTTTAACCCCAATCGGCATATTTTCGCGTAGTTTGAAACCAGCGATGGATTTTTTAGCTTTAGTGATTACTGGTTTTTGACCAGCGATCAACTGCATGTCATTAACTGCAGCATCAAGTACTTTGGAGTTTTGAACAGCGTCACCCACACCCATGTTGATGACAACCTTCTCGATCTTAGGCACTTGCATAACAGTTGTATAGTTAAACTTCTGCATCAAAGCAGGTGTTATTTCGTTGAGATAACGTTCTTTCATTCTTGCTGCCATGAAGATTTAACCTCCTTTCTTAAGGGCTAGATTAGTCGATAATCTCTCCGGATCTTTTAGCAATCCGAACTTTTTTACCGTTGTCCAATACTTTGTAACCGATACGTGTTACTTTGCCGGACTTCGGATCGATGTGCATTACGTTGGACACATGAATCGAAGCTTCCTGCTCAATAATTCCACCCTGTGGATTCAGCTGGTTCGGCTTTTGGTGTTTTTTCACCATATTGACGCCTTCTACCAGAACGCGGTTTTCACGAGGATAAGCAGCGATGACACGGCCTTTTTTGCCTTTGTCTTTACCACTAATCACAAGCACCACATCATCTTTCTTCACGTGCAGTTTATTGTTATGGGATTCCAGAACTTTTTTCACTCTAGGCATTTATTACACCTCCTATAACTAACCTTCAACTTATTGGTGCTCGTGTTTATTAGATTACTTCCGGTGCCAAGGAAACGATCTTCATGTAGTCTTTATCGCGAAGTTCGCGAGCAACTGGTCCAAAGATACGTGTTCCACGAGGGCTTCTGTCGTCTTTAACAACAACAGCTGCATTTTCGTCGAATGCGATGTAAGATCCATCTTTACGACGAACGGAACGTTTCGTACGAACAACTACCGCTCTAACAACATCACCTTTTTTGACAACGCCGCCTGGTGTTGCTTGTTTAACGGAACAAACGATCAAATCACCGATTGCTGCTGTACGGCGTCCAGTACCACCCAGTACGCGGATACACATCAGTTCCTTCGCACCAGAGTTGTCAGCCACATGCAAGCGTGTAAATGGTTGAATCATTATAATTTCCTCCTTCCGGAAAAACTCTTTTGATTATCTTAGATGATAACCGCTTTTTCAACCACTTCAACTAGTCTCCAACGTTTGTCCTTGGACAACGGACGAGTTTCCATGACTTTTACGGTATCGCCAATTTTCGCAACGTTTTCCTCATCATGTGCTTTGAATTTCTTCGTAGACTTGATGCGTTTGTGGTACAAGTTATGCTTCTTATAGGTTTCAACAGCGACTACGATGGTTTTATCCATTTTATCACTGACCACTTTACCGATTAGCACTTTACGTGCATTACGTTCTTCGCTCATTAGTTAGCCTCCTTCCTGAATACGGATCTGAGATCCGTCTCACTTAACTAATCCCAAGCACTCTTTGATGGATTACGGTTTTAGCACGAGCTATTTCCTTACGCACGTCACGAATCCGAGTCGGGTTGTCCAGTTGGCCAGTTGCCAATTGGAAACGGAGATTAAAAAGTTCCTCTTTGAATCCAGCGATCTTTTGTTCAATCTCAGCAGTGGTTAAGTTGCGAAGTTCATTAGCTTTCATTTGCTTCACCACCCAATTCTTCACGTTTCACAAACTTAGTCTTAACAGGCAGCTTGTGAGCGGCAAGACGCATCGCTTCACGAGCGATTTCTTCCGACACGCCTCCGAGTTCGAACATAATCTTGCCCGGTTTAACTACGGCTACCCATTTCTCAACGTTACCTTTACCACTACCCATACGAACCTCGAGAGGCTTTTGAGTAATAGGCTTATCCGGGAAAATCTTGATCCAAACTTGACCGCCACGTTTGATATAACGTGTCATTGCGATACGAGCAGCTTCGATCTGACGGTTAGTGATCCAAGATGGTTCCATTGCAACCAGGCCGAATTCGCCGAAGTTCAATTCAGTACCACCCTTTGCCATACCCTTCATGTGTCCGCGTTGTTGCTTGCGGTGTTTTACGCGTTTTGGTACCAACATGATTAGTTGCCTCCTTCCTGAGCAGCTTGTTTCTTAGCTGGGGGAAGAACTTCTCCACGGTAGATCCATACTTTTACGCCGATAAGACCGTAAGTTGTATGTGCTTCAGCCGTTCCGTAATCGATATCGGCACGAAGCGTATGAAGTGGAACTGTTCCTTCGCTATAACCTTCTGAACGAGCAATCTCAGCTCCGCCAAGACGTCCGCCTACTTGAGTTTTAATCCCTTTTGCGCCAGAACGCATTGTTCTTTGAATCGCTTGTTTGAGTGCACGACGGAACGATACACGACGTTCCAATTGTTGAGCAATGCTCTCAGCTACAAGAATTGCATCCAATTCAGGGTGCTTGATTTCATTGATGTTGATGTGTACTTTTTTGCCACCAGCGATTGCTGTAACTGCGCTGCGAAGTACTTCTACTTCTGCTCCGCCCTTACCAATAACCATACCTGGTTTAGCAGTGTGAATTGTAACGTTCACGCGGTTAGCCGCTCTTTCGATCTCGATATGGGAAACAGCGGAATCCTTCAACTTACCTTTAAGGTATTCCCGGATTTTGACGTCTTCCATCAGAAGAGTACCGAAATCTTTTCCTGCATACCATTTAGATTCCCAATCGCGAATGATCCCGATCCGGAGTCCGATTGGATTTACCTTTTGACCCACGTGTTATCCCTCCTTATTTCTCAGATACCACCAGTGTAATGTGGCTCGTGCGTTTATTGATCCGACTTGCGCGGCCCATGGCGCGCGGACGGAAACGTTTCATAGTAGGTCCTTGGTTAACGAAAACCTCGCTAACGAACAAACTGTTCACGTCCAAAGAATAGTTATGCTCAGCATTCGCAATTGCCGAATTAAGCAACTTCTCAACGACCGGAGAAGCGGATTTCGGAGTGTGGCGAAGAATAGCAATTGCTTCCCCCACTTGCTTACCACGAATCAAGTCAACAACCAGTTTCGCTTTACGAGCGGAAATCCGCACCGATCTTGCATGTGCTTTTGCTTCCATTGTTTAACCTCCTTTCAAACAGAGACCTTATTATTATCTTCTTGTTTTCTTATCGTCACCCGCGTGGCCTTTGTAAGTACGTGTTGGCGCGAACTCGCCCAACTTGTGACCTACCATATCTTCCGTTACGTATACAGGCACGTGTTTACGGCCGTCATATACACCAAACGTATGTCCGATAAACTGAGGGAAAATGGTTGAGCGACGGGACCAAGTTTTAACTACAACCTTTTTTTCAGCCTCGTTCAGTTCCTCAACTTTTTTAAGCAGGTAGCCATCGATAAACGGCCCCTTCTTTAAACTGCGACCCATGTGTGAATCCTCCCTTCATCCGGTTCTTCAAACCGCGAATCGACGCTTCGCGCTTTATTAACTTGCCAGAAGCGTCTTATTTTGTGCGGCGGCGAACGATATATTTATCAGATGCCTTGTTTTTCTTACGCGTTTTGTAACCAAGGGTTGGTTTACCCCATGGAGACATAGGCGATTTACGTCCGATTGGAGCGCGGCCTTCACCACCACCGTGTGGGTGATCGTTCGGGTTCATTACTACACCGCGTACTTCAGGGCGACGGCCCAGCCAGCGACTACGTCCAGCTTTACCGATTTTGATCAATTCATGATCTTCGTTACCTACGGAACCGATAGTTGCACGGCATACGCTAAGGATCTTACGAACCTCACCGGATGACAAACGAACGGAACAGTACTTTTCTTCTTTACCAAGCAATTGAGCTTCTGTACCAGCAGCACGAACCAATTGTCCGCCTTTACCTGGTTTCAACTCAATGTTGTGGATAACTGTACCCACTGGGATGTTCTCCAGTGCAAGACTGTTACCAATTTTGATGTCGGCTGTTGGGCCGGACTCTACTTTATCTCCAACTTTTAGGCCTTTAGGAGCGATGATATAACGTTTCTCTCCATCAGCATAGTGGATCAAAGCAATATTAGATGTACGGTTCGGGTCATACTCGATTGTAGCAACGCTACCTGGTATGCCGTCTTTAGTCCGTTTGAAGTCGATAATACGGTATTTACGTTTGTGTCCGCCGCCATGGTGACGAACCGTAATTTTACCTTGGTTGTTGCGTCCCGCATGTTTGAACAGCGGAGAAAGCAACGATTTCTCTGGCTGGTTTGTTGTGATTTCTTCAAACGTAGACACAGACATATGACGTCTTGCCGGAGAGGTCGGTTTGTACTTTTTGATTGGCACTATAGTTTCCTCCTTACTTTAAGAGTATTATTCTACCGCTTCAAAAAATTCAAGCGGTTTGCTGTCCGGGCTAAGCTTAACGATGGCTTTTTTCCACTCTGGAGTGTAACCAGAATATTTACCATAACGTTTCAGTTTGCCAGGCACGCGCATTGTGTTCACATTAGTTACTTTTACTTTGAAAATAGCCTCGACAGCTTTTTTGATTTCGGTTTTGTTAGCACGGATATCCACTTCAAAAGCGTATTTCATTTCGCTCATGTAGTCGGAAGTACGTTCCGTAATCACCGGACGTTTGATAATATCACGAGGATCTTTCATTACGCGAACACCTCCTCTACCTTCAGAACTGCTTCTTTAGTGATGATCAGTTTGTCGTACGTCAGTACGTCAAGAACATTAATGCCGTCAGCCGCTACGAATTTCACCCCAGGGATGTTACGAGCGGAAAGTGCTACGTTATCATCATAGCTAGTAGCTACGATCAAAGCTTTGCGTTCCACTTTCAGGTTGTTCAAGATTGCTGCGAATTCTTTCGTCTTCGGAGCATTCATTGTCAAGCTATCCAATACGATAATGTCATTCTCGAGTACTTTCGAGGACAAAGCGGATTTGATCGCCAAACGACGAACCTTCTTAGGCAATTTCCAGGAATAGCTACGTGGTGTTGGTCCGAAGACAACGCCGCCGCCTTTCCATTGTGGAGAACGAATGGATCCTTGACGAGCGCGACCTGTACCTTTTTGTTTCCAAGGCTTACGTCCACCGCCACGAACTTCAGAACGTCCTTTTACTTTGTGTGTACCACGACGAAGGGAAGCTCTTTGCATAAGCGCAGCTTCGTGTAGAACGTGCTCATTCGGTTCAATACCGAATACTGTATCGCTCAGTTCTACTTCACCAACTTCGTTGCCACTAATATTAAAAAGTGTTACTTTTGGCATTTCATGTTCCTCCTTTCTTAGGTAATTATTTCTTAACGGTTTGTTTAACTTTCACGAAGCTGTTTTTAGGACCTGGGATAGCGCCTTTAACCAGCAACACGTTACGTTCAACGTCAACCTTGATGATTTCAAGCTTTTGAACCGTGATAGTCGTGTGACCCATATGTCCTGGGAGGCGTTTGCCCTTCGGAACACGGTTAGCTTGGATAGAACCCATGGAACCCGGTCTTCTGTGGTAACGCGATCCGTGTGCCATTGGTCCGCGGCTTTGTCCCCAACGTTTGATATTACCTTGGAAACCTTTACCTTTAGATGTGCCAGTTACGTCAACAAATTCGCCCTCAGCAAAAATATCAGCCTTCAGTTCTTGTCCAACCTCGAGAGACCCGAGGTCAACACCGCGAATTTCACGAACGTAGCGCTTAGGTGTTGCATTTGCCTTTTTGGCGTGACCTTGTTCAGGCTTATTGGAGCGACTTTCTTTTTTATCAGAAAAGCCCAATTGCACTGCTTCATATCCGTCGATATTCAGGTCTTTCTTTTGCAGTACTACACAAGGGCCTGCTTCGATAACAGTAACAGGAATTACGTTACCTTCTGGAGTAAACACTTGAGTCATACCGAGTTTTTTTCCTAAGATACCTTTCAATGTTGACACCTCTTTTCTTTTCCTAAGTTGCTAAAAATAGAATTACAATTTGATTTCGATATCTACACCGGACGGTAGATCCAAGCGCATCAAGGCATCCACAGTTTGTGGTGTTGGGTTCACAATATCGATCAAACGTTTGTGAGTCCGTTGTTCAAACTGTTCACGGGAATCCTTGTACTTGTGTACCGCACGGAGAATAGTAATGATTTGCTTCTCAGTTGGCAACGGAATCGGTCCAGATACACCAGCACCCGAACGTTTTGCAGTTTCAACGATTTTCTCTGCGGATTGATCAAGAATTCTGTGGTCGTATGCTTTCAAGCGAATACGAATTTTTTGCTTTGCCATTTTAGTCCCTCCTTCTATCGCCCAATTTATTATCGGACATACTCCGTGAAAATTTTCTGACGTCGACCTCATGGCAAAGGGGCCGGGTGTGTCAGTAACCTCTCACATCATCGCAACGTCTCAGAACAACATTTATTATTATATATAATAGGCAGCAGTATTGCAAGCTAAAATAACAAAACAACGCATATTTTTTTCATGCGTTGCTTTATTACTATTATATAGGTTAAAGATTCGCAGTGGCAGACTTAAAAATCTCAGCTGACTCCGCAGTCTGTGCTGTTGCTGACCCAATTCCCTCTATTGTCTGAATCAATGTTTTTATTTCTTCTTCTACTATAACAATCTCTTGTGTGCTACTCCTCATCGCCTCTACAATTTCGGAAAACAAAAGACTAGTCTCAACGGATTGATATCTCCCACTTTTGGTTAGCTCTTGTACCTTACGTATCTCCTCAACGACCTGTTGTGTGAGACTTCCCGATTTATAAGTCAGCTCTACGATCTGAATTACAGTATTCTTCGTATCCTCTGCCAACCGACTAACTTCTTGAGCAACTACACTAAACCCTCTACCATGCACTCCGGCTCTAGCGGCTTCTATCGTTGCATTAAGTGAAAGAATTTTAGTTTGATCTGCAATATCTTTAACTGAGTTTACGATTTTTTGAATTTGTTTAGAGGAATTGCTTAATTCGTAGACTGAATGTTCCATTTCACTAGTACTTTGATAAATAAGATTAATCTGTCCTGTTAAGCTATCCAAATGCTCATGTCCATCTGTAGCCAACCCCTGCGACTCTACAGCGGATGTAGCTGTACGTTGGAATGTTCTACTCACTTCATTGCTACTGGCTACTAGCTGCTTCACAGCGGCATTTGTATCGATACTAAAATCTATTAATTCGCTGCTGAATTCAGCAATTTTCTGCTTTAATTCATTTTTAACCAAAAGGTATTGCTGTTCCTTCTCTTTGACGTTCTCCTTCTCGTATTCCTCTAGGACAAGTTGTTGTTCAAGGTTAAGCAGCTTAGTTACGGTCTTAACTACATGTAGACGCGTATTGTCATCATGTGTCTCATTATAGATAACTTGTATAAAAACGTTCTGAAGATTTTGAAAAGCAGATAAGTACCATTTAGGCTCAAGTCCTACTCTTTTATGAATATTAGCAATCTTCATTCGCTTTGCTATGTATTCTTCATCAACTTTGCCATCAAAAATTTCAATGATATGCTCGCGGAGTGTTGTTTTCAACCTCTCGATACTACTATGCTCCAATATAATGGCTTCGAGTTTATCCACACCTAATACCGAATTATAAAATTGATCAATGATATAGTCTATATTTTTTTCAACGCTAGGCTTCACCCTACGTAATAAGTTCAAATCTGATTCAGATAGATCAATCATTCTCATTTGCTCATTGAGTTCGTCATAACCCTCAAGAGTATGAAAAAAATCTTCAGTACGCTTAGTCTGGTGTTTATGTTCTATCAAATTAGGGGTGTGAGAATCCTCGTTATTATTACGTGATGTTATAGCATGCATGAATGAAAAAGGACATTTTCCCATGTTATCACTCTCCCCTCAATTACTATTTTTTTACAATATTACCTTCCTTTCATTTTACTCTATGATTATTAAAATTGTAAACAATTTATCGTTGAATTTTGTTGAATTTTGTAGAATTATTCGAAATTTCATACTTATTTTATCGTATATTGTCGAATTTAGAATGGTTTATCCTATAAAATAACAAAAAGCCCCGGATTCTCCGCAAGAAGAATCCGGGGCACTATGATTCAGAGTCTACCCGCAGATAGAAACGAATTTATTTTTGGATGGAAGCTACGCTACCTGCTCCAACTGTACGTCCACCTTCGCGAATGGAGAATTTAGTACCTTCTTCAATAGCGATAGGGGAGATCAAAGCAACAGTTACAGTGATGTTGTCACCAGGCATAACCATTTCAGTACCTTCTGGCAAGTTGATAATGCCAGTTACGTCAGTTGTACGGAAGTAGAACTGTGGACGGTAACCAGTGAAGAATGGTTTGTGACGTCCGCCTTCTTCTTTAGTCAAAACGTAGATTTGAGCAGTGAACTCAGTGTGTGGTTTAACAGAGTTCGGTTTAGCCAATACTTGGCCACGCTCGATCATAGTACGGTCTACACCACGAAGCAAAGCTCCGATGTTGTCGCCCGCTTGAGCGGAATCCAGCAATTTACGGAACATTTCTACGCCCGTAACTACGGATTTCTTAGTTTCTTCGTGAATACCAACGATTTCGATTTCTTCTCCGACTTTAACTGTTCCGCGTTCTACGCGACCAGTTGCCACAGTACCGCGGCCAGTGATGGAGAATACATCTTCGACAGGCATCAAGAATGGTTTGTCAGTTTGACGCTCTGGAAGTGGAATGTACTCGTCGATTGTTTCGAACATTTCAACAATCTTCTTAGCATATTCGCCTTCTGGGTTTTGAAGAGCTTCACGAGCAGAACCACGAATGATTGGAGTGTCGTCGCCTGGGAAGTCATACTCGCTCAGCAAGTCACGAACTTCCATTTCAACCAATTCCAACAACTCTTCGTCTTCAACCATGTCGCATTTGTTCAAGAAAACAACGATGTATGGAACACCTACTTGACGGGACAACAGGATGTGCTCGCGAGTTTGTGGCATAGGACCATCAGCTGCGGATACAACCAGGATAGCTCCGTCCATTTGCGCTGCGCCAGTGATCATGTTTTTAACATAGTCGGCGTGACCAGGGCAGTCTACGTGAGCGTAGTGACGGTTAGGAGTTTCATATTCAACGTGGGAAGTGGAGATTGTGATACCACGTTCGCGCTCTTCAGGAGCTTTGTCGATTTGATCGAATGCGATAGCTGCGCCACCGTAAGTTTTGGACAATACAGTAGTGATTGCAGCAGTCAGAGTCGTTTTACCATGGTCGACGTGACCAATAGTACCGATGTTAACGTGCGGTTTGTTACGTTCAAACTTTGCCTTTGCCATTTGAACAGTTCCTCCTTAATGTGGGGTTCCTTATATTTGAGCCGCCCGCATATATGTTTATCTTAGATGACTGAGTAATTATACTCGGACGGCAAGTTAAAACTAGTAATTATTCTCCGCCTTTGTTCTTAGCAGCGATCTCTTCCGCAATGGATTTAGGAACTTCTTCATAGTGAGAAAGCTCCATTGAGAATACGCCACGTCCTTGAGTACCAGAACGAAGAGTTGTAGAGTATCCGAACATTTCGGAAAGAGGCACCTTAGCACGGATAATTTGCGCTCCACCACGGGAATCCATACCTTCGATACGGCCACGGCGGGAGTTCAGCATACCCATAACATCACCCATATATTCCTCAGGAACAGTTACTTCTACTTTCATGATTGGCTCAAGCAGGACAGGTTTACACTTGTCTTTAGCTGCTTTAAGCGCCATCGAGCCGGCAATTTTAAATGCCATTTCGTTGGAATCGACATCATGGTAAGAACCATCAACGATGGTAGCTTTAACGTCTACAAGCGGGAAGCCTGCAAGTACGCCGTTTTTCATTTGTTCTTCGATACCCGCAAGTGCAGGAGCGATGTACTCTCTAGGAACCGAGCCACCGACAACTTTACTTTCGAATTTGCTACCAGTACCTGGCTCGAGGGGTTCAAATTCAACCCACACGTGACCGTATTGACCACGACCACCAGATTGGCGTACAAATTTACCTTCGACGCGAGCAGGTGCCTTGAACGTTTCGCGGTAAGCAACCTGTGGTTTACCCACATTGGTTTCTACTTTGAACTCACGACGCATACGGTCGATGATGATGTCCAAGTGAAGTTCACCCATACCAGCCAGGATAGTTTGGCCTGTTTCTTCATCAGTATGAGCACGAAGAGTTGGATCCTCTTCAGTCAACTTACCGAGAGCAACGCCCAATTTATCTTGGTCAGCTTTTGTTTTTGGTTCAACAGCGATTTCGATAACTGGATCAGGGAAGTTCATTGATTCCAGAATTACTGGATGCTTCTCATCACACAGTGTATCACCTGTACTGGTGTCTTTCAAACCAACTGCTGCAGCGATGTCGCCAGAATACACGATGGAAATCTCTTGACGGCTGTTAGCATGCATTTGAAGGATACGACCAATACGTTCACGCTTGTTCTTAGTAGCATTAACTACGTAAGATCCGGACTCTAGAATACCAGAGTATACACGGAAGAACGTAAGTTTACCTACATAAGGGTCAGTCATGATTTTAAATGCCAAAGCTGCAAACGGTTCTTCATCCGAAGAATGACGAACTGCTTCAGTTCCATCATCAAGATGTCCAGTGATAGCTGGAACGTCAAGAGGAGATGGCAAGTAATCAACAACAGCATCCAGCATAAGCTGAATCCCTTTGTTACGGTAGGAGGATCCAACAATTACAGGGAACAATTTAACTTCAACTACGCCTTTGCGCAGTGCAGCTTTAATTTCCGGAACTGTAATTTCTTCGCCTTCCAGGTACTTCATAGTCAGATCTTCATCAAGTTCAGCAACTTTCTCGATCAACTCGAGACGCAGCTCCTCAACTTTGGCCAAATATTCTTCCGGAATATCCGTTACTTCGATGTTTTGGCCTAGATCATCTCTGAACATGTGTGCTTTTTGCTCAACAAGGTCGATAATACCAGTGAAATCACTTTCTGCACCAATTGGCAATTGAATAGCAACTGCATTGGCTTGAAGGCGATCACGCATAGTTTCGATTACGTTAAGGAAATCCGCACCGATAATGTCCATTTTGTTCACATATGCAATACGTGGAACGTTATAACGGTCAGCCTGTCTCCATACGGTTTCAGACTGAGGCTCAACGCCCTCTTTTGCACTAAATACACCTACTGCCCCATCCAATACACGCAGGGAACGTTCAACTTCAACAGTGAAGTCAACGTGTCCTGGGGTATCAATGATATTGATGCGGTGACCTTTCCACGCAGCAGTCGTAGCAGCGGACGTAATCGTGATTCCGCGCTCTTGTTCTTGCTCCATCCAGTCCATTGTAGCAGCACCCTCGTGAACTTCACCGATTTTGTGCGTACGGCCTGTATAGAAAAGAATCCGCTCTGTGGTAGTTGTTTTACCAGCATCAATATGCGCCATGATCCCGATATTACGTGTATTTTTTAAGGAGAACTCTCTAGCCATGAAATGGATCTCCCTTCAAAATATAAGTTATTTGAATGACCTTAATCCTACCAACGGTAGTGAGCGAACGCTTTGTTTGCTTCAGCCATTTTGTGTGTATCTTCGCGTTTCTTAACAGAAGCGCCTGTGTTGTTGGAAGCGTCGATGATCTCAGCCGCCAAACGCTCTTCCATCGTCTTCTCACCGCGGTTGCGAGAGTAGTTTACGAGCCAACGTAATCCCAGAGCAGTACGTCTCTCTGGTTTAACCTCGATAGGTACTTGATAGTTAGCACCACCGACACGACGAGCTTTGACTTCCAAAACCGGCATGATATTCTTGATGGCAGCTTCGAAAACTTCCATCGGATCTTTACCCGTACGTTCTTCAATCAATTTGAATGAATTGTACAGAATGCTTTGAGCGACACCTCTTTTACCACCCAGCATAATGCGGTTAATCAAACGAGTAACCAACTTGCTATTATACAACGGATCTGGCAATACGTCTCTCTTAGTAACTGGACCTTTGCGTGGCATGGATATCCCCCTTTCTTAAATGTTTATTATTCTAGAATTTTTTCTTATTTCTTAGCTTTAGGACGTTTAGCACCGTATTTAGAACGAGCTTGCATCCGGTTAGCTACACCTGCTGTATCCAATGCACCACGAACGATATGGTAACGAACCCCTGCAAGGTCCTTTACTTTACCTCCGCGAAGTAATACAACACTGTGCTCTTGTAAGTTATGTCCGATACCCGGGATATAAGCTGTTACCTCGAGACGGTTCGTCAAACGAACACGGGCATATTTACGAAGCGCTGAGTTTGGTTTACGTGGAGTCATAGTACCAACACGAGTGCACACACCGCGTTTTTGCGGAGCGCTCAAATTTGTAGCCTCACGCTTGAGGGCGTTATACCCTTTTTGAAGAGCGGGAGATTTAGATTTTTCGATTTTGGCTTGACGGCCTTTACGAACCAATTGGTTAATTGTTGGCATGTTGTTGCCACCCCCTTCCTGAAATGATAGCCGATTTAAGAACTCTAAGCCCACAGACCCAGGCGGTTCATAAAAAGACAAATGAAAAGTTCTTGCCGCTGGAGTTCACCCCAGTACAAAAACATTTCCGTAGCTATTGTTTTAAGACGGCTGCCATCGCAGCGCCAACTTCTATTCCGCAGGCCTTGCCCAAATTCAGCATCGTATCCACGTATGTGATCTTAACACCTTGTTTGTTACAAAGCATAACTATCCTGGAAGTAAGCCTTTGATCTCCGTCCTCTGCCACATAGACTTCTGCAGCTTGGCCCAACTCTACCGCCTTGACGGTTTGTTTGGTACCGATCTTGACCTGAGCATCCTGTAGTCCTCTATCATCAGTCACAATCATTACCTCCAATGAACAAGGATAACATGGCTACTCACGCACCTTAGACATTTTAGCATTATCAATAGATGGTGTCAAGAAATTCAGCAATAATTTTTATGAATATTATACACAGCAGATATTCGTGTCACACCTATGATTAGGTATGACACGAGTTCACTACCATGTTTGCTAATTTATTCAGCAGGAACCGGCTCTAAAGATTCAAGCGCGCTTTCTGCATTTGGATCACTTAGCTTAACATTACGGTAACGATTCATACCAGTACCTGCAGGAATCAACTTACCGATAATAACATTTTCTTTGAGTCCAAGCAACTTATCTACTTTGCCTTTGATAGCAGCGTCTGTTAAGACACGAGTAGTTTCTTGGAAAGATGCAGCGGATAAGAAGGAATCTGTCTCAAGAGATGCCTTGGTAATACCGAGTAAGACCGGTTTAGCAACTGCAGGCTCTTTACCTGACAAGATGGCTTCCTTATTAGCAGCTTCATATTCATGAATATCCGCAAACGCGCCTGGTAACAGACTTGTGTCACCTGCATCAATGATACGGATCTTCCGAAGCATTTGTTTGATCATAACTTCAATGTGCTTATCATTGATCTCAACGCCCTGGTTACGATATACACGCTGAACTTCTTGCAGAATGTAGTTTTGTACCCCACGGATCCCTTTGATTCGCAGCATTTCTTTAGGGTCAATCGAACCGTCTGTCAACTCATCGCCGGCTTCAATTTCTTGGCCTTCGCTGACACGTAGACGTGATCCATAAGTAATGGAATAAGTCTTGGATTCTGCTTCACCTTGAACCTCGATTTCACGACGATCCTTAGTTTCACGGATTTCCTTGATTACACCATCGATCTCACTGATTGTAGCCTGACCTTTAGGGTTACGGGCTTCAAACAACTCTTGAATACGCGGCAAACCTTGCGTGATGTCATCACCGGCAACACCGCCGGTATGGAACGTACGCATTGTAAGCTGGGTTCCTGGTTCACCGATAGATTGTGCAGCGATAATACCAACCGCTTCACCGATCTCAACGTGTTTACCAGTTGCCAAGTTACGACCGTAACATTTCTTACAAACACCATGACGAGCACGGCAGCTTAGTACAGAGCGGATTTGTAGCTTAGTTACACCAGCGTCTACGATTGCTTCCGCTTTATCGGAGTCAATCAAATCGTTGCGGTGAACAATGATTTCGCCTGTTTCCGGATGACGAACAGTCTCGAAGCAGTAACGACCTTCAATACGGTCATACAGATCCTCAATAACCTCTTTACCATCCTGAATACGACTAACTGTAAATCCTTTATCCGTTCCACAATCTTCCTCACGGACGATAACGTCCTGAGCTACGTCAACGAGACGACGAGTCAAGTAACCGGAGTCAGCAGTACGAAGTGCGGTATCGGCAAGACCTTTACGCGCTCCGTGAGTGGAGATAAAGTACTCCAAGACCGTAAGACCTTCACGGAAGTTCGCTTTAATTGGCAATTCGAAAATCCGACCCGAAGGTGTTGCCATCAGACCACGCATACCACCCAGCTGAGTGATCTGCGATTTGTTACCCCGCGCTTTGGAGTCAACCATGAGCATGATTGAGTTGAAACGGTCCATCGATTTAAGCAGGATGTTCGTAAGATCATCCTTCGTCTTCGACCAGATCTCAATAACGCGGTCGTACCGTTCGTCATTAGTGATCAGACCACGGCGATATTGGTTAGCAACCACATCTACCTTAGCTTCGGACTCTTTCAGGATCGTAACTTTCTCCTCAGGCACGATAACATCCGACACAGCAACGGTAACACCGGAACGTGTGGAGTAAGTAAAGCCGAGTTGTTTAATTTTATCCAAAATCATAGAGGTTTTGGTTGTATGATAAGTTTCAAAACAACGTGCGATAATCAGACCCAGGTATTCTTTACCTACAGCGCTGGCTTCAGGAGCGGATTCAATCAGCTCGCGAATATCTGCGCCCTTTTCATAGATAAAGTATTTCTCTGGCGTGCCATGCAGCAAGTTAGTCTTAGTCGCTTCATTGATATAAGGGAAACTACTTGGGTAAATTTCATTAAAGATAATCTTACCGATCGTAGTAATCAACATTGCGCCTTGTTGTTTTTCCGTAAAGCAAGTCTTACCCAGTGCTTTAACTGGAATAGCTACACGAGCATGAAGACCTGCAGTTCCGCGCTGGTAAGCTGATACAGCTTCATTTACGGTACGCAGAATCATACCTGATCCTTTTTCTTCCTTATTGTCCATGGTCAGGTAGAAAGTACCAAGGACCATATCCTGGGAAGGTGTTACAACCGGTTTTCCGTCTTTAGGGTTCAAGATATTACCGGATGCAAGCATGAGAATACGTGCTTCCGCTTGAGCTTCTGCTGACAGAGGAACGTGCACCGCCATTTGGTCACCGTCAAAGTCGGCGTTATAAGCCGTACATACGAGTGGGTGAAGACGAATAGCATGACCTTCCACCAAAATCGGTTCAAAAGCTTGGATACCGAGACGGTGAAGTGTTGGTGCGCGGTTTAGAAGTACTGGGTGCTCTCTGATTACTTCTTCAAGTACATCCCATACTTCAGGACTTACACGCTCAACTTTACGTTTTGCGCTCTTTATGTTGTGGGCTAGGCCCTTATTAACCAATTCCTTCATGACAAAAGGCTTGAACAATTCTAGCGCCATTTTCTTAGGAAGTCCGCACTGATACATCTTGAGGTACGGTCCTACAACGATAACGGAACGACCAGAGTAGTCAACCCGTTTACCGAGCAAGTTCTGACGGAAACGTCCTTGTTTACCTTTCAGCATGTGGCTGAGAGATTTCAATGGACGGTTACCAGGACCCGTTACCGGACGTCCTCTACGGCCGTTATCGATGAGAGCATCGACAGCTTCCTGTAGCATCCGTTTCTCGTTCTGCACGATAATGTCAGGCGCACCAAGATCCAACAGTCTTTTCAGACGGTTGTTCCGGTTAATAACACGACGATAAAGATCGTTCAAATCAGACGTAGCAAAACGGCCACCATCCAATTGAACCATCGGACGAAGCTCCGGAGGAATAACCGGAAGAACATCCATGATCATCCAATCAGGTTTGTTGCCTGAGTTACGGAATGCTTCAATGACTTCCAGACGTTTAATCGCCCGGTTACGACGTTGGCCTTGGGCCGTACGCAGTTCTTCTTTGAGGAATTCCAGCTCTTTTTCGATGTCGATGTCTTGAAGAAGCTTCTTAACAGCTTCAGCACCCATGCCCGCTTGGAATCCGTAACCGTATTTTTCACGGTAGCTACGATATTCTTTCTCGGATAGAAGTTGTTTCTTTTCCAGCGGTGTTTCACCTGGATCAGTTACAACATACGAAGCGAAGTAGATAATCTCTTCAAGTGATCTTGGAGACATATCTAGTGCCAAACCCATACGGCTTGGGATACCTTTGAAGTACCAGATATGAGATACCGGAGCAGCCAATTCAATGTGACCCATACGTTCACGACGAACTTTAGCACGAGTAACTTCAACGCCACAACGGTCGCAGACTACGCCCTTATAACGGACACGTTTGTATTTACCGCAATGACATTCCCAGTCTTTTTGAGGTCCAAAGATACGCTCACAGAAAAGACCCTCTTTTTCCGGTTTCAATGTTCGATAGTTAATGGTTTCCGGTTTCTTAACTTCTCCGCGGGACCATGAACGAATCTTCTCCGGAGAAGCGAGTCCGATTTTCATAAATTCAAAATTGTTAACGTCCAACAAGGAGCAACCCTCCTTAACCTAATCCTGATTTAGTACCGCTTTGCCCTCCTCTGACTGTTACATCAAAAGAGGGCGCGGTCCTTTATAAAATGGAACTCAAAAGCTCCAACGTGATTATTCTACTCCGACTTCTGCGCCTTCTAAATTGAGGCTCAGCTTGTCGCCTGACGTCTCGTCCTCATCGTCCAATTCTCTCATTTCAATTTCCTGCTCGTCACCACTAAGAATCTTAACATCCATACCCAGGGACTGCAGTTCTTTGATCAATACCTTGAACGACTCAGGAACACCTGGTTCCGGTACATTTTCACCTTTGACAATGGATTCGTACGTCTTCACGCGACCAACCACGTCATCGGATTTTACAGTCAAAATTTCTTGCAATGTATATGCAGCACCGTAAGCTTCAAGCGCCCACACTTCCATCTCCCCGAAACGCTGTCCACCAAACTGAGCTTTACCACCCAGTGGCTGTTGCGTAACTAGTGAGTAAGGTCCTGTTGAACGGGCGTGAATCTTATCATCAACCATGTGCGCCAGTTTGATCATATGCATGACGCCGACAGTAACTTCACGTTCGAAGCGTTCACCTGTACGACCATCGTACAATACAGTCTTACCATTACGCTGCATGCCAGCTTCTTCCATCGTATCAAATACGTCGTACTCACGTGCTCCGTCGAATACCGGCGTTGCAATGTGAATTCCCAGACGCAATGCGGCCATACCAATATGGACCTCAAGCACCTGTCCGATGTTCATACGAGAAGGAACGCCTAGAGGGTTAAGAACAACCTGTACCGGCGTACCGTCCGGAAGAAACGGCATATCTTCTTCTGGCAGGATACGAGCAACGACACCCTTGTTACCGTGACGTCCGGCCATTTTGTCACCTTCAGAAATCTTACGTTTCTGAGCGATGTACACACGAACCAATTGATTTACGCCAGGAGGCAGCTCATCGCCGTTCTCACGTGTAAATACTTTAACGTCAACGATAATACCATCACTACCGTGAGGAACACGTAAAGAGGTATCCCGTACTTCACGAGCCTTCTCACCAAAGATAGCGTGTAGGAGACGCTCTTCTGCAGTCAATTCAGTTACACCCTTAGGAGTAACCTTACCAACTAGAATGTCACCAGCACTGATTTCCGCACCGATGCGGATAATTCCACGCTCATCAAGATTGCGCAGAGCTTCTTCGCCCACGTTTGGAATATCACGTGTGATTTCTTCAGGTCCCAGTTTAGTGTCACGAGCTTCGGATTCGTATTCCTCGATATGAATCGAAGTGTATACATCTTCCTTAACTAGCTTTTCACTTAACAGGATCGCATCCTCGTAGTTGTAACCTTCCCAAGTCATGAACGCAACGACTACGTTACGACCAAGAGCAAGTTCGCCCATTTCTGTAGAAGGACCGTCCGCCAGGATGTCACCCTTCTTAACAATATCCCCTCTTTTAGCTAGAGGACGTTGGTTAATACAGGTACCTTGGTTAGAACGCATAAATTTGTGTAATTTATATTTAACGATATCGCCTTTAACTTCTTTGCCTTCGACAGTTTCAACCCGGCGCAGCCAAATTTCATTAGCTGAAGAGCGTTCGATAATACCGTCATATTTAGAAACAACACATACGCCAGAATCCTTAGCGGATTTATGTTCCATCCCTGTTCCGACGAGCGGAGCTTTAGGAATTAGAAGTGGAACGGCTTGACGCTGCATGTTAGATCCCATCAGAGCGCGGTTGGAGTCATCGTTCTCAAGGAACGGAATGAGCGCCGTAGCGACGGATACGACCTGTTTAGGCGAAACGTCCATGTAATCTACACGATTACTTGGCATTGTTGTAATGTTGTCAGAGTCTTTATTGTAACGAACGATTACCATGTCTTCCTTAAAGGAGCCATCTTCATCGATCAATACGTTAGCCTGAGCAACTACATAATTATCTTCCTCATCAGCAGTCAGATAATCGATTTGTTCAGTTACCTTACCTGTCTTTGGATCTACCCAACGATACGGAGCTTCGATAAAGCCGTATTCGTTGATACGAGCAAAGGTGGACAAGGAGTTGATCAATCCAATGTTCGGACCTTCCGGTGTTTCAATTGGACACATCCGGCCGTAGTGACTGTGATGGACGTCACGAACTTCAAAGCCCGCGCGTTCACGTGTCAAACCACCAGGTCCGAGTGCAGACAGACGACGTTTATGCGTAAGTTCCGCAAGTGGGTTCGTCTGGTCCATAAACTGAGACAGCTGGGAGCTACCGAAGAACTCTTTAATGGACGCGATAACCGGACGAATATTGATCAGAGCTTGAGGCGTAATTGCATTAGCATCCTGAATCGACATTCTTTCACGCACAACGCGCTCCATACGGGACAAACCGATACGGAACTGATTCTGCAGAAGTTCACCCACAGAACGCAGACGACGGTTACCCAGATGGTCGATATCATCGGTATTACCAATTCCGTGAAGCAAATTAATAAAGTAGCTGATCGAGGATATAATATCAGCTTGAGTAATGTGCTTAACAGACTTGTCGATGTTGCCGTTAGCGATCAGCTTAATAACCCGACCTTCTTCAATTGGCGAGAATACGTCAATCGTTTGAAGAGGAATATCTTCGCTGTCCATAACTCCACCAGTAACACGGTAGTTCTTAAAGGCAACATTCTTTTCGAAGTAAGGAATCAATTCATCAAGCAGTCTGCGATCGACCATTTGACCAGACTCAGCCAGGATTTCCCCTGTAGCTTCGTCAACCAAAGGCTGAGCAAGACGTTGATTGAAAAGACGGTTCTTAATGTGTAGCTTTTTATTGATTTTGTAACGGCCTACATTAGCTAGGTCGTAGCGTTTTGGATCAAAGAAACGCGCGACCAGCAAACTTTTGGCATTGTCTAGTGTCGGCGGTTCGCCCGGACGCAAACGCTCATAAATTTCAATAAGCGCCTTCTCCGTGGAGTCCGTGTTGTCTTTATCCAGCGTATTGCGAATATATTCATCATTGCCAAGCAATTCCAGAATTTCGGCATCACTACCGAAACCGAGAGCACGCAAAAGCACGGTAACAGGAATTTTACGAGTCCGATCGATACGAACATACATAATATCCTTAGCGTCGGTCTCAAGTTCCAACCAGGCTCCGCGGTTCGGGATTACTGTGGCGGTGTAGGTTTTTTTGCCGTTCTTATCCACTTTTGTGCTGAAATAGACGCTTGGAGAGCGAACCAACTGGCTGACAATAACCCGTTCCGCACCGTTAATAATAAAAGTGCCGGTCTCCGTCATCAGCGGGAAATCTCCCATGAACACTTCCTGCTCTTTGACCTCACCGGTCTCCTTATTAATGAGCCGCACCTTTACACGCAGAGGAGCCGCATACGTCACGTCCCGCTCTTTAGCGTCGTCAACCGTATATTTTGGTTCACCCAGGCTGTAATCAATGAACTCTAGTACCAAATTACCTGTGAAATCCTGGATCGGCGAGATGTCCTGAAACATTTCCCGCAATCCTTCCTCCAAAAACCAATCATAAGATTTTTGTTGGATCTCGATCAGGTTCGGGACCTCGAGTACCTCGTTAATTCTCGCATAGCTCCGCCGAGTGCGTCGACCATACTGAACAAGATGTCCTGCCAACTTTACTCACCCCTCATGTCTACTCACTTAAAAATTGATTGCGAACCCTTGTTTGGAACCGTATAATGGAACCATACTACAAGGATTCAGTCATAAATAAAAGAAAAGCCCTTATCGAAATCTTCGAAAAAAGAGCGCACTTATCCATGACCAAAATACTCCTTATCCAGTAGATTTGCCCAAAACGTACATATTATACGTCACCAAGCAACAGTTTATGCGCTATTATCTATTACCGCGTAACACTCGCTACGCCAGAGCATAGAGAACCAATTCGCAAAAAACTTGCCGTACGGCTTGCGCTAGCCGGCGACAATATATCGCTTGACATTTTCAGCAAACTAAAGACATGGAGCCTATCTTAATACTGACATTTTATAATAATACCATTATCACTATCACATGTCAATAACCTATTGATTTTTATTTTTGAGCTTTAATAATACGATAACCTTTATCTTTGCCCACTTCTTCTACATTTGAGAACAAGCTTTCAAGTTTAGCTACCGCTGATGGAGCGCCCTGCTTCTTCTGAATGACAATCCACAGAAATCCACCCTCATTTAAATGCTCATAAGCTTCTTCAAAAATCTGATGCACTACAGCTTTTCCTGCACGTATCGGAGGATTGGTAAGAATCACATCGAACTTTTGTTGTTCATTCAATGCGCCGAGCACATCGCTTTCCATTACCGTAACATTCCGGATTCCATTGTGCTGGGCATTTTCACGCGCAAGTTCTACCGCACGACTATTAATATCAATCATCGTAACTTGCCCTTTGGGGGCTAGGTATGCTGCACTTATGCCTATCGGTCCATATCCGCAACCCACATCAAGCACTGCTGAACCGTCCGGAATATCCATAGCTTCAATGAGAACTCGACTACCGTAATCGATGTCTCCTTTAGAGAACACACCCGCATCACTTGTGAAACGAAAGCTTTTGCCTCTTAGAACGGTGTCGATGGTACGTCTGTCATGACGCACTTCCGGTTGCTGCGAATAATAATGTTGCGACATCTCTATCCTCCCTTTCCTTTATGTTAATAGTTTGTATTCACACAACCCTACTAACTCTATCAAGCATAAACGCCTCTGATGTCCTTATAAGGACGGTAAGCGTTCAAGCGAGAAATATAAAGATAAAGTATAATGTGAAACTTATACTTTCTTATATTTTTATAAAATAAACCCCTTGAACAAGTTCAAGGGGTTTTCAGTATAGAAGGAATTACTTCACTTCTACAGCTGCGCCTGCTTCTTCCAATTTTGCTTTAGTAGCTTCGGCTTCGTCTTTGCTTACTTTTTCTTTGATTGCTTTTGGTGCGTTGTCTACAAGGTCTTTAGCTTCTTTCAAGCCAAGGCCTGTGATTTCGCGAACGATTTTGATAACGTTGATTTTGGAAGCGCCAGCGCCTGTCAAAATTACGTCAAATTCGGATTGCTCTTCAGCTACTGCTGCTACCGCACCGCCAGCTGCTACTGGAGCTGCTGCTGTTACGCCGAATTCTTCTTCAATTGCTTTAACCAGGTCGTTCAGTTCCAATACGCTCATGCCTTTAATTGCTTCCAAGATTGCTTCTTTACTCATGATTGAACCTCCATTTATAATTTAAATTTGTTTGTGGTATTGATTTATGCTGTAAGAGCCAAAGGCTTACGCGCTTTGTTCTTCTTTTTCAGCAACAGCTTTAACTGCAAGCGCGAAGTTGCGCATTGGAGCTTGAAGTACGCTAAGCAGCATGGACAGCAAACCATCGCGGGATGGAAGCTCAGCCAGTGCTTTCAATTGGTCCGCGTCGATGACACGTCCTTCTACTACGCCGCCTTTCAATTTCAAAGCGTCGTTTTTCTTGGCGAAATCGTTCAAAATTTTAGCTGGAGCTACTGCATCAGTTGTGCTGAATGCGATAGCTGTTGGACCAGTCAAAACTTCATCCAATTCAGTCAACTCAGCCGCAGCAGTTGCGCGACGTAGCAATGTGTTCTTCAGGACTTGAAACTCAACGCCAGCTTCACGAAGTTGCTTACGCAGTTCAGTCACTTGGGAAACGTTCAATCCACGATAGTCCGCTACAACAGTCGAAAGACTGTTTTGCAGTTTCGCAGTAACAACGTCAACCGCATCCTGTTTTGCTTGAATTACTTTTGCATTTGCCAATGTATACACCTCCTGAAAATTTATGTGTCGGCGTCCTTTCCAAGGAAAGCATCACCGCTCCTACGCAGGCATTAGAAAAGCCTCCGCAGAATCACGAAGGCTTGATAAAACGAAAGTTATACGAGCGAGCTCGTTACTTCTTGTTTCTATCACAACACCTCGGTAGGGAATTAAGCACTAAGGCACCTACTGTCTACGGTAAGCATATTCAAGGTTAAGATTGATACCTTAAGTTTCACAACTGTTATAGATTATCAAAATTGACCCAAAGAGTCAACCCTTATTTATCTGAAGACGGTTGTGTTCACACGAGCGCTAGGACCCATTGTGGAAGAAATCGAGATGCCTTTAAGGTATACACCTTTAGCAGCAGCTGGTTTCGCACGGTTCAAAGCGTCGATAAGAGCTTTAAGGTTATCGTTCAATTGTGCAGCATCAAAGGACACTTTGCCGATTGGCGCATGAATTTGACCTGCTTTGTCAAGACGATATTCGATTTTACCGGCTTTGATTTCTTGCACAGCCTTGGAAACATCGAATGTAACTGTGCCAGCTTTAGGGTTAGGCATAAGACCTTTACCACCAAGCAGACGACCCAGTTTACCGACTTCACTCATCATATCAGGTGTAGCTACGCAGACATCAAATTCAAACCAGCCTTGTTGAATTTTGTTGATCATGTCTTGATCACCAACAAAATCCGCGCCAGCAGCTTCTGCCTCTTTCGCTTTTTCACCTTTTGCAAATACAAGCACGCGTTGTGTTTTACCAGTGCCGTGAGGCAGGACAACAACACCACGAACTGCTTGGTCTTGTTTACGCGGGTCTACACCCAGACGAACTGCTGCTTCAACGGTTTCGTCGAATTTTGCAGTCGCTGCCTTTTTCACAAGCTCTACAGCTTCTGAAGGCTCGTAAGTTGCTTCGCTGTTGATCAGCTTAGCAGCTTCTTGGTATTTCTTACCATGTTTAGCCATGAAAATGTTCCTCCTTTGTGGTGTTAGCGGAAATTCCTCCCACATACTTGCGGGTCACGAATGACCGATTCTTCGAAAACTACTAGTCTTCGATTGTGATACCCATACTGCGAGCAGTACCTTCAACCATACGCATTGCAGCTTCTACAGATGCAGCGTTAAGGTCTGGCATTTTTGTTTCAGCAATTTCACGAACCGCAGCGCGGCCGATTTTTGCTACTTTTTTCTTGTTTGGTTCGCCGGATCCTTTTTCTACTTTAGCAGCGATGCGAAGCAGAACAGCAGCCGGAGGAGTTTTAGTGATGAACGTAAAGGAACGGTCTTCAAATACTGTAATTTCAACCGGAATGATCAAGCCAGCCTGGTCGGCAGTACGAGCATTAAATTCCTTACAGAATGCCATGATGTTGACACCTGCTTGACCTAACGCCGGACCTACTGGAGGCGCTGGATTCGCTTTCCCTGCAGGAATCTGCAGTTTCACCATTTTAATAACTTTTTTAGCCATGAGTGACACCTCCTTGCAAAAATAGTGGTCTTCGAACGCCATTGGCGCTCTCCCACAAGAAACCCTTAGCTTATGTTATATTTTCTCCACTTGAGTGAAATCCAACTCTAGCGGGGTTTCCCGTCCAAACATGTTCACATGCACTTTGATCTTGCTCTTGTCAGCCAAAATTTCTTCCACGGATCCCACAAAATTCGCAAACGGACCAACCATAATACGTACGGATTCCTTGATTTCGAAATCAATCTTCGCTTTAGGTTCAACCATGCCCATATGCTTCAGAATTTGTTCTACCTCTTCCGGAAGCAAAGCTGTTGGTTTAGACCCTGAGCCTGTCGAACCAACAAATCCAGTAACGCCCGGAGTATTGCGGACAACATACCAGGAATCATCAGTCTGAACCATTTCCACCAAAACATAACCCGGGTAAACTTTACGCATAACGGTTTTTTTCTTACCGTCTTTGTTTACGATTTCTTCTTCCATAGGAACAAGAACGCGGAATATTTTGTCTTCCATGCCCATGGACTCAACGCGCTTTTCCAAATTGGCTTTGACCTTATTCTCATACCCAGAATAGGTATGAACGACATACCATCTTTTTTCCATATCAAGCCACCTGGGACCTCTCTAAATAATCGCTTCAATCACAGCGGAAATACCGATGTCCAGAACCCAGAAGTAAATAGCGACAACTACAATTGTACCGAGAACGATCAATGTATAGTTGGTCAATTCTTTACGACTTGGCCAGCGAACTTTTTTGAGTTCACTCCAGCTCTCAGTGAAAAAGGAAAACATAGACTTGAAACTACGTTTCATGCCGACTACACCTCCACAGACTATCTGGTTTCGCGATGAGGAGTTTGCGAGTTACAATACTTGCAAAATTTCTTCATCTCCATGCGGTCGGGGTGATTTCGCTTGTTTTTGGTAGTCGCATAGTTTCTTTGTTTGCAACTTGTACAAGCCAAAGTGATAATTACCCGCATGATGTGCACCTCCCGAGACGTCCTTCTAACAATACAATTAGAAGACGTAAATATTGATCCTAAAAAAAGCCGCGAATTTAGGCCTACCTAAAACACTTTAGCATAATGTCAAGGTCTGTGTCAACGAAAGAATTCCGTTCTGCACTGGGTAATTTCGGGTGTTATAGTCATATGGCCGTACCCTGTCCTTGGGTCTATCTCTTCCTCACACTTCGCTGTCTTCCTTATCATTATGGGGCATTCCGACTGTGTATAAACCTACCCTCAACGGCAACAACTAAAATCGACTCAAATAGAAATTTATGGTGTTAACTCCTAATTCTATCTAAGCAATTTCATGAGACTAAAAAAAAGAACTCGATGTACGAGCCCTCTTGTGTTCATTATATCATTAATTGTCACGCACTTCTAGATATCTTTCTAATTTCCGCTTTACTCGTTGTAAAGCGTTGTCAATAGATTTCACATGCCGCTTCAGATCTTCAGCAATTTCCTGATAAGATCGTCCGTCTAAATACAACATCAGAACCTTACGCTCTAGGTCACTTAAAATCTCCGCCATCTTATCTTCAAGTCCAATGAATTCTTCTTGATTGATAATTAGCTCTTCTGGATCTAGTACCTGAGTTCCACAAATGACATCCATAAGCGTCCGGTCGGAATCTTCATCATAAATGGGCTTATCCAAAGAAACATAAGAATTGAGCGGAATATGCTTCTGACGCGTGGCCGTCTTAATAGCAGTTATAATCTGACGTGTTATGCAGAGCTCAGCAAAAGCCTTGAATGAAGAGAGCTTGTCACCTTTAAAGTCACGAATAGCCTTATAGAGACCAATCATTCCTTCTTGAACAATATCTTCACGATCTGCCCCGATCAAGAAATATGAGCGGGCTTTAGCACGTACAAAATTACGGTATTTATTAATTAAGTGTTCCAATGCGCCACTGTCGCCACCACGGAAAGCCTCGACAATATCTTCATCACTTATGAAATCATACTCGGATAGCATTATTTCCTTGAGGTCGACACTCACCAAGAATCCCCCCGGCTGCAACGCAAGACACATCGTTACTTCGCGAAATATAGGATCAGTATATATTATGTTACCTTACACCGTCAACCGGATTTGTCCAAAAACAATCTGGAATAGCATAAAATGGAATAAAAATATTACCTAAATCTTTCCTCTTGTCACTGCCTACGCCAATTTTCCAGTTTACTCCGCACATCAGGAGGCAGTTTGTCTTCCAAAGAATGACGTGTAGAACTGATACTTCCCGGTTCGATAGCTTTTTTCACTTGTTTCTGGTTCTCTTCAATTTCTAGGTGCAATTCTCTTGCAGAAATCCGCAGTGCACCTTGGGCGAAAATGATATGTTGCTCCACAAAGTCACTCGTTGCAACATAGATCTGCCGACGTCGGTTGCTAAATTCCCCAACCAATCGCTCGATGCATTCATCTGCGGTTTCTTTTTCCTTGGTGAAAAACACCTGGACTTTGCCCTGGACAAATGACCGACCCAATCCTGGAACGCGGTATGCATCAAACACAGCAATAACTCGTCGTCCTGAGTAAGCCTGGTAATCAGCCAGCAAATCCATCAAGCGGTCGCGTGCTTCCTGCATACCAATCTGGGACAGTGCCGCTAGTTCCGGCCAGCCACCGATCATATTGTACCCGTCCACAAGCAGCACATCGCGCCAGTCGGCCATAGTTATCCCTGCTGTTGCCGAAGGCGTACCACTTCATACATAATGACTCCTGCGGCGACAGAGGCATTTAATGAATTGATCTTTCCGGCCATCGGCAGCTTAAGTAATACATCACATTTTTCACGAATCAGGCGTCCCATCCCTTTATTCTCATTACCGATTACAACAGCTACCGGTCCTGTGAAAATATTGGATCCAAACAGATTCTGATCTGTATTCACATCCGTACCTACTACCCAGACTCCCTGCTCTTTCAGACGATCAATGGTCTGACCTAGGTTAGTCACCCGCGCAACCGGAACATATTCCACGGCACCCGCCGATGTTTTGGAGACGGTAGCAGTAATCTGAGCCGAACGACGTTTAGGTACGATTACTCCATGCACTCCAGTACAATCTGCTGTCCGCAGAATGGACCCTAGGTTATGAGGATCTTCAATCTCATCCAGCAAAATCAAGAATGCAGGCTCTCCTTTGGCTTCAGCTGCAGCCAGCAGATCATCTACCTCGACATAGGCAAAAGGCGCGGCTTGAGCAACTACCCCCTGATGTTGAACTCCAGGAGCAAGTTGATCCAGCTTACGCTTGTCCACATGCTGAATGACAATCCCCGCTTTACGTGCTTCAGCGACGATTGGTGCGGTCAGATGCTTCTGAGCCGTTTCTGCAATCCATATTTTATTTAATGTACGACCCGCACGAAGCGCCTCAAGCACTGAATGCTTCCCGGCCAATATTTCCTCTTCTGTCTTCAAATCTTCTTCCATGTTCACTTCTCCTATTCTCTATTTCGCAAAAGCCTTATCACGGCTGTTTCAACATAAATTGTATTCCACTGTTCACAATTTCTTGTATTCTCTCCTGTTGACCTGTGTAGTACAAGTAACCTATCAGACACTCAAAAGCAGTAGCATGACGGTATTCAAGCACATCTGCATTCTTAGGAATGCTTCCCGATTTAGCATTTCTCCCCTGACGGGCGACATCTTTTTCCTCTTCTGTGAGACTTGGCTCCAAAAATCCAAGAATTGCACTCTGCGCCTTAGCGGATACAAGTCCTGTAGCAGAGCGATGCAAATGGTTTGGGCGCAAATTCGGAAGAGATACTAAATACTGGCGAACTGACACTTCGTAAATGGCATCTCCTACATAGGCAAGCACAATTGGCGAGAGGAGTCGCGCAGGTTTGGAAGGCTCGTAAGGAAACCACCCGTTCTGAAACTTGCGTTCCTCACTCATTTCCGCCGCCACCGCATTCCTTGCGGAGTATCCTCAAGCAATATGCCCAAGCGACCTAATTCATCACGAATCTCATCGGACCGGCTCCAATTCTTATTTTTACGCGCTTCAACCCGCTCCGCGATCAATCGTTCAACTTCTTCACTCGCGATCTCTTCTTCCTCATGCTCAGGTGTCAAACGCAGCACAGCATTCATTTCCCCAAAAGCTTGCAAGAGCGCAGCAAAATCAGCAGGGGCTGCTTCACTATTCGCAAGGGTATGGTTTGCAAGACTCACCCAATCAAACATAGCCGTAATCGCATCAGGGGTATTAAAGTCATCCTGCATTCTAGCATGAAAATTGGCCACAATAGCAGATAACTTATCATTAATTTCTAAGCTGACCTCACCCTGAGCACCTTCAGCAGCAAGTTCAAGACGATGCTTAACGTTACTTTCTGCAAGTGAGATACGTTCTACGCTCTTTTCAGCTGAAGTCATTGAATCCACCGAGAAGTTCAACGGATTACGATAATGGGTCGATAGCATGAAATAACGAATAGTTCCAGCTTTAAATTGCCCACGGATATCTTTCACAAGCCATCCGTTACCCAATGATTTCGACATTTTTTCATCACCGATGTTGATAAATCCATTATGCATCCAATAATTAGAGAGTGGCTTACCCGTCAGAGCTTCTGTCTGAGCGCATTCGCATTCATGATGCGGGAACTGCAAATCTTGTCCACCCCCGTGGATGTCCATCGTATCCCCCAAGAACTCTCTTGCCATGGCCGAGCATTCAATATGCCAGCCTGGGCGTCCATTTCCCCACGGGCTCTGCCAGTACACTTCACCTGGTTTTGCTGCTTTCCACAGCACAAAGTCCTCAGGTTTCTCTTTCCGTGAGTCTACCTCCACGCGAATACCAAACTGTAATTCATCTAGATTCTGACGGGACAGCTTACCATAGTCTTCAAATTTGGAAGTACGGTAGTATACATCGCCACCACTCTCGTAGGCATACCCTTTTTCCTCGAGCTCTTTAATGAATTCAATGATCAGCTCCATGCTTTCTGTTACCCGCGGATTCAATGTTGCCGGTTTTACTCCAAGCCCTTCAAGATCCTCACGATAAGCATTAATAAAAATCTCAGCAACCTCTGCTACTGAAGTGTTCATTTCTTCTGCTTTGCGTATCAGTTTATCATCTACATCTGTGAAGTTCGTAACATACCGTACCTCATTGCCGAGTTGCTCCAAATAATTCCGGACCATATCAAAGACAATAATAGGTCTAGCATTTCCGATATGCATATATCCATAAACGGTTGGACCACATACATACATTTTCACTTTGCCCGACTCTTGGGGCACAAACTGCTCCTTGCTGCGTGTCATTGTGTTGTAAATTTGTAAAGCCATCCTATTCCAACCCTTTCTGTTGTCCCGATTCCTTAAGTACCGGATATGCTTAAATTTCGTAATCACCAATGTACTGCTGAGTTTCGACTAGCCGCTGCGCGGTCTTTTGCTTATCTTCTTCGCCAAGCTTCTCTCTGATCTCTTCGATCTCTTTTTGCAGAAAGCGAAGTGAATCTACAAGCGGGTCTGGCATCTTGGTATGATCCAAGCGATCGGATACACGTTCACCGTTACGTTTTACTACACGGCCCGGATTTCCTACTACTGTACTGTTATTTGGAACTTCACGCAGCACAACCGCATTCGAACCTATATTTGAATTGTCGCCGATACGAAACGATCCTAATACCTTCGCACCAGAACCAATAACTACATTGTTGCCAACTGTGGGATGGCGCTTACCTTTTTCTTTCCCTGTCCCCCCAAGTGTAACACCTTGATAGATAATAACATCATCACCGATTTCACAGGTTTCCCCAATAACAATCCCCATACCATGGTCGATAAACAGCCTATTTCCGATGACAGCTCCGGGATGGATTTCAACACCGGTCATAAATCTACTAAACTGTGAGACCATACGGGCCATTGTATACCAGCGGCGTTTGAAAAAAGAATGGGCAATCCGGTGACCCCAAATGGCGTGCAACCCTGCATATGTGAAGACAACCTCGAACCAGCTGCGGGCAGCGGGATCGTTATCAAATACCGCCCGAATGTCCGACTTAATATGCTTAAACATCACGGTTCCTCTCTTCTTGACTCCCCCATCTCCTGTTTACAGGTACACAAGGAAGGTATTGTCTCCAATCCATCATTCTTATCATACATATGCTGTGGGTGTTTGCTTGGTTTGTTATATTAGAAAAGATACCCTGAAACAAAAAAAGCCCCTGCAGCATAAAGCTGCAGAGACGTTTAACCGCGGTTCCACTCTGCTTGAACGAATCAAACAGACTGCTGTTGTTACCATCGGCAGAGTTCCTTCGTTCCACTTGGCATCATTAACGGCGATGTACCCGGCGCGATCTAACGAGCCTTTAGGATCGTTCAACCGTGCAGCTCACAGGCGCATGTTCTGCCCCGGACAAATGAATAACTCCCAGCCCGAAAGGGTATTCCTTTCTCGGTTATTCTCTCTGGCAATTGCCTTTATGGACGTACTTCTCCTGATCACAGCTATTATCATATGTTTCTATCTTAGCGTAAAAGATAAGGGACTGACAAGAGGCTTAATGATAAGTAATACTACCTTAAGCTCCTTTAATTTGTGATTTCAAACGTTCGATGACACGGTTTTGGCCGAGCAAAGCAATCGTTATATTAAGATCACGTCCGTGCGTTTGTCCGGTCAAAGCCACACGTATCGGCATAAAGAGCGCTTTGCCTTTGTGCCCTGTTTCTTTCTGCACTTCCTTGATCAGTACAGCCATATTACTAGCACTGAAATCCTGACAAGCTTCAACCTTAGCTAGGAAAGCAGACAAGACTTCAGGCACTTGGCTTTCCGCCAGAACCTGCGCCGCTTCTGTTTCTAACTCCAGATGGCTGCGGAAGAATAGTTCAGATAGCTCTACGATATCGGAGGCAGAGTTCATCTGCTCTTGATACAGTGCTACAAGGCTTTCTGCCCATGCCTGCTGCTCATCATTCAGCTCAGCCGGTATTTTCCCCGCTTTTTGCAGATGTGGAATCGCTAATGCCGAGATCCGTTTAGGATCAGCATGCTTAATATAGTGATTATTTAGATGCGCCAGCTTGTGCTTATCGAATACAGCCGGACTTTTGGACAAACGGTCCGCATCAAAAATAGAAATAAGTTCTTCTTTACTGAAGATCTCCTCTTCTCCCTCTGGCGACCAGCCCAGTAGAGAAATGAAGTTAACCAAAGCCTCAGGCAAGTAACCCAATTCATCATATTGCTCAATAAATGTAATTACAGATTGATCCCGCTTGCTAAGCTTCTTATGGTTGTCACCGACAATCAGTGTCATATGACCAAATATTGGGGGTTTCCAACCAAGAGCCTCATAGATCATTAGCTGACGTGGTGTGTTGGAAATATGATCTTCCCCACGTAGTACATGGGTGATAGCCATCAAATAATCATCAACAGCTACCGCAAAGTTATAGGTCGGAATTCCGTCCTTCTTCACGATAACAAAATCACCCATTTCTTTCGTATCAAAAGAAATAGTACCTTTTACGATATCATCGAACGTGTACGTACGATCTTCTGGTACACGGAAGCGAATGCTAGCTACTCGTCCCTCAGCTTCAAAGGCAAGGCGTTGTTCTTCCGTCAAATCACGGTGTTTGCCGGAATAACGAGGGGTTTCTCCACGTGCAGTCTGTTCTTCACGTTCTGCTTCCAGTTCTTCCTCTGTGCAGTAACAGCGGTAAGCCAAACCTTTATCCAGCAAATCCTGCCAATATACACGATATAGGTCAAGACGTTCAGTCTGGCGGTAAGGTCCGTACTCTCCGCCAACATCAACACTCTCATCCCAATCCATGCCTAGCCATTTCAAATACTTAAGCTGGCTCTCTTCGCCGCCTGCGACATTGCGCTTCACGTCTGTATCTTCAATTCTGATAATGAATTTACCGCCTTTATTACGGGCGAACAGATAGTTAAACAGCGCCGTTCTGGCGTTACCTATATGTAAATGTCCCGTAGGGCTCGGTGCGTAACGCACCCGGACTTGATCCGTCATTATATTCCCTCCGCTTCATATGGTTAAAACTTAGATTTGCTACTTAGACCATCTCAAGATGATATCACATCTTGGAGTAGACAGACAATAGATTGTGCGGCAATTCCTTCACCACGACCGGCAAAACCAAGCTTTTCAGTAGTCGTAGCTTTAACGTTCACCTTGGACGGGTCCGCGTGAAGCGCACGAGCGATAATCTCCGTCATTTGTGGAATGTATGGCGCCATCTTTGGTTTTTGGGCAATAATCGTTGAATCGATATTTCCAAGCTTATAACCTCGCTCGCTAGCAAGTGCCCACACTTGTTCTAATAATTTCAAGCTATCCGCGTCCTTAAACGCTGGATCTGTGTCCGGAAAATGTCTGCCAATATCACCAAGTCCTAGTGCGCCTAGAATCGCGTCACTTACTGCGTGCAGCAGCACATCGGCATCGGAATGTCCTACTAATCCTTTTTCATAAGGAATCGTAACGCCTCCAATAATACAAGGCCTTCCCTCAACCAGTTGATGTACATCAAACCCTTGTCCTACAGCGATCATGATTGTCCCTCTCCCCTGTTTCTTTCTGTGAATTCTGCAAAATCCAAATCATCTGGCGTCGTAATCTTAATATTTCTGTAGCTTCCCTCTACCACAGAAACCGGAATACCAGCACGCTCTGCCAAGCTGGAATCATCAGTACCTAGAAATCCATCCCGCTCCGCGGCCGCATAGGCATCCAGCAATTCAGAAAGACGAAAAGTCTGCGGGGTTTGAATCGCCCACAGACTTCGCCGATCCGGCGTAGACAGTACTTTGCCTTCGTTATCTACCTGTTTGATCGTATCTTTGACTGGTACAGCAAGAACTGAAGCACCGATCTGCTTCGCTCGCTCGTAACATGCCTCAATTTCATTCGGCTGCACAAACGGACGAACACCATCATGTACCATTACCCACTGTGTCGTAAGTTTCAACAATCCTTTATGTACGGAATGCTGACGCTCAGATCCACCAGGTACTATAGCCTTAACCTTGTCCAGCTTATAGAGCTGTATCCATTCCCGGCAGCGCTCAATATCTTCCTTACCGGTTACGAGCACGATTTCAGAAATCAATTCGTGCTGCTGAAATACTTCCAGCGTATGAACGATGATTGGTTTCCCCTGCAGTAACAGATATTGCTTGCTCTCTACAGTTCCCATTCGCGTTCCTCTGCCTGCCGCCACAATGACGACGCCCACACCGTTTGACATTACTCAGGCTCCTGTCTTTCACGTATATTCCCATCATAACGTGTTTGGCGGGCATTTCCAACCCATAGGACATTTGCCATGCACTTTATCTACGCTTATTGTGCTTTTTCCAAGAGCTTTGGCTTCGCAAATATCATCCGTCCAGCTGAAGTTTGAAGCACACTCGTGACGAGAACCTCCATCGTAGTTCCGATATATTCCCGTCCGCCTTCCACAACGATCATTGTTCCATCGTCTAAATAGGCTACGCCTTGTCCATGCTCTTTGCCATCCTTAATGACCTGAACTACGATTTCCTCACCAGGCAACACTACGGGCTTCACGGCATTCGCAAGATCATTAATATTCAGGACTGAGACTCCTTGTAATTCGCAAACCTTATTCAAGTTAAAGTCATTGGTAACTACTTTACCTCGCAGTACCTTCGCTAACTTCACCAGCTTACTATCCACCTCAGAGATTTCTTCAAAATCTCCCTCGTAGATTAATACCTTCACATCGAGCTCTTTTTGGATTTTATTGAGAATATCAAGTCCCCGCCGTCCGCGATTACGTTTCAGTAGATCGGAAGAATCTGCGATATGCTGGAGCTCCTCAAGTACGAATTCCGGTATGACAATCGTTCCCTCAATAAATCCAGTTTTGCAAATGTCGGCGATCCGACCATCAATAATAACGCTTGTATCGAGGATTTTATGCTCCTCCAGGCCACGACCTTCCGGTTCAGCCGCTTGCCCCCAGCGTCCAGTTGTCCAAAGTGCAGCTAGTTCCTCTTTTTTCTCCAGACCGATCCGCAGCCCCATATATCCAAAAGCTAACGTAACGGGTACCTGCAGCAACTGCCCAGCTTTTCCAAGCCAAATCATAGCAGGATATAACAGAAGAGATAGCAAAAGTCCCCCTGTAAGCCCAGCTGCACCTGCAGCCAATTCATTCATTGGTATACGCGAACAGTACAGAACCGCCTCCCGCAGTTTTGAACCTCCCCATTCCGCGCATAAAGACCCCGCAAACAAAAAAATAATGGCACCCAGCACCGTAAATAAAATGCTTCCTTCTACAGGTAAACTTTCACTCAGCTTTTCCATCCCCTTGGGGAATCCTCTTTCAAGCGCATGGTATAGCGAAAAACCAGACCAAGCACCACATATTAAAGCAAAAGACAATATCACTTTTTTCCACATAACCTAACGCACCTCCTTTTTATTCATCCTTGAATGATCTATACCTCACCAGTATGTTCCAATTTTCAAGACGATAAACTTGGGGTAGCGCTGGAATTGCAAAAAGGCTTTGCCATCCCCTAAGGACGACAAAGCCTCTAGCTATAATTATATTAGTTCAACCTTACTACAAGACTGCTTTAACCGTTCTTCGAGTGATACACTTTATCTTCAGAACGTCTTCTACGACGGTGACGGCGTCTGGCTGTCAATCGATCGATGTTTTGTTTAAAACCATATAACGCGTAAATCCCAAGTAAGACGAAGATTAGCTTAGCAATTTGTTCAGGGAACACAACAGCAACAGCCACGGCAACAACAATGACTACTGGCGCTCCGACAACCACTTTTTTAGGTAATCCAACCTTCTTAAAATTAGGATATTTAACAGTGCTGACCATCAAATATGATAAGAGCAATGTAGCCACGATCATAAATGGAGCAGAAACATCTTTATTAAAAAGAGCTAATGTGGCAAGCACACCACCAGCAGCAGGAATTGGCAATCCGATGAAATAACCAGGAACTCCTGGATGAACATTAAAGCGAGCTAGGCGCAATGCACCAAACACCGGGAAAATTGCAGTTACTGTCCAGGCTAATGCAGAATTTAAATCATGCAGGCTTGAGACGTACATAATAACAGCCGGTGCTACTCCAAAAGAAACGACATCAGACAAAGAGTCCAGTTCCTTACCAAATTCACTCTCACATTTAAGTGCACGAGCAACTCGGCCATCCAATCCGTCTAACAGCATAGCAATAATAACCATGATAGCGGCCATGCTAACTTTACCGTCAAACGCCATCATGATACCAAACATTCCGAGCATCAAGTTACCTATGGTAAAAAGACTCGGAATTGATTTTTGTATCATTTCTTCACCTCAATTTTCTCACATTGGCCTTAAACAGCTCCAATATTACGTGATTGTATGTTATTTACATTTGCCTGTCAATAAGAACTTGCTTCTGTAAACGTTTGAGCCCATCCTGAATATTACGAGCCCGCACCTCCCCAATTCCGTCCACTTCATCCAGTTCAGCTATGCTTGCAGACATCAAATTAGGCAGCATTTCAAACCGCTCCACCAGATTATGAATGATCACATTTGGAAGCCGCGGAATCTTGTTGAGCAGACGATATCCACGCGGAGTAACCACCTCTTCGGAAGAAATTGCCGTAGAAGAGTAGCCCAGCAATCGAGCAATATGGTTGTCATCCATTAGGTCATCATCACTAATACGTTTGAGACCGGCAATAATTTCACGAATTTTATCTTCTTGCTCTTCCTTAGCATAGTCTCTGTATAGGAGCCATGCTTCTTCCTCTGTATTTCCAACCAGTTCTTCCATCTGCATGCTGATTAAGCGTCCTTCATTGCCTAGTTCATTTATATATCGTTTGATCTCCATTTTTATGCGTAGAACCATCTCTACCCGCTGAATCACTCCGACCACTTCAGCTACGGTGACGATTCCCTCATACTCCGAAGCAGACAAATTCGTCAGTCCTTGTGTAAGAACCGCTTTGTACTTTTCGAGGGTCTGAATCGCTTGATTAGCTTTAGCCAAAATAGCTCCGATTTCTTTTAACGCATACCGAATGGAACCTTGATACAGGGTAATGATATTGCGGCGCTGTGAAATAGAAACAACCAGTTTACCTGTTTGCTTCGCTACGCGCTCGGCGGTCCGGTGACGAATGCCTGTCTCGATTGAAGAGATGGACGAATCCGGAATTAGCTGTGTATTTGCATACAAAATTCGTTTCAAATCCTCACTAAGAATAATGGCACCGTCCATTTTGGCGAGCTCATATAAATAATTGGGTGAAAAATCGCAGTTAATGGAGAATCCTCCATCCACTACCTCCATCACCTCAGGACTATACCCAACGACGATTAGTGCTCCCGTCTTAGCTCGCAGCACATTCTCAAGACCTTCCCGAAAGGGTGTCCCCGGTGCCGCCAGTCTGAGCAGATCATTCATATTCTCTAATTGGTTATATTCTTTCATAATCCCTGTGCCCCCTAATCTAACGCGACCGATAGTGCATCTGCTACGGTACTGACGCCAATAATCTGGATATCTTGCGGGTGCTTCCAGCCCTTCAAACTTTTCTCTGGCATGATCACCCGCCGGAAGCCTAGCTTCGCGGCCTCCTTCACACGCATTTCCGCGCGTGAAACACCTCTTACTTCACCTGTAAGTCCTACTTCACCGAAGAAAACATCGTAAGGTTTTGTTGAAATATCACGAAAGCTGGAAGCGATACTAACAGCTACTGCTAAATCAATCGCCGGTTCATCCAGCTTCACTCCTCCAGCAACATTAAGGTATGCATCCTGATTTTGCAGGAACATGCCCATCCGCTTCTCAAGTACAGCGATAATGAGTGCCATCCGCTGGTGATCCATACCTGTGCACACCCGGCGTGGGGAGGGGAAATGAGTGGCAGCGATAAGAGCCTGAAGCTCAACAAGCACCGGTCTAGTCCCTTCCATACTAGCCACGACTGTAGATCCGGCTACGCCGAGTGGACGCTCCGATAAGAAGAGCTCCGATGGATTTTCTACTTCTGTTAGACCCACTTCACCCATTTCGAAAATGCCGATTTCATTCGTTGAACCGAAGCGGTTCTTTACAGCCCGCAGGAGTCTATACGTATGATGCCGCTCTCCCTCAAAATACAGCACACAATCCACCATATGTTCAAGCATCCGTGGGCCTGCAATAGCGCCTTCCTTGGTGACATGCCCAACGAGAACTGTAGCAATTCCCCGAATCTTAGCGATACGCATAAATCTTGTCGTACATTCCCGAACCTGGGTCACACTGCCTGGCGCACTAGTTACTTCTGGCATAAATACAGTCTGAATCGAATCGATAACAAGAAATTGCGGCTGAATTTGTTCAATCGCTTCTTCTATGCTTTCCATATTCGTCTCACATAGTACATATAGCTCAGCTGACAACGCACCGAGGCGATCCGCACGTAGTTTAGTTTGCCTTACCGATTCTTCGCCCGAAATGTACAGCACTCGCAATCCCTGAGTTGTCAGAGCATGCGACGTCTGTAATAAGAGCGTAGATTTACCGATTCCTGGGTCTCCCCCTACTAGTACCAGCGATCCTGGTACGATCCCCCCACCGAGAACACGGTTAAGCTCACCTATACCTGTCAGTATGCGCGGTTCCTTGTCACTTTCTATACTTATGATCGATTGTGCCTTTTCTTTACTATGAAAAATAGGGGCATTCATTCCCTGTGTTTTGACTACGCTTTCCGTTTCCTCCACCATGGAGTTCCAAGCTTGGCACCCGGGACATTTTCCGAACCATTTTGGCGATTCGTATCCACAATCGGTGCAAAAAAATTTAGTTTTTGGTTTAGCCATTTGTTCTCCTTACGGTCCGAACTTTTAAATTGCGGATATTTTCTTCTAATGAAAGTTTACCATTTCTGCCCCTTTAACGAAAGGTCATTCGGAATTTGTACTAAATGTATATTTTTAAGTGATAAATTTATATTAAAAAAGCTTCCGCCCCTCTATAAACTGAGGAGCGGAAGCTTTTTTTATTCCGTTTTTTTATTCGGATTCTACTTCTTTTTCAAGCAATGGAGCTACAGGAGCATCCACTTTATTCACTACAAGTTCTCCGCCAACTTCATCAATGTTGAGCGAATCACCCTTTTGGATATTTCCTCTCAACAATTCCTCGGAAAGACGGTCTTCAATATGCTTCTGAATCGCACGACGTAATGGACGTGCACCAAAGGCTGGGTCGTAACCTTCCTTAGCCAGGAAAGCCTTCGCCGCATCTGTGAGAACGAAATCAACATCATATTCACGCAGCCGCTTGCGCAGCTCATCAGACATCAATGTAACGATTTCAGCAATATGCTTCTCATCGAGGGAATGGAAGACGATGATTTCGTCAATCCGGTTCAAGAACTCAGGACGGAAGCTCTTCTTAAGCTCTTCCATAACCTTGCCCTTCATATTACCGTATTCTGCTCCAGCATCTTGCACAGCTGTGAATCCAAGTGTCGAATTCTTCTTGATCGCTTGTGCGCCTACGTTAGAAGTCAGAATAATTAATGTATTACGGAAATCGACTACCCGTCCTTTAGAGTCAGTCAAACGACCGTCTTCAAGAACTTGCAGCAGAATATTGAATACTTCTGGGTGCGCTTTTTCAATTTCATCAAGCAGCACTACAGAATAAGGTTTACGGCGTACCTTCTCGGTTAATTGGCCACCTTCTTCATAGCCAACATATCCAGGAGGGGCTCCGACTAAGCGGGACGTGGAGTGCTTCTCCATGTATTCCGACATATCAATACGAATGACCGCATTCTCATCGCCGAACATGGCTTCAGCCAATGCACGAGCCAACTCAGTTTTACCTACACCAGTAGGACCGAGGAAGATAAAGGAACCCATTGGACGTTTCGGATCTTTAAGACCCGCACGCGCACGGCGTAGTGCCCGGCTAACTGCCTTAACAGCTTCGTCCTGACCGATCACTCGTTCATGCAGTAAAGCCTCCATGTTAAGTAGACGGTCGGTCTCCTCTTCCTTCAGCTTGCTTACAGGTATACCCGTCCAGCTAGCTACAACCTGTGCGATGTCTTCAGGTGTAACCTCTGAATCCGTGCGACCCTGTTTTTCTTTCCATTGATTCTTAGTCGTATCAAGTTCTTCACGGATTTTTTGCTCTGTATCACGCAAGGCCGCCGCTTTTTCAAACTCTTGACTCTGCACTGCGGAATCTTTCTCCTTGCGGATATCATCCAAGCGCATTTCAAGTTCCTTCAGATTTGGCGGGATGGTGTAAGAGTGAAGCCTTACTTTAGATCCTGCTTCATCGATAAGGTCAATCGCTTTATCTGGCAGGAAACGGTCCGGGATGTAACGGTCGGACAACTTCACTGCTTCCACTATAGCTTCATCCGTAATCTTCACACGGTGATGCGCTTCATAACGATCGCGAAGTCCGAAAAGAATTTGGACCGCTTCCTCTGGAGAAGGTTGATCCACCGTAATCGGTTGGAAACGACGCTCCAATGCTGCATCTTTTTCAATATATTTACGATATTCGTCAAGCGTAGTCGCACCAATGCACTGAAGTTCTCCACGGGCTAACGCCGGTTTCAGAATGTTAGATGCGTCAATCGCACCTTCCGCGCCACCAGCACCGATTAGCGTATGAAGCTCATCGATAAAGAGCACGATATTACCTGCTTGGCGAATCTCATCCATAATTTTCTTGAGGCGGTCTTCAAACTCACCGCGATATTTTGTTCCAGCCACTACTGAGCCCATGTCGAGCGTCATGACGCGTTTGTCGCGAAGTGTTTCTGGGATTTCATTATTGATAATCTTTTGTGCAAGTCCTTCAGCGATAGCTGTTTTACCAACACCAGGTTCACCGATCAGTACCGGGTTATTCTTAGTCCGGCGACTCAGTACCTGAATAACACGTTCAATTTCTTTACTACGGCCGATAACTGGATCTAGATTGCCCTCCTTAGCATAGGCGGTCAAATCGCGCGCAAGACCATCTAGGGTCGGTGTGCTGACGTTAGCCGGAGTCCCGCTATGACTAGAGGCAGCCTCGCTGCTTCCCAGGAGCTGAAGAACTTGTTGACGAGCTTTGTTCAAGCTGATGCCGAGGTTATTAAGCACACGAGCCGCGACACCTTCCCCTTCACGGATAAGTCCAAGCAAAATATGCTCAGTGCCAACATACGTATGACCCAATTTGCGGGCTTCGTCCATCGACAGCTCAATCACTTTTTTAGCGCGAGGAGTATAAGCAATGTTCGTAGGCTGTTCTTGACCTCTGCCAATCAGTGTCTCCACTTCGTCCTGGATTTTTTCAAGACCTAGCCCTAAAGCTATTAATGCCTTAGCAGCAATGCCGTCTCCTTCACGAATAAGTCCGAGCAAAATATGTTCTGTACCAATATTGTTGTGTCCTAAACGAACAGCTTCTTCCTGCGCCAGCGCTAGCACTTTTTGTGCGCGTTCCGTAAATCTTCCAAACATCATATCTCCTGCACCTCCATGAATAATAAATATCTATATTAATGTTGTGTTCCCAGTGTCTCTCGGAGCAGTTTTGCCCGATACATATCTCGTTCAGTAGCGTTCAGCTCATCGCCGAACATCTTTTGAAGAAATCCTGGCTGCGTCTTAACGTTAAGTTCATTAAGCACTGAAATCGAAAGACCTTCCAGAATGCCAAGGTCAACCCCAAGTCTCACATCAGACAGGCGTTGAGCAGATTCTTTAAGCTCCATAAGAGCTGCATAACATAAAATTCCGTAAGAACGCTTCACTCGGTCTGTTATTCTCAGGGCGGAATCAACAAGCAACCGTTCACGTGCATTTCGCTCATGCTCAATAATCTGGGTAACTACACTGTGAAGGTTCTCTATAATTTCACTTTCCGTTTGACCGAGAGTGATCTGATTAGAAATTTGAAAGATGTTCCCTACTGCTTCGCTACCCTCACCGTAAATTCCTCTTACAGTCAATCCCACTTGGTTCACTGCAGACAATATGCGATTGATCTGATGAGTCATTACAAGCGCTGGTAGATGCAGCATTACCGAGGCACGAAGCCCAGTACCAACATTGGTGGGACAACTAGTCAAATATCCTCTTTTATCATCAAAAGCGTAATTGACAGCTGCCTCGAATATATCATCGATCGCCGTCGCACGATCCCATGCTTCTCTAACCTGAAGACCAGGAAACAGACACTGGATTCGCAGATGGTCCTCTTCGTTAATCATGATGCTGACCGACTCATCTTCATTTAATAAGACAGCCGCACTGCGCGAATCATTAGCCAAGTTAGGACTGATTAGATGCTTCTCAACCAGTACCTTTTTGTCCAGTTCATTCACTTCATCAAGCTTTAGGAGTTGAAAAGATCCGAAATCTGCAGCTGCTTCCTCATGAAACACAGGAGCCAGTAGCTCTAATACTTCTTCCGATTGCTCTAAGGAAGCCAGCATTGGGAACGGAAGATGCTCTAGATTACGGGCAATACGCATACGACTGCTAATTACAATCTCAGAATGACTACCTCCAGAACGCATCCAATCACTAAGCGCTTGTTCAGTAAATCGGAGACTTGACATGTCATATCCCCCCTATATATCAAAGACTTTACTCTTGTGCTATTTCTTTTTCAAGTTTACGAATCTGATCTCGCAGCTCCGCTGCTTTCTCGAATTCTTCTTGTGTAATACTTTGCTGTAATTCCTGCTTGAGTTCATCAATTTGGCGTCTAAACACAATCTGAGCTCCTGCACGTTTCGGAATCTTACCTACATGTGAAGTACTGCCATGCACTCGCTTAAAAAGCGGGTCCAGTGCACTGTTAAAATATTCATAACAGGAGCTACAGCCAAAACGGCCTAATTTACTAAACTGGGAGTACGTCATCCCACAATTCTCACATTGCAGACTCTGCGTTGTCTTCGTTGCAGCCGACTTCTCCTTGCCGGCACCTTCAAGATCAAGCAGACCTGAGAGCAGACTGTGGATGGAGAATCCTCCAGCCGTTCCGGGAATGAGTTCACCCTTCTCCCGTGCACAGCTCTCGCAGATATGAAACTCCGTCTTCTCTCCATTCACGATCTTAGTGAAGTGGAGTGTTGCCGGCTTGACGCCACATTCCTGGCATTGCATAAGCGAAAGCCCCTCCCTTATGGTTGACAATTATTTGCCTAACAAAGAGATTAACATCGCCTTCATAATCTTGGCACGAATCTCATCCCGGTATGGAATCTTAACCGTTAGGCATTCCCGAGAAACAGCAGCGCGCATAAGGCACGCTTCACGCTTACTTAGAAAACCAGCTTCCTCCAGCTGATAAATCAGCCCTTCAGCAGCGTTCTGATCAATCCCGCCACCTATAGTATGGTTTAAATGGGCATGCAGTGCCACGTTAGGCGGTAATTCAAAACGTTGAATACGAATATATCCCCCGCCACCACGCTTACTTTCCACCACATAACCTTTTTCTAGAGTAAAGCGTGTACTGATGACATAATTGATCTGTGACGGTACGCATGAGAACTGGTCCGCCAGGTCATTTCGCTGGATTTCCACCGTACCTTCGGGACTTTCATGCAAAATATTCTTCAGATATTGTTCGATAATATCAGAGATATTGCGCATCACTCATCCTCCAGTGCTTAAATCTTATAATACCGATTGCAACTTGCATTCATAATGACAATGGTCTTTAATTGAACTTAAACATTTGTGGATAATCCCACGTGTTCAGAGGATCGGATCGCTGTCATTAAGCTTCGTTGACTTTGACTTTCTTTGACTTTTTAATATTATAACATATTCTGTGCTAATTCCAAGTGGATTCTCTTATTTTTCACTTTTTTCAGCGAATGTATTCGGAAATAAAGAACTCTCCCAACTTCTTTCGAAGGGGAGAGCCTAATTTTTGTCAAGTATAAACGCCTTCGGTATCCTTATTAGGGCGATAAGCGTTTATGCGAGAAATATAAGGATAATGTATAGCATGAAACTTATACTCTCTGATATTTTTAAAAATGATCAAATAAAGCTGTCTGTGCTTGTGGAATAATTTCTTCAAACCATTCCAGTGCTGCTGCGTGGCCAGAGACACTTCCATAACGAGCCATCTCTGTTGGTCGTTTGTATCCAAGCATCAAGGCCGTCAAAGTGCCTATATCACAGCTAAAGTCTGCTTCCGCCCGTTCCCCTTCCACTCGAATCAAAGTAGCCGAGCCCTCATTAGAGATATTCCATGCCCATAACCCATCATTCCAAGGTGCATACTTATCTTCGATATATATAAGCTGCTTCTTTTGACTACTGTTTCCTCTGAAGGTGTAAGTTTCAATGAATGACTTGGCATTAACAATCCGCCCCATAAAATAAGGATAATTCTCTTGTCCTATACGTGGATCTGGCAGCAAGAAAGGTAATATGTCATCCGAAGGCACCAGCTTTAAGGATGCACCGGTCACCATCGAATCATGGTTCGCAAGAAATGTCCACAGCCCCTGCCGAGCTTGTTCATTCAAAAAAACAAATTCATCAATGACCAGTTCTCTGTTCTCTACCTTATACAGCACATATCCCTCTGGTTCACCACTCTTGGAGTAAAATACTGCACTCTTTCCTTCATCATCTAGAACAGAGTTCTCCCACCAGTCCAAATCGCGCTTAAGTGTCCCGTTATAACTGACAGCGAATCGAGTATATAGGCTATCCAATACTTCGATATCCTTTATGTCCCGTTTAACCTTGCCCTCAACTTCAACCTTTTTAGGAAATTTCGCTACTGGAATAGAGTATTTCTTATATTCACAATAAACTTCCCAGCCAAATTTACGATAGAACGGAATCAAGAACGGGTGTAGAAAAGAGAGCGTTTGACCTGCCTCATTCATCGTATGCAGCGCATGAGACAATAGATTTGCCACATGTCCTTGTCTGCGGTTCTCTGGCCATGTAGCCACTCCTGCTATACCACCCATAGGTACCACTCTGCCCTGTATGTAGACTTGGAAAGGAATAATCGTCAATTTAGCTTCCAATGTTCCGTCCTCAAAAGCACCCCATACCTGTTCAGCCTTGAATCTTTCCTTAGCACTTGCCCTTTTTTCACTAGGAAGCTTGTACTGAAAAGCATATTCTGACAAGTTCATGCTTGCATCAAATTCTTCTGAACGTAACTGTCTTATTACCACAAACTCACCTCATCCTTTATAAAATTACTTTTAGGATAAGTATAACAAGAGCGTCAATTGTGCGCTAATCTATTGCATTATTTATAACTTTATTTTTAGTTATCCACAGCTCTATGCAGTTTTAAAAATAGTCTTGAAATCTTGTCACATCCAAGTTAAAATAGTTATCCACTTATCAATAGCTCTATCCACATAATCCCGGTTATATCCACAGCAACCCGTGTACTACTTAGGTTTTCTGTTGACAGATCCATATAAATATGTATTTAATCCACACTATTTAGGGATTATTTCTCTTTCAATCATCTATCCACATGTGCGTAACTCTTCTGCAAATCCAAATGTTTATCCACAAGTTTTCCACAGCCTATAATAAACGCAAAAAAGCCACTGTCGATTACTCAACAGTGGTCTAATTGTGCTTGGCAACGTCCTACTCTCCCAGGACCCTTCGGTCCAAGTACCATCGGCGCTGGAGGGCTTAACGGTCGTGTTCGGGATGGGTACGCGTGGAACCCCTCCGCTATCGCCACCAAACGGGCATTTACATCGTAAATGCTCAGGCTTGATGCCTGAAAACTGAATCCGAATTGAATTTGCGTTCTAAGTATAGGATAAGCCCTCGACCGATTAGTATTGGTCAGCTCCATGCATTACTGCACTTCCACCTCCAACCTATCTACCTCGTCGTCTTCAAGGGGTCTTACTAATTGGGAAATCTCATCTTGAGGGGGGCTTCACGCTTAGATGCTTTCAGCGCTTATCCCGTCCGTACGTAGCTACCCAGCCATGCTTCTGGCGAAACAACTGGTGCACCAGCGGTACGTCCATCCCGGTCCTCTCGTACTAAGGACAGCTCCTCTCAAATTTCCTGCGCCCACGACAGATAGGGACCGAACTGTCTCACGACGTTCTGAACCCAGCTCGCGTACCGCTTTAATGGGCGAACAGCCCAACCCTTGGGACCTACTTCAGCCCCAGGATGCGATGAGCCGACATCGAGGTGCCAAACCTCCCCGTCGATGTGGACTCTTGGGGGAGATAAGCCTGTTATCCCCAGGGTAGCTTTTATCCGTTGAGCGATGGCCCTTCCATGCGGTACCACCGGATCACTAAGTCCGACTTTCGTCCCTGCTCGACTTGTAGGTCTCGCAGTCAAGCTCCCTTATGCCTTTGCACTCTTCGAATGATTTCCAACCATTCTGAGGGAACCTTGGAACGCCTCCGTTACTCTTTAGGAGGCGACCGCCCCAGTCAAACTGCCCGCCTGACACGGTCCCCGTACCCGATTAGGGTACTAGGTTAGAACCTAGATACGATCAGGGTGGTATCCCAACGGCGCCTCCACCGAAGCTTGCGCTCCGATTTCTACGGCTCCCACCTATCCTGTACAGATCGTACCCAAATTCAATATCAAGCTGCAGTAAAGCTCCATGGGGTCTTTCCGTCTTGTCGCGGGTAACCTGCATCTTCACAGGTATTAAAATTTCACCGGATCTCTCGTTGAGACAGCGCCCAAGTCGTTACGCCATTCGTGCGGGTCAGAATTTACCTGACAAGGAATTTCGCTACCTTAGGACCGTTATAGTTACGGCCGCCGTTTACTGGGGCTTCGGTTCATAGCTTCGGGTTACCCCTAACCACTCCCCTTAACCTTCCAGCACCGGGCAGGCGTCAGCCCGTATACTTCGCCTTGCGGCTTCGCACAGACCTGTGTTTTTGCTAAACAGTCGCTTGGGCCTTTTCACTGCGGCCCCCTCGTGCTATTCACACTACCGGGGCACCCCTTCTCCCGAAGTTACGGGGTCATTTTGCCGAGTTCCTTAACGAGAGTTCTTCCGCGCGCCTTAGAATTCTCTTCTCGCCTACCTGTGTCGGTTTGCGGTACGGGCACCTTCTCCTGGCTAGAGGCTTTTCTTGGCAGTGTGAGATCATGACCTTCGCTACTGTAATTTTCGCTCCCCATCACAGCCCAGCCTTAACGATGTGCGGATTTGCCTACACATCAGCCTCACTGCTTAGACGGACATATCCATCAGTCCGCGTCACTACCCTCCTGCGTCACCCCATCGCTCATAGCGGATTACGGTGGTACAGTAATTTCAAACTGTTGTCCTTCGACTACGCCTTTCGGCCTCGCCTTAGGTCCCGACTTACCCTGAGCGGACGAGCCTTCCTCAGGAAACCTTGGGCTTTCGGCGGATCAGATTCTCACTGATCTTTTCGTTACTCATACCGGCATTCTCACTTGTATGCTGTCCAGCGCTCCTTACGGTACACCTTCAACCCACATACAACGCTCCCCTACCCCAGATACATACGTATCTAGCCATAGCTTCGGTGGTGTGTTTAGCCCCGTTACATTTTCGGCGCAGAGTCACTCGACCAGTGAGCTATTACGCACTCTTTCAATGGTGGCTGCTTCTAAGCCAACATCCTGGTTGTCTGTGCAACTCCACATCCTTTCCCACTTAACACACACTTGGGGACCTTAGCTGATGGTCTGGGCTGTTTCCCTTTTGACAATGGATCTTAGCACTCACTGTCTGACTCCCGGCAATAAGTATATGGCATTCGGAGTTTGACTGAGCTTGGTAATCCTTGCGGACCCCGCACCCAATCAGTGCTCTACCTCCACTACTCTTATACCGAGGCTAGCCCTAAAGCTATTTCGGGGAGAACCAGCTATCTCCGAGTTCGATTGGAATTTCTCCGCTACCCCCACCTCATCCCCGCATTTTTCAACATGCGTGGGTTCGGGCCTCCAGTGCGTGTTACCGCACCTTCACCCTGGACAGGGGTAGATCACACGGTTTCGGGTCTACGTCCACATACTAAATCGCCCTATTCAGACTCGCTTTCGCTGCGGCTCCGTCTTCTCGACTTAACCTTGCATGTTAAACGTAACTCGCCGGTTCATTCTACAAAAGGCACGCCATCACCCATTAATAGGGCTCTGACTTTTTGTAAGCACACGGTTTCAGGTTCTATTTCACTCCCCTTCCGGGGTGCTTTTCACCTTTCCCTCACGGTACTGTTTCACTATCGGTCGCCAGGTAGTATTTAGCCTTAGCAGATGGTCCTGCTGGATTCATACGGGGTTTCACGTGCCCCGCACTACTCGGGATCCGTCTCGGAGAGAACACAGTTTAGGCTACAGGGCTTTTACCTCTATCGCGGGCCTTTCCAGACCTCTTCACCTACCATATTCCTTTGTAACTCCATGTGAGACGTCCCACAACCCCTAAGAGCAAGCTCTTAGGTTTAGGCTGTTCCGCGTTCGCTCGCCGCTACTGACGGAATCACTATTGTTTTCTCTTCCTCAGGGTACTTAGATGTTTCAGTTCCCCTGGTCTGCCTCTACATCTCCTATGTGTTCAGAGATGAGTAACTGCGAATTACCACAGCTGGGTTTCCCCATTCGGACACCCCCGGATCAAAGCTTGCTTACAGCTCCCCGAGGCAGTTTCGTTGTTCGCCACGTCCTTCGTCGGCTCCTGGCGCCTAGGCATCCTCCGTGTGCTCTTATTAGCTTAACCTTGATTTTTCCTAAGAAAAATCTCACTAATAACATTTACTTGTTTACACAAGTTGCTAAAAGATGTTCTAAAACGCAAATTCGTTTCGGTATCCAGTTTTCAAGGATCAAGTTTAAAAATATTCTAGACATAACAAAAAGATGAAGTTTGTTGGTGGAGCCAAGCGGGATCGAACCGCTGACCTCCTGCTTGCAAGGCAGGCGCTCTCCCAGCTGAGCTATGGCCCCGCAAATTCCATCAAAACCGAACAAATGGATACGCGTTAAATGATTTTGGAAGTTTAACTTCCGATTTGAATGTCTTCATTGCAGAAGACGATTCTCCATAGAAAGGAGGTGATCCAGCCGCACCTTCCGATACGGCTACCTTGTTACGACTTCACCCCAATCATCTACCCCACCTTCGGCGGCTGGCTCCCTTGCGGGTTACCCCACCGACTTCGGGTGTTGTAAACTCTCGTGGTGTGACGGGCGGTGTGTACAAGACCCGGGAACGTATTCACCGCGGCATGCTGATCCGCGATTACTAGCAATTCCGACTTCATGCAGGCGAGTTGCAGCCTGCAATCCGAACTGAGACCGGCTTTGATGGGATTGGCTTCACCTCGCGGTTTCGCTTCCCGTTGTACCGGCCATTGTAGTACGTGTGTAGCCCAGGTCATAAGGGGCATGATGATTTGACGTCATCCCCACCTTCCTCCGGTTTGTCACCGGCAGTCACTCTAGAGTGCCCAGCTTAACCTGCTGGCAACTAAAGTTAAGGGTTGCGCTCGTTGCGGGACTTAACCCAACATCTCACGACACGAGCTGACGACAACCATGCACCACCTGTCTCCTCTGTCCCGAAGGCCGCCACTATCTCTAGTGGATTCAGAGGGATGTCAAGACCTGGTAAGGTTCTTCGCGTTGCTTCGAATTAAACCACATACTCCACTGCTTGTGCGGGTCCCCGTCAATTCCTTTGAGTTTCAGTCTTGCGACCGTACTCCCCAGGCGGAGTGCTTACTGTGTTAACTTCGGCACCAAGGGTATCGAAACCCCTAACACCTAGCACTCATCGTTTACGGCGTGGACTACCAGGGTATCTAATCCTGTTTGCTCCCCACGCTTTCGCGCCTCAGCGTCAGTTACAGCCCAGAAAGTCGCCTTCGCCACTGGTGTTCCTCCACATATCTACGCATTTCACCGCTACACGTGGAATTCCACTTTCCTCTTCTGTACTCAAGTCACCCAGTTTCCAGTGCGACCTCAGGTTGAGCCCAAGGTTTAAACACCAGACTTAAATGACCGCCTGCGCGCGCTTTACGCCCAATAATTCCGGACAACGCTTGCCCCCTACGTATTACCGCGGCTGCTGGCACGTAGTTAGCCGGGGCTTTCTTCTCAGGTACCGTCACTCCGGTAGCAGTTACTCTACCGGACGTTCTTCCCTGGCAACAGAGCTTTACGATCCGAAAACCTTCATCACTCACGCGGCGTTGCTCCGTCAGACTTTCGTCCATTGCGGAAGATTCCCTACTGCTGCCTCCCGTAGGAGTCTGGGCCGTGTCTCAGTCCCAGTGTGGCCGTTCACCCTCTCAGGTCGGCTACGCATCGTCGCCTTGGTGGGCCGTTACCCCACCAACTAGCTAATGCGCCGCAGGCCCATCCCTCAGTGACAGATTGCTCCGTCTTTCATTCTTCCTTCAGGAGAAAAAAGAAATTATCCGGTATTAGCTACCGTTTCCGGTAGTTATCCCAGTCTAAGGGGCAGGTTGCCTACGTGTTACTCACCCGTCCGCCGCTAAGTTGTTTTGAAAGCAAGCTTTCAAAACAACTCCGCTCGACTTGCATGTATTAGGCACGCCGCCAGCGTTCGTCCTGAGCCAGGATCAAACTCTCCAATTAGTATTGAAAAGAGCGATATGCTCATTTTGAAACTGACGATTCATTAAATGAATCTTTTAAAAATTAACGCGTTCCATTTGTTCAGTTTTCAAAGAACTTGCTCCCGGCATTCCGACATCAACTGTCTCTTGCACAGGAATTAGAGTATATCATGTTGTCGTATTTCTTGTCAACTTATTTTTTCATCGTTTGTGTTTCATTTGTTCGATGCGTCATAAGCACAAGAGATAATATACCATGCTGTTCTTATGTTTGCAAGCTTTTTTTGAAATAAAAATAATCTTCGAATAAATACTTTCAAACTAGCACAAACCAACACAAATTGTTTCCAATAATCCTTAATTTATGGCTAAATAGAATTTATCGTAATCCCATATATTAACTTCTAATGATACGTACGAGAGGAGTCTAAATGAAAAACAATCCATCTAGTGCTGCGACCCAAACAAACACCACGGATAAGGAGCAGCGTAATCTGCAGCAAGCAACAATCTATAAGATTTTGCTGGCTGTCAGCTTTGTTCATTTATTTAACGATTCTATTCAGGCAGTCATCCCTGCAATCTTTCCTATTCTCAAAGATAACTTGATGCTCTCCTTCGCTCAGATTGGGTGGATCTCCTTTGCCTTAAACATGACGTCCTCCGTTATCCAACCAGTCATTGGGTATGCGGCAGATCGTAAGCCTCGTCCTATATTGTTACCACTGGGTATGTGCAGCACATTTCTAGGCGTACTTTTATTGGCTTATGCCAACAACTATATTCTTGTATTGTTTTCCGTCATGCTGATCGGTTTCGGATCTGCTACCTTTCATCCCGAAGGCATGCGTGTTGCTCATATGGCTGCCGGTCAGCGGAAAGGTCTTTCGCAATCTATTTTTCAAGTCGGCGGCAATGCTGGACAATCTTTAGGACCAATGCTCACGAAATGGATATTCATTCCCTTTGGGCAGATCGGCGCTCTTGGCTTCACTATCGTTGCGGCTGCCGGAATCGCCGTCCAGACCTATGTCGCTCGCTGGTATCGAGAGATGCTGGATGCAGGATATACGTTTCATAAGAAGTCAACAGCTCGTGCAATTGATCCTGCCCGCCGCAAAAGTATTCGAACGGCAACAATCATCCTTGTGTTCCTAGTCTTTGTAAGATCTTGGTACGGCGCTTCTATCGGAAGTTACTACGCTTTCTATTTAATGGACAAATATCAAATGACGCTTGATAAGGCCCAAATCTATATTTTTATGTATCTGGCAGCTGGAGCTGTCGGTACATTCTTCGGAGGCCCACTGGCTGACCGCTTCGGACGGCGTAATCTCATTCTTCTCTCTATGGTCGGAACAGTGCCCTTCGCGCTGGCTCTACCCTTCGTGAACCAAATGTGGGCAGCTATACTCCTGCTGATTGGCGGCTTCATCCTTTTGTCCAGCTTCTCCGTTACTGTAATCTACGCTCAGATGCTTTATCCAGGCAATATCGGAACAGTTTCAGGGTTAATCACTGGTCTTGCTTTTGGGCTCGGCGGAATTGGTTCCTTGGTCCTCGGCAATCTAATTGACAGCATTGGTATTTCAAAAGTGTTTATAGCTTGTGGATTCCTACCACTTTTGGGTTTCCTTGCTCTCCTGCTTCCTAGAGACGAGAAACTAGAAGAATGGGCCGCTCAATAAACATCAGTAACCACTTAACGCCTTACTCATGACTGTAGAAAATAGAGCGGCAGCCTTCCCGCTGCCCTCTGTCATATAATTATCCTTATTTGTACGATCAAACCCCATCCACACTGCAGCTGTCCATTCCGAAGTATAACCAACAAACCACAAATCCCGGTTAGCTTTCTTGCTTACGCCTGGCAGATCCAATTGGGTTGTTCCGGTTTTCCCCGCTACAGGCCTGTTCATTTGCGCTTTTTTGCCCGTTCCTTCATTGACAACATTACGTAGCATCATCGTCATTGCCTCTGCGGTTCGTTGCGATATTACCTGCCGTGATTTGGAGAGATGTGAATACACAACCTTCCCTTTTGAATCCATTATCGTGCGTACCATATGAGCCTCATTGAATTTACCTCCATTAGCAAAGACACCATAGGCTTGTGTCATTTTAAGTGGCGATACCCCATTATGAAGCCCTCCTAAAGCTATTGATAAATGGTTATCCTCCTCTGTCAGTACAATTCCTAATTTGGCTGCGAATTGCCGTGCAGAAGAGATTCCAACCTGCTTCAAAAGCCAAACAGCTGGCGCATTCACGGATTTTTGCAGCGCTCTACTCATTGTGATTTGACCTTGATACACACCGTTCAAATTCTCAGGTACATAGTTTCCATAAGCGTATTTGCGATCAGAAAGTATGCTATTCGGGCTAAACTTCCCGCTCTCTAGCGCGGGTCCATAATCAATGATCGGCTTGAAGCTGGAGCCTGGCTGCCGCGCATCAATTGTAGCTCTGTTCAAGCTCCCCTCATTTTGTTCACGCCCACCAATTAGTGCCACCACTTCACCTGTACGATGATCCATTATGGTCATAGCTGCTTCTACCTGCTGATCTTTTCCGTCAGGCGGGAAAGAAGAACCCTTTAGAAAAGCCTGCTCTAGCGCCTGCTGTGCTTTAATGTTCAACCCTGTAACGATAGTATAGCCACCCGTTCGAAGCTCCTCCACAGACTTCCCAGTGATCTGAGCCGCTTCCTTAAGCGTAGCGTCCACATAATGCACACCAATGACTTCTACTTTGTTCGCAGCGGGAGGTTGATACTTTTTATCTCTGGCCTCAAGCATTTGTTCTTTAGTAATCAGTCCTTGATCTAACATAATCTGTAGAACGAGATTCCTTCTTGTTTTGGATAATGTACTATTGTCTACCGGATTATAAATAGACGGTCCTTTAGGGATTCCCGCCAAGGTGGCGATTTGCCATATTTCTAGTTTTTTCAAATTGGATACGCCGAAGTAACGCTCCGCAGCTGCCTTTACTCCATATTGTCCACGCCCCATGTAAATCTGATTGAGGTAAAGCCCTAAAATCTCTCGTTTTGATAACTGCCTCTCCAATGCAAGAGCAATGGATGCTTCGTTTAGCTTACGTATGACATTCTTGTTCCTGTTCAAATAAAGATTGCGAGCTAGCTGTTGAGTAATACTACTCCCGCCCTCGGAGAGATCCATATCCACAATATTATTTAGAAAAGCGCGAGAAATTCCTTTATAATCTAATCCCTGGTGGCTATAAAAGCGCCGGTCCTCCACCGCTAAAAACGTATTTATCAATAATGCAGGCATTTCCTCCAGCTCCGCTGAATGTCTATACCCCGAGCCCGGTAAAGGGATCATTCGTAATGTCGTCCCGTCCGAGGTCTTAATGATGCTCGATTCCGGCAGCTGAAGTTTATCCTCTTGCTGTTTAACCACTTGCCCGCCGTATTGAAATACGTAAAGCAAACCCACGAGCGCTATTATTATTCCAATGATACTCCCATCAAATAATAAATATCCCAGACGGAGTATCCGGGTACGCACGATCCATCTGCCATCCTTGCCTGAATGGGCTACACTTTGTTTTTTTTCGGTAACGGCATTCATGATTCTATAATCAGGTTCTCTAAGAACCGCTCCATACTACGGGCTTCAACACTCGCTGCTTCAAGAAGTGCTTGGGCTTCCATCCCATCATCCGTGTTGTCAGCCTCCTCTACCTCACGGAGAGCACGGAGAATTGCCCGAGTTCTTATCAATAAAGCTACAGCTGGTGTGTCCTGCATCGTTTCTGTTGCTACGCCTCTATTCGGAACTTCAATTCTTTGCATGCGATTCAGGTTAGCGGCGATTTGGCCTAATTCTCCTCCAGAGAGGACCTTGATTTCTTTTGTTACTCCCTTGTCTGCTAACTCTGAGGTTCCAATCAGTACCGTGTGCAAATCATCGGCAATTTTCTGTGAACGGAGAATAAACAACCCACTGAAGAATAGAACAAATAGAATTATGACGCTAGGGATTGTTCCAATATGATTAATGGTCCAATGGATAAGATGAACAAAAAAGACGCCTGACTTCCCCGAATAATGAGAATACAGCAAAGCAACAGCCCGCTGGACAGCAAAAAGAAAGGCAGCACTCAAAAGAGCACTCCCTATAAAAATATAAAGATAATGGATGCGAACCGTCCGAAGTTTGTGCATAGTCATTCCCTCCTTGTGCTCACAAGGATATCTTCCAAATCTTAAGAACCCGCCAAGAGTTTTCTTAAGATTCTATGAAGAATGGGAAATAGGTGATAAAATCCGTCCGAAGCGGGGAGCTTTCTACATAAATAACGCCATTGTGGCGTTCGACGATACTTTTGGAAATGGCAAGACCTAGGCCTGAACCGCCTGTATGCTGTGAACGAGACTTCTCTGCTCGATAGAATCGTTCAAAAATAAACGGAATATCGCTCTCTGCAATCATCTCTCCAAAATTGCTAATGCGGACAACCGCTTCATTTCCCCTTTTACTGAAACCAATCTCCACTTTCCCGCCGCTTCTACCGTAACGGATCGCGTTCGTAATCAAATTTTCATAAGCACGAACTAATTCTTTAGGGGAAGCCTCTATCCACAACTCACCAGCTTGGTCATCGATCTCATAGGTCATTTCAGCCTTTGTTAGTTCGGGAACTGACTCCTCCGCTAGCTGCCGTATAAATGCTTTTAAATCTAATCGCTCCATAACCAGAGGGTATTCCCCACTATTTACGCGTGTATATTCAAAAAGATCGTCGATCAGTTTACGCAGCACAAGGGATTTGTTGTAGGCTATGCTCACGTAATATCGTATTTCTACTTCTTCCTGGCATCGATCTTGCTCGATATATTCCAGAAAACCGAGGACAGAGGTAAGGGGGGTTCGTAAATCGTGGGAGACACCTGTGATCAAGTCATTTTTTGCATTCACTGCTTTACGTTCCTCTTCCACGGAGTGCTGCAAACGTTCAGCCATTTCATTAATATTCTCAGCCAGCACTCCCAGCTCGTCCGTGGTTCTGACTTCAATTCGGTGCGACATCCCGGAGCTTGTGATTTCCCGAATTCCTTTGGTGATCTCCTCCAGATACAGTACTATTTTACGAGTATAGATAAAAAAGAACAGCAAAAAGCTGATAATACCAGCTGCGGTCAGCAGTGGCATAGAGCCAATATGATTAATGATCCAGCGTAAGATACGTGAATAGGGAGCCGACTCTGACACTGGATTCAGATAGATCATGAAATTAACGAGCTGGTAACCTGCAAACAGCAGTAATCCACCGGAAAGCACACTAAGCAAAAAGGCGTATATAAACTTCCAACGAATCGTAGTTATATATTTTGAATTCAAGAAGCCTCACCTAATCCTTTCAGGAAGGTCCATCTAATTTATAGCCAACTCCCCAGACGGTTTGTATATAACGGGGGCGCTTCGAATCCACTTCGATTTTATCGCGGAGGTTACGAATATGTACCATAACAGTATTACCCCCATCTAAAAATGGTTCGTTCCACACCTTATCGTATATCTGCTCTAAGCTGAGCACTTGACCTTGGTGCCTTGCCAAAAGTTCTAAAATAGAAAATTCCCGGGGGGTCAGCTTAATCTTCTGCTGGTCTATATGTACCTCATGCTTAGACGTATCTATAGTTAAATCTTCAAAGCTCAGTTTGCTGTCATTCCCTAGGCTATTACTATCTTTATTGAAAGCGTGATAACGACGCAGCTGTGACTTAACTCGTGCCACAATCTCCAAAGGATTAAACGGCTTGCCCACGTAGTCGTCCGCTCCTATGCTAAGTCCTGAGATTTTGTCCATATCCGTATTTTTGGCTGAAAGGATGATAATTGGCATCTTCCGCTCTTCACGGATCTTCATACATGCAGCTAATCCATCCATCTTAGGCATCATGACATCAAGAATAATTAGATCTACTTCTTCCTTCTGCAGACACGCCAGTGCCTCCATCCCATCATAAGCTTTAAGCAGTCGATAGCCCTCATTACAGAGATAAATCGATAACAGCTCTACAATTTCCTTCTCATCATCTACTAACAATATCGTTTCTCTCTTCACAGGAGGGGGTTCCTTTCAAATATAGTAATAATTATCTTTAGCTTCTATATTAGCAGATCCATTGAACGTTTTTCCTCGAAAATAGAAACATGTACTTAAAATCGAACGACAATAAGTAGGTTACGCAAAAAAAGCGTACCCGCTCCACTCGTACTTAAACGAAATGGAACTGGTACCCTTTTAGAATTTAGTAAAAATATACTTACATCTCCAGCAGTCGAATCAGCTCATCCTCATCCTCGATGACCTGAATGCCCAGCTGCTGTGCTTTGGCCAGTTTACTACCTGCCTTCTCGCCGGCAATAACCAAATCCGTCTTCTTAGATACACTTCCAGACACCTTCGCTCCGAGCGCTTCCAGACGTTCTGCTGCTTCGTCACGTGTAAGCTTTTGTAATGAACCGGTCAACACTACCGTTTTTCCGCTAAAGAAGGAATCCGCGCTAACAGGACGTGGTGCCTCAGGAGCTTTTGCTTCAACCCCAAGCGCGCGCAACCGAGCAACGTTCGCCACGACTACAGGATCTGCGAAGAAGTTAACAATGCTCTCGGCGACAATCCCGCCAATGTCCGGCAACTCGGCAAGTTCTTCCGCTTTAGCCTGCATCACAGCATCCAGATCGCGGAAATGATCAGCCAGCATCTTAGTTGTTGCTTTACCTGTGTTAGGGATTCCTAACGCAAAGAGAAATGAGGCGAGATCGCGCCCTTTGCTATCCTCTAATGCTTGCAGCAAATTCTGTGCTTTTTTCTCCCCGAAACGGTTCAGCTGTACAAGCTGCTCAAAGGACAATTCATACAGATCCGCAGAGTCATGAACATTAAGCTCGTCGTAGAGCTGACCTGCCGTCTTCTCACTAAACGTCTCAATATCCATCGCATCTCGTGAAGCGAAATGGGTGATCCGACTAATAATTTGCGGTCTACAGTTCAGCTTATTATTACAGAAAAGATGCGCACCGCGCATTTCTAGCGGAAATCCACAAGCCGGGCAATCCTCAGGGAAAATAATTTCTCCTCCGTCATTCTCTTCCGTTACCTTGCCGAGAATTTCCGGGATAACATCATTAGAACGCCGAATAAACACTCGTGAACCTAAGGCGAATTTCAAGTTTTTGCGCTCAATATCGCCCACATTATTTAATGTGCAATTCTGTACGGTAACTCCAGCAAGCTCTACGGCTTCAACACGAGCTAAAGGAGTCACTTTACCTGTACGTCCTACATTCCAGCTAACAGACTCAAGCACGGTCGTTGTTTCTTCAGCTTCAAATTTATAAGCCACTGCCCAGCGAGGGAACTTGTCAGTGTAACCAAGAACTTCACGAATACGGAAATCGGTTACCTTGATCACCGCTCCATCAATGAGGTAATCAAGAGTTGAACGACTCTCCTCGATTCCGGCAAGCTGCTCAGTCACATCATCGAAATCATTACAGTAAGTCAGATAAGGATTTACTTTGAATTTGTTATTCCGCAGAAAATCCATCATCTCCTGATGATCGGCGAACTCTACACCTTCTCCAAAACCTACATTATAGAAATATGCATTCAAACGACGTTCTGCAGTAGTCTTCGGGTTTAAATTGCGCAGTGCACCTGCCGCCGCATTACGTGCATTCTTAAGCGGCTCTGCAGCCCGGGTATTATAATCAGCGAGCACAGACAGATTCATAATCCCTTCACCCTGAACCTCAATAACACCTTCTTTAAAAGGAATCGTTAATGGAACAGACTTGATGGTCTTCACCTGAGCAAGTATTCCTTCACCAATGACACCATTACCACGCGTCGATGCCTGTTCGAGAACACCATTCCGATAGGTTAGATTCAGCGTCAAGCCATCAAACTTCAGTTCTACTGCATAACAAGGATCAGGTAGAGGGTTGCCTGGGTTCTTAAGATTGTACTCATTCACTAAGCGAAGTACCCGCGTATTCCAGCTCCGCAGCTGTTCAATATTCTGTGCTTTATCGAGACTCCAAAGCGGAGCCAGATGCCTATGCGGCGTGAAGCCCTTAAGCAGCTCTCCACCTACACGTTGTGTAGGTGAATCCGGTAGTACGAAGCCACTCTCAGCCTCCAGTGCTACAAGCTTGTCGTATAAAACATCGTATTCCTTATCGCTGACTAGCGGAGCATCCAGCGTATAATAGTGGTAATTATAATTATTTAACTCCGCAACAAGCTCTTCCATCACATGCATAGCATCCATGCAGGTACATCCCTCCGTCAATAAGTTTCCTAATGGTTAGCGTGTTCTAAATATCCGTTCGTTAATCGTTTCCTACTATTATTCCACCCTGGTAATCGGCGCAAACCCTGCAAGCAGTCGTTTTACACCCACTGGTGCCGGAAAAGCAATCTGCAGCTCCGTATCATTCCCGGTGCCCTTTACAGCTACAACGGTGCCAGTGCCCCATTTGCCGTGCGAAACTTTATCACCCGCTTTGTAATCGCCAGCAGCCGCAGCCCCTGCTCCAGTAGCGCGCTGTGCGCCTCCGGAGGTTACGGTCACGCTGCTCTTGCTTGTCGCTGCGGACGCTGTGCTTCCGCTACCAATCGGCGCCGTACCAGCAGCTCCACTTCGGCCGCCGAAGTTCCCACGACTGCCGCCACTGAAGCCGCGTCCGCCGTAAGCACCGCCTACCTCTGAGCCTCCGCGTTGGAAGCGGTCCTGCGTCTTCGCGGTATCTTCCTTCAACTCCTCCGGAATCTCTTCAATGAAGCGGGACGGCTGATTCGCCGTCGTCCGCCCAAAGAGCGTACGCATCCGCGCGCAAGAGAGAAACAATTGTTTCTCGGCGCGGGTGATCCCTACATATGCAAGCCGGCGTTCCTCTTCGAGCTCATCGTTGTCTTGGAAGGCTCGGCTGTGCGGGAACACGCCTTCTTCCATCCCGACGATAAATACCGTTGGGAACTCCAGACCTTTGGCGCTGTGCATCGTCATCAGGACTACAGCGTCACTACGGTCCTCTTCATCATCATTCACACTATCAATATCTGCGATAAGTGCAAGATCCGTGAGGAAGGAGACAAGCGACTTGTCCTCGTTATTCTTTTCAAACTCCATCGTCACGGACAAGAACTCATCGATATTCTCTAGTCGTGAGCGAGATTCGAGAGTATTTTCATTTTGCAGCTCCAAACGGTACTGCGACATCTCCAGTATTTTTTCCGTCAGTTCTGTTACGGACAAGAACTCCACCATACGGTGCAGGGCTTCAATCATATCGTAGAACTCTACTAGCATATTCCGCGTCCGCCCAGCAAAGCCCAAATCATCAACAGTTTGCAGTACGCGGAAAATAGAAACACCACGCTCACCAGCCGCAGCTGCCAGCTTACCAACCGTTGTATCGCCTAATCCCCGCTTAGGTACATTAATAATACGCGTCAGGCTGATATCATCATCAGGGTTAGACAACAGGCGTAAATAAGCGAGCAGATCTTTGATTTCTTTACGATCATAGAACTTAATCCCGCCTACGATTTGATACGGAATATCAGATTTAATTAGAATTTCCTCGATTACCCGTGACTGGGCATTCGTACGATACAGTATCGCATGATTCTGGTAGGCTTGACCCTGTTTCACATTTTTGCTGATTTCTCCGGTTACAAAGTAACCTTCATCATGCTCGGAGTCCGCCCGGTATACCTTAATCTTGGCGCCTTCCTCGGAATCGGTCCACAGCTTCTTCGGCTTACGTCCACTATTGAGTGCGATCACACCATTGGCTGCATTCAAGATATTAGCAGTTGAACGGTAGTTCTGCTCTAGAAGGATGGTCTTCGCTTCTGGATAGTCCTCTTCAAAATTAAGAATGTTCGTAATATCTGCTCCGCGCCAACGATAAATCGACTGATCACTATCCCCTACCACACAAATCCGGTGGTGGCTGTCAGCTAACATGCGGCATAACATGTACTGCGCTCTGTTCGTATCCTGATACTCATCCACGTGGATGTATTTGAATTTCTTTTGGTAGAAATCAAGGACCTCGGGAACTTCCTTAAACAGTTCGATGGTCTTCATAATCAAATCATCAAAATCAAGCGAATTATTGCTTCTTAGACGCCTTTGATACATCTTATATACCTTTGCAACTAAGCCTTCAAAATAATCGCCAACCTTCTGCTCATACTGCGCCGGAGTGATCAGCTCATTCTTGGATGCGCTAATGATAGCCTGCACAGCTTTTGGTTCGAATTTCTTCGTATCAATATTCAGTTCCTTCATACAGTTACGTATTACGGATAACTGATCTGTAGAGTCCAGAATGGAGAAGTTGGAGGTAAAACCAATCCGCTCGATATCCTTCCGCAAAATCCGAACACACATAGAGTGAAAGGTGGATACCCAGATATCTCTTCCCTCAGGTCCGACAAGCTTAGATACACGTTCCTGCATTTCCCGCGCGGCTTTATTCGTAAACGTAATCGCCAAAATCGCCCAAGGTGGCGCCTTTCGATTGGCAATCAGCCAGGCAATTCTATGAGTCAACACTCTCGTCTTCCCACTGCCCGCACCAGCCATAATCAAAAGTGGTCCTTCAGTAGTTTCGACAGCCTGTCTTTGTGGAGGATTCAGTCGACTTACTGCGTCTTGTATGCTAATAAGTTGCATGTGTAACATGCTCCTTTCTAAATATAAAATCACCAATCATAAGTAGTCCTAAAAATAACCACTAAGCATAAACGCCTTTGGCGTCCTTATAAGGAAGGTAAGTGTTTATGCGAAAAATATAAGGATAATGTATAACGTGAAACTTATACTTTCTTATAATTTAATCGAATTTCTCTTGTACTGTCTTTTTTACAGCCGCAACTGTTAGCAGTGCCTGCTGTACATCACTATAAATAATATTGCCGACCACTACTGTATCACATAGAGCTGCTGCCTGCTCGGCTTCCGCCTCACAAGTAATGCCCCCACCATAAAAAAGTTGGGCGTGATCCACCATTTCGCGTACTGTCCGCACAGTCTCCATATCCCCGAACCTACCGCTGTATTCAAGATAAACAATCGGCAGTGACATCAGCCTGTCCGCAACCTGAGCATAAGCAGCCGCTTCTTCAGCATCAATGGCCGTCTCAGCCCCTGTAATCCGTGCAACTGAAGAGTCACTATTCAGCACAATATAACCTTCCGTTAGAAGCGAATCCCATGGAATCATAAATCCATAGCGTTCAATAGCTCGGCGATGATGGCCTACAATCCAGGCTGGATCAGGCGTATTAAGCACCATAGGGATCATATAAAGATCAAATCCGGGAACAGCAGCTTCAAGTTCGGATACCTCAAGTGCACAAGGTAACTCAAACTGTTTTACTCTTGCTAGGAGATCCACTGTATTCTCATAGGTTACTCCTGTTGAGCCCCCTATCAGTATGGCATCCGTGCCAGATAAGCAAACGGCCTCCAAATCCTCATCTGAAATCATCCGGTCAGGGTCTAGCTTAAACACATGCCGCCAAGGTTTGATCATTTGCTGCACTGATTTCATGAGAATCATCCTTAATAGTCATTTGGGCAAGACAAAGACACTCCTGCCGCCGCAAAAGATATAGATCTAGTCTATGCCAGCACAGCAGGTGTGTCAATTTAAAGCGAACAAAAATGCGAACATTTTTTCGTATTTTTTAATGGTAATAAGTAGTGTAAGATTTCAACGTACACCTGAGATGTTAATCAAATCCTTTTCGGGTACAAAATCAGTGTAAAAACCATCCACACCCATACGGGCCAGCTCCCTAATTTCAGCTTCTTCATTTACTGTATGAACATATACACGAGCTCCGGCCTTCTGCAGCTTTTTAACAAAACTCTTGTTGGCTCGGCCAACTGGCATGGTAATATCCACACCTGTTTTATTAACAAACTCAATAACTTGTTCATCCGTATCCTTGGATTGGTACAGAGTGTAAAGCAATTCTGGAAAAGAATACACCTTATTGATCTCATCAAGCATCGACTGATTATATATTTGTGGAACAATCCGATCTAATATGGCTGGATCCCGGCGCTGCGCCGCTTCTACCAACAATGTAAATTGTTTATTTATAAGTTCAGGTTTGATTTCTTTCGTATCGGTCACGATATAAGTATCTGGATAATGCTGCATCAGATCAAGCAACTTCTCGACATCGATCGGGGAGTATATATTCAGGATTGGGCTGTCCATGAATTCCTTATAATCTAGTACTACCCCTTGTTTATTAGCAGGAAGAACATCCAACTGACCTAAAAGCTTACTCATGTTGCCTGACCACTCATGCCTACCTACTAGCTGATCATCAGCCGATAATAACAAGTCTACTTCAAATACGCGAGTTCCCTGTGCATAATTAGCAACAAAGGCCTCCCATGCATTGGTGTACGTATGACCGTTAATGCCACCCATGGCATGTGCAACGATTTTGTGCGCTTCAAAACCGCTCGCGGATTGCTCTTCCTCTTTGTTCAACGTTATTACAAGAGTCATTATTAGTGCGACAATCATTACTACGGTTGCAATAATCTTTTTCTTATTCATAGTTGTGAGTTTCCTTTGCAAAGTTTAGATTAGAAAATTAATACCCCGCTCTGCCAGTGGCAAAACGGGGTATTATTAAAATCTAAATAAGCTCAGGTCTCAATAAGCGTTTTTGTTAACGAAGCCGTTGCGAATCGTTTTGAAAATAATTCGAATGTCAAACAGTAAAGACCAGTTCTCGATGTAGAAAATATCGTGTTTGATCCGCTCCTCGATGGAAGTGTCCCCGCGGAGTCCGTTACTCTGAGCCCAACCTGTAATTCCAGGACGTACATGGTGTTTTACCATATACTTTGGAATTTCATCACGGAACTGTTCTACATAAAATGGTCGTTCTGGCCGTGGGCCAACTACACTCATATGACCCAGTAACACATTAAAAAATTGCGGAAGCTCATCCAGACTTGTCTTCCGGATAAAGGTCCCAAATCTGGTTCTACGAGGATCTTCCCGCGTACTCCATCCTGTATCCTCTTCACCATCCTGCTGCATCTTCATGGAGCGGAACTTATACATCATAAAATTACGACGGTTCAGCCCCACACGTTCCTGCCGGAATATAATCGGCCCGGGAGAGGTCAGTCGGACACCAAGTGCCACGATAAGCATCACAGGGGAAATCATAATAATTGCGAACAATGAGAACACAATATCAAACAATCGTTTTGCCATCTTATTACCCGTCATATCTAGTGGAATATCACGAACATTAATCATTGGCATGCCTGCAAAGTTATCAAAGTAAGGGCGCGCTGGTAAGTAGTCGAAAAAGTCAGGGATAATCAATGTGCGTACACCTGCTTTTTCACAGGCCGCAATAATTGAAGGATACTTCGAATGGGCATCAAGTGGCAGCGCAAGTATAACCTCATCCACAGGCAGCATCTCTAGCATTCCAGACAACTGGTCAACTGTTCCAAGAATCGGTTTATATCGTTGTTCTTCAATTCCATCCCAAGTATGATAGTCATCCAAGAAGCCAATCGCTTCATATCCAAGCTCAGGGTATTGCTCTAGATTATTGTAGAATCTTTTGCCTAGCGTACCTGCACCGATGATAAGTACAAACTGTCGGTTGAAGCCTTTTTCGCGAAAAGACTTAAGCATCTTCTTCAGTACATAACGGTACAGCATAATAGAAAGAATGTTCAATCCCATGTAAAGAGCTAGATATGTTCGGGAGATATTTATTTCTTTCACGAAAAACATCAGACCAAGCAGAATGAAAATGCCCATGATATGCACTTGGAAAATCTTAATGAATTCATCGACAAACCGTTTCTTACGCTTCGGCAAATACAGCGACAGCAGTATACCGATTAACACTGCAATTCCGCCATAAATCATACTCCAGTAAGCGTACGACTCTACAGGCAACGGGTTTTCGTACTCCATCCAACCACTTCTAAACTTTAGCCACCAGGCTATAAGGAAGGACAGCTGGATGACAAGAAAGTCAGCCACCATATAGAGCTGTGTCAAAAATTTCTGATTACGCCGAATCATAAATTCACCTCAGTATTCTTTTCGTTACGTGCACCTGTTTCATTAGCGGAGTTAAGACTCTGAGCAGGTGATGGGACTGTTTTAGGCGAAGTTAAGGCATTCCGCAAAAGCGAAAGTGCGAACTTCACACCTACGCCGGCATATACTGTTCCATTTATCATACTGTTGTACTTCTTACTATAATGCTTACGATGAAATAAAATCATTGCCCGGTGGAATTCATAGACGATCTTAAACGGTCTGCGTCTGGCGCTACCGCCTTTAAGATGCACGATAGCAGTCTTCGGATAATAATAAATCTTCCAACCAGCCTCTTTAATACGATAACACCAATCTAAATCCTCGCCGTACATAAAGAACTCTTCATCTAATCCACCCACCTGGTTAATCGTCTCCCGCCGCAGCAGCATAAACGCACCAACCAGACAATCTATCGGGTAATCAAGATCAGGGTCCAGATAACCTAACTGGTAACCGTTAAACCTCGGACGATCCGGAAATAGCTTACTAAATCCAAAAGCATAATAGAACGAAGCAGACGGTGTAGGAAACCCCCGCTTGCAAGCTTTATCTAGCGAGCCATCCGGTAAAATAATCTTGCACCCTGACGCTCCTACATCAGGCCGACTATCCATAAAGGAGATCATCGTCTCTAGCGTATCCTTACGTACCACCGTATCTGAATTCAGCAGCAGCACATACCGTCCGGATGAAGCTTCCATCCCCTGATTATTAGCACGGGCAAAACCGACATTGTCGTTATTTGCGATCAACATTACACCTGGAAACTCTCTACTAATCTTCTCTACCGAATCATCATTGGAATTGTTGTCTATTAAAATAATCTCATAGGAATAGTTCGTTGCTGAGTCATACACCGACCTGAGACAATCCATCGTCAGGCGACACGTGTTGTAATTAACAATAAGTATGCTTACATCTACATTCACTGCGTAACGCTCCTGACAAATATAGTAATCTACCGACAATAATTATAACATAAAACCTCCCTGAGAAGAGGTGACGTTTCAGGGAGGTTTTTCCATATGTGGTTTAGCTTTCGTGTTTCTTTCTCTCTTTTATCGCGGCTTGTATATACTCCCGCTTCTTTTTTAACGCTGGAAGCTGAGTGAAAAAGGACTTCCACGCTGTAATTAACTGTGGCTCTCTCAGAAGCATATAGCCATGTGCGGCAAGCTCATAGGGAAGAGAAATGAAGATTGTCTTCAGCATAGTTCGAGTCTGTTCATTCTTGTAGATCATTTTGTAGCGGTTAATGTAAGATATTCGTCGGATGAACAACGGCTTCGTGTTACGACCAGACGTTTTCCAGCCACGTTCGTGATACCCGATCGCCTCAGCATCATAATATCCCCGCCAGCCGAATAACTCTGCCCTCCAAGCCACATCCACATCTTCCTTATAAGCAAAAAAGTCGGCATCAAAAAATTCGCCATCAACAATTATGTCGTTGATCATCCGCCGAGAATACATCGCAGCCGCTCCAGATACACCGAATACAGGACCCGATTGCGTCCATTGGTCAGCTGGCTCACCCGCACCGCGATCAAATGCACGGCGTGCTCTGTTCATTCGGAGACCTGTGCTGTCTACCAGCCCATGATCCGCCTTCAGCAAAAGCTTGCCTGTGGCGCTGCCGATCTGTGGATTATTCTCCATCTGTGTGATTAGTCTGGAGATATAGTCTGGAGCCAGCGTAAGGTCAGGGTTAAGGACGAGCACGTAATCTGTATTCGTGGCCGAGATGGCCTGGTTGTGGGCTGGGGCGAAGCCTGTGTTAAGCTCATTCTCCAGAAGGTCAATTGTTGGATATTGCTTTATCTCCCTTGCGGAGTTCATAGCTTCATGCCCCACCAAGAATGCAGCGGGTGAGTCCGAGTTAAACTGGTGATAGAACGTTCTGACCTTATCCGCCGAACCATCAGTTGAAGCGTTGTCCACTACGACAATTTTTTTGACCAAATAATCCTGTGCCATTACTGCCTCTATACAATCTATGATGTCGTCAGCACTGTTGTAGGTGACGATATGTACACTTACTGTTTTGTTATTCATGAGTATCCTCGACTTTGTAATTTCTTGTTAACTACACACTCCCTTCTTATTATAACGAAAGAATACAAAAAACTCCCGTATCGTTATAAACGATTTGGGAGTTTCAATTGCTACTATCTTATTCTTTTAGCTCTAAGAGGAAATCTCTCAGGCCCTCACGCCAAGGTCGAATATCCTCAAATCCATTCGTACGTATCGACAAATGCTCCATCACCGAATTCCGAGGACGCGGTGCAGGTCTTGGGAACTGTTCCGTAGCACAAGGTTCAAGCTTTGCGGTGAATTTCAAACCCAAAATATCCTCAGCCTCTGCAAAGATCGCCTGTGTAAATTCAAACCAAGTACATGAGTCGCTATTTGACGCATGGTATACACCATACTTCTCAGTTTGGATAAGCTCAAGCAAGAAACGAGCTAAATCAACTGTATAGGTAGGCGAACCCTTTTGGTCATCTACTACTTGAAGCATTGGCTTTTCTTGACCAAGCTTTAGCATTGTTTTGACAAAGTTATTCCCGTATTTACCATACACCCATGATGTGCGTACGATGAAATACTTAGAGGAAAGGGATTGAACTAACACTTCACCCGCACGTTTCGATTTACCATATATACTCTTAGGGTCTGTATTATCATACTCATGGTAAGGCTGTACTCCCAAACCATCAAATACGTAATCCGTACTAATGTATACCAGCTTAGCTCCAGCTTTTTCAGAAGCTAGCGCTACATTTCGACTGCCCATTGCATTAATTAAATAAGCTGCATCGATGTCACTTTCTGCCGCATCTACTGCTGTATGCGCAGCACAATGAATGACAGCATGCGGTCCATACTCACCAATAACCTGGATACACTGATCCAGATCGGTGATATCCATCTCTTGACGGTCGCAGCCCATCACTTGGTGACCATGATGCTGGAGTAGTAAAACAACATCCTGACCCAATTGTCCGGCCGCACCTGTAACAAGTACCTTCAGTTGAACCATTATAGAGATTCTCCCAAACGATCGCCATATTGTAATTCAGCGTACTTCTGGTATTCCCCAGATTGAATGCGAGTCCACCATTCGCGGTTATTGAGATACCATTGGATGGTTTCTTTAATACCTGTTTCAAACGTATGTTTCGGCTTCCAACCCAGTTCGTTCATAATCTTGGTAGGATCAATTCCATAGCGGCGATCATGACCCGGACGGTCTTGAACATAAGTAATCAGTGAATCAGGTTTGCCAAGTTCCTGCAATACTGTGTTCACGATATGCACATTTGTACGTTCGTTATTGCCACCAATGTTGTATACTTCACCGTTCACGCCCTTGTGGATAACCAAATCAATCGCGCTGCAGTGATCCTCAACATACAACCAGTCACGGATATTCATCCCATCGCCATATACAGGCAACGCTTGATCCGCAAGTGCGCGGGAGATCATAAGCGGAATAAGCTTCTCAGGGAATTGGTACGGGCCATAATTGTTCGAGCAGCGGGTAATGTTCACTGGCAGTCCGAATGTCTCATGGTATGCACGTACAAGCAAGTCGCCACCAGCTTTACTTGCCGAATATGGACTGTTCGGAGTCAAAGGAGTTTCTTCAGTAAACAAACCGGTTGCTCCAAGTGATCCGTATACCTCATCCGTAGAAACCTGAACGAATTTAGTAACACTGTATTTTTTCGCCGCATCCAAAAGTACTTGTGTTCCAAGCACGTTCGTCTTCACAAACACTTCTGGCTCCAAAATACTCCGATCCACATGCGATTCAGCCGCGAAATTTACCACTACATCAACACCTTGGCTAAACAAAGCATCCATTGCCTGTACATCTGTAATGTCTGCTTTTACGAACTTGTGGTTCGGATGATTTTCAATTGACTTCAAATTCTCCAAATTACCTGCATATGTCAACGCGTCTACGTTAACGATTTGATAATCAGGATGTTGTTGCAGCATGTATAATACAAAGTTGCTGCCGATAAATCCGGCTCCACCGGTAACTAGCAGTTTCATTTATAGCCCACCTTTTGTTCAATGAAATGTTATGTTTATAATTCGAAGTTAAGTTCCGCGTCCATCAGTACAGGATGACGTTGATCTTTATCCGATAATATCGGACTAGAAGTCGGCCAATCAATACCTAACGCTGGATCATTCCATAATATGCCGCGATCATTCTCAGGGGAATAATATTCGTCCACCTTGTATAACACTTGGGTATTAGGGACCAACGTGCAGAAGCCATGCGCGAAGCCTTTAGGTACAAGCAGTTGGCGTTTGTTATATTCGCTAAGTATTACTCCGACCCATTGACCAAATGTAGGAGAATTACGACGAATATCTACGATTACATCATAAATAGCGCCGGTTAAGACACGAATTAACTTTGTTTGGGCCTTTGGGTTCAACTGGTAGTGTAGACCACGCAGGACACCAACCTCTGCAGAGAGGGATTGATTGTCTTGGATGAATTTGTTGTTTACGCCGAGCTTATGCATAATTTCTTCGTTATAGCTTTCCATAAAAAAACCTCGAGTATCACCGTGGGTCACCGGTTCCAATAAGCTTGCACCTTGTAATTTAAAAGGAGTGACCTTCATAACTTATAGCTTCCTCCTTACATTTTAATTTCCTGAATTTTTAAGATTATTTTCATTAAGCCTAAATAATAATTTGTAATAATTTAATATAATGTATTCAAAACCACCATTAAAGGATCATAACAGAAAACTATTTTGATTTCCCTGGTAAATATCCTTTTATAATTCCTTAACCGATTGTCTAGTATTTTGATGGGCGTCATATTTATTCATATATAAATTCAAAAGAGTTTTAATTAATAGCAAATTCCCTCGTAAAGGACTTATTTTAGTAGGAACTTTCCCTTTTGGATATGACCGTGACACTGGAATTTCTATCACCTTATACCCTAGTTTAGGGGCTTTTACAGATAAATATCCTAACAATTCATAAGTGTCAAAAACATCCCTGAACGGTTTTAATCTGTCATCTAAAAGGAGCCTTGTAGAATGTGCCCTGAATCCATTCGTCGTATCAGTATAATGAAATCCAGCCATTAATGAAATAAAAGGAGCATGCATTAGTTTAATAGCTAATTTTCTTGAGAGAGGTGTATTAACTTCAGTGCCTCCAGGCACATATCGAGAGCCCTGAACAAAATCATAACCTTCATCAAGTTTCTCAATAAAATCAGGAATACTTTCAACGCCATCCTTATTGTTGCCATCCACTGTGATAATTCCTTGATATTGTTCGGTTATGGCATATGCAAAACCCATTCGTAACTGAGCACTCAGTTTTCCTGTGTCCTGTTTTGTTAAAAGCGCTCTTACATTCATATCTTTTAAAAACGCATCATCTAAGGAACCATCTGTGCTTCCCCCATCCAAGATAATTATATCTATAACATCTGAGACAAGTTTAATTTTCTCTAACTGCTTTTTAATTTTATTCCCTTCATTGATAACTGGGATACAAACACAATACTTACTAGCCTTGGGTTTGAATTCTGAAAGTGTAAATTTCGGTATTTGCCAATCTATCTTATCCACGGTAAAATTCGCCCCCTCTTTTAGGAATAAACTTCCATAGCATATATTAGTGCTTTCTCAACACTTTTAATATTGCTTGAAGATAAATCACTTCTCATTTCAATCGATATCCAATTTTTATAATCTTGCATTTTCAAAGCATCTGCTATTCTTTTATGTTGTGTATCCTCTGAACCTATTCTATTAAGATAAGGTTCACTAATATGAAAATGATTCAGATATGGCATGCTTTTTTCTATAACTGATGAAACAAGTTCATTATTTAGTAAGAGTGCGCCCGCATCTAAATGTAGCTGAAATCCAGAGATCCCTACTTCCCTAACAAGAGCGATTCCATCTTCAGTGTTTGTTATAAAATCACAACCATACTGTGTTGGATTAGGTTCGATGCACAAAGTCACATTTTCCTTAGCAGCTATAGTCCCCAACTCATAAAAAAACGGAATTGCTATCTCAAACTGTTCCTTTTTAGTCAATGAACCAACAAGCCTATTCTTTGGAGAGCCAAAAACAAGAGAACGAATCCCTAACTGTCCGGCTAGAGAAATAATACCAGTTAGATATTCAATCATTTCTAGACGTGATTCTGAATTTGAGAATAATTTCAAATGATTCTGACCGAATAATAAGGATTGCATAGCTACTAACTCTATTCCGTTAGATTGCCAATAAGTCTTATATTTTTCAATTTCTATTGATGTACACGCTAAAGGGTTCTCCCATATTTTAGTCGGAGCAATCTCAATACCATTAATGCCCAATCTCTTAAGAAGAGTTTTAATTTCATTATCTTCTTCAACATTCCATGCAATATTGGAAATAGATAGATTCATTGGAGCAGCCTCTTCTCACATTCAATAAATACGGATATCTCTCGAATAATTTCCTCTTTCGACTTCATATATCCCTCTTCAGCTTCAGAATTAAATAAATTCGCATATTTACTTTTCATATTATAAAAAACGGGGTTTTTAACCGTTTCATTTAAAAATAAATTCCCTGTTGAATTCCGAGCAATTTCGGAGGCACTTACTGGTTCAGTGCTGAAATTAACTAATGATAGTGAGTTATTCAGAGCAATCTGAATATCATTCCATAAATTACACATATTATAAAATTGAAACTCTGACTGGTAATGTGTTAATTCCAAAGTATTAGAGTTAATTAAATCATATATAAAGTTTTTCTTTAATCCTTTGCCAAATAAGCCAGGAAGTCTAATTATTGAATAATTTTTAAAATTATCTCTTACAAACTGTTCCAAATAATATCTATGGCGACCATAAGGGTCTATAGTTTCCGGATCAATTTTCGAATCCTCATCAACATTAATAGGATTCATATACACATCAACTGTAGATATAAGGACAAACATCTCTGCTTTTACTTTTTTTAAAGATTCAATTAAACTATTGATATTATCAAGATCTTCAAGAGGAGCCTGATTAGCTTTCCATTTCACTGCAGGTGCAGCAGCGCAGACAACAAGACCATATTCTTTATCTTCTATAGATTTAATATTTGAAGAATTATATAGGTCATTAAAATTAGTCTGTGTAAGCAATGTAGTGCCAACAAAGCCTGTGTACCCCAAAAGACAAGTTTTATTCATGAAAACCCTCCTCGTTAACTAATTTGAAGTATTTCCTAAATCTTTTACTAATTCCAAGCGAGGTTTCTTTTCTTTAAACATTTCCACAGATTTTGTGCTGTAAAAAGGACGATTCTGAATTTCAATTAAAATACGTGATGTATACTCACCTATGATCCCACCTATAAAAAACAAACCAGCAAAACCAAGCGAAATTAAAATCATTAAGGTTGTCCAACCTTCAACTACCGACTGATTAAAGAAGTAGTTATACATTGCATATCCGCCCATAAACAATGAAAAGAGAAAGAACACACCCGTTAGTAAATGAGCAGCCCTCAAACCAAAGTGTGAGAACGAAACTAACGCATCCATTGCAAGTGATACATTTTCACGATTCATTTTCCTTCCTCGAGCCTTATTTACAGACTGATATTGAATCAGAGTTTTTGAATAACCGGTAAGTTCATAAAGTGCTTTCCGATACCTTACCTTCTCTTTTAGGTTCTGCATTGCATTAAGTGCGCGACGAGTAACCAATCTAACCGTTTCAGTAGAAAGTGATAGATTTAGATAGGATACTCTATTTAATAGTTGATAAAATACTTTAGACTTCCATCCTACTTGGCCAGATGAAGCTACAACAATATCAAATCCTTTATTAGTTGAGGTTTTGAACATGTCGTATAAAAGTTCCACATCAAAGTCGATTGTTAATGACTCTATTTCAAAAACAAAATCACCCATGGATTTATTTAAACCAGCCATCATAGCACGTTCTACACCATGCTTTCTTGACAAGTTAATGATAGTAGTATCAGCATAAATTGTTCTAATTGCATTGTGGGCCTTTTCCAATGTGCTGTCATTACTATAATCATTAACCAATATAATTTCGTAATTCTTAAAATGACTCCTCATTATGCGATCAAATTGGATAAGTGATTGTTCAATTTCTCGTTCGTTATTATACGCATAAAGAACGACTGAAACAAATACCTGTTCTTTCATAGTACTTCCTCCAAATCATAAATAGTATTAAACTTCCCAGAGAACACTGATATGAATCTTGGACTCTCTGAGAACTCCTTAATCACAGTCGGACGAGAGTCATCAAGTTCAGATGCACTAATTAGGGCCTTAACAGCGAATAAAGATTTTCTTTGAGTTAACTTAATTTCTGGAATTAAATACTTTTTAGCGAGTTGATGCATTCTAATCCAAGCAGAATCAGGTTGCGCTAAACAAAAGTTACAGTTTGATAATTGATTAGGAGTACAGTTAGGGTTATGTTGCTGGCAAGAGAACTCCGGAAGAGCACTGAAAGAAGACTCATGCGGAGTATGTCCTACAGAAGTTAATGAATGATAGGAACTCTCTCCAAAAGGCATTAGAGAAAAAAACGGACCATCCATTACAGTTATACCGACATTTTTAATGTTATCCGTCACTTCAGTCATAATCACTTCGCATATTTCATACTTTGTTGTAAATAATTCGAAATCAAACTTACGGAGAATTTGATTTATACTAGCATAAGTTGCATTTAAGATATTTGCGGTAGTGCTAATTGTCTTATCGGAAAATCTTAGAACAAACTGACCATTCGATTCACTAACTGTATCTAAAATCTTACTAAACATAATCTCAACATTTTTGAATTTGCTTAACTCATTTATATACCACTCACGAATCAAATTTGCATCATAGCTATACTCTAGCGTCTCAAACGTTGCTTCAACTGTCCCTGGATTAAAATAAGCATTACTATTCACCTCAATTGCAGGAATATCCACATAGTTACAAAAATTTAAGAACTGTTCAGAATTAGTCAATGAATCATTAGCAGAAATTGCGTAAATCTTCTTAAATCTATCATTAATAGCGAAAGAAAAATCTTGCACAAAGCGTTCATAATAATGCGCTGATTTCGTTGCAGTAGATACACTTCGTGGATAATGATATCCGTTATGAACTCTTGCCTGATTTATATAACTTGCTCTTTGTAGAGGTTTGTCATCAATTTCAATTACCGCGATCTTTAATTCTCTTTTAGCTAATAAATGAGCAGCATATAACCCATAGATTCCGGCACCAAAAACAACATAATCGTAATCCAACAAAGTCAATCCCTTTCTAAAAAAAGTTGAGTCCCTTACTTCACTTAAATATAACAATAGTTCCTGCGATTAATAACAGAACGCCAATCACCTTAAATCCAGTAAGTGGTTCATGAAATATTACAATGGATGCTGTAACTATCCCAACTGTCGTAAGTGCCTGGGATATTGGTGAAATCCGCCCAAGCTCACCACGAGATAAAGCAAATATATAAAACACAAAGCTTACTCCATACATAATAGCCCCTGACCATAGATAAGGAGAGGAAATCATTTTATATAATGAGTTTAAATTTAGACCATCAAGACTTATTAGGTTAATCCCATACTTTAAAATAATTTGAGCGAAAATATTAAAAATCATGGCCAAAACTAACAATATAAGTAACATTATTATCTCCTATGATTTGATTTTCATTTCAATTCTAGCATTATTACGATCCATTTGCATTACACTTAATTACTTCCTCAACGTAATATTATTCTACTATTAACTATCATAGATTACTCTTTAGTATTATAAAATTTATTTTGTCCTTCCATATAAAAAGATGATTTATTAATTGTTACAGCCCCATCTGCTAAAAACTTAATTTCCTCTATTTCGTTATTCCACCATTTATAATCTGTACTTAGGCGAATTGCATAATCGTGACTCCCCTTTAACACATTAAATACATATATCCCCTTTTCTTCACTACCATCAGATTCAAGTTGAATTGAAGCACTACGGTCTTCTTCGCTTTTTATTTGTAATATTAAATAGGTAGTTTGATTCTTTATTATGTCCTGCGTATTTAATGAAAAATATGTGGTATTTATAATGGGTTTATTAAGGTATGGTGCATTTTGATAATTTTCGTTCCCATCTCTTTCTGCCCAAAGAATAGGTATATTCCCGATATTTCTAGTCCAAATTTCAGGTTGCTCATTTATAATTTCTAAGCCCTGAGAGATGTTTAACTTTTTTAACATAACATCTGTGTTATTAATATCAAGCCTAAGTTTAAAAGGCATTGATGGAAGATGGATTTCCATATTATTCTTCCCGATACTATTGATATAATAGGTCTGCGATTGAACTTCAGAAAAATCCTCATCGCTTTTCAACGTATAGAACAATTGTACATTTCCTGATTTGTTCGCATCGAAATCAATCTTGATACTTGTTGGTTTGCTCGCATCATATTTTATATCTGCAGACTTAATACCAATTAAACTTGATAATTGTCCAACTATATAAGGATCGTCTCCAGTACCCTGAACTTGCAAAAATTCTCCGTTTTCTTTTTCCGTAATAGCATTGTGATTCGATATTCCCTCTAAATTCGCATTTGCGAAATCACTAGAATATATCAGATTCCTAATTACACTACTTTCTTCTAATTTGCTGAGAAAAGTTTCTTTTTTAGATTTCAAAGAATAAATATCAAAATTAGATAACCTTATTAAAGGCTCATAATTTTCATAGATATACTCTGATATCATATAGTATTTAAAATCTACTGCTATGTTATCAATATGGCTCCACAGTTTTCCCGCAATGGGCATCAAAACAAGCGGAGGTTGTTTAGTCTTAATATCATTTAAGGCTAATTTTTGTGTTTTATCATCGCTAATCATAAGTGGAGATTGATTTGCATAAATCGGATTCTTACGTCCGACTAAAGCATAGAAATAATTAGTTGATGAAAAATCAAAGTATGTTTCATCTTTACTTAATGTCACATCAAGTATTCCTTTCAGTTGCTGAGCGTCTGAGGGTAGCTCACCATTAACGCGTGTACCATCAAATGAAATTGAATTGTCATATTGCTGTTGGTAGCTTTTAGACAGAAGTGCTTTTGATGCAATAGAAGCACTACCACTAAAATCGGTTAAATTTATATTTATTATTACTACTGTAACAATTGATGAGATTAAAAATCTCCCCACCCTGTCGATACCATTCTTGCTCATAACCACAAAAGATAATGCTGCCAAAGAAAACGTCCCTACGGTGTAAATTAAGCTACCTTCTGCAAGAGAGTGTCGTACGATGCCTCTCGAAATATTAAATAGAAAGAATATTGAGAAATATATAAACATTATAAAGTTCTGCTGATTCACTTGTAACAGATTTTTTTTCAATAAACTATATTTCAAAACAGAATATAGCACAATCACTGCTATAAATAGAGGTAAAATGTAATAACTTATTGTGTACGCTATTAGATTATTATCCCCAACATTCGCATATGCCCAATTTTGATTAGATTGGCATAGTTTAATAAACTCAATAATTCTTTCTTTTGGATTTATCCCTTTGAATAAGCATAACATCGCAAATAAAACTATTGCCGTAAATCCTGATATTATTCCAGACCATAAAAATTTAAAAATCGCTGAATATCGTTTATATGTGAAGGATATAATAAGGAACGTTGCTAGACCTCCGATTATTGCAGCCATACCTAAATCTAATCTATATAAGCACAATGCTCCAGCTGTTAACCAAAACCCAAAGCTATTTTTAAGTGAATGAGTTTCTCTAAAATATTTATATAAGCTAAACAGTAAAATTCCTGAAAGCAAATACGTTTCGCTGAATAAATAATCTAACAAAGGAAAAGTTAACACGAAAAAAAATGAGTTGATTTCTCCGATGAGAGACTTCAATAAGTAAAACATGACCAAAATCCCGAATATTTGTATATAACCATTATAGAGAAATGCTCCCCACGGCTCATAACCATTCAATAAAGAATAGATATATGCAAAAATTTGATTAGATAGCATATGTGCATCAAAGTTCTCAATTAAAGGTATACTCCCATATCTAAAAAGATGATCCACCGAAAGCCCATGATTCGACATTTCAAAATATTCATTACCTACCGTCGCCATGCGATATGGCTGCACAATCATAAGTATAAACGTAACCAATATTGCTGGAATATATAGATTATAAAGAGTTTTATTTGTTTTAGCCTTTAATTGACCAGCCTTCTGTCTTAATAGTTTAGTAGAAATAATCCACATTATTGTTAATGCGAAAATTATTACCGCTGAATACATAACAATTGGTTTATTAAAAACAATATCGAATCTCTTATTCAATATATTTAGCATCTCAAGCATAATTGATTGTACAATCCCTGAAAATATGATAGGTATGCTAGCTAGAATAAATATATTTCTACAATCATTGACTGTTATATTGTATTGTCCACTAATTAATCCTATGACTCTTTGGAAAATAAAAAGTAATATAACACACAGTAAAAACCATATAAATACAAAATAAAAAGTATCTATTTCTATTCCTAATTTCTGCATGAATTTACTCTCTAATAAATGCTCTATAATATGGAGCTTATTCGAAATCACAGTCACAAAGAGACTTAATGGTATCGAAATCAACATACACCATAGTAAATTAGTAATATCAAAATCATTGGTACCATTAAACCTTATATATATGTATCCTAATATGACTGCTCCACCCAGAAAATAAAGGGAGGAATCTTGACTAGCCGATAAAACACTTCCCACCACTCCTGCTATACCAATAAATGAGAGGTGTTTAATATAAAGAAATAGATGCGATGATTTTTCATTGTATCTTCCGGAGAACATTTTACAGGTTATGAGAAAAAGTAAAGCTGACATAACTAGTATGCCTATAATTAAGGAATAATAACTATTAATGCGAGTTGATATATTAAGATCAGACGCTGTTGCCCAAGACATTATATGATTAGAAAAATCTTTAATTTCAGGTGAATATGTTAATATTCTTTTAATAATAGGGAGTACTAGCAATAAAGAAATCAGGATACTTGAAGCACCCGCTGATGCCGCTAATTCTTTTTTATTCTCAAATAAGTTCTCCATCTTTTTGATTAGCATCTTTATAATTATCCCCTTCGACTAACTTGATAAAATTCCAAGTCAACAATCCTTAGGCTTAAATAAATGATTAATTCCCCAAGTAAGTGGAACTAGAATTTACCTTCTTTTTAGTGAGAGCTTAGATTTAAGAAAATAACCTGTATTCTCGCTATATCTACTACATTGGATTATTAAAAAATGAAAATAAAGTTTAGCTACAGTTTAGTCGGTAGTATTAATAATAATTATGTTACATCGCAGGCGTAAAACTCCCACCTCAACTGAGAGGGAGTTTTCACTCGAATCATGTAACCCTTTTTACTATTTTACAAATTTTAAAAAATCCATAAATAAATCCTTTTGAAATAAGCCAACCCTGAATTTCAAAGTAATTAAAACAATGTCTAAACTCGAATTTTCTTTTGTTAATCAATCTTCTCTTTTCAAATCCTTCTTTAATTCCATCTATATATTCGTTTTGAAAACCTATTTTTTTATAAAATCGATATTTAAATATATGTCCTATAATTAAGAAAGGAGCATTTAAAAGCAGCTGAATCCCTAACATATTTTTATAGAGCAAGTACACATTATTTCTAGCGGATAATCTTACCTTCACAGAGTTGTATCCATTTCCAGTTGTAGCACTGCCTATGTGATAAATAATCGAATCCGCACAAAATAAATTATCATAACCTTCTATACGAGCTCTATAACCAATGTCTACATCCTCTAAATAAGCAAAAAAATGCTCATCGAAATATCCTATTTTATCAAAAGCTTCACGTCTATATATTGCCGCACCCGCACAAGAAGTGAAAATATGCCTATTATTTTGATATCTGCTAATATTGCTACCATGTCCCTCTTGATATGCCCATCCAAAAAGAGTAAGCGCATCACCCGCATTATCGATGAGATTATTAGCATGAAATTGGAGCATCTTACTTGAACAAGAGAAAGCATTTTCATTACTTTCAATACAAGTAAGAAGATTTTCAAGCCACGTCTCAGTTAAAAGAGTATCATTGTTTAATAAGGCAACATATTTACCTTTACTATTTAGAATCCCCTGATTTACCGCTGCGCTGAATCCTTTATTCTCTCCTAGTAATAAGCAAATAATATTCGGCATTATATCACGAGCGATCTTAACACTATTATCAGTAGAACCATTATCCACCAATATAGTCTCATAATCCTGATATGATTGTTTTTTTAAAGTAGTAAGACAGTCAATTAAATATTTCTCGCCATTATAATTAGGAATAACGATGGATACATTCATAATTTATTCCCTTAAAAACTTGTCGCGTTCAGACAACAGTTTTCTTATTCCCTGATCAACATTAATTTTGGACTCGAATCTCAGATATTCTTTAGCTCTCCTTGGATCAAGTACATTCCGCTTTACATCAATATCTCTCATGCTTTTGTAATCCACATGTGCTTTTACGTTAGTTATCATCTCAATCTGTTTGATTATCTCTAAAATGCTTGTACCAATTCCTGTCCCCACGTTAAAAATCGGTTTAACACTATGTTCTGTATGAATATATTCCACAGTAGACATAATTGCTTCAATCACATCTGATATTTCAATGTAATCTCTTACCGTTGATCCATCGCCCCAGACGGTAATAGTATTACCAGTTAAGATGGTATCTAAAAACACTGAAATAGCGCCAATCTTCTTCTCTGGATCTTGTCCAGGACCATACGGATTAGCTACACGCAAAATAATATTATTCATATCATAAAGTTGATTATACATTAATAGGATTTTTTCAATTGTAAGTTTCATTATTCCATAATGATTCAAAGGGTGAGAATTACTATCTTCATTTAGAAGATCCACTTCATTAAAATCTCCATAAACAGTTCCCCCCGAGGACAAGAAAATCACTTTTTTTATCCCCTTCCTCTTCACTGCTTCAAGCAACGCTAAGGTTTTTATAACATCATTCTTATAGGAGTCTGATATATTTAGCATGGAAGAGTAAGGAGATACCGTACTTATCAGATGTATAACAACATCTTGGTTCTCCAATAAATTATCAAAGCGTTCTTCCGTCAAAAAATCCCCTTCTATTGCATTGAATTCAACATCAGGTAAACTTTTATCGGTGATGTGTCGATCGTACACAGTAACATTATAATTACTTTCACACATTTTTTTTGTTAGATGCGCTCCAATAAATCCAGCACCGCCCAATATAAAAACATTCATAAGTTAAACAACCCTTTCGTTGGTTTCCCTTTCTATATAAAAAGGAAAAAATCAGAACAATCTAAAGTACGCAGACGCAAAATTGCTCATTTTAAATTGTTCGAATAATAACTTCGTATTTTTTCCATACTCAGAATATTGCTCTAAATCAGTAACCATCACTCGCATTGCATCTGTAAGTTCTTGAACTTCAACTTCTCTTTCCTTGTTAAGTTCAAGAATAATACCAGCATATTTATTCTGGTTTTCAGAGTATAACATCTTTGGAATTTCGCCAATATTAGTAGATATTACAGGTTTATCATAAGCTAGATATTCGATAATAGAATTCGGAAGACTTTCAGATATAAAGTAACTCGGAAGGATTGCCACATCAAATACTTTTACCCATCCGATCCATTCAGATGGTTTCTTCAAGTCCATGATAAAATGAATGTATTTATAATCTTTATATTTCTCTCTCATATCATCTGCATATTGGCCATGTCCTACTAAAATTAAATGAGCCTTTTTTTCAAGTTCTTTGTTTAAGTTGATGATAGCTTTAATGCTCTCTTCCCAACCCTTTTCTTTTATTGCACGAGAAACTAGACCAAAAACGAAATCATCTTTACCAATACCAAGTTCCGTCTTATCTTTCAAACCGATATTTTGTAGTTGGTATCCATAGTAAACGTTGTGTAGCTTATTTATATTATTCACAGTAACTGATTCAAACACTTTTTTGTTTTTGTTAGTTGCATAAATAATACTAGTTGCTCGATCAAGGACAGGTTTAACCATGGCTAAAAAGTCATTATCCCAATCAGGATTTTCTATTAATGCCTCATAGCATCCGTGCATAGCCAACACCCAATTAATATTTTGATTTCCTTGAATTGCCTGATAGGTAATTTTGTCGGACCACCAAATATGGCTATTTATAACCTCAATTTTCAGGTCATCAATATAGGATCTTAGTTCATCCGGGTTGCCATTACTATTTAGAACATTTACATTTCCAGAAATCATTCCTGACATCATAGAATCTTCTAACCAGGGCCTAGCATTATACACATATACCTCTTGAAAAGAGGCGAAAAAATTGGCTAATCTAACGACCAACATTTGTCCTCCACCCACCTCAAAATCAGGAGCAACAAATAGTATTCTTTTTTTGATGCGTAAATAATTAATAGAATTAACTTTCTTTCTAGCTTCATTTTCTAAGTTCAAGAACTTGTCAGCTAACACATCGTTTTTCAATATATTTTTACTTTCATAGCCTTTACATCCTAACCTTGCATATTCATTTGAAATATGTTGAAGAAATCTATCTACTATAAATCCCGGGATCTCAAAGTTCTCTAAAATAAATAATTTAATAGCTAACATTTCTTCAAATAATTCAAGTTTCTGCTCATTTCTACTTACAATGCTACTAGAGTGTCTTCTATGATAATTCAATATATCGGAAACATAAGAGATCTTCCCTATTTTTAGCGCATATAAATATGCTAACCAGTCTCCTCCAATTTTATAATCACGTAGCATTTCTTCCAGTCCCTCAAGTGCAGATGATCTGAATAATACAGCGCTAGCGTTAGGTATGGTATTCTTAATAGCCAATCCCTCGACTACTTCTTCTCTACCTTCAATGCAATAAGAAGAATCCCATTTAGTTATTGACAGATCCTTTGTATACTCAGAATAAACATAGCCAACTTTATTAGAGTTTCCATCTATAATTTCAGATTGGCAATATGCCAAGTTCACCTCGTCATCATCAAATGATGGGATTAACTTCTCCAACATATTACTTTCACATAAATCATCAGCTTCAGCAATCCATATCAGGTCTCCAGTAGCCTCTTTAATTCCTCTGATCCATTGACCAAAACAACCCACATTCACTTCATTTTTTATGATTTTATATGGAATATTAGATCTCTTAAGTATCTTCTCTGCCACTTGTACACTATTATCGGTAGACATATCGTCCAGAAAAATAATTTCTTTCGGTTTCACTGTTTGATAAATAATAGAGTTCAATCTATCTTCAATATAATCTTCATAGTTATAATTGGGGATAATTACGGAAACCTCGTTGCTAAATGTCTTCTCACCTTGTGTCATATGTAACAATTGGTCTACATAATCCGAAAAATTCAATTCTTTTTCGATTAATTCCAGCCCAAGCTGCTTTATACTTTCATATAACTGCTCATCGCTTAAAATCCTGTAAACCTCTGACGCAAAATCTTTAGTATTCAAGTATGGGGCTGGTCTAACTCCTAACCTTTTAATAAATTCCCCCATGCCGCCGTTCCCCTCAAAAGTAACTGTAGGCGTACCATTATCAATTGCCTCTAGTACAATAGAAGGAAACGGATCTTCCCGTGAAGGAAGTAAGAATAAGTCAGCTCCCTGTAAGATCGGGGAAAGATTAGTTTGAAAATCAATTTGGTGGATATATGAGTCTACCTTTAAGATTTCCGCATCATGTTTCATCCACTTTTCGAGTATTGGTTCAACTTGCCCAACCCATACAAAATGTAGTTTCTCTCCATTCCCCCCCACAATCATTTCTTTCGCTATAGAGAAGAAAATATCAAATCCTTTACGAAGATCACCGTATCCCCCGCCTAACAGAATAGTCGAATCTGATGCAATCTTCAAATTTTCACAAAGTTTCTTTTTTGCAGTCAGTTTATCCAAAGTACCTCTACGTTTGTTATATATACCTTGAGGTCTTATATGTACCTTTTTCTCATCTACTGGAAAACAATCTGCGAAAGAATCTCTAACAAAATTATTTGGAAAAACGACCTTGTCAGAATATTGAACAGCATATTTTGCGGCTTCTATAAAATCATACGTCTTTATAGATGTGGGTAATTCATGAACAAGTGAAATAACCTTTATACCATGTTCAAACATTAATTTAGTAAGTATATTTGAAACAACAGAGTTAGAGATACAAATGTTTATTCCCTTTTCTTTAATCTCAGTAATTATTTTGCTAACTTCTTCTTCATTCTCCAAGTAGGAAAGGGAATTCTGATTGAAATTTATTATGGTAGCATACTTGGAAAACTCACTAACAAGTGGACCGCCTTTTAGTAACAGAACGATAACATCCTTATTAAAAACCTTCTTTAACGTTTTTACAATGTTAAGAGATAGGATAGATGCCCCCGCATTTTGCGCATCATGAGAAACAAATAAAACAGTATTACTTTGTTTTAACGAGATTTCGCTTTTAAAATCCTGGCCGCTCACTTGAATATTATTGTAGCTATCCACGTTCTGATAAAGTTTACTCTTCGTTTTTTGAATAGCTTGCTTTATCCCGTTTTCCTTCAATTCTTTGAAGAATTTCGCTCTCAAATGTGGTTGTTTACTAACAACCCTTCGTAACTTAGCGGTATATTGCTTCAATTTTTTCGCCTTGTACTCAGGATTGGATATTTGAATTAGTTCCAACTGACCGAGAGTAAAAGACGATGTCTCTGCTATTTCCAACGTAATAATTTCTGCATCGAAATCGCACTTTAAGAAATAAACAATAGGAGTCCCATGAAATGTTCCTAAATGATACTTTTCATGCCTTTGATTATTGCCTTTCACATGTAATATAACTTCTCCAGTAGTCTCTAGATTTGAAATATTATATACTAATTTATAATACTTTTTACTGGTTTTAAGCTTGAAGTTAATAAATACGGAGTTATTATTTTCCGAAACTAATACTCCGTGCGTATTTACAGATGCATTTTCAACTTCAAACGAATTTAGCAGAGTCGTTTGCCTTAAAATATTTTTCTTGATATGATTTCGTTCGATAATATTCTGTACTAAATTTGTAGCTTCATTCAACTTTTATCACACCAATCTCGTTTATTTAATCATTCTAGCGATTAGTTTTCCTAGAATAGTTGAATATATTTTATTGAGTTCGTTATCTTTCAAATTCAATTCTTCAGTTTTCATATTCAATTCTTCAGTTATTTGTCTAACCTTCAATTCTTCTTGTTCCCTCAAGATTAATTCTTTGTCTGACCTTTCTTCTATACTCGATATTCTATGCAATAATTCATCTATGTTTTCTTTATTCTTTCTCAGGCCTTCTTCCATAGCATCTTCTAATTGTCTATTTTTTACCTTTAAGTTTGAAATATCTAATAAAAGATCTGTATTTTCTTTCTCTATTGTCTGTATTTTATATTCAAAATCTCTTTTCATATTCTCTTTTTCTTTCTTGCCTAATCCGGTAAGTTCGATAAGTTTTCCCAATAACCAATCCGGCTTACTAAATTCATAATCTATACAACTCAGTCTAACGATAATTCTACTTAATTCCATTTGGGGTGAATCAAAAAGAATTTGTGGGTCTTCATGAAGAAACAGGAAAGTATTCCCATCTGAAAAATCTGCATTATTACTATATTTGTCTATTATTAGTTGTTCCCTATTTTTATCAATACAAACGATTTCCTCTATAGTAATGATACAATTCACATTCAATGGATCAAATCGCAATCTTTCGATCCTCTCAAATCCTATTAAATCAAATTCATATTCTCGAGAAGAACCATTTGCTCTTATCGTTAAGCTTTGTTCTTCTGTGATACCATTACCGCAATCAATATATAATTGTGAATAATAGTAATCTCCCTTAGTTACAATATTCCTTCTTGTTACAGAATTTTCTTGCTGGGGTTGTAGTTCCATAACAAATTGGTATAGATCACATAAGGGTCTATTTTTAAGGAATTTGACAACACCATTTGGTAATCCATCAAAAAAATTACCCAATTCTGTTTCACCCACGCGTTTTATAATTGCATCTTCCCACTTAACCATTAAATTGCAGGTAGATATCATATTTAGTAAACTGGTATATGTGAAAAAACGTATATGAGTATCGTCAAGTAGACCCGTTTTTCTGTATTCAAATTTGTTGTGCAACAAATCAATAATGACACTATTATGGGCAATATTGGGTACTGAAATCAATAAAGAACCTCCTATTTCTAGAAGTTCTACGCATTTATTCATAACAATCTGAGGATTGTAGAGATGTTCTAATACATCAGCAAAAATAATGTGATCAAACTTCACATTTTCATACTGCTCCAACCATTTAAAATCTTCGATATTACCTATTACTACACCTTCAGCAAAAATTGAAGCTTTCTTTGCAGCAACTTCGTCTATCTCAACAATATAGACTTTACAATTCAGTTGTTCCTTTAAATACTTTGTCATTCTTCCAGCAGCAGGACCAAATTCTAATACTGTCGATCCTGGTCTGATTTTTTTTATAATAAGTGACAAAGAGTTTTTAGACGAGATATCCAAATCGAAATCATATTTCACTATTAATCACCATCCATTTTCCATTTATGCGGAAGAACACAAATACCTTCACCTATATACGCAGCTCTCACAAAAAATTCTTTAATTCTTGCTCTATAATCAATAGGTACATGAGCATTGTTTTCAAAAATTGCTACATCAAAATAATAGCTACCACCTAATAAATTAAATTCTTCATATTCCAAGTAAATTGTATTCATACCTTTTTTGTAAGAAATTTTTTCTTTATCTAATAAAGTATTAACACCGCAGACGTAGATATCATCGATAGTATGAATGGCTACCCCGATAACTATATCTAAATCATCAGTATTCATTTCAAAATCAATCTTCAAATTAAAATTGGAGTTATATTCGATTTCATCAATTTCCTTACCATTAGTATCAATAAGCTGAAACCCTTCAATAACACCGATCATATCATCATTCAGTTTTAATTTTCCTTTATTCCCCTCATCTTCATTAGACTTTGAAGATTTTTCGCCATATTTCAGATAATCGGTATAACGATCACATATTAAGTCGGTGTCACCCTGTGCTTCGATCCTTCCTGAATTCAACCAAATAGCTCTGTTGCAATAACGCTTTATACTATTTATATCATGAGAAACAAATAAAATAGTTTTGCCCTTATCTCGAAACTCACTAAACTTTTCCATACATTTTATTTGGAATTTCAGATCACCAACTGCCAACGCTTCATCAACTATCAATATTTCTGGATCTACATTTATAGCTACTGAGAAAGCTAACCTTGCGAACATACCGCTTGAATAGGCTTTAACTGGTTGATAAACAAAATCACCTATATCTGCAAATTCCAAGATACTATTTAATTTTGCATCCATTTCCTCTCGACCAAACCCCATCATCATACCGTTCAGGTATATATTTTCAATACCTGTATACTCCAAGTTAAATCCTGCACCAAGTTCTAATAATGCAGAGATTTTCCCATTAACATAAACCCCTCCAGAGGTAGGTGATGACACTCCAGTAATAATTTTTAGAATCGTGGACTTCCCAGATCCATTTTTCCCAATTATACCAACTACTTCACCTCTATAAATTTCCATGCTAACATCGTTAAGTGCATAGAAAGGGCGATGGTAAGTCATTTTCCGAATACTCAATGACTCCTTCAAACGATGTATAGGCTTCTCATAAAGCTTGTACACTTTTGTTATATTCTCAGCTCTAATAGCCAACTCTTTGCTCATATCCCTCACCTTTTCTAAAGCACATCTGCAAAATGTGGTTTCATTCTCTTCATAATTGTAATACCAATTAAGAACAATATTGATGTGAGTAACCAAAAATAAATGGATTGGTTATATCGCTCCCAAAACCAAACCTTATTAATTAGGGCGTCACGATATCCTTCGACAATATAATATACAGGATTCACTTTAAGTATCCAACGATAAGAAGCCGGAAGCATAGTGGAACTCCACAAAATAGGGGTTAACCACATTCCAAACTGTAATATCAAGCTAATAATCTGTCCTAAATCTTTAAAGAAAACTATGAGGGAACTCGAAATGAGCGATAAACTAAAGACAAAACAAATCGTACACAATGAGTAGTACACTACCTGAGTAGCGTACATTGAAGGATTAACACCATATAGCAAAAAGATAATAAAGGTCAAGATAACAAAAAACAAATGCACAAAGAAAGAAGATGTTATTTTCACCAAGGGGAGTAACCTAATTTGAAAAACTATTTTTTTCACTAAGTAACTGTACTCCATCAGACAATTTGTCGCGCTTCCCCAAGCCTCAGCAAAAAAGAACCACGGAACAATACCTGCCACTAGCCATAGTATAAAAGGAACACTGTGTACCGAACCTGATCTAAATCCAACTTCAAAAACAAACCAATATATTAAAACAGTAACGACCGGCTGTACGAATGCCCAAATCACACCTAGATATGAACCTGCATACTTTGTTTTAAAATCATTTACAGATAAAAAATAGAGCATTTTCTTATTCCGATACAACTCTTGAAACAAATACTTAATATCAAAACGTAATTTTACATACACCAAAAAAATAATAGTTGTGAATAACGCTATACCAAAAGCAATAAACTTCTGAATAATTTGATTATCTTCTATTATCTTTCCTTTTATCTCATTTGAAGGAACAAATTCAATGTAAGGATCTTCTCCTAAAACTGAGACAGACAAATCCCCCTGATAATATTTCAAGTTTTCTACTTGATGACTGTTTTTTAAATTAATGTCTTTCATGTTTATTTCATAAGAGTGTAAGGGTGAACTAATAGATATATTGCTTATAAATACATTTCCAGGTTTCGTACCTAAATCTAATCTTAATTTTTGCACATCATCATCTAAAGGGAACTTGAGTCGTTCAAACTCCCCTACTTTATTATAATTCGCAACTACCGACTGTTCCTCACTTAACTGCTCATTATTCTGCATAAAATACACTTGGAAATAATCTTCTTCTCCACCCTTTACAGTTAGATCCAATTCCATTTTGTTAGATGGTTGAATAAAAACCATGAAAAATGCGTAAAAAATAAATAGAGCTAATAGACCAACAATTCCGAATTTCGCAAGTTTTTTTTTATTAAATCTCACTATATAGTGCCCCTCTGCTAATTATATAACAATCTCAGACATTACCTTCCGCAACATCAATTAGGTATTTTCCATAATCAGTTTTCAAAAGAGGCTCCGCCAATGCAATTAACTGTTCTTTCCCAATATATTTCATGCGAAACGCTATTTCTTCAACACAAGATATATAAAGACCTTGTCTTTTCTGAATGGCCTCTACAAAATTTGAAGCTTGTAGTAAGGAGTCATGCGTTCCTGTATCTAGCCACGCCATACCCCTTCCCATTAGTTCAACCTTTAATTTATCCTGCTCCAGATATTTTTCAATTACAGAAGTTATCTCTAATTCCCCTCTTGCAGAAGGTTCGACATTGTGAGCGATCTGCACAACATCTTTGTCAAAAAAATAGAGTCCAGGAACTGCAAAATTCGACCTTGGGTTTTGTGGTTTTTCTTCAATTGAAATAACTCTCTTATCCTGATCAAACTCGACCACCCCGTATGCTTTAGGGTCGTTTACGTAACAGCCAAATATTAAGGCTCCATCTTCTAGTTTAGAGGACTCTTGCAATATCTTAGAGAAATTAAGACCATAAAAGATATTATCTCCTAACACAAGAGATACGGCATCACCATCAATAAAGTCTGCACCTAGAATAAATGCTTCTGCTAATCCATTGGGTTCACTTTGAACTTTATACATCAACTTCATTCCTAAGGCTGAACCATCTCCTAGTAAATTTTCAAAAAAAGGTAAGTCTCGAGGAGTCGATATAATTAAAACTTCTTTTATACCAGCTAACATCAAAACTGATAGCGGATAATAAATCATAGGTTTATCGTAAATTGGAAGCATCTGCTTTGATATAGCTCTTGTTAATGGATATAATCTAGTACCTGAACCACCTGCTAATATTATGCCTTTCAAAATTGATCGCCTCATTCATTAATTATTGTTAATATTCTTTAGGAATAACTGTTACTGTTTACTAGTCTTGTAGTAAAATACTACATGTATGCTATTAATACTCATGTAATTACAGGAAAAGGAGATAATAACGTGTCGAAACCAGTATACGGTAAAAACGCCGCTCAGTCGAGAAATGTTGAAAAGATAGCAAGTCCGATATGGGCCTTGGTTGTTGCTTTTATTTTATTTTTGTGTTGGGCCCCATTTCAAGTGGGATTATTTAACGGACAACAATTAGACTTCGAGAAGCCAATCTATGTATCAGCACTACTAAGCGGCCTTTTGCTGCTAGTCTGCCTTGGCTTATACTACAAAAAATTCAAATTAGATGAACAGAGGGACTTAGTAGCTTCATCTTCTATCTTACTGCCTCTGACCTACGCTTTATCATTGTTTGTCGCAGTTTCGCAATATACGGCGATGAATATGCTGTTTATTCAGAGCATGTATGTTGCAGTCTTCATTATAGCCTTTTATCTCTTGAAGCAAAAGCAAGTAAATGTTGTCATTCAAAATGCTATATTGGTGATCGCATATTTCATTGTAGGTTTTGGACTCTTAAATTGGCTAGGCAGCAGCAAATTAGCTGGCGCTCTTGTGGGCTGGTTCTCAAACACTGTACGGAACGATATCTATTTAGATGCAGTTATGACTGATTCTAATGGACTTCGTTTGACTTCGATCTTTCAATATGCGAATACATACGCTGCATTCTTGATGGCTTTTCTATTTGTAGCAATATTCGCGCTTATTCGCTCTAAAAAATGGTATGGAACCTTGACTCATGGCTTTATGTTAGTACCGATCATTGTGTCGATCTTGTTAACATTGTCTCGCGGTGGCTTGGTCCTGCTACCTGTAGTATTCATACTTCTGCTTCTATTCCTAAAACCTGCACAGCAAATCCTTTGGATTCTGCATTTAGGAGTTGCCGGTATTGTATCTTTGCTCATTACGACACCCGTAACTAATCTAGGAATAGAGTTAAACGCAAATTTCACTTCTTCTTCCGCTTTAAAAGGTTGGGCATATCTATTAGGAGCTTCACTAGTTGTGGCTGGCCTATCTTGGGTCATTCAGCGTTTTGTCGCTCCATGGCTGCATAAGAAGCTGAGTAATTGGTCTTCACGTAAACGGACAAGCCTTTGGATTCCGCTCGGATCTGTCGCTCTAGTAGCAATTTTAGCTTTCTTACTTATCGGTACGAGTGCAAAAAGCATCTTGCCTGATAATATGGAGACTCGTCTTGAGAACATCAATTTCCAACAACATAGCGTACTTGAACGAATTACTTTTTATAAAGATGCCATGAAGGTAGTTAAAGATTATCCCATCCTTGGTGCTGGTGGTGGAGGCTGGTCCTCACTATATGAGCACTATCAGAACAACCCTTATACTAGCCGCCAGGTGCACAACTTCTTTCTTCAATTTTTGATCGAGGTTGGGATTCTTGGCTTTATCGTATTTATGGGCTTCATTTTATATATTTTCTATAAGTATATTCGTGGGTATGTTAAACGCGATAAAAATGATTTTGAGAATGGTTTCTTTTACCTAATTATTGCTCTATCCATTCTTGTGCACAGCCTGCTAGATTTCAATATGAGTTATGCCTTTATGGGAATACTCGTCTTCCTTGGACTGGCGGGCATGGCAGTTGTCATGGATAGTAAACAGCTACGTAAAAGTTGGAATAAAGCTGGACTACGGATTGGATATTCCGCTATTCTCACCGTAGGAACGGTATTCTTGATATTCCTCTCGATCAGCTATATTGGCTCCAGTAATGCTGCTCTTAAGGGTAAGAATCTAATTAGAGTAAGTACTTCATACGAAGAAATTAAAGCTCCATTGGTTGAAGCTTTAAAAACCCGTCCTAATCATCCTGAATCCGCCATCTCCTTATCTGCTTTGGATATGACGGTATTCAATCAAACGCAAGATGAGCAATTTCTTGAAGAGGCTCATAATGTATTAACTCGAGCACTAAAAGATGAGCCTTACAACAAATATCTTTTAGCTCAAATGGTGAGCTACTATGATTTAAAGGAGCAAAGTGACCTTGCATATAATGTTTACCTGGACAATGCTGACAAGTTCAACTGGGATATCAACTGGTATGATACTCTCATCAGCCGTTCCTTTGCATTAGGTCAGCAAGCCCTTAACCAAAAGGATGAGACAAAGAAACAAGAGTATTTCAATGAAGCTCAAGAAGCATACAATCACGTTCTTTCTGGAATAGAACATCTGAAGACTCTTCCACCAGAACAACTGCAAGGGCGTCCTTTCTCAGTAACGCCAACTATCGCTTTAAACGTTGGTAGAATGCAACTTTTATCCGGACAAGAGGATGCAGCCAAGACAACTCTGAAGCTTAATTCGGATCCTAATTACACGGATATAATGAACGGTGAAACTCCGTGGGATATAAATTGGTACAGTTCACTAATCAGCCGTTCATTTGATTTGGGGCAGGCAGCTTATGCACAACAAGATAATCCAGATAGAATAGAAAACATGAAAGCGGGCTTTGTCGTTGGGCTTTTGGCCTATAATCAGGTACTTGCGGATAATGATCCTTCGAAAACATTTACTCCGGATGTGACACTGAAGATAGCAAAAATGCAGTATATGTCTGGACAGATACAAAAAGCAATCTCCATCTTGAAACCGGCCTTAAGCCAAGATTTCGCAGATGCAACCAATCGTGAGATTGCTCGTTGGTACCTTGCTGCACTGACGAAAACTGGTGGCGAAGATCAGGCGATATACAATTCACTGATTGCAGCTGATCCCGCGGAAGCAGCACAAATCGAGGCCATCGCAAATTCACAATTCTAAAAAAGGAAGAAATCAAAAAAGCGTGCCGCTGTAATTACAGCGGCACGCTTTTTTCAATGATATGAGTTCTATTTAAAGCCCTGCCTTAGCAACTTCGCTATCTATAAGCTCTTTCATATATCGAAGTAAATCATCTTTAAGCTCTTCATGCTGAAGTGCATAATGAATGGTGGTCTGAATGAAGCCCATCTTCTCACCAACGTCATGACGTTTACCTTCAAAGTCATAAGCAATAATCCGCTCCACTTCACTTAATCGGGAGATGGCATCCGTAAGCTGAATCTCTCCACCTACACCTACCTGCTGCTCGCCAAGCATATCGAAGATACGTGGAGTTAAGATATATCGTCCCAAAATCGCTAGATTTGAGGGGGCTTCTTCTCTCTTAGGCTTCTCTACTAGACGATTTGCCTTGTAGACACGTTCTGCCAAAGGCGAAGCGTCTACAACACCATAACGCGATACTTCTTCCCATGGAACGGGTTGAACGCCTACAATTGAAGATTTATATTCATCATAAACATCTATCATCTGTTTGAGGCATGGTTTATCCGCTTCAACAATATCATCGCCTAGCAATACAGCAAACGGTTCATTGCCTATGAATTTACGAGCACACCAAATCGCGTGTCCAAGACCTCTTGGTTCTTTTTGACGGATGTAATGGATATCAGCCATTTCGGAGGATTTACGAACGGATTCAAGAAGTTCCCACTTCTGTTTCTCAGCTAAGTTAAATTCCAGTTCAAAAGAATTATCAAAATGGTCTTCAATCGCTCGTTTACCTTTCCCCGTCACGATAATAATATCCTCGATTCCTGAAGCAACTGCCTCTTCGACAATATATTGGATCGTCGGTTTATCTACTATCGGTAGCATTTCTTTAGGCATTGCTTTGGTCGCAGGCAAAAAACGGGTACCAAGACCTGCAGCGGGGATAATGGCTTTACGGATCTTCATCACATTAACTCCTTCTGTCGGTTACTCTTCCATCTTAAATACTCTGTATAGTAAAATGGCATATTTCCTTTAATTATAGCAGTTATAACAGATTAATGTCAGAGTGTTTGTTATATTTGTATATCTATTCCAATCAAATCGGAGAGGGAGAAATTATATAAGTCTTTTACAAGATCCCCCCCCTTTGCTAACTCTCACCTATATATTATCTAGTATATGCAAGTAACAAAGAGGACGAGATCGTATCTATAAAAAAGGGCTAAGCACTCCAGATTTACTCTGGTAGTCACCTAGCCCTATTCCTTTAACCTTTATTACTTCGCGTTAACCAATTGTCCCCGTGTAACCCCCAACTGGTTGGTAGCCTTCAAGCTCTTCCATACCTGCGTACCAGAGATCTCACCACGCAGTGCGCGACTATAGAGGCTAATTACCTCAGCCACTTGCTCTGGTGTCTCTTCCAGGAACTCCACGCGGTACGAGGATACGCCTAGATCACGGAAATTATTCAAATACTCCGCACCGGACTGTTCAACAGCATTATAGACGGTATTACGGCAGCCTTCATCCACACGAACTGGATGTGACATTCCAATACGGTCTTGCAGGGAAGCGCGATGCTCTTCACATGGACGGCCACAGTTCGTAAAGTCTGTGCCTTCACTCATGAAGGTACAGTATACACAGTGCTCTGTGTGGAACATCGGCAAATGCTGATGGATTACGATCTCCATACGAGAAGTATCGCTATGCTCAAGCAGGTCGACCATCTGTTGAATGTTCAAGTCATAGGACGGTGTTACCATGTCACAGCCTGCCTCAAGGAACAGATCCACTGCCTTATGATTGGCAATATTCAATGAGAAATCACCGATCAGGCGTGGATGCACGGCATCAGGCTGCTCTTGGCGGCGGCGCAGATAATAATACAGCGCGCCGGTGTTTCGTACTAACACGGCATCCGGCTGCAAGCGCAGGATATTGGCGTGGTAGCCATTCTCGCCCGGCATATGAATGCGCGGTGTGGCCAGCGCGATGCTGGCCCCTGCAGCCCGTACCGCATCTACCGCTGCCGGGAACTGCTTGATAAACTCGAAGTCGGCGTAGATGTTTCTCACGCCGGCCTCGAGCGCAGCCTGCACCTGCGGCAGGCTGCGGCACAGCGCGGTGAGCTCCGCTTCACCGGCGCGCTGCGGAGCGACGTCCCTGCGGGTAGCGTCGCCGTAGACCTCGATCGCCCGTTTCACGTACACGGGCGGTTTCGGGCGCTCGCCCGCAAGCAGCTCCACCGCTTGGCGGCGGATGCTGTTCAGCTCGCGCATAGGGACGATGACGTCGCCTTGCAGATGCGACTCTAGCGCATCAAGCTGGAACACGGTTCCGCCCAGGCGGCCGAATTGTTCTTCCAGCAGCGCGGCATCCATCGGACGCTTTTGCGCTGTTTCCAGCGCGAGCTCCGAGTCCACACGGACGGTAACGTTCTTCTGAACGTCCGTCCACCAGGTGGTCAGCTTCTCGCCGACGCAGCCCTGCACTCGCACATGTACCGGGAATACCCGGTACGGCTTCTCAGTCTCATAAGTCTGACGCAACGCCTTGTCTAGCGCAGGGTCATTCGTCTTCCAAATGCGGTCACCGACATTTAAACGACGAAGATCCACATCATTACGACCCGCTACGATGTCGATGATCCAGCCTTCTTCGGCTTCACCTTCGAGCTTCACACCTTTACGACGAAGGTCGTATACGCGTCCGCCTTCTTCTTTTTTCGTCGGATCCCCTGCATCAAACACGATTCCGTCTCCCCGCTTAAGCGGTGCGTGAATGCGGCAGACTACACCATCGCGAAGAATTTGTTCAACCGTTCCGAGATATACACCACGGCTTTTCGGGAAAGTGCCGTCTACGAGCTTTTTATTGTTCGTTCCATCTAGGAAACCATGCGTGAAACCGCGGGAGAAGCTTTGTTGCAGTTCACGAACTTCTTCCTTCGATGGTTTGGACATATCGCCATCAAAATACCGATCAATTGCCTTACGGTACTTACTAACTACATTCGCAACGTATTCCGGGCTCTTGAGGCGCCCTTCGATTTTGAAAGAAGTTACACCCGCCTCGATCAGCTCAGGCATAAGATCAATAGCTGCCAAATCCTTAGGGGAGAGCAAATAAGTTACATCACCCATTGGTTTAACTTCTCCATCCACCATCAGATCATAAGGCAGACGGCAAGCTTGAGCACATTCTCCGCGGTTGGCGGAGCGTCCACCCCACATTTCCGAAGTTAGACATTGACCCGAATAAGAGACACATAAGGCTCCGTGAACGAATACTTCCATCGGCAGACGGGCTTGTTCCCCAATCGTCTTAATTTGCTTCAGATTGTTCTCACGACCGAGTACCACACGCTCCAAACTGAAAGGCTTAGTGAACTCAACCGCCTCCGGGGAAGTAATCGTCATCTGTGTCGATCCATGAATCGGGAAGTCTGGTGAGATTTCACGAATCATTTTGACCAAACCTAAATCCTGTACAATCACTGCGTCCACGCCAGCATCTACACAAGCATCAATCAGTTCTTTCGCATCAGACAATTCATTTTCAAAAACCAGTATATTAAAGGTCAGGAAACCCTTCACACCATAGCTATGCAAAAACGCCATAATTTCCGTCAGCTCGTCCATGCGAAAGTTATTCGCTCTCGCCCGTGCATTAAACTTCTCTACGCCAAAAAAGATAGCATCCGCTCCGTTCGCTACCGCCGCACGCATGCAGTCCCAGTCACCTGCAGGTGCCAATAGCTCCACGTCTTCTCTGCGTATTTGTTGCTCTTTCATTTATATCCTCCCAAACCGCCATGTGGCGGGTCATTTCTAGTTGATTAACTTGATAATTGTATCAAATATCACATCTCAGCGCCATGTGTTTACCAACATTTATATAAAGAAAAGAACGCCCCACGCCATTTTGGCTACAAAGACGTTCTCATCTAATTGAATTACACTCTACTATTAGTTAGTCATGAACTCCAATCACCTCTAAACTACTCATTCCCTGTAAACCGAAACGACTGCAGCGTTTTATCCAACAATGCTTGCTGTTCTGCAGTAGCATTGGCATCATTCAGCGTAACAGTAATCGTGTAGACCACCTCATTTTTACCAAAAACAACGTGCTTACTGCGGACAGGAACACCATTCTTGATTTGATGCACAGTAAGGATCGTAGCAGGAGCACCGGCAAAGGTAGACTCCACTATACTTTCAATGCGAGGACCTTTAGGATCATTATTTTTATTTTGATAAGAATCTTTGAGCATATTCACCGCATAATCGACTGAGCTTTCAGGTTTCGAGTTAATCTGGAAACGTCCTCCGATGAACCAATACTCTACCAACTGTGTCTCGAATACATCTTGATTGGGTGTCCATAAACGTGGAATGTCGATGGCATAGCCGTATCTTTTGGATACTTTGGTTATCGTTTTATTCTTGATTGTCTTATAGTCATCGCTAGCGAGTCGCCCGAAGTTCTCCTTCAACAGATCAAAATCAATATCAATGGAGGATATAATAGCATTGAATTTGGTCTTATCGTCTTCTTGTCCAGGAGGTGTCACATATTCAAAATAGTAACGGTACCCATTCTTGAGCACGATTGCCTGATATTCTGTCGCCCAACCGTTGCCGAAATTCAGCTGTGTCTCACTTATTTGCGCAGGTACGCCGGAGATTTCAGACTTCATGCTATCCTTAAAAACATAAGCGTCCGCTACAAAGTTCTCCTGCGTTTTTGTCTTCAACTCTTCAGCCCAGCTCTCTAGTGTAGAACCAGCAGGTGCCGATGTAATCGCCACACTCAAATGACTTCCATGTTTGCTTTCATAATAAAAATGCTGGTCATCCTTAGTCCAAGCGGCAGGAACCTGTAGTGAGATACCATAGTCCTCATTATAGGCTTCACTTAAGCCATTCTTTACGGTAGAGAGATCACGGATTTTGTTATCTTTAGTGTCAAAAGAGGGCCGAAAAGAGCTCAGTAACCCCGCATATTTGGCTAAATCCTTATAATTAGTGGCTTTCTCATCCGTCAAATAAATCTCGTAAAGTCTACCTTCAGCATAGATCAGCCTGTTTTCCCAGAGTGCTCCGCTAGAATCTTTACTGACCAATCGTGCATAGGGTACAGAGGCTTTCGGGAACGACTCCCGGTCTAATATCAGTTCACTGCCTAACTCGACTTCCCGGACTAGTTGTTCTAATAGCCCATCTGCATCAACAGCAACTGCCTGATCACTTGCATGAATCTCCAAATAATAAAGATTGTCCGCACTGGAGAAGGTAGCCACACTCTCATCACCACCGCTATTTCCAGCAATCAGTCCAGACGGATAATTTAGTGTCCATCGATAATAGCTGTTCCCAATTTGCGTCTTCCCCACATCGCTATCAATACCAGTATCCACTGGCACATCGCCTTCATTGTCAGCAGGAGCTAAGGTAATGATCAGCTCACCACCGTTACCCTGGGAGAGGGTTGCACCCAGTACACTCGCCACAAAACGCAGCGGCACCATCAACACACCTGAAACCATCCGAGGCGCGGAGGTGAGTTTAACTTTAGTCGCATCCTTCCAGGCACTAATACTACCAATCGTCATTAACCCTGTATGAGAGCCGTACGTTACTTTCACTACATCATTTCCTTCTAAGGAAACCGTGCTGCCAAATGTCTTTTTAAAAACCCCGAGCGGTACCATAACCGTTCCGTTCTCCATATAAGGCCGCTCGATAGTCACCTTCTTGCCATTCACCGTAGCAGAAGTACTGCCAACTTTAAGACTCAGCTGCAGCTTATCTGTTTCTGCTGCCCGTGCGGTTGGTATCGGTAATATAGAAAATAGCAATAATAAGGCCAGCATCGCACACAATCCTTGTTTTAAAACTTTAAAGCCCATTTTCCGTCCCCCTCTCGAGTTTTCTGATCACTCTTCCGTATGCTCGTCTCCATCTGCTCCTGCACCCTCTTCACTTAATAGGGGATCACCCTGAGTGAGCACCAGCTTACGGATGACGATATCCCCATCACTTTGCATAACCAGTCGTACCGTTGTACCTGGAGAATAGCTTTTAAACAATTCATTAATCTCAACTAGTGAGACCACACGGTGGCCGTCAATGCTGTACAAGACGTCGTCTTCGGCAACACCCGCCTTGCGTGCTTCAGCAGAAATCACTTTGGTTACAGTCAGGGGATCAAGCGTTGGCAAGCCCACAATCGAGGACCAACTCGGCTCTAACTCCAATCCAAGACTCGGGTGTTTTACTTCACCGTACTTAAAAAGCTGGTTCATAATATACTGCACGGTATCCGACGGTATTGAGAAGCCCATATTCTCCACGCCCACCGCTGAGTATTTCAGGCTGTTTATTCCCAGCACTTCGCCCTTCATATTCACTAGCGGCCCCCCGCTATTCCCGGGATTAATCGCTGTGTCACTTTGGATCAGACGATAAGCCGCAGCTACTTCACGGTTAAGGCCACTTATAACCCCTACGGTCGCTGAATTCCTTAGAGAAAAGCTAATCGGTGTTCCGACGGCCACTACCTTCTCACCAACAACGGTTTTGCCGGTCGATGGAATAAACTTTGCAGGTTTAAGGGAGGTTGCATTGATTTTGATCAGGGCCAGATCACTAACTTCATCTAGATATGTTTCTTTAATGCTGTAGGTTTTGGAGTCCGACGTCACTACCAAGGCATTCTGCAGATCTTTGATGACATGTGCATTGGTTACAATCCATCCATTCGATTTCACAATAATGCCAGAACCATGCGTCAGATTGTATCGATCATCCGGTCCGCTAGCCCCCCCACTATCGTCTTTGCCGATAATGCCCACTACGGAGGGGGTGATACTTTTAATAATCCCTGGTACGGGGTCTTCCGCTGCTGTTGAATTTTTGATTTTGTCTCTCTGGGTTGTGGTCGCCGCGCTAACCGTCTTAGTCGTATCACCCAACGCATAAACCGACTCACTCCATACTCCTGACAGCAACAAACCGCACAGCAGCAAGCCCATTCCTTTCTTCACCAGCTTCTCCCCAATCCTCATCAACCTTCACCAGACCCTCTCTCTGCGAATGGATTAATTTTACATTATATAATTTGAAAAAAAGACACCTTCAATGCGCCCACGGCGTTAAAGGAGTCTTTTGGTGCAAAGCTGTTCAATTTAATTCTTCCGTTAACTTAACCAATGCATCACCATGGCATAGTCAGAGATTATAAAAACCAACAAACTAACCGCTCCGAAAGCAATGGCGAACTTGTTCTTTTGGGGAGCTCTCAGTAACCGAACGACTCCAACCAAAATTAGGATAGTGAATAAAATCATAAAAACATCAAAGGTATGAAATTTAGACGGTCCTTGCGCGGCAACTTCTGCAAGTAGCATTACCTTACCTCCTCAAAAATGTTGTCAAGCAAGATCCAGTATTCCCCATATCCTCTTCTATGTTATCGCTACCATTTGGGCGATGCAATAGGTTTTGTAGAAAAATTATGTATTTGCCGCAAAAAAAATATTTTATCGCTGCAAAATCGGATATATTAATGATTTTGTTCATTGACGTTTGGTGTTTTCTGGAGAAAGCGATACAAACCTAACGAGTAATGCTCTATTTTTTGAAGGTGATGAAATGAATTATCAGTTATGGATTAACCCCCCTCAAATTAGCCGATTATCGGTTTGATTTTAGTTCTAAGGCTGCTTCCCCAATCTAGTAGCTGAAGCTTTTAATAGATCAAAATGTATATTACAATTAGTTATTTATTTTTCAAGGAACCATCGAGCCTACAGTTATTCTATTACCCATTAAGTATACTTACAGCAACAGCATGTTCCTCATTAAATCTTACGACGGACATGCCCTACATATGCCTATCCCGTCTATTATTTAGTATTCTTTTTATAGGAGTCATATAACGTTTACTAGAAAACTCACATCAGAACGGATAAAGGCTCTAATTTACTGCTGACTACCAGCAATTGTACCGATCAATTGTTTTCCCAAAATAATAATTTTGGACAACAAACAATAAAGGCCACGGCAAATTGCCGCGACCTTTATTATTTAGTAGTTATACTATCCAGCTATTTATAGCTTAGGTAGTTTCCGCCGTCTCAAGCATAAGCGCTTCAGTACGCTCCGTATCACGAATCAGAACCGGCTTCAGATACTTACCTGTGTATGACTCCGTAACGGTGATGAGCTTCTCTGGTGTTCCTGTTGCCAGTACAGTTCCGCCGCCACTGCCGCCTTCTGGTCCCATATCGATGATATAATCAGCAGTCTTAATAACGTCCAGATTATGCTCAATGACAAGAACCGATTCTCCGGAATCCACCAAGCGGTGCAATACTTCAAGTAAACGACCAATGTCGTCCACATGCAGACCTGTTGTAGGCTCATCCAAAATATAGAGTGTCTTGCCTGTACTACGGCGATATAGCTCAGAAGCCAACTTCACACGCTGCGCTTCACCACCGGATAATGTTGTACCTGGCTGACCAATCTTAATGTAGCCAAGACCCACATCCATCAGCGTTTGCATTTTACGGTGAATACGAGGGATATTCACGAAGAACTCTGTAGCATCCTCTACAGTCATCTCCAGTACGTCGGAAATGTTTTTCCCTTTATATTTCACTTCTAGTGTTTCCCGGTTATAACGTTTACCTTTACATACCTCGCAAGGAACGTATACGTCAGGCAAGAAGTGCATCTCAATCTTGATAATTCCGTCCCCACGACAAGCTTCACAGCGTCCGCCTTTTACGTTAAAGCTAAAGCGTCCCTTTTGGAACCCCCGTACCTTTGCCTCATTTGTCTTCGAGAACAGATCACGAATGTCGTCAAATACGCCAGTATAGGTTGCTGGGTTAGAGCGTGGTGTACGCCCAATTGGTGATTGGTCGATCTCAATAACTTTATCGAGATTTTCCAAGCCACGAATTTCTTTGTGCTGACCCGGACGCACCTTCACAGCCTTATTCAGCTGCCGTGCCAAGCTCTTGTACAGAATTTCGTTAATAAGTGAAGATTTACCGGAGCCCGACACACCAGTCACCGCCGTAAACACACCTAATGGAATCTTCACATTCACATTTTTCAGGTTATTCTCTTTAGCGCCACGAATTTCTATCCAACGATCATCGGTAGCACGACGCTTAGCGGTAACTGGAATAAACTTACGACCGCTTAAATATTCACCGGTTAAGGAATTCGGATCTTTCATAATCTCTTCCGGTGTTCCTTGCGCCATAACTTGTCCACCATGAATACCCGCACCCGGTCCGATATCAATAATATAGTCCGCTGCCATCATCGTATCTTCGTCATGCTCTACAACAATCAACGTATTGCCTAGGTCACGCATATGAGCAAGCGTAGAGATCAGGCGATCATTATCCCGTTGATGCAGACCAATACTTGGCTCATCCAGAATGTACAGAACACCCATCAAACTGGAACCGATCTGAGTTGCCAACCGGATACGCTGTGCTTCACCACCAGATAGCGAGCCTGCTGCGCGGCTAAGTGTCAAATAGTCCAATCCGACATTCACCAGGAATCCCAGACGATTGCAGATTTCCTTAAGAATAAGATTGGCGATAGCTGTCTCTTTCTCACTTAACTTTATTTCTTCAAACCAATGCTGACAGTCACCAATTGAGAGATCGGTAATATCCGAAATATTTTGTTCGTTGATCGTAACCGCCAAAATTTCTTTCTTCAGACGTTTACCCTTACAGACATGACAAGGCTTAGCACTCATAAATCCTTCAATAAATTCACGAATACCGTCAGATGCGGTCTCCCGGTAACGACGCTCCAGATTCGGAATAATCCCTTCAAAAGCAACCATCGCATCTTTCTTTTGTCCAAAATCATTCTCATATTTGAAGCGAACCTTCTCACTACCTGTACCATGCAGTAGTTTATTCATATGATCAGGTGTTAAGCTGCTCACTGGAACGTTCTGTGGAATATTAAAATGCTCACACACGGACTTCAGAAATTGCGGATAGTAATTAGATGTACTTCCAGTCCAAGCTAAAAAGGCACCTTCTTCAATGGATTTCTCAGCATCAGGAATAAGCAGATCTGGATCGACCACCATCTTCATTCCAAGTCCATCGCACTCTGTGCAGGCTCCAAACGGACTGTTGAAGGAGAACATACGTGGTGCCAGCTCTTCAATACTGAAACCACAAATCGGACAAGCAAAATTAGAGCTGAACAGAAGCTCTTCCTGACCGATGATATCCACAAGGATTTTACCGCCCGAAAGTTTAAGTGCCGTCTCCAGTGAATCCGTCAGCCGGGTCTCCACATCGTCTTTAACGACGATCCGGTCTACAACAACTTCTATGGTGTGCTTTTTATTCTTCTCAAGTTCAATATCCTCAGACAGATCTCTTAGCTCACCGTCCACACGCACACGTACGAACCCTTGCTTAGAAATATCTGTGAAGAGTCCTTTGTGTTCACCTTTACGTCCTGAAATAATAGGCGCTAGGATTTGCAAACGAGTCTTCTCTGGATACTGCATAATCCGGTCTACCATTTGTTCAACGGTCTGGGAAGTAATCTCAATTCCATGCTCAGGACAATGAGGGTGACCGATTCGAGCAAAAAGCAACCGGAGATAGTCATAGATCTCAGTAACCGTACCAACTGTGGAGCGCGGGTTGCGACTTGTTGTCTTCTGATCAATAGAGATTGCCGGGGATAATCCGTCTATCGAATCCACATCCGGCTTCTCCATTTGCCCCAAGAACTGACGAGCATAAGCTGACAAAGATTCAACATAACGCCGCTGCCCTTCAGCATAAATCGTATCAAATGCAAGCGAAGACTTACCCGAGCCGCTCAGCCCCGTCAGCACGACGAAACGGTCACGTGGAATCGTCACATCGATGTTTTTGAGATTGTGCGCCCTCGCGCCTTTAATTACAATATTATCGTTCGCCAACGGAACCTCTCCTTAATAAATCAAATATCAAAGCTGTTTTCTATTTATTCAAAAAGAACGGCCAGGACAGCACCGTTCAATTACTTATTTTAAATATCGGTGATGCATTTAAGGTTTATTACTCGGCCCGAAGCTCCAACAATGCGTCACGCAGCTCTGCCGCGCGTTCAAATTGCAGGTTCTTCGCTGCGTCCTTCATTTCAGCTTCCAGACGCTGGATCAGGCTTTGTTTCTCTTTCTTATTCATCTTGCCACCAACACCCATGAGGTAATCCGCTTTAGTCTCGGCAACCTTCGTAGCCTCGATGATGTCACGCACCTTTTTATTAATGGTGGTTGGGGTAATGCCGTGTTTCTCATTATGGGCGATTTGGATGGCGCGACGACGCGACGTTTCGCTCATCGCCTTCTCCATCGAATCAGTGATTCGATCACCGTACATGATTACACGACCCTCGGAGTTACGGGCCGCACGACCAATCGTCTGAATTAGGGAGCGTTCGGAACGAAGGAAGCCCTCTTTATCAGCATCGAGAATAGCGACCAGCGATACTTCTGGGAGGTCGAGACCTTCTCTTAGCAGGTTAATCCCTACTAAAACATGAAATGTACCAAGACGAAGATCACGTAAGATCGCCATCCGCTCCAGCGTTTTGATATCAGAGTGCATATAACGAACCTTAATCCCAATTTCCTTAAAGTAATCCGTCAGATCCTCCGACATCTTCTTCGTCAACGTTGTGACGAGTACACGTTCGTCTCGTTCCACCCGATCACGAATTTCACTAATCAAGTCATCGATTTGTCCCTCTGTAGGACGAACCTCAATGATCGGATCCAAAAGACCTGTAGGCCGGATAATCTGCTGCACCATGGTGTCGCAGTGCTCCATTTCATAGGGTCCAGGTGTCGCTGAAACATATACGATCTGCTTCACTTTTTCTTCGAATTCCTCGAACTGGAGTGGACGGTTATCCAGCGCAGACGGCAAACGGAAACCATGCTCTACCAGTACCGTCTTACGCGCCCGGTCACCATTATACATCGCCCGAATCTGTGGAAGTGTTACATGGGACTCATCAATAATGATCAACATATCATCTGGAAAATAATCCATTAATGTATACGGAGTTGCCCCTGGTTCACGGAAGGTGAGCGGACCGGAATAGTTCTCAATCCCAGAGCAGAAGCCCACTTCTTTCATCATCTCAATATCATAACGTGTCCGCTGTTCCAGACGCTGAGCTTCAAGAAGCTTTCCTGCGTCACGAAGAACCGTTAAGCGGTCTTCCAGCTCTTTTTCAATGTTGACCAGTGCCACTCGCATCGTTTCTTCCTTGGTAACAAAGTGAGACGCCGGAAAAATAGCGACATGATCGCGCTCCCCGATCAGTTCACCCGTCAGTACATCAATCTCAGTGATTCGCTCAATTTCGTCACCGAACAATTCGACCCGAATGGCATGCTCACCCTGAGATGCCGGGAAAATCTCAACCACATCACCACGTACACGGAAGGTTCCGCGTACAAAATTGATATCATTACGCTGGTACTGGATATCCACTAGCCTGCTCAAAATCTCATTTCGAGGCTTCTCCATCCCTACCCGCAAGGACAAAAGCAAGCTTCCGTATTCCATCGGCGAACCGAGGCCGTAAATACAAGACACACTCGCCACAATAATAACGTCACGCCGTTCGAACAAGGAGCTCGTTGCGGAGTGGCGCAATTTATCAATCTCTTCATTAATACTGGAGTCTTTCTCGATATAAGTATCGGAGGAGGGAATATACGCCTCTGGTTGGTAATAGTCGTAGTAGCTGACGAAATAGTCTACCGAATTATGCGGAAAAAACTCCTTAAACTCACTCGCCAGTTGGGCAGCCAAAGTCTTGTTGTGCGCAATAACTAACGTCGGGCGGTTTAATTTGGAAATAACTTGTGCAACGGTAAACGTCTTACCCGTACCCGTCGCGCCCAGCAGCGTCTGGTGCTTCTTGCCCTGCCGGATGCCTTGTAGTAATTCCTCTATGGCATGAGGCTGATCGCCCTGGGGTGTATACTCGGACTCCAATTCAAAAGTCTTTGTACTGACGACAATATCACTCATTTGCCCGTCTCCCCTCTATCGTCTAAACTAGATTAATATATTATAATTGTTGTCTGAATGTTCTCTCTCCATACGATGGCAAGCTAAAACGCCTTTGGCGTCTCTAAAAGACGTTAAGCTGTTGTGCGAGAATTATAAGGATTAAAGTATAACGTGAAACTTATACTTTCTTATAATTAAAAAATATGGAAGATAAGAATATGTGTTCCCGTTCATTATACAGTGTTGCCTAGATCGTTGCAAACCATAATACATAGAAATGTTAGGAGCTTGAAGCATGGATATTACCTCAATAATCGGCCTATTGGCTGGACTGGCTGCGTTAATCGGCGGCTATCTCTGGGAAGGCGGAAGCCTCTCAGGACTGCTGCAGCTTAATGCAGCTTTGATTGTGTTCGGGGGTACGTTTGCCGCCGTTATGATCAGTTTCCCGGCATCTAAGCTGCGCTCCATTCCAACAGCATTACGCATGGCTTTCGGTAGCAACCCTGATCGTGATGTAGAAAAAGCAGAAGAACTTATTGCAATGGCAACCGTGGCCCGTCGCGGCGGCGTTCTAATGTTAGAAAAACAAGCTGAAGAACATCCGGACCCTTTTACACGTGAAGGTCTACTTCTTATTGTCGACGGCACTGATCCTGAGCAGGTAAGACAGATCCTTGAATTAGAAATGGATGCTAAAGAATTGAAGCATGAGAACTATGCTAAGATTTTTGAAGCTGCAGGTGGATATGCACCAACGATGGGAATTATCGGGACGGTGATGGGGCTCATCCGTGTACTTGGCAACCTTACAGATCCGTCAAATCTGGGCACATCTATCGCAGTGGCATTTACCGCAACATTGTACGGTGTTGCCATCGCTAATTTAATATTTTTACCCATCGCTTCCAAAATCAAATCCCGCAGTCAAAGCCAGCTACATAGTATGGAAATGCTGCTCGTCGGCATTCTTTCTTTGCAGAACGGGGATCACCCCTTGCTGGTGCGTAAAAAACTGAACTCATTCATCTCAGACACGGACACGAATGACCGTGCGGAAACTAGAGGTCTTCTATGAGACAAAGAGACCGGCGCAAGCGGCGTGTAGAGGCTCGGGAAAGCCGCGACCGTTGGATGATTACTTATGCTGATCTAATTACACTTTTACTTATTTTTTTCGTTATATTGTATGCGATGAGCAGCCTGGATACTGACAAATATAACATCGTGACAGGCTCGTTATCCGAGACCTTCAAATCTGGCAGCACTGTCCTTGAGGGTGGGAACGGCATTTTAGATGCTGGGAAATCAACTGAGAACAAACCGGAAAGTACAGACGGGAATGGGAATGCAGCTGCAACTGCGAGACCGAATGATGGATCTGCTGAACAAACGGAGAACGAAACACCTTCGGCACGTGAACTTGCTTTTCGAGAACAAGAGGCTAAACTTGCTGAATTAATGGGTGTGATTACGAACTATGTAGAGGAAAATAATCTCGGAGAACAAATTTTTGTTGCCGACAAACCGCAGGGGATAGAAATCACACTCAGTGACCGTTTTCTCTTCGATATAGGTAAGGCAGACCTGAAGTCTCCAGCCCTGCCTGCTCTTCAGCAGTTATCTGGCTTATTCAGCGATATCGGCGCAAAGATCAGCATTGAAGGACATACCGACAATACTCCAGTATCTTCGGCTTCTCACTATAACGACAACTGGGAGCTATCTGGTGCTCGTGCGCTGTCAGTGCTTCGCTTTTTCTTAGATCATGAAGGGTTGAACCCCGACAATTTTCAATATGCAGGGTATGCTGATACCCAGCCCACCGCGGAGAACACATCAGCTGCAGGTAAGCAAAAGAACCGCCGTGTAGAGATCATTGTGCTGCGGCAGCTTCAAGAGGGTGCCTAAAAAATGTTTTACTCAGAGCTAGTTACAATAGCTAGGCCTGTGCGGGAGCGAATCTGCTTATCAACATACCAAAATGGGCTCGCCACTATTTATTACGGAAATACTCCCTGATTATCTGCCTATTCCCTTGTCCAGGCGCAGAATTAGGGAATTCCTCCCTGATTAATACCCTATTTAGTCAGAAATAGCGCTTTTCACTGAAATTTTAGGGAAGAATTCCCTAAAACCCTTAGTGTCACGCTATATTCGTCTAAAATAAGGGAGGTTTTCCCTAATTCCACAATCAGTAGATTCGCTTTTAAATAAAATCCCATAATTCCAAACAGTCCCAGGATTTAACTCAAAGATCCCGACCGCTATTTATATAGAAACACCAAAGAGCAAGTCCCCAAAAACAGAAACTTGCTGCTACAAATATCACATGCGGTGAAATTAATATTCAGAAAAAAATTAGAATTACTCCCCTACCAATGCACGATATCCAGCTGCATCTAGCAGTCCTTTTACAGCATCAGCATACTCTCCGTCCACTTCAATTTCAAAAATCCAACCTTCACCATACGGCTTATCATTAATTAGCTCTGGACTAGCTTCTAAACCATCATTAATCTTGGTAACCTTCCCAGAGACGGGTGAATAGAGTTCCGATACGGTCTTAACGGATTCGATACTGCCTACGCTGTCGCCAGCTGAAATGGCCGAACCCACTTCAGGAAATTCCACAAATACGATATCGCCTAACAAATGCTGAGCATGATCCGTAATCCCAACACGTACTACGCGTCCTTCCACTTGCTGTGCCCACTCATGCTCTTCGCTGTAAAGAAGGTTATCTAAAACCTCACTCATTTCAAGCCGCCTCATTTCCAAATTGGAATTCTAAATTTAGTTATAGCCTAAGTGATCGCGGAGCATAATGTCAATATTACTAAAAGTAAAATAAATTTGTCGTTTTTTTGACTTTTTCTTGTTGACAGCGCCCTCCTATACCCGTTTAATGGAGACATAAGAAACAAATACAGTTGCGGATGATGGCATAGGGAGAGACTGTCTCACTTGAAGACGGCGCCGAAGGAGTAAGCCCTAACAGGGGTGAATCTCTCAGGCAAAAGGACCTTTGTCGGACGTACCTCTGGAGAGCATCAGACGCGAGGCTGAGTGCGTCAGGTCACCAACGGGGAAACTTGCATGTTAGTTACGCAGGGTAACTCTCAGGTACAAAGGACAGAGCAGAAAGCGATTAGTGCATTTATGCATGATTGCTTCTGCCTGTCCTTTTTTTCGTATGTAATCAGACTAGGGGAGTGACGACATGGATGCTTTGAAAAGAACGCCTTTTTATGATCTCTATTCCGCTTATGCGGAGTCCAGGTGCATTGATTTTGGCGGCTGGGAGCTGCCAGTACAGTTTACAGGTATCGTGAAGGAGCATGAGGCTGTTCGCCAGCAGGCTGGACTGTTCGATGTATCGCATATGGGTGAATTCATGGTGATCGGAAGCGGCGCTGAAGCCTTCTTACAAAAAATGACGACCAACGATGTCAGCCGCCTTACCGATGGTGCGGCACAATATACGCTGCTCTGTTATCCAAACGGCGGGGTGGTCGACGATTTACTCGTGTATCGACTAAGTGAAGGCCGTTATATGCTTGTCGTAAATGCCTCCAACATCGATAAGGACTTCCAGTGGCTGCAAGAACATCTGACCTCTGAATTCGGTGAAGTCACACTCACTAATGTCTCTGACGAGACGCTTTTGCTCGCCTTGCAAGGTCCGCTGGCAGAGACCATACTCGCAGAAGTTACTGATGCACCGATCTCAACGCTCAAGCCTTTCCACTTCATCGAACGCGCAACCGTCTGCGGTGTAGAAGTACTGATCTCCCGTACGGGTTATACCGGTGAAGATGGCTTCGAAATTTACGCTCCGCTGGATGTGGCAGCAACGTTATGGAACGGCCTTCTCGCAGCTGGCTCTCCTCACGGATTAACACCTGCTGGACTGGGCGCACGGGATACGCTTCGTTTCGAGGCAAAATTGCCACTGTACGGTCAGGAGCTGTCGGCTGACATCACGCCTCTTGAAGCTGGAGTACAGTTCTTCGTGAAGCTGGACAAAGCGGATTTCATCGGACGCGATGCGTTGATACAGCAAAAAGAAGCGGGTCTCCCCCGCCGTCTTGTCGGTCTAGAAATGATTGATCGAGGCATTCCACGCTCCCATTACCCAGTCTATGCGGACGGCATCAAAATCGGAGAGGTCACAACCGGAACCCAATCTCCAACGCTGAAACGCAACCTGGGATTAGCTTTGCTTGATACAGCTTACAGTGAAATAGGCACAGAGGTTTTCGTAGAGATACGTGGCAAGCAGCTTAAAGCTGTCGTGATTAAGGCCCCTTTTTACAAGTATAAACGCCTTTAGCGTCCATATTAGGACGGTGAACTTTTAAGCGAGAAATAAAAGGATAAAGTATAACGTGAAAATTGTACTTTCTTATATTTTAAAAAAGCCAAGGAGTGAAACCTTAATGAAGCACCGTTATCTGCCCATGACAGCACAGGACCGCGTAGAGATGATGGAAACCGTCGGGATTCAGTCCATAGATGAGCTGTTCTCCGATATCCCTGAAGCCGTCCGTTATCAAGGCACTATGCCGATGTCTGAACCGCTCGATGAGTACGCCCTGCTACGTCACATGAAAGGTCTCGCTGACCGAAATGCTGACTTCGATTCGCACGCCAGCTTCCTCGGCGCCGGATTATACGACCATCACATCCCCGTGGTGATCAACCATGTCATTTCCCGTTCGGAATTCTACACTGCTTATACTCCTTACCAACCAGAGATCAGCCAAGGCGAACTGCAAGCGATCTTCGAATTCCAATCCTACATTTGCGAACTAACCGGTATGAAAGTTGCCAATGCCAGTATGTATGATGGCGCAACCGCATTATCCGAAGCAGCAGTCCTTGCAGCTGGTGCCACCAAACGCAAAAAATTAATTGTCTCCCGCACCGTTCATCCTGAAGCGCGCCAAGTGTTACGCACATCGGCTAATGCTTGGGGTCTTGAGGTAGTGGAGATTGACTATAGAGACGGTGTTACCGATCAGGCTAAGCTTGCTGAGGCCATTGATGGTGATACGGCTGCAGTACTGATGCAATCGCCTAACTTTTTTGGCAGCATCGAAGATCTTAGCTCCGTTGAGCCGCTGATCCATGCCGTTAAAGGATTGTTCGTCGTCAGTGCAAATCCGATCGCTCTTGGCATTCTAGAAACACCAGGTAAGCTCGGAGCCGACATCGTAGTCGGTGACGCTCAGCCACTCGGTATTCCAGCTTCCCTCGGCGGTCCAACCTGTGGTTTCTTCGCTGTAGCAGAGCATTTAATGCGCCGCATGCCAGGTCGTATCGTTGGTCAAACTGTTGACCGTAACGGTAAACGCGGCTTCGTTCTGACACTCCAAGCTCGTGAGCAGCATATTCGTCGTGAAAAAGCGACATCGAATATTTGCTCCAATCAGGCGCTGCTCGCACTCTGCGCATCCGTCTACCTGTCCGTAATGGGTAAAGAAGGGATGCGTGAAGTAGGCGAGCTGAACATTCGTAAAAGCCATTACGCCGCTAATAAACTAAGCGAACTAACAGGGGCTGAACTAACCTTCTCCTCCCCATTCTTTAACGAGTTTGTCGTGAAGCTTCCGGAAGGAAGCAGCGTAAGTGCAATTAATTCGAAGCTGCTGAAGGAAGGTTATCTAGGCGGTTATGATCTGGGCCGTGATTATCCTGAACTTGCTGGACATATGCTGGTAGCCGTTACGGAAAAAAGAAGCAAAAACGAAATCGACCAATTCGCTAGCGCACTGGAGGGCTGTTTATGAAACCGGAGCAAAGTCTAATTTTTGAATTAAGCCGTCCCGGCCGTTCGGCCTATTCTTTGCCACTATGCGATGTGCCGCAGGAAGAAAGCTTAGAATCTCTGATTCCATCAGGTTTACTCCGTAGCGAACCCGTCGTGCTTCCAGAAGTATCGGAAGTGGATGTCATTCGCCACTACACTTCCTTGTCACGCCGTAACTTTGGTGTAGATAACGGCTTCTATCCACTCGGTTCATGCACGATGAAATACAATCCGAAGATTAACGAAGATGTTGCCCGCATCGTAGGCCTAGCTAAGATCCACCCTTACCAGCCAGAAGAAAGCATTCAAGGTGCACTGGAATTAATGTATACCCTGCAAAATGACTTATCCGCACTAACCGGCATGGATGCTGTATCTTTACAGCCTGCCGCAGGTGCTCATGGTGAATGGACCGGCCTCATGATGATCCGCGCCTACCATGAAAGCCGCGGCGAGACCCGCACGAAGGTTATCGTGCCGGATTCCTCACACGGCACCAATCCTGCTAGTGCTTCAGCAGCAGGACTTGAAACGATCACGATCCCTTCCACAGATAAAGGGATGGTTGATCTTGAAGCACTCAAAGCAGCTGTTGGCAGTGACACAGCCGCATTGATGCTGACCAATCCAAGCACACTCGGCTTGTTTGAGACCCAAATCGTCGAAATTGCTGAGATCGTGCACGAAGCAGGCGGCTTACTCTATTACGATGGAGCCAATTCCAATGCTATTATGGGCATTACCCGCCCTGGCGACATGGGCTTTGACGTGGTGCATCTGAACTTGCATAAGACAATGAGCACCCCGCACGGCGGAGGTGGCCCTGGAGCCGGACCTGTCGGCGTAAAATCAATCTTGATTCCGTTCCTACCACAACCAACTGTGGTGAAAAACGAAGATAGCAGCTTCTCACTCGACTTCGGCGGTCCTGAATCGATTGGACGCGTGAAAGCTTTTTACGGCAACTTTGGTATTCTCGTTCGTGCCTACGCCTATATCCGCACCTATGGTCCAGACGGACTGCGTGAGGTATCCGAAAATGCTGTGCTGAATGCGAACTATATGATGCACCGTCTGGCGCCGTATTTTGAAATCCCATATCCGGGCGTATGTAAACATGAATTCGTAATGTCCGGCAAAAACCTCAAGCAGTATGGTGTACGCACCTTAGACGTTGCTAAACGATTACTCGACTTCGGCTACCATCCGCCAACCGTGTACTTCCCTCTGACTGTTGAGGAATGTATGATGATCGAGCCGACGGAAACGGAAAGTAAAGAAACGCTCGACGGCTTCATAAATACGATGATCCAGATCGTAAAAGAAGCGCAGGAGACACCGGAAATCGTAATCAACGCACCTCATACCACAGAAATTAGCCGATTGGATGAGACACAGGCTGCGCGTAAGCCGGTATTGAATTGTTCTTGCGGTTAACAGCTAATGAGTAGTATTAAAAACGCAGGCCACGACACCAAGTATCGTCGCCTGCGTTTTTGCATGTAAATAAAAATCAACACTATGATCTACTCGGCCTGCACCTTCGCAAAAATCTGGAGTTATGATATCCTAATTTCGAGGGTAGCGGTATGTATTCCTTATGAAATTTGAATTTGTCCATAATGTTTTCCATAGAAAATATTTATTATTTATAAAATCAAAACTTAGATCTCTCGCACAAATACGCAAGTAAATTCTCATTTTCAAAATAATAAGGCCCTTCCCAGCATCATTAAAAATGTCTGAGAAGGGCCTGTTTCAGTTGTTTATCACTATAACTTTTTGATATTACGCACCATGCGTCGAAGTTTCTACTTTCGCCGCGCCCTTGCGCTCCTTAGCCGATTTACGGAAGTAGAACAGCTCGTAAATCGCTGGAACTACAACCAGCGTAAGCAGCGTTGCCGCGGTCAAGCCACCGATGACCACAATCGCCAAACTTTGCGAGACGATGCTGCCCATCTCGGCATGGCCGAACAGCAGTGGAGTCATGGCACAAATGGTAGCAATAGCCGTCATCAGAATCGGGCGCATCCGTGTTCCGGCCGCTTCCAGAATGGCTTCGCGAATACCCATATTCGTTTCATTCTGCTTAATACGGTCGATAAGCACAATCGCATTCGTGACGACGATACCAATTAGCATCAGAGCCCCGAACAGGGCAGTGAAATCAGGTGTTACGCCGGATACGATCAGTCCAACAATCGCCCCAATCGCAGCCAAAGGCAAGGAGAACATGATTGCCAGCGGAGCACGAAGGGTTTTGAAGGTGAGGACCATGATCAGATATACCAACCCGATGGAGATCAGCGCTGTCATACCAAGGTCAGCGAAATCCTCTGACTGATCAACCGAGGCTCCGCCTGCAAATAGAGTCACACCCTTTGGAAGGGTAAGACTATCGGTTTGCTTTTTAATATCCGCTCCGATTTCAGACACCTTCTTCGGATCCACTTCCGCTGTAATTCTCGCATATGGCTTCCCATCTTTATGGAACAACAGTGCTGGTTCATTCCGAACCTCATAGGTTGCTAGTTGTGACAACGGCTTTGGACCTTCAGCAGTCATGAGCGTCATTGCCTTTAAATCTTGCTCTGTCTTAGGCTCAGCCATAGGATCTAACACTACTCCTGCAGGTGTACCGTCCAGTTCGATTTGCCCCATAGGGATCGGATTCAGCATAGCCGACAATTGCATGGTAATTTCTTGTGCATTGGTCTGTGCTGGATCTACCTTAAATGTAAAGACAGGTTTGGTATCCTCCATATTACTACTGACCTTCTGAATACCCTCCACAGTCTTCAACTTATTCGTAACTTCTGCTGCAACAGCAGTAATATCTGTAAGATTATCACCCACGATATCAATATATTCGCTAGTGGAGCTTGAACCCATCATACTCATTTGATTAGCAACAAGTGTTGCCCCAGCGTAGGAATCCTTCACATCACGGACATGATCGATGAAGCCTTGTGCATCCGCACCTTTTTTCATCACAACGGTATAGTCCACTAAGGTCTCCGAGCTGACGGACCCCCACTGCGCCGCATCTGCACTGTTCCCTGATTGCATGATCACCGTTTCCGCTTCAGGCTGTTTCATCAAATCTTGCTCTAACTGCTTTCCTTTTTCTAAAATCTCTTTGACAGGAACATCCTTCGGATAATTCAACTGAACAGAGACATAGCTGGCATCTGAAGCATCAAGCGCACCTTTTGGCATAGTCACATAAGCAGCGATAGAGCCAATCAGAAGGAGAAGACCTAGCGATAAAGTAATCCATTTCCGGCGCAAATTCCAATCGAGGAATCGGGTGAACCATTTAGACGGCTCGTGTTCTTTCATTGAAGTTCTTCTCAGCAGCCATGAGCTTAACAGCGGAACCACCGTCAAAGCTACAACGAGTGAAGTTAACAGTGAATACGTGACCGTTAAGGCAAACGGAAGTAGGAACGCCTGTAAACTACCACGCAGAAGACCCATCGGCAGAAATACCGCTACCGTTGCAATCGTAGATGAAGTAATCGCTCTAGCCACTTCCCCAGTTGCGCTTATAATCATTTCACGTGAGAAGGGTTCTTTTTGCAGCCTACGGTAAATGTTCTCAATCACTACGATACTATCATCAACCAAGCGACCTACCGCAACGGCCACACCTCCGAGCGTAATAATATTCAGACTTATGCCGGATATATCAAGCAGATATAAGGTAACTGCTAGAGAAAGCGGGATAGAAACCGCCGTAATCAGGGTTGCCCGCAGGTTGCGTAGGAACAGTAAAATTACGATCGTCGCGAACAGCGCGCCCAGCAATACTTCACGCATCATACTATTGACCGAGGTAACCACCATATCTGAAGTGCTGAATACGACCGCTGCCTCTGCATTTGGAATGGTTTTGTTAATATGTGCTACGGTATCCTGTATATGATCTCCGACACTTACTGCATTCGCATTAGCTTCTTTGGTTACTATGGCGAAAAGAACATCTTTCCCATTCGAGCGGCTAACGCTCTCTTGATCTTCCTTCAATTCGATGACAGCAATATCCTGTAGCTTAACACCCGAGGATACGGGTAGCTTTTTTAGAGTATCGATACTATCAATTGTAGAAACCACATTTACGTTACCTGTCTGACCACCAATCGTCTGCTCTCCAAGGGATGCCGATATATTACGTCCCTGAAGTAACCCTAGTACTTGAGGTGTCGTAATTCCTTTCTCAGCCATTAATTTTGGATCTAGCTTCACCCGCACTTGAGGAGTTACTTTCCCATATAAGGCGACGTTGGCTACACCTTCTGCTTGTTGCATCTCTGGAATGATCGTTTCTTCCGCAAGCTTAAGGTTTTCTTTAGTCAGACCTTCGTCAAACGAAAGGGTGACCTGCGACACAGGAATCATGGAAGTATTCAGTTGAAGTACAAAAGGGGCCATCACACCTTCAGGGAACTGCAACGAATCTACAACCTTTTGCACCTCCCCAGCTGCATCCTTCATATTTGTTTTTGAGTCATAAAAAATATTCACCTGTGCGTATCCGTCTCCGGAAGTGGACAGTATTTCTTTCTTTCCCTTAACAAATGCGGCCCCAGCCTCAATCGGCTTCGTAACCTTCGTCTCCATCGCATGGGCATCCTGACCCGGACCGAGCACCGTTACAGTCACTTGCGGATTATCTGCCTCTGGCATAAATTCCATCGGTAGCGAAGTGTAGCTCAGCCCTCCCACTACAAGCGCCATTACCACTAAAAGCCCTACCGCCGCCTTGTTACCGAACGACCATTTGGTTAACCATTTCATTATCGTTTCCCCTTCCACCCCGTATATTTCTGGTACTCCTCTTATGACTGCCCCATTATGTATTATTTTCCATCCCGAGATTTAGTTTAGACATTTTTGGTCGAAGTCAAAACAGCCCTACGGCTGGTTTTATACTCAGTCTTAAGACGGGGGGCTTTCTCCTTCCGAAGGATAGGGAATTAGAGCAAACAAAAAAAGAGCACCCCAAAAGCCATGTAAAATGGCTTTCGAGACACCCTTTTGCTATGATTATTATTTTTGTTTAGCGCGCACTGGATCGCGGAACATATATTTTAAGAGTGGTGGTGTTACAAGTGTAGTTACAATGACAACAATAATTACGGAAGTAAAATACTGCTGCTGCAACAATCCGCTTTGCAGACCTGTTGCCGCGATGATCAATGCAACCTCACCCCGCGAAATCATCCCTGAACCAATAATAAGCGATGAATGGTTATTAAATCCTGTAAGACGCGCCCCCAGGCCGCCACCAAACAACTTGGTCAGAATGGCAATCACCGTCAACAAGAGGACGAATCCTAGTTGACTGCCAACCCCTTCAAAGGAAACATTAAGTCCGATACTGACAAAGAAGACCGGAACAAAAATCGAATAGGCGATAGGCTCAAGCTTAGATTCCACAGTGTGCTTAAAGGAGGTTTGTGAAATAGCAATCCCAGCTGCAAAAGCACCGATGATGCCTGCCATCCCCATAATTTCAGCAAAATACGCGAACGCAAAGCAAATCATTAGCGCCGCTGCAATAACAGCCTCTGTCACCTTTAACGGAGCCATCCATTTCATAACCCGCGGCACAACGAACCAACCCACAACAAGCGCTACAGCGAAGAACAACACTTTTTTCGTAATTAAAAGACCAATGGACACTGATTCTCCTGTGCCGAAAAAGCTCATTAATACAGCGAGCAAAATAACAACCAGAATATCATCGACTACAGCGGCTCCCAGAATGGTAGAACCTTCACGTGTATTCAACTTATTCATATCCTTCAGTACCTGAACCGATATGCTGACTGAAGTTGCACTAAGAATGACACCCATAAACATAGCATTATGATAAGCAAAACCAAACATTTCTCCGATGGCGAATCCACCTAGAAAAGGTAAAACAATACCTCCGACGGCTACTGCGAAAGCTGACTTCCAGTTCTTGCGCAGTTGATCCAGATCAGTCTCAAGCCCTGCTATAAACATTAACAATAGAACACCGATCTCCGAAAAATAATGAATAAACTCTCCATTTTGAATCCAACCCAGTACCGCAGGACCCAGTATGATACCGACAATTAGCTTACCCAGTACCGACGGTTGTCCCAGTCGTACAGATAAATCACCAGCTAGCTTGGTGAATAGTATAATCAGCATAAGATATAGAACAAACTCCATGTTTCATCCACTCCCTTGTTGTATATAAGAACTGCCAACTAGGGACATCTCCAAGCCAAAAAAAGACAAAGAGGAGCCCTTGTTGACAGGCTCCTCCAAAAAACAAAAAATTATTCAATTAAACAATATTAAATATATTATAACCGTAATATAAAAGACTGTAAACAAGATACGCCGATATTTTACCTTATGCAAATTTTAGTTAATAAAGAATCAGCTTCACTATTTTAGATAGAACACTTCACGTAAAGGCAACATTGGCACCTCATCATTGAAATCAAATGACCCTTCAACCATCTTTGAAGTAATGGCATTCCATCGGTTGCAGGCGTCACTTTTAGCAATGTAATCGAAAGCCGCTTCCGTATCCTCACATTCAAAGCAATAAAAAAATTGATTACCATTCTGAAAGATGGAGTAGTTAGAAATACCAGCTTTACTGTGCTCCTCCAAAACTTCTGGCCAAGGATTTAAATGCATCGCTACATACTCTTCCAGACATTCTTCCTTCACCCGCCATGTCCAAGCCAATTTATTGCTGCTCATCTGTTCATCCTCCTAGAAATGTCCTCTATTGTACATAATAAGAATCAAATACATTTGATACCTATTATTGTACCTGAAGGTAACAGCCCAAGCTATGAATATCTAGCCTTATGCTTTCTAAGCATTAATTCCAGCTTCACTTGGGCGGAGAATGGCAGAACCAATCGCCAGTAGCACAGCAGCCATAAGACCTAAGATGGCAAAGGGTAACCACAACTCATTCCAGCCCCCACCGGTTGCAGCGATGTCGACCGCTTGGATGGCCCATTTTTGCGGAACAAAGTTAGCCGCCTTCTGCATATAGTCCGGCATAATGGATAAAGGCCAAAAGCAGCCGCCAAGCATACAAGTCGGTGTGATGATAAGGGAATTCAGCATACCAGCATTATTAGGATTACGAATTAATCCTGCCACTGTACTCGCGATCCCCATAGACACCAGCATAAATGCTGCAAGAACAAGAAAATATAGATAGATTGGAACTTCATAATCATAGTGCAGCACCCAGCGACCTAAGGCGAGCACTACGACGATCTGAATCAGTCCGACCATGAAGCTACCCAGAAAATTGCCAATAGCAATCTCGTAAGAACGAACCGGAGCACTGAACATTCGCATCATCGTCCGGCCTTTCCGATCATCCATAATCAGAGACACAGAGCTCGTGACCAGGCTCATGAGAAACATTAGCGTTAAGCCCGTAACGACTCCCAGTCCCTCCCGAGGATATAGATTATAATCAGTTCGAATGCTGCCAATACTGTGCTGTTCCGCTCTTTGCATAACCGTAGTAAATTGTGCGTCAACGTCCTTAGATCCGTTATTAACTGCCCCTATGATCGCGGCCGTACTCCTCATTTCATCAGCAATTGTGCTCGCTTTTAATTTAATCATAACGGAAGTTTCATTCGTCTTCAGCTCATACACACTAATTTGTGGCTCTTCTCCAGCAAGTAGTGCCGAAGTGAAGCCTGCTGGAATTAGAATCCCCGCTTCTCCATTCTGATCGACTACGCCTTCTCTTAAAGCAGTCTCGTCAGTCTTTTCTACAAATTTATATTCTCCGGAATTCTTTAGTTCAGTGAGCAAATGCTTACCTGCTGCCCCGTTATCCATATTCGAATACAGCACAACAGCTGGGTTCTCTCCCATCGTTCCAGTAACGGAAACAATACCTGCAAGTACAATACAAGGAAGCAGAATATAGATGAGCACCCCCTTCCTAGTACCAATGGTTCGTTTCACCATGTTCCAGGCAATCGTTAAGATTTTATCCATGATAACCCACCTTCCGGTACGAAATAGCCGCTGCACTGAACAACACTAGGCAGATCAGCGATAACACTCCCAAATTCGGCATAATTTGCGATACATCGGCATGTAACATCATTTTCAGAATAGCCTGCATTGCCCAATGATTAATCGTAAACGCCCCTATAGAGTTCACCCACGATTCTGGAAGTGGTGCCATTCCCCCGCTAATGAAGGTCATGCTTACAGTGAGTACCGTAACCACACTTCTTGCGCTTGCTCCAGTCTTGCTGAACATAGAAATAACGATAGATAAGGTCATTGAAGCCACAATCATCAGCAAGCAAAATAGGAGTAACAAGCCCGGGCGATTTCCCCAATTCACACCGAACAGCACATTCGTCAGAATAATAATCGCTGCGCACTGTACTATACTTACAACACCCACACCAAGCATTTTGCCAATAAACAGTTCTGAGCCTTTGACTGGCATTGAATTTATCCGGAAAAGGGTATGATTTTCTTTTTCATTAAAAAGAGAAGTACATACCGTCAAGCCGCTATACAGCAAAAACATCAGCATCATGGATACCGCATAGAACTGGGAAGAAGTATATGAATATCCTCCCTCGCTCAGTTCTCCAAGCTTTACGGAAGACTCATTACTGGTGGAACTAGGTGCCATAACGTTCAAAGCTTCTGGACCCAGTGTCATCGCCACAGACTGTTTATAATTAAGATTCCTCAGAAAATTATCGAAGACCGTCCCTGCCACCCTGTTATCTGTACTTTTTTGGCCCAGTATAAATTCCAGCTGTGCGGCTTCACCGCTCTGTACCTTACTATCAAAGCTGGGAGGAACAACAACCGCATAACCATATTTTCCTGTTCGCAGACCGCTTTCTGCCGCCTCTCGACTACCCACCATAACCGGAGTAATGATATCCTTAAGCTCTGTTGACTTCAAAAAGCTATCCATCATCACCGAGCTCTCATAGCCCTCACCAGAAAGATTAACAACAGCCACTCGCACAACATCAATAGTAGTGGAGCCTTTGTCACCAACGACACCGGAGAGCGAAGCACCTAAGAGAAAGATCAATAACAGGGGCAGCAAAAACATATTTAATATCATAGAACGTGAGCTAAATAGTCTTCGCAGCTCATAGATCATAATCGTCCAAGTATTCATCAGAATAATCCCCCCTTTAATCTCTTAAGGTCCTTCCGGTCAAGTTTAGAAACAACGTCTCCAGATCAGGTTCTTCAATATTTAGCGAGCCGATAATCCCCTTATGCTTGGCAAAAATAAAAAGGATGTCCTGTAGCTCCCCTTGTGAAGAAGGCAGATATAGCTCGACTACTTCATCCTTTGCTTCTACGCGTCTAATTCTAGGGTGAAGCGTCAGCTCCTGAACAAGCTCCGATGTGATATTAGCAGCTTTAATGACGATTTTTTCTTCCTTGGCAACGCGTTCTCTCAGTTCTTTTTCCGTGCCGCAAGCAATGATATGCCCTTTATCCATAATGGCTACTCGATCGCAAATGGCCGCAACCTCCTCCATATAGTGACTGGTATAAATAATCGTTGAACCGAGTCGATTGAGCTCCTTAACCGATTCAAGAATATGATTACGAGATTGCGGATCAATCCCCACCGTAGGTTCATCCATAATAATCAGCTTGGGACGATGCATAATAGCACAGGCAATATTCAGACGTCTTTTCATCCCTCCGGAAAAGGTTGAGGGTTTCTCTTTTGCACGATCGCTAAGGCCTGTGAACGCAAGAGCCTCATCTACCCGTTCCTTCAAGAGCTTGCCACGCAAACCATACAATCTTCCGAAAAAGGTAACGTTATCCGCCGCTGTCATCGTGTCGTATAAGGCTAATTCCTGTGGAACCAAACCAATTCTTTTCTTCACCTCAAGTGATTTCGAGGAAACGGGCAGACCGTCGATAACAATGTCTCCCCCGTCAATCTTAAGCAAGCCGCAGATCATACTGATCGTTGTACTTTTACCCGCTCCGTTTGGGCCTAGCAAGCCAAAGATTTCTCCTTCTTCTATCGTCATGTTCACATGATCTACAGTTAATTTACCTTCATATCGTTTCACCACATCGGTCAATACGGCGATTGCCATCTTTTCATCGCTCCTGTCTTTGCGCTTCTATATTTACAATTTTAGCTTAAAGGAATTGACCACGGAGGTACGAAAAGTCATCTTTTGAAGGTGACTTAAGTCATCTCCTGAAGAAGTAGGCGAATATGCTAAGATTAGAAGAAACTCTATAAAGGATGTCTTAGGTGTGACTAGAGAACTGACCCTATTGCGATACCTACTCATCATAATTCCTGCTTGTATTAGCATTTACATCTACCCATATGCAGACTATGGAATCTTCACGTTGCATATTCTGATGCTTCTATTCCTTGTGGTCATGGTGCCAAAGCTACCCCGTTCCTTTCATGCCTTAATAAGCATTGTGGAAATACTGTTCACTGCCTGGTTATGTTACCAGTACGGCAGCATAATGATTTTCCCGGCCATTTCAGCATTACTTTATTATTCTAGACTTCAGCCCCAAGCAGTACCTCTCGTGTTTACGGTTGTGCATCTGATTACCTTGAACATAGCGCTCTGGGATTCTCCAAAGCTTATAATCACATTCATCAATATTACTTTTCTGCTCATCGCCTATCTCAACGAATTGTTACAGAGGGCGGGTCGGGGCCGTGAGAATACCCTCAATCTTTACGATGAGCTGCGAAAAAAGCATTTCGAGCTGGATGAAGCCCGCAACCGACTGCTGGAGTTTAACGCCCAAATAGAAGATGCAGCCCAGTCCAAAGAACGGGTTCGAATCTCCCGCCAGCTCCATGATGATATCGGCCACCGCCTCATCCGCATTAAAATGATGATGGAAGCCGCGCTACTCACCTTACCCACCTCCCCTGAAAGCGGAATGCAGATGATGGAGCTCATTCGAGATCAATTGTCAGCCAGCATGGACGATATGCGCTCTGCAGTGAAGCGTATCAACTATACGCCACAATTAGAGGGAGCTCATGCGTTAGACCGGCTGCTAGAAGAGATCGGCCGCGATACGGGAATCGAGACCTCATACCAAGTGCATGGGATACCTTACCCGCTATATCCTAGTATTCAGGTGATCTTGTATAAGAACGCCCGAGAAGCCATAACCAATGCCCTACGTCACGGAAATGCAACTGCGATTTCGATTAAAGTCGACTTTAGTGATACTGGAGTTACGATGGAGGTCAGCAACAACGGGACGCTTCCCGAAGGCAATAAACTAACCAAACTGCCGGAAAGTGGAGGGGTCGGGATGAAAGGAATGTTCGAACGAACACATCTGATCGGCGGAACCTTGGAATGGCGGCAGGAGCCTCAATTCACCATTGTTACGCGGTTGCCCATTTATAAGCAGGGAGAGATTGTATAGGCAACGTAGGACTTGAAGCAAAAAAGAAATCTATATTATGAAGAAGGAGCCACGCTAATGATTAAGGTGATAATTGTAGATGACGATCCTTTTATTCGTCAAAGTCTGCAAGTACTGATAGGGATGGACCCCGATATTGAAGTGATCGGAACTGCAAGTGACGGAAACGAGGCCTTGAATTTGCTCCAAGCGGGAGATATGGCGGATGTGATTTTGATGGATATTCGGATGCCAGGCTGCGGTGGTGTTGAAGGGACAGAAAAAATTAAGCAGGCTTTTCCTCAGGTTTCGATACTGATGCTAACTACCTTCGATGACGATGAGTATATCATTGAGGCGCTGCGGAACGGTGCCAGTGGATATTTGCTCAAAAACATACCTCCTGACCGTATCATACAAGGCGTCAAAACAGTTAATGAAGGCAACATGCTAATCCACCCTGATATCGCGCGCAAACTAACCACATTTCTACAGCCCGCGGCCCGTCCTGAATCTCCACAGGTACAGCCACTGGAATCTTTCGGACTGACCAAAATGGAATTGGCCGTTGTCGCCTCTATCGCTGAGGGGCATACCAACAAAGAAATCGCCGGACAGCTGTTTCTTAGCGAGGGTACGGTCAAAAATTACATAACGGATATTCTAAGTAAATTAGAGCTGCGAGATCGTACGCAAATCGCTATTTTCTATTTGAAGGGTGGGCGTGGATAGAAGTTCTACAAAAAAGCCCGGACTCTATTTCCAGAGTCCGGGCTTAACTTTAGTTATCCTTCCGCTGATTCCTTCTTGGCTTCAGTAGCTTTGTTCCGTTTGAGTCGGCCGTTCGGAAGATGCCGGCTGCGAGTACCTGTCTTCATCGCGATGATGCTGAAGATGCTGGAAGGCTTCGCCTCCGCAGTAACCGCTCCATCTGTCTCCGGTACCAGAATGATGCCGAGCTGATGATGGTCCCCGTCGTAGATCGGGCTCTGAAGGTATTTGCTCTCCCCTTCACGGTTCTGCACCTCCAGCTTGCAGAACGCTGGATTCATGCGCAGCGCCTCATGTAGCTGCGCGGCATCGGTCAACAGGACCCCGTTGACCTTCAGTAAAATCTCGCCGGGCAGGATGCCCAGCTCCTGCCCGGGACTGCCCGGCAGCACGGCCAGCACCTTGCGGCCGCGCGGTGGATGCACGAAGATGGGGCTGATGCTGCGCTCTTCCAGAGCGCTGTACCAGCTTAACCCTTCGTGCAGCACCATCGCTGCGAGCGCCGCGAGCAGGGTCAGCGGGCTCCACCAAGCGGCAAGCAGGCTTAAGCCGAGCAGGACGAAGCTGTACATCAGCAGCCGTCCTGAAGTGCGGGCCGCCTTGCGCCCGGGCAGCATGCCCTGCGTCATCTCGCTGAAGCCGATGATGACGGGCAGAGAGACAATGCCAAGCCCGCCGCCCAGCAGCGGCTGCCACGGCAGCTCCGTTCCTGCGCCCGAAGGGATCAGCAGGAACAGCGGCAGCGGCCAGAAAGCCTGCAGCTGATAGCCGCCGACAACCATGCCGCGCTTGCCCTTCAAGAAGAGGGGCGTCGCAAGCTTCGCCCCTTGCCAGCGGGCCAGCAGCGCCTCCGCCATGTGCAGTAGCGCAGCTAGCACTAGCAATGCGGGAATATCCATCTCCCGTATGGCTGTTGTAATATTCCCAACCGCTCCGCTATGTAAGGCGTTTGGAAAGAAATTCAGTACAAATTGAATCACACCTAGCAAACCTATAGAATAAGCGAAGCACAAATACCGTACACGCAATAGCGATAACACTATACTGACTACCCAAATGCAGGCCACAGCTGTACCTGATAAGGATACTCCTAACAATATGGCTGCAATAGAAACCACTAGTCCCATCACCAGCCCGCTCCACACCGTTCGCCACGTTTCTTGACCCCAGCTATGTAACTTCACATGAATTAGCTTACGTTCTAATGCCACCTGCCTACGGTAATACAACGCAATAAATATAATAGCAATATAGTAATATGGCTGGATCAATAAGTGTAAGAACGCAGTGCCCAAGCTTCCTAACCATTCCTGAATCACATTCAAACTGTTCGTCACACTCCTTCCTACTCTACCAAAAAACTTTCATGAACCCCTGTTCACATACCAGAATGAAATTGTTCATCCCTCTTATTCATTCATACCTTTCACTTTGGCTAGATCAGAGAAAGCCTGTAAAAGTGCAGCATTTGTACAGATATCCTCTTCATTAGGAGCGAATACTGCAAATGTACAGGAATAACCTCACTTATAGCTCGAAAGCTCCCCATGGGGCAAGTATTACTGCAGATTCGCAGGAATTATCGCTTCGGCCATCTTCGTACCATAAAAAAATGTATTATTGCAGGTTTATTCGACGGTTATCCTTACTAAGTAGTCAACCATCAGCAGCTTTAAGCTACACCATGCGTGTGCTATACCCTTGATCGATTCTTATATTTAGAAAAAAAGAAGGCTGAATTCAGCCTTCTTACTTTTTCGACGCTGCCGCCTTAATTTCCTTCTGAATCTCAGCAATCCCTCTATTCCGTTGGTTGTCGTTGGCAGGGTCCTGGATCACTTTGATCAGTGCCACCTCCAGCGCCTCCGCGGTCTTGGCATCAATCATGCCTGTGACTTGAAGTTTCGCTTCACTCTGGAATTTCTTCACTGCATTCTTAGTGCCAGTATCGAAATAGCCATCTTTGCGTCCAGGCTTGTAGCCTAAGCCATCCAGCATCGTCTGTGCACTCTTTACATCACCGTTGTTCATGTTATATTGCAGCGTCACGCTCTTGTTAATCGGAGCCACTGAGAAGTAATCCGGCTGCGCTACCGCGATATCCGGTTTAATTCCCTTGCCGTGGATCCATGTGCCGTCCGGTGTAAGCCATTTAGCAATGGTAACCTTCAGTAAGCTGCCATCTCCAAGCTGTTTGTCAAAGCTTGTCTGCACCGTGCCTTTACCAAATGAATTATCACCTATTAGCTTGGCTCCCGCTGACTGCTGCAAGGCACCCGCCAATATTTCCGAGGCGCTCGCGCTACCTTTATTCATTAGCACTACCACTGGATAAGCCTTGCTAGATCCCTTGGAGGTGCTAACTTCGCGTTTTTTATCTTTGTATTCTATTTGAACTATGTTTTTACCAGCTGGAATGAACTCTTCAGCCATCTCAATAACAATCGGGAGGACACCGCCTGGATCATTACGGACATCAATGACCAATCCCTTCATGCCTTGCTTCTCTAGCTTTCCAAGCTCTTCCTTGAATCGTTCTGCAGTATTTAGGGAGAACTGAGTGACCTCGATTACCCCTACACCGTCTTTTTCCATAGTTGAGTATACCGTCTCAAGCTTCACATCATCCCGAGTAAGAGCGAACTCTAGAGGCTCTACAGAGCCGGAACGTTGTATTTTCAAAGTAGCCTTACTGCCTTTAGGTCCGCGTATCTTCGCAACAGCAGCATTTAGATCCATGCCTTCTAGCGATTCTCCGTTAACGGACAAAATGACATCTTTAGCCTGAATTCCTGCTTTTTCAGCAGGTGAACCCTTGATTGGGGAGACCACGACTACTTTACCGTTATCCGAAGAGACTTCTGCACCGATACCTGAAAAGGAACCCTCAATGCTCTCTTCAAATTTCTCAGCAGTTTCTTTACCCATATAGTTGGAATAGGGATCGCCTAGCGCTTCCATCATACCGTTGACAGCACCATCTATCAGCTTCTCCCGATCTACCGTCTCGTAGTAATTGCTCTCAATCAAACTGAGCGCAGTCCCAAGCTTCTGGGATTCCTTCTGCTGTAGACCTGCAACCTGCAACGCAGAGGCTAATCCTTGTCCTGCAGCTTGTCCAAAGACATGAGTATAACCCGTCACGCCCAAGGTTACTAAACTACCGCATAGCAGGGCGGCGATAATCATAAACGCCGCGGTGCTTTTTTTTAACATGATGTTCCCACCGTCCCTTCTTGTCCATCTTGTAAACAACATCCTAAGTCCGTCCTGAAAGGTACGGTATCTCTTCCAGTATATGCCGTACAATCAAATAATATGAGTTATAAGTTCGTTAAAAATTAGAGATAAGGCATAGGATTTACAATCTTACCGTCAATCCGTACTTCGAAGTGAAGGTGGGGACCCGTTGAATTACCTGTGGAACCTGATTCAGCAACCACATCTCCGCGATTGACTTTATCCCCGGCACTAACTCTAAGACCGCCTTTACGTATATGTCCGTAGAGCGTCCAAACTCCGCCTCCATGATCAATAATTACACAATATCCATAGCCGCTCCACCATTCAGCCAAGATAACCGTTCCGGAATCCGCCGCATGAATATTGGTTCCTTGTGGAACCGCAAAATCGACGCCGGTGTGTACTTTCCCCTTCTCACCCGTGATTGGATGTGTCCGTGGTCCATAAGGGGATGAGATTCTTGCGGATCCTACAGGAAGTAGAAACGGCCCATCTCCACCTGAATATCCCGTATCACTAGAGCTGGAGCTAGAACTACTGCTTCCCTTACTAGCTGCAGCTGCAGCTGCAGCCTTCTTGGCAGCCGCCGCAGCTCTACGAGCCGCTTCCGCCTTAGCCGCTGCTGCTCTGCGAGCGGCTTCCTCCGCCTTAATCTTATCCTTTTGCGTTTCCAGCGCAGAGCGTTCGCTTGCCAGTTTGACTAGCTTTTCATTCTGCTCTTCACTTAAATCATCACTTTCTTGAATTTGCTTATCATAGAATGCGATAAGCTCCTGTTTCTCAGCTTCTTTCTCCTTCAGCAAACTTCTCTGTTGTTCCAAAGAAGTATACAGCTGCTTGGCTTGGGCATATTGCCCTTCAAGCTCTTGTTTCTTCTCTATCACCGTCTGCTTGTCCAGCTTATGTTGAACTAACAGCTCCTGATCCTGATCCACAATCATCTTAAGTGAATCCGCGCGATCCAGAAAATCAGCAAAGCTTGTCGAGGAGAGCAAAACATCCAAGTAAGAAACCGCTCCATCGGTATACATTAATCGAACACGGGATCCTAAGACTTCCTCTCTAGAGGCGACTCGTGCTTCTGCTTTATCCAATTCCGTTGCCGTAACATTCAGAGATTGTTCTGTATCGGAAATTTGGGTAGAGATTTCGGTCATTTTGCCCTTAACTTGATCCACTTGCTGTAAGACATACTGCAGATTGAGATTCGTCTTATTCTTATAATGCTGTGCTTCCTGCGTTTGGGACGCCGCTTTCTCCTGCTGCGCCTTAGCTTCCTGCACCTCTTTTTGCAGCTGCTTTAGCTGCTTATCGATTTCGGCAACACTTGTTTTTTTGGCATATCCATCAGAGGGCTGGAATATAGTGACAGCTAGTAACATTACGGCTAGTCCGGCAGCAATCTTCTTCAACTTGCACTCCCCATCCTTCACTTTTTAATATTAAACTTTCAAGAACCTACGAATAGAAACCGTGCTTCCCCAGACGCCGATCAGCACGCCTAGTCCAACTAGTACACCGACGACCAGCATCCAAATATTATCGAACGGAATTAGCTGCAATTGGAGCATAGGATCTCCCTGTACGGTCGATTCCAAAGTGCTGTAACCCAAATACAAGACAACGGAGGTAATGAGCGATCCGATCAGACCGATCAATGCCCCTTCTATAAAGAAAGGCCAGCGAATAAAATAATTTGTCGCGCCTACGAGCTTCATAATGCCAATCTCCTTACGACGAGCAAGTATCGTAACCCGAATCGTATTAGAGATGAGGAACATAGACATGAGCCCCAGACCTGCTACAAAAATAAAACCAATGTTTCGTACAGCGCGTGTTATTTTGAACAAGGTTTCTATTGAGCCCTTGCCATATTTCACTTTGTAAATGGGCTGATCAGTATGTGTCTTGTTGAGTGCTTCAATCTTCTCAGCCACAAATGATACTGTAGTAGGTTCGACAACTTCTACCTTAAGCGTATCTGGGAGAGGGTTATTGTCTTCATCGAACCCTTCCAGAAGCTCAGCCGCGTCCTCACCCATATCTGCACGGAGATCTTTAAGTCCTTGATCCTTGGAGATGAACGTAATCTTGCTGACCTCCGGCATATTGCCAATTTCAGTCTGCAAAGTCTCACGCAACTTCTGATCTACATTTAGTGCCAAATGCACATTAATCTGTACCTGGCTATCTGCCTCATCCGCTACAGCATTCACATTAAGAACAAGAAGAATAAATACACCTAGGACAAAAAGAGAGACGACGATGGAAGTGATCGAAGCAATCGACATCCAGCCATTACGGAATACGCTTTTGAAGCCTTCCCGCAAGTGTCGCAAGAAGGTCTTAAAACTCATAGCCATATTCCCCTCTCGCCTGGTCTCTCACAATGTTTCCGTTCTCAATCGCAAGCACCCGCTTGCGCATTTTATTCACGATATCTCTATTATGGGTAGCCATTACAATTGTTGTTCCACGAAAATTAATTTCGTCCAGCAGCTGCATAATGCCCCATGAAGTCTCAGGGTCCAAGTTACCTGTAGGCTCGTCCGCAATAATAACAGATGGGTTATTAACGATAGCCCGAGCAATTGCAATACGCTGCTGTTCTCCACCTGAGAGCTGTGAGGGCTCGCGATTTGCTTTATTTTTGAGTCCAACCAGATCGAGAACTTCATTCACACGTTTCTTGATGACCTTCTTCGGGGCTTCAATAACTTCCATGGCAAAAGCGATATTCTCATACGCTGTCATCCTTGGTAATAACCGAAAGTCTTGAAACACAACGCCGATATTACGGCGCACATATGGGATTTTACGTTGTTTAAGCTTCCCTATGTTAAAGCCTCCCACAGAAATTTGACCTTTAGTTGGCACTTCTTCTCTATAAATCAATTTCATAAAAGTAGATTTACCCGCGCCGGATGGACCGACAACATACACAAATTCATTGCGGTCAATTTTTACTGAAACTCCTTGCAGTGCGTGAGTTCCGTTAGGGTACGTCTTCCATACATCTTGCATTTCAATCATTTTCTCACTTCCCAATTATGACATTTTCCACTTGTGTGAATCGACAGGGTACAGCTTAAGTTTCCATAAACTTCAATATTTCCGCAATGTATCTATTGTAACAAATCTGTAACCGATTGAGTACCCCGTAACTGCCCCACTATTCGAAAGTTTTGTAATGTCTGTACATATACATATAAAAAGCACCTACTGTGCCGCTCGCAGAAGCCATCCAGGAAGGAGATTATTCATGAAAAAAATCCATCTTACCCTCATAATAGTCATTGCACTCATTCTTATCGGTTCATTAATCTATGGGGGACTTCAACTATATGGCCATAAAAACACGCTTCCAAAAGGTACAACCCTTGCCGGATGGGAGGTGGGCGGGCTGAATATCTCAGAGGTACGTTCCGAACTGGAGAAAAAGCTACAGGCCCTTGAATCTATCCCCCTTGTGTTGCAGGTCGAAGGGAATTCTGAGCTTACCCTCAAGCTTAAACAAGCTGGAATGGCCTATGAAGCCGCTGCTTTTAAGCAAGGTCTACAAGATCTTACGGAAGGGCGGCTATGGGATCGTGTAAAAGCCCGCTACAGCTTCCCCCAGAATTGGAGTCTTGAAGCCCATCTGGATATTGCTCAATTACAGACCATCCTAAGTCCCGCTTGGGAGAGAGAATCCTTCGGAGATCCAGTAGATGCTACGCGGCGAATTACCGGGGATGATCGTGTAGTGTATACGCCTGAGAAGACTTCCCTTGAGGTGGACTGGACAGGAATGGTGACCTCACTATGGGCCGCTGCCCCCACTCGTTTTAGTCGTCTACTCTCGCTGCAAGAGAAGGGGATTACTTTGGAAGTTCCATTAACCATATTACAACCGGACATCACTCTAAACGCTCTAAAGGAGCAAGGCATTGAGCGAAAAATCATGCAATTCAGCACCTCTCTCGGAGCAAGTGGACCTGGACGAATCTACAACGTCGAATCAGCAGCCAAAGCTGTGAACGGAACCGTGCTCCCACCTGGAGCCGTTTTTGACTATGGCAAAGCTATTGAAAAAGCAAAAATAGAATACGGCTTCCGCGAAGCACCAGTCATTGTGAACGGTAAGCTACAAGCCGGCGTCGGCGGCGGAATCTGCCAAGTTTCCAGTACGCTGTACAATGCCGCTTTGCGCACCGGACTGGAGATTGTGGAGCGCCGCAATCACTCCTTGCCGGTCAACTATCTACCCAAAGGCCAGGATGCCACCTTTGCTGAAGGCTATATCAACTTCCGTTTTCGCAATACGACTGGCAAATATCTAGTCATTAAAGCTGCTGTGCAAGGTCGATCACTATCGATCAAGCTCTTCGGTACTTTTCCGAAAAATGTTACATATAAGGTCCACTCACAAATCGTAGAGGTGCTGCCTCCAGTCGACAAGTACGTAAACGACCCTTCCCTCCCCCGTGGAGGCTCACGCGTTATACAAAATGGGAAGACCGGATATGTTGTTGAGACTTACAGCACCCGGATTGTTGACGGTAAATCCACTGAGGTAAAGAAATTATCCCGTGACGTGTATTACGCACAAAAACGGTTAATCGCCATCAATCGTGGAGGCGTAAGTAAATCTGTTATTCCAGAAGCACCTAGAAAGCAGTTGGTAGAGGATGGCGTTCGAAGTGAATAGATTACCTACAAAAAAAAACGGTCAGACCTCGTGAGGTTCTGACCGTTTTTGCTTGTTCATCTATTTTACCTGTAGATGACCTTTCTTCGCCTTTAAAATTTACGATTCGGGGGTACATTAGAAATAGACCTATAATCAGAAAGGATGAATACCATGTCAACAGCTCTTGTAAATGATCTCTCTAATATTGTCCGCAGTGCACCTGCTATTTTTGCCTCACGTACTTGCAGAGAAGCCCTTCGCGTAATGTTCCAGCACCCAGAATCCAAATGCATCGTCGTCTGTAACGCCACGAATGAACCGCTTGGATTGTTAATGTGCGACCGTTTCTTTTTAAAAGCCACAGGAAGATCAGGAGTAGATCTGTTCTACAAAGAGCCTGCCATGAAGCTTATGAATAAAACTCCACTCATTTTTGATATCTCCACATCACTTGAATCCGTATTAGCTAATGTTATGAGCCGCCCAGATCCTATGAAGAATGACTGTGTCATCATTACCCGTAAAGGCAAATTCGCAGGTGTTGTTTATATCTCTGACCTGAAGCGCAGTTAGTTCATAGCCCCTACCATCATCTTTCCTCTAATACCTTCCCATTTCCTCAGAAAAGAATATCCGGTGAAGTGTCGATTCTCCAGTATCCCTCCACTTTCTTCAGTTTCACATACACCGACTCACTGCTTTCCTGCGCACCTGGATAAGGAACGGTCAGTTCAAATTCAGCGGTTGTCGCAGTTTTAGAGAGCATGCGGGCGGTGGCTTTTTCATACATTAATAAATTGCCCACATCTGCATTAACCTGCGACATTCTTCCGTTATACTCCAAAAATTGAGTCTGCACATAATATGCCGCTGCATTGTGAGTGTAGGCTTTTTTTATGTAATTCATCAGCTTCGTCTTTGTGCCAATGTCACTGGAAAGATAACGGTACTCCTGCGCTTTATACGTGAAGGTTTCTATCGGGAAGATGTTTCCGCCTCGATTACTATAGAAATAAAGAGCTCTTGCATGGACTACGAGCGGTATGATGCTCTTCACCGTCAAATTATTGATGGTAGCAGGGCCCTCTTTCCCAGGCGCAGACACAGCCACCTTCTTGACTGCCGTACTTCCTGCTGACGGTGAAGCTGCCATAGCTCCCCCACTTGCTGAGATCAGGCCTATGGAAAGGGCCAACGAACCAATCATCCACTTTTTGTTCATTCGGAATTCCTCCTTTTTTATCTGAAAAATACAGGCGATAGCCACTGTTCCAGCTTATGCACCCCGCAAGCTAAAATACCCAATAAACAGAGGAATGAAAACGCATTTATATTTTATAGTAACGAAAAAAATCCACCCTCCTGATTTACAGGAAAAGTGGAGTCGTGAAATAGTGTTATTACAACGGTTAGAGATCTAATTCGAAGAAGGAGTAACAACCTCATAATAAGCTGTGAAAGCTACGTTAGCTGTCAAGATACTTTCTGGAGTGTTCGCAGAACGCTCTTCATAGGACTGTTGGAAATTAAATGAGTCTACATTCACTATACGTGCCAGCGCCTGTAGCTCATCCATCCACTGCCGTATGCTTGTATAGGTGCCCTCTACTACAGCAGTCATTTTGACTTGTTTGACCGTCGGGAACAGCACTTCAGCCGAACCAGTCATTTGCTGAATCGGATTAGCCTCATCCAAAATGAAGCTGACATCCTTTAAGCGTGCCTGTGAGGACATCCCAACCGCTCGTAAATCATCAATCAAGCCTTCGCTGTCATCGCCTTTCGGGAGTGCTGCCAGAAGCTCCTGTTGTTCCGAATCTAAAGAAGTAGCGCTGCTTTTTAGTTCATTAATTTTAGTTTGGAGAATCTCTGCTTCTTTTTCCAGCTGTCTGATCTCGGCGTTCTGTGCAGATATTTCTTTATTTGTCGGTTGAACACCCAGCATATAAAAGGCAAACAGCATCAAGAACAAAATCAATACACCCAGTACGATTGGAGAGCGATACTTATTGAACTGTTCCATCGCTGTTCACCTCCTCTTGGCTTGCATCCGTTCCATTTGTCTGTTGATTATTTGCTAATAAGTTTACTTTATAAATGGCTGTATACATATTTAAGGAAGTGGCTGCATTCGTTGGCCCCGCACTCTGATCCACAGTTCCTTCGTTCAGCTTCGAAATAGAAGCATCCACTGTAAAGGACATCTGACGCAGTTGTCTTAAATAATTAGAGGCATCTACCATAGTAGGTACATTTACAGTCAGGTCAATCGATGTCAGGTAGGTGTAGTTAATGTCACGGAGCAGAGAACCCGGTGGCAACCCTTCGACTAATTCATCTAGTATGGGAACAGCAATCACCTTATTGTTCTGAATCTCTGCGATTGCCGTCTTCCGATCTAACTGCCCAGGTCCACTGTTTTTAAGCTTCCCAAGCTCTACCTGCAGCATTAAACTGCGATCCTGCAAGCCTTGCAGCTCCTCTTTACCATTAGAGATTTGACCCTTATTAGCCGAAAAATAAATCCCCGTCCCAATCGTTCCCACCAGCCAGATCGCCACAAGACCCATGGTCACATAGGGGAATAATAACGTCTCCCGATCTTCTCTTGGCAGTAGGTCAATCGTGTCTACGCTGATCGTGCTTTTTAGAGCTGTCCCGGCCGCTACTCGGTAATCATTTAACTCAAGATCAGATACAGCATCTTTACCCATCTGGTCTAGGCTTATCGGTGTAATGTCGAGTTCTGCCAGCGACTGCTGAAGCTCTAGATCTAGCTGTTTACGAATGGAAGGGACACCTGTTATAACTAAGTTTTTGATACGAGTCGAGCCATCGTGCAAGCTATATTGGTAGAAGCTGAGCATCCGCGAGATTTCCGCAGTAATCTCCACCATTTGCTCCGGTGATAATTGCTCTTCCACAGCAACTGCTGTTTCTGCCAAAACTTCACTGTCTGCCATAAACTCCAATGCCGTAACATTTCTACCCTTGTGCAAATCAAGCAAGTTAATCGTACGAATGAACACCGGATTACCATTTCTGAACATATAAACGTCCATGACGGATGGCTCTAGATTAATCAGCATCGTTTCCGCAAAGCTTTCCCCATGTCCAGTTGCTATACTTCGCGCCAAGGCGGTAGCCGAAATTTCAACACTGCTTATTCGAAGACCCGCACGCTCCAAAATCTCTACATAATCCTGTATCGATTTCCGCGGAGCGGCAAATACAAGCAAATGGCTATGTTCCTCATCCACTTCGAGCGTCACATAGTCGTAAACAGGATTTTCAAATGGCAAATGCAGCCCCGTCTCCACTTCGAGCTTTACGAGCTGTTCAACCTGCTTATCGTTGGTACTTGGGATACTCATTTTGCGAATAATGATCTGCGAAGGTGGAATCGACAAGGAAACCTTGCTGCCCCTTAACCCTTCCTTCCTCACCCACTGCCTTACACGATCATAAAGCGCCTCGCTATCCGCCACCTGATTCTCTATGATCATGCCTGGAAGGAGCGGGAGATACCGTTTTTTGCGAACTTCCCATGACTGTTTATTCTTAAAACTAATATAACGAATTCCGGTAGCTTCAATTGAAAGTCCGGCCACTTTAGGGCCTAATCCAAGCATATGTCGATGTCCTCCTATCCGATGAGCGAGAGATACGCGCCAATGATGTCTGAACCATATCCGTAACTAATTAAAGCCCCTATTGCTAACCATGGTCCAAAAGGAACCGGTTGTTTGCGTTTGATGATTCCGAGCAGCATCAGCAGTCCTCCGACCACACTTCCAAGCAGACAAGCCATTAGAAAAGCCAAAATCACATTCGGAAATCCAATCACCAAGCCCAGCAGCGCAAATAGCTTCACATCCCCGGCACCCATCCCTCCTAATAGAACAAAGGGGATAAGAGCCCCTCCCCCAAGCACAGCTCCCAGCAAGTGATGCCATAACGGCCCCTCTGGATAGAGCAATACAAGAATGAGCAGTATCGGCAAAAAGAATAGCAATACCTTGTTCGGAATCAGCATGTACTTCAAATCCGCAACCGTCACAATAATCGCCAGACTCACCAGAATGAATCCAAGAATCCCCTTCGCCGTCAGCCCAAACTGCAAATACACCCATAGAAAAAGCAAACCCGTTGCCGCTTCTCCTAGTGGATATAAAGGCGACACCTTTGTGCCGCAGTAACGACACTTGCCTCCTGACAGCAGGTAGCTTATCACCGGAAACAAATCCCGCGCCTTTAGCCGCGTATTGCAGTTCGGGCAATGTGACGGTGGATTGAGCAAGGATTCCTTAGCTGGCACACGCAGTGCCACTACGTTATAGAAGGAGCCCAGAATCAGACCCAGTAATGTGATATAACTTGCGATGAATATTGTCATGGATATCCTCTGTTGGCTTTCTGGATTTTAAAAAAGGAATCGGGAAGTCCGATTCCTTAAGGGTCTGGTTGCTTAATATTAAAGCAATTCTATTATCAAAAAAACATTTTCTTGAAATTGTTAATCTTCTATAATTTTCACCAAATAAAATCGTTATTAAGTAAAAATTGAGATCTATTTCTCAGCTTTTAACACACTTTCGGCGCTAAACTTACTCGAATTTAAGATAACAGCATCATTAGTAGTAGCAGCAGTATCCGTTAATTGACCACTAGAATCAAAATTCACAGACCCAGTACTAATCACTTCTTTTGTACTCGGAAGATAAATTTTATCTAAATAACCCTCACTTATAATCTTCGAAACATCTACTGCTCCTGCAGTATAATCGCCGTTTTCTTCACCTATTACGTATAATCTCGCTGCATCATAGACTTGACGAGCTGTAGCAAGGTCAGAATCTTCTTTTGCATTGGTAATTATCTTACCGATCATCGGTATCGCAATAACCGCAATAATCCCCAAAATAACGATAACCGCCAATAGCTCGATCAGCGTAAACCCCTTTTGATTTTCCTCTTTGCTCAATCTTCTCTTAATGGCTTGTGCTAACATTTTATTTCCCCCTCTAAGTGGTATGTGATGGTACAGCCTATATCTTTTGTTTCCATGAATCCCGCTACAATGCTCGTCCTTCTTTGTCTAGCGCTAGCAAAAGATCTGCGACCCTGCCCCGCTCCCTCGGGCGTCACCCCTCTCAATATCTTCAAGGAACCACAAGGTTCACATATTACCGTACAGGCTGAACATCGGCAGCATAATAGCGGCCACAATCACACCTACAACACCTGCTAGAAATGCAATCAGCAATGGTTCTAACAGTGACTTCAGACGATCGACGGTATTTTCTACGTCCATCTCATAGAAATCAGCTACCTTAGACAACATGGTGTCGAGCGCCCCCGTCTCTTCACCAATCGCAATCATCTGTGTTACTAGCGGCGGGAAGACCCATGCTTTTTTCAACGGTTCAGATAGTGGATTTCCTTGTCTCAGCGAATCACCTGCACTTCGGATAAATCCCCCAATGACCTTATTTCCTGCTACCTCTTCTACAATCACCAAGGATTGCAGGATCGGAACTGAGCTGGCATATAGAGATGAAAAAGTTCGCGTAAACTGAGCAATCGAGCCTTTTTGATTCAGCTTACCGAACACGGGAATCTTCAGCTTGGCATAATCGAGTGCGTAGGCACCCTTTTCTGTGCGTTTTGTAATCTGAAAAGCTATCACTAGGAGAAGAACGCCGAGTATCCAGAAATACCATTGACCTTGAATGCTTTTGCTAAGCGCCAATACCATCTTCGTAATCGCCGGAAGCTCTGCATTCATCGATTCGAACATCGTTACAAACTGCGGAACTATCGCCCATAGGAGGTATATAACCGCTCCAATCGCCATAACCCCGACGGTAATCGGGTAAGTGAGCGCAGACTTGATTTTCTCCGTCGTGGAATGCTGCTTCTCAAAAAACATCGCCAGTCTGTCGAGCGTACCCTCAATATCACCGGATTCCTCTCCGGCACGGATCATGCTGACGAATAACTGTGGGAAGATTTTTTTATGATCCTGAACGGCTTGTGAGAACGATATCCCGCGCATCAGGCTTGAATTCACTTCCACAAGTGCTTTACGGAGCGGTTTGCTCTCAGTCTGCTCGGCCAAAATACGCGTTGCATCCACAATCGACACTCCAGCACGCATAAGCGTGGCAAACTGCCTACAATAAATGATGAAATGAAGCGGTTTGACCGGATTACCGATATAAATATCCATCGATAGAATCGTTGTTTTGCGTTCGATCAGCGAGAATACTGTAAGGCCACGCTTACGTAACTCCTCCATTGCCGTAGGCTTATCTGTTGCGGTTAGCTTTCCTTTAATGGACTTGCCTGCGGTTGTCTTCACTTGATATTCAAAAAGAGGCATCAGCTACTCACCTCCGCCATAAACGACTTAGCTGCTGCTGGTTCAATGAACCCCTGTGATAAATAGTCGCGGATACTCATATCCAACGTATGCATACCTTGCGAGCGTCCGGTTTGCATCACATTTTTAATCTGATGTGTCTTTTCGGTACGAATGAGGTTAGCTACGGCAGGTGTATTCACTAAGATCTCTGTTGCACATATCCGCCCACGTCCCCCTGCCTTTGGAAACAACCGCTGACTGATAACTGCCAGTAATACTGAGGCTAGCTGTGAACGAATTTGTCCCTGCTGATGACCCGGAAAAGCGTCAATAATTCGATCAATTGTCTGTGGTGCGTCTGTTGTATGTAAGGTTGCCATCACAAGATGACCTGTCTCCGCGGCAGTAACTGCTGCTGTAATGGTCTCCAGATCCCGCATCTCTCCAACGAGAATAACGTCCGGATCCTGACGTAACGCGGCACGTAGTCCGCTCGCAAAGCTAGCTGTGTCGCTGCCCACTTCACGTTGATCCACTAAACAGGTTCCATGACTATGCAGAAATTCTATAGGATCTTCAAGTGTCACAATATGCTTGCTTTCGGTCTTGTTAATGTAATTCAGCATAGCTGCTAACGTAGAGGATTTACCGCTGCCCGTAGGGCCTGTAACTAGAATCAAACCTTGTGGTTTGAGTGACAAAGCGGACAAAATCGGAGGCATCGACAGCTGTTCTAGACTCGGAATCTCTGCAGCAATCGCCCGGGCAGCGATACTAATCTCGCCCCGCTGACGATAGACATTCACCCGAAATCTTACGCCGCCATCCAGCGGATAAGAGAAATCCACCTCACCTGCATTCCGAAACACTTCGTTTCGTTCTCTGCTAAGCAGCGCTTCTGCCATTTCTGCAGCTTCATCAGCTGTTACTGGTGTTTCCTCAAGTGGGTGAAGCGTTCCATCCATACGTATCACCGGAGGCGAGCCTACAGAGATATGTAAGTCGGAAGCTTTGGAGGAGTAAGCCGTCTGCAAAAGCTGTCTAATATCCCGCGTATACGTTGGCATCCGCTGCTCCCCCTAGATTAAAATGCAATACACCTTATATATCCTAATGTGAGACCGTCTCGCGCATGACCTCTTGTAACGTCGTGATTCCCTGACTAACTTTGAGTAGTCCATCATCCATCAGTTGTACAAGTCCACGCGCTTTACCTGCGACACGCAGTTCTTCTACTGAAGCAGTGTTCGTAATAAGCTGCCGCAAATGATCGTCAATGCTGAGTACCTCATGAATCGCTATTCGACCACGATAACCAGAACTGCTACAGCTACCGCAGCCTCGGCCACGATGTAATTCATCTGCTGGCAGCCCTAAGCTACGCAACATAATCGCTTCCTGCTCAGACGGTTTGTAGGTTTCTTTGCAGTCGGTGCAGATTTTGCGAACGAGCCGCTGAGCTACCACACCAATTAGTGAGGAGGCAATTAAATAAGGCTCTACTCCCATATCCCGCAAGCGAGAGACGGAGTTAATCGCATCGTTTGTATGTAAAGTAGACAACACTAGATGACCTGTTAATGAGGCGCGAACCGCAATTTCAGCAGTTTCCGCATCTCGTATCTCACCGACCATTACAATATTCGGATCTTGTCGGAGAATCGAACGTAATCCCGCGGCAAAGGTTAACCCAATAGCCGAGTTTACGTGCACCTGGTTTACACCCTCAAGTTGGTATTCCACTGGATCTTCAACCGTTATAATATTTGCACTTTCTACATTGAGTTGATTCAGCGCTGAATATAAAGTCGTTGTTTTTCCACTACCTGTAGGTCCAGTGATTAGCAGAATCCCATAAGGACGAGCAATCATTTCCTTAAAAGCTTCCGCATTCCCCTCACTGAATCCCAAAGCATCTACAGATTTGACACCTGTGCTTAAATCTAGCAACCGCAGTACAATCTTCTCCCCGTGCATCGTAGGTAATGAGGACACACGAATATCTACCATTTTGTAATCAAATTGCATTTTGATTCGCCCGTCTTGTGGCAAACGGCGTTCTGCGATATTCAGTCGGGCCATTATTTTCAGACGAGCAGTGATAAAGCCCTGCATCTGCTTAGGAATGATCCGCTCTGTCCGTAAAGTTCCATCAATGCGGTAGCGGATCGTTAGATTATTCTCACCTGGATCCATATGTATATCAGACGCCCGCAGAGCAACAGCCTGCTGAATCATCTGGTTGACCAAACGAACGATTGGTGAGTCCTCGTCTGTAATCTCCGTTTCTTCTATTTCTTCTTGTGTAGGGAGCTCTACTAGCATCTGATTCATAGAATCACGCATTCCATAATGACGTGCAATCGCCCTCTGCAGCTCATCCCTAGTGGAAATGGCAGGTTCGATTCGGAACCCTGTACTCATTCGTAAATCTTCTATGGCAAAATAATCTAGCGGATCGGCCATCGCAACCATCAGCTTACCGCCTTCTTTTAAGAAGGGAAGTACTTGGTATCGCTTTGCCATACTTTCAGGAATAATCTGCGTGATCGCAGGATCAATCTGATATTTAAATAAACTGACATGCGGAATGCCAAGCTGGAATTCAAGCACTTCAATCAGCTGCTGCTCCGTAATATAGCCTTGAGAGATTAGCAGGTCGCCAAGCTTACGCTTGCTTTTACGCTGTTCCACAAGCGCTTCAAGCAGCTGTTCCTGCGAAATAATATTATTTTCTACCAGCAAATCGCCAAGTCTCTTTTTCGCGATGGCCATGTCCGTTCAGCTCCGTATGCCGTTATTGGTTATACTTTTACACTGACCTCAATAATGGATAATACTAGGAATAACCAAAGATAAATTACCAGTTCTATTTCTACAAAATATGAAAATTATTTTTTCCATAATTACGAATTCATCATTTTTGTCAAACTAGCGTATTTTTCAATAGACTTAGGACTTTAGTAATAAATTTATAGGTATATTTCAATAGATTTATGTTGTCTATCAATGCTGAATGTCCTAGAATGTATATAACATAGATTGGATAATTTTACAATGAAATCAGCTGAAAAAGCTGTCGGAAACTAGCATATACAACATACATTTCGACCATATCTACCAATAGTTAACAATCAGGGAGAGATGAACATGAAATTTGCCAGTAACAAAAGGATCTATCTTTTTACAGTAACGATCTTGCTTCTCCTTCTGCTTGTTCCGCCACTCAAAAATCACTTCACGAATGTCGAAGCCAGTTCAAATGATTATCAGATTCGTATGCTTGAGGTTACGGAGAATGGAGTTAGTGAGCTTGCGTCTCTAAAAACGGGAATATCTGGTCTTACCATTGATACAATGAGTATGAAGCGCTTTGTGGCGCTGCGGGATGATCTGGATGGAAGATATGATGCAATTTATATCGGGAAGGGGACTTACAATCCTGCACAAGTGAGTAATCAGCAACCAGCCTCGGAGGAAAATAGAGCTAAGGCACTGGACACCAAAAATATGAAAAACGATATCACTCATCTGAAGGCAGATCAAATAACGAAGGAATTTATTAATAAAGGATTATATGTTTTCTTTCATAGCCAACCCTTTAATGACAAAGATAAAAAACCACAAGCAGAACAAGGTATACTGTACAGCTCTTTTAACAGTTACCGTCTTTCCTCATCCAACCCAAAAGTTAAATTTGTGGATGATGCTGGACTCGCAAATATCTTTACCGATTTAAAAAGACAAAACTCTACGTACATAAATGATCTAAAGCAACGTCCCCGCCTTCAAATTACGAACAGAATTCCCAACTATGACCCTAATGCAACTAACAGCAAAATCTATGTTCCTGGGGAGAAGCTTTCTTTTAATTTCAATATCACTAACGCACCTAATTTACAAAGCTCTCCGCTCTCAGTCAAACTATATATCGGTCTTGATAAGTCCATCAAAATGGGAGAAAAGCAGGTCGTTGCTGAAACAGAGCTTAATACATCCAGCGGAACTATCGAATACACTTTGCCAAAAACATACTCCGGCTTACTCTATTGGAAGCTAGAAATCAATGATTATCATAAATCGCAATTAAAGGATTTTGACAGCGGGGTAATTCGTTATCGCGGAGAGAAGACCATCGTAAATATTCTTCAGGTTATGCCTGACACTCTAACGGAAAGCAGCCTCCTGAACACTAGTAATATGGATCCTCTGTTTCTGAATACAACCGATTATCAACTTAATATAGCGGTCAAAACTATGACCCAATTTAACACATATGTGAATGAAAAATATGCTGCAACACAAAGCTACGGATTAAACGGCACCTATGACATGCTCATCTTTGGTTTTGTCGACGAATACTATAAGAAATCCAACTTAAACACTAATGCAACCAACGCGATTACACAATTCACTGGTACCTTCAAGCAAAGCGCCTTGTTCACTCACGATACCATCATTAATTTAGATGCAAATAAAAAGAACTGGATCAATAATTTCATGGGGATTACCGGTCAGATGAATCCGGAGACCAACTTAGGCCATAATGCCATCAATCTTTCCACCAAGGTTAAGCCGGTGAATGACGGGCTTTTGATGCAATATCCTTTTTATCTAAGCAAGCGGGACGACAGCAACCAGCAAATCGATATCTCCACACCACAAATTGCACCAACACATAACCAGTACTTCACGCTTAATCTGGAAGATCCCGAAGTAGTATCATGGTATAACATTCAAAGCGAAGCGTCAGGTACGAAGATAAAACCAAATGGTGAATATAATCAATACCAACGTGATACCGAGGATAGTTGGAATCAATATTACACATATTCCAAAGGCAATATTACCTACTCGGGTACAGGACATTTTTTTGGAGTAAGTGATATTCCCGCCAATCTAAGAAATTTCCCAGTTTGGGAACAAAAATTGTTCGTTAATACTATGTATCGCGCTTTTATTGGTGCGAATCATGCTCCTGAGATTACGGTGCATACACCGACTAATGGCTCATCGATTCCTTCTTATCAAAACACAATACTTGTCGACTATACAGTCACTGATCTGGACTTTAACGATCGTGATCTGACAACTGAAATTCGCTTTAAAAATGGGAGCACGTATTTTACCGACATTGAAATGAGTAAAACGAGCATTAAATCAGGGCAAAGTATATATAGAACGGTTAAAAATCCGCTTCCAAATGGGGGCGCACTCGATATCGAAATTAACGCATGGGACCAAAATGGAGCTCTCTCAAGTAAAACTATCAGAGTAAATGTCCTGCCGTCGAACACCAATTTGAGTGTAACACGCTCTCTCTCTCAGAATGTTGTGAATGGTAAAGTAGAAAAGGGAGAACCGGTCACTCTTAGTTATTCCATCACCCCAAAATCTGTACCTTTTGATAAAGTAGGCACGGTCAACCAGACCTCTAACACACAATTAATATCGGATATTGTATTCACCGAGAATCTTCCACCTAACCTGGAGATTTCAGGAGAACTACCAGCCGGTACGATCGTCACTGGAAATGCAACCAGTGGGTTTAGATTGACACGCAATCTAAATAACATAACCTATTCATTAAAAACGGTGAACGGCGCCCAAATCTATAAACCAGACTCTGAGCAACCTATAACGTTCCAAATCACAGTTAAACCGACTCAGACCCAAACCTATACTTTAAATGACTCCAAGCTTAGTTATGTCGATATCCATGCCACATTACCACCTCTGGGAATCACAGGTGAATACAACGCATTTATCCTTCAGACAACCTCACTTCGTGGAGGAACTATTAAGGGACCATTAGCTTCCGGGGGCACAGTCAACTTCAACAACGCTGGTATTACAGTAAATGAACAATTCAAAGACAAAGTTCCATACGGTATTGTCACGGGCGGAGATGTTTCTCTTCCTGAAGGTACGGTTTACGGAAACATATTGGTTAAGGGCACCGTTAAAGACCAACGACCTGGTTCTATTCAAAATGGTACTATCACATACGGTGAACTTCTCAATTTCAACAAGCATGAGAGTTATCTCCTTGGACTCTCTGATGCTATTGCTAAGCTGCCTTCCAATACTTCAACGACTCATGAATATGGAAAACTTACGGTAACAGGTAGCTCATCTATCAATATTGTTAATATTTCCACTTCAGTATTAAATACGCTTAACAGCTCCGAGCTTAAAGTTCCGCAAGGATCAACGATAATTGTCAACGTAAAAGAAGATGGTACAGACCAACCATTCCTTCATTTCCCTCTCGGGAATAACGGTAGTCGTGTGCTATTCAATTTCTCAGGCACCAAGCCTTTGCGGATTTCCCAAGCCGACGTATACGGAACCATTCTGGCACCACGATCTAACATTAACTTTGATGGAGGTCAGGTGTATGGAACAATCATTGGAGCTTCAATGAATATGAGTAGTGCCACTTTATACCATTTCCCTTTTACCGGTAACCTACCAGCGGAGATCTATCCACTACCTGTCCCAACACCAACAGATCCTTCATCAGCTAATTTATCGCGTACTACGATTTCGTTTGAGACCTTAACCTTTACAGCCGAATATAAAATTAAGGCTCTACAATTAGAAAGCAGAACCATCTATGTCGGAGAAGGAATGCGTTTAATTCCGACAGTCATTCCTTCAGATATCCCTGATCTGGCGTTTCTGTGGACAACTACCGATACTAATTATGTACAGTTGGATTCAAGCAGTGGTTACATCACAGGCCTCACCAAAGGCACAGCAACTGTTCATGTGGCTGCACTAGATGGTAGCGGCAAACAGGCTACAGCAACCATAACGGTAGCTGAGCGAACTCCACGATCCTTAACGATTGATGGAGATGGGACTGGTGAAATTCACGATTCTATTCCTTTAAGTGCTATCTATGTGCAAGGCAACCTAAATAATCAAGGACCAGAGGCCAATATTACCTATACCTGGTCGGTCACCAATGTCACCTCTGGAGCAAGCAATGCTGTCATTAATACCAATCCAGACTACCCAAGTGATGATACCAAAAAGGTATTCAGTGCTACACAGTCAGGAACTTACTTGGTGAAACTCACTGTAAATTCTAGTAATCGTGATCCAATCACTGCAGATAAGACAATCGTAATCACTAACCCGCTAAAGTCACTGTCGATTGAAGGTCCAATAACGGTAATGGTAGGGGGGCAAATTGATCTAAAAGCAATTAGGAATCCTGCTGATTCCGATCCATCAACGCTAATCTGGGATTTCGTGCAATCAACGGATAACAAGATGGCTACACTTACGCCTTCTAGTGACGGGTCAACCGCTAAATTGACGGCTGGTGATACCGCTAAAGAAGGGCTGCTGATTAAGGTTTCATTCCAAAAAATCACTTCAACACACATGGTTAATATCGTTGATTTAACTGGATTAAGATTCCGGGATCAGTCCATTACTTTAGAGGTAGGCCATACTTTCCAGTTAACCGATATTTTATGGGCATTCCCAACCTCCATCTCAATAGATCAAATCAAAGATAACTTGAGTTGGGTAAGCGACAATTCTGCAATTGCCAGCGTCAATAATGGAACCAATATTAATACCAGGGGAACTGTTACAGGCATTAAAAAGGGATCCACAATCATCACAGTGACTTATACCGGAAGCACAGGTACAACAGTAAAAGCAGATATTACGGTTAAGGTTGTGGCACCTCAGAATGACGATCGTTACTAAACTTTACATTTAAACAACAAGAAACATCCAACAAAAAAGGGTATCCCTAAGCAATCGCTTAAGGATACCCTTTTTTCAACTAGTCTTAATGACTTACAAGTTCCAGAGGCCCCACGGTTACATTTACCTGCTGTACACGCGGGAGGCTAGACTGCTGATGAGTAAAAACATCCTGATTATATTGAATCTTAAAACGGTGACCCGAATTATATCGATCCGTATCCTGATTATCGAAAGTAAAGCCGCGTGCCGGATCTAAGGGCTCAGTCACGCCTCCTAGTACTGCGTTTACTGTAAGATCCCCTTTAGCGAAAAAACCTCCGTTTAACCAAAAGATTGACCCCACTCCGTACAAGTTAGCATCACTATCCGTGTAAAAAAAAGCTTTCATATAAAATGAATCCTGCTCATCCTTTTTCTTAGGTGGATTCGTAAAAGTGTCAATTCGATTAATGAGCACATCTCCTTGAGATATAAGGACTAACTCCTTACTACTTAAGCCTTGGATCACGGCGTCCTCGACTTTCGTTTCCCCTAAAACAAACATAGTAGAGTTGAATTTCACCTGACCTTTAATAGTAACATTACCTGTAACTAGAATATTAGCTTGAATCTCCAAAAATTTAGTTATATCTGGGCTATAGTTATTTACCTCCAGATCACCATTAACAATAAGCCATTTGGGCTTGTTGGAAGGATTACCTGTTTTAGCTTCATCACTAAACTTCAACTGTTTGTAATCAATTCCATCGATAAGCAGATTACCGTTATAAATCGTAGAATTATTCAAATCCTTATCCAACAAGGAGTTCTGATACATTCTCAATTGTTCTAAGTATTCGCTGTACTCTAGTTTGTAATTATCCTTTTCTTCTTCTGTTGGATTATCTTTAAGTACTGGCTCAGTGTAGGGTGGATTCTCATCGGGTAGTTTATCTAATGTTGTTGTGCTTAAATAATTCCCCAGTTGATTATCCTTAATAGCATGCTCAAGTTCAGACTTTTTCCCAGTCAACCCTGTCGCTTCCTCCACTTTATCAAGAAAGGATCCCAACACATTGATCTGAATGAACTTTTTCTGCGGTTTGATAAACACCTGTTCTTCATGAATACCCAAAATAGTAGGAAGAATGCTTGAGGCATTATTCTTATTCACAGCTGCATCAATAACTCCATTTCCAGAATATTTGATACTTTCAAGGGATTGCACATGCACTTCAGGTTGAGGCTCGGTAGAAGTGGCTATAGTTTGGTCTTTCAATAATTCCACTCTAGGATATTGAGTCCTTTCTTTTAGATCTTTCACTCCCTTGTATGTATATACGGCCGTATCACTGATGTGTAACTCTTTACCCGCATATATATTGCCATGGAGACCAGGCGCTCCGTTTAATGTTAATACTTTTTCCGATCCAAAAGCATATTTAAGAAAATCAGGATAGGTATCAATGACAATCTTTTGTCTCAGCTGTCTGATGACGCCATTAACTGTGGCTTGTGCTTCAATATTGACATAGTATTTTTGCTTATCCTGCTTCTCATAGGTGATGCTTTTGATCGTACCGCCAGCTCCAGATAACTCTGTACTTACGTCATTGCTGACGCCAACAATTTTGGTGCTCACCTCATTAACAATATTTTTAATCTCATCCTCCATATGATCAGGATCAATATCCTTTCGTCCATCCAGCTTCGTCTGTATGTAAGCGACCGCTTCATCCAGCCCCTTCTGCGCCAGGTGTAAACTTTGCACATCATTCTCTCTGGTCTCCGTTCGTTGTGCCCCGCCCACCGTCGCCCCGAGCACAGCTAGTCCGAGTATTGTAAGTAGAAGAGCAACAAACATAACTAGTACTAGAGCTGATCCTTTTTCGTTATTCCTCATCCCTCCTACTCCTCCTAGAATCCGAATTTGCTTTTCAACTCCAATGGGTAGTCCCTTCCGTTGTAGCTCTGAACTAGTGATAAATCTATCGATATCAGACCACTGTCACACGGAACGGCGTTCTGACACTCTAAAATAATTTTGGATCCTTCTGCTAACTTGGAATGAATTGTAGTTCTTTCGTCCTCTGGAGGATTAATTACATCGGGGTTAGCTATCGTAAGAACTCCATTGGCAATCTGAATTCGTGACTTCATACCGTCTTGCCGTTCTAATGTAATGTAGCTATCCGTCTCTTCGCCATTTTGGGTGATCGCCGAGGTAACTTTCTCGGGTGCAAATGTATATAACTCCGTAATAATGGATGACATCAACAAATCGCCTTCATCCCGTAGAGAGTTTTCAATTGATATTTTATGATAGCTGCGTAAGCCTAACATCGTGATCCCTGAAATAATTCCAGCAGCCACCGTAAATAATGATAACGCCACAATCAACTCTACTAATGAAAAGCCACCTTCTCTGCGGAAAAGCTTAACGAATTTTCTCATCAGTAATATATCCCTCCACAACAGATTGGGTCTGAGGTCCATTAGAAGAATCCACTCTGCTGACTTTTACCAATACCGGCAATAGATATGCTGCCATATCCTTTTTATCCAAATCACTTAAAATTTCTTTATGTAACTCACGCTGGTACTCAATATCGATTCGATAGTTCACCCCATTAATTGAAGGGTTTAAAACCTGATTTAAGATGGTAGTATCTTCAACGAGTTGTCTATAGTCGTCACATTTCACAGAATCGTCTGCATCGATAACCTTTTGACATTTGGATGCTTCTAGCGAATTGTTCTCTTCTGATTTAAAGTATTCCTTCATCTTGTCAAAATCCTGCTTCTCCACATAAAACAGCGCGTTCCGCGCCAGATTGACCATAATCGTCTTGTTCTGGTTCGATTTAGAGTAACTCATGGCGTTTGTAAAGTAAGACGTAAGCACCAGTGATACTATCGACAAAATCACAATAGCGGCCAGCACTTCGATCAAAGTAAAACCTTTTTCCTGCTTTAGGCCTGATTTCATCCTACTTTATTCCTCCCGCCTACGAGAATGCTTTCATATTTGCACGTTTTTTCCTTAATTTTCTACTTCCATTATATTCTCTCATATCCAGCTACAGCAATCCTCAAAACCCTTATAATTCAGATATTTCTACAATATCTCTCACTTTTGCTCTGTGCTATCATTTGAAAAGAGAGGGGATGGATGAAATGGCTTTAATAGAGTGCAAATTTTATTCGGAAGTACTAGGATTGAATACCTCAATGACTGTAATTTTGCCGCAAAAAACAACCACACAAATCGGGATGAGCAACGTAACTAGAGGTGAACTTCACCCTACGCTGTATTTGCTGCACGGTTTGTCAGACGATGATTCGATCTGGCTTCGCCGGACTTCTATAGAACGATATGTAGCAGAGATGGGAATAGCTGTAGTTATGCCAAATGTGCATCGCAGTTTCTACACGGATATGGCGGTTGGCGGCAGTTATTGGACCTTTATTAGTGAAGAGTTGCCGATGCTTGCGCGCTCGTTTTTCCCACTGTCAGATAAACGTGAGGAGAACTTTGTAGCTGGACTGTCGATGGGTGGTTACGGGGCGATCAAGCTGGGACTGCGTAAACCGGAGTCTTTTGCAGCGGCAGCGAGTCTGTCAGGAGCACTTGATATGGCGCATAATTTTATGAACGCGGAAGATCCTACCGTCAAAAGCAAAGAATACGAAATGATCTTCGGAACAGAAGATATCGTCGGAACGCCCGAAGACCTTCTATGGCTGCTTGAGGAAGTGAACCGCTCCACGGGACCGAAACCAGCGCTGTATCAATGCTGTGGCACAGAAGATTTCCTGTACACAGATAACTTGAAATTCCGCGATGCATGCCGAGCAACCTCCCTTGATTTCACCTACGATGAAGGTCCTGGCAACCATGAATGGGGCTACTGGGATGCCAAAATCCGCGATATATTAGCTTGGCTACCGTTGAGTAATAACTAGCTTCTTCTAATAGACAACAAAAAGGTGCAGCCATAAGCTGCACCTTAATATCTGTTCTACCCAGATTACCCTCTTCGGAGGGTTCTTTTAAAATATAAGGATAGAGTATAAGTTTCATACTACTTTATCCTTATATTTCTCGCTTAATTGCTTACCGTCCTTATAAGGACGCCGAAGGCAATTATGCTTATTTGGTGATTTTTTTAAATAATCCAGTCTGTTCTGTGATTCCTTTTTCAGCAGCAAATCTTTCAATACTGGATGCACCAAAGAATCCGTCTATACCTTCTGTCCGTTCAATTACGTACGCCGCATCTTCTGGCTCTGCAATCGGTCCACCGTGACAAATTACCATGATATCTGGATTTACTGCTTTCCCTGCTTTAATAATCGCTTCAATTCTTTCTACACAATCATCCAATGTCAGAGCGGTCTTAGCTCCAATTGTACCTTTGGTAGTCAAGCCCATATGCGCCACCAGAATATCTGCACCTGCTTCTGCCATAGCTTTAGCTTGTTCAGGATCAAACACATAAGGCGTTGTGAGCATATCCAATTCATGTGCTGCTCTAATCATATCTACTTCTAAACCATATCCCATTCCTGTCTCTTCCAGGTTCTGTCTGAATACGCCATCGATCAAACCAACGGTTGGGAAGTTTTGCACGCCACTGAAACCTTGTTCCTTAAGTTGTTTTAAATAAACCTCCATCACTCTAAAAGGATCCGTTCCACATACGCCTGCTAATACGGGAGTATTTTTCACAACAGGTAAAACCTCAGAGCCCATTTCGACTACGATTTGGTTGGCATCTCCATAAGATAATAACCCCGCGAGTGATCCACGACCTGCCATTCTGTATCTTCCTGAATTATAAACAATCAGCATATCCGCTCCGCCAGCTTCACTGCTTTTTGCAGTAATCCCTGTGCCAGCCCCAACACCTAAAAGAATCTTTCCATTTGCAACTTCTTCTCTAAACTTCGCCATGATTTCAGTTCTTGTATTTTTGTTCATGTGTAACGCCTCCATCATTATTTAAATGTTCTGTGTTAGTGTTATTTGCTCATGAGATCTATTAGCTTCTGAGCTGCTGCTTCTGCAAACTCTACATCATTAATGGCACAATCCATTTCGATAACCTCGACAACATTTCTGTTCACACCATTTCTCAAGGTATCAAATAACATTTGATCTTCCTCTACGCCATAAAAGGCTTCCCCTGCGACATCAATGCCGGATATCCCTTTAAGAGGCAACATTAATACCGTTTTTTCTTTGGCCATATTTAATTTCTCGACAAGCTTTTTGCCGATGGCTTCATTCTCTTCTACCGTTGTTCTCATCAAAGTAACTGTAGGGTTATGCTTATAGAACTTATGTCCAGCAAATTTCTCGGGTACCGTATCATAAGGGCCAAAGTTGCACATATCAAGTGCACCTACCGACACAACCTGTGGAATATGATGTTTTCCAGCAGCTTCTAACCGATGAGGTCCAGCATTTAGCACACCACCAATAATTTCGTCCGCCCATTCTGTTGTGGTCAGATCCAATACGCCTTCAATAAAACCAGCCTCGATTAGCGCTTCCATGGACTGGCCACCTACACCTGTTGCATGGAATACAAGCACTTCATATCCTCTAGCTTCAAGATAGTTACGGGCTGCCGTCACACAGGGGGTTGTTACCCCAAACATGGTTGTAGCTACTAATGGTTTTTTCTCTATCACTTGTTTATTCTCAAATTTAAGCATACCGGCGATGGCGAAAGCTGCATTGGTAAAAATCTTTGTTGAAATGGAGTTCAGTCCAGCAACGTCTACTACAGATGGCATCATGACAATATCACTAGTGCCTACATATGGAGCAGTATTCCCTGAAGCTACGGTCGAAACCATCACTTTTGGTACACCAATAGGCAATGCCCGCATACCAGGGGTTACAAGTGAAGTCCCTCCAGTGCCCCCAAAGGAGATAATTCCATCAAATTTGCCTTGCTTATATAATTCAGGGACTAATTTTTCCATACCTTTGGCTAATAACTCTGTTGCTAGTGCTCTATCTTTCTTGGCAACGAGCTCATCTATACTTACACCCGCAGCTGCTGCTACTTCTCGGTTAGAGATATCCGGTGTAAAGGTGGGTTCAAACACCCCCGTATGAATCGTAAACGTACCTAGCTCCAAGCTTTCCAGCAAATTTTTAATGTAGAGATATTCTTCACCCTTGGTGTCAAAAGTTCCGGCAATGGCAATCGTCTTCATTTCTTCAACCTCCTCTTCAAATATCTACAACAAAAAAAGCATGATCAACTTATGAGTTAATCATACTTCTTTGGTTTATTAATGAAAACGCTTTTATGTCTTATGTTTTTGTGTTTATGTTAGATTTATATTGTTTTGGAGAAAACCCTTTATACTTCTTAAACATTTTGCTAAACTGCGCATAGTCTTGGTACCCAACTAATGGCGCTAGCTCAGATAACTGGATATGGTCTCTATGTAATATTTCTGCCGCCTTATCCATCCGAAATTGTACGAGATACGTTTGAAAGCTGCAGCCTACTTTTTTGGTAAACAAACTACTTAAGTAACTTCGGGATACATGGGCCACCTTAGCTAAATCTGCAAACAAGATCTCATTCATATAATTTTGAGCTACGTATTCTTTTACAAATTCAACATAATCATAGTGCTTTGTGATGCCGTCTAACATTTTGACCATAAAATCATCTTCATCCAGCGTCCCCGACACTTTAAAAGCTTTGGTTATATTCGTAATGGACTTCTCCGAGGGAATTCTTTCAAAAGCAGAGCCCCCGATATACCCCATCAAGTTTTGATTATTACTGTACATATACTGCACATCAATTGGCGTTTTCACAGGACCACCATAAACCAATTTAATTAAATCTGGCTTTAGCGCATTGCATGTGTTAAAAATCTTGTCCGCCTTAGCCTTGGCAGCTTCTAGAGAGAATACCTTCTTGGCTCCTAATAATCCCCCTTCGGTTAAGCCTAAATGTGCACAAATAATATCTGCTCCTGCCTCGATCATCTGAGCGGCTTGGATTTCGTCAAATACAAAAGCAATGGTAAACAAATCTTTTTCGTGAGCTATTCTTATAGCTTCTACTTCGAGTAGATAACCATTCCCTTCTTCTTCAAGCGCTTCACCAAATTGACCATCTATTAATCCAACCGTGGGGTAATTATTAATTCCGGAAAATCCCTTATTCTTTATTTCACTGATATAGGTCTCCATATCTTTTGTCGGATCGGTTGCATTAAGGCCAAAAATAATAGGAATATCTCTTACCAAAGGTATGATCTCTCTAGACGCAAAGTCCATCACCATATCATTACTATTGCAAAATGGCAAAATCCCAGCGAGAGAGCTCCTCCCCATCTGGCGGAATTTACCCGAGTTTAACATCAGAAGGAAGTCTGCTCCACCCTGCTTCGCATACTTTGCCGTTATTCCCGCACCTGTGGCTACTCCAATAATATGATTCCCCAGTTCTAATTGCGATCCAAGCTCGTCTAGGATTTGCTCTCTACTCATACTTACGTGCCCTCCTATCCCTAATCTAAGGATAACCGTAAAGAACACTGCGAATCCAGTTATGTTGTAATTAGCTTATTTAGATAACAAGCATAAACGCCTTCGGCGTCCTTATAAGGATGGTAAGCGTTTAAGTGAGAGATATTGGACATAAAGTATCGGTGTAAAACTTATTCTTTCTTATATTTAAAAAAATCCCGCCTGCCACCTATTATGGTATGAGGCGAGATTTGGTATTTATACGGCTTACAAAATAGCGTCACCGTGTTTCACTCCCCATTACTAAACCTAGGAGGAAGGTCCTGGCAACCATGAATGGGGCTATTGGGATACCAAAATCCGCGATGTATTGGCTTGGTTGCCATTGAACAGTGTATAGTTCAGAGTTCGGGTGCATCTTCATTTGATCATGATATCTGCCGATAATAAACCTATATGGCATTCTAAACTTTAAGGGAGAAACTATCATGATAGAAAAAAAGCGCGTTGTTCTTGTGCCAGAATACTTAGAGAAGTTCTCTTGCATTGGATCTGATTGTGAAGATACTTGCTGCGTAGGCTGGCGAGTAGATATTGATCAGAAAACCTATAAGAAATATAAAAACGTAAGCGATAGAGAAATGAAACCTCTACTAAACAAACATATAAAACGCAGACGTTCCAATGCATCAGAAATTAATTATGCAAAAATAGTGATGGATTCTAATTCAGCTTGCCCCCTTCTAAATGAAGATAAATTATGTTCTATTCATAAGACTCTAGGTGAGGACTATCTGTCTAATGTTTGTAGTACTTACCCTCGAACCACAAACCAGGTTAATGAAACATTGGAGAAATCGGCCACGTTGTCATGTCCTGAGGTGGCTCGTTTGGTATTGTTAAACCCAATTGGTATTCAATTTAATGAGATTGAAGAATCCATAAACGTCCGAAATTTTATGAATAAGCAAATAAATACAAACCGAGAAATGTCTTCAAAAAAAATAGATGGTTATTTTTGGGATCTGCGAATTTTCACAATACAAGTCTTACAGAATCGAAGTTATTCCATAGCACATAGATTAATAATCCTTGGAATGTTCTACCAGAAAATACAGGGATACCATTTAGAAGGACGACTAGATGATATCCCTCAACAAATTTCTTCCTACAGTAGCTTGATCGAAGATGGAAGCTTCCAGGATGCTTTGGCAGGTATCACCACATCAACAACTATTCAAATGCAGCTCTTAAAAGAACTGACTGATATTCGTATGAACACAGGGGTACAGAGTTATCGATATATAGAATGCTTTAGTGAATTACTTGAAGGGATTCAATATACGAAAGATTCAACAGTTGAAGAAGTTACAAAAAGATACCAACTGGCGTACAGTGAATACTATGCCCCCTTTATGACACCTAATGAATATATACTAGAGAATTATTTAGTGAATTATGTATACAAGAACCTATTCCCAAGTACAAATAATACGGATATTTTCGACTCCTATATTCTGCTTGTGGTTCATTATTCTTTAATCAAATTACATTTGATTGGCATGGCAGGTCATCATAAGGGAGACTTCGGAGTAAACCACGTGATTAAATTAGTTCAATCCTTTGCTAAGACGGTTGAGCACGACTCCTTGTACTTAAATAGGGTTATTGAATTGCTTAAGAGAAATGAATACACCTCCATGGCATATATGGCTATTCTAATAAATAACTAAAAAAATGCTTATAAATAAAAAATCCCGCCCGCACAACCTTACAAGGTATGCGAGGCGGGATTTATGTTTAATTTTACTTACAATATAGCGTCACCGTGTTGTACTACCCATTCATTAGCTTCGTGCAATGCCTGCTCCGCCCGTTCGATTGCAGCTTTCACTTGAACGGTGGCTGTGCCGCCATAAACGTTACGAGCGTTAACTACAGCTTCCGGTTGGAGAACAGCATAGATATTCTCATCGAACAACGGTGAGAATTGCTTGAACTCTTCCAGCGTCAGATCCAGCAGGAACTTGCCTTCGTTAATGCAGTAGAGCACTGTTTTTCCGATTACTTCATGTGCTTGGCGGAAAGGAAGACCTTTGCCTACCAAGAAGTCGGCGATATCGGTTGCATTCGAGAAGTCCGTGTTCACGGCTTCACGCATACGTCCCTTGTTCACCTTCATGGTGGAGATCATCGGCGCGAACAATTGCAGTGCACCAGTCAGTGTAGTAACTGTATCGAACATGCCTTCTTTGTCTTCCTGCATATCCTTGTTATAGGCGAGTGGCAGAGATTTCAGTACGGTCAGCAAGCCAATCAGGTTGCCGTAAACGCGGCCTGTTTTGCCCCGTACCAGTTCTGGTACGTCCGGGTTCTTCTTCTGCGGCATAATGCTGCTGCCTGTGCAGAAAGCATCATCCAGTTCTACAAAGCTGAACTCCGTGCTGCTCCACAGCACCAGTTCCTCACTGAGTCTGGATAGATGTGTCATGATAAGCGAAGCATTTGCCAAGAACTCCACGATGAAATCGCGGTCGCTGACAGCATCCAGACTGTTCTCATACACACTGTCAAAACCCAGTTGTTCCGCCACAAAATGGCGGTCGATCGGGAAGGTCGTTCCCGCAAGCGCTCCTGCTCCGAGTGGCAGAACGTTGATCCGTTTGTAGCTGTCCGTCAGACGTTCTGCATCGCGGCGGAACATGGAGACGTAAGCCAACAAGTGATGAGCAAACAGGATCGGTTGAGCCCGCTGCAAATGCGTATACCCAGGGATGATCGTCTCCACATTGTCTTTGGCTTGCTCGATCAAAGCTTCCTGCAACTCATGCAGCAAGCTAACTAGCTCAACTACACGGCCGCGTAAGTAAAGGTGCATATCGGTTGCCACCTGATCGTTACGGCTGCGTCCAGTGTGCAGTTTACCACCGACCGGACCGATTTCCTCGATCAGATGTTTTTCAATATTCATATGGATGTCTTCATCCGCTACGGAGAAAACAACCTCTCCAGCGTTAACCTTGTCCAATACTTTGTTCAGACCTTGCTTAATCGTCTCCACGTCTTCTTGTGGAAGGATTCCGCATTTGCCCAGCATCGTGACATGTGCCAGACTGCCTTGCACATCCTCTTTGGCCAAAGCCTTATCAAAGCCAATGGAAGCCGTATATTCCTCCACCAGCTTGTTCGTTCCTTTAGTAAACCGTCCGCCCCAAAGCTTGCTCACCTGTTGTTTCCTCCTCTTGGACGCCAGAGGGCCGCTCCTATCCTGACGGGAGGAACGGCCTTCGGGGTTGCCCGTTTAAGTATATGTTATCGTACTATTTAGAAGCTCCATTTACACCTGTAGAAACTTTAAGGCGCAAAGCGTTCAAGTGGATAAAACCAGTGGCATCCCCTTGATCATAAGCTTGTGTAGGATCAGCTTCCATCGTTGCAATCTCAGGGTTGTATAGGCTGACTGGGCTCTTCACTCCAGCGCCAATGATATTGCCTTTGTACAGTTTAAGACGAACAGTACCCGTTACATTTTGTTGGCTTTGCGTCACAAGAGCCTGCAGTGCAATACGCTCTGGAGCGAACCAGAAACCGTTATACACCAAAGTGCTGTAACGAGTGATCAGGCTGTCACGCAGGTTCATCACTTCACGGTCCATCGTGATGGACTCCATTTTGCGATGAGCGACGAACAGGATTGTTCCACCCGGAGTCTCATACACACCACGGCTCTTCATGCCGACAAAACGGTTCTCAACCATATCCACACGTCCGATACCGTGTTTACCGCCTAGCTCGTTCAATTTCTCCATCACTTGAAGTGGGTTTAAGGACTCACCATTCAGGGCTACGCAGTCTCCCTTAACAAAATCGAGTTCCAAATATTCCGCTTCATCCGGAGCATCCTCTGGAGCGTTGCTCAGTAGGAACATTCCTTTGTTCTCAGGTGCGCTTGGATCGAACCAAGGATCTTCCAATACGCCGCTCTCATAGCTGATGTGCAGCAGGTTACGGTCCATCGAATACGGCTTCGCCGCAGATGCTTGTACCGGAATATCATTAGCTTCCGCATAAGCGATCATTTCCGCACGGCCTGGAAATTGATTGCGGAACTCTTCCAGACGCCAAGGTGCAATCACCTTGATGTTCGGAGCTAATGCAGCTACACCAAGCTCAAAACGCACTTGGTCATTCCCTTTACCTGTCGCACCGTGTGCGATAGCCGTTGCGCCTTCAGCGATGGCGATGTCCACCATGCGCTTAGCGATCAGTGGACGAGCAATACTAGTTCCGAGCAAGTACTGGCCTTCATAAAGTGCGCCAGATTGGAACATAGGGTAGATGAAATCGCTAGCGAATTCATCGCGCAGGTCGTCGATGTATACTTTCGAAGCGCCGGTTGCTAGTGCTTTTTCCTCCAAACCGTCGAGCTCTTCTTTTTGGCCGATATCGGCAGTGAAGGCGATGATCTCCGCATCATAAGTTTCTTTAAGCCATTTCAAAATAACGGATGTATCTAGTCCGCCGGAATAGGCGAGTACAATTTTTTCTTTAGCCATGGTGTGGCAACTTCCTTTCGTGTGGGGGGTATAAGATTCGCTAAAATGCGCTTATAGAACTCCGGTAATAAGGCGCAACTGCGTGAAATGTTTGGACTTCCGGTCGCTGTTATAATCAGATTTCTATGATTGTAGTCTGCCTTCGCAGATGAAATCTGATTATAAAGGCGAACGCTAACGCTCCTACAGTTCCAAACTTTCACTTCATTGCTCCGCACCGGAATTCCAACGCTACTTATTAAGTTCATCTTATATAGTATTTTATATAATCTTAGACCAATATAAGTTCAATCCTAATTATCTATGATTCCTTAACTAATTAGGGCAGCCATTAAAGCCTTTTGCGCATGCAGGCGGTTCTCAGCCTGATCAAAGATGACCGAGTTAGGGCCGTCAATCACGCCTGTGCTGACCTCTTCCTCACGGTGGGCTGGCAGGCAGTGCAGGAAGAGATAATCGCTCTTCGCGCCTTTTACAAGCTCCTCATTGACCTGATAGTCCTTGAATGCCGCTTCACGCGCCTTTTGCTCCTCTTCGAAGCCCATGCTCGCCCACACATCGGTATAGATGACGTCAGCGTCTTGTACAGCTTCTTGCGGGCTGCGAGTGACCACAATCTTTGCTCCGGTTTCTTTAGCGATCTCACGAGCTTCTGCGACAACTGCTGCATCCGGCTCATAACCTTCCGGTCCGGCAATAGATACGTCCACGCCCAGCTTAGCTCCGCCAATCATTAAGGAATGCGCCATATTGTTGCCATCGCCGATGTAAGCCAGCTTCAGGCCTTTGAGCTTTCCTTTGTGCTCATAAATGGTTTGGTAATCCGCCAGCACTTGGCAAGGATGTGCCAGGTCGCTCAGACCGTTGATTACTGGAATAGAAGCATAACGAGCCAGATCCTCTACTTTGTCATGGCCGAAGGTACGGATCATAATTCCGTCGAGGTAACGTGACATTACTTGTGCTGTATCGCCAACCGTTTCACCGCGTCCAAGCTGAATGTCATTTTTGCTCAAGAAAAGGGCATGCCCTCCCAGCTGGTACATTCCAACTTCAAACGACACACGCGTACGAGTAGAGGATTTTTCAAAAATAAGACCAATCGTCTTTCCCTTCAGCGGCTGAAATTCTTCGCCATTTTTCTGCTTCTTCTTCAGCTCAATCGCCGAATCAATCAGATACGTAATTTCCTCCGGGCTGTAATCGTTCAGCTCCAGTAAATCACGGCCTTTCAGTTGCTGCGCAATGGTGTGCTTGTTACTCTGTACGCCCTGACTCATGAGCTTACCTCCCCGTTTGCTTGTTTAGCATAAGTATGAATGAGTTCGGAGACGATGTCTACCGCTTGGTCGATCTCCTCTTTACTTACATATAGATTAGGCAACAGACGAAGGACATTAGGACCCGCTGTCACGAACAACAGGCCTTTCTTTTGTCCAGCCAAAACAATATCGCCCACTGGTGATTGACATTCAATCCCGATCAACAGTCCTTTACCACGGATATCCTTCACAAAAGAACTATCCGCCAGCTTCTCTTTCAAAAGACCTGTCAGGTACTTACCCATTTCTTCAGCGCGTTGTGGAAGCTCATCCTCCAGCATCGTTTCAATTGTCGCTGCCATAACCGCTGTTGCGAGTGGTGTTCCCCCGAAGGTGGACGCATGGCTGCCTGGTGAGAAAGCATCACGCAAATATCCTTTGCCAAGCATTAAACCCGCTGGGAACCCACTAGCAATCCCTTTAGCCAAAGTGAAGATATCTGGTTCAATTCCATAATGCTGATGAGCGAACAACTTGCCTGTACGTCCCATTCCTGTTTGTACTTCATCTACAATCAGAAGCAATCCGTGTTTCTTGCACAAGGCTACTACAGCGTTCAAGAACTCTGGTTCTACCTCTAGCACGCCACCCTCTGCAAGCACCATCTCCAGCATGATAGCAGCGGTATGATCACCGATAGCAGCTTCCAACGCCGGGAGATCATGCAAGGGCACAGTCTTGAAGCCTGCTGGAAGCGGCAGGAATCCTTCTTTTACCTTTTGCTGACCTGTAGCTGTTAGTGTGGCTAATGTACGTCCATGGAAGGATTGTTCAAATGTGATAACCTCATAACGATCCACACCTTTAATCTTCTGGTGGTAACGACGAGCCAGCTTAATAGCAGCCTCATTCGCTTCTGCCCCACTATTGCAGAAAAACACTTGATCAGCGCAGCTATTCTCTGTCAAAAGGTTTGCAACTTTGTCCTGTCCAGGAATATGGAACAGGTTCGAGACATGCCAGAGCGTATCAATCTGACCCTTTAGCTTCGCACCGACTTTTTCAGGAGCATGACCTAGACTGGTCACAGCTAATCCACTTGTGAAATCAAGATACTTATTGCCCTTATCATCCCATACCCAGGTGCCTTTGCCTTTAACTAAGCTGAGATCATATCTGGCGTAAGAAGGGAATACCGCGCTAAGCTTGCCTGCTGCAACATCCGGTGTACCTGATCCTACTGTATCGGTCTGCTGTGCCCCTGCTTGCGAATCCAATTCAACTTGTGTAAGCTTGCTCATTCTAAGTCACTCTCCCACCTTGTGCTCCTGTGTACCAGGCTGCACCTCTAAATGATATTCATCTATGATTCTACGAACGAATAATACGTGTGCCTATCGCTTCACCTTGTAGTACTCGGCTAAGCACCCGCGGTTCTTTTCCATCCACAATAATAACCTCTGAAACGCTGCCTTGAATGCAATCGATAGCTGCCCGTACTTTTGGGATCATGCCGCCGTAGATTTCTCCACTTTCAATTAAAGCTTCGATTTCCTGTACGGTAACGGATGGAAGCACAACCTTTCGCCCCTCCACCGTACTCATAATGCCAGGCACATCAGTGACTACGATCATTTGGGGAGACTCTATATAAGAAGCGACTGCCCCTGCTGCTGTATCTGCGTTAATATTGTAGCGCTGACCTGCAGCATCTACACCAATAGGTGCAATGACAGGAATATATCCCATACCTATAATCCCTGTTACGATATCAGCTTTTACTTCCATTACTTCGCCTACCAACCCTACTTCAGCGCTATTAGCTACGGGTCTAGCAGTAATCATATTTCCATCGATGCCGGATAGCCCTAGAGCTAGACCACCACTTCCTTGAATTCGCCTTACAATCGCCTTGTTGATACTCCCTGCCAGTGTCATCTCTACGACATCTAGTACTGCCTCGGTGGTTACTCGCAGACCGTTCACGAAGCTGCTTTCAATGCCCAGCTTTGCTAGATTCTCTGAAATGGCTGGCCCTCCGCCATGAACAATTACAGGCTGAATGCCTTCCTGCTGCAAATCTCGTAAATCTTCGAAAAAAGAATCAGGAAGAGCAGCCAGCGTACTGCCGCCGCATTTCATCACAAACAATCCACTACCATCTAATGCATCTATAAGTTCAAGCTCGCTATTTAGCGTCATAAGTTCGGTATCCTTCCCTTGTGGGCTTAAGCCGCCACAAATTAGGTACGGTATGCAGCGTTAATACGCACATAATCGTAAGTTAGGTCACAGCCCCAAGCTGTAGCCTTTCCGGTTCCATCATGCAAATCTACAGTGATCAGCACAGTTTCACTTTTTTGCAAATAGGCCAAAGCCTTCTCCTCATCAAAAGCAACCGGCTTCGAATGCAGTAGCACCTCGATATCACCTAACGAAATGTTCACACGCTCCGGAGATACTGGAACACCCGCGCGTCCAACTGCAGCAATGATCCGTCCCCAGTTCGCATCCGCTCCAAAAATAGCAGATTTCACTAGGCTAGAACCCACCACTGTCTTGGCAATCGCTGCAGCAGCTTCGTCATGAACAGCACCATTCACTTGAACCTCAATCAGGTGAGTCGCACCTTCTCCATCACGTGCAATCGCCTTGGCAAGCGTCTGGCAGACATACGTGAATCCAGCGGCAAAAGCGTCCCAATCCGGATGCAGTCGAGTCAGCTTCTCATTACCTGCAAGCCCACTAGCCATCGAGACTAGCATATCATTCGTGCTTGTATCTCCATCCACTGTAATCATATTAAAAGTAACGTTCGTAGCAGAACGAAGTAGACTGTGTAAATCTTCCGCTGAAATATCAGCATCTGTAGTCATAAAACCGAGCATGGTAGCCATGTTAGGATGAATCATCCCGGAGCCCTTTGCAGCTCCAGCAATAATAACTTCTACACCGCCAACAAGCACCTTCACGGCAACCTCTTTTTTAACTAAATCAGTTGTAAGTATGGCCTGACAGAATTCCTCCGCTCCAGCAGCCCCACCGTCCAGCTTTTCTGGTATTGCAGCAATACCGCTACGTACGCAATCCATCTTCAGCAGCTCACCGATCACACCAGTCGAGGCGACAGCAACATCATTAACCTCTACACCCAAATGTTGAGCCGCAGCAGCGCGCATCTCATAAGCATCGGACTCGCCTTGTTCGCCTGTGCAGGCATTAGCATTTCCGCTGTTCACGACTACCGCCTGCAACGTTCCGTTCACAAGACTTTCACGCGTCACCTTCAGAGGAGCCGCCTGAAAAACATTTGTCGTATACACGGCAGCAGCCGTAGCTGGAACCTCACAAAGAATCACTCCGAGATCGTTGCGGTCTGTTTTTTTCAATCCACAGTGCAGTCCTCCGGACTTAAATCCTTTAGGTGAGGTAATGCTTCCACCTTCCAAGGCAGTAAATAATTCAATCTCGCTCATGTTATTTGTACCGCTGATCCTTATGGATACACAGGTGTGTAGCCGAGGCCAAGGGTTTCCTCCCATCCCATCATCAAATTAAGGTTCTGTATTGCCTGACCTGCCGCACCTTTTACAACGTTATCAATGACGGAGACTATGGTCACCCGCCCTGTACGAGCATCTGTCGCAAATCCGATATCACAATAATTAGAGCCGCTAACTTCTTTTGTCGCTGGAATCACACCTACATCGCGCACCCGCACATAAGGTCTGCCCGCATAATATTCACGATATAAATCCACAAAATCCTGTTCCGTATAATTGCCAGTCATTCCTGCATACATCGTACTCATGATTCCTCGGCTCATCGGCACGAGATGTGTGGTGAACGTTACGGTTACCTTTTCTCCAGCAATCTCCGTGAGTGTCTGCTCGATTTCTGGTATATGTTGATGTTTATTTATTTTATAAGTTTTTAAGTTCTCGTTTATCTCTGCATAATGCACCATCAGGCTCGTTCCGCGTCCAGCTCCGGTAACCCCTGATTTCGCATCAATAATAATACTGTCATGCTTAATCCAGCCTGCCTGAATCGCAGGAATTAGTCCAAGAAGTGTAGCCGTAGGATAACAGCCTGGATTAGATATAAAATCAACCCCAGCCACACGCTCTCCGAACACCTCGCAAAGTCCGTACACAGCTTGTTCTAGGTACTCATCAGCAGGAGCTGTATGTTTGTACCAGTGCTCATACTCTGCGCCATCCTTCAATCGGAAATCACCGGATAGATCTACGACCTTAAGTCCAACTTCCAGCAGCTGCGGCACCAGCTTTGCACTTACACCAGACGGCGTAGCCGTAAAAACCACATCCGCCCGCTCAGCCATCTGCGCCGGATCAACGCCATCCAGCCTTCGGTCAATAATGCCCGTCAAATGAGGAAACCCTTCCTCTATCGCATCCCCTGCACTAGATGAGGAAATTACCGAAGTAATCTCTACTTTAGGATGACTTTGTAGTAGCCGAATCAGCTCTACGCCTCCATAACCCGTTGATCCAACAATCGCCGCCCTCAGCTTGCCTTCCACTGTCATCCCCACTTCCTGCTTATCATGAATAAATTATTTAATATAATGCATACCGTCTTAGAAATATGTATTATTATACATCCCTATTAATATAAATACAACACAATATGTGAACTTTATTCATCCTAAATATAACCTCATTTAAAAAAAAAGAGAAGCGTCGCCTCCCCCGTAGGAGAGATTACGCTTCTCTTTTAAATCCTTCGCCTAACACTTCATGTGCTTCGGTAATAATAACAAATGCACTTGTATCTACGGATTGGACAATCGCCTTTAGCCTTGATACTTCATTCTGACCTACCACAACCATCAGAACAGTACGTGCATCTCCAGTGTACCCGCCATGTGCGTCCAGCTTCGTCAAACCACGATCCAGATCATTTAATATCGCCGCAGATATTTCATCTGTCTTATCCGAGATAATATAAGCAACCTTCGTATAACGGAAGCCTACCTCTATTGCATTAATGGCCTTACCCGTAACAAACAATCCGATCAGCGCATACAGCGCCTGCTCCATGCCGAGTATAAATGCAGCCAGCACAATAACCGTCCCGTCCAGCAACACAACGGAAACCGAGAAGCTGAGACCAGATATCTTTTGAATGATTTGCGCCAAAATCGTAAGTCCACCTGTTGAGCCCCGTCCGCGGAACACAACGCCAAGTCCCACCCCCACACAGATACCGCCATAAATGGAGGCTAAAAGTGGATTGGTTGTCGGTGTAGGCAAATCTTTTGTCAACAAGATAAATAGCGGCAATACAAAGCTCCCGAGCAACGAGCGAACGCCGTATTGTTTACCCAGGAAGATTACTCCGAGCACAAACAGCGGGATATTAAGTGCCCATTGCGTAAATGCCGGTTCAGCCCCAAACCAAGCTTCAGCCAATACAGAAAGACCCGATACACCACCAGAAGCTATATGATTAGGCAGAAAAAAAAGATTAAACCCCAATGCCGTGATTAGCGAACCGATCAGAATAAGCATTGTATCCACCACATGACGGACGGGTCCATTCAGTGGAATCAGCGGGGGTTTATTACGAGAATTGATTTTTTGCATTTCATGGCGCTCCTTAAAGTGTCATCTTGCTCTACGTAAGAAGAAACGGGTATTCCATCCATATCAAAGAATGGTATCCGTTTCCCCTAAAAAAATATAAAGATAAAGTATGGAGTAAGCTTATACTTTCCTATATTCCCGAAAAAATCCCTTAATCCGCCTCAACCTTGATCTGGCTACGCAAGTACCCATCAATGAATGCGTCCAGGTCTCCGTCCATTACTGCACCCACATTACCTGTTTCCACGGAAGTACGGTGATCCTTGACCATGTTATACGGATGGAATACATAGGAACGAATCTGACTGCCCCAAGCGATTTCCGATTGCTCGCCGCGAATCTCATCCAATTGCTGCTGCTGCTCTTGCAGCTTGCGCTCATAGAGCTTGGAACGCAGCATTTTCATGGCTTGTTCCCGGTTCTTGATCTGTGAACGTTCGTTCTGGCAGGTTACCACTACGCCCGACGGCAAGTGAGTAATCCGTACAGCAGAGTCCGTAGTATTGATATGCTGTCCACCGGCACCACTCGCGCGATACGTATCGATCTTAAGATCTTCGGTGCGGATCTCAACTTCAACATCATCCGTAATTTCCGGAACAACATCACAGGACACAAAAGAGGTGTGGCGTCTGCCAGAAGAGTCAAACGGGGATATCCGCACCAGTCGGTGTACACCCTTTTCGGCTTTCAAATATCCGTAGACGTTGAAACCCTTGATGAGCAGTGTGACACTCTTAATCCCTGCTTCATCACCCGGTAAATAATCAAGCACCTCAACCTTAAATCCACGTTTCTCAGCCCAACGTGTGTACATACGCAGCAACATCTGTCCCCAGTCTTGAGATTCTGTTCCGCCTGCACCCGGATGAAGCTCAAGAATAGCATTTAACTTGTCGTACGGTTGGTTAAGCAGCAATTGCAGCTCGAATTCATCCACTTTACTGCCTAGGCTACGGATCGTCTCTCCGATTTCTGTTGCCAGATCCTCATCGCCCTCTTCATCCGCAAGCTCTGCCATCATAGCAGCATCATCGTATTCCTGTTGAAGCTTCTCGTATTGATCTACGGAAGATTTCACAGCGTTCATCTCAGCGATTACACTCTGCGCTTGCTCACTATTATCCCAGAATCCTGGAGCCGCCATTTTCTCTTCAAAGTTAGAAATCATCTCTTGCTTAAGATCTAAGTCAAAGAGACCCCCTAAGGTCAGTTAGTTTCTTGCCTATTTCACGCAGATCCTGCTTTACATTTGGTTCTATCATAGGTCACTTCACCTTTCAAAATGGGTTGTTACGGTCTTCGCTATTGGAAAATTAGTAATGAGTGAATGTTCAGCCATTCCGAGAAGGATTGGACTTCCGATTGCTGTTATCCTCAGATTCCTTGATTAGATAACCGCACTTGCGGTTGGAATCTGAAGATAAAGGCGAGCGCTACGCTTCTCCAGTTCCAAACCTTCTCTCCATTCCTCATTCGCTCGAATACTAAATATCCAAAAAAGCGACTGGGCCGTAAACGGGGGATACCCCCGGGCCCAGCCGCTCTTTATGGTTAGTATACCCATAGAGATCAGGGTTAAAGACTTACATCTTCAACACCTGAATATGAGCGCTACTAAACGTTTGTCTTATGCGTTTTGACCGTGGCAATTCTTGTACTTCTTGCCGCTTCCGCAAGGGCAAAGATCATTACGGCCAGTCACAGCCTCAACATGAACCGGACGTTTCTCAACAGGTTCGCTGTTTGTAGAGATCTTGTCTTCATCAATAACGGATTGACGTTCCTGATTCGCCTCGATGTGAGCCTTCATAATATAAGTAGCTACTTCTTCTTGAATCGTAGCAGTCATAGTATTAAACATCTCAAAGCCTTCGAATTGATACTCGCGAAGTGGATCCGTACCACCGTAAGCACGCAAGTGAATCCCTTGACGCAATTGATCCATTGCATCAATATGATCCATCCATTTGCTATCTACGGAACGAAGCACGATTACTTTTTCGAATTCACGTACGAGTTCTGAGCCCAGGCGTTCTTCACGAGCAGCATATTTCTCAAGCACACGTTCAAAAATGAACTCGATGATTTCCTCTGCTTCCTTGCCCCATAGAATATCACGGGTCAAAGCACCTTCTTCAAGCAGCTTGCTGTTTACGTAATCAGCAACTTCTTGCAGTTCCCAGTTCTCAGGAATATCATCGCTACAGTGTGCAAGAACGATACGCTCAATTACTGGCTTGATCATTTCAAGCACGACATCTTTAATATTATCGGACTCCAGAATCTCACGGCGTTGTTTATAAATAATTTCACGCTGCTGATTCATCACGTCATCATATTGCAATACGACTTTACGGATATCAAAGTTATTACCTTCAACACGTTTCTGAGCAGATTCTACAGCACGTGTGATCATACGACTCTCAATCGGCTGATCTTCCTCGAATCCGAGACGATCCATCATAGTCAGAACGTTGTCAGCACCAAAACGCTTCATAAGCTCATCGCCAAGCGACAAGTAGAACTGTGTAGAACCAGGGTCACCTTGACGACCCGCACGACCGCGCAGCTGGTTATCAATCCGGCGTGATTCATGACGCTCTGTACCAATGATATGCAGACCTCCAAGATCTGTCACACCTTCACCCAGCACGATGTCCGTACCACGTCCAGCCATGTTGGTAGCAATCGTAACTGTACCTGGCTGACCTGCATGGGTAATGATTTCTGCTTCCGCAGCGTGATGCTTCGCGTTAAGCACTTGGTGTCTAACGCCTTTGCGCTTCAGCATTTCAGATACGAGCTCTGAATTCTCGATCGACACTGTACCAACCAGTACCGGCTGGTTCTTTTTGTGACGTTCTACAATTTCTTCCACTACAGCCTTGAACTTACCGTTCTCACTCTTGTAGACAACATCCGGCATATCTACGCGCTGATTTGGTTTGTTCGTAGGTACTTGAAGAACTTCAAGACCATAAATCTTCTTGAATTCCTCTTCCTCAGTCTTCGCTGTACCTGTCATACCGCCCAGTTTGCGATACATACGGAAGTAGTTCTGGAATGTGATCGTTGCAAGAGTCATACTCTCATTCTGTACTTCGATTTCTTCCTTCGCTTCAATCGCTTGGTGCAGCCCATCGCTATAGCGACGACCTGACATTAGACGTCCTGTAAATTCATCAACAATAACGACCTCACCCTCGTTTACAACGTAATCTACGTCACGACGCATAATTACATTTGCTTTTAGGGCTTGGACGATATGGTGATTCAAAGTTACATGACTGTGATCATACAAGTTCTCAATACCAAAAGCGCGCTCAGCAGTAGCCACACCTTTTTCAGTCAAGGCAACAGACTTCACCTTAATATCAACTGTGTAGTCTTCTTCAGCCTTAAGCTTTTTCACGAAACGGTCTGCTGAAAAATACAATTCTGTAGACTTCTCAGCTTGTCCGGAAATAATAAGAGGTGTACGTGCTTCATCAATAAGAATAGAGTCCACTTCATCAATAATACAGAAATACAGAGGGCGCTGAACCATTTGCTCTTTATAAAGCACCATGTTGTCACGCAAATAATCAAAACCAAATTCGTTGTTTGTGCCATACGTAATATCGCAGGCATAAGCAGCTTGTTTATCAGCATGGTCCATACCGCTTAGGTTAACCCCAACCGTCATGCCCAGGAAGTTATAGATTTGTGCCATTTGTGCGCTGTCGCGCTGAGCCAAATAGTCATTGACCGTTACTACGTGTACGCCTTTACCTAGCAAAGCATTCAAATACACTGGCAATGTACCTACTAGTGTCTTACCTTCACCAGTCTTCATCTCGGAGATTCGGCCTTCATGCAGAGCCATACCACCAATTAACTGCACATCAAAATGCCGCATACCAAGTGTCCGCTTGGAAGCTTCACGTACGGTTGCAAATGCCTCAGGAAGAATTTCTTCCAGAGTTTCGCCTTTTTCAATACGGGCACGGAATTCTGCTGTCTTAGCTTGTAACTGTTCATCAGATAGCTTTACAAATTCCGGTTCCAATCCATTAATTACATCGACTGTCTTCATGAGACGTTTAACGTCACGATCGTTGGTGTCTCCGAATATTTTCTTTACAAGTCCTAGCATGGTTAACCCCTTTCATGCAACACAGATGGTGGAACCGAGCCCATCCTCACAAAATTGAAAGGGCCATTTATAAATTCGATTCCGCTGCTTCATAAATTGTAACAGTTTGTAAGAGATGCCGCAATACAAGGTGTATCAGCCACATTTTTCAAATATAGTCGCTTATACGCACAAGAGCCCTATTCGCTGCAAGCGAATAGGGGCTCGGTTTAAATTTCTTAGGTTCTGACTAACTCTCGAGGCCCTTTATACTTAGAGCATAACTGGCATCATTGTATCTTAGCCCTGTTCAATCAGTCCATATTTACCATCATCACGTTTGTAAACTACGCTTACTTCCGAGGTGTCGATATTGGAAAACACAAAGAAATTATGTCCTACCATGTTCATTTGAAGAATTGCTTCTTCCACATCCATCGGCTTCATTGTAAAGCGTTTGTTCCGCACAACTTCTAAATCATCATAATCTTGTTCTTCTACAGCAACAGCGGTACTAGCTCCATCCACAAACAGCGTCTTCAGTCCCTCTTGACGGAACTTACGATTGATCTTCGTTTTGTGTTTGCGAATTTGACGTTCCAGCTTGTCCACAACGGCATCTATGGAAGCATACATGTCATCGCTGCGATCTTCCGCACGAAGCGTCACGCCAGCAAGCGGAATGGTTACTTCCACCGTATGAAGGCCGCGAACTACGCCAAGCGTCACAGACCCTTCAGAGGTAGGGGGTGCTTCGAAATACTTCTCAAGTTTGCTGAGCTTCTTATCAACATACTCTCTCAAAGCGTCGGTCACGTCAATTTGTTGACCTCGAATGGTGAATTGCATGGCCACTCCTCCTTTAGTTACACCTTCATTATACCAAATTGTTAAGGCTAAGTAAAAAGTAATTCCTTACAGCCCTTACAATTAGATAACAAATATTGTCCTTGTGTTCACAAATAAAACAAGTCCGGTAAGAGCAACTATTCGCCTCACCGGACCAATTGTAAACCTGTCGTTATTATAGTACGAATTCCATTCTTATATTCCCAAACTGAGACAGTATAAGATTAAGTTACTTGGTATGAATTTGAATGATTTCTACAGGTGACAATTGTGTACCTGTTCCTTTAATAACGTATACCTTATAGGCAGTATTGGCTGTCAATCCAGTCAATGTATGCGTATATTTTACACCAGGAGCGAACGTAAGTGTGTTCGTCCATGGAGCAGTCAATGCTGTACCCGCACTATTCTGCCCTAAAGAAATTTGTGTTGCGCTAGGTGCTTTTTCATTTGCCGGCAATACTACATATCTTACCGGTGTTGGAGTGCCACCAGTCACGCCATATTTAACATACACATCTGCTGTAACTGTACCTACTTGTCCTGGTTCAAAAAGCGTAATCGAGTTTGCTGTTGCCTGAGCAGTAGTTAATCGAACTGTTGTTACAGTAGACAGATTGCCAGATGCATCCGCTGCTACGATATATGTTGCATATTCCGTCCCAGGATTCAATCCGTAAACCGAGAATGTAACCGTTGTGTTGGCTACAGTTGCAACACTACCATGTTGTTCGCTTGCAGTTCCATTGCTGATCTGTCCTTTTTCTACCTGCAATGCACTCGGTGCACTTACGTTAGCAGTATAAGGAGCTACAACATAGTACACTGAGCCAGTTACGGAAGATGTCAGGTATACATCGGCTGTTACCGAACCAACGTTACCATAGGTTGCCCCACTTACGGTTGGTGTTGTGACATTTCCGTCACCACCGTTACCGCCGCCAGATCCACCACCTGTACTACCACCTGGAGTAGCTGTTGGCGTTGGCGTAGCGGTTGGTGTCGGAGTAGCCGTTGGCGTTGGGGTAGGAACTACTCCACCACCTGTACCACTACCTGGGTAATAGATGACTGAGGTGTTGATGATACCTACAGCCTCTGCACGTGTTAACGATCTCTTAGGACCGAAGGTTCCATCCGGATAACCGTTAATAATCTTCTTATCCGCTGCAGCGGCTACTGCACCTTTTGCCCATGCTGCAATTTGTGCGTTGTCTTTAAATTTGCTAGTAGTGCTATTGGTGCTCAATTTAAGTAATTTCGCAGCCATTACTGCTGCCTCTTGTCTTGTGAGCGGACTATTAGGACGGAACGTATTGTCCTCGTATCCTCCGATATAGCCAGCTTCCACGGCTTTAGCCACTTCACTGTAGTTCCAGTTTGTGCTTTTCATATCTTTAAAGCTTACAGTGGCTTTTTCTTTAAAACCGAACAGGCGATTTACCAGAGTCACATACTCTCCACGTGTAATTGCCTTGTTTGGTTTAACTGTACCGTCTGGGTATCCTCCAAGGTATCCACTATCTAGCCATTCCTGTAGCTGAGCTTGGGCCCAGTGACCTTGAATATCCTTAGGTACGGAGGCGGCAGATACGCTGCCAAGAGATCCTAATAACATACTAACTCCTAAAACTCCGGTCATAAGACCGCGCAACTTCTTTTTCATCCTGCTAATCATCCTCCTAAAAGTTTTGATAGCGTAGGCTATATGAATCTCTTCTTGGAAGTATTGGCCTAGGCTAACATAGTGTGCGTCGAGGTAAGATAAACAGCTCAACGTATACCTATTACCCACATTTCGAAGAGTTCTAACATTTTCCATATTATAAATTTACAAAGTACGCTATTTTCTTTCTATTAACAGCCTTGATAGAGGCTTTTGAGAGCACAAAATATCCCCACAAAGTGGAGCTTTACTTTGATGCATACTCAGGTACTTTGCGGGGGCCCCAAGCACACAAAAAAAGGACCTTGGGAGAAATCCCAAGATCCTTGCTAGCGCTGTCTAAATTGCTAACCATCTACTTATATGTAGGTCGGCTTAGCCGTATGATTATAATTTGATTACGTTAGCTGCTTGTGGTCCGCGTGCACCTTCAACGATATCGAACTCTACGGATTGGCCTTCATCCAAAGTCTTGAAACCATCAGTTTGAATCGCGGAAAAGTGTACGAATACGTCGCCACCGTCTGCAGTCTCGATAAAACCATAACCTTTTTCTGCGTTAAACCATTTTACTTTACCTTCCATTGATTAAACATTCCCTTCGTCATCAGATGAACGTGAGTCTTGCTCACAAATCGACTATACCACCGTAACTTCTTCATTGTCAATTGGAAAAGTAAATGTTTACATGCAATAATTTACCACGTAAAATAGGACGTTTAATTTTCCATAATCAAGAAATAGTTGAGGCGTAAGGATCAAAAAAAGAGCAGACGGTATTTAATACCCGTCTACTCCTATAGTGAAACACCGAAATGAATTATTTTCTGCGATCCATTAGAAAACTATCTGGAGTATAAGCAGCCTCGTATGCGCTACGCTGTACCTTGGACTGATTGCGCTTCTGCAACCAGTCTTGGGCTTCCAAACGAAGAGCGTTCATTCTATCTAAAATCACATTATCGTATTCCAGAATTCGATTAATTTCTTGTTTTTGTGCGGGCGTCGACTTACAAATTTCGGCTTGTTCTGCAATAGAATCGACAAGCTCCTGACGATCCTCGACAAAAAGCTCTAACTCCTCATAGGTAGTCTCATCGAGTCTGTCAGTGATGCCTAAGGTCAGTTCCTTCAGGCTCTGAATTAACTCATCCATGGGCACTTTCAGCCTGTCCCTGGCCTGCAGCGATTTTGGATGCTTGTAGCCAAGTTTCCCGAAGTTCTGTAAGGTAGCCGATGGCCTCTTCCGCTTTTTCTGGGCTTTTGCGGATGTTGGCTTCAATTAATAGATGATTTGTATATTCGTAAAGTGAGAACAAATTCTTAGAAACTTCATAGGAATGATCTAATGTAGACATCAGCTCACTCATAATTGTCTGGGCCTTACCGAAATTAAGATTTGTTTTCTCAAAGTCTTGTTTTGTAAGTCCATCAATTGCCGTTCTAACAAAGCGGATCGCTCCATCATACAGCATGATCACCAACTGCGCAGGGGTTGAGGTTTGGACTGAAGACTTGCGGTATGTCTCATATGGAGATCTAATCAAAAAAACTCACCCTCTTTATAATAATTATATTAACTGGAGAACAGACTGGAAGATTGTGTCGTTAGTTTATTCATGGCTGTCTCCATCGCTGAAAACTGTTTATAATAACGTTTTTCAGTATTTGTTAATATTGTCAGCATGTTGTTTATTCGAGTATTGTAGTCTTTGAGCTTTTTGCCCATAACACTCTCTTCTTTGAATGTACTAGTGACGTCAGCAGTATACTTGTTAGTACCCGCACGTATAGAGATACTTTCCAATGGCTTAGCTAATGTATCTCCTAATTTATCAAAAAGCCCCTCATTGGGCTGACTAGCAGAACCTTGGAATAAATCTATTACACTTTGAGGATTATTACTAATCGCTAGTTTGAGCTTCGCTTCATTAATTATTAATTTTCCGCCCTCAGAATAACTCCCCGTTGTAATGCCCAACTCACTCAGCTTACCCATTTTTTCAGAGATAACCATACGCATGGACGATATGGTTGATCTTAAGATGTCATCATTTTTAAGAAGCCCGCTTTGGGCCTTCTGAGTCCAAGTTAGAATTTCACTTTCTTTCATTTCCTTCTTTTGTTCATCCGTCAGAGGAGTAAAATCACTATATTTAGCTTCATTCACTTTCTTGTTAAACAATCCAAGCAAACTGTTATAATCTTCGATAAAACTTTTTATTGTTTTAATAGAATTATCTGGATCGGATTGGTTACTGATCTTAGAGGTTCCATTTGTACCAGTTTCAGCGAGTAGTGTTAGTTGTACCCCATTTATAGTGAACGTATTACTCTTTTGTTTTATATCGTTTGAACCATTTATGCTAATAACAGCATCTTGTCCAGGTTTTGTGTCCGACAAACTTCCATCTTGATTGGTATATTGCTTTATGCCCTTAAATACATCACTAAGTATAGTGTTATCTGATCCTAACACTATTTTACCATCTACACTTGTCGGATCATTACTCGGAGCACCACTTGTCTTAGATCGAATTACCAACTTTCCTGTAATCTCATCAAAGCTAGCTATTACACCGGCTTTACTGTCAGCATTAATTGTTGAAACTAAAGTAGAAATAGAGGTAGCTCCGGTGAATAAAGATTTCGTTGCATCATTCAAGCTACTGAAGCTGACACCATTAATATTTATAGTATAGTCTTTTTCCTTTTCTGCATCAGTAAGGTCACTGAAAGCTTTGCCTGTTGCCAGTTCTGCCAATGTAGTTTTCCCAGTTTTATTTAGCCCTACTCCATTTGTCTCCAACGTAGTACTTGTTGCTAACTGCTTTACTGTGACATCCATATCTATTCCGTTCGCGGTAGCTGTCGACTCGGCCTTTACTGCACCGGTATTACCAGTAACAATTGCTTTATTTGAGTTTAATGCAGATGACAAATTATATTTATCCGATAACTTATTAACTCTAAAATCATATAGTTTACTACTAATCTCACGGTAGCTATCTCTGGTCCAATTTAAAATTTCTTTTTGTTGATATAGTTTGTCCAAGGGGGCACGCTTGACGGCCATCATACTCTTGACCATACTATCTATGTCCATCCCTGAAAACCCATTAATTCTTGTAACCAAATTAGTACCCCCTACATTATATTTTTTCGTCTACAAGAATACCTGCAATTTCCATCATTTTAGCCACTAAATCAAGAGTCTTCTCTGGTGGCACTTCACGAATAAGTTCTCCGGTTTCCTTATTAAGCACTTTGACAATAATATCATGCGTTTTCTCGTGGATACTGATTGCTAGCGCGGTTTGGGGCCCCTGTAGAGATTTCACTGCTCGCTCTATGGTGCGGATAAGCTGTTCCTCAGCAACAGTTATGTTATCACCTTGCTTCTCTTTCAGACTGATATCTTTAGCATCTCGAATAGTAACCGGATTACTTTGGACCTTTTCCGATTCAGCGCTAGATGTTACCTCATGCCTGCTTTGTCCGACCGACATAGAACTAGCAGAAAAAGAAAACTGTACATTCATATACCCCGACCTCCAACAACGCTCATATTATACTTTATATATCGGCTAGTTTCAGGGATACTTTAGGACTTATCCTTGAGAATATAGAAATATATGTTTCTCTAGATAATGGATCAACTTATAATCTCCGGATCGTCGAGTCTGAATATAGGTAATATTGTCAAGGTTAGTAGTTTTCTTTATGGGAGCTTATTTTTTGAACATAAAAACAAAACAAGCCTCTCCGTAGAGAAGCCATAAAAGGTGATTAGATATATATTATTCTTAAACATAATGCTCCACAAAAAAACAATATACCTAATCCTTGTTCATCTTCCACTCACACAACAAGAAGTCTTCTTCGGTATCAATATCATAAGATCTGTTATTAGGCATAATAAACGCTGAGGTTTCTTCTGTTATAAATGACTTTGCTCTAGACAACCATTCTGTCTCTGCAACATAAACCGCACCATTCAAAATATAAACAGGTGGTAAATCTTGCCGTCTAATTCCGATTTCTTTTTTTGTAATAATAGGTTTCATTAATCCGCTATCTTGCAAAGTATACATCCAATAGGGTAATATTTCTGTCTCCGTCATACTGACGCATGCAGGCCCCCCTGAATCTATTAGTTGTTCAATACAAGCATCAATATCCTCAGTTAAGCGCAATGGTGATGTCGGTTGTAGTAGAACTACAATATCATAGCCAGGTAACTCTCTCAATGCATGAAACACCGGATCCAATCCTAAGGATTCATCCTCTGCAAGATGCTTTGGGCGAACAAAAGGGATCTCTGCTCCATATTTCTTTGCTACTTCGATTATTTCGAAATCTTCTGATGATACAATTAACCTATCAATATATTTAGATTTTCGCCCAGCCTCTATCGTCCATGCAATCAAAGGCTTCCCTGCTAATTCACGAATATTTTTTCTTGGAAGCCCTTTTGAGCCACCGCGTGCGGGGATAATGGCTAGTATTTTTTTATTATTTATCATACTAAGCCTCCACAAAATTCATAGTTAGCCTTTTCATAATCATCCAAGCGCCCTATATCAAGCCAATACTCTCTCAAGGGAAAAGCTGAGGCTTCTATTTGTTCATTCATCAATTTCTTAAAAAGATCCGGCATATCATAAAATTCATTTTGAGGAATATTTTTTAAAACCTCAGGACTTAAAACGTAAATACCTGCATTAACAAAACTTTTATGAATCGGTTTCTCTTCAATTGATAACAAGCGGTGATTCTCCATCTCTAAAACACCATATGGTATCTGATACTCATACTCCCTTACACACATTGTCGCAACAGAATTGGTTTCACTATGAAAATTGAGTAGCTGCTCATAGTTAACTTTAGTCAAAAGATCTCCATTCATCACAAAAAAAGGATGCTCGGGCTTCTCCACTATAAGTGACAATGCACCTGCTGTACCGAGCCTCTTTGTTTCTTCTATATATGATATATTTACATCGAGATGAGATCCATCTTGAAAATAATCTTTAATTATTTCCTTCTTATAATTTACCGACAAAATGAAATTAGTAAATCCAAAACCTTTAAAACTTTCAATAATTGTTTCTAAAATAGGTTTGTCTCCAACTTTCAACATAGGTTTCGGCACATGATCCGTCAAAGGACGAAGTCTCGTCCCAAGACCGCCAGCCATTAATATAACGGTGTTCTCTTTTTGCGACGTTTCTACTACATTATCCACAAAAATAACATCTAGAATCTGCTTTTCTTGATTTACAATCGGCAGCTGCTTTAATTTCAACTTTTTCATTACTTCTTTATAATAAAACTGCTTCTTTCCAGCGTTTTCGTATATAGGAGTTTCATTCATGACTTTTTGAATTGAAGTATCTAAAGATAAACCCTTTAGGAGTCCTCGGCGAATGTCGCCATCTGTAACCGTCCCAAGTAAACACCTGTTTTCATCCACGACTATTGCGAATTGTAGTGCAGAATCATCAATTAATTTCATAGTTTGCAAAATCGTTACTTGAGGGCTTATCAAAATTTTTCTCCACTTTGTCATTATTCTACACTTCCTTAGCGGGAGTTCCGTATGCCTTGCTTCTATCCTTTATCGTTTGCAAAACTAGCGATCCTGCTCCAATTATTACTTGACTTCCAATCTGAACGTTTTGAATAATTGTCGATCCTGCTCCAATATGTGTTAAATCACCGACTATCACGCTTCCAGAAAGTGTAACTCCCGGCGCAATATGACAACTTCTTCCAACTGAGCAGTCGTGGTTGATACTTGAAGATGTGTTTATAATAGTATTATCGGCAACACTTGCAAAAGATTCAATAACAGCACTCGCCATAATTTGCACACCCTCACCTAATTTTGAGTAAGGAGAAATAATTGCATTTCGATGAATGACTGAGGAAAATGTATAACCCTTTGTTTTAAATTGCTGAAATATATCCGCTCTAATATAAGGTACTCCAATAGAACCTAAACAAAGTACAAGTTCAATATCAGAAATATTGTATGAGTCAATGACTTTATCTGTGCCAAGATATGAAAGTCCAAAACGATTCTCTTGTTTTTCCGGTGCTGTGAAACCCATAATTGAGCGTTTTTGCTGTAACAAAATATCAGTTATGACCGCGGCGTGGCCACCGTTTCCAATAAGGATAACAGGCTTACTCATCAATTAGTTCATCCTCACTATAGCTTTTCGATGCCTTTTTACCGATTAGTGACCAATATTGTGAAGGAGCCATACCACTTCCCGGTCTTTTGACAGTTAAATTTTCTTTAGTAATAGTATCTCCAATCATAATTGACTTCGCAGCTACTAAGCTTTTACGAGCAGCGATTTGATTTATCTGTTCCTTGATAGTTGGCTTTTTATTTCCATCTCCTAATGAGAGTTCAATAATGCGGATTGCCTTCACCATCTCTTGTAATTCATCTGGTTCTAAGGATGCGAGGTGGTCTGGTCCGGGCAAAAGCCTACTTATTGTAAAATGTTTTTCAATAACCAGAGCACCACGGGCAACCGCAGCTACAGGCACGTATATCCCCTCTGAATGATCAGATAAACCCACATCTAATTGGGTCTCTCTTGTTAAATGATCAATCGCCTGCAAATTAATATCTCCGTACGGAGTTGGATATTCAGTTGTACAGTGCAATACCGTTACATAATCCTTCAACCACTTCTTTGCCTCAGAGGAGGGGTAAAACTTTTGCACAGCTTCTATTTTCACTTCATCTGTTGGATACGCCAGACCGTAAGCAATGAAGGACAAAGATTCATGTATATCCTCAATAGTTGCCATACCTGTTGATAAAATTATTGGTTTACGTTTTGTAGCAATATAATGAACGAACGGTGTGTTTGTTAATTCACCAGACGAAATTTTCACAGTACGAATCGCGAGTTCATCTACTAAAAAATCGATACTTTCACGATCAAAGGGTGTAGATAGAAATTCAATTTTTTTCTCATCGCAATAAGCCTTAATTTGAAAAAACTCTTCATACGAAAGTTCTAATTTCTTTAACATTGCAAATTGTGATGTCTCTTCTCCAATGTTCTCCACTTGATACTCTGCCTGTTTTGCATTTTTGGTGACAAGATTTTCTGTCTTATAGGTTTGAAATTTTACCGCATCTACTCCAGCTTGCACTGCTGCATCAACTAGTCTAAAAGCAAGATCAAGAGAACCATTATGATTTACACCAGCTTCGGCGATTATATATACTTGATTGTTCATAAGTCATAAAACTCCTTCTGAATCAAATAGGAAGGTATTTCTTTAAAAATTTCCACTATTTTGTGAGAAGCATTTCCATCACCAAAGATCTGTTCATAAGGCCCAGCATATTGCAGAGCTTGTTCAATGCCATTTTTAATAGATCCTTCATCTAACTCAACATCAAAAACCGATGACGGTCTTTGTCTCCCCGCCTGCCTATTACCACAATTTACAGTAGGCGTTTGTAGATAGGGGACTTCAATGAGCCCACTGGATGAATTACCAATAACAGAATCAGCATGTTTAACTGCACTCAAGTATCGCAATTGCCCTAGCGAATCAAACAAGAAGGCAGTCTCATTTTGTTTAGTATACTTTTCGATCTCTTCGTTAATATAACGTCCACCATTATCGGCATTCGCTTTTGTAAAGAGCAAGTTCACATTTGAATATTCACTTAAAGCCCTTAATAACGGATGAATTCCATCCCTATCTCCATGTGTTTCAGGATGATATGTAATAAGCAAAAGTGACTTGTTTTTATCAAGACTTAACTGATTGTATAGCTCATCTTTTGATAAAAGTGGCACCTTTAAAATATTCTCAATTCCTAACGCACCAACATTCCACACTCGATCTGGTGATTCACCAAGTTGAATTACTCGTTGTTTATGTTCTTCGGTACTAGTGAAATGCCACGTAGCCAACTTCGTGATAGAGTGACGAATAGAGTCATCAAATGCGCCAAAGGTTAACTCTCCACCATGTAAATGTGCAATCGGGATACCGATGATTAGTGCAGCCTGTGACACAGCCAACATTTCAAATCGATCTCCTAAGATAACAATTAAATCAGGCTTTAATTGATCAAGTACATCCGCAAATCCTATTGTTGCAATTCCAATTGATTTAACTACACCTACAGAGGTATCTGATGACAAGAGTATCTCTACTTTTTTATCAATTGTAAATCCATCTTCCTCAATTTGCTTATAAGTTAGGCCAAATTCAGGAGATAAATGCATCCCAGTAACAACTAATTGTAGTTCCAATTCAGCATCAGAATGGATTTCTTTCATCAACCAATACAACAACCCATATTCAGATCGTGTTCCAGTGACAACACAAATTTTACGTTTATTCATAGTTGATTACCCCTTTCAAAGAGGAGTCGATGGAATGTTAATAACTCTTTTATTCAGCTCATTTGTCACTGTCAAATCACCTTTTGGGCAATGCATATAAGGAGTTAACTCATTCATTGGCGTCCAAATTGGCCTTGCCATTGCTCCATCCTTATTCAATAAATCTAGCACGTCATCACGACTGTGTTGCTCCGAATCAAGGATAATGGTTTGAAGCCAGTAATTACTCGTTCCAAAAGCAGGTTCTACAAATAAATCTACTCCATCTATTTGCTCAAATAACTTTTTATAACTTTGAGTTAACGCTCTTTTTTTCGCAAGAAATACATCCATCTTTTCAATTTGAGCACATCCTAGAGCCGCATTAATATTGGGCATTCGGTAATTATACCCTATCTCATCATGACGGTATTCCCAACGATGCGGTATTTTGGCAGTTGTAGTAATATGTTTTGCATAATCTGCAAGTTGTTCGTCATTCGTTAATATCGCTCCACCGCCACCAGTGGTCATGATTTTGTTACCATTAAAACTGAGCGCGCCTACAAGGCCAAATCCCCCCGTGTGCTTTCCCTTATAATAAGAACCCAGTGATTCCGCTGCATCTTCGACAAGAACAAGATTATACCGTTTACAAACATCAATTAACGGATCAATATCTACAGGATGACCAAATGTATGCATGGGAACTATAGCCCGTATTACACGGCCCGTCACTTTATTAATGAGCTGATTATTGTGTATCTCACCAATCTCTCGAATATATTCTTCAAGTTTTTTGGGATCAATGCCTAATGTTTCTTCAGAAACATCAATAAAATGAGGAACTGCCTGTAAGTATGAAACCGCGTTTGCTGTTGCTATAAACGTAAGCGCCGGCATAAAAACCTCATCATTCGCCTGCACACCAGCAATTTTTAACGCAATATGCAAAGCAGCAGTACCATTAACAACAGCAACAGCTCGCTTCACACCTGTATATTCTACAAGCCTCTTCTCAAACTCATCGACATATTTACCAACAGATGAGACCCACCCTGTTCGAATACAGTCCGTTGCATACTCAACTTCTTTGTCACTGAAGGTCGGCTCATGTAAGGGAATAAAATCTTTATTACCATAAATTTCTTTTATGCCCTGAATTATTTCCTGCCACTGCTTGTTCATATGTTATATGCATCTGCCTTATATTTTGATAAATTCGTGGGATCTGTAAACCAATCAACTGTCTCTTTCAATCCACGTTTAAATCCTTCTATTCCACCGTATGATGGTTCCCAGCCGAGCAATTCTTTCGCTTTTTGATTATCTGCCCACAATCGTTCCACTTCACTTTTTTCAGGACGAAAGCGAACTTCATCTGTTTCAATTTCAAGTTTTTTGTCCATTACATCAGCAATAGCCTTAACTGTGTCTCCTATTGAAATCTCATAATTACTACCTATATTAATCACTTCACCAAGTGCTTTTTCACTATTCATAATTGAAATAAACCCACTGACAGTATCTTTAACATAATTAAAATCTCTCGTCGGACTTAAAGCACCCAGTTTGATCTTCTCCTTACCCGATGCAAGCTGTGTGATAATCGTCGGGATAACAGCACGTGCAGATTGACGTGGCCCATACGTATTAAACGGTCTGATAATTGCTACTGGCGTTTCAAACGAACGATAAAAAGATAACGCCATTTGATCCGCACCAATTTTCGATGCAGAATACGGTGATTGTCCCTGTAAAGGATGTTCTTCATTAATAGGTACATATTGAGCAGTTCCATATACTTCACTAGTTGACGTATGAATTACTTTAGATACACCAAGCTCGCGTGCTGCTTGAAGTATATTTAATGTTCCTTTTATATTTGTATCTACATACGTATCTGGAGAATGGTAGGAATAAGGAATTGCAATTAACGAGGCCAGATGCAAAACCATATCGCACCCCTTCATGGCTTCTTTTACTCCATGTGGATCACGAATATCACCTGAAAATACATCTAACTCTCTCTTAACATCACCTGATAATGAGTCAAGCCATCCCCACGAGTTGAATGAGTTATAATAGACGAAAGCTCGTACATCATATCCCTGGCGTATAAGTTCTTCTACTAAATGCGAGCCGATAAATCCGTCCGCTCCTGTTATTAATACCTTATTCTTCATTTACATTCACCCTTTAGAATAAAACTTTTGAATCTCTTCATCGTTTAATAATAACTCTAAATAATTCTTTAATTTGATAAACAGTACGTGAATACTATCTCTCATTTCTTTTCTTTGATCATTTGTCGTCCGAGACTCATTGTAATTATATTCAAAATGATTATTAATTCTTTGAACATCGTCTATTAGCTGATTTAATAGAGAATCTTCAACGAGCGGCTCTTTTCTAAGCTTCTTCACGCTTTTCAACAATGTTCTTATATCGGAAATATTGACTACATTTTCACGTATTTTTTTCATTTTTCTTTCTTCTACTTTTACTAAATCAAGAATTTGATATAGATTTTTTATTACTTCAATCGCTTTTTCTTTCCCTTTGATTTTCGTTATGTTTTGATTAACAGTGAAAGAAACATTTTTTTCAAACCTCTGATAATTAATCTTCTCAGAATGGATATATGGAACATGGTTAATCTTTGCACCTTTTGCCGAAACGTTATAGATTTTGATATGGTCCTTTATAAGATTCGTTAATTGATTGAATGAATCTATCTGTGCGTATAATGTTTCAGAAGTTAAAACCTTTGCCCCATCATTACTATCTACCCACAATTCTTCTTCTATCCTAACTCCTTCATGTATTGTTATACCTTCGGCATAGTACTTCTTATCAATAAAAGATAAATCCTGCCCAACTAAATACACTTCTTCAAATCCAAGTTGATAAATTAGGTTTAAGGTAGAAATAGCGACCGAAGCGACGGATATGAATCGAGTCATCTCAGGAAATAAACTTCCCGTAATACCATCCATCTCACTTAACATTTTCAGAGCCGGTCCTTGATGGTTTTCCAAAATTAAATGATGAGTCATCGTATCAAATATAGCAATACCTTCATAATTAAGTCCTTTGAAGTGAGCTTCATAATTTGTTAAACTAGCGTCAATCGAAACAACAAAATCGGGATGAATATCATATTTCAACAACGCCCTTAAAGCAGAGCCTACACAAAAAACATACATATGATCTTTTGCTTTTTTGATAAGATCAATATTATCCGTTAAGGATGGTCCAGAAGAGACTAGTATAGCTCCTTTTCCTCGAAACTCTCTCAACAACTTATCTATCGGATCCATTTCATAGGTGTAAACTACGTTTAATATCGGCTCTATGATCCAATTTTTCTTAAAAAAATTCACTGTATTATTATTGATTACATACAGACTTAAACTTTTCTCTATTAATTTCAAAGTATCATTTATGAATTGGGATTCCGTTTGATCATATTTAGGATGAATAATGATTTGCGAAGAGAGACCTCTAAACTGCTCTATAATAGTGGTTATCATTATAGGCAGCAAGTCTCTAAAATAGTAGAATTCTATATTTTTACTGATTTTAATTGTATTCAATGTAGATTCATTCAATACAACTTCATTGAAAGGCTCTATGATAATTACTTTCGGAATATCTTGATAATCTGCATGAAGGGCTTCTATAATCTCACCATTTCCAATGCCTATTACAAAAGTAATTTTATTCTTCTCTGATATTTCCTTTTTCAAAAGTTTAGCTATCTCTCTCTTAGGAGAGATTTTAGAATTTAACGGCAGATTTATACCCTCTGATTTATAAATGTATATCTGACTTCCATCATCTGCTGTTCCACTTGTTATTTCATACATACTCACTGATTGATTCCCTTTCTGGTTTCTAATTCCTCTATAAAATCCTCAATCCATTCTGAGTAGATTAGTTCGATAATCTCAGTAATAGATGAGTAATCATTTTCCACTATTTTTTGTTCCGCTTGTCTCACAGTTAATTCTATATTTGTCTTGCTAATCTTATTAAACTTAAAATAACTATCCACATTCGATAACTCTAATAATGTAGCAGACAACTCAGAAAACGCTGACAATATATCTTCAATACTTTTCAAATTCAAGTTCTCAATTGTTAATAAAAGTTCTTTTGAAAACTGATGCACGTTTTGAAGCACTTCTTGTTCATGCTCAATAATTAACTTTGTTTCAAAGATTGGATTGTTATGTCCTTTCAAAAGATCCTTAATATCCAATTCATCGAGAGGCACTCCCGCATTATCCACAATTATTGATGAAATTTGATTTAGATACAAAACCACATCTTGATAAGTTTCTTGGAGGCTTTCCTTCTGGTTGAACTTTTCTCCATTAATATAATAGGTCATTTTTCATTCTCCTCTTTAGCAAACAAGGTAGATAGCGATTACGCCATCTACCTCATTATAATCTTAACTCAAACTATTATCTAAGAAGTTGAAGAACTCCTTGAGGTTGTTGGTTGGCTTGAGCCAACATTGCTTGTGCTGCTTGAGCTAAGATAGAGTTCTTAGTTTGGTTCATCATTTCTTTCGCCATATCAACGTCACGAATACGGGATTCAGCAGCCGATAGGTTTTCAGAAGATGTACCCAAGTTGTTAATTGTGTGCTCCAAGCGGTTCTGAATCGCACCTAAAGATGAACGTTGTGCAGACACACGTGAAATCGCCTTAGTGATAGAAGTGATAGCTTTATTGGCTAAGCTTTGTTTTGACAAATCGATAGCATCTACGCCAAGTGCTTTTGCTCCCATAGTTGTAATACTCACGGACAAAGTCTGACTAGCGTTCGCACCGATGTGAATTTTTTTACCACTAAACTTACCGTTAAGTAGGTTTTGAGTATTGAATTCTGTATCAGTAGAAATACGATCAATTTCTGCCGTAAGAGCTGTAACTTCTTTTTGAAGCTCTGTACGATCGGCATCAGTGTTCGTATCATTCGAAGATTGTACCGCTAACTCACGCATACGTTGCAGGATAGAGTGAGTTTCGTTCAATGCACCTTCAGCTGTTTGAATCAAAGAGATTCCATCTTGAGCGTTACGAGTAGCTTGATCCAAACCGCGGATTTGTCCACGCATTTTTTCGGAGATTGCGAGACCAGCTGCATCGTCACCTGCACGGTTGATACGAAGACCGGAAGACAACTTTTCGATATTTTTGCTAGTTGCGGCAGTGTTTACACCCAACTGACGGTGTGTGTTCATTGCGGCGATATTGTGGTTGATAATCATTTGATATTTCCTCCCTGAAATTAAGTTAGTTCCACATCCATGTGGTAAACGCCGAACCTTTAAGGTCGGCCGCCCTGCAGGTTCAACGTCTACTACATATATCGACGGCGTATGCCCAACAGTTTAGAGTAATTCGAAGTTTTTTCAAAAATATTTCTAAAACCAAAAAAAAAACCTAAGTCTGCATTTGGGCAGCCCTAGGTTCTAGATTCTACGTATTTAAATACGTCTATTAATCGCTCTTCTTCTCTCCACGAAATCGATGGATCAAGGCATTCAAATCAGTCTGTATAGGAGCAACAGACTCACGATTAGCCTCTTGAATAGAAAGATATACCTCTTTTCGGAAAATATCGACATGCTTAGGCGCCGAGATGCCCACCTTTACTATATCACCTTCCACACTTAGGATCGTCAACTCTATCTGCTCCTGAATAACGATGGATTCACCTTTTTTGCGGGTAAGTACAAGCATATCATACACCGTCCTTTCCATCGATAACCGACTGTTCCAGCAAAAGGCTGTGCTTAGTATGATAAGGAGCTCTATGCAGAACGATTTGTTTCCCAGCATGCTTCACTGGATTCAATACAATGGGTGCAAGAAGATTAATCGTAGACTGATCAACTTGTTCCTTCAGAGTAATGATACAACGAACGACAACCTCTTTGTCGATCCCTAGTTCTTCCGCCTCATCATCTGGAAGATCAAATTCATAAGATGGATAAAAAACAAATGGATCACTTAGCAAAAAGGACAATCCCTTTTCCTTCACAGACTGTAAGTACCAAAAAGGTGTCTCCTCCACAGCAATCAAAGCGAAGTCTGTTTCTTCATCAAAACCGGGTAATCCTTTAGGGAAATGATATAACTGTTCCTCATCTACATCAATCTCGCCCCAAGATAGTGTTTCTATAATCAAAGTTGTTCACTCCTCAAAATAACTGGCATCATAAAAATACTACTACCAAACCATATATAGCACAAAAGCTATAGAGGTGCTTCCCAGCACATCTATAGCTTAAAGACCTACAATTGAACGTTAATTTCAGGTAAAAAAAACTGTATGGTTGCATATTGCTGCATATATATATTTAACTTGCCTCGGGTATACTCAATCTCAGGACTACGTCTTTCCACCTGTATATCAACATGGGCGGCCCGAAAATTAATTTTGGGGGCTCTAGTCTCAAAATGAATATCGACATTATCATATGATGCTGGTCCACGAATCTCTGGAAATGAATTAGGTTCGGTATCAGTGCCGTACACTTCTGCAATCGTATTACCTGGTTTAAAAAACTCTGCCATCCGATTCCCCTGCTCAACCTTTCTAGCTATACCCTGAAGATACAGCTGCTGAATGCCGGAATAGATTCGTTTGTTCATATCAAACAAATTACCGCCATTATAGGCTGCCCATGCACGAGATTGATCTATGGTAAGCTCAGGCCGAGTGGATTGAACCGTTAGTTGTCCGGGTGTGGTATTTACATTGACCTCAGCTTTAGGCTGAGAAATCGAATAGGTACCCGGATCAGCATCAATCCCAATCACAGCAGGCGTCTGACGGATTTGCAATATCGGCTGAAGCAACGAAAACCACCTCCGTTATCTGATAAAGTCCACGAGAGTTGTAGATATAATCTTTGCACCTACAGATAATGAGGCGTTATAGATATTTTCTTGAATCTTCGACTGCATAATCAAACCTTCGTAATCGGCATCTTCCGTCTTGGCCTGCAAATCAGTAAGATTGAGATTCAAATCGCTCAAACGCTCCTGCATTAGTTCTACCCGATTGGTCTTGGCTCCTATTTCTGAACGGACCGTTAATAGGTTCTCCATGCGCGTATCAATATTTGTAAGTTGATTAGATATTGCAGTAATATCACCCGCTTTTAAGGCACCCGAAATATTATTAATAATGGTAAATAAATTATCCGCTTCACCAGTTCTTCCAAATACGTCATTGCCACTAGTACTAATAGGCATACGTACACCCTCACCTACAATAAACTGAATCTGCCCAGTATCTGTAGTAATCGGCTTAGTTACATCATAGGTACCATCTGCACCTTTAGCAAAATCATAAGGTTTGGTATTATATTGTTCACCATTAAAGATATATTTACCATTTAGTGTGCTGTTAGCAATATCCACAAGCTGTTCTTTCAATTGCAACACTTCTGAATTGATACTATCAAGTGCGGACTGCGGATTAGTTCCTGTCCCTGCTTGTACTGTCAATTCACGAATTTTTTGAACAACATCTCCCGCTTGACCTAGGACCGTATCATTATAATCTAACCATGAAAGCGCGCTATCTACATTCTTTGTATATTGCTCATTAGAGGAAAGCTCCGCACGGTAGCGTAGGGAATACGTGATCCCTACTGGATCATCGGAAGGCTTGTTAATTTTTTGTCCACTTGAAAGCTGTAACTGTGTATCGTTCATTGTACGTGCATTACGGTTTAAGTTAAGCAGAAGCTGTGAATTCATCATGTTAGAGGTTACTCTCAACATACGCTATATCTCCTTTTATCTGCCGACTGTGCCGGTGGAATTAATCAATTTGTCAAGCAGTTCATCAAAAGTAGTCATAAAACGCGCTGCGGCACTATAAGCATGCTGGAATACTAGCATATTCGACATTTCTTCATCCAGCGATACACCACTGACAGATTGACGGCGGGAGTTAACCTGCTCTACCAGATAATCTGAGTTATCGGTTTGACGCGCTGCCTCCTGCGATTGAATACCCAACTGGCCAACCATAGAGCCTAGAAGTCCACCAACAGTATTGCTAACTTTACCGTCCGGCGTAGTGAATTTACTATCCTTGAGGTTTGTCAATAAAAGAGCCAAGGTGTTATTTCCTTTAACAACCTGCGTGTTGCCATCAGCATCAACAGTTGTACGTAGCGAGGTTGCGAATAAGTTTACATCCGCAGCAATTTCCGGATTCAATTTGATCGTTCCAGCATCACCAGAGGTTACAAAGAAATCACGACCAGCGCTTCCATCCATCGCATAACCTAACTTGTGAAGTCCGTTCAAACCTTTGACAATGGTCTTAGCGTCCTCATACATCGTTGCTCCCTTTGGCATTGCCTGACCAGCGGCTAAAGTAACCACGGTGCCATCCACTTGAGTAATCTTGGCATCATTAGTCAACACCGTACCCTCAGGAAGATTGGAACCTCCCGGTATTGTAATTTCAACGTTGCCAGTAGCAATCGTACTAGCCATATCATTGAGTTGTTTCTTGTAGTCGGTAACATAAGTATTTTTGGAGAAAATCATTCCGTAAGCCTCGCCGCCCTTCAAAGTTCCAGCGGCATAAGCATTATTAAGAAATGCACTATCTACGGTTGCAGTCACTTCTCCACCCTCTACCAGTGGCTGTCCACCCAGAGAAATGTTATAACCAGCTTCCGTTTCCACAACAGTAATATTAGCAATCTTGGATAGCTTGTCTGCCATCAGATCGCGTTGGTCGCGTAAATCATTCGCCTGATCGCCCATACCTTCGATCTTATAGATCGATTTATTCAAGTCAGCGATAGCGGTTAGATAGCCTTGGGCTTCTTTTCCCTTAACTTCAATATTAGTGGTTAGATCTCGATCCAGATTATTTAGCTGTGTGCTCATATAGTTCATGGCATCTGTCAAAGATTGTGCAGTCTGCACTACAATCTTACGAGCAGTAGGATCTTCAGGGTTCTTACTAAGATCTGACCAGGATTTCCAGAAGTTGTCCAGCACCGTACGAATACCTGTATCCGATGGTTCGTTAACAATCGCTTCTAGTTTAGAGAGGGTATCTGCTTGAAGTTTCCAGTTTCCAAATGATGAATTCTCACCACGGTACTGATCATCCAGAAACATTTCCCGAATCCGATCGATAGATGAGAATTCCACCCCTGTACCCATTTGACCAGGAACGGTAGATTTATTAAATCCGTACGCTTCAATAGGTAAAGCGGCCTTCATATTAACACGTTGACGAGTATAACCCTCGGTATTCGCATTTGCGATATTGTGTCCAGTCGTATTAAGAGCTGCGGTCTGAGTAAAAAGGCTACGTCTCGCGGTCTCTATCGAGTGAAATGTGGATGTCATGCTTCTTACTCCTCCTTATGTTCTGCTCCAGCAGAACACTTCATCAGTACAATTCTAGCCTCGTGCATCAAAAATCCCCGACCGATTTACGCCAATGCCCTTATCGGACGGACGATGATATGTGATATCCTGATTCGGTCTTCCGACCAGCAGATCCAAAGAATAATCTATAAAAGTAAGCGACTGCTCTATCAGCTTCTGATTTAGCTCATTTGCTTCTTTCAAGCGGTGCAAAGTGCCAGAAAGCTTCTGCTGAATATGCAGCAGTCGTGCCTTGTCTTCAGGGTCAAATATAAGTCTGGACAGCTCAGTTAGGTTCAGGTTCAGGTTGGAACGAATACCTACGCCTTGTAGAACGGTATACGCTGCCGCGATTCGCTGTTCCTCGAGCTGCCCAATCAGCTTCATTAGCTTGGACTCACGGTTCAGGATGTCGATTAAGGCATCCACCTTGTTGTCCATAATCGTCTGTTTTTTCTCAGCGGCCAGCTCCAGCATTTGGTTATGCACTTCGTCCAGCCGCTCCAATAGTTCTATTAATGTCGTCAATGCCATGGATGGTTTCACCTAATTCTCGGAGGATTGCTTAAAGTAAGGGGCGAGTTTCTCTGCTAGCTTAGCTGCATCTACTTGATAGGTACCTGCGGAGACCTGTTGCTTCAAACTGTCGATCTTAAGCGCACGTTCAGCATCATTACCAGAATTCTGTGCTTGCAAGAGCTGAATTGCTTCATCAGAGATCGAAACCTCATCCTTGCGTGAACTTTTCTTCATTTGTTCCTGCCTTTGCGCATCCGCGCTGCGTTGATACGGATTCATTGCGTTAATTCGTCCGGTCTCGTTAATTTTCATAACTTCACCTTCCTTCTAATATAAAAAAGCCGATAATCTTTACTAAGTTTATCGGCGTAGACTGAAACATTCTTTATAGCTGCAAACGTTTTTTTGCAGATTTTATAGGTCACGCAACTTGTCTATGGCACGATATGCACCGTCTGTTGTCTTTTTGGTAGAATCCTCAGCAGCACTTTCCTTGGCGGCATTGGAGAGATCCTTCCTTAGCCGAGAACGGCAGCTATCACACATATGCCCATCGCGAATCAGCGTTCCACACACCTCGCAGGGATACATCATATTAGGAGCATTTGCTATAGATATCCGGCCCTCTCGAATAAATCGGGTGATCTCTTTTATCGAAATTCCCGTAGCATCGGACAGCTCTTGAATGTTGGTTCCTTTGTTCTCCCGCAAATATTCCACGCAGGTCTCATATTCATGCTCCAGCTCTTTGATGCAGGGCTGGCACAACCCCATAAGATTCTTAACAAACAACCGGCCGCACCTTGGACAATTGTCTAGATTCATAACAAGCAGCCGCTCCTCTCCGTACATTCTGTACAACGCATAATATTCTTATGCTCCTAGATTACATGATTGCAGGGAATTCGTCTATGGGACGGAAGAAACCCTATTAAGGGTAGCTTCCTCTTCAAAAAGTGAATAGTAGTGTTCACAATTATGCATTTTGTTCCCACTTAAGAACGTGCCCAAGTTAAGCTATATATCTCTACCGCATAACCATAATCTGAGCCTATTTGTTGTATGATCTCAGCGCATGCACGAATGGTACTGCCTGTTGTATAAATATCATCAACAATAATAATCCGGACAGGACGATTTAGAGGTACCTTCCTTTTCATCCAATCTGCAAATTGTGCTGTTACTGCCGGATTCTCTGCAAAAGCGTGTTTCATATCCACTAGTCGTTCTGCCCGACTCTTAAAGCTCTGTTTTCCCGTATGGTGTGTGCGGATCAGTAGCGGAAGCTGTGGAACCTTCCTACGTCTAGATAGCACATCAGCTAATCTTTCTGCTTGATTAAACCCCCGCTCCATAAGCCGGGAAGCACTGACAGGCACTGGCACTAACAAATCAGCAGACCAAGAACGATGGATGTTGGATGGTTTTCGTGATAAAAGAGCGCTCTGCTTCTCTTTTTTAAGGGTTAGATAGGCTCTATCCAGCATGAGGCCTAGTAAAGGGGCATACCGTTCATTCCCGCGATATTTATACTGACCCAACCATTCTCGCATAACACTAGTGTAGGCCACTGCACTCCGATTACAAATAATCGGTGATGGTTCACTACTGCGGGTACAGTCAGGACAGCCCACATGCCGACCACATTTCATGCAACGAGGGGAACTTATCCAAGGAATGGATTCTACGCATATTCTGCAAACTCCAGGAAATTGTGAGGATCCAGGAATACGCTTGCCGCAGGTTAAGCATGGAGTTACGGAAGGTGACAAGAGTGCCCGAGATTTGGTTAACCATGTGAACAGAGAGCTCATCTCGGCGCCTCCTTGCTAATGTATCCTTTGCGGCGAGCGATGATGTTCATAGTACGGATCTGAGAGATCGCTCCTCGCTGTGATCGGGTCCATTGGGGAGAGGCAAATACAACACGCCCAGCAGGATCATCCTTAGATCGCCCGGCACGCCCCGCCATCTGAACCAAGGAGGCTTCGTCAAAAAGATCGCTATCCGCATCCAAAATAAATACATCGCTGCGTGGGACTGTAACTCCTCGTTCCAGAATCGTAGTCGTTACTAATAGGGAGATAGCCCGGTCGCGAAAAGCAGTTACCTTCTCTGCCCGGAAGGAATCTTTGGAGGAAGTACCCTCGATAACTACGCCGGGAAAGCTCCGACGAAGCAGAACCAGTAATCCTTCAATATGTGCAATACGCGACACAAAACAAAAGATTTGCGCCTCGCGCTCGAGCGACTTACGAAGCGTATGTATGAGAGATCTAGGTAACATCCCACGCTTTAGGCATGTTTGAACGGATGTCATGGTCAGATGCTGTGGCACAGGCAAGGGATGACCATGGAAGCGAACAGGTACTCTGGCATGTGGAAGTCTGCCTAACCGGACCAACCGCTGCATTTCTTGTGGTGGAGTAGCTGATAAGTAGATAAAAGAGCCATCTACCTTACAGGCTTGTTCAGCGGCATAAGCCAGCATAGGATCATTGTGATAGGGAAATGCGTCCAGCTCGTCAATGATTACGAGATCAAAGCCTCGATGGAAGCGCAGCAGCTGATGGGTGGTCGCGAGCGTTAAGCGACCACTCACCCAGCGTTCTGCGCTGCCGCCGTAAAGCACGGCGAGAGTCTCCGCCGGGAAAGCTTTGGCGAGCCGCGGAGCGAGCTCAAGTACGACATCGCGTCGCGGCGTCGCTACGAGCGCCCGCCCACCGGCGGCAAGCACGGCCTCTAGGAGCGGGAAGATCATCTCCGTCTTCCCGGCTCCCGTCACCGCCCAGAGCAGGAACCGCTCTGGGCACAGTTTGGTGGAGCGCTCGCGCCGCTCCGCCAGAAAACCCAGCGCAGCGCCGGCGGCTCCCGCCTGCGCTGGGCTTAGCCCCCACCGGCCTGCGGCCGCGGTGGGGTCAAGGGCGGCCGTGCACCGCACGGCCGGAAGCGCTGCGCTGCGCAGCAGCAGCGCGCAAGCCCGGCTGCGCCCAAGTGCGAGGCAGGCCTCGCAATAGGCGCAGCCCATAAGGCCGCACGCGGCGCATGCCGTGCGGCCGGTGGGAGCGCTGCCGCAGCGCAGGCAGCGCGAAACCGCGCGGCGGGCGACAGCGCCGCGCCACAATACGTGCGGTAGCCTAGCCGCCGCACGCGCCAGAGCGCCAGCGCCCGCAGGAAGTTGGCGGGCCCGCGACCCGGGCGCAGCCGGGGCGTGACTACCAACGGCGGCGGCAAACGTAAGCCGCCCCTGCAAATGCGCCAGTTGTGCCGCCTGGCGCCAACGACCTGTCAGCTCTGGCAATCCTTCTGCCAGCAGCGCCTCAATTTCCGGCTGCAGTAAAGAGCGGCCGGCCACAGCCCACGATAGTTGTTCTGCCTCCGATTCAAGCAAAGCATAATCGAGATCATTTCTTCTACTGTAACTTCTGCTATCAATGTTCTTCTTACCCTGTTCTATTACCCAACCTAATTCATAAGGTCGCCATAGCGATACCCCATCACTAAGCCACCCTTCCTTTCCCGTTCCTCCTGCTTCCCTTTCCTCCTTCAACTCAGGCTCAAGAACACTGCTTACGTATTGCCCCCACTCCTTTGCCCCCCAGTTCCTCATTCCGTCCCTTTGTTTAAAATAATCGCGCAGCTTCACCGCCCACCCCAGCGGCAGCGCAGGAGATAATAAGACCAGTTTGTCCTCCGTTACTAAGCCTCTTCCTTGACTCTCCAGCCCAGCGCCAGACCACCACCATCTATCTACTGTAAGATCTAAAGAAATCCAAACACTCCAGATCCCCCTACATTCCAAGGCATATACAGCAGCTCGCATAAAATCGGCCTCCTTTAAGTCTCACCATTAATCACTCTTGCCCACACCACTTTCCCAGCCTCTAACGCAAAAAGCACACTCCTCCATTTCTTGGAGAGTGTGCTTCACCCGTTACTCACATATTCACTTAAAATCTGTCGCGCTTTGATTCGCATCCCCTACTTCCTGCCATCCCCATAAAAGGCAACGAAACAGACTGCCCTGACAACCGCAAGTCTACCACAATCCCTTGTTGCTGCAACTCTTCTTCACTCACCTGAAAAGTGTACATAGATGTTGCAAGATCGATAGAGCAGCCACTATCAGCCAGCCTGGAAACAATTCCAAGGGTTCCATCGCTCGAGCCATCATCCATGAACGTTACTCGAAATCGTTTTCCGGTTAAAAATGCTTGAAATGTCAGCGCCCGAATGTACCATTCCACAACAGATGCATGATTGCGGGTAATCAAAATATAATGAATCCATTTCACGGACTGCGGTGTCTGCCGCACCTTCTGCCGATTATGCAGCATATGAATAATCACTGCAGCGGATACATAAACAGCCGCAATCCATATCAACTGGGCTACCATGGAGATGCACCTCCTCTGTATACCAACACTATATGCCGGCTTTAAAAGGTCGGTGACTGCCCAGAGTTCCTATCAAGCATAAACGCCTTCGGCGTCCTTGTAAGGACGGTAAGCGTTTAAGCGAGAAATATAAGACATAAAGTATGATGTGAAACTTATACTTTCTTATATTTTAAAGAAACAAGCTGAGCTCTCCTTGATTTCATTCCTATATGTAACGTAAATCTGTAGATATTTTTATAAAGTTACCCAACCATATTTGATCGAGTTGATTACTGCTTGCGTACGATCATCCACTTCCATTTTTTGCAAAATACTGCTAACATGGTTTTTGACCGTTTTTTCACTAATAAACAAATACTCACCGATCATTTTGTTACTCTTACCTTCCGCCATCAGCCGCAGTACTTCTGCTTCACGACGTGTTAGAGGATTGTTGTCACCGGCCACAAACTTAACACCGGCTTCCTTCACTACCGTATCAGCAGCTACTCCAGTCTCATTAAGGTAAGTCATGCGCCGCAATTGATTGATTAGCTTTCCGGTAACCTTTGGATGAATAAAAGCGTGTCCCTCACAGACCGAACGGATCGCATTAATAAGGGATTCAGCCTCCATATCCTTTAATAAATAACCATTGGCACCCTTACGAAGGGTTTCAAACACATAACTCTCATCATCATGAATCGATAAAATAATTACCTTAACCTCCGGGAACATTTCCCGCAGTTTTTGAGTGGCCTCCACGCCATTCTCAATAGGCATATTAATATCCATCAGTACGATGTCTGGTTTAGTTCCGTTACAGAACTCTAATACCTGGATACCGTCACCACATTCACCGATGACTTCGATATCCTCCTCCATATTCAAAATACGTTTCAGCCCTTCACGAAAAAGCTGATGATCATCCGCCAAAAGAACTTTAATGGGCGTTTTAGTAGAGTTTAAGTTCTCCATCACATTACTCCTTCCCTTTCTCCACGTTCGTCGGAATGTGGATCACGATTGTTGTCCCCTGATTCTCGGCTGATATGATTTCCATTCTGCCTTCAAGCAGCTCTACACGTTCCCGCATACCTACTAGCCCGAAGCTTTCACGATTGCCCTGCGGATTTTTTAATTTCTGCACATTAAAACCTAATCCATTATCCTTAATCACAATCTTAATTAACTGCGCTTGGTAAGTAATCTCTACCAATACGAAACTCGGGTAGGCATGTTTAGCTGCATTAGACAAAGCTTCCTGGACCAATCGGTATACCGCTGCCTCCATGGCTGAAGATAGTCGATGTTCCTGACCTCTGGTTTCCAAGGTCGTCCTCAGCTTCGTCTTCTCCTCAAAATCATGCACATATTTCCGCAAAGTCGGAATTAATCCCAAATCATCGAGAGCCATCGGTCGTAAATTAAAGATGACCTTACGCATTTCTTCCAGGCTGTATCGAACCTGTCCTTTCAAATCTATTACTTCGTCCTGCACCAACCCAAATTCCTGCTTTACCAGCATTCTTTCTACAATTTCCGTCCTAAGGACTAGATTCGCCAGCATTTGAGCAGGACCATCATGAATTTCCCGGGCAATTCTCTTCCGTTCTTCCTCTTGAGCCAGGATTATCTTGAGTCCTATCATCTGTCTGTTCTTCGCAGATTCGACAATTCTCGTCACCTGACCTAGTTCTCCTGACAAATATTCGAGCACTACGCTCATTTGTGAACCAATTGACTCTGCGCGCTCTACAGAATTTTCGACACTGCGCACTCGCATTTGTAATTCATCACGTCTTGATCGAAGATAGACCTCTCGCTCACGCGTCATCATGAGTTCGAGCTGTAGCTCCGTTGCCTTCTCATAGGCAATACGGATATCCTTCTCCGAGTAGCGGACAAAGTCCCGGCTGACCTCTGTCAGCCGGATTCTGGAGCGGTGATACTGCAGCTCCAGCTTGTCTACTTTTTTCAATGTTTCATCCGTTTCGTCCATGACCCGCTGCAGTTCTTTGTTGAGTGCAGCAAGTTCATCACGCGCAACCTGCAATATTTCAAAAATCTGATACTTGCTGCTCTCCATCACGTCGATGGTATTTTTAATGACGCGATCAATCGCATCGGCTTGAAATTCCACGGATGCTTGCCCCTTTTCTATCGAATCGTTTTAAAGGTTTTCCTTTATATTAACATATCACGATTCGATAGTTACGGTCTTCGTTTTCTGTTCCCATTTTACAGTTAATCCTAGCTGTTCAGAAACTAGTCTTAACGGTACTAAAGTCCTACCTTGTAAAATGATTGGTGCTACTTCAGCACTCTGACGTTTACCGTTCAGCAGATATTCTTTTTTATTTACGGTAAGATCCAGTGCCTTGGCCCCGCGTAATACCATGATCTTCTTGTTCACCTGATCCCAACTAGCACTGCCTCCGAAAGCATCAAGGACATACCGAATTGGCACATAAGTACTGCCGTCTTTTACAATTGGAGCTACATCAATAGCTTTCTTATTTCCGTTTACGGTCATTGCCTTCGAGCCAATGCTCATAGAAGCTGTCCCTTTTGGTAAGCCTGCATCACTGGAAAGTGAAGGCATTGTAAAGGTGATATTATCAAAGGCAACTGTACCCGTCTTCGCCCGTTCATCCTGGCCTTCCTCTACGTTGACTACATAGAGTCTCTTCAGCGTTGCTGGGAATTTAATGCCTGAGCCTGACAAGTCAATGTTAATGTTCTTCCAACCATTCCAATCGATGATCTTCGCAAGATCCACATAAGCTGTAGCTCCACTGTTGTCTACAAATTCAGCACGCAGCCAATTCAAGCTCATATCGCCCATCACATCAACCGACATCGAAGTTGCAAGCGCTGGAACTGTTTTGCCGCTTGTACCATTAAGCTGAGCATAAGCATACATTTTGCCGCTGCCAGCCGTCATATCATAACTGAGTGACAGCACCTTGGAGCCTACTCTTTCAGCCGTTCCATCCACTATCGTTGCAGTACCCTGTACCGCTGGAACATTGGTAGTAAAGTCGATTGGATAGCTTACCTTTTCGAAATCTTCCCATGTTGTAGCTGCTGCTGTTGATAATACAACCACTGCACTAAATCCATCATAACGGGCAATAGCATAACCTGTAGTAACCCCTGCATCAACGGCGTTTACAGTAAGCTTGCCATCTTTCACGGCTCCCTTAAAGCCTACAAACTCCCACTTCAGTGCTGAATCCGGAACATTGATAGTTGTTCCACTCTTCGTTGCCGCTGTAACAGGGACAGACACAGTAGTTCCGGCTGTCAGTGGCGCTGTAGCTGTACCTACACTCATACTGGATAGATCATTACCACCCAGAACTGTAACAGTTGTAGAGGCGCTTGCAGAACCGCTTTTAGCCGTTAAGGTAACGGTACCTGGCTTCACTGCCGTTACTTCACCTGCACTTACCGTTGCGCTTCCGCCGCTTGATACCCATGTAGGATTACCTGCTGCTACATCAATAGGGTTGTAGTAAGTGTCATAACCCTTTAAAGAATATGTTGCCTTTTGTCCAACCAGCAGTGCGGAACTTCCGCTAATTTTGATTCCTTTGACTTCACCTTGCGGGGCGTTAGTGTAGACACCAAGCCCGTTAACGATGCTGCGTTGCTCTGTGCCATACTCTGTATTAAAAGTGAGTGTAGTAGAGGTTTCACCGAGGGGCCGGTCTACCATCGTTGTAGAGCCGCCTCCATCGAGATTAAGACCTTTCCAGACTCCGATATTGGTCATAAATGATTGCAATTCGGTTAGAGACATCCCTGAACTATTGCCATTTTTCTCAGTAGCTATGATATATACATAACGTCCGTCTTGGGAATATCCTAAAGCCGTACGAGCACGATAGCCTCCAATGCTGCTAGTAGAACGAGAGAACGTTGCTGCTTTTCCGTTATTTACTAGAATCGTATGTCCGCCAATCATTGTTTGTAGACTCGCAGGATCTAGCGATTGCTGTGTAGTCTTAGATTTCAGGGAATACACACTTGTTACAGGTTGTCCTACCGTCAAATGGGCAGTAACATATCGTGCGGCTAAGCCATGTGCCCGCAAAATATAAGCTCCCTTTGGAACCGCCATAGGGAGTGCAGCATTTTCTGAGATTTGAGTAACTACACCATTCTCAACAAGTACCTCTGTTGGAGTGGTAGAGCTATTTTTAGGGCGGTCGAGTGCAGTCCATACATCTGTGTAGATATACATAGCATTAGCATGACTATAAGTCGAGCTGCCGCCTTCAGGGCTATAAGCGCCTTTATTGATACCGGAGATCTCAAACTGTGCGCCATCTGGCGCGGTTACCATCCCTTCAAAGCTGTACTCGTCAATAATAGGTTTGCGATCTTTTGTCACTGCAAAGGCATACATTCCATCTAATTGTGAAGGGGTAGACACCAGGACTCCACCTGATACTTGTCCACCGATCGGAGCACCCTCTCCACCTGTATTAAAATAATCGCCATTTACTGCGGCCACGGCTCCAGTTTCCTTGGCCATCCCGCCAGTACTTTGCCGCGTAGTCAGGTTTCCACCTTTACCAGTCATTACATCTAAAGAAACATATGGATTGTTAAGATCTACACGAATGACATCCGCAAGCCCAGAAGCACTCGCTCCAGAACGTGTAGTAGTATATTTATATTTCATCATAATGGCGCCCGAAGTAATCACTTCTTCTCCCAGCTTACTTACTTTAAAAGGAGCTGTGGCTGCAGCTGCGATTGGTGCAGACCCCTGACCAAACAGCATCATACCTTCACTGCCGATGACCGGCATAATCCATAACACACCAGCCAATGAAGCGGCAATCCACTTTTTAGTGGAAGATAATCTTATTCCCCGTACAACCTCGCTACTCTTCTTCTCCATGAAAACTTCATTCATTTCAACGTAACTCTCCCATCTCTTTTGTACTCTATCAGTCCATATCAATGTCTGGAAACTGGTTCCTATTTTTCTAGTACTCTTTTAATAGACTGAAAATACGCCAAAAAGTTGCGAAATTGAGAGATTTCAAGCTTTATAGAGTCAAAACTGTCATAATTAGACGACAAAAAAAGCCCGGCATAATTGCCGGGCTTTACCAATTGTTTGGTTATATATAAGAGTTGTTTACAAGTAATCAGCCTGTTTCAGCATCCGTTGTAGCATCACGGCAGCTTGAGCACGGGTGGCATTGCCTTGGGGCCCAAATTCACTTACTGTCATGCCCAAAATAATCCCTGATTGCACTGCCTTTGCGACGAACTCCGCACTTTGATTCTGAATCTTTGCCTTATCCTTGAATCTTGCAAGTGTTGAGGCAGAAGTACCGCTTAGTGTAATAGGATGATTGGTATATTCCATCGCACGGATCATCATGATCGCCATCTGCTCGCGTGTTATATTATCATTCGGACGGAAAGTACCATCCGTATTCCCTGTAATAATTCCTGCCTTAGCCGCTGCACCAATATAATCTCCTGTTTGTGTGAAAGGCCGCACATCTCGGAAGCGTTGTGCTGTCTCACGATCTCCAAGCAAACCCAGACCCCGACTAAGCATAACAGCAAACTCAGAGCGGGTAATTTTTTTCTCCGGATTAAACGCATTGCCGTAGCTGCTATCGATAATACTCTTAGCGCCAAGCTCAGCTACAATCGCATTACTCCAGTGCTTACTCATATCCGTGAAAGTCCGGAGGGACAAGAAGGTCCCTAGCACCTGATTACCATTGGTTCGAGCACGAATAATCGTATAGCTGCCTACCGTACTGATTTTTGTGGGTAGATAAGCTGCATCGTCATAAGAAGGATCTAATCTGACTACAGATGTCTGCGCACTATTTAACGAGGAAGTAGTACGTACGGTGTATTCTCCTGGTACAGCCAGTGCCTTGGAATTCGAATTACTGCCGCCAACGATCGCCGTCACACGAACATCCATGAGACTAGTAACGGTTCGCATTCCCAACGTTTGCAGCTTTTGCTCAAAAGGTGTAAACGTGCCTGCTGGAACTTTATCCAAGCGAAACACGAGCGAAATATTTTTACTTTCCGAGTTCAGGCTGCTTGCAAGCCCGTTCATATCCATATCATTGAGCCCTACGCTAAATAGGTTATCTCCATGACGAATCATAAACTTAGTATTTTTATTACGATTTACCGCATCGAGCAATGGTTTTAGCGGAACGGATACAAAAGCTGCTTGCTCGGTGGAAGGAACTTCAAAAGCTAATATATCATTGTTCATCTTATTCAGATATTCATAACTTGCAGCTATTCGATCTGCGTTTATAGTATATCTTTTTACGGATTGATTGTATAAAGAACGGTCATCCACAATTTGTGAGGAGTCGCTCTTTAACAGTAGATACTCTTTTCCAAACTCACTCGTTGCAAGTGTTCCCAGATAGGATGGACGACTTCCAGATCCGGTGGTCACGCCGGTTAGATTCTGAACTGATAATGCTGAGAATGAGGATAGTATATTCCCACTCAAATCCTTAATCATACCGTTACCAGACATATAGGATAAGTCGACAGCTTGCCCGGTTTTTACAGCTGAGGATAATGTTATCTTCAGAATATTGCCTGAGATATAGTAGGATTGCACTCCTACGCTGCTGCTATCTGCTCTAACTCCGAACTGATTGGTGAAGAGGGAACCGGATGCCTGCATATTTTTTGCAAAAGTAACTGTTAGCTCGTCACCCGACACGGCCGCTGAATTAATCTCCGGAACAGTGGTGCCGCTATTCTCCGAAATGGATACAGGCTGCAAGTTAATATACGCCGCTCGGTTTCCATTCAAATCGCTCACCCCGGCAGAACCCGGCACATAAGATATGGTCACATTCTGATTCAACGTCAGCGCTTTCTGAAGCGTTAAAGTAACCTGAGTGCCGCTGACCGATACATTAGTTACATAATTAGGCGTGCTGCCCACTAAAACAGAGAATTGGCTATTCAGTGGGAGATTGGTTGTAGACAAGCCTTCATTATAATTCAAAATGATTTTAGTGCCGCCTCCGGTTGCACTTTGAAACACTGGCGCAATCGTATCGTTACTGTTACGGATATTGAAATCAGTAAAGTCCGCAATATTTTGTCCATAAGAATTTTGCAAAGGATAAGAACCTGCATAATAGGATACCCGAACATTCTGTCCATTTGATGCTTCACTAGCCAATGTTAAATATACTGTATTACCACTGGAACTGATCGAGTTGACCCCAAGTGAGCTTCCATCTGCAGTCACTGAGAACTGGTTATGAGCGTAATAGGAAACTGATTTTAGTGTATCGTTAAAATTTAATACTACGGATCTCCCTGTGATTCTCCCATCTTTAGGTGTCGGCATGGAGGACTCGATGGAGTTCGTGATCTGTTTAGAGCTAAAAGTGCTCGCCGCATTTCCGCTTGGATCCTGAATCGTCCGCAGTCCGCCATTATAGCTGACCTTTACAATCTGCCCAACAGCTACTCCTGTACTCAGCACCAGATAAGCGCTGTCTCCCTGAATATAGACGCTTTCAATCGCTCGATTCTCGTCATTCACCGTAACTCCAAAGCTTGAGGTCAACAACGCTATGGATGAATTGAGCGACTCATTATATTTCAGACGAATCGTTCGGTTATTCTCAAGCTGTGCAGATGTGAGCTGTGGAGCAGTTTTGTCCAGAGACAAGGTCTTGAAGCTCCATGAATTCTTACCACTTAATCCTTCATATAGAACGTTGGCATCACTTGCGTCTACAAAAGCCCCTTTAGCGATATCAATGTAATAAGTTGAATCACTATCTAACACTACAGAAGGTGTGATTATAAATTCTTTAGCTGTAGTGGTACTCCGAGTAACGTTAACCGGCAACTGAGATCCTCCGCTTTTATATAGAGCCACACCATTGGCCACTGCACTGTTGTAATTCACATCCCGATTAAAAGCGATCGAAAAGGATCTGTTGTTAGCAATAGATTCACTTCGATCAGATGGATTCAAAGCACTTACGCCAAGTCCAGTCAAAGATACCGTTGTGAAGGTCCAAGTGTACGGGCCCGAGGCAGGAAATACATTTCCATCTTGATCATAAAAAGCACCCTGGGGGATCGTAACTGTATATTGCGTGCCATTTAGCAGAGGTGAGGCTGATGACGCTGGATTCAATGTTATAGTTCTGCTGCTTCCTCCAGTAACGGCTGGGGAGTTCACATCAAGCCATCTCGTTCTGGCATCGTTAGCAGCCCCTGGGGACACCGTAATATAACCTGATGCAGGCATCATAGGACGGTCAAAAGTGAGCTGTAGCGCTCCTGTGGTAGATATACCACCTGAACCGTTAGCCGGTGATGGGGTTACTGGAATTTCAGCTACACCTTTCGTAGAAAAACTCCATACATTCCCGCTAGAAATACCAGCAAACGTTCGATTATCAACATCTTTAAAAGCGTAGGCATCTATTAGAACATAATAACTTCCTCCGGCTGCCAAAGCTTTCTCCAACGTTAATTTAACTGTGGTAGAGTTTGCATCAGTCAGAACGTTAACTCTAGTGTCATCATCCTTTATTCTGAACTCTTGCACGGTTGTATTATCTGCTGAGGACAAGATTCTAATAGAGCCCCCACCTTTTAACAGCTGCTTATTTAGTGTCAGACTAAGTTCCTTTAAACTCCCGGCATCTACTCTTGCATTACTAGCCGGTGAAAAGTTGCCTGCCGTGATAGCCGTATTACTCTCGGGAGCGGTGGTAAATACCCATGAAGTAAGTCCTGATTCATTACCCTCGTTATCTTTGAACAATCCTTTGGGAATTGTGACCGTGTATGCCTTATTCGGAGTGAATTGTTGGTTTGGCCCTAATTTAAGCTCGTAATCTTTTGAACTACCAATTAAACCATAACTACCAATAGGAATCGTCACAAAAGGTGTACTATCACCCTGACCCGTGATGGTAATTTCTCCAGCCTGTGGGTTTACTTGACGATCAAAGCTTAATTTAAGAGATGACCCGATATTTACATAGGTTGCTCCAGGTGCTGGCGACACACTAATGCCAAATTCCGCTGCAGCATGTACTGCCGATATTCCAATTCCGATAGAAGGATACCCTGCTCCAAGTACCAGTTCTCCCGCTAGAAAAATTGCCGTCCATATTGAAATTTTTCTTTTCATGCCGTGATAGACTCCTCTCAAACCATACTAACGTCTTTATGTATATTCTTATATTTCGGTTAAAGGGCTTACAAAGTTTAGTAGTCTACTTCTCTATGATTAGAATCAATCCTAATTCTGCCCATTACATAAAAATAGCCCGCAGAGCTGACACTAAGTGCCAACTTGCGGGCTTAACGAATTATAAGAACATATAATTAACTACAATCCTGCTTGACCTCTGAGTAATTCCGCTTTATCTACGCGTTCCCAAGGAAGATCAACATCAGTCCGTCCAAAATGGCCGTATGCTGCAGTCTGTCTATAAATTGGTTTACGTAAATCAAGCATGGAGATAATACCCGCAGGGCGAAGATCAAAGTTGTTGCTGATCAGTTGAACCATCTTTTCCTCACTGATTTTACCTGTTCCGTATGTATCCACATTAATCGAGACAGGAGTAGCCACACCAATGGCATAAGCAAGCTGGATCTCACATTTATCAGCTAGACCCGCAGCTACAAGATTCTTCGCCACATAACGAGCAGCATAAGCCGCAGAACGGTCCACTTTAGTTGGATCCTTACCAGAGAATGCGCCGCCGCCGTGACGAGCGTATCCGCCATACGTATCAACGATAATCTTCCGTCCAGTCAGACCAGCATCCCCTTGAGGACCACCAATCACAAATCGTCCTGTTGGGTTAATAAAATATTTAGTTTCAGTATCAAGCAGTTCCTCAGGAACAACCGGCATAATTACATGCTCTTTAATATCTGCTTGAATTTGTTCAAGAGAAATTTCTTCCGCATGCTGTGTAGATACTACGATAGCATCCACGCGCACAGGCTTCTCATCTTGATACTCGATCGTAACTTGTGTCTTCCCGTCAGGACGCAAATATTCCAAAGTTCCGTTCTTACGAACTTCAGATAATCTACGAGCAATACGGTGAGACAATGCGATCGGTAACGGCATCAGTTCAGGTGTCTCATTCGTAGCAAAACCGAACATTAAGCCTTGATCACCCGCGCCAATATTTGCCGTTTCTTCAGCCAATTGTGCTGGATCACGGTGCTCGAGAGCAGAGTTTACGCCTTGAGCAATATCAGCTGACTGTTCATTAAGTGAGCTCAACACTGCACAAGTATTATAATCGAAACCATATTTTGCACGTGTGTAGCCAATTTCTTTAATGGTATTGCGTACGATGGCAGGAATATCTACATACTCAGATTTGGTACTGATTTCCCCGATCACCAAAACAAGACCAGTTGCTACTGCTACTTCGCAGGCTACACGTGCATTTGGATCATTAGCTAAAAATGCATCGAGTACCGCATCGGAAATCTGGTCACAGATTTTATCCGGATGCCCTTCCGTCACGGACTCAGAAGTAAACAAATGACGCCCTTTAATAGACAAGTATAACAACCTCCCTTATGGTTAGTCTGACACTGTATAAGGAGTTCCTTAATAATCACAGGCCAAATTAATAAAAAAATATAAAACAAAGAAACTCAGGGGCCTGTTCTTTTTATGAAGGATGATTGCAGTATTTCATGTTTATATTCACTAAACTCTTCAAAAAAATGAACCTTTCCCATATGGAAAAGGTCTAAGGCTTTCCTCAAAAGTCATATTATCTTATTTGGGAGGTGGTGTCAATTACTCCGAAGCCCCTCCATCACAGTATAAATATTGATTCCACGGTATTAAAAAGAAATATCAGATAGGATTAATAAGAATTCTTTCACCCCTGATATTATTAAAGAAGAGACTGTTCTGCTTGCTTAATGAGTCTCTTCGTGATTTCTCCGCCAACAGAGCCATTATCTCTTGAGCTAAGATGTCCAAGATACTGGCTACGGCCAGAACCACTACCTCCGATTGCTCCTAATTCAGAAGCAAACTCCGTGTCTGCTCCGCCTCCATAATGCGCTCCATATAAACCAAATTCAGCTGCAATTTCATATTGCATTTGCTTCAGCATTGCCCGACTTTCCGGTACCACTGTACGATTGTTACGTGCCATGTTACAGCACCTCCTGTGAATTTGTAAGATTACAGGAATATTGTGCGTACAACATCTACTCTTCAATCGCGCCAATGATTTGTAACTTTGGAAATCAGTTTGAAGGTATGATTAAGTACTTTTACGGGCATTATGAATATATATTATTACAAATTATTTTAGTGTATATCCACCACGAACCATGACAACAAGGCCAAGAGTTTGTCCTGATTGCACAGTAATACCACGACCATCACGAGGGAAAGATAATAAATGGTTAGTCGGTGCAGCTACTCCATTGGCAAGGTCTTTACCATCCGTTAAATCAGCAACACCATTTGCATCCTGTGAGTAGATAACCGCTTTACCCGCACGAACGATAAATTCAGCACCTGCGGAAGCAATTAAAGTTTGTCCTGGTTTCACATCGACAATTACGGATTCATTACTGCTAGTAGTCGGATTTGTTGTAGCTGTTGGAGCTGAGCTTGGACTCGGAGTAGCTGTAGCTACTGGAGTTGTGCCTGTACCACCTGTAAGTGCCTTCTGAATTTGCTGATCAACATAGCTTTTGGTAACCACTGGGTCATCTGCCGTTCCAGGCTGTGAACCCACACCTGCACCTTCAGCAGTAACATTCAACAGTGATCCAGCCCATACACCACCAGCCAGCAATACAGCTGCTGTTGATACTTTCCATACAGATTTCAATGAAATTCCTCCTCTTATGGGGGTAAAAACCTATAAAAAAAGAATAGCCTCCGAAGAGGCTATTCTGTGCTTCGGTAATCGGAGATTACTTAGCGGAGATTTCTGTTTCACCTTTGATAACGTTGTAATCAGTATCAATAAGTTTAGCGTCTTTAATGACTTTAACTACGATTCTGTTAACATCATTACTATTAAGGTCAAGTACTTCATTTGTTGTTACTTTGTTGTCGATGGCATGTTTTTTGAACTTAACAGACCATTTGCCTTTGTCAGAACCATACTCAATCTTAGTGATTGAAACGATATCGTTTTGATCAACAGCAGTTGTATCGGAGTTGATGAAGAATTTCAGGTCTCTCAACATATCAACTTGAGTAGTCTTCTCGTTCAGATCCTTAGTGAATCCGAGGATCAGTTCAGTAGAACTACCGCTGGATACTACAGCAGAGTTGAATACTGGAGCAATTCTGCTAGTCAACTTACCTGTCTTCTTAGCAGCGGAAGCATCGATCGGGTTGCCCGCTACATCAGTAACACCGTTAACTACGAATTCATAGTTATCAGTCTTCTCAACACTGGAGCTTGGAATGTGTACATATGCACGAGCATATGTTGGGTTAGTTGCACTTTCAATCTTCGCACCACTAGCATTTAAAGTATCGATAGTTACGAAAGATCCATTAGGAAGACCTTTGTTACCTAATGTGTAACTATTAATTTCTCTAATGGAAGCACTATTCAAGCCACCTGCATCATACAGATTAACTTCGATTGTGATGTCGCCATAAGTTGATGTTCCTACAGTCAGTTGGCTATCTTTGAACACGATGCCACTGTTATCAGCATTGAAGCTGTACAATGCTGGTACAGTAGTATCATTCGAAGCACTACCGATAGATACAGTCAATACAGTTGCAGTGGACTCATTAGCCGAGAAGGACTTATCTTTGAATAGTCCTTGTGGCAGACGTACGGAGTACGATCCAGCAGGAACATTCACGCCAGTCAATGTAAATGTTTTACCGCTTCCTACTACACTGCTAGCGCTGTGTGTCAATTTAGTGGATTCACCAGTTTTTTCGTTGATCAGGTATACATCACCTTTACCAGCATAAACGACATCTTTGGAGAATTTAAGAACAAGACCTTTATTAGTTGCAGTAGTTGTGTAAGTAGCAGTAGTTACTGTAGGAGCTACTGTATCCTTAGTAAAGGTGATATCTTTTTTAGTTTCAGTACCTAGGATGTTACCCAGAGTATCCTTAACTGTTGCTCCGAAAAGAACTGATCCAGTAAATGTACCAGAGCTAGGGAAGCTGCTCAAAGGAGTTTCCAAAGTGAACTTCTTACCATTGTCAGAAGTAACTACACGGAAAGTACCTTGGCTTTCGCCTACAGCATTAAGCAAACGAACATTACCAACTAGGGAAGCACGCTCAACGGTTTTATCGAATTCAACTTCGACAAATTTGTCGCTGATAGCTGTTACGCTCTTAATTACTGGAGCAGCTACATCAGACACTACAGTTACTGTAGTTTTGATTGGGTTAGGGTTAGCTACATTACCAGCATAGTCAGTAACGTTTGTAAGCGATACGTCATAAGTCTTACCGCTTTCCAAAGTATCTGCAGTCAATTTGAACTCAGTGTAAGTGTCATTTTGAACAGATACAGAAGCACTCTTACCATTTACGTAAGCAATAATACCAGTTGTTTTAACCGGCTCGCTGAATTTAACATAAACATCTTTAGTTGTTGCTTTAGCAGTGGAGCTAACAGATGCAACAGTTGGTGCAACTGTATCAGCTACAGTCAACAACGAAGTGAATGCAGGAATCTTTTCGCCAGCAGTAGTAGCCACAGCGTCACTTACAACAACTGTGTAGTTACCTTTAAGTGCTTTAACGCCCGGCAAAGTAATTACAGCTTCAGTGTTGTCTGCATTGAAAGAAACATTTGCATTAGCAACTTCATCTTCTTTGTTGCCAACCTTAGTTACTTTTACAACGCCATCGATAACTTTACTGGACTCAGCCAAAGTATCAGTATCGATCGAACGGTTGAATTTAACTACAACTTGCTTAGCATTTGGAGCTTCTACGGAAACAACCTTAGGAGCTGCCAAAGTTACTTTTGTAGTGTAATCGTGGTTGTTGTGTTTGAAGTTGATTGTAGTTTCAACGCCTGCTACAAGAGCAGTAGTCAATTCAACAGTTGTAGTAGTTTTGTCAGAGAAAGTAACAACTACTTTAGTTGGGCTTACTGCTTCAGCAGAAGCTACAGTAGGAGCTGCTGTCAGTTGATCAACTGCATAAGCTGTTTCAACTACCAAAGAACGGCTAGCGTTAGCTTTGAAGTTAGTGTCTTTAGCAATCAGACCAGCATTGATTACTGCTTGAGCATAACCTTTAGCCCATGCAGATGCAGTGTTGTCAGTTGTAGCTGGTGTTTCAAGTTTCAAAGCGCGGAACAATACAGCCGCTACTTCTTCAACTGTTACTTTACCATTGTAGTCGAAGATACCTTTAACAGTATCTTTACCTTGCATCAAGTTAGCTGCAGTAACAGCTTCGATGTAAGGAACTGCCCAGTTCTTAGCGTTGTAACCTTTGTCTTTGTAAGACAATTTGTTAGTTACTTCAGTAAGATCGAACAATTTAGTAACGATCTTCGCGAATTCAGCGCGAGTAAGATCTTTTTCAAGGTGAGCTTGACCATCTGGGTACCCATTGAGAATACCTTTTGCTGCCAAAGCGTCAAATTTTTGTTGCGGGGTTGTTGCTGCGTCACCAAACGCTACAGAGGCAAACATCGAGAATGCCATTGCTGTAGATAATGCTACGGATAAAATTTTCTTCATAACCTTTTTTTCTCCTCCTTGGACGTTCATAAACTGAGATTTTTCTTTAGTTGAGTAGCTCGTGTCACTCATTAGCCGATGCACCCCCTTTCCAGAGTTGAGCAAATTAAGTATAAATAATGTCTGTGACGGGTATCACAGAAACTGGTAAACAATGATCAGGACATGACAATACTAGATTCCTAATTATACCTAAGTATTATACAATGTGCCTCAAGTCACGTAAAGCTAATTTTTCCATTTTGTTAAATTCGCTTTACCACCGGTTAATTTCAACTGCCTGTGTAAATGACTCTACACCTTAAACGCAGAAGATTTGGAAAAGTTGCGGTTTCTCAAAAAAATCTTTTCTTTTTTTGTTTCCCGGTACAATCCCAATAGAAGATACATATGTATGTTCTACTAACTATTGTTAATCATGGGTTGCCACGGAAAATAGTATACCATAGTCGTTTTCTAAACGTCATTATGCAATATTTACTAAGTATCATTAACACTAGTGCCATTTATTTAAACATTCCTACAAAATTTGAGTATAAAGGGGCGGGAAGACCTGATTTCTCACATTCACCGTAGGCTGTTTATATGGCGGCTCCCCCTTCTGAGCTTGGCTCTTAAAGCTATAACCTAGAAACCTTCACTTATAGGTTTGATCAAACATGTTCTTCCTTGGTTTGCCTCCTGGTTCATTGCTTTGATGATTCGTAAGCTAATGGCTACTATTTACCTTCACCATTCGATGCTTCCCATACAGATAACATCCATGCTGAACGCAACAAAAAAGCGCCGTTGCCGGCGCTTACTTCTATTACAGCAGGGTCTAACGAATCTTCATAGATAACTGGATCAATTCCTGACGCTTTTCAGGACTTGAGTTTACATTGTCATACATTGCATCAATAGCTGCGCGATTCTCGCGGTAGCTCTTCTCATGTTTAATTGTAGTATGAGACCATTCGATCAAAGCGTTCTCAGCAACGACAAGCTCATTGTAAGAATCATGGAATCCTGTAGCCTGAACAAGCTCCTCCATAACCTCCTGCGTAATCTCCTGTAGTGCCCGCTTAGCCGCAATTTCCTTTTCTAACACTTTTGCTCTATTCTCAAACATATTCTTGGCTTTCATGTAATCCAACTGTGCTTTTGCTAAAATCGGTTTCATGGTTGGCTTTCACCTTTCAGAAAATAATATTTTCTACGTTATTGTATCGTAAATCGGCGCAGATTACAAAGATGTCTAAATGGTAATTTAAGCTGTATACATCCACGTGCTCTTCAAAACTTTGCATTTTTCTTTTTTCATTATACCCAAATGGTAATCAGATATAAAGTATACCGAATATATAGTGGCTGATAAATGAACAAACAGAGGGCGACTAAACAGCCCTCTGTAATAAAATCATACAATATGAAGCTTTCCCTCTAGCTCAGGTTTTTAGGGAATATAGTAGTACTCTTTTTCAATAGTTCAACAGCAATTTTCCCAGCTTCAGCTCTGGTCATGTTGGACTTAGGATTAAAGTTATATGAAGGCTTCTTCTGTCCTGGAGTGTTCACTTCAGTTCCATTCATGATTTTGGCTTTCGATACTGCTTGAACAGCAGACAATGCATAGGATTCTATCTTACCGGAATCCATGAATGACTTGGCGACATTGTCTTTTAATTTCTGATCATTCACTGCCAGCTTCAATTTAAGTGCTCTGGCGATCATTACAGCTGCTTGTTCCCTGGTAATCGGCTGATCTGGTCCGAATACACCATCAGAGAGTCCAGTAACGATACCTGCTCTTGCCGCTGTCTCAATATGGGCATAGTCCCAGGTTATTGAGCTTGCTCCGGGTACAAGATCCGCATATGTCTTCTTATCATCATAATTAAGCGGAAGGTTCAATCCTTTAACAAGAAGTGTTGCGAACTCTCCTCTTGTCGTCTGATCATCTGTTCCGAATTGCTCAAACCGAAGATTATTCATAATTCCTTTAGAGTACAAAGCATTCAAAATATTTCTGGCCCAAGCATGATTCGTAACATCGTTGTATCCTCGGCTCATCTTCATAACGGTATAGTATCCAAATTCATCAAACGGAACGGTGATTGTGTGTTTATTGGTATCTACAGTACCTCCAATATTTTCCCATTCCCGTTTATCATTATATTTGAATACAGTAACTTGGGTACCTGCCTCCACTACTACATTAGAGTCAAACGAAAGGGTCAGTGTACCGCGTTTGGATGGTGTAATTCTGCGTTCAGCGGGAATCTGCGGATCACCAAACAAACCATCTACAGAATATGGAGCTAATCCGTTTGTAGCAGGAATGTATCCTGCAGTTGAGACTGTGCCCAACTCTCCTAATCCACCACTAATCCAGTACATTTCCGAAATGCGTCCAAAGTTATTAGTCTCATAATCGGAGCTAAAACGAAGAGTAAACTCATCAGGAATCTTCCATGTAGGAATACCACTGTCCTCAAACGTCTCAGGGAAACCAATAACATTTCCATAATCATTACGGCGTTCTACTACACCTGTCTTCGGCTCTGCAATCCCAAAACGCAACTTCGTGTCAGGATAATATTTCGTGAGGTTCCGTCTATCTGTACTTTGCATTACCGTTCCTTTAGGGAAATTTAATTCTAATGCCTTGTTAAACACGCTGTATTTATCCGCTACCTTAGGTGCCATGTACTGTGAATCGACACCTACAGTCCCCGTATAGAATACGGAAATGGTATCTGTCGTGGTTGCTCCTCCGCGAACAATTGAAATCTTAATAGGATTGGCTTTATCTTGTTTTAAGCCCACATAATCTAATACAAATCTATTAGCCCCCAAGTCAGTACGTCTAACCGCGCGTTCCTTATCTACGATAACATCTGTAGCTCCTTCAGCCTCAATATCGAAGTGAATGAAGTTTTTGTTCACAACATATTGAGTACCTACAGAAGGCTGAGGTGAAAGAAGGCGATACGCACTTACTTCTCTAACAATCTCTAGCTTCCGACTGGTCTTAGCTCCTGTGCTGTTAATCAGCTCAAGTGTGTATATATACGTTCCTGGTGCATCATTAGTGAGATCTTGTATTCGCATAATAAAGTCCTTTTGATTTCCTGCAAAGCTATAAGTGTATGCGGTACCTGGAGGAAAAGTAGGAGTCTCAGGCGTTTGTGAATTTGTAGGAATATCAATAGAAACAATATTTTTAGTACCCAAATTCAAATTAAGCTTAACAGCTCCGCTTCCTCGAAGAACTAAATCATACGTCTTCAAACTTGTTGTATATATATTATCTTTATAAATGAAATCTGGTGTTAAATTAAAAAGTTTGGCGAGTCCTGTATCGGTAGATGTAAAATCACGAGACGGAAAGTCCGGTCTTCCTGTACCAACAGCAGGTTGGAACTTACTAATCGTTGACACATTCTCATCAATAATATATATACGCAATTCCTTGCGCACTTCTCTTGTCTGTCCTTTGTCATCAATACCTGTTGCAGTAAAGATGATTTTGTTCTCTCCATATACCAACGGACCTGCTGTAGCGTTAACCGCTAGTGGAACTTCAAAATTACCTGTTTGTTTGTCCACCCAAGCATCGGTGCTTGATTTAACTTTTAGTCCATTAACATACATTTCAGCTACAAAAAAAGTACTTTTTAGATTTTGGAAATCAATGTACTGCCCTTTAACCGTGAGTGTTTTGTTTGCGCTTGAATCAATAGTATAAGTCTCTCCATCAGTGAGGTTAGCGACATAGATGTAGTTCTTTGATGCAAAGGAAATATTAACATCTTTATTTGCGGTAGAACCCTTAAAATTAAAGCGGACTGTCTGATTACCATTTTGAAAATCATTTATTTTGTAAATATATTCAGTATCTGAAATTGTCTTAACCAACTCAGGGGCTAGGCTTTTAGTGGATAAAGGTAAATAGCTAGCAAGTAACGTAGTATCATTAGGTAAACTATTAGTTTTGACCCGAATATAGAACTCACTGGAGTTCACCTTTGCTCCATTTAGCGATACGCCTGGTGGAATAGTAGTATCTGCGGGATTATATCCTTCTAACAGTCTCATATCAGTGATAACCGTTTTCCCCTGCATATATTGAAAATCCACGGAACGATTTATTGTTTTAGTCCCATAAGCGACCGAAAGAGCGTGAACTTGATCTACTAAAATATTGGCTGCCGTGTCTTTCACCATAGTGAGTGGAATGCTGAATGTAACTAGACGATATGAAGGCGAATCTTTCTTCGGAGAAGGGACCAAAATTTCAGACCCAGTAGTTAAAGACAATTTACCACTAGAATCAATAGTCATCCCACTTCCATAAGAAGGGGTAACAACCGCATTATCAAGCTTTACAATTGCAGATCCAGCAAATGGAATCCCGGCATTGTCCGGAACCATCATTTGAACAAATACTTTGGCGGTATCCGCTTTCTCCGTAAATATCGGCTGATCTTTGCCAAGCAGATCCTGTACATAATTAGACGAATCCCCTAAGTATAATTTAACAATGGGATTCTTCTCATCAAAATAAAATATCGTATATTGAAAGGACAGCGTATCAGAGCCGTTCATTACGACTAACTTCAGCTCATTCACACCTGGTTTAAGTTGCATCCGCTGTGAGAAGAAGGTTCCGTCCTGCAATAGAGAGGTAGCTGATGCGCCCTCACCGTTAATGGAAACAGTAACCTTTGTTGCATTTTGTGCTTTACCTTCCAAAGTGATTTCTGAGTTCGCTACTACAAGCTGCGCACCTTCGTTCAGGTCAAGCTTATCTGAACCGCCTAATACTTGAAGCTTCTCAACATAAGGTACCTTATCAAAAAGAACATAAAAAGCCTCAGAACGATCGTTACTTCCCTGCGACCCGGTCAACGTAATCCGATTAATTCCCGGATACAGAGTCAAATTCGCGGTAAACCGGTTATCCGGGCTATCAACATCCAACTGAACAACACCTGGCATCACATGTGTAGGGTCTTCAACCCACTTTCCAGCTTGCTGATCCCAGCTCAATAGTTGTACATTTGCTCCCAGTGTAGAGCTGGTTACCTTTGTATAGGTTCCTGAAACCTTCAAGCTCGCATCGGTTACTTGCAATACATTAGTTCTGGAGATTTGAGTAGTTGTAGTTGTTGACGGTAATAGTGTCAGATCAACTGTATTTCGTAAAACTTTATTATCTGGTGTAAAATAACTGGTGGGCTTATCTGCCGCCTCTGCGGTGTTCATGAGTCCAGTGGGGACTAAAGTTACTACCAAAGCAAACAGTAGCGACCATATAAATGTCTTTCTCATGCGCTGCATGTCATTAATCTCTCCCTTTTGTTGACGTTAACTATTTTATCGGTACATAAGATGATAATTTGAAGGAATACTGCTTAATAATTTTATAGAAAAAACATTTTTCAGCTAATTTTAAGAACGTAAAAGCCCATCCTGTAACAGGATAGGCTTTTACGTAATGAGAACTAGTTGTTTCTATAATTATTATAAAGTGCAGCTTACAGCTTAGATCCGCGTTCCTGACTCACTTTCATGCGCATTCTTAAAAAGAAATTAATTACTGGACGCTTAGTCTTACCAATCAAACCAGTAATTTCAGCACCTATCTGCAGGAAGAATAGCATGATGCAGATGACTACGAACGTAACCCAGTTCGCTTCATATAGAGCTGCGGATGATTGAATGACAGCTAGAATACCGAAAAACGCAGCAATACCATAAATAATGAGTACAGTCTGGCGGTGGCTAAAGCCAAGCTCGCGTAGACAGTGATGCAAGTGACCTTTATCTGGTGCGAAGATTGGTTTCTTCTGCAGCTTACGGCGCACGATCGCAAAGAACGTGTCCGACAATGGTACACCGATAATAAGCAAAGGTGTAATAAACGAAACCACTGCAATCTGTTTAAATCCTAGCAAAGCAAGTAATGCCAAGCAAAAGCCTAAGAACAGCGAACCCGTATCACCCATGAAAATCTTAGCAGGATGGAAGTTAAAGAACAGGAATCCGATGATGCTACCCAGAAGCAACAGACACAGCATTGCCACCATGGTGTTTCCCATCACGAAAGCCATTGCCGCAATCGTAGCAATTGCAATTCCTGATACACCAGCCGCAAGCCCGTCCAGCCCGTCGATCAGATTAACGGCATTGGTGACACCGACAATCCAGAAAATCGTTAGCGGGATAGCAATCCAGCTCTCCAGTGAGGAATACGTATTGTTAAATGGAATATTCACAAAATCTACAGTAATACCAAAGCCGAAAACAACGATACAGGCTGCGATAATTTGGCCCAGTAGCTTCACTTTTGCTGATAATTCGAATCGGTCATCGAGTGCCCCGATAAGTACAATCAGTCCGCCACCACACAGCAGCGCTTTGATGAAGTTGACCTCCCGCGGAGTGAACTCGTATGGAATAATCGGCAATACGGCAAGCAGGCCTAACACAAACGCTAGAAAAATAGCTAATCCGCCAAGGCGGGGCATAATTTTCGTGTGCACTTTACGAGCATTCGGCACATCTGTTGCACCAATCTTAATGGCGAATTTCTTCACCAAAGGTGTGAGGCCAAGTGCGAGTCCCATGCATACGATAAATCCAGCGATGTATATGATTAACATTTGATCAGTCGACCCCCATTTCTCTACCGCATTGAATTATACGCTGTTACAAAAACAAATTCCAATCCTTTATTTAGGCTATTTATCTCATTTTCTAGGTGAATATCGGCATTTTGCTAGACTTTTGTTACTTTATCTTTCTCACGCACCACTTTTAATGCGAATTTCGGCAGTGCAAGCATTCGTTTGTACCGTGTAGGTTCTTTTAGGAGACGGTACAACCATTCAATTCTCATTTTTTGGAAGGCTATTGGCGCTCTTTTGCTCTTCCCAGAGATCACGTCAAAGCTGCCGCCGACCCCCATCATGATCGGAACGCCCAGTTTGGACTTATATTTAGCAATCCAAGGTTCCTGACTATCTGCACCTCTGGCAACAAATAATAAGTCAGGATTAGCTTTAACAATTCCAGCAACAATTTCTTCATCTGCATCCGGGCCAAAATAACCGTCGTGATATCCTGCAATGATAACACCCGGATATTGCAATTGTAACCTTTCAGCGGTTTCCCGAATCACTTCAGGCGTAGAACCTAGGAGATATACCTTCCAACTATATCTTTCACCCTGCCGCATCAATTCATGTAACAGATCATAACCTGCTACCCGTTCTGATACCGGCTCATTACAATAATTAGCAGCCCATACAACGCCTGTCCCATCGGGGACAACCAATTCAGCCGATTTCATAATATCCATATAAGCTGGATCTTCCAGTGCAGCCATAACCATAATTGGATTAGCTGTAATCACTTGATGCGGGATACGGGTATGAACAGCCTCCGTCAAATAGGCAACTGTTGCTGCCATATCAACTTTCGAGACTCTAATTCCAAAAATAGGAACTGTAGGTACCGCGCTTTCTGCTTTCACTTTAGATCATCCTTTATGGTGAAAATATTCTACGATTTGCCGAGCTGGTGCCTCTGCTTCTTGAATCAACTTGGAAATGACATCTTCCCGTGCCACTCTCCATTCCTGCCCTGTATTCAAAAGATGGACAGTCTCGGCAGCAACATGTTCAGCATCAAGTGTGTTCGTTGCTCCAACAGGGTGGCACTGAATTCTGTCCAGAAAATGATCGATCTTCGGATCATAAGAAATACCAATCAGTGGAACACGTCTTCCAGCTGCGTAGATCAAGCTATGAAGTCGCATACCAATCAGAACATCGCATTGTCCCACTTCCCGTAGCATATGCTGCGGGTGAATGGCATCCTCACAAATACTGACCTGCCCACCATGCTCGGTTATACTTCCCTTCAGCTTATCCATCAGATAACGTGAAGCCTCATTGTCCGAAGGGGTGTGAAAAGGGAGGAATCGCAAATGTAACGGAACCTCACGGTTGGCCTTAATCAAGCCTTGTGCAAGAGCCTCCAGTTCTCTGCGGTCTTGCTCCCAAAAACGTACCGATATCCCAATCAACGGAAGTGAATCAGATAATTCTGAAGATTGTGTAGTAGCATCCGTGTCCTCTGGCAAAGACAAGCCCATAACCGGGTCGGGAACAACCTCTATCTTTTTCTGTTCCAGTCCCATAGATAGGAGAAGCTCGCGGGATTGTTCATCCCGCACAGATATATAAGTACATTTACGAAACACGGATTTGATTAAAGGGTGAAAAAGCTTGCGATTCACTGGCCCGATACCTTGAGCATAGATAAAGGTTGGTCTCCCCATCCACTGCGCAAGCTTGATAATACCTAAATAGTAAGGAATACTCTTGCTACCTGTGACATCCTGCAGCAAGCTGCCCCCACCGCTGATCAGACCAGCGCTCTCATAAATCGCTTGACGGACTTCAACAAGCTTCATCCGGTGCACGGATTTCACTCCGTATGTGGCGCTCGTCCACTCAGGATCAATGGACAGCACTATAGGCTCAATGGATATACCCAAAGCTTGAGACTGTTTCTGCAGTGCAATTAGAATAGACTGCAACACCGCCTCATCTCCACTGTTACGGAAACCATAGTAACCAGAGATAACTATCTTTTTAGGAGTGGCGACCATCGTTTCCAACACCCTTCTGCAATCTGCCATACGATTACGGCAATTATACCAATGATCAGTCCGAGTCCAAGACCGAGCAATCCACGAACCAGCGAGATCAGAACAGGTGAATGAATATGCGCAAAGGTATCCACCATGGAGAGCTGACCAATTACGGCAATGATCATGATAAATGCTGCATTCCGATATCTAAAGGCCAGGAATGCACCAAGAATTAATAACGGATGTGCGAGCAAAAACTCTTTATTACGCGGCCGGACACCAACCGTATTCTCTAGGAATGTACGGAAGGCCATTTCTAGAGGTGTTACGTTACCACCATTTCCAGTACGGCTTAAATAATACATACCTACGACCCCAAGAACCATAGCGGCAAGAACCATAGCTAATGTGATTGGTGTACGCAGCAGCTTACCTGTCTTGTTAAAGACAAACTCTCCACGATAGAGGAGTACATAAAGTGCTACAAGGCCGATAGGCGCCATATGGAGCAGACTAACACCACGGAACTGGTCCAGCACGAGACTGTAGGTTATGTTGTTGAGCAGTGCGATCACGAATGGCACAGCGCTCAAAGAAATTAATGAAGTCTTCAAATAAAGCACCAGACTATGCGTAAACCGACGTTGCGGGCTCATAGCCTTATAGGTAAGGGTATTGCTCCGTAGAGGAGGTCCCATTTCATTGACCTTACGAATGGCAAGTACAACTGCCAGAGTTGGTGCACTTATCGCAGCCGCTAGCGCCAGTGCCTGCTCAAACAGCTCTGGTTTCAAGACCAGCAGGCCTGCACTTCCCAGTAATCCTAGCACCCACGCCGGGATCGTAAGCCAAGGAATAAAGTAAGAAATCAGCAGCGCTACTAAAGAGACTGCGCCAACTACCGCAACTAACTTGAAGTAACGCTGATAAGACGAATCTACAACCTCAAAAGCCGTAGCTTGTCCTAACTTAAACCCATTGTCTTTGATCTGCTCAACGGCACCACCAGGATCACTCAGACTCGTGACAAGGTTGTCTAGCGTATCTGTAATCTGTGCCTTAGCTGTATTCCGTGAAGGAATCGTATTTAAATAAATCATGCGGATATTGCGATCCTTTGTTGCCAGCGCAAAACGATCTGAGATCACTTTTGGATCTAAGGCAGAGTCCCCTTCGCTAAGGGAGTATAACCGTGTTACGTTATAGTCCAGCAAATAAGCAAGCTTGTTAAAGCCCTTCTGCTGCTTCTTAATATTTTCAATTGCTGCAATTCCGATTCCACGTTCCTTAAGGAGATTTGCAAAGTCAGTGATACTAGCCGTATCGGCATCATCATTAAACCCTTTAACGGACTCTCCCTCGAATAGGATTCGTTTTACACCCAATTCTTCATAACGATCTAACAGCTTCTTAACTGTTGCTTTATTATAAGTCAAAGAATCCACAAGACGCGGTACAATGGTGAACCCTTTGTCATGCAGCATCTCCAGTGTAAATGGATCCGGCTGAAGTGGCTTCAGTGTAGCATCTTCTATTGGAGTCTCAATAATAAGACCTTGTTGTCCGCGGAAACTCCATTCCTTCGAAGTAATCCCAAGATTACCGAATGCCTCTTTAATGACAGGCGCCAGGGCCTGGTAGTAATCAGGATTAGTAAAAAGAACATAAGTATAGTTCTCATTCACCGGAATGATTGTATCCGTAAGATTAGCGATATCAGCCGCACCCCACATCATTAGACGACGCGCCTTCCGATAATCTTCCAGCGTGCTTTCGTAAATCGCCATACTCTGAACACCAGCATCTTTTAGACGATCTAACTGTTCGGAAATATAATCCTGCGGATTTGCACGATAGCTTGCTACTTCAACTAAATCACGGTAATCAAATACAAATTCCACTGTCTTGGAAGACTTCTCCGTCTGCAGACGGTCATAGACAACTGGCAAGGCAGCTAAAACGCCAACCACAACTATGATCCACAGCCACTTTCGGGAAGAAATATTCCAACGTTGCCATTTTTGCTGCACCAAAAGTACCTCCTCTTTCACTTCAAAACTCTTTTTACAAAAGTAGAAACGGATCGTCATCCTTTTAGAGACGGTACCCGTTTCTACGTAAAAAATATAATTTCACAATATAGAGCGCAATCTATATTCTTATTTTATTGTTCCCCGTCAACACGAGCCATAACCTGCTTGGATAGTGTAGTTACCTTATCCTTAGCATTCTGCAAGGATTCACCCACAACCGCAAAATAAACTTTAATCTTTGGTTCGGTACCGGAAGGACGCAGGCAGAACCATGAACCGTCAGCCAACAAATACTTTAGTACATTTTCCTTCGGCAGACCATTCAAACCTAGCGAATAATCCAGCACCTCTGTAACGGTAGATCCCGCAATTTCTTGTGGTGCATTCGTACGCCAATCATTCATGATACCTTGAATTTGCGCAACGCCATCCTTACCCTTCAATGTACGGGACTCCAGGCTTTCCAAGAAGTATCCGAACTGCTCATACAATTCCTGAAGAACATCATATAATGTTTTGCCTTGAGCTTTGTAATAAGCACCTGCTTCAGCGATCAACATAGCCGCAAGAACGGCGTCCTTATCACGAGCATAGTTACCTGCAAGATAACCATAGCTTTCTTCATAACCGAAAAGATATGTGTAATCTCCGGATTGTTCAAATTGAGTCATTTTTTCCCCAATATATTTGAAGCCCGTTAGCGTATTAAATACAGTTGCACCATAATGAGAGGCTACAGCTGCCCCCATCTCGCTCGTCACGATAGTCTTCACTACTGCACCATTGCTAGGCAACTTACCTTGTTCCTGTAAACGGCTCAAATAATAATGAATCATCAAAGCTCCAGATTGATTGCCCGACAAAACAACAAATTTACCTTCATTGTCACGAACCACTGCCCCCATACGGTCTGCATCGGGATCCGTGCCAATTAAGAGGTCTGCATTCAACTCTTCGCCCAGCTTCATAGCCAGTGTAAAGGCTTCGCGTTCTTCTGGGTTCGGTGATTTTACAGTGGAAAATTCGGAATCTGGTTGTTCTTGCTCAGGTACAACATGCACCTGTGTGAAACCTATTTTCTCAAGCACATGGCGGACTGGCAGGTTACCAGTACCATGTAGCGGAGTGTATACGATTTTGAAGTCTTTTCCAAGCGTAGAGGCGATCTCTTCACTTGCAAGACTAACCGCAGCGACAGTATCGGTAAACGCTTCGTCATCCTTCTCACCAAGCCAGTGCAGCAGACCTTGACGCTCCGCTTCTTCTTGGGAAATCCGCTTCACACCATCAAAAGTGTCAACCCCTAATATGTAAGAAATGACCTTTTCGGCTTCGTCAGGGACAAGCTGTCCACCTTCAGAATTATAAACCTTATACCCGTTATATTCAGGCGGATTATGACTTGCAGTAATAACAATACCGCCCGTTGCCTTCAAATGGCGCACGCTGAACGACAATTGGGGTGTTGAGCGCAGAGAAGTAAATAAATGAGCCTCAATGCCATTAGCAGCCAATACAAGAGCAGCCTCAAGTGTGAATTCAGGCGAGAAACGACGGGAGTCATGAGCGATAACAACAGAAGGTCTTTCCTCTCCAGTATGCGTCTCCAGAATATATTTAGCGAAACCTTGTGTAGCTCTACCTACCGTATAACGATTGATACGATTACTACCTGCACCAATTACACCGCGTAGACCACCTGTACCGAATTCTAGATCTCTATAAAATCGTTCCTCGAGCTCCTGTGGCTCGTTCTCCAGAGCGCGCAGCTCCGCCTTCGTAGACTCATCAACAGATGCGTTCTCCAGCCAGCGAGATAAGGTTTCTGCCGTTTTTGGGCTTAATTGAGTCATTTAGAATCTCTCCTTCTCCATGTATAATATATATTCGCTAATTAATATTAGCTGAGCGCAAACATAATTTCCCCAGAGGCAACAACTTTCCCCTCAACCGACGCAGTAGCTTGTCCTTTTCCAATACTGCCCTTAAGGCGAGTAATCTCCACTTCAAGAGTGAGCGTATCTCCCGGTACGACTTGACCACGGAAACGGAATCCATCGAGCCCGGCTAAAAAGCCAATCCGACCGCGATTCGCTTCTACCCCTAGAATAGCAACCGCACCAACTTGTGCAAGAGCTTCTGTAATCAGTACGCCCGGCATTACCGGATAACCTGGAAAATGACCTGCGAAGAAAGGTTCGTTGATCGTTACGTTTTTAATGCCAACAGCTCGTTTACCCATTTCAATCTCAGTGATCTTGTCCACCAGCAGAAATGGAGGCCGATGGGGGATGATTTCTTGAATTTGGTTGATATCCAGCATTATTAACAAAACTCCTTTCGGATGTTACTTCATTTATTCTTCGCCGAACTGCATAAATTTAGGCAGCTTCGGTAAAAACTATATATATCCTTCACCACCTGCAGAAGTGGAGGTTGAGATAAGGGGCTTTCTCCACCGGATGCGATAGCATGGCGGAGAGGGCCCTTTTTGCTGCCCGAGGCCCCCCACCATTATACATTTATCCGTATAAAAAAGAAAACTCCCTTAAGCAAGAAGGGAGTCGTTATCATCTTAAATTATGGAGCAAAAACCAAATCATAGACATGTTTCCACGTGCTCCATTGTAGAACATCGCTAAACTCTTTTTTGCCAAGGACAACGTAACCGACAACCAGTCCGCCTCCAAGTGCAGCTATGAGAAGCAAAGGAATAAGAATCCACTGGATGAGTGTCCATTTTGATAATCCTCGCCGCTTCGGCTCTTTCTTGTCTTCTGGTTTGTCTTCCGACTTCACCTTTTTCTGACGTTCCATTCCTTCACCTCTACCCGCGCATGTTATTGGCCAGACCTAGCATCTGATCACTGGAAGAAAGCGCCCGAGCTGCGAGTTGATACGTACGTTGAATCTGCATCATTTCTGTCATTTCTGTGGTCATATCGACATTTGACTGCTCCAGCCACCCTGAGCGTACTCCAATTCCAGACGCCTCACCTGCCGCTCTTTGTACAAAAGCCTGCTGTGCTGTAACTCCATCGGCAAGCATATAGAAATTCCCGTCCACTGCCTTTAAAGCATTCTGTGTCTTAGGTTCTACAATCATTATAGTACCTGCTACCCGAACAGGTCCATTCTCTGACTGTTTCGTTAATACACGACCGGATTCATCGATAGCTGCATTCACGCCCACAGGGACCGTTAAAGGATTACCTGCTGTATTCAGTACCGGATTCCCCGTATTATCTACAAGGACCATTTTCGTTGCATCGGTGGTGTCAGGCGTAAAGTGAAAGTCACCTTGTCTTGTATAAGCTGTAGTTCCATTGACCTGAACTCCAAACAGCCCATTACCCTGAAGCGCCAAGTCGGTTGGATTACCTGTTTCTTTAAGGGGGCCTTCTTCCCAATTAGTCGTAATCGAAGGCACATAAGTCCCAAAACCGATATTAAAGCCTAGAGGTGTAGCGCGGCCCGGCTGATCATAGTCATCCGATTGCTGCTGCACACGAGTCAGCACATCCTCAAAGGAACCTTTCTTGCTCTTATAACCATTTGTATCCATATTGGCTAGATTATCCGCTATAATATCAAGCCGCTGCTGAAGGCTGGACATGGAGACTGCTGCACTAATCGTTGAGTTGTTCATAGATCAAACCTCCTATAAGCTGTACCTGTAAAACCATTTCATAAGCAGCACTTATACCCTGCCGACTTCAGTTACAGCCTTCTGCAAGCTGCTATCATAGTATTGGACGATCTTTTGGTTCGCTTCATACGCCCGGTATGCGGCATTCAAATCAACAGTAACCTGAGTAGGGTCAACATTGGAGCCCTCTAAATATCCTTGACGCACCTGTAAGTTATCAGTTGCATTGGAGTAACGAATGTCTGCCGCCGCTATATCATCAGCGTGAAACACACCTTTACCATCACGCACAAGCTCCTGCGGCTTTGTAACTACACTCACACCAATCTTGGTCCCTGTCGGAAGTCCTGTTACTGGATTTAGTACATTCCCCTGCCCGTCCACTTTAAGGGTGTCCTGATTTCCTGTCAAGACAAGAGGCTTGCCAGTGGAATCCAGAACCTTGAAGCCTCCACTGCTCAACACTTCTCCCGTAGCCGCGTTTACTGAGAAGTTTCCATTTCGGGTAAATAAGTTATTGCCCTCAGCATCCTGAACAGTAAAGAAAGCCTGTGGACGGTAAATAACCTCACCCTCAGGACTTACATATTTCCCTGAACCATCAAAGGCTATATTTTGACCCGTCACAGGGTCGGCGACTTGCAAATCTGTAGATAAAGCAAAATCCATAGACTTGCCGCTCTCCCTTAAATCACCCTGTAAATATTGGGATATTGACTGTTCTGCAAAAACTCCCGTGTTAAGGCGCCCCACCGGCGTGGTATTGCCATTAATCATAGCCGAGATCAAGACATCCGGAAAAGCATGATTAACACTGTCAACCTGCTTATATCCCGTTGTATTTAAGTTAGCGATGTTCTGTGTTGCCGTATCGTGTCTACGCTGCTGCGCAACCATACCTGCAGCGGCCGTATATAATCCTCTTATCATGAAGGTAGTCTCCTTCCGAATCTAATGCTACCTTTTATATCGGCTGCTTAGAACTTTTTCTTAACGACCTTGTCCAAATTGTCCAGCATAATTCCTGTTCCTTTTACCACACAGTGCATAGGGTCTTCCGCTACCCAAACAGGTACATGTAATTCTTCTGAGAGTAGCTCGTCCAATCCGTTAAGCAAAGCGCCTCCACCAGTAAGAACAACACCCCGGTCAATAATGTCCGCAGACAATTCTGGTGGTGTACGCTCCAGTACCGATTTTGCTGCAGCCACAATGGAAGAAACCGGATCCCATAATGCTTCCTTTACCTCAGCCGCCGTAATAGTGAGCGTTTGGGGAAGTCCGCTTACCATGTCCCGGCCACGAATATCCATTTCGGACTTCATCAAACCAGGTCGAACCGTACCAATAGTAACCTTAATATCCTCTGCTGTCCGTTCACCGATCAACAATTTATACTTTTGTTTAATATATCTTAAAATGGCCTCATCGAACTTGTCTCCAGCGACTTTAATCGAAGAAGCGGTAACGACGTCGCCCATAGAAAGTACGGCTACATCCGTCGTTCCGCCACCGATATCGACGACCATGTTTCCACTTGGCTGATAAATATCCATTCCCGCTCCAATCGCAGCGGCCTTTGGCTCTTCTTCCATAAATACTTCCTTAGCCCCGCTACGTTCTGCCGCTTCCCGAATGGACTTTTGTTCCACAGATGTAATATTTGTAGGGGCGCATATCAGAATGCGAGGCCGTGAATACCAGGTGCGACCGCCAACACGGTCGATAAAATACTTCAGCATCATTTCCGTGACTTCAAAATCTGCAATGACACCATCCCGTAAAGGACGGATAGTTGTTATATTTCCGGGTGTACGTCCAACCATGCGACGTGCCTGTTCTCCCACCGCAAGGACTCTCTTCGTATCACTTTCAAGTGTGACCACGGAAGGTTCATCCAGAACGACTCCCCTTCCCTTAACATGTATGAGCACATTGGCCGTGCCGAGGTCGATTCCGATATCCTTGCTAAACATAATGAAAGAGCCCCCAAAGTGTTATTTTAATTGAAAAAACAGCAGTTAGTACTAAATTTAAAAATAACATACTTTAGGGGAACTACACAATGTTTTAAAGCTGGATATTTCCTTAAATTTCCGAAAATCTTATGGCTTTGATGCTACAGCAACCTCACGTTTTTTCCCCGTCGTTTTTTTATATTTAATTTTTGTGGCTTCTCCCCCCCGAAGATGTCGGATGGATTTGTGATATTCAAGAATGTGCTTCACCTGATCGGCCAGATCAGGGTTGATCTCTGGCAGACGCTCCGTCAAGTCTTTGTGCACCGTGCTCTTTGAAACGCCAAATTCCTTGGCTATGGTCCGGACCGTATGCCTGGTTTCCACGATGCAGCGTCCGATTTTGATCGTACGTTCCTTGATGTAATCGTGCACGCTCCCGCCTCCCAACTGTGGATAGTTTGGTACATTATATGAGGGGCGGGCTTATATATTCGCGCTTTCAAGACATGACAAGCCTATGAAGGCTCATTTTATTTAATGGACAACCCAAGAAGCCTTGTTATTAGCAAGGCGGAATGTCATTAGTCCTTTAAAGACAATAACCGTTTCTCATAGAAAAATAAGGCTCTTTATAAGCATGCTGCTTACGAAGAGCCTTATTTACATACAAGCATAACAGGGGGCGTTAGCCCCCTGCAGTAAATATTCTTATCGACCTGGCAGTAACTCAGATGGATTAACTACTTTGCCATCCTTATACACTTCAAAGTGTACATGATTGCCAAGGTCCTTCTCGATTTCACTGCGACCTGCGGTTGCAAGCGTATCTCCTTGCTTCACAACATCGCCTTGTTTAACTTTCGTTTCGCCAAGACTTTGGTAGACGGTCTTCATATTACCTTGATGGGTAATCTCAATGACCTTACCTAACACTGCAACATCGTCCACTCTAGTAACTTCACCGCTAAGCGCTGCTTTGACGTCGAACGTATTGTTGTCTTCACGGGCAAGATCGATACCGACATTAGGAATAAATTTGTCGTTATACTGCACCATTGCGGCAACGTGATTGTCCTCTGTACCATTCTCATCATAATACGGTTTGACCACTTCTACTTCACCTGGATTGGCTACTGGCCAAACCAAGCTTTCCGCTGAAGCAAGAACTTCAAGGGCATCTGGATTACTGTTTGCAGTACCAGCTTCGTTAGTTGAAGCTCCTACTTGCTGTGATGTGGCGGCGGTGTCCAGCGGTTTTTGGCCGGCATCCTGATAGACCCACACCAAAGTTAGTATAATTGCCGCTGCCGCCGTGTAGACTGCTGGGAACACCCAACGTTTAGATAACATCTTGCTCCATGAAGAAGGTTTAGCACCTGAATCTCCCTGCGATTTTTTGAGAGATTCATCATGGTTTGTTTTGTTTTTGTCTTGTTCATTCATATGGTTATCACCTCAGTAACCAGTGTTACCGGGCTTCTATCTTTTATACGTATCTTTCAAGTTATTTTTTCAGAAGAGTTGAGATTTGCGTAAAAGAGATACCACTGTAATAGTGTTTGAGAATTTGAGTAGCCGTTCCGCCTTCCTTCGCCATCCCATTAGCTCCCCACTGACTCATTCCCACACCATGCCCATTTCCGAAGGTAGTTATATAGATTTTATTCCCTTTTCGCCCCCAACTGAATTGGCTGGAACGTAACCCTAGCTTCTCTCGCACTTCTCTTCCAGTAAAAATAGTACCTCCAATAGAGATTTCCTTAACCCGATGTCCAGTGGTGAGAGACAACACTTCTACCGGCAATTCAGAGGAAGTAGAGATATTTTTTGTCATGCCTGATTGGGTAGTATTTTTTGAAGCAGGAATTACTCTGTCGTTTAGCCCAAGTCTAGTAAGTATTTCCGAGATGGTGAATGTAGATGTCACCGCATAGTTTGGGGTAATCTCTTTCTCCCAAGGACTAGTTACACTGCGCAGATAGGGAATCGCTGCATTCCAGTATTCTTCCGAGTTCTCGGTATATCCTCCACTGGAGGCGAAAAAGGAGGCCGTAATCGGCTGCCCTTTATAGGTCATAATGACACCGCGCGTCTCAAGGACCGCGCGCTGAAGCTTTGCAAGGTCGGCGCTTCTTCCGCCGAGCTTCCACTTCCGTTCCAGCGTATCCTTAGATACGTAAGCCTGATGGCTTACCGTATCTGTTACATCCGCCCCCGGAACGGGGACGCCGCTTCTGTCGCCAGCCAGCAGGCGGCGAAGGATAAAGGTGCGGGCCGCTACGGCCTGCGCTTTGAGCGCTTCAAGCTCAAAGCTGGCCGGCATCTCGGCCGCAAGTACGCCGCTGACGTATTCCTCCAGCGGCAACGTCTCTATTTGTCCGCTACGCGACAAATAGACGGAGACCTTCGGCTGCGGCGCTTCCTGCGCAGCCGCCTCCGGCCCCGCTGGTGCGGCTGGCGAGGTCGTTACCGTCGGCAAGGCCGGAGGCGCCGGTTGTCCCCGGTGCAGCGGGACAACCGCCAGTGGAATCAGCAGCGCCGCCAGGATAGGCGCTGCGATCCAGGCGGCGGGACCGAGGCGCCTGAGCCGGGGAGCAAGGGGACGCGAGTGCCAGCGCGTTGACTTATTACGTCGCAAGTAGCGGAAATCTTTCATCTCTATGGCTCCTTCCGTGAGTCACTGTTGATTCTTATAGATATGAATTTACAGCAAATACTAGAACAATATTTGAGAGAAAGAGACTAGCTTTCTCGTATCTATCACTATGCCCCGCGTTAAAAAATCACAAACGAAAAAAAATCCTCATTAGATGAGGATTCAGATTTACTTTCTAATAATACAAGCAAAAACGCCTTCGCTGTCCCTATAAGGACGGTAAGCGTTTATGCGAGAAATATAAGGATAATTTATAGCGTAGAACATATAAACTCTTATATTTAAAAAAAGAACAGGCCGCATCACTGCAGCCTGTTCTCGCCTAATGACTGATATTATACCCAAGTTGCTTGAACCTGAAAGCGAGGTTTAACCTCATCGCTTTTGCTTGATTCGCTCTTGGCTACTTCTGGTTTAAGAGTTTCGTCCTTCACCGTTTGCGCGGCTGTGTCTTCCATGGAGATACGCCATATTTCCGCACCTAGTCCAGACAGCTTCTCAGCCAAATGTACATATCCACGGTCGATATGATGAGTTCCACTTACCTCAGTAGTGCCTTCAGCGACAAGACCTGCCAAAATAAGCGCAGCTCCCGCACGTAAATCCGTAGCACAAACCTTGGCTCCGACCAATTGCGCATTACCTGTAACGATTGCTGAGCGACCTTCGATCTTAATCTCAGCATTCATGTTGTGGAATTCATCCACATGCATGAACCGGTTCTCGAATACAGTTTCTGTAACGACACTAGTTCCTTCAGAGCGCAGCAATAATGCCATCATTTGTGACTGCATATCCGTTGGAAAGCCTGGATACGGCAAAGTCTTCAAATCAACAGCTTTAAGAGGTTTGTCACTAATTACACGAACCCCATTCTCATCAGGAATAATGGTTACACCCATCTCTTCCATCTTAGCAATAACAGGTCCCAAGTGATCAGCGATTGCACCTTCCACATATACGTCCCCACCTGTAATTGCTGCGGCAGCCATATAGGTACCAGCTTCAATACGGTCAGGAATCACATGATGTTTAACGCCATGCAGACGTTCTACGCCTTCAATACGGATAACACCTGTACCCGCACCGCGAACGATTCCGCCCATACCATTCAAATAATTGGCCAGGTCGACAATTTCAGGCTCCTTAGCCGCATTCTCAATCACGGTCACACCTTCGGCGAGTGCCGCTGCCATCATTATATTTTCGGTCGCACCCACGCTAGCTACATCCAAATACACTTTGGCTCCGCGCAGGCGACCGTTACTTTTCGCTTCAATGTAGCCCTGGCCGAGACTAATCTCCGCACCAAGCGCTTCAAATCCTTTCAAATGCTGATCAATCGGTCGTGTGCCAATGGCGCAGCCACCAGGCAAAGAAATTCTTGTATGACCAAGCCGTGATAACAGAGGACCCATGACTAAAAAAGATGCCCGCATTTTCCGTACCCATTCATAAGGTGCTTCACAGGAAGTGATGTTTGTAGCATCCACCTGGATAATATCGTTTTGATATGTAACCCCTGCACCCAGAGATTCCAACATTTTTGAAATCGTCATTACATCATCAAGCGGAGGTGCGTCCACAATGACGCTTACTCCTTCTTCTGCCAATAGAGAGGCGGCTATGATCGGTAATACGGAATTTTTTGCGCCGCTAACTTTCACGCTCCCGGTCAATCTGTTGCCACCGCGGACGATAAATTTGCTCATTTTCGGTTTCCCTCCGCGTCCATTATTTCTTAAATTATTTTTTAGATTAAAAGTAATTGCAAAAAAATTCGCATACTCCATCAATACGCCCATTCAGCCGGGCATGTTCCTTAAAGTTCAGTGTTGACATAATAAAACCTTATTATTCGACACTTTTTGACCATTGCGACCTATGACACTTATAACCAAACTACATATTCCTAAAACATATAGCGGATCATCCCACTCCAGCTAAGGTAATCCAGAAAGAATCCTGCAACAAAACGACCAAGTACAATAGCCAGAAGCAAGTGCAGCAGCCTTCCTTGAGGACTCTTGGGATATCTTATGACCAAATCCAGCTTAAGGTTCTGCAATGCCCACCAAGATAATACAACACTGAGCAAAGAAACAATCATTGAGATCATGCTGCTGGTTCCAGCGGCACTAGACCATCCATTGGACAATATATCCCCCATGCTAACCCTCCGTGTTCGTATTACTCGGAAATCGACTCTTATATCATACTTGTGCAGGGCAAAAGAATCCAGTACTTTTACAAATTTTTAAACAATTCAATGCCAATATCCAAAAAAATGAAGAAATCTTAACCTTTACTACATAGATTACTATAACAAAAAAAGCAGTCAAGCTTAGAGCTTGACCGCTTATATCCTACTGTTGTCCTTTACCAGTGGACACTTTAATCCGTGTAACAGCGCGTTGCAGCGCCAACTCCGCACGGCGGTGATCGATATCATCTTGTTTGCTACGAGTCTGGAGACGGCGCTGAGCGCGTTCTCTAGCAGCCTCGGCGCGTTCAACATCAATATCCGTTGGCAGTTCGGCACTTTCGGCCAGCACTGTTACTTTGTCCTTATGCACTTCAACGAAACCGCCATGAACGGCGATGGAGATCGTAACACCGTCCGATTTGACGGATAACGGAGCAACCTGAAGTGGAGTCACAAGCGGAATGTGTCCCGGCAAAATACCCAACTCGCCTTCGACTCCCCGTACTGTCAAGCTATTCACTTGTTTAGAATAGACGAGATGCTCCGGCGTGACAATTTCCAACAAAAAGGTATTCACTTCCATTCCTCCTTAAAGCTTTACGAAGTAAAGCTCTCATCGAAAGCATACACTTAGCTTTACGAAGTAAAGCACGCTTCGAAAGCATTCAATAAGCTCAGTGTTACATCGATTTCGCTTTTTCAACCGCTTCTTCGATTGTACCCACAAAAAGGAACGCTGCTTCTGGAAGATCATCATGCTTACCATCCAGGATTTCCTTAAAGCTACGTACAGTTTCTTTGATTGGCACGTATTTACCCTTGAAGCCGGTAAACTGTTCAGCTACGTGGAAAGGCTGTGACAGGAACCGCTCAACTTTACGAGCACGAGCTACGATAACCTTATCATCCTCACTCAATTCATCCATACCCAAGATGGCAATGATGTCTTGAAGTTCGGTATAACGTTGCAGCAATTGTTTAACACCTTGTGCCACATTATAATGCTCTTCACCAACAATTTCCGGAGCTAGCAGACGCGAGCTGGAAGCCAGTGGATCAACCGCTGGAAAAATCCCCTTCTCGGAAATCTTACGCTCAAGGTTAGTTGTTGCATCCAAGTGAGCAAACGCAGTTGCCGGAGCAGGGTCAGTGTAGTCATCCGCTGGTACGTAGATTGCTTGAATGGAAGTAACGGAGCCTTTTTTGGTAGAAGTGATACGCTCTTGCAACTGACCCATTTCAGTAGCCAGGGTTGGTTGGTAACCTACCGCGGACGGCATACGTCCGAGAAGAGCGGATACTTCGGAACCCGCTTGGGTAAAGCGGAATATATTATCGATAAATAGCAGCGTATCGCGACCTTCTACATCACGGAAATATTCCGCCATAGTAAGACCGGTCAAAGCTACGCGCAGACGCGCGCCTGGGGGCTCATTCATTTGTCCGAACACCATTGCTGTTTTCTTAATAACGCCGGAGTCCGTCATTTCGTGATAAAGGTCATTACCTTCACGAGTACGTTCACCCACACCCGCGAATACGGAAATACCGCCGTGTTCTTGGGCAATGTTATTAATCAATTCTTGAATCGTTACTGTTTTACCTACACCGGCACCGCCGAACAGACCAACTTTACCGCCTTTAGCGTAAGGTGCAAGCAAGTCGATAACTTTAATACCCGTTTCCAAAATTTCGGCTTGTGTCGACAATTCATCAAATGTCGGAGCCAAACGGTGAATCGGGTTCTTTATTTCAGCAACAACTTCACCAGCGTTATCAATTGGATTTCCAAGTACGTTAAATACCCGGCCTAATGTCGCTTCCCCAACAGGAACCGAAATAGGACCACCTTGGTCAATCGCATCCAGTCCGCGAACCAGACCATCTGTAGAAGACATCGCGATACAACGTACCAAATTGTCTCCCAAGTGATTGGAAACCTCAAGTGTTAGGTTAATCTGGCGACCATTGTCCAAGACGGTTTCAATTTTGATAGCGTTGAATATCTCGGGCAATTGGCCGCGTTCAAATTCAATATCGACAACCGGACCCATAATGCTTACAACGCGTCCTTTGTTCATCTTCATTTCCCTCCTCGAAAGCTATTACATCAAGAAGAAACGACGTTGTCGTCATATAAAGATGACAACCGTTTCTCGTAGAAATATAAGCATTTTGTATAGTGTAAAACCTATACTTACTTATATTTTAAGAAGAACTGCAGTGCCGTTCTTAAGGAGCCATACTCCAGAAGCGGGCGATACTATGTATCGCTCCATGCGGCACTGTTTCTCGTAAAATACAAGGCAAGTCAAGCACGCTGCTTAACTGTTCTTGTATTTTTAAGACTGAGCGTTCGCTCCGGCCACGATCTCGGTAATTTCCTGCGTAATTGCCGCCTGACGGGCACGGTTGTACGTAAGGGTAAGTTCTCCGATCATTTTCGACGCGTTCTTTGTTGCACTGCCCATCGCTGTCATTTTCGCACCCAGCTCACTGGCCTTGCCATCCAGAATTGCGCTATAAATCAAAGTTTCGGCGTATTTCGGAAGTAGTACTTCGAGTACGCCTTCTGGTGAAGGTTCATATTCGTAATTTGCAGTCGCTTCATGATGCTCATGATTTCCTACGCCTTCCATAGGCAACAGTCGATCAACGGTTGGGATCTGGGTAATCGCATTGACGAATTGGTTGTAGCAAACGTACAACTCATCATACGTACCATCTACAAACTGTTGTACTGCCGAATTAGCAATAGACTTAATGTCAGCAAATTTCGGCGCATCCGATAGCTCAGTAACTTCCTGTACAATCGGATATTCACGGCGGCGTAAGAAGTCACGGCCTTTACGACCGATAACGAACAAGGCGTACTCATCTTTGGATTTATGTCGTTCCGCGATGAGCATCGTCACCTTACGTAAAATATTAGCGTTGTATCCTCCCGCAAGCCCTCTATCAGAGGTCACGATAAGATAACCAGTTTTTTTCACAGGGCGACTGACCAGCATGGGATGCTGAACGCCTTCTGTACCGGCAGCAATGCTCGATACAACCTCTTTCAGCTTCTCAGCATAAGGACGGGCGGCAATTGCCTTCTCCTGGGCTTTTCTCAGCTTGGAGGCGGCTACCATTTCCATCGCTTTTGTGATCTGTCTTGTGTTTTGAACACTCTTAATTTGACGTTTAATATCACGCATGCTTCTTGCCATGATTTCACCACCTTAAAGCTTTAACGGAGTTAAAGCTAACTTCGTAAGCATCTTCTTAGCTTTGACGAATTCAAAGCCAACTTTATAAGTAATAGCCTGAGCTTCGGCATAGCCAAAGCTCACTTAGTAAGAATCGTTTAGGTACGATCTATATTAGCTAGTAGCAAAGCCTCTTTTAAATTTATCAATCGCTGCTTTAAGAGCGGCTTCGTTATCTGCTGTCAAATCCTTGGTATCTCTGATGGATTGAGCAACTTCAGCAGCACTGCTGTCCATGTAAGCAAGGAATTCCTTTTCAAAACGTTTTACGTCTTTAACAGGAATATCATCCAAGTATCCTTTTACAGCTGTGTACAAGCTAAGCACTTGATGTTCAACAGACAACGGCTGATTTACACCTTGTTTCAGAACTTCCATCATACGTGCTCCGCGATTCAGACGAGCAAGCGTGGATTTATCAAGATCTGAGCCGAACTGTGAGAAAGCTTGAAGTTCACGATATTGAGCAAGATCCAAACGGAGCGAGCCAGCTACCTTCTTCATCGCTTTAATCTGAGCGGAGCCCCCTACACGGGAAACGGAGATACCGACGTTGATCGCCGGACGTTGACCAGAGTAGAACAGATCGGATTCAAGGAAGATTTGACCATCTGTAATCGAGATTACGTTCGTAGGAATGTAAGCCGATACGTCAGATGCTTGTGTTTCGATGAACGGAAGCGCGGTTAATGAACCACCACCAAGCTCATCACTAAGCTTAGCCGCACGTTCCAAAAGACGGGAGTGCAAGTAGAACACGTCACCAGGGAACGCTTCACGACCCGGTGGACGACGAAGCAGCAAGGACAATTCGCGATAAGCCGAAGCTTGTTTTGAAAGGTCATCATAAATGATCAATACGTGTTCGCCCTTGTACATAAAGTACTCGCCCATTGCGCAACCTGCGTATGGAGCAATATACAACAGTGGGGATGGCTCTGAAGCCGAAGCAGTTACAACGATTGTATATTCCAACGCGCCATGACGGCGGAGAGTTTCTACAACCTGTGCTACTGTGGATTGTTTTTGTCCAATGGCAACATAAATACATTTCATTCCGTTGCCTTTTTGGTTGATAATCGCATCGATTGCGATTGCAGTCTTACCTGTTTGACGGTCACCAATGATAAGTTCGCGTTGTCCACGACCAATTGGTACCATCGCATCAATCGCTTTAAGACCAGTTTGCATTGGCTCATGAACCGATTTACGGTCGATAACACCAGGAGCATTATTCTCAACCGGACGGAACTCCGTCGTTTGAATTGGGCCTTTACCGTCAAGCGGCATACCGAGTGCGTTAACAACACGACCCAGAAGGGCCTCTCCAACTGGAACTTGCATGATTTGTCCAGTACGTTTTACTTGATCGCCTTCACGAATTTCCTTGTACTCACCCAGAATTACAACACCGACGTTGCTTTCTTCCAGATTGAGCGCCATGCCCACTACACCGTTGGAGAACTCTAGCAACTCGCCTGCCATTGCGTTTTCCAGACCGTAGACACGAGCGATACCGTCTCCGACTTGAATGACGGTGCCCACTTCGGCAACTTCGATATCGGCTTTATATTGCTCAATTTGACTTTTGATCAAAGTGCTGATCTCTTCAGGTCTGATGCCCAATATCCTCACCCCTATCTTCTATGCTTATCATTAAAGGATTTCTCGAGACGTTCCAATTTACTAGAAAGACTTCCGTCATACAGCGTATCGCCGATATAAACCTTCAGTCCTCCCAGCAGGCTTGGATCGACCACATTCGTAACCCGAATTTTACGGTTTACTAGCTGGCCGAATTCTGCAGCTACAGCCGCTTGTTCTTCTTCACTTAAAGAATAAACGGAGTATACCTTAGCATCACCAATGCCAAGAGCGTCTCCTTCAATCTTGATATACGTATCCAGCAGTTCGGCAAAAATATCGGTTCTGCCTCGCTCTACTAACAGTTCTACAATGTTCATTACAATAGGAGAGAGCTTATCTTGAAGTGCTGTGCGCAGCACTTTCAGCTTGTCGGACTCCGAGATACGTGGTGCAAGAATAAACCGCTGTACCTCTTGGTCTAAATGTAAAACTTCGACCACTGCCTTGAGCTGTTCTTCTACTTCAAGGGTAATCCCCTTCTCTACCGCTGCACTGTACAATGCTTTAGCGTAGCGCTTGGCAACTACCGTATCGCGGCTCATGATCGGCCTCCTACCTCATTGAGGTATTGGTTCACAAGCTGCTCCTGCTCACTGCTAGCACTAACTTCTTTCTTAAGAAGTTTAGAAGCAATACGAACAGATGCCGTTCCAATTTCGCTGCGCAACTCTTCCACTGCTTTATTCTTCTCGTTCTCGATATCGCGCACGGCCTCTTCTTTGACGCGTGCAGCTTCAACTTTAGCTTGCGCCAAAGCTTGTTCTACCTGTTGATTACTAGTAATTTGCGATTGTTGAATAATCTGTTGAGCTTCCTGGCGTGCACTGTTCAGCGCCTGCTTCTGCTCTTCCACATACGCGACCGCTTGCTCTCTAGTCTTCGCAGCTTCATCCATTTGCTGCATTACCAGCTCACGGCGTTTCTCCATAACTGCGAACAGTTTGCTGAACGCATACTTACTGAGCAAGAAATATAGAATCCCAAAGGCTACAATTGAAAATAAGATGTTTGTCCAAACAATTTCCACTGAGGTCACTCCCTTCCATTACCGCGTCATGCGGACGTATACAAAAGTAAGGCGCGGATGGCATCGGCCGTCCCCGCCAAACCGTAAATACGGTTTATTAAGATGAAAACATGATTAGGAATGCGATAACTGTTGCTGCCAACGGAATAACTTCGACGATACCTACACCGATAAACATTGTTGTTTGAAGCGCATTACGAGCTTCTGGTTGACGAGCGATGGACTCAACTGTTCTACTAACGATCATACCATTACCAAGACCTGCACCAAGTGCACCCAAACCAACCGCTATTGCTGCTGCTAAATATTCCATTTGTAAATATCCTCCTTTAATTTTGGTTCATATTGTGTTTAATGATATAAGATATCTCCCGCGAAAGAAAATCAGACGATAACCGTTCCCTTCGCAGCAGTTCATTAATGTGCTTCTTCTTCGTGAATCGTCATCTGTGCGATATAAACCATCGTCAGTATCGTAAAGATAAACGCCTGTAGTGCCCCGACGAAAATACTGAAGCCTTGCCATACAGCCAGGAAAGGAATACTGAGAATCCCCAGTTTCAAAATGACTGTAATCAGTACTTCTCCGGCAAAGATGTTAGCAAATAGACGAATTGCCAGAGCTACTGGTTTTGCCAAGTTCTCGATAATGTTCAGTGGCAAAAAGATTGGAAACGGCTCAATATAGTGTTTGAAATAATGCTTGCCATTGAGCTTAATGCCCAGGAAGTTCATCAGTATAAACACAATAATTGCCAATCCTGCAGTGATATTAATGTCAGCAGTCGGCGACTTGTACCATAAGATCTCAACATGATCACCATGCGCCAAGTTCCTGGTTGCTTCAATCACATGGCCAAACACGGTTACAGGTCCATGTGCTTCAGTTACAACTGAGAAGGGCAATCCAAGAAGGTTGGAAACAAAGATAAACAGAATCAACGTTAGCCCCAAAGATATGTAAGGTTTTCCTTTCTTCAGGTCCATGGCACTGCTTATGACACCCTCTACAAATTCTACAACCCATTCCATAAAATTCTGAAGCTTAGATGGATTCTCAACCGAAAGCTTACGAACCGACAGCATCACCAGTACAAATACTACTGTACAACTGATCAGAAGCATCAATACGGCTGATATATCTATCGGTATTCCCCCGACAAAGATTTTCGGCATCTCATGCATAGTATCATCCCCCTTTCTCTTTAATCTGGTTAAAGTTTGTTCTTCACACTCAGATATATCCCCGCAGGAATGGCGAGAAGCTGAGGAATGAATACGCCCGAAATAGTTGCTACCAGGGAGAAATGCTCAATCTTGACCGCGAACATAGTGACCAAAATTGCGAAGCTAATCCGTGTAACAAAACCGAGGCTGAAGGCATTCCCTTCGTTGCTCGCAATCGACTGCGTTACCCGTCGAACCTTGACGGCCAGATAACGAAAGTTTACCAATCCCGCCACCAGACCCAGAGTCATGCCCAGTGTAAAATCCCTGGTCTCATGATGAAGCGCCCAGCCCATTAAGAGTCCTGCCATAAGGACGAGCGTAACTCTAGTGACGGTATTGATCATGGGAGTCATATTATCCATTCTGCTCCCCCAAAAATTTTTTAATTAACAGGACGACGTTCACAATTCCCAGAATCATTCCGGTTATAGTGCCAATAGCGAGCCAATATTTCGGCCCCTCCATCAAGTCTTTCAGCCACCTTGCCGCAAAAAAACCAATAACAATGTAAGCGGCGAGTATAGTGCCTGCACTTCCAATGATAAGCGCGGTCTGTAACAAGCTGTCCCTGCTATTTTGTTCTTTCATGGCTACAATCCCAACTAATTTTACTGAATTTCTGGAGTCTTTGTCAATTCATTGAACATTGCCCAAAAACCCTTGAAAACATGAAAATAATCACAGCAAAATGTTCCAAAACCATATAAACCGTACAGTTTCACTGTATGTTGATTTTAATCAGATCAGATATTACTTTAAATGAAATTATTTATTTTTTTGTGAACATTCTGTGAAACTCTTCAGGACGCTCCTTATTTACACCAAAATGGTGCAAAATCGCATTGACAATTCGTTGGGAGGCTTTGCCATCTCCGTACGGGTTGGCGGCCCGACTCATCGACTGATAGAGCTCATTATCAGTCAAAAGAGCATGTGTCCGTGCATACACCTTCTCCTCGTCCGTGCCCACAAGTTCTAGCGTTCCAGCGTCTATCCCTTCAGGACGCTCCGTCGTATCACGAAGCACAAGTACTGGTACTCCGTATGAAGGAGCTTCCTCTTGTAAACCGCCAGAATCGGTCAATATCAAGTGGGTATGCGGATAAAAATTATGCAAATCCACGACATCCAGCGGATCAATCAGCTTAATTCTTGGATGTCCACCCAAAATTTCATGTGCAGGTTCCTTAACGGCAGGACTCGGATGCACAGGATAAACAATGGCTACATCTTCGAATTCATCAGCGATTCTTTTGACAGCCCGGAAGATATTCCGATGTGGTTCACCTTGCGATTCTCTACGGTGAGCAGTCATCAAAATAAGTTTTTTTCCTGAAGCAAAATCCAAAACAGGATGCCGGTAATCAGGCTGTACGGTATATTGAAACACATCGGTTACAGTGTTGCCTGTGATATAAATACTTGATTCTTTTTTGTTCTCATGTCTCAGATTACTAGCTGACCAATCCGTTGGAGCGAAATGCAGGTCTGCTAATACACCTGTAAGCTGACGGTTCATTTCTTCAGGATACGGAGACAATTTGTTCCATGTCCGAAGTCCTGCTTCTACGTGCCCAACCTGAATTTGCTGCAGGAAAGAGGCATAGCTTGCAAGGAACGTCGTTAATGTGTCCCCGTGCACCAATACGAGATCAGGTTTAACCTCTCTGAGTACAGGTTCCAGGCCTTCAAGTACTCGAATAGTAATCTCATTAAGCGTCTGACGATCCTTCATCACATCCAGATCGTAATCAGGAGTGATATTGAACACTTCCAACACTTGATCGAGCAACTCCCTGTGCTGTGCTGTTACACATACAATTGACTCGATGTGCTCAGGATGCTTCTTCAGTTCAAGAACTAGAGGAGCCATCTTGATCGCCTCGGGGCGCACTCCGAAAATAGTCATCACTTTAATTTTGGACATAACCCCTACCCTCTCATCAAAAAATAAACAAATTTCTTATATCCTATTATGAATTACTATTTACTTAGTTCCGTACAAACGATCTCCAGCATCGCCAAGTCCCGGAACGATATATCCATGCTCATTCAAATGATCATCCAGCGCAGCTACATAAATATCAACATCTGGGTGAGCCTCTTGAACCGCAGCAACACCTTCTGGAGCTGCAATCAGGTTCATCATTTTAATTTGTGTACAGCCACGCTTCTTCAGCGAGGTAATAGCAGCAATCGCAGATCCCCCCGTAGCTAGCATTGGATCAATTACGATCAGCTCACGTTCCTGTACATCTGTAGGAAGCTTGATGTAATACTCAACCGGTTGAAGCGTGTCCGGATCACGGAATAAGCCAACATGTCCTACTTTAGCAGCAGGAAGAAGCTTCAGAACGCCCTCAAGCATACCCAGACCAGCACGAAGAATAGGGATAAGCCCAAGCATTCTTCCAGAAATCACTTTGCTTTCCGTTTCAGTGACCGGTGTTTGTACTGTAATGGTTTCTAGAGGAATATCACGTGTTATCTCATAAGCCATCAATGTGGCAACTTCGTCAACATGCTCTCTGAAATCCTTCGTGTTTGTTCTTACGTCGCGAATAAATGTTAGTTTGTGTTGAATTAAAGGATGATCGCAAATCACCAATTTTCCCATTTCCTGTCCCTCCGGTAATTGTAAGTCGTGTCTATAACCCTAGAAAGCACTTTTGCTTCTCTATGGCTAAATCCTGTCTATTATAGCATTCCCATCGCCGCATTTCACCTAGAAAGGCACATGTATCCATATTGAACCCCTACCCCTGTATTTTCCTTCGCTTATAAAGGTAAGGATTGGTAATTCCATTGCCTTTTCTGGAATAAAACCTAGATTAGGTTGTGCAAATTTGCATTTTTCATACTATTCACATTTTTTTCACTATTGTTTATGAAAGTTCCATGAACTTTCATGATTGATTTCATGATTTTCCATCAATTTACCCAGATAATATTGTGAACAATAAACAACAAAAAACCTCCACCAAACCCTAAAATCAGGACTCGGTGGAGGTGAATTTATTAATGAATACGAGAATAAGAACTAGTACTTCAGTTCTGGATAAAGTGGGTACTGATCCGTCAAATCAGCAACTTGACGAGCTGCCTCAGCTAATTTCACTTCATCCTTCGGATTCTTCAGAACATTAGCTATAATGCGGCCAATAACCACCATAGCTTGCTCGTCCATACCACGGGAAGTAACCGCAGGTGTACCAATACGAATACCGCTTGTTACGAAAGGACTTGTAGGATCAAATGGAATTGCGTTTTTATTCACAGTGATTCCGATGGAATCTAGTACTTTTTCCGCATCTTTTCCGGTAATGTTCAGGTTGCGTGTATCAAGCAGCATCAAGTGGTTATCTGTACCACCGGATACAATGTTAACCCCTTCGCTAATCAGTGTTTCTGCAAGAACATTTGCATTCTTCACTACATTCTCAGCATAGGTCTTAAAGGATGGCAGCAAAGCTTCACCGAATGCGACTGCTTTTGACGCAATGACATGCATCAGCGGTCCACCTTGGGAACCAGGGAATACGGCTTTATCGATAGCAGCTGCCCATGGCTGTCTGCACATAATCATACCTCCGCGGGGACCGCGTAAAGTCTTATGTGTTGTAGTTGTAACGAAATGAGCATGAGGAACCGGGCTCGGATGAAGACCAGCAGCAACAAGACCTGCGATATGGGCCATATCTACCATAAACAACGCGCCGACATCATTGGCGATAGCACCAAGTTTTTCGAAATCAATAATGCGCGGATACGCACTTGCACCAGCAACAATCAACTTAGGACGGTGCTTGAAGGCTGCTTTGCGTACTTCGTCATAATCAATTAGGAAAGTATCTTCTTGTACACCATAAGCTACGAAGTTATAGAGTAATCCAGAAGCATTTACTGGACTACCATGCGTTAAATGTCCGCCATGCGCCAAGTTCATGCCAAGAACCGTGTCGCCCGGGTTAAGTGCAGCGAGATATACAGCCATATTCGCTTGTGCTCCAGAGTGAGGCTGTACGTTGACATGTTCCGCACCGAACAATTCTTTTGCACGATCACGAGCCAGATTCTCAACGATATCCACATCTTCACAGCCACCATAATACCGTTTGCCTGGATAGCCTTCTGCATATTTGTTCGTAAGCACTGAGCCCATGGCTTCCATTACGGCTTCGCTAACGATATTCTCTGAGGCAATAAGCTCAATGTTGGCACGCTGACGTTTCAGTTCCAGTTCCATTGCTTCCAGTACTGCCGGGTCACTCTTACGTAATTGTTCCATGTTCTTATTTCCTCCCTAGTGTGTGTAGATATGTTGTATTTAAATAGAAACGATTTGCCCGCCACGAAAAAGCTTTAGGTCTACGTTTCTGCAAAAACATAAATCTAAGTCCATCAATCACAAACCTGTGAATCACTCTGTTCAAGAGTACGGTAAACCGCACGTTCGCCGCCAATAAGCGGAGGTCTGGCCCATGCCGCGTTCACTCTAGCTGCTCCAATGTACCGTAAGGTCGGCCGAAAAGGAACTGCCACGCGGCGCAAATGCATACCTATAAGAGTCTCACCAATGTCTAAGCCAGCATGCGCTTCTATCGTTTCCGCCAGAACAGGATCTTTCATAGAGCGATAAGCAGCCGCTGCCATCGAACCGCCAGCACCAGGTATAGGTACAGCTGAAACTTGACTTAGCCCAAGCGACTCTAGCAAAGAGCGTTCCATTACAAGCGCACGATTCAGATGCTCGCAGCACTGATAAACGAGATGAAATCCTTTTTCCGCTGCGACCAAACGAGCCCCTTCAAGCAGTTGCTGTGCGACTTCAAGCGCACCACCGGTTCCAATACGGACACCAGCGACCTCACTTGTGCTAACTCCTAGGACAACAATTTTACCAGATCCAAGGTTACCAGCTTCCGCCAACTCCCTTAACACAGTGACAGTAGCTTCAGTTAAAGATAACTCCACAACTTTGTCCATCACCCTACCTCCTCAAGCTTCAAACAAGCTTCATTTAAACAAAAAAGAGCAGTCCGCAGGTAGCTGCGGATTTGCTCTTTTGCCCAGGCGACCGGCCGTTTATTCCGATGCTCCATCGTGGTTTGATCCACATTTGTCGCCAGTTACATCGGAACCGATTAGTTGTACTTTCATCTTAAAGCAAAGCCGACTGAAAATCAACCATTTACAAATGGCGTAAGGATTCCAGTTTATCTAATAAACTAAACAACGAAGTGCGAATCTCAGCAGCAGTAAGCTCATAATCTTCACGCGTACCCCCGAATGGATCAGAAATATCAAAGCTTGGGATACGCTGGCGGATTTCAATCATTCGTTGTAGATCCGTTGCGTTGGGTTCACCACCTAGAGCTATGCTTAACTCAGCATCTGCATAAAGGCTGTCCAATTCTTTAATATCCTCAGTCACAGCTTCTTCGTTATGCACGTATTCCTTCAATGTATATGTTTTTGTTACGGCATCCGGAAAATACTGTAGCAAATGCTGTTTATGTCCACTGGTTAAGGTAAGCACAAGATCGGCCCAAGCGACGGATTGCCCCGTTAATTGCGACGACTCTAAATGATCATGAATGCCTTCTTCTTGCAAAATAGCTGCAGCATGTCTCGATATAGAAGTACCAGAAATGGCAGATACACCTGCAGACCGCACTTCCAGGTCGATTCCACGTTCCTTCGCAAGCTTTCGTAAAAGCCCCTCAGCCATAGGACTACGGCATGTATTACCGGTGCAGACGAATAAAATATGCAGCATGCTTTTGCACCCCCATGAAATTAAAATATTGTAATGCCGTTATTGTATCAAAAGATGAATAGCAAGCCAAACCCCAATAAAATAGCCCCACCCAGTGCTTCCCCATATTCCCCGAGTCCACGACTGACATGCCGCCCAAGAAGCAGGCCGATAATTGACATCAGACCTCCACAGGCACCAAAAGCTAGTATAGTCAGAAGTACACCATTCACAAACATCCCTAAGGATACCCCAACGGAAAAAGAATCCACACTTACACTGAGTGATAGAAGCAGCATTCCCCATAAGGTTCGGTGATTCATAGCTCGCGTACCTACCACTTCCGGACGAAAGGAGTTATACACCATATGTCCGCCTAACAGCACAAGTAGCCCTCCTGCGGCATAAGTTGTTACTTGACCTAGCAAATGTCCGACATAACTTCCAGTCAATAAACCTAGAAGAGGCATCAGCATATGAAAAAAAGCAATGAGCACACTCATTTGCAGAATATGCAGCAGACGAATCCCTTTCATCCCGATCCCTACTCCGAGCGAAAAGGCATCCATCCCTAATGCAATCGCCATTATAGCAATAGTAACTGTCTGTCCCCAACCGGCATATACATCTCCTATGCCCATGCTTAACCCCCCAAGTCCGAAATATCTTGTACAACAACGATATGCGGACAAGGGGGTAATCATGACTTCATAGGAGATTTCAGATTCGAAGAACCTATACTATAGCTGGATAGAAAGGTCGCCGTGGCTATCCGGCATCAATGACGGAACCACCGGCTGCCTTCATAAGCCGGTTCATAATAGCTACGCCGAGGCCCGTATACGGACAAGCCTCGGCCAAGATGTAAGTCGCTCCCGCTTCATCGAAGCGCCGCAGCGCGGCATATAGGGAGCGCGCCCCTTCCTCCGGCGAGGATAACGAGCCGAGGGAAAGAACGCAGGCGGCAGGATCGGCGGGATAGAGGGGCTTATGCTCCTCGAAGAGGAGTAAGCCCGTTACTTCGCCGTTCAGCTGTGCCGCCTGAAGTAGACTCGCGGCTTCATCCGCAACACGTTGCGGAGAAGATCCGCTCACCACACCGAGCCAGCCGCGCGGCGCGTAGTGCGTGTACTTCATGCCCGGCGCGCGTGGCGCCGAGCTGGCGGAAACAGCTTCTGCACCGTGGCGCTCCTTCGGTGCAGTGACTACTGGAGCTTCCGCTGCTGCGGAAGCTCCAAATTCTTTAACCACAGCTGGCTCAGCAGCAATGGCTTCTGCTCCCACTACAGCAGCTAACTGCTCCAAAGTAATCCCACCAGGACGAAGCACGGCAACCTTTCCATCAGGCTGCACTTGCACCACAGTTGACTCCAGTCCAACTCCGGCCGCGCCGCCATCAAGTACACCGCCAATGTATCCGGCCAAGTCTTCCATCACATGTGAAGCTAAGGTCGGACTCGGACGACCGGAACGGTTAGCACTAGGTGCCGCAACGGGACAGCCCGCTGCACTGATCAGCGCCAAAGCTACCGGATGATCAGGCATACGAACACCTACCGTGTCCAGTCCTGCCGTTACACAGGGTGACAAAACACCCTCACGAACAGGAAGAACAACTGTCAGCGGTCCTGGCCAATAAGCATCCATCAATACCGCAGCCGTAGGATGCACTTCTGTAACCAGCTCGTCCAGAGCACCTGGATCGGCAATATGCACGATAAGGGGATTATCAGACGGTCGCCCTTTTGCCGCAAAAACAGCCTCAACTGCCGCAGTATTCCGTGCATCCGCACCAAGTCCATAGACCGTTTCGGTTGGAAAAGCGACCGTTCCACCTTCACGAAGCATGGCTGCCGCCTCCACGATGGCTAACTTATTCTCCTCACTTGGCTGAAGTACACCGGAATCCGAAGCTGCATCTTCCATCAAATCCAGTTCCCAATATACAGTCTCATTTCTATTTCCACTCCGCCGCTGAACGGCGAATAAAGGGTCGTGTGGTTCATTCATTCTCATCACAGGCTTTCTACAGGATATATATTGAACAATAGCTTTTCTTGCAATCTTAGGATAAATACTCTGGAGGTTCATTAACTCTAATCCTACCAAAAAGCGGCCCCAATGAAGGCGCCGCAGTCGATCTGCTTATGAAATAGTAACATATCTAGATTCAAAACTATAGACCATTTCCACAAAACCAAAGGGCTAACATCAGCATTACGACCATAATCCGCTAATCCAGTTCCAAAGGTTTTGCAGCAGTTCCCAAACGAAGAACCGTACCTCTGGCTCTGCGGAATCCGCTGCCGCAACATCCTTCGCCGAAGAATCTGCTTGTACAGCTGTTCCTACTGCTGGTTGCGCCTTAACTCCGCTATCTGCCCCGGCAGCCGAGACGGTCTTCGCCCCTTTATTAGCAGCAGGCGCTGCTGCATCTCCGGAGCCCGCATCGATAAAGCACAGCGGCGGAAACAGTACACACCACCAGTTCTGACCCTTTCCTTCGCCCAACGTAACCCGCACAGCCTCGTATTCTCCGGCCGGATAGACTGTTCCACCGTATAATTTGGTCGGAAAAGGAACTACACCCAGCTCAACTTTATATGAATATTGAATGCCGCGTTTCTCTAGCTCCGATCCAACCAGTGTATTAAGCTCTGGAAGATGAGTTCTAATTAAAGCGCGTGCCTGCTCTAAACTCTGTGGGTCCTCAAGTGCAGTTACCCACTGGTTCATTTGCTCTACGATTGTATCGCGGATTTGCCGCTTCACTAGTTGATCTTGTGTTCCGTCCGAATTCGCCAGAATACGCAGCCGGATAGAATCCTGCGGAATCGATACTTCGGCTACTGCTGCATCGGTTTTTTGACCTTCCCAGGCCATGATAACGATCATAAAAAAACAAATTAAAATGGCAGTATACTTAAAAGTTACACGTAAGGAATCTCTTTTATCCATATGATTATCGTTCATTTGTCGCAGCCCCTCTCCTCTTAACTCTCATGCTAGTAGTATGTCCAGAGATGAGAGACTGCAAACCTATGAATCTATTAAATCTATAATTTTACAGCAAGCGCCTTAGGCAACTGCAAATCCTCCTCAACATCCCGACCATAAAGATGCACACTCATTACAATCCCCATGCAGGCCATATTAATTAAAAGAGATGTGCCTCCATAACTGATGAACGGAAGTGTAATTCCCGTAAGCGGCATTAGGCCGATAAAAGCTCCAATATTCTCTAAGATTTGATATAGCAGCATTGCCGTAATTCCAATAATCAAAAACGGGCCACTACGCTCCCTACTCTCTAGAGCAATCAGTATCATCCGGTGAAGAAGAATAAAAAAGAGTAATAACAGCAGCGCTGAACCTACGAACCCAAACTCCTCCGCAACCTGTACGAATATGGCATCCGAATAGGTATATGGAACACGGTTACTCTGCACAGAGCTTCCTTGCATGTACCCCTCGCCGCTCATCCCTCCGGAGGCAATAGCCACTTTAGCATTTTTCGTGTGATAGCTTGCATCATCTGACGCCAAATCAGGTACGAGCCAAGGATCAAAACGATCCACTAAATGCTTCCTGCCAAGGGTCTCCTCAAAAAAATATACCGCTTCATCATGATAGTGAATATAGCTCAGAATTCCTGCAAGACCCAATCCGCCAACGATTAGTAATCCGATGAGTGCATGTGAAATTTTGATATTCCCGATCCATAGAAGACCGATTAATATTACGATGTAGCTTAGCGCATTTCCGAGATCATTCTGTACAATAACTATGGCAAAAGGGAGCAATGTAAGAAGCGCCAGCGGAACGACTCCCTTCCAGAAGGTTAGCGTGGCTCCTTGTTTACGGACCAGTATGGACGCGAGTAAAAGAATCAATATCAACTTAAAAAGCTCCGCAGGTTGAAAGCTAAGTCCACCTATCTCTAGCCCTAATTGCGCACCGTTCTTTACCTTACCAAAAAAACTAACCGACACTAGGAGACCAATACCCAAGATGTAAATATAAAGAGCATATTTAACAAATATCCTATAGTCCACGAAGGTAAGCACAAAAAACGCTACAAACCCTACAATGTAGTATTTAAGCATTTGTAGATGGAACCCATCTAGTTTCTGAACTAATCTACCATTAGTCACGCTGTATATCGAAAGAATACTAATCACCATCAGCATAACTAGAACAATAAGAATCACGCTATCGATCTTCTTGAGCTTTTTAAGCATACGCAAACCCCTTACTCTATTAAGGTTCCAACCACCCTCACCTGAGGAAAGTCTCTCCTTTCTATTGTAGAGCATTCAAGGCCAGAATTCCAAATTTATGTAATACACCCGATATCAGAGATTCACATCCCAAAATAAAAAACCGCCAGTTCCCATCCTTAAAAGATGAGTTTCTGACGGTTATCTTTTGATTTAGTGATTAAACCTGTTTGGCGGCTGCATAAGGAGTAGGCTTAGGCAAATCTTCCTCTACATCTCGACCATGCAGACGCACGCTCATTACCAGCCCAATGCTGGCCATGTTAATAAGCAGGGAGGTACCTCCGAAGCTGATGAATGGCAATGTGATACCTGTCAAAGGCATCAGACCAATAAACGCACCAATATTCTCAAAAATCTGATACAGCATCATCGCGACAATGCCGACGATCAGAAATGGACCTGCTCGATCTCTGGCTTCCAGCGCAATCAGAATCATTCGGTGAATCAGTATAAAATACAGTAGCAGCACAAATGCAGAACCGACAAAGCCAAATTCCTCGGCAATCTGCACAAAGATAGAGTCTGAATACGTATAAGGCACCCGATCCGTCTGAACAGAGCTACCGTTCATATAGCCTTCTCCACTCATCCCACCTGAGGCAATCGCAAGCTTGGCGTTTTTGGTATGATAAAGAGCTTTCGCTGTCGCTTTATCCGGAACAAGCCATGGGTCGAAACGTTCAATCCAGTGCGAACGGCCAATATCGTTAAGAAACGTTTTAATTTCGTCATGATAATGGATATAACTCATAATTCCGGCAATCGCAGAGCTTGCTACAATCACCAAAGCGATTAATGCGTGAGTGTACTTAATATTTCCAATCCACAACAGACCTGCAAGAATCACGATGTAAGACAAGGCATTCCCAAGGTCATTCTGTGTAAGGACAATAAGAAACGGAAATAAGGTTAATAGGCCGAGCGGCACAACATCCCGCCAAAACAAGAGTTTACTCTTATTCTTACGAACAAGCATCGCTGCCAGAAATAGAATCAATATTAGCTTGAATAGCTCGGCAGGCTGAAGGCTCAGTCCTCCAGGGAGGGACAACCAGCCTTGGGCATTATTCTTGGTCTCGCCCAAAAAGCTGACGAGTACCAGGATACCTATTCCAAACAAATAAATATATAGCGCGTATTTCACTAAAATTCTGTAATCTAAAAAGGTCATTCCAATAAAAGCAATAAAGCCAATTGCATAATACATCATCATACGGATATGATGTCCGTCCAGCTTTTCTCTTCCATGAGTCACACTATATATGGCGAAGATGCTGACAGTCATGAGCAATAACAGAACGACTACGATAGCACCATCAATTTTTTTAATCTTCTGAAGCACGTTCTGCCTCCCTACTCTAAATCTGGGCTTTCTTTTATGGTTCACCAAGAAGTCCGGTTAAATTCTATTGTAAAGGAAGTCAGGTTGAAAATACAATTTTACTCCCTGATCAACAGGAGTCCCCTGCACAGCATGCAGTATTATCGTGCTATACCTAGCACATGACGTGGAATTCCAGCCAGATCATTAATGGTGATGATCTCTTTCCAATGACCCGCCGCTTCCAGTAGCGCAGCCACCTGCTCGGCTTGTCCGAAGCCGAGTTCAAAACCAATCAGGCGCGGCGGTGCCGGGAGCAGCGCCAGCTGCCCCATCATGCGGCGGTACGGGTCCAGCCCGTCCGCTCCGCCATCCAGCGCAGTGCGCGGCTCATGGTCGCGCACCTCACGCTGCAGCCCGGCGATATCCTCGCCGGGAATGTACGGCGGGTTGGAGACGAGAATATCCGTCTCCATCCCCGCGAACGGCTCGAGCAGATCGCCGAGCCGAAAGTCCACGGCTGTGCCGGAGCGCATCGCATTGCGCTTCGCCACAGCTAGGGCCGCCGGCGAAATATCGCCGGCGCAGACCCGCCACGCCGGCGCTTCCGCCGCCAGCGTGACGGAAATCGCTCCGCTGCCGGCGCCGATATCGACGGCGGTCAGCGGCCGTACGGCGCGTCCACCTTCCGCGCCGCCCGCACGATCTTGCGCTGCTGCTAACGAAGCAGCGCCTTCTTCCTGCGCCGCTTCACTCGGCGCAACCATGCCGTCCGGCCAAAGCTCCGCGCCGTACCGCAAAATCGCCTCGACGAGCAGCTCCGTCTCCGGCCGTGGAATAAGCACATCAGGCGTCACTTCAAAAGGACGCCCGTAGAACTCTTGCTCGCCAATGATATATTGCACCGGCTCACCCTTACTCCGGCGGGTAACTCCCGCCTCCCACTGTTCCTTGACCGCAGCTGGAAAAGAATCCGCCAGTGCCATATAATACGCAGCCCCGGACAAGCCTAGCACATGCTCAAGCAGTAATTGCGCACTGCGTTGCGGTTCATTACAACCGCTCTGGCTCAAAAAAGAAGAAGCCTCCGCAAAGGCTTCCCGGATGCTTTTCACTTCCGACATGACAAATACGCCATCGTTCAAAGCATTATTATCCATTGTCCATACTATCCATCAAATCAGCTTGTTCAGCAATTGAAAGAGCCGAAATAATTTCAGTGATTTCTCCGTTCATAACCTGCTCCAGACGGTGCAGTGTCAAGCCAATGCGATGATCTGTAACCCGGCTCTGCGGGAAGTTATACGTCCGGATACGCTCACTACGATCACCCGTACCTACTTTGCTCTTCCGTTCACCAGCATACTTTGCTTCTTCTTCCTGCCGCTTCATATCGGAGATACGGGCACGAAGCACTTGAAGCGCCTTTTCCTTATTGGAGTTCTGTGACTTACCGTCCTGACAGGTAGCAACGATGCCCGTAGGTACATGGGTTACACGTACTGCAGACTTGGTCGTATTTACAGACTGTCCACCTGCACCACTTGAACAGAAGGTATCCACACGAATATCTTTATCATGGATTTCAATCTCAAATGCTTCAGCTTCCGGCATCACCGATACTGTAGAAGTAGAGGTATGAATACGTCCACCGGATTCAGTCGCTGGGATACGTTGTACGCGATGCGCACCACTTTCGTATTTCAACTTACTGTATGCACCGCGGCCGTTAATAAGGAAGATTACCTCTTTAAATCCACCAAGATCGCTCGCGTTGACATCCATTAGCTCCACGCGCCAGCCTTGTGAATCTGCAAACCGGGTGTACATCCGATAAAGGTCGGAAGCAAACAATGCAGCTTCATCTCCACCCGCTGCACCACGAATTTCGACGATTACGTTCTTATCATCATTCGGGTCTTTAGGCAGTAGCAATACACGGATTTGCTCTTCCAGCTCTACCTGACGTTTGGAAAGGTCGTCAATTTCCATCTTGACCATTTCCTTCATCTCATCATCAAGCTTTTCGCCTTGCATCTGCTTAGCAGCTTCAAGCTCTTCCATTACACTCTTATATTCAGTATACGCCTCAAATGCAGGCTGTAGGTCTGATTGTTCTTTGGAATAATCCCTCAGTTTCTTACTGTCGTTTGCAACATCCGGATCACAAAGCAGTTCACTGAGCTTCTCATAGCGGTCCGCCAGGGATTGCAATCGGTCCAACAAGGGAATTCACCTCTCCTAGTTCAATTTCAAATTCGCAAATAAAGCGATTAAAACATATGTCATAAAATTAGATATACGACTTTATATTATACCAAAGATATTGTGAAATGGCTACAGTTCTGTACGCGTAAATCCCTTAATAAATGTCTTATATTTTAAAAAAAGGATCATCCCAGCAGTAGATACCCTCTACCGACTGAGATGACCCTCTTATCATTAGTATGCTTCAGTCCTCTTAAACGTTGAAACGGAAATGCATAACGTCGCCGTCCTGCACCAAATACTCTTTACCTTCTAGACGCAGTTGACCACGTTCTTTGGCACCATTCATTGAGCCTGCTGCCAAAAGATCTGCGTAAGCCACTACCTCAGCACGGATAAATCCACGTTCAAAATCTGTGTGAATTACACCAGCAGCTCCGGGTGCTTTAGTTCCCTTACGAATGGTCCACGCACGAACTTCCTGAACGCCTGCCGTGAAATACGTATACAAGCCTAGAAGTTTGTAAGCCGCTTTGATCAAGCGGTTCAGACCAGATTCTTCTAGCCCAAGTTCTTCTAGGAACATCGCTTTATCTTCGCCCTCAAGCTCGGCAATTTCAGCTTCTACTTTAGCACTGATCGGAACAACTTCAGCACCTTCAGTTGCTGCAAATTCACGTACTTGCTGCACATAAGGATTATTCTCAGCACTTGCTACTTCTTCTTCACTTACATTCGCTGCATACAGCACAGGCTTCAATGTTAACAAATGAAGATCACGGATAATAACCTTCTCGTCATCGGACAATTCTATACTACGTGCAGGTTTATCTTCGTAGAGCACTTCTTTGACGCGTTCAAGCAGTTCAACTTCTTGAGCGTATTTCTTGTCGCCGCCTTTGATGTTCTTACGGGAACGCTCAATCCGCTTCTCAATGCTCTCAATGTCAGCAAGAATCAGTTCCAAATTAATGGTCTGAATGTCGCTGATCGGATTTACTTTTCCATCCACGTGGGTAACGTTCTCATCTTCAAAACAACGAACGACATGAACGATAGCGTCTACTTCGCGAATATGAGCTAGGAACTTGTTGCCTAGTCCCTCACCTTTACTCGCACCGCGCACAAGACCAGCGATATCAACAAATTCAAAAGCAGTAGGTACAGTCTTGTTAGGTTGTACCAGCTCAGTCAGTTTATCAAGACGTTCGTCCGGAACTTCAACGACACCAACGTTAGGGTCAATCGTGCAAAAAGGGTAGTTTGCGGATTCTGCTCCCGCTTGCGTTATTGCATTAAACAATGTGGATTTTCCTACGTTAGGAAGACCGACGATTCCCGCTTTCAAAGCCATTTATATGACAACTCCTATTTTCAGCTAAATTGATCATCCGAATAAGTAATACGATCTAAACCATTATATATTAGAACATATTCTCCAGCAACACCGGATGTCTTACAGTTGTGTCAATCCAGCCTTATCCAAGCGAACCCATTTCAATAGGATTTGGCAAGTTCCAATACTTTTTGCACCGCCGGCTGATCCAATAGGGGCTTAGAAGTATCTGGATCAACCTCCACATCAGGGACTGTCTTCACTTCCTCGTTGCAGCTTCCATCAGAGTTAAGTCCCATCTCAAAGGAAAATCTGAATACATAACCGCTATTAGGCAATGCAACGACAAGTGGATCCATCCCTAGTCCATCCCCACCTGTTCTGCCACCAACAACCGTTGCAAACCCGGTGCCTTTTGCAAAGGCTGCAAGACCTTCCGCTGATGAATACACAGAGCTATCTACCAGCAAATAGATCTTTCCTTTAAAACCAACGGATTCTTGAGGAATTACTACATCTGTATTTTTACTATATGTCTTGAACATTTTTAATGCTTCCGATGGTAAATTAGGCAACTGTTCGTCTTTGATGTTGGTAATAGGCTGCTGCCCCCTTGTGATCTGACGTGCCTGCATAAAGGTCTCAGCATAGTTGCCTCTTGTATAAAGTAAGTATGTATTGTATTCGATAGGTTTATTGATCAGCAGAGGAGCAATATGAGCTCTCCAGTAATTACTGTTTCCTCCTCCATTTCCGCGGATATCTAGAATTAATGTCTTATAATCTTTAACTTCTATTAAAAAATCACGAATCTCCGAACTATCCATCTCCATGAGACTTCCGGCAAAGCTTCGCATGCCTAGATACGCTATTTGCTCTGGCTCTATAATAACCTTTTTTACATTCCCGGAAGTCTTTCCTGTCTGACTCCCTGCCTCACCACTATTCATATCGTTAACGATGCCATTAGAGCTTTGCTGCTCCGCTAAAGGTTTCTGGTTGTAACGAGCCAACACATTTGGCTGTTGAAACACGTTGATCCAAGGCTCATAACCAAAACCTGCCTGAACATAGGCGTTTAGAAACCATGGATATTCTTCCTTAGATAAAAAATTGGTATGCCCATTATTTAACCTGCTAAGTACGAATTTCATTCGTCTAAAAAACTCATCATCTGTCTTCACTGCTGCAATTTCATTACGGTACTCCTCTTTGTTCGCAAGCCAATCCTCTCCATTTAGACGCTTATTTACCTCTAGGAAAGGGTAGTTCTCCTCAATAATCTTCCACATATAATCAAAATCCTCTAATCTTTGTTCCACTGTCAATGGAGACAACGCCGCTTCTAGCTGTTCTTCCGCTACCTTTGAAGAGGCTACCGGCGCAACCGGACTTGCCTGAACTTGCCCCGACGCAGATTGCTTTTTCCCTGGCGAATCCCCACGGTTGCAACTAACCAGTAACAGTATTGCAGCTACAGATAAAGCCGCTGGTAATACAAACCTTGGTCTCACCTTAATCCCCCTTCCAATATTCCATATAGCTGAATCCATTTTCAGGAATTTATTTAATAATCATATTTTTCTATTCCTCCTAATTCAAATATATTTATCACAATTATTTACATTGGTTTTCTTAGAACAACACAAAAAAGACCTCCTTCGAGGTCTCCACGTTAAGTATTACAAATCTTTAGACATCGTAATGTCAGTTACGGTATATCCCATTTTTTTATACAGCTCAAATGCACGATTGTTCTGACCGAAGACATGTAACCCGATTTTGGTGACGTTCATCTCACGGGCTTCTTCATCAAGTGCGATCAGAGCCTGCTTGCCATAGCCTTTGCTCTGATACGGTTCAAAAATGTAAAAATCATAAATGAAAGCCTCTCGGCCGCTGCGACCTTCACTTACATTAAACCAGATATATCCCACCTGGCTATCACTACTTAGCTCTACTATAGAGTATAGATAAGCGCCATCTGTGTTCAATCCTTTGGGCAGTGACTGTGTTATAGCTTCCTCAGACAGCTTCATCGCGATTTCAGGGTCCCAAGCGCCGGCTTTAATCTTATCTTCAGCGTAATCACGAGTAGCTTGACCTAAGAAAAATTGAAAAGCAGACTCATCCATATGAACCAATTTAATCATCATCTTTTTTCACTTCCTCACTTCTATATTTACCATATACTTTTATTTACGTATTAAACGGGAAGTCCCACGTAAAGTTGCTAAATCGGGAGCTCCGATGCCGAACATTGCTATCTTAAGCTCCAGCTCTACCTGAGCCAGTGCAGCATCTAGCGCCTCTTCAGAATCTACTGCCGGTCCTAAAAGATTGCGTCCAAAGCCTGCTAAATCAGCACCGAGGGCCAATGCCTTCGCCGCATCCACACCATGCTTCAAGCCGCCGCTGCCAATCAATGCCCCCTTCGGGGAGACAGCACGTACCTCTGCAATGCAATCTGCGGTTGGAGTACCCCAGTCAGCGAAAGCTTCAGCCGCTGCGCGCCGTATAGGGTCTCTACTCCGAAACTTCTCGACCTGACTCCAGGATGTTCCACCTGCACCCGCTACATCAACAAAAGCTACCCCTGCATTATAAAGATGTGCTGCTGTATCACCGTCAATGCCCCAGCCGACTTCTTTTACACCTACAGGAACCTCAAGTGCACGGCATACTTTTGCTATCTGCGATAGTAAGGAAGCAAAGCCAGTATTCCCTTCCGGTTGGAAGACCTCTTGAAGACCATTGAGATGCAGTACAAGAAAATCCGCACCAGCAATATCCACAGCCCGGCGACACTCCTCAATCCCGAAACCATAGGACAGCTGTACGGCGCCAATATTAGCGATAACCGGTATATCAGGTGCTTTGTCCCGTACATAAAAGGTTTCGGTTAGCTCAGAGCGCTCCACCGCCGCTCGCACAGAACCAACCCCCAGCGCCCATCCACGACGCTGTGCTGCCTCTGCTAGTCGGGCATTGATGGCTCCTGTAGCTGCACTGCCGCCTGTCATCGAGCTGATCAGCAGCGGTGTACGCAGTTCACGTTCCAGGAACGTGGTCTGCAATGATATATCATCGAAATTCAGCTCTGGAAGAGCATTATGCCGAAATCGGTAATGTTCAAACCCCGTAGTCACACCGACGCCACCGACTTCTTCATTTAGACAAAGGCGTACATGCTCTATTTTGCGTTCACCTGTCCTTGATGCAGGCAATAAAGAATTCTTGTCTGAAACCTCTACAATTGGTAGGCCATTGCCATGATCCGCGCCAGACTGCCTATTCGCATCATATGGTACGGCCTCTTCTGGCGTATGATTCATGCTCCGTTCCTCCTATTCCTAAACTGTACTTATTATAACATATCCCTCCAGATGAATTTACAATATGAAGTGAGTGAAATACGAGGGATGCTTCATTTCTACCCACTAGGTGTTAATAGGTTGGTACACGCCGGAGCATAATAATTATAAAGGAAGTGCTCTGCAATACTTTCAGGAGGAACTTCCGATGAGATCAGATCGTGAACAACCCGTTCAGCCCCAAGTGATACAAGATAGAACCCATGCTTTTGCTCCAAAGAAACGCACCTCTTCACGACGCCGCAAACGAGTGATATGGGCTTGCGTCATTCTAATTCTCTGGTTAATCGGCGTCATGATATACCAGACACATAAACCTCTACCCGTTGGGATTTCCTATGAAAGTCCCATATACAAAGTGAATAATATATCCTTCTGGCATGACCTAACCTATCCAGACGGTACGGACACAGGTAAGCAGGAGAGTGAAATTCTTCCGAGAATGCTACATATTATCGAGGAGTCAAGGGAGTTCTTAGTCATCGACTTGTTCCTGTTCAATGATTATACCCATAAAGATCAGTCATTCCCTCCAGTCAGTCGAATGCTGACAGATAAATTAATCTCACAAAAGCAAACCTATCCCGAAATGGAGATTGTCTTCATCACCGATGAGGTCAATACCAATTACAACTCAGCGCCCAATCATCTTCTGGAAGAAATGAAGGCCGTGGGGATCCGAGTCATCATGACCGATGTTAATGCGCTGCGAGATTCTACACCTGCCTATTCAGCCGTCTGGCGCACCTTCATTCAATGGTTCGGACAATCCGGTAAGGGCTTTATCCCCAATCTTATGGCCAGTGGTGGACCGGATATTACCGCTAGATCTTATCTAAAGCTGCTGAATGTGAAGGCGAACCATCGCAAAGTAATTGTCAGTGAGAACACTGCACTAATTTCCTCTGGAAATGTTCACGATGCCAGCGCCTACCACTCCAATATTGCTTTGGAGGTACAAGGTCCAATTATTGCCGATATTCTCCAGACCGAGCAGGCGGCAGCCAATCTTTCAGATGCAGGTCCATTGCTACTTCATAAGCCCAATTTCACCCAAGAAAAGAACCTACCATCAGCGGAAGCTCTAGAAGTTCGCTATTTAACAGAAGGAAAGGTATACAAATATGCGCTGCAAGGCATTAGGTTCGCCCGGAAGGGGGATACCGTATGGATGGGGATGTTTTATCTTGCTGATGATGCCATTCTGGATGCGTTGGTAGAGGCTACATCACGCGGGGCTAAGGTAAACCTAATCCTGGATCCAAATCAGAACGCCTTCGGGCGTGATAAAATCGGGATCCCCAACCGTCCAGTTGCCATGGATCTGAACAAACGCACGAACGGTGAAATCTCTATTCGTTGGTACAATACAACCAAAGAGCAATATCATCCAAAGCTGCTCTTTATCGCCAAACAAACCGGCAGCTCCATCGTTCTTGGCGGTTCCACCAATTTCACCACTCGCAATCTAGATGACTACAATCTAGAGAATGATCTGTGGATTTCTATGAAGCGAGATCAGCCTCTGTTCAAAGATATGGAAGCCTACTTTTATCGGCTATGGAATAACGAGGGTCATACGTTCACTTTACCTTTTGAGGCCTATCAGAGCGATGTGACCTGGTTCAAGTACATCCTGTTCCGGCTGCAGACTAACCTGGGCTTTACTACTTTTTAAACAAAAACCACCGCAGAGAAGGCAGCACCCTCCGCGGTGGTTTAATCTGTAATGAAGTTATAGCAGTGGAGACATTAATCTGGCGGCAGATTCCAGTATACGTACCACCATGCGTTTATTCATAAAGGTCTCATGCACAATCTGAGTGGTGGACAATAAATCGCGTTCAAAATCAGCAACGATTCGTGTAACACTCTCTGTCTGAAGAAGCAATGCGTTTACCTCAAAGTTAAGATGGAAGCTCCGCATGTCCATGTTTGCTGTACCAATAGTCGCTATTTCACCATCCACGATTAACAGCTTAGAGTGTATAAAGCCCTTCTCGTATTCATAAATCTTCACTCCAGCCTCCAGCAATGCCGGGAAATAAGAATGCGAAGCCAGAAACGGAATCCATTTATCTGGCTTAGCAGGGAATAACAAGCGAACATCTAAACCAGATATAGCCGCTACACGTATCGCAGTCAGGATATCCTCGTCCGGAATGAAATAAGGGCTGGCAATCCAAACTGATTTCTCAGCTGAGGTGATCATGGAGAAAAATATATTTTTGAGTGCACGGCGTTCATTGTCCGGCCCACTCGCTATGATCTGTACTGCTCCGTCCCCTGTCATAAAGTGTAGCTGTGGTGTTAGATAATCCTGCTCCAGTATTTTTTCACCCGTAGTATGCATCCAATCTTGCAAGAAGATGATTTGCATCGTCCGTACCGCTTCACCTCTAACTAACATATGGGTGTCACGCCAGAATCCATAAGTTTTGCTGCGGCTTAAATATTCATCCCCCACATTCAGTCCACCCATGAACCCGACATCACCGTCGATGACGACGATTTTTCGGTGATTCCGGTAATTAACCCGGCTAGAGAAAAAGGAGGTGGAATTACCGTACGATGCCACTTGTACTCCAGCATCAAGCAACTCTTTCAAAAAAGCTTTAGAAAGCTGAAAACTCCCCACAGCATCATACATAAATCGGACAGATACACCCGCACGCGCCTTTGCGATCAAAATCTGTTGAATACGCGTTCCAATGTGATCTGCACGGAAGATGTAATACTCCATATGTATATGGTGCTTCGCTTGTCGCAGCTCTAGCAGTAATGTTCCAAACGTCTCTTCACCATTGGTAAGGATGCGCGTCTCTGAAGCAAAGGAAATAGGAGTACGCGCTAGAGTCTTGGATAATAATAGTAGTTTTTGACGCGAGGGGTCAAAGACCGACCAATCTTGATGCGTACGCAAAGCGTCATTCTCAATCCGCTCATAGGCCATAAGATCTCTTTGTGCTTTTTTATCATATTTACGACGTTTAAATACATTCTGTCCAAATAGAAAATAAAAGACCAAACCGAGCACCGGGATCAACGCAAGCAAAAGAATCCATGACATCGTAGTAGAAGGATTACGGTTCTCCATAAAAATAGCTAAGCTAATTGAAACGACTGTCAGTGTGGAGAAAATACTAATAATTGTTCCAGCAGTACTCCCAAAAATACCAAAACCAAAATAATAAAATGCTATGAAAGCCCCAATAATAATTATAGATTGAAGTCCTCTTCTCATATTGTACCTACCTTCTTATTCATAAAAGCAACACCAAAATGACACATTTTATATATTACATGAAGAACCTATATCTTCCTAGACAATTACTGTGTAAAAATCTATTTACAACAAAACTGTAACCCTTCTGTTCTGAAATTTGTAATGACAAGATGGATCGAATATAATTATTTTGACCGATTAGTCAATTATAGAACTGGGTAGTCAGAAAGGAGGTTATCCCCCCAATGAGCGATAAAACTGTGGACAAGCAGGAACAGATTATTAAGATCGCCATGCAATTATTCGCTGTGAAAGGCTCCTCTTCCACGTCCATGCAAGAGATCGCCGAATTATGTGGAATTTCGAAGGGAAGCTTGTATCTAGTATTCAAATCCAAAGAAGAACTGGAACGCAGTATTTTTCTCTATTGTTACCGAATGATTCGTGATCCCTTATTACGTGAAGAGCAAGAAACCCAAAGAACACCGCGTGAGAAGCTTAGAAATCAAATAGAAATTCTACTGAGTCATGTGTACGAATTACGTGAGTTCTTACAGCGTCAGATTCAGGAAGTTGCCGGAAAAGGATTTGATACTGAGATACCGGAATGGCTGCGTAGAAACAATGCTTCCTTCTTGCGCTGGTTTCAGGTGAAGATGGAGACCCTTTATGGAAAAGACATCATCCCCTATACCGGAGATTTATGTATCGTAGGTCATGGACTAATCAAGTCATATATTGCGGTTATTTTTCGTCAGGATACCCACTTGTCCCTTGCCGTTATGGCTGATCATCTAATGAATCTGCTAGATATTATTGTAGCTGGTCTTCTTAAAAGTAAGCAGGCTCCTCTCATCAACTCTACCATTCTTGCAAGCTGGATGGAGGAGAATGAGGAGAGTAAGCGCAAGAATCCACTGCAGATCATTAAGGCCATGAAGACTGCGGTCAGTAAATTAGATAGTATAGAACCCGAAGAGTCAGCCGATTTGCTGGAATCACTCAACATTCTAGAAGGTGAAGTTCTCTTACCACACCCACGCAAAGCAATCATACAGGGGATGTTGTCCAACCTCCAATCCTGCTCAGAGCTCACTACACCATTGGAAGAATTGAGGAAGCTGGTTACCTCTTTTTCAAATCATTCATGCGTATTTCGTTAATTGCTCTATAAAGAGTTCATGAGAGAGAAGAACATGGATAGCGAGTATTATAAATTTTCAAAATGGCGCCCTATTTCGTAAAGAAAAGGCCCGAGAGGAGCAGAAACAACACTTATGAAAAGCTTAATTAATTTCTCGCTCAGGAACAAATTTGCCATTTGGCTTCTGACGATAATTATTGTATTTGCCGGTTTGTATAGCGGACTGACAATGAAGCAAGAAACCTTACCTAATATTAGTATACCCTATCTTAGCGTAACAACTATTTATCCGGGGGCTGCACCAGAAGGCGTCGTTAATGATGTCAGTAAACCGTTGGAGCAAAAGCTGCGCAATGTGGATGGTGTAAAGACAATCACCTCCACTTCTCTGGAGAATGCCTCCAGTATCCAAATCGAGTTTGATTATGGAACGAATCTGGATAATGCTACAGCAGCTGTTCGCGAAGCGCTGAATGAGGTCTCATTGCCAGACAATGTGCAAAAGCCTTCCATTTCACGTTTTAGCCTTAGCTCAATGCCTGTCGTCTCCCTTAGTTTATCGAATGGAGATTCAGAAGATCTCGAGGAACTAACCCGTATTGCCGAGAACGATATTCGCCCTGCCCTTGAAGATGTTGAGGGTGTTGCTTCTATTCAAATCTCTGGACAATACGTCAAAGAAGTTTCGCTTAAGTTCAATCAAGAGAAGCTCAAGCAATACGGACTGACCGAAGATACGGTTAAAGGGATCATTCAAGGCTCTTCCCTCCGTGTTCCACTAGGACTGTTCGAGATGGACAAAGCTCAAAAGGCAGTTGTCGTGGATGGCAACATCACCACCGTTGAAGATCTTAAAAATGTGACCATTCCAGTTATGCCAACTGGTGCAGCGAGCGCTGCTGGCGTTGGGGCTCCTGGAGCTGGCGCTGCCGATGCAGGTGCTGGAAGTGCTGCTGGTGCAGGCGCTGCTGGCGGAGCTGCAAATATGGGATTGCCAACCGTGAAGCTGGGAGAGCTTGCTACAATTGAGGTTGTTGGTAATTCTGAATCGATCTCCCGTACGAATGGTAAAGAATCGATCGGTATCCAGATTGTCAAAGCCAACGATGCCAACACTGTTGATGTCGTAAATGGTGTTAAGGACAAAACTGAAGAATTAAAAGCACAATATAAAGGCATTGACCTTACAGTTCTGCTTGACCAAGGTAAGCCCATTGAGGACTCCGTAAATACAATGTTGTCAAAAGCTGTATTTGGCGCCCTTTTCGCAGTAATTATCATTTTGGTCTTCCTGCGGAATATTCGTTCGACAATCATTTCTATCATCTCTATTCCTTTATCATTGCTGATCGCAGTGTTATGTCTGCGTCAAATGGACATTACGCTTAATATGATGACCCTTGGTGCGATGACCGTTGCCATCGGACGGGTAGTCGATGACTCGATTGTAGTCATAGAGAACATATACCGGCGACTCTCGTTATCTGGCGAGAAGCTAAAAGGCCGGGAATTAATCAGTGCAGCCACTCGTGAAATGTTCGTACCAATCATGTCCTCTACGATTGTAACCATCGCGGTATTCTTACCGCTTGCTCTAGTAAGTGGTATGGTTGGAGAGCTGTTCTTGCCTTTCGCTTTAACTATGGTCTTCGCCCTGCTCGCTTCGTTGGTAGTTGCGATTACCCTGGTTCCTGCAATGGCACACTCCCTGTTCCGCAACGGATTGAAAGGTAAGAAGACGCATAGTGAGAAACCAGACAGAATGTCTGCCGGTTACCAAAAGATTCTGAACTGGTGTCTTTCCCATAAACTCGTTACGTTCGGAGTAGCGGTTCTGCTCCTGGCGGGCAGCTTGTTCCTGATCAAGCCTATCGGCGTTAGCTTTATGCCTTCCCAAGAGGATAAAACGGTTATGCTAACCTACTCACCGAAGGCTGGACAAAGAACTGAAGAAGTTCAAGAACAAGGCCTGAAAGCTGAGAAATATATTTTAGCGCAGCAGCATGTAGATAAAATGCAATATTCCATTGGTGGCGGCGGCCCGATGGGTATGGGCGGATCCAGCAACTCAGGACTCTTTTTCATCGTTTACGATAGTAATACTCCTGATTTCGAAAATGTAAAAGAGAAGTTGATCGAAGGTTTAACCGCAGAAGTCCCAGATGGTGTGTGGGGCGATATGTCCGCGATGATGAGCGGAGGTATGGGTGGAAGCACGTTAACCGTGAATGTATTCGGAGACGAACTAGATCAAATTAAGCCGGTAGCGGATGAGATCGCCAAGATCGTACAGGCTGACACCACTAATTTCAAGGATGGCGAAACAAGTCTCAAAGAAGCTTACGATCAATATACGATTGTAGCGGATCAAGAAAAGCTTAGCTCCCTTGGACTTACAGCGGGACAAATTGCGATGAAGCTTGCTCCTGCAGGTACACGTCCAGTACTCACAGAAGTAGAAATGGACGGCAAGAACTACAAAGTCTATATCGAAACTGATAAAGAAACGTATAAGAGCATTAAAGAAATGGAAGAGGCTACATTGACTTCACCACTAGGCATTTCCGTGCCAATCGGGCAAGTCGCTAAAATTGAAAACGGCTCTTCCCCTGACTCGATTACTCGGATGGACGGTAAGATGAAGGTGGATGTCACTGCCGAGATTATTTCAAGTGACGTCAATAGTGCTTCAAACCTCGTGAAGGAAAAAATAGATGCTATGGAATTACCAGATGGCGTGACGGTTAGCTTCGGTGGTGTAACCGAGCAGATCAATGACACATTTGGTCAATTAGGTATTGCTATGGCGGCTGCTATTGCCATCGTATACTTCGTGCTTGTGGTTACGTTTGGCGGTGGATTAGCTCCATTTGCTATCCTGTTCTCACTTCCTTTCACCATTATCGGGGTACTCGTAGCCCTTCTGATCGCTGGGGAAACCTTAAACGTCTCCTCCCTCATGGGTGCGCTGATGTTGATTGGTATCGTAGTCACGAATGCCATTGTCCTCATCGACCGCGTTATTCATAAGGAAAAAGAAGGAATGACCACACGTCAAGCCTTGCTTGAAGCAGGCGGCACACGTTTACGTCCAATCCTGATGACTGCACTTGCAACGATTGGTGCATTGCTGCCACTGGTTACAGGACTTGAAAACAGTGCAGGGATCATCTCCAAGGGGCTAGGCGTTACCGTTATCGGCGGCTTGATCAGCTCCACGCTGCTGACACTTGTAGTAGTGCCAGTCGTGTATGAATTCCTGATGAAATTCCGCAGTAAAAAGGTAATTGACTAGAACACTTGATGCATATCAAGTAAACATGCTAAATGAAGAAGCTGTCTACAAAGTAGTGAATACTACTTATGGGGCAGCTTCTTTTTTATGGAATGGGCAAAGTAACCCAGTAGACTTTTGTAGGTGGGAGATGAGTGGTTGGACGGGCGGGGCATTGACGATAGGCGGTTGTGCGGTAGGCGGTGCATGATTTGCGATGGGTAGTTGTGCGGTGGACAGTAGGTCTAAACTAATTAGGGAAAAACTCCCTAAAAATTTCCGATAATCACTCTAAATGTACGAAATTAGGGAATTCCTCCCTAAAAAATAGCTAATTCACCTGATTTAGCGCCAAATCAGGTGAATTATAGGGAGGTTCTCCCTAATTACATGTCTTATGACCAATAATTTCAGAGTTTTAGGGAGAAATTCCCTAATTATTCTTCTAGAGCTTCACTTGGATCGTCATTTGGGACTTCACTCAGATCTTCATTTCATCGCTCCACTTAGAGCTTCAATTAAATCACTATTTACACTTCCACAGCAAGAAAAACCCGACCTAATTTATAGGCCGGGCTCTGCATAATAGTGTTGTTATACCATTGCTGTTGCACTGCTCTCCAGCGAAGCTCTCCAGGAACGCAGCATCTGCAGATCAAGGGGTAGAAACTCAGCGAGCATATGGGAAAGCCCCAAATACAACGTACTATTCGTTGCTGCATTTAACTTCTCACAAAACTGTGGAGTCCATTGCAGTAAATGATCTTCCAAAAAGGCTACCTGAATATCAAGTAGATCCATAGCACTTCTAATTGAGAAACTATTGTACAACATCCGCTCATGCATTACTGCCATAAATTCCAGCTCAATAGCAATATGATCATCAGCTTCACCATTACATTTGTTAAATACAATTCCTGCGGAAGTATACACATCAGCAAGCACGTTGCAGAAATCTTCAGAACGACCCAGAATAGCAGCTTCACGTAATTTAAAAGAGCTTACTGTCTGTTCGTGCATAAGCCGTTTATACTCTTGAGTCTCTTTCTCACATATATGGGGTAACTTATTCGGTTCCTGACTCAGATAGCGCTTCAGTTCCCGTCCGCCTTCCGTCATCTCTGCAGCAACACTCATCTTGCGATTGCGGCTCCACTGAGCCACAAGTGAGAGTGATGGTTTTCTACCCAAAAAATCCACTAAAAGCTGATATATTAATCCCCGACTTTCCAACCAATGGCTAAATGCCTCCGGCACGGCGAGCGATGGAACAGTTTGCATAGTCATTTTGCAAATCCTCCTCATTGGGTTTCCCGGTCACACACCGTCACAAGATCGACGTGCAATTTCCGGTATCCTTTCTGTTTTCGCAAAAGTGAACGTAAAAGTAATCCGCACCTAGATTATATCGGATATTAAAAACGCTTTCCGTGAGCATTCTATGACTAATCACTTCATTTGTCGTACTTTTGTCACATTTTCGCAAGTCTATTTCGGCTTCGTCATTCTATTTAGTTTGTCCATTATTATGCAATTAAATCACAACCCTCCTTATTCAAATAGGGGGAGTTTAACCCGTTCAATAGTTTGCTCATTGACGTACCCGCGAGCGATCTTTAAAATTCTAAACAAGTATAAACACCTTCGCCTCCTCTTAAGACGGGAAGCATTCAAAACACCAACAAATGAAGGGAGCAACGCTATGGAGCCGCTGACGGACCCTTTTGGACGTTTACATGACTACATCCGCATTTCGGTTACCGACCGCTGCAACCTGCGTTGCATTTATTGTATGCCAGCGGAAGGGATGGAATTCCAGCCGCAGGACGAGATTCTGAGCTATGAGGAAATCACCGCAGTTGTGGAATCGCTAGCACCACTTGGATTACGCAAGGTACGGCTAACAGGTGGAGAACCTCTTGTACGCAAAGACCTGGAGAAGCTATTAACTATGATATCCGCCATTCCGGGGATCGACGATATTTCACTGACTACGAACGGATTAATGCTTCCAGCTAAAGCAGCGCTGCTAAAAGAAGCCGGGTTGTCACGGGTGAATATCAGTCTGGACTCTTTACGGCAAGATCGCTTCTCTATGATTACACGCGGCGGTGAGGTCTCCAAGGTACTAAAGGGGATCGAGGCAGCACAAGCTGCCGGGCTGGAGCCGATCAAGCTTAACGTTGTATTGATGAAAGGGATTAATGATGACGAGATCAAAGACTTCATCTCCCTTACGTTGAACAGTCCACTAAATGTACGTTTTATTGAATATATGCCCATCGGAAGTGCTACTGATTCTTGGCGCCAATCCTATCTGCCGCTGGAAACTGTAATAGAAGCTTGTACTTCAGCTGGTTGGGAAACCGAGGAAGCTGAGATGCCATCTGGTAATGGCCCTTCCCAGAATCGGCGGGTTATTGGAGCGCAAGGAACGTTCGGATTAATCCATCCCGTAAGCGATCACTTTTGCGATAACTGCAATCGACTAAGACTAACAGCAGATGGCCATATCAAAGCTTGTCTGTATTGGGAAGATGAGTACAATGTCCGCCCCCTAATAAGCGATCCCGCAGCAGTGCAGGCCTTATTCCGCAAAGCTCTGGGTAACAAGCCACATAACCACGAAATGGCATTAGCCTTGGAGAAAAAAGCACAAAGCCACACGCCGACGGCTCGGCGTATGTCTCAAATTGGAGGCTAGTCTGTCTCATTAAAAACGCCGCTTTCCCCAAGCCATCTGGGAAAAGCGGCGTTTCATTTAGAAATTGAAGGATAGCCTTCGCCATCCACTATTATAGATATAGAGCCTCGAGCAGCTTGTAAAGCGTCGTTGCTGCCTCCGCTCTTGTAGCATTGTTCTCTGGTCTGAACGTGTTATCCTCGAATCCACCCAAAATACCCGCTTCAACCCCCGCTTTTACAGATGCCTGTGCCCATTGTGGAATGGAGGTAAGATCCGCGAAGTTCCCCTCTTCATCCGTTTGCTTATGAGCATTAGCCTTCAAAGCATTGGCGAGCATAACTGACATTTCTGCACGGGTAATCTTTTCTGAAGGCTCGAAGAACATTTTGCCGTTCACATCATATCCACGAAGGATTCCGGCATTTACCGCCGCTGCTACATCATCTGCAGCCCAAGCTGGAATCGCACTTTGATCCGTGAATTTCACTGTGCTACCTGTTGATTGCAAACCAAGTGCCCGTACAATCATAGAAGCGAACTGTGTCCGAGTAACATCCTCATTCGGACGGAAGGTATGATCCTCGTACCCTTTCATGACGCCCATACCGATTAGACGGTCTGTAAACGCCGTGGACCAATGAGTATTCAAATCGGTAATCAATGGGGCCTGATAATTAAACACAGCATATTGGGCAAGCTGATTTAAGCTTGCAGTTATAGTCCCACCCGTCTGACTCTGACCACCAACATAAATCCACTTTTTAAGCTGCTCGTTGTAATAGTAGATAGCTGCTTTATGCCCCGATGTAATCTTGGCCGCATCGTAATTGAGGGACAGTTCCACAGGCTTATTGAGCATGCCTGCCTTGTCACTAGTAAGCTCTACTGCTGCACTCACAGCCTGAAGAGCGCCCATTGCTGGTGTCTCATCAGCAGCAATAACCGAAAAGGCAATTTCGCTGTTACCAGACAACGCTCCAGCCGGAATCGTAAAGCTGCCCACATCTTTAAGTGTGCCCGTTCCTCCCTGCTGTGCTTTTACCTCCAATTCCACACGCGGAGTTGTAGAAGGCTGCTCTGTAGGAGATGGCGTCGCGGTAGGAGCTGGAGTTGCAACTGGTCCGTTGCCTCCTCCGTTATTATTCCCCCCTCCACTGCTAGTGCCCGCAGTTACAACTACTGTGCGTACAATCTCAGTAGCTGCATTGCCAGCCAAATCTGTCGCATTGTACTTCAGTGTATAGGTTCCTGGAGTCTGAACATCCACTGTTCCCGTCACCAGGATAGAGCCTGCAATCCCAACCTTGTCAGTAACGTCTGCGCCCGGGTCCTTGAAGTCATCCCCTTGGGTCAGACTAAGACGGCTATCCCCCTTCAGGGTAATCACAGGTGCTGTACGATCGATATTCACAGCAAGCGGCAATGTTGTCTTATTTTCTAAAGAATCCGTTGCCTTGAATTGCAGTTGATGTTGGCCTTCTTCCGAAATCTCAACCACTTTCCCACTTTCATAGGGCAGGAAATTTCCGTTTACATCAGTCGCTAATTGAATGGATACATCCGCACCAGGAATATATACGCTAGCATACACGCTTACCGAAACACTCTGATTCGTCCAGTCACCACTTAAATAAGCTTGTCCGTTCTCAGTCTTTAATGTGCTATGAAGCGCCAATGGGGTGATACTATCATCTCCGCTTAGCGTTACTTCAAAAGCCTTCGTTTCCGTAGCCAATCCCCGCTGAATTGTAGCTGTTAAGGTCAGCTTCGTATCCTTCTTAGGTTGGTAGATGATTTTACCTTCGTTCGTCATTAGAACCGGATTGGAGCTTTTCCACACAATACTTGTCCCGTGTTTGCCTTCGGTAGGCAACGTTAGATCAGAAGTTACTGCGCTTGTGTCTCCTAGATCTAATGCAGTCATAGTATCGTTAACTGCCTGCTGATCGCTGTACGACTCCACATCCACAAAAATCGGATTGGAATAAAACCACATATCACTATAATTACGGGCGTTGATTTCTTCGAAACGAGTTAAGTTATCGACAGTATTATTTTTCGGATCAATCTGCGGTTCACCGTTAACCGTTTCTCCCGCAACATCAGTTCCAAGGTTAGTCCCTCTTAACCGGAAATAACGATCCTTGTCCGCTGCCTCTACCTTATACTTAATGACATTGTAGCCTTCGGAATCTGTAGTCCAGTCCTCGCTTGTGAAGCGTTTCAACACTTTTGTTGTATCGTTAGTCGCTTTGGTGTAATCAGGTGTACCTGGATCAACCTTGCCATGGACTTCACCGGAGATCAAATCTACGTGGTCTACCTTAACGGCGTCGCCATTATTATTTTGCTGTGGACTTTTGAAACGGATCGTAAGCTCTAGGTCGTCCCCTTGTTTTACGTCCAGTTCTCCACCCATTTCTTCCTCTTGTCCATCTCCAGACACGTTAAACTCTAATACGTTGATGAGATCCCCAAAAACAGAGAATGATTTCCCTGACCGCATGCCATCTACGACAGCGTTAATATCGGAGCCATCCACCCAGGTATAGTTCTTGGAATACTCACCAGGCCAGTAACCGCTGGAAAATTGATCATTTTTTGTTTTGAAATGAAAATCTGAGTTAGCAAAATTCCAAAATCTGCGGCCCTCACCCAGCAGTGCGTCCCACATTCCTCCAAGCTGTGCAACCTTGACGTCTGTACCTCCGTAAGTCTCAGGCGTCTCTCCCCGGTCACTCGCCATCTGATTGCCCAGCATACCTTCAAAGCCGAAGACAAGATTCGGATTGATATTGTTAAAGTCACGGATATCCTCTATTTTAAGCTCCGAGCTTGTACCATTTTTTCTGGAGGGGTGATTGATCAGTACATAGCTATCTGGATAATGACTACTGAGCCATTTCATAGCTGTGCGAGTATCTTCTTTTGTAGAAAAAGCTCTGGTATCCGCCGCACTCCACTTAGCCACATCTGCCGGATCGAACATACTTACATCACGATTAGTAAATAAATATTCAAATTGATTAATAGCCTTCAAAGCTTCTGCGGACCCTGGATGATCTGTAACAATCCCAACTGCAGCATGATCGTATTGGGGCATATCCCACTCAAAGCCGGAAAAAATAATTTTTCCAGCATATTTGCCTTCTGCCTGTAACTTCTTAATTTTCTCATTCTGATAATCCACAATACCTTGAGACATCGGAATGGAGCCGCCAGGTAGATTCACCCCTTCGTCATCCCGGTCAGATACCCGAAGGTGATCTGCCAATGCCATCCAGTCAAAACCATTTTGTTCAAATGCAGCATCGAGCACACTTATCAATGACTCCTGAGCATCGTTCGATTCATACGTATGTGCATGGTATTCACCTGTCATCCATTTTCCTGAATGTTCAGAAGCAGTAGATGTGATATCAGGCGCTGATTCACCTGAAGCACCATAGACTGTCTGTAATGAAAAGTTGGGTGCTAACAATAATACGGCAAGCGAACTAGTTAGAAAAACGCGAATTTTGTTCTTCTTCAAAATGATTAATCCTCCGATGTCTTTTGGATTTTCGTAGATTCTATATTTAGAATAGTAGAAAATTGTAAAGACATGTCGGATTTTGTTGCATGTTTATGTAAATATTCATATTTACATAAACACTGCCGATTTATTTCTTTGGCATTGGTAAGCTCACTACAAAAGCCGTTCCTTCACCAGGTCGGCTGGCTACGGTTACTTTACCTTTATGTAGCTCAACGATCTTCTTAACCAGTGATAGGCCCAGGCCACTACCTCCCCCGCTCGCTGTTCTAGCTTTGTCTGCCTTATAGAAGCGATCAAAGATGCGAGGTAAGTCTTCTTCAGAGATACCAATTCCACTATCTTGAATCTCCACCTCTACCCGCTCATCTATCGTTCGAAGCTTGATATGAATACATCCATTCCGGGGAGTGAATTTAATACTGTTATGAAGAAGATTGGTCCAGACCTGGGTCATTAAATCTTTTACCGCAGTTACATTCACTTCCTCCAATTCAGCCTCTACCTCTATATTTTTCTCCAGCCACTGTGGCTCAGAAGCCAAAATTGTATCTCTAAGCTGCTTATCCAGACGATAAACCTGATTTTCAAACGGAAAATTGCCTGATTCAAGCGCGGACAGCTTCAATAAATTATCACTGAGCCCAGATACGCGGGTACTCTCAGCCACAATAATATCAATATAGTGCCTCTTACTCTCCATACTTAAAGTTTCGTCCTGCAGCGCAAGTGCAAACCCCCGAATGGAGGTTAGTGGAGATTGAATTTCATGCGATACGTTGGAGATAAAATCCTGGCGCATGGTCTCCATCTGGCTCAGTTCACTGGCCATTTCGTTAATACTCTCTACAATTTCGCCGAATTCACGGTATTCCCTATTTTGTTCAAGTACAACATCAAAGTCTCCCTTGGAAATACGGCGAATTCCTTCAATAACCGATTTATAAAAGACACGTTCCCAGCCACGAAAGAAAATAGAAAATAAGAAAAAGACCAGCAGTAAAATCACAAAGCCAACTAGAAAGGTGACCAATTGCAAAACATACTTCGAGGAAGGCCAGCCATATGCAGCATTCACTTGGTTCATTAGAAAATAAGCCGCAGTCCAGCAAAGCGCAGCTGCAGCAAGAAAGAGAATAAACATCAAAACATGCTTCACAATATCTTTAAACAAGTTCATGCATGCCCCTCCAACCGATACCCTAGACCACGGATCGTACGAATAACGAATCCATAGTTATCCTGATTGAACCGTTCACGCAAACGGTTGATATGCACATCGAGTGTCCGCTCATTCCCTTCAAAATCATAACCCCAAATTTCTTCGATCAGCCTGTCTCTTGTCAATGTTTGCCCCGGATAGCTGCCCAGCTTAAACAACAGCTCAAATTCCTTAAGCGGCAAGGTAATTTCCCCATAATCTGAAGAGACCTCGTAGGTTTTGCGATTCATACGCAATCGGCCTACGGTCACACTTTGCGCGGCAGAAATCTGATATCGTTTAAGCAGCGCCTTTACTCTCGCAATAAGTACAACCGGCTCAAACGGCTTGACCAAATAATCATCACTACCCAGCTCAAAGCCTTTTACAATTTGTGAGGTTTCTCCTTTGGCTGTCAGCATTAAAATCGGGAAATCATAGTTCTGGCGCATCCGCCGGCATAGCTCCCAGCCGTCCATGTTGGGCATCATCACATCAATAATAGCTAAATCTATGTTATTACCTTCCAGAATCCGAAGAGCCTCCAGTCCATCGGAAGCTCCATAGATCTCATCCATTCCTTCAGCTCTCAGAAATACTTCTACCAATTCGCGAATGTGCGGATCGTCGTCCACTACTAGTATTTTTGTCATGTAGCACTGGAGCCTCCTCTTCAATGTCCTGAACCTCGGGGTTATTCATCTGTAGCTGCTGGGTGGCAAATTCACGATACAGCTCATGGTTTTCCAGTAGTTCCTCATGACTTCCCTTTCCGGTAATTTGACCTTTTTCCATAAAAATAATCTGCTCTGCATTTACAACAGTAGCCAAACGGTGCGCAATTACAATCGTAGTCCGACCCTTCATCAGATTGGACAGTGCCTTCTGCACCACGGCTTCTGATTGGCTATCCAGACTGGAAGTGGCTTCATCAAGCATAAGAATCTTCGGGTTCCGCAGCAGTGCTCTAGCAATAGCAATCCGTTGCCGCTGTCCACCAGACAGCTTCACGCCTCTTTCGCCGACATCCGTATTATATCCTTCAGGAAGTGCATCAATAAAACCATCTGCATAAGCCATTGCTGCTGCTGCGTGCATCTCCTCCCTGCTAACGTCACGATCCAATCCATAGGTTAAATTCTCAGCAATCGTACCAGCCAACAGTGGACTTTCCTGTGAGACATACCCTATAAGCTTCCGCCACGAACGCAATGAGAATGTAGACACTGGCTTGTCACCCAGCTTTATCAGACCTGACTGAGGCTCGTAAAAACGTTCTAGCAACGAGAACAAAGTGGTCTTGCCGCCCCCGCTCGGTCCGACAATAGCCGTTACCTGACCAGGAAGCATCTGGAAGCTTACATCATTCAATACCTTCTCACCATTTTTATATCCAAAGCTTAATCCCTCTACTGAGATCGGACCTTCTGCGCCATTTGCCTCTTCCTGTCCCTCATATACTTCCTCTTCTGCTGCCAAGGTCTCAATAATACGCTCTGAGGCACCCTTAGCTTTCTGAATCTGTGTGAAGAACGTAGTCAGCTGAGTAAGTGGCATAATAATCTGAATAAGATAAAGAATAAAGGCGACCAGTTCTCCAGCCGTCAAGACGCCGGAAGATACCTGCATCCCACCATAACCGATAATGACCACAAGCAGCATCATAAAAACAAAGGAGACGAGTGGACTGATCATCGCGCTAATCTTGCCCTCACGAATACCAAAGGAAAGCAGGTTCATAATTCCAGTCTTGCCTGCCTCGTACTCTTTTTTCTCTGCGCCTGAGGATTTGACCAGACGGATCTCAGATAAAACACCACTAAGTGTAGCAGTAAAAGAAGCGGTCTCATCTTGCATTCCCTTGGAAATTTTGTACATCTGCCGCCCAAGTGGTACTAGTATCAGCGCCGAAAGTGGAAGAACAGTGAATAGAACAAGTGTCATTTTCCAATTTAAAAATAGCAGAACTGAGATCGAACCTACAATGGAGATCACTCCGGTAAATAAGCTGGCTAGATGTTCAGAAATCAGCGTTTTGATGATCCCTGTATCATTCGTCATGCGGCTGACACTTTCTCCCGTTCTGTTGTCATTATAATAAGCCACAGGCAGAACTAGAAATTTACGCCACAGTCGGTCCCGCAGACCTGCAACCATCTTCTGACCTGCATAATTGAGCAGATAGATAGAGATCCCTCCCGCAATGGTCTGCGCAATAAACGCAGCTGCTATACCCGCAATCTGCAGCTTGCTCACGGAGGCCAGGGAGAAGCCATCCACTAAGTTCTTAGTGAACATCGGGATGACTAGACTAACCAATGTCGATATCATGCTTAACGCAATGGCTATAGCCAATAAGCCGTATGAAGGCTTGGTTTCTCTTAGTAGCGATAAGAACGGCTTCAGCGCCATCTTTCGCTTGGATTCGGATTTCTTCATGACAATGACTCCCCTTTTCTAAATAGCTCTACGAGAAAAGCTAGTAATATCTTTCTCGCCTTACACCCATCCTATCTGCAGATTGTAAACTGAAGTTAAACGCGCCGATCAGACAATACTGCCTTGTCATTCCCATCCTGCGGGAATAGTCATAGGCCAAAATAACGCCCGTTACACTTAGCGTTTGTACCTTCTACGCACGCGTTCACGCATTTTTTGTCGCTTATCGTCTCAAACATAAATAAAACCCAAAATAATGTAAAAAAGTAAAAAAGGGTGTTTGTATCCCTTTTCAACACGTGTTACAGTGATAGAAGGGCCTACTATTGGCCACTCTACTCCATGCAAGATATTTAGTGAGAAAGGAGTGAACCATTTGCGAAAAGGCGTTATTCCATCTTCTATCACGTCTTTAAAATGGTTCAATTTTTTTGTATATGGAACCATGGTCCTCTTCACCAGCTTCTTTCAACTATACCTGCTGGATGTAGGGATGAACAAATTAGAGATTGGTGTCTTATTCTCTATGGGAGCGCTAGTATCCATATTTGCAAATCCATTTTGGGCGTTCTTAACAGACCGTTCTCAGAATATACGGCGTATCGTTTTGCTAATGTTATTCGGAACGCTAGTGTTCTCACAGTTTATGTTTCGAGCAAATACATATGAAACGATCTACAACGCCATTATTTTGTTCTATTTCTTCCAAGGACCACTATTTGCTCAAAGCAACACGATGATTCTCAGCTATATTGACGGAACTAATCAGCGCTTCCGTTCTTTCCGGCTTTGGGGTTCAATAGGGTGGGCACTGATTGCGATTGTCGCCGGCTTTATCCTGGATTGGGCTGATGTATCCATCTTGACCTATCTGCTTACAGCGTTACTAGGTGCATCAATCCTATCCGTTCTTGTATTACCTAAAATTAACCATACCATTATGAGAGCTCCGATGCCGTATAAGGGCTTAAGTAAGTTGATTTTCAATCCTTTTTTCTTGTGTTTTTTATTGTTTGGTATTCTGGTATCCATTCCAAACACTATGAACACCACATTTATATCCTTGTATATTACGGATCTGGGCGGCTCTAAAAAAATGATTGGTCTTGCCGTATTCCTCTCCTCCATTTTGGAGGTAGGCGTATTCGTTCTCTGTGACCGGTTCCTGAAACGTAAAATTTCTGTTCTGCTCGGCTGGCTTGCATTGGTCAGTGGTTTGTTCGTTCTGCGTTGGTGGTTTATGGCTGATGCGACTACTGCCCTTCAAGTGGTGTTCATTCAAATTTTACACTGCATAACGTTCGGCGGCTTTTTCTATGTAGGTACCCAATTGACGATGCTCCTGATTCCACGGCCTTATCGCTCTTCCGGACAAGCGCTCTACACCCTAAGCTGGAGTGGGATATCCGGTTTCATTGGAGGTATTCTCGGAGGTTGGATGTATCAGTATCTGGGTGCACAAAGCATGTATCAGACGGGTGTATTCTTGACGCTTATTGGAACGCTTGGCTTTGGTTTCATGTGGCTCTTTGTTAGCCGTGGAGGGTATCGCCCCCCTTCAGAGGAAGATGAAGAGATCTTCGACATCGAAGCATTATAATCAACAAAAAGCAGGCTCAAACGTACCTATTCGGGACGTTTGAGCCTGCTTTTTGCTGTTACCTTGATTAATTTATCTGTTTAGCCTTGTTTAGGAGGCTGAAATGAACTCTTCAGTGAAACGATAAGATTGAATACGAGATGTCCAGGCGCCGAATATTTGCTATCCACATTAAAATAGCCATGACGGAAGAACTGGAATTTATCCTGAGCCACGCTATCCTTAAGCGCAGGTTCAACAAACCCTTGCAGGATTTCTATGGACTTAGGATTAAGCTGATCTAAGAAGCTAGGCTCCGATTTCTCTACCGAGGAATCCAAACCTTCAACCTCCACAGCCTCATCCGCTTCTTCAGCAGAAATCAGAGGCTCGTATAGACGGAATTCCGCAGGAACCGCTTGACTAGCTTCTACCCAGTGCAACGTACCTTTTACCTTGCGGCCTGTAAATCCACTTCCGCTCTTCGTTTCTGGATCATACGTACAATGCAGCTCCACTACCTCGCCATTCTCATCCTTAATAACCTCATTACATTTGATGAAATAAGCATGCTTCAGACGTACTTCATTACCAGGGAACAACCGGAAATATTTGTTCGGCGGATTCTCCATAAAGTCATCACGCTCAACATAAATTTCACGCGAGAACGGAATTTGACGTACGCCCATTTCCTCATTCTCTGTATTATTCTCCGCTTCAAGCCATTCTGTTTGACCTTCTGGATAATTGGTGATAACAACCTTAAGCGGTCGTAACACAGCCATAGTACGCGGTACAGTTAGCTTAAGATCCTCACGGATAAAGTGCTCCAGCATTTGCAGGTCCACCAGACCCTGACTCTTAGAGATACCCGCTTCATACACGAATTTACGAATCGCTTCCGGCGTATATCCTCTACGGCGTAGACCAGAAATCGTAGGCATCCGTGGATCATCCCAACCATCCACATGTCCTTCGTCTACAAGCAGCTTCAGCTTACGCTTACTAGTCATCGTTTGAGCCAGATTCAGACGCCCAAATTCATATTGATGAGGGACAGCTGGCATCTCACATTCAGCTACAACCCAATCGTAGAATGGACGTTGATCTTCGAATTCGAGCGAGCAAAGGGAATGAGTAACCCCCTCAATAGCATCTTCTAACGGATGAGCGAAGGTATACATTGGGTAGATACACCATTTATCGCCTGTGTTATGGTGATGTGCATGTGTAATCCGATAAATTACAGGATCACGCAGGTTAATGTTCGGTGACGCCATGTCAATCTTGGCACGAAGAACCTTCTCACCGTCCTTGAATTCGCCTGCACGCATACGCCGGAACAGATCCAAATTCTCTTCGATACTACGATCACGATGCGGACTGTTCTTTCCTGGTTCCGTCAGCGTTCCACGCAATTGACGAATTTCATCCGCACTGAGGTCATCGACATAGGCTTTGCCCTTTGTAATTAATAATTCGGCACGTTTGTACATTTCCTCAAAATAATCAGATGCAAAACGCAGCTCTTCCCATTCATAACCGAGCCACTTTACATCTTCCTGAATCGAGTTTACATATTCCGTATCCTCTTTAGCCGGATTCGTGTCGTCAAATCTTAGGTTAGTCTTGCCACCGAACTCGTCCGCCAGTGTAAAGTTAATCCAGATCGCCTTGGCATGTCCGATATGTAAATAACCGTTCGGCTCCGGCGGAAAGCGTGTGATAACTTCCTTTACTTTACCGGTACGGAGGTCTTCGGTAATAACATTCTTAATAAAATTGGAGGGGGTGCTACGGTTCTCCACAGCTATCAACCTTTCATTCTGTAGTGTTACACTACTTCTTGTATAAACATGTTTCCTACTAATATACCCGTTAACCGTAGATTGTTCAATAAAAGGGGGCACAAGGCACGGATCATTTTTTAGTGTCTTTAGACCTTTTGACTTCTGTCAGGGCGATAGAGTAGCATGATAATCATAAGAAATAATCCATAATCATACATAAGGCCTTGTGCCGAAAAGGAGGCAACCGCTTGTTTAATTATGTCATCGATGAAGAGCTGATGTTAAAGCCGCTAATGCCAGAGCACGCTCGGCACATGTTTGCGTTAGTAGAGCACTCACGGGAACGACTACGACAATGGCTCCCTTGGGTGGATGCCGTTACGGAACAGGCCCACACTCTAAATTTCATCAAAAATGCGGTTAAACAAAGCACTGACAATGGTGCTTTTACCGCTGGACTATGGGTTCGCGGTGAGCTCGCCGGTGTTATTGGGTATCACCAGATTGACTGGCATAACCGATCTGTTGGGATCGGCTACTGGCTGGGTGAAGGATATGAAGGTAAAGGGTATATGACCAGTGCCTGTCGGGTGCTAGTAGACTATGCACTACTGGAAATGGAGCTGCAGCGTGTAGAAATTCGCTGCGCGACCGGAAATGTTTCCAGCCGGGCGATCCCGGAACGGCTTGGTTTTGTCCTTGAGGGTGTGATTAGACAGTCAGAGAAACTGCCTGACGGCTACGTCAACCATGCCGTATACGGTTTATTGCGTAGTGAATGGCAGCTGCTCGGCTAAGTTAGGCTAAGCAAGCAGCACATATAAGCTCATAAATAGAAATAAACCTGGAAGGCACACGCCTCCAGGCTTATTTTGGTTTGTAGATAGTGTTTAACTCTCCGGCAGACCCAGCTGTTTTCGAAACTTGTTCCGCACTACGGCGGAGAGAGTTTCTAGCTCCGCAAGAGCTGCCAGTGCAGCTTCCTCTTGCAGCCCTACTTGCATTAAATGTAGTACATGCGCCACGGACGCACCGCCAGCTCCACTTTCTTTTTTGACAATTGCATCTCCGGTTGAGATCTTTCCTTCACGAAGCACACGCAAGTAAAATCCGCTATATCTAGTGTCCAGCACTTGAGCCGGGAGATCTGCCGGGCCATGCTTTTGTGAGATTTTGAAGCAAGGATAACGTGGCTGGCTGACCTGCAGCACAGTGGTACCTATTTCGTACACATCGCCAATGCACACATCTGTCTCTAATAAGCCGGCAGTTGTTATATTTTCTCCGAAGGCAGAGTATTCCAGTTTCTTCCCAAGCTGCTGCTCCCAGTAGGGATAATGCTCGATGGGGTAGGCACAAACTGCCTTGTCAGGGCCCCCGTGATGTTTCAGATCCGCCTGACCATCTCCGATAAAACCATTAGTATTTAACTGAACTGATCCTTCGACAGGCATTTTATAAATCCCAGTCTCCAAAGGTTTCCCCCGATAATCCACTGTTATCGGCCGCCCCACATTAAGCGAGATGATCTCCATATCCTTCTCCTCCTGTCAGCATGCAGCACATAAAGATTTCATCCACATATCGACCGCCAAGATAAAACTCCTCCCGCAGACGTCCCTCTTCCACAAACCCGCATTTACGATAAAAAGAAAGCGCTGATTCATTACAGGATAATACGCGTAGACGCAGCTTACGAATGGCGTTATCTGCGGCATGTTCCTTAATAGCCTCTATGAGCTGCCGGCCAATACCTAAACGTTGATAATCCGGATGAACAGCAATATTGACCTCGCACACATGCCTGTTACTCTCCATTCGACTAGGGCAGCCAAACCCAACATATCCGCATAGCTTGTCATCCTTTAGCGCTACTAGCTGCGAACCCGGGGGAGCATTCAGTAGATAATCCTCTTGGGAACGCCACAGTAATGGCCCCGGGCTAGTGTTCTCCGTCCAGATCATATGATCCAGATGAATCAGTTCCCGCACGTCTTTAATCTCTGAGAACCTTATTATAAACCTATCCCTGTTGCTAAGTTTCATAAAGATGAACACCCCTTGCCTTGCACCTCTATAGAATTCACAGTAGATCATTTGAATCCACTATGCTCAACTCTCAACTATCCTATTGACCGCTCCAATGAATTTCCTCGGCGGTTGATATACGCATGAACGATAAAGAATCCTACGGACAGCAGTGCCATCGCACATGCCAACCATGCGGTAGGCGCTAAGCCTCCACTATCGTATAACCTACCCATTAAGTATGGTCCAATCACCCTACCGACTGCCCCCATGCCTCCACTTAGCCCTAAATAGAAAGGAGCACTGCGACCTGCATGGTCCGAAATAAAGGAAGGCATGGCCGGAGATATCAGCATTTCCCCAAGCGTAGCGAGTACCATCCCAAGCACTAGACCTGAATAAGTCGGCATCCATAAAAGAACAGCATACCCACCCAAATAAAATAGAGCACTTACTGTCATTTGTGCCGTTGAGGTAGATGCGAACCAGCGTTTAATTACTGTTACGAGCGGCTGAGCCGCAAAAATGAGAATTCCGTTAAGCGTCCAGAGAAAACCATAAGTCTTCTTAGGCCAGCCCTCAGAAATAATGAACGGAGATACCCCTGTATTCCAGATAGAGTTCCCTAATAGTAGGAACATCGAGGCAATACCCATATAAAGATAAATTCGTGTATGCCCCATTAGCTTCCAGGTAGATTGTTTGTCAGGACCAGCCTTCTGGTGTTCTGCGACCTCCTGTGAAGAATCTCCTCCGACTTTCTTGAGATATACAAAAAAGAATACCGCAAATACCGCTGAAGTTACGCCGTTCATCACAAAGCTGAGCATATAAGAAATATCGGCCAAAAAACCACTTAACGCCGTACCCAGTGCTACACCAATATTATTAGCGACATAAATAACATTAAACAACTCTCCGCGCTGCTTCGTAAAACGAAAGCCGATAAATGCCTGAATCGCAGGTAAGGACAGTGAATTAAAGAGCCCTACCAGTCCCATCGCGACCATAAATAACGTCCAGTTGTTACTTGCTGCCGGCAAAGTGAACAGAGCAAGTGCATTCATGCCCAGCGCTCCAACAATCAGCCGGTTAACGCCTACCTTATGATAGAGTGAGCCCCCGAGTAGTTGACCCACAATTCCTCCAACTGATTGAATAAGAATCACTAATCCAGCATCCGACATGCTGCGTCCAAGCTCATCAAAAACATACATTGTAACCAATGGCCACATCAGTGCACTACCCGTTGCATTAATAAGACTAGCAATTAAAAATATCTTAACTTCTTTAGGATAATTCTGTAAAAACTTCATAAGTAGTGTACATCCCCTGTAATATATGTGTCATTATTCCATCCAGTATTATCCCAAAACAGGGTTCAGGGCAAGCAGACGCATTGACGTGCTATCGTGATAAAGTCCGAGTATACTTCACCTCTTATTTAGGACTAACTTCTGCCGTAGCTGAGAAAAAAGTAGCACCTTTCACGTCCGCAGTCCTCCCTATTTCTACTATCTATTTATATTTTATAGTTGCCGCTGTCGTCCGTAAAGTAGACTAAACAATAATGAAGTGTTTCGTTATTACAAAGTCGGGGTAATAGAGCCTAGAAACACTCCCCCTTTTAAAATTCGCTGTGCATCCGAATTCGTTCCCCCGAGTTCGGATACATCACGGCGGATTTTATTTGTCTATACAGCAAAAAGCACCCCTCAACTATTCTAAGGAGTGCTTTATAAGATAGGTTTAGGCGTGTTTTTTTACACCGCTGCCGGACATGCTGTCCACGGACTGAATAGATGCAGACTCTTTGCGCAGGTAAGCCATCCAATAAGCTGCCGCAACAAAGATCGCACCGCCCGTCAAGTTTCCTAGCCATACCGGAACAAAATTGTTGAAGTACTCTCCCCATGAAAAATAACCTTCAAAAATAGCTGCAGGAATTAAGAACATGTTGGCTACAACGTGCTGGAAGCCGATAGCTACAAAAGCCATCGTTGGGAACCAGATACCGAGGATTTTGCCACTGAAGTTATCTGCTCCATAGGAGAGCCATACCGCCAAAGCTACGAGCCAGTTACAACCGATACCGGAAACAAATGCCGGCAAGAAGTCTGCCTCAAGCTTATGTCCTGCCATCTCCACTAATTTTTCCAAATACACACCGTCAGAGGTTAAACCAACCACGTGACCGAAAAAGTAAGCTACAAACAAAGCTCCCGCTAGATTGCTCAGGGTAATCAATACGAGATTCTTAACCACTTCCCAGAAGGATATCTTCTTCGCCATAAAAGCAAGTGGCACAGCCATCATATTGCCTGTCAGCAGTTCTCCTCCTGCAAGCAGTACTAGAATTAATCCGACAGGGAAGACAGCTGCCCCAATAAAGTTAGCGATGGATCCCCATTCATGTGGTGCGCCAGCAATGACGCGAATATCCAGTAAAAATCCGAGCGCGATAAACGCTCCTCCCAGAAAGCCCAGAATTAGTACGGTGCTTAAAGGATTATGCGCCTTTTTTATGCCGTTCTCGACCGTGACTGCGGCAATCTGCTGCGGTTTATTATAAGCCATGATTCCTATCCCCTTCATCTATTTACTTAAAATTTGTTCATTTACGACCATTGTAGCGTGTCATAAAACACATTAACGTGATAATTATCACTTAATGAAAAACTAAGTGAAACTTTTCACTGACATGTCAAATTTAACGAAGCGCATCCATAATTACAATTGTAAGAATAGGCTCCATATTATTTTAAAGGTAAATAGTACCAGCATCAATCACAAAAAAAACGGAGCCATATATGGCTCCGGTTTACCCAACTTTATTGTTCACAGGCAATTAAATTATACGGTTACTGCCTCTTTGCTTGGTACTGATGCCGGTAGCGATTCGAGTCCTACTGTATTCAGGAAGTTCCAAGGCTTGTTGTAATGAGGTTGGAAGAAGAAATCGATAAAGGCAAGCTGATCGATTGTCATTTTATTTTGAATACATACAGATACTGTGTTAATCGATTGCGTCAAATCCGTCTTGGACAAGATTTGTGCTCCGAGAATGCGGCGTGTGGCGCGATCAAATACCACTTTTAATTGCACCTGCTCGAAGGTTGGCATAAATTCTGGACGGTAGTTGTCAATAATCATGGTAGTTTCTACGTCCATTCCTTCAGCCTTAGCCCCTTCTTCAGTAAGACCGGTAGCAGCGATATTATCTTCATAAATCTTAATGCCCGAAGTCCCTTGAGTACCCATATAAGGAATCGTCTCTTTCACTAAGTTACGTGCGACCAAAGTGCCCATCCGTACTGCATTGGTTGCCAGTGGAATATAAGCGTGCTTACCCGTAGGGTTGTAATGAATCGCGCAGCTGTCACCAGCGGCATACACATCTGGGCAACTAGTCTGCATATAATCATTGACCAGAATTGCGCCATTTGGCAGCATATCCACTTGACCTTTTAACAGCTCAGTATTCGGACGGAAGCCGATGCAGAGAATTACAAGATCCGCTTCATGCTCCCCTTCGCTTGTGATAACCTTGGTAACTTTGCCACCTTCACCAGCAAAAGAACTTACCTTCTCATTCAGCGCTAATTTAATACCATGATCCTTAAAGGATTGTTCGATCGGCGCAGTAAACTCTGGGTCCAAATATTTATTCAAAATACGATCTTCACCATCAATCAGCGTAACTTGCTTTCCGTTCATTTGGAAGGCTTCCACCAACTCAACGCCGATATATCCAGCGCCTACGACTGTGATTTTATTCGCTTGTTTAGCTTTTTCTATAATGGTATTGGAATGATCATAGTTCTTGCAAAGCAAGACGCCTTCCAGCTCAATCCCTTCGAGCTTCGGTACAATCGGCCATGATCCCGTAGTCATAATCAGCTTATCGTAGGTATCGTCAAACTCCTGTCCGGTTACCAAATTGCGAACACGCAATGTTTTGGACTTCGTATCCACAACGGTCACTTCATGACGCATGTTGGTCTTTACACCAAGCTCAGCAAGCTTCTCAGGGGAAGAATAGAACAGCCCGTGTGGGTCCTTGACCACTCCACCTACGTATAAAGCAATTCCACAAGATAAGAAAGAAATATTATCATTACGCTCATACACCGTAATCTCGGCTTCCGGGTGAAGCTTGGCAGTATTTACAATTGCGGCAGTTCCGGCATGGGTACATCCAATGACAGCTACTTTCATTATTTTCTTCCTCCTTCAAATGGACAACCTGGTTATATATTCGAATTGCTTGACTGACCAAATTAGATATCTGATCACCGATGAGTTAATTGTGATTTATTTCACTTTATAAACTGATTATATTGTGATATTTATCACATTACAAGTCTTTTCGCCTATATTCTCAGATTGTTCACAATTTTAAGCATTTTCCGTCACTGCTGCCGATTGCGACCTCGTTAGCTTTGCCATGGGCGTAGGACATTATGTTCTACCCCCTCAGGATATACTTTCTTATAACGCGCAAAAAAAGGCTTCCCCCTAAACCAACAGGGAAAAGCCTGATCATAACTGTATCTACACCAAACCGTGAATCACGCCATCCTCATCCATCCATAGTGCCTCAGCAGCTGGCTTAGCCGGTAGACCTGGCATCGTAACGATATTGCCCGTAATCACTACAGCAAACCCTGCACCAAGCGAAAGGGTAATATCACGGATACCTACCGTGAAACCTTCTGGAGCGCCAAGCAATCTAGGCTGATCTGAGAAGGAATAAGGGGTCTTCGCCATACATACTTGAAGATCATTTAACCCAAGACGCTCAATCACCGCTAGGCTGCGTTTGGCCGCAGGGGAAAAGTTAACCTCCGCACCACGGTAAATTTCGCGAACAATCTTGGTGATTTTGGAAGAGATGTCGAGTTCATTCTCATACAAAGGAGCAAAACGTTCAGTGTCGCTATGGTCCAGAAGTTTCTTTAGTTCCGAAGCCAACTCTTGTCCGCCCGCACTACCTTCTGCCCATACCTTGGATATTGCCGCAGGAACGTTCAATCGGCGACAAGCCTCCACAACGTCATTAATCTCTTCTGGGCTATCGCCTTCAAAATGATTAATGGCAACAAGAACAGGTACCCCAAATTTGCCGAGATTCTCTACATGACGCTCCAAATTAGACAATCCAGAGCGCAGCGCCGTCCGGTTCTCCGTTTGGAGCTCATTCTTAGGTACACCACCGTTATATTTCAAGGATTTCACCGTCACGACAAGCACTGCCGCTGAAGGGGTTAGACCCGCTTGCCGGCATTTGATATCCATGAATTTCTCTGCACCAAGATCCGCTCCGAAGCCTGCTTCCGTAACAACAACATCCCCCAGCTTGAGTGCATAACGAGTACCGATAACACTACTGCAGCCATGGGCGATATTCGCAAATGGACCACCGTGTACAATAACAGGAGTGCCCTCCAAGGTCTGCACCAGATTAGGCTTAACTGCTTCCTTCAGCAGCGCTGTCATCGCTTCAACTGCCCCTATTTGCTCGGCCGTTACAGGCTGTCCCTCTTGGTCATACCCAATCAAAATACGGTTCAGACGCTTTTTGAGATCACTCAGATTATCGCATAGGCATAATACAGCCATAATCTCAGAAGCTGTTGTAATCTGAAATCCACTTTCCCGCACGGCTCCATTTCCATCTCCGAGCCCTGTCACTATATTCCGCAGACTGCGATCATTCATATCCATCACGCGTTTCCAAACGATACGCTGCGGATCAAGACCCAGCTCATTACCTTGGAAGATATGATTGTCAATCATCGCAGACAATAAATTATGTGCAGAAGTCACCGCATGAATATCACCCGTAAAGTGCAAATTAATCTCATCTGCCGGAATGATCTGTGACTTGCCGCCGCCCGTGGCACCGCCTTTCATGCCTAAGCATGGTCCGAGGGATGGTTCGCGCAAGGCAGCCACGGTCTTTACTCCTGCTGCGTTCAATGCCTGTGCCAGCCCAATGGTTGTTAAGGTCTTCCCTTCGCCAGCAGGGGTTGGATTCACCGCAGTGACCAATACCAGCTTACCATCTGGTTTGTTCTTCATGTCTTCCCATAAGGACGGTGAAAGTTTACTTTTATATTTGCCGTATAGTTCCAGATGCTCTTCGCCAATTCCCGCTTGTGCTGCTACCTCTGTAATTAACTTCATGCTTGTATTGAACCCTCCTGCCGTTATTATCCTGCTGTATTCCACGCTTTATGCATATTTTGCATGGGCATTACATTCTCTTCAAAGAATACATGGTCTCTGTAAAGCGTCAAGTATAATTTATCACAACAAAATTTAAGGCGCCTATTCTATATTCCTATGTAAAAAAAGAAAATCCCGTCGAGGCTCGGCCAAAGACCGAGGTCGAAAGGATACTTGTAAAATAACAATTCATCAGTCCCTAAATGATCTACAGTAAGGACTCAATCTGTTCTGACATCGTTTCTGGCGATTCCTTTGGCTCCACACGAGCTACTACATTACCGCCACGATCAATAAGAAACTTCGTGAAATTCCAGCTGATATCACTGCTGTCGCCAGTACCCGGCTGCTGCTCTTTTAAATAATTGAAAAGAGGGCTGGCATCCGGTCCATTCACATCCACTTTGGCAAACACAGGAAATGTAACGCCATAATTAATCTGACAGAATTCTTCTGCCTCTTCACTTGTACCCGGCTCCTGACCCGCAAATTGGTTGCAGGGGAATCCTAATACTACAAGTCCCTGATCCCCATACTGCTCGTATAGCTTCTGGAGATCCCCATACTGCGGTGTAAGTCCGCATTTACTAGCCGTATTGGCAATCAGCACTACCTTACCTTCATACTCTGTAAATGACACTTCTTTACCCGAAGGCGTAACGCCGGAAAAATTGTAGATCGACATCCTAATTCCCCTTCCTTCCATGTACTTAGACTACACTACGTATCTTACCCGAATTGTAACAGAATGCAACTTATCGACACTTTCTGTAAACACTAAGATAAAAAAAAGCAGCCCTATGTATTTCTTAGGACTGCTCTCTATCACTCTGTTATTTGGATACGGGTACGACATCATAATATTCTTCCAGCGTAATCCCTTTATCCGCAATATAAGTAGCTATATCCTTGCCCACATAACGGATATGCCAAGGCTCATACTTATATCCTGTAATGTCCTGCTTTCCTTCTGGAAAGCGGATGATATAACCATATTCGGTTGCATGCTGCGCTAGCCACTCCGCTTCCTTCGTTCCACCAAAACAGCTCTCCGCAGCACATTTCCCGTCACTTCCTGAGACATCGATAGCAAGCCCTGTCTGATGCTCGCTATAGCCAGGCACGGCACTGTAAGTACGAGCCAGTTCTTCTCCGTCTTTCTCAACATAACGATTGAACAGCCTCGTTTGGGTTTCCTTAGAACGGTAGGCTGAAACGCCAGCCAAGTAAATCCCGTCTTCCTCTGCGCCTGCGAACAGTTTCTCTAATGCTTCGGCAGCTTCCTTACGCATCATACGCTTCTCGATTTTCTCTTTAAATGTAAACCGCACTTCCGGGTAGACTAGATCCGTTGGCTTATAGTTCCCCGGCAATCCATACTCCTTATTCACCATCACAGCTATGCTGTCAGGCTCTTTAAAAGAATCATCAGTGCTATTTCCCTTGCCGTTACTATCCGGTTCGGACGGATCAGAGGGATCCGTTGTATTAGTTGGATTGGCTACCACTGGGTCTGTTATACCCTCTTCGGTGCTATCACCATCCTCACCAGGCTTAGCTTGAAGATCATCCTGCACATTTATATTGGAACCGCTACTATCTGAAGCAGAAGGAGAAGGCGTCGTATATTTCCCAATCCCCCACCCAACAGCAATAACGACAATTAACAAGATTATTATTTTCAATTTTTTAGACATCTGCAAGATCTTCCTCCTCGAAGTCGAAACACTCTATTTATCTATTAGACAAGCTTTCCTTCAAAAATGTTACACTAAGATCCTTTTTTAGACAAATATCGCTCGGATAATTGTGCCTACAAAATAAAGTTACCATAGGGAGTTAGCTTGTCCGCTAACTTCCCTATGGTAACAAGTTTTAGTTATGAAATTCCACTCACATTATCTGGATGTGCCTCTGCCGCCGCTTTTAAAGCCGCCGGAGCTACCACGTCCACCCCGTGAGGAACCCGTATTTCCGCTGTTGCGGCCGCCTTTACCAGCGCCACCCTTGGCACCGCTATAGCTGCCTTTGCTACCTTTACCACCTTTGCCGCCGCCTCTAGACGGGCCCGTACCGTAGCCGCTGCCTAAGCCGCCTCGTGGTGTGCCGCCAACGTAAGCGCCGCCGTCTGCACCTCTGGCTACATTCTCGCTGTAGCCAGTGCTTGGGCCGCCCTTCCGGTTCGCACCGCGCGAACCGGCACTGCTAGGCGCTGCTGCGTTGCCGCTAGCAGGTGCATCGCCTCTGGAGGCGAAGGCGCCATAGCCGCCGCCTACTCGTACTACGCCGGCAGCCTTGCCGCCGCCCTTAGGTGCGCCAGCGTCAAAGCCGCTGCCGCCACGCTTGCCAGCTGCCGCATCGGAACGACCGCCGCGGCGACCTTCTGCAGGCGCACCCCAGCCGCCTGCTTCCTTACCGCGGCCGCGGCCACCTTGCCGCGCTCCGCCTTCGCCGCGCGGAGCACCGCCGCGGCCAGAGCCGCCGGTCTTTGGTCCGCGGCCCGTACGCGCTGCCTCAGCGCCGCCGCTTTGACGACCGCCGTGGCGTCCGCCGCCTTGTACTGCAACGAATTCGCCAACGCCGAATTCATCCTTGTCGTAACGACGGCGATCCAGGCGCTGCGAAATGCCGTGCTCGATCAAGTCTAGTCCATCTTGCTCACGTGGAGAAGTGAACGTAATTGCAAGCCCTTTGCCTCCGGCACGGCCTGTCCGGCCGATCCGGTGAATATAGCTATCCACATCAAGTGGCATATCGTAGTTAAAGATATGAGTGATACCTTCGACATCCAGCCCTCGAGCCGCTACATCTGTGGCTACAAGAAGCTGCAGCTTCGCATCACGGAATCTCTTCATTACACCTTCACGTTTACCTTGAGACAAATCACCGTGCAGCTCATCACAATCATAACCTGCTGCTTGGAGTGCTTCGTTCAGCTTGGACACCCGACGTTTGGTCCGGCAGAAAATAATAGCCAAGTAAGGACGATCCCGTTCAATCAATGTTTTGAGTGCCTCTTCTTTATTACGATCCGAGACTTCCACGACTTGCTGTTTGATATTATCCAGCGGAATCGGAGAACCACTCTTAATAATGATATCCAGAGGCTCTTTCATGTAATTAGCTGCGAGACGTTTAATCGGATCTGGCATCGTCGCAGAGAACAACATCGTTTGACGGCGATAAGGAACAGCCGTAATAATGGTCTCTACATCCTCCAAGAATCCCATATGCAGCATTTGATCCGCTTCGTCCAGAACGAGCATCTTAACGCCACTAAGATCGAGCGTCTCCCGGCGCATATGATCTAGCAGTCTGCCCGGTGTACCGATAATAAGATGTCTGCCACCTTCGAGCTTACGCAGCTGCTTCTCAACATCCTGACCACCATAAACGGCCAAGATTTTAATATCCGTATGACGCGCCAGCTTACGTGCCTCTTCTGTAATCTGCAAAGCCAACTCACGTGTTGGGGCCATAATTAGCGCCTGCGGATAAGCTCGCTCCGTGTGGATCTTGTCCATAATTGGCAGCAAGAAAGCTAATGTCTTCCCTGTACCTGTCTTCGCTCTTGCAATTACATCCAAACCCTGCACCAATGGCGGTATTGCTTCCTGTTGCACTGGTGTAGGCTTAACGATGCCTTGACCTTGAAGCAATGTACACAGTAATTCTGAAACACCTAATTCTTTAAATCCCGGCAAATTCTCCACCTCACTATTTTCTCAGTTAAATTTGATTACATCTCTTACTTAACTTCCGTCTTCCAAAGCCCTATTCAGGCAGCCCTAACCCGACTGTCCTTTTGGGGGCGTATGCTTCCGATTCAGCTATATTCAAACAAAAGCGGAAGAACCCCGTCACCGGCATTCTTCCGTCCCATGTATCCCTTGACCCGTTAAAAGAGTGCGGTCAAAGTTCGGTTTCTGGGCAGCAGCGATCCACCGGACGTTTAGACGGCACTCCATTTGCGTTCCATTCCACTTTATACAATAGAAGTAAAGTTAAGCTTAGAAAGTTATCTTTTATATTGTACTTGATAGAACGGCATTTGTGTGAACCTGCAGAATAATAATTATTCTATCCTGCAGGTTAGAACCTTCCCGATTTAAAAATCGCATAGATCAACCATAGGAACATCAGAAGCGCTATTACGCCGCCAATCTCCACTGTAGGAAAATTCCATAACACTGAAGGCTGACCCCGCATCGCAGTGCCTATAATGAGTCCAACCATGATGATACTGAACGCAAGCATCACAATACTAAATGCTAAGCGGTTCCCAACTCGGTCCAGCTTTCGCTCCAGATGCTCGAGCTCAGGTGCCGCAATCTCTACCTTTAGCTTTCCCTTAGTAATTAGCGCAGATAACTGCCTTGCCTGCCCAGGAAGCTCTAAAAGACTCTCCGTTAAATCGGCTACGCCTCCAAGGAACTTGCGCTGCAATCGGGGACCACTAAATCGCTGCTTCACAAGTTCACGTCCAAAAGGCTCTGCCATCTCTAAAATGCTAATCGTTGGATCTAAATTGCTAATGACACCCTCAAGCGTCAGCATCGTCTTACCAAGCATCGTTAGATCCGGGGGAAGAACTAATCGATGCTTGCGAGCAATGCCAAACAGATCATTTAGCGCTTTGCCTATGCTCATCTTACTGAACGGAACATCATAATACTCTTCGCGAAGTCGATCCATATCATTATGCAACGCTGCTCGATCAGCATCCTCAGGGATGACGCCGAGACGCAAAATTGCCCGGACCATCGCATCCGTATTCTTGCGCATTAGTGCGATGACAAGCGCAGACAGCTGCTCTTTCATCTCTTCGTTCAGCCGCCCCATCATGCCAAAATCAATCAAAGCCAGCTTCCCATCAGCCATTCTCATAACATTCCCTGGATGCGGATCTGCATGAAAAAAGCCATGAATGAAAATTTGTCTTAGCATCATTTCCACGAGCTGCTGAGCAATAACCTTAAGCTTAACGCCGCTACTCAGTAGTTCATCGCGACGACTTAGCGTAATCCCTACCACATATTCCATCGTCAGCACTCGTGCAGACGTATAGTCCCAATAAATATCCGGGATGTATACTCCGTCATAATCCATCTGTTGAGCAATTTTCTCTGCATTGCGTCCTTCTTGGCCGTAATCCAGCTCGCCAAGCAGAGATTTCGAGAATTCCTCTACCATACGGGACAACTGATATTGCCTCGCCCAACCTAGCTGCTTCTCAGCAAGGGCGCTCAGATCTTTGAGAATTTCCAAATCCCTACTCATCGTTCGCAGTATACCAGGGCGCTGAACTTTAACAGCCACGACCTGCCCACTGTGAAGAACAGCTCTATGCACTTGACCGATCGACGCAGCCGCAAGGGGAGTATCTTCAAAGGAATTAAAGATTTCATCCATCCGTTGATCGAGTTCATGCTCCACAATCGTGCGCACTCGCTCCACAGGGAACGGGGGCACATTATCCTGTAGTTTTACCAATTCTTGAATAATAGAATCAGGCAGCAGATCCGAACGGGTACTGGCGAGTTGTCCAAGCTTAATAAAGGTTGGGCCCAAATCCTCCAATACGAGCCGAATCCGCTCCCCGAGTGTAAGACTTGTATGAGCTTCTTGCGTTACAAGACGGCGTGGAAGGGATAATAAATGATAGAGCCCCAGCTCCTCCACCATATAGCCAAAACCATGGTGCATAAGCGCCATGGCAATGGACCGGTATCGTCCGGCATGTCTGATACGTACTGCCATTTAGTCCGTACGCGTTTCCGCCGATGTTCCTTCTAGATGGGAAATGCCCTCCAGCTCGGCCAATCGACGCTCCAATACAGCAATTCGGCCTTCCAGCTCGTCAATATCACTTTGTACAGGAACCTTCATTTCCTTCAACACGCGTTGTACTTGTTCTTGTACAACAGACTTGAGCATACCTCGCTCTTCCTCACCGCGTTCAATCAGACGGTCAACAAGGGCCTTAGACTCCGAAGGAGCAAGCTCCCCACGCTTCACTAGTTCCTCAACAACCTTTTCTACTTTTTCCTTACTAACAATGGTGAGGCCCACTCCTAAAGAGATCGCTTTTTTAAACAAATCACTCATAGTACTTCCTCCCAAAGATTCCGTTTCGTTACAAACGGAGTTGATGATTAAAGTATACCTCACTGTGTGCGTATTTCAAAAAAACGCAATATCCCTTAGTTACTTACCGGAATACGTGCAGCCCAAGTAGCTGCCTGTAAGATCAGTTTACGTAGTGCTGGATGGCGGAAGGATGGTTCATGATGCCCAGGCATAAGGAACACTACTCGTCCTAAACCATAGCTGTGGCACCATGCAGCTGGAAGCCATTGACCCTCCGATTCATACTGAAGAAGAATAGTCCGATCTGTGAACGGATCAAATTCGAAATGATAAGGCTCTTCATCCAGCTGAAAGTCTTCAACGCCCTCAGTAATGTCATGCTCTAGCACCTTAAAATTCATTGGCTCGTAAGCAGTGTGACCATTAAAGCGTCCACCGATCAGCTGAGCTAGTTCGTTACGCTTCGTCAATGAAGCACCTGTATGAAGAACAATCAGTCCTCCACCACCGCTCACATAGCTGAGTAGGCCAGCGGTTTGCTGAGGAGATACAGTTTCATTCCATAATTCGTTGTAGGCAATGCATAAGTCATAACTTCCCAAATGCTCAATACGCATCATTTTTTTATTTTCTGAACACTGAACGGTTAATAAATCATTTAAGATCTCGCTAATTTGTTGGTCCACTCCTTGAAGTGGATGGAAACGGGGATGGGTATAATCACCAAGTAACAGACATTTTCTTTTGTCCATGGGGATCCTCCTCCTTATTCATTGTTATTATTCATCACATGTTGCCTATATTCTAAGGAAAACTGCTGCGAATGTCCATGCAGATGGCAGGTTTACTACTCTTAAGGCATCCTCTTCCGGGTAAAAAAGCATCCCCACCCATTGAATCCGGCGGGAATGCTTCTGAATAGTAACGTAAATCTTGTAAAGCTTCCGCACACTGTGGTCTAGCGATTCGCCGCCACATATTTGCCCAACTCTACAATCATGCTTCCCATCCGTTCATGCTCAGGCATGATGATACGTTGTAGGCCCTCTTCTTTTAGAGCCTCAGAGGTAATACGCCCTACAGAAACAGCAAGCACTTTATCCTCGAAAGACCTTAGCATCTCCTCCAGCTTGCCCTGTTCCCGAGCAAATTGAGAGAGGAAACGAAATTGTGGCGCACTTGTAAAAGCTACGGCATCAATCTTACCTTCTATGATTTCTGTAAGCAATCTTTCAAGCTCACCCGGTTCTGGTAGAGTATGACGATACGGCAGCACTTGGCGGGTATTCGCCCCAGCCTCCTGCAGCCATGCGAGCATACGAGGAGCTGGATCGCCATGCAGCTGCAGTACGACCTCCTTGCCCTTCAAATCCAGAGATTGAAGCCCACGAATCAATCCGATCGTACTTCCGTCGTCGTCACGAACCTCCGGCGTAAGTCCTCTTTTTTTCAAAGCATTCACTGTCTTATAACCCCGTGCAGCAATAATAGAACCAGAAAGGACCTCTAAGAAACGCTCAGCGATATTAAGGCGTTCAGCCGTTTGGAAGAGAGCATCCAGTCCCATGCCTGTGGTAAGGATCACCAAATAAGGCGGATGGCTGATCCATGAATTCAATCCTTCTTCCAATGCCTCATCATCAAGAAAGACAGTACCTTGAGCAGGTCGACATAACGCCGTCCCCCCCATATTTTGCACCAGCTTGGCCATTTCTTCCGATTTGCGCGGACCCGCCAAGGCGACCGTGAACCCTTTCAGTTGCTCTCCCATGTACTATTATCTCTCCTCTCTCCGTTGCCTAACCCAACATTATTGTTTATCAGTATACTTGCAAAGGGCTGCAAAAGGGAAGATAAAAGCATCGTTTTCCTATATGAAATATATATTATTACTAGGAAGAGTGTATTTTAAAGCTACTCACAAGCTTTTGCAGTTCCTCCGCAAGACGGCTAAGGTCGGTAGACGAAGACGCCATCTCTTCAACAGAAGCAAGCTGCTCTTGCGCTGCCGTCGCGATGGTCTCTGTATTCACAGCCGCTTCTTCAGAGATGCCACGAATCTCTCCTATAGCCTTCTCCATGTGATCTGATTCCACTAATAAGGTCTGTACAGCCCCACCCATTGCCTCAATCTTCTCTGCGGCACTCTTGACCGCTCTACGGATACGGGAGAAGGAACGTCCGGAAGTATCCACGGCCTCTATCCCTTCGGTTACGCGCTGCTTTGTGTCTTCCATCGTATGAGTCACCAGCGTCATCTCACTATTAATGGCGGTAATCTGCTCTGCAATCAAATGCGCTGATCTCTCTGATTCCTCTGCCAGCTTACGTACTTCAGCAGCGACAACGGCAAATCCACGGCCATGCTCTCCAGCTCTGGCCGCCTCAATAGAAGCATTGAGAGCTAACAGATTGGTCTGACGGGCAATCCCTGTGATGACGCCGACAATGCCCTCAATTTGACCGGTTCTTTCGTTCAGCTTGTCGATTACACTGCCAAGCTCTCCCACCGTTCTATCGATACCATTGATCTTATCCACCACGCTGATGACGGAATCATTTCCTTCCGAAGCAGAGAGTGAAGTCTTGTCCATCATCGCAGACACCTGCTCCATATATACGGAAATATGATCCACTTCGCTTGTTGTCGCCGCTGTACTTTCCATTCCTTTGCGTACACCGATCACCTGCCGTTCCGTACCTGTCGCTACCTCTTGAATCGCTATTGTCATTTGTTCGATCGTTTGGGCATTCTGCTCCGCACTGGCAGTCAGCTCTTCGGCTGAAGAGGAGACATTACTCGTCATCTCCTGCACACCTATGATCATCTCGCGCAGGCTGAGCACCATTAATTGAAAGTTCTCGGCTAGCATGCCAATTTCATCTTTGCGGAAAGCCCCCATGTCTTCGGACAGATCCCCCTTGGCTATCACGGCAGTTGCTTTCCGCAAACGGATCAGAGGCTTCAAGATAGATTGAATATTAAAATAGATTACGATCAGTGCAAGCAGAACGGAAGCTACAATTACAAGCAGTGCTGTATTGCGGATTCCACTCGTTACTGAAGTCACTTCATCTATGCTTATCGTGCCTCCGATTCTCCAGCCCGTAAGCTCATTTACCATAAACGTCATCTTTTTGTGCGTACCCTTGTAGACATAATCAAAAGTACCTTGATCTTCCTCGAACATTTTCTTTATAAAGTCATCGGATGACTCCAGCCCAATAGCCTCTGTTGGATGAACAAGATATTTCTTGCTGTTATCCAGGATAATAATATATCCTTCCTTGCCCACCTTGGACGCGGTCAATTCTCCTAATGCAGATAGATTGAGATTCAGGGTTATCACCCCGTCACCGCTCTTCAGGACCGTTGATATCGCGATCGCCGTTTCCTGATTCACAGTTTGAAAGGCCGGAGAAATCACAACACCTTTCCCGTGCTTCAGAGAATTAATATAGGCACTTTCCTGCCTGGGATCATAGCCTTCGGGCAGCTTGGCTTCCGAAGCATGGATCGATTGCCCTCTGCTTGTACTAACATAAATATCTAACACATCAGGATGTAGCACAGCATATTCCTTTAATCTGTCCTTCATAGATGCTACCGTCTCTCCATTTGCCTCACTGTTGGTCCCCTCAGCGGTGAACTCAGCAGCAAAATAAGAAATAGTATCTATTTTCGATTGAATATTCGAGTTGATGATTGCATCTACTGCCTCAACACTTTCGGTAGCATTGTTCACCAGTTGATTTTCCACTTCATGGCTAGCAGATTGATAGGTTCGCCAACCGATAATGATACTGGGCAACAGTAGAACTAATAGGTATGTAAGAATTAATTTGGTTCGGATACTCATACCTGCTTTTTTGTTCATAGTTGTCATCACACTCTCTCTCTTCGAGTCTTAAAGAAGGACTTATTTACCAGACTTACTATATAATTATATATCCTCCTTTGGAACCGATTTTCCTCCTATCTTTCTTCATTTTTCTCATCATTCTTAAAAATTGTCATATAAACGCAACAAAAAGACCGCCTCAAAGAGAGCGATCTACTCAAATAAGCCTATTTCTTATTATTACCGTAGCAAAAGGCTCCGGTTCTTTCATCCTAGTTCACGTTCTTGTTCTTGCAGTTCGGGCAGACGCCTCCGAATACCACATGAGCATGACCAATGGTATAACCTGTATCCTTGGCCACTGTGTTCATCCAGTCTCGTGGAACTTGGTTCATTACCTCATCAACCGCACCGCAAACCTCGCAAATGATATGCTGGTGATCATCCATGCGGGCATCATATCTGCTGGCAGCCTCACCAAGCTTAAGCTCACGAATCATTTGTTTATCTGAAAGATAACGAAGAGAGTTATATACAGTACCGTATGCTAAGCTATGACCTTGTTCTACTAGCCGGTTCATTACTTCCGCAGCAGTGGGATGGTCATGTGAATTAAGGACGATATCGTAAACGGCTTGACGTTGGGAAGTCAAATTTAGACTTTTCATTGCTATCATCCTCTAACTTATTTTTAGATCAAGTATAAATCGTGAATGTAAGAACGTCAATCCCACTTTTATCCACTCATTACTTTCTCAGTTACTTAATCAATCCTGAATATTTGATGTTAACATCAGCTTTGACCTGAAAATCGAGCCCAGCATAGAGCTCCTTCCACACTTCCATTTCGGTATCATTATTAAAATGTCTAGCTCCATAGTGCAGCCCCCACCCAAAAGGATCCAAACCGCTCGTATGAATTTTTTTCAGTAATGCTAAGATATCATCTTCCAATTCTTTCTCGCCGGCCGTCTGAATTTTTTTCAACAAGCTATGTGTCACCAAATCCTGGCTGCTACTCTCTTCGAGGATCCCTTTAATCTTAATATAGTATCGAATAGTTGCTTTTCCGCTCTCCGTATTTAATATCTTGTAGTCCGAGGATGATCTCTCTGTGTAATACTGATACATGACCCCCTCGATATAGGCTGGCAAATTGGTCCGTAAGTTGGAGCGCGACAGCAGATTGTATAGCCGGGTTTCGTTCGGTGTAAGCACCATCTTGATTTTCTCGCTATCCAGTAGAGCAATTTTATCAATTAAGAACTCACTCTTCCCTTTGGCCTCGATAATCGGCAAAATCGGATCAATACCCTTCTCATAAATATTTCTCATCAACTGAAAGGAATACACACTAGCAATAAAAGGAGACTCCGTTCCCTGACCACTCATCGCCAGAATAAGAGAATTCGATGGAATTCGCTCCGATTCGGGTCGTACCTGCAGCACTTGAAGTGCCTCCGGACGCCCGACTGCAAAATTTACAATAAGCTGGACATCTCTGCGCCGCACGGCCCAATCCATAACATGCTGAATATCTTTGCGTGCGATCCCTTCTCCCAAAATAATCGATTTACAATGGGAATAATCAAGCTCCTTCTCCACTTTTGACTTCATTCTGCGGAGCGCTTCCGAAATACTAGGGGACTCTTCGGTTAATATCTGCATCTTCTCATCAATCTTGGTAACTTCCCCCTGTGGGATGGCCAGTTTCAAGCTGATCTTGAAAGTCCCTTCTTCTTCACCAGGGTCAACACCGATCGCCAGTACGAATATCCGTAAATCAATTTCTTTGAAGTCACAGCCGGCAAGGAGTAGCAGTAACACAATTCCTATTGCACTAAGTGCTTTTCTCACAACCTCTGCCTCCTTACTTTGCGATAACAATAAAACAGCAGAGCGATTAAGAACATCTCACCAAACCAGCGGATCTGTAGAAACCAAATGCCCAACACGTTGAGCTGATATTGATCCATCCATATTAAGGAGAGGACCACTCCGCTAAACAAGCACAGGATGAGCCACTCTTTCCACTGCTCTGCCTTCTGGGATTTTTTTTTCGTAGATGAAATAGCACCTTTGAATAACCCTAACCCTACATGCCAATGAACAATTACACTCACCAGAGATAAAGTCATGTAGGCAAAATAAAAAATAAATAGCATCCGTTCAATAATAAAGGATTCTATCCGGATACTGTCTGCCGTCGAGAACCACGTATATACATGTCTCTCAATCGCAACAGTACCGAAATAACCGATAGGGACCAAAAAGGTTATGAGCAGTACGAGAAGTCCTTCCACCCCTAAAATCCAGACATGCTTTAGCTTTAACCCATGAAATACCCGATTAAAGATGGCTAGATTAATATAACCACTAAAAGAAAAGGTAGCTGCCGAAAGACTCATCAGATCCGGCTTATGCCAGATGTATGTAGTGATCTGCAGAACAGAATCCCAATTGAAATCCGGATTGGTCAGCGCCTTTACAATGCCATAGACAATTAACGGTAATGTAACGAAAAGAATGATTTCAAGACCATACAAAAGTGATAGTGAATCAAAGCGACAGCAGATACAGACCAATATCAGAAAACCGATCACGACAGTATATGGGCTTGAATTCGGACTGACATATCTCAGCGTAATATCTACAAAAGAAAGCAAGGTAACCCCCCCAGCCACACACCATAAACCCGCAAAAAAGACAAGTAAGGGTTTGACTAGCAGCTTAGGAAGAAGAGGGTTAAATATTTCCGGAAACCCCTTTCCAGGAAATTTAGCAATCAATACAGTAAATATATAGACAAACAAAGTGCCAAGGACCGTTGCAATTAGTATGGAGAACAAAGCACCGTCAAAGCGTCTGTCTATTAGTTCCCTAGGAACAAAATTAATGATGTTGATCAAGCTGTTCATCAGAAAAAGACAGTAGAAATAACGGCTTTTGGCCATCAATGTTCCCCGCCCTTCTTCTTACCAAGGTTATCAAGAAAAAACAATCTGAAATAAGGTTGTCCAAAGCTACGCTGATTGCATAAATACATCGCGAATCCTACAACACAGACCACTACACCAACCATTCCTAGAACAGCGGCAGCTATAAGAAAAATGTACTTCAGCACGCGTATCGACAAGCTCATCATATTCAGAGGAATCAGAAAATTGGATATCGCAACGGCAGAGACCAATATAATCATAATATTACCTACAAGCCCTGCCGCCGTAGCTGCCTGACCTAAGATTAGACCTCCGACCGTCGTGGCCGTAGGACCAATCGCTTTGGGCAGCCGTAAACTCGCCTCGGTCAGAAATTCCATCATCATAAGCATTAAGAGCACTTCCACAAAAGATGGATAAGGCACGGTCGCGCGACTACCCGAAATGAGTAGTGCAACCTGCACACGAATAATCTCTGGGTTATAAGAGGTAAGTGTTACATAGATCGCAGGCAGCCATAACGTCATGCACACACCGATAATTCGGAGTAGCTTTAAGAAACGGCCCACAATAGGAAATTGGATCTTATCATCCATGGATGTAAAAAAATCGTTAAATATGGAGGGCAACACTATCGCATATCCCGTTGTATCCAGGAGTATCGCTACTTTTCCTTCAGACAAATTAAACACAACTCTATCAGGTCTTTCAGTAATAATAGACTTAGGGAGAATTCTCAATTTATCACTGCTTATAAACTTCTCAAGTTCTCCCGTAGCCTGTAAAATATCAACCTTTAGGGTATTCATCTTCTCCCTTAATTCCGCTAATACATTATGATCAACACGACTGATGTCGTATAGGATGGCCACTTTTGTTTTGGAGACATCGCCGATGATCATGGTTTCCATTTTGAGATTAGTGGATTGATAGCGACGGCGAATCATGTTCAGATTAACCGCAATATCCTCCGTTAGTGCATCTGAAGGTCCCTGTGAAATGCTTTCTGCAGACGTTTCACTAACACCGCTGCTCTCTGTACTCATCGCGTCAAAAAAACAAATCACATCATTTATGCTAAGAAGAACGTAGCCACTAAGCAAAAGATCGATCGCTATTTCCTTCGTAGTCTCCTCTTCCGTGCCCGGATACGTCGTAATGTAATCAAGGTAAGCGTTAGTATCCCCCATCTCATAGAACGGCGTAATCACATGGCGACTGAGCGTCTGCGAATCTGTAACGCTTTTAATATAGATTAAGTTGATCTGCCCAAAAGGTGCAACGAGCGTTCGATCGATTAAATCGGCGAATCCGTTTAACTGATCCTTGATCCATTCCAGAGAAACATTGTGCTTATCCTGTTGAACTGACATGGATCATCCCTCCTATTTATCCTGCGCTTCCCGGATGCCACCTTATTTTGGCACTATTTCTCTGAATTCATGCACTGCACATATGAATACAGAGTTTCTTTTAACGGGACTGTGGTAATAAATGAAATGAGCATTGTACAGATGGAGGGATAATAAGATGGATCCACACCGTAAAATAACGCAAGGTCTTCCGCAATTTCCAGAATCAATATGGCGTGACACTACAGATTTACCGACCTTTCCAAAGCTGACTGAAGATATTTCTACAGATGTCGCTGTGGTGGGCGGCGGTATTACAGGGATTACAACAGCCTATCTCTTAAGCAAAGCCGGATACAAAGTCGCACTCTTGGAGGCAGGGGAAATCCTCAGCGGTACTACGGGTTTTACAAGCGCCAAGATCTCCACTCAGCACGGATTAATCTATCATCATTTGCTGAAACATTTTGGGGCGGAGAATGCCCGGCGCTATTATCAATCGAACAATGAGGCTATGAATTGGATCTTAAGTACGGCTGAAGAACTGGAAGTGTCTTGTGGCATGAAACGTGAAGCGGCCTATTTATACGCAGATGCTGAAGATCATAAAACGCTTAAACAGTTGGAAGAAGAGTATCAAGCCTATGAACAATTGGGCCTGCCCGGTGAATGGCTGGATAACGTCTCTATCCCTCTAATGGCGAGCGGTGCGATTAAACTACCAGGACAAGCTCGCTTTCACCCCCTGCAATATCTGAAGGCCTTGTTGAAGGTTATCGTGGAAAAAGGTGGCGTGATCTATGAGCATACGATGATGGCGGACAAGGTGGAGAAGAACGATACGCTTACGCTTTATACGGAAAAGAATGACTACCGCATCACCTGCCGTTACGCTGTGTCAGCTTCTCATTTCCCCTTCTACGACGGAGGTGCGTTATATTTCTCGCGACTGCATGCTGAACGTTCCTACTGTCTGGCGATCCAGCCTGAAACGGATTTTGAGGGTGGAATGTATTTAAGCGCCAGCGAACCAACCCGTTCTCTGCGTGCAGTGGAGTGGGAAGGCCAGAATCTGGTTATCGTCGGGGGTGAGAATCATAAGACGGGCCAAGGCATTTGCACGATAGGTCATTATGAGAATCTGGAGCTGTTCGCAGGCCACTTGCTGGGCATCAAATCGATCCCTTACCGCTGGTCAGCACAGGATTTAATTACGCTGGACAAGGTCCCCTACATCGGCAAGATTTCGAACAGCGAAGAGATTTATATCGCTACCGGATTTGGAAAATGGGGCATGACAAGCGGTACCTTATCCGCTCAAATTATCTCCGATCAGATTCAGCGTAAGGATAATCCATACACAGAGCTATACGATCCATCCCGCTTCAAAGCTGGCGCCAGCCTAAAAAGCTTCTTCGTTCAAAATGCCAATGTGGCAAAAGAGCTTGTAGCGGGCAAAGTAGAAATTGTCCATAAAAAGACAAGTGATTTGAAGGCAGACGAAGGGGCTGTTGTCTTCCATGACGGTAAACGTGTGGGAGCTTATAAGGATCCAGAAGGGACGCTTCATCTGGTAGACAGAACCTGTACACATATGGGCTGTGAATGCGAATGGAACGATGGCGACCGTTCTTGGGATTGCCCTTGCCACGGCTCCCGTTTCTCCTATGATGGAGAAGTCTTAGAGGGACCTGCATCCGTGCCGCTGACGAAGCTTTACGAATAAATCATTTCATTCGTGGAAACAAATGATGGATTCATGGAAAATAACATCGCTATACATGGAAGTTTTCAAATCGTTTTCCTTCGGCGATTGTGAATGCCCTATAGCATTCAGGTATAATAGGACATGAACGAAGCATTAGCTTCAAAAATGTTTAAAGGAGCGTGACGTTAGAGATGGATTTGAGAGGAAAGAGTGTTGTGATTACTGGTGCAGGCAAAGGGATCGGCAAAGCCTTAGCCATGGCACTAGCTAAGGAAGGTGCTAATTTGGGCCTGATCTCCAGAACTTCAGGCGATCTCGAAGCGTTAAAATCAGCCTTAACGGAAGTATACGACGTGAAAGTCAGCATCGCCGTAGCGGATATTGCTGTACGCGAAGAAGCGGAACGTGCGGTTGCTTACCTGCAAAACGAGCTAGGAACATTTGACGCATTAATCAACAATGCCGGAATTGCAAAATTCGGCACTTTAGTAGAAATGGACCCTGCCGATTGGGAAAGTCATATCCAAGTCAATCTTTACGGTACGTATTATGTAACTCGCGCTGCACTGCCAGCTATGATTGAGAAAAATGGTGGAAATATCATCAATATCTCTTCTACCGCTGGAGAACGCGGTTTCGCGACAGGCTCGGCTTACTGCGCATCCAAGTTCGCACTGATGGGCATGACCGAAGCTCTCGCACAAGAGGTGCGTAAGCACAACATCCGCGTCGTAGCCTTGACTCCAAGCACTGTTAACACCGGATTAGCTTCCAACGCTGGACTTAAGATCGGTGACGAAGACCGTATGATGCAGCCTGAGGATGTAGCTGAATTGGCTTTAACAGCCTTGAAGCTGCCGGATCGTGTCTTCCTAAAAACAGCTGGACTCTGGACCACTAATCCGCAATAAAAGGGAGCAGTTGGTTCTACGCCATGCTCTGATTGCACTTGTTCAGGAGAATGGGGCTGGATGTAGGAGGAAGAAGCTTGGATTGTTTTGTTGCAATTTGTGATCGATAATCCCTCAGGCTCTAACTCCTCTCGATGCTCTGATTGCACTTTGTGCAATAGAATGTCTCTGGTGGCGGCTAAAACTTGGTTTGATTGCACTTTGTGCAATCAAACTGGGGAAAAACACTACTTTAGGCGATTTAACCTTAATTCAATTGTACAGAGTGCAACAGAATACCTTTTGTAGACTAGTTCCTGGCTATTCTGTTGCACATTTTGCAATCAAACTTCACTTTAAGCTAGAGTAGGTTACTTTAACGCCAGAGTAGGTAAATAGAGATTAAGTATTTATTTAATTATAGATACTTATAGTTACGTTGTGTTGGGTGTTGGGTGTTGGGTGTTGGGTGTTGGGTGTTGGGTGTTGGGTGTTGGGTGTTGTAGTTGAGTATTGTAGTTACGCTGGGCGCTTCGGCTCTGAATACTACTTGGCGTTCGAATAGACGATAGTTGCACTTTGTACATCTATTCAGCGTAATTAGAGGATCCTTCACACTTTAATTGCACTCTGTGCAACTAAAAGCAGGCAATTTTCAACCATTCGCCAAATTCATGGAATTTAGTTGCAGAGAATACACTTATCGCCTTCGTTTTTAACGAAACAGAACTTTTAAGTGTATAAAGTGCAATTATATATTCAACCTATTGTTTATGTATGGATATCACACTACTGAACGGAGGTTTACCTAATATGCTAGTAGTAACTAATACTATTAAGGTTAAAGAAGGTCATGGTGAAGCCATCGCTCAACGTTTCGGAGGAAATAATGGTGTACAGGATATGCCAGGATTCGTCCGCATGGAGGTTTGGCAAGGAAGTGCCAAAGAAGGTGTTGAGGAATTAAAAATCTGTACCATGTGGGAGAATGAGGAGGCATTTAAAGGCTGGACATCCAGTGAATCCTTCCGTCAATCACACCGCGGTGCTGGTGGAAATGAAGCCATTCTTGGTGCTTCGATCGACAAATATAAGCTGATGGTCAGCCGAATACCCGGCACCAGCAATTAAGTGAGGTAGGCCGAATCGTACAATGAATAAAAGTTCGACTGCCACGACATTAACAACAGGGATGCCCTAAGCCAATATGGCTTTGAGACATCCCTGTTTATTTTTACAGTGTGTCGCTTATTGCTCACTACCACGAGGCAGAGCTTCCTCCACCTCTTGATGTTTCCCCGGCCAGAATGCCCATCGACCAAAAAGTGTCGTAATAGCGGGCACAAGGAACGGACGTACTACGAAGGTATCAAGTAGAATACCTAGAGCGGTGATGATACCAAATTGCACAAGCACCTGAATCGGTAAGCTAGCTAATACAGCAAAAGTACCTGCCAGAATGAGGCCCGCAGAGGTAATTACCGAGCTGGTCTCATTCACGCCTTCCGCGATGGCCTGCTTAAGCGGCATGGTCTTACGTTTTTTCCAAATATTCGAGATCATAAAGATGTTGTAATCTTCTCCAAGCGCCACTAGGAATACAAAGGAATAGAGCGGAATCGCTCCCTGAATGGCATCTGCCCCCATCACATAGTGAATGATAATCCAGCCTAAGCCAAGTGCAGAGAAGAAGGAGAGAATGACCGTTCCGACCAGATAAATAGTCGCCACTATCGAACGCAGATATATCAACAACAGCAACGTGATCAATCCAATAACAACAGGAATAATCAGATCGGTGTCACGATCTCCGATTTTTTTGGTATCATACTGCGTCGCTGTCTGACCACTTACCCACACATGATCTGAAGGATTCTCTACCCCTACATCAATCAGCGCTTGCTCTGCTGTTGCTAGAAGGGCTGGAATATGCCCCATCGCTTCAAGTGAATAAGGATTGTTCTTAAATTCGATGTCATAACCCAGAATATCCTTGTTCACAGCGCCCTGCTGCGGATCGGAAACCGTGTCCACATACGTGAGCCCTCCTAGAATGACTTTAAGATCCTCTCCACTCGCTTGCCCCTTAGTATCAATAATCAGTTTAGCGGGTGCTAGTTCTCCCGGAGAAAACTGCTTACCGATGAGGTCGAACCCTTCGCGGGACTCCATATTTTTAGGAAAAGAAGAGAGGATATCATACGTAAACTTGATTCCACTAGAGAATGAAGCCAGAATCCCCAGTCCGATGACAGTCACTCCTACGATAGCCCAAGGCCTGGAAACTACAAATCCGCCAATCCCTTTTTTATGGGAGACTTTGGGTTCTGGAGCTGGTTTTCCTTTAGCCTTAGCCCGTTCAACCTCCATTTGCGGCGTGCGCGGAATGAATGGGAAGAACGAGGTCCGTCCGAAGATCGCCAAAAGTGCAGGTACAAGCGTTAAGCTAGCAATTCCCATAATGAAAATCGACACGCTGAACGGTATTGCAAAACGATGATAAGCTCCATACTTAGCCAGCAATAACGCAAACAGCGCGAGCACGACGGTGAAGCCACTCATAGCGATGGCGCCTGAAGATTCGGTAATGGATCGAAGAAGCGCACGACTCTTACTCTCTTCTACCTTCAACAACTGCCGGAACCGTGAGATCAGGAACAAACAATAGTCCGTACCCGCACCGAACAACAGAACTGTCATGATGGATACTGCCTGTGAATCCACGGTGATCCAGCCTTCTTGCGCCATTTTTCCAAGAATCGGACTAGTTACACCATAAGCGAATCCAACTGCAATAAGTGGAATAAACGCCAAGATCGGCGAACGATAAATCACTAATAAGAACACCAGAACAAGCATAACCGTAGCAATTAACAAGGAAACGTCAGCGTTCTGAAACAGGCCTGAAGCATCTATAGAGATGCCCACTGGACCCGTAACACGTAAACTCAGGTCTTTTCCACCTACCTTAGCCGCGGAGGGGTCTCCACCCGTCTCTGTGTTTATGATCTTCTTCATTTCTGTCACAGCTTCACCGAGCTGATCACTATCTGCCGTTTTATCAAAAAGCACCGGGGTTACCAGTGTACTAAGATCCTCAGATAATGAGGCTTGCAGTGCCTGCGGCGGCAGCTTCCCTAGTGGGGGAACAAAGTTCTGATGGGGTAACGGTTGCTGCTCCAACTTGTTGTATACAGCAGTGATATGTACTAAATCGTCTTGCGAAAGCCCACCTTCTCTATGCCATACGAGCAATGCAGGTACTCCGCTTCCACTTGGAAACTCTTGTTCTGCAATTGCTGTTGCCTGTATTGATTGTGCATCATCTGGGAGATTGGGCGCATTATTAGCAACTTGAGAATTCACTGCAGGCCATAATAGGGTAAGTGCACCTACTAGCACTATCCATACGAGAAGAGTAATCCATTTCGTCTTTTTTCCTGCCACCCATTTACCGTAGCCTGACATTCCCTTCATCCTCTCCTTTACCTTCCCGCCTTAAAAATGAGCCGCGGGTCATTTTTAATTCTATCATATATATGCTTTAATTTTTAATCAAACTTTTTTTATTTTTCTGAAAAATCAAAACACCTCATCACATATAAAATACCCCTCTCTTCACATATAAAATCAGCAACATGTGAAAAGAGGGGTTTATGGTTTGCTATACTTTTTCTTTCACTTCAACTTAGCCTGCGTCCAAATCTCCTTCGGAGAACTGACTGTTGTAAAGATCAGCATAGAATCCGCCTTGTGCAAGCAGTTCCTCGTGATTTCCCTTCTCGATTACACTACCTTGATTCATAACAAGGATAAGGTCGGCATCTCGAATCGTCGAAAGACGGTGAGCAATTACGAAGCTGGTTCTGTTTTGCATCAATGCTTTCATTGCTTTTTGAATCAACAATTCTGTCCGTGTATCGACACTGCTCGTTGCTTCATCAAGAATGAGGATCGATGGATCAGCCAGAATCGCACGCGCAATCGTAATCAGCTGCTTCTGTCCTTGAGAAATATTAGAAGCCTCTTCATTTAACACCGTATCATAGCCAAGCGGAAGTGTGCGGATAAAGTGATCGGCATGAGCAGCCTTGGCAGCACGCACCACATCAGCTTCTGAGGCACCTTCACGTCCATAAGCAATGTTATCGCGGATCGTACCATTGAACAGCCAGGTATCCTGAAGCACCATACCAAATTTGCTGCGCAGGTCACTCCGTCTCATGTTGGTAATATTTACGCCATCAATGATAATTTCCCCATCATTAAGCTCGTAGAAGCGCATCAACAGGTTAATCAGAGTGGTTTTACCAGCACCAGTAGGACCGACAATGGCTATAGTCTGACCTGGACTAACCTCAATATTCATGTCCTCAATCAGAATCGCATCTTCTTTATATCCGAATTTCACATGGCGGAACTCAACGGAACCTTCCGGAGTACCTTCATCAAGCTTCGCAAGTGTAGTATTAACTTCCTTAACTTCCTCTTCTTCATCCAGAAGTTCAAATACACGTTCTGCGGAAGCAATAGTGGATTGAATAATATTCGCTATATTAGCCGTTTGTGCAATCGGCTGGGTGAACTGACGGGAGTACTGAATAAAAGCTTGAATATCCCCAACATCGATCATTTTTTTAGTAACAAAGATACCGCCGACTACACAAATCATTACATAACCCAAGTTACCGATAAACATCATGAGCGGCATAATCATACCGGACATGAATTGGGCACGCCAGCCAGAGTCGTAAAGCTTATCGTTAATTTCATCGAAATCCTTAAGGGACTGCGGTTCACGACCAAAAGCTTTAATAATCCGGTGACCTGTATACATTTCTTCTACATGACCGTTCAACTGACCGAGTGACTTCTGCTGTCCGACAAAATAAGTCTGCGAGCGCTTGGAGATAGCCATAATCACAACGAAGCTGAGTGGCAATGTAACAATTGTAATCAACGTCAGCCATGGGCTGATGGTAAGCATCATTACGATGACACCGATAATGGTGACAATAGAAGTAATCAATTGAGTTAAGCTCTGCTGCAATGTAGTACTGATGTTATCCACATCATTCGTAGCACGGCTTAGAATTTCCCCATGGGTACGGGAATCAAAATATTTCAAAGGCAAACGTTCCAGCTTGCTGTTGATCTGCTCACGCATGTCGTAGACGACCTTCTGAGCTACGCCGGCCATTACGTACTGCTGAATATAGCTAAATAGAGCACTAAGCAAATACAGTCCCGCAAGTATGATCAGGATATCATTAATGTATCCAAAATCAATGGAAGCTCCCTCAACACCCATTAATTTACCGTAAGCACCTTCGAATAGCTTAGTTGTTGCTTTACCCATAACCTTAGGACTGAAGATACTGAATACAGTACTGGCAATTGCCATTACAAGAACAATAATCAATTGAACCATACGAGGTCTTAAATACTTAATCAGACGACGAAGTGTACCCTTGAAGTCTTTAGCCTTTTCTGCAGGCATCCGCATGCCAGGGCCGCCACCAGGTCCAGGACCTTTATGGGCGCGCGGAGCAGCAGGTTTATTGTTTTGTTCGCTCATGCTATTTCCTCCTCTGACAGCTGCGAGGATACGATCTCGCGGTACACATCACTGCTCGCGAGCAGTTCACGGTGAGTGCCCATTCCGGCGATTTCACCCTCATCAATAACAATAATCCGGTCGGCATCCATAACGGTACTAACCCGTTGAGCTACGATTAGAACAGTGGATTCCGTGGTTTCATCTTTGAGTGCCGCACGAAGCTTGGCATCTGTTTTGAAATCAAGTGCAGAGAAGCTGTCGTCGAACAGATAAACTTGAGGTTTTCTCACAAGCGCACGTGCAATGGACAGCCGCTGTTTCTGACCACCAGAGACATTACTGCCGCCTTGAGCAATTTCCGAATCAAATCCATCTTTCATTGCTGACACGAAATCGTAGGCCTGAGCTACCTTGGCTGCATGAATGATTTCTTCATCGGTAGCATCCTCTTTACCGTAGCGAATGTTTTCGTTAATCGTACCTGAGAACAATACCGCTTTTTGAGGGATGTAACCAATTTTGCTCCGTAGCTCTTCCTGAGTCATCTCACGCACATCTACTCCGTTAACACGTACAGCACCTTCGTTAACATCATAGAACCTTGGAATCAAGCTAAGCAGCGTAGATTTACCTGAACCAGTACCCCCGATAATCGCAGTAACTTCACCTGGGCGAGCACTGAAGCTAATTTTCGAAAGTGCAGGTTGTTCCGCGCCAGGATAAGAAAAGGAGACATTATCGAATTCAACAAAACCACGCATATGATCACGGCCGTCTTTTTTAGTTGCTTGAGCCGTTGTGTGTAATTCACTCTCTGATGGATCTGTGAACTCCGGCCGCATATCAAGCACTTCATTGATACGCAAGGCTGAAGCTGAAGCACGAGGAATCAGCACGAACATCATCGACACCATAATCAGGGAGAACATGATTTGCATCGCATATTGAATAAATGCCATCAGTGAGCCGACTTGCAAATCGCCATCGCCAATTCGAATCCCACCAAAGTAAAGAATTGCGATCATGGAAAAGTTCATAACAATCATCATAAGAGGCATCAAACCGGCCATGATTTTATTTACTTTGATCGCCGTGTCTGTCAGATCACGGTTAGCCTCGGAGAAGCGTTTATTCTCATGATCAATCCGGTTAAATGAACGGATAACACGGATACCCGTCAAATGTTCACGTAGAACCAGATTTAATTTATCCAGCTTGACCTGTATCGCTTTAAACAGTGGTAATCCCTTCATACCGATAAAGAAAATTGCACCAACGAGTACCGGAATAACTACTACAAATATCAATGATAATTTCGCATCTTCAGATACCGCCATGATGATACCACCAATCATCATCATCGGTGCACCGATCATCATACGCAGCATCATAGTAAGTACAGTCTGTACCTGCGTAATATCATTCGTTGTACGGGTAATTAATGATGCGGTACCGAGCTTATCGAATTCATGCAGCGTGAAATTCTCTACGTGGTTAAACACACGAGCACGGGTAAGTTTACCGAACCCTGCTGCCACTTTTGCTGATAAATAGCTGGCAATGACTGAACATAAGGCCCCGCCCCCTGCTACTAAAAGCATGAAGCTACCTATTTTCCAAATATAAGTACGGTCTCCCTGAACAATACCTTTGTCGACAATGTCGGACATCAGCGTAGGGAGGTATAAGTCGCCCATGGACTGCAAGAACACAAGAATTAATACAGCACCAATAGCTACTCGAAATGGCTTCAGTTGTTTAAATAATTTAATCAAGCTTCTCATCTCCGTTCATTTGTAGCCTATCCCAATTAGGTGGTGGATTATCCTCAACGAATGCATGTACTTTCAGCAACAGTTCTGTGAGCTGCTTAGTCTCTTTTTCACCTAAGTAACGTACGAGCTCATCCAGCATTGCGTCTCTGTATTGCTCTGCTCTTCGTGTGAGTTTTTTTCCACTCTCCGTCAATTTCACGCGTACGACTCTTCGGTCCGAAGGATCTGCGTGTCTTTCCACCATCTGTTTCGCCTCAAGACTATTAATCAACTGCGTAATAGTTGGAGGTGTGAATCCGAGTAGTCGGCTGATTTCAGATATCTTTAGACCCTCATCATCAGAATGATTCCATTTTTCAATGCATATCATTAAAGTCATCTCACTCGGCTTATGGCCTTCAACACCCTTTTGCCATTGGCCTTTATGCAGCCGTTTCATCGCCGCAAAAAGCTCGTGTGCGACTGAATTTTCAGTATTTTCTGTATTTCCTCCGTTTATCCCAATTTCTTTCACCTCTAATTTAGTTAGGTCAGCTAATTATTAAACACTGTATTATTTAGGCTACCTAATTATATTTTCGGTGCAACGCTTTGTCAAATTTTGAATACGGTATCAATTATTACGAAAAAGAAAACTCCCCAGCACAATGGCAAGGGAGTCCAATTTCGTATATGTATTACTCTGTATTATAAGAATACTGAATAGATCGTTTCAATCCTACCAATTAGCTCCGTGCTCTAAAGTCGTGATACCTCCATGGCTTCCAGAGCCTACAGGTCCGATAATGATGAAGCTAAACAATGCTAACACACTTACCATCATCAATAGTGATTTTTTCATGCTGTCTCACCTCCCTTATCAAATTTCTATATTTGGTCTGCTGATCAGTAGTAGCATAATCCCTATTAGTCTCAAATAAGGTTACGCAATTAATGAAATCTTTACCATTGTTCTGCTTAATGGCTAACTCCAAACATTGAATAATATAATCTACGCCTGTACTGTACTGTTTACGGGTTATAAGATACATCGCAACTTGATAGTTTAGACGATACACACGATCCACATTATTGGGCTCCTGAAACTCCTCAAATCGCAGCATCTCACGCGAGAAACGTGAAAGCACACTGTCGGCTGAGAAGCCATGGCGGTTCGCTGCATCCATAATAGTAATAAGCCCTACCAAAATTTCACCAGGATGATCAGCCAAAAAAGCTGTATATTCAGGTAGAACAGCTACATTACCCGCTAACATCTCCAACGTAAAGCTATTGGCCGTTGCAAATAACCGGAAATGCTCTAAAGCTTCACGACCTTCATCATCCATCATTTCAAACCAGCTTAGATCAGCGTAGCCTGCAGTATATTTTTTCGCTGCTTCATACTTGCCTTGCTTGGTCAGAGCAGTCGCTTTAAGCAAATATCCATGACCATAATAGACGATGAGCGGACGCTCCGTCCGAAGATCTTCCGCTCTTCTACCTACACTCTTTCGAAGTTGGTCACGATACACCGCGTTTGCCAAGGTTCTTAGTTCATCAGCAAAGCTTTCCATCTCTGCCCATCTACGTAGACTGTAGCATAGTTGTGATAGCATTAGCAGACCATCCAATTGCATATCCTCAGGAAGACGGCCTCTAAATGGTCCAAAAGTGATTACCGCACGTAATTTCTCATCTGTATCAACTATCGATTGCATCGATCTAAATATACGAAAATGACTGATCGCCAATCTCTCAGAGTAGCTATCGGACTCATTCTCAGTCACGGTTTTATAAAAATATATTGATTCATCTACTTTACCTTTATTAAACAATTTATCAGCTACCGAATAAACGATATCTAGCGATTTCGGATATTCCAACAATCTGTTTAAGGTATCATCAATGCATTGCTGCTTACCCAGTTCAGCGCAACGTATTAAAAAAGGCTCCACCCTGCGGCGTGAGACCTTCTCCTCATTGAAGCATTCATCAACGTACAGTGGATACAACCAACCATCCGGAAAACCAAAGGCCTTAATAATTGCATCTATTTGTCCCAGGGACATAGGCTTCGGTGGATTCCCATGCAGGATTGCGCTGAGACTTCCACGATTCAGGCCACAAATTTTTGCGAATGAGGCGAGATTATGGCCGGAGCGGGACAGATTTTTCTCAATTTCTGAGCGTATAGTTGTTAACTTTCCCTCCACTCGGCACCCCCAAAGTTTGACTTGAAAAGATCCTATTAATTGACATTATAGGTGAAAGTTATGGATTGTACAACTTATAGATTGTACGACAAAAAGAGGAGCGTATTTCTCTCCTCTTTATCGGTTGGATCTTTGTAATAGTGTAATTCTATGGATGTATCGAGTTTAATTTATTGTAATAGCGGCTTTTGAGCTTCAGCAGTAAGCTGTTGCACTTGCCTTGCGACTGCGCAAGTTCTCCATCATCTTATGTTGTGCCAGCAAAATATAACCGTCCAATCGCTCGCTTAGCTCTAGGACAGCATGGTCACTAAGACTCCGTTGCTCCGCGACTTCCAGCAATTCGCATCTAAGGCTCTCTATAGTCACAAACAGCTCATCTTCTCTGTAGTCTCTTCTATAAGCTTTCTCGGAAGAACCTTGATATAGTGTCACAACTCTCTCCTTCTCTCTATCAACATCTCTTCCTATCATAATCCATGATACCAAAAAACATATTTTCAAAAAAAAAGAAAAATTTGCAGAACATCCACAAAAATAAAACAGATATTTATTCGGATGTTCTATAGGCTCGTGGGGAAGCTCATTTGGGTACTGTTCTCAATAGTCCCTTTGCAAAAGAAATCCATTCACGTGCTGCAAAAGATAAATAACGGTCTCTACGCCATGCCATAGCGATCTGCCAAGGAATTACCGGATCTGTCAAAGGAATGACTACCAATCGCGAGCGATCCATGTCACGGCAAATGGTTTCCGGCAATAATGCGATCCCCATTCCCGCAGCTACCATCTTGCTGATTAAGTCCCATTGTGAACTCTCATATATAACCTTCGGCTGAAATCCAGCTTTTACACATTCCGTAATAATCCGATCGTGCAGCGTGAAATCCTCTCGAAATAGCACGAACTCCTCTTCTGCCAGCTCACTTAGCGGAACAAGCTCTGCCTCGGCCAGCCGATGTCCCATAGGCAAAATAAGATTCAGCTTCTCTTCAACAAAGGTAAAACAATGAAGTTTGGCCGTATCTACAGGCAACACGACCATTCCAATGTCCAGCAGTCCCGTTTCTACATCTTCCTCCACTTTTTTGGCTCCATCCTCATGGAGACGAATCGTAACCTGCGGATAACGTTTATGAAATTGACCAATCACCGATGGAAAAAAGCTCGCTCCTACCATTGGAGGCAGGCCGATGCGGATGTGACCCTGCTCCAGATTCCGTAAGTTATCCAATTCGGAAGACAAGCTGGCGAAAGACTCCACGATATTTTGCGCTTTGGTGAACAAAATTTCCCCTGCGTCTGTAAGCCTTACACTCTTCCCTTCACGGTAGAACAAGTCCGCCTCCAGTTCGACCTCCATATTCCGAATCATTTTACTGATCGTGGGCTGTGTTATATATAATGATTCAGCAGCTCTGGTAAAGCTTTTCATTCGTGCCGCTTGAACGAAATATTCTAATTGTCGGATATCCATTTATGTTCCCCCTAATCCATAGACAAAAGGAATGTCATTTATTCGATCTATTCATTTTACCTATGAAAACAATTGATGTAAACTTTCATTATCATGAAAGGAGCGAAGCCTTATGAAAAAGATTGTTATAGGCTTGCTGCAGGTAGCGGGACTTATGTTATTCTCTTTACTTATCAATGCTGTGACCCCATTATTGCATATCCCTATTCCCGGAAGCATACTCGGAATGATTATATTGTTTCTCCTGCTTGAGTTCGGTGTCATTCGTCTGAATTGGGTAGAGGTTGGTGCTTCTTGGCTACTCGCCGAGCTCCTACTGTTCTTCATTCCATCTGCTATAGGTGTAATGAAATACGCTAATATTCTGGAAACGGATGGATTACGCATTCTTGCCGTTGTTGTCTTAGGCACATTTGTTGTGATGGCTAGTTCCGGATTACTTACCAGTAGAATTTATAAAGCGAAGGAGCGGAAAGAATCATGTTAAACGCTCTGCTGTTCTTTGGCCTCACGGTCGCGGTGTATTTACTCGCGAAACGTATCTATGCTTCTACCGGTAAAGTCTACACCTCTCCATTAATCATCACACCAGTGATTATGATCATTTTTCTGCTTATAACAGGCATTACTTATGACTCATACAATGCGGGAGGAAAATGGCTGACGGATTTGCTGCAACCAGCAACCATGGCCTTTGCCATCCCTTTGCATAAGAACTTCAAGGTACTCAAAAAGCACGCCGCCGAAATTGCGGCAGGCGTGCTATCAGGGACGATAGTTGCGGTGATCTCTTCCATTCTGCTCGCCAAATGGCTGCATGTTAGCGGCGATCTGGCAGCTAGTCTGGTCCCGCGTTCGGTAACTACACCGATCGCTATGAGCATCTCGCAAAGTATCGGCGGTGTACCGAGTATTACGGCAGTCTTCGTCATTATTACCGGGATACTTGGTACAATGATGGGCCCTACTGTACTTCGCATCTTCCGCATTGAGAATGAAATTGCGCGCGGTGTATCTCTGGGAACCGCTGCACATGGTACAGGAACATCCAAAGCCTTCGAGCTTAGTTCACTGACCGGAACCATCTCCAGTATTGCGATGATTCTGTCCGCGCTGTTATCTATAGGTGTGGCGCCAGCTTTGCTCGCGATATTCCTCCACTAGGCTAACCCAGCTTGGGCCAAGGGCATGTCTCTTTAGTACATCTAAAGTAGCATGTCCTTTTTCTATGAATTGAACCTTAGAACTTAACAGGCAATCCGCTTTGCGCTGAATCATAGGCCGCACAGGTGACTTTTAGGGTATTGTATCCATCCTCATAATCGCATAAAATGCGCGAGCGATCCCCCGTCCGTACAGCATGTATGAAGGCTTCACTTTCTACTAAATATGGGTTTCCTGTATTCGCAAATTCGGTGCTATTGCCGCTTCTCACTTCCAAGAGACGATCCGGGTTCCAGTCCAAAAGTCCCCGATCATTATAGAAGCTAAGACCTACACTTCCCACCTCATCAGGTAAAACGCATGTATTTGAAATATTAGCAACAATTCCATTTTCAAGTTTCAGGGATACGGTGCCTACATCTGCAACGCTCACACCTTCATGCTGTTCATGCATAATCCGGTTTCCGAACATACCGTAGACTTCCTTTACTTCTCCCGCTAGATAGCGCACTAAATCGACGATATGTGTAGTCTGCTCTGTGAATTGTCCTCCGGATTGCTTCTGATCACGCCACCAAGCTACGCCTGGCATGCCGCCCATCCATTGCCCCATAATCATACCGACCTTGTCACCACGCAAAGTTTCTTTCAGACGTTTAATGTTCTCCTGATAGCGGAAATGATATCCTACCGAGGTTAACAAATTATGTTCTTTGATATCCTGAAGTAGGCTTGCAGGAATTTCAGTAGTCATACTAAGCGGTTTTTCTATAAAAAAGGGAATATCCCTCTTGATTAATGATCGTTCGATCGCACCATGAGATTGTGGAGGCACACAAATATAAACAGCATCGAGCTTCTCAGCATCCAGCATTTCCGTAATATCACCATATCCAGCAGCATCGTATGGACGTGCCATATCTTCGCCTTTAGCCTTACTGCTTCCGCAGACCGCCTGCAAACGGACATCATCCATCTCTGCCAGTAAATCAGCATGTACCTTAGAGAACCAACCCGTACCCACAATACCCACTTTTAATGTCATTCTTTTTCCTCCTGCCGATTGATTATGAATACCTTTTCATAGATTATACCCTCTTATGAGCGGATAAGATAATCTCTCCATTCTTCGGGAAGCAAATGCATATAAGGACTCTGCAAAAAGCGATCATCCGCAAGTACAATAATGCCTGTATCTGTCTCACTTCGAATCAGTCTGCCTCCAGCTTGCAATACCTTGCACATTCCTGGGTAGACATAAGCATAATCAAAGCCATTTTTACCTCTGGCATTAAAATACTGACGCAGTAGATTACGCTCAAGACCAAGCTGTGGTAGGCCAACTCCAACAACCATTACCCCGTTGAGACGGTCTCCTGGCAGATCTACACCTTCCGAAAAGATCCCTCCGAGTACAGCAAATCCTAACAGCGTCTCGTCATTATCTGGACTAAATGCTGCTAAAAAACTTTCTCTAGCCTGCTCACTCATGCCTGTATCCTGTATCAAAGTCCGTACTTCGGGGTAATTCTCCGTAAAGGCCTGATATACGTTTTGTAAATAGAGATATGAAGGAAAAAACACCAGATAATTGCCCTTCTTTGAAACCATTTGATTCAATGCCTGAGTTAACGGGATGAGGGAAGCTTCCCGGTCATGATAACGTGTGGAGACAGGCAGCACGGTCACTTCCCATTGCTCCTTCTGAAAAGGAGATGAGACCGTTAAACTGTAATCTTCCTCCACCGCACCAATCATATCCCGATAGTACGATAATGGAGAAAGCGTAGCAGAGAACAGAATCTGGCTTCGAAAGCTCTTAGACATTTGTCGGAGTAAATGCGATGGATCCAAATTAAATAACTTCAAGTACACATCGCCGCGCCGAACCTCAGCATAGGTTATGTAGCGTTCATCATAGGTCTTAAAGGTGCGAAGCATCCCTTGAACTGCAAAATAGGTATCCAGAAGAACATTCTCTCCTTCTCCATTCTGAGGAACAATGCTGGCGCTCGGGTGAATAAGTTCCTGTTCCGCCTCCAAAGAAAATATCTCAAGCAAGGCTGGCAGCTCCTCCGGGAACGAAGCCCACTGCCCTTGCCCCTCTTCATTACAAATTTTGCGAAGGGAGATGAAAAAAGCATTCACCGATTTAGCTGCAGTACTCAAATTACGGTTTACTTCCTTGTACTGACGCTGGATTTCTAGAAAGGGGGCCTTCAGCAAAGAGGCAGAGAACATCTCTCGTCCCCGGTCTACCAGATTATGTGCTTCATCTACCAGAAGCACCGTTTCTCTCTTTCTCTCCTCTGTTAGCCGTTTCAGGCTGATCCGAGGATCATATATATAATTGTAATCGCAGATCACCGCATCACAGGCATAGGCTGCATCCAGCGAGAACTCAAACGGGCACACTTTATGTTTGTGAGCATACAGTGCTAGGGTGTCTCTGCTCACCAGCGTTTCATGCTCTAACAGATCCATTACCGCATCATTAATCCGATCATAATAGCCTTCCGCATAGGGACAGAAATCCTTACCGCAAATCCCTTCATCATGAAAACAGGTCTTCTCTTTAGCAGTAAGTGTGATGACATGCAGCTGGAGTCCCTGCGTCAGCAGTAACGAGATTGCTTCCTGTGCGGCAAAACGGGTAACCGTCTTAGCCGTTAAATAGAACAATCCTTTAGCTTGTCCTTCGCCCATTGCTTTAAGGACCGGGAACAGCGTTGACATTGTTTTCCCAATACCTGTGGGCGCCTGAGCGAACAGACTGACCTTTTCTACGATGGATTTGTACACCGCTCCGGCAAAATGCCGTTGTCCCTTTCGATAAGAAGGAAACGGGAATTGTAACTCTCGAAGGCTCTGCTCTTTCTTAGCATCATGACGAACCATCATCTCAGCGTACGGAGCATATCTGGCTACGGTATCATTAGCAAATGAGATCAGTTCATCTAAAGACAACGTTCGGTACAAGCTTTTTTGCTCATCAGTAGCCCGGTGGACATAGGTAAGCTTTACTTGAATAGAAGAAAGCTCCTGCTCCAGCGATACCATATATGCGTACATCAGCGCCTGAGCCCAATGAACCTCATGTCCCTCTTCCAGCATATCCAGCAGTCCGGAGGTTGATTTGATTTCTTCGACGATTAGGCTCCCATCCTCCGAAACAAGCAGTCCATCACAGCGCCCATCTACTATATAAAGTAAGCTACCATAAGGGATCTCTGTTTTCAGATAGACCTCCTTGCGGTCGCCTTCCTTATATTGCTTTTGGATTTTCTGATGAATTCGTGTTCCTTCAACCATAGAGGAAGTACCATGAAATCCAGGCTCAATACTACCGCTGCGAAAAACATACTCGACGAGAGTTCTAACGGATAGGGTTACAGTATGATCCAACTATTCTCGCCTCCCTTAATTAGCCATATATCCTTTTTGTTCCCAATGTCTATTTCGGTCCTTTAATCGCTGTATAACCCCATGGGATAGCATAAACATTATCTTTCACCTATGCGTCTTTAACTTTACGCACTCCACAAAGCTTATACTTACGCTTTCGGTTTTTGACTTTCTTCTGCTAGCCCTGCATAATAAATTTTATTACTATGGAGTCATTTTGTCTTGGTGCTGTTTCGTCCTGTTTGAGAAATGGCGTTTTATCATGTAGAAAGAGGGGGAAGCTGTGTCATCCTTTAATATTAAACGTTGGATCATTAAACCTTTTGTGTTTTTCACAATACTTTTTATCCTAAAAGCATTTCTGGCTTGGGGCGTCATTTTTGATGATGTGCTGCCTTGGAAATCATTACTGACAGAAATCCCTTTTGCCTGGGCGCTCTTCTGTATTATTGAGCGGTTCGCCTCCAAACGAAAGCTTGGATATTACATGACAGTCAATTTATTAGTAACAGCCATCTTTTTCGCAGCCATTATGTATTTTAAATATTATGGTGTCATTGTAACTTACCATGCCGCGGAACAGGTGAATCAAGTCACAGCCGTCAGCAACAGCGTATTCTCACTGATGGATCCTTACTACCTGTTAATCTTTACAGATATAATTGTCCTAGGAGGCTATTTCTTCTTTAATAAGAAAGGCCGTGTCTATAAAAAAGAGAATATCAACCGTCGTAACGGAAAAATAAAATATAGTGTTCTATTCGCAGTCTCACTTGGTTTATGCTTGTTCAACATTTTGCCTAATAAGGCTAGTATGAACGAAATTAAGAAAGCTCAGGAGATGGGTATTCTTAACTACGAAGCCTATACGATCTTTGCAAAAGAAGAACCAGAGCTTGTGCAATCAAGTGACATTACACAAGATGCCATCAACCAAGTGAAGGGGATTAATACTGCAGTTAGTTCTCCACTTCATGGCACGGCTAAAGGCAAAAATCTTATTATCATTCAATTGGAATCCTTCCAGAACTTCTTGCTGGGTCTTGAGCTAGACGGGCAAGAGATTACACCGAATCTGAACAAGGTAATGAAGGATAGTCTTTACTTCCCTAATTTCTATCAAATGGTAGGTCAAGGGAATACGTCGGATGCAGAATTTGTAGTGAACACATCCGCCTACATCCCTCCACGTGGTGCGGCAACGATGTCCTATGTGGATAAGGTGCTACCAAGTCTGCCACGCTTGCTTAAAGACAATGGGTATCAAACCGCAACCTTCCACACTAATGTCGTAGAGTTCTGGAACCGTGGTGAGCTGTATGACTCACTGGGCTTCGATCATTATTATGATCGCTCATTCTTTGGTGAAGATGATGTTTTCTTCTTCGGCGCTTCTGATGATACGCTCTATAGTAAAACTGCTGACAAACTGAAAGAAATGAGCAACGAGGGTCAACCCTTCTACGCTCAGATCATTTCGATGTCAGCGCATCATCCATTCACAATTCCTGAGGAAAAATACCGCATGAAGCTACCAGAGCGTTACGAAGGTACTTTTGTGGGTGACTATATCCGTTCCCAGAACTATGCGGATGATGCCTTCGGACATTTCGTAGAAGAGCTTAAAGCGAATGGCGTATGGGATAACAGCGTGATCATGATTTATGGAGACCATATGGGACTGCCTATTTATTCTCTCGATCATGATGATAAGCAATTAATGACTGAAATTTATGGTCATGAATATTCCTATGCGGATATGTTAAACATTCCTCTGCTCATTCATTCAGGAGACAGCACAGCATCACAGACCTTAGAGCAAGTCGGTGGCGAAGTGGATATTATGCCAACTGCTGCTGGTCTTCTTGGAATTTCATTAGAGAATAACCTAGTTTTCGGTCAAGATCTACTCAGTCAGACTTATAATTTGCTGCCAGAAAGATATTATTTACCTTCTGGATCTTTCATTTCCAGCTCAGGACTGCTTATTCCGGGTAACAGCTTTGAAGATAATACCCAATACCCTATTTATAATGGAAAAGCACCGGCTGCTACTGAGGATGAATACAACCGAGCATTGAGACTTCTACAGCTTTCCCATAGCTATATTACGCAGCTGCCAGACAAACCAATTGAACCTTAGAACTTATCATTATTATATTTCAAAGAAGGCCACCTTCTCTCCGGAGAAGGTGGCCTTCTTTCTGTATCTATAAGCTAAAGCTAGAGATTTACCGTTCCTGATCCTCGATCATACGGTAGTACTCCGCAAACTTTTGCAGCTCATCCGGCTTCAGTATAGATAAATGCTCAGCAAGCAGCTGTTTTGAACGGAAATGTCCTTCTTCAAGTATTTGCTGACCTTGCTCGGTGATGGTCACCACAACCGCTCTCCGGTCCGATCCATCCGTCTCACGCTTAATAAAACCCAGCGCTTCCAGGCGATCGAGCATCACGGTAATGGCACTGGATTTGACCTCCATAGACTCCGCCAGCTGTACCACCCGCGACTTTTTCTCTTTCGCTACTATATTTAACAGACCCATCTGAGGTACGGTAAGTCCGAGTTCTTTATGCAAAGTCCTTTGAGACATGATCTTACGCTGTACTCTCCACATGGATAATCCAAGACGCTCTATTAACGGATCTAATTGATGCGGCATCCTTGTTTCAACTCCCAATCCGTTTTTTAATAACACAAGCGTACCACTAGAACTGGTCAGGATTCAATGCTTTTGTCTACTAAAGATTTCATAATCACGTTTATTTCCATAATTTTTCCATCAATTTACAATATCCGACACAAAAATACTATATTCTATGTAAGGTCATAGGCTTAACGATACGCTATAATCGTAGCAGTGAGAGCGATTGTCTCCGAAAACATATTTTGTCAAGGTTGGTGCAAAGAATGAAATTGGCAACTAAATTAACTTGGATGATGTTCATCGTGTTACTTCTTGTTGGATCATCCATCGGGTTCTTCGGATACCGTACTGCGTATAAGCAAGTAGACGAAGCAGCAGGTATCGAATTGGTAGGATGCGCCAATATTACAACCGGGCTGATTGACCCATCAGATATTACCGCGTTAATTGCAGGAGATCAAAGCAAATTGGAGGCTGTCGAAGACCGGATCGGTTGGATTGTGGCACATAAGGCTATTTTTAAAGAGGCGTTCATTTTATCGCTAGACGGAAAGATCCTCGCCGCAGATTCAAGCTTCAAAGCAAGAGGTTATAAAGCAGGCGACACTTTTTATTTCTCAGATGAAGAGAAACAAATGATCACTAAATCTAAGCATTCCGCTTACTCCAAGGTTTATACATACGAAGGTACCTCACTTAAGACGGGTTACGGCCCCATCTATCAGGATCATGATCCGTCCAAGCCTATAGTTGCTCTAATGGCTATTAACTTCGATGGCCCATTAATTCAAGAACGGACCCGAGACATCATTGTTCAGCCTTTTATTATCGGGACTTCCATTCTAGTTATTGCTATTGTGGCAGCATATCTCTTAATCCGCCGAATGGTAAGTCCACTAACGAAGCTATCCAGAGGCGTAAATCTTGTTGCACAGGGTGATCTTACTCATGATCCTATTTCATTCAACAGCAAGGATGAGATTGGTACACTAGCTCGAAATTTCAACGGCATGACGCAGAGCTTGCGCATGCTCATTACCGAAGTTAATGAAACCTCCATGCAGGTGGCGTCTTCATCCGAAGAGCTCTCTGCCAGCGCACAGGAAACTAACCGTGCTGGTGAGTACAGTGTCAACGTTTCGATTGAACTTGCCGATGGAGCTAATACACAATTGCAAAATTTGGAGGGTGGATATAAGTCTGTACAAGACTTGTCACACTTCATTACAGAGATTGCAGGAAATGCTGATAATGCAATGAATAATGCTACCAGTAACGCCGAAAAGGCTCGTACAGGTCGAGAAGCAATGGACTCTACTACACAACAGATGAGCATCGTCAGTGACAGCATCACTGATTTAGCTGTCATTATTGAAACCTTGGGTGGCTACTCCAAGGAAATTGAGAATATTGTGGGCACGATTGCGAGCATCGCAGAAGAAACCAATTTGCTGTCGCTGAATGCAGCCATTGAAGCTGCAAGAGCCGGAGAAGAGGGAAGAGGCTTTGCGGTAGTTGCACAATCCGTACGCAAGCTTGCCGAGCGATCCGCCCAATCTGCTGCTCAAATCGGACAACTCGTAAGCATCATCGTAAATCAGATGGACCAAGCAGGAGAAACCATGAAGCGCTCTACAGAAGAGATGGATCAAGGCCGGGAATTAATCGTAACGGCAGGTCAATCCTTCTCCGAGATTGAGATGTCCGTCTCTGGGATGGCTTCACAAAGTCAGCAGATTTCCGGAACAGTCCGCGAGCTAGCCTCCATCTCCGATGGTCTCGTTACTACTCTACAGAATATTGTAGACGTCGCTAATCAGACAGCAAGCGGTGCGGAAACATTATCCGCCTCCTCACAAGAGCAGCTTGCAGCCATGGAAGAAGTGGAGTCAGCTGCAGGTTTCCTGTCCTCGCTAGCTGAGAAGCTACAGATTCTAATTGAACGTTTCAAAGTATAATTCTTCTTATTCATGTAAGTTCTTAAACTTAAAGGGGCTAGCGACCAAGCAGAGAAATTCTGCTTGGTCGCTAGCCCCTCTTCTATGTATTGAGATCACGACGCTGCCGTATTCGCTATAAACCACTCACCCAGCTCATGTACAGGCATCGGCCGACCGTAATAATAACCCTGCATGACTCTACAACCCAGTGATTTCAGCAATTCAATCTGCTCTGGTGTCTCCACACCTTCTGCCACGACTTCCATATTAAGATGAGTCGCAATCGCAATAATATTGCTGATAATAGCTTTCTTGGAGTGCATCTTGCTGTTACGAATAAATACTTGGTCAATCTTGAGTGTGTTCACTGGGATTTCATCCAAATTACCAAGGGAGGAGAAGCCTGTCCCAAAGTCATCCAGCGATACTCTTACCCCAAGCAATCGAAGTCTAGACAGCTGTGCAACCGTCTCTTTCATGTTATGCATCGCAATGGACTCTGTAATCTCCAGTTCGAGAAAGTGTGGCTCTAATTCTGCACATGTGAGTGCTTCCGCTACAACATCGTATAGACTCCCATCCTCAAACATCCGTGCGGACATATTAATTGAGACCGGTACGTTAGCTATCTCTTCCTTATGCCAGAACCTGTTCTGGCTACACACATCATGTAGCATCCAATAGGTAATCGGAACGATCAGTCCGGTCTCCTCTGCAATAGGAATGAATTCCGCTGGCGAAATGATCCCATGCTCTGGGTGTCTCCAGCGCAGCAGCGCTTCAAGACCCACCGTAACATTCATATATGAATCCCATTTCGGCTGATACACAACCATAAACTCAGAACGAGCCAAAGCTTTTCGAAGATCCTTCTCTAGCGACATCCGCCGTAACTGATGGCGATTTACTTCCTGGTCGAACACACTGCATTTATTCTTACCTGAATCCTTAGAGGTATAAAGAGCCGTATCCGCAGCCTTCATTAGCGCTGAGCGATCAGTCCCATGCATAGGAGTCATACTGATTCCAACACTTGCAGTAACATATAGCTCATTGCCCTGAATACGATAGAATTCCTTAAGTTCATGCATAATATGCCCTGCTTCTTCCTGCGCACCCTCCAGCGTGCAATCTGGAAGAGCAATCAGGAATTCGTCACCGCCTAAACGGAATATCTTTCCTTTATCCCCTACAGAACGAATTAATCTAACAGCGACCTCCTGTAGTAACATATCACCTATATCATGTCCCAACGTATCATTAATCGACTTAAAGCGATCTAGATCTACAATAAAAACAGCACCAGATCTACTTTCAAAAAATTCATCTTTAAAATAGCGTTCTAGTCCATGTCGATTCGGCAGCTCTGTTAGCGGATCTTGATAAGCCATTCGTTCAAGCACATGGCGATCCAGAAATACGGCGCCAGCAGAAACTGCGAGCATAAGTAGCGCTGCCAGCGAAAATGCCATTAACAGTATAACATCAGTCTCTACAAAAAAAGGGTTGCTTCCAGGTAAGTTGTTATATTCAAAATGACAAGCCTTTACACTTGTGTAATGCAATCCGGTAACTGAAAATCCGATAAACAACGCCGAGTATAGCTTCCATCGCTGAAACCCTGCGCATTCTTTAAACTTTTGAAACATCAATAATCCGATATAAGACGAAACCAAAACCAGAATTACAGCAACGGCTTGAATCCATATATCATAATGAATCCTCGTCGCAATCTTCATAGAAGACATTCCGATATAATGCATAGCCGAAAAGCCGCTTCCCAAGAGAATACCACCTACTACTAAATTCCATATCTTTAACTGAGGAACAGATGTGATCCGGAATGCCAAATAGCAGAATAACACACCAACTAATAGTGATATTATAGATCTGCCTGGATAATAATTGACCTCTGCCGGAAAGCGACCCGCCATTATCCCAACATAATGTATTGCCCAAATACCGCAGCCTAACACACAAGCTCCCGAGATCAACCACAGACGTCGGATTTTGCCAGTAGAACGTGAAACTTGCGAAATCAGATTCAGTGCAGAATAAGTAACTGTCGCCGCTAGCACAAATGATAGTAAAACAATCCAAACATTATAGTGGATTCCCATTTTATCCATTAGTTAACCTCTTCACCGGTTTTGAATCCCGTAATCGCTCAGCGTATTTCTCAAGTAAAAAATCAGTACACGAATATCAGATATGGAAGAGTGCGTAAAGATTATAGGTTATCCATAAAAAGAAACTTTAGATGTATTCTACTCTGTATTCAGAAGATTGTCTAAGTAAATACTGGAATTTATACCCTTTTTTATTACGCGAAAAATGTCCATATTTGACACAATCACTCAACCCGGAAAACTTGAACCATGACCTGTTGATGATACATTTTTGGGAAAGGTAATTCGCCATATCCATAGATTCAAAACTACCAAAACCAACAGGTAGATATAAACTCCACCCATAAACAAAGTGAAGACATAATGAATGCCTGCCATCCCCATCAGCAAAAATAACAACCCAAAGGAGTTTGCGGTGTAATCCTTCTGTTTAGCTGCCTCATAACGTTCTGAGAAAGGTAGTACCGGGGGATAAGAACGGAAACAAATGACCGCATAGATCAGCATTGCAAACAGCACGACTACCAAGTCTGGCACAATCCGCAGCCCAAACAACCAAAGATACACTATCGCTTCTATAGCGAATAAAGGTAATAGCAGGCGAACTATCGCTGCCTTAAGCATTCCACGATAGATGGGTGCGGTGTTTGGCAGAGGAATCAGCTTATAAATCCAAGAGCCTTTATAACCCGCAGAGTACCTTAGCATTAGAACAACCGTCTGAAGTAACGTCGCACCGAAATAAATCATCAGGTATGTGTTCGAATCCTTGATAGACGATGCATTCCCATCCCAAAATATCCCAAATATAAAAATGAACGGGAAGACAATGGAATAACCGATTGCCGGATATACCTTTAACTTGAAGTCACGCTCATTCTTCATCATTGACCAGCTAAAACGAAAAAACATGCCCTCTACCGGGTTCTTACAAGTTACTTTCGACAACCAGTCCACCATTCGGGCGTTACTTTTGCCAACGTTCCCTTGCTCTGAAAGCTTCTGTAAGCTCTTTTCGAATAAAGGCATCAGCTTAATATAAGCCACAATCAGCAGAACCGGAATTACTAAAGCTAGCACTGAAAGCACCACGAAGTGTGTATCTCTCGCCCCGCCAATCAACATCTCAAATGGAGCCGCAAACCAAATCGGAGAAATCAAATACTGCCACCATGCCGGCTTAAAAGAGAGGCTCAATTCAGCAATATCAAACAGTCTAACAACGAGCTGATACCCTACTGTAATCCCTATAGTCAAAATGATCTGTACATAATTAATAATATCTTTGAGCTTCTCCCCGTCGAAAAACTTCATGATCAGTAAATAAAGCAGCGCCGTAATGACGAGGATAAAGCAGTCCATCAGAATGATCTCAACAGCATATATTAGAAAAAATAGTACTCCCTGTTTGAACAGGCACAAAATCAGCGAAGGTCCGGTCAATGTCAGCGTCACTGAAAATAAATAAATGAAAATGTGGATGCTCTTCGCCATGTTTAAGGTACGGCGGTTCACTGGCTTTGAAGCCAGTATGTTTTTGTCCCGAAGATCAAGCATCACGGAAGAGAAATCAGAGATCAGTGTGGTCGTAATCATAAACATCACTACACCAAACACTAGACTCATCTGCAGCATATAGTTCCCCGTTAACATCATAAGAGGAATTAACATGACGCCAAAAAGTAAATAAATCCATTGCACCCGCAGCGGCGAGCCCTCTTTCTTCTCCTCCTTCTTCTGCATTCCAGCGAGCACTGTCGGTGTTCTTCTTCCGTCCATCGTCAGTTTGACCTGCAGAATACTCCGCATCACATCATAATCAACTCCGATTCGGCTAAACCCACCTCGCAGCTTATCCAGAAGCTTCAGCACATAGAAATCAGTCATGAGAAGATACCTCTTGCATGACCGCAACAAATTCCCCAGCAATATCAAGGTATTTATCAAATCCAGTTAATTGATTAAAAATATCCTCAAGCGACCCTTCGCGGCCTTTCTCTCTTAGCTCAGCAAAGCTCCCATCCGCCACGATATCTCCACCATCGATCAAAACGATCCGGCTACTGATCTTCTCAACTACATCCATGATGTGTGAAGAATAGAAAATGGTCTTGCCCCTTGCCGCCAAAGATGCAAAAATCTCCTTTACCACCATTACGCTATTGGCATCCAGACCGCTCAACGGTTCATCTAGAAACAGAATATCGGGATCATGAAGCATGCTGGAGATCAGCAGTACCTTTTGTTTCATCCCTTTGGAGAAGGTTGCGATCCGCGAATCATAAGCTTTCTCAAGACCTAGCAAGGCCATTAATTTTCCAGCCTTGTAATCCACATCACTACGCTTCATGCCATACAACTCACCTACAAAAGTTAGATACTCCCTAGCGGTGAGGCTATCATATAATTCGGCTACTTCCGGCACATAACCTATTCTTTTTTTGTAAGAAACATCTCCATCAGCAATATCCCTACCGAAAATCTCTACTTTGCCGTTATAGCCTTCTACCAGACCGAGCATAATCTTAACAGTTGTACTCTTTCCTGCCCCGTTAGGGCCGATATAGCCAATAATTTGTCCTCTGTATACCTTAAGGTCAATGCCCTTTAGCACCATTCGGTCCGTGTAGTTCATCCATAAACCAGAAATCGCAATGACTGGATCATCAGCAAGGCCCATATCCTAATCCCCTCTCTAGCGACTAATTGACGATGTTAAAAATTACTATTTCATAAAATTACAATAATTGTATCATTCAACTGAATCCCACTCCATAATTTAACTCACTAATCTTATATCTATGAATGCTAATGCCCTTTTCAACACAAAAGGGAGAACCATTGGTTCCCCCTTAGAGTGTAGAGATCTATCCCACACAAATTATTCTGTTTGATCCACTTCATCATATGAAGCTCTGGCCTTTTCAACCCATACATAATTTTGACTCGTCCACCGATTTAACGCTCTCATAGGCTCAAGTAAAGATACCCCTAGGGGTGTTAGAGAATACTCTACGATGGGTGGAACGGAAGGTGTAATCTCACGCTTTACCAACCCATCTCGTTCCAGTTGCCGCAAAGTTTGAGTTAGCATTTTTTTAGAGATGCCTTCGATTCGTCTTCTGATATCACTGTAACGAATGATTCCATCTTCCATGGCATAGATGACCAAAGCTGTCCATTTATTAGAGATAATGTCAAGGACCTTACTGTACCCACAAATCGATAGCGAGATATCAGGCTCTACGGTATTCGTCGAAAATGGATTGTTCATATAAAGTCCTCCCATGCACTTTTTGGTTCCCTGGACACTATAAAGTGCCTCCTTACTTAAGTGTAATTTATGGATTATTGTATGTCTATGCACTTCAAGAAGGAGAGATTGCACATGAAAGTATACGAAATTCAAAGTCAATTTGGGCTCGATCAACTGAAGGTAGCCGAACGTCCAATTCCTAATCCTGGTTCTGGTGAAGTTCGTATAAAAATGCGGGCAGTTTCCCTTAACGCTAGAGATTTAGGTGTCATTGATGGTTTTTATAACCCAATTTTGAACTCTCCTTTAATTCCGGTATCGGACGGTGTTGGTGAAGTTGTTGCTTTAGGTGAGCATACGTCCAGATTCAAGATTGGTGATCGGGTAAGCGGTATTTTTACTCAAAGCTGGATTTCGGGAGAACCTACACAAGAAAATTGGGTGAGCTCATTGGGAAGTCCGCTTGATGGGTTGCTTGCAGAATATGTTGTGCTTCCCGAGGAGGGATTGGTTCGTGTTCCAGATCTATTAACTGATGAAGAAGCGGCAACACTTCCTTGTGCTGGTGTTACAGCCTGGCATGCTATTGTTGAAGAAGGAAAGGTGAAGGCTGGAGAGACTGTAGTGATACAAGGAACGGGTGGAGTTTCACTATTCGCGCTTCAATTTGCCAAGCTTCACGGTGCACAGGTGATCATCACATCAAGCAGCGATGAGAAGCTTAAGCGTGCAAAGGGATTGGGAGCGGATATTGGTATCAATTATTTAAAGACCCCTGAATGGGATAAGGCTGTTCTTGAGCTGACAGGGGGACGTGGGGTAGACCATATTGTTGATCTCGGTGGATCATCCACATTAAATAAGTCAATCGTGGCGCTGCGGGTGGGTGGAAGGATCAGTCTGGTAGGCGGTCTGTCGGGCTTCCAAGTCGAGGGCTTTGAAATCATCCCTGCAATTCTGAGAAAAGCACGCCTTCAAGCCATCAATGTCGGAAGCCGTGACATGTTTGAGACGATGAACCGTGCGGTTGAACAAAATGGACTTCGCCCTATCATTGACGCTGTATTTCCATTTGAACAATCTGTTGAAGCATTGCAATACTTGGCTAAGGGTACACACTTCGGAAAAATCTGCATTAAGTTTTAACAGTAGAACCCCCCTGTAAAAAAGCAGGGGGGTTCTACTGTTATATTCAGCTACCGCCAATCATTTCGATAATAGATTATAAATGACCTGTGCCGCTTGCGCTCTTGTAGTAACTTCTTTAGGACTCAGCTTGCTATTCGCTCCGGTTACTACACCTCTTTCCACCAGCGCCTGAAGGGCTTCCTGTGCATAGCCAGCAATTTCCCCTGCATCACCAAAATCAGAAAGAGCTACAGCCTTCTTCTCGGATGGCAGTTCACCTAGCGCTACAAGTGAGCGATACAAGAGTGTAAATAGCTCCTGTCTAGTGATCTGAACCTCTGGCTGGAATTGATTATCTCCAGAACCTGTGGCTACCCCAAGGCGCTTAGCAGTCGCGAGATAGTTCGTGTAATACGTATTGCCCGCATCCGCAAAATTATCAGTTGCGGTAGCGTCGGGTGTGATGCCATAAGCATTCAAGAGCAAGACTATGAATTGCCCTCTAGTTATTGCAGCATTCGGACTGTAATGCTCTGCATCCGTACCGGATGTGATACTGCGTGCCGCAAGATAACCTACTGCACTGCTATACCACGAAGTTTCTGAAACATCCGCAAAGCTTACCTTGTTATATCCAATAATATATTGGGAGAAATGTGTGGTAACAAAATCTACGGTTCCCTTGGCAGCGTTATAATTCCCGCGTACATTCTCCAAGCTTCCGTTGGTATTGATATGGTATACGATGACCGCATCTTTCTGTTCTCCTGCTTGCAGTGTATACGGCACACTGATATGGATAATGCCCCCACCAAAGGTGGAAATGGTACTCTGACCTGCTTTTACCGACAAATCATAAACCGGTCTGTCCCCGAGAACGGCCTTACCTTCTGCCGTTAACGAAACCTTAGCAATGGTTATGACAATATCCCCTGCATCCGAGGCTGAGCTGATACTTGCCAAAGATTTAGCATCAAGCGTAATCGTACCTACATTCTCATAATGAATGGTAATCTCGGCCTTTGTACCAGAGACCAACTCGTTAATTATGCTTCTCGGTAGCGTAAGCTCGGCTGTTTGGGTTTCAGAAGTAGCTGCTACTTTAATTTCAAGTACGGCTTTCTTCCCATCCGCTTCTGCCTTTTTAGCAAGATTCACAAGCTCGGTAGCCGCTTCCTTCGTGATTGTTGCTGTGGTTACTCCTGTGGTTTTATCCGTTTTAGTTGCTGCTGTTGATGATAAATTCACAGTGTTACCGGTTGTTGTTGTAGCAACCAGTTGAGGGCTTGCTGTTGGTGTTGGTGTGGTCGTGCTCGGCGCAGGATTGCTGCCGCCAGGCCCACTTGTTCCTGGGTCTGAAATAGATACATAAGCAGGGACAATAATATTAGTTACTGGACTCGCCTTATAACCTTCTTTCGCTGCGTATCGAACTTGATACGTACCTGGTATTAGACCTGTAATCTCTTTATCTGGTGCATACACATAATTAGTCACACTGGACAGCTTATATTCTAAGGCTGTTGTGGTTCCTGTAATTTTCCCATCATTGTTCGCAGTAGAGGTAGGTGCTACCCCCTGTAAACCGGATGGCGCTGCTTGCTCTGCAGTGAATACTGGAACAATCACTTCTGCTGCTCTGCCTGCATTAAATCCTTCTTTGGCTGCGTATCTTACCTGATACGTCCCCGGTACCAGTCCAACGATCTCTACATCTGTTGCGTAGACATAATCGGTAACTGTTGATAGCTTATACTCCAACGCTTTCGTAGTCCCTGTGATTTTGCCATCATTATTGGCTGCAGTAGTCGGTGCCACCCCTACTAGCCCTACAGGAGCTGCTTGCTCGCCATAGGCCGGAACTTCAACAGTAGCATCTTTACCTACGCTGTATCCTTCTTTTGCCGCAAATCTCACATTATAAAAGCCCGGAGTAAGACCTGTGATGGCTACGCCTGTTACAGGCTTATAATCAGCTTCTCCAACACCCTTATATTCCTGCCCTTCAGCTGAGCCCGTAATTTGCCCATCATCGTTAGCTTCAGAAGTAGGAGCTACGCCTAATAGACCTGTTGGAGCTGCTTGTTGATGGATATAAGCAGGCACCTCCACACTTACATCTTCTCCAGCATTATAAGGAATGATCGTCGGTCCCGCTGCGTTCGTTGGTCCTTGATATCCTGATGTAGCCGCATATCTTACTTTATAAACACCAGGCGCAAGCCCTGTAATTGCTGATCCTGATACTGGCGTATATGCCGTATCTCCAGCCAGCTTATATTCCAAGGCCGAACTTGTGCCCAAGATTTGCCCATCCTTACTGTCTGCTGCGGTTGGTGCAACACCTGTAAGTCCAGCGGGCACAGCTTCCAGTTTAGAGAATAGCTTATCCAGAGCTGTTGTAGTGTTAGTGTATCTGGCTCCGACTGGGTAATTCGCCTGCACGTAATCCGGTTGGATGTTCGTCCAGCTGTACATAAGCTCAATATGCCCTAGAATAGGTGCATTAGTGCCGTCTGCATCTTTGTTATCCTTGTTGTACGTGAACAGATATGGAACCTGAAGTCTATCTCCAATCACGGTATCTCCAAGCTCATTCACATAACTAATCACAGATGGTTTGGCTGCTGTATTGTTCTCGGTCTTGATATTAGTCAGATAAGTACGGACCAAATCAACATACAACTTCGCATATGGGTGATTGGTTGTTCTAATCTGAAGCTCATTATTATTGTGCGGATTGGCATTGCCCTTGGTGCCGCTGTTGTTGCTTGGTTCAGCAACCGTCACCCCAGAGTCGAGCTTCGTATCGAAGAAGTAGACCTTATCGATATTATGCTTTTTGGCATACTCATTAATATATTTGATAACCGCTTGCGTGTTGGGGCACCATGATCCACCTAACAAAATCGCATAGTTGCCATCACTCGCCAAAATTTGCTTCAGCTGATGGTAGGTCACATGTTCATACACGAGCGTACCGTCCGATTCGTTGAAGATCGTAGGTTTGCCCTCATTTTCGCCCTCGTAGTTCTTGTTAAACGCCGCCTTGATATAAGCAGATTCATCGATCGTGTTATACCCAGAAGCGGCACTAAGTACCTCTCTTACTGATGCTTTATACGCATTAACCTTCGTAGCATCAAGTGTTCCGTTCGTCAGGAACTCATTCCACGAGTAGCTTTTATCCAGATAGGATACAACAGGAGCGATATTTCCTTGTGCATCCTTGTGATCCTTGTTGTATACCAAGAGAAATGGAGATTCGATCTTATTAGCAGTTACGACATCCCCGTTTTTATTGGTATAGCTAACATTGCGTTCTGGAACATCCTTCGAGGACAGATTCAAATTCTTTAAATATTTGTTTACCAGGTCAACGTATTTGTAAGCAAATTTATTATTGCTGTCTGCAATCTGGAGCGTGTCACCGTCCAGCTTAGTATCAAAGTTATAAATCGTAGAGATGCCATATTCTTTAGCTACTTCATTGATAAAGCCGATGTCGGCCTGTGTATTCTCGCTCCAAGCGCCGCCAACCAGAACAGCGTAAGTGCCTTCACTCTCAAAAAGATGAACGATATCCTCATAGGTTGCCGTTTTAAATACATGGTTAGGATCATTCAGACGGTCATAGACATGACTGAAATAATCAAAGTGGCTTACACCACTACTTGAGCCAAAAGAAGTTAGCGCCTCTGCGTTATCCGGATTAGCATAAGCTCTTCCTGCCTGAGTAGGCAGAATTAGCAGGGAGGCTGCCAGCAGCAGCGTTAGAATTTTTTTAAAGGTTAATGGTCGTATCATTATGTGCACCTCGCCTTAAATAGGTTTATGTGATGTATGGGCTGAAAGGAATCCTGAATGAGCCTGCCGCTCATCAAGGACAAACCTCTTCCTCAGCGGCTGGTGCCGGTGCGGGTGCCTGAACCGTTTCCGCTGGAGCAGCTGCTGGTGCGCTGACCGTGGATGATGCAGGTGCAGAAGACGATGTCTTCGGTTGGGCAGACTCAACGACCGGAGCGGCTGTCGCTTTAACCACCTCAGTTGTGGAGAAAGTAATGGATTTCGATTTCGAAGGTGCTTCCGTTGCCGTTACTACAGGAGCCACAGTGGCCTTAGGCTGAGCAGATACGACAGGAGCAGATGTCGGTTGAGCTGCTTTGGCAGTTACGATTGCTTTGGGAGCTGCCGTAGGCGCAGCCGTTGGAACCGGTGTAGCTGTTTGAGTTTGCGTTTTGACAGTCGCAGCTACCGTGGTTGTAGTTGTAGCTACCTTAGCGGTCTCCGCGGCTGGAGCTGCGGTCGCCTTAGGCTGAGTTTCACCCACCGCTGGAGCTGCTGAGGCAACAGCCTTCTCCGCAGAATCAACGGTTGCTTCTGGGGCAGCAGTCGCTTTTGCGGAGACAGTCTCCACTGCTGGAGCTGAAGATTCCGGCTGAACCGTTTCTGTAACAGGAGCCGAAGTGGCTTCTGCCTGAACAACGACTACGGCTGCAGAAGTAGCTACGGGTGCCGCTGCTGCTGAAACGGATACTGCTGTATTACTGCTTGCTTCAATGGATGCTGCCTCTGCTGTTTTTTTATTAGCGGATACTGCGGCATATGTCAGTGCGGAAAAGACAACAGTTGCAGCAACCAAAGATATCGTAAGTTTTTTCATAATGTGTACCATCCTTTTCAAATAAAATAAGACCCAACACGGCACGTATTACGTACCTGTTGAATCTCTGGCTGTCCAGTCGATCCATGCCACTTCACTACATTTTTGCACTTTACCTCCATTACCTCTCCCTTCTCTAAAATAAAAAAAGAGACTCAACGAGACGCAAAATACGCGTCTTTCGTTGAATCTCCGGCTGTCCAGTCGATTCCAATTGGCTTGTGATTAAGTTCCATATTATTCATGACGATGCGCCTTGTCAATCAATTTTTATTTTTCACATGGTTTTTATCGGGATTGATTATTTTTAACATATTATTACATTGACTTTACTATAAATTCTATATAGATTGATCTCAATAGGATTAATCACATTAAAAAACTAGGTTTAAGGGGGTATTGGTAGTGAACATAGATAACAACTTGTTATCCGCCATCGAAACGAACTGGTATGGATTTGTAGCTTCCATATTTGTTTTTGCAATTTTGTTTCTACTGGCACGTAAACGCATTGGATTTGGTACTCGGGTACTCATCGGACTTGGCATCGGACTTATTGCCGGAATATTCTTTCAATACTTCGATTTAGAGACCAAAGCTATCAGTACGTTCGGCAGCATTTATGTCAGCTTGATTCGCATGCTCGTCATCCCTTTAGTATTCATACTCGTATTAAACAGTATTTCTTCCTTAACTAATCTGGAGTATCTGCGCAAAATAGGGATCAAAACCTTCGCCTGGTTCCTCGGAACGACGGGTATCGCTTCTATTATCGGCCTATCGGTTGCGCTGCTGTTCAATCCTGGTCAAGGGATACAACAGGATGTACCTGCAGATTTCGCCGCCCGGGAAATTCCGACCTTCTCACAGGTTATTCTAGACCTTGTGCCATCTAACCCTGTGAATGAAGCAGCTACGGGTAAGGTTGTGCCTCTGCTCATTTTCGCTATCTTCCTAGCAGTAGCTATAATCAAAATTGGCTCCAAGAAACCGGAAGCCGTGAAACCTGTACGTGATCTTATTGAATCCCTGACACTGATACTGCATCAGGTCGTGAAATTCATTATTCGCTTGACGCCTTACGGTGTCTTCGCACTGATTGCAGGAATTACCGCACGTTATGGCTGGGAAACGTTGCAGGAGCTGGGCAGCGTAATTATTACCTCATATGTCGCAATGATTATACATTTTGTTCTTATCTTTGGCGGGTTGGTTCTATTAGTAGCGAAGGTGAATCCAATTCGTTTCTTCCGCAAAATCTATCCAACCATTACCGTTGCCTTCACGACTAGAAGCAGCTACGCAACACTTCCTGTCAATCTTGAAGTGATTACGAAGCGCCTTCATGTCTCCCCGCGGATCGCGAGCTTTATTGCGCCGTTAGGAGCATCGGTCAACTTTAATGCGTGCGGTGGCATTTGGCCGGCGATTGTGGCTGTGTTTACCGCCCAAGTATTCGGTATTGATCTGAACTGGACTGACTATATTACGCTGGTCTTAGTAAGTATCATCTCTTCTATTGGTGTAGCTGGCGTACCTGGACCAGCCGTAATCTCCACTACGGTGGTCTTAACCGCTCTTGGCCTGCCGCTTGAAGGAATCGCTATCGTTGCAGGTGTAGAAGCGCTCATCGATATGGGTCGTACCGCTGTAAATGCAACAGGAACAGCTGTAACCGCGTTGTTGGTCGCGAATTCAGAAGGTGAATTTGACCGCGAAGCCTTTAATAGCAATGATGACGAAGATGATATTCTCTTGAGCACAGTTTAAAATCCGAATATGCAAACAAATAAACCTCCGGCAGCTGCTTATGCAGCAAGCCGGAGGTTTTTTTAACGTAGATCCATATTAGATTCGCTGTTACACCATGCTAATTCTTTGCCGTTGTTTAGCTGAAGCAAGGCAGGTTTCAACCAGCCTCATACTTAGTACCGGATCCTCCGGTGCAATGAGTCTCTTACCTGTGAACACAGCGGCTGCAAAATCATCCACCTGCCGAATGTATGGATTAGCCCCTGTGGCATCGACCCGTCTCACCTCATCACCAGTGTACACAAAGAATTCCGCATCCTCGTCTCTAGCGTTGAAAGGCATAGGCACCTCAATTCGTCCCTCGGTCCCAAGAATCTCTAAGAGCTGGCGGTTATATGCCCACATTCCGCAATCAAAGATCAAGCTTAAACCATTTGGAAACTCCACCAGCCCTGAAGCCATCATATCTACATTATCATGCTCAGGGGAGAACTTCGCATGCACGGTCACAGCTTCCGGCTCCGTCCCAAATAACAGTCGTGCCGCACTTAAAGGATAACAGCCAACATCATAAAGCGAGCCGCCACCCCAAGCCGATTTAAAACGAATATTTGAAGTGTCTGTAGCATCATTGTAAGTAAATGTACCTCGAATCGAGCGTAATTCTCCGATTTCACCGCTAGCGATAATTTCCTGGAGTTCAGCAATCCGTGGATGATGTCGATACATGTATGCTTCTGCTAAGTGGACGCCTGCATCGTTGCATGCTTTCACCATCTCTGCAGCCTCTGCACTGTTCAGTGCGATCGGTTTCTCACATAACACATGCTTACCTGCTTCTGCCGCACGGATCACCCATTCTCGATGAAGATGATTAGGGAGCGGAACATACACCGCATCGATTTCTTTATCCGCAAGTAACTCTTCATAACTGCCATATGCTTTCTCTATTCCGAACTCTGCGGCTACAGCGCTGCTTTTTTCCAAGCCACGACTCGCTACCGCTGTAATCACTCCCGAATCTGAATTCATGATAGCTGGCATCACTGAGCCAGTCGCAATCTGCGCACAGCCTATGATTCCCCACCGAAGTTTTTGTACCATAATGGCTACACCTCTTCCCTTGGATTAGTTACTATACTTTAAGACACCTTATCATAGAATGAAACTCATCACTAATAGAAAAGTACATTCAGAGCGCAAAAAGCAGCACCCAAAGGAGATTCGACTCCGATAGATACTGCTTTTTAATCCAGTGGAAAAATTACATTATCATATTTAACAGCACAGCCGCACCAAGTACAGCAATTCGCGCCGCGTTCATCAACACGAAATTTTTGACAGCAAGAATAAAGGTACTCGCCTTCTCCTGCTTCTGTTTGAACAAATCGATATTTCGGTGCAATGGGATCAGTGTAAGTAGAATCGCCAAGACAAGAATAGGGTTAATCCCCAAGATCAGCAGCACTACAAGATCCAGATAAGAGACATAGTATAGATATTTAAACAGCACAAGCGCATTACGTCGGCCAATGTAGACCGGAAGTGTGTACCTGCGGTTCTCCACATCTTCATCAATATCACAAATATTATTAGCGAGCATAATCCCTGCAATCCCCAGAATGGCAGGAACAGAGAACCAGAACAGGTACAGCACTTCCATAATATTGATATTCAAGCTGACCCAACCGTTCTGAAGCAACAGCGATACCACATGCTCGTCCGTATGAATATAGGCAGAAATAAAAATAATGACAAAGCCCATAAACAAACCCGAGAACAACTCACCTAACGGCATCCGCGAAATCGGGATCGGCCCGAACGAATAAAGGATCCCTATCAAGAACGACAGCCCACCCAGCAAAAAGACCAGTAAACCCGTCTGCGTAACAAGCGCAATCCCGCCCCCTGCAGCCAGAGCCAGCAAAATAACAATCGTCGCCACGACGGTGCTCTCTTTTAGCTTAAAATGCACAATCGCATTATGCGTCTCATAGCCATAGCCGTGGGTTTTGGAAGCTTTTTTGAAATCGTAATAATTGTTAATCGCCGTCGTTGCCATATCAAAACTAAGCAGGGAAACGAACATCAGACCAAAACGCAACACATAAAAATCCTCAAACCGATACAGGGCATACAGCGTTCCCATCAGAAAGGGGATCATACTGGCTACTTTTGTCGGCAGCTCCACAAATCTTAGAAAGCTTTTAATATTCACACCATACACCCTTATTTATCAATTGAGCCTGCAAGGTATTACTGTTCTATCGTTGTAATCTTCACTGGGGACCATTCTGCAATAACTGTCTGTCCATGCACAGACACACTGCCTTCAGGACTCAGATCCTTCTCTGTCATAATTCCAAGCGCGACTGTAAAGTTGTTGAACTTGATCGGAATATTTTTCTCACGGCGCACTTCTTGGCCATTCAAATAGAATACAGCCTCATCGTTGCCACGGTGGTACGTTATGCGGTAGGTATTAAATTCACGTGGTTTGAAATCCGTATCTTCTTTAAAGATGCAGAAATATTTCGTTCCTTTGCTCTCTGGTACTTGTACCCCCGGGAACGGCAAAATACCATATACACTAGCATATTTATCATTTCCCGCAAAAAAGTCTAGCGCCGCACCTGTCGTAAAATCAAGCAAGTTCAGCGATACATAACCATCGTACAAATCTCCAGGTGCTGTTCCTTGTGTACGGCTACGAATTTGCAGCTCAAAGCTAATCTCTCCGGTCTCAGGAATTACCACTGGCTCCGCGGAGTAATACATATGCTTAGCATTGTCTAGAATTTGTACTTGATGGTTCTCGCGGGATAATTTCGCACGCACATACAGCGTATCATTACGAACGATAACTACCGCTTCCGGTTCACGATAAGCCCAAAAGGATCCATCAGGCAGTGTAAATCCACCTGTCTTCCAGACCTTTCCTTCTTCTAAAATGGAGTGGAAATCTCCAAGCACCATTTGATTGCCTTTAACATTTGGTTCTTCCTTCAACAGTTCCTTGTCCTTCTTTTCCATGAAAGCTCACTCCTTCTGTATGGTAATTATTAGTACAAGCAAAAACGCCTTCAGCGTCCCTAATGGACGGTAAGCGTTTATGCGAGAAATATAAGGATAATGTATAGCGTGAAACCTATATATTCTTATATTTTCAGAATAATCCTTGAATTAGTAAGGTTGCTGCCATCACTACTCCGCAACGAACGGAGGCTTTTTGTGAAGCACCCATGAGCGGGATATAGGCTGGTGAAGCATTATGCGGCTTCAGTCCACGATAAATACGAATCGGCCAGAAGGCCGTAACCAAAGCCAATAGTGCATAAACTGGAAGTACGCCCATTAGCACACAGATCACCACAGATGCATAACCGGTGAAGAGAAGCACACGCGAGAAGACAAGGGCCTTCTGTTCACCCCACACTACAACAAGCGTAAGTTTTCCAGCCTGCTCGTCCGCTTTCCAATGTAAGAAATGATGATTAAACAATAGCAATGTAGTCAAGAATCCAACCGGCAATGAAAGGATGACAGGCTTCATGCTAAAATGACCGGTTTGTACGAAAAAGGAACCTAACACAGGCATGATCCCAAAAGCTATAAAGATAGCCATCTCACTGTAACCTTTGCCGCGATAGCCATACCGCAGGGGTGGGGCTACATAGAAATAAGCGATTAAAGCACCTACAAGTACAAACCAGAGGATATTCCAACCGCTATATATACTTAGGACTCCACCACAGATGAGGGCAATCGCCAACATACTCCAGGTCATCTTTGCATAAAAAGACTCCGAGAGGATTCCACCTGTCAGTAGCCCGGAGTTTGTGCTGATTTCACCAGCGGAATTCTTCGCCTCTGTATCTGTTCCGTTGCGATAATCCCACAGATCATTCACCATATTGGAAAACAGATGCGCCGAAATCGCCCCTATTAAGGTTAGAATAAATAAGACCGGATGGAATGACCTTTCCCATACATATGCCCCAACTGTACCTAAAACAATCGGGATAAGCATAACTGAAAAACTCCAAAACCGGGTCGCCTTCGTAAATAATGTCCATTTGCTCACTTCAAGCTTACCGCCTTTTCATTATGACTTGATAATAATTATCACTGACTATTATACATCAATTTTCAACAGATTGTGAAGATTATCACTGCATATAATGTCTAATCTTGACATAATACCGCGGTTTGTTTGGCTAAAAGGTTTCTTCGTTGAAGCTAAAAATGTAAATAACCTCTTATTGGACATAAGGCCACCCTTTTACAACAAAAAATGAGCGCTGTTTTATAGGCAAGCACATACCGATATGATATGATAGGCAAGCCTATGAACAGCGCTCGTTGAGTGCTGTTTTTAAGAGCGTAAAACTATATATAATAATGGAGGCTTTTACTGTCATGTCAGCGCAATCCCCTAACACCCAATCTGTCAAAATCGTCACCGCAGACCCTAGCGCCATCGGGCTATTCGGACTGGCTATTGTCACATTGGTTGCTTCTTCACAGAAGCTTGAGTTTACAACAGGACTTAGCTACGTCATTCCTTGGGCTATCTTCCTGGGAGCATTTGCTCAACTATTCGCCGCAATTCAAGATGCTAAGCACAACAACACCTTTGGTATGACTGCCTTTGGCGCCTACGCTTTCTTTTGGTTCGGCATGGCTAGCAGCTGGCTGATCAAGCTCGGCGTATTCGGCCCAACGCTTGCAGAGGCTGTAGATCCTAAGCAGCTCGGATTTGTATTTCTGGGTTACTTGATCTTTACAATCTTTATGACCATTGGCGCGGTTGAGGCTAATAGAGTTTTGCTTATCATTTTTGTATTGATAGATTTCCTTTTTATTGGACTAACCTTCGATTCCTTTGGTGTCGCTCCAGAATTCTTCCATAAGCTTGCTGCTTGTGCCGAACTTGGAATTGGTATCGTATCCTTATACGGATGTGGCGCTTCTGTGCTAAACGCTCATTTCGGACGCACTTTCTTACCGATCGGAGCTCCGCTAGGTATTTTCAAGAAATAGTAATTCACCTTTTTTGAATCCTAACTTTTGCAAGCCGAAAGGATGCCTGAGACCATGCATGTCCTATCCTCTTCTGAATTAGCCGTAACCGCTATATTTGCGCTTATTCTCGCAGTTATTGCCTATTTGATCATTCGGAATATCCCAAAGATGTCTGGAGATATTGCGGCTTTTCGCAAAAGAACACTGGTCTGGACCCAGGTTTCGCTTGTACTAACGGTACTTCAGCTGAACTTCAAAGCAGGCGACTGGCGATTTTCTATCGTTCTTGGACTCATCGTATTATTTACCGGAAGCATTTGGCTTTCCGCCCGTTACCATGACATCCGCAGCACCTTAGATCCAGAATCCAAAGATTCTGAAGTACATTAGTAGAAGCTAGGTAACAAAATAAAGGTGATGAAGCTCCCGTAAGGGGGCTTTTTTTGTGAATTCGGAAGGTCCCTTCGCATACTTCTCCCCTCCATAACCATACTAATGACATTCCAAGCTAAAACGCCTACGGCGTCCTCTTAAGGAGGCTAAACGTTTATGCGAGAATTATAAGGATAACGTATATCGTGAAACTTATACTTTCTTATAATTCAATATAAGTAACGGGAGGACTATCCAGGTGAGTAAAAAAATAAATCTTCTGATGTTCAGCGGAGAATACGACAAAGCCATGGCGGGATTGATCCTAGCGAATGCCGCAAGAGATATTGATGTAGAGGTTACGATGTTTTTCTCTTTCTGGGGTTTGTTTCTGGTGCGTGATCCGGAGAAGATGACGCTAGAGGATAAAAGTATTTATGAGAAGCTGATGGATGTCATTACGCCAAAGGGCCCTGGGCAGCTGCCACTCTCCCATTTGAATTTCAGCGGGCTGGGCCGGATGATGCTAGAGGAGATGATGGAGGAGCAAGGCGCGCCGAAGCTGATTCATTTTCTAAAAGGAGCTCGTAAAAAAAACATCAAGTTCTATGCCTGTAAGCTCTCCGTCGAAATCATGGGCTTTAAAACAGAAGAACTGCTGCCAGAGGTCGAGATTATCGATGCTGCGGCGTATTTAAAAGATGCTTTGGAGAGTGATGTTCAGCTGTTCATTTAGCGGTTGAAATTAATTAATATAAGAAAACATAAAGCGACATGGAGAATTTCTCATGCCGCTTCGGATTTCAATTGAAAGGATATAAATTATACCGTTATGATTGTCTTGCCCATTGGAATCTTGAAGCTCTTCTCCATTACTTTGATATGAATCAGCTCTTGTGCATCCACGATTAATTGCGTCTTCAAATGATTCACTTCCACGGTAATCGTCGCTTGACGGTAACGCATCGTGAAGGTGTATCCCTTCCATTGCTTCGGCAATGTCGGGTTCAATGCCAAATGATCATCCTTGATCCTTACACCCGAGAAGCCATAGACGATCGACATCCATGTACCACCCATGTTCGCCATATGCAATCCGTCTTTCGTGTTGCCATGAGTGTTATCCAAATCCATTCGTGCCGTTTCAATGAAATAATCGTACGCCTTGTCCGAGTAACCTAACTTCGAAGCCATGATGCTATAGATCGCGCAGGATAAGGACGAATCATGAGTTGTCAGCTTCTCGTAATAATCGTAGGAGTTCCGCAAGACATCGGTTGAAATGCCATCCTCGAGCAAGAAATGCGCCAGCACCGTATCGGCCTGCTTCAACACCTGATGACGATAGATGTGTAGCGGGTGATAGTGAAGCAAAAGTGGGTGTTTTTCTTCCGGTGTGTTCTCGAAATCCCACACCTTCTTCGCTAAGAAAGAATCATCTTGTGCATGAATGTTCAACTTCTCATCGAAAGGCAGATACATCTTCGCAGCCGCTTCTTCAAATGCTGTAATCTCATCTGTTGTTAAGCCAATGCGACTACACAAAGCTTCCCATGCCGCAGGATGAGTTTCTGCCAGCTGCTTATACCACGATGCAGCCCACTCTAGATTATATTTTGCAAGTACATTCGTGTAATAGTTATTGTTTACGATGGCCGTATACTCATCCGGACCTGTTACATCATCAATCTTGAATAGACCTTCATGATAATGACCTAGCTCCATCCAAGTTCTTGCAGTTTCAAATACGACTTCCGCACCGAATTCCGCAATGAAATCTTTATCGCCTGTCGCGAGATAATATTGAATATATGTATAAGCAATATCACCATTAATATGATACTGTGCCGTACCAGCTGGGAAGTACCCCGAGCACTCTTCCCCTGTAATGGTACGCCATGCGTAAGCGGCCCCCTTCTTGTGGCCTAGCTCTAGCGCACGCTTCTTCGCTTCACCTAGAATCGTATAACGGTAACGAAGCAACTGCTTCGCCAGCTCTGGTTGACAGAGGATGAAGAACGGCAGGATATAGATTTCGGTATCCCAGAAATAATGTCCCTCGTAGCCCTCACCGCTTAAGCCTTTGGCTGCGATGTTACTGTATTTATCTTTGCCCACAGATTGCAGCAACTGATATACGTTATATCGAAGACCTTGCTCAAGTACCTCATCACCTTGGATCTCGATATTTGCAATTTCCCAAAAATGTTGTAAATATACTTCTTGTGCCATGTAAGCCGCTTGAATCCCTTGCGTTAATACCAAAGCCATCAACTCACGTCCGTGAGCAGCTGGATCTTCGTGTCGACGTGTATCTGTAAATACGTTGAATTTTGTGAATTGAACAATATCTTTACCGGCTGGGAACGCATACCGCACCATTACACTTTTCTCACCCTTGATCAGTTCACCGTTCACCGCAGGCGTTGTCTGATGAACTGTTGTTGCCGCCACTTGTAGCTTCGATGTATTTGTCTCAAGCACGATTTGTAAGGAGGTCTCGTCGAACACCTCGATATTCTTCATATCCAATAGCTTGGCATGACCCGATGCAACACGAGGGTCCTTCGCATTCGTATAGTTACTCACATCGCCATTCACGCCAGAGGTAATCGTCACTTCATCCTGACAATTGATACGAGTTACCTCAATATCTATCGTGAACAATTCGAGTGTTGTCAATGACGCCATGCGTGTGAATGAAATTTCGACCTCTTTACCTTGTGGTGAAATCCAGTGCACGAGCCGTACGTACTTACCTTCGCGCATATCGAGATAACGACGCTGGGAAACGACCGTTCCTGTGAAAAGACTGAACTTCTCCTCCCCGATATGAATGGTCACATCCTGTACATCCATCACATTCACAAGTTTCTGTTGTGTATCGGGAAAGCCATACGCGCTCTCCCCATATAGCATCGGTGTAATATCATAAAATGCATTTATATATGTTCCACGAACCGTTGGCTCGTCACCTTCATAACCTTCTTCAAAATTACCTCGAACACCTACATAACCATTAGCCACATTAAAAATACTCTCACTAACGCCGAGGTCTTGCATATCCCTATGATTCTCAATAATCCAGCCCGACTTCATATGAAGGCCCCCTCATCCAATTTTATTTCACAGCACCTGCCATAACGCCTTTAATAATGTATTTCTGTGCGAACAGATAAAAGATAATAACCGGAATAATCGATACGACAAGTCCTGCCATTGCAAGGTTCCACTGAATTGTAAATTCTCCAAAGAAGAAGAATGTTGATAATGGAATGGTACGAAGCGCCGGGCTTGTTAAGGTCAACGATGGAAGCAAATAGTCATTCCAAATCCACAACAGATTCAAGATTCCTACAGTCATCGTAATTGGCGTAAGCATTGGGAATACAACCTTCCAGAATGTCTGCCACGTATTACAGCCTTCGATCATTGCCGCTTCTTCAAGAGCAATCGGTACCCCTTTAATAAAACCGTGATAGAGGAAGACCGACATACTTAGCCCAAATCCGATGTACATGAAAATTAGGCCATAATGTGTATTAATCATAGAGAAATTAAGTGATGGGATATCCCATTTGTTTAAATATTGCATTAACGGAATCATCACCGATTGAAACGGGATGAGCATCGTACCTACGAATAAGAGGAGAATGCCATTGGACAATTTATTCTTCATGCGAACAAGCATCCAAGATGTCATCGCTGAGAAGATAATAATAAGCCCAATACTAATGACACTCACTAAGAGCGAGTTTTTAAATGCTGACAAAAAGTTCATTTTGTCCATTGCCGCAGCATAGTACTCGAAGGAAAAGGATTTCGGTAGGCCGAACGTATCGGTGAATATCTCGGCACGTCCTTTGAACGAATTCACAAACATAATATACATAGGCAACAGCATAAGAAGTCCACTAACCCAAGCTATAACTTCAAGCAATATTGAAGTTGATTTATTGCGACGTTTCATTATTGTTCAACCTCCCTTTTCTTCGAGATAACGACCTGCGTAACCGTCACAACTAAGATGACGAGGAAGAAAATAATCGCCTTGGATTGCGCGAGCGCATATTGATTCATACTAAACGCGGTTTTAAAGATATTCATTGCAACAAGCTCGGTTGTACCGTAAGGACCACCGTTCGTTAGTGAGATATTGGTATCATATTGTTTGAATGCGTTCGACAGCGTCAAGAACAAGCTGATCGTGAAGGCTGGCATAATGAGTGGGAACATAATTTTGCGGAATCGCATCCATCCGCCTGCGCCATCCATATCAGCTGCCTCCAGCACCTCATCCGAAACACCTTGAATAGCTGCGATGTAGATGATCATGACGTAGCCGGCCATTTGCCATGTTCCTACGAAGACCAGCGCCCAGAAGGAAGCCGTCGGATCATCCAACCAATTGAAGAAGATCGAGCTATTCCCCATTACTTCTCCAACCTGTACGAAGAATTTCGTGAATACGAACTTCCAGATGAAACCTAGGATCAGACCACCGATCAAGTTCGGCAGGAAGTATATTGAGCGTAAAAGATTACGCGACTTAATTTTGGAAGTCACCAGCATCGCGAGTGAAAGTCCGATAACGTTAACGAGAATAATCATGCATACGGCATATTTAAATGTCAGGCCGAAGGATGTAAGAAAATCTGAATCTTGAAACACCCGTACATAATTATCGAAGCCTACAAAGTTAGAACCTGCAAATTTAAACCCATCCCAATCTGTAAAAGAGTACACAATCCCCATAACGAATGGAATGATGACTACATTTATAAAGATGAATAATGATGGAACAATAAAAGCTGCGGCTATTAAATTTCTCTTTACACTTTTCTTCAATGGTTTCACCTCTTATCCATTTCTACAAAACAGGAAGAGGCCGCTTAACGAATATTCGAGAAGCAGCCTCCATAGCCATACGATTATTTTTTAACCGCAGTCATCCAAACATTCTGAAGTGCTTCTAACAAGCCCTCGCCCGTTAATTTTCCTGCATAGTATTTTTCCATTTGGTTCGCAAACTCTTGATCTGCTCCCGCTGGGAATTGATCGAATACCCATTTCACTGTCTTGCCTTCACTTGCATAACGGTTCACTTCTTGGGATAACGGATCCATTTTGCTAGTATCAAAACCGGAGTACACAGGGATAAAGTTAAACTCATCCGTTACATAGTGCTGACCCGCTGGATCTGTTAGCAACCAATCCAAGAACGCCTTCGCACCCGCTTGTTGATCTTCCGATGCATGCTTGTTCACGCGGAAGAAGTTACTGTTACCTACCGCAATACCTTGATTACCTTCGAACGGTACTGGCAAGAAACCGTATTCAAATTTCACATCATAATCGTTCAAGAGACCTTGTGCCCAATTTCCTTGGTGAATCATCGCATATTGTCCTGCCGCGAAGCCTGCAACTTGTTCATCATACGTATCTTTACTCAAGTTCGTATGGTCTTTGATCTTGTCCAGATCAGCAACGTACTCTTTCAATTCAGGAATATCTTGAAGCTTCAATTCGCCAGCATTAATCTTAGCAATCGTACCCGATGTATCTTTCATTAATGCAAATGGCCAGTTAAATGGATGCATGAAACGGAAGTAAGACTCTTGTGCATACGCTATGGCCTTCTTCACGCCTTTCACTTGCTCTAGCTTCGTGCTTGCTGCTACAAGATCATCCCATGTCTTAATATCATCCGCATTCACGCCTGCTTCCTTGAACATATCCTTATTGTAGATAAGTCCGAAGCCTTCAAGCGCAACTGGCAAGCCATATAATTTACCATCATTACGCGCTGCTGTATCTTGTCCTTCAACAATTTTGCTAGCCGCTTTCATATCATCCAAGGGTGCCATATATGGAAGATATTTTTGAAACTCTGAGCCAGATGCTGTTGTGAAAATGGTTGGTGCTTTTTCTGGGGCGGAGCTGAATTGTGTCTGGAGCACCGTCATCAGGTTGTCGCCTGCTGCTCCTAATGCTTGTACTTCATATTTATCTTGAGTTTTATTGAATTCTTTCACTGCATCCTCTAGTGCACTTTGGATTTCTACTTTATTCTGAATGATTGTAATAACCGCTTTTTTACCAGTTCCTTTAGACGTTGTGTCTGCGCTATTTGCCTTGTTTGCTCCATCATCACTTTTTGCTCCACAAGCGACTAACGTGGATAACATAGCTACAGATAATAATGCTGCCCCTACTTTTTTCTTCATCTGCAATACCCCTCTTCTGAAGATTTCATAATTTTTATTTGTATTTCTAAAATTGAAAGCCTTTACAAAACTGATATTACACGATAATATAACACTTAATTATAAATTCTTAACATTAGTTTCGATTTATAAATACGGATTATATTGTAAAATCCTCCCTTAAACAGGTAGCCTAAAGGAGATTATCCATGCTAGACATTACTGCCGTCCTCGAACGCAATATGGCGAAGAATCGCTATCAGAACTATATGCACCCTTCCTATGAGCACGAAAAGAAGCTCGTCTATGCAATCCAACGCATTGATCGTGAAGGTGCTGTTAAAATATTGAATGAAATCAACCTGCTGGAACGAGCCAACCTGTCACCGAAGCCTTTGCAGTCGTTGAAATATTCTCTAGTCGCTAGCTGCACCATTTTTACGCGTGCGATCATTGAGGCGGGAGTCGATTCCGAGTCCGCGTTCATTCTCAGTGACCATTACATCAACTTAATTGATGAGAGCGACTCGATCGTGAAGACCGTTGAGATTGAATACCTCATGCTAAATAGCTTTATTAGTGTCATCTCAACCCATCGTTCGTATTCGTATGGACCCATCATTAATAAGACAATCGCCTATATTAAAAAGCACATTGAAGAGAAGCCTACGCTAGAGCGGGTTGCGGAAATCGTGCAGTTGCATCCGAATTACCTCGCAACGCTATTCAAACAAGAAACAGGGAGCACTGTCCTCAACTTCATCCATAAAGAAAGAATGGATGCGATCAAGAACTTCCTGATCCATACAAATATGGCGCTTCAGGATATTAGTGATATCTTTGGCTTTGCTTCCTCTGCCTACTTCTCTACCTACTGCAAGACGCATCTAGGCATGACCGCAAGGGAGTATCGAAAAGATCACATGAAATGAAAAGCAAAAAGGCGAATTCTCATTCATAGCTGAATGGAATCTCGCCTTTTGGTCCCCCTAATGATTACTTTGCATAACTATCTCTTCGGTGGTTGCGGTGTAATCAGGAAGTTAACCGGCAAATTACTACCAGACGCTGCAGTGAACAATATCTCAACAGAGCCCCCTTCATCACCTGTACGATAAACCACACTATTCAAGTTTGCATTTGTAATACTGCCGGTACTTGGCATTTGAACAATTTGACCATTCACCATAACAGGTCCCATATAATTACCACCACGCGGGTTAAAGGTAATTAATGAATTTGGAGCAACATGTTCAAATTTGATTTTGTATAGTACTCCGAAGTTGCCTGCATTGGATGCACCAGTTCCTGACATAGGGTCGGTGCCCATCAAATTCAAATCACTTGAATTATCACCGATGAGAAGTCTCGCAGGTGTTCTCCCCACTTCATCCGTAACAGTCATGATACGTGTAGAATCAGCATAAGTCCCTCGGTTATGCACGCCATCACGATCCAGTATTGGAAGCATAGGAAGTGTGGTTAACGGATCTTTATTCGCATCAATCATCATAACATTGTATTCAATAGGATAATCACTATATAAGTCCGCTTGGAGTGAAACGATTTCGCTCGGTTTTATTGCAATATTATTCAGATCAGACAGGATAGAGACGCTTTCACCAGGTTGCAGGACCGTTGTCTTGTAATCTTTTTTCGTTTGCATGGATTCCCAGTAACGTTGCACTGAGAGTTTACCCGTAGCTTCCGGAAAGGGATGTGGGCCTCCAACTCCTAAATATTCTGTTGTGATCGTCGTAGGGGATAGATTGTTGTTCTTAGCTATCACATATACCTTCATTTTAGTATTCATATTATTCTTGTGGTGAATCAAAAAGCGGGTTCCACCGAACGATGTTTCACGATAAGTAATCCCTTCCATATTTACGGTTTCTGGACTGTTAGCGCGAATAAGATTATAAGGCTCAGAAGTGAGCGTATAAGCTACCTTCTGCCAGTTTGGAACATTGGATCCGTCAATATCAAATACACTACCCGGAGAAGCGAACAATCTATAGAAATCTTCCTTACTGTACAAGACTTCACCCGTAATATTAATGACTTTTTCAAAAGTGCTGATTGCGCCATGTGAATCTTCTACTTGAATAGAAACTGTTGCAGGACCAGGCGTGAAGAAAGCTTCCGCTTTATTTGTCCAGGTCGTTGTTTTAATTGTATCTCCGTCTGGGTCGGTGCTCATATCCGTATAAGTGATCATCTCACCCATTTTGTAGGAATTCTTATCGGTCGTAAAATTTGCAACCGGCGGTGTATTCGGTTTTAGAATCGTGATCGTCGTGGAGTAAGGATCACTCCATTGTCCATTAGCATCCCTAACAGAGTAGGATACTACATATTGCCCAGGTGTATCATAGATATCCTGCTTCCCTTCCCACTTCTCTTCAACTATGGCTGAACCAATCGGTGAAGAGCTAGAAGTCAGGAAATTCACTGGATCACCAGCATAAATTATAGCCGGTACTGTAAAAGAAGCTTTAGGCTTCAAATTTAGCGAAAGAATGACTCGTTTTTGCACATTATCCACGGTATACGGAATGCCCAGCGCCCCAGTAATGGACGTCAATGGAATCATAAAGGTTCCTTTGAATTGATATGCTGGACCTTTCATTGTCACATTCTTACCATTTACGGAATAAATCTTACTGTCTGTCTTGAACCGCATAACGTCGCTGCCTTTAGTAACAATAGTCTCTTTCGTCTTATAATCGTAAATGTATTTCACACCTACACGTTCAACCATAGCTCTAATCGAAACGTAGGAAACGCCATTCTTTACTGCCATTGGCTGATTAGCCAAATATTCAATGCCATTCTGATACATTTTGTTACTATTCATCATAAGTACAAGCTGATTGCTAGCCCCTGCATTAACTATATCAGTTGTAATCGGTGGTGTGGTGGTCGCAGGTATAAGTGTAAGACTTGGACTCGGTGTGGGGGATGGTAACGTTGTTAAAGTAGAATCGGTTGTTACCCCTGTAATTGGCGTTACTGTCGCTGTTGGTGTTGGTGTTGGTGTTGCTGTTGCCCCTTCTGCTACCGGACGTGTCAATGATGGCAATGGATCAGTAGCTTCTGGAATTACTTCCGCAACAGATGTAGTAGCCACTCTTACTCCACTGGTGTTACTGGAGGTAATATTTCCAGCTTCAGCAAAAACGGGCACTGCCGCAGCAGTCTGAGATACGGCCAATAGTACAACTAATGATAGTTTTTTTAAATGCATGATTTGACTCCTCTGCTCCATTTGTGAATATAAGTGGCCCCTAACTTTACCTTCCTCTTATATAACGAGACAGTGCTTTTGCTTCATGGTACATTCATTATTTCAAATCGTATTATTTGACGCAGTAGATCTCAAAAAGTTTCATTATAAGTAAATAAAAAACAATGTTGTATATTAATTACACCATTCACCTCTATCTCCTTTATTTGTTATTCCTATAAACTCCACATAGGCTTTAACCCAATTCTCCAAGCAAGCATATACTGATGCCATAGAAACTACTGGCACGCCGAAAATAAACTATGACTTTACCACTATCGGCGTACGGGCTGGAGGGAAATCCGTGCTAAACATCATCCACGCCTCTTCTGCAGAGACGCCCGCTTCACTACAAAACCATTTCGAGATTTTTCGTGAGCACACCATTGGAATTCGGCATCAGATCACCACACCCTATGGTAGACAGCCACTGCTGTATGCCGATTGGACCGCCAGCGGACGCTTATATGAACCGATTGAACGGAAGCTGCAGGAAGCCTTCGGTCCATATGTTAGTAATCCACATACAGACTCCAACACGACCGGTTTAACCATGACACTGGCTTATAATGAAGCGCGACAAATTATTAAAAAGCATGTAAATGCTGGCCCTCAGGACATCCTGCTCTTCTGCGGAAATGGAACAACGGGAGCCATAAACAAGCTGCAGCGTATCATGGGCTTAAGACTCCCTGAGTGGATTCAGGACTATAGCTCCCATTCGATGGAGGAACGTCCTGTGATCTTCACCAGCCATATGGAGCATCATTCCAATATCCTTCCCTGGCAGGAGGGGATTGGTGATGTTGTGACTGTTCCTCCCGGAGAAAACGGAAATATAGATCTTCAGCAGCTTGAAGCCCAGTTGAAATTGTATCAGCATCGCCGCTGGAAAATCGGTTCATTTACGGCTTGCTCCAATGTGACCGGAATTCAGACTCCCTACCAGAAGCTTGCCGCGATTATGCACCGCCACGGAGGCCTATGTTTTGTAGATTTTGCCGCCAGTGCACCCTATGAGCCTATCGATATGCATCCTGTCTCACCGCTGGAGAAGCTGGATGCAATCTTTTTTTCTCCGCATAAATTTCTGGGTGGACCGGGCACGAATGGCGTTCTAATTTTTGATGAGGCTCTAAGTAATGGACGTATTCCTGACGAACCGGGTGGAGGTACAGTGGCTTGGGTCAATCCTTGGGGAGGACGCCGCTACACCAACGAAATAGAGATGCGGGAAGACGGGGGAACACCGGGGTTTCTGCAAGCTTTTCGGACAGCACTTTGCGTGAAGCTGAAGGAACAGATGAATGGAAACGGTCAATATATGGTGATTAGAGAGCACGAGCTATGCCAGCAATTAATGAACGGGCTCCGTAGCATACCCGAATGCTCGCTGCTAGCTGGACATCATACAGAACGTCATGGCATTGTCTCTTTTACACTACGTGATATTCATTATAATCTTGCAGTTCAACTACTAAATGATCGCTTTGGTATACAAGCCCGGGGTGGTTGCTCTTGTGCAGGTCCTTATGGGCATTACTTACTTGAATTAGGGTGGGCGCAATCTGCTCAGATCGCTGAGGCAATTACTGTAGGAGACCAGTCGCTTAGACCGGGTTGGATCCGCATCTCTCTACACCCCATTATGACGAATCAGGAGGTAGAGAGAATTGTATCCGCTGTACGAAATATCGTGATCCATTTCCAACAATGGAAACAGGACTATTTTTATGATGCTTCTACGAACAGTTGGACCCATATCTACAATGAGGATCCCGCTGAGGCGAAGGTCAAAGCACTTTTTTCGGTGTAGTTTCCAGCTTATTGTGTAATGTCCTTCACCATGTCCAGATCGGCAGCACTAGCGTTGGAGATAACCTGTTCTACATTCTTACAACCTGGAATTACACTGGTTACTGCGGGATGCTGAAGGCACCACGCCAAAGCCCACTGCGCCATATCGAGTCCAGAAGGGACTTCATTGGCAGCAATTTCAGCTACAGCGCGCAGCTGTTTTTGCCTTACATCCTCTTTATGGTTAGCACGCACATCACCCTGACCAAATACCGCATCCGGCTTGTACTTGCCGCTTAAATAACCACTCGCTAACGGAACACGCGCCAACACACCTAATTTATGCTCGATGCAGAGTGGAAGAATCTCTTCCTCAGGTTGACGATCCAGCCGATTATATACTACTTGTATGGCCTCTGCTTGCACATCCGCTGCTGCAGAGGTCTGATGTACGCCTGAGCCTGATGCACTTATCGAGACGCCTAAATGACGGATTTTCCCTGCCTGCTTCTGTCTGTCGAGCATGCTCCACAGCTTGTCATTATCGAATTGCTCATCCGTTCCGGAATGGAATTGATAGAGGTCGATGTACTCAGTCTGAAGTGCACGCAGGGAATCATCCAGTTGCTTCAGCACATCGTCAGCACGCCATAACTGTTCCCGCTGCAAATGTCCCTGAAAATGATGACCGAATTTCGTAGCTACAATCCAGTCCTCACGTTTCCGGCGAGCCAGATAACCCCCGATGAACTTCTCTGACAAGTGATCTCCATAACATTCTGCCGTATCAATCAGGTTAATACCGAGCTCTCCAGCCTTATCTAGCATGGCATCGACTTCTGCTTGAGTGAAATCCTTGCCCCACTCTCCACCGAACTGCCAAGTACCCAATCCGATCACCGATACATTCATCCCTGTACTGCCAAGTTTACGATATTTCATCATCATTTCCTCCTTTGTTCTATTAAAATAGTCCATTCACAGTACTAAGCGGCCTTGTTTCCATCTTCCACCGTTCTAGCGAACCGCGCCTCGATGGCTTTAACTCCCCATAGTGACAATCCAATAAACACCAAGATATAGATGATCTCCCACGGCTGGCGGATAAATCGTTCCAGATCATTTCCAATATATGAAACAGCGAATACCATGATCGCTTTGCCGACAGTGAGCGCAAGAAGATACGATCGAAATCTCATCCCAGCAAGACCAGCAGCCATATTAATTACAACGAAGGGGCCTACCGGGAATATACTAAGCAGAAATACATAACTGAATCCGCTTTGCCGCACCCATGTCATACTTTTGGCTACCTTTGGCCGTTCTGCCCATTTTCGCAGATACCGATGCGAAGCTACTTTGCGAATAATCCAAAATGTTGTCACACAGCCCGCAACCAAGCCGATCCAAGAATACAAAAAACCTAACCATAAACCATATACAGCCCCGTTTAATCCGACGATCGCAATAGTTGGTAGTGGTGGTATAAATGATTTCAAAAACGTTAACACAATGCCCGGAAAGGGCCCAAACGAACGATATTGTTCAAGCAGATGCCGCAGATTATCCTCTGTCAGCCAAGACATAATATCAAGAAAGTACATAACCAGCTGATCTCCTCATCCGATTGGAATTCTTAACACCTGGTCTCAATTATACACGAAGTTGCGAGCATTCCTACAGCTCTTCCAATATAAAGAAAACAAGCTAGAACTACATGAATGACATCGAGCAGACCGTCAGTTACCATAGATAGAAAATACATATGAGACAGGGGCGCATGGTTATGATCATCCATTCAGAAGCCTTGGATTTACAACGTACCACCGTGCAGGATTTAGCGTTCGTTCTAGCCATCGAACAAAGTGAACTAAACCGCATCTATATTGGTCAATGGACTAAAGCGGAACACGCTGCAGCCCTCCAAGACCCAGATATTCTACATCTTACAATTTGGGATAGTTCAGGAAAAAGAGTCGGTTATATCATCATTACAGGACTTCAAGACACTCATCTTACCGTTTGTATTAAAAGAATCGTCATCCATTCCAAGGGATTTGGGTATGGTAAGCTGTCGCTTTGTCTCGTGACCGACTGGATCTTTCGCCACACTGAATCACATCGCCTATGGTTAGATGTTAGAGACCATAACCACAGGGCACGCCATGTCTATGAAAGCTGTGGCTTTACACTGGAAGGTACTCTACGTGACTGTATAAAAGTAGGAGAACACTTTGAATCTCTGCATATCATGTCCATATTACGGCATGAGTATATGGAGCGTGAGTAGCAGCGACAGCAATAGATTAGGGAAATCCTCCCTGATTTTTGGTCTTTCAGGTGCCTATAACTGCAAATCAGGGAAAACCTCCCTAATATTGAGCGAATTTGAGCAAAATCGGCGTATTTCAGGGATTTTTAGGGAGGATTTCCCTAAAACGTCTATTCGGGACCATAATCAGCTACTTTTTAGGGAGGATTTCCCTAAAAAGTGTATTCCGCGATGATAATCGGCTATTTTCAGGGAAGTTATCTCCAAGCCCCTTTCATGCGCACAATAAAAAGCCGAGCAGTAGGCCCCCTATCCTGCGCAGGCTCACTACTCAGCTTCAAATCCCCTCACTTCAAACCTCTCCACTGTAACAACTAGCCTGCTCACCTTCCACCCTCAGCCCCGCAACTACAAGGGTTGTCACGTACTTACGGGCATCTGCTGTCAGCAATAATAACTCCATCGAGCCCTTAGCCGGTTCCCCTCTAACAAACTTTATTCGCGCACCGTCCAAATCCTCTTGGATGCTGGCAATCGTATATCCTTTAAAAAGCAGCCCATCAATCTCCTGCTGTTCTTTGGCATATTCCGCAAAAGCAGACATCAGACAACACCTCCGCTAATTTCCGCCTTGGAAGGAAGAGGAGCCTCCGCTGCAAAACGCTTGCGCTTTAAATATTTTCCCGACCCCGGTTTACCAACAAATTGCTTATCTCGAATCACAAACTCGCCTCGACTGAGGACGGAAACAGGCTCTCCCTTTACTTCAAAGCCCTCAAACGCATTATAATCGACATTCATATGGTGCGTATCCGCAGAAAGGGTTCTTTCAACAGAAGCATCAAAAATAACCAGGTCAGCGTCACTGCCTACCGCGACCGTGCCTTTTTGCGGATACAAGCCAAACAGCTTGGCGCTAGAGGTAGCAATAATGTCTACGAATTTGTTCAATGAGATCCGGCCTTTCTGCACACCTTCCGAATATAGAATCGTAAACCGGTCCTCAATGGTCGGCCCACCGTTCGGGATTTTGGAGAAATCGCCTAGCCCCAGATCCTTTTGTCCTTTGAAATCAAACGAGCACTGGTCAGAGCCAATCGTCTGCAAGCTGCCGCTCCATAGCGCATCCCACAAAACATCCTGATTCCACTGCTCACGCAGGGGCGGAGACCAAACGTATTTAGCACCTTCGAAATTAGGCTTTTCCAGCGCCGTTTGATCCAGCACTAAATACTGTGGACAAGTCTCGCCGTAGACGCGCAGTCCCTTTTTACGCGCTTCAGCAATCTTCCAAGCAGCTTCCGCACAGGTCACGTGTACAACATACAGCTGAGAATCTGTCAGTTCGGTTAGATAAGCTGCGCGTCCCGTAGCTTCACCCTCCAGCTCCGGTGGGCGGGTCAGCGCATGAAAGATCGGGTCGGTATTGCCTGCGGCCAAAGCCTGCTCTACAAGATATTCAATGACATCTCCATTCTCCGCATGCACCATAACGAGTGCACCTTCTTTTTTCGCTGCTTGGAGGGTCTTAAAAAGTGTGCCGTCATCCGCCTGAAAAGTATTCTTATAAGCCATAAATACTTTGAGCGAGGTAATGCCTTCATTCTCAATTATCTCCGGAAGCTCACCCAGTACTTTATCGTTTAATTCTGAGACCATAAGGTGGAAGCTGTAATCAATCACCGCTTTATCCTGCGACTTATGATGCCATGTATCTACGGCTTGCTGTAGCGGTTGCCCTTTGGTGGTTAAGCAAAAATCAATGACTGTGGTCGTTCCGCCATATGCAGCCGCAATGGTTCCCGTCTCGAAATCATCGGCTGTAACCGTGCCGCCAAAAGGCATATCCAGATGCGTATGAGGATCAATGCCTCCAGGAAAAACATAACACCCCGAGGCATCAATAATTTCCGCACCAGGGACATCCAAATGAAGGCCAATCTCCGTAATAACCCCGTTTTCAATCGCCACATCGCCTGTATAAGTATCTGCTGCGGTAACGATGATGCCATTTTTAATAATCTTTTTCATCCTTACACCACCTCCACTTCCGAATAGGTGCCATTCAAACTGCCGATCACTTTCTGCCGCTGGTTCCAAGTCAGTGGGGCTGCCCCGGTATCCACTGGAACCATATCAATCGCGCCGTCTGCTGGACAGACAATAGAACAAAGATTACAACCTACACAATCTTCCTCGCGGACCTGTAGAATAGCTTTCCCATCTGCATTAGTTAACATATCAATACATTGATGTGAAGCATCTTCGCAGGCAATATGGCATTTATTACAGTTGATGCAGTTGTTCTCATTAATACGGGCAACGACCTTATAGTTGAGATCCAGATCACCCCAGTTGGAGTATCTGGATACCGATTTGCCGATTAACTCTGTTACGGAAGCCAAACCTTTGTCATCCAAATAGTTGTTCAGGCCATCGATCATTTCCTCCACAATCCGGAAGCCATGATGCATGACCGCTGTACATACTTGAATGCCCGTAGCACCCATCAACATGAATTCAACAACATCCTGCCAGGTTGATATCCCTCCAATACCGGAGATAGGAATGCCAACTCCCCGGTCACGGGCACACTCGGCCACCATACTAAGCGCAATTGGTTTCACAGCCGGCCCGCAGTAACCGCCATGCGCACCCTGACCCCCAACATTCGGAATTGTGTTCCAGCTATGAATATCTACACCAGCAAGACTGTTAATCGTGTTGATCATACTAATCGCGTCCGCTCCACCCTTAACCGCATGGCGGGCAACGACGGTGATATCCGTAATGTTGGGCGTCAGCTTCACAATCACTGGGGTCGTCGCAACTTCTTTTACCCAGGTGGTCTGTGCCTGCACCAGATCAGGCTGCTGCCCGGAAGCAGCACCCATTCCACGCTCAGCCATCCCGTGCGGACAGCCAAAGTTAAGCTCCAGACCGTCTACACCCACATCCTCTACCCGCTTAACAATCTCATGCCATTTATGCTGCGTTGGTTCTACCATCAGGGAGGCTATAATCGCATGATTCGGAAATCTTTTCTTCGTTTCATAAATTTCCTTCAGATTAACTTCAAGCGGACGGTCGGTGATCAGTTCAATATTGTTAAAGCCCGCAACCCGTTGCCCATTGAAATTTACTGCCGCAAAACGCGATGAGGTATTAATGATCGGATCACCGAGCGTCTTCCACACCGCACCACCCCAACCTTCTTCAAAGGCCCGCTGCACTTGATAGCCTGTATTCGTAGGGGGCGCAGAGGCCAGCCAGAACGGATTCGGTGATTTGATTCCTGCGAGATTAATACTTAAATCTGCCATTGATGTTCCCTCCTGTCATGTAAAATCCAATTTGATCTCTACGCTCAACCCGCAGATCTAATAACGGCATCCTGCTGACCTGAGAATTGTTTAACAATCGCATGGGCCGCATCTTTTCCCTGCTGGGCCGCGGATACAACCATGGCCTCGCCTTTGCCTGAACCAAATATGATATCGCCAGCGGCATAAATTTGCGGATCGGAGGTTTGACAGGTGGCTTCATCCACCTTTACAACCCCACGGTCATGCACAAGGCCTAAGGAATCTATTAGATCTAGGCGACGCTTTTGACCAATAGCTATTACAACCGCATCTACAGGAATCAAGAACTCAGAACCCTCGATCGGCATAGGTACTGGACGTCCATCTTTGCCCAGCTCCTCTGTCAGCTTCATCTGCACACATTCCAGTCCGGTTACGTTCCCAAACTCATCACCCACGATACGTTTCGGTAAGGTAAGCCAGTTGAACTCCACACCTTCCTGCTTCGCAAATTCATATTCAAACTCATAAGCCGTCATCTCTTCGCGGGTCCGGCGGTAGACCATTTTTACATTTGAGGCCCCCAGCCGCACTGAGCATGTAGCTGCATCAATAGCTGTATTACCCGCACCAATGACAGCGACCCGCTGACCCATCAGCTCTAGCAAAGGAATGCCAGTCTTAGTGGATTCTACGAGTGCAATGGCGTCGTATACGCCAGCCAATTTTTCACCTTCAATCCCTATCGGAGGCACATAACCCATACCCGCTGCCAAAACGATGGCATCATAGTTCGACTTCAGCTCATCTACAGAAACATCCACTCCGACTTTTACACCTGTACGTATTTCCACACCCAACTTCTCTACCTGCTCTACTTCCCAAAGAGATACAGACTGTGGGAGCCGAAACGATACAATCCCATGTGTATCCAGCCCACCCGCTAACGCCTTAGCTTCGTAGATCACAACAGCAAAACCTTCACGGGCGAGTTCCCTAGCCGCAGACAATCCCGCAGGACCACCGCCGATAACGGCTACCTTTTTCCCATTAGGGGTGCCAGCCTTAAATAATTGAACTCCGCTGTTCATTGCCCAATCTGTCGCATAACGCTGCAGCAGTCCGATTTGGATCGGCGCCGAGGCATCATTTAACACACAGGCTCCTTCACACAGCTCATCTGTAGGACAAACACGAGCACAGCTGGCACCCACAGGATTGGAATCCATAATCGTCTGTGCCGAGCCTTTCAAATTGTCAGTAGCGATCCGTTTGATAAAGGAGGGAATATTAATGCTGGTCGGACATGCTTTTATACATGGGGCATCGTAGCAATATAGACAGCGATTGGACTCATCCATGGCACCCTTATGGGTCAGAGGCGGCTCAGCCTCGGTGAAATTGCGCCTGAACATATCAGGTGTAAATGCTGTTAACGGAGATGAATGCTCCATCACTAGTCCCTCCTTATGGGTAATTTTTCATATTTGTGTTATATAATATAACATTATTCCAAGTTTTTTCTGAATATTTTGCTTACATCATTGAATTATTGTAGTAATATAAGCATTAACAGAAATTATCTCTCAACACTCTTCCTGATTGGGTTATATATACTGACATTCGTTAATCAAACTATAGTCATTTCGAATTTTCGTTGCATTAGACACTTTGTCTAATTTCAAAACTGTATTTTTTACGTATGAGAATAGGCTGAGAATAACAGGGCATTAGCCGAAGGCCAGAGCACAGAAGATCGAGGGGGAGTAACTATGGACTGGGAGCTTGTATTAACCATTCGTGACGCTTTAAAAAGACCACTATTCGCAGAAGCCGAGGTGATCGGCGGGAAAAGCGGCCTAAGCCGTGCCATTCGCTGGGTGCATGTACTGGAAAGTGCCAACTTCGAGACTCTAATTCATGGCGAAGAAATGATTTTGACTACGGGGATTGGTGCAAGTGTCGATCTCCCTTCCTCCTTGGAGTTTATGCAGAACCTGATCGACAAAAATGCAGCTTGCCTATGTATTGAGTTAGGTACGTATTTCAGCACCATCCCGCAAGAGATGATCGACTTAGCCGACAGGCATGACTTTCCGCTAATTATCTTCACCCGCACGGTTCGCTTCGTCGATATCACCCTAGACCTCCATTCCATCATCATCAATCGGCATCACCGGATGCTGCAAGAACTCGAAAGCATCTCACGTGAATTCCACCGCCTGACCTTAACTTCACAAGGAACGCTGAAAGTGCTGCAATTATTGTGCAAAAGTACCCGCACACAAATAGTCTATATGCAGCTGCAAGGCAAACCCTTATTTTTCCCGGCACTTCCGCCGGAAGAGCAGGCTCCATTGCTGAATTTTTTCACCGCCTTCGGCGACGAGCTGGAAGGAATTCAACCTGACGTTGCCCCCTATATCCGGGAATATGGACAGAAGACCATCGCGCTCAAGCCTGTAGGTGCGCTGGATCAAACCTGGGCTTACATTCTGATGGTATGCAATCACAAACCACAGGAGTTCGACTGTCTGCTGCTGGATTCCGCCTCTTTGTCCATTGCACAAGAGCTGCTGCGGACGCGGTATATGGAGGAGCGTAAGCTTTTTTCAGAAAATCTATGGGTCGACGAGCTGATCAATGGCCGCATCGAAGATGATAACCGCTTAAAGGGCCTGATCGGCTCCAATTTCAACGTGGTCAACGAGCTCCCTTACCGTGTATGCCTTATAGAGATCAAGAACCCCAGAGATGTAAAATGGAACAGCTCGGAGAACGAATGGGAGTCCATTACCTTCCACCTTTCGCTCATCCTGCGTTCCATCTTTGAGAAATATTCTTTACGTCCGCTGATCACCCTTAAGAACAATCGCCTCACCGTCATCGCCCTCGATATCCAATCGAAAATGCCTGGAAAAATGCGACTTCAACAAGCACTTGAAGCCCTGCAGAACATCCGCTCCGATGAGAAGCTCAAGGATTTGCAGCTCGTCATTGGAGTCAGCAAATCGCATAAGCGCCTAAAACGAGCCTATTCCGGTTACCAGGAAGCCCTACAGGCATTGTCGTTATACTCCTGTTACCAGAAGTCACTACTCTTCTATGAAGAGCTGGGTGTATTCCAGTTGCTGTTGAGCTTAAATGACGGAAAAACGTTGCAGAACTTCATTCGCAGTTATCTCGGCCCGCTAATCGACCACGACCAAACCAAAGGCAGCGAGCTGCTGCTTACCCTTCGTGTTTATCTGGATCATGATGGTTCCAAACAAATTGCCGCTCGAAACCTATTCATTGTCAGACAGTCCCTTTATTATCGCCTGGACAAAATAACAGAGCTACTGGGTGAAGACTTCATGCAGCCAGAGAATCGGATCTCCATTCAAGTCGCCCTGCGCGCTTACCAATTTCTATATCCAGACAAAATCACTTTACCTAGCCCCCGTTCAGCACAGATTTAAAGGTATCGATAATAAATTCTATATCTTCATCCGTGGAGGATAACGGCGGGGCGAAGGTAAGCACGTTGTTGAACCCAGCTACGGTATCGCCATTTTTACCGATGATAAGCCCCTTGGACTTACATTCGGCAATAATCCCCTTCACAATATTCAGATCAACCGGTTTCTTACTGACCTTGTCTTCAACCAGCTCAATCCCTGTCACCAAACCAAAGCTGCGGACATCACCTACAAGCTTGTGATCAAGCAGCTCAGTAAATTCTGTATTTATTCTTTTACCTAAAAGATCCGCACGTTCCACCAGCTTCTCCTGCTCGATAATTTCCAGATTACGCAGCGCCAGCGCACAGGAAGCAGGGTTACCACCAAAAGTATTCACATGGCGAAAATGCCCATAGTCATCGCTATTGTCCTTAAATACCTCATAGATATCCTTACGAACAGCAGTGGCAGATAGAGGAAGATAAGCGCTAGTCAGTCCTTTAGCCATCGTTACGATGTCAGGCTTCACATTAAAGTTGTGATGACCAAACTTACGTCCAGAACGTCCGAATCCACAAATCACCTCATCCATAATGAGCAACACACCGTGCTTACGGCAGATTTCCTGCACCCGATCCAAATAAACCTGATGCGGTACAATGACGCCACCACCCGTAATTACAGGCTCCATAATCACCGCAGCTACCGTCTCCACGCCTTCCCAGATGATCATATCCTCTATGGACTGTGCACACTGGAGGTTGAATTCTTCCACAGTCATCCCGACCGGGCGGCGATAGCTGTCCGGGGGAGCTACATGCAGAAAACCACCCGCCAACGGTTCATATTTATATTTGCGCTGGGCCTGGCCCGTTGCAGATAATGCCCCAAGTGAACTGCCATGGTACCCACGATAACGGGCAATGAATTTATGGCGATAATGCTGGCCGATTTGCTGCTGGTACTGGCGGGCCATTTTGAAAGCAGCCTCATTGGCTTCCGATCCGCTATTGGAAAAGAAGATCACGTACTCGTCTCCGAGCCATTCATTCAGCTTCTCCGCCAGCGCAATCGCCGGGAGATGACTTTGTGTCAGAGGAAAATAAGGCAGGGTCAGCAACTGATTGTAAGCAGCTTCCGCCAGCTCCTTGCGCCCGTATCCCACATTTACACACCACAGGCCAGACATCCCATCCAAAAATCGATTGCCTTGTATATCCGTGATCCACGACCCACTTGCCGAGGCGGCAATCATAGGCGGATTTTTTTCACTATAAGGTGTAATGTTGTGCCATAAATATTTCCGATCCTTGCTCACCGCAAGCTCACTATCATTCCCCAGACTCTGCATAACATCTTCTCCTCTCAGCAGCTCATTTTCTCTAATAACGGGCAGTGATCATCTTTTTACGCGTATAGAATTCCACCCCATCACGCCCATTGGCATGCAGATCTCCATAGAATGATTTCTTATAACCTGAGAAGGGGAAAAAGGCCATGGGCGCAGGCACACCCAGATTCACACCCAACATCCCTGCATCAATCTCTTCCCGGAACTCGCGGATCGCTTTAGCGCTATCTGTGTAAATGCACGCCCCATTCGCGAATGGAGACTGATTCGTTACCGCAATCGCTTCACTTAAACTCTTCACACGGATCACAGACAACACCGGTGCAAAAATCTCATCCTTCCAGAGGGTCATTCCCGGCTGCACATGATCAAATATCGTTGGTCCGATAAAATAACCCACACCGCCCACAACAGCATCTTTCCGCCCATCTCTCACTAACTCGGCTTGTTCAGCTTCACCAGTCTCAATGTAATAAAGAGTCCGATCCTTATTCGACTGGCGAATTACTGGACCCAAAAACACCCCGTCATCGGCACCATTACCAATCTTAAGCTCATCTGCAGCCGCAGCCAGACGACTCACTAGCTCGTCAGCAATATCCTCATGAACCACTACAACCGAGCAAGCCATACACCGCTCACCCGCTGAGCCAAACGCAGCGGCAATTATATTCTTCACCGCATTATCCAGCTCCGCATCAGGTAACACAATCGAGTGATTCTTAGCGCCTGCCAATGCCTGAACCCGCTTCCCCTGCGCCGTCCCCGCCTTATATACATATTCCGCAACCGGCTGCGAACCGACGAACGAAATCGCCTTCACTTCATCATGCTCCAGCAGCCCGTTCACCACCTCATGCGCTCCATGAACCACATTCAGCACACCTGGTGGAAAGCCCGCTTCAGCAAATAATTCAGCTAACCGATTGACCAGCAGAGGCGTACGCTCAGAAGGCTTCAGCACAAAGGTATTCCCGCAAGCAATGGCGAGCGGAAACATCCAGCAAGGAACCATCATCGGAAAATTAAACGGGGCAATCCCCCCGATAACCCCCAATGGATAGCGGTACATTCCGGATTCAATTCCGGTAGCAATATCCGGAAGCTGGCTGCCCATCATCAACGTGGGGATGCCTGCGGCAAACTCCACACACTCAATTCCACGCTGCACCTCACCTTGCGCCTCTTCCAGACTTTTTCCATTCTCCAGCGTAATCAGCAGGGCCAGCTCATGCCAATGCTTTACCAGCAGCTGTTGATATTGAAAAAAGTAGCGGGCGCGACGCGGCACAGCGACCCTTTTCCACGCTTGAAATGCCACAGCAGCCGCTTCTACCGCCGCACTCAGCTCTTCCTTACTGGAAATGGGCACATAAGCAATCACTTCACCCGTCGCCGGATTATATACCTCTTCATCTCGCCCGGACGACGATTCTACCCAAGCTCCATTCACATAATTCTTAACTCTTTCAGCCTGCGTTACTAGGAGAGACATAGCTCGCACCTCTTTCTCTGTTTCAGATGCACTGATGGACTGCTGATTATAATAGATGACCGCCAGATCAGGCGGCCATCCACTATAACATTAAGCTCAGTTGGTTATTTTGCTGCCATTTCTACGATTTCGTTCGTATAAGCCTCATCTACCTTAGCAGGCTCTTTAATAACACCGAACTTTTGCGAAATATCAGCCGTTTGCTGGAACGCCGCTGCATCGGTATATCCCATCTTCGCACTATCAAAGCCCTCAGGCAGAATCAGCTTGGCAACCTCGGTCATCATCGTCAATTGATGCTCCTTAGTAGTACTGCCGTCTTCTGCTTGCTTCATTACACTATCCACCGCAGCCGCAGGATCAGCAATTGCATCTTTCCAGCCCTTCAGGGAGGCACGTACAAACTTTGCCGCAGTCTCCTTGTTCTCCGCAAGCCATTCCTTATTAGCGAACAGATTATCCTCTAGCATCGCTACGCCTTCTGTATTCATATCGATGACATTCAGATCCTCAGCCTTAACACCTGACTCCAGCACTACTTGGTACTCGTTGTAAGTCATCGCTGAGGCCGCATCGATCTGATCGCCCAAGAACTGATCCATCGTGAACCCTTGCTTCGTAAAACTTAGATCCTTATTCGGATCGAACTTATATTTATCGAATAACGCTAATAGTTCAAACTCGTTGCCGCCCATCCAATTACCGACTTTTTTACCCTTAAGATCAGCGGCTGAGTTGATGCCCGCCGATTTTTTGGAGACCAGGACCAATCCGCTCTTTTGATAGATTTGCGCGATCTGCACCAGCGGCATTCCCTCTTCAAGACTCGGCAGCAAGCTGGCTACCCAACCCACACCGATATCTGCGGAGCCACCTGCTACTTGCTGTTCCGGAACAATATCCGGACCTCCCGGCAAAATCTCTACATTCAATCCTTCTTCCTTGTAATATCCTTTATCCTGCGCCACAAAATATCCAGCGAATTGTGCCTGCGGCACCCATTTCAACTGCAGCTTCACTGTAACTGGATCAGCAGCCGGTTCAGTAGCAGCACTTGCGTCAGGAGCTGCTGATGCTTCAGGGGCAGTCGTAGCTTCAGCTGCCGAGTTATTATTGTTACCACCGCAACCCGCCATTAAAGAAACACTCAACATCATCACGATCGCCAACAAACCACCACGAAATTTGTGTTTTTTCCCGTTCATCAATCGAACTCCCCCTATCGTAATTTTGTTTGTAACAAGCGTAAACGCCTTCGTCGTCCTTATAAGGACGATAAGCATTTAAGCGAGAAATATAAGGATGATGTATAGTGTGAAACTTATAAATCCTTATATTTCAAGCAGCACAGTATGGACAATCATCGTGGTGCGTTGTATGCATACAGCCGTGGGCGGTTTCTCTTTTCCCTTCCCACTAGGACCGGATGTAATGATGTTATAGGGCTCATTTACGTTGCGAAGGATGCCACTTGATGAACACTTTCTCAAGCCGCTCAACCACTAGGTAGAAGAGCACGCCGGCAATTGCAGCCAGCACAATACAGGACCAGCCTAGTGGCATTTTGGCAACTTTAATGGAATTGGAGAGCAGGTACCCAAGCCCTTTTGAGGAAAAGAAGAATTCGCCGACAATCGCCCCAATCATACTGGCCGTTGCGTTGATCTTCAGTGCTGTAAATACATAGGGTAAGCTATTGCGAATCCGCAGATAACGAAACAGTGCCGGTTTACCCGCCGCATAAGAATGCATCAGATCCAGCGCCAATGGATCAATCGCCGCCATGCCTTTATAGGCGTTGATCGCCATCGCTGCCATTGTAGTTGCTGTTACTATGGCAATTCGTGAGCCTATCCCATCCCCGAACCACAGATTCATAATGGGCGCGAGGGCGACGATAGGCACAGCATTTAGAGCAGCAACCAAAGTTAAACTTCCACTTCCCCAACGCGGCCACGCCGTAGCAGCTAAAGCGATCAGAAATCCGATAGCAGAACCAACCAACATTCCCAGCACAGCCTCAGTAAGGGTGTATCCGGTATAGGATAGCAACATGCTGAAATTATCCCTCATGGTCGTGGCAATTGCTGTGGGCAACGGCAGCTGATATTTCTTCAGATCAAAGATCTTATGAAAGAATTCGAACTCCCATAGCCCAAGAAACAACACCCCCGCCAATACAGGCAGCAGCACCCCTGCGCTAAATATCCTCTTCAGGCCATGCGAGCCACCCTTACGCTTGGCAATTACCGCAGGCTTCGAGCCTGTTGCAACATTCTTCTGCGTAGCCGTTAATACCGGCTGGGCCACCTCTTTACTAGTAGAGCCTATAAATGAAGTCTCCCGAACGGAGTTGGTTTCCATTAGCGGTTACCTCCTTTCGGTCGAAATTCAGGCTGCCACGGCGCCACCAAACGTTCTATCAGACTGATCAACCAGTAACTTACAATCCCCAACAAAGCGCCGACAATCACCGTAGACCAGAACATGTAGGTATGAGAGCTGCCGTAGTAGAGATTACGCAGCATGATTACGCCAATCCCGTGCTGCGCACCCATGAGCTCTACCAGGATAGCACCAGTCACTGCGAGCGGAGCAGCAATCTTAAGCCCTCCGAACAAACCCGGCAGGGCCGCTGGAAATCTGAGTTTCCAATAGACCGCCCAAGGTTTTGCCGCATAAGAATGCATTAATTCCAGCGCGGAAGGATCCACACTTCGCAAGCCGCGCAGCATATTGAGAGCCACTGGGAAGAATGTAATATAACCCGAAATAATAATCCGTGAAGTCTGCTCATCTCTCACAATCCCATAAATGATCGGCGCCAGCCCCAGGATCGGAATCATCTGCGAGGCGATAGCGTAAGGAAAAGTTAACTGCTCTATCGTCTTCGACAAGCTCATTAGCACCGCCAGTGAAGCACCAGCCACCGCACCAATCAGGAAGCCAACACCAGCATTGCCAAAGGTGGCAGCCCCCTCCTTCAGAAGCGTGCCACTATACTTCCACAGCGTGGATAGCACCTCATGAACGTAGGGCAACTTGGACTGAGCTAACGGTGTCTCCACTACATGGAGCAGCATCCAGGAGGCTCCTTCCCAAACTAGCAGCAAACCAAATATCCAGACAAACAACGGCAGCAGGCGACCCCGTACAAAGATACTGCCCCCTTTCATCCCTACACCCCTTCAAAGCTGTCGCGAATACTTGCGATCAGTTCGAAAAACTCTGGGCTGTTTCTCATTTCCGCCGTTCGCGGACGTGGCAGAGGAATTTCAACCACAGCGGATAAGCGACCTGGATGCGGGGAAAGAACAAACACCCGGTCAGAGAGGAATATCGACTCAGGAATACTATGTGTTACGAAGACAATCGTGTTCTGCACCTTGCTCCAGACAGATAACAGTTCTTCGTTCAGACGCTCACGTGTAAACTCATCCAGTGCAGAGAACGGTTCATCCATCAGTAGAATTTCCGGCTCCATCGATAGCGCTCTGGCAATCGCTACTCTTTGCTGCATCCCCCCACTAAGCTGCCAAGGGTATTTATCCGCGAAGCTCTGCAAGCCCACTAGATCAAGAAGCTCCAGCGCCCTCTCTTCACGGATCGACTTTTTAACTCCCATCAGTTCCAGTGGCAATGTGATGTTATGCTTCACCTTCCGCCAGTCATACAGCACAGGACTTTGAAAAACAATGCCATATTTCTGCGCCAGCCTTGCCTCTTTAGCACTTTTTCCAGCGACTACAATGTTCCCGCCCGTTGGCGCGATGAGATCGGCCATCAGTCTCAAAAGCGTTGTTTTGCCACATCCTGAAGGTCCGAGCAGTGAGACGAACTCCCCCTTTGCAATATCAAGACTCACCTGATGCAGTGCAAGCACTTCCGCAGCTTCTGCCCTATAGCGCATTTCAACATTTTCCAGCTGAATTTCAGGAATATTTGTCGCGAGTAATGACATCCTCAGCCCCCCTTATCAAAATAAGCTATGCAATTAATGTTAATTAATCTGACTCACTAGAGAGTGTGTCGAGTTAAAATCTTCTGTTGTGTAGTATTAACTAACATGTTACACGCTGCTCACTGGACTCTCATTAGACAATTAGTAAAATAGCTCCCGCTAAATCACGTCATTTTGTCTAGGGGGACATTTATTCAAGTTTCAAATGAAGTGATTTTTAAATATTTGTAGATTTGTGGTAATATTTATCCATATCTTTCCTCAGTAGGAGACAATAGACCCATGGGATCTGTAATTTCGAATTATATTGTTATTGTGGCTATATCTGGTGTCCTGAGCGTTTTACTAGCCCTTTTCGCCTACTATAAAAAAACGGATTTCTTAGGAATTAGAGCCTTTGTTATAAGCTCCTTCACTTCCGCGATTTATACCTTCGGCTTCGCACTAGAACTGTCGGGGAAAACACTGGAGGAAATGAGTTTTTGGATTAAAGTAGAGTACCTGGGGATGCCTTTTATAGCGCCCGCCAGCCTTATTATGGTGATGCATTTCGTAGGGCTGGAGAGTCTAATTAAAAAGGGCATGCGAGCAGCGCTATATATAATACCGTTCATCACAACACTGATGGTGTGGACCAATGATTACCACCACCTCTTCTATAAATCCATTTATTTGCGAGACAATACGCCCTCCCCACTCGTTGATGTAGTGATGGGACCTTGGTATATCGTTCACGGCAGCTTTACTTTTGGCTGTCTACTGGCAGCTATCTGCCTTATGTTATGGCAGTGGAACCGGATGAAACGGGTATACCGGAGACAAATCGTTACCATTCTAATTGGACTAAGCCTTCCAACGTTAGGCTCTTTTTTATATTTAATGGGCCTGACTCCCTACGGGATGGATCCCGTTCCCATCATTATGAGTATCACTTCCACCCTATATATCTGGGCTATCCTATCAAGAGGTATGCTAACAGCTGCGCCTATCGCCCGTGAGAATCTGTTCGAAAGCATGCGAGATGGGGTGCTTGTCACCGATCGTTCGGACATGCTCGTCGATTACAATCGCGCAGCCGCGGATATGATAGAAGGACTTAATTCCTCGGCGATTGGTAAACCGCTGGCTCAACTGTTTCTTAATGCCGGCAAAGATGCCTTGTCCTATGTTATGGATACAGAGCCACTGCAACGCGAAGAACGGGAAGTTGCTTGGATCAAAGGAGACGAGATTTGTTACTACCAAATTCGGTCCTCTCCCGTACAGAAACAAGGGGAATACTTAGCAGGACAAATGATCATGCTGATTGACGTAACTGAACGAATACTGCTTCAAGATAAGCTGCGTCAATTGGCTACGATGGATAGTCTGACGGGGATTTATAACCGTACCTATTTTTTGGAGCTGAGCCGAGGGCTTCTTGTTCAGGCCGCGAGCAATCGGAGTTCACTATCGATTATTTTGCTGGATGTAGACTTCTTCAAAAGCATTAATGATCGATTCGGACATCAATATGGAGATCAAGCCCTTCAGCACATTGTCGAGGTATGCAACAGACATATCCGGGAGGGTGACATCTTCGGACGTTATGGCGGTGAGGAATTTGTGATCTGTTTGCCAGATACGTCGCTGAAGCAAGCCGCACAACTCTGTGAAACTATCCGCGCAGATATTGAACAAAGTGTCTTATATACGCTCATCGGGTCCATTAACGTGACTGCCAGCTTCGGAGTAGTAGAAGCCCTAAGTCCTAAAGCCACTCTAGAAGAGCTACTGTCAGAGGCTGACCATGCTCTGTACAGTTCCAAACGAAACGGACGCAATGCTGTCCACCTCTCCCAGAGATCAGAAATTACACTTTTCAAGCCTATATAAATCGCATCTTTGTCCCTCCCAGCGCATTCATCAGCCTGCCTTATTTTTCATAGTCTGTTTTTACGTTTAATAAGAGTTATCTGAAAATCTAATCAGAGTGTAGAAAAAATTCGCTTTATGGATATGGAGGCGCAAGAAATAATGAGGAACCATACAATGATGCAATTTTTTGAATGGCATGTCGCTGCGGATGGGAAACACTGGGATCGCCTAAAAGAAACAGCTTCCGCACTAAAAGCCGTAGGCATTGATTCTGTTTGGGTACCTCCTGTGACAAAGGCCGTCTCCGCCGACGATACAGGCTATGGCGTGTATGATCTATACGATCTGGGCGAATATGACCAAAAAGGTACGGTACGCACCAAATATGGCACCAAACAAGCACTGATTGAAGCCATTTCGGAATGTCAAAAAAACGGCATTGCCGTGTACGTTGATTTGGTCATGAATCACAAGGCAGGAGCGGATGAAAAGGAAGTCTTCCAGGTGATCGAGGTCGACCCTAATGACCGGATGAAAGAAATCTCCAAGCCTTTCGAGATTGAGGGCTGGACTAAATTCACCTTCCCCGGCCGCGGTGATGAACACTCTTCCTTTAAATGGAATCACAATCATTTTAACGGCACTGACTTCGACGCCAAGTCGGGGCGAACAGGTGTATTCCGTATCGCAGGCGAGAATAAAACATGGAACCAGAATGTTGATGACGAGTTCGGCAACTACGATTATCTAATGTTCGCAAATATTGATTACAGTCATCCAGAAGTCAAAAAAGAAATGATCCAATGGGGAAAATGGCTGGTGGACACGCTCCACTGCAGCGGCTTTCGCTTAGATGCCATCAAACATATCAACCATGAGTTTGTGAAACAATTCGCGGTAGAAATGTTTAATAAATGTGAGAAGGATTTCTATATCGTGGGCGAGTTCTGGAATTCGGATTTAGAATCCTGCCGACAATTTCTAAATACCGTCGATTATAAGATCGACCTCTTCGATGTTTCCCTTCACTACAAGCTGCATTCAGCTTCCTTGGGGGGTAGAAACTTTGATTTAACCAAAATCCTCGACGACACACTGGTGCAGACCCATCCTACCAATGCTGTAACGTTCGTTGACAATCATGATTCTCAACCCCATGAAGCTCTGGAATCTTGGGTAGATGATTGGTTTAAGCAAAGTGCTTATGCACTTATCCTACTGCGACGCGACGGATATCCTGTGGTCTTTTATGGAGATTATTATGGGATCGAGGGACCTACACCTGTCGCAGGCAAAAAAGAGGCGATTGACCCGCTGCTATATACCCGCTATCACAAAGCCTATGGTGAGCAGAAGGATTATTTCGATCATCCTAACACGATTGGCTGGACACGACTCGGCGTGAAAGACATCGAACGCTCCGGCTGTGCGGTTGTGATTAGTAACGGTGAGAACGGTCAGAAAAGAATGTTCGTAGGGGAACAACGCGCGGGTGAAGCATGGGTAGATTTCACTCATAATCACAAGGCGACTATAACGATTGAAAAAGATGGCTGGGCGACCTTCCCGGTCAACGGTGGCAGCGTATCTGTCTGGGCTCTGCCTGATGAAAAAGCCGACGAAAAATAAAGGTTATGTTACTCAAAATAGATGAGGCTGCTCTCGAAAGTAGTGAATGCTGCTTACGGGGCAGCTTCATCTATTTTATGGAATAGTCCAAGTAAAGATCTCACTTAACCATTAAACCTTTTCAGATTGGGTAATGATGGCAGACGATGATGAGGATATGCAGCGGGAATGTGCGGCGGACGTTTTTGCGGTGGGCAGAGTGGGTTTAACACTAATTAGGGAAAAGCTCCCTAAAAATATTCGATATTCGCTTATAATCAACTAAATTAGGGTAATGCCTTGATTTCCCACCGAATCAGAAGAATTTTAGGGATATTTTCCCTAATTATAAATCTAATGACCAGTAATCTTAGAATTTCAGGGAGAAATTCCCTAATTGTTGTGTTGATGTTTCACTCAAACCATCATTTGAAACTTCAATTAACCTTCAACGCAAAAAAAGGGTCGTACCCAAGTAGCTAAAACTACTTTGAGACGGCACCCTCTTCTTTGGTTAGGTCAATGTACATAGAGACTTCACGCACGTCTCACTCTATTCCTCCGCCCTAGGATGGCGGGATACTAACCTCACCAGATCGAGTGTTAAGATCGGCAATGCTATAGAAGCCGGATAAGCCAAATAACGCGGTTCCCACTCCGGGCTGAATTTTTCTTTATAGCGGCGAAGTCCGACAAAGCCGTACCAATGCCCCCCTCTTTTAAATACGAGATGAGCCAGCTTCTCCTCTTTCAAGGCCCCAGCATTCTCACCCACACTGGACAGCGGGGCATTACCTAGATTGAATCGATGATATCCCTTAGATTTCGCCCATTCTAGCAAACGAACAAATAAATAATCCATCGTTCCGTTTGGCACATTCTTTCGATGGCGCATCAAATCAATCGATAAGGTCATACCCTGATCATACCCATTTGCAATAGAAGCAAATGCCAGTATCGTCCCTTGGGCATTCCTCAGGAGCACGATTGGAGCCAGCTGTAGATAGGCCTCGTTAAACCAACCCAGCGAATACCCTTTTTCGGTGCGCCCATTCAACCATTCGTTCGAAACGGATCGCAGCTCTCGTAGCAATTCTTCAGCGTGCGGTGCTTCTACAACTTCGAAGGCATAGCCTTCCCGTTCAAAACGGTTGCATACGCTTCGCAAATCACTGTTCTTTTTGCCACTGAGCGTAAAGGTATCGAGCGTTACTAATGCCTCTTCCCCCAGCTTAAAAAAGCGATATCCCTGTTCATGATAGATCGATAAGAAATCAGGTGTGGCCTGATAAAAAACTACGACCAGACCGTACTTATCTGCAGCTTGTCTAAATTCACTGATTGCCTCATTCATGAGACTTCTCTCTCCCAATGGATCACCAAGGACTACAAGCTTATCCCTAACCCTAGCGAAAGCGAGCAACACCTTGCCTTCTTGCGCCCAGAAGAAGCTTTTATCACCCAAAAACAGCATATGAGTTAGGGCATTGCCTTGAACTTCACCTAGGAAGTTTTTCAGCCTTGCCATATCAAAATTTTCGAATAACTCCTCCGGTTTACGATGGGGTCTAAGGGTGATCAGCAAAGTAAGAATGATCCAAGAGAAAGCTAGTCCCCCTACGGCTGTAAAAGCAACATGACTATGCCGCTGTAGCCACTCTGGCTCTACACCGGGCGGGAGATGCTTTAGAAATCCACGATGGACATGGCTGCCCAATAGATAATAGCTTAGGGCAATTACTGAAGTAAGCGCAAGCCACCAAATCGTACTCTGTCTGCTTACGGGAGCACTGATCCGGTAGAACCGAGATCTGGAGATCCACAGAATGAGTGCAACTAGGAGCAGAAACAGCGCCTCTTCATAATCAAAGCCTTTAGCCACCGCAAACACCGACCCGGAAAATAATAAAATGCTGGTCCAGATGTACGCGCTACGAACCCGTAATGTAATGCCTCTCGACAACAAAATGAGCATAAAGCCAATAAGTACAGATAAATGATGTGAGAGCTGCATGATCGAGAATGACAATATTTCCTCTGTAATCTTCAGTCTGTACAACAATCCGGGCGTAGCTGTTGATAGTAAGAGAATAAGCCCGCTAGCTAGTACAAGCTTGCCTAGAGCCCACACACCAAGATCGCTCAGAAAGGTATACTGACCCGGCCAACCCCAAATCCTCTGCCAAATGTTAAGAGCGGGTTCGAACCCTGGAGCTGAACGATCTTGACCCTTTTTTCCCTGCAGACCAAATTCCAGTGCCGCCAGCACCAATCCGATCAGCCATGGAATGAGATAATAGAACAATCTAAAAATAACAAGCACTGCCATGGCCTGATCACTTTTAAATCCAAGCTGCGTAAGACCCAACAATGCAATAAGGTCAAAAGCACCGATACCACCAGGCGCCATACTCAAGATGCCTGCGATGGCAGCAATCGTAAAGATGCCGAATATGACTGGAAAGTGTACCTCGTGCAAAAGATGACTACTGATTGTCCAAAACGTTACGCCAGCAAAACTCCATTCCAGAAAGGAGGCACCCACAGAGGCAACTACTGTAAGCCAGGGTGTTCTACCTTGTCCCCGGTTAATCCACTTTGCATAAAGAGCAGAGCGCTGTACAAACACAAAAAACGGCAAATAAAGCGCCATCCCCCATACCGCAAATACTAACCAATGATGCTCTTCCAGCAATGCCGTTGCCGGGAGTAAACCAAAAATATTTGCCCAAGAAAGTAAAGATAATCCGGTAATCATGAGTGGTGATAAAAATACGATTGCCGGCGTTAGGACGGAAGTTGACACTCCGCTTTTTTTGTACATCAACGTCCTTAAACCCACTCCAGCCAGACCTGCAAAACCAATTAAATTATTAAATGTATTAGCTATCCAAGCATAACGGAAGGTGTCCCACAGCCCTACTTTCAAACGAAAATGTGCTCGTATCAAATAATCATAAGCACTCATTACAGCTACTGCGAGAAGTGCAAATCCGATCATTTGCAAAACGGCAGATGTAGGCACTCTTCTTAGCTCACGCATAATAAGTCCTAAATGAACCTGCTTCAGCTCATGCTGCCCCTCCCAATACACCAGCGCTATGATAGCTACTGGAAAGAGAGCTCTCACCGCCCGAATCCGATAGATGGATAAGAACAGCCTTACAATTTTGAATCTTTCTAATGTTTGTTGTTTTGATTGCATTAGGCCACCTACCCTTACCGCCGACACACGTTGTGCTAGACAATTTTTACAACCATTTCATTATAACAATTATTGGAATAAAAAACCCATGATAATCAACACCTACTACATTAGACTGCCAGCACAGCCCTAATCCCTGCAATAGTTAAAGAATGTTAATGAAATTCTATTTAGCTAAAGAACATTGAGACTGTAGTTTACACATAAAATTGCACAACAAAAAGGACATCCCTCACGGCAAAGGATGTCCTCTCTGTTATGTAGCACGGGTTTAACTAGCGTTTATACTCGAATATCAAATCTGCCTTTACTATCCGTTGTTGCGGTAGCTATCTCTTGCGGACTTGCTGCAGCAAGCGTATTGTTCGCAGGTTTGGCAGGCGCCTCTACAACACTGCTAGCGGAGGAAGCACTGCTCTGAGACTTCTGTGAGATTTGTGCCTCGATAGTCTTAATCTGTTGCTCAATTTGCTTCGTTTTCGTTTCCTTGGTCTTGTCATCGTCTGAGCTGGCATTAATCTTGTCCAGTTCTGCTTCCAGTTTCGCTTTTTGTTTCTCAAGCGTACTGGTATCTGTAGTGCTAGATGTCGAGGTAGTATACGATGTGGAACCTGAGACTGCTGATATACTCATGGTTATCCCTCCCTTCCTTACCTCCAATATAATCCTTTTGCAAGTAAGGAACGTTAAGACCCGCTGAAAGTTTGCTGAAAGTACTACTTGCCAGGTTACAATGCTAGACTGCTAGGAGCTTGCTTTTCCTCGTCTAACAAGCAGCACATAAGATAGAATCGAGAGGATTCCCGTACATGCCATCACAATCGCCATCGGAAGTGCAGACTCAACGCCCCCAAGACCCACAAGTGGCGCTACACAGCTACCCAGCAATAGGGGGATTAATCCGATTAATGCCGAGGCACTGCCTGCAGTTTCACCTTGATCTTGCATCGCCAGTGAGAAGCTGGTCGCTCCGACAATCCCTACACTGGAGACAACCGCAAATAGACAGATCAGAATAGGGATCAGTCCTCCTCCTACCAGAACCGTCAGCAGTAGCAAGATGCCCCCCATCGTACATAGCAATAGTCCACTAAGTAACAACTTAGTCTCACTTACCTTTCCAGCAAGTCTACCGGCTATTTGGCCAGTAATAATAATCCCGATCCCATTCACTGCAAAGATCAGACTATATACCTGCGGGGTAACCGCAAAAATATTTTGCAATACAAAAGAAGAACCTGAGATATACGCGAACATAGATGCCGTAACGAAACCTTGAGACAAGGCATAACCCACAAACTTACGATTGCCCAGCAATACCCGGAAGGTAAGCAGTGTACCCTTCAGCCCACTCTTAGAGCGTCGCTCCTTCGGCAGCGTCTCCGGCAAGCGCAATAAAATAGTTAAACAAAAAATAATTCCGGCAGCAAATAATACGAGGAATATCCCTTGCCATGTAGTCACCCTTAACAGCTGGCCCCCAATAACTGGAGCTAATATCGGTCCGAGACCATTCACAATCATCAATAGTGAGAAGAACTTCGTGAGTTCAGAGCCACTATATAAATCACGAACAGCCGCTCTAGAGACAACCACCCCCACTGAACCAGCAAGACCTTGAATAAACCGCAAAACGATCAGCAGTCCAATCGAAGGACTAAAAGCACATAGCACTGAGGAAACGGCGTAGATGAACATACCTATAAGCAGCGGACGACGGCGGCCATATACATCACTCAGCGGTCCAGCGACCAACTGACCTGAAGCAAGCCCCAGCAAAAAGAAGGTCAGACTAAGCTGCACTAAAGCAGCGGTCGTACCGAAATCCGCGACAAGCGTAGGCAGTGCCGGCAAATACATATCAATCGACAACGGGCCGATTGTTGTAATGGAGCCGAGAATCACAGCCAGCTGTAATCTCTGCTTCCGTGAAGGTCCATCTGCGGCAAGCTTATTACCATTTTGAATTCCAATCATAATCCTTACTTCAACCTTTCTAAAGCAACCCTTGGGCCTTTTTTTGTATTCTTCATACTAACGTAAAGGAAGTGAATTGATCAATCCTTTTATGGAGGGTTATAGGTGCCTGTATAACAAGAATAACCGCCATTCGGCGGTTATTCTGATTGTTTTATGCATTTGTAGATGTGCTGCGCATTTGCAACCAATCTCTAGCGGCTTCAGCCTCAGCAACACTCAGGCGATGACCTTGGTTCCCCCAGTGTGTTGTAACCTCTGCGCCTGCCTTCTGTAAAATAATCTCCAAATCCTCAGTCTCCGAGGATGCGATAAGCGGATCATTTGTGCCTGCTCCGATGAAGATAGATACTCCTTCCAGCGAAGGAAGCGTAATATTCCGAAGCGGTACCATCGGATGCAGTAGAATTGCAGCGCGGAAAACATCCTTATAATGGAACAGCAGGCTGCCCGCAATGTTCGCACCATTAGAGTAACCCACGGCTACCAGATTGTTGGCATCGAAGCCGTATTGTGCTGCGGCTTCATCCAGAAACTGCTTGATCTCGTGAGTACGGAAGATTAGATCTGCTTCATCGAATACCCCTTCGGCTAACCGTCGGAAGAACCGCGGCATACCATTCTCCAGCACATTCCCTCTGATGCCCAGCACCGATGAATCAGGAGATAACAACCCGGCAAGCGGCAGCAAGTCCTGCTCATTGCCTCCAGTACCGTGAAATAATACAAGCGTGGGTTTCGTTACATCTTTACCTTTATGGAATACATGAATCATCCCTGCTTCACCTCAATTTCTCTTATTTGAAAAGGACTTAAATTTTCTTCGATAGCCGCACGATGCGGTTCATACCAAGATGGCAGCATCAGCTTTTCACCCAGCGAATCCACCGCTTCATCACGAGCAAAGCCCGGAGGGTCCGTAGCAATCTCGAACAGGATTCCACCTCTTTCACGGAAATAAATCGCATTAAAGTATTGGCGGTCTTGAACCGGTGTCGGATGATGCCCATGATTCTGCACATGAAGCCCCCATTCCTGCTGCTCAGCGTCATCTTGTGCACGCCAAGCGATATGGTGAACGGTGCCTGTACCTCCTGCTCCTTGCGGAACCGGTGTTGTCTTCAGATCAATAATATTACCCAAATCGCCAGTAGTTCTATAACGGCTATACCCGTCTCCATCAGCGATATGCTTCATTCCCATTGTATGGACAAGCGTTTCTGCAATTTGCGACGGATTGTTGCTGTAGAGCACAGCGCCGCCGAACCCTTTGATAGCATGCCCCGTGGGAACTCCCCCGAAAGACCACTTGCTAAGCGGTCCTTCCTCACGTTCCACGAGTTCAATGCGCAAACCGTCATAATCAGCAAAGGATAGATAAGATTCTGAGATTCTATGCTTAAGAGTAACCGGAATTTGATATGCCGCAAGACGCTGTTCCCAGAAGATCAGAGAGCCTACTGGTACTGCGTAAGTTGTTACGCCAACTTGCCCACTCCCAATTCTGCCTTTACGCCCGGTAGGTGAAGGAAAAAAGGTAATAATCGTTCCCGGAGCACCTACTTCATTCCCAAAATATAAATGATAAACTTCCGGAGCGTCAAAATTAATCGTCTTCTTCACAAGCCGTAGTCCTAAAATACCGGCGTAGAAGTCAACGTTACGCTGAGCATCTCCAACAAAAGCGGTAATATGATGGATTCCTGCAGTTTGAAGTGTCATAATGATAAACCCCCTTCTTAGTTAAAAATCAATGCATCCAGAGAAATCGAACCTGGCCCTGTAAGTGCTATACCTGCAGCGACTACCAGTACCGTAAGCGGAAACTCAATTCCGTTCGAAGTAGACCAGAAGCCATTTGGAGCGTGAACCTTAATGATAGCCCCCAGCATAGTGGCAACAATCAACACCGCTGCAACAGGCGTCAGAAGGCCTGCCGCGAACATGAATCCGCCTACCAGCTCCATTAGTCCTGCTAATACCGCCATAGTAACCCCCGGTTTAATACCGATGGATTCCATCCAGCCACCTGTACCCTTCGGGCCGTAACCACCAAACCATCCAAACAACTTTTGGGCACCATGCCCTATAAACGCAATCCCGATCACTAATCTCATCAATAATATTCCTACACTTATCATTGTTAATCCACTCCAATTTTCTTTGATTTAATTATCTTAACATTAAGATATATGATAAAATTTTTTGTCTTACAGCGGTAAGAAGCAGCGAGCTGCTTCCGACCTTACAGAAGCGCCCTACATAACGATCTTCCAGCGCTCCTACACACCTTTGCCTAGCTTCTTCAGTAATTCAATCGCCTGACCCTTCTCATCCTTATCCAGTCCACGCATCAAATCATGAATCGAAGCCACATGACGCGGGAAAATCTTATCGAACAGCTCACGCCCTGCATCCGTAATCTCCGCATAGGTCACGCGTCTGTCCTCACTACACGGCACACGTTTCAGCAGACCTTTCTTCTCCAGCTTGTCGATATTATAGGTGATGCTTCCACTCGTAACGAGAATCTTCTCCCCGATCTGTTGTAGTGGAATACGGGTCCGGTGATACAGCACCTCAAGCACCATGAACTCGGCAGATGCCAGCCCATAACTCTTCATATCCTTCACAGCTTGATCCATCAAGCTTCTGTAAGCCTTAGATAATACAACAAATAACTTTAAAGAAGACGCCTGATCCATCTCCGTAGTATTCTCTGTATTACGAACATTCTCTTCGGTATTACTCATCATGCCCACCTCCAGTTTGACAGCGATGTTGTTCAATATAAAGTAAATGTCTTTACATTAAATATCTTTAAGTTAAGATAACTATACTTCCTCACACTACCTTTGTCAACCTCGCCACTCCAAAAAGATAACATAAGGTGCTTAACGAGCTGTTAATGTTCTTTCTACGACTTTTTAGGAGCGTGATGAAAATCACTCTAAGTTTGACCTGACCCTTAAAACGGCGTATTCTTGTCTTTACGAATGACTATTTAGTAAGCGATTTCACATCTCTCAAAGGAGGCAACCTGATGGTGGAGGAACAAGCTGGTGCGCGGCGCGCGCTGATCGTAACAGCCGTAGCCGCAGAGCGGGACGCGGTCCTGCGCGGCCTAAAAGGCAGCGACAGGTTCCATGTGATTGCTGCCGGCGCAGGTACGGCAGCAGCGGCGGCGGGAACCGCCGCGGCACTCGCAGCCGGATCTTACGGCTGCGTAATCAGCGCCGGGATCGGCGGCGGATTCCCGGGGGTGGCACCTTTAGGCTCGCTGGTCGTTGCCAGCGAGATGATTGCCGCCGACCTCGGGGCCGAGACGCCGGAGGGCTTCCGCAGCGCTGCCGAGCTTGGCTTCGGCAGCGTGTCCGTGCCGGCTGACCACGGCACGGTACAGGCAGTTTCGGCCGCGCTGGCAGCGGCCGGACTGACCGTAAGCACGGGGACCGTGCTTACGGTCTCGACGGCGACCGGCACCGCGGAGACGGCCGCCGCCCTCATCGCGCGGCATCCCGGTGCCGTCGCGGAAGCGATGGAAGGCCACGGAGTTGCCGTGGCCGCTGAGGCGCTAGGGCTCCCGGTACTGGAGCTCCGCGCCATCTCGAACCCGGTCGGTCCCCGCGACCGGGCCGCCTGGAAGATCGGCGATGCAATGGAAGCATTAACGGCGGCAGCCGCTATACTATTGGAGGTGCTGTAATGACAACTGAGCTTAATATCGCTTTTTCCCCTTGCCCTAACGATACCTTTGTATTCCATGCCTGGGCACACGGGCTTGTCCCGAATGCACCACAGCTTAATGTAACCTATGCCGACATTGATATTACCAACACGCTTGCTGCTAATGGAGAGGGACCTGAAGTCCTTAAAATCTCCTATGCCGCTCTACCTTGGGTTCTTGAGCGCTACAAATTGCTGCCATGCGGCGGCGCACTGGGTCGTGGCTGCGGGCCGTTGCTTCTTACAGCAAGTGGCCCAACCGCGATTAAACGTCCCGAGAAGCTAGCTGGACGCCGAATTGCCGTACCTAGCGAACGTTCTACCGCTTATCTGCTCTTCAGATTATGGGCAGCACAGCATATAACGGGAGGGATTGGCGAAATCGTCGTCATGCCTTTCGATGAGATCATGCCTGCCGTACGCGATGGACATATCGACGCTGGACTGGTAATTCACGAAGCCCGTTTTACTTACGCATCTTATGGTCTTAATATGCTGACTGACCTGGGCAGCTGGTGGGAAAGCGATACCGGACTGCCGATTCCACTCGGCGCGATCATTGCTCGCCGCGATCTGGATGCCGATGCCATCACTGGCTGGATTCGCAGCTCTCTACAATATGCGTGGGATCATCCTACCGATTCTAGAGATTATGTGCTTAGCCACGCTCAAGAGCTGGCTCCAGAAGTGGCTAAATCACACATTGATCTCTATGTGAACGACTTCTCGATGAATCTAGGCGATGACGGCTACGCTGCAATCACCTCCTTACTAAATCGTGCTGCAGCAGAAGGACTTGTACCTGCCATCGATCCTGCATTACTTCGGTAGCATTTGCTAGACGTTCTTAGCGCACTTTAAAACTAGACATAACCCACAATCCCCGGTACACCATAAGGTGTTCTCCGGGGATTTTTGTTTGAAATATAAGAAAGTATAAGTTTCACACCATACTTTATGTCTTATATTTCTCGCTTAAACACTTGCCGTCCTTATAAGGACGCCGAAGGCATTTATGCTTGTTCTGAGTAACATTCCCCGCGATTGCTTCGATCCATTATTTGGCATGGCGAAGCGATGGCTATACAATAGACCTATAAATAGGTTCTATGAAGGAGGATCACATGATACCTGAAAACAATAGCAAACAAAACATCGATCGATTTCTCGGCTTTCAAGAGGACTATGACCGTTACCGTCCTGAAGCTCCTGGCATGATCATCAAGCTGCTGACCGACTACTTAGGCAGCACACCTTCAGTCGTCGCAGATATAGGCTGCGGCACGGGCTTGTCTACTTTTCTGTGGAAGGATGTCGCGGACAACGTAATTGGTATTGAACCGAATCCAGATATGCTGGGAAAAGCAATCGATAAATTAAGCCGGATAGAAGATCCTCAATCCATCACTTTTGTACAAGGTTATTCTAACCAGCTTCCACTTGCAGTGGACAGCGTAGACATAGTGACCTGCTCACAGTCATTCCACTGGATGGATCCTGAAAGCACACTTCGAGAAATCTCCCGGGTCTTGAGAACAGGTGGTGTCTTCGCTGCCTACGATTGCGACTGGCCTCTCCCCCTTCAACAGAAGGTAGAAGAACGTTACAACCAACTGATCTCCAAATCCGAGGAACTGCTCGCCTCACTCTTACCTGATGCTGAGAGAGCACATAAATGGGACAAAGAAGGGCATTTGTCACGGATTCAGGCTAGTGGAGCTTTCTCTTTTGCAAGAGAGATCGTATTTCATAATCTTGAGTCCTGCGATGCACAGCGCTATGTTGGACTCGCTCTAAGCCAAGGGGGTATAAGAACCGTTCTGAAGCAAGACGCTACCCTACTCAATCAGGACATTGCAGATTTCAGCGCTGCAGTTGAAGACCATTTTCAAGGACGCACCTTAGAGGTACTGATCAGCTACCGAATGAGAATTGGCATCAAATAATTTCCGCCCTTAAGCGCAAAGAACGCCCCGATTTTCCTTATAGGAGGAAAGTCGGAGCGTTTTCTTATTTTATTTGACTTCTTCCATGAACAAATTTAGGTTCTCAACGATTTCCTTAGATCTGGAATGGTGTAAATAATGTCCGCCTTCGAATGTCATCACTTTTCCATGCACAGATTCCTTAACTTGCCCTTCATGCAGAGGAATCCAATCTTTCACGGTTGTATTATTCGCTTGTATAAAGAATATAATGGGAAGGTTCTTGTCGAATTTCAACCCTCTGGCTGCGACAAAGTTAGGATATATATGTTCCATTTCATTTAAGGTAGTGGAATTATTCATATTTTTGAGCGATATCAATTTCATTTGTTTTTTGGTCTCATCATCAAATGGCAGTCCATCATAAGGGTCACCGCTTAATTGCAATCCCAATCTAATGATACCTGAGTCTTTGAGCAGCTTTAATTTTTTTATCGGGAATTTAACATCCATACCGCCTTGCTCAGGAACACTACTATCAACCCCTACAAATGCACTCACTTCGTTTGGATATTTCTTTGCATATTCCAATCCGTAAATACCTCCAATGGAGTGACCCATTAGAATATATTGGTCAATGTTTAGATTCTGTACGGCTTCATGAACCTCACTTATGATATTCGCTGTAGTTCGTTCCTTATCGGTCTCATCACTTAATCCATACCCAAACGGCTCAACCGCGACCACTTTGTAAAATGGTGATAACTCATCAATCAACGGCTTAAAATCAAGTGCTGGCGCTCCAGTTCCAAAGCCCGGGATAAGTACAATAGTCTGCTTCCCTTGTCCTTGGATCAAAACATTCATACTTTTTCCGTCAACAGGAACTAACTGACCATATTGATGTATTTTTTTCTGATCAGATTTGTTGCTAATCACATTAACTGTATAAACAACAGCTAGAAAAAGCACGATCAAAATCACTATTGCTCCTAATATTTTAAGCAACAAGTTACGTACTTTATGCTTTTTCTTTTCATTCCCCGTTTTTATTACCTCTGTTTGTGTCACCCTCATCTTCTCCTGTCCTAATCTATTTATTATGTCGCCTTAACGTTTCGCTAATGAGATCTTAACCAACGATGATGTACTCCTCATGACCACAATATGAACTAAATATGAATAGGCAAAAAAAAATACTACGGCAGCCAAGCAAGAAATCTTACCTGTGCTACCGTAGTATGAACAATGAGGCGCGCGTTCAACCCCTCGCAAAATATCCTTGAACGATAATTATTCTGTCGGCACTATAATTGGTAAGGTGACGATGAAGGTCGTTCCTTGGCCAGGTTCGCTTTCCACTCGGATATCCCCTTTATGAAGTGATACGATCTGTTTAACAATGGCTAGTCCCATCCCGCTACCGCCATACTTGCGACTGTGAGAACGATCAGCTTTAAAGAAGCGTTCAAATATACGTTCTTGGTCCTCGGGAGAAATACCAATGCCAGTGTCGGATATTCGGACGATTACATTGTCCAAATCTTGTTTGATGCTGACGTTAATCACACTGTCATCCTTGGAGAACTTGATGCTATTTCCAAGGAGATTCGTCCACACCTGACTTAACAGATCATGGTCTGCCCATACGATTACTGATTTCAAATCAAGTTCAAAACTAATGTTGCGTGCCGACCATTGGGGCTGTATCGCCACGATTACACGTCTGATCTGTTCGTCAAGACTGAACGTGATAAGCCGCAGTTGTTGGGATTGCGATTCAAGCAAGCTCAGCTTTAACAAACTATCGCTCATCTTGGACATCCGCTCCGCTTCAGCAATAATAATGTCGAGATAACGATTCCGTTCATCCTCTGTGAGGGCTACTTTCTTGAGCGCAATAGCATAACCAGATATCGAGGTAAGCGGAGACTGAACCTCATGCGACACATTCGTTACGAACTCCCTACGCATTTGCTCAAGGTGCTGCAGATCGTGCATCATTTCCTCGAAGCTATTAGCCAAGGTACCTAGCTCACCCATCTGCTTAATATTCAATTCGACATTAAAATCCCCAGTTGCTATACGCCTAGTTGCCTTTGTAAGCCTTTTGATCGGTCTCACTAAGAACATAGAAGCGACCAGTATCAATACGCTTCCCGTTATTAACGAATACGCCAAAAAATTAAATAGCAGATTCCTCGTAGAAGACAAAGTAGGAGGCACAATCGGCTCCACAAACATCGCCTTCGTTCCCATTTCAGTTTTCAAAGGTAGTCCTAAGAGGTTGGAAGAACCTATACTCGGTTTAACTTGAACAGCTTCACCAGCCAATACTTTCTTCAGTTGCTCCCTAGTCACGGTAACAGGGCTCTCTCCATTAAGCACTCCGTAAGACTCAAACTGACCGTTCTCATCGTAAATTCGAATATGGTAGGAATCAAGCTGCTTCATTCCACTTATAAGAACATCCGCTTCACGTGATGGTAAGGTTTCGTATATCCGGGCGATGTCCTGACCAAAGCGAAGTAAGGGAATTCGCAGGTTTTCGTTTAATTTATCTTGAAATACCCAGGTTGTCACAAATAGAGAAATCAGTGTGCCTCCGATCACGGAGACTAGAAAGGTCAGAACAACACGTGTATATAACGATTTGATCATTCATATACCTCAAGCCGGTAGCCAAGTCCACGGACCGTCTCAATGCGAAAATCAGATGTAGACGCGAACCGTTCGCGCAGACGTTTGATATGCACATCTATCGTTCGATCGTCTCCAGCGTAATCAATCCCCCAAATCTGATCGATTAACTGCTCGCGCGTATAGACTTGTCCGGGTGTTCCAGCGAGCTTATACAGCAATTCGAACTCCTTGAGTGGCAACGTGAATGACTCTGTTCCTCTCATCACCTTATAGGTTTGCCGATCAAGGACGACGTTGCCGAACTGGATCGTCTGAGTGGAACCAATCTTGTATCGCTTCAATAAGGATCTAACACGAACCGTCAACTCCAGCGGATCGAATGGCTTCGTCAAATAATCGTCTGTCCCCAGTTCGAAGCCCTTCACCTTCTCCCAGGTTTCACCTCTCGCAGTTAGCATAAGTAAGGGAAGATCCGGATTGGCTTTTCGGAGCTCTTTACATAACGTCCACCCATCCATAATCGGCATCATGATATCGAGTACAACAAGATCAACCTGCTTTGAGGCGTAAACGGCTAACGCTTCTTTGCCGTCTGCAGCTTCGGCTGTATCAAATCCGTCGTTACGTAGAAATAAACAGACGAGTTCGCGAATGTTCGCGTCGTCGTCAGCAACTAGTATAGTAGGCATTCGTACCCTCTTTTCCTGTTATCCATCCTAGCCATTATACTACAATATACTTCCAGCCAAGAAGGAACGCCTTCGGCATCATTTAAAGGGTGATGATCGTTTCACGAAAGCGCAAAACTTATACTTTCTTATCTTTCAAAAAAGAGCGTCTAACACGGTAATCCGCATGTAGACGCTCTTGAAGTCGTTTGACTTTACCTCCAAACGACTTACTTTTTATTCATCTTAAACTTCAGGAAGAGCTCATTGTAATGAGCAAGCATCCGTTTGCCAAGATTATCATACACCTCAAGCCGATCCGTAATCTCAGCAGGCGGGTAGAAACGGGTATCCTCGGAAGTTTCCTTCGGAAGTAGCTCCAGCGCAGGGATGTTAGGTGTGGAATAACCTACGTATTCTGCATTCTTAGCCGCTACATCTGGGCGAAGCATGAAGTTAATGAACTTATGAGCTCCATCCACATTATCCGCAGTTCGTGGAATGACCATGTTATCAAACCACTTGTTCGAGCCTTCCTCAGGCACTACATAATCCAATTTATCATTCTCATCCATGATCTCAGAAGCATCACCGGACCACACAATCCCAACAGCAGCCTCTTCATTGGCAAGCAGCATCTTGATCTCATCTCCGACAATCGCCTTAACGTTAGGAGACAGCCTATTCAGCTTGGTCAGCGCTTCTTGCAGGTGAGCCTCATCCCGATCATTAACGGAATAGTGCAGGCTGTTCAAAGCCATACCCATCACTTCACGTGCTCCATCCACCAAGAAAATGTTGTTCTTCAGCCTGCTGTCCCAGAGGGAATCCCAGCTGGTGAAATCCATCCCTTTGGTCATCTCCGGATTGAAGATAATTCCGACGGTTCCCCAGAAGTAAGGCACGGAATACTTGTTGCCAGGATCGAAGGAAAGGTCCATAAACCGCGGATCAATATTCTTTAGATTCGGAACCTTGCTATGATCCAGCGGTATGAGCAAATTTTCTTCTTTCATCTTAGCAATGGCGTAATCCGAAGGAATTACGACATCAAAAGTAGTTCCACCCTGCTCCACTTTAGTTAGCATAGCTTCATTAGAGTCAAAAGTTTGGTAAATGACCGTTAATCCGGTCTCTTTTTCAAATTCCTTCAACAGATCAGGATCGACATAGTCGCCCCAGTTATAGATAGTCAGTGTATTCCCACCGGAATAGCCCTCTCTCGAGTTCATCCAGGAGCCCAAGTACATTAGAGCGAATGCCGTGATCATGATCGCCAAAAAAGCATTTACCAGCTGTTTCATCTAGGCACCCCCGCTTCCGCCACTGGCTCCGCCACAGCTTCCGAGGTATTCTGACGGTTCTTCTTAAGGGTCAGGAAGTAATAACCGACAACGAGCAGTATCGTGAACAGGAAGATCAGTGTCGATAGCGCATTAATGGATAACGACACCCCTTGCCGAGCTCTGGAATAAATCTCAACCGATAGCGTCGAATAACCATTACCCGTTACGAAGAACGTAACTGCAAAGTCATCCAGTGAATACGTAAGTGCCATGAAGAATCCACTAAAGATCCCCGGTTTGATAATCGGCAGAATAACCTTAGTCAGAACATCCTTGCGGCTTGCGCCGAGGTCACGTGCGGCATCCGTCAGTGAAGGACTCATATCCTGTAAATGCGGCAGAATCATCAACACGGCAATCGGTACACTGAACGCGACATGCGAAAGCAGGACGGACACGAAGCCAAGCTTGATGCCTGCAATGGTGAACAGGATCAGGAACGATGCACCGATAATGACATCCGGACTAACGATCAACACGTTGTTCAGAGATAACAAGGTGTTTTTAGCACGGCGGTTCTGTACACTCTTAATGGCCAGTGCACCAATAATAGCGATAAGCGTGGCGATAGCCGAGGACAGAAGCGCGATTACAAGCGTGTTGATCATGATGATAATCAGACGGGTATCCTGAAGGACCTCACGGTAGTAATCCAGCGTAAAGCCCTCGAACTTGTGCATCGTCCCCCCGCTGTTGAACGAATAGTACATCAGATAGAAGATTGGCGCATACAGAACAGCGAACACTAGCACTAGGTACAGATTGGAGAAACCGTTTTTATTTCTCATTCCGCACCCCTTTCCGCGATCCGCCGGTAATAATCATGAACAGCGCCATAATAGCAATCAGAAACACTGCAACCGTGGAGCCCATGCCCCAGTCCTGTGTGACCAGAAAATGCTGCTCAATCGCAGTACCGAGTGTAATGACCCTGTTGCCTGCAATCAGACGAGTAATCATAAACAGGGACAGCGCTGGTATGAATACCGCCATACATCCGGAACGTACACCCGAAATGGTCAATGGAAAAATAACGCGCCGGAACGTCGTCCAGCCTGAAGCACCCAGATCACGTGCCGCATCCAGCAAGGATAAATTAAGATCCTCCAAAGCGCTGTAGATCGGCAAGATCATGAATGGGATGAAGATATACACAGATACAAATACAAAGCTGAAGCCTGTAAACAAAATTTGCTGTTCTCCGATTCCAAGCAGATCAAAGAAATTGTTGATTGGTCCGAACGTACCAAATATGCCGATAAAAGCGTAAGTTTTTAGCAGCAAATTAATCCATGTTGGTAAAATTATCAGCAATAACCATAGCTGCTTATGCTTCGTTCTCGTCAACAGATATGCCGCCGGATAGGCGACCAGCAAAGAGAATGCTGTAATCAAAAACGCATACCAGAATGAGGTCAGCGTCATTTTTAAGTACACAGGTGTAAAGAAGTTCACGTAGTTATCTAGCGTAAGATGCCCATCCAGATCAAATAGAGAATAATAGATGACAAGCAGCACTGGTGCGATTACAAACAAGGCGATCCACAGGTAATAAGGGATGAGATAATACGATCTGCCCTTATTCTTCATGACTCTCCACCTCGCCGTAAGCTTCCAGACGTTTGTCGAACTCTTCCTCCGTTTCACCAAAACGCATAACATGAATCGCTTCCGGATCAAAATAAAGGCCAATTTCACTACCTACCGTAGCCTTACGTGTAGAATGCACAAGCCATTCATGTCCGGATTCATCATAACAACTGATTTCATAGTGGACACCCCGGAACAACTGGGAATCCACTCGCACACGTAGCTTACCCTGTTCCAGCGTTGAAATTTCCAAATCCTCGGGGCGTATAACAATCTCCACAGATTCGTTTGGTTTAAGACCAGCATCAAAACATTCAAAGCGGCGCCCATTAAACTCTACCAGATAGTCTTCAATCATAACACCCGGAACAATGTTGGACTCGCCAATAAAATCAGCCACGAAACGGTTAATTGGCTCATCATAGATATCATTAGGTGTTCCGCTTTGTTCGATTTTTCCTTTGTTCATGACAAAAATCCAGTCGGACATCGCGAGTGCCTCTTCCTGGTCATGTGTAACAAAAATAAAGGTAATGCCAAGTCGTTGCTGCATTTCACGCAGTATGTACTGCATCTCTGTTCGCAGCTTCAGATCGAGCGCAGATAGCGGCTCGTCCAGCAAAAGAACCTGCGGCTCATTCACAATCGCACGAGCAATAGCCACGCGCTGACGTTGACCACCGGACATTTCGTTAATGGCACGCTGCTCGTAGCCCACAAGGTTAACGAAACTTAGCGCTTCCTGCACCTTCTTCGTGATGACGTCTTTCTTAAGCTTCTTAATGCGCAGTCCGAAAGCCACATTCTCGAATACGTTCAGGTGTGGAAACAATGCGTAATCCTGAAATACCGTATTGACCTGCCGCTCATTGGCTGGAATGTGGTTAATCACTTTACCATTTAAATAGATAGAACCGCTTGTTGGTTCTGCGAACCCAGCGATCAATCGTAGAATAGTCGTTTTACCACAGCCTGATGGACCAAGTAGTGTATAGAATTTGCCGCGCTCTATCTCAAAGCTGACTCCTTTTAACACCGGATCTTCGTCGTCATATTGCTTGGTAACCTCTTCAAATGAAATAATGGTGCCTTCCTGAATAGCTATAGCTAACAACCTCCCTGCCTAAAGTATCACAATACTATTTTACCCGCATCTCGCGGAGAACAATCGAATGGGCATGCTCAGCGCTAATAAGCGACAATTCCTCCTCTCATTCGACACTCCAATAGATATAGCATATTAGATTGTACCATTATATGCGATAGCTTACATGGATAAGGAATGCGTAAACTTAACAACTTTGTAAAATATCCAGTCCTCCAGGCCTTTTTTAAGGTGTTATAATGAAAACGAACTGAAAGACCAGACAGTTTTTTCATTTTTTTCCGAAAGAAGATGAATGATAATGAACGAGGGGTTACAAGACCGCCTTGAAAAATATGGTTTCTCACTTTACATGATACGAATTACGCTGGCCGCTTCACTTTCATGGGTCGCCGTACACAGCATATATGGTAGCCAATATTTATACTTTGCACCCCTTGCGGCTATCCTCATCACCCAAGCCAGTGTTAAAGCATCGCTAGAAAAAGGAATCTACCGCCTGATCGGCATTATTCTTGGCGGGGTCGTTAGCCTAATTGTTGGCCAGTTTTTTGATGTAGGTGGACTTTCTATCCTGCTCATTCTACTCATCGGGATTGGTATCGCTACGGCCTGTAAGATGAACATTCAAGCTGTCTCACAGGTGGGTGTTACTTCCGTCCTGGCTCTTACTTTTTACCAGAATGACTACGTGCTTTGGAGAATAGGGGAAACGTTCATTGGTGTGCTGATCGCTCTGGCCATCAATATGATTATCGTGCCGCCGAACAGGTTCGTCAAGGTAAAAGCATTGGCATTCGAAGGAAGTCTTCTACTTGCGGATGCATTAAAAGATCTTGTAGGCGTAAGACGTGATTCTCCGAAAGATAATTTGCTGGAGGAAGCAGGTAAACTCCTGTCGAATAGCAGCCGGGAACAGAAAGAAATGTTCTATACCCTCACACATTATCAGTGCCGTGGTGAACTGAAGGGACTCATACAAGCTACTTCACATCTGAAGAGCATTCATTCTTACGTCCAAGAAATTGCAGACGAAATTCGCCTTCTACCCGCGCATCATGCCTCTTCTGACTGGATGAAGGAAGTGTTGGAAGCAACTGCAGATTGTATTGCGCTTTATGGAACCAGAACTTTATCAGACGCCGAGTGCCAACGTTCTCTTGCCGATTGTATAGAGCACGCTCGAGACCTGCAACTGGCTAGTTTCTCTGAACTACAAGGGAATTGTTCGCTATCAAGCATTCGTGATCTTGGTGCGGTCTTCAGTCACTTAAACCGGGTGTTGGAGGAAGTAGAGCGGGCTAAATCTGCTACTTATGTTGTAGCCACTCGGCCCTCAACGGCTGAAGTCGCACGCGCTTTACGTTTTATTAAAAAGGGACTCTCCCAGAAGCTATAAGCTTCGGGAGTGTCCCTTTTGTTCAAATATAAGGATGCCGAAGGCGTTTATGCTTGCCTATTCATCAATATGCCCTCATACGCCCCTGATTACTACAATCACCACATAAATCAACTAAACCGACTGCTTCGCGGCACGTCCTATCCTCACATTCACCAGAACAATGCTGCTAACAATAAGCAGTAGACCAATCACAAGATTCAAAGTAATCTGCTCATTTAAAAAGACTACGCTAGTACCTATCGAGATCAGTGGAATCAAAAAAGTGAATGATCCGACCTTCCCTGCCTCGCCCTCGTTAATCAGCTTGAAATAGATCAGCCAGCCTAAAGCGATCACAAAGACTGCAATAAACAGCGTATCGGCTATAAACGTTCCACTCCAGGTGATATCCGACCACTTCTCTGTAGCAGATCCCGAAAGCAGCAAAATGATACCACCGATCGTTATTTGCATAGCGGTCATCCATAGCATATCCACGCGCACAGCATTTCGTTTCATATATACCGTTCCTAATGCCCAGCTCAAAGCACTGGCTAAAGCAAGCACAATTCCCCATACAGAGATGCTTCCGTTAAGTCCTCCAATACTGAGGGAGCCTACTCCGATGAACCCTAGCAACAGACCTGCCATTTTGAGCCCGTACATGCTCTCTCCTAACCACAGCCATGAAAAAATGCCTAGCAATACCGGCTGCAGAAATACAATGGACGAGAATAATCCTGCGGGTACATACTGCAAGCCAATTGTCTGAAATCCATAATAAAACACGATACTTAATATAGCCGAGGTCAGATAGATCGGCCATAGCTGCTTGAAGCGAAGCTCCTTCATCTTAGGAAGTGCAATTAGAATCAAAATGAATCCGCCGATGACGGTTCGGATACCTGCAAATAATAAGGGCGGAGCGTAGTCTAAGGCGATTTTGGATATAGGCCAATTTATGCCCCATACAATCACCAAAAATATAAGAAGGATGATGCTTTTCTTCTGCTGATTCATGTATTCACTCCTTGGTGTAGATTCATCACAAATGATACAATAATTAAGAATATAAATAAAATGAATAATACTCATAAGGGGCATATCATATTTGTTATGAACAATAATCAAATTCGTTTGTTCGTCAAAATCGCGGAAAGCGGTAGTTTTACCAAAGCTGGTGTAGAACTGAATATGACCCAACCTGCTGTCAGTCGAGCAATTTCCTCTCTAGAAGCCGAACTGGATGTAAAGCTATTACTTCGAGATCGACGGAACGGTCTAATGCTTACTGACATCGGCAAGCGTATCCTTGTTATTTTTCGTGAAATTCTAATGGGCTTTGATAAGGTCAATCAGGAGATTTTCGCCGAGAGGGGGCTTGAGAAGGGAAGCATTCGAATTGGGGCTTTTCCAGTGGCTTCCGCCTATTTTTTACCGAAGATTATTAGCTCTATCACTGAAAGATATCCGAATATTACGATTAGCCTGCAGGAGGGCTCTATCGCCGAAGTCAGAGAATGGCTGGAATCCAAAGAAATTGATGTTGGCTTATTACTCGCTCCTTGCGAGGCGTTCGAAACCATCCCACTATATAGAGAAAAGCTGTACGCCGTAATTAGAGATGACCATCCTTTGCGTAAACGGTCTGTCATAGGTGTGAGAGAGTTAGCGGGTGAGCCTATGCTGATCTGTAAAGCAGGTTATGAACCACCGGTGGTAGATTTATTCCGCAGAAGCAGCAGCTATCTGAATGTGAAATATGTGGTTAATAACTATGCAACAGCTCTTAATATGGTTCAAGAGGGGCTGGCTGTGGGTGTGATGTCTGAGTTATCTTTGTTATCTTTACCTCCAAATGTAGTAACCCGTGAACTGCAGCCTGACGCCTACAGAGATATACATATCGCAGTCAGCTCGCTTACCGACACTTCCATTGCTGTAAAGATGTTCATCGACACAGCTCTGGATCTTTTTACTAAGCCTAAAAAAATGGATGATGAGGAGTGCTGAAGATGAACTTTAAAAGACTTGGAAATAGCGGACTACAAGTATCCGCATTGGGACTGGGCACAAACGCTTTTGGTAAAAGGGCAGATCAAGATACCTCCATTCAGATCGTACATACTGCGCTGGATCATGGCATTAACTTTATCGATACCGCTAATATTTACGCCGGCTCCGAATCTGAGCGAATCATCGGTTTGGCCTTGGAAAGTAGAAGACATGAGGCCGTTCTCGCCACTAAAGCAGGCTTAGTTAAGCATGACGGACCTAACGGAAGCGGCTCCTCGAGGCACCATTTGATGCAGGAATTAGAAGATAGTCTTCGCCGCCTAAAAACGGACTATGTCGATCTATACCAGATTCACACCTTCGATCCCAATACGCCACTCGAAGAGACGTTACGGACCCTGGACGATATGGTATCTTCGGGCAAAGTACGCTATATCGGGGCTTCCAACTATACAGCATGGCAATTAATGAAGGCGATTGGAATTAGTGAGGCACGGAGCTTCGCCAAATATATTTCAATTCAGTGTAGCTATTCCTTAGCAGATCGGACCCCGGAGAATGAGCTTCTCTCCCTTTGTCTTGATCAAGGTGTAGGGATTATTCCTTATTTTCCACTGGCGGGCGGAATTCTCACAGGCAAATATAATTCAAACGGTTCCGCACCTTCAGGGTCCAGAGCAGATACCGATCCTAATTTCAAAAGATTCCTGAATCATGAACGGATCGAACTGGGGAACAAAGTGGGGCAGATCGCTGAAGAACTGGGAGCCTCTTCTACTGCACTTTCCTTAGCTTGGCTCATGAATCGTCCTGCCGTCTCGACAGTTATTGTTGGGGCTACACGCGTGGAGCAGCTGGAACAGAATTTGCATAGTACCTCCATTCAGCTTAACGAAGAAACAGTGAGCAAGCTGGATGAGGCAAGTGATTCCTTCCGCTTTGGCGAGCCTTTCGCTTTTTATCGGCTCCCATAATCTAGCTATTACAATGAAGGAGGGGAGTATTATGACAACACATACAACGGCTAGCATTCAAGCGATGCTTGAAGAGCATAAGGACTTTTTTAATCGTGGCGCAACTAAAGAGGTTGCCTTTCGGCTTAGTCAGCTTCAGAAACTTAAAGACAGTATTAAACGATACGAGAGTCGTATTATCACTGCCTTACAACAGGATTTAGGAAAAAGTGAGTTCGAGGCTTATGCCACAGAGATTGGCTTCACCTTGGACAGCCTAGGTTACATGATGAAGCATCTCAGACGTTGGGCGAAGCCCGTAAAGGTTAGATCACCACTGCACTTATTTCCTGCGAAGAGTTATATCTTAAGTGAACCTTACGGTACCGCGCTCATTATAGGTCCTTTTAATTATCCATTTCAGTTGCTGATCGAACCGCTTATAGGCGCCATTGCCGCTGGAAACTGCGCTGTCCTCAAGCCATCGGAGAGCACACCAGCCATTACGGCTGTTATAGAGCAGCTCATTCAGGAGACCTTCGAACCCCAGTATATTCGCGTAGTTCAGGGGGAGAAAGAGACCACCAATCTGCTGATCCATGCCAGGTTTGATTATATTTTCTTCACGGGCAGTGTTCCGGTCGGCAAAATCGTGATGGAAGCCGCTGCGAAGAATCTAGTGCCTGTAACCTTAGAGCTTGGCGGGAAAAGTCCGGTCATTGTCGACACATCAGCCAATCTTGATGTTGCAGCGAAGCGAATCGTATGGGGAAAATTATTAAATGCCGGTCAAACCTGTATCGCCCCCGATTATTTGCTCGTTCATAAGGACATTGCTAATGAATTGATCACCAAAATCAAATATCAGATTACTGAATTCTACGGTCAAAATGCGCAGCCGAATACAGATTATGGCCGGATCGTAAATGAGCGCCAGCTGCAAAGACTCGCCAGTCTCATTGAACGGGATCGGGAAAAGGTGGTTATGGGCGGAACCGTCATTTCAGAAGAACGTTATATTGAACCTACACTAATCTATCCTGCGGCTTGGACTGACGCTTCTATGGAAGATGAGATCTTCGGTCCGATCCTACCCATATTGGAATATCATCAATTGGATGAAGCTATCCGGAGTATTAACGAGCACCCAAAACCACTTGCACTTTATCTATTCACAGAGGATAAAAATGTTGAACAAGAGGTGCTTTCCCGAGTCTCTTTCGGAGGAGGCTGCATCAATGATACGATCTCGCATGTGGCGAACGCTAGCTTGCCGTTTGGTGGGGTAGGCAACTCTGGAATCGGCGGTTATCACGGGAAGCACAGCTTTGAAGTCTTTTCCCACCGCAAAAGCATCGTTAAGAGAGGCACACGAATCGACCTTGGGATTGTGTACCCACCCTATGGGAATAAGATCAAGCTAGTGCGTAAAGTATTGAAGTAGACAAAACAACAAGCCTCCCATGACCGGGAGGCTTGTTGCTTATTAAGCTTATCGGGAGAAATACTTTTCACTACTCAAACAGCTGTACCAATTTCTCTACATGCAACTCCGCGGTAGAAGGAAACCATAGCTCAGCACTCTCTTTCAAGGATGGACTTCCGGCTCCAACGGACCTCATACCAGCGGCTTTGCTGGCAGCTATCCCCTCCACTGTATCTTCGATAGCTACGCAGCAGTCAGGTGATATGCCCAGCATCTCGGTAACCTGTAAATAAATTTCCGGATCTGGCTTGCCCATACGGATGTTTTTAGGGTCAGCAATCGCCTGAAACAAGCGCCCGATCTTCAATCGTTCAAGAATCAGCATTGCATTCTCATTAACGGAAGCCAGTCCGACAGGGATCCGCTTTTTCTTCAAATCGGTCAGAAGACTATGGATACCCGGGTGCAAATCATCCGGTGTCATTTGTTGAATCAGCTGTTTATACTTTTCGTTCTTTTTGTTGCAGAGCATTCCTTTTACCGGTTGGGGTAAATTCAGACCGCTTCCCTCCAGTAGAATCTCTAAACATTCCATTCGACTATGGCCCTTCAGACGTACATGCTTCTCTCTATCAAAAGAAATCGCCAGCTCATCGGCTAAGGCTTTCCAGGCCAGATAATGATACTCACTAGAATCGGTAATAATCCCGTCCAGCTCGAAAATAACAGCTTCAAGCTGCTTCACATTTGAAAGGGTCACCGGCTTCTTTACAGTTAACTGCACAAGGCTCCCTTTATGTAGAATTTCAATCTCTTCACCTGTCAGTAGTGTATAAATCACTACCTTACTATCAACATAAATATCCAATAAGTGCCCACCACTTGTTATTTTAAACCGATAGCTGTCCCATTGTGCTGGCAAGGCAGGATTAAAGGACAGCATACCGCCACATAAGCGCATCCCACCAAACCCATTCACAATCGACAGCCAAGATCCTGCCATAGCAGCAGTATGCAGCCCGTCCTTCACATTGCGGTTAATATCATCTAAATCCATCCGTACCGTGCGGTCAAAATAGGCGTACGCCCCCGTTAAATCACCAATCTCAGCAGAAATAATACTGTGAATGCACGGTGACAAAGAAGAATCATGTGTCGTTAGCGGCTCATAGTAATTGTAATTGCGGATCTTGTCCGCCAAGCTGAACTGATCACCTAACAGAAACATGGCCATCACCAGATCTGCCTGTTTGAGCACCTGATGGCGGTAAATCACCAACGGATGGTAATGAAGCAGAAGTGGATATTTATCCGGTGACGTATGTTCAAAGTCCCACTTCTTCTTAGTCAGAAACGTATCATCCTGAGCATAGATGCCAAGCTCCTCATCAAAAGGGACATACATTTTTTCTGCGGCGACCAGCCAATCACCAGGCTCTTCCTCAGTCAGACCAATCTTGCCCTTCAGACGTTCAAAATGCTCCGGATACTGCTTTCCTAACAGTCTGGCTATCTCATATGCATAATAGAGTTGATCCCGCACCATAAGATTAGTGTATGCATTATTGTTAACGATAGCTGTATACTCATCGGGACCCGTTACTGCGTCAATACAGAACGCACCCTCCCTAGCCGGATTAAAATGACCCAGATCCACCCAAAAGCGGGAGGTCTCGAATATCATTTCCGCCCCCTCCAGGACCAGAAACTCATAATCGCCAGTTGCCCGTACATACTGTTTAATGGCATAGGCAATGTCCGCGTTAATATGCATTTGTGCCGTTCCTGCCGGAAAATAGGAAGAGTTCTCAGCCCCATCTATGGTGCGCCAAGGATACAGTGCTCCCTTCTGAGACATGACTGCTGCCCGTTCCCGTGCCTTATCTAACGTAGCATAACGAAACTCGAGTAGCTTCCGGCTAATCTCCGGCTGTGTAAATGTAAAGAAGGGTATCATATACATCTCGGTATCCCAGAAATAGTGACCTTCGTACCCTTCACCCGTCAGGCCCTTGGCCCCGATGTTCGTAACCCCGTCACGTCCTACGGATTGCAGCAATTGAAAAGCATTAAACCGGATACCCTGTTGAAGCGCAAGATCGCCCTGAATCTCTACATCGGTATGTGCCCAGAAATGATCCAGAAAAGCCCGTTGTTCATGAACAAGAGCCTCAAACCCACAATTCTCCGCCAAACGTTGTACTTCTAAGCACCTGCTCAACAGCTCGTCTTCTATATAATCCTTAGAAGTGTGATACGAAATGTACTTGGTCAGAGAGATTCTTTCCCCCATCACCACTGGTACAACCCATTGCATGGATAATCGCTGATTTTCTAGCCGCAGGAGCTTTTCATATCCAGAGCTACAATTCAGACTGTGGCTAATCCCTGTTAAAAGAGCAAACCCGGTATGCCGCGTCCTCTGTTTCATCCACAAAAAGGACTGCTCGAGCTCATGACCGGTTTCGACTAGCAGCAAGTTGGGTTCCTTACTCCCTGATCCCAGCCGGGGGTCATCCGTGACCTCCGGCCTTTGGATCTCACCATCGATCGATGAAGTAATCGTTAGGGTTCCCTCAAAATTCAATGCCTTGACCTCGTAATCTATGGCCGCTAAATGTTTATGCTGCATGGCCACCATCCGACGAATGTTCAGCTGTACCCTGTGTCCGGCAGGAGATTCCCATTCTACCTGCCGATGCAAGATCCCATTTCGCATATCCAGCTTCCGTTCATAACGGTGCACTTGCCCACTGTTCAACTGAAAGGTATGACCTTCAATGCTGAGTTCAATAATCTTGGCGTCCGTCACGTTCAGCATAGCTTGGTTGCGGGAAGGATACCCATAAGCTCCCTCTGGATACACAATAGGCTCGGAATCAAAAAATCCATTCAAGTAGTTCCCTATTACAGATGAGCCCGAGTGGCCATGGTAACCTTCCTCGAAATTACCGCGCATGCCAATGTATCCATTACCCAGAGCAAATACACTTTCGCTTCTTTGATTGTTCTCTTCATCATAAGTCTCCTCATCAAGACTCCACTCCCGGTAAGGATACACCGCAGCCGGATGTACGTATGGTTTCATCTTCATCTCTCTATGCTCCTCCTGACACAGTTTTGTTCAATTAGCTATACTTTATCCTTATAATTCCTGCAATGTTCAAGTCAACCTTTTATTGATCCACCCATAAGCCCTCTGACGAAATACTTTTGCAGCAGGAAAAAAATCGCAAGCGGCATCAGCATGGAGATAAATGCAGCCGAGGTGAGTAAATGCCAGTCGTTGCCTCGTGAGCCTACTAAGTCGGCGATCTTCATCGACATGACCTGCACTGACGGTTGATTGCCGATAAAAATCAGCGAGACTAAATAGTCATTCCACACCCATAGGAATTGAAAGATTCCGATAGAAGCCAGTGCAGGCACAGATAACGGTAGAATCAGCCTACTGAAAATAGTGAAATGGCTCGCCCCATCCATAAAAGCTGACTCAAACAAATCCTTAGGAAGCTGACTGATAAAGTTATACATAAAGTAGGTAACCAGCGGTAATCCAAAGGCCGTATGCGCCAGCCAAATGCCCAAGTAACTTCCGTTCAGCCCAAGAGCCGTATAATCTTTAAGCACTGGAATAAGTGCCACTTGTATTGGAATAACGAGCATTGCGATAATGATGACAAAAAGCGTGCGGCGTCCAGGAAAACGTAGCCAAGCAAAAGCATAGGCGGCAAAAGAAGCGATCAACACCGGAATGACCGTCGCCGGAACAGCAATCGTCAGTGTATTCCAGAAGGCCTGCGACAATCCGGTACCCTTTTGCACCGTTTCACTGCCATCAGCTTGCTTGAGTTTGTATTCCTTGCCCGAGAGCACGTTATTGTAGTTATCCAATGTGAGATCTGGTGTCATTTTCCAGCCTTGTTCCTGTTGATTTATGGTACGCGCTCTGCGGTTCTCCCACATCAAACGACTGCCATCGGCCTTCACGCCTGCCTTCAGCTGCTCATCGGTATAGGTTTTACCGTTTACCTCGATCGGCTCCCGCAGATCCACATCCTTCGATAGCTGAAGGGTCTCTCCAGCCTTCCACTCCTGATGGGGGAAAGCTTTCCACCATCCAGTCTGCAGAATATCGGCAGCCGGACGGAAGGAGGAAATGAACAGCCCAAGGGTCGGAAGCAACCAAATGAAACAAATCACACCCAGCACGATATTAACAATCGTCTTGCTACCTTTTCTCTTCTTTTTCCCGGCCATTAGAATCCCCCTTGCTTACGGAACTGACGTAGATTGATTATGATCACAGGTAACACCGCGATCAGCAGAACAATAGCCAGCGTGGAGCCGTAACCGAAATTCCGGTACATAAAGAATTGGCGGTAAAACTGTGTAGCCACTACCTCTGTATCGTATTGACCTCCTGTCATCACCATGACGACGTCAAATATTTTCAATGTAAAGACGATAATGGTCGTTGTCACAGTCAGAATGGTTGCTGAAATGTAGGGGATCATGATTCCAAAGAAGATCTTCACCTCATTAGCACCATCCACTCGTGCAGCTTCCAATATGTCGTCAGGAACTCCCTTAATAGCTGCCGAGAATATCACCATCGCAAATCCGGTCTGCATCCAGATCAGAATGATGATGAGGAAAAAGTTATTCCACGGCTGAAGCATACTCGTCCATGCCTGTGGTTCTCCCCCAAAATAAGTAACGATGGCGTTCAAAAGTCCAATTTGTTCATCGCCGGGTTGATAGTAATATACAAACTTCCAAATAACGCCTGCGGCTACAAAAGAAATAGCCATCGGCATAAAAATGATCGATTTAGCTAGCTTCTCATAGCTGCTTCTGTCGGCAAGAATTGCAATCAAGAGCCCAAAAGCTACACATGCCAGTGTACCAACGAAAACCCAAAGTAAGTTGTTACGCAGTGCCGTCGCCATTAGATGGTCGCTAAAGATCGCTGCATAGTTGCTGAGACCTACAAATTTCTCTGAAGAAGCATTGAATAAGCTTAAATACAGCGTCCGCAGCGCAGGCAGCACCAATAGCCACCCCAATATAATCACTGCCGGACCAATAAAAATATAAGGCAATACCTTTCGGCGTACGTAATCAGGATATTGCTCGACTGCCCAGGTAAGTGTGTAATAGATCAGATAAACACCCAGAACCCCCCATAGAACAGCCAGAACCGCCGTTAGTAGCGGATTTAGCGTTGAATCCCGAAAGAATAAAAAGATCGAGCCATTAACAACAACATTGGCTATTAATACTAAAAGAGACAGCAATACCACCCTAAGGCTTACCGTCTGCTTGGCTTTTAATTGTGGCTTCATTTGTGGTTGTAGTTGTGATTGTCCACCCATATTAGCTCCAGCTCCTCCTATACTCGCGCTTTGGAAAACAAAAAGAGGGGCAGAGAACCTTCAAATCTCGCTGCCCCTCTTTTAACTGTGTGCTTTCAATATTAGGTTAGTTGTTCCAGCCAGACTGGATTTGTTCCAACGCCTGATCCAGCGTCGCAGTACCACTTACGTAGTCGGTCATGCCCTTCCAGAAGGTACCTGCGCCCACTTTGCCCGGCATCAGGTCAGAGCCATCAAAGCGCAGCGTGGAAGCATCCTGAACCAGCTTCGCCATCCGGCGATCGGATTCTGAGGTATACCAGTCCAGGGAAGCATCATTCATTGGAGCAATTACGCCGCCCGATTGCACCCAGCTCTTAATGGATTCTCCTGTAGTAAAGAATTCCATAACTGCACGAACTTCAGGACGATCGTTGAACATCGCGTAAATATCGCCAGCAACTAGTACTGGTTTACCATATTGAGGGTCAATAGGCGGCAGGTAGAACCAATCATAATCTACATCAACCTTTGCGGTTTCAGGGAAGAAGCTTGTAATAAAGTTGCCGAGCATATTAAACCATGCTTTAGGAGGATTATTGAACATTGGTGCTGGGGCATCCCCGAACGATGTCGTCACGATGGATTTTGCACCACCATAGACATAATCCTTGTTGAGCCAAATTTTCGACATGGTTTCAACTGCATTCTTCACTTCTGGAGAGGTAAATGGCAGCTCACCTTTTACCCATTTATCGTAGTTCTCAGGTGTAGTTGTGCGCAGCATTATGTTTTCTACCCAGTCTGTTGCCGGCCAGCCTGTTGCAGCACCACTCTCGATTCCAATAGCCCAAGCAGGATCACCATCTTTCGCAATTTGTTCCGTCAGAGCCATCATCTCATCCCATGTCTCAGGAACCTTGTAGCCCGCTTCATCAAATTGCTTTTTTGGATACCAGACCAAGCTCTTTACGTTACTGCGGTTCCAGATCCCCGCCATGATCTTGCCGTCTTTCCCGTCCATATTAGACATATCAAGCCAGCTCTTGTTGTAATTAGCCGTCAATTTGGCTTGATCCAGCACGTTAGTTAAATCGATAACCTTGCCAGTCTTAGCAATCGAGGCTAGCAGTCCCGGCTGCGGGAAATCAGCGATATCCGGAGCATTTCCACCGTCTACTCGAATGTTTATCGTAGCTTCGAACTCTTTTGAGCCCTCGTATTGAATATCAATTCCTGTCTTCTCTTCAAACTCTTTAATACTATTCTCAAATTTCACTTGGTCAGCATCTACGAAGGGGCCAAACATCGTTACTTTAGTTCCTTTATAGTCGCCCTTCATGGCTAGCTCTAGCGGAGATCCCGATGGCTCGGTGCTAGGAGCAGTTGTAGCTTTCTCAGTGTTATCTGCTGTTGGGCTGGTAGTCGCCGCAGGTGGATCTGTAGGCGCTGCATTGTTGTTATTGCCTCCGCCGCATGCGCTCAGCATCATAGTGAAGGATAAACACAGCACTAAAGCCAATGACTTTTTACGTCCTGAGGTTTTCTTCATCTTTTGTACATCCCCTTTAATGGTTTTAGAGATTGCTTCTGACTCAATCATCCGGTACCCTGGCATGTATAAGCAGCTTGTAGCAGATCACCTCCTTGCAAAGCTTTTCAGAATCTAAGGATCTATACTAAAAAAGAATCCAATCACAAATTCCAATTAATTGTAGCGCTTACATTTGTTATAGTATCACATGAAGTAAGCGTTTCCAATCTGTATTTGAAATGTTTTGGTAAAAATTATTTTTATTGTCTAAGCAAATATTCAAATGTTGCTTAAGACGAGCACTGAATTTTGAAAAGCTTTTCAGAGGGTGGTACAAAAGTGAACTACCCCTATTTTTCTCGTGTAGATTCCCGCACAATCAGCTTATGCTCCATCTTCTCATTCAATACCTGCACTTCACCAGTTGTAAGCAATTCATGCAGCTTCTCGGCCGCACGATACCCTAACTCGTAAATTGGCTGTGCAATCGTAGTTAGCTTCGGGATGAACATACCCGACATCCTTAGATTATCAAACCCAATCACGGATACCTGACCCGGAACAAGAATATTACGATCCTTCAGATAAGAAATCGTCCCCATCGCGAATTCATCAGCCACACAGAAAATAGCAGTTAGTTCAGGGTAATCTGTAAATAGTTCATGCGCAGCTTGATAAGCATGTTCAAACCGGTGACTGGCATATTTACTCTTCACAATATTCTGCTGTAACCCTGACTCTGTTAGTGCTCTTACAAACCCTTCATAGCGTGGTGGTCCTGATACCGAATTATCATGGTTAAAACCAATCATACCAATATCTTTATGACCTAAATCAATCAGGAACTTTACCGCATCATAGGCAGCCGCTTCATCATCCACCTCCACACTTGGAATGTCGAACTCATCGGAATGTGACGACACTAGCACAAATGGAATTCTACAACCGACCAATTTGTCATGATACTCAGGGTAAAGAAAATCACTGGCGAATACAATCCCATCCACCTGCTTCTCATGGAAGTTATCAATATAGGACAGTAGTCGTTCTTTGTCGCGGTCCGTATTGCAGATCATTAGACTATACCCAAGCTTGATGCAAGCATCCTGCATCCCCCGAATCACCCCTGCGAAATACAGGTTCTCAATATCCGGAATAAGCAGGCCCAGTGTAAAGGACTTCTTGTAAATCAAACCACGTGCAAATGAATTAGGTTGATACCGCAATCGTTCTACAGCCTCCATCACTCGATTCCGTTTGCTCTCCACTACCGAATTCGGTGCATTCATAACACGTGACACTGTGCTAATCGACACCTCGGCCATTCTGGCAACATCTCTTATGGTTGGCTTCATAATGATAACTTCCTTTTTTAGGGAACTTTTCGATGTGATTATAGCAAGCCCGATTGGAAATAACAATATAATTTTTGAAGCGCTTACATTATTTTAAAAAATTCATCTTCTCCTCCTCTTTCTTCACTTGGAAGATAAACGACTTACTTAAAGTGTGTATATAGTTTTATTACATGGTATACTATCCGAGTAGCGATATTCGTAGCTACAAATACTGCTCTATGAGCATAGAGCATTTATTATAGGAGGGATAACATTGAAACAACCTCGTGACATTCGATTCTCCGTACTGGACCTGGCTTCTATTGTGGAAGGAGGGACCGCGGCAGACTCTTTTCATAACTCTCTAGATTTAGCTCGGAACGCTGAGAAGTGGGGCTATCATCGGTATTGGTTCGCTGAACATCATAATATGATCGGAGTTGCCAGCTCTGCTACCTCACTCTTGATCGGACATATTGCTGGTGGCACCCAAAGCATACGTGTTGGCTCTGGTGGCATTATGCTATCCAACCACGCACCACTTGTTATTGCCGAACAGTTCGGGACTCTCGAATCTCTATATCCGGGACGGATCGATCTTGGACTGGGCAGAGCACCCGGATCTGATCAACCAGCTTCCCGTGCGCTGCGTCGCGGGCTCGGAAGCGATGGCAGTGAATTCCCTGAGCAGCTAAGTGAGCTAAGAGCTTACTTCGACCCTGCAGGAGCAGGATCGCGCCCAGCTGGAGTACGCGCGGTTCCTGGGGAAGGCTTAAATGTTCCCATCTGGCTCTTAGGCTCCAGCGGCTTTAGTGCTGAGCTAGCAGCCAAGCTAGGGTTGCCTTTTGCCTTTGCCAGCCATTTTGCACCTGAGTATTTACTTCAGGCGCTGCACATATACCACAGTAATTTCCGTCCATCAGAAGTACTAGACAAACCTTATGTTATGGTCGGACTAGGGGTTACAGCAGCCGATACCGTAGATGAGGCAAGAAAGCTAGCTACCTCGCAGCAGCAGCAGTTCCTCAATATCATCCGCGGGCGTACAGGCAAGTTACAACCACCCGTTGAGAGTATGGATGGGCTATGGACGGTACAAGAAAAAGCAATCATGCTCGATAAGCAGCGTTATTCTTTCTCTGGCGATAAAGCAGCGATTAAAGAACGACTTCAAGACATTCTGAAAGAGACACAAGCAGATGAATTGATTATCTCCGCAGGGATTTATGATCATGAAGCTCGTCTTCGTTCCTATGAAATTGTAGCTGAGGCTATGAAAGAACTGTAAGATTGCAGTCTTAACAAGGCAGGACGTTATCTGAGTATCGGGAATTCTCCCGTTTCAGATATGCGTCTTGCCTTTTTTGTTTTGTTTTCGAAACCGTTCTTAATAAAACACTACTAAGATATTAAAAAACATAAAAATAAAGAGATATAGAGAGAAATCAACAGATAAATAGACCATATACTTATTATTTAAGCAAATATGATCTAATTAGTTGTAATACATCATTTTTCTTTGGATATCATTTTGATTATACTTTATATATTCGCTATAACGAACGATTTATATTTTGGCTATGCCCTCTTTCTCCGTTCATTCAGAAAGATTCCGCCCACAAATGAAAGAGTGGTACTTTACAATACCACTTATTTCGACAATGTAGAATGGAATAATCGTTTAAAACGGAGGATTTTGCCGGAAGCCCGCAGATTTTGTTTTTCAACAGCTACAATGGGCTCAGGAGAAAGGAGCAAAGAAAGTGAAGAAGAAATACCATTCAGTCTTCATAGCTGCTTACGTTCTGATTATTCTGGTAGGAGTAATATGGCACGCTGGAGGGGTAAGCGCTCAGGATACCATTAAGCTTACTGTGAATTCTCATACCACGAGCACAGCCACCATGTACAATATGAAGCCCGGTGACGAAATGAGCTCAGAGTACACGATTATTAATGATGGCACAGAAGGCTTTGATTACTTTGTGGACTTTAAATTCATCTCTGGAGACGTAGAGTTGTACAATATTCTCCAAATGACACTCGAAAAAGAGGGAGTAATCATCTATTCGGGAGTGATGAGTGAGGCTGCTGGCAGAGTAACCATCGGTTCACTTGCTGGAGGAGAGAAGAGTGTAATTCAAATGGATGTAACCTTCCCATGGGAAGCCGGCAACGAATATCAAGGGAAGGCCACGACCGTAGCTTTTGAATTCTCCGCTTCCGGAGAACCAGGTCCAACCACCGAGCCTACTTCAACGCCAACGCCAACGGCGACGGTTGCACCTACACCTGATCCATCACCTACAGCAACGGCAACAGCAACAGCAACAACTGAACCTACTACAACACCTACTGAAACACCTACTGAAACACCAGCAGCTACACCTGAAGCCTCACCGTCACCTACGGTTGCACCAACCACAACACCTACAGATTCACCAACGACTACTGCTTCACCTACAGCTGTCGTAACACCAGGTCAGTCAGTGCCACCAACAGCAACAGCAACACCATCGCTTTCACCTACGGCTTCACCGCCTGCAGTCGATGAAATAAGAGTTACTGAAGAACCGATTCCAATGGGCGGAAGCAGTAATGAGCCTACACCTGCAGCGTCACCAGGTGCTGGTAGTCAAACCACCAGTGCAACACCTCAGCCAAGCGATGAGGTAGCCTTACCTGACGGCGACATTCCTTTGGGAGCACCAGAGACAGGCAACGAGCTTCCAAATACCGCCGAGCCTTGGTATAACTTAATTCTTGCCAGCTTAGCTATTGCGGTACTCAGCGTGATCATCATGCGCAGATTGAAATCGAAGAAAGAATAACGTTTAGTAATTTAAGTCTGGAGGAGAGAGTATGAAGAAGCGTAATGGTGTCTTATTAACCGTGAAGCTAATCTTCATACTCTCTTTGGTTGTGCTGATTTATTCGATCGTTCAAGTCGTCAAAGCACCCATCGAGGCCAAGCAGGCCCTAAATGATTGGGCAAAAAAGAGGGAGGAAGCCATCGCCCGCCCCCTTCCAAATGAAGAGAACCCTCTCCCCAAGGGAATGGTCAGTTCTCCAAAAGAACAACCATCTTCTCCTCCCTCCTATAAAGAGGGTGAAGTGATTGGAGAAATCCGCTTCCCCACCTTAAATAAGAAGGTGGCTATTCTGGAGGGTACGGAAAGCCCTGAATTAAAAAAAGGAGCTGGACACTATATAGGTAGCGCAGCCATCGGCGCCATCGGTAATAGCGTGCTTGCTGGACACCGTGATACCGTATTCCGCAATCTAGGAGAACTTGTCGCAGGAGATCTGATCGAACTGGAAAGCATGGACGGTACGTTCACCTATGAAGTGACAGGCAGCACGATTGTAGACGGGACTGAACGCGGCGCAATAAAACTAAGCGATAAGGCTATTCTCACCTTGATCACCTGTTATCCTTTTTCATACGTGGGATCAGCACCGGACCGGTATTTACTTACAGCGAAGCTAGTGAAGCAAGAAATATTGCCTCATTAAAGCTAATCTTAACTCTTAATCTTCCTCCTCAGGGATGAGACCGGATATGGAAAGTGATACTATATAGATACAACAGTAATGAGGAGATGACCCACAGTGAAAAAAGAGGTTATAGAACGGTTTATTTCGTATGCTCAAATGGATACCCAATCGAACGAGGATAATGAAACTTGTCCGTCCACTCCGGGACAGATGGTGCTGGCCCACAAGCTGGTCGAAGAGCTCAAGGAGATCGGCATGGATGAAGTGCAGGTGGACGAGCATGGATATGTCATGGCTACGCTCCCAGCCAATACGGAGAAGGATGTTCCGACCATTGGTTTTTTGGCGCATCTCGATACAGCAACTGATTTCACAGGAACGAATGTAAAGCCACAGATCGTGGAGAACTACGATGGCAAAGATATTCTTCTGAACAAAGAATTAAATGTTGTATTGTCTAAAGCGAGCTTCCCAGAGCTGGCAGAATATAAAGGCCATACATTAATTACAACCGATGGTACCACCCTGCTTGGCGCAGACAATAAAGCCGGTATTGCCGAGATTATGACAGCTATGAATTACCTTCTTCAGCATCCAGAAATCAAACATGGCAAGATTAGAGTTGCCTTTACACCGGACGAAGAAATCGGCCGCGGACCTCATAAATTTGACGTAGCTGCTTTTAATGCTTCCTATGCTTACACTGTGGACGGAGGCCCACTCGGTGAACTAGAGTATGAAAGCTTTAATGCTGCATCAGCCAAAATCTCGGTTTACGGCGTCAATGTACATCCTGGTACTGCCAAAGGAAAAATGATTCATTCCGCAAAAATCGCTATGGCGCTCCACCTTAGACTCCCTGCTGAGGAAGCTCCAGAATTCACAGACGGTTATGATGGCTTCTACCACCTTAGCTCCATAGAAGGCACACCGGAATTCAGCAAGCTTCAATATATCATTCGTGACTTCGACCGCGAGAAATTCGAGGCACGTAAAGCCTTTCTTTCTGCCATCGTAGATGAATTCAAGAGCATCCATGGTGAAGAGAACATCGTGCTTGAAATGAAAGACCAATATTACAACATGCGCGAAAAAATCGAACCGGTGCGTCATATTGTCGATATTGCCCATGAGGCGATGGAGAATCTGAACATCACGCCGATCATCCGTCCGATTCGCGGGGGAACAGATGGCTCACAGCTTTCCTACATGGGGTTACCTACACCTAATATTTTCACGGGGGGCGAAAATTTCCACGGCAAATTCGAATACGCCTCTGCTGACAACATGGAAAAAGCGGTGAACGTAATCGTCGAGATCGCCAAGCTGTTCGAACAAAAAGCCTAAATCGTAATTCACGTCACTCCATATTGAACACAAAAAATCCCTGAAAAGGTCGATTCAGACCTCTCAGGGATTATTAATGTTCAAAATCTATTCGATCAGCATCTTTCTTCCGGCGGCGTGTCTTTCCAGATCACGTTTTCCCCGTAATTCTTACCCCAATCATACATCAATCGAAGGACGGGAAGCAGACTCTGTCCATATGAAGTCAGAGAATACTCTACTTTTGGAGGAACCTCGGCATACACTTTCCGAAGAACCAACTGATCTTCTTCAAGCTCTCGAAGCTGATTGGTCAACATTTTTTGCGTGATATGAGGAATTAGCTTCTTCAGCTCACTGAACCGCTTTGTCCCTTCAAGCCCAAGATGCCACAGGATTATCAGCTTCCATTTGCCTCCGATCACCGCAAGCGTCAGTTCCTTCTCGCAGTTAATTTCCTTCAAATTGATGCGATCTTTAATCTCGGTCGCCATAACTAAAGCGCCTCCTCTCTCCTGTTGTCATACTAACACAAAAACGAATAACCTCCTTACTAGGAAGGCATTCGTTTCTGTACTCTCACTCTAAATTAGCATGCTTGCCGAACATCTGCTTAGTCGTCTGCCCCGTCTTCTCCATCATCCGCAGAATCACTGCATCGTAAAAAACTAACATCGTCTGTTCGAATAAAGAAGCCATTGGCTGAATCGTGCTGTAGCCTCCGCTGGTCTGATCTTTTGTAGATCCCGGCAGCTTCACTACATAGCTCGCTAAACGTCCGACGGTCGAGTCCGGCGCAATCGTAACGGCAATAACCTCTGCACCTACTCCTTTGGCCTTCTCCGCCATAGAGATCAGCCCCTTAGTCTCTCCTGAACCCGAACCGAGCACAAGCACATCACCAGGCTCAATACCCGGGGTTACCGTTTCTCCCACGACGTACGCTTCTTTACCGACATGCATGAGTCGCATTGCAAAAGCTCGTCCCATCAATCCTGATCTACCAGCCCCGGCCACAAATACCTTATTCGACTGAAGAAGCAGTTCAGCCATTCGTTCAGCCTCTTGATGATCAAGCTGAGAAATGGAGCGCTGAAGCTCCTCTATAATTTGCTGCGCATATTTCAATGTGTCCATTGTAATCTTAAGCCTGGTTAACTAGACGTTTCATCTCTGCCGCTGCGGCCTTTTGATCAGCCTCACCCGTAATGCCTCCGCCAACGATAACAAGATCAGGATTCGCTGCGATAACTTCCGGAAGCGTACTTAGCTTGATTCCCCCAGCGATAGCGGTTTTAGCCTGTTTAACCACACTTTTAATTGCATTCAAATCTGCAAAAGAATTTTTTCCTTCCGCCTGATGGTCATATCCAGAATGTACGCAGATATAGTCTACACCAAGTGCGTCCACTTCAGCCGCTCTTGCTTTGATATCCTTCACATTGATCAGGTCAACCAGAACCTCTTTATTTGTCTTCTTAGCTTCCTCCACCGCACCTCGAATGGTAGCATCATCAGATACACCAAGCACAGTAACGATATCAGCACCAGCCTCTACCGCCTTCATCACTTCATATCCGCCAGCATCCATGATTTTCAAATCAGCCAATACTGTCAAAGCAGGAAAAGCTTCCTTTATTGCTTTCACCGCATGCAAGCCTTCATTAATAACGATAGGTGTTCCAATTTCAACGATATCTATATATTCAGCAACCTCTGAGACAATCTCTTTCGCTCCCGCAATATCCACTAGATCCAATGCTAATTGCAATTTCATATTTATTTGCACTCCTTGTTAATATATTTTAGTAAGTCATGTACAAATTGTAGATCCTTACATCCTTTAAGGGAAGTAGGCACTTTATTGTGATGTAGTTACCTGGAGGATACTAATGTGCTGCTGCCAGCTTTATCTTTGCAGACATTAACAACCTTTTGTCATATTTTTGTAAAAGTACTGCATTTTCATGAAAGCTGTGCTAACATTACAGTTTGTTTATGGAATAACAGCAATTTAATCATGATGTAAGAAGGTGTACAATGAAGCACAATAATCACCAAGAATTTAACCTTGTAAAACTAACTTGGCCGATATTCCTGGAACTGTTCCTATTTATGCTCATGGGCAGTGTGGATACTTTTATGATCAGCTCCGTATCGGACGATGCCGTATCGGGTGTTGGCGCAGCGAATCAGATTATCGCGATGGCTATTTTAGTTCTCAGTGTAATTGGTAACGGCGCAGCGATTGTAGTCTCCCAATACCTCGGTTCCAAAAAACCTCTGGAAGCCGCTCAAGTGACCGGCAATGCCATTACTCTAAACCTGTTAGTAGGAATTCTCCTAAGTACATTTTTGCTGATATTCGGAGGGACTCTACTAACTGCCCTGAATGTAAAAGGGGACATTCTCGTTTACGCTAAATCCTATATTCATATTGTCGGGGGCGGTATTTTTCTCCAAGCATTAATCAATGCTCTGGCGACCACAATCCGTACGCACGGTTTCACTAAACAGACGATGGTCGTATCCTTGCTGATGAACATCATTCACGTGGTGGGTAACTACTTACTCATCTATGGTCATTTTGGACTTCCAGCGTTAGGTGTCGAAGGTGCAGCTATCTCAACGGTTGTCAGTCGGTTTATCTGTCTTATTATTTTCTTCTTACTGCTCTACAGAGTGATGGAGGTACGGGTAAAGTTAACCTACTACATTCATCTTTCCAAAAAATATGTGCAGCAAATTCTCAAAATCGGCATCCCGTCCGCGTTTGAATCGATTATTTATCAATCTTGTCAGCTCGTATTCACGCTGTATATTACCTATCTGGGCGCCGAGGCTATGGCCACTCGTCAATACGCGCTCAACATTTCCAATTATATTTATTTATTCAGTGTAGCCGTCTCCATGGGAACCTCCATTATCGTAGGACATCTGGTGGGAGCTAGGCGCCCCAAGGAGGCCTATACGCGTGTATTCACCAGTGTGAAGTGGGCACTTCTGGTCACAGTAGTAATAGATGCTCTTGTGATCGTCTTCCGGGTACCACTATTCGGCCTCTTCACAGACAACGAGAACATTATTCTGATGGGGGCTCAGGTTATACTGCTTAGTTTCTTCCTAGAGACCGGGCGCACAACTAATTTGGTCATCATTAACTCACTACGCGCCTCGGGCGATGCGAAGTTCCCAGTATATATGGGACTGATCTCCATGGTCTGCATGAGCTTACCCCTTGGCTATTTTCTGGTATTCCAGCTTAACCTAGGATTAGCCGGTGTGTGGATTGCCACTGCGGCTGATGAGTGGACAAGAGCTGTCATTATGTATTTCCGCTGGAAGAGTCGAGCTTGGGAGAAACATGGACTGATTCAGCACGATGATGTAGAACACAGCGTGCCTTCCACTACCCCTGCAGCTGTAAATTAACGAATTTATTTAGGTGGTTCTCTAAGGTCATACCAGATCTTAAGGGTCCACCTTTTTTGTCGCTTCATGATTACATAAATATTAGAATGAATGAAGCATTCTACGTTACAATAGATAGAACGTAATTAATCTAAAGGGGAGAACCTCATGCCGGAAGAAACCGGAATCCACGAGTTATTGACGCTCAAGACGATTGCGGAGACCTTAAACAGTTCCAATGAGCTCAAACCGATGCTCGATACAGTTATGGGTAAGCTGTTAGATCTAACAGGAAATACGGCAGGCTGGATCTTCCTGAGCGAAGAGAAAATGGAGTATGAATTCGCCGCAGATCGGGGTTTACCGCCAGCGCTGCAGCGGGACAATAAACAGCCGATGCAGTGTGGAAGCTGCTGGTGCTTAGACCGCCTATGGGACGGACGGCTAGAGCATGCTGTTAACATTCTAAACTGCAAGCGGCTGAGTAATGCCAGGCAAAATAACTGGGGCGATACATTAGGGATCACCCACCACGCCACTATCCCACTGCATTCAGGCGATCGCTACCTAGGACTTATGAATGTAGCTGCACCGGGCAAAGCACATTACCCCGACAGTGAGCTGGCTCTGCTACAATCCGTGGCCCTGCAAATTGGCAGTGCCATTGAACGCATGCAGTTATATAGCACCGAGCAGCGCCGTGCCAATCTGTACGCCAAATTAGGGGAGTTCAGCGCTGCTTTGAATATAACGGCTAGTGAATGCATCTCCCCAAGCATTCTGGTGGAGAAAACCACCGCCCTGATTGGTCAATATTTCGATTGGCCTTTTGCAGCGTTCATTGGACAACACGCGGGCAAATTCGAAGTACATGCAGCCGCTCATGCAGCTAATATAACACCTGAATTAGCTCCTTTTGAGCTCTCGGATTCCTTTAAGAATCGTCTAAGGGATATTGCAAAAGGACAGCGCTTCGCAACATTAACCTCTGACGAAGAACAGGAAATTACGAACTCATGCTGTTCCGAACAGCCTGTTACAGAGCGAGTTGTAATGCTTGCCGTCCCCTTTCGGCAGATTACTGCACATGGTTCAGCCATTCTACTCATCACCTCGCCTAAAGCACTCGCCTCCGCAACCGCAGATGGAGAAGTACTCGAAGCGATTGCTGAGCATATTTCAGCTACACTGGAAAGTGTACAGCTCGGAGAGAAGCGCCGCGAAATCGCGCGTCTGGACGAGCGGAATCGACTGGCCCGTGACCTCCACGACTCGGTGAACCAGATTCTGTTCTCCCTCTCGATGACGGCCAAAGGTGTAGAAAGGATGCTGCAGCAAGAGCATACCTCACATCCGGCTGCTGAGGCTGTCCGCGATATTCAAGAGCTCTCTCAATCTGCACTCAAAGAAATGCGTGCTTTAATCATGCAGCTTCGTCCTGCAGGACTGGAAGCCGGGTTATTGACCGCGCTGCAGGCTCATGGTCAGCAACTAGGGCTGTTGATACAGACTCAACGCAGCGGTGTACTCGAACTTCCCCGCAATGTGGAAGAAGGACTGCTGCGCATTGGTCAAGAAGCACTTAATAATGTACGTAAGCACTCCGGAGCTTCTAAAGCTGAAGTATCTCTACATTTAAACGCTACCGAGGTGATACTGAGCATTGCCGATCAGGGCAAGGGCGGTGCCAAACGGCGCTGTAACATAGACACCAATGAATCTCTCGGCCTGCATATTATGAAGGAAAGAGCTGAGGCGCTCTACGGCCATATTCATATTTACAGTGAGGAGCACCAAGGCACAACGATTGAGGTAACCATCCCTTTGCCCCTCCAATCCACATGAAGTCGGGTGATCACAAATGACAATAGGTTTATTACTGGTTGACGATCATGCAATGGTTCGTCGAGGGCTACAAGTGTTTCTCTCGACACAACCGGACATCAAGGTTATCGGAGAAGCATCGAACGGCCGCGAGGCACTAGAGAGAACGGCTGAGCTCCATCCGGATATCATATTAATGGATTTGCACATGCCCGTTATGGATGGCATCGAGACGGCTAAACAGCTACGGATCTCCCATCCACAGGTCAAAATCATTGTGTTGACCTCCTTTTCAGATCAGGATCATGTACTCCCTGCTATCCGCGTAGGGATCAAAGGATATTTGCTAAAAGACATAGAACCAGAAGCGCTGGTAGTCGCCATCCGTAAGGTACAAAGTGGTCAAGTTGAGCTGCATTCCGCAGCTGCCAGCCAACTGATGGATCTAATGGCAGCTTCTACACCAGAACAACTGAATGTTAGCAACTCAGATCTGAATGGATCCAGTACTACATCGGTTACAATCACCGGATCTGAGCTTCTTACTCCGCGAGAGCAGGAAGTGTTAGACCTCATTGCACTAGGTATGAGCAACAAAGAGATTGCCAGTAAGCTGGTCATCACCGAGAAGACTGTTAAGACACATGTCAGTCATGTACTGGGAAAGCTGAACTTATCGGATCGGACTCAAGCTGCCATTTTTGCATTGAAAAGCGGCTACAACTCTTAGCGCCACAGCTCATCTACAACTATAGTCTTAGACGCTCAGCACAATTGCTGAGCGTTTTTATTATGCAGGTTCATTCCATGTGCTGACGTCAACAAATGTCGATTCAGCTATCATTGGTTTATAGCAATCGACCTTATAGGAGTGGATACAGATGAAAGTCATGATCCTGACAGGCAGCAATCGAAAAGAAGCGACCAGCACAAAGTTGGCAGAGCATGCCGCACATTTTATTAATCAGCAAGGCGAACAAGTCACCCTGTTTAATCTCCATAAACGCCCACTGCCCTTTTATTCACCAGATGAGTCTTACGCGGAGCATGAGCATCTAAGCGCCCTCCATCAAGAGATGCTAACTGCGAACGCAATCATCCTGATTACCCCGGAATACCACGGTTCCATGAGCGGCGTGATGAAAAATGCTCTCGACCATCTAGGCCAGACGCACTTCAACGGCAAAGTGGTATTGTCTGCTAGCTCTGCAGGTGGAGCTGTAGGTGTAAGCTCATTGCTTCAATTGCAGGCGGTTGTACGCAATCTACATGGGATTAATACGCCAGACTGGATCTCCATCGGCGGGATGCAGCGCAAGCGGTTCGAGATTGAATACGACGGGTACGAGGGCGGTCAAGAAATTGAAGATCGCATTCGCCTAGTCTTAGAATCATTCCTAAATTTAGCCCGCAAAATCAATAGCCCGGCAGGTGCCGCCCTATGATCAAAGGACTGTTTGAAACCCATCTGAACGTGACTAACCTTGAACAATCTGCTCATTTCTATGAACATGTTCTGGGACTACCCTTAGCACATTCGGAGAATACTGAAGGCCGCAAGCGGCGATTTTACTGGATTGGAGAAGATCGTAATCAGGCCATGCTGGGGATTTGGGAGAAGGCACCTTCCGAGGTTGTGCGTCAGCACTTTGCTTTTCAAGTAACGCTTGAGGATTTGAAGCAGTCAGTATCCTGCCTAAAGGCCAAGGGGATTGAAGCCTCCAACTTCCTCGATGATGATAAGGGACAATTGTATGTATTTGGCTGGATGCCAGCCGTATCCGTGTATTTCAGTGATCCAGATGGTCATTCCTTAGAGTTCCTATCTGTACTGCCTGATCCGCCCAGGCCTGAGCTAGGAATGATACCTTGGAAAGAATGGGAACTAATACATGGAAGAACCTGGTAGTTATTGAAAGAATTCAGGCTAATCCTGCACGAGGAGACGAGAATATGATAAAAGGACTATACGAAGCACATTTACCTGTAAGTAATCTTGAGGTATCTATCGAATTTTATGAGAAATTGGGATTAAAAATGGCCTGGCGGGATGAGGAAACTGCATTCTTCTGGATGGAGGAAGGTCGGAGTTGGATCGGCATTTGGCAAGGAAAGGAAGTAGCAACGCCATACCACCCATCTTTACGGCATATTGCCTTCCGCGTAACTTATGAGGATCTGAAGCAATCACTGCAATGGCTGGAATCCATTGGGGTAGAGGCTGTTCCGTTCCGTAATCGAACTTCCGTTGAGCCTTTTATTCGAGCTTATCAAGGGAATGCTTCTGTGTACTTCAACGACCCGGACGGCAACAGCCTGGAATTGATGTGCCATGTAGAGGTTCCTGAACATTTGAAGCATCTCTCAGAGAATATCATCTTAACCGAGTGGGAGAAATTGCTCGACCATAAATAAAAATACTCAAACAAAAAACAGCTGCCCACCATCAAGGGTCCAGCTGTTTGAGTATGTTAGCTGCTTCTATTTAACCATCTCTAGCATGGTTTTAGTAAAGGCTGTTACTTAATCGTGATGCCTTTCTTCATAGCCTTCATATCTGAATTCGTGTTCACAAGCATTGGTAGTATCTTCATACTTCTCGTCATGGGAGAGTTACATTGCCAGCAGGTAGGTACGTACTGAAATGCAAAGTTATCGCGCATCCAACCGGTGCAACCTTCCTTGGTACAAGACCAAATGGCTGTGTCTTCCTGCGGAAGATCCTCCAGTGCTTTTTTACGAAAATACATAAGTACCCCTCCTTGGATCGAATCGAGACGATTTCGCCACCCTATTAGGGGCAGATTCATAAGATGAAAAATAAAAAAACTGCCCTCAACTTGTGTTAAGGGCAGCCTAATTTTCGAATTACAGTTTTACAACGTTTTCGGCTTGTGGTCCACGAGCGCCTTGAGTTACGTTGAACTCAACGCGTTGGCCTTCGTCCAAAGATTTAAATCCGTCGCCTGTGATTGCGGAGAAGTGTACGAATACGTCGCTTCCACCTTCAACCTCGATAAAACCAAATCCTTTGTCTGCATTAAACCATTTAACTGTACCTGTTTGCATGATATTACCTCCAATATTTTATTTAACACATGTCCTTTTATTCCTACGTAGTGTACGAACAAATAAAAATTCACACATTGGAAAAGGACTCATACGCACAAATGATAACCTTTTACAATATGTGAATTAAGGGTTAAATTTATGATTAACTTCATTGTACCACACTAAATCATTGAATGCAATGTAAATGCCTACTTTTTTCATTCCGGCTCTATATCCTCTTATATTAAAGGCTTTAGAGCCGGAAATGCACAAGGGTTAATCGATGTATCCTGCCAGCCCTTTATCCATTAAGTAATCCATCTCCGCATCAAGAATCGTCTCTACTGTGATTTCATCCAGCTTCACATCACGCTGGCCAACAACATAATCAACCAGATCATCATTGTCGATGTCTACCTCGCCTTTGGCATTGGCCTTGGCGTTATTGATAAAGGTCTGTTCATGCTTCAATACTAAACGAATTAATTTAGGATCTACTTTGGTCTTGGCAGATAATACGGTTACTAATTCCTGCTCGTTTAATTTGTCACTCATTTTTCAAATTTCATCTCCCTACAATTATTACATCTCCATTGTAGCATATTTCACGCTTTAACGCGTCATTACGCGAAGTATACCGCGGTTTGTTCACACTTTTCTTGCTATCACAGGCTCTGCAACATTCCACTTCAGGTAAGTTATTTAATAAAAACAGTTGTGAGGAACATTGACTTGTGCCAAAATATAAAAAAAGTGTTGGACCAAATTGAATACTAGAAAAGGCGGTTGAATTCATGAGCTCTGTATCTTCCCAGCAATTAGACACAAACAGCAACAAGGCACATCGTTATATCGAAGACGTATACGCACAGGTTGTTGCGCGTAATCCTTTCGAGCCCGAATTCCATCAGGCTGTAAAGGAAATCCTTGAATCTTTGCTTCCAATCCTGGCTGCTGAACCTAAGTATCAGGAAAATGCCATTCTGGAAAGATTGGTTGAGCCAGAACGTTTGATTATGTTCCGTGTTCCTTGGACAGATGATCAAGGCAAGGTCAGAGTTAACCGTGGATATCGTGTACAGTTCAGCAGTGCCATTGGACCTTACAAAGGTGGACTTCGCTTTCACCCTTCCGTTAATGCTAGTATTATCAAATTCCTCGGCTTCGAGCAAATCTTCAAAAACGCTCTTACCGGCCAACACATCGGCGGAGGTAAAGGCGGATCCGACTTTGATCCTAAAGGAAAATCCGAAGGCGAAATCATGCGTTTTGCACAAAGCTTCATGACTGAATTGCAAAATTACATCGGTCCTGACCAAGACGTTCCTGCAGGAGATATCGGTGTAGGTGGTCGTGAGATTGGTTACATGTACGGACAATACAAGCGGATCCGCGGAGGATATCCGGCTGGCGTATTGACTGGTAAAGGTATTGGTTACGGTGGAAGTCAGGCTCGGACAGAAGCTACTGGTTACGGTACAGTTTATTTCGTAAACGAGATGCTGAAAGCAAAAGGCCTTTCCTTTGAAGGAAGTCGCGTTGTTGTTTCCGGTTCTGGTAACGTAGCGATCTATGCGATTGAAAAAGCTGTACAGCTAGGTGCAACAGTCGTAGCTTGTAGTGACTCCGCTGGATATATCTATGACGAAAACGGCATTAACCTCGAAACTGTCCGCCGCCTGAAAGAAGTCGAAAGAAAACGGATTAGTGAATATGTGAATGAACACCCTAACGCAGTGTATACCGAAGATTCCACACAAATTTGGACTATTCCTTGTGATATCGCCCTTCCGAGTGCTACTCAGAATGAGATTGATGAAGCTATGGCTTTGAAACTGATTGAGAATGGTGTTAAAGCAGTAGGCGAAGGCGCCAACATGCCATCCACCCTTGAAGCTATTCACCAGTTCCAACAAGCTGGCGTGCTATTCGCGCCTGCCAAAGCTGCTAATGCTGGCGGCGTAGCTGTATCTGCGCTTGAAATGGCCCAAAACAGCATGCGTATGTCCTGGAGCTTTGAAGAAGTTGATACGAAGCTGCATGAGATCATGGTTTCCATCTATCAACAGTCTGTAGATGCATCCGAGCAGTATGGACAGTCCGGCAACCTCGTTGCAGGAGCTAACATCGCTGGATTCAAGAAAGTAGCCGATGCTATGTTGGCTGAAGGCGTAATCTAATCAAGCATAAACAAACGGCGTTGTGATCATACGAAGTCCCCGTAACCGGTGAGTAAGAAGCCGGGGACGGGGACTTTTTAATTCAACTATGAGTTCCAACCTGGGATTTGCCGCAAACCACCATCCCATATAGAATACGTACTCTTCACAACCATATCGGACGGTGAAGGAGCCGTGTGAATGTAACAGGAATCAATCCCTGCCTTCAGAGCACCCTCAATATCCGTACGAGGATCATTTCCAATCATAATGGCTGAGCTCAAATCCGCTCCATACCTTTCAACTAAATAGCGATAAAATAGCGGATCAGGCTTGCTCACCCCTGCTTCCGAAGAGATCGCAATGCCATCAAATAGATGTATGATTCCGAGCATAGTTAACTCTGCCTCAATAAATGTCTTCTGCCCGTTAGAGAGCAAGAATACTTTTTTGCCACGTTCTCTTAACGTTTGTAGAATTTCAGTCACACCCTCATATAGAGAGATATGGACCATTGATAACGTCCGTAGCCACCTCACGGTTTCATATAACCACCTTTGATCCGGTTCTCCACCTAATTGACGGGCCACAGACCGAAACACTTCCTCCATTACGAAATCCGGATACTCGCAGCTCCGTGCGGCTTCACCAAGTTGAAGATCCCGCTCCCGTAAAAACCGTTCTTGCAGTTCACCACCTGATAGAGAGAGTCCCTGATATCCGAAATGGAGAGCTAACCTTTCCCATACCTCAGATTGCTCCTCATCTGTCTCAATATCAATCAGTGTACCGTACAGATCGAAAATATAAGTCTGATACATCCCCGTCTTCCTTCCCATGATTCACATTGTAAGTTACCCCTTAGTCACATTCTCCGTCGCTGCCTGCCCCTCCTCCATTTTGTTTGACACCTTTTGATAGAGATAGGAGATCCCGAGCAGGCAAATCCCAAAGCTGGCATAAGCGATAATTTTACTTCCGGTATTCAGTAGTCCCAGATCGTATAGCAGCAGCTTACCTGTCGCCAGAAGCGTTAATCCAAGGCCGAAGCGCCGGATATACACATATCTTTTGCGGAAGCCGTACATGATGAACAGAACTGCTATCAACAGATACACAAGACTAAATATTAATCCCGCATCGCTTAATTGCAGCTGTACCCCTAGAAAAGCGGTGATGATTCCGAGTAGATACATTCCCATGAAAACAGGATAGATCTCCATACTTTTATACTCACGTTTGAGCAAGGTGATCAACAGATCACGTCCACTAAACCATACGAAGATATTGAAGATGATAAGTACACTCAGCGCGATATAATCAGCACCAGTATTACGTGAAAGATCATTCTGCAGGCTTGGCAAGCCTACTGTAATCACCAAACAAATAGCGTAGCCGATCCCAAAGAGAAGTCTCACAAAATACTTAACAATCGTGTCATAAAGCACCTTCAACTTTGGCAATACATAGGCCAGAACAATAGTTAACAGAGCGGACAGCAGCAAATTATAGAAGGTTCTATGCGAGAAATCCTCCGGTACAGCCAGACGATACAGTCTTCTCGATTCATACAAACCATAGATCCAGAAATTCAATAATGCCGCGTATTTAAACCACAGGGCTAAGGTAATTTCGTAAGGCTCACTGCGCTGTAGGACATCCTTTCGATTATGCTGAACGGCGTACCATACGGCAATGATCAGCATGCCTGCAGTAATGAAGACATATTTTAGCGGAAAATAGACGTCTGCGGAATTCAACCATTCATTGGCTATACTGAGCTGCATTGGTACATTTAATCCGAAGAACACCGCAAGGCAAAGCGTTAAAATCCCCCAGCCTGCCCTTTCCATCCCTTTAAACCGATTCAGATTACCAAACAAGGTAAGCACAACGCCTTCAACCAACCAGCCAATGGACCACCAAGCCGCTCCAAATTGGAACGGAATCATCAGAATACCAAAGGTCAGCGAAGTAGCGTAGAACAGCAGCATGCTTTCTTTTTCTTGTGGCATCAGTTTTTCAAGCCCTCGTCCAAGCCCTAGATACAGCAGACAGAAGAGCAGCGCTAGCGCACCATTGTAATCCTTGAGCCCTGCATCCAGAAATAGAAGATACAAGGTAAGACAGCTAATAAACGTGTTGCATCCCAGTAGAGAGAAATCCCACCAAGACAACTTGGAGCGATACTTGAACGGGTACCATAACGTAATGCCCAAATACATCGCAAAAGTCAGCACCGCATAAATCATATTCATTCCGTTGCTATCCGATAACGCTATTAATATCAGCATGGAGGGTGTATTAAATAAGTAGCTGATGTAATTGACCACGTTCCAGCGTTTGCGGAAGGAAATTAGTAGAATGAATAAATTCAGAAGAAATAAGTAGCCCATTGCCACATAAACTGCGTTGCCTGAAAGCCCGAAAGCCCCAAGATAAGAATATAGCGGCAGGTACCCTCCGATTAAACCCAACGCACAAATACTTCGTGATTCATACCTTAAAGACAGGAGCACCGCAGTCAATGTGACGAGCACGGATAAGGACAGCCCTACATAGATACTGATAATATCCAGTAAAAAATAGCTATAGAAAATAGAGCCGTAGAGCACTGAAATCCCGCCGCCAAGTAGCCCTAAAGCGAACGTCCCTTTTCCTTTCCGGTATAGCCACTCCCCGCCCCCTAACATCAGTAAACCCAGTAGGAAAAAGGCACCTCCCTTCATATAACCGGTGAACCAATTGGAATAGGAGTATCTGAATGCTGCTCCCACGGCCAAGATCAGCAACAAGATCCCAAGCTTGTTAATCCAGCCTAGTCCAATTTTCATTTCGATCTGATTTTGTTTTCTTCGACGTTCCAATACTTCTTCACTGATCTCTTCTGAGGCAAAATCATGTAATCCGTTATCCATTCTGGAGTTCAGAGCAATTTCGGATTCCCTCAGTCTTTGTCGCTGCGCTAGTACACGCTCATTTAACTCCGCCGACAACGCTCCAAGTCGACTGGATAACTCCGCTTTATCCTCACCAAGCTGCCTCGCGGCTGTTTGGTACAACCGCTGAATATGACGCTTTGTGTCCATCTCAAAATCCGTCAGCCGGTCCGTATGGGCAAGGCTTTTAGAGGCAAAATAAGTCTGTAGCTTCTGTCTGGACAGACTAAGAATGCCAAGCTTCTCATCTAAAATTTGTTCCGTTAGCGTAACTTTTAGCTCTGTATTCTCTTCTTGAAGCTTCCCCACCTGAGTCTTTAACTCCACTAAAGCAAGCTTATGTTTCTCATATTGCTTCTTTAAGTGTTCATTCTCGTTGACTAGATCGTGACTTTCATATTCCGCAATCAGAGCTTCATATTCCTTAATAAGCCCGTCCTGCTGGACCTTCATGAATCTAAGTCGATCTTTGAATGACTCCATAGCGCCTCCTAATGTGAGCGATTGTTAATATTTCCATTTTACTACAAACGGAAGGATCTCTTACTCTTTTTTTATGCAAAAAACTGCAACATATTTGAGGGATGTCCCGTCTAGATAATAACAACACTAACAAATGAACTTAAAAAGGAGCTCACAACTATGAACAACATTTTAAAAACAAGTACAGTTCTTTTAACTTTGTCCCTAGCACTTTCAACAGGAGCAGCCTATGCCGCACCAACAACAACTTCTGCAAAAAATGATGCTGCTCAAACTACCGTTAGCGCTAACCAAAAAACACTTGCGATTGAAATCAACGGTTCCGCTCTGAAAGAAACAGGCTTTCAAACTGCAAATGGCAAAGAGCCTATGGTGCCACTTCGTTCGGTTACTGAAGCACTTGGCTTTGAATTAACTTGGAATGGACAAACTAAATCCGTTGATCTTATCAATGGTGCTGTGTTCACTACAGTGAAAGCCGGAGAAGATCGCTATAGCATTAACAAAATGAATACTACGCTTGGAACTGCACCACAATTGGTTGACTCCATTTTGTATGTTCCAGCTTCCTTTGTAAGTGAAATCATCCACCACAACATGACAGTGAAGGGAGATTCCATCGTGATCACTGCTGCTAATCAGGAAGAGCATATGACCAAGACTGGCGTGATTACAGCTGTCAATAATGAGGGCAAATACCAATCCGTTCAGATCCAGGGTGTAGGCACAGATGGCATCGTACTGAATGTAGGTGAAGATACGACTATCGAAATGGCAGACGGTACTAAGCTTGCTCTAAAAGATCTTCATATCGGTATGACCGTAAAAGCAGAGCATTCCATGATCATGACCATGAGCCTGCCACCGCAAACTCCAACTTACAAGATCACTGTTCTAGATGAGCAGAAACAAAATGATCTTTTGGGTACTGCAGGTACCATTGAAGAAGTTAAAAAAGACGATGAAGGAAACATCAGCATCACCGTTAAAGGCAGTGGCCTGAACGAACAGTCACAACAAGAAGTAGTACTTCGTATTAGTAAAGATACCGCGCTAATTAATACCGATGGCAAAGCTGTAAACAGCAGCGAGCTTGTAAAAGGCGCAAAAGTTATAGGATTCTACAGCCCTATGCTGACTAAAAGCCTGCCACCAATCGGCACAGCTGCTAAAGTCGTAGTAGATTCCGTTCAACAATAACATTATCAACAACCCTAGAGCTGTCCAATCGACAGCTCGTACAAACTAAACAGCGCGCGCCAGTACTCCATTGGCGCGCGCTGTTTGATTTTTCTAGAATCTATCACCTTATGAATCACTATTTAGGATTAATTGCATCAATGCTAATAAACGTTCTAAGTTAATTGGCTTACTAAGATAATCTGTTGCACCCGCTTGTAAGATTTTCGCCTTATCTTCCTTCATCGCCTTCGCGGTCAGCGCTATAATTGGAATTTTATTCCTTGCCGGCATTTCTCTGATTCGAGCGATAGCTTCAAATCCGTTCATTACCGGCATCATAATATCCATAAGAACGATGTCTATGGATGCAGATTGCTCCAGCGCATGTATGCCTCTCTCTCCATCCGCAGCTGTAGTTACTTGCAGTCCACGCTTCCTTAGCGTGTTAGATAACGCGAACAGATTCCGCTCATCATCATCCACAATTAGAACATGCTTATGATTTAAAGAGGTGAAGTCGCTGCTTATGTTCTCACTGGTTGCTGCGGGAAGAGCAACCGAACTTTCTTCCTCATGATTAAGATCTGCTATCCCAGCGGTTTCTTCAAGGCTAGGGTCCTGAAGCTTCATTGGCAAATACACCGTAAAGACACTACCTATTCCTTCTTGACTCTCCACTGTAATCCTACCGCCGAGCAGTGTTGCCAGTTCTCTGGATATGGATAACCCAAGCCCAGTTCCACCGTATTGACGTTCTGTATTTCCATTCGCCTGTTGAAAAGCTTCGAAAATAATAGCCTGCTTCTCAAAAGGAATCCCAATTCCAGTATCTTTGATGGCGAAAGCAATAAATAACCCTGGTTCCAAATGTGCCAAACTCCGTAGTTCGTCTGTAGTCGCCAAACGTATTTCAAGAGTTACTGAACCATTAGCTGTAAACTTAAACGCATTGGACAGCAGATTTATAATAATTTGCCGTACCCTTTGAGCATCCGAATAAAATAGCGGAGGTAAGTCCTCCCCCAGTTGTATATGCAAAGGAATCTCTTTTTTGCGAGACAGGTGACTGAAGCTCTGAAGCATTGCCTCCGGGATCTCCGTTAGATTTATCGCTTCAACTTCAATATTCAGCTTCCCTGCCTCAACCTTGGACAAATCTAAAATATCGTTAATCAGCGCCAGCAGATCTTGCCCAGAAGAATGAATGGCTTGGGAGAATTCAATATTCTCCTCACTTAAGGACCCTGACTGATTCTCCATGAGAAATTCGGAGAGTAACAATATGCCGTTAAGCGGAGTTCGGAGTTCATGAGACATATTCGCCAAGAACTCCGATTTATACTGCGAGCTTTGCCGCAATAATTCTGCAGATTGAGCAAGCTCTATTCGAGCTTTTTCAGCCTCAAATGACTTTTGTTCAGCTAAGAGATTCTTATCTTCCAGCTTTCTATTCGTCGCATGTAGCGACTCTGTCTGGATTTGCAGCTCCTCAGACTGGGTTTGTAGTTCTTCAGTATACACTTGAAGTTCTTCGTTTAAGCGTTGGGATTGCTCCAAAAGTTGATCAATTCTCATACTGCTGATGGTACTGTTAATTGCAACACCAAATGCATTTGAAATAGACTCCAAGAATTTAATCTGCGGCTCAGTAAGTGGAGAAAAGGAGGCAATTTCCACCACAGCAACTACCTCACCCGAAAAACAAACTGGAAGTAATATAAGGAATTTCGGTGCGGAAACGCCCAGCCCGGACTGAATGTTGATATACTCATCTGGAAGATCCTGTATGTGAATCAAACGTGCCTCTTTAGCACATTGACCAACCAAACCTTCTCCAATTTGGAATGTCCCATGATCTGTTATGTCGCTGTTTCCAGCAAAAGTAGAAGTTCTATTTAACATGTCTCGATCATGATCTTGCGTCCGTATATATAAGGCACCATATGGATAATCAATAACTTCTGCAGTTTTACCTAAAAAGATATCCCCCAGTTGTGAGACTCGTGTGATGCCCTGATACCTTGACAGCAAATCATTAGCATGATCCTGAATCCATATTCGCTCTTGTTGCGTGTCTATCAGATGATTCGTAGCGACACTGAGATCCCTGATTTCATCATTCGTGGTAATCTCCACTCTTCTCTTCGTATCATCAGCGGAATCTAATCCAGTAATCGTATGAGTAACCTTACGAATCGTACTAACGATGGCATGTGAAATGATCCACGAGGCGATCACTGAGGTAACAGCAATAATCGCCCAAACAATATAAAGGAGCTCCAGCAGCAATTTATTCTGATCTGCCTGTCCAGCTATCAAATCATTAGTATTCTCATTCATCGTCTCGCGGTAAGTACTGATCTGGCTACGAATTCGGTCCATTTGATCTTTGCCATCATCCGAATGGAAATATCGTAAGATTTCAGCTTCCTGTCCCTCTTTTTTCAACTCTATCACATAATCCCCGGACTGCTTGATCCACTGCTGGATATTATTTTCAATGCCCATCAGACGCTGAAGTTGCATGGAATCATTAGCAGTAAGCACGGAGAGCTCATCATAATTCGCCTTCCATTGAGTTTTCCCCAAATTATAGGGCTCCAGATACTTATCATCGCCGGTGATAATATAACCTCGTTGTCCCGTTTCCATATCTAGAATGTTCTTCTCGATCTGATTAGCCAAACTAGTTATCTCTCGGTCCTGATGGGAAATAAAGCTACTTTCCCGCTGCAGCGCATTGATTCTATCATGCATAACCATCACGAATCCTAATAGACAGATCACGATAAAAATTGTTATAGATAGTATTTTATACTGCAAAGTAAATCGATGTTTTTTCACAAAGTGCCTCCGTCCTGTCTTCTAAGCCTAACTCCTTACCTAATTCCTTATAATAATGGCTCTTTGCTCCTTCTTCATTGCTCCACTAAGTTTTCTATGTGAATTTTTACTGCTGGTAACTTAAACATTTTTGAGCACCGTTGAAACACCTGTGTATTTGACCATAAAAAAACTCCAAGTTTACTCACTCCTCAATAGAATATGAGGGGGAAATAGAGTGACTAACTTGAAGGCGATGTTATACTGTCTCCATTAACAAATACAGGTCTTCTTCTTCACACCAAGCTTTCCTGCCTGCTCAACCTTGGCAATATAATCTACTGCCAGCGGTACTTTACATGCGGTTTGTCCCATTTGTACCTGAACCTTTCCAATGCTTGCAGCAATCTGCGTTGCCTCATCATGCAGTTCGGTTACGCTGCTGGCGGCGATAATTACAAACATATTCATCGTGTAACGAACTCGATTCCGTTCCTGATGAATGGTAGATTGTATTTGCTGTAGCAGCTTTCTGATCTCAGCGATGTCTAGCAGATCATCCGGCGTAACTGAAATGTAATTCCCATAAGTACTCCAGCCACAGGTGGCCACCATTTCATCCGATGAAGAAATCCATTCTCTTGCAAGTTCTAGTGCGTAAGGGCTCTCTGCAGCGACAGACGCTACCGTATATTCCGCTATTCCAGAGCAGTAAGCTGTCACTACCCAGCTTTGAAGCACTTCCTTCGTAAGCGTCTTGGGGTCAACTGTAAGCCCTGCCAAATACATCGCATCATAATTCCCCGTCTGATACAAAGCGCGAGCTAGACCTTGGTCTTTCTTGATATCCTTTACCAGCTTCTTCATGTCCCCTATCCTTACTCCAAATAAAGGCTCCTTAGCACCATGTCGTATGAAGGTACGCTTCGTCTGCTCTGTACCCATTTCCTCAAGCTTACTCATCACTTCATTAATTGTCAGATTCATTAGAACACCTCTTATCCCTTCATCGCTTCTCTTAAAATGGGCTCACGACCCAGCGTTACTCTATTCTTGCCCGAATTCTTGGAACGATATAACGCTTCATCCGCTTCCCGATACAAATCTTCGAAAGTCACCTCTCTGCGCTCTGTAAAAGAAATTCCGATGCTAGCGGTAAGCTGAATGCTATCGTGTTCGTTCAAAATTATTTTATAATCACTCATCGTAGTGCGAAAATCCTCCGCTTCCATCAAGGCTGCACGTTTATCCTCAGCAAAAAAGCATACAGCAAACTCCTCGCCCCCGACTCTTCCGGCAATGCCTTTGTTTTGGTACACCTGAAGTATTTTATTCGAGAAATCAACTAATGCCTGATCTCCTGCTAAATGACCATAGGTATCATTAATTAACTTAAAATCATCGATATCAAATAACAACAGCGCCAGTCCTAGCCCGTCCGGAATCGTTTGATTTTGCACCATTTGCATAAAGTGCCTGCGATTATAAAGTCCCGTCAAATCATCTATCGTTGCTTGATAGACCAATTCACGTTCATACCGCTTCTTTTCACTATGGTCACTAAAAACAATTAGCATCCCCTTGTTCTCTGTTGCCTGATGTTCAGTCGCTATCAAGGAAACCCCATAACAAACCTCTCTTATTCCAGTACATACAATCTCAAACTGTCCTTCGGTCCTTTGACTATAATGAGCGCCAATGTCCTTGTGATGCCTCATAAAAAGATCAATATTTTTCCCCATCCAGGTCTCATTCGATATCCCGGTAATCTCAACCAATAATATTATCATTCCGGTCTGTCAAAACTACGCCGTCTTTCATATGCTCCAGGATTTTAATTTTAGTTAAAGGATAGATCGTAGATTTGGAGTCAATGAATAAACACAAATAAGCCGCTATAATTGCGGGTAGATAAGTGAAGGCCGTAAAGCCTGTAAGCGTGATCTTCAACAAGGGAAGTAAAAAAACAGAAACGACCGGAACCAGTAACCCGACAAATAGTAAGAACGCACGTCGCAAAAAAGCTCTCGGTCTATTCATTAAGGAAACAGCTAGCAAGCAGACCGCATATAGACCAAATAGCTGATCATAAGCAATAAAAGCCATGCTAAGAAGCGTAGGCTTTACAGTAATTCCACTAACACCCGCAACAGTGGCCATGCCCACTTCACTACGCATTAGATGATGATAGGTATCCGTAAAAATAAGCAGTACGTCCAAAGCAATTGGAATCGAGAAAATAGCAAGTTTTACAGGTAGGCGTTCCGCGGAAGGAGACACATATTCTTTAACGACAGCATAAGTAAATAACGCACTTAAAAAAAGCGGAGCCTGCTGCATATTCTTCCACCACAGCTTAACCTGAAAAGAGGATGACATGATCTCTCCCGCCGTCGCAATAAATATGAGGCTGACCAGCAGCATTAAGATCCATAAATAGCGTCTTCCTGCCGACTTTCGATGTCGATAGGAGCTGATGCCCATGTAAAAGCTTAGAACACTGCCCATTAATAAGTAATACGGATATCCTTGAATCCACGGCATGCCATATTTCTCCTATTTTTCAAGTCGCTCCTATCATTATATCCTAATCAATCCTACAAATGAATCAACAAATACCAGCACATCTGTACATCTTACGATTTGAACTTTACTCGATGGGAGAACATATACTTTCTGGCCAAGTCCTTAAATGCATCTTTATCTTGTATCGACTGAAAGTACCGTTTAGGGATAATCAGCGCTCGATTAGAAGACACAAAAAACACGAACAGGTTCATCGTTTCACCTATTTTATGTATCTCTTCCCATTTTACTTGCCCGGAACCTGCCTCAGATACGTACTTTATACCCTCATCTGATACGGAATAGCTCTGAGGCTGCTGGGCTAAACTGTCTGTTGCGAAGGCTTTTTTAGATTTTTTGGTCAAACTTGATTTGGTCATATACCATAAAACAGCGGCAAGAATCACAGCAGTCACAGCAAGGATTGAAATATTTTTAATACTGTAATCCTTAGTAATTAACAGCAAAATCACAAAATAAGCAACCACACTGAAAGAGCTAAGTATAATACGGCTATTCAAGCTGAACCATAGGTTAAACTCCTGAACGTCCTCACTCTTAAGGACGGTATCTACTTTTATTTCATTTTCCACTACTAATCGCTCCCCTGCCACTATCGAAATTTGTCAATTCCATTTCATTCTAACATGTCTGAACACAAAAAAGGGACATCCCTGAAGCGATCGCTTCTAAATGGGTTGTCCCTTTTTAATCCGTAAGGATTCTTATTTCTTTTGTGCAAGACGTTGTTTGAACTTGTCAACACGGCCGCCTTGTTCTGTATCTCTTTGTTTACCAGTGTAAAATGGGTGGGATGCGGAACTTGCGTCCACGCGGATAACAGGATAAGTGTTACCATCTTCCCATTCCATAGTTTCATTGGATGATTTTGTAGATGCACTCAAGAATTTGAAGCCTACGCTTGCATCCATGAAAATAACCTTGTTGTACTTTGGATGTATGCCTTCTCTCATTCTGATCGTCCTCCTTCTGAACAAATTAGTGGAGCCTTTATGGTAAATTAACCAAATGATCTGTAGGTTTATCTATAAGTATAACCTAATAAACGTAGGAAAATTCGTAAATCTTACGATTTAGACCACCACTCCATCATACGTGAAATCGACATGTAAAGTCAACTACTATCCGATATTCCTTATATTCCCTTACGTTCAACTGACTTATACATCATACTCCAGTTGTTTTTTAGCCTGAACAATAAAATCTAACGGGTTCTCAATAGTGCTGGATTGATATTCTACAGCACCTATTTTGAGACCGAGGCTAACTTTATACTTTTTGACAAATTCAGTGTCATTAAGCTCTTGAAGCTTCAATTTAATCCGCTCGATCACGATTTTTGCTCCATCGTTGTCGGTGAACAGCAGAAGGCCCCATGTTGCGTCATCTTTGTCCAGCAGATACAGTGCATCATTGGTACGAATGCTGGCCTGACTGAGCTGAGACACGTCATGAATGGCCTCAGCCAGCTTATCTTCGGGAATAATACGTCTAATCTCATTCCAGTATTTCACTTTCACTACAAGCAGTGTGAGTGGAATCTGATATCGAGTAGAAATGCCTGTAAATAAAGCGGCATCCTTCTGAAAAGAAATACTGTTACGCAGATCTGTGTTCTCGTCGATGATGGCCATATTGGCAGTCTTATTCTCCAAACGCTGATTCTCAGCCTGCAGCTCACGATTGCTTAGTGTAAATATCCACAGTACCACTGTTAACAATGGGGTCATAATTAGCCAGAAGTAAGTATTCAGTCCAATTGTCTCTCCCAAAGATATCGTCTGATACATCGTGTAGAAGCCATAAGCAAATATAAACACCAGGTTCAAGACCAACCCTGCAGTCACCGTTGTAAAATACGTAACAATCGCCAGAATAAAAGCCACATTTAAAATGATAATATTCTGGATATAATCGTCAGGTGCCCCTGAAATGAAGACAATACAAATAAAAAGAAGCACCAGGAACGATAAGAGAGCGATATCTGAAACTAAACCGCTGCGATTACGTCTCACGCTTATCACCACGTTTCTTCATATGTTTACGAAGCAGCAGGATCAGCGATAGAATCACCAGTGTCAGCACCAGCACAATTACGATAATGAAACTCAGCACGTCCGTTCGTTCCGCTATTTTTTTAACCACGGAATCCTCTGCTGCTCCAGTAATGATCTTGAAACGGTGCGCATTGACATTACCATCCTTATCAACGATTACCCCATCGCCAAACACCTTCCATTTGTCCCGCTCTGTTGCGATCAACTTCGACGCCAAATAGTACTCTTCAGAGTGGGCTCCCGTAACAGCAAGCAATCCCCGTCCCGCCTCAAATGGTGATTCAATCAGCTGCAGTGTTCCAATTTGAGATCCGTAATGATCTTCAATACTCATCTTCTCATTGGAGCGAATCGCTGTTCCGTTCCCGTTATATTGAAAATAGAGCTTATCATTATGATCACGGATGATCTTATTATTCTTATACGTGCCTATGGCGATGACATTATTATTCTTTAAATGATCAGCGCTAATGTTATCCGTGTAGAACTGAATGTTGCCTATATTTCCGCTAGCGTATTTTCCCAGTAGATTAAACACATTAGCTAAACTCAAATATGAGTAATCATCCATTTCTTGCGGCAAAACAACTGCTACCTGATTGTAAAGCCCGTCACGTATAAACGGATACGGATAGTTATTAAACAAAAGATCCGTACGATCCTTAGTATTAAGACGCATTACAGAATCTTTACTGATATACGCCCACGGCATTTGTTCCTTATCTAAAGTACATTCGGCTCCCTTCAGCTCCAAATCAAAGGCTACAGTTACCGTGAAATTACCAGAGATATTAAGGCTTTGGGGAACTGGAAGATCCAGCTTATCGCCATTCGCCAGCTCTTTGGTCAGCTTCTTGCTGCCAATGGGTGTGTTGTTGATGCTGACAGTCACTAATGAACGGTCGAAATCTAAATTCTGTGCATAACGGAAATCCAATCTGATTCTGCCTGAATCTGCAATCGAGCGGTTAGAGGGCAGTGCAACAAAGTATGTCTGCTCCTGATGACGTGCCCCAGTGAGTTTATCACCCGTTTCTGTAAGCGTAATATTGGAGCTAATCGAAAGTGGTGGTGCAGATACTTCTGTAGCATCATCGACCACCTTTAAATCACTGCTGATTTGACCCAATAACTCTTCATTCGCAACAAAACGGCCTGCTTTAATCAGTAAGTTCTCATCCTTCGAGGTTACGACAAGTGTCGGCTGAGTATCCTTATTCACTAACTGCAGCAGTGCATGTGTACTTAAATCTTCAGAGGTGCTTAGCTGAGCCTTTAGCCCACTTGGTACTCGGTCATACATAGCTACCAGTACAACCGCAGCTTTATTCTTCACCGCATCTGACCGGTAGGGAAGCATTGGAATCGTTCTATTGTCCAATGTATTCCCCTTCACAAGCCCAGAGAGCGCATAAGTAGCCGACTCCAATTCTGCCCCTGTGCTTTTATCCGGTACGGTCAGCACACTATGATTCTTCGTTAAGGTATCAACGCCAGAGAAGCGCTCGCTAAAGTCACTAATCCCTCCAGTCAAGGGCTTCGGCGTATACATCATGCTAATACTGGATGTATTAAACAGATGCAGCCAATTATCAAAATCATAATCGACAGAACAAGATTGTTCATCTGTATAGTTCGACTGCAAATAGCCCTGAATTCCAAGCGTATTGGTTCCTTTTTTTAGAAACCCTTTAGGTGCCTGAAGGACCAGCTGTTGTTCGCCATTATCTTTTAGAGAGGGTCTAAATGTATAGAATGGGCTGCCATTTAGCGTTAAGGTAACGCTAGAAATCTGCTCCTTGGTAATTTGCGAAATTTGAAAGTGCAGGTTAATTCTGATCTCATCCACATTCCAATAATCCATGACCTCAAAATATTGCTGCTGGGCACTCGAACCTTTTAACGCAGTATCTGTTCCTGTAAAAGAGGTTGTGTAGGTTAATCTAGTATCCTGAGGCGGAGCCTCGGCGGCTGCAACATTCAATTGAATTAGAAAAAGAGAGAGGCAGGTTAACAGTATAACCATTTGTTTTTTCATCATCATATTCTGTTTCTCCTGTGATCACATATTTCTCATATTACTTCTTTGTTCATTATTAATAGCGTTCAGTCTTATACCACTTTGCTTCTCTTTTGAAGATGAGATCTTTGGCGTAAAGATATAATCCGTAAGCCGCGACAACCATCCACAGCTGACAATAAGAGACGTACATCAACATTACGATCCATAAATTGGACAAGCTCATCTCGCCCTTCTCTGTCGTCAACGTTATGAAAGTACCTACAACGAACAGTATGATGGCAAGCAGCCAGAGAAAATTGCTAAGCCCAGCAATAGTAGTATGTACATAGCCCAAAGCATGCAGAATGAGCAGCACATCGGAGGTAATTAACGAAATCAACAATAAGAAGTAAATCGCTAAAAAATAAAGAATATCGAATCGGACTTTTGCGGCGGATTTATCGAACAGCAGGGGGATATTTTTGACAATGACATAAATGTTGCCCTTAGCCCACCGCGTTCGCTGCTTGAACCAAACTTTTAAAGTCTGTGGCTCTTGCTCCCATGTGACCGATTTCGGCTGGAATTTGATCCGATAACCCATCATATATATTCTGAAGCTGATTTCTGTATCTTCGGCTATCGCTTTAACATCCCAGCCACCGATACTTTCTACGATAGACCTGCGCATAATAAAATTAGTGCCGGGAATGGTACATAACTTGAACAGCTTCCAGCGTCCCGCTTGCGCCATCCATTGAAAGGACAACGTCTCAATATTAATAAACCGGGTAAGTAGGCTTGCGTTACGGTTACGGGTTCTAAACTTACCGATTACTGCGCCTAGGCTAGAATCATTCATGATCTCAGCGACCAGATAACGTAAAGCCGTTTTTTCAGGAGTGTTGTCTGCATCATAAATCGCAATTAACTGCCCTTTGCAATGGGTGAAGCCTATATTCAGCGCATTCGATTTCCCTTTGCCACCAGTAATCGCATCCGTATTAATGACGATCAGCTGCCGCCCCGGATTTCGGTTTTGGATACCGGCCAGCAGTTCAGCACTGTTATCAGAGGAATTATCATTAATCACAATAATCTCATATCGATCTTCCGGATAATCAAGCGCTAGCAGAGACTCCACCGTCTTAGAGATTACTACCCCCTCATTGTGAGCAGGAACCATAATTGAAACCAAGGGATATTCGCCCTCTATCTCTGGTATGTCCTCATTTTCAGATTTAATGTAATATAAATAGCCTGCGATAATGAGGGTCACATTCACCAGCAATAGAGACCAGATACAGATCACTGCAATTACCATCAGTATGTCTGAAATCGTCATAGGATCCTCCAAATCACGATTAGTTGTCTCATTTCAAATACTTTTTCCTATACAATCGGTATCCGATGATCATTAATCCGCCAAATAGCAACAGAGAAATCATTATCGCAACTATAAAGAACTGATTCTGTATATTAAAAAGCGTCGTAAAGCTCTTCTTCTGCTCTTCTGTATACCGATAATCGCTATTCACTGTTTCTGGCGTATAATTCAGACTCAGGGGTTGTCCATTAATAGAAATCACTCCTTCTGATGAAGTGATCGTATTGACGTCTGTAACAACCTCATGCCTTTCTTGTTTATAATCTGCAAAAGAAACCCAGTATTGTTCCAGCATCTTCAGCATTTCCTCAAGTTCTTCCTTATCCTTAGGCATATCCACAGTGATTACCGTGTCCATCGGCAGTTCTGGCATCACATTATTGGATGTTTGCAGATCCTGCAAAAAATCAATCGGCACACTATATAAAGAGGATGGAAAGGACTTGGAGGTGTCGCTCTGCTCCATATAATCAACGTTTTCATCCGGATACAGTATCACAGAATCGAAAAACCCCATCCCCGCCTCCGAATATTCCTTGTCATACGCCCAGTGCATTTGTGCTCCGATTCCAAGCGGCCCAATCTTGTTGTGCACCAGCAGATTAATGAACGCGTTCATCTTCACCTGAAGTGAATGATCCATATTACTAGTACTCGTTGAATGCATCGCAATAGGGGCATTGACCAGAATGCTGCCATTATTCGATTGCACTCTTTTGATGGCTACCAAATAACGCTGCATTGCCGGATAATCGGTATTGCTGAACACTGGCCGCACACTTGCAAGAAAAGGAATCCCCACTTGATACAGCCGCTCCGCAGTCTCTGTCAGCAATCCCAGATCAGAGAAGGGATAGATCTCTTTGATCGCAAGATACACTTTAGGCGTTGCGTTGATATGAAGCCAATCCTTCAGAACATACCCCATCGCCAGTGCACTGACATTCCCTTGTTCAAAATACGGAACATAAGCAGCATCCTCTTTACTCACAGCATAAGGTGCTTGCAGGCTATCATCCTGGAAGATCAGCTTTCCAAGGGGCTGGGTTCCCTGACTTCCGGCTATATAGAGCATATCCTGTACCTGAAGTGAAATTCCCGAGAACTGTCCGATCTGGAGATCTGGATTCGCGTCATACATGACATCTGTGGTTAACTGTAGTTTCTTTTTCAGCGAGGCTGGAGGACTGTACCCGATGTGCAAATACTGTCCCTGATAATGCTCCCAATCCTCTACATAAAATTTATTAGTAATCAAAATATCCGCTGCATTACGGACCATAATCACTTTAGAGTAATGATTCAGCATCCCTTGTTCATATTGATCCAGACTTCTAAGTGTGACCTTCATGGAATAGGCCGCCAGCAGTCGCTGGAGTTCAGTCACGTTGCCTTCCTTCGTCGTCCCCTTAGCGAGGCTGTCGTAGAGTAGTAGGACCTGCTGTGGCGAAGCAGCAGATTGGACAGGTATGACGGGAATCAGAAGGGCTGTTAGGGTCAACGTCAGTAGCAATATACCGTTTAAAACTCCTCTGATGCTCACACACTCACATCCTTTTGAGGCTTTGTATACGGGCTAGAAGGGATGCTCTTGTTAACCTGCTTAACCCGATTGCTGTTTTTAGAAACTCTACGCCCGATCACACTGGATAGGGTCAGAAAAGTGACTAAATCAAAGGATAATGTAAATAAGAACTCATGCTTGGAAATATCGGCATCGCCTGCCCCGATAATTGATACAAAAATACCTGAAAGCCCAATGCCAATCGAAGCGACAATCAATACCATTCGCTGCATACCTCTGAAATCACGGGACTTGATCGCTTTTACAAAGGAAGGCATATAGAGACCGATGACAAGCACCATCCAGAGGAAGATGAACCCGAATGTTCGCGGGGCCAGCGTTTGTTTCAGTTGGCTGTATCCGGTGAAAAAGTGACTCTGTGCTCGAAACTCCTTACCAACGGAATGCTCGAAATTCCCCATAGCCGCAGGCTTAATCGAGAATGCACTTTGAGCAGCTACATTAAGAATCGAATTAAGCTGGTCAGGGTTCGTTAAATAATATTTAAGGATGGATACAAATCCATAACGACTGTAGAAATTCTCCTCGAGAAGTGGTGAATTCACGTCTATGGTCACGTACTTCTCATAGTGAATGCTGTTCTTCAGAATGGCGAATTGCTCGTCCATCCCTAACGCTTTTAAAGCGGCTTCTGGATCAGGTGATTCCTTCAGCACCCCTCGGGTCATGGCATGGAACTGGTTAATGTTTACGAACTCATTTGAGATATTCAAATACGTGAACACACCTGCGAACAGCATCAGAGCAAGAGACGCCATTGTCAGTATCCGAAATATCTTGTCTCTACGAATCCAAAGCAGTGAACATGCCAGAACAGCAATGATCATACCCACTGGCGCATTCTGCTGCTTAGAAGTAGTCAGGATCAGCGTGCTAATTACGAATAAGGCCAGCATCGCGTAGTCATTGAATCTTTTTCGATGTAACATCAGCCATGAAGCGAACATGAAGATCATCGTGATCATCACAACGCTTTCGCCGTAAAAGGAGTTAAAATAAGCCGTATAACCGGTATCTCCGAATATAAAAATAGCAATACCTGCAATGATGAATCCCTGTTTTCGGGACATCTTCCATGTAATAGCCTCTATTAATAAGTAAATTGCGATTACATATAGAATCGTATAAATCGCCGCTTGAAAGCGGATGTCGAATACCTCACTACTGAAGAACAACTTGTTAAGTCCTATAGCCAGCTTGATAAATAAGGACTGAGAGGAAAATAACATTGCACCATTCTCATTAAAATATTGAAAGATCCCATATTGCTTCACAAAATAACCAAAGTACTGACTATCATAATCCGGCAGATTGAAATAGAGTCCATTACTATAAATGCTACGGAAAAAGTCACCGTTATCCGCCACTCCGACATACGGAGCTGTGAACAGCGCGATGATGGTAATAAGCAGCACTCCAAATGCAGCAAGAAATGCAGGAGAAACCGATAAATTAGCAAGTGATATCCCCTGCCTTAGAGGCGTTTTCACCGTGTTGTCCATCATGCAGGTTCACCTTCAATACAATAAGTTTAAGTTAATAGACATAGGCCAGTAATGCCATCAGGTTGTCAAAAGAATAAGCTTGGCCGCTAGCGACATCACCGAATCCTCCGTACAGTGGGCTATCCACATCTGTTACTCTGAACTCGTTCATTTTTTCAATGCTTTTATGGTGGAGAGATTCATCGCCGATTTCTGCGCCGATCATAGCCGTAATGGCATAAATGGCTGTGGAGCGGATATCGTTCAGCGGCTTACCTTCTCTCGAATATTGCCCATATAACGTTCCAGCTTCGACCTGTTGCTTGATAAAATCAATGCTGGTGGCTTTCTGCTGGCCCACTTCAGCTAAGGCTAGAATGGATAAAAGCGACTCTACTGTATTGATGTTTTCCGAACTATATTTTCCGGTCTCATAATTAAACCGTGTCTCATAAAAGGGGAATTCATCCGATAAATATCCGTTTTCCAATATTACGTTCAAATCATTCGTCAGTTTCTTACTAAATTGGCTAGGAAACGACATTTTTCGCAAAGTGCCCAAATTAATATAACACAAAGTGACGAATGTGTTTGTTGAAGAATATTCCATATCGTAGAAATCATAAAGTTTTCCGTCTTTTACATTATAATCATAAAATCTTTCGCCATATTTATCCGCTTCAGCTGTATAACGTTTATCGCCGAACTTCTCCCCTGCCTCATAAAGAGCTTGAATCATACGCAAATCATCAACGGCAGCATTCAAGGGGTATAGCTTCTGCTGTTTAGGACTGTAACGGTAGCTGAAACCGCTGTTGATATCAAAGGTTTGCTTAGCTAGTTGCCATTGCTCTGTAAATCTCTCTTGTTGGCCGCTACGCACAGCTGCCAGCATCCGGAGAGATGCCGATTCACTCAGAACTTCGTGTCCACTCGCCGCTTCCGCCGACTGATCTGTTTCAATAAAATTAGTATATACACCGTACTCGCCTGTGAGTTTCGAGGTAATAAACTGCTCTAAGTTAGTTACTTCCTGCGTCTGGATTACCTTAGTATCATTTTCCGAATCTACTGGAGCTGGAGAATTAGTATGAACACTATTGGACGGATTCGGTACTGCCGTTTTTTCGCATGCCGTTAACCCTATAATGCCTGCAAATATCGCTAGTGCAGCAATAATTATTTTCCTCAAGTGATCACCTCCTTTTAATATTCTCCTATTCTGCTTACTGCCTAGTATTATCTATAACGGTAATATACAACAAAATGTTAAATCAAACTGTGAGCGTTATGTATCTATCCTTAGACAAAAAAGAGATATCCTTACGCCTTTGGCGAGCGGGATATCCCCTCTGTATCAGTTATTTATTCATTCATACGTTCCCAAAAACGATGGGCAGTAATTGCCGCGACAAGGCTGGCAGCGAACACCTCTCCGCCATCTCCAATGATTACACCCGGACTGCTTCTATGCTCGGCCGTTTCAAGTAGTTTAGCATTTTCAGTAGTCACCGCGATGGGCTTAAAGTGAGAATAGGCTTGGTTCAGGAATTGCGCTGTATCTTTATGGAATTTCTTATGTTCCGAATTTCCACCAGCTGCATAAGTTGCATCAAAGAGCACCGAATCTGTCGTGGATAAGGTATGAATGACTTCAAGCTCTGTCCCCTTCGAGCCTTTAATAAATCCAAGCTTATCACTGATTATTTCCGGCTGGATCCCGGCTCTCATAAGCGTATCCAGAACAGGCATCACCAAGTCTTCATCAAATCTGTCGCCTATAATCACACCTATTTTACGTGTGTTTGGGTGCTTCTTCGTATTTGCCTGACTTAGTGCCGGGGAGATTTGAGCCACCTCGGAACCGCCCGTTTTCGGTGGCGTCGCCCCAATAGCTTCTGCTACAGGCACAGCAAGCTCTAACGTAACGTTCGCGAGCATATCTACAACCTGCTGCCGGACAGACTTACTCTTTACCTTCCCGAGCTCGAATGAATAGGCTTCAATAATATGCGTTTTTTCTGGAGCACTCATGCTGTTCCAGAACAGCTTGGCTTGTGAAAAATGGTCTTCAAAGCTTTTGCTCCGGCTACGCACCTTACGGCCCTCAACCTTCTCCTGATAATGTACATAACCACCTTCAGCCTCTGTTGCAGGTGCAGGCGTATTTTTAGCAAGCGAATTATTGTGATAGCTCACTGAACCCTGATTAATCGTCTGCCGTCCATGCCCGTCACGCTGATTGTTGTGGAAAGGACATACCGGTCTATTGATCGGCAACTCATGGAAGTTAGGACCGCCAAGCCGAATTAGCTGAGTATCCGTATAAGAGAACAATCTGCCCTGAAGCAGTGGATCATTGGTGAAATCGATGCCTGGAACCACATGTCCAGGGTGGAAAGCTACCTGCTCCGTTTCGGCGAAGACATTATCCACGTTGCGGTTCAAGGTCATTTTCCCAACAATCTGTACAGGTACATCTTCCTCTGGCCAGAGCTTTGTAGGATCCAGCACGTCAAAATCAAACTTAAATTCATCTTCTTCACTTAGAAGCTGAATGCCCAATTCGTATTCCGGAAAGTTGCCGGCTTCAATCGATTCCCATAAATCACGACGATGAAAGTCAGGGTCCGCTCCTGATATTTTCTGAGCTTCGTCCCACACTAAAGAGTGTACACCGAGCACTGGTTTCCAGTGGAATTTAACAAAATGGGCTTTTCCTTGCTCATTAATCAACCTGAAAGTATGCACCCCAAACCCTTCCATCATTCTGAAGCTACGTGGAATAGCGCGGTCCGACATCAGCCACATTGCCACATGGGCCGATTCTTGGTTATTGGCTATGAAATCCCAAAAGGTATCGTGAGCCGATGCGGCTTGAGGCATTTCATTGTGCGGCTCAGGCTTAAGCGCATGTACTAAATCTGGGAACTTGATCGCATCCTGAATAAAAAAGACGGGCATATTATTTCCGACTAAATCGTAATTCCCTTCCTCTGTATAGAATTTGGTAGAGAATCCGCGGGCATCCCGCACCGTCTCGGCTGATCCCCGTGATCCGGCTACCGTCGAGAATCGGACAAACACCGGTGTCTTCACGGAGGGATCTTGAAGGAATTTCGCCCTTGTATATTCTTTCAGTGATTTATATACTTCAAACTCACCATGAGCAGCAAATCCACGTGCATGCACGATTCGCTCAGGGATTCGCTCATGATCGAAATGCGTCATTTTTTCCCGGAAATGAAAGTCTTCCATTAAGGTTGGGCCCCGATCACCTGCTTTCAGAGAGAACTCATCCTCTGATACTTTTAAACCCTGGTTCGTTGTTAAGGTGTGACCTTCATCCTTACTGCGAAACTGTTCCAGTTGCTCATTCTTGCTGTTTCCGTTCACTTTTTGATGTTCACTCATTAACAATTGCTCCTTCCAAAGGTAAAGTAAATATTATCATGTATCTCTTACCCTTTAGGAAAGTTTGGCAAACAAAAAAAGGCGGATTCCCGCGAAGCCTCAGCTCCCGAAAACCCGCCTGATCCAGCTAATTCTGATCTAATCTTTAATCTTACGATACGTCTCTTCATCGGAAACAACATACAATCTAGCATCCTTAGGAATAGCCTGATCCAGCTTTCGATTGATACTTAGATCGCTACGATCCGCCAATAAGGTTGCACCTTGCAGAAGCAGGCTCTGAAATGCATCCCCATAAGTCTTCCACGTAGTATTCACTGGAATCTCATAAATATCATCACCATATTTACGGCTCAGCAGCTGCGTTATCACCTCAGAGTTTCCCTCTTGCAGTGCAGAACGAACAGCCAGTCTGGAGATGGCATCATGCGAAAGAACGAACTCGTTTACTTGGACATGCCTGAAATTCTGTATATTCTTCTCTTGCATTATTTCTACAGTCGTATGTACTTGTGGCGCAATGCGCTCAATGCTAGAGGCAATTAACAAAGATTTGCCGTCGATCAGCGATGCTTCATCAATCCTTGTGTCCCCGAACACAATGGCTGCTCTTGCTTCATGGATGTTAGCCTTAAGAAGAATCTCATCACTGGAGGCATCACCACTTATAAAGTGAACTTGATCCATATGCTCCAGAGGATGACTTCCTGTCTCATCAATGATGACAATGTGGCATTTTGGCGAATAGCATAGAACCTCGTCTACGGCAGCTTGTGCTTTCTTACTCCAATTAATTAGAATTACATGGTCCTTTCCCCGAAAGCTCAACGTTCCCGCTCCTCTCCTTCTCTGCACCTCCGCAATGGAGTCAATGACCTTACCAATAACCAAGCTGAGAAGGCCGATACCAAAGATATATAGAAACATGGTAAACAGCTTTCCAACTACGGTCTCTGCAAAATAATCCCCATACCCCACTGTCGCCATCGTTGTCATAACCCAATAGAATGCATTAAACCAACTGTGAAACGTACCCGGCTCAATCAGGTAAGCAATCGACGCACTAAGAACTATAAAGATCAGAATAATTAACCCTATAGTCCGTTTACGCAACCGCATCATCTTGGTGGAAATTCTCAGAAACAGATGCATCTGCCCACCCCTTCTTCACATCAAGCTAAAAGTAAAACTTATACTTTCTTAGATTTTCAATAAGGCTGCCGCTCGATGGATGGATCGGGGCAACCTTTGTCTCAACCCTATTTCATACTCGAACTAAACAATCAAACTGCTAATCGCAAATGCTGTCCCAATAAACACCAAGCAAAGCATAGTGCCTACAGCCACATTTCCCTTCTCCAGATGCTCTGAAATCTTAAAGGTTGGGGTTGCTAATTCAAAGATCCAATAAGCCGCAATCAAGCACACATAACCTACCGCAAACCAAATGATCATGTGCAGAATGGAGGTATTCGTATATGCCGCTACGCCAATAATAATAGCCGTTGCCAGAAACTTGCCGCCTAAAGCCAAGGCTACAGCCACATTGCCTTTCTTCAGCTCCTCCATATCTTTAAACGGAGTCATCAAACCAAAGATCACCATGCCTAACACTTGCAAAAGAATAATCACAAACACACTCACTACCAAATTAACCACCATCGTCACTTCGCCCACCCCCGAAATTTCGCATAAGCCGAATCATAGTCGGCAAAATCATGTACTTCCTCAAGGACTACGGAAGCGGTTTTCTTTTTCTCTAATGCGGTATAGCGTTCATCATCAATCGGCTGCTTAATCCGATTACCTGAAGGGAGCTCAAGCACCGCAAAGTTTCTTGTCTTATCCTTATACTTAGTCTTGTATACTCCTACAAGATCAACATCAGTGGTTACCGATACTTTAAGATTGGTAAGATCCTCTGCTGCCGTTTTTTCATCTGCATAAGACTTAATCGTGCTCCATGAAGACAGGCGAACTTCATTCTTCTGATCAGCATCCGTGATTAACTCGGCGTCCATGAACTGAAGTGTCCAAATTTTATCGCCAGTAGCATAATTCCCATCATTCGGGAGCAGTTCATTATCCGGTAAAACCGTCATGTCACTCCCAATTAAATCCCCTACGGTACTCTCTACCACCCGGTAGTCCCACGGTACCCGTGCTACACTATCTGAAGTTTGAGCTGTTCCTGAATCAAATACACTGCCCTGATTACTGGAACATGCGCTTAGCAACAGTACCGTCAAAAGCATCATACATAAGACTCCGATTCGGGCTTTCTTGCTCTTATCCAATTATCTCACTCCCAACGCAATAAAATGACTGGCATTGCCTGTAATCAATCCGCCCGCTCGGCCGAGCATACCACAAGGCTTCCCGTTAATCACGAACATGCCTGTCAGCAGATGAAATTCACCCTCTGATGTCGTTATCCGTGCTAAATCGGCTCTTTTTTGATACACAGTGGGGAAGAGCTGACTACTGTCATAACCGTCTTCATCTTCAAGCTCTAGCGCACCGCTATCATCAAACATGCGCACCGAACCCCCTTCACGACCAAAAACAGATTTGGACACAAAGTTCCCTGAGAATACAGGCTTATTATAAGTAGGCAAAATATAGCGCGAGATCGTCTCTCGCTCTTCCTTGTCGAATAGCAGGCCCAGCTCATACATTCCCCACACCGCTGCAACCAGCCCCTTGGATTGGAGCAATATACTGTGAGGACCATTAAAGAGCTGAAGATTCCCTTGCTCTACCGTATAGGCGAGGGCATCACCGCCTTCATCCACAGCCATCCACTCTTTAGGATATAGAGCGAACATCCGCTCGATCACACGGTCCTCCCCATCCTTGAGAATTCCGTTGTCGACCCACAGATCAAGACAATCCACACACTGGATATCGAGACCACTGTGCTTCACTAATGCTTCTATCGTACCTGAATCTTCAAGATGAGATCCATAAGCCACACAAGCTGCGGTATCCGGACGTTCTACCTGCCAAGCTGCCGCAACTTGTGCCTTCATCCCTTGATTTGGACTCTGCATTCCAGCTTGCTCACAGATCCATGGTGTAGCTATCGAGGCTTCCACATAACCTGTTGGGGTATCCGCATTCAGTTCGAGCAGCTTAATCGTCCCATCATGGGCTATGGCAAAGTCAAATCTGGCATACCGACTAATGAATCCTTCTTCTGGCATAGGACACCCGTCAAGCATCTCCCAAAGTACAGGGGGAATCCCAAGCAGTTCATACAAATCGCGCTTTAGATGAACATAGCGAACCGCTTTATCGAGAATGGCCCAGAGTTTTGATGAGGCTTCTTCAAGCTCCTTATAAGTGTCCCTGTGCATTAGAGCAATTGCATCCAACCAGTACTCTTCATCCTCAAGATCAGCCCAAGTGAACCCGAGTTCATATAACGCTTTGACCCGTGGACCTCTTTCAAGCTCAGACTGATCTAGAATTTCAAATACACTCTGCTGCTCACTCATCCGCCAAAACCACTCTTACTTGAGCCTGATCTCGAAGAGGACTTCGAGCCTGAGCTAGATTTAGAGTTCTTCGAAGAATTTAATCCGCTGGAAGTGCCACCGATTCCATTTTTTGAGGAAGAACCTCTTCTCGTAATAGAGCCTGTGGAGGAAGTCGATGTTTTGGGCTTTACAACAGAACCGGGAACCTTCTTATTCTGGAATTTCTCACTGCTATAGGTAGGCGGCTTATAAGTTGTTCTCGTGCCTCCATAATAAGTTGGACGGTCCTTAGACCATCCTCTGGAAGAGTAATTGCCACCACTGTTAAACAGCATGTGATATAGCAGCAAGTCATCCCAACCAAAACCTGAATGATATCCACCATAGTTATTCACTACCGTCGTTCCATTATTGGTTACAACACCTTGGCCTTCCTGTTCTACCTCTTGTGTACCTTCCGGATATGGAATATTCCAATCCACATTTTTGTCAAAATAGGCTTTAACCTCTTCGGTAGACCAGGACACTAGCTGGGGTTCATCTCCAGAAGTATTTGCACTAGCCCCTGCGCCGCCAGGAATAAACATAGCATTCGCTAACAAAGCTATGCCTAGCGAAGTAGATAATACTCGAATGGGCTTACCATCAGAAGTGAATAATTTGGATACCGCTAATTCCTTATCCTTTTCATCTTTAGACATCGTAAGGTTCTCCTTCCCTTATCTCAATCATTCGTTGTGCATCGGAACAAGTAAAAGCTCCAGCTTGCCTTCATCTACATTCAGCCGTCCTTCAACCGTTTCATATTCAACACTGCCAACCACAATATAATTGACATGCTCTAACGCTGCGATCATATTCATGCTCCACGTGCGTTCCTCAATGACTCGCAGCCCGCCTTCCGGCATTTTTTCAAATAAGATTACATTCATCCCATTGTCCATTATTACCATTCCTTCCTTAGTTCTGCTATAGCATCTGATACGTCTTTATTACCTTTTCGTTTCAGTTCTAGGTGTGCATAGACTGCCCAACCTTACTCTTGGCGTTAGAACGTCTATATAAAAGAAGAATTCCTAACGAGCACAAGCAAACGAGGAGCAACACGCCGTATACATGCTGATATGCTTTTGCAGGGGAGATATCACGCTGAGCATGCAGTAAAAGCCCGCAGACTGCAACAGATACAGAGCCTCCGAAGAATTGAACCAGTTGTAAAAGCCCCATACCAGAACCAATCCAAGTCCTTGGAAGAACTATAGAAGTTTCATTGTTTAAGGATGCCATCGTAGCTGAGAAAGCGGGAGAGAAGCATAGATAACCTAGCAGCAGTACTACAGGTGATACAGAAAGATTCAGGGCAAACACAGCCATAACGGCTGCAAGTATACAATGTCCAATCACTAAGAAGCGAATATTACCGTACCGATCAATAAAACGTCCCACATAACGGGTCAGAAATGCAGATAATAGCGCTCCCGGTGCGATATACAAACCAATCATCAGCGCTGATTTATCAAACAGATTAGCGAGCGCAAGCGGCATCAGGAACAAGTTCCCTAGGTTCAGCACCAGAATACAAAAGCCTATGGCAACCAGTTTCAAGTAACCCGGCATGGTAAGCAACTGTGGATTAATGAATGATTCCTTGGCCTTCTTCAGATGTACGGCATGCACGATAATAGACACTACCCCCACGGCTAGCCATACAAGCGACTGGGTAGTTACGGCTACCAGCAGACTTGCTGCATTTACCACGGTCAGCGCCGCCCCCAGGATGTCAAAGCTTGCAGGCTGTGGCTGTTCCTTAGGCAATAACCGCAGCAGTACCGGCAGCACGATAAGCACAAGGCAAGTTATGCCGAACAATCCGTTCCAGCCAAAGTACTGGCTGATGACACCTCCCACAATAGGACCCAAACCAAAGGCCATTGCACTACCCGCCGAGATCATCGCAATAGCAGCACCGCGTCTTTCAATCGGAACATAGCGACTGGCGAGCACAAGCCCCAATCCAGCCATAGATCCGGCGCCCGCAGATTGTAGGATTCTTGTAATCAATAGCATATTAAAGTCATGTGCGAACAATCCAAACACTGATGCTGTCCCAAGCGTAATTAAGCCAATGGTCAAGAGCTTGCGAATCGGCACCAAGTCGGATAACCGGCTATAAATAACCGTCGACAACGCATATCCAATCGAATAGCTGGAAATGACCCACGAGCCTAGGTCAGCAGAAATTTGGAGATCCTGAATAATGGTTGGAAGCGATACATTAAACATCGTTGTGTTCATCACTACAATAAAGAGGCACATCGTCCATAATGGCATGACAATTTTATCATTCATTCCTACTTTCTCATTCATTCCTACTCCATCCCTGTCCTAATTTATCTATACATGCTCAACTAATTTTATGCCTATAAAAAGAGGTTGGCAATTAGAAGAGGAGGATTACTTGCGCCACATCAATCCACATACCAGTTCGAACAGCTCTATATAGTTGCGTGGATTTTTACCCGTCAATGTATGAATGCGGTTAAGTCGGTAATTCAGTGTATTTCGGTGAATATTCAACTTCTGTACCGTTCGATTATGATCTCCATTCTCCGCAATAAATACTTGCAGTGTTTCAATCAGACCCGTCTTGTCTCCCGACTGATCCAGAAGAGCATAAATCGTCCCTGGCCGCTCATCCCCGTCATAGGATAAGTGTATTAGAAACCTCAATTCTGCATAGGTATATAGTTTTTTGAGTGGATCGACTCTACTGCCAATATGAATGGCCGCCTGTGCCTGTTCCAACGAATAAGCGGCTAACTCCTCTGCCTCGCCAGAGCCGATCCGTCTCACATCACCGCAAGCACTAAGCTTTCCTATCAGCTCTTTATAGAGAAATCCGTCTGTGATGAAAAAAACAGCCTTGTCGTTCTCCAAATTCCAGTAATGCGGATAGGATCTAAAAACGCTTCTGAACTCCTTCCCATTCACGTCTCCATCTACCAGGATGGCCCAGCATTTCTTCTTCAGATCAAGCCCATAGCTACTCGCCCGTTCTAGAAATTCAAGATCATACGCCTCTTTACGATAAGACAATTCATGATAAAATTTCACACGCTTTACTCTGTCATCCTGCTCCTGCTTATTCCTTGCTTCCTGCTCTATAAGTAATATGGTAGTAACTCTGACCAGCTTGCTAAACGGTCTAACCTCATCAGGATGTCCCGTAATGCCTACCACACCCAAAACTTTATGGTCTATAATAATGGGTTCATTCACCCCTGGCTTCATTCCAATGCCGTCCTCGTATACCTCAAAGACATGCCCACTTTGAATGGCTATTCTCGCTCCCTCATGTAAGGTTCCGACCCGTTTTAGATCTCCACTCCCTACAATAAAGCCGTTCTCATCCATAACATTAATGTTATAAGGAACTACACTCATCATTTCCTGTGCGATTTGTCCTGCGAGTGATTTCGATATCTTCATGTCTGCCCCTCCTGTTCCTGTATATTCTACTCAGAAAGCTTCTACCTTAAAAATAAACAAGAAGAAACGGTTGTCGTCCTTAAAAGACGATAACCGTTTCTCGTAGGAATAATAAGGATGATGTAATCTCTCCGTCGCTTTTTATAATGATCAACCTTGGTTCAGTGCGACTAACCGGGCCACGTTCTCAGCGGATCTTTCCAGATTCTCCTGCCCTTTCTTCAGGGCATCCTCCAATGAAGCCGCACCTGGCATAATGCCAAAAATAGCATCGATTCCTTTATCATACAACACTTCTGTCTGGTCTCCGATCCGTCCCGCGAAGGCTAGCACGGGTTTATTATATTTCTTAGCGACCTGGGCAACGCCTAACGGTGTCTTGCCATATTGAGTCTGGAAGTCGATGCTCCCTTCCCCGGTCCACACCATATCAGCCTGTTGCACCTTTTCTTCAAGTCCGGTGTAGTCAATGACAAGCTCAATGCCCTTTTTTAACACTCCGTTTAAAAACACTACCAGCCCTCCACCAAGTCCACCGGCTGCACCAGCTCCAGGCATATCCATAATATCGATTCCAAGCTGTTCCTTGATGACACTCGCATAATGCTGAAGATTACTGTCGAGCTGTTTGATCATCTCTGAAGTAGCACCCTTTTGCGGACCAAATACATTGGAAGCTCCGGTCGGACCACATAATGGATTCGTAACATCACAGGCCACTTCAACCTGCACATCCTTCAGGCGAGGGTCAAATTCACTCAAATCGATCCTTGCTAATCTGCCAAGCTCACCGCCGCCAAATATCAGTTCATCCCCTTCTTCGTCCAGAAGTCTGCCGCCTAGCGCTTGAACCAACCCGGCACCTCCATCATTGGTGGCACTACCTCCGATACCTATTAGCAGTTTGCTGACACCACGGTCCAGACAGGCTTTGATTAATTGTCCTGTTCCGTAAGTTGTTGTAATCAAAGGGTTACGTTCCTCAGGGGATACCAACTGAATGCCGCTCGCGCTGGCCATTTCCAGTACGCCTGTCAATCCATCACCTGTAATTCCGTAGGATGCGCTAACTTCATTGCCAAGAGGGCCTTTAACTTTAGTAGTATATACGGTGCCCTCGGTTGCATCGACCAAGGACTGCATCGTTCCTTCGCCACCGTCCGCCATAGGTACATGAATACAATTTATATTAGAATTCACTTTATGAATGCCTCTTTCCATGGCTTCACAAGCTTCTTTAGCTGTCATACTTTCTTTGAAAGAATCCGGTGCCAGAACGATAACCAGGTCTTTTTTCATAGAATATCGGTCCCTTCTAGTTAGAGATAATTATTATAGGATGAAGCCGTAAAGTATAGTAGCAACGATAGCCATTGTCAGACCCACGAGACTTTCGTAAGGAATCAGTGACATCCGGTCCTTGATATTCATCTTAACGGAATCTGCAGTTACGTGGAAGAAGTTACCATGTGGCAGATGATCAATCACTGTAGCCCCGGTATGCACCATAATCGCCGCATTAAGTGGCGCTGTCCCCATAGATAGAATAGCGGGCCCGAACGATCCAGCTGCCACAATAGAAGCCGTAGATGTGGACGCTGTAGCGGCCGCCATCAAGATACCTGCAATCGGAGCAAGGAAGGTTCCTGAGATCCCCATAGCTGTAATTGCATCAACAACCGTAGCACTTAAGTCAGACTTTGAGATAATGCCAGCGATGGCGCCGGCACCAATCAGGATAATGGCTGTACCCGTCATTTTGTTCAATCCAGATGTCGTAAAAGAAATGATGTTCTTTGTCTGTTTCATTGCAATCAGTCCAATAATACCGGCAAGAGGCAAGATGATCATAGAGTCAACTTTAAAGGATTTCAACAATTCGATATTCAGAATATTTCCGACCGGATTAATGGCCAGAAGCAAAATAGCGACAACTGGAGCGACGATAGCACGGCCGAAGCTTGGTTTAACCTTAGAAGTATCTTCCTCTTTCGTTACAACATCACCGTCTGCGATTTTCACACCTTTGTTGACTAGGAGATTAGCAATAATAACAGTAACAATCAGACCCGCAACGGCTGGGATGAACCCATGGATCATCACCTGAGCCAAATCTACATCAAAGCCCTTCGCTACGGCAATGGTATTTGGGTTTGGAGAAATAATATTACCTGCTTTACCGCCACCAACCAGAGCGAGCAGTAGGGCTGTTTTGGAAATGCCGATTTTTTTACCCACAGACAAAGCAATCGGAGCGACGATAATGATGGCTACCGTGATGAATACACCAACTGCTGTAATAATCATAGTAGCTAGTGCTATAGACAATAAGGCTTTCTTTTCACCAAGCTTGTCTACGATGGTCTCAGCCATCCGTTCGGCTGCACCTGATTCAATCAGTACCCCCGCCAGCACACCTGCAGCGAGTACACGTACAACTGCCCCCATTACACTATTCGTTCCATCGATAATATACTGTACCGTTTCCGCAATAGAAGCGCCGCCCAATATCCCTCCGGCAATTGCGCCTAAAAAGAGTGCGTAGACCGGATTAACCTTTTTAAAAATCAATACGACGGCTAATATCAATCCTGCAACAGCGCCCATCCAGTTAATTACTGTGCCTTCCATCTCTAGTTGCCCCCTTAATATAAAAGTATGACACTTTAAAGTGTGTGTTTTGATAACGCTTTCTAAACTGAGTATACTGCGCTAACAAACCCAATTATATTGACGGGACAACCTATTTTTTTGTGCAAATGCACAATCCCCGAACACAAAAGAAGACCAAGCTTAGGTTTATACTTCACCCAGGCTTGGTCTTTTATCATGAATCAAATAAGTTTAGGAGACTTGAGATTCCTTAGCAAGAACAGGTACGGTGTTATCCGCTACCTGCACATCATCCTTTGTCTTGGAGAGGACAATGTTCAGTACAATCGCTGTAAGCGAACCGGATACGATACCGTTCTGTAGCAGCATCCGCGCAAATTCAGGCAGCTCTGCGAACATTGCAGGAAGTGTCGCTGAACCTAAGCCAACAGCAATACTGCAAGCAGCGATCAGTAGATTACCATCCTTGCGGAGATCCACATCGGATAGAATGGATATCCCGGAAACGGCAACCGATCCGAACATGACAATCATGGCTCCACCAAGTACGGCATTCGGTACAATCGTCGTCAAGGCAGCCAGCTTAGGCAGGAGTCCTAGTACAATCATGATCCCGCCAGCGGCAAAAATAACATTACGGGTCTTAATGCGAGACAACGAAATCAAACCCACATTTTGAGAAAAAGCAGTGTATGGGAAAGCATTAAAAATTCCGCCCAGCATAATTGCTACTCCCTCGGAACGCAGTCCGTTTACGATCTGCTTCTGTTCAACTTTCTGATCAATTACTTTACCTACTGCAAAATAAACCCCAGTAGACTCCACCATACTAACAATGTTAACGATGATCATAGTGAAGATTGCAGTAAGACTGAATTCAGGCCATCCGAAGTAAAACGGTTGTGCGATGCTTACCCAAGAAGCGTCACCTACCGTAGAAAAATTAACGATACCCATTCCATAAGCAATCGCTGTACCCACCACAAGACCTACCAGAACTGAGATCGAGCGCAGGAATCCAGTGGCGAAACGATTAACTGCTAAAATGACAAGTAGTGTAATCAGTGCAAGCAGCAAATTACGGGGTTGTCCAAAATCAGCGCTGCCTTCTCCGCCAGCAACGTTATTCATAGCTACTGGAATAAGAGATAACCCGATAATGGTCACGACAGAACCCGTTACAATGGTCGGGAAGAACTTCAGCAGCTTCCCATAAAGCGGGGCCGCAAGAACAACGAACAAACCGGAAATAATGATCGCACCGTACGCAGTCGCCAGATTATGTGTCGAGGCAATCGCAATAATCGGGCCAACGGCTGTAAAGGTACATCCAAGAATAACTGGGAGCCTGCTACCAAAATACTTAGTGCCCATTATTTGCAGCAGTGTGGCCAATCCGCAAGTGAACAAATCGGCTGCGATGAGGTAAGCCATTTGAGTCCCATTTAGCTTCAAGGCACCCCCAACAATCAGCGGTACAATTACTGCTCCTGCATACATGGCTAGGACATGCTGAAGACCTAACGTAAATACCTTTTGCTTGCTTAACATCCCGCACTCTCCTTGATTTTCTCTAATGAGCTTTCATTATCAATGAAGTGAATTTCACCTGGTGACATAGATGCAATACGGGCCAAGGCATGGACTTCTATGCCTCTGTTCTCCAGAAGGCTCCGGCCTTCCTGGAAGCTCTTTTCAATGACACAACCGACGCCAAGGAGCTCTGCTCCTGCCTCTTTTACGATATCAACCAGTCCCACAAGTGCAGCACCAGTAGCGAGGAAATCATCCACAATAAGCACTTTGTCATTCGGTCCAAGATATTTCTGGGAGACGCTGACCAGATAATCCTCTTGGCGAGTAAAGGAATGTACAGGCGCTGAGTAGACAGCCTCTGAGAGCGTTACTGCTTTCTTTTTCTTCGCATAAACAAACGGTACACCTAATGCAATCGCAGTAGCCATGGCGAACTGAATCCCACTAGCTTCAATCGTAATCACCTTAGTGATCGGTTGATGACCGAACAACTTTTTGAACTCTTGACCGATTTGCAGCGCTAGCTCCGTATCGACCTGATGATTCAGAAATGAATCTACCTTCAGTACCGTATCTGATAAAATAAGACCCTCTTGTCTAATGCGCTCTTGAAGTACTTTCATCGTGAACTAATCTCTCCTCTTCATTAAAAAAACAAAAAAAGGACAAATCCCTTGAGTCGTTTCTCTCAAGTGAATCTGTCCTTCTGGGCTTTTGTCCCTTAGTGGTGTAACACTACATAGTGTCCGCATCGCTCGGTCCAGACCTTTCCTCCAAAGAAGAAAGCGGAACCCTAGATGCGCTATTTCACTCATAGTCGGATAATTACGATGGTTATCCGGTAGAAACTTATGGGCCATATCCCCAAGATTATATGAGTTTTATTAATGTTCGATATGAATACCTTGTATATCTTACACGCTCTGTCTGGTGCTTACAAGCAAAATTTTTAGTGTTTTGCATACCATTTTCAGGTTATTTTCACGAAATTCAATTGTTTACATTTAGTAGTGGTTACTCCAAGATCTTCTGCGCCGTTTCTTCGGTCGTTACGAGCACATTCATATACCCGCCATTTAGCGCGCCCAAGATGCCCGAAACCTTCTCCAGCGATTCCGCTACACCAATAGCGTACCTCGCTCGCCTGATCTGCTCCAGCTCAATGGTCAACGTTCGGTCCGATATTGCTGTGCGTACAGGCAATCCATTGCCGTCATAAAAACGCGAGCATATATCACCAGCTACCTTCCCGTCCTCCAGCTCATCAATCACAGCATCGCCATAAAATCCACGCCATGCCTCTTCACCTTTAATTTCCGGTGATCCAATGCCGAATATAGCGATATCCAGCCGATCCCATGCCTTGGCAATGGTCTGGTAATACTGCGAACGCATCAGTTGATCTCTGGTTTCCTTTTGCTCCGTGATCGCTGGCACGTCAATCATTAATGAGCGCGCACCCCACTTTAAGGCAGCTTGGTAGCAGATATTATTGACATGGTATCCGCTCTCCATCTTTCCAGATGGACCACCCACCGTAGGAACACAGGTTACAAAAGGCCTCTGTCCGAGGGTCAGATTGTCTACAACGGCAGCTAAGCTGCTTCCCCAAGAGAACCCAATCGTATCTTTCGGCTGAACCACTTGCTCCAGCCATCTTGCACAAGCCTGTCCAATGGCTTTACGCTTGATCACCCCGGACTGGGCTGGATCTACCTCTACAACAATGGCTTCCTTCAGCCCGAACCGTTCTTTCAATTCCTGCTCCAGTGTACAATGATCTCCAATATCGTAATTGATGGTGATTGTAACGATGCCCTCTTCACGGACTCTCTTCAGCATCCTACTTATGGTGGTGCGATATATGCCAAGTTCATTAGAAATTTCACTTTGCGTTAAATTCTGCTCATAGTACATTTGTGCAATCTTAATGAGCAGCTTCTTGTCTTCTTTTCGATCCATGATAGAACTCCTCGCTTTTTTCAAGGATTTGACGAATCCATAACCCCTAGTTATACTGTAGACGATTATTTTGCACATTTTTTATTATATTGCACAAATGTGCAAATTATCAATTTTTAATGGAGATGATCGGCTTTGAATATGGACTTTAGAAAGAAAAGTTGCGCCGTAGAAGCTCTAAAGTATATTGAGAACGACACAACCATTGGTTTAGGTGGGGGTAGTACGATTTCCTATTTAATCGGGAATATTAAAGAAGCAGATCTTCGGTTAAAGGTAGTGACCCCCTCCTTCACTACAGCTTCACTCTGTGTCCAAAATGGATTGCAGGTTGTACCCACTTGGTCCGTTGACCGAATAGCTGTTGCTTTTGACGGCTGTGATGAGGTGGATGAGCAACTGCATGCGCTTAAGAGTGGTGGCGGCATTCATACGAAAGAAAAACTGATTGCTAGTATGGCGGATCATTATATATTGCTGGTAGATGAAACTAAACTTGTGAACAAGCTAACCTTCAAGCATCCCGTAGCATTGGAAATTCTTATGGATGCTCTTAGTTATGTTCAACATTCAGTGAAATCGCTGGGCGGCAAGCCTGAGATTCGAACAAGCGCAAGTAAAGATGGGTATACGGTCAGTGATCACGGCAATGTGCTGCTGGATGTCTTTTTTGACAAGGTAGAGGATAGCACTGCTCTTCAAACTGAACTCAAAGCCATTAACGGGGTCATTGAGACCTCCCTATTCACGAAAGAAGTTACCTCAGCACTTGTGGCTGGTTCAAATGGAATCAAGGTAATCTCTAAGTAAGCTCAAACAATCAAAACAGGCGAGGTGCTAACCATGAACAATCTGAAGTGGGCAATCATCGGCCCGGGAAGTATCGCTAATGAATTTGCGGCTGCTCTAGATGACATCGGCGGAACTTTATATGCGGTAGGATCACGAACCTTAGAGAAAGCCCAGGCGTTCGCGAGCCAATATGGAGCGGAGAAGGCTTATGGCAATTACAGCGAAATGCTGCAAGATCCAGAAATTGATGTCGTCTACATCTCAACACCACATAGTAACCACTACGAATACATCATAGAAAGCTTGCAGAATAACAAACATGTCCTCTGTGAAAAGGCGATCACCGTAAATAGCAAACAACTGCAGGAAATCGCCGAGCTTGCTAAACAAAAAAGCTTAGTCGTCGCAGAGGCTATGACCATCTACCATATGCCACTGTACAAAAAGCTACGGAAAATCGTGGATGAAGGTAAGATCGGACGCCTCAAAATGGTGCAAGTCTCCTTTGGCAGCCATAAAGAATATGATGTGAACAACCGTTTCTTCAGCAAAGATTTGGCTGGAGGGGCGCTGCTGGATATTGGGACGTATGCCTTGTCCTTCACAAGATTCTTCCTGTCCAAACAGCCACAGGAAATTCTAACGACAGTGAAACGTTTTGAGACAGGCGTCGATGAACAATCCGGAATCATTCTGAACAACGATGCGGATGAAATGGCGATCATCTCCCTTACTATGCGCTCCAAAATGCCTAAACGCGGCGTCGTTGCTGGAGAACTTGGCTTTATTACTGTAGACAATTTCCCACGGGCCTCTACAGCTACAATTCAATATTTAGATGGCACCCTAGAAACGATCGAAGCCGGTGATACTTCCAAAGCGCTACAATACGAAATCGAGGATATGCAGCGCTATATCGCGGCAAAAGGCAACCAGGAAACCCTCAAGCTCTCCTTAGATGTCATGGACATTATGAGTAATGTTAGAGAACAATGGGGAATCAAATACAGCTTCGAATAACATACTGAACACAATAGATCAATCATCAAAGCGTTGGTATTCCCTTCAACTGAAGGAAGCCCAACGCTTTTTTGCGGATAATTTTCTAGGAATGGATGACAATATCCTTAGGTGATTTCTTATAGGTACTTTTTAGTACCTATAGCACTTTAAAGTACGTACTATACTTAAATGACTCATGCCTTCATAATTGCACTTACCGGCCGGTGATTATCAGAGTGTAGGAGTGAGAGACATGTTGTTAAACCAAAAAAGAAGTACCCTGGCACTCCTGGCTTTAGCCATTAGCGCCTTTGCGATCGGAACCACCGAGTTTATCAGTGTAGGGTTGCTGCCTTTAATCGCTGATGACCTGAATATACCGCTGACCACAGCTGGATTAACTGTTACTTTGTACGCTTTAGGGGTAACCTTTGGCGCCCCAATCTTAACGTCGCTGACCACGGCGATATCGCGCAAAACATTATTGCTTATCATTATGATTGTATTTATTATCGGCAATAGCCTTGCCGCGGCTGCGGACGGTATTACTATTCTGCTAATAGCAAGAATAATATCCGCCCTTTCACACGGTCTGTTCATGTCGATTGCTTCGACCATTGCCGCCGACCTCGTGCCTGAGAATCGTAAAGCCAGTGCTATTGCGATTATGTTCACAGGACTAACCGTAGCTACTGTTACCGGTGTGCCACTGGGTACCTTTCTAGGGCAACAGTTAGGCTGGAGAGCTGCATTCATCGCCATTATTGCCATCGGGCTTATAGCGCTGATCGGTAATCTGATCTTGGTCCCTGCCACAGGGCTGCGCAAAGGAACCCGAACACCGCTTCGCGAACAAGTCAAACTCGTGAAGAACGGACGGTTACTGCTTGCCTTCGCAATCACTGCTTTAGGGTATGGAGGTACCTTTGTAGTCTTTACTTATTTATCTCCACTTCTCCATGAAATCAGCGGTTTCAAAGAGAGTACCGTTGCCATCATCCTTCTTGTTTATGGCATAGCGATCGCCATCGGCAACGTCATTGGAGGCAAATTAGCCAACCGTAACCCTATGAATGCCCTGTTCTACATGTTTGCTATACAAGCTGTTGTACTGTTCGTCTTAACCTTTACCGCACCCTTCAAAGTGGCTGCACTACTTACGATCTTCTTTATGGGATTGTTAGCCTTCATGAACGTACCTGGTCTACAAGTACACGTAGTTACACTTGCAGATCGATATGCTCCGAGTGCGCGAGATGTGGCATCTGCGCTGAATATTGCTGCTTTTAACGCTGGTATTGCCATCGGGGCTTATCTTGGTGGTATCGTCACGGATCATATGGGACTGATTCATACCACTTGGGTGGGTGCTATAATGGTTCTGTCCGCTGTATTCCTAACCGCTTGGAGTCGTGCGCTGGAGAAGAAAGATGAGACTCTTCTCCAGTCTGAGGCTGCTTAATCAGCCTTGCCTTAACATACCAATCAAACTTTTAAATATCTCAGGAGGTAATTTTATTATGGCTCAACATCTACAGGATACAACTGCATTACACAACGGGGTAAACATGCCTTGGCTTGGACTTGGTGTATTTCAAGTCGAAGAAGGCTCTGAGCTGATCCAAGCGGTCAAATCTGCTATTGCACACGGCTACCGCAGCATCGATACCGCAGCGATCTATCAGAATGAGACTGGCGTAGGTCAAGCGATCAAAGAAGCTTTGCAGGACAACAACCTGTCCAGAGAAGAGCTCTTCGTAACTTCAAAGGTCTGGACTGCAGATATGGGCTACGAAGAAACCATTGCCGCCTACGAAGCTAGCCTAGCTAAGCTTGGACTTGAATACCTTGATCTATATCTTATCCACTGGCCTGTAAAAGGAAAATATAAAGAGACTTGGAGAGCACTTGAAACCTTGTATAAAGAGGGACGCGTAAAAGCGATTGGGGTCAGCAATTTCCAGATCCATCATCTTGAAGATGTGATGAAGGATGCGGAAATTAAGCCGATGGTAAACCAAGTGGAGCTCCATCCTTATTTGAGTCAACAAGCGCTGCTTAGCTTCTGCCAGGAACAAGGAATTCAACTGGAGGCTTGGTCTCCATTAATGCAAGGGCAATTGTTGGATCAGCCTGTACTGAAACAAATTGCAGCTAAATACAGTAAATCCGTAGCTCAAGTGATTATCCGTTGGGACCTGCAGCGTGGAATTATTACCATTCCAAAGTCTACTAAAGAGCACCGGATCATCGAAAACGTAGATGTGTTTGATTTTCTGTTAACAGAAGAGGATATGAATCTAATCAACGCTCTGAACCAAGATCAACGGGTAGGTCCTGACCCTGATAATTTCGACTTCTAAGAGATTAACCACTAGGTTAAGTAACAGTAAAAAAGACCCTATCTTTCAGAAATGAAAGAGGGGTCCTTTTTGTCTTTACGCCCCTTGCACTAGCACAATAAGGATCGGCAACACAAGAAAGGAAGCAAGTGTCGTCCATAAAATACATTTGGATAACAGCTCTGGAGAGGCGTCAAATCGTTCCGCTAATACCACCGCGTTGACGGCAACTGGCATGGAGGCCAGAATCAGCAGCACAGAGAATAAAATACCATCAATATGCAGAATAGATAATCCGAGGTATGCCACTAGTGGAGCTAAGATTAATCGAATGATCATCCCTGTCCAAAAAGTAGACTGACCCTTACGTTCAGATGACATGGTTCGTACTTTGACCATCTGTGCACCCAGAATCGCCAGTACGACTGGTGAATAACCTCCGGCAACCATGGATACCCCTGTAGCAAGCTCAGAAGGTAAATGCAGGTCAAATATTCTAAGAAAAAGTGCTAGCATAGCTGCATAGATGGCTGGGAGAGAGAACACGGACTTTACCGCATTTTTCACCGAGAACTGCGATCTAGCCGCAAAATAAACGCCCACAGTATTCACGATAATCATCTGCCCAATCACATAAACAGAAGCCTTATCGAGCCCAAGCTGTCCGAAAGCCAGCAACACCAAGGGAAGTCCATAATTCACACTATTCGTAAATGTAGAGACCAGAGTCAATCCCGATATTTCAGAGGGGCCGAGCTTCAATAACTTTCCGATGATATTTGCAATCGCCCATAAAAAGCATAGATTTAGCAGCGAAAAAGCGAGCGTCTTGTAAATATCATCCATAGAAATCTCGGCCGTAGCCAGTGTATTAAGAATAATAGCCGGCGTTAAAAAGTATAAATAGAGCGTCAATAACGGCTTGGTATCCAAATTCTTAAACCGTCCAAGCAGTGCACCGACGATCACCGGAATGGATAATGGCACGATGACTTGATACAACGTTGATAACACGCTCTGGATCATGAACAGTACTCCTCTGCTCTAAGTTACTCTAAACTATAAGCGCAACAGAGCAAGACGTCTAAGATATGAAATCAATATACACAATAGCCATTACCTATAATTAAAAAAGGTCTCAACCCCTATAACGGGGTTGAGACCTTTTTATCATGTGTTACATCATTTTGATTTCAAGCAATTCATATTTGATGATACCCATTGGTGCGTTTACACTAACGATATCCCCAACTTTTTTACCCAGCAATTCCTTGCCCAGCGGACTTTCATAGGAAATCTTGTTGTTTAGGACATCTGCTTCAGCAGCCCCTACAATTCTATATTCAATCTTCTCGGAGTATTCGATATCGTTCAGGGTAACGATACAACCCATACTAACCTTTGACAGATCCATCTGACTCTCATCTACGATCTTGGCTTTGGTCAGCATTTTCTCCAAAATCATAATACGAGTCTCCATGAACGATTGGTCGTCCTTGGCCGAATGGTACTCGCTATTTTCCTTCAAGTCTCCATAGCTGATCGCCAATTTGAGCCGTGCTGCCAATTCCTTGCGCCCTGGGCCCTTCAATTCCTTCAGTTCTTCCTCTAATTGAGCCAATCCTTCTTTGGTCAAGAACACTTCTTCATTAGACATGTATACAACTCCTATTTTGGATGCTTTTTAATATTTTAACCTATATTTCACATTCATGCGACAAGCATAAACGTCTTCGGCGTCCTTGTAAGGACGGTAAGCGTTTAAGCGAGAAATATAAAAATTAAAGTATAGGTGCAAAACCTATACTTTCTTATATTTAAATAAAAATCCCTGCCACAATTGAACATTGGGCAAGGATGTCAATGCTGCATCATTATTCTGGCAAATGCTCTTTACAGAAAAGGAGTAATGCTGCTTCCTCGTCCTCTTCCATATCAAAGTCAAGCAACTGACCTGTTGTTGTCTCCTGTAGATCATAACTCACGATGCTAACTTGATCTTCATCCACTTTAATAATCGCTCTAGCGGATACTCCGTTCTCTACATAGAGCTCATCATCTTCAGGAACATCCAGTTGAACCACGAATTCATACCGTTTACCGGTTAGTATACCAAAAGGATCTTTAACATTCTCCACGTTGTAGCTTGTAAATGTCAACATTGCTCAATCAACCTCTTTTCCTAATACCTGCCACGTCATTGTATCACAAAAAGCTGCATGAAGGGGTCGCCCGTCCCTCAAGCCATAGCTTTCGACTTCTTGATCTGCTTGCTTCGCAATTGTCCGCAAGCTGCATCAATATCTACACCATGCTCCAGACGAGTGCTTACGCTGACGCCCTGCTTCTTCAAGGTATCAAAAAAGGCTCGTACGGTCTCCCGCTCGCTTCTTTGATATTGACTGTGCTCATCGACTGGATTATAAGGAATCAAGTTCACATTGACGAGCTGGCGCCGGTCGCCGATTAGCTCGGTCAGCTCAAGCGCATGCTCCTTGCCGTCATTTACATCCTTCATCAGAATGTATTCTAACGTAATTCTGCGATTTGTTTTTTCCAAATAATAATCTATGGACTCCATTAGCTTCTCAATTGGAATGGCCTTGTTAATCTTCATAATCTTCGTCCGCAGCTCATTATTAGGCGCGTGAAGCGATACTGCCAAGTTCACCTGTGTATTCGCATCGGCAAATTCTACGATTTTGTTAGCAAGCCCACTCGTCGATACAGTAATACCTCTTCCTGCGATGGCTAATCCCTTGTGGTCCTTAATAATCGATAAGAAATTGAGCAGGTTCTTAAAGTTGTCGAACGGTTCGCCAATTCCCATGACTACAACGTGACTAACCTTTTGTTCGAGGTTTGCTGCATCCAAATGCTGCTGAACCTTCATAATCTGCTCTACAATTTCACCGCTGGAAAGATCACGACTCTTCGCTAACAGTCCACTAGCGCAAAAGCTGCAGCCGATATTACATCCAACCTGAGTAGTGACACATACGGACAAACCGTATTTCTGTCTCATGAGCACCGTCTCGATCAGGTTGCCATCCTTCAAACGGAACAGGAACTTGATCGTCCCATCCGCAGACTCCTGCTTCACATGTTCTTCCAGCGTATGGATCACATAGTGCTGCTCCAATAATTCTACACAATCTTTATTTACATCGAGCATTTCTGAGAATTCTGTAATCCGCTTCCGATAAAGCCAATCCCAGACCTGCGTAGCTCGAAATTTTTTATGTCCACGTTCTAACAGCCATGCCGCCAGTTGATCAAAAGTTAATCCATAAATGGATTCCATATTCATTCGTTATCCTCTTTTCAAAACATTAAAGTTCAGTCCATCACTACTCATTGTCTCAAATTTTTTTTATTTAAACAAGGGGAGTTGTAGCGAAGCGTCGAAGTTTACACCATTAGAAGTCCGTTCTATGAAATTACATCTGAGGAGAGATCGAATCAAATGAGCTCAACCACAATAAAAATCATCGGTTTTGCCCTTCTAGTTGCCGTTCTAATCTTTGGTGGCTTTTTACTGTATATTACCATTACCGATTATAAGCCGAAGGAGACTACTCCACTAACGGTAAACCATAATCAGGAACTAATGATGAAGCAGGGAGAACCTTTTGCAATAACAACCTTTAATATTGGCTATGCTGGGCTGGATAAGGATCAGGATTTCTTTATGGATGGCGGGACCAAATCACGTTCAAGCAGCGAGGAACAAACGAAGACAAATCTTGAGGCAATAGCCTCTCTAATGACTACTTCAGGCTCAGATTTATTTATGTTGCAGGAGGTAGATCTCGATTCTTCTCGTAGCAACCATATAGATGAGGTCTCCTTGTTATCGAATACCTTCTCTGATTACAGCAACGTATTCGCAACGAACTACAAGGTGCCTTGGGTACCGATTCCCGTTCTTGATCCGATGGGCTCAGTAAATAGCGGTTTATTAACCTTATCTAAATTCGGTAGCACAAGTAACGTTAGATATGATCTTCCGGGAAAAGAAAGCTGGCCTCGTCAACTGTTTGAACTTGACCGCGCCTTTATGGAGAGCAGATTCCCCGTCGATAACGGGAAAGAACTGATCCTGATCAACCTTCATTTATCAGCCTTTGACCAAGGGGGAACGATTCGCAAGCAGCAATTAGAATATCTTTCTACTTATATTCAGAGAGAGAATGATAAAGGCAATTACCTCATCTTAGGCGGAGACTGGAATCATTCTTTACCGGGCACAACCCCTGAGGCCTTTGAGACTACACAAGCTTGGCCAGAATGGCTGCAGCAGTTCCCTGAAGATTTCAAACCGGAGGGCTTTCAATGGGCTGTCGATGCTAAAGTGCCGTCCGTCCGGACACTTGATGTAGCTTATTCAGAAGGTGTAAATTTCCGGGCTGTAATTGATGGCTTCCTAGTTTCACCGAATATCACAATAAGTGGCGTACAGGGCCATGACCTATCTTTTGAACACAGCGATCATAACCCTGTAACAGCTACTCTTATTCTAAGATAAGACCCAATCATGGATCATTGATGTTATTTAAAAATGACGAATTTCATGTTTTTCCCTTTTAGATACTGAATGATAGCAGGCAATGCCTCTACGGTAATCTTCTTTTCGTGAAAAAGATATACAGCACCGGACGGATCAGTATGATGAACAAATTGAATGACGTCTTCTGGGGTCTTGCGTCTCCAATCCTCGGAATCACGATTCCATAACAATACTTTCATCTGCTGTTCTGTCACTTTGGCTGCTAACTTATCATTAATCGCACCATATGGCGGCCGAAAAACAGTAATCGGCGATTGAATGATTTGCTCCAATGCCTGGTTAGCCTTCGCCAAATTATTCTGATTCTCGTTAGCCCCATTGTCGGTCATCTTGCTATGATCCCACGAATGACTTCCAATCGACATCTGATGTTCACTCGCATACTTAACCGCTTCCACATTATGAGCGACCTTATTCCCAACAAATAAAAAGGTGGCTGCCACCTCATGTTCTACTAGAATATCTACGATTTCTTTCGTATACTTCGACGGACCATCATCAAATGACAAGGCCACGTAACCCTTCGGCAGGCTATAGGTGTATTTATTCCCGGTTAATTTAATCTCCTCATACCGCTGTGTTTGTTCTTGAGGAGGCTCTGTAGGTTCTGGTGTAGGTTTAGAAGGTTCTGGCGTAGGCTCAGACTCCTCTTGCTGGCTAGGGCTCGCTTCTATCTTACCAATAGGAGGAATGAACGGTAGAGAGACTATTTTCTCGATCCCCTCAGCGCTGGCGCCTAGTGAGGGACCTTCCAATCCTTCTGCACGGTCCATATCTTGACCACCCATTCGAAGAGACAACAATATAACTACTAAACAAGCGAACATGATACTCTGCAGTCTAAGTCTTCCAACCCGTTTTTTGCTCTTCTTTCTTAGCCTGCGTGCTGGAGGTATAGAGGGTGGCGTAGTTTCAACAGTAATCTCTTCCTGTACATGGGGATCGTTCACTTGCTTTAATTGAAGAAGCTGAGACACATAATATTCAGAGCAGGCAAAATACATGGTTTCGCTGAAGGTTTGGTTCATAATAATCAGTGTGCTGTAATAACTGTTGCGAAATGGATCCCACTTCGGATACAATGACAATCTCATTCTTTCCCCGAAAAAGGGAGCCAGCGCGTTTAGTTGTTCATATGTAAATTCGTCTATGTTTAGCATGCGTCTGGCATACCCAATATCACGGGTTAAACCTACTTCAATCTGGTAACCGGCCTGTTCATGCTCAAGCGACAGCAACTCAATCATTAGAACAGTGCTCGGTTCATTCATTGCCATGAATCTTATGTATCTCCGTTTTCGTCATTTCGTCCCGCCAGTGTGCTTCCATTCCCAAAAGGAACGGTCATACGATTGGTAAAATCGCTGATCATACCGGAGAGATATGCTTTTTCTTGGCGGATCGTATCGTATTTCTGTCTTAAATGCGCGTTCTCAGTTTCAATCCGTCCAAGCTTCTCTTCCAGATCATTCATCTTCTTGAGCTTCTCTGCATGAGCTTCGTTATGCTTTTGGATCAGATTTACATACTTTTGATGCTCCAGATCAATCGTACTCTTTAATTCTTCAATCTCTGCAGTGAGGGTAGTCTGAAGCTCCCGATAATCTTCCAGCACTTGATCGACTTTCAGATTCTTCTCAAGCAATTTATGCTCAAGCTCTCGAACGTTCTTCTCTCTTTCCTCAATCACTTTATTGAGATTCTTCATGTCCCGGTTCAAACGTTCAACATGGCTACTGGAATGAGTCAACCGATCCTGAAGCTCATTAATATTCGTCTCAGCATGCTGTCTGGCCTGAATGATCTGCTCCACGGAGAAGATCAAATCGAGTGATTTTTTATCAAGCGGCGCTTTCCCTGTAGTAACCACTCCTGCTAAAGTCTCGCCAGCAATCTGTTCCTCTACTTCCTCGCCCTGCTCTTCTGATAATTGCACCTTTTGAACCATACCCGGTTTGGACTGCTTATCCACTGAATCTTTCTTTTTAAAAAAGGGAGAAATCATTGATCTTATCACCTCAATTATAAAAAAATGTCAAAAAATGTCGAGTGCCCACGAGTCTATTATAGTTTACTTGTCTTGTCTGTAAGTGAGCCTTTATATCTAACTTTTTGAATTGGATCAAAAGACCTAAATTCTTGCCAATAACAAGAAAAAAGCACCCTTGCGGGTGCTCTGGTTTTAATTAAATTTATCGGGGAATTGTTTAACAATACCTTCGGTTAGTATATCTCCAAACATAATCATATGCTCAAGCCCTTTATCGAAAGCGACGATCTCGGCATCCCAATCCTTTTTAGCTCTAGCTGTCACATCATCCGTTATTAGCTCCAAATGTTCATGAAGCATCTCCTTCAATTGTTCATACGAATATTTGGGATTCTGTGCGCTAAGGAACTTAGCAATGTCGTCAGCGTTGTCATACCACTCTTTATTGTATTTTTCCAAATCCGACTGATTACCTGCTAGTGCAGCAGCAACTACCTTTCCGGCAATAAGGATATGCTCCCGCAATAATTGAGCTAGCTTATCACCTACTGCCTCACCGTAATACGGCTTATAAACATTCCCTATCTCCTGCTGATTCTGTAGCAACCTTGCCAGTACCTTCTCTTTGTCCTCGGAATTCGCAAAGGCGCTAACTATGTAGTTTTTCGTCCATATCACATGGTCGCTCCATAGTTTCCTAAGATTATCCTTAAGCTCTATTACAGAGGGCGTAAAGCATTGCTTGTGTGAACTCTTTTTCTCTTTGGCTGCAGCATCGGCAGTTACAGGCATTACACTAACAACAAGGAACATACACATAAAAACTAACTTCGCAATCAAAAACTTAGGCTTCAATATGACCTATCTCCTTTTAAGCATCTATTAACAATCTTGTATAGTGTGTACCGATACTCTTATTTCATTCCTATCTTCTTGTACATAAAAAAAAAAGCACCGTCATTAGACGGCGCCTCTCCCTTAAACTTATCTGAACATCACTTTATCTACATTGTATTTAGACTTCAATTCATTAATGATATACGTTTCGTAGATCTCTCTATGAACGGGGCTCTCGATTAAACTTACATCAATTCTGGTGACCTCGTCCCGATGCAGCTTAATATCAGATACGGTATCTTCAAAATGTTTTTTGATTCTGGGTCTTAGCTTTCTCGCTTTACCTACAAACAACAACTCATCTTGGTCATTGTAGAACATAAAGATACCGCCGTAATCTCTAGGAATTAGGTGGAAATCAGTGAATCCGTAGATATTGCTTAGCTGCGGGTTGATTTGTTTAGTAATACTAACATCCACATTGGGCATAGTTATGTTGATCATTTTAGCTCACGTCCTCTTTCTATATAGGAGTAAATAGTATCATAAGTTAGCCTTTTATTCTATCTTTCACAATGAGCCTGGCTCTTTATTCTGCCTTGGACTGACGACTCATTAGAACTTGAACAGTCTCTGTTATCCCTTGCTCAAAAGGAGTAGCGGGAATTGGACCCACAACACGCTCGTATTTACCACCGCTTAGGACCACAGGCTCTTTGGTTAAATACAGCATCTCAACAATCTCTTTCATGACTGGAACGAATATACCGAGCAGCGATAGTCCAGTCTTTCCTAATGAGATAACAGGCTTCTTGGAGCCGCTTGCTGCTTGCGCTATTCTAACGATATCTCGTCCTGAGATTGTGCCTGCCCCGGGAATGTTCCAATTCTGACCATAAGCTTCATCTCTACTAGCGAGCTCAATAATCATGATAGCGGCATCCGGCAAATACACATACTCACGGGCAACGGTCATATTTCCGATGAACACTGCAGGTTTACCTGCAGCGATGGACTCCAGAGTCGATCCTAAATAGGAAGCCTCATTGGCAGTAGGTCCATAATAATCCGGTAAACGGACAATGAGCCGCTGTGCTTTACTCCAACGCTGGCTAAAAAACATTTGTTCAAACTCAAGTTTCACTTTACCTTTTTTTGTATGCGGATTCTTCGGATATTCCTCGTTGATCGGCTTGTCATTCTGTCTTCTTCCATAAGGATAAATGCCATCCACTGCGACAACCTTTATCCCCAGCTTATTAGCCGCCTCCATGACCGCCTCTCCCATAGGTAACAGTCGTGTGCTCATTTCATTATACGGAACAGATGCACTATGAAAAATAACATCCACATCCTGTGCAGCTGATAATACGTCCTTCGCATTAAATACGTCCCCTGCTATTAGCTTAAGAGCGGCGGGATTACCCAGCTTCGTTGCAAGCTTCTCCAACTTTGGAATCGATCGCCCAAAGGCCACCGTTTCTATCCCTCTCTTTAATAATTCAGCGATAATTACCGTCCCTGTTCCCCCGGTTGCACCAAGCACAAGCGCTTTTGTTAACATAAATGATCCCTCCTATTATTGTTATTGATTAATCACTAACTAACGATCATAAATCTAAGAGCCTGAGCTCTTAGATGTTAGAATGAATTTCATCTCTACTACTCTTTCCGGTGTTTCGGCTTCAACTCTGGCATTCCAAGAGCCATAGAAATATTACAGAGCATACCATTGGCCATAAAGGTACTTACCTCTACTTCAGGCTGCTCGATCCCAGCGGCGACAAACTTCTCGTGCACAAGGTTGGTGATCTCAAGCATTCCTTTTTGCATCGTTTCACGGATGACTTCATCGCGAATCCCTAACCCCTGAACTTGCAAAATAATCTCATTCGGATGTGTCTCCATCAACAACTCGTATACTTTAATGCTTTCCTTTAACACTTGATCTGCTGTGGCCTCTACTCCTTGAAACGAACGAATAATCCGTTCAAAAGCCCGCTCTAAGGAAGCAACAAACAATTCTTCTTTATTCTTGAACACCTTAAACACATAGGGCTGAGAAATACCTACCTTTTCCGCAACCTGTGCTGTAGTAGCTCGGTAGTAGCCATTCTCGGCGAATACAACAACCGCTGCCTCCAAGATTTGTTCTCGGCGGTTTACGGAAACCGATTCATCCGCTTTCTTGCGACCGGAACTAGATTCTGTTGTCATCATAATCTCCTTACGCAACCTAATCCATTAGGTTATTGATCAATCACTTTCTTGATTAGAGTATATGCTCATCTCCTAAATAATGCAACTTAAAATCAACTATAATTTTTAACAACTTTCATCCGTACAGAAAATACAGTAAAAGTTATTTCCCTATTTCCACTGGAAATATTACTAAAAAATATGACGTTATTCAGAACCTTCTCGCCAAAGGGTTGTGATTTTCCTCATGAGGGTATTATAAATATTAAGGTAGTGTAGAGTTGTGTTAACTTCATGAAAAGAGCAATTAGCATCTAGGAGGATTTGATTCATGTCAGCAACAGACAGGCAAAAAATTGTAGATAGTGTCCCGCAAACCGGATTTTTCGGACATCCTAAGGGACTTTTCACACTCTTCTTTACTGAATTTTGGGAACGTTTTTCCTATTATGGCATGAGAGCGATCCTTGTTTACTACATGTATTATGAAGTAAGCAAAGGCGGGCTCGGATTTCCAGAGGATATGGCCCTTTCGATTATGTCTATCTATGGATCACTCGTATATATGTCTGGAATTATAGGTGGATGGCTTGCGGATCGGATTTTCGGGACTTCGAAGGCAGTCTTTTACGGCGGCGTTCTAATTATGTTTGGGCATATTTTACTGGCGATACCGGGAAATGCCATGCTATTCTTTTCTTCGATGATTATGATCGTGCTTGGAACCGGACTTCTTAAGCCCAATGTATCAAGTATTGTAGGCGAAATCTACAGCGAACAAGATAACCGCCGCGACGCTGCTTTCAGCATTTTTTATATGGGTATTAATCTCGGCGGATTCATCTCTCCACTGATTGTAGGCGCTGTGGGTATGAATAATTTCCATCTCGGTTTCTCGATTGCCGCGGTGGGCATGTTTTTTGGATTAGTTGTTTACGTAGTGACTCGCACCAAAAATCTAGGTCTGGCAGGTACGATTGTACGCAACCCGATTCCAGCCGAACAAAAGAAAAAATTATTTACTTGGATTGGCATTGGACTAGTTGTGCTTGCTGTATTAGTTACGGTCGGCATTCTTACTGGAGTACTCACCTTTGAGACATTCATTAAAATCGTAGGGGTGTTAGGGCTACTTATTCCTACAATGTACTTCATTGTGATGTACCGCAGTCCCAAAACAACAGCTGTAGAGCGATCACGGATTCTCGCGTACATCCCTTTATTTATTGCTTCGATTATGTTCTGGGCGATTCAGGAACAAACTTCAACAGTTCTAGCAAGCTTTGCTGATAAGCGTACCCAATTGGACTTTGCAGGCATACACATTTCTCCAGCTTGGTTCCAATCGCTTAACCCGCTATTTATTATCGCCCTTGCACCTGCATTTGCATGGCTTTGGTTAAAGCTCGGTAACCGCCAACCAACGATTCCACAAAAGTTCTCGCTTGGTTTATTGTTTGCCGGTCTGTCCTTCCTAGTAATTCTGGTACCGGCTTACTTCGGTGGAGCCAATTCACTGGTGAATCCATTATGGCTGGTTCTCAGCTACTTTATCGTCGTCATTGGGGAACTATGCTTGTCACCTGTTGGCTTATCAGCAACAACCAAACTGGCACCAGCTGCCTTTACCGCTCAGATGATGAGTATGTGGTTCTTGTCCAATGCTGCTGCGCAAGCTATTAATGCTCAAATTGTGAAGTTCTATACCCCAGATACCGAGATGCTGTACTTCGGAGTTATCGGCGGAGTCGCCATTGTGCTCGCGTTAATTCTCTTCCTGTTCTCTTCTAAGATTCAAAATTTTATGAAGGGTATACGATAAATATATAAGGCTGCCGGGATATTCCCGGCAGCCTTTTTTTGAATCAATATTCTAAGCTAAGTCTACACCAGAAACATAGCAACAATCGTTGTAACTATCAGCCCAATCAGCACCGGTTTCACATTGCGTCTAGCGAGCTCAAATGGACTTACGCCGCAGATAGCGGCGGCTGGAATCAATGCCCATGGGATTAGCGTCCCCCCGCCAACCCAAATGGCAGATACCTGACCGAGTGCAGTTAAAGTAGCTGCGTCGGAATGTGTGGCAACAGCGAACAATTTTCCGATGGACCCCGCAAGTGAGATTCCCGAGAACCCTGAACCATCAAGGCCCGTAATGGCCCCTGTTATGGTAGCGGTCACAGCACCTACAGCACCATTAAGAGGTACATTATGCGCCAGAGCAACCCCTAGATCATTAACAATTCCCTGAGAAGCAACAGGTAAGACTTTGCCAAACAATTCAGCAAAGGCCGAATCTCCCAAATAGAAGAATGCCGCAATTGGAATCACTGGACCGAATACTTTAAAGCCAAATGTGAGTCCATCAATTAGATATGAGGTGACTTGCTCCAGTCCCTTATTACGATGTGCGAGCAATGTTACTACAACCAAGATAAATACAGCAGTCCCGCCAACTAAGGCCGTTGCGTCTCCACCCTGTAAATCCAGCAAAAACATACCTGCTACATCAGCTAGAAACAGGAGTGGGATAACGATCGCCAGCCATTTCTTCAGTGTGGGAGGAATCACCGCTTGACCCTCGACCGCGTCACTGTCTGCAGCTAGCGCATTCGCGGCATTTTTCCCGGAAATAAGTCCGTCTCGCCAAGTACCGTTCTTCTGATCTCGTCGCATCATCCAATAGGCTGTTACCGTAGTGACTACACCCATCACTATAACAAGCGGAATACTCGCTTCCATGACACTGCTTACCGGAAGTCCTGCCGCATCTGCCGTCAATTTAGGTGCACCTTGAATAATATAATCACTCGACAGCGCAATCCCATGACCGAATAGATTCATCGCAATCGCTGCTCCAAGTGCAGGCAATCCTACGCGAATAGCAACGGGCAGCAACACAACCCCTATCAGGGCCACTGCTGGCGAAGGCCAGAAGAACCATGATGTCACCATCATAATCAAGCCAATGCCCCAAAATGCCATAAACGGCGTACGTAAAAAACGGGTAAGTGGGGCAACCATCGTCTCGTTTATTCCGGTACGTGTTAATACTCTGCTCATGGCTACAATGATCGAAATAATCATAATCGTACCCATTAGCTCCTTAGTTGCATATACAAAAGAGTTGAATACGCCTGTGACAGAACCACTAACCGTTTCTGTCGCGAGCCAGCCTAATACAAAGATGCCTGCAATACAGATCATCGTTGTATCCCGCCGCTTAATCAAAAGTGCCATAATGAACACGATGAATGCCAAATATACATAATGGAGCGCTGTTAATTGGATGCCCATCTCTGAACCACACCCTTCTCCTGCTTACAAGTGCTATATGTTATGCAGGGGTGTAGGCTAATGTTCGGTAGAAATGGGCGCTTAAATATTTATGATTTAAATAGAAAGAGACGCTTTTGCTAATCCATCCATCACCTCGTCACTAATAAATGGTGCGATAGACATATCAAGTGCCGCTTGTTTACTCATATTCATCCATACCTTTCGTTGAACTAGAGAAAGCCTACAATAATACAGCTTTTTGTAGGGATATCCGCTTCACTATATGAGAAAGCTGCAAATATACAGCTTTATCCATACTTATGGCTCAAAGGCTTCATCTGGAGCAAGAAAAACTGCAGTTTTGCAGGAATTAATGTTTTTTGCCATCCTCTTATCATTAAAAAATGTATTTTTGCAGTTTTATTCCCTTGATCAATCCTTACATTTACGTAAAAAAAGCCGCCCCACGCATAGATAACATCTACGCATGAGACGGCTTTCTTAGTGTTGCCTATTTAGAAATTTATTATTTAGCCACGACTCCGCCATCAACTGGCAGCTCAACACCCGTAATATAAGAAGCTTCGTCAGAAGCTAGGAACAATACAGCTTCAGCTACTTCAGAAGCACGTCCAACGCGTGGCAATGCAGTCTGGGACATAAAGAAGCTATGCATTCTTTCATCATTTACAAATTCAGCACTCATTGGAGTTTCGATAAATCCTGGGTGAACAGAGTTCACGCGAATGTTATCTTTACCAAAGTCTACAGCTGCTGCTTTACTCAGCATACGAACGGCACCTTTAGAAGCTGTATAAGCGCCAGCACCGCTGCTGCCAGTCAAACCTGCGATGGAGGAGATATTGACGATGGAACCACCTTTATTGTTCTTCATTTGAGGAACAACATGTTTCATCCCAAGGAATACGCTGCTTACGTTAATGTTCATTACTTTGTTCCATTGATCAACAGTGGATTCAAGCAATTGAACTGGGAACGAGATTCCTGCGTTGTTTACCAGGATGTCGATTTTTCCAAATTTGCTAATCACATCTTCTACAACTTTGATCCAGTCTTCTTCGGAAGCTACATTATGTGCATAAGCTGCGGCCTGTCCACCATTGGCTTCGATTTCTTTTACAACTGCTTGTACAGCAGCTTCGTTAATATCAGTTGCTACAACTGTAGCACCTTCTTTGGACAATAAAAGGGCTTCTTCACGACCCATGCCACTGCCTGCACCTGTAATAATTGCTACTTTATTAGTTAGACGATTCATAATTAAGTCTCCTCTATAATCGTATTGTGATATAATAATTCGAGTGATGATAGTCACACTATCACTGTGATATTCATCATATCATTTTTACGAAATAACTACAACCTCTCCTTGCTTAATCCAATAAACGGTGGATATAATACTAATAATTAAAGAACCTAATTAAAAAATGGAAGGGTCTATCCCTCATGAATCCTAAAGCACGCTATGAAAAAGAACGATCCGACGGTAAACAGCAGCGATTATATACGATTCTCGAATCCGCAGAACGAATATTTTCGCAAAAAGGAATTGAAAAGTCGACGATGCAGGATGTCGCAAGCGAAGCAAATATAGGGATTGCGACGCTGTTTCGATATTTTCCCAGAAAAGAAAAGCTCATCGTGGCGGTGGCCACCCAGATGCTAGAGCCAATGCTCGATTACTTTAAGCATGTAGCTGACTTGCCACTTACCTGTCTCGAAAAGATCGAGATGTTATTTGACTTCTTTATTCAGGATCAAAATCATTTAAGCATTATTTTTATGGTCAATTTTGAAAGCTACGCCTCTCACTTAAATGAGCCTGTTGAGGACGTTCTGGATTTCAATGCATTAAACCGCAAGATTTGGCATGAGTACTCCAGGATCATTCAAAATGGGGTAGAAGACGGTTCTATTCGCGCCGATCTCCCTGTGAAAGAGACCTTAATCACGCTGATGAACAGCTTTGCTCTCTTTTCCAGAAAGCTAACGATGAAAGAGAACATCCTCCTGCTAGAATCGGATTTAGACTCCGACAAGCAGCTTGAGCTTCTTAAACAAATCTTTCTAGAGCATTTAAAAGCCTAAAAAGCGCCAGTTTCCTTATGAGGGGAACTTGGCGCTTTTTTGATCATAAATTCGATTGCTAGTGAAAAGGACAGGTGGCCACAGGTGATCGCTGATAAAGGAAACGAGGGCTGTAGTCATATTCTTTCAGCTTACTGTCATGCCAAATCGGTGTAGACGACGGAGACATAGGGGGGATCAGCCATGACCAGCGTCCTGAAACCTGACGTCCATGTCCCTGCTCCTGCTCTTGAAATCTCACAAATTGATCAGCTGCTGTATGGTGATCAACGATACTGACCCCAGCTTGCTTAAAGGAATGCAGTACTGCACGATTCAACTCAAGAAGCGCCCGATCCTTCCAAAGCGTTGTGTTACTGGAGCGGTCAAGTCCCATCAGATCAGCTACAGCCGGCAAAGTGTTATATCGTCCAGTATCCCCTAAGTTACGTGAGCCAATTTCGGTCTCCATGTACCAGCCGTTAAAAGGAGCCGCGGGGTATAGAATCCCGCCAATCTCCAACTGCATGTCCGAAATGATCGGCACAGAATACCAGCGAAGCTGAAGCTCTGCAAAACGTTCAATTTCAGGATGAGTTAACGGTACCTCTTGAATGAGGTGTTGAGGAATAGGAAATACATGGGGGTGCCCATTACCTATGCTGATCACTAGCGGCAATACATCATAATTGCCCCTTGTTCCCTGCCAGCCTAGTTGTTGGCACACTTTCGTAAATTCATCCGATGCCGGATCACCAGCGCGTTCATGTTCAGCATCACCAGGATATCCCGCGTAACGAATCAATTGATGGTTCCATAACCGGATTCTCCGATCAGGAGCTTCCCCGCTGCGGAAGACCGTGATAAGTGGACGAATACGTCCTCCATTATTCGCCTTTTCCAGATGTCGCAGCAAAGCTTCAGCAATATCCTCCTCGGTCTCTGCCAGACGTTCATCCATCAGCTCAATGGATTGCCAAAAGAGGCGGCCAATGCAGCGGCTATTATTTCGCCAAGCCATTCTCGCCCCATGAGCCAGCTCTTCCGTTGTATGTGTGTAACTCCCGGATTGATTAATTTCTTCTCGTACGGCTTGGATGCGTTGATCCATCTCAGCTTCAGTCTTATCAAGTTCAGCGTAACATTGTCGAATGAAAGCCTCCGCCTGCCGGGTTAACTCTTCGATGTGCATGCCATTCATATCCTTTATCCTCCATCTAAGCCATGCTAGAACTCTCGTTCCAGTATACCACCCACACTCCTAAGCTACATCCTTAGGGGAATAGCACATGAGAACAACCCGTGAAGCTTATTCGCTTCACGGGTTGTAGCAGGAACATCTAGCGTTCTGAACGTTTCCCTTGCGTCTTCAATGCAGCAAGCCTGCTCTTATCCTCGGCCAGCAGTTCTTCAGCCAACTCCACACCTTGGGGACCTAACGAGGCACGAGCTTGCTCTACCGCCTGTTCGGTATGCGCCAAACGGTTCTCAGCCTGTGCCAAAGTCTGTTCTGTTGGATGACTAAGCGCCTGAGAGACAGAGAAATGAAGCTTGCCTAAAGCATTTTTGGCTTGAGTTACATTGTCGTTCGCTTGCAGACTGGAATCGGGTTGTTTCATAAATGAAATTCGCTCCCTTCTGAAATGCGCCTGTTCTCTTCTAGCATGGTTTAGGATAAGTAACTTTATGCATACACCCTACTGGATGATGGATTGCATGAAAGTAGTCATTTCTTTGCTGGCCTTATTCAAGCGCTCAATTACCCCGCTGAATTCAGTGACCAATTCTGCTTGTGCGTGTGAAGAAGCAGAGATCGCTTCAATTTCTTGCTCCATTTGCTTAATGGACTTTTGAACATCACTCAGTGATTTTTCAATATTATGGGTTGCTTCTTTAGTGTTAACGGACAGTTTGCGCACTTCAGTAGCAACCACCCCAAAACCTGCCCCTTGCTCTCCTACACGCGCGGCTTCGATTGCCGCATTCAGCCCAAGCAGGTTCGTCTGCTCAGAAATCTCACGAATGAAGCCGGCAACCTTATTCACTTCTTGTGATTCCGTTACGGCTCTACGCGTATTATCTAATATTTGCTGCGAAGTAGCTGATAATTCCTGAGATTGGGCAGCTACGCTCTGCACCATCTCCATTAGATGACTGCTTATCTCATTAATCTCATCTGTGAATCCTTCAAGCTTATTCTCGTTCTCTAGTGTATAGGCAATGGCAAAAACCCCGATTACATCATCATCCGTTCCGTAGATAGGTACACATGTTGAGATTACAGGAGCTCCATAAATTTCTGCTGGGATTCGGTTAGAGCTTGCTATACCTTTCAGTCCATTTGAAAGCGACAGATCTTCAGGAGGGATAGGGTTACCCTTAACCAATCCGAGATCAATAACTTTACTTGGTGCGTAATAATGGAAGATCTCCCTGTCCGTGATTCCAATCATAATATCCTGCGAGTGAATCTTTTTGAAATAAGGTGCTGCGAGGACTAAGGCATCGATAATACTCATCTCTTCATCTCCCATATAAAAAATGTATATGTAGTTTTATCGTCACAATGGGTTATTAAATGAATATTGTCATAGTAGAGTAACAATCCCCACGTATGATTTGTTTATGAATACTATTAGCAGACGCCAATTTCTGAAGAAAAGTGCTCAAGTGTCGCTCGGGCTGCTTGGAACCGCAAGTGCATCCGGCATTTATTCACACTGGGTTGAGCCCTACTGGCTTGAAGTTAAACATATAGATATAAAGCTTCCTCTACTCCCTCCAACATTCGATAGATTTCGTATCGTTCATTTCAGTGATTTACACTTAGGCGTATATACGAAGTCCGAAGCCTTAACAGAGTTAGTACAGCAAATTCAACATGTAAGTCCAGATCTGATCTGCTTCACCGGAGATCTACTAGATCATTCTGTCGATTATATTTCTGAGGCTGTGGACATCTGTTCACAGTTGCGGGCACCGTTTGGACAATATGCTGTGTTAGGTAACCACGATGCTTTTGGCACTAGGAAAGCTGTGACGAAAGGGTTAGCGCAATCTGGCTTCCACGTACTTCATAATGAACATATTGTCTTAAAAAAAGATGCGGAGGCGCTTTATCTAGCTGGAGTGGATGATCCGTGGGTCGGCAAAGCAGATATTCATCAGGCGCTACGCCATATCCCTGATAAGGCATGTACTCTACTCCTTGCACACGAGCCTGATTTTGCCGATGAATACAGTGATCTTCCCATAGATCTGCAATTGTCCGGCCATAGCCACGGAGGACAGGTGCGTCTCCCATTTGTAGGTGCCTTGTATACCCCGCCTCACGGCAGTAAATATTCAAGCGGATTATACCAGCTCCCAGATAGTCGACTCCAGGTCTACACCACACGCGGAATTGGAGTGACTCGTATGCCTATACGTTTTAATTGTCGTCCCGAGCTTACCGTAATTACTTTAAAGTCCTCATGATTGTGTCAAAAATTAATAAATGGTTAAAAAGTATATACCTTTTGCACGTCTATGCAACAACACTGTAACCGTGTTTGTAATCAAATCTATTTGGGGCCTAGGTATAATTGTAGGAGTGATAGATAACATCAAAAATCATAATGAACTACATAAGCCCATCATTGGAGAGGAGAAATTAAATCATGAACAAAACTGTGAAATGGACGTCTGCTGTATTAGCAGCTGGAGTATTTCTTGGAGGTACTGGACTCATCGGAGGGAATTCTGTTCTAGCTGCAACCACTGGTACAAAAACAGTCACACAAGCCGTTCAGCAGCCTTCTGTGGTGCTTAAATATAAAGGCCAAGTCTTAACGCAGCAAGGAAAAATCGTAGACGGAAATACGATGATCCCTTTAACTGTATTGCGTGATGCCTTCGGCCTTGCTATTCAATACAATTCAACCACAAAGACTTACAGTGTAAGTAGTGACTCGGTGAAGCTTAACATGGAGGTCTCTGACTATGGCGTCAGTACCGATTTGAACGGATATTACATTTATAGCATGACCGGAAATCATGAAGTGAAGATGATCAACGACCGCTTATATGTTCCTTTCAAACTGTTAAATGATTATTTAGGTGTTCAAGGCGTATATAATCCAGCCCAGAAATCGCTTGAACTTAGCAAAAAGGTGATGAATGACATCAAGATCACCTCTGTTACCTTAGACAAGAGCAATAAGAATGCTAGTATTAAAGTACAATATCCACAGATCAGCGGTCTGGCGGATGAAGTACAAAACACGATTAATACCACCTTCAAAAAAGAGGCTGAACTATTCGTGTCAGAGGCTGAGAAAGAGTCTAGCCGTAGGGATGGCACGATAGAGAATAAATATGATTACTCTCAAACTTATGTTGTCACCTTTAACCGTGAAGGCGTGCTTAGTATTGTAGTTGATCAATATGGTTACAGCGGTGGAGCACACGGCGGTACCATGCGCGAGGGACATACCTTCTCGCTGAAGGATGGTATGAAGATAGAGCTTAAAGACCTGCTAAAGGCAGAACCAAACTACAAACAAAAGCTAGATAAAATGTTGAAGGAAAGCACCAAGGATATTGCTTTTCCGGAGTCAACTGGTGGACTTACAGATAAACCAGCCTTCTACGTCAGTGAAAGTGGCTTAGCTATCTTCTATCAACAATATGAAATCGCACCTTATGCAGCTGGAATTCCTACCTACACCTTTAATTTTAGTTCAATACTACCTAAAGGCACCGATCCATTTGCTTCTTTCAAATAAATACTAACGCAAAACAAAAAGCGCTTCAGCCAATTGGCTAAGGCGCTTTTTGTTATCTACATTATTCTTCTAAACTGCCGGCAGGTCCAAAAAATTCAAAATGAATTCTGTCATCAGGTACCCGCCATTCCTTGAGCGCCTTATATATGACCTTCATAAATGGGGTCGGCCCACAGAAATAGAATTCAGAGTTCACATCTGCTATTTCTTGAAGCCAAGAAAGATCAATATAACCAGATCTATTGCACTTGTCGCCTTCTCCTGGAGATTCATAACATACATAGGACCGAAGAGAAGAATGAGATTGTGCTAAATCTGCCACCCTATCTTTCATAGCATGCAAACTTCCATTGATGGCTGCATGAATATAAGTTACCTCGCGTTCTGGCTGTGCAGCAATTATTGTCTCCAGCATACTTACCATTGGGGTTAAGCCCACACCCCCACTGATTAGAACCACCGGAGTGTCACTACGCTGATCCAGTACGAAATCGCCCGCTGGAGAGCCCACTTCTAATATAGAGCCCACTTGGACGAAATCATGCAGATAAGTGGATACGACGCCCGCAGGTCTATCTATCCCTTCACCTTCCCGTTTAACAGTGATACGGTAATACGCCTGTCCCGGAGCACTGGACAAACTGTAGTGGCGAATATGGGAATATTCTTCCCCCTCGGGCTGAATACGAACCGTGATGTACTGACCCGGGAAATAAGAAGAGATCGCCCCTCCATCCTCAGGAGACAGGTAAAAGGAAGTAATAAGCTCACTTTCACTAACCTTCCGAGTGACGACAAAGTTTCTGAATCCACTCCAGCCCCCCGGAGCTTCCGCAGCTTCACGATACTTTTCTGCTTCCACACCAATGAAAGCATCTGCGATTACACCATAGGCTTTGGCCCATGCATCTATAATTTCCGGTGTTGCCGCATCGCCAAGTACTTGTCCAATCGCAGCTAACAACGTCTCACCCACGATCGGATAATGCTCAGGTAATACACCCAGTGCTCGATGCTTCTCTGCAATCTGTTTTACCACCGGTAAGATATTCCCTAGTTGATCAATATTCATAGCCGCTGCTAGGACTGCGTTAGCAAGCGCTGTCTGCTGTCTGCCTTGCCGCTGATTGGCATGATTAAATATATTTAATAGCTCTGGATGGTTTTCAAATAACATGCCATAGAACGTCGTAGTAATGGTTGTTCCATGAACCTGTAATACAGGAACTGTTGATTTTATAATAGCAATCGTTTGTTGATCTAACATATGAATACCCTCTCTCCTGCAATTAGATAATGCCTCTATAAAAAGCATATAGAAGCTGCAAATGAGCGAGTGTGCGCTGAATCACTTTAAAATTTAATAAAATGTGAACAAACAGAAAATGCAATGATATCCATCACATTCGAATGCCCAATCCAAAAAAAAGCCGCCCAAGCAGCTCAGGTAGCTACCGGACAGCACTTTCACTCTTATTTTGCCAGCTCCACAAAGCCTTCTCCGAACACATCTCTTACATCGTGAATGGCGATAAAAGCCTCTTTATCAATCGATCTTACAATTTTCTTAAGCATGGTTACTTCCTGTTTGCTAATGACAATATAGAGCAGCTCTTTGGGTTCTTTAGTATAATACCCTCGGCCATAAATGACTGTGACCCCTCTATCCATGATTCCATTAACTTGTTCAGCAATTTTGTCCTGCTCCTTGGATACAATCGTAACGGCCTTCTTAGGATTCACTCCCTCAATAATGAAGTCCATCACCTTAGTCGCTACATAGAGCATCACAATCGTAAACATCAGACTTTGAACACCAATGATGAAATACGAAGCAAATACCACAACTAAATCGACTAGAAGAAGAGCGTAGCTAACGTTCCAATCCAAAAATTTATGCAGGATTCTGGCGATAATGGTTGACCCTGCGGTCGTTCCACCCACACGTATGATCATTCCGATACCCACACCAGACAAGATGCCTCCAAATATTGCATTGATGATCAACTCATCGCTGGCGATATGCCAATTCTTCGTAAGAATCAGGAATAACGAGTTAAAAAACACCGCAATAATCGTGTATACTGTCGTCGTTTTGTCCAGAAATTTATAACCCACAATCAATAATAAAGCATTAAGAATTAAGCTAACAATACCTGGTGACCACTGATACAAATAGTATGTAATCATAGTCAGTCCCGTTACCCCGCCTTCACCGAACTCGTTCGGAATCACAAACAAGTTAACGGCCAAGGAAAACAGCAATGCTCCTACAATGATGGAAACAATATCCGAAATACGCTTTTTCATACCATGCCCCTTCTATCCTCTGTCTATATCTACCATCCACAAATACTAACACCGCTTCGATATAGTTGTAAACAATCCAGAAGAAACCAGCATTCTATATATGGCGTAACCGACTACCCCACCGCAAGTGTTTAAGATCAGATCATCCACGTCAAAGGTGCCGATATACAATACTAATTGTGTAACTTCAAAGCTCAGACTCAGCGCAAAAGAGAGCATGAAGACCTTTTGAAATAACCTTACTTTTTGCGACAACAGCATTGGAACAAAGACTCCAAACGGAATAAACGCAAGAAGATTGCCCACTAAATTAAGTGATGAAAAAGGATCTGAAAGTGACAGATGCTTGATCTCTTGCGAGATCTCTTTAAAGGGTACATAGTTGCCCTGTCGCTTAAAAATTCTGTCGGGATGCTCGAGCATACGCCCTGCCTGTTCCCAAAGTGATTGCAAGCTAAAAGGTGCGCCTTTAAATACGATAATTCGGATCAAAAAATACATATAGACAATAAATACGGCTGCCAGCAATAATGTCATAGTAGACTCGCTCTTAGGCTTCGTACTCATCAAAATGTAGTGACAATTACGCCATCCATATTATCGCCCGACGTTTTATATTGCCCTTCCTTTGGAATCTTAATACTTGTATATCCTGATACTGGATAATAGTTCACCGTATATGTTTTGCCGTCTACAACCGTTGAAATTTCACTATTTTCCTTCAAAAGATCTAAATATTGTTCCAGCACGATCCCCTTCTCCTGAATGATCGCACTGTGTGGCAAGCCTACATAACGGAAGTGCCAAGGTTCATATTTAATCCCCGTAATCTCCGTTTTGTCTTTCGGATAGCGTAGAATAAAGCCGTATTTCCACGCATTCTTTTCCAGCCATTTGCCTTCAGGTGCTTTGCTCATTTCCGATTGAGACGATCCGATGTCCAGCGATAATCCTAAATTATGTTCGCTATATTGCGCTGGAAGAGCATAGTCTGAACCTTTTTCCGCATACAATTGCTCTTGCTCCTCAAAGTCCCTGTACCCACTGCTAATTAAAAAATGATTCACGCCATCCTTCTCAGCAGCTTTGATCATTTTATTGAATTTATGTGCTACACTTTCAGACAACCGAATCGAGGTATCTAGTAATCCATAGCCCTGAACCAGATCCTTCTGATCAAATAAGGTCACAATATCAGACTTCACGCTGTCCTCATGTACCGGATATTGTTTGTTCACCAGCAATAAATCCCCTTGATATACCTGATCTTGCGTAATCACCTTTAAACTATCGCTATTTCTAATCGATCCTTTCTGGATCTTATCATTCTTATCAGCTAAATTACCCGTATCCGGTAAATAACGAGCGGCTGCGTAACCAAGAAATAACACAACGATCACCAAAAAGCCCCACTTTTTCATCCGTAATGTCCTCCCATTTCCTTAAGACGTTTATGCTTGATAGGAATAGAATAACGAAGACACTTTAAAGAAAAGCAGGACAATTATAAAGTTTTTCTTAAAATGTATAAGGGCTCAGCGGCCTTACCCAGTAAAGGTATATCCTACACCCCAGATTGTCTTAATAAATTTGTTCTTATTGATGTCTTCACCAAGCTTTTTGCGCAAGGTACGGATATGCACCATGACCGTGTTGCCACTCTCATAATAAGCTTCTCCCCATACCTGCTGGAAGATACTCTCCGCGCTAAACACCTGCTTAGGATGGCTCGCCAATAAATGAAGAATATCAAACTCTTTCGGAGTTAGGTCTATTACCTCGCCGTAAAGAGTGACGGTATGTTCATCTGGTGAAATCGTCAACCCACCAACTTCGAGGACCGACTTAAGAACGGCTGCGGGCTGACTGAATTGTATAGAGCGCCGTAGTTGAGAATTAACGCGGGCGACTAATTCCATTGGATTGAACGGTTTGGTCATATAATCATCTGCGCCCATGACAAGTCCCGTGATCTTATCCAGATCAGAAGTCTTCGCGCTTAAAAAAATAATCGGCAGATGATGCTGCTCCCGAATGTGACGGGTTACCTCATAGCCATCCAGCCCTGGCATCATAATATCCAGAATCGCCAAATCTATCGTTTGTGACTCAATAGCTTGTACGGCTGCCCGCCCATCGGATACTTTAATGATATGATACCCTTCTTTTTGCAAATGCAAAGCCACCAGATCCGCAATCTCCGCCTCATCATCCGCAATTAAAATCGTAATGCGCTTCATCTATATTTCACCCCTGTAGGTTTGTGCTATATGATCTACATCCATTATACCCCAAACTTAAAAACCACCCTATGAACAAGGTGGTTTCTCGTTTACATCTGTGATTAATAATATACGGAAATACCATCACTTAAAAGATGATGTCTTAATTAGCTTTCGGCCTTTACCAAAAGGAATGCACAGCGGTGTTCCGAAGATCGGATCAGCGGTTACTTGGCATTCCATATCAAATACATCGTGAATCAATTGCTCGTTAACAATGTTCTCAGGCTCACCTTGCGCATAGATCCGTCCTTCTTTAACCGCAACGATGTGATGTGCATATCTACAAGCCAGATTAATATCATGAAGCACCATTACAATGGTGCGATTCTCCTGCTCATTAAGATCAAATAAAAGATCCAGAATATCGACCTGATGGGTCATATCAAGATAAGTCGTAGGCTCATCCAGTAGAATCGTCGAGGTATTCTGAGCGAGTGTCATTGCAATCCAAGCTCGTTGTCTTTGTCCTCCCGAGAGGGAGTCTATTGAACGACCTGATAGCTCATTCATATGAGTCACTTCAAGGGCTTTCTTCACCATAATCTCATCTTCACGAGACCATTGCTGAAGGAAGCTTTGATACGGATAACGGCCTTGCTTAACAAGCTGTTGGACAGTCAAGCCTTCAGGTGCAATGGGTCCTTGCGGCAGGATAGCGAGGCGTCGCGCAACCTCCTTAGCTGGAAGCTTGGCAATATCACTGCCATCTAGGATAATACTGCCTTCTTGAGGCTTCAATAAACGGGCAAGAGAACGTAGTAAGGTTGACTTACCACAGCCGTTGCTTCCGATGAATACAGTGATTTTCCCTTTAGGAATAAGCACATCTAGATTAGAGAACACTGGCTTTTTTCCATAGGATAACGTAAGATTGTTCGCTTGGATAACGGACATGTGAGTCACTCCCTTTATGAACTGCGATGACGGTACAATAAGTAGATGAAGAAAGGCGCTCCAATAGCAGCGGTGAATACGCCTGCCGGGATATCCAGAGGGATAAACGCAATTCTGGCGACAAGATCAGATAGCAGTAAGACAAGTGAGCCGATAAGAGCTGAGACTGGAATAACGCCGCCATAGGCAGGCCCAACTAGCTTTCGAGCAATATGCGGAGCCATCAGACCAATAAAATTGATTGCACCACCAATAGCAACCGCTACCCCTGCAAGGGCAACGCTGATCACGAGCAGAATCGTTCTTTTGACTTGGACCGAACTGCCAACACTCGTAGCTACCTCATCCCCTAGCTCTTGCACATTTAGGTGCCTAGCATAAATCAATGCAGCAGGAATCAGAATAACCATCCATGGCAGCATCGTTAGTACATCTCGGTCCCAAGATACACCATATATACTTCCCGTCATGAAAGTGAATGCTTTGACCGCTACAGCTGTCGGCGTAAACGATGATGAGAGAATCAACATATATGTAACTGCTGTAATCGCCGTAGACATTCCGATCCCAATCAGCACCAGTCGAAGTGGAGTAATCCCCCGTCGATATGCGAATAGATAGATCAGGAGTGCTGCCGCAAAAGCCCCGGCAATCGAACTAATAGGCATGAAACGGATACTTACGTGAGAGAAATAAAGAATGAAAATCACGGTACCAAGCGATGCCCCACCAGAAATCCCTATAATATCAGGTGATGTGAGTGGATTACGAACGATACCCTGCAGCAATGCTCCAGAGATGGCTAGTGCCGCACCGACCATAACCGCAACGACGACACGAGGCATTCTTAAGGAGAAAATAATCATCGCATCGGACGGATCGCCTATACCGAAAAGCGTTCGAATAACGGCAATCGGACTAATAAAAGTACTTCCAAGTCCTACACAGATGATCATCGTAATTACATTAGCGGCTAACAGCAACAAAATCATGATTAACGTTCTACGACTAATTTGAAAAGAGTGATTACGACCTCTAAGGGTCATCCATTTATCCATATTAGGCATCCCCTCTTCTGGCAATATATACGAAGAAAGGAACCCCGAGAATAGCAGTCATAACGCCAACAGGTATTTCCTTCGGAAATGCAATGTACCGTGATCCAATATCTGCGCCAAGCAGTAGAATACCCCCAAGTATAGCGCAGTAAGGAATAACCCAGCGATAATCCAGACCTACCAAATAACGTGTAATATGTGGAATTACAATGCCTACAAAAGCAATTGGACCTGCAATCGATACAGAACCACCCGCAAGCAAGACAATGATGACCCCAGCAGCTAGTTTAATGAATATTGTCTTCTGTCCGAGCCCTGTAGCAACATCTTCCCCCAGCGTAAGCAGGTTCATATGTCTAGCAATCACAAAGGCACCTAATAGTGCTATACCCATATAAGGTGCAGCTGTAATAAATATTCCCATGTCCCGCCCCGAAACAGAACCGACGAACCAATATAAGACTTGATCAAAGGTCTGCCCACCGGTTAATAAACAACCAAGGGATAAAGAGGAGAAAAAGGCAGTCATTGCAGCACCCGCGAGTGTAACCTTAAGGGGAGTCAGTCCATCGCTTCCACTGGAGCCGAGAATGTATACAATGGTGGCTGTGACAGCTGCGCCGATGAAAGCTAGGGTTGCAAAGGTGGTCAGACCACTTGCTCCGAAAAAAGCTGAGCCCGCAACAATGAAGAATGCTGCTCCGGCGTTAATACCGAAGAGACTCGGTGAAGCTAGAGGGTTGCGTGTGATGCCTTGCATCAAGGAGCCTGCAACTGCCAGACTCGCTCCAGCTATCGCAGCTATAAAAGCACGTGGTACTCTAGCTGTCTGTATAATCAAATGCTCTTGTGAACCATTGTAATCCGTGAAGGATTGGACAATCGTATGCCAACTAATATTAGTCACGCCAAAGGCGATACTGCATACAATTCCGGCAACCAATAACACCAGACTCATCAGTAATCCAACAACCTTCTGCGCTCGCGTGTTAAGTAGAGTGCTCATAGTTTCCTCTTTCCTATTATCCTATGATTAATTTACATATAAACCAATCAGGTTCCTAAGATATTTTAGGTTATGAGGTAGAACCTGTCAACGAAGATGATAATCATTATCATAAAATCGTTGACTTTGAGAATGTAAGTTGTTATAGTTTTTTCCATCGTCGTTGAGAATCATTTTCATAATATATAGGGGGTTAGTGAATGTTTTCCGTTATAAAAAAACAAAGATTTTCTTTAACTATATCCGCAGCTTTACTCGCCTTGACTGTCATTGTGTCAGGTTGTGGTCAAGCAGGATCTAATAACAGTAATGCAGCAAGTCCCGTTGAATCTAATGCAGCAAACTCAGGAGCCGAACATAAAGTAACTCACTCTATGGGAGAAACTACAATTAAAGGAACACCGAAGCGTGTAGTTGTACTAACGAATGAAGGAACGGAAGCTTTGCTGGCTCTTGGCGTGAAGCCAGTAGGAGCTGTTAAATCATGGACAGGTGATCCGTGGTATGAACACATCGCAGCGGATATGGAAGGTGTAACTGTCGTTGGTGAAGAAAGCCAGCCAAACCTTGAACTCATTGCCAGTCTGAAACCTGATCTAATCATCGGTAATAAGTTGCGTCAGGAAAAAGTGTACGACCAGCTAAAAGCCATTGCACCAACCGTCTTCTCTGAAACGCTTCGTGGCGCATGGCAAACGAACTTCCTACTCTATGCTGATGCTTTGGGCAAAACTACCGAGGGCGAAAAGCTGATTGCAGACTACGATAGCCGTGCTGCAGATTTCAAAGCAAAAGCAGGCGATAAGCTGAATCAGAAAGTATCTGTCGTTCGTTTCATGGCAGGAAAGACACGTATCTACCTAGAGGATACTTTCACAGGTATTGCCTTCTCCAAGCTGGGGATCACTCGTCCCGACAATCAGAAATATACCGATACATTCGTTGAAGAGATTACCAAAGAGCGTCTTCCAGAAGTAGATGCAGACATGTTGTTCTACTTCACTTACGACACTGGTGACGGAAAAGGCACCGAGATGGAACAAGAAATGCTGAAAGATCCGCTCTGGCAAAGCCTTAATGTTGTTAAGAACAATAAAGCCATCAGAGTGAGCGATGCAATCTGGAATACATCTGGCGGCGTCATCGCAGCTAATCTTATGCTTGATGAGCTTTACAAGATTTATGATATAAAATAAACAGCACGAAAAGAGATGGTACTGGAAATTTCCTGTACCATCTCTTTTTTATGGTTAAAAATAACCAACAAACTTCCTCTACTACAGCAATATATCCAAATTATTTTTTTCTATTATGGCTCTCTAGCAGGGCCTCTAATGAAATGCCATTAACTGTGACGCCTGAAAGATTGCAGTCTTTTATCTCTACATTTGAAAGATCACACTCTACAAAAGATGTGCCGTTAAGCTGGCATCGTTCAAACTTATTGCCTTTACCATACAAGTGAATATCATGGAAATAGGCTTCTCCTAATTCACTATTGCTAACCTTGATTTCCCACAATCCGACTTCATTAAACTTAACAAGATGCATATTGATATCGTTAAAAGTAGTACTACTCATATTAATATTGTCAAACTTAGTACCCGCCATATTTACATTAGAAAAGTTCGTCTTAGGCATATCAATATCATCGAATTCACTTTGGCCCATGGCCACACGACGAAAGTTGGTTTCAGGCATTCTTTCATCCTGAAAAACTCTCTTTTTAAATTCGTCCTGCAATTTGTTTTCACTTAGATTGTTATTCACTGTACTCAACATCTCCCTTTTTAAGATCGTTCTTGATCTGCGGAGTCTACTCTCGACAGCTTCAATAGATAAATCAAGGAAATCAGCGATCTCCCTAACCTTGTAGTTGTCGATATAGAATAGAATGGTGACTATACGGTTAGCTTCGGATAAGGTGTTTAATGCCTTCCACACATCTTGCTGGAGTTCTCTTCGGAGGAGCTGATCTTCAGTGGTCTCCAACTGAGAAACCTCGATTTTCTCCATGAATTCATATGCAGCTTTCTTCTTATTCGCCCTAAACCAATCCATACATTCCCGTGTAGTAACTGCATATAACCAACTGGCGAGTTTCTCTGGCTCCTTTAAGTTGGGTAAATAACGATAGGTCTTAACAAAAACCTCTTGTGTAATGTCTTGCGCGGTGTGGAAATCCCCCAATTTACCGTAAGCTACTCCATATACTGCATTGGAATATTTGCCGATAAGCCCACTGAATGCATCCATATCCCCTTTACACACCTTATCTACCAGTTCTGCATCCGTACGAGTCACTATCTGCCTCCTTATCAATCAAGCTCATAACATAGACGGAAAAGGAGTTCAAAAACCGTCTTTATGTCTTTAAATAATCTTTTTGATGAAGAAAGGTCTAGTTAGAGTTCAGTACTACTGGCTTGCCGATACAGCTCACGGCTCTTATGACCAGCCTGTAGAATCATCTTCATTTCCTCTTTACGCTTAGCTCTTGTTGCCTCTTGTTTGGCACTATAGACATATCGAGCCCAGTCTTTGCGGTATCCCGGGGTAAGCGATTGATAGATGGCTAGAAGCTCCGGTGTATCTTTCAGATCTTCTTCCACATTTGGAATGAAAGAAATATAGTCATCTACAGATTGACTTGGGGTATTGGAAAGCTGACCTTTCCCCTTAGCGTCCTCTTTCAACCCCACAACTGTAAAGACATCATCCAAACCTACCATGCGTGCAAATTTAATATTGCTTGTCCCGATGTAGCCCTTCTCATCACTGCCCAGACCCTCTAGTAAGTCGTCACGATGAATATAGGTCGGATACACTTTGTTTCCCTTTTTAGGATACGCCACAAAGAGATAGCCATTCTTATGAAGATGCTGTTGCTCAATCACACGGTTCACTAGTTCCTGTAACGACGCCATGTCTAGTACAAAGGCAAATATAAGATCATACGCCCCATTTAGCGAAGTATCATAATCCGTCAATTCCGCTAAATAATCGGAGCCTTCTGGTTTACTCAATATCGCTACTTGGTTGTATTTTTGTAAGTTCAGCTTTTCTACGATGGTTTTAGTCACTATGCTTCATCCCCCAAATGTATTCGGATGCTTCTTCATCGTGATCATTATAGCCTAATCGCTACCCAATCTAAAACATTCTACGGGCCGTCACAAAACGCTTCTTCCACTTCTCACTCAGGGCTTCATAATGGACGCCTTGCTCCTTAGAATACGTATGCAATATCTGATTATTTCCCGCATACATAGCAACATGACCAATGTCGAGACCACGTGCACTAAAGAACAGTAGATCTCCTTTACGCAGTTCGCTGATTCCAACTTCCTTCCCTTCTTTGGCTTGATTATAAGAGGCGCGTGGCAGATCCACCGACAACACGTTCTCTAATAAATGTGCTACGAAAGAAGAACAGTCAAAGGTAGACGTCTGGTTCGTTGCAGCACCGAATTCATAAGGGGTTCCCAGATACTTTTCTCCGTAAGCAAGCAACGCGCTTCCCTGCTTCTCAGCGAGCGACTCACTAGTATAATCGCTATATTTCGGTTTAGCAGATATGTACCCCGTCTTGTTGTCTTGCGTTCGCACTTCTAACCACAAAGCATCCACTTCTCTAACGATATGGACTTTATCGCCTACGGACAACATTTGCTGGACACCTGATTGATCCGATGAATTCGGCGAACTGCGCAGGTTAACCCCATAACGAATCGTTGTATCGTAATTCAGCGCTGAATAGATGCGGACGGTCCGAGTGTTAGCCTCCCACTTCACGGTGCTGCCTAGAGCCTCGCTGACAAAACGCAGCGGCATCATCGTATTACCACCGACAACCTGACCCGGAACGGTTAAGCTTAAGGCTTGTCCATTTTTGTTCGCGGTTAAATCTCCTATTTGATAAGTCAGCACCAGCGTTCCCTTAGTGGCCTTCACTGTTTTGGTATCGTTGTTCCATGAAATCTTTGCTCCCTGTTCTTCAAACAGCTTGCGCATGGGAATAAGCGTTGTACCGTTTATGAGCAAGGGCTGAACCTCTAATTCAAGCTGCCGATCATCCAGAAAAACGCCTGTAACCTGATTCTGAGGCATCACCGCCGCATGGGCTGGAGCTGTATAGAGTATAGATGTAAGTAGTACAAGTAGTGTGGCTTTCTTATGAATCCTCATGATGTCGTCACCTCGTTGATTAATATGTTCAATTGTTATTACTAAAAAAAGGGTAATTAGTTTTGTTACAATTATTGGGGTTGCTGTCTAACTACTGCTCAAACCATGTAAAAAGAGGACTGCGGTCACCTTTCGGTGCCACAGCCCTCTTTTTAATCCACTTCAAAAATAGAATCGATAATGATCGGAAGATTATCCCTTACAGAAACAGCGCCCAATACCGAACGAGCATGACTGCCCTTGTCTCCGAATACCTCCAGCATTAAATCCGAACAGCCATTGAGCACTTTATGATGTTCTTCGAATAAGGGATCTGCATTCACAAATCCTTGAATTTTGACCACTCTCTTCACTTTATCCAAGGAACCTAAAGCTGACTCAAGGACGGCAAGGATCTCTATACCAGCCTGACGTGCAAAATGATAGCCTTCTTCGGTGGTGAAGTCTTGTCCCAGCTTGCCTTTGGGATGCCCGGCGGGTCCTTTTCCCGATACAAAACATAATCCATTAACAATAACGTAGTTAGCATATTTTGCCGCCGGTTCACTAGCACTAGGTAGGACAATACCTAATTCGTCAAGTCTATCCGCTATGATTCGATCCGCCACTTCAGTTCCCTCCTCCAATCAGTACAACCTCAATAAATTGGTAAGATTATACTGATTAATCCAGAAAGGGTCAATCCTATTTTGCTTCGACCTCTGCTTCCCATCTCGATATCTCAGCTCGAACAATTGGCGCTACTTCAGTACCCAATAGCTCAATGGCTCTCATTACATCCTTATGAGGCATCGTACCTAGCGGTACATGCAGCATAAAGCGTGTAATTCCTACGTGTTTACGTAGGTGAATAATCTTCTCAGCAACAGTGTCTGGATCTCCTACATACAAGGCACCTTCAAATCTACGTGCCGCATCAAAGCTCGCACGACTATAATGACCCCAGCCACGCTCACGACCAATCACATTCATACTAGCCTGCGTAGAGGGGAAGAACATATCGGCCGCAAGCTGATTATCCTCTGCAATAAAGCCGTGCGAGTGTGAGGCAACCGGAAGCTTCGACACATCATGTCCTGCTTGGGCCGCCGCTTTCTTATAGAGCTTCACCAGTGGAGCAAATTGCAACGGACTTCCGCCAATAATCGCGAGCACAAGTGGTAGCCCGAGCAGGCCAGCACGAATCACAGATTCGGTATTGCCTCCACTGCCAATCCATACGGGCAAAGGATTCTGAACGGGGCGCGGATAAATCCCCAAATTATTAATGGCTGGTCGGTGATTTCCACTCCAGGTTACTTTTTCGGATGCCGTTATTTTTAACAACAGGTCCAGCTTCTCATCGAATAACTCATCGTAGTCATTTAAATCGTATCCAAAGAGCGGGAAAGATTCGATAAAAGAACCCCGGCCTGCCATGATTTCTGCCCGTCCATTTGAGATTCCATCAAGTGTTGCAAAATCCTGAAATACACGTACTGGATCAGCAGAGGACAGCACGGTTACCGCACTGGTCAGCCGAATTCGTGTCGTCTGTGAGGCAGCCGCAGCCAGCAAAACTGCTGGAGAAGATGCGGCATAATCCTTTCGATGATGCTCACCCACACCGAATATATCTAAGCCCACCTTATCTGCAAGAACAATCTCCTCTACTACCTCGCGCAATCGCTGTGCATGACTTATTAACTCCCCCGATTGAACATCCGGTGTTGTTTCTACGAACGTACTGATACCTATTTCCACTTACGATTCCCCCTTAACTATAATTTTCTCTTAGAGTTGTTTGTTTGATTATAACACAAGTTAAGTTCAAGCATAGCTAGGCATTAATGCCTAGCTCCAGCTTGTCCAAAAACTCATTTTTAAAATTTGCAGAACATCACTGACAAATAGAGGATTTTGATGAAATATGTTGAAATGATCTAAAACAAGTAGCTCTCATGCATCTCATGCTTGATATAGGAGGGACATATGCTTCAAAGAAATAAACACAAAAATTCCATATCCAAACAAACCTTCAATCCTGTTCGGGGCTCCTTAAAAATCGCCGTAATATATTTTATTGTTGGGTGCTTATGGATCCCTTTAACAGATAAGGCCGTTTCCACTTTTACGCGAGATCCGGAGTGGATAAGACTTATTAATATAATTAAAGGCTGGTTCTTTATCCTCATAACAGCTTTGCTTATCTTTGCATTAATTCTAGGTACTCTGAAACGGATTAAAAGGATCGAGAAGAAACTGGATCTTGCCTATAGGGATAGGGTGAGCGCCCACGAAAATCTAGAGGCCGCCTATGAGGAAATCACAGCTACGGAAGAAGAACTCAGACAGCAATATGATCAGCTCATTGAGAATCAAGAGAAGCTAGCCATGAATGAAGAAAGGATGCATTACCTGGCGTATCATGATCTATTAACCGGCTTGCCCAACAAATTAGCTTTTTATGAGAATGGGCCTCACATTTTGGAACTGAATAACATTGCAGCCTTAATGTTCATCGACATTGATTACTTCAAATATGTAAATGATACGATGGGCCATGAATTTGGTGACCGCCTAATTGTTAAGGTTAGTGAGAGATTGGTGTCCCTGGTTGGGAGTAGTGGGGAAGTGTATCGTTTCGCCGGGGATGAGTTCATCGTTCTTTTATATTCTATTGAGAACAGTCAGTGTATAACTAGTGTAGCCTCTCACATTATTGCCGGTTTTAAAGATGCGATTGAGATGGATGACAGTCTGCTACATGTTAGCCTAAGCATCGGAATCAGTGCTCACCCCGAACATGGAAGTAATATTATGGAACTCCTTAAATGCGCAGACATCGCTATGTATAAAGCCAAAGACGCTGGCAAGGGTCAAATTATTGTCTTTGATCAACCGCTCAATGATACCTTTACTGAGCGAATGAACATTGAGAAGCAGTTGTATAATGCTTTAGAGAAAAATGAGCTAGAGGTATTCTATCAACCCCAGATTGATCTGACTCAGAACAGAGTGACGGGACTAGAGGCTCTTATGCGCTGGAACAACCCCATACTAGGCATGGTCCCTCCGGATAAGTTTATCAAAATAGCAGAAGATTCCCACCTCATTATTCCTCTCGGGGCGTGGGTGCTCAGAACAGCCTGTGCCTTTTTAAAAAGTCTTCATGAGCAAGGATTATCACATCTGACGATGTCTGTTAATATTTCAATGCTGCAGCTACTGCAAAGCGACTTCAATGAGTTAGTTCTAGACACCTTGCAAGCCTCCGGACTAGATCCTGAATACTTAGAGCTAGAGATTACAGAGAGTGTTCTGGTTGAATCTTACGAATATGTGAGTAGTAAACTGACTGAACTCAGAGCTCACAACATCAAAATTGCCTTGGATGACTTTGGTACCGGTTATTCCTCCTTAAGCTATCTTACTCATATGCCGATCTCGACTTTAAAAATAGACAAGTCCTTCATTGATTCCATTCGAACAGGGACACATCAAGCCGTTCTTGTCGAACAAATTATTATGATTGGTAAACGCATGAATATGTGTGTTATTGCAGAAGGTGTGGAGCGAACTGTACAACTCGATTACCTGCAGGAGCAAGGCTGCGATAAAATTCAAGGTTACTTGTTCAGTAAGCCACAGTCCGCACAGAGCGTAAAAGAGCTGCTAACCGAGTGGGAGAAGGTTTCGAGCTTAAATGAATAAAGATGAACCTATTTTTTTATATAAGAAGGTGTTACCGAATTGAATGTCATGACATGGATTGACTTATCATTATTCTTCGTTCTTTTCGTTCTATTCATCTACATATTTGTTACTGTAACAATCACTAACTTACATAAGGTTTACTTGACTTTCCATTTCACGATGATGTTATGGCCCTTCTGTCAATTTGCTCTCAAAACTACAGCGGATCCCGATGTTCAATTGTTTTATGTGAAGCTAGCTTTTATTGACTCGATACTGTTAACGATTGGATGGCTTCTTTTTACGATATTTCTCACTGGAAAATCATATCTCCTCCGAAAAAAGAAAACGCTGATCCTATACATTGTCGCAGCATTGATCTTAATTGGAGTGATCGTCAATCCAAAGCAAAGCTTTGTACTGCCAATGCATGGTGGATATGTTGAAAGATCCTATGGTCCGCTTTTTTGGCTGTTTATTCTCTTTTTGATCTGCACTATTATTATTTCTCTGTATATCATCTATTCAGCGCTTATATCGAACGCCACACAGCGGATCAAAAAACAGGTTACTCATGTACTCAAAGGTGTGCTGGTGCTGACTGTATTTGTATTACTGGATGTCTTTCTTAATGTGGTACTGTTTAAATCTCAGCCGGTGATTCCGGGGATGACCTCTCTGGGGATACTAATCTCTGCCATCTTTTTCGTCATTGCCATCCATCGTGATAAAATATTTGATCTCGTAACCATCGCTCATCAGGATATCATTGACACAATCACACTAGGTATTCTTGTACTGGATGATAACGAGACTGTGGTAGAGATCAATCGATCGCTTTTGCCAAAAATCAACCTACAGATCGGTGATCGCTTCGACTTATCGGCGCTAACCCCCCTGGAGCAGACTGCCAGCGCTTTCCGATTGTTTCAACATACATATCTTAAACAGCCCATGGAGAGAAGCGAAGTTGAAGTATTCTACACCTCGCTCCAAGCGTACATCAATATTACCGCGGAACCCATTGTCGTAGGCGAGATCATGGTTGGACGGATTCTCACCTTTCAGGATAGAAGCGAGCTGCATCGCCTCATTGCTGAGACTAATCAGCAGAACGAGATCCTGCAAGAGCGTAATCTGGCATTAATTGAAATCCAGAATGAGCTTTCTCAGACCAACCAAAAACTCAAGCAGATGGCCATAACCGACAGCTTAACAGGTTGTTATAACCGTCATTACTTAACGCAGTACTTAGAACAAGAGATTATAGAAAATATGATATTGAAGCAGCCTTTTGCCATCATTCTACTGGATATCGACTTTTTCAAAACGGTGAATGACAATTACGGCCACTTAGTCGGCGATGTTGTAATTTGCAGCACGGTAGAGGTCATTAAGCAATCGCTAAGGGAGACGGATATTCTGGCACGCTATGGCGGGGAAGAGTTTATCGTCTATTTACCAAATACGAATCACACACAAGCAAACCTCTGGGCAGAACATATCAAATTCATGATAGAGGCCAATAAAGTACATGTGGATGAGGTTGCTCATTCTGTATCCATCACTGTAAGCATGGGACTACTGTCCATTAATAATTTTGCAGAGCAGTATGCAGAAAGCCCGACCAATCAACTAAATGATTTATTCGAATCTGTGGACAAAGCTTTATATCAAGCCAAAAATGCAGGACGAAACCAAATTGTTGAAATCATAAGATGACATGCCTTTAAATATTACCTAAAAAAAGAAAGAATCAGCCCTACTTCTATCGAAGGTAAGCTGATTCTTTCTTTTATATCTTTTTAACAAATTCGGATTTTAATTTCATAGCCCCAAACCCATCAATTTTGCAATCAATATCATGATCTCCGTCCACTAAACGGATGTTTTTGACTTTGGTACCTATCTTCAGAACAGATGAGCTTCCTTTTACCTTAAGGTCTTTGATTACAGTTACTGAGTCGCCGTCGTTTAATACATTACCATTGGCATCTTTGATAACCTTTTGATCTTCACTATTCTCAGACTCTGATTCTAATGTCCACTCGTGTGCACATTCCGGGCAGACTAGTAGACTTCCATCTTCATAAGTGTACTCAGAATTACATTTCGGGCAGTTCGGTAAATTAGACATTGTTTCATTTTCTCCAATCGTAGTTCAAATTCTAGCTGTCTTGCGGCTAATCTTTAAAAGTATATTTCATATTCATGAAGGAATCCACTATATCCAGATAGTAAGCTTGTTCCACGTTTCTTAAAAAACAAACCACTAAATATTATCTTGTATATATTTTCACAATTGTCTATGATAATAATGTAAAATTTTCATATAAATACATAGGAGAGTGAACAATGATTAGTCAAAGGAGTGTCGCATTTTCCATTATACTGTCATTAATTACATGTGGAATATACGGAATATTTTGGTTTATTGTTCTAACGAATGACGTTGGAAAGCTAAGTGGAGACTACACATTCACAGGAGGAAAGCATTTTCTTCTAACATTGATTACTTGCGGGATATGGAGCCTGGTTTGGGCCTACCAGATCGGTAAACATGTTGCAGAAGCTCAAAGACAACGCGGCTATCTCGTATCCGATAATTCAGCTCTGTACGTGATCCTCACAATCTTTAGTTTTGGTATTGTCACATACGCTTTGGTGCAATCTGATGTTAACAAATTGGTATAATTTTACGATTCATAGAAGGACACACCCTAAACTATTTTGGAGTGTGTCCTTAAGTCTCCTTGGCTTACTGTATTTCACTGTATGGATGCCTTTAACCAATCTAGGTGTACCTTGTCTATTTCATGAATGGACTGGATTTTATTGTCCGGGATGTGGAGTCACAAGAGTTATTCTATCCTTGTTAAAGTTCGACTTCGTTCAGGCGTTTAGATTTAACCCGTTGCTATTTATTCTAGCGCCTCTGTATATGTTGTACTTAATTACTGAAAAGAAACGTATCCAACCACTTAGCCATGGAATTATGGCTGTGATGTTGATCCTTACCGTTACATTTGGAGTACTGAGAAATTTTCCAATGTTTGATTACTTGGCCCCTACAGTAATTCGTTAGCATCAACTATGGTTACATAATAGCTTGAAGGCGCACAATCGCTTGAGCCCGGTCAACCACCTCTAATTTGCTATAAAGATTACTAATATAGTTACGGGCTGTCCCCTCCGCAATATGCAGTGTATCGGCAATTTCGCGATTGTTAAGTCCCCGGATAATGAGCTGCGCCAGCTCCTCTTCCCGTTCTGTCAGACTCATACGATCTACATTGGATCTTTGCCAATGTTCGTACTCCTCCGTCAATCTATTCATCCTCGTCGCCAATTTGGCTGCTACCGGAGCTGGCAGAATAAATTGCCCGGATATCGTATCACGGATCGAAGAAATCATTTTATCAGCATCCATATCCTTCAGCATATAGCCGCTTGCTCCAAATGCCATACCCTCAACAATATAATCGGTCTCTATAAAAGTGGTTAAAATCAGAATGAATATATCCGGACGAATCTGCTTGATTCGTTTTAGTGCACTGATCCCATTCATGATCGGCATTTGAACATCAAGCAGTACCAGATCGGGTTGGAATGCTTCCACCATCTCGCAGGCCTCTTCCCCGTTCTTGGCAGCGCCAACCACTTCCATATCATCCTCCAGATCCAGAATGGTACGAAGTCCTTCACGCGTCAACAATTGATCATCGGCAATTACAATCTTTATCTTACTCATTTTCTATTCCCAACCCTTCGCATTGGCAGATCGATTTCCAGTAGACAGCCCTCATTCATTTCTGAATCGATCGATAAGCTACCTCCCAGTTGCTCCACCCGTTCTTTCATCGTCCTGAGTCCAAAACCCATCACTATATGACTATCTCCTGACCCACGATCTTTGAGCCTAAACTGTAAATTTGCTCCGACAGACTCCAGACTAAAATGAAACTCCGTACTCTTACCGTGTCTGATTCCGTTCGTTAGGCCCTCCTGCAAAGCATGATAGATGGCCTTTTTATAGGCTGTTGACATGGCCTCCGGCAGATCATAAATAATGGCATGGACGACAACGCCCGCATTACGTTCAGTATCGCGTATCAGTTGCTTCAACATGACCGTGAGGTCCGAATACTTGTCCTCCTTCAGCATATGGACAGAGCCGCGGATTTCATTCAAGCTATGCCGAACAAGATCCTGTGCTTCAACCAGTCGCTGAAAACCACTATCTATATCTTTTTTCTGAAGCAGCCGCTTGCCAGCTTCAATCTGCAGAATCGTCGATGTAAGTGTATGCCCAACAATATCATGAATCTCTTGGGCAATACGATTGCGTTCTTCAAAGACGGTAGCTTCGGCCAAAGCCGCAGATGTTTCTCGCATCGAACGCTCCAGACTACGAGTTCTTTCTACAACTTGGTCCTCTAGATTTTTTTTAAGATATTGGATTCCCGAATACAGCTTGGCGTTAGCGATTGAGATTGCGCATTGTGAACCAAGCAGCTTGAGCACATCGAGCCTACTTGGCGTAAATACACCTGGGGATAGGTTATTCTCCAAATAGAGCAAGCAAACCAATTTATTCTGATTCATGATAGGAAGACAAAGTACCGATTTCAGTCTATTCTTCCTAACGTAAACGTTACGCGTAAATATCCCCTCACTGAGCGCATCATGTAATACAACCTGCTCCTGTGTTCTTGCTGCATAGGCTATAATCGCTGCCGGAACAAGATCTGACTCTTCCCCGAGAGGAACAGATTCGATATGCTGAGCTTCTGAGGTACCATAAGCTTCAACCATCCATTTGCCATCATGATCAAAAATAACTGCCCCATATTCGGCCCCAGCATTGTGGAGCATGATCCGCATCAGCGTGGCCAATAATCGACTCATCTCCATCTCGCCCGATAAAGCTTGAGCAGACATAACTACAGAAAGGGAATCGACTCGATCGAGCCCGGGCTCCCGTTTAATATGCAGCAAATGACTATGCTGCTGCTCAATGTCAGCCGCTTTAGCCTTTGCGCCCCATTGCAGATAAGCCTCGTAGGCCTCAGTCATATAGATTCTTGCTAGATGTAATTTGCCATGACGAAGTCCATATTTGCCGTAGCATTCCGCCGCCATCGCTAAATCGTGAATATGGCCATTGATACGAGCAGCCTCAATAGACTGCTCATACAAGGCTTCAGCTTGTCGTGGATCTCGCGATAGGCGAGTCAGCTCAGCCTTCATCAACAAATATTTATGCTCATAATTTTCCGGGCAACGCTTAGCAAGCTTTTTCATTTTCTTCAGCCGACTGTGCATTTTTACCCGGTATACACGTTGCTCTTCAGCGTTATATTCCTCATACAACTGAGCCCAGACTAAACATTCATACACGGTCTGCATAGGACTGTCTAAGCCATCTTCACGTGATTTTATAATGGCAGCTGATTTCGCTAATGCCTCACTGGCTTCGCGGTACTCCCCAAATACATAACCTGTCAAATATCGGTGTATCCAGACCATTTCTTGTATAAAATTAAAGGTATCTCCATGAACCGACTGTGCAAAATCAGGTTCGCTAATCTCTGCGATGTTAAATGGATCATCTAGTGAGCGATAACCCGTCAATCGAACTAGAGTAGCTGCAGCTATGATAGCCTGCTTACAGTGAAGACTGTTGTTATGGCGCAGCAAATCACCGGAATGAGCAATTAACCGATCATAGATATCGCCTAACGGATGGCCAAATTGCAAAAGGGAGGCACAGTTGATTAGCACACTCTGGTTGCCTTTCCATAAGTCACCTGATTCCAGTCCCACTTTACCTGCTTTCTCGGTAAACATACGGAGCATAGTTGGATCATAATGCCGCCAGCTATCGTAGCACATTGCGAACGCAGCTAAGGTTGTCATATGCACTTTCGGATAGGGTTCCGATAAGCTGCACGCCAGCAGGGCCCATTTAAATGTTTCTTCATCATTACGGAAGTAATAGTATTGAAACATTGCATAGCCTATGAATCCAATGGAAGCCTCCGGAGTCATCCCATAATCGAGCGTCAATTCAATCATGGTGAAGGAAGAAGCGAGCCACCCATCTCGGTTGACATAGAAGCAGGCATTGCTCGTATGATCTAAAGTGGTCATTGCGACTCTACGAGCCTCGTCGGTCATCGGCGGTAAAAGATTAAGCGATTCGAGTGAAACCTTCTGTAGTCTGCGCCGCAATCTTAACCATTGAAGCGTCAATTGAACATAGCTAGGATCAAATTGATGGCTCACTTTCAATAGCGATAATGTATGCCGACCTAAGGAGATAACCTCTTCATGGTTATCATTACTTGCTTCCAATTGAACCTTCATCGCGTAGATGTAAGCCTTATCCGTATTTGTCGCAGCTTTATGGATTAACAGATGAAATAATTCATTCGCCTTATCAAAATGTGAACATAAGTATTCGAGCTCGGCCCTCTCACGAAATACCCGGAAGGTTAGCCCATAATGCTCCTCCCAGCTCTGCTCCTCTAGTATCGCTGTTGCCTGAAGCATATATTGTAAGGCTGTCTCATGTGCAGTCGTTTGCTTCGCTTTTATCCCTGCCTGTAAGTTCAGCTCTACCAGTTGAAGCCTCTGTTCGGGGCGATCTATCCATGTAAGCGCCTGATTGAAATGATGGACCGCTTCAAATAGAATCGTTCCTTCACTAAGAGAGCTGCGGCCTAGCAATAGCATGCCAATCCTCCAATGTAGCTCTGGGCGCACCTCTTCGGGAACAAGAGCATAAGCCGCCCGATGAATGCGGTTATGCTGGAATTTAAAATGCGTATATTCCTCCCCGTTAACAGGTTGTAGCACACGTCCATTTACAGCGACTTCCAACGCTTCGGTCAATGTCTCTACCGGAATCTCCATAATTTCGGCAAGCGTACCCACATCAAATATGCTGCCCATTAATGCAGCTCTACTAAGTGCATACACCGTCTGATCAGGAAATTGCTGTAATTTACTTGAAAGATAGGCTGCTGCATTATCAGGAACATTCAATTCAGTAATGCGCTGGAGGTCCCATTTCCAGCTTCGAAGATCCTCGTCAAATTCCACTCGCTGATCATCAATCAAATCCTGAAGGAATTGCTTAATAAATAGTGGATTCCCATCTGTCTTATGCAGAAGTACCCGCGCTAACTCGTCCAAGTCAGCAGCCTCGTAACGCATAACATCCAGTAGCAGTTGTTTTAAATCGGTGAGTTCAAGCGCTTGTAGAGATATTCTACTCATCACTACGTTGCGGTCTATCAAATGCTTTTCCAGCTTACTGAGTGGGTGCAGCCTCGTGATTTCCCGATCACGATAGGAAAGAACGATTAGCAGATGACTCGTGGCCGTGTCCTCTATAAGCGAAGTAAGATATTGCAGCGATGTTTCATCCGCCCATTGCAGATTGTCCAATATCAAGATCAAGGGATGATCTTCATGAGGAAAGAGTTGAATAAATCGGCTCATAATTAATTGAAATCGATGCTGAGCTTCCAGCGGCGGCAACGAAGGCACGGAAGGTTGGGGACCAATCAAGAGCTCAAGCTTAGGGACAAGTTCGATCAATAATTGCCCGTAACTGTCCACTGCCTGTAAAATACGCAGCTTCCAAACCTCCACCTGCAGCTTCGTTTCCATCAGCAGTTGACTGACCAATTCTTCTATAACTTGATGCCAGATGCCATAAGGGAGTGAGGTATGTAGAGATTCGAATTTGCCTCTGGCGAAAAAACCATCCAAAGAAATCGAATTTCTAAGCGTTTCTTTTAGAAAGGTTGTTTTACCGATACCACTCTCACCACTAAGCCAGACCGTCTTTACAGCACCTTGTGATGCTCGTTTCAGTGCTTCTCGTAAGCTTAGTTTCTCAAAATGTCTTCCGTAGAATCGTTCCGATACCATCCAGCGTTCCGGAATATCCCAGCTTCCTAATAGGAAGGGCTCGATGTACCCGTATTGTTGTAGGTGGGTTAGACATTCCTCAAGATCCGACTTGATTCCAAAGGCGCTGGCATATCTCGCATCGGGCATCTTCTCCATGCATTTAGCAACAATGTCAGAGACAGATAGAGGGATAGTGGGAAACCTGCGATGTAAAGGCTCAGGTGTATCTGCAAGATGACGATATACAATATCAACAACATCATGAAGCTCAAAGGGGCGACTGCCTGAAAGACATTCATACATAATGACTCCAAGCGAATAAAAGTCAGAACGATAGTCCGGGTTCAACCCAGTTCGACCCGTTTGCTCTGGCGATATATAAGGAAGCAAGGCATCCGGCCGCCCGCTTAAAGGTGACAATGGACTGGTATCATTTTCAGCGGAGCACATTCGTATATCAATAAATTTCACTTCAAAAGTAATTGGATTGACGATTAGATGAGCGGGGGTCAGTTCATTTAGTGTTATTTTTTCTCGATGAATTTGCATAAGACAATCAGCAACAGCGATGGCGATCCGAAGCAGCACTGGAAGCTCCAGTGAATCAGGTGTACGCAGTATCTGATCCAGCGTACTCCCCTCTATATCTTTTAGGAGAAGGACTGGCCGATCCGGTGTGATTTCCAGGCTATATGCCTCGATTGCTCCACGACCGCTAAGTCGCTTAAGCATGTCATACTCATGACGAAAAGCATCAACCATAGTAGATCCCGGGTACTCGCCTGTAGTTGTCTTGGCAATAACCCTAAGGCCATCTTCTTGACGTAGGAGTCTGTACAGCCTGATATCTGAGGTAGTCTCTATCAGATCTAAAGTTTGGTATCCTTGCAACTCAAACATGAACAGCACTCCCTAGTTACAATTAGGTAGACAGAATAAGCAATCTCGCAAAGCAATTATACTCATTATATCATCTGATCTCGCCATAGAATCCTATGTTGTAATTAACTTTGTCATCTATTTTGTCATATGACATCTATAAAATTGCATTGTGATAATATAGGAAAAAATACACAATCATCCCCACATAAGGAGGATTCAAATTGCATCTTTCCTACATAGACTACCCTATGCTTGAGCACCTGTCCGATGAAGAATTACAGCAGTTAGCTCCAGAAATGCAAGAAGAGCATTATGAACCCGGCAAGCTTATCATGAAAAAGGGCGAGGTCAGCCAGCGGGTTTATATTTTGGTATCCGGTCAGGTACAAGTATTTATTAGTACGGAAATAAAGGTAGAATTGGCTATACTCTCGAAAGGCCAGTTCTTCGGGGAAATGTCCTGTCTTACCGGAGATCCCATTAGTGCACATGTAGAAGCGATCGATAATGTTCATGTAATATCCGTATCCAGAAATGGCATGCTGCTGTTGATGGACAAAAATCGCGAGTTCCGCAGCCAGATCATCGAATCCATGATCAAGAGAATCCAAAATTCCAACGAACGTGTACTGGAAGAGCATTCGAAAAGTCAGATCATCATGAAGCTTCATGAATCCGAGGAACAAGAGCGCTATGGTGAACTGATCGGAGAAAGTGCCGAAATGCGCACACTTATCAGATCGATTGAACATCTGTCGACGGAGCGGGTCCATGTTGTCGTGATAGGTGAATCCGGTACAGGGAAGGTAAATGTAGCAAGAGCACTTCATTACCGAGCAACGAACGGTCAATACCCGCTACTGGTGTTAAATGTAGCAGACATGAGCCTTGTTGATTGGGAGACCAAGGTTATTGCGGCAAAAGGAGGAACCATTGTCATCGAGGAAGCAGAATCCTGTCCTTCTGAGAAGCTACTACAGCTGCTGGAGGCAGCTGCACAGATTCGAATCATCCTGACTAGCACTTGTCCCTTGAAGATTGTTTCCCACTTAGCGGTCTTGCCTGTGCCTCCTCTTCGTGAGCGAACTGAAGATATACCGCTGCTTGCGCAATACTTTCTAGAAAAAGAAGGAGCGGGCAATGCGCAAGAAATCCTCTCTCAAGATGCCCTGAGCATGCTGTCCCTGTTCCCTTACCTAGACAATAATGTAGAGGAATTACGAAATATCGTGAGAGAAGCCTATATTCGTAGCGAAGGACGTATGATCTACAGTCACCATCTCCGCTTCGGCCGAGTCCGTAAAGTAGGAGACCGCCCAGTTATTGGTCTGGCGTTAGGAAGCGGCGCAGCCAGAGGCATGGCTCACCTTGGGGTGTTAAACATTCTGGAGCAGGAGGGCATTCCCATAGACATGATCGCAGGAACAAGCGTTGGATCTATGGTCGGAGGAGCCTATGCAGCCGGAATGTCTGTAAAAGAATGTATGAAGGTTCTTTCTACGATCAGTTGGGGACAACTGGTGCGTCCAACCTTCCCTATGCGGTCCCTTGTTCATAACGCGCCCATTATCAGCTTTATCGAAAAGCATGTCGGTAAGCGTCTAATTGAGGAGCTGCCTATACCCTTTGGCGCGATAGCTTCAGACGTCTCCACCGGTGAGGCTCATATCATGAGGACGGGTTCGCTTGCACATACCATTGCCGCAAGTACAGCCGTTCCCGTAGCCATGCGACCTGTCAACTATCAAGGAAAGCACTTAGCCGATGGAGCCATTGTTCATCCTGTGCCAGCTGCGCTAGTAAGGAGCATGGGAGCTGATATTGTAATAGCAGTTAACGTTTGCCCTGAATCCTTCACGAAGGGAGCAGCCAGACATCTAATAGATTCCTTAATGAATACGATTGACATCATGAGCGCAAAGCTGATAAAGGAAGAGCTGCAATTAGCGGATGTAATCTTGCGTCCCGATCTTGGCTTCAATCAAATCAGCTTTAAGGATGCGGACAATTACATAGCCGCCGGAGAAGTGGTAACAAGAGAAGCGATTGCCCAAATCCGCCAAAAAATAGCCGCTTCCTAAATACATTGCATACAAAAAAAGAAAAATTCAGGAGGTGTCCCAAGAGCTATGAACTGCTACTGGTACACCTCCTTGTATTTAATGCTAATGTTATATTTCTACTCATAGCACATTTCATATTTCGTTAGCCCTATCGCGTTTGCGTACAATGCTGCCTGTGTCCGATCATTAACCTGCAGCTTCGCTAAAATCTGGCTGACATGCTTCTTCACCGTAAATTCACTGATATATAGACGTGTAGCAATCGTTCTGTTGCAAGCACCTTGTCCAAGTTCAATCAGTACTTCCTTCTCTTTCGGTGTTAATTCATCCGTCGGACTGCTGCCGCTAATACGCATCTTTTCTTCCATTAGACCAGGATCATAGTACTTTCTCCCTTTATGCACCAACTGGATAGCAAAGAGTAACTCCTCCGGCAGTGCCTCTTTTAGGACATATCCATCTACTAGTACTTCTTCAGCCCTCAAAAAATCCTCTCTGCTCGCAGAGGAAGTCAACAGAATGAACTTACTAACCATGCCGCGAGCACGTGCTGTCTTAATGATATCCAAGCCCGATTCATTAACAAGCTTAAGATCAATGAGAACAATATCTGGCTTTGTCGCTTCAATCACATCAAATGCTTCTTGACCATTCGTAGCTTCACCAGCGAATTGCACACCTGGCTGCATTGAAATGACAGATGCCAGCCCTCTTCTAACTAAAGGATGATCATCCACAATAACGATTTTCATAGAAAAGCCTCCCTCTAAATCTCATGGCAATCTTAATTCTCTATATCAAGTCCACTTAGGATATCGTCCAATTAACGTCTGCCCGTTTGGCCCCTTCCATCTTGAGCAGGAATTCCGACTTAAATCCAATAGCCCCTGCAAATAAAAAATTAGGAAAAGTACTTATCATCGAATTATAGCTTGTCACATTTTCGTTATAGATACGTCTACACGATTACTCATGCTGAACATTCGTAGGCTGGAAGAGTTGAACCATCTGATTCATTATAATTAATAGACTTGTCTGGTTATAGTGAGCGTTGTCATCACTTCTGTCATATTACAAAATGGATGTTTTTTACATAATACGAGTCTCATATTACGTAAGCCCAATATAAAAACAGGCGAATCATGGTTGAATACACCACAATTCGCCTGTTTTCTTCTGCCTATGGGATTTAATTGTTATCAATAAAAGAAATTAATTGCACGAGATTACCTGCGACTTGGTAAGTTAACCCCAGCATGTAAGTTCCCTTCTCCTCGTTCGATAGGTCTATAGTGAACACATCAGGATTAGCTGCCCATTCATTCATATCAAACATGATTTCTTTAGATGTTCCAGTGTTTCTGACCCCTGCCGAACTAGGGATCACTTTATTGCCATCAAGCCCTTTCACCGGATTGGTCCATTCAACCACAGGTCCCTTTAATCCTCCCACCTCTACCACTTGAGGGTCAGCCAATAAGCTCGTTAGTTTAGTTAACCCTTGTAGTGGGGAGAAATCAGTGATTTCATTTCCAGTAATATCAAGTGTCTCTAGGTTCTTAGCATACTGTAGACCTTCCAAGGATCTAGCTCTTCCGGTCTCGCTCGTTAACGTTGTAAGGTTATACATATCCCCTAGCGTTAGTTCTCCAGTTACGCCTAACGTAGTCTTGATCGAAGCACTTAAATATTTGTCCGCAATGGTAATGACTTGCGTAAGGTCTATTTCGGTCAGACCTTCTATTGCTTGTTGTAACGCTGCTGAGACTGCATCTATTTCACTTTGTGTGACAGAAGGATTAGTCAAAGCCGCTTCTGCACTCGAAAGGCTTGCCGTAAATGCCGCAATACTCTCAGCCGTGAAGCCTTCTAGAGAAATTGCTTTTGCCGCTGCAATGGCTTGCTCCAGATCTCCAGTGAATAGGTGATCTCCATTCGCAAAATGTAGTTTGGTTCCTCCCCATGTAGCATGGTCAGATCCGTTGCCATTTCCGCCGTCTGTAACGACTAATTTCAGCTCTTTAGCTCCGTTAATATCCAATTCGATGAACTTCTGCGGATCTCTGGAGCCCATAACCCCACTATCGAATTTCTTCTCTCCATCGACAAACACTTCAAAGCTCACCGAACCGACCGTACCATACATTTGTCGATCTACACCCACATAGGAAGTGAAGTAGTCCGCGTTCTTATCGCTTAGATCGTATACAATCGTCGAGTTAGAGTGTGCTCCAATCCCTCTCTCGTAGGACACTACTTGATTGCTCTTATCGGTTAATCTCAGCGTATTGGTACTAATAGATTTATCCTTCAAAGGTGCGGTATAGCTGTTCTGAGTAGAATTCCAGTCGTAATCCGTTAGATACGTAAAGTCTGTCATATCGACCACGGCAATGGTTCTAGTCTTTGTCGTCATATTCCCATCACTATCGGTTACAGTGTACGTGATCGGATACTTTCCAGCTCTGTTAAATTTAACTTGATCTTCACCCGTAACCCTTACTTGTGCCGTCAAGTCACCATCTTCTGAATCTGTTGCCGAATAGTCTGCTCCTACTGCTATCGCTTGGCCCACTTTGGTAGATACTGATTTAGCTATGGTAAGCTCCGGGGTACTGTTCAGAATTATAAACTTCGCATCCGCGAAATCACCGTGATCTGATGCATTTCCGTTGCCTGCATTGTCTAATACCAATTTCAATTCACTTACACCCTTCACAGGGATTCGAGCTAGTTTGGCTTCCGTGCCAAATTTCATCAGTCCGCTGTTATACACTTCTACCCCATCGACGAAAATTTTGAAGATCACACTAGAGTTGTTTTGCTCCGGGATATTTCTATCAACCCCTACAAACGTTTCAAAATATTCATAGTTTGCGCCCGCTAGATTATATACAATCTCAGAGTTAGCATGCGTTCCTAAGCCCTTAGCGAACTCTTTGGTTACGCCATTTACAAGTAGTTTAATCGGATTGTTAGAACTTGCCTTATCCTTACGAACAACATTATAATCCGTTCTTGCCGACTGCCAAGCTGTATCACTCAAGTATTTACTAGCGCTATACACAACGATTGTTCTGGTCTGCACAGCTGTATTCCCATCCCGGTCTGTAACTGACAGTTCGACGTTGTAAGTGCCTGTTTTGCTTGAAGTGAAACCATTCGGACTTACCTCAACGGCTCCAATCAAGTTACCATCTTCCTTATCAACGGCTGTAACACCGGTCAAAACATCAAAGTCACTGTTCAGCTCAATAAACGTTGTCTCTTCAGGCACTGTGATAGTAGGCTTGCTTGAAGTATTCGTAAACTTCGCATCCGCCCATACCGTATGATCTGAAGCATTGCCGTCTGTAGCATCTGTGGTAACCAGCTTCACTTCTCGCGCGCCTGTCACAGGTATTTTCACAAATTCATGCTCTGTCCCTGCCCGGAAAACATCGCTCGTGAATTTCTTCTCTCCATCTACATACACTTCAAAGGTTGCAGAGGATGGCTTTCCTTTCATCGCTTGATCGATCCCGATGTAGTTTTCAAAGAAGTCATAACCTTTACCCTCAATATCATAAACAACTTCAGAGTTCGCATGTACACCGATTCCCTTGGTATAGGTCGCAGCTAACCCTTGTCGAACAAGGGTGATGATTCCACCAGAAACGGCTTTGTCTTTCTTTAATTCACCCCAACCAACAACGACTGACTTGGCAGTAAGATCCGAAAGATAAGCATAGTCACTCGTTACCGTAACCAGTGTAGTTTTGGTTTCTGTAACCCCTTCGTTCTTCACTTCATATACCACTTCGTAGTCGCCTTTTTGCGTTACATCAACGGTATTTGCTTTCAGGGTGACATTAGCAGTAATATCGTTCCCTTGGTAGTTAGTCGCTTTTACATAGTTCATCGGATCAAAAGTTTGATTAAGCTTTAACGTAATTTGATCTTCAACAGACAGCGCTGGCTTGAAGGCTTTAACCTGTACCGGCTTCAGTGGGCTCAGCTTCTTATCATAACCAACGATCTTGTACGTATAATTGATGCTGCTATCTACATTCGTGTCCACGAACTGGTCAGTCCCAGTAAACCCTACTAACTTATCGTCTCTATACACCTCATAACCTAAGAAATCTTTCTTAAGATCCTTATCTATACTGAAGCTTAATGTGTTCGATTTAGCAGTAGTGTTAGGCGTGATATTAACCTTTATCGCAACATTCTTATCTGCTATTCCTGTTCCCTCATAATGAACCACTGAATTGTTTAAATACCAGAGCTTTTTCGGTGCTGGGTATTTAGCTAACTTCTCTTTCGTTTCAGGATTCACAGTGAAGCCATGTCTGGCAAAATAGCTACTTAGGTCTAACCCCAGCACTTCAGAGGAGAACTCCACCAAATACTGCTGCTTGGAATTGTCGCCGTTCGGAAGGGAGACCTTCCGCTCGCGGTACAGCTTGGTCAGTTCTGTCCAGTAACCCGGATGCGCTAATTCTAACTGCCAATAGGCACCGAGCTGTGCAAATAAGCCCTGCTGATTCATAACCACTTTATTTTCTTCGATTACATATTTATAAATATCACTTTCAAAAGGAATACGAGTATCCATCGAGTCCGCATAGACTGACATCAGCATAGACACCATATTATTGGTTACTTCACCATATTCTCGTTCACCCATCGCCAAGCGATGCCCTATTTCATGATTCAATCCCCATCCTGGATAGACTTTGTTAAAATCACCTAACATCGTCCCTACGGTCCCAATTTGTATCCCTGTATGATCTCCCGCTGCATACATCGCACCATAAGGCTGCATCAATCGGATGTTCTCACGAATTAGCTTCGCATCATGAATCACACTACTGCCATCCAAGCCATAGAAGTCAAAGATCGTCTTCATCCAAGTATCATAGCCGGTGACGGTACCCAGCGGGTCATTTCCTTGCGTAATAAACTTGTTATAAGCTTCTGTCGCAGTTCCTGTGAAAATAACATGATCGCTGACCATTTCCACCACATCGATGAGCTCGCGATCTTGAACATTTGGATGCGCTGCCTTATCTTCATCTAATTTTTGTTTATAGGTGGTTAAGAAGGCTTTAAATTGTTCAGGATCTGTAGTCCTGGTCATCATAGGGATCTTGGTAAGCCCCTCGAACCGGATCATAGGTGCTTTACCTTGTTCCTCTGCTGTATATGGATTGACGATATACACTGTACCGCCTTTAGTCACTTCATGTGCATAATAACTATTCGTAGCAAATTCAGGAACGGTTATAATATTCTTACCTGGACGCAATTGCACACCTCTAGCCCAAACATTCCAAGCCGCCTCTTGTTGAGAAAAGACTAAAGAAGGTAGTTTATCGCTCGAAGCTGCGTCCACATAAACGTTGATCGTATCTCCAGGCATTGAAACGAGACCTGTAGGCTGGTTGTTCGTACCGAAACCAATTCTCAGGTTTTCCTGCGCATGCTTTTTCATATCTCCACGTTGTTCCGCCTCAATGAGGGTGCCTTCAGTTTGAACTTCACCATTCACTAGCTTCTTAGCTAAATCCAAAGAATCTTTCAGGATTGGATAGAGCGGATGTACTTTTGCCGCTTCTTCTAATTCATTGATTGCTTCGACGCTATTATAAGCAGGAACAACCGCACTCATCGTGCCATCTGTGAAAATACCATTTACAGCTTCGCTTACTTTATCTTCTGTATAAAATCTAAATTCAGCCGCAAAAGGTCTGTTGATATTGGCTTTTGTGAACTTGAATTTCAATCTTTTAAACTTCGTAGGTTCGAATTTAAACTCCAGAAAATCATTCGTACTAGTCGCGGTTCCGCTAGATACGAGTTGGAAGGTCTCTCCCTTACTTGTTTCTGATGCATAAATTTCAAAAGCCTCTGGGAAGCCTTTGCGGTTATCTCTAGCCAGGAAAGCCAATCTATCTAGTACTTTCGCTTGCGCTAATTCAAACACGACTTCATTCGTGAAGCTGTCATCATTGTTTTTGTTCGTTTCCCAGTGTGTATTCGGCTGGTCATCGAGCATGTATTCCGGTTTCGTACCTGGATAGCTCCCACCGTTCACCGTTACTTTTGATACATTAGAGTTGGGCATTCTATAAGCTTCGCTATAGGCATTTTCGTATGCTGTACCATAGCCTTTTAGCTTCGAAACCTTAGCCGCTGTTGCCTCTATTTGATGATTCTCCAGAAGTACTTTTGCATTCTCTATATCTGCTTGAAACTGCGCGTACAGTGGATGTGTCTGTACTTCTTGTTCTAAAGCCGTTAATTTCTCCACCGTATTAAATGCTGTGCTAGCTTGACTCAAGGTATCATCTGTAAATAAATTTTTCATTTTAGCGGATACGGTATCTTCTTTGTAAAAAGAAAACTCAGCTGCACTCGCCCAATCTTGGTTAGCTTTTTTGAAGACAAATTTAAGTCTCTTGAAGGCTGTGGGTGCAAACTGAATCTCTACTACGTCACCTGCTCCGCCTTTATATTCTCCAGAGGATACTAGCGTATAATCGCCTGCATCCGTAGTTGAGCCATAAATATCAAATTCCTGAGCAAACCCCTTCCCCTTTGCACTGGATTGTCTTGCAGCGTATACGATGCTATTTAATTCAGTGGACTCATTGAAAACAAAGACAACCTCATTCGTGAACGTTGAACTGTTCGGTTTGCCCGTTTCCCAATGCGTACTCATATCGCCATCAATAGCCTTAGCTATAGGTGAACCTGAGTAGTTGCCACCGTTATTGGTAATGGATTTAATATTCGCAGGATTCATTCTAAAAACATCATTATAAGCGCTTAGGATAGCCTTGCCGTAGAGATCAAACGGAATAACTGACGCATTGCTGAATAGGTCAGCCTTGCTTTGTACTACAGTGTTCACTACACTTACCTTGCTTACATCACTTGCTAAAGCATAACCTGCCTCACTCGAAAAACTAGCTAACATGGCTGCTGATGTAGCGATCGCAATCATTTTTTTCATTTTTTCTACCCCCCAGATGTAATATGAATCTCTTCCGTGCCTAAAAATAGGCACAAAAAAAACTACCCCAAAAGAGTAGCTTGATTGCGTATAAAGTCGCATAAAAACTAAGACTTAATTTTTATTAAACTTTAACAAAAAGCGTAATACACTCTTTGGCAGCTGGCTGACAATAGTTATGATAACCTTAGTCCCTATAGCTTTGCGTCCCTACATTTCCATAGGTTTGCCTATGAAGTTTCGAATACATTACAAAGAGTAACATAACGCTACATCTGATCGCATGATTAATTGGTATGAAATCCGAATAGGTAATTGCAATTACTTTTTCTATCGTGATAGATATTCTTTATCGAGTATCCCGGAAGAGAGTGAGGACACTTTAGGACTGGAGGTCTACTTAACTCCCCGCACCAAACAAACGCCGGAACCAATTCCACACATCGCCCGTGATGGGAATTAACCCGAAGCCATGCTCGCCAACTGCGATTAGACCATATGCCCATTGGCCAATAGCTACTGCTCCCCCAGCAATCCGTCCTATGGCTACCGCCCCAAATGCCGTATCACCTATGGCGACAGCCCCCAACGCTTTTTCGGCTATCGCGATCGCGCCTACAGCCACTCCTGCAATGGCAATCGCCCCAGCTGCGAAGCCAAGCCAGCTAATGGCTATCGCTCCAAGGGCTAACCACATTCCTAGTGATATTGCACCCACTGATAGAACCCCTACGCTTATCGCACCTATGGAAATCAAGCCTACAGCTACATCTCCAATAGCAATTAATCCAACAGCTGTCTTCACTTGTGGCTTGCTTCCGTGACCATACCCCTGACCTGAGTATCGACCCAAATTGCTGCGAATACTTACCACCGGAAATGATGGAGACGGCCATTGATAATCAATTTCTCGTCCACCTAACCCTCTAGAATCCGCCCAGTGTGTGATGTACTTATGCCATTTCATATCCATCCCGTCCCCCTTCTCAATTACCTTAATTATACAACCCCGGGGGTTGGCTGTACTCAGACTCTGACCTGAAATTCATCTCATCCTCTAGACGGAGTTATACTCATTAGGATCACTGTTTGGGAATAGGATCAGGCTTTCCAAATAAATATCCCTGAAACAACTGATAACCACTCTGCTTAAGCCATTCAAAGTCCTCTCTAAACTCCACACCTTCTGCTAAAGGAACGGATTGGATTTCTAAAGCTTTTTCTAAAAATTGTTTAGCTATTTTCTGTTTGTTCAGATCGCTGGACACACCCTGAACATATTTCATATCCAGCTTCATGTAATGGGGTTTAAGCTCCAATAACATCTCGATCGTGCTGAAGCCCTCGCCAACATCATCTAAAGCGTATTCAAATCCCCGATCCTTGTAATATGTCAAAATAGCTTTCAAATGAGCGAGATCATCCACTTTCTCCGTCTCAACAACTTCAAAAACAAAAAGAGAGGGATCGACGCCTAATTGATTGGCCAGTTCAACGGTTGATCTTAAGCAGAACTCTGGCGCGTAGATCGACGTTGGGATAAAATTAATAAACGTTTTTTTATTTAAGGGTGCAGCATATTTTACAGCAGTCATTCTACATAACCGGTCTAAAGCATATAAACGCCCACGATTCCGTGCCGCCGCAAAAATCTCATTAGGATAGATAAGGGACCCATCTTCTTTTTTAAATCTGGATAGGAGCTCGTATGCAAAAACCTCTTCCCGTATGTTCACAATCGGTTGGAAGTGACAAGTAACTAAGCCCTTAGTTATAACCTCATCAATCCACTCCATATCAAGTACAGTGGGTAATTCGGATAGAGGTCTCCATGTTTGGTCATCTATACGGAATTCAAACTGCTCCGACTCCATATGGTCATTACAGAAATCTAGAAAATCCCGCACCCCAGCCTCCTTAATCGTAATCACATTTTCTTCTACCTTATGTATCGTATTACTTCTACTCAAGTGATGAATAACCTCAGGTAAAATCCTTAGATTAAGCTCACCATGAGCCTTGATTTCAAAATTCAGCTCTCTTACTACACAATGATTACATGCCACATTCATAACCCCTTTAATAATCAATTCTCTGAAAAAGATCCAGGAACTGCTCTTCTCAATCGAAATCCGTATACTCTAGTAAATACGTCGGGTCTAACACGGTGATCTGCTGATGTTGAATATCAATAATCTTTTGCTCTTGCAGATCTTTAAGCACAAGGGTAGCTGTCTCCCTTAGCGTTCCGATCATATCCGCGAACTGCTGATGGGTCAATCGAAGATCAATCCTCTGTTTGCCTTGCTCCTCTACTCCGAATCTTTGGTATAGTCTTCTTAGTGTAAATATCGCACGCGCTCTCGCATCATGAAATTTCATTTCGTGTAATAACCGATTCGATAAAAATAAACGGTCCATTTGCAGCAGCATCAATTGTTCCTTAATCAACGGGTAATCGGCAAGCATCTGCTCAAAAGGCTCACGTTTAATCACAAATAATACAGTATCATTCATAGCCACCGCAGACAGCACTCTTATATTGGAGGGATGGATCACTTCCAGATCGCCAAATAAATCGCCTTTTCCAAAAAGATCTACGGTATGCTCTTTCCCTTTTGTGGTAGCGTACACCCTTATAATCCCCGAATAGATAATGTAGGCATGATCCCCCGGATCTGATTCTGTAAACACTAGAGTCCCCTTGGAATATGCCTTATAAGTGAAAAATCTTGAGACCGCCTTGATCTCCTCCGAGGGTAAACCCTGAAAAAAGCGAATGCCAGTCCAAAAAGAAGCTTCCATCTCATTATTCCTTTCTAAAACATTCCATAGTTTTGTATGCCAACATACTGATAATAAATCATCATCCTGTTATATTCTATCGTAACGATGCCAAAACCAATAACAAAGGAGAACCTTCCATGAGATATAATTTTGACGGAAAAGGACTTACAGAAACGCCAGAGATCGTGTTTGAGAGCAATCCTCTACTAGAACTGAGCATGTACAACAACCATCTTAAAGAAATCCCTGACCAGCTCTTCCTTCATGACGAATTAGAGGTACTTAATTATGCGGTTAATGAAATCGAACAGTTATCCGAGAACATCGGTCGCTTAGTTCACCTAAGAATGTTGGATTTAGGCCATAATCGACTGAAGGCGTTGCCGGAGACAATTGGCAGACTGCAGGGGTTAGATTCTTTTCTATACCTAAGTAATAATCAGTTCGAACAGCTGCCGGAGCAGCTTTGTAATCTCCAGAAACTCAAGTATCTGAACGTAACAGATAATCATCTCAAGCAATTGCCTACCCGTATAGGCGAAATGAGCAGTCTAATTGAACTGCGGCTTTATTATAATCAGCTAGAACGTCTACCTGATTCGATCACACAAATTAAAGGGTTAAGAGAGATTCATCTTTATGGTAATCAACTGGTCGTATTGCCAGAGCATTTGGGTGCTTTAGAAGAACTGCGGATACTCGATATGAGTGATAATCGAATCACTGAACTGCCCTCATCCATCGGTAAACTAAGCAAGTTAAGAAGACTTAACCTTCGAAAAAATAAACTGAATAAGCTACCTGAGGAAATAGGTCAATTAAGCAGCCTTGTTGAACTTGATTTAAGAGATAATAACCTGCAAGAAATCCCGAATTCCCTTTTACAGCTTGAGCGATTAGAGAAACTGGATCTAAGATGGAATCATAGCTTGAAGGGAACAGATATTTTAGAGCAATTAGAGCAAAGAGGATGTATCGTATATAAATAACAAAAAAGCCCCCTGTTAAAGAAGCTTTTCATTCAAATCTATGCTATGCGTGACGCGGTTTCTCCCCTGTTCTTTAGAGGCATAGAGCGCTTGATCAGCTTTTTGCAGAAGGGTGGTTTCTGAATCAGCTGGAATAAATGTAGCTATACCAATACTCACCGTAATCCGGCCCATTTCCCAAGTTGAATACGCGATAGATTGCCGTAAATTCTCAGCTATAGTCTTTGACTCCGAGATGTCTGTATTAGGTAAAAGAAGTATGAATTCCTCACCGCCATATCTAACCGCCATATCCTCTTTACGAGATTGCAGTTTCAAGATACTCGCCATTTTCTCCAGTACATAGTCACCTGTCTGATGCCCATAGGTGTCGTTCACTTTTTTAAAATGATCAATATCTATAATACACAGCGAAAATGCTGCTTGAGCTTGGCCATACCCTGCAATCTGCTCTTCCAGCTTCTCTTGAAGAAACCTTCTATTCTTCAGCCCAGTCAGCTTATCTGTATTAGATAATTCTACCAAAACGGCATTCATCTCCAGCAATTCAGCTTGCTTTTGCTCGATTTCCAGGTGAATTTGTTTGAGCTTTGCCAGCGCCTGATCTTTTTCCCAATAAGCCTCTTCTATTTGCTTCTTCGCAGATCGTAACTCTAGCTCATAATCAATACGTTTGCCCATCTGTACCAGAATACAATCAATGACCTCTACACCTTCACACTCAAGGCGTCTGCCATTTAACAAGTAAGGGACGGATTGTCCCTTGCTGTCCTTCAAATTGATAAATAACTCTTCCACCTGTCCATTCAGATTGATAAAAGGATAGAAGTATGAATGAAAAATAAGCTTGTTTGCCGTAGACATGATAGATTCAAAATGCTTATGCACCAAATCAACCTGCTTATACCCCATACGGTCCAAGAACGTCTGATTTACATCCTTGATTATTCCTTCATGGGTAATAGAAACATAGCCACAAGGCGCATATCTTAATCGGTCATCCATGATCTAAATATCCTTTCAACACAGCATAATCTCATCTAGCTTACGTAAGATATTCATTAATTAAAGTGATGGTCTCCTCAGGATGGCTTATATGCGGGTAATGCCCTTTAGCCTCCATTAACCGGAAGGTGCTATTATTCAAGTGTTTATGTAGATATTCTCCAGCCGCTATAGGTACGATACTGTCATCCGAGCATTGTAGAATAAGTGTAGGGATTGTAGCCTTAGGTAGATCTTCCCTATGATCTGAAAAGAACGTAACTTCTGCAAATTCCCTTGCAATAACAGGATCTGCCGAGATAAAGCTGCGCTCCAGCTCTTTCGTTAACATCGGGTCAGGGTTGTTCATAGCAAGAGGTGCCATAAAGCTAGCCCAGCCAGCAAAATTCATCTCCATCATCTCCAGAAGCTCAGTAATATCGCTCTTCTCGAAGCCTCCGAAATAAGTATCCCCCTCATTTAAATAACATGAAGAAGGACCAATCATAATCATTTTATCAAAATAATCCGGCCGCTCAATCGAAGCAAGCATCCCGATCATGGAACTAATCGAATGACCTATAAAAATAATATCTTTGAGTTCCAACGTTTCGATGACATCCAATACATCCTGTACATAGCCGTGGAGCGTATGATATTTATCTGTTGTATATGCACTTAAATCTGAGTTACCTGAACCTACATAATCAAATAGAACGATTCGATATTTTTTCTCAAAAGAAGGCGTGATAAACTGCCACATGCTCTGGTCACACCCAAATCCATGTGCAAAAAGGATGGTTCTTTCTCCTTCTCCAATCACTTTCACATGATTCCGCGCCCTAACATCGTTCATTTCATATAACTCCCTCTATAGTTAGCATTCTCTCTATTTTGAAGGGTTAACCTGGAAATATCAAGAGCATAAAAAACTCCGCTAGAGTAATCTCTAGCGGAGTTTTTATGATATCTAATTTTAGAATGCTGAAGTCCATCCCGCATCGGCAGCGAGGACTGCTCCGTTTACAAAACTGGAATCATCTGAAGCCAGGAATAACGCAACTTGTGCGATTTCTTCAGGTGAACCTACACGAGGAATTACAGCCTGTGTTAGTTGAGTGCGGCTCATGCCGAACTCATTAATATTTTTCATAGAAGCACTAATGTTAGTGGCAGTAGCTCCTGGTGCGATGGCATTACAACGAATGCCTTTGTTGGCATACATAAAAGCTGTATTTTTCGTCAAGCCTACTACTGCATGTTTGGAGGCAGTATAAGTTGCTCCAGCATGAGCACCACTTACGCCACCGGTAGAAGCGGTATTCACAATAACGCCCTTTCCTTTTTCGAGGAAAATAGGTAGCGCTTTACGTGTGGACCGCATTACACTTTTGGTATTGATGTCAAAGATAAGATCCCATCTCTCATCATTAATATCACCAGCTGGCTCAAAGCCGTCCATAATACCCGCATTATTCACTAGTATATCTAGCGTTCCATATTCATTTACTGCGGTATCAATCATGTTATTGATATCTTCGACTAGAGCAACATTTACTTTCAACGCCTTAGCTACTCCACCATTACTAACGATTCCTGCTGCGACTTGTTCCGCACCTTCGAGGTTAAGATCGGCTACTATTACTTTAGCACCTTCTTTAGCGTACAACTCTGCGATAGATTTCCCCATACCCGAGGCTGCTCCGGTAACAACTGCAACTCTGTCTTGAAGTTTCATGTTGGAAGTCTCCTTTACGTTTATCTATAATGTAAGTATCAATACAAGCAAAAACGCCTTCGGCGTCCTTAATGGGACGGTAAGCGTATATGCGAGAAATATAAGGATAAAGTATAGCGTGAAACTTATACTTCCTTATATTTTATAAAATCTCTAAATCACTTAAAATTTATTCTACTCAAGTTTAATCTTCTGCAATTTAACTATCAATATACAGATGAGACATCAAATGTTCATAAATATATATAACTTGGAATTGTGTTGAAATAGGAATAGAAAATAGACAGTTAGGTGGTCTTCTGTTGCTTAAAAATCGAAGAACGAGTAAATCGAAGAAAGAACTAAAAAATGCATTGATATTACTCATGGAAAAAAAGAATTTCCGCACCATTACGATAACCGATATTGTGACCCTAGCCGATTTAAACCGTGGAACCTTCTATAAGCATTATCAAACCAAAGAAGAACTTCTGAATGAGCTAATTGATGATGTGCTGGAGGATTTAATTAAGGCTTATAAAGATCCCTATCTCCATACCGATAAATTCATGGTGAGTGAGCTTACTACCTCTAGCATCAAAATTTTCGAGCATGTCGTTTCCTACTCTAATTTTTATACCATCATTGTAAATTCCAATGTTCTGCCTGGGTTTCAAAATAAGATTTGTGACATCTTAAAGGAGCTAACCAAGCAGGACTTAGTCGAGGTTAATAATACTAATAACAATATAAATATCGAATTATTTTCTAGCTATACGGCCTATGCTCTATTTGGATTAATCATGGAATGGGTAAAGGGAGGGTTCAAATATACTGCGAACCATATGGCAGAGCAGCTGATTCAAATTCTGTCTTTTAATTCACACAATGTGATCATAAAGACTTCAAATCAACCCATTAAGCAGAATTTAATCTCTATTAAAAGCGACTAATTATCTGTACCACCAAAAAGCCACTCCAATGTGCTGGAGTGGCTTTTATTATGCAATTTATAGATTATGGTCTTCCTTTTCCACCGCCACCGCCGCCACCTGGACCTTGATTGGTGTTCGCGGTGGTTACTCCAGATTCATTCAGCCAAGTTACACTACTTGTGATTTCAAACGCTACTACTTTCGTTCCTCCAGTATATTCGCCATCCGTATACAATCCATTTGCTTCACTGCCAGTCGAGGTACCTCCCGAGTAGAGGGTGTATGATCCACCGTCTTTCAAATCAGGGGAGCTCATCACCAACGACTGATAATCCTTCGATGGAGCAAAGGTTAGGATCGTGTTTCCTTCGCTATCCTCCAGATGGACCAATGTTCCGGCCTTCTGGATCTGAGGAAACGTCATGCTGACTGCATGTTGGCTGGAGGTGTCAGACGTTGCCTGAGCCATACCCGAGCTTCCCGCGGCTATTAGAGTACCGCCACTCTGTTCAAAGCTGCCATCGTAATCGAGAGCACCGTTTCCACCATTAGTAGGTCCATTAACAATTACTGTACCACCTGACATCACGATAGAGCCGTTCGAATCCAATCCGTCACCTGTGGCATCGACTGTTAATGTTCCCCCGCTAATCGTGAGCACATTAGCCGCAGCATCGCTGAATTGATCCTGCTCCTGAGGGCCACCCCCTACAGTCGCTTCATCATTACCTCCTGCAACATTCACTCCATCATCAGAAGCAACCACATGAGCTTCACCACCGGAAATCTCGATGTTTGCTCCTTCAATCCCTTCGTAGCTCTTCGTAATATCAATTTTGCCACCGGATATCGCCACCAAGGCATCCGCATGGATTCCATCGTCGCCAGTTTTGATGTTGAATTCTCCATCGGCTATCGCAACGTTACTGTTGCTGTGCACTGCATCATCAGCAGAATCAATGTTAAATGTTCCGTTGTTTACGCTAATATCTCCTCCAGCCTTCAAGCCTTTAGTACTTGGTATTTCCGATTCTGTTGTTGTTGTCGTTGTTGGTGCTTCCGTTGTTGTTATCTCTGGCTTTGCTTCTGGTTTTGTTGCTGGTGTCGATGTTTCTGATGTTCCCGGTGCTTGGCCACCTGTTCCTTGACCTCGGTCACCTCTCATGCCCATGCCTGCCCCTTGATCACCTGTCTTCACTTCGCCATTCTCGCTGCCTCCGCCTGTAACCACGGTATACGTTCCGCCATCAATTACAAGTGCAGTTTCCGCCTGAATTCCGTCATTGCCAGCCTTAATATCAAATGTTCCTGCTGCTATAGCAAGGAAGCCTTTGTCCGTTTCGGTATCGTTCGTTGATTTCATTCCGTCACCTTCAGCTGTAATGCTGATACTTCCATCCTGCACAGTGACTAGATCTTTACCGACAATCCCGTCATCGGCAGCCTGAATTTCAAGTGTGCCATTCATTATTTTGAGATCGTCCTTGCTTGTAATCCCATCATTATAATTAGCAGAAACGGACAGCTTCCCTGTGCCATTGATTGTTAAGTCTGCTTTACTAAAGATAGCTGCACTAGGCTCATCTGTAGTGTCATCAGCATAGACATAAGTTGCTCCATCCGATACGGAGTTCTCTGTTCCGTCCTCCAAGGTAATGATCACTTTACCTGCTTCTTTAATATCAATTGCAGCACTATCGCTGTTCGTGATGTTCACACCGTTCAGTACCAAATGCACAATACCTTCATCCTGATTATTAACTACAATCTGTCCATCACTCAGCTTACCAGACAGCACATAAGTTCCCGCTGCAGTAATTGTCACTGATCCATCCTTAGACTCAGCCCCGGTGCCGTCAACAAGCGCACTTGTTCCAGCCAAAGCAATTTCCGTCGATTGGTCCGCCGTCCAACTTGTATTAGAATCGTCTTCATCGAACGTTACCAAGTCCGATAGCTTAGCACTTGCAAGTTGCACTCCACTATCAGCTCCACTCTGGCTCGACGTTAATTCACTCGACGTGGTTTCAGACTGTACTGTCTTATTATTATTGCTGCAAGCCGACATGAGTCCCGCACACAGTAACAAGACGCCTATTTTACTGACTGTTATATAATTCTTCATATCTCATCCATCCTTTCGATCATTTTAATAGTCATTTGCAGAGGGAGTCATAGTTAACGAGAGATCTAGATTCCCGTTACGAGTGCGAATCGCATCTAGAAATTCCTTCTGGTTCACAGTCTCACCCAGCGTAACGGCGTAGACGAGTTCATATAAACTACCAAGCTCAGTCGTTCTAATCTTCTTAAGATCATACCCCACATTAAATTTATTGAAAACTTCAGCGAAGGCTTCCTCATACCCCAGACTCTCTGGAATAGTTACCTTGAGTGTCTTTTGCAACGTTGTTTTTACCCCGAAATTAGTCCGATTAAGAATAAACATAAGTGCGCACAAGATAAGAGTGAACAAGACTGCGTATCCGAATGAACCTACCCCGCAGGCCAGTCCTGATGCCATGGTAAACAATACAAATGTGATATCCTTCGGATCACCAGGTGCACTTCTGAACCGAATGATGGAGAATGCTCCGGCAAGACTGAAGGCTCTGGCAACATTACTGCCAATGAGCAGGATGATGATGGCTACAATTACGGGCAGCAGTACCATTGTGAGTGTGAAGCTTTGCGAATAACCGCCGGAATTTGTCTTCATATAGGTGTAGCTAATGATCCCGCCAAGGGCGATAGCTATAACAATAGTTAGGATTGCGTTGGTAAACGTTAGCTCTGTACTCGTTGCTGCGGTAAATAATGAATCAAGCATAAAGAGCACTCCCCCGTTCTGTTTTACTGTTCTTCAGCATTTTTTTATATTCATTACCGTACTTGGAGAAGCTTGTACGGTACATTTGATGCTCTGAGAGCATTTTTGCTAACCAAACCGGAATCGTATTTTCAGCCTTTACTTCCATAAGCCACTGACCTGGCTCTAGTAATGGTTCGCCATAAACGCCATGCTCCATCTTGAGATCGTACCGCCGACTTCGGATATTCGTATCGAACGTGATTCTTAAATCACGATTTTTTTTACAAAACAACGCTTTGCGGTCATAAGACAGATACACCTTTGGCTGCAATTCATACCGCGTTAAAAAGTATTTAATCTCTTCAATCACCTGTTTGTTCATATAATCCTTAAATTCTGGCTCCCTGCCAGTGGCAACAAAAGCATAAGCCTCGTCTAATTTGAGCGACGTTCTTCTTTTATTCACCAGCCCGAACACCTTCTTCTTAATTTCCAGATACACCTTTGTATCTTGATTCGGAACACCGTAAGCTCGCAAACGCAGCTTCTCTTTGTACTTGGGCTTCGCAAGACTATTACGAATCAGGGTATTGTGCGCAGTATCATAATATAAGTTGGTGATGGAATAAAACTCATGCTGCTTGTTGAAATCGTCTAGTTCCATGTATTCGAGTAATTGGTTATAAAATTTATAGTAAGCTTCGTTATCCAGTAAATATTTGTTCTCATAACGGTTGAATACCTCAATCGCCATATGGGATCATCCCTTTCTGTTTATCGTTGTCTCGTGTGCTTATGAATGTATCTTAGATCCTAAACCTTTAATGAATCTTAAATGGTTTTACAAACTACCCCACTACAGGTGTAAATCGTAACTCCGGTGAATGTTGGACTTCCGGCCGCTGTTGTCTGCAAATTTCTTGATTTAAACTGCTGTTCGCAGTGGAAATCCGCAGACAAAGGTGGACGCTATCGCTCCTAAAGTTCCAAAATCCCCCTCCGTTACTTGCCACCTTATTTGTCCGTTTTTAAAACATATCAATGTCTCTCTTCATTAAGGTTCAGTAAAGGTAATACTGATATAATGACCTCAATAACAAATACTCGTTTTATGTAGGGGATGCAAAACCATGAGAATATTAATCGTAGAAGATGAGCTTCATCTCGCTGAAGCCTTAACTCAAATATTAAAAAAACATAATTATTCGGTGGATGCAGTCCATGACGGTAGATCGGGTCTGGATTACGCACTGAGCGGAATTTATGATTTGCTGCTGCTCGACATTATGCTACCTGAGATGGATGGGGTTAGCGTCCTCAAGACGCTGCGCAAGAAAGGGGAATCCACTCCCGTTATCCTGCTTACCGCAAAGGGGGAGATAACAGATATGGTCACTGGACTAGACTATGGGGCTGATGATTATATCGCCAAACCTTTTTCCTCGGAGATCTTACTGGCACGAATAAGGGCTGTACTAAGACGTAAAAACGAGGTTATTCCAGATGATGCTTTAAAGTTCGGGGATATTGAATTGAATACATCGACTCTGAAGCTTACCGTGGGTGGCAAAGAGATCAAGCTGAACCTTAAGGAAAGTGAATTATTGGAGCTTCTGATTCTTAGGAAACAAGCCGTAACCTCCAAGGAACAAATTATTGAGAAGTTATGGGGGTTCGATTCGGAGGCAGAGCACAACAATGTGGAGGTGTACATTTCTTTTTTGAGAAAAAAATTGACCTTCTTAAATTCTACTGTACGCATTAGTACGATTAGAAATGTAGGGTATGTACTAGAGGTGACGGCCTAATGTTCACGAAGCTCAGAAATCGATTTCTTATTGTTAACCTAGTAACTATATCCGTAATAATGCTGGTGGCTTTCATCTCGATTTATGTCATTACGTACCAAGATGTCCAAAACAATATTCAGATGGATCTTCACAGAATTATGGAGAACTACAAGTCTCCCGGCGGTGATACAGGACGAATGGGCTCAACTAAGGGAGGTTCCCAGTTACCCCATGCTGATAATAAACGTATGGATAACGGAACTCCACCTCCGGAACGGTCCGTCTCATTTATGCTGAAGATAGATACAGCGTCGAACCTCATCGGGAAAGATTCCAAATTTACGATGGACGATGAATTTTATGATACGGCTCTGCAAGAGGCTCTAAGTGCTGATAAAGATACCGGAAGGTTCACCTTGGACAGCAGCAAATGGATCTTCAACATCCAGCATACGAATGATGGGGCAATGCTTGTATTTCTGGACATCACTGCCCAGCAGAAAATCCTCACCAATCTAATCTATACCTTCTCTGTAGTTGGCTCGGTGATGCTAATTATCTTATACTTCACAAGCCGTTTTTTCGCTAATCGGTCCATCGCACCGGTGAAGGAGGCTTTTGATAAACAGAAGCAGTTTATTGCCGATGCTTCCCATGAATTGAAGACACCGTTGACCATTATTAACACCAATGCGGATGTTCTTCTCTCCAACAGTGATGATACTATTCACAATCAGTCGAAGTGGCTGCACTATATCAAATCGGAAACAGAGAGAATGACCAGTCTGACCAATGATCTGCTATACCTAACCGAGATGGACGACTCCAGATCGACCATGATCTATTCGAAGTTCAATTTGAGCGAAGCGGTTGAGAATATTATTTTAACAATGGAAGCTATTATCTTCGAGAAACGTATCTCGCTTGAATATGACATTGAGCCTAACCTGACTGTGATGGGGAATAGTGAACAGATTAAACAAGTGATTATGATCCTTTTGGACAACGCTGTAAAATATACGAATTCTAAAGGCTCAGTCACTTTATCCCTTAAAAAACAACATAATGATATGGTGTTATCGGTCACCAATACGGGTGAGGGCATTGCACCGGAGCACTTAGCAAGAATCTTTGACCGATTCTACCGTACGAATGCTTCCCGAGCGCGTAAACAAGGGGGTTATGGCCTGGGGCTGGCGATTGCCAAATCCATCGTTGAACAACATAAAGGAAAAATTTACGCCAAAAGCACGGTGGGCGAATCCACCACCTTTTACGTTCATCTTTCGTAACTAAAAGTAAAAAAAGACTCAATCCCTGTTATCACTAGGATTTGAGTCTTTTTAATATGCTGATTTCATTGACTATACTTCGCCCCAATAGACCTCGGTCTCATATTCAAAAAACACTTTATCATCCTGTTTATTTCGTTCAAATAGGTTCCTCAGCTCCGTCATCATATTCTCGTAACGTGGATCTCCGGGGGCCGGAATGTAGGAAGATGATCTCGCCCGTCCGCTTAATCCCTCGAAATCAAACACCTGCTGATTGCTAAAGTGCGCTACTTGCATCTGCCCTGCCTTAAAAAAGGAGCTAAGGATTTCAGGGGTAATATTCTTATGATTAACTTGAGTGTAGTCGGTGCCGAAGGTTTGCACGAGCTGCTCATATTCCTCCAGAAATGGGGTACCGTAAGTACGCCGGGAATTCCATATCAGAACTGCCTTTCCACCCGGTTTAAGAATCCGCTTGAATTCCAATTGCGCTGCATCCCTATCAAACCAGTGAAACGCCTGGGCACACACGATAAAGTCTACAGACTGGTCTGGCAATTCTGTCTTCTCGGCAGAGCCAGGCAATGCGCGGAAATGGTTATCCTTTGCGAACTTCTCCTCCGCAGCTGTACGCATTTCCGGATTTGGTTCAACGGCAGTCACGCGACACCCGCGCTCCAGAAGCAGTGCTGAGAATATTCCTGTTCCTGCGCCAATATCCGCAATATCACAATTCGATTTTAGCCCAATCGTATTGTATAAATAATCAATGGCTTCTTTAGGATAACTCGGGCGGTATTTCACATACGAATCTACCCGATTTGAGAACCGTTCTTTGTTATTCATCCCAATACTCTCCCTTAGCTTTTAGGTTCGTACTCACTTAATTTGCCTTGATAGATCAGCTTCAGCCGATCGCTTTGCCGAAAGTCATCCGGCGTTACGAGCGCAGGCAGCTTGTTCCATAGCTTAATGCCGGACCTCTCCAGAATTTCCGCTACAAATTGTGAGCAGAAATAAGAGTTGCTGAATTCAACAGGTTCCTTCAAAGCGATACCAATCACGCCGAGAATATTATAGAGATACTTTTGCCGGCTTCGGATAAAGACTTTGAGTACCCGCTCCATCTTCTCCACTTCACGGGCTGTAACTTGAAGTTCATATAGAACACACGTCGTATTTGGATATTTGCTGAACGTGCCTGTCTTAATATCTTCCTTCACGAATCCTCCGTTTAGAGGGTTGCTCGGGTGCTTTCTGCCAAAGCTATATAACTCGGAAAGCTCCCGATTAAAGGAGATCGAGGCATGATTATAAGGAGCTCTCGTGTAGCCTTGAATAAGCTTCGTAAAGAGCGTTCCGGTATTCGTAAGCAAGATAAAGACCGATGGATCATCTGCCATTTACAATTTTCCCCTTATCAAGATTGAACGTTTCCTTCATAATAACATATGAACCCATTAATGGAATCTACTCTACGACAAGTTGGTGATTAGCTATCGACCGCTCTCTATTAACGGTAATCCTGATTTTTGCGGCCTTATCGGCCATTCACTTGATGTATGTAGTTATAGGCAAATTACAGCCCAGTAAAGATTATACAGGGATCGGCTTCCGCATCAAAACCTGGTGGGGAATGCTTTTTATCTTTTGTTTGGCTACTCTCTTTAATCCAGTCGTCTCACTATTGGCACTCATGGTGCTGACCTTCTTCGCACTCAAAGAATATTTTTCCATGATAAAGTCACGAAAATCCGACCGCAGACTATTTCTGTGGGCGTACTTATCCATTCCTCTACAGTTCTACTGGATTTATATCGAATGGTACGGGATGTTCATTGTGTTTATTCCAGTCTATGTATTCTTACTCCTACCGCTACCTAGGCTCATTAATAAAGGGACAGTTGGCTTCCTGCGTAGTGTTAGTTCAACCCAGTGGGGATTAATGCTGATGGTCTTCGGACTTAGTCACTTAGCTTATTTTCAATTTGCTACACCGGAGTATGGAGCGGGGCTTGTATTATTCCTAGTAGTGCTGACACAGCTGAATGATGTGGTCCACTATCTCGCATCCCTTTATATGGGAAAGCGCAAAGTGGTCCCAACCGCCAACCCGTATTTGACCTGGGAAGGTTTTGCCTGTGCGTTTGTCGTAACAACCGGGGTCTCCTATTTGATCTATCCCTACCTGACGCCGCTCAACCCGATCTTCGGTTTCCTGTCAGGCATGCTAATCAGTTTGAGCGGCTTCTTGGGTAGCTTAACGGTTTCCGTGCTGAAGCGAGATTTGCTCATCGGTGATGGCGATAAATTCGTAGCTTTAAAAGAAAGCTATTTAAGCCGTGTGGATAGCTTGACCTACACCTCGCCGGTCTTTTTCCATGTCATCCGTTATTTCTTCGATTTCATGTAAATTAGTTTTCTACAACGATTTTGATCGCTTGGCCGATAGGTGGCAAGCTTTTGGTCAACATTGGACCGTAGAACGCATACACTTTGTCACCTTTTTTCAGCTCACTTATGGCAATCTTCTGATTGTCTTTCGTGCCGAGAATAGTCGTAGTATCTGAAGTATTTAGAACAATCGTCTCGAAGGAAGAATCACTGAGCTTATCGCCTTTGATTACAACGCGGGTCGTGCCATTATCTGAAGGAGTAGCCTCTTCGATCACGCCAACCGTTCCCAAGGTCTGCTGATCGGGAGCTTGTTCTTTCACAACAATCTTGATCGCGCCCGCCAATGGAGGCATGCTCATAGCCATGACCATACTGTGCTCGACCTCGATGGACATGCCTAGCTGCAGATCAGCAAAGGTTAGCTTCTTATTATCAACAGATACGATCTCCGTTTCATCAGAAATGCCTAGGCGAATGCCATGACCATAGCCGTTGAGGCCGATTTCAGCATTTTTTTCGCCCTTATAAATACTAGTGATTGATCCTTGTTTGATCGTGTCTGAAGCGGTCTCTCCATTGCCTTGTTCCTTGGAATTAATCGATATGGTTCCAGTTGGGCCTGCGACTACTTCAAGCTTCAATACTTTTTCGAAGAATGATAATGGAACGTAGGTTTTGCCATTCTTTAGCTCTGGTACAGCACCCAGCGAAAGAATTGTTGTACCATTACGGTAAGCATCTTTTGCAATTTGAAAGGACATCGACTGGCTATCTTTCTCAAGACCTAGCGATTGAAGGCTTTGAGTCCATGTTAGCTTGTATCCAAGCGCTTCAGCTGCTGTACGGATTGGGATCATAACTTCCTTGCTTGAACCTACGTATAGCGGAACATCGACTGGGGAGTAGCCGTTACCATCAATGACTAGCACATATTTTAGACCACCATAAGAATCCTGCGGTACTGAGGAATTAGTCGCTGGTTTGACTGGAGCTGGCTGGATTGGAGCAGCAGAGATGACGTTCGATGCTATGAGCGTGCCAGCGAGGACCGCTCCGATTACTTTGAATGTTTTCATAGTGAATTATACCTCCTGAGATGAATGAAATTGTGCTACTCTATCATTCTTAACGTGAGGTCCAGGAAAAATGTTGCGATAAGATTGATCACTCAGCCGTTCCATAAATGATCTTGGAGCGTCTTAGTCATGTTCTCTTGCTGGCTGGAAAACTGCTTAAATCTATGTCCGTTCGCTCCAGAAGGATGAGGAAATCCCCATAAACAGCGGTGATCATCGAGCTTACCCTCAGATACCAAAAGCTGGAGCATTTCCTCGACCGTTTTTCCTAAAGGAATAATTAAAGCTTGGCTCAGGATGCCCAGCTCCTGCTCTAACGACAATAGCGCACATTCTCTAAGGAACGGATCTGAACGTAGCTTAGGATGTGCCCCATTATAATTTTTCTTCTCTACGAACACAGGAAAACGCAATAAAGAGGTGGTATGTAGGTTCGTTTGCTGCTCCTGAAACAATTGGTCACAAGAGTTAAGGTTCAAGTACTGATGCAGCCCAAGTGTATCTAGCATGTGAATTAACGTACTCCTCATGGAGCCTGCGAATCTCGCCGCTTCTTTTGCTTTTCTGCATACCTCTTCATCTAAAAGCCCGGCTTTCAACCCAATGACTGCTTCTTGTATGGCTATTCTCATTTGTGTAAAACCGGGTGTTAGTCCGATAATGATCACCTTTGCAGTAGGATTCAGGTACTCATTGTGCGGTGCATAGTACATTTCAAGCTTGCCGCTACGCTTCATTAGAAGCTTATCTACCTGCAGATCCTCTTTCGTTAGCGCGGTCCCCTTCGGAAGTGAAAGCATCGCTGCTTTATATTGTTGCAAATGGTTAGAGATGAGCATGTCATCCACCTCTCATGTCCCTATAATGATCCACTCACGAGACGCCCTTCGTACCATACGGCTTGACGATCCGCTCTTCGTGCTACAGCTTCAGCCGAACAGCTCGCATGCAGCAGCACAAAGCTTGCAGTGTCTCCTACCTTTGGCCACACCTGTTCACCTTTTAGATTAAGAGGCGTTATCCCTCCTGTTATGAATCTAAGGGATTGCGATAATGACCCTTCATCACTACACCCATATAACTCTGCGTACCGTCCCGCCTTCTCCAATTGATCTCCATTTCCAAAAGGAGACCAGTGATCCGTAAGGCTGTCTGTTGCCAGTTTCACTTGTACACCTTGGCTGTGCAGCATCGGTAGTGGCATCATCATTCTTCCAATAGGTACTGTGGATGCAATACCCATACTAAGTGATGCCATCCGTGCAGCCATTTCCTCTGCTTCCTGCTGCGATGCACCTGCGAACCAGAATGCGTGACTAACGGTCACCTTGCCCTGTAAGCCAGCTTCTTCTGTGAGATCAGCCAAACGCGATAGCGTCTGCTTTCCTGCTTCTTTTCCATCATGTAAGTGAAGATCAATGCCAGCATTATTCATTACCGCTAGCTCGACCATGGTCTGGAGTGACTTCTCGATATCTCCATCCACTGAGTATGGATCGACACCACCTACATAGGTTGCCCCCTCTGCCAGGGATTGCTTTACTAATTCAACAGAATTAGAGCGAAGCAGACCATGCTGCGGAAAGGCTACAATTTCAGATGAAATTTTGCCGGAGAAGGTATCCAATGCTTGCAGGGTTGCCTCTAAACGCTTCAGACCGCTGACAGGCTCAATATTACAATGACTACGCACATATGTGGCACCGAAACGCTGTATAAGCGTCAAGATGCTCTCCGCTTGTTGTCTCGCCATAGGCAGCAGCTTAGGCAATAATACCTTCTCTTCCTCAATGCGTTCGAAGACACCGGCTGCAGGCTTTACCGCTTTCCATGGTCCAGCGAAATATGTTTTATCTAAATGGATATGTGCCTCCTCAAAGGAAGGAAGCATCAATAACCCTTTGCAGTCATATTTAGGTAGATGACTCTGAAGCTCTACGTCCGCTCCAACCACTTCCGAAATGTTATCCCCGTCAATTCGGATATGACAAACCTTCGTATCTGTACCAACCACTTGTCCATCCTCAATAACATAACCCTGCTCTAATCTTATATTGGTTAACCAGTAAGAAGCATTCAACATGCTACCCCATCCTTTTCTCAACGATTTAATATAGGTGCGAACCACTTTATCCTAAATGGTACCATAGCCCTTCCTATATAAAAAATGTTTGAAAGGTTTTTAGCATAAGACTATATCGTAAATATCCCAACTTCTAACTTTAAAAATACAGATAACTCGCTGAGTTCTCTAAGTTTGGTCGTCATCTCATCGATAGTCGCAAGTTGCTCCTCCGTGGAAGCCGCTACTTCCTGTGAGGACGATGCCGACTGATCAATGAGTTGCGAAGATTGCACTAGAGCCTTCAATGATTGATGTGACATTGTAGACAACTCACCAAATATGCCTTGAATTCGCAGCGTGCTTTGGGTTGTTAGATCAACCTTCTGAACGATTTCCTCCAGAGATTGTTGCCCTTGTAATACTAAATCATTCTGTTGATTGACCACTTGTTGACTCGATTCCATCGTTTTGACCGCTGCATTCGTATCCGCTTGAATTGCGCCAACAAGCTCGGCAATCTGCTCGGCTGCTCTTTCGGAACCTTCAGCAAGCTTACGGATCTCTCCTGCAACTACTGCAAAACCTTTCCCTTGCTCTCCAGCGCGGGCCGCTTCAATGGCTGCATTTAGCGCGAGTAGATTCGTCTGACTAGCCAATTCGGAAATCACGTTAATGATCTCACCGATTTGGCTGGATCGGCTGTTCAGCTGTGCAATGGTTTCTGTTGAACGCTCAATGGAACTAACCATAGTTTCCAAGTGATCTACAGATGCCCGGTTTGCACGCTGGCCAGTTTGCACCGCTTTTATTAAATGATTGGAATCGTGAACTGTCTTTACCGTTTCCTGAATAATTTCCTCAGAGATTTCCCCTGTCCGTTCCATCATCGTGAGTACTTGCCGCACATGTTCTGCTTGCTCCGTCGACCTCACAGCCATATCCGTAATAATCGTGGTAATTTGCTTGGATGTCTCATTTGTCTGCTCTGCTGAAACTTGAAGTATTTCTGCATTTTCATTCAGATGATTGGCCTGTGAAGTGACATTCCCGACGATGGCCCGAATGTTATCCAGAAACTGATTCATGGAATACGCCAACATCCCAATCTCATCATTACGCTTCATGTCCAGCTTCTTAGTCAGATCGCCTCCGTGTTCAACAAGCTCCATTACATGCTCATTGATTCTTCGCAGCGGTCGTACAATAAGTCGGGTTAAGATAATGAAGAGTAAGACAATAAAAATAATCAAAGCGATAACAAAACCGCCAATAATTAAATATTGGTTGTTCATCATTGGCTCCAAGATCTGTTTTACAGGCATCACCAGCACTAGCTTGTAATCTGTATCGCCGATCCTTGTAAAAGCATAAACATTCTTCGAGTCTTCCGTACCACTAGTTCCCGTAGATTGTGCTATGACCTGACCAACCTTTTGCAACTGTATGTCCGGTTCATCAAATATAGCTTTACCTATATCTTGCTTAGGGTTCTGGCTTGCTACATATCGACCAGCTTTATCTATGACAAAATAATAACCTGCATCCTCCTCACTCATTTCAGCCAAGCTCTTCTGAAAATCATTCGACAATCGACTATTCAGTTTAGTAGAAGTAAGCTCCACCTTATAGTTAAGCTTTTGTTCAACTTCATGACTGAGAATTTCATTAAACTTAGAAAATGTGTACATACATAGACCTGCAAAAATCAACACCATGTATACTACAGAAACGGTCATAACGATGGTTCGAACGGTTTTCTTCTTCAATGTCTGAATTCCCTTCCAATCTAGTGACATCATGTCATCCATAGCTACAGATTAATCTGACCGTGATGTTTGACGCTGGACCTAGCTTCTCCAATGCGACTAGCTTCCTTGTTCAGTAGCTCCTCCACTCGATGGCTCTTCAGCCCCCTTCTAGAAATCTCCTTTAAGACCTCTTCCAGTCCGGTGATCATGTTCAGCGGTGCTTCTCGATCTGCCCCCGGTGTATCACCATTGTCGTGCAGAACGATGATAGAACCGGGTTTTATCTTTTTCAATAAGTCATGCTTTATTTGGGCTGCGCTAACAGACGCCTTCCAGTCTCCCACCATTACAGACCACAACACTACCCGATAAGAACGTCTAAGAAAGACAAGATCGCCTAAATTAAGGAGCCCCCATGGTGGTCGATACAAGATAGGCCGCTCTCCTGTAATCCGCTCGACAATATCAGCTGTTCGATCTACTTGCTTCCGTCTATTCGTCCATGGAGAGTAAATCCAGTTAGGCGTATGTGTATAATTATGAATGCCGATCTGATGTCCTTCACGGTGCATTCGCTGGATTAAATCCGGGAATTGCTCAGCCCTTTTGCCTAATACGAAAAAAGTTGCTTTAACGTCATGTTCATGCAGCAAGTCCAATAATTCAGGGGTATAGCATGGATCTGGTCCGTCATCGAAAGTAAAGGCAACTTCCTTCGCGGCATTTCCTCTGGATACAACACCCCATCCCAATATTCGAGTAATCACAAACGGAACAATCATATAAAGAATAATCGCATCTATAGCTAAAATAAGGAGCGTCCACACTAGGAAACCGCCTCTTTCCTTCGAGGAGCAAACCGCGCTTTCAAAGACTGCTTACTAAGCACGAGCATCTTAGGAGACAACTTCTCCGTGCTGTCCTCAACGCGATGTTTCCCCTCCGGATGCAGCATCCGAAGTAAGAACCGAAGATAGATTCCGAACCATCGCCGCTGCCATTTGGACTTGATAGGATGCTGCTCAAACCCTATTCCATGAATGATCCCCCGGTGAAGTAGCGTAATCCCCGTTAGCGCCTGCACTTTGCTTAGTTCTGGATTGCTATCTAATTCACGACTAATCTCCTTCATGGCCTCGCGAAGCATACGTGCAGTTCGAATTCCGGCCCGATCAGCGCCCAGGGTACGCGTAAGCTGCACTACCTGACGATTATCCAGATGAAGTTCACCCACCCAATCTCCGGGAAGAATCTGATGTCCATCTTGGCAAACTATACTTTCACCGTGATACTTTAACACGACCAATTTACATATCCCGTATCTCCACACAGACTGGCTGCGGAATTTGGTGACAATAGCAAATAGATTCTCCCACATCATCCAAAGAGATTGCGAGAATACTTTTATAAATGAAACTGAGGCTACCATTAATCTTCCTTCTTTCGTGTAAAAGTTTATCTTCTAGCAAAATCTTTCACTAAACGCCGCGTATACCTGCCGATCATCTTTACTAAACTGTTGCCAAGATAAGCACCTATCCAAAGAGATACCGCGCCTAACAGCATGAACAGAAGTGAGGTGTTGAGTGTTTTATTTTCAATCCCGAATAACGATATAGAAGAGATATCGATGAAATACAAGATAGGGGACAACAAGAGAATAATAGGGGACAAATAAAAAAGAGTTGCACATATGAGACTGAGCATTCCAATTCCAAATTGCAGCATCAACCCTATAATTGCTCTCCAGTTATGCTCATCAGACAACTCCGCCTTAACCTTTTCCCATATGTTTCCTTGTTCTTGAGATCGAGTTGGAAGCGTCCGAACGGAGATATCCGTATAGACTTTCGTTCGAATTCGCTCATGTTGTAAAAAGGTTTCGGTAGAACGCAAAACATAATAAAGGATCGGAATCCCTACTATGGTGAAGGACATCGCGACCCCAAAAGTGATGCCTACCAAATAAAAGCAAAAGTAAAATAGCCCTGTGGCAAAAGTAATTAATAAGAAACAGAAATTCCTCACATGCTTCCGGATCATTTGACTCATATTCTCCTCTTCCTCTCTGCACTAAAAATTTGTTCATCTTTGTAAATCCTATGTTAGAGCTCCTGATGTAAAATCGACCAGTGCCATAATGTCATATGACAGTTATTTCATACAAAAAAGCACCTTTCGCCTACTCCCACAAGGGAAAATAGACAACAAGGTGCTCGCTCTACAATTTCAGATCATTCGGTTTTAGTTATTCCAATGTGCCAAAGGCTTTCTCAACAGCCTCTTCGCGATTCCGTACACCCAGCTTAGCATAGATGGTAGAAGCGTAATTTCTCACCGTTCCATCAGACAAATACAATTTAGCTGCAATGGATTTATAACGCATGCCCTTTGACAGGCATTCTAGAATTTCCAGCTCGCGCGGGGTCAGCCCATACTCATTACTCTGCTCAGTCTGCGCTTCAGAAGTTGGATGCATCTCATAATGATCAATTAATACATTCGTAATAGCTGGTGTTATCATCTTCACACCCCGATGTACGAGACGTATCCCTTCGAATAGCTCCTGCGGTTCAGTAGACTTTAACAAGTAGCCATCTGCCCCGTTTTGCAGTGCTTCGACTGCCAAATCCGTTTCTTGAAAAGTAGTCAGGATCAGCACTCGTACCCCTGGCCACTTTTGCTTAATAAGCTTCGTTGCTTCCGCACCGTCCATGTCAGGCATATTTAAGTCCATCAGCACCACATGAGGCTGTTCCTGCTCACAGAAGCCTACTGCTTGCTCACCATTCTCAGCTAACCCAATGATCTCAAAATCGGGCTGCTGCTCTAAAATAATTCGCAGACTATCCCGAATATAAGGTTGATCATCGACCAGCAATAAGCGAATCATTTCCTCCTGTATCTCTTCAAGCCTTGGTAAACTACAGGTCACTAAGGTTCCTTCCCCTGGCTTAGAGTAGAGATACACTTGGCCTTGCAGGTTGGAAGCACGTTCCTTCATCGCGTTCACACCAAATCCTGCTTTTAAATCTTCAGTGCCTAATCCATTATCCTGCACTTCCAGTCGAATTAACTTCTCTTCGTAATGCAGGGTGATGACAATTTCACTGGCTTGACCATGACGAACAGCGTTGGTTATCGACTCTTGCAAACATCTATATAAGGTCATTTTAGCCTGCTTGGATATTGTATAAGCCTCTCCGAACGTTCTTAGACGAACCTTAACCTTCGAAAAGGTCTGGAAATCATCCACTAATTTCTGCAAGGACTGCATAAGCGTCAATGAATCCTGCGAAGAGCCCACATGGTGCAAATATTTACGCACATCATCCAAGCCATTGCGAGTTAGCTTTAATAAGGAATCTATCTTTTGCTCTCCTTCAGAGGTATTCACCTCCGTACGTAAAGTCTCCAGCCCCATAAGAATTGAAGTATAAGAATGCCCTACAGTGTCATGCAAATCTTTGGACAATCGATCTCTTTCCTCCAGAAGGGTCATACGCTCGACTTGTGAAATATACTGCTCCAGGACAGCATTCTGGTTCTTAATAATCCCGTTCTGCTTATGATTCACCACCAGCAAGTGAAAAGCGAAGCCAATCGTATACACCAAGCCAAAGTTCACAATCATCGATATAGCATCCATTTGTTGTGACAATTCAGATAACATTATTGGAATCAAGATCACCGTGATCGGAGCTGACCAACGATAGGACTTCTGTGCACTATTGCTGGCAATCATAAAAGCAATTGGCAGAAAAGTTACATACGAATCAGGAAACAGAGCAGCCAAATATAAGCATAGACCACCTGAAAGAAGGATCTCCGCCATCAGATAATACTTATAATGCAGCTGCAAACAAAACCAAGGCACTGAAAAAGAGATCACACCCCAAACAAACACGATCCAGAAAGGAATCGTAAAGTCCTCCGAGAGGTAACACATCGTAACTATAAAAGAAGTAGAAAAACAAATCCGAAACAGGAGGACGAGCCAATCGTACCAGAACCACTGTTTGACCAGATTAAACAAGATATTGCCCCCTATAAATTCTGCTGACTAGACCCTTATTATAGTGTAACCCCCTGAGGCCTTACTAGTTACAAAAGGTCATGAGATGGGATGACATTTATGCTAGGAGTGTAATTACAGAATAGAAAAAAAGATACCATCCCTTTAGGGGCAGCATCCCTTGATCAATCCTAATCGATTTCTGGAATTAAAACTTAATTCGTGAAAATCCATTGTCTGTCATTACATACCCCACGCGATTGCCTACATAGTTGAAATTAAAATCATCCTTCAGCTTAAAAGTATAATCTACTGCGAGCGTTTTAGGATTTAAAACATATGTGGTGGAACCCGGGAAGCCAAGCTCAATATTACCATCCTGTAATCGGCCCAACGATACAAAAAATTCTGTCTCATCTTTAAGCGCTACCGACTTAACTAATCCTTTGACATTATATAGAGACAGCTTGCCATTGGCATAAACCCCATAAACTTCACCAAGTGAGGATACGACAGCATCACCTGCGATATCTCTTCCCCACAGTAGATTACCTTTAGAGTTGAATCCGAATAACCGATTCCCTGTCTTTGGTATATTAGTACGGATTAATACTGTTCCATCGGGAAGCACCTGATTGTAAGACACTTCAGTGTACGAATCGGCTGGCATTTGATATGTAAAAACTGAATTCAAGGAAGAATCGAGTGCCTGGATACGTGAGCCTTTCCCACCACCGTAATTCGTTTGAATTAAGACACGATTTCCTTGCGCCAATACCGTTCCTTTATAAGAAATATTTTTTACTTTGGTACCACTTTTATTAATTAAAGTTAGTGACCCGTTATAATTCCCATTGTTATCAAAATTACCTTGGGATGCAAAGACTAAACTCCCGTTATCAAGTCTATATAAGTATCCCTCTGTCTGAGACAAATTCACTTTCCATTTCCGTTTTCCGTCTGGTCCCACCGCATAGATCTGAGTTGCGTCAGGTGAAAGATTATCTGTAAAGGTTATGTATACCGTTCCATCTGGCGCCACTAAATAATCTTTCGATTCACGAAACATCGCTGTGCCCGGGTCTGCAAAATTAACTGACCACTTTAGCTTCCCTGTCTGTGTATCATAAGATTTCAGCGTATCAACCAACCATACCTTAGTTTGGGTAGCATGCTCTTCCTTAGTGTGGAGATAGACTGTATTTAATGATGGAAGTTCCACGGGACCCCCTTCTATGCTTTCTAATGCTCCCACAACATTCAGCTGACTCCATTGGGGGCTAGGTAATTTCGTTACTGTTCCAGCGGCCTCTACAACATTAAAAGATAGCGTACTGGCGGTAATCAGCAAGAGCGCAAGAAGACCTGTAAATATTCCTTTTTTCAAAAAATATCAACCTTTCTTTCCATAAATAGTATGTATCATGTTACTTTACTACCTTTTTTAAGGGACAACAAGATTATATTAATCATCTTTTTTTATAAAGGCATAAATTGTATGATAGTACATATTATTTAGCCAGAAATTATGGATGAAGGGGTCGATAACCAATGGGCGTGAATATCCAGATACAAAATGTAATGGATCAATTAAACAAATGGCTCATTAAATCACCTCAAGAAATCAGACTTATGTCAGAAACAGAAGTGACAGAGCGCCCCCAGCCGCATAAATGGTCACGAAAAGAAATATTAGGACATCTATGTGACTCCGCGATCAATAATCTTGAACGATTCATCAAAATTCAATATGAGGAGCAACCATACGTCCTGCATGGTTGATTCAAGACTATCTAGAACATATGGTGCACCATATTCAAAAGCAAATTTTATAACGCATTACTCATCACCGGAGGACACAATTATGTTAGCCGCACTACTTCACGGAATCGCCTTAGCCTTTGGATTAATTCTTCCGCTTGGCGCACAAAATGTTTTTGTATTTAACCAAGGGGCCTCACAGCCACAGTTTAAAAAAGCCATCCCAGTTATTATTACGGCTGCTTTATGTGACACCCTTCTTATTTTATTAGCCGTCTTAGGTGTTTCTGTTCTTGTGTTTGCCATCCCTGTTCTGCAGACCGCTTTATTTGCAGTAGGACTTGTATTTCTTTTGTATATGGGATGGTCCATCTGGAGAAGCATACCGACATCTTCATCCGTAGATGCAGTACCACTATCTTCAAAAAAACAGATCTTATTTGCGATGTCCGTTTCTTTATTAAATCCACATGCTATCCTGGATACGATTGGGGTTATCGGCACCAGCTCCCTTAGTTACACGGGCATAGAAAAAGTTACATTCGCCGTTTCGACTATCCTGGTTTCTTGGATTTGGTTCTTTGGGCTTGCTGTAGCAGGAAAGACCGTAGGACAAATAGATTCAAGCGGCAAAATCATGCTGATCATTAATAAGATCTCTGCGATTATCATTTGGATCGTTGCAGCGTATATTGCTTACAAGCTTTTTCAAATGTAATTAAGAAAGGTCATCCCTTATAGGGATGGCCTTTTGTTAATATCTATACATATTCTTGTCCCTACATTCAGTTCACTATATGAGAGTCATAAGCCGTACACCAAATCGTCGTATAATTAAGTCCAATTTACACCATAATGTACTAGAATTTTGACTTCTTGTTCGGAATGCTGTACATTACAAAGTGGACGAACAATAATCAAACAAAAATACTATAATGTTCGCATTTAGAGGTGTATATAATGAAAAAAGTATTCGATTATGAAGATATTCAGTTAATTCCTGCAAAATGTATCGTAAATAGCCGTTCTGAGTGTGATACAACAGTCACCTTAGGTGGTCATACTTTTAAATTACCTGTGGTACCTGCAAATATGCAAACCATCATAGATGAGAAGATCGCCAGCTTCTTAGCCCAAAATGGCTACTTCTACATTATGCATCGTTTTGAACCGGAGAAGCGTACGTCTTTCATCAAGGACATGCACACCCGCGGATTAATCGCATCCATTAGTGTCGGAGTCAAAGAAGAAGAATACGATTTCGTTGAACAATTAGCTAACGAACAGTTGATTCCGGAATTCATTACGATCGATATTGCACATGGTCATTCCGAGGCTGTCATTCGAATGATCAAACATATTAAACAATATCTACCTGCTAGTTTCGTTATTGCTGGAAACGTGGGAACTCCTGAAGGCGTTAGAGAATTAGAGAACGCTGGGGCCGACGCTACTAAAGTGGGAATTGGACCAGGGAAAGTATGTATCACGAAGATTAAGACAGGATTCGGAACAGGTGGCTGGCAATTAGCCGCACTACGCTTGTGTGCCAAGGCTGCAAGTAAGCCTATTATCGCTGACGGAGGCATTCGGACACATGGAGATATCGCCAAGTCCATTAGATTTGGTGCTTCCATGGTCATGATCGGTTCCCTATTTGCTGGGCATGAAGAATCTCCTGGTGATACCATCGAGATCGATGGAAAGCTGTATAAAGAGTACTTCGGCTCCGCTTCTGAATACCAAAAAGGTGAAAAGAAGAATGTTGAGGGCAAAAAAATAGTTGTCGAGCACAAAGGTGCTTTAGCAGAAACCTTGAGAGAGATGGAGCAAGATCTTCAGTCCTCGATTTCTTATGCTGGAGGCAATAAATTAGAAGCTATTCGTAAAGTAGATTATGTTATCGTTAAGAATTCCATTTTTAATGGTGACAAGGTCTATTAACAAACATAAAAGAGGTGAGTAAGACGACTTAGGTCGTTCTTGCTCACCTTTTTTTAGGTTGTTATGATTTCTGCTATACCACTTTGGGGTAATCATCTAATAGGCTATTAGATTGAACAAGAGAGGATAATCCCTATGCGGCAAGCTATGATTATTATTAACCCCTCATCTGGTAAAGAAGAAGCTGGCGAATATGTCAGATATGCAGAAAGAGTTCTAGCTGATCAAGGCTACTTGGTTACGATTAAGGAGACGGCAAAAGAACTAGATGCAACTCGTTATTGTATCACTGCCTGTGAGGAGTGTTACGATCTAGTCGTCTCCATTGGCGGGGATGGCACGCTTCACGAGACCATTAATGGTCTTATGAATCAGAAACAACACCCAAAGTTAGGTGTAGTCCCTTTAGGAACGGTTAATGATTTTGCCCGCGCGTTACAGATTCCATTGAATCCCGAAATAGCCATTCAAACCCTTGCTTCCTCGAACGTAAAGACAGTAGATATTGGTTGCTTGAATGACCGCTTATTCGGAAATGTTGTTGCTGTAGGTTCAATCGCCGGATCTTTATCCTCCGTTTCAATCGAAGAGAAAACCAAGCTCGGCTCTTTGGCATATTTGAAAGAAGGCCTAAAACAACTTACAAGCACTTCCCCCCACCCTCTTGTCATTCATTATGACGAGAAGACATGGCAAGGCGATTCCCCGCTTTTTCTCGCCGTGTTAACCAACTCCGTTGGCGGATTCGAGAATCTGATACCTGATGCTGCGGTTGACGATGGTCTGCTTCACTGTTTTATTATTCAAGACCTCAGTATACTCAATACCATTACAGCCAGTATTTCTTTACTACTTGGCAGCCTTAAGGATCATAAAGACGTTGTCTATTTCACGGCCCAAAATGTGACTGTGAGCTCTCCAGAAGCCGTAAAAACCAATGTGGATGGTGAAGAAGGTCCGATTTTACCAATTACGCTAAGTGTTCTCCCTCGTCATATCCAAGTCATTGTGCCGGAAGTAGACTAACAAATAAAAAGCAGTCCGGAACTCAAAAAGTTCCAGACTGCCATTCATTTATGGATACCCCGTTCCATATCTCCTTCTAATCAAATAACTAAGAAGTAAATTCTATTCCGATACAATAAACTTTTTACTTAATAACCACATTCCGCCGCTAATCCCTAAGAAATAGATGGGCATCGTCAGTAATGAACCATTATGCAGGGCGCTCATTCCCCATGTCGCCAAACTAACTAATAAGTAATATCCCAAACTGAAGATCGCACCTGCTGTTCCCACAACATCCTGAAAATTGACAAGCGCAAGACTTAGACAATTAGGTAAAGCGATACCGGCCCCCATTAACATGACAAAAAGGGTTATTAGAATGCATACCATCAACATCATATTCGGCAACGAGACAAGGCTGCTTACGATTGTTAATAGCAAAGCCCCACTGGTCATCACTAAACAGCCGATGTGAATTATTTTTTCTGCGGCATAGAGACACAATAATCTCTTGGACATCATTGCTCCCACTATCGATGCCAAAGCCACAACAATGCCTAGAAAACCATATACTCCCGGTGAAATGTTAAAGTGTTCAATAAATATAAAGGGTGCTTCCGCATAGTAGCTAAATAAAACTCCATTGATGCCCCCGATCAGTAACCCAAACACTAGTACACGTGGCAATGAGAGCATTCTTTTAACGATAGGTAGAATAGCCACCTTTTTTCTCACGGAAACATCAGTCGTTTCTGGCAGCTTCCAAAAAGCATACACAAATAACAACACACTCATCATCACTAATGTAAAGAAAACCGCTCGAAAACCAAAAGCTTGATCCACCCATCCGCCAATAAGCGGCCCTACTGCTGGAGTAAAAGCGATCACCGCCGAGATTTGGGCAAACATGGCATGCCGCTTATTCCCGGATACACTCTCCCGAAGAATGGTTTGCGTAATGATAGAGCCAGTTGCTGCTCCAAATGCTTGAATGAAACGGCTGACCAGAAGTAGAGTAATGGATTCCGAGTAAAAACACATCAAGCTTCCAACACCATATACAATGAGGCCACCCAGCATGGCAGGTCTCCGTCCGATGAAATCAGAGAGCCAACCCCAACACAAAACACCTAAAGCAAATCCGATAAAATATATACTTAATGTTAACTGTACAGAACTATTAGAGACCCCAAGTGCTACCGCAATATCCGGCAACGATGGAGTGTAGATCGTCTCACTAATTTGCGGAAAAGCCACAAGAACAATCATTAGCAGTAAAGATGGTGCTGCATATTTTTTCATATTAAATTCGCCCTCCTACAAGCTTATATCCTCGAACAACAACAAGAATATGAGCCTAGCTAGGGAAATGGGGGCATCATTATGGCAAGACGACTATAGATCATCATGTTCGATATTACCTTTCATTGTTAAGTTTTCTTTGTTATATAGGAGGGTTTCAATGATTCAACTAAAATATCATTATATACGGTAATAGAAAAGCTCTCAAACGAAACGCATCGCCTGAGAGCATATTTATGTTATGAGTTTTGTTCCGATAATCCATTTACAGTTATACCAGCGGCGCTGGACTTCTTTTTATCCTGAGAAGCATGTAGCTTTACCATCACAAATCGTGCAAAAGGTTGGATCACTATACTTTCAGCGATCAGTACAATTAGGAAATTTCTTGGCCAATTCGCTAAGAAGTGATTGAACGTTTCAGAACTCAACCCGTTTCCGATGATGTCTCCAATAAAGGTCATCACAAATGACATTCCTAGTACGGTGAAAAGAATACGAAATAGAATTTTGGCGTTGAAGCTATCGCTAGGTTGTGTGAATTTAGCTGTCAGCTTTTCTGCGATACGCCCAATAACAACAGGCTCTAAAATCATAACAATGACCCAAATGATCGGAAACACCTTAAGGATCGATAAGGCAACTTCTCCATTGAATTCTCCAACCGCTAAAATGATATTTAATGAAGACATAAACAGAACGGTTAGTGTGCAAATAATTGCACCGTATAATGCGCCCTCTTTGCCGTTTCTCGGTAATCTTGTTTCTAGATTCATGATGTTCTTCCTTTCAAAATTGTCGGTAATAGTTTCGCAATAGTCTTTAAAGGTGCGGTAGATCGCTGCGTTTGACACAGCATGATCGCACCCTCAATCGAGGTTGTCATCAATAAAGCAATATCAGAAGCTAGTTCATTCGAGAAGCCTTCAGTTGCAAGCTTCGTGTAGTAAATAGCCTGAATGTTCTCATAAAGTGAGTTACATGCTTGGCGGACAGGCTCACTGACCGTAGCCATTTCACTGACAATACTGCTAAATGTATAGCCTGTAAGCTTGCCCTCGGTTTCCAAGTTGTGAATTAACTTATTAAGCATGAATTGCGTGGCCTCTTGCGTAGAAGAATGCTTTTTGAAAATGTCCTCCATATCTATTGTGATTGCTTCCTTTAGGCTCTTTAGACAAGCAATTAATAGCTCTTCTTTTCCATTTGGAAAATGATGATAGAGCGCTCCTTTGGTAACATCACAAGCTTTTAAAATTTCACTAACGCCTACACTCTTGTAACCTTTTTGTTGAAAAAGGAGTGTCGCCTTCTCAATCATTAGTGATTTTGTATCCATAATTACGTATTCCCCCTAACATACCAACCGGTCTGTTTGTAATTATAACAACATAATATCCGTTAATGTAAGTGTTTTTTGCTTTTTTTCAAAAAAAGCATTGAAGTTTTCATAAAATACAGCAAAAAAAAGATCCTTGTCATGTTGTGCCGGAGGAGGCAAAGTTGCCGTCCCACATGGATTAATGTTATCATTCTGATGAAGTTATCTTACTTTAAATATGAAGGAGGAATACCTAATGAAAAAGAGATCCCTAAAATATTTATCTTTTGGTATTGGGTATTCTACTGCTGTTTTTTTCTAGAATTAATGATTGATAGGATAAGTCTGTCAAAAATTAAAACTAAAAAACAGTGGAGATATATAACCTAGCTATCGTTATGTATCTTCTATTTAAAGGAGACTTCATAAAAATGAACTTAAATAATCATGTGATCACAAGATATAATCCAGAAAATATTGCGAAACCCGTTGGTAACTACAGTCATGTAACAAAAATAAGCAGAAACGCTGAAATGTATGTATTTTCTGGTCAAATTGGAATCGATCAAAACAGTAATATCCCTACAGATTTTAATCAACAAGTAACAAACACGATGAGTAATATTGTGGAAGTCCTCTCTTCTCAAAAGTTGACTCCCGATAACGTAATCAAAATCAACATTTGGGCCACAGAAGAAATCGATTGGGATCATTTCTATGGAATTTGGAATAAAGTATTCGGGATGACGCCTCCTTCAATGACCATTGCTTATGTTAAAGGATTAGGTTTACCTGAATTGAAAATTGAATTAGATGTTTGGGCTGCAGGATAAACTATATTAAGCAGGACTAATTTAAAATACTGTACGCAAAACGAGCCTTAGAAGCAATTCTAAAGGCTCGTTTTTGTAATCTGACAGCAAAAAGAGCTCAGTCTCCTGAGCCCTTCAAATACATTTCTATCTTTTTATATCTGAAGAATTGTCCCAACCTTCAACGTTCTCGAGCCCCGGAATGCTGTCTTTATAGAAAACAGGATCCTTCCCTTCACGTTTCTGCTTTTTATAATCCTTCAAGGCGGCAAAGGCCACTTTAGATAATAGCAGGATGGCAATCAAATTCACGATAACCATGAAGCCCATAAATAAGTCGGCCAAATCCCATACCAATTGAACCTTTGCTACGGAACCAAAAATAATCATTGCCAAAACACTGTATCTATAGAATAGTAATACCTTTTTGTTGGAATTCAAAAATTCTATATTGGTTTCACCGTAATAATAATTTCCAATTAACGTGCTGAAAGCAAACAAAAAAATCATAATCGCTAGTGATCCGGATGCCCACGAACCAATATGCTCGCTTAATGCGGCTTGTGTCAGCTTGATTCCGTCCAGCCCTGGCTGCTTATAGGCATCAGACAACAAGATAATGAACGCCGTACTCGAACAAATAAGTAACGTATCTGTGAGTACGCCTAGCGCTTGCATTAGCCCTTGCTTCACCGGATGACTCGTAGTTGCCGTTGCCGCAGCATTAGGCGCACTACCCATACCCGCTTCGTTAGAGAACAAACCACGCTTCACGCCCTGTAGAATTACTGCACCAAGAGAGCCACCAGCGACTTGTTCAAATCCGAAGGCACTTTTCACAATGAGTGCGAAAACTCCTGGGAGTTCTGTAATATTAATCAGCATAATAATAAGAGCAGCCCCAATGTAGATTCCTGCCATTACCACTACAATATATTCGGACATTCTTGCGATACGCTTAACACCGCCAAAGATAACCAGCGCAAAGGCAGCAGCCATTACAAGCCCAAGAATGGCCCGATTGGTGCCAAATGAATTCTCAAAGGCCACTGTGACCGTATTCGATTGGACCGCGTTAAATACAAGCCCGAAGGATAATGTAATCAGAACCGCGAATATCGCACCCATCCAGCGCTTATTCAGGCCTTTCTCCATATAATAGGCAGGCCCACCGCGAAATCCGGTCTTATCCTTCACTTTATATACCTGTGCCAAAGTGCTTTCTATAAAACCGGATGCTGATCCAATAATGGCAATCACCCACATCCAGAAAATAGCCCCTGGACCACCTATGGCAATAGCAATTGCGATTCCCGTTATATTACCTGTTCCTACCCTCGCCGCCATACTAATGCAGAAGGCCTGGAAGGATGAAATACTATCTTTTGACCTTTCATTGGATCCTTTAAGAACCCGAAACATTTCTTTGAACATACCAAACTGTACAAATTTCGATCTTACGGTGAAATAAAGTCCACAAGCAATAAGAAGGATCACCAATATTTTCGACCACAAAAAATCATTTGTTACGCTAATCATACTATCTAAAAATTGTTGCATGTAATTCCGCCTCTCCATTCTGTCGATACCAAGTTGCTAAGCTTATAACACATAGTATTTTCAAATATAACAGTCATTATTTCAAATGCCAATAAAAATTGTAACTTTCATAACATCTCTTGTCAGTGGGTTTCGCATACTTTTCAGAATTATGGTAGAAAATACTATTCATATCTGAAGAGAGGTGGAGTTTTGTCATATGGATAAGGAAAAAGAAGATATGATTTTAACGGATCGACAGGGACATCCCATTACAGATAATCAAAATATACGAACGGTAGGGAATCGCGGACCGTCGACGCTCGAAAACTACCACTTTATCGAGAAAATATCTCATTTTGATCGAGAGCGTATTCCGGAACGTGTGGTGCATGCTAGGGGTGCAGGAGCCCACGGGTATTTTGAAGCTTATGGAAAAGTAGGCGATGAACCCGTCTCGAAGTATACGCGTGCTAAGCTTTTTCAAGAAGCAGGCAAAAAAACACCTGTATTCGTAAGGTTTTCAACAGTGGTTCATGGCGTGTATTCTCCGGAGACCTTTCGTGATCCACGTGGCTTCGCCACAAAGTTCTATACAGAGGATGGCAACTGGGACTTGGTCGGCAACAATCTGAAGATTTTCTTTATCCGTGATCCGCTGAAATTTCCTGACATGGTTCATGCTTTCAAGCCAGATCCCGTGACCAATCTGCAAAACCCGGAGCGGATGTTTGATTTTGTATCGAACTCTCCTGAAGCTACTCATATGATTACATTCCTGTTCTCTCCTTGGGGGATTCCAGCCAACTATCGGCAGATGCAGGGGTCTGGTGTTAATACCTATAAATGGGTGAATGAAAACGGCGAAGCCGTCTTAATCAAATACCATTGGGAGCCGCTGAAACATGGCATTAAGAATCTAACTCAGCAAGCCGCTGAGGATATACAGGCCAAAAACGTCAGCCATGCTACGCAGGATCTATATGAGGCTATTGCGCGTAAGGATTACCCTGAATGGGAGCTTTGTGTGCAAATCCTAAGTGACGATGAACATCCTGAGCTCGATTTTGATCCACTCGATCCTACTAAGCTTTGGGATCATGAACGTTTCCCATTTTTACCTGTAGGGAAGATGGTTCTGGATCGAAATCCAGACAATTATTTTGCCGAGGTCGAACAGGTCGCTTTCGGGACTGGAGTTCTAGTAGACGGTCTGGATTTCTCGGATGACAAGCTGCTGCAAGGCCGGACGTTCTCCTATTCGGATACTCAGCGGCACCGGGTGGGCGCCAACTACATTCAATTACCGATCAATGCTCCAAAGACAAGGGTAGCGACGAATCAGCGGGATGGGCAAATGACTTATCATGTGGATAAGGCGCCTGAGCAAAACCCACATGTAAATTACGAACCTTCCTCGCTTGGCGGGTTAAAGGAGGCAGCTCCTTCTGGCAAAGATCATCAACCGATGTATAATGATCGACTAGTTCGCGACAAAATTAGTCGGACAAATGACTTCGGGCAAGCTGGTGATACCTATCGCAAGTTCGAGGATTGGGAACGGGATGAATTGATTCATAACCTGGTCGATGCCCTAAAAATATGTGCGCCTGTGATTCAAACCAATATGATTGAACATTTTACAAAAGCTGATCCAGACTACGGTCGCCGAGTGGCTGAAGGTCTTGCTCAAGCCAAAGCTGACCACAAGCATCTAGGTACTTCAGAGAATCGAGACGGCGCGGAAATTGCGGAGCAATCCGGTAAACAAACCGATGGCTATTAGAAGTTAAATGAAGGGTTAAGGGACCTGTTATAAGGGTTCTTTAACCTTTTTTTTGATTTTAAGAGCTTTCGCTTTGCCATATTCACGTAACATATGAACACTATGATTATTGTGTAGCTAAGATCATAGGAGGAACAAACCGTGCAAAATACAACCATATTAATTACCGGTGGAACCGGATCTTGGGGACGACAACTCGTAAAACGGTTATTGGAAAGAGACCCAAAAGAAATCAGAATATTTTCCCGCAATGAGTCACTTCAAGTAGAACTACAACAGGAATATCATCATAATCCCAAACTAACGTTCATCATCGGTGATATACGTGATAAGCAAGAACTGATGCAAGCTTGCCATCAGGTAGATTATATCTATCATTTAGCGGCCTTGAAGCATGTCCCGATCTGCGAACAACAACCAGACAGTGCGATGAAGACTAACGTACTCGGAACTCAGCATGTGATTCAAGCCGCTATTAAACACGGCGTAAAAAAAGTAGTTTATGTTTCAACCGATAAAGCAGCGCAACCATCGAGCACCTACGGAATGACAAAATCACTCGGTGAAAAGCTAATGGTCCATGCCAATCTCAGACAAACCAAAACTCAGTTTGTATGTGTGAGAAGTGGCAATGTACTTGGCTCAACGGGTAGCGTGGTGCCTATTTTCAAACAAAGTATTGTGGATGGAGTAGACATTTCCCTTACAGATGCTAGAATGACTCGTTTTTTCTTAACCATAGATGATGCAATTACCCTACTCCTTAAAGCAACAGAAGAAAGCAGAGGCGGAGAAGTCTTTGTGACCAAAATGCCTGCTTGCAGCATTAAGGATCTTGCCCAGGTCTTAATTGACGACTTATCAACTAGCACGATCCAAATCAAGGAAACGGGGATACGTCCCGGTGAAAGCTTAAGTGAGGCCCTGATATCGGAATTTGAGAGCGCTTCTTCTATTCATCTGGATGATCACTATTATGTGATTCTCCCCCCTTTTCCTATAGAAGGTTTACAAGAAGCCTATGCCTCTTGCCCGCCTGTGGACTTCCAGAGCTATGATTCGAATCATGTGTTGATGAGCAAACCTGCGATAAAAGAAATGTTACAACAAGGTGGGTTTCTAGCATGAGTACCTCGATCGTATTTACAGGTGGAGGCTCCGCTGGACATGTATCCGGCAACCTCGTGTTGATCCCTAAGTGTTTAGCAGAGGATTGGGACGTCCATTATATAGGCTCCGAACAAGGAATTGAGCGTAAGCTTTTGTCTGACTACAAGGAGGAAGTGACCTACCATCCCATTTCCACAGGGAAATTGAGACGCTATTTCGATTGGAAGAATGTGACCGATGTATTCAAAATCATGAAGGGCATCTTTCAATCTTACCGACTCCTACGAACCATCAAACCAAGTGTGATTTTTTCTAAAGGTGGATTTGTTTCTGTACCGGTCGTGATTGGAGCCAAACTTAACAAAGTGCCCATCATTATTTATGAACCAGACTTAAATCTTGGACTAGCTAATAAAATATCACTTCCGTTTGCCACTCATCTGTGTACAAATTTTCTGGATACTGTAACCAAATCTGCTTCTCTCAAGGCCGTTCATGTGGGACCGCTCTTGAAGGAGCAATTCAAATTAGCTGATAAACAACGTGGTTTAGCCTTTTGCGGATTCACCTCTGCTAAGCCTGTTCTTCTTATTATGGGAGGAAGCCAAGGGGCACACAGCATTAACCAAATGGTGAACAATGTACTCGCTGAGTTGATAAATAAATTTCAAGTGGTTCATATTTGCGGGGAGGGAAAGGTTGATTATCACCTCTCGATGTCAGGCTACAAATCGTATGAATTCATTACAAGCTGTGAGTTGCCGCATTTATTAGCTATGGCGGATGTTGTCGTATCCCGTGCAGGCTCAAATTCTATGATGGAGCTTCTTTCTATGCAAAAGCCAATGTTATTAATTCCTCACACGAATGGTGGCAGCCGCTCTGGTCAACTTGCCCAAGCGCAGTATTTTCAACAAACTGGACTCGCTGAAATGTTACTTGAAGAAGAGATGACTAATCAAACCTTTGTTCATTCGATTATGACGCTATACGAGAACCGCTCTACTTACAAAGATAAGATGAAGCCTTATGAGAACGGCAGAGGAGCCTATAAGGTAATGAACTTAATCAAACAAGTAAGCGGCGAGGATTTAACAATGATCAAGGCAGGTACGGTTTAGATGGGAATGAAGCTAGCGAATTGGTTACTCCTCTGCTTTATCGCTGTCGTCTGTATTTTGGTTTATTTTGGACAAAGGATCCTATAATAAACATCTCTAAATTGTACCGAACATTTTTGGAATGGGTATAATTAAAGCATCTATAATCTTAGGGGGAGATGTTCATGGAGAAACAACCGGTATTTGAAATGTACGACTACAATGTATGGGCTAATCTAACGATCATCCATCGCTTAAAGGAATTGCCTAAGGACATATACCATAAGGATATTCAGAGCGGTTTTTCTTCGGTAGCGAAGGTTGTGACGCATATTTATGTCGTGGAGAACATTTGGTTTGACTTGATTGAAGGGCGAACTAGGAATGAAGCTAAAGCATCAGCTACCCAATTAGAGCCCTTATTAGCTATAAAAGATATTGAAGAAATGGATGTCCTCTATCGTGAGCTAACCAGCAAAAATAAAATGGTGCTGGCTAGTCAAATAGATAAGGACCCCACCGTTGTGTTAGATCATCCAACTATGGGATCACTTGAGACATCCATTTCCGGGGCTATCTTCCACATCGTAAACCATGGCAGCTATCACCGTGGAAATATCGGGACTATGCTGCGACAAATGGACCACACCTCAGTGCTGCAGGATTATGTTGCCTATCTTTATAACGAGTCCAAATGATCATCGAGCTATTATCTTTGAGGCATCAATTAGCTACAGATTTAAAATATTGGTAGACCTGATTTAGCTTTTTGTCATGTTTACCTTTTGGACTCTCCATATTCCCAAACTCGAAAAACTTCACTTTTTTCATACCGCAATATTGAAATAATGCTTTTCTCATCAGCACCTTATGGGAATTGTTTAGCCAATATAAAGGATAAAGGGTTGGCCCCTTCATGCTGGAAATACAAACTACTGACTTCCCTTTCAGCAGCCCCTCCGGGATCAGACCGCCCTTTTCTCTATAAGCAAAATTAGAGGCAAACATTTGATCAATATACCCGAGCAGCATGGCTGGAGGCCGGCCCCACCAGATCGGATACACAAACACAATTTTGTCTGCCTGACGAATCTGCTCACGATACTTCTCAAACTTGGGATCGATATGCATATCTCTTCTACGTTTATTTTCGTTAAAGACCAGCACCGGATCAAATTGCTCTTCATATAGATCAAGCACCTCGATGTTCGTGATCTTTCGATTTTCATTACTTCCTTGAATGACTTTATTGAGAAAAGCATAACTTAAACTTTTATGATTCGGATGAGTATAGATGACTAAAACGTTCATTGGTCCACCTCTTTAATTATCATTTGATAACAAAATCGTATCATAACCTTCATTTAGTTGTCAAATGATAATTGTATTATGATAATTATTTTGTTAAAGTTTACACTAAGAGGTGATCGTTATGGACAAAGAAGCGTTTTTTCATAAATTAGTGACCTTTACGACGGCAGTCCATGAAGTAACATTCGATTTAACCAAAGATGTTAGACCGGAAGGTATTACGCCCGTTCAATATAGTATTCTGGAGTATATTGCGGTCAGCCAGCCTGTTACCCTCAGTCAAATTAGTGATTGTAAGAATATCTCTATGCCGAACACGAGCCGTGAGCTCAAGAAATTAACAGAAAAGAATCTTTGCGAAAAGCTGGATGTCGCAGAAGATCGGCGTAAGCAAATGATTCGGTTGTCTGATGCTGGACAAGCGATGATGAATAAAGCTTTTGGGCAGATCGGCGAACGTTTCCTGGACCGGATCAAGGATTCTTCTACTGAAGAACTGGAAGAAATCAACCGAGCACTCGATGTGCTTCAGTCCAAGGTGTTTAATAGCGACAATTGAGCAGATTAAAAAACAGAGCAGCTGCCTCCATTATAGGAGAGCCGCTGCTCTGTTTTTTTCGATCGTTTATTTGGCTGATTTATCAGCCCCACATTCAGCTAAATCGCCGAATCCACTATTTCACCAGTCCACCGATAAAGGACTCAAAATTGTCAGCCAAGCGTGTGATCTTGTATTTGTTATCTCGATCTACATGGATAACCTCGGGTTCGCCATCATTTCCAAACTCGCGGTAATCCAGCATGATTACTTCATTCTCAGAAGGACAATCACAAATCACCACACCAACCTCAGGATAACGTCCATTTTCAATCACAGTCCGGCTGCCTGAAGCTCCACACAGCGACTTATTCTTATCTCGTCCAATTCCAAGGATCCCTGAAATCGTAATAAATTCTTCTGTTCCCGGAATTGGGTACCGATTGTTATGAGGAATTCCCCCATTATGTAGCTTCATCATTTCAACGTAGTATTTTGGCAGCTTAAAAACCAGCTCTTCTTCTACTGAAGCAATCAATGCATCTGTAGGCGATTCAGAGATATATTCTGAGAAAGCATACTCGCTGTCATCCCAAAAGTTGGTGGTGTCGATCGCTACTACAGGCTTCTTTACAGGTTTACTCACAGGTTTTTTCGTAGCTTTCTTAGCCAATTTGCGTTTGATCCATCCCAAAAACTCCAAGGTGTCCTCATCATCAGGCTCTAGCTCGTCTGCAATTGTAAATGCTTTTAAAGCTTCGTCGTACCGCTTCAGATAATAATAGGAAACTCCGATACGGTAATGCCAAAGCGGGTCACCTTCACCCTCTTCTTCAATGCTCAAATACTGCTCTAAAGCTTCTTCATATTGCCCGAGATTATTAAGCGCTCTGCCCAAATGACTGGTTAGAACATAATCTCTTTCCTCTTCAGGAATTTCCGTTATTGCATCCACGATTTCTTGAAATTCATCCTCTTCATGCCAAGTATCCAATTTTCCCAATAGCTCATCACTCATCATTAATACCTCCTAGTAACGATCACTCAAAATACCTATTAGAAATTATACCATTTATAGCCTATGCCCAGCCAATCACGCATCAAAGGCGAAATTTAGTTAAAAAAACAGACCACATAGCTCTTCTGCGGTCTGTTACGTATACACAAATTCATGAGCACCCCTCATTGCTTGTTTTCAATCCTCTGCATAAACTCTTCAACGGCGCTATAGCCAAGCTGCTTCAGATACCAGTTGTTAGCGGCAGCTTCAATTAGGCCGGCTACGTCACGGCCGGGCTGAAGCTGGATTTCAATATGCGGAATTTGGACACCGAGATAGTCTGTGAACTTCGGCTCCAGTTCGAGCTCATTATTCAAGGAATTTTCTCGCCAAGGAGATAACTCGATGTCGAGTACAATTCGCGTCTCATCCTGAAAAGCTCTACGCCCGTACTGGCGTACAACATTGATCAGACCAATACTGCGCAGCGCTAGGAATTCGCGGGTCGTCTCGTTATGTGTGCCGAGAAGCGTCGCCGGTCCCAGCTTCTTCAGCACCACGATATCATCCGCCACAAACCGATGACCTCTTCTAATAAGCGTATGCGCGGTTTCGCTTTTTCCAATCCCTGACTTGCCTCTGAGTAGGACACCTATACCAGACACGTTTACACATACTCCATGAATTGAAAGCTCTGGCGCCAGCGCCTTCACCAGATAGGTATCAATCTTTGCGATGATCTCTGTCGTCGTCTCCTGCGTCCGAAGCAACGGGATGCCCTCTTCTTCGCAGAATAGAGTTAAATAAGGAATCTCCTGCTGACCTGTCGTCACAATAAAGCATGGTGGATGATACTTGACGATATTACCAATATGTAACTTGCGCTCTTCAACGCTTAGGGTTAACAGATAATTGATTTCCTTGCAGCCCAATACTTGTACCCGCTTCGTTGGGAAAAAATCAAAGTAACCCACGAACTCCAGACCAGGTCTATGCGCCTTTGAACGAGTGATTTCACGATCCATGCAGCTAGCACCTGCAAGCACTTCCAGCTTAAACGTCTCTGTAAGGCTTTGAACGGTAGTCGATTTCAATGCTGTTCCCTCCTGTGGCTGCGTATCTCGAATACGCAATACGGTTAACGGGATATATTCAACGACAAATGGGATGATTCCTGCAAAATAAACAAAAGGCGTTCAATCACCGTTAAATGATTGAGCGCCTCTCGATTAGAACGTTCTATTTACTCGTTAATGTAAGTGTTGACTCGATTTTGAATCAGCTTGCTGACGTCTTCAGCCGATTTCTGACCACTCATATATGAATCAAATTCTTCAATTGCAATTGAAACGACCTTATGATCACTAGATAAATTCCTACTTGCTCCATCTAGAAGCTGATATAATTCTTGGATTTTACTTTCTACAGTCTCAGCATCAAACTTCTGTTCTAGAAGAGGTAGTGTTCCCGCTACTGCCTGCTGCTTAGCATCATTAAGCTGTTTCTCCACAACTCCCTTATGCATTGCAAACCCTTGTACGACTGATGAAGATTGCATTTCCTCGGAAAGCATGAACTTAATAAAGTTCCAAGCTTCATCTTGAACCTTAGATTTGCTGTTAATACCTAAAGTGAAATATGACTTAAATGAAGTTCCACTATATTTTCCATTTACTGTTGGCTTTTGATATAGTTTAAGCTTTGGATCAAGGACTTGGGACAGGCCTCCTATTGGATCGAAAAGATTAGCATTGTTGAACAAGGTTTTGGTATAGTCGTACGTAAAATCATTACTAAGTACGCCCTCATCATACATCGATTTGATTTGCTTCATCATATCTCGAAACAGATCGGAATCGAAATTCGCTTGACCTTGATCAATGAGCTTATCATAATTAGCTTCTATATACTCCGCTAACATTTGAATCGGGAATAGATTAACAAATGCGAAATAATCCTCACCAACTTTTCCCTTAAGCTTCTTGGAAATATCTTTAAACTCATCCCATGTCCATGTCTGATCATCGATTTTAATGTTAGCTTGTTCTAACAACTCTGTATTCCCAGTTAGCGCGTCGATGACAAATGAGAATGGCATTGCATACAAACCATTACCATCTTGGGAGCCCTCAAAAATATTCTGATAGTACTGATTTCGATCAAAGTCAGCATCCTTATCCATCAGATCATAGAAATTAGTCAGCATGTTCTTGGCGACATATTTGTCCTGTGGTAGATCGTTCATTACGATCATGTCCGCCCCTTTGCCAGACATCATCTGTGTGCTCACTGTTTGTATATACTTCTCAACATCGCCCTTTGAGAATGCTTCTCCTGATTGACTCATTCCATCTTCATTCGTTTGGGGTCTAGCTAGATACTCTTTGATATCAATTTGTATATCTGGACGAATTTTTTTGTATTGCTTAACCGCCTCCTCTAAATAAGGAGTTACCGCCATAGTCGCAATCTCAATCTTCTTGCCATCCTGACCTGATTGTTCATTAGATGTTCCTTCTGTACCTGATCCCACGCTGCTGCTAGAGCATCCCGATAATACGACTATCATTGCTAATAAGGCCAATACCCATCTTCTATTCAAATTCATTCATCCCCTTCAATATACTCGGATTCTATTACCTTCTTGTAATGGTTCACTTGATTCAATAATGATCTCATCATCAGGACTTAACCCGCTCACAGCTACAACCTCATCCTCTGTTGAATCACCTGTTATAATGTAAGCCTTGCGTGCATTAAACGTATTGCCGAGTGAGCTTTTCTTCTCCTCAACTACAAAGACATAGCTCCCTGTTGTATCTTTATGAACCCATTTTTTTGGTAACACATAACCTTTTTCATTTGACTCCTTCTTTATATCCAGACTGACTTGTTCGCCGCCTTTAATACCATCATCGGAGACAGAAACGACAACCTGATAACTCGATTTATCGGATGAATCTTCTTCACTGCTCTCTTGGGATGCAGCTTTAATCTCTTCAATTACACCGTTAACCAGTGTATTGTCTTTCTGCAATCGAACAGAAACCTTAGATCCAATCTCGAATAATGCCGTATTATCCGACTCGACAGCAAATGAAAATTCGAAGCCCTTACCACTATCCATTAAGGTCAGGATTGTCCCCCCTTGTGAAGCATTCATACTATCCTCTGCTGTAATCTTTGTGACTTTTCCATCAAAGGGGGCAGTCAGTGTCTGTTTATCCGCTTTATCTTTGCGCAGCTTATTCATCTTTCTTTGCGCCAGTTCAAGATCCATACTATCCAGTTCAAGAGCTCGCTCTGCCTTGGCAATCACCTGCTCATCACCATCTATCAAAGCATTCAGCATATCCTCCTCCAGAATCTCCCGATTTAACTGTTGTTTCTTTAGCGCCGTTTCCTCTTGATAAATCTGCTCATCCAGATCAGAGCTATCAAATGTAACGAGCTTTTGCCCCTTCTTAACCTCATCATTCTCTTTTACATGTACCGTCACAATTTTTGAGCCAGTCTCATTCAACAAATCCACCTGCTTTCGAGGTGTTAAGACTCCACTCCCTTTAACCTGATGAACTAATGATTTCGAGGTAAGTTTCTCCGTAACTACTTTGGGCAGCGTCATCGTTTCGAGTGTGCTGCTAAAGAAAGTCAAACCAGCCAATATCGCAAAGAATAATACAAACAAAACAGCCGTTAATCGTTGTCGCTTAGATGTGCTTGTCATCTCATTTCCCCTATCCTTTAATTCCAGAAAGCTCTATGCCCTCAATAAAATACCGTTCCGCCAAAAGAAACAAGAGAATCATAGGCATCATATACAAGACCGCAGCCGCAAAGGATACCCCAAGCGCATCTTCCTGCAGGCGAGATAGAAAAATGGACAAGGGCTGTAAATTGGCATCCTGCAGAAAGATCAGTGGCTGCTCCACCATATTCCAGTAATCTGCAAACAGCAGAACAATTAGCGCTGCCATGCCGGGTTTCACCATAGGCAAGACAATCCTGATAAAGGATCGGAAGTAACCTGCCCCATCCATTTGGGCTGCTTCCATATATGCCGTTGGAATTTGGAGCATAAATTGTCTGAGCAGGAACACACCAAACGCCGCAAATATCCCTGGTAAAATAATGGAGCTTGGACTATTAATCAGCCCTAGCCGATCGGACATGATATAGTTCGGCACAAGCGTGACCTGGAACGGCATGAGCATCGTGATCAGATACACAATAAATAAGGGCTCTCTGCCAGGAAATCGCAGCTTAGCAAATGCAAATGCCGCTAATGTTGCCACCACGACCTGACCTATAATGATTGGAAACACCATAAATACAGAGTTCCAGAACATACGAAGAAATTGCGAGGTTGAAATAAGCACCTTATAAAATTGCTCCAGCGAAACCCAATCTGGAATCAGCTTCAAATTCACAAAATCGTTCATCTGTGTATTACCTAACATGCCGTAATTCAGCATAATTTCCTTCTCCGTCATCAAGGAGCTTACCATTGTGAGCACAACCGGAAATAGCATTACCAGCGCGATTACGGCTAAGATAATAGTAAGTAGCAGTGTTCTTATCTGTTTCTTGTTCATCTACACCCCTCCCTTTACTCCATAAATGAACGGAACTTATGTTCAACTCGGAAGAGCATCAACACAATGACTAAAATGCAGAGCACCATTAAGAAAGCTGCAGCCGACAGCTTCTGAATATCGAGCGATAAGAACATATTGTTCATATAGTGCTGAAGCATATAGATACTGTCATGAGGATAGTCACCCGCAACTAAATAAATTTCCCGAAATACCTTGAATGAGTTCAGAATCGACATCAGCATCACTAAAAATCCTGTCGGTATTAAATAAATCAAGGTGATCTGGTGCTTACGAGCCCAGCTTGCACCTTCCAGGTTTGCTATCTCATAATATTGATCTGGGATATTTTGCAGTCCAGCCAAGAATAGAACCACATTATAGCCAATGTTTTTCCATACATAGATAAAAATAATGACCCCTTGCGCCCACTCTGATTTCATCCAATCGATCCGCTCAATTCCAATCCACTCTAATGCATGATTGAAAAAACCATTCCAGTCGAATAGGATCTGCCATACGAGCACAATTGACGCTACTGGAACAACCAGTGGCAGTACATATGAGGTACGCAGCCAATTCCGAAGATAGACTCGTTTGTTAAGCAGCATGGCAAGAGCAAGTGACAACAGAATAAGGATCGGAACACCAATTATTGTGAACCAGAATGTATTCCCTGCCGCCTTTTGAAAGGACGAGCTAGCTAATAGGCTCTGATAATTGGCAAACGATAACCCTGCCTCACCACTTGGATTCTCAAATGAAAATACAACACTTTGACCAAACGGAATCAAATAAAATAGCGCAAACCCGATCAAACTCGGAGCAAGAAAGCAGAACGCCACAAGAATCTCCTTGCGAGCCAAATATGAAATTCTCACAGCCTCAACCTCCTTTCGAGCTTGTTCCATACAAGCAACATGTTTACCGTACAAATAACTATTCTATAGATCAGCTTCGGTATTAATTTGGAGCAATTGTGGAAAAAGTATGGAAAAGCCCGCTTGAAAGGACAAGTTTGTTAGAATAATAGATGTATTGGTCAGGAGGTCTGTTGATGAAGAACTATCAAATCGCAATCGTTGAAGATGATTGTCATATAAGAGATATCGTTGAGAATTATTTACAGAAGGAAGGCTATAGCACCCTATCGTTAGGTTCAGCAGAAGAAGCGCTCATGTTATGGAACACAGAGCGCCCGGATATGTGGATTCTAGACATCATGCTTCCAGGTATGAATGGCTATGAATTCTGCAAACAAATTCGTAAGGAAGCCGAAGTTCCTATTATTATGATCTCTGCTCGTGATGAGGAAGTAGATAAGATACTTGGACTTGAGCTTGGAAGCGATGATTATTTAACTAAGCCTTTCAGCCCACGTGAGCTGGTCGCACGAGTAAATCGTTTATTCCATCGGCTTAACTGCCTTACAGAAAGATCAGAACAGAGTATAGTCTCTTCTAAATCAAACGACCTCATCATCGATGAGCTTCGTCTAGTATTAGATAGTCGTCTGGTTTACTGGAGGTCTAAAGAAATTGAAATGACGGTGAAGGAATTTTCATTGCTTCATACCTTAGCAGCGCAACCGAATCGAGCTTTTTCTCGCAATGAGTTGTTAACATTAGTGTGGGGGGATGACTATTTCGGTAGCGATCGGGCAATTGACGATTTAGTCAAAAGACTTCGTCGTAAAATGGAAGACCTGCCTCTTGAAACCGTTTGGGGCTATGGTTATCGAATGCGCGTGGATGGAGTGAAGACATAACATGAAACTAATCTATAAGCTTCATTTATCATTTGGAATATTACTGGTATGCGTACTCGTGCTTACAGCTACATTCGTTTATCCTCTACTAATGGACACACTAATCAATAATCAAAGAGAAGAGCTAAGATCACAAGGCAGTGCAATGATGGAGTTGGTCAATTCGTTACCTGTTCAAGACCTAACACCTTCTCAGTCAGCAGCAGCTATCGTACAGCCGGCTCAAGAAATTAATAGATCCGTCGATGCGTTACTCATAGAGCCGAATCGTAATATATTATTTAGTACAATGACTGAAGCGCAGACACAGACATGGCTACCGCTCATTGAACAGCACTCAAGTCACAATCAGCAGGATTTATGGGAAAATGGACAGGAGAAATATATTGTTGAGACCTTAACTTCTAATCCACAGAATCTTGATCCAACTAGTGCTGTAACCGCAGCCACCCTTGTCTTGTCTACACCGCTAAGCAAAGTAAAATCATATCAATCAGAGCTTTTTACAAGAATGATGTTCATTATGGTGATTGGGGGCACTATTGCCTTTGGCCTAAGTTTATTTATTACCAAACGTCTCGTTACTCCTCTTGAGAAATTAAAGCTTGAGCTCAAAAAAGTTGAAAAACGCCAATTCGATGAGGTGCAGCTCATTCAAACTGGCGGGGAAATTGGTGAGGTAGCCCAAAGTGTCCATCATCTCGCAGGAGAACTTAAACAATACCATCATGCTCAAAGACAATTTTTCCAGAATGCTTCTCATGAACTTAAGACCCCACTAATGACGATTCAAGGTTATGCAGAGGGAATACGAGATGGTATTTTCACCGGGGATCGTGCTAACAATGGTCTTGATGTCATCTCAAGTGAATGTGAACGACTTAAGGGAATTGTTACAGAGATGATCTTGTTAGCCAAGCTTGAAAGTGAAGATGGTATTTTTGATCAAGAAGAAGTGTCAGTAGAACAATTAATCGATAAAACCGCCGATCGAATACGTCCATTAGCTATAAATGAGAGAGTTGACATCAAAGTAAAGTACGAAGTGGATAACCCGAGAAAACTTCATATTCATGGAGATTCGGAAAAACTATTACAAGCAGTACTAAATATTATGAGCAATGCGATCAGGCATGCATCACAAGCCGTGGATATAGAAATTTCGGAGCAGGATGGACAAGTGCAGATCGATGTCATAGATGATGGTCAAGGTATTCCTGATCAATTACTGCCTCAGCTATTTCAGCGTTTTATTAAAGGTAAGAATGGAGAAACGGGACTTGGACTCGCCATTTCACGTGCAATTGTTGAACGGTGCGACGGTACTATATCCGCTCATAACGGAGAGCATGGTGGAGCTATCTTTCGAATGAGTTTTCCTTCAAAATAAATGTCATTCTGATCCTCAAAGACTGTCATCGAATCGAATACGAACTCTTTCTATGATGCCGCCAGACAGCTCTATACTTTGTATGACTTTTTTGGCAAAGAGCCATACTAACCCTCACAGACTATGACTATCCCGAAGGAGAGTACTGATGAGCGAACAACAATGGCTGATTCCAGCAACCAAGGGATTGGGCTTCAAGTTGGACAAAGGGCAGATCGTCCGGGTAACCGATGTAGAAGGAGAGCAGGTAGCAGATTTCGCTGCTTATAACGCCGTTCGCCCTAATGAGCGGATTGATCCCGGTGTGACGATAGATGCTCTAGGCAAGATGAATGTTCTTCCGGGGGACATCCTCTATTCCAACCAATACAGACCACTGCTTACGATTATTCAGGATACTGTGGGCCGCCATGATTTCATTAACTCTGCCTGCCGTCCCGAGATGTATGAGGTGCTGTATAACAAAAAGAATCACGCCAGCTGCTACAATAACCTGAATGAGGCGCTGGAGCAGTTTGGCCTGCCCGCTCCCGATCAGCATTATCCGTTTAATCTTTTTATGAATACTGTCATTGATCCTTCTGGAAAAGTCAGCGTGGAGCGACCGCTTTCTAAAGCCGGGGATTATATTGAGTTGCGGGCTGAGATGGATCTGATCATTGCCATATCGGCTTGTCCCTGCTCCGAAAGTGTCTGCAACGGGTATAAATGTACACCGATTGCCGTGGAGATCCTTTAGGGTATGTCGCAAAGAGGTTCGTGCCAAAAGGCTCGTCTTCTAACTTACCAACTTCTTGAATAGAATGACTTGTACAAGTTAACATCTCATTCAAGGAGCGATGACCATGAATAGCTTTTTCACCTATATAGTACTCGGCATTTCATTATCTGCACCTATTGGTCCCATCAATGCAGCCCAGCTCGACCGGGGAGCACGGATGGGATTTTTCCAATCCTGGATGATTGGACTGGGAGCCATGTGTGCGGATTTAGTGTATATGCTACTCATTTACTTTGGACTAGCCCACTTTCTGAATACCCCGTTTATGAAAACCTTCCTGTGGACATTCGGCAGCTTTGTTCTCCTTTATACCGGAATTGACACTTTGAAAAATATCAATGCCGTGCCTGGATCCGCCTCGCGTGGTGCACAGACCAGTACTAGCGCCTTCCGTACTGGCTTTTTGATGGCACTGATGAACCCACTCAGCATTCTCTTCTGGTTAGGCATCTACGGCTCCATTCTGGCCAAAAGCATAGAAAATCAACATTTCGATCAGGTGCTGTGGAACAGCATGGGTATTTTTGTCGGCATCCTACTCTGGGATGTGGTGATGGCGATGCTGTCTAGCTTCTTTCATCGGTTCACCGGCCCTTCTATGCTCCGGTTCATTTCCCTTGCCGCGGGGATTTGCCTTCTTGGTTTTGGCATCTACTTCGGTTCTCAGGCATTTATACAGTTGTTTGGCTAATATGTTTAACAAGCAAGAGCTTTTCTAGGCCTTCACCCATCTCCCTCCCTTCGCATAGGATGTTTTGAACCTAACGAGGAGGGTGTTTTTGGATGGCCCATTTGAACACAAAGGTCTGGCTCGATGAGCATCTAGCTGAGCTGACGTACTGGCAGCAGGATGCTTTTCGTCAATTTACATCTATGATTGCAGATCCCGAAGGCAAATATCCCTGTATTCCGGGACGTCAGGGGTTTCTGTCCAATCATTTGCGTTTTGGCTTCGTAGCTGATCCACGAAGTGAAGAGTCTGCAATAGAGGTCGCTCAATTACTTCGTCAATATGGGGAATGCTCGCGGGATACCGGAAAATATGCTTCCCTTGTTCTATTTTTTGAAACTCCGGAAGATTTGGCGGAAGGTTTCTCCATTGAGGAATATGAGAATTTGTTCTGGTCCATTCTGGGCCGCGTCAGTGCGGTGGACACGGTGCCCTGGCCGGATGAAATTTCTACAGATCCCTCCCATCCTTCGTGGGAGTTCTGCTTTGATGGGCACCCGTATTTCGCGTTCTGCGCAACCCCGGCACATGAGCTGCGGAGAAGCCGCCATACCCCTTATTTTGTCATTGCCTTTCAGCCGCGTTGGGTATTTGAGAATATTAACGATTCTACCGCATTTGGGCGCAATATGAAGAAGCAGATCCGTAAGAAGCTTGCTGACTACGATAGTGTTCCCGCACATCCTTCCCTTCAATGGTATGGGCAGGAGGATAGTCTGGAATGGAAGCAATATTTTCTGCGAGATGACGAAAGTGCGCCGTCTAAATGTCCATATACTTATATGAAGAACAAGTTCAAAGCAATAGGAATTAAATTTCACTCTTAAGCGCTTATGAGGTTTGTCCGCGTTTTTTCAAGAGGTGCTCCCTAAACCAGGTAATCAACGCAATGACACAGATGATCAGAAGGCTGGACCAGAAGCCGGGACGGCCCCCTTTTTCAAAAAGTGTACCTGCCACGGCAGTAATGATCAGCGCCATAGCGACCATGGATCTAATCCAACCGCCCATCTTTGGTCTCAATAACTTAAGGAAAGAGGCAAGGATAAATAGCCATGTGTACAAAATAACTAGACCGGCCGCCGTGGTGATATGCTCAAAAATTTGCTTTGGCAGAAACAAGCTCAGCACAATTGTCACGCACAGGCCCAGCATATTGATACCAAGCGCGTAGAGCGGCATCTTTCTTTTTCCTTTGGTCACCGCCAGCCAAGAAGGAGCATCTTTATCCTCGGCCAAGGTTACCAGCATAGTCGAGACCGCATACAATGAAGCCACTAAAATAGAGAACCCGGCCACGATCATTACCCCGTTCAGTACATATACAAGAATAGGTAGTCCCATCGCTTCAAGTGCAGCAATAATTGAGCTTTGATCAGGTCTCACTTTCTCAGGGCTCACGAATAATAATGCAAGTCCTATCGACAGTACATAGAGCAGGGTCACGCCCAGCAGCATAAACCTGCCTGCTTTCGGAGCTTCTTTTGAGTCGCGTAGGTCCATCGCCATAAAGCCCATTACCTCAATACCCCCAAAAGCATAGAACGCATAAAGTAACCCTTTCCAAGCACCCATCCATCCTTTATTCAGCCATGCTGCCGAACTGTGAACCGTATCCCAATTCCCCCTTCCCCTCAAAAGGGCAACCACGACGACCACGATGAACATCAGTACCGCGGCGATTTTGATCATGGCGAATAGATTTTCCGCTTTGTTAATCCCCTGGCTACCTAGAATAATGACCAGCAGACCCAGTACAGCATAAATTGCGGTAAAAACCCAAAGCGGCCAACTCGGAAACCAGACCCGCGAAAACAGGCCCAAAGCAGTCAAGGTGCTGCCGAGTATTAGAATTTCTGAGCACCAATAGATCCAGCCCATGCCAAACCCGGCCCAGCGGCCAAAAGCCTCTTTGGCATAACTACGAAAAGAGCCCTTTTGAGGATTTTGTATAGTCATTTGGGCCAGCGCCTCATAGACGAACAGAGTTGCCACAGCCGCCAACACAAAAATAACCAACACCAATAATCCGCTCTTACGGATAGCGATGCTGGAACCAAGAAAGAATCCCGTGCCAATCGTGCAGCCTACACCAAATAAAGTAAGCTGCCACCAAGGTAGCTTGCCAGTTGGAGTACCCATATGTATATCCCTCCGTCTGGTGTTACTATGCGTTATCGGGTGTTATTTTATTCTGATATAGGCTTAGGCAGGCAAAAGAAGACCCGACTTCCTGTTCAACAACAAGCGAGTCGGGTCTTCTACAGTTAGAATGGTCAGCGCCCTAGTTATTTACGGGCATCTGAGGAGATCCGGCAGCGGGAACATAGGCATCCAGCATCTGCTGTATTACTGAAACCTGAAGCTGCGGAACCTGATAATAGGCATGTTTGTTCTGATAAAGGAACAACTCATATCCCATTTCAATAAAATGCTGCACCTGTGAAGCCAGCACCCGACGCAACGCTGGGTTCGTCACTTCCGGTGAAGACATGGCCAGCAGTGAGGCATGGGATTTGATTAGACCCAGCATATACCCGCTGACGCCCGCATCTTTCACATCCGCCAGTGACGAGTTAGGCTTCTTGGGCGGGGCCGGTTGGAGGCCGTAAACCGGCTGTGTCATATTCGGGATAAGATAGGTAGCCGTTTCCTGGCTTGGCTTTTGCCCTGTCTTAAAGCATTGGCAGGTCAAGTTGTACTGATCCAGCATGAAATTGTACTGCCGATCCAAGATAGACAATAGCTCTTGATCCTGTACAAAGGTTCTGAACATCATGAACTGGTCCAGTAAATTGATCTGGCAGGACAATACCTCGTGCACATCGAACATTTCGTGAGCGCCATGACCTAGCTGCTGTCCGCCCATCGTTATACTTCCTAACTGTGGTTGCTGCTGCAAATTATATTCTCCTTTGTTCTTAGATGAGTACCCTCTATAATATGAAGGACAAGATAGCCAATTATGCACGCAGTTATATTTACATCCCTCCATATCTAAGTCAAAGTGCCTCACTTACTGCAACCTTCTTATTTTGAATCCGAAGATTCCTTCTATGTGTCGTGAATAATCCGAAGTACCCTAGCGTTACGAGGATACAGATTATAACATCAACTACAATTAAGTTCTGATAATTCCCAAAATAATCGAAGGATAGGCCTCCGATTAATACACCTACTATACCGCCGCCCTGGTGCATGAGAAGTAGAACACCGGTATGTTTTCCTTTACCCTTTGCAAACTCATTAATGACAAGCATTCCACCTGGTAATGCACTTAAGTAGGTAATTCCGAACGCTATAGCAAAAAGAATAGGTGAACTTCCCAAGTGCATAAAGAGGAAAGCAAAACCTATAATGCGAATGCCATACAATAGAGACATCATCATTAATTTATTGTATCGGTCCAGAAAATAGCCGCAAATGAGTGCCCCCGTGATTTCCATAATACCAAGGATGCTCATAGATAAGGCGATCATGCTTGGTGATACATCTGCCAACTGATGTATGGCTACCAAATTCATCTCGACGGATCCCATATTGATACCGCAGGTGAACAGCGCAATCGCGACTACGACAAAGATAGGAAGAGAAATAAATTTCTTCGACGGTGGAGTTACTCTAGGTGATGTATCTTGACCTTCGACTTCTATTGAACGATCCGAAGGAGCTCTCTCCGTATTTTTCTGTTGTGAACTCTTAATTCCTAACCAAATTACGGGAAGTGTTACACAAACACCTAGGATAAAAGAAGCCATAAAGGCGTTTTTCCAAGTCAGCCAGTCCATGGATACGAAAATGGGTGTAATAATCGCTAATCCTACAGAAGATGCACTCGCCAGCAAGGCCATTGCCTTAGCCCGATGATGCCGAAACCATTCAAACATCAATATATAATTTGTCGTCGCCCCAATACCTGCCAAACCAGAGATAACACCGTATCCAATAAAAAAGACAATAGGATGGTGGCCTAACACGACAATACCAGTACCCAAAGTACTCATGATTGCACTTAACATTAGTATCTTCTTTGTGCCATAACGATCCACGAGCCAGCCCCCCAAAGGCGCGCATACGGCTACGATGAATAAATTGGTGGACCATGCCATTGAGATGAATCCTCTGCTAATCTGTAAATCCGTCGATATTTGCACCTGAAAAAAAGACAAGCTGAAGCGAGTCAATGCACCAATAAATCCAATAACCCAGAGAGATCCTAATCCAATCCATGCATACCTGGATTCCTTAAACCATGTCGTTTCCATTATGGTTTCCACCCCTGTCTATTATAAAAGATACCGATTGGTATCTTTTATAATAGCATAGCTGCTTTTCTTTGCAACAGAATAATTTCATTTGATATACTACGTGTACATATACAATTAAGGGCGGAGGATGACAATGGAAAAGGGTGAGAAGACTCGCAATTACATCATAGCTAAAGCCGCTGAACTGTTTAACCAGAAAGGATATTCGGGCTCATCCTTATCTGATATAACAGAATTGACAGGCATTAAGAAAGGTGGCATTTATCGTCATTTTTCCAGTAAGAATGAGATTGCATATGAAGCCTTTAGCTATGCGGGTAGTATTGTGGGGGCCCAACTAGCTCATGCCATTAGTCAGCAAGAAACGGCCTCTGGCAAGCTATTAGCTTATTTACATGTGTATGAGAAAGTAGTTGAAGCGCCACCCTTTATTGGAGGGTGTCCGCTCCTCAACACGGCTATTGAAAGCGACGACAGTCATCCAGGCTTGCGTGAAAAAGCCCAGCAAGCCCTAATAGGCACACTGGAATCCAAAATGAAAATCATTTCTGAAGGTGTACAAAGTGGTGAATTCAAAGCAGATCTCGACATTGAGGCACTAGCTACCTTCTCCCTTTCCATCATGGAGGGCGGCATCATGATGAGTAAGCTCGAGGGAAATAATCGGCATATACGGATGAATATCAAGAGCTTTGCTGCTTATTTAAAAAAAGAGTGTCTACGCGAACCTAGTTAGTTCACTCAAAACTTTTTTAACATACAAAGATTTTAAAATAAAAAGGAGCTTCGTCACTACTCACGAGGCTCCTTTAGCTTAATCTTAGTTCCTTAACTTTATTTATGTTCCAACCACTGACATTCTGTGATTTCTATTTCTGTAAATGTTGCTTTAAATGACGAATCCTCTGGGCTACAAGCATATAAACCAAAGTTGATATGCTCACTCCCTTCAAACAAATGAAAAATACGCATCTGCTTAAAGGTATTCCCATCTAAAGAGTTTTCAACGCAGAAGTCACTCCCACGTCGACTTAATCTGTAATACATTGTTTTTATTGTTGCGTCGAGATCTGTTGTTGCCCAGTCTGAATATCCATGATTCGTAACCACACTACCCAATCTTTGATATTCTTCATTCTCATATTCAATCGATGCCTTGAACCAATTGTCACTGTCCTGATAGACAATTACTCCACACTGGTCAAATCTATGAGCGCTGTCAAAATCAGTTTTCACTATAAAAGAAAAGTATTTCTCATCCGTCTTCATTAGCAACGCAGGTGCATTATCGTTCCTGAACCCATAATAGGTGCGTTGCCAAAAATCCGTATTAGGCTCAGTTATAATTTCAATCTTCTCATCTGTAATAGAAAAAGTGTTTACTGGATACTGCCAAAAAAGATTTTCTTTTAAAAAGTTCATCTCACTGCTCCTTATCTAGGTCCCTCTTTACCCTTGAATGTCCCTTCTGGCATCTTGCTCGGCGAGAATCTCTTTGTCCTCCGCGTTATCTCTCGTCACTTTCTGAACGCCAACGGCGCTATATGAAATCAACAGAATAACAGCTATATAATACCCCTTTACATTCAATTGAAATGGAGCATTGTACAGACCAATAAAGAACATTACATACCCAATAACCAAGCCTGCAAAAGCCATAATTGTGAAAGCCCCTGTATTTCTCATCCTGTGTTTCGGATTTTCTAGCTTAATTTCTTTATCCTCTGAATTGTCTCTAACGACCTTTTGCACAACGATACAGCTAATCGTAATTAACACCATGCAAAGCAAATAATACCCTTTCACGTTCAATTCCCAATCGTCGTTGTACACCCCCAAACAGAATAGAAAAAGACCTGCAGCCAATGCAAAATACGATACCCCTGTGAAAGCAGCTGTGTTGCGTTTACGATACCTCTGATTCATCAGACGATTCCTCTCCCAATACAGAATTGAATGGTGTTATAGCCTTCTTCACTATACCGTGGAACATCGGTAAAATTCTACCATTAATTAGGTTGTTTTGGGAAACACAAAGAAAACGGTCTCAGTCCCAGGCAATTCAGGACTAAAGCCGCCTCCTATATTTTCTGCAACTTTATGATTTAGAAAAAATGCTACTCCCTTTCCTGATCCACCAATTGCTGCTGTGCGAGACGAACCATCTCGCGGACCATCGATCCACCAATTTTTCCACCAATCTGACCCACTGATTCTGTGCTCAAATGTCCATTCTCACCGTGTTCCAATGGGATACCAAGTTCTTTTGCGACTTCATATTTCACATCATCAGGCCGCTCCGGATCTACATCATAACCCTCGCGACGCATCACCTCGGCCTTAAACGTTTGCATCCCGCGATTGACTCCCGGCACTACATATTTCCTGTTTCTTCTGGACATCCCTTATCCCCTCCTAACATGTTTTAAGTAACATGCCCGGAAAACGAAATCTCCACCCTTGTTGATTTGCTCCGATTATTTCCAAGAGGGCTCTGAAAGGCCATCTGCTGTCAGGGTGCTTGCCCTCTGTTTCTTATACATAAATTTTGCTTGAAGGTGACGTTACGTCACCTGCTATACTAACTGAGAACAACACGCTGGAGCAATCGATTGGATGTGAGGAAAGGATGTACAAAGAGAACTATTTAACGACAGGGCAGCTTGCAAAGCGTACAGGAATAACGGTCAGGACATTGCGATATTACGATCAGATTGGGCTTCTAATTCCAGAAAATCATCACGCGGGATCGATAAGATCTTATAACATGAAAGACCTAGAAAAATTGCAGCAGATTCAAACGTTGAAATACTTAGGGCTATCACTTCAAGAAATAAAAGACATCTTAGATGCAGAGTCGCTATCCATAGGGGAGATCAGACATTCGTTACAAGCACAGCTCGATGTTCTACAGAGAAAAATCACTCATACGGAGCATGTAGTTCATGCAATACGAGATGCTATGCAAATGTCGGTCAATCGGTCTGATTGGAACCACTTAGCAAATGTTATTCAAACCTTGCAGAGTAAGCAAGATTGGGGGGAACAGTATCGGACGGCGAGCCGCTTGCAAACGCGGATACATCTTTATGACAAGTTCAGTACAAATCCGCAAGGCTGGCATAATTGGGTCTTTGAACAACTGGAGGTGCACCCTGGAGCCCACATTCTAGAGTTAGGTGGCGGCGATGGGACCTTTTGGATAAGAAACGCCGAACGAATTCCAAGCAGCTGGCGCATCACACTTACTGATATTTCGAGCGGGATGGTAGAAGAAGCACGTTGCCGCTTAGGAAGTAAAAGTTCACAGTTTAAGCTCTTATCTGTTGACGCGCAACAAATCCCCTTCCACGATGAGCATTTCGATGTGGTTATCGCTAACAACATGCTGTATCACGTGCCAAACATCCCTAAAGCGATCCACGAGATACACCGCGTACTAAAGCGAGGGGGTATAATATGCACCTCTACAATGAGCACTCAACACCTACAAGAGATTGAACAATTGGCGGTCTCGTTCGACCCCGACCTTCATGTATTGGATCAAGCTATTAAACGATTTAATCTGGGTAACGGAGGAGACCTGCTGTCTTCTTGCTTCTCCGATCTTCGGTTACTACGTTACAACGACCGTCTGTTAGTCGACGAAGCCGAACCCCTGATTGAATATATGATATCGACCCCGATGAACGCAAAGGAGCGGCTTGTCGGTGCGGCTATAGACAAATTTCGAAGCCACGTCAATCGGCTTCTACAGGAGAATGGAGCCCTCGAAATGACTAAAGAAAATGGGATTTTTCTAGGGAGGAAATGAGATGAAGGCACAGTATTACAACCCAAGAGTACGGATCATAAAAGAGGAACTTCTATCGGATAACTGGTACATCTTAAAGAAGATCACATTCAAGTATGAAAAAGAAAATGGACAATGGGAGACACAATCCCGTGAAGTGTATGACCGAGGCAACGGAGCGACCATTCTACTCTATAATCGACACAAACAAACCATCGTACTTACGAGACAATTCCGAATGCCTACTTATCTAAACGGCAATGTGACTGGAATGCTTATCGAAACCTGCGCGGGGCTACTCGATAAAGAAACACCAGAAGAAAGTATTCTGAGGGAAACGGAGGAAGAGACGGGATACCATATCGACCGAGTGCAGAAAGTTGGCGAGGTCTATATGTCACCAGGATCCGTTACCGAAACCCTTCACTTCTTTGTAGCTGAGTATAGTGACGTCATGACAACTGGTCCTGGTGGGGGACTTGAGGCGGAACAGGAAAATATTGAAGTAGTGGAACTTCCGTTTGCTCAAGCGCTTGACATGGTCCAAAGCGGCGAGATTCGTGATGCTAAGACGGTAATGCTGCTCCAATACGCTCAGATCCAAGGTCTCTTGAAGGTAAAATCAAAACCGCTGCATATCCTTATCGATTAATAGAGGAAAATGTCAAATACATGAATAAAATTGCTCTTCAAGTTTACGAGGCTGGGCATATGCCAGTGCTGGGGGAGTGGTATGCTTTGCCTCTTATTGCTACAGCCGGTTCCACTAATCTAGGAGACGACGTTTTCAACCGGATTTTCCATCCGTCTTCCATTCGCCTGCTTAATTACTGTGATGCCGTGCTTCGAGTTGGAGGATCATCTCAGGGTGCCGATGAAATGGTACAGGTTGCGCAAGAGAAAGGATTGTTGATTTACGAACGGCTGGATGAACTTCCGTTATTGTGATAATAAGCATTTTTTTCTGTCTGATGATGCACTCTTGATTTAAGTCAATGCCCGCCATACTACTCCTAATTACAATGAAAATAAAAAGTCCTTTAGGAGGCTATCTATGGCTATCTCAGAAAAAGATCTATCGAATCAGCGAAAGTCCGCTTTAACTGCTGGAATCTCACTTATTATCATGACCCTTGCCTCATTTTTTTCGTATGGCTTTGTCCATGGGAATCTTGTTGTTCAGGGCGATGCCAGCGTCACATTCAATAACCTCGTGTCATCCACTAACCTTTTCAAAGGTGAAATTTTGGGTTGGATCATCATTATGATTACTGACATCCTGGTCGCCTGGGCGTTTTATGTGTTTCTAGAACCGATTAACCAAAAGCTCTCCTTACTCGGCGCATGGCTCCGTCTAACCTATTCCGCTATATTGGCAATCGCTATACTAAACCTGATAGTTGTGCTGCTGCTCACGGGAAATACAATCGACTTTTCCTCATTAAAAATTCAACAGACTCAAGCATTTATGATGTTATTTCTGGAAGCATTTCAATGGCTTTGGTCTATGGGGTTAGTCGTTTTTGGCGGGCATCTGTTAATTGTGGGCTATGTGGCTTTAAAGTCTGACATCATCCCTAAAGTAATCGGCATCTTATTGCTGCTTGCTTCAATAGGTTATATGATCATTCATCTAAGCAAAATATTTCTTCCACAATACGAAGGGGTCATTACAATATTAAATTACGTTTTCACTATTCCTATGATTGTAGGAGAACTAGGCTTTGGGATATGGCTGCTGCTTAGAGGAGGAAAACTCCACAAAACTGTATGACTTTCTTTTTAGTTATCACTGGAATGAACCCGCTTCTTAATTCTACTTAATGACTCTGGTGTCATCCCCAGATAGCTGGCCAATTGATGCTGAGGTACGCGAGTGAGTAAGTGAGGTCTTTTTCGCAACAAAGCTTTGTAACGTTCTTCAGGATTGGAAGCGATAAATGAAGTTAATTCGTCCTGTACCTCACCTAAGTTCTCCTCTACCATTTTGCGGATCATCGTTTCCAATTGCGAGTGTTTGTGAAGCATGTCTTGTTCCGCATAAAGTTCACCAACCACCAATGTGCTATCTTCTAGACAGGTTAAGGTGTACGCAGAGGGCTTACTTTCTTGATGCCGATTAAAAATCGAAGCCGCTTGCTCTTCTGTGTAGAAATTAGATGTGACTTCTTTTCCCGATTCATCTATCGAGTACTGCCTAACACAACCTTTTAGCACGAAAAAACATTTTGTGGGAACATCTCCTTGTCTAAGGAGCACTGTCCCCTTTTTAAATTCCTCTATAAGGATACCCTCAACAATATCCTGCTGATCCTCTTCGTTAAGAGATGTAAATTTACTCATATACTTATACAATATATTTTTCATATCTCTCTCCAATCTTCCGAAGCTAATGGCCCGCTTATGATGCCCTTGAAGCTATTTAGGCTCCCGAGAGGGAGCTTCTTGCCTTATTATACTAGCTCATACTAAAACAAATGCAACCTCAGAACTCTTCATACGCCGCTCGGCTGCGTCCGATAGCGCCTTCATATACAATCGATCTCAAAAAACAGGGAGGCCCAACAGCCATTTCATGACTGTTGGGCCTCCCTTATCCTGTACTGTATATTACTTGTTTGCTAAGAAAGCATCGATTTGCGCTTGCAGCTCAGCTTGGATTTTATCAATGCCAGCTGATTTCAGCTGTTTGTTCAAATCTGCAAGGCCTTTGTCGATATCTTTAATTACGCCGTACTCAAGCGGAATGGCATAGCGGAGCATTACGTTGCCCACATTGGCAATTTCCGTCTTCACTTTGCTATTGTCGAATACAAAGGTTTCAAGGGCATAGTGGTAGACGTTAGTTTCCCAGCCCTTAGCCAGATCGTTAGCTTCTTGAGGGAATGCTTCATTGTCAAGGTTGAGTGGCGAGTTGAAGTTCCAATTAGAGAAGCCGGTAAAGTTCGGATTTTTGTCGAGTGCTTTATATTTGGTGTCGCCAACCGGTTCATAGTGCACACCACTAATTCCGTACATCATCAGGTCGTGCAGTTCTTTATCGTTTTGCATCAGATCGATCAGCATCAAGGAACGTTCTACATTTTTGGAAGTCGCATGAATCGACGTACCGTTTTGTGTAGAAATCGCCACTGATTTTTTCTTCCCTTGGTTAATATCAGCCAACGCTACTTCATAAGGAGAATTTTCTTGGCGCATTAAAGCCATGAGTGCTCCAAGTGTTCCGTTATTATGCGTAATCGAGGCGGTTTTACCTGCTTTAAAATCCGCCTGATGATCATTTTTACTGTTCAGAACGTTTTTTGACCAAGCATTGTTATCAGCGAGATCTTTGTAATACACGAGTAGATCTTTGAACTCTTGCGTTTCATAGACGTTAAAGACTTTACCTGTTTCATCGGTCAATTTGAAGGCAAATGGAAGATCTAGATCAAACATATTCCATTCGTTTTGCTGCTTCAATAATACACGGTCCAAGTTATGATACTTCCAGTCTCCCGTTTCAGGAGTGAACGGTGTAATTCCTTTTTCCTTTTCTGCTATCGTCTTCAAATAAGTAGCATATGCTTCCGGGCTGTTGATTTCGGGAAGATTGTATTTCTTACGCAAATCTTCACGATAGAGAATCAGCTTTTCAACAGATTCCCCTCTGTTTTGTGGAACCATGTACAGTTTGCCGTTTACTTTTGCCTGATCCCAGCTCACATCTGACATAGCTTCCTTAGTTTTTGGCATATATTTGGTAATTAGCTCATCGGTTAATTCTAGAAATCCGCCTTTCAGTGCCTGGTCATTATAACCAGCCCAGTTTGCCGAATAGATGAGGTCAAAATCTTCATTAGCTGCCAGCTTCAGTGGATATTTTTGAGCCCAGTCAGACCAGTCCAAGAACTCCCCCTCAAGGGTCGCATTAATTTTTTCTTTCAGTTTCTTGTTAATTTCAGCAAAAACACTATCATAGTCTATCGGTTTAGGCCCAACGAAGATCATTTTCAACTTTACTTCTTTAGAGGTGTCTATGGTATCTGAAGTTTCGGCTGCATTCGTTGCACTCGCTGTTTCTGTGGGCTCACTTGTTACCTCAGCGGCATTATTGGTAGCCTTAGCGGGTGTATTGGCGTTGTTGTTGCCACCACCACATGCGCTCAAAATCATTACGAAGGTTAAAACGAGTGCGAGCATAATGAATCTATTTTTTCTCAGCATTTCAAGCCTTCCCCCTTGTATTAATTATATTGATAAACCGGATTTCCCCGGGTTCATCCTTTTACAGCGCCAATCGTCAAGCCTTGAACGAAATATCTCTGAACGAATGGATAAGCGAGCAGAATCGGACCTGTAGCTACAACCGTCATTGCCATCTTCAAGCTCTCGCTTGGGATCGATGTGGTTACGACTGCTCCTGCACCCATCATGGCTTTTCGCATGCCATCCATATTGCCAAGCATTTTGTACAAATAATATTGAAGCGGCATCAGCTTCTCATCGGAAATAAATAGAAGGGCATTGTACCAGTCGTTCCAATAGGCAAGAGCCAGAAACAAACCAATAGTCGCTAGCGCCGGCTTGGAGAGAGGCAGGATTAGACGAGCGTAGATCTTAAAATCGCCTGCACCGTCAATTTTAGCCGATTCTACGATTGCTTCCGGAATGCTGCCCATAAACGACTTCATAACAATGATGTAGAAGACGTTGAGCATCATCGGAATCACTAAAGCCAGCAATGTATCTTTGATATGGAGATAATTGACCATAAGCAGATACCAAGGAACCAGACCCCCGTTAAATAAAGTTGTAAAGAAAAAGAAGAACGAAAATTTATTACGCCATTTAAAATCTTTTCTGGATAGCGCATAAGCCGTCATCGAAGTCAGAAACAAACCAAACAGTGTGCCTATTATAGTAACGCCTATGGTCACCATATAGGCTTGAATCATCTGGTCGGGATACTTAAACAAAATGCTGTAGGCTTCTGTTGAGAAGGCCGTAGGTATAAATTGATAGCCATCTGTTAATATTTTTGACTCTTCCGTCAGCGATGAAGATACGACAAGTATAAACGGGAATATACATAAAATTGCGAGAAAGATTAGGGATACATAACCAATACCCGAGAATATTTTACGATCGAGCTGCTTCATATCGTTACCTCCATTATGAAAACTGTACCTCTGATGCGGTTAGAATAAGGCGCGGTCTTTATCGTATTTGCGAACAGCATAGTTCACAGTCATGATCGTTGCGAAGCCAAGAACGGACTGGAAAACGCCAGCCGCAGCCGACATGCCGATATCATTCGAAGTAATCAGCGATCTGAACACGAAAGTATCGATAACGTCCGTCGAAGAGAACAACAAACCGTTATTGCCGATCATGTTATAAAACATCCCGAAATCACCGCGGAAAATATTCCCGACCGCCAGCAGCACCAAAATAATAATCGTCGGGTAAAGATTTGGAATCGTCACTTTCCGGATCCGCTGAAAAATATTGGCGCCATCGATTTCAGCTGCCTCATACTGTTCAGTATCTATGCCCGTAATCGCGGCCAAGTACATTACTGTTCCGTATCCAAGGCCTTTCCAGGCGGAAACGAGAACTAGGATATACGGCCAGTAGGCAGGCGTATTGTAAATATCAATAGGTTCTAGCCCGAGCCCTCTAAGGAGTGCGTTCACAGTACCAATATCATAATTGAGCAGGTTATAGGCAATCGCGCCGACAACTACCCATGAAATAAAGTAGGGAAGAAACAACGCCGATTGCGTAATTTTGCGGAACCATTTGCCACCGACCTCAAACAACATAATGGCTGCAAAAATTTGCAAAGAGTTATTTACAACGATGAATGCAATATTGTACAATGCTGTATTCCGTGTTACCCGCCAGGCATCTCCTGATTCAAAGAAAAAGCGGAAGTTATCGAGCCCGTTCCAGGCACTTCCAAAAATACCGCCCGCGTAATCATAATGCTTGAAGGCAATAATAATGCCCGCCATTGGGACATAGGCAAACAAAAGAAAAAAAGCAACCGCCGGAGCCAGCATCAGCAACAGAACCCTATAGTTTTTTAAATCGCTCCAAAATGTATGCCCTTTCATCTTTGCACCCCTTTCTTCTCTATATCTCTCATTATAAAAGGACGGCGGCGGTGAGATAATTCAGCGAAACAACTAAACATAATACTAATTCAACGATTCATAAACAATTTCGATAAAAAAGAAGCCCTGTTCCATATAGAACATGGGCCTCCTCAATAAGTAATCGATTCAGATTTTATTTTTCTTCCGGTACTCGCCGGGCGACATGCCCATATATTGCTTGAACTGCCTATTGAAATAAATAATATTTTTATATCCGGCTTGTTCCGCAATCTCGTATACTTTCTTCGTAGGATCCTCGAGCAGCTCGCATACCCGCTTCATACGCAATTCACTTAGAAAATCGCTGAAGAGACTATTGGTTTCGACTTTGAACAGATGCCCCAGATAGTTAGGGGTAAAGTCGAAATGTGCGGCGACCTCGTTTAGCGTTATTTTTTGATCTAATCTTTCTTTCACATACTCCGTAATTTCATCAATTAACTTGCGCTTTTGCCTTTGGCGTTTCAAATAAAGCAGCTCCGACAGTTCAAAGAATCTTCTTCTCAGCCACGAAAGGATATCATGCACCGTTTCAAACTGAAACAGCACAAAAGGATGATGAGAATCCCAATTCAAAATCTCGTACAAATGCTCATTCATTTGCTGCAGATCAGCATGAAGCTTAGAGGTAATCCGGATAATGATATCGTAGATGTCGTTTTTCTGGGAGATCGGGCTGTCTCCGGCAAATAGCTGAAGCAAGCAATCATCAATAGTGGTAAGGTCGTAGTCGAGCATAGCTTTAAGCATACGATCCACAATAACCTCTAAGTCCGAAGCCATCTTTTCCTTTGGAGACCATTCCGAGGCATCTTGGATCAACCTATTCTTCCCTACGATCCATTTAATGCTTAGCGCGGCCTGCGCCTGCCGATAGGAATCATGTAGCTTGACCGGGTCGGTTGTGTACATTCCTCTTCCGATCGTAATCGAACAGGAGAACTCCTGATAGAACGCCCGAATCAACTCTTCCAGCAAAGCTGTAAAATATTGTTCCTGAACCGCAGCAAGGATCACAAAGTGATAGTCATAAGTCGTAATCACCATGCCCAAATTTTGATCCTGAGCAAACTTTCGGATAAACTGATTGGCAGTGCTGCTCCATAAACTCCGCTCTTCTTCCGTCCAGGTTTGGATTTTTCGCGCCATGTCGTCGATCTCAATGATGGCAACCGCTGATGCACCTTGTAAGTATGGCGTGAGAACGTTATGAATGTGCGTTTCAACCTGTCCCGGTGCAGCCTCATTAAACCAACGCAGCAGTAGCTCCTGATTAACAAGCGTCAGCGTTTCCGACAAGGAAGTACGCTGCGTCCTCTCTTTCTCAATCTTTGTGCAGAGTTCGGTCAGCGTCTCGTTCAGCTCGTCATCATCCACAGGCTTAAGCAAATAACTGTATGCGTTCAATTGAATCGCTTCCTTGGCATAATTGAAATCCTGGTGTCCGCTAATAAATAGAATATGGACCTCTGGGTTAATCTCCTTCGCTTTCCGTGCAAATTCCACGCCTGACATAATCGGCATACCGATATCAGAGAGAATGATATCAACAGGGTGCTGCTCCATCATTTTCAGAGCGGCAAACCCGCTTGTTGCCGTTCTCACGCTATGTAAAGGCAAATGATCACTGCCGGCTACACGCCGTCTAAGCCATTCCAAATCGATTACTTCATCATCCACCAACAGAACATTGATCTCCATCGCCATACTTCTCACTCCCCCATCACTTCCCTGATCTCTGCATTTTCCACCGGTAAAATAATTTGAACTGTCGTTCCCGCTCCAAAATAGCTACCGATTTGAATGCCGAAATCGCTACCGTATCGCAGTTTAATTCGTTCTTCCACGTTTCTCAGACCGTAGCTGCCTGGTTGATATGCGCTTGATCGCATGTTTTGAAGTGTCTCCGGCCGCATGCCGATCCCGTTATCAATGACCTTGAGTTCGATGCGGTCACCCAGCCGCTTTCCAGTAATACGAATCGCAATAGTCTCCCCGAACCAGGCGTGCTTGAATATATTCTCCACAAACGGCTGTAAAATCAGCTTAATAATAGGCACCTGTAAAATTTCCGGATCGACATCATAATAAACCTCAAAGGCGTCCGCATACTTCACTCTCTGAATTTCCAGATACATCCTCACCTGCTCCAGCTCATTTTCAAGGGAGATATATACATGCCCATCGTTTAATGTGAGTCGATAAAATTTGGAGAGGCCTTGTACCATCTGCGTAACCTTCTCCACTTCCCCCAAATTGGCCAGACTGCCGATGGTCGACAGCGTATTGTACAAGAAATGCGGACTGATCTGGGCTTGAAGCACATCCAGCTCCGCTTGCTTTTTCTGAATGCCCTGCACATAGACGTTCCGGATGAGTTCCTGAATGCTGGTCGCCATTTGGTTGAAGCTATTAGCGATATAGACAAATTCATCGTTCCCTGGAAATCCGATTCTTTTATAAAAATTCCCCTCCTGAAACGATCGAACCAAATACACAATCCGCTTGATTTTCTTGCCAGATATACGTGCAACTAGAAAACCGATAATAGCCATCACCAAAAAACTGATGGAACAAACGGTACTAATCACCTTCCGCATTCTACTAGCATCTTTGTTCAAATAAGAGTGAGGTACGCGCGCCTCAATGACATAGCTTGATACCGGAATATCTTCACTAATAATTAAATAAGCATCTTGTTTCGTATCTTCAGCAGCAACACCTTGTTCATACAAAGTCATTCCTGTAGCCCTATCCAACAGACGAAGTTCAATCCCCTGTTCAATCGGAAAAGTATCAAAATTACCAAATAGCTCATCAATCCTCGCCGTAACGCGAATATATCCGATAATCGCAGGTGCTGCCTTGGAAGAAACAAGCTTACGGAAATATGAAATATTACCTAGCTCACGGTCGGTATCCGCTTGAAGCCACAAACTGTCTTGATTATTCGCAACAATCGACTTAAACCACTCCGTATTCACGATCACCTGATCAGAAAGAACATAATAATCACTTCGACCGATAGGTGTCGACATATCATCACCGGTAATTTCAAGCATCGTCTCATTGACCGTAAAAAGCGCAAGTCTCAGCTTGTTCCCATACAGTTGCAGAGGGGCCTTCATATAAGGAACGATATCATCTCTCATTTTGAGCATATTTTCCAAAGGATCTCCCCTGAACTGAAGGGCATTCTGAAAATTCGTATTTAGAAACAGCGAGTTGGTCATACGTTTGATTTCATCTGTCTGGTATTCGATGTTGTTCCTCGTCTGCTTTAATGCGGTCCGGACATTCGTTTCCGCCATTTCAGTCCTGGACTCTACGAGCATTGTGTAGGCTATATAGCCAACCAGCACATCTGTCAGCAATACAAGAATGAGATACGGAATCATCATCTTGTATGTGAATGGAATATACTTTTTACTAGACAGTTTCCTCTCCATGCGCATGCTCCCTTATATACGTATCCATACGACTGCTATTTTGACCCATTTTACAACGAAAAGAAAGCGGTTACTATATCTTGTATTTGAAAACTTCGCTTTAGAGTAGCACTCTGTTCTCCAAAATATTTTTCAAGCTGATATGCGATTTGGAAGGTCCGAACTTTATAAGGTGATCTTGAAATTCAGCAAGCGCCTCAATCGTTGAGGTCTGTACCTTAATGAGATAATTATATTCTCCACTAATGCGGAACAAATCGGTAACTTCCATAGCATCGTTGCAAAAATCGGTGAGCTCTTGGCAATGTTCTGTTTTGATTAGAATAAAAGTAGTCGTACCCCGGTTCAGATCCCGCAAATTAAAAGCTGTATGATACCCCGATATGATGTTCCTTTCCTCCAACTTAATGATTCTTTCTTTAACGGATGGTTGTGACATCGAAACCTCTTTGCTGATTTGTGAAATGGGCATTCGAGCATTGTACTGCAATAATTGCATAATCTTTTTATCAATATCATCCATAAGATGTTCCATATCAAGCGCCTCCTAGCTCTTTTTAATAAATAAACCCATTCAACTAAAATACCTTATATTCAATAACCATGTCAGGATAAAACACTTATCTTATATATGTATCTCCTATTTTAATCCAACTATAATAAATAGTACATTAGATATAGGAGTGATTAATAATGAGCGTAAAAGGTCTTGCACATATAGCGATTCAAGCCAAAGATTATAAAGCAACAATTTCATTTTACATTGACGTCTTAGGATTTAAGTTAGGTCATCATTGGAGTCTGCCCTCCTTTCAAATCAAAGAAGCTTCGATGCTTATTTCACCTGATCAAAGAACTTGCATAGAGATTTTTGATAACGATGCAGTCATTGCCGCCCAAGGGAAAAAAGCCTTGTCTGAAGAGGATATAGCTCACGGAGCACTCTTACATTTCGCCTTCTACGTCGATAATGTCGATGAAATGTACCAAAAAGCCCTTGCTCATGGAGCAAAGGCTTTTATAGCACCAGATTCTATTTCTCTTGGTGAACCGCCTCTTCTGATCAAGAACGCGATCGTTCACAGCCCCAATGGGGAAGTTATCGAATTTCTTGAAGAGGTTGATTTTGATATGTCTAATTACACTACTTCATATAAAGATGCATCCAAGGCTTGAATAAAGCCCGACCAATCGCCTGTCGTGTACAGCAGAAGTCGATGCATCGCGCGCGTACAAGCTGTATAAAAGAGTTTACGTTCGCTCTCCCGATGATAAGTCTGCGTAGAAGCATCGTAAATTAGCACGGCGTCGAATTCTACGCCCTTAGCAAGATACGCAGGAATAATTAGCGTTCCCTTCTCAAAGGTGAGCGTCTCCTTCGTAATAAGCCTTAGATTCTCGCCCCCCTGTGCAAGCAGTGCTTCATAGGCTTCGCGGCTATCCGCAGCAGTCTTAGTAATAACGGCGATGGAGTCGAGACCTTCGGCCATAAGCGCCGCAAGATCCTCTTTTATCCGCACCGCCCGCTCCACCTCATTGCTAGCCTTCAATAGGTGCGGCTTCTTGCCGCCCCTATCAAAAGGCACGATCTCTTCATTAGTTAGCAGCGCCTTCGTAAACTCCACAATCTCGCGAGTCGAACGATAGCTTCGGATTAAACGAAATAGGTTCGTTTCCTCTTCACCATAAAGCCGGATCAAAGGAGAATCCACCTCTTGCAGATTCGTCGCTTGCGGGAAAATCGCTTGACTGAAATCGCCGAGTACTGTCATGCTGGCGCGGGGAAACAATTGCTTGAGGAACGCGAATTGGAACGGCGAATAATCCTGTCCTTCATCAATAAATAAATGCCGCACCATTGTATTCGTACGAGAACCCTCGATAAGCTCTTTTAAATACAAGAATGGGGTCTCATCTTCATAAAACAGTTCGATAAGGCTCAACTTTTCCTTCGTTTGCATACAGATTTCTGGCCATTGATCAGGTACTTCGGTCTCACCCGTCATTTTCTGATAAGTGGCTTCATCCCTAAATAACTGCTCGTATAATCCAATCGTATCTATGAATTTCAACCGTTTGGCATCCCGTCTTAGCGGTTTGAAGTGCTCCTTCACGATCATACGACGCAGCAACTCATCTTCCTGCGAGCTAAAGTCAAAGACATTCTCTTCCCCGTCCTTCTGAGTACGAAAATCGCCATAGATTTCAAGATACTGCTCTGTAAAATCGAAGACAGCTTCCTCTCGCCGGTACTTCTTAAGCACCTCACTGTAAGCTTCGGCATATTGATCGTTGTCGAGGTAATCGACTTCATCTTGAACCCAGGGCGCTTCCATTTCCTGACGCTCTAGCTTATTCAGCTCACGCAGCAGCCATTCACGTAGTAAAGCAACGCGATTAGCCAATCGTATAGAGCTGTCGTAGCTGTAAAATTGCGACTTCATTTGCTCCGCAGTAATCAACTCGCGGTCCCGGAAACGGATACTGTGGAACAGCATACCTTCTTTGCCTAACCATAACGCGTAGCTTTGAAGAGCATGCAGGAAAGCCTCAGAAGCCTTATATTGCATCCCCGTTAACCGTGCTTCATACCCCTGCGAGGATTGTGACGTCAGTACATATTCAATCTGCTCGAAGGGGTCCTCCAAATTCATCGTGGATCCGAGCCAATAGGCAAGGTACTCCTGAAAGGTCGTTTGCTGCATATTCTCTTCCCCGAGCTCAGGGAGCACCGTCGATACATAACTGTTAAACATCGGATTTGGCGAAAAAAGAACGATCTGATCTGCCTTGAGCCTATCGCGGTGTTTGTATAATAAATACGCTACCCGTTGCAGCGCTGCGGACGTTTTTCCGCTGCCAGCCGCTCCTTGCACAATAAGCATACGGCTTTTGTCATTGCGGATGATGGCGTTCTGTTCCTTCTGGATGGTCGCCACAATGCTCTTCATTTGTGAATCTGCGCCTTTGCCAAGCACCTGCTGAAGCAATTCGTCCCCGATCGTTAAGCTCGTATCGAACACGTTCTGGAGCTGACCGTAACGGATCTGATATTGCCGCTTCAGCATCATCTCACCTGTAATCTGTCCTCCCGGCGTTTCGTAAGTAGATGGCCCTGGGGAATGATCATAATACATGCTTGCAATAGGCGTTCGCCAGTCATACACCAGAAAGTCCACACCGTCTGCATCAACGAAAGAAGCCACTCCGATATAAATTTTCTCACTCAAGCCCAAACCATCTTCTTGAAAATCCATTCGCCCAAAATAGGGAGACGGCAGTAGCCGTTTCATATTCTTAAAACGCTGCACCCGCTGCCGGTGGCTGCGCTCTCGCTCGGACAACAATGCTTCTTGCTGCTTTATACTGTAGAAGGTCTCTTCGAAATCTTCGTCTGTGCTCGTATTGACCGTGACTTCTTCCCAAAACCGCTTGCGAATGTCCACCACTTGATCACGTAGCCCAGTCACTTCTGGTTCTAGTTCTGCGATTCTTGATTGCAGCTTTTCCGTAACCAAATCAAGCCGATCTTGTTCTTGCTGCCAATCCATTACGTTTACCATCTTCACGAACACGCTCCTTTTCATTCTTGTTATAAAGAAGCAAAAATTAAAATTTGACAAACTGTTAATCCACATGGTATTATAATAGTGTAGATAAGATGTTACACTTATGTGTAAATTAGTGAAATCAACAGTGATTATTTTATAATATCACGATCTTTCTTTGCATGCAAATTATTTATATAAGTAAGAAGAACCAGCAGACTCTGCTGGTTCTTCTTTTTTTGAATGCCAAGCTTGGGCGCACATAGAGAATAGACAAAAAGACCGTCCTAAGGACGGTCTTTTTTCTTACTACAGTAGGTTTACTATTTAGTTTGCAGCAGATTCATAATGATGGTTACTGCCTCTGCTCTTGTTGCGGTCTCATTTGGTGCAAATACATTGCCGTTACGCCCGCTCACAATGCCTGATTTCTTCACGGCTGCAACCGCATCCTTTGCCCATGCAGGAATTTGGCTATCATCAGCAAAGCCTGTTGATGCCGCCGTTGTTAAATCTCCCCCTGCTGCTCTAGAGATCATAACTGCTAGCTCCGAACGTGTTATGCTCGCTGCCGGACGGAATGTAACATCCTCATAGCCGCGTATAATCTTCGCCTCTAAAGCTTGTGCAATGGACTTCTCAGCCCAAGCAGGGATTGTATCTGTGAAGCCCAATTCCACACCGTTTCCTGTTGGCTTCAGCGCATTCATCAGCATCACCGCAAATTCAGCGCGTGTCACCGCACCATTCGGTTTGAACGTTCCGTCGGTATAACCCTTGACGATCCCTTCGCTCACCGCTTTCTTAATATTAGCCTGTGCCCAATGTCCCGAGATATCGCTAAATTGGGCCTCTGTTGTCGGTTCAGTAGATGCATTGGTTACCGGTGATCCAGTCGCTTGATCCACTACGAGTACAGCAAACTTCGTAAAGTGATCCACATCTGCAGCAATGCGATTTCCATCTATTTTGCCGCCATTAACTTTCACCCAGCTCTTCTTCACTTCATCATAATAAAAGATCGCTACAGTTTGGCCGCTCTTCACTTGTCCTGAATCGAACACAAAGGTTAGCGTGACTGGTTTATTAAAGTTCTCCGCGAAGTTTTTTAGAACTTCATAGATCGGGCTTACGAGAATCTCATGATTGCTGAGAAGACTCTGCGAATCGAACACTTTCTCAATCGTTAATGTTAATTGCTTGCCTGAAGCATTAGCTGGAATAGAAATCACAAGCCCATTATCCAATCTGACTTCACCCGCTTGACCAGCAGGAAGCGTCAGTTTCCCATTGGAGGAGATAACCGGAAGTACAACATTAGAGGTACTACCACCATCATTACCACCGTTTCCATTGTCATCAGAACCGTTATCTTGGGCAGCTCTCGTTATTGTTGCTGTGTATCTCGTACCTGTGCCATCTTGGGCAATTACGAATAACTCCAATCGGTTACTACCTACTTCAAGGGGAAGCTCTATGCTTGTTGCCCCACTTGCCAAACTTATCGGACCAGCCACAAGTGTATTGGCACTATTGTACATATTCACTGTCAAGGTACCATAAACAGCATCGCTGGCCGTTGCCGTCACTGTGAAGTTAGATAAAGAATACGGTACACCCGCTGTATAGTCGTATACACTACCGCTCACTGTTTGATCCAATGTTATCCCGCTCAAATACAAGCTATTCAAGCTTGCACTAGAACTTAATGTTGTAAACGTAATCTCTTGTCCATAGCTTACTCCGGTTGCATTCACTGCGTAGGCACGTACATGATAGGTAGCTCCAGATTGAAGTCCTGCAAGACTTACTGAAAAGGCTCCTGTTCCACCTGATTCAGCTATAACTTTACCATCCTCAATTGTCGGATTGGCACTAGTAGAATATACGATTCCTCGCTCTGTAACCTTAGCGCCACCGTCCGAAGTGATATTTCCTCCAACCGTAGCTGTCATAGAAGTGATATTTTGTACTTCTGCATCCGTATCAACAATAGCAGGTTCCTCAATACCTTTGACAAAGCTTAAATAGAAATCATCAATCGATCCCCATGCGCCGCCGTCTGCTTTGATATTAGCTCCGATTGTAAGGGATCCATCGGTAACGAGAATATCCTGGATCTCAGGATTATTCCACTGTGCCCATCCTTTCACACCGGTGTTTACTTTTACTTCCTTACCATCCGTTACAGCAAACAGATTCATATTGGGGTTGGCAGCATCTCCCCCTTGAATAAACATCGAAAGATTATAATATCCCGGCTTCAGACCAGAAATAGTCTGCTCTACTCTAAAATCCACTGCTTTCGCAGAGTAGAAATGTAGTGAATAGTTGCCTGTTTTGGCATCTGTAACTTTATTTTGGTAGTCTGTATGTGGAGCATTAACGTCAGCATAGGTGATTTTCCACATGCTTCTATCGCTATTTTCAAAGCCTGCGTTGACGATAAAGTTCTCTTTTTTAATAACTAGAAGAGCCTTTACCACCTGACCGCCTTCCACCGTTCCACCGATCACATAGCTGCCCGCGCCCTTGCTAATGGCTTGCTCAAGCGCAACTAGATCCCAAACCACTGACATCTTGCCGGAGCTTCCATCATTGTAAGTAACACTTACGTCTGTTGGCAGATGGATTGGCTCCCCAGCAATCGCCGTTATCGAAACATCCTTAATTTCATCTACAGCAATAGGGGCCACTGCGCCTGTATTCACATATTTGAACACATTCAGCGAGGCAAGCGGATGTCCGTTAAAATCAAACAAAGCCTGGTTATCAACGGCACTTCCGCCATACCATTCCCCTGCATCATCAGGGTCATATTCCTTCGCATAGCTGGATGCCCAACCGGAACCGTACTGTTCCCATATCAACTTATTCTGCTCCAGATTGTCTTTCGGACCTACCGGAAGCCAAGCAGGCTCCCAATAAAACACGCCAATTCCCGCTTTACCCACATTCGCAACCGCTTCGATCACGTCTCTAACCGAGTTAGCCTGACCTTGAACGCTGATAGGGTAGTTTAAAGTTTGCCCTGAGCTTTGCGGCGCTGTATTTCCGTGTCCATCCCCGTCTTCTGCGGTATACGCGTAAGAGGTTTCGGCTACCATTACTTTTTTACCATAAGTATCAGCTACTTGCTTCAACACGGATGTCAAATTGCTTAATGTACCGTGCCAGAATGGATAATAAGAACTTGCAAACACATCATAGTCTACATTGTTATCTTGCAAATTCTTCGCTATAGTGGCATATCTGCCTGCCGACTCCGGATTTGTAAAATGCAGAGCAACCAGAATATTAGGATCGATCTCCCGAATGGCTTTGCTTCCCTCATTGAACAATTGGCTCATCTTCGTCCAATTAGATTCACCAACGAATTGTCCATTCGTTTCATTGCCTACCTGAACCATACCAATATCAATACCTGCATCAAGCAGGGCTTGCAGGCTTACTTTGGTATATTCGTAAAGTGCAGTCTTCTTATCTTCGAAACTCAGATTGGCCCATGCCTTAGGCGTATGCTGCTTGGCCGGATCGGCCCAAAAGTCGGAATAATGGAAGTCCACCAGCAGCTTCATGCCGTTTGCGGTCGCTCTTTTCCCAATTTCAATCGCGGTGGCCAGATCATTATTGCCACCACCATAACCTTTTCCAGCTGTATCAAAAGGATCATTCCATATCCGTACCCGAACGTAATTGACCCCGGCTTCATGTACGGTTGTAAAAATATCCTGCGCTTCTCCGTTTTCATTGTAAAACTCGACTCCGCTATTCTCTAAAGAAATAATACTGGAGATGTCCACGCCCTTAATAAAATCAGGCTGGAGTCCTTCCACCTTCTTCACAAAAATATCCGCAGCCACCGGCTGGGTCGTATCCGTACTCAACTGTTTCAACTCAAAGCTGTCCAAAAATCCATATGCGCTTGGAGCGCCGCTTATGTTCGCACCAACCTCAAGACTCGGGGTATCCTGCTTCAAGATAAATTTCAGGCTGAGCGTTCCCCAAGCATTATAGCCAGTGGTAGCAACAGCGGATGCCGTCTCGTCACCCGCAAACAATTCAACATTCCCCGTTTCTTTGTCAGTACCGCCCATCGACTTGACTGAGAGCTCATAACTTCCCGCAGGGAGGTTCGTTATAGTCTGCTTAAGCGAGATGGTCTGGTTTCCAGTAGCGACTTTGTTAATCCAATATTTGAAAGCATGAGCTCCTTCATCTGGATTTAGCCAAGTATCATCGGCATATGCAAAATGCTTAATTTCTACTTGATTCCAATCTGACGTATCGACACTCCATGATCCATCTTCCCAGAAATTGTCCTCGAAACCGCCATTTACTATTAAAGAACTGTTCGAATCTGCAGCCAAAGCACTCCTCATGTTGAATGAGAATGAACTTAGCAGCAATAACACTGCTAAAAATGCAGAGATACCCTTTTGATTAACTCTCACGTTCTGATCACCTTCCATTCTAAATTTTCAGATGCATATGTGTGCGTCCTAAGCTATGTAAGCACTTACAAATCAATATACCAATAGTTAAAATATTTAGTAACGGATGAAAAGATAACATTTTGTATGCTTAAGCAAGCTTTATAGGCTTTAATCTTCGTTTTCCATTATTCTGGAATAGATGATATTAAATAGATTTCAGATTTTTTTATCCAAATATAACTTTTTGTATGCCTTCTCCATCTAATCATACAGAGGGCCCTCAAGGAGGAAAAATCATTTGCTGGAAAACGAACTGGATATCAAAAAAGCGCAGAAAGGCGACCACGAGGCGTTTACCCGTCTTTTTAGGCAACTGGAATCCCAGTTGTACAGATTAGCCAAAACCATTCTGCTAAAAGATGAAGATTGCGCGGATGCTCTTCAGGAGACGACACTGAAGGTGTATAAAGGGTTGGCCAACCTTAAGCAGCCTAAGTTTTTTAAAACCTGGGTTATACGCATCCTGATTAATGAATGCAATCAGTTACTTCGTATGCGAGAGCGAACTATAGCTGTGGCGGAAATTCCCGAAGAACCGGTCGATTCCTATGTGCATTTTGAAGATTCAGGCAACGTAGACCTGCAAAGCTTCATTAATCAGTTGGACGAATCCCTGCGGCTTGCTATCGTGCTTTTTTATTATGACGATTTATCCATTAAGCAGATTGCAGATGTGCTCGACATCTCCGAAGGAGCGGTCAGGGCACGACTTCATCGCGCACGGAGATTGTTGTCCAAACAGATACATCCTGTGCGGGAGGAGGGTCTTGCTAATGAATAATAACAATTTAGAAAAGCAGATCAGGGAGCTAGGAAAGGCTAATATACAGGAGCTTCCACCTTTACTGCGGTCGCGGCAGGATTCGATTTATGCATCACTCGCCACAATTGTCCAGGATCCTGTGGAAAAGGAAAAGAAAAAACGGATATATCCAAAAATCGCAGCTGCTGTATCTGCAGCGATAGTGCTAAGTGTTATGCTAACGGCCGTCTATCCGCCAACGTTGGCCAATGCACTCAAGCAGCTTCCATGGATAGGCGGAATTTTTGAACGGGCAGATGATATAGGATTGCAAGCTGCTCAGCGTCTGGGTCTGATTACCCGACCGAATAGTAGTGATACGCATGATGGAATCACCTTGTCTGCCGAAGAGGCTGTATTTGATGGCAACCGATTGGCATTCTCAGTGAAGCGCGAGGGAGAAGGGCTGGACGGGAAGCTCACCGGCGTGACGATTGGAGCGGATGGGAAGCCTTTTCTAGGCAAAGGTTCAATAATGTCCGCAGAAGTTTTGATCGATGGGGTTTCAATGGAGGAATTCTCAGATGGTCATTGGGAAGCTGTTCCTTTTCTAACCTGGATGGAAGGCAAGGAGCAGAGTACAGCTATTTTTCAACTGGTGGATTCTTCGAATTTGGGGATCACCAAGCCTTTCCCTGATCAATTTGAACTGACTGTAACCCTTCTTTTAAACGGTATAGATACACCATACATTCTGGAGATTCCTGCACGTAAGGTTACAGAAAATAGTATTGTCGTACCTGATATGCGCGCACAAGCAGAGGGATGGAGTCTGACGCTGCAAAAGCTGGAATATAGCCCATTAACCACGCGCCTGTTACTCAACATTGAACAAGAGACTGACGGGGATTACGCAGATTTTAATACATTGGGCTTTGAAGTGACGGATGAACAGGGACTGGTATTGGAAAATATATCGCAAAAAGCACTCCTTTCATCCAATAGATCACAGGATCTGAATCTGCTTGTAGAGCCGTTCGAGAAACATCCCAATATGCTCACAATCCGTGGCTATCTTTATGAGTTCGAGGATCCAAAAAGTAAGAGTGGCGCATTCAAAACAGACAGCTCCGGAAATCCTGTGAAGCATTATATCGATGGTCTGGAAATAAACGTGCTAGTTAAATAAACACTAAGGAGAATGATATCATGAAGAAAATGACAACGAAATTGTCTGTAATTTTAAGTGCTGCTGTATGCCTTGGAGCGTTGGGAATGCCGGCTTTAACCCAAGCAGCCAGTGTTCAAACCGCCGCTGAAGCTTCCCTGAATACAACAAAAGTCGCCGATTCACACGATCAGCTTACTTTAAAGGGCAGTGCACAGTTTGACGGTAATTATATTAAGATCGATCTGAGCCGTGAGGGATCCCTGTTCTCAGGAATGCTCGCAGGTGTAACCTTGAACGATAAAGGTGAGCCTTACCTTGCAGAAGGAACCATTATGGCAGTAGACGCCAAGCTCACTAATTCAGGTGGAATTGATTTTAAATCACCACGCTGGATCAGTGATGGTGACGCCAACAAGGCGGTTGTTGTATTGCAGACCGGATGGCTAACTGAGCAGCAAAAGGCAAGCCTGGCTTCCTCTGAATTGAGCATCCATGTGAAGCTTAACGGAATTGAAGATCCGTATGTACTAAAGTTTTCTCTTAAGCAAGCAGGAGTAGCGCGTAACATTCAGCTACCAGCTTTAAAGAAAGACAACCAATTTGAAATCAAAACTAATCGTGTTGCTGTGGGAGAGACTTCTGTGCGCATTGCTTTAGCAGTTAAAGGGGTTGCTACCCAAGCACAGGCTTTAGGATATGATATTTATGATAATCTGGGAAACGAATTAGAATATATTGCACGGGAATCTGTTGCAACAACCCATAATACTGTTTCTGAAGATTTATTGTTCGAGGCGCTTCGCCCGGCCGCAGAATATCTCATTATCAGACCTTATCAAGCGGTGTTTGAAAAAGGCACTGCAGGGGCTTATAAAGTAGATGCCAAAGGTAATGTAGTTAAAAATTACAACAAGCAACTAGAGATCAAAATTCCTCTGAAATAATAAACGCTGCAACAGATCCATATGTATGAGGAAAAGGGGATTACCTGTTGGCCGTGAGGCCTGAGGTAATCCCCTTTTTCATGGATGAAGCGTAATTTTACAACTAATCATCCATAGACAAATCCAGTGTATTCCCTTTACTAATGAAGACCTTGTAATTAGCAATTTTGTCGTTCAGCATCTTCTCTGTCTCTGTTAAATGTCTGATTTGATCTTGAACTGAGCTTCTATGATCTTCCAGAAGATTCAAGCGGGCTTGGCTTGTATGTTCTCCTTCTAAATATAACTGGGCATATTGCCGGATTTGTGAGATGGGCATTTGGGTTTGTTTCAACCTCAGTACAAATCGCAGCCAAGCAAGATGAGTATCATCATATACCCTTTCTCCATTGGCATTGCGTAACGGAGCAACGATCCCTTCTTTTTCATAATATCTCAGTGTATATGTGGTTATCTCCAATAACTTGGATACCTCGCTAATCGTGTACATGCAAATCCTCTAATCTATTTTATTTTGAAAGTCACCCTGATTATAAAAAACATTTGCCTTAGAGTAAACTCTAACCTATATAATCAAATCGCTGTAAGATCGAATTACATTCTCGTAGAAAAAATAGGAGGAACTCACATGAAGTACACTGTAATTACCGGCGCTAGTTCAGGGATAGGTTATGAAACTGCCCTAGCTTTTGCTTCTCGTGGAAAAAACTTAATCCTTGTGGCCCGCAGAAAGGAACAGCTAGAGGAATTACAGTCTAAAATCGCTGGTATTCATCCTAATGTAGAGGTTGTCATTCAAACGATTGACTTATCCGTTATCGAGAATGCTTATACATTGTATGAAAGCCTGCAAGGATATTCCATCGAAACCTGGATCAACAATGCCGGATTTGGGAACTTTGCTTCAGTGGCCGAGCAAGATTTAAATAAAATAACTACAATGCTACATCTGAACATAGAAGCGTTGACTATACTCTCCTCTTTATTCGTTCGAGACTACTCCACTATTGAAGGCACGCAATTAATTAACGTTTCATCTGGTGGCGGTTATACGATTGTGGGCAATGCTATAACGTACTGTGCGAGCAAGTTTTATGTAAGTGCATTTACTGAAGGACTATCTCATGAGTTGAAGAGTCAAGGTGCACCTATGCAGGTTAAAGTGTTGGCACCTGCCGCAACAGAAACAGAATTCGCGAAACGTGCTTTCGATATCACGAATTTCGAATATCACGGCGCTGTGCGGAAATTCCATACCGCGAAGGAAATGGCTGGATTCATGCTTGATCTGTATGACAGCAATCATGTGGTGGGACTTGTGAATGGTTTGACGTACGAGTTTGAGTTGAGAGATGCTATTTTTAATTATGTGGAGAGTACGCGATAGGCTTGTCTCGAAAGTTAAACAAATATGGCCATCCTTCAACGGATGGCCATGCACACTAACCAAGATATTGACACTTCCATTTGAAAATCTCATCAACAGCTTGATGAGATCCACCGGATGTTCGAAAGGAATCTTTAGTCGTTGCAACAGCTTTTTGGAATGACGGAAGGGTGAGCACACGCTCTACAGCTTCACGCAGTTCAGTTGCAGTTAATCCTTGCATTTGTAATTTAATGCCCGCTCCAATATTGACGACTTGCTCCGCAATGATCGGCTGATCCGCACTTAGTGGGATTACAATTAGCGGAACCCCATAGTAGAGACCCTCATGCGCACTATTCATTCCACCATGTGTAATGAATATTTTTGTGTACTGTAATATATCCGTCTGTGGAACATAGTTTTTAACTATGAAGTTGGGAGGAATTTCTCCCAAATCATAGATTTGCACTTTGTTCCCAATGGACATAACAATCGTATAATCCGTATTCCCGAATGCCTCAAAACAAAGCTTATAGAAATCACTTGCTTGGTTGAAGACCGTACCCATTGAAATGTAAATTAGGTCCTTTCCCTTAATTGCAGAAAAATCAAAATGATCTGGCGTTAATCGTGAAGAGATGGAAGGACCAACGAATTTATACGATGGGTCGAAGGCTTCTCCATAAGGTTGAAACTCCCTTGTCGTATACACGATTGTAAGTGGTGCAGGATTACAGAACACTTCGTAAGGAGAGTGAATCTGCACACCATATTGTTCCTTTATTTTTATGGTCAGACTTTGAAATCTATCGTCTACAGCTTTTACTATTTCTGCAGGGGCTTCTGTGTAGAATCGTTCCATGACTTGATCAAATGATTCCTTTGTCTGTGCAAAAGAAGTACAAGAGTTGATTGCAGGAAGATTAAGAATTTGAGCCAGTAAACGTCCACAACCAAACATCGAATCATGGATGATGTAATCGAAATGCTCCCCCTTAATCTGTTCAAGAACGCTTGGTATAACGATATCCGCCGTAAGTAAAAGCCCATTGACTCTTTCAAGCAGATAATCTCTCCCACCTGAAATAAAGGCTTTTATAAATTGTTGAGCGTCCAATGTCCGTACTATAGCACCTGTCTCCTCCATACGCTCCCGAAAAGCTTCTATAGTGAAGTACACTACCTCCTCTCCACGAGAAATAAGCTCCTGTACAACGCCAATCGTTGGATTGATATGTCCCTCTGATCCAGCATTAATAAATAAGACACGTGCCATGCCTACCACTCCTCAGTTATGACCTAAGTTACGATGTATGTAGCTCCCTCTTTTGTCCTTTTCAATGTACCCATTATACGTTTATCTAAGAACCGACTTCTACTTATCAAAATCCCCATCCGATATTCCGATCCTAATTTTACCTAATTTTGCTATAATAATGAAATCATAGTTAGCAAAAAATGGAGAGTGATGAAAACATGGACCGGATTCTGATCGTCGATGATGAACCCGACATTCGCGAGCTTATTCGCTTACATCTGGAACGCGCCGGATGGGACATCGCCGAAGCGGGGTCTGGGCGGCAGGCGATCTTACAGCTACAAGCGCAGCCTTTCTCACTGATCGTTCTGGACATCATGATGGACGACGGTAACGGTTTCGAAGTTCTACGCTACTTGCGGGAACATCGTCCGGAAACGCTGGTCATTGCGCTTAGTGCGAGAAGAGAAGTGGAAGACAGAATCGACGCACTTGGACTGGGAGCCGACGATTACATGACCAAGCCTTTCAGTCCAATGGAGCTGCTGGCGCGGATACAGGCCCATTTCCGCAGGCACCATCCTGAGACCTCCAACCGGCCCCATGTGATTCAATTGAATAAACTTATTCTGGATATCGACAATTATGTACTACATAATGATGGGCAACAACATGGACTGACTCCAGTCGAATGCCATCTACTGCAAGTGTTCATGCTCAATCCTGATCGCGTACTAACAAAAGGAGAAATCTACAAACAAGTCTGGCAGCATGAAAACTATGACGCCAACAACCTCAGCGTCTTCATCAGCCGCATCCGAAAAATACTTGAAAGCGCACCCGGGTCCCAATCTAATCTTCATACCATTCGCGGCATCGGCTACCGCCTCTCAGGTGACGGACGATGAAGAGACGAACTAAGCTATGGCTGATGATGCTATCCAGTGCCGCAGGAAGCATTGTCTTGTTTATTACGATTACCCTAATGACCGGGAAGACTTGGACCCCGGGATATGATCTGAAGACGTTAAACGCCATCGCACAAGAAGCACTTACGGCTATAGAACGGCAAGACGCCTACTCGGGACCAGAGGTTCAACCCATTCTGGAAGAAGTACTACTCCCGCATTCCAAGATCCGCCTAGAGTGGCTGGCTGAGGACGGTTCGACGCTGTATGATTCCGCCGGCGAGAATAATTCCTACGACTTCCGCAAATTAGCCGACCGTGTTGACCATATGCCAAATAATCTTTGGGGTGAAAATACTCCGATCACTCTTACTTATTCCGTTGCCCATGATCATCGATCCTATTACATGTTATTGAGTTTATCCAGCGAAGACATGACATCTGGACAAATATATTTTTTTCTCCGAACGTATAAAGCTTTACTAACATTTATTTTACCTCTGTTACTGGCGTTGTTGCTTCCCTATCTCCTTTCCTTATGGTTCTTCTCTTCCACCGATCGTCGCATTACAAAACTGAACAACGCGCTGAACCAAGTCGGAATCCGAAGCGATGTCATCGTGCTGGAAGATACGTCGAGGGACGAGATCGCTCAGCTGACCCAACACTACAATTCAATGGCAATGCGTATCCAGAGCCAGTCTGCCCAAATTGAACAGTTAGAACATCGGCGAAGACTGCTCTTATCGGACCTGTCCCACGATTTGCGAACGCCGTTAACTATGATTTTGGGTTATGCCGAGATGATCCGTACCGGTGCGTACAAGAATGAGAACGAGCTTCAGTCCGGGGCCAAAATCATCCTGCAGCGTTCTCGCTACATGGATAAGCTGCTTGATCAGTTACTCGACATTACCCGTCAAGAAGAGCATTTACTTCGGCTTCAGCTTGCTCCGCATAACCTGTCGGAATTAATGCGAAAGATCGCAGCCGATTACCTCTTATTCCTGGACGATAAGAACATCGTGTTGGAGGCAGACATCCAAGATACGGATATCGAGGTTATGATCGACGCACCGCTGATCGAACGTGCTTTGCGCAACTTGCTGGACAATGCCGTTCGTTACGGTGAAGAAGGACACTATCTGGGAATTGGATTGACGGAGGAACAAGAGGAAGTGGTTCTCACGGTCAAAAACCGGGGTAAAGGGATCGCACGAGAGGATCGCGAGCGTATCTTCGAGCGTTTCTACCGCGCCGACGGTGGAAGAAAAGGCGAGGGACTTGGCATCGGGCTCTCGATCGTCAAGGAAATCGCGGAATTGCACCATGGCAGCGTGCGTTTGCTGGACGAAGCCGTGACGGAAACCATTTTTCAGATTAGAATTCCTAAGAAGTCTCCTAGTGAACATGAAAATTAACGTTGATCAAAGCTACGTTTTTCTGCGTACTTCTACGAATAAATAGAAGGAGGCGACGAGAGCGCCCAATGTTCCGCAAATCATATCCATCATCGTGTCGGTCAAACTACCATTTTGCGAATGAAGCTCAAAGAGATGATCCACCGTAAACTCATAAATCTCCCACATTCCAGCCATTGCAACAGCAAACAGGAACGCGAACCAAATGATGATGTTGGAAGGCAGACCGCCCAGCCCTTTACGCTTAGCCATCTTGATCAAGATGAATCGTCCTACGAAGAATAAAATAATTCCAGACAGCAGATGTTCAATCTTATCTAAATAAGGGATGACACCATACAAATTGAATAAATTGGCGAGCATCATCGTGATTGTGATAAAGACCAGCACCGAAAATTGAAGTGCGGGAGGCAGTTCGCTGTTGGTCCTTGTGATTAAGCCCTTAAAGAGTAACAGGACTAGAATGATAAGGGCCGCTTGAAATGTTTTATCATCATTTCCATTCAGGCCATAATAAACAATTGATACTCCGCAAATGAGGTAGAGAATCATTTCAAAAAAATAATTGAACCTATGGTTTCTAGAAGTTTCTTGCATAGCAGTTCCTTTCTGACTAGACATGTTTAATTAATTATCACCCGTTCAAAGCCACCCCATACGACAATCATATCATTAGTTATAAAAAGACTCCCGTGACATTCCCTTAAGCGGAAATACACGGGAGCCTTGAGCGATCCAATCAGCCCTTACATCGCTTTTTCAGCCAAATCGTTAACTAAATTTCTCATCCACTTCCGGGAGTAAATCCGGGCGTAGCCGAAGCCAAAACGGACAACCTCCTCAAGTGATATGACGAGATATACAAGGTAGACTGGCTGCTTCCAGACGTATGACAGCAACAGTCCGGAGGGGACACCTATCAGCCATGTCGCGGTCGATTCCATGCTGAACACGAACTTGCTGTCTCCCCCACTGTTTAGAATGCCGCCTGCTATAATCATATTGGAAACTTTGGCCCAAAGAAATCCAGCGAATACGATAACGATATATATGCTCATCTGTTTAGCATCCTCGGAGATATTGAATGCGGAGACATACAGCTTCGAGCCTGCCGCAATGATAACCCCGACAATTAGAGAGATGATAATGCCAAGACGAATGAACTTTTTCGCATGATCGAGTGCGATATCCGTTTCGTTCGCGCCCAAACGGTTGCCAACCAAAACCCCAGCTGCACTAGCCAGACCGGACAATAAGCCGATGCAAAGCCCTTGCAATGGGAAGGTAATGGTCATCGCCGTCATCTCCATCGTCCCCATGCGGCTATAGATGATCGCATATGCCGTTTCACCCAATACCCAGATCAATTCAGTCAGCAGCAGCGGATACGTCGTTCCAAAAAACTTGCGGATGAGCGGTTTAGGAATGATGAACAAGTTCTTTAACCCAACAGCGCCTGGTAAACGATATCGGTACACGGCACCAATGATCAACAAACATTCTATTACCCTGGAAATAAGGGTTGCAATAGCTGCGCCCTTCAGACCAAGCGCTGGAGCGCCGAAGTTCCCGTAAATAAGTACGTAATTCAGTATAATATTCAAAACAACAGCAATTAAGCTTACATACATCGGCCATTTGGCATGGCCCGTACTACGCAAAATCGCGGAATACATCATCGTGAGCATGACAGGTACAAAGCCGATCGACATGATCTGCAGAAAAATATACCCATTATCTATTACATTCACATCTGTCGTGAACATGCTCAGAAAAAGCGGTGAATCGATGAAGACAGCCGCAGAAAATAAGAACGAGAACGCGAAGCCGACGATCAGTCCAAGGCCCAGCACCTGGGAGACGCTTTTGGAATCTTTGTTCCCCCAAAACTGGGCTGCATAAATAGACACACCCGTCGATAAACCAGCCAAGACAACCGCGATGATCCCATATATTTTGGTGGACATCCCCACCGAGGCAATCGCCACATCTCCAAGCTGCCCGACCATCAACTGATCCGTCAAATTGAGCAATGCCATCAGTAAGCTTTGAAGCGTAACGGGTACAGCGATTTTATACACACTTTTGTAGAAGTTCTCTTTCTCTGACATGGATCATTCACAACCCCCATATTCTCGATTTTACCGCGTCCATAGCCATTCGCAGTTTATGACTTCGTGTGAGGTTATATCACTTTTTTGTAGCGCATGAGCGTATAATTATCTTTTGGCTGAATTTCTACAACCTTGAACTTTTTCGCAAAGCACAATTGCTGATATCCGTCTCCATCCACTAAAGTAATGTTCGTGGAACCGCCTATGATGATCGGAAGCTGCATCAGAATAATTTCATCGACGATGTCCTGATCGAAGATATGCCAGTTCAAAAAGCCGCCGCCCTCGACCATCAAGCTGGTAATCCCGAAGTTGTCTTCCAACTGACGTTCAAGCTCCACGAAATCGACTTTATCCTCACCGCAGATGAGGCACTCCTTCCCTCTTTCCCGGATCTGCTTGATTTTATATTCATCCCGTCCTTTCTCGGTTGTGACAATAATCGTCCTCCCCTCATCCGAGAGCACATTGCTATCCAGCGGAATATCCAAGGTGGACGTCGGAATGATCCGGATTGGATTTTTGTTCTCCTCATACCGATTAGTAAGAAAGGGATTGTCCGTAAGAATTGTATTTTTGCCGACCATAATGCCCTGCACATTCCCCCGGAATAGATGAATGAATTCCATATCCTCACTGGAAAACAAAGAAAAAAGCTCCTTACTCGAATTACCAGCTCCCATAGTGAGCTTACCGTCAATCGAAATTTGGCTGAATATCGTTGTTTTCATTTGTCTTCTCCCCGTCTCTTTTTAGCTTTTATATGCGCCCCAGAATGCTTGGATGGTCTGTTCAATTTTTTTCAATGCTTGTTCAGAATTGCTTAAGGGCAGCTCGGTTAGACCCGCATTTAGCGCCTCCCATACATGAATCATGAAGGGGTAAGTCGGCATCGGCCGTGCGTGCTCCAACAGCGATATAATCATCTTTTTGTTAGGCGTAGCAGAGGCAGCTAGACGGTTCAGCACCTCTTCCTGAGCTGGAATCCGCTGTACACCCAGCGTCCACATGGTTTGGCACTCATCACTCAGCATAAAATGCGTGAACGACAAGATATCTTCCCGCTCCTCCGATGTTAACGAATGATTCGGGTAAATCAAGCCGATAGAAGAAGACATGGATAGCGATTGCTGGCCTTCTATGACCGGAAGCTGGCAGACCGCAAGCCTGTTGTTCATCTGCTTGTCCAGATGGTTATAAATCCACTCTCCACAAATAATGGCGCCAATCTTACCGTCAATAAACTGCTCTAGCAGTCCTGTGGAACCGTCGAGACTGACGAGCACGCCTTGATCCATCTTGTCATGGATGAACTCAAGTGCTCGCTTCATTTCAGGGGTTACGATATTCGGCTTTCCATCCTGAACAGGCCAACCACCGAAAGCTGTAAGAAACGGAATAAACCAATAACCCTGCTGTAAATCTGCTCCAATCGGTATGATGCCTTGAGCGGACAACCTCTCTGCTGCCTCTTCGAACACTTCCCATGTCGTCGGCGCACTGGCGTAAATCTCCGGATTGTAATACACAACCAAATGATTGCCCCGTAATACCGGGATACCATACTGAACACCATCCAGTTGCATCGTTGAAAGTGCCCCTTCAGTCAATGCATCATCAAATAGCCAGCCCGGTACCTCAGAGTAAAGGCCATTCTCAACATAGGAGGACATATCCGCAGGAACCATCGCCAGATGCGGACCTTGATGGGTGTCCTTAATTTGGTTCAGGCGCGCAGTCAACTCCGTAATGTTCATCACTTGTGGCGTAATTTGTACGCCGAAGCGCTCTGTATACAGCTTGCAAATTCCCTCCAACACCTCAATCGAGGTATCTCCCGGACCGTCAAACTCATGCCATAACACAATTTCTTTGTTCTTCTTTTCCATCGCTGCCTCTCTCCCTTAACTAACTTGTCTATGATTGTTTACGAGCACTAAAGCCTGATTTGGTGCAAGCAGTAAGCTGTCTAACGTCTGACCTGCGATGCTGCCCGTTAAGGAACTATCCAGCGTCACGGTCATTGGGTACCGCCCAGGTACCGCAGCCTTCAAATCAACTTGACAGGAAGCATCAGCACTCAAGTTAAAGCAGCAGAGCAGCGTCTGTTCGCCATGCATATACCCGTACAGAACTGTACCTTCCGGTGATTGAGCCACGAAAAAGTTTTCTGGCTTCACTAGCTGAGGCCAATCTTTCTTGAATTCACTCAGCTCCGTCAGCAGCGGCAGCATCGGTGCAGGATTAGTCCAATTAATTTGCATGACGTTAAAAAAAGCGCGGGAAATCTCCTCTCCGTTCGTGTTGTCGCCAAGACCACAGTTGAGTGGCTGCTCCTCATTCATTTCATAGCCAGTCGTCACGTATGGAATTGCATTCGGAAGAAATTGATTAAAAACCGCAATCATCCGAGCCACCTCAACACCGCCACGGCTCGTGATCCGAGGCGTATCTGCTGTTTCTGCACAGGCGAACACATGAATGTTTAACTCAGGCAGCTCCTCTAAGAATGAAACGAGATTGTCCTTATTGATTTGCGTCATGACATTCCATCCGCTGCCAAGCATAATGTTGTAGCCGGTGCTCGCCGCCTTCTTGTGATTACGATTGAACAAATCTTCGCTGATCAAGATTGCATTCGGATTCAACTCTTTAATCGTGTCAAAAATACGAGTCAACAGCGGAATAGGAAGTACATGTCCGATATCGATGCGGAAGCCATCAATCCCATACTTTTCGAGATTAAACCGTACGGCCTCCTCCAGCACATCCCACAGCTCCAGATTCGGCTCCTCACCCGGGTAGTCATTGCATTTAATCGTATCAAAAAGAACATATGGTGCCTGATCCGAACTTATAAGATGTCTCACTTGCGGAGAAAAGTCCTTGTAGAGGCGCAAGAACGTAATGTCTGTCCAAATCGGCTGTACATCGTTAATCCAATCCGAATGTGCGGGAGCAGTCGTTATCCCCATCTCTTGCTCCACCAAAGTTAATAGCTCATCTCCAGTTTTAGCAGCCTTCTCTTTTAACTGCTGCCAAAGGATTGGATGAAGTTCATTGGGCGGCGGCGAGAACTTCCGCAGAAATGCTGCGGTTTCCTGGCTGTGGTAGACCGTCTCCAATTTGTCAGGCGTACACTCCTCAAAGAATCCAAGCTCAGGAATCGATGGCGGTGCAAAGCCTTCTAATTCCTGCATTTTGATCCAATACACCCATTCAGGATGTTCGGTAATGAACGCACTGTTTTTCGCCGTTACACGGGGAATGAAATCAACAACAGTCTTAATATCAAGCAAATGACAAGCTTCTACCAAAGCGCTGAGCTCATCGTGGATCGTAAACTCCTCCATACCATCCAGCAGGCTGTCGTGTAGGTTCTGATCCAAGTGGAATAACGATTGCACAGCGTAAGGTGACCCGATATCTCCTTTCAGATTCAACTTGCTGTACTGGTTCACTGGAAGCATATACAGAATATTGATGCCCATTTTTTTTAACAGCGGCAGAAGAATAAGGAATCTTAAAAAAGTGCCGGATTCAATTGTTCCATCATGGTTGTAATCCCAAGCCGTCGAATAACGAATTAATGAAGAATAGATCGCGCTGTCGTCTAAATTCGTGCGTTCCTTGAGCGAATATCTCCACGATAGCTTGTCTACATACTTCAAATGCTCTGTCAAAAAATCATACGGATGTACACAAATTTCACCGTCTTTTTCGAAAAGAACACGCTCATATTTGCACTCATTCCACACAGCAGGAATCCAAATTGGCGCGACGTCTTTATCTTTGTGTGTAGACAAGTAATCCTGAACAAGTCTAAATTTGCTTTCTTTGCCCATTAACAGATCCACCTCTCGTTGATTGCAGTTCTACGTTTAGGGAACAAAAACCGTCTTTACGGTGTCACTCCCAACCACCTTCAAAGAGTTCAATTCATAGCCGATCAACTCGTTTATTGCTGCCTCGTGCTGATTGAGCTTAACTTTTCTGGTCACCAGTTTCTCCAGTTCAGGTGTCTCAGCGGCAAACCGCAAAGCTTCCTCGAACATGTAGCGGTATTCGCCTGCTGCGATAATTTTGATTGCATGCTGTACGAATCTGGTAGGGGAAAAGGTGTACCGATACTTCGAATTAATTCCAAAAGGAACAATGCGCCCTCCTCGCTCAATCCATTCCTCCGCTACTTCGAGCTGAGTGCCCACCGTATCGATAATCACATCAAACTTATGTCCCGCGCAGATTTTATCTACGGTAGCTTGATTTAATTGGGATGGTGTTAGAGCAAAATCCGAGATCTCTCTAGCAAATGCCAACCGATAGGGATTAATTTCCGTCGCTACCGTGAGCGCAGCTTTTGATTTACTCACCATTTGACTTAACAGCCCCATTGGACCCGATCCAAGAATGAGCACCTTATCGTCAGCCGTGACATTAGCTTCTTTGAAATTGTGCAGCACACAGGCAAGCGGCTCGATTAATACCCCCGTCTCCCAGCTCATATGATCAGGTAAAAGGTGTGCAAACGTTTGTACAGTTGAGAAAAAAAAAGTGAATGTCCCATTTCGATTCAAACCAGCAATAGGCATCCCATTTCCATCGGAACCTATACATAAGTGCGGCTGTTCTTTCAAGCAAAAATAACATTCATTGCAGCTTTGATTCGGATCGATAACTACTCGGTCCCCCACCTTAACACGGTCAACATTACTGCCAATTTCAATTACGGTCCCCACAGCCTCATGACCGCGAATGATTCCTGGAACTCCTTCCTCTTTACCGGTTATGACCGCTAGATCTGTTCCACAAATGCCTGTCATCTCAATCCGAATCTTAACTTCATCCGGGGTTACAATCTGTGGCTCTTCCCATTCGCAGAGCTCTAGCTTATCATTGGATGTCCACACCAGCGCTTCCATACTCATTCTTCCTTTCATTTTTCCTATTATCCATTTTCAACCAGAATATATCATACCTCCCATGTAAAAGTAAGGTGAATATTGTCGTAAAATGTTAAAGATTACATTTTTAATATACTCATCGCATAAGTAAGCGCTTTAAATAATATAAAAACCTCCCCCTCGAACGCTTCGCTCAGGGTTAAGCCATCTTTACTTGAAGATATAATAAAACGGCCTTAATCCAATTAAATTAGGACCAGGACCGTTAATCGTGTTAATTTCTTTATATTTCAATAATATGCTCTTAATGAATCATTAAGCCGTCTCTTCATTTCATTGCGCACATACTCAGGTTCAATGCATTGGCACTTATCGCCGAAGCTCATTAGGATTCCATAACCATAATCATCTTCAATAAAATCAAGATAGGCATAGAATTTGCCGTTGCCTAGGGGAGTAATGTTCTCTTCCCCGCAATAATCCAACATCCTGTCGAGGATAGAATGGTCTAGCTGCAATTTTATTCTTTGCATTTTCCTGGACATGGTATCTGTAAACTCTGAAAATGCTAGAGGAATCTCACGCATAACAAAACAATCTTCCATTCTCTCCAGTTCCGATATGCGGGATAGCTTGAATACTCGAAATTGCTGCCGCTTTAAACAATACCCCTGCACATACCAATGATTTTCTTTCAATAACAGACGATGAGGTTCAAGGGTCCGCATAAACTTATCCCCTTTAGCGCTTAGGTACATAAAAGACAGTATGTGCAATGCTCCAAGGCTGTTCGAATCACTTCAACTTTGGTTTGTAGATCATTGCTACCTAGCCAAGCGGATAAGTCAAAAGAGATTTGGTTGGTTTTCAGTGTAATTTCATGCTGTTTATCCTCCGGGATAAAGCTTTTTACTTTGGCCAGGGTAGCAGTGGTTTCCTCACCGGATAATGTATTGGATATAAAGCCAAGCCCCATCAGTAGAGCGGTTATGTCCTTGACGGTAAAAAAACCTTTTTCTATCTTATACTCATTCATGATCCCAATGCCCCCTCCTACACCGGAGCTGGTCACAATCGGAATACCTGCTTGATTAATGGTTTCAATATCACGATAAATGGTTCTAAGTGAAACTTCGAACAGTTCGGCCAGCTCTCTCCCGCTCATCTTTTCTCTTTGCAAGAGTAGCATAATGATAGCGATCATTCGTTCTAGCTTCATACTCATCCCCCTGAAATTTATGTTCTATGACTGACATAAAAGCTGTCAGCGATACATTGCTATACTAAGTTTATCAAATGTTAAGGAGGAACTATAAATGGATTACAAGAACGAATTTTACCACACATTAAGCAAGACCCATGAAATTGCTCTGGCAACAGCGGTAGCAGGCTTACCAAATGTTAGAATAGTCAACTTCTGCTATGATGCCAACAAGCCAGGGATCCTTTATTTTGCGACAGACAGGGAGAATCAGAAGGTGATAGAGTTTGTTCAAAATAACAATGTTGCCTTCACAACTGTCCCCAGTAACGGGTCTTCCGTGCCGCATGCGCGCTCCAATCATGCAGTAGTATATAAGAGCCAGTACAACATTAATGAGATTAAGGAACTGTTTATCCAAAAAGTTCCGGGATATGATGAGACGCTCTCAGCTATTGGCGACACATTGGATGTTTTTGAAATTCACATCAAGGATGCTTTTGTCATCGTGGATTATGAGACTGCCGGACCGGTTTCTTTTGAGATATAAAGGCAAAATCAATGCTCGAATCGTCCTTGACATGACGAAGTAACCCGAAAGAAACATGCTCGAAAAGTGTTGCTTTTTGGGCTGACGCTAGTGCTTGTAACCACTGTTCAGGTATACAACGACTTTCTATGTAAAATCGCTCTCTACCCCTCCTCAGTTTTACTATTTTCTAAATTGTACAGGAGTAAGGGGCGGCGCACCTCTTATGCGATTAATTAAGACTACAAATATGCCCATGTAGCGCAGATTTATCTATAAACATCGTGGAGGAAACACGCCATGAACTGATATCACGCTTCAGCACACCCCTCGGCTGCTCCACACAAAATAGGGGCTGTCCCTCGGCCACTTTCATGGCTTTTGAGACAACCCCTATCATTAATCATTATTGACTAATCGAACCTGTTGGATATAACGTCGTACCACCAATCGAAACTTTGATATTGCTGGACAATGGAACGTTCGTTTCATCAATCACGGTTCTCCACCAATCCCACGCAAGACCTGTACACTCTTTGGCGGAAATTTTGATATTCTTGGCATTAGGAGGAAGTGGAATCTCTGTCGAGAAATGCGCCGTTTTATCTCGACCATTTCCTTCCCATGTTTTATGTGTAATGATTTCTAGTCCATTTGCATCAAATGTAAATTCATCCCAAGATACGTCAAACTGAGCTACATATGCACCACTGTGATCAAGCGTTATTTTACCCTTAGTATATTCTGTCGTTTTAGTCTCTATATATTCCGTATTGTTGTGAACAGCCGCAAGGGAATTGTCTTTCAAGAAGACACTAGTATATGAAATGGGGTATGCTGGATTTTTACTGCTAAATTGTGCATTGTCCTTAATTACATTTTGGATGACACTAAAGTCTTTCGTGACGATTTGGTTATGTGTTTGTGCATCGCCGCCTAATACAACAGCTGTAAATGAACTTTCATCATAAATATTTTTGTACTGCCCACTACCACTAGCTTGTATGTTAGGATTATTGAGCAATGCTTTAAATGCAGTCTGTACATCACTGCTCTTCGAAGTTGTCTCCAATTTGACGTAAATAGTTCTGCCATAAGCTACGTTAGATACCATCAGTGGCGGAGCCTCATTACTTACCCCTTTACGGACTAATTCAGCAAACGTCACACTGCTATCAAAAAGGTCCGATGGATTGTTAGGAAGAGTCGCGCTTACGGTATAAAAGATTTGCTTATAAGCAGCTACCATCACTTTTTTCTCGCCGCTTGCTACTGCGTTAAAGTCGATTCCGAGCGTGTTGTTAAGGTATTGTGCATTCACATTAAGTGCACTGGCAATTTGATTTTTGCTGTACACCATCGATTCTGCATACTGTAATCTTGCAGGCAGGGTATGTGTGTCTGAATATTTGTCAACCCAAGTCGACACGAGCTGATCAACGGCACCAGAAACACTGCTGAAATTTGGATTTTGAACCGCAATTGTATTTTCACTCTTCAACCCAGGTAGATCAATACTAATATCTAATGGTTTTCTCGCGGCCATAACCAGACTAGGCTGATTATTCGCAAAATCCTCATTTGCAAGTTGTATGACACCTGGATACGTGCGATTCGTGATCGAATCAATAATGGAAATATCTACGGGTGAGGTTGCGAGTGATTTTTTATCCCGTTCAACCACGATAAATTTTCCATTTGACTGGGTACCTTCTTTGGGAACAAAACTACTAATTCGATCACCATTTATGGCCAAAACTTCATTACGATTATAATTTAGGCCTGCGATTCCAGCATCAATATCATTAGGTACGTTTGCTTCAGCGAATGAAATACTGGAAAAGGTAAATAGGCTTAAACTTAATAATAAACTTCCTAACCATTTCGCCCCTTTAAAACGTTTTTGAGTTTTCATACATTTCTCCTCCTTCTTGTAAAACGATAGGACTTTCCCTACTGTATATATCGGTTTTTTGTCGGAATATCACTAGTCCTGAATTAAATTTCACTCATGTCGCAGCCTTCACACAACCAACGATACAAAAGTATCTCAGCCGTTTTACGGCTTTTGGGACAGCCTCTTTTATCTATGCTCATAATGATGGACGCTGTACGGAGCAACGGTTTTCTGCTTGAATTCACAGTTACAATCTCTGGGAATATTAAGCAACAGGTTACCATATTCCGTATGTAGCTTACGTGTGTAGCCACCGCTATGAGTTTCCACAATTCATGCCAATACGGTCATATTTTTCATCATCTAAAAACGCAGTTTACCCCAGAATCATTCTACATTTCTTCATTAAAATCGTAATTCTCTACTTTGTGAAATTTTTAACAAACTCACTTTAACACAAGTTCCTACAGAATTTTTACCAGTACTTCAAAGGAAAATAGACATTATCCTATTAATTTATCAATATGATGATTGAATGACACCTAATCTATTCGACGTAATTGTCTAGTATCTACATTTCCGTAGAAAAGTAAGTTACAATAGATTCAAGAAAAGAAGAACGAGAAGAAATGGAATTTATAACTCATGAATAAAAAACCATAGGGGTATAAGACAATGATCAATAAACTTCATGAACTCAATAAACAAAAAAAACCACTATCCGTCATTGTGTATGACCAATTGTATAAATTAATCATGGAAGGAATATTTCCTCCCGACAGCCAGCTTCCAACAGAACCCGAATTGGCCAAAAAACTAGGTGTAAGCAGAATGACATTGAGACATGCTTTGGCACTTTTGAAGGAAGATGGCTTGGTTAAAAATATCCAGGGCAAGGGAAATTTCATTACCAAATTTCATCAGAATGAAAGTATGGATGGCTTGGAGAAGTTGGGGAATCCTCTATATAAATGCTATACGGGAAACATAGATGATATCGAACTTATTTTCCGAATTGACCTAATAACGGACTATGCCATACAAGTATTAAATCGAGAAATGACTGCAGTTGTTGCGTTGGAACGCTGGTATAAAAGTAACGATAAGATCGTAGCTTTTGCTTTTACGATGATGCCAATCGAAGCCGTTTCTCAATTAAATCTTGACTTACAAAACGAAAAGCAAGTACTGGACATGTTGGAGGAGAAGGTATATGAACTAGCTAATTCCTCCACCATTGAAATTAAACGTTCTGATTCTGTCAATACTCCGTCATTAAAATACCAACTTTCCTACGGAGAGGAATGTGATTTAATTTTAGAAAGTGTATATATCAGCGATAAGTATCCTGTTGTTTATAACAAATACTATATACCCATACAATTTAGTCAAATTAGGATTAAAACATCTAAATAACCGAATGAAGGGCATGCGCTGCCCATTATCTTTTAAAGCAAGCCACAATGGAACGAAAACGTCAAATGGCAAGCCTCCAATAAACCGGAGGCTTGCCATTTTTTTAATTTTAGAAGCATTAGAATGAAGACGAGACTGACTCATTCGTAAGAAAACCAACTTTCAGGAAAACCCCTTTCTGTAATAAAAAAGACAAATTTTAAAAGGTTGTCAGTGAGATAAAGGTGTGGTAATATTCTCATTGTTAAATAATATACAAGTTGTTAGACAACTATACAATGTTGTATGATCAGAAAAGTTATCATGAATGACTATGAAATCGCAATCAAAGGGTAATTATTTTGGGGTTATTCATGGAAGCGCTACCTTATTCAACATCATTAGAAGCAAACAACAAAGGAGAAGAATATACCTATGTCTACTACAACTGCAGATGTGTGCATGAAGAAACCCCAGGAATATAATTTTAAGAAAGCAGTACCTATTACCTTGCTATTATTTCTACTATGCTTGATTATTGATAATTCGTTTAAGATTGTTTCTGTTGATATGGCAAAAGATTTTAACATTTCAGCGACAACAGTCAGCTGGCAAGCAACCCTAGCTGGCCTTGTGATTGGGATTGGGGCGGTTGTTTACGCAGCTTTGGCGGATTCCATTAGTTTCAGAAAACTTTTTACCGCTGGTATCATTTTAATATGTGTCGGTTCAGTCATGGGATATGTTTTCCAACATTCGTTTTTACTCGTTGTTATCTCACGATTGATCCAAACGGCAGGTTTAGCATCAGCTGAAACATTATATGTTATATTTGTAACCAAACATTTACCTGCAAATGAACAAAAGAAATTTTTGGGATTAAGTACAAGCAGTTTTGCTCTTTCACAGCTTATTGGTGCATTAACTGGAGGCTATATTTCTACGTATTTCCATTGGACAATGCTGTTTTTAGTTTCTTTAGTAACACTTCTCACCCTTCCATTTATTTTAAAATATCTTCCTAAGGAAGAAGCGAAAAACAGTCATGTTGATGTATTAGGATTATTTCTAGTGGGAACCATTTCAGCATCCCTACTACTGTATATTACCGATTTCAATTGGATGTACCTTCTCTTGTTTGTTGTTGCAATTACATTATTCCTTACTTATATTAGTAAGAACTCCAAAGCGTTTATTGGAATATCATTCTTTAAAAATAAACAGTTTATCTCATTGCTTGGCGTTGCTTTTGTGATTTACTCTGTGCAGTTAGCATATATTTTCTTATTTCCATTCTTGCTTGAAAAGATTTATGGTCTGAAGCTAGATACCATTTCACTATTATTGATTCCAGGCTATATAGGAGCCACTCTAGTCGGGGCTCTTTCTGGAAAATTCGCGAAGTTCTTAGGAAGCAAGCAATGCATTACAATCGCGATGTCTTGTATAGTGGTAAGCTTATTATTAGGCGCATTCTTTATACAAACTTCGGTTGTTGTATTTGTGATCTCCATGGTGTTATTCTCTAGCTCATTTGCATTCATGTATGCACCGATACTTGATTCTTGTATTCGTACGATTGAAAAAGAAAAAACAGGTACAGCCGTCGGATTTTTCAATTTAACACTGAATGTCGCGATGTCAATCGGAATTGCCTATACAGCAGCTATGATGGACCATTCCGCCATGCGAAGAAGCTTCTTAGGAATTACGAGCAATTCGGATGCTTCGATGTTTAGTAATATCCTATTCATTCTCGTATTCATTACCCTTTTCAGTTTATCTCTGTACTGGGTATTAGTAGGACGAAAAACGACGAAATAAATTACGTTGTTAGTTCATAATTGGAACCCTAAAACCAAAAGTTTAGGGTTCTTTTTTAAATTAAAATTCCTTTCCTTGTCCTCTTCTTTTGTAGCGCAGGTCCTCCTCTCAACTGGTCAACGACAAAATCATGGATTTAAAAGAACTCGCACATTCCCTGCACAGAAAAAAAAGTCTCCATCGAGATACCGTATCATTCTATATTCAAAACAAGGCGTTCCATTGTGGATGGCGCAGATAACCTGATGGATCTTCTTTAATTCTAATCCCGATTGAACTCTCACCTTGAACCTAACCGGTTACATACCTTCTTTTATACATCAAAGTAATTTGCCCCGCTATGTATTCCGCACTATATTGGCTGCCATCCTTAATCCACCACATAATAATCCCTAATAGTGATGCTGCAATAATATCAAGGGAGACAACCTCCTTAGTGGAATCTATGTTTCTCACGTTTCTTCGCTTTTCGATCGTATTTTTTAATAGGTTGGTTAATTGGTTTTTGAAGCCTTTGTGCTCTACCAATACAGCAAAGATTTGCCGGTATTCATAAAAATAACTTAAAAATGTGACCAACTGCTCCTGCTCGATACTGCTCTTCACTTGTAATAACGGTTCAACCTTCATGGACAGGTCATCAAAGATTTCATGTACGATCTGGCGCAATAAATCGTTAATATCCTCATAATGCAAATAAAACGTTGCACGATTCAGCTCAGCACGGTTGGCGATTTTTTGGACAGTCAATTGAGAAATCTCCACATTCTCGGCCAATAATGAAAAAACAGCATTTTTCAGCATCTTTTTTGAGCGAATGGCTCGTGGATCAACTCTTTTATGTTCGGACATTTCATCCCTCTATTATCGTTTATATAGTATTTCATCAACTAATTTACCCATTCTGTCGATTAGTCGACATTTTCAATAAAATTGCAAATAGGAATACCGTTTAAATGCTGATATGATTTATTTTATCGACACTATGTCGAAAAAGCAATGAAGAGAGGCCTGCACCATGCAAGAAGATATTAAGAAAATAAATAAAGGAATCCTACTAACCATTCTAATTTTTGGTTGTTTCTTATCTACACTCAATCAGACACTTTTAAATGTCGCCTTAAGTAGTCTGATGGATGTATTTGATGTCACGGCAACAACTGTACAATGGATTTCAACGGGTTTTATGCTGGTCAACGGGATATTGATTCCGATTACAGCCTATTTAATGAAACGTTTTACAACACGTCAATTATTTCTAAGTGCCATGTCATTTTTATTAATTGGCTCAATCATTTGTGCAGCAGCGCCGAGCTTTAGTCTACTCTTAGTCGGACGGATGATCCAAGCTGCAGGTGCCGGTATTATAATGCCGCTCATGATGAGCGTTGTGCTCGCTATTTTCCCTGTTGAAAAACGCGGCAGTGCTATGGGACTGCTTGGACTGGCGATGATATTTGCTCCTGCTATTGGGCCAACGCTCGCAGGATTTATTGTTGAATATCACTCTTGGCGCTGGTTATTTATCGGCCTCATTCCACTCGTCATCATTGTTATAGCGTTGGCATTCAAGTATTTAGTGAATGTATCCGAGACGTCTAAGTCTAAGCTTGATGTAGTAAGTGTTCTTTTATCAACCGTTGGATTTGGCTTAATTTTATACGGCTTCAGTAGTGCAGGCAGTAAAGGCTGGGACGATGTAATAGTAATTCTGACCTTAGGGATCGGGATCGCTGTTACGGCCGTATTCTGTCTTCGACAAATCAAGTCTGATGATCCACTGCTGAACCTGTCTGTCTTCAAAAATAAAGTTTTTACGATGACTTCTCTTATTAACGTATTAATCACGATGATGATGTACGCAGATATGATTTTATTGCCTATTTATCTGCAGAATGGCCGTGGTTTTACAGCATTTGATGCGGGGCTACTCTTGTTGCCGGGGGCACTCGTAAATGCGTTCATGTCACCCGTCACCGGTAAATTATATGACCGTTTTGGTGCCAAGCCACTGTTCATCATTGGTTTACTCTTTATTATTCCATCTATGTGGGCGGTAACTGATCTATCTGAATCGACCACGTATATGTATCTAATGATTCGTACCATTGGCTTGCGAATTGGATTAAGCTTCATTACTATGCCACTCAATACGGCTGGATTAAATGCACTGCCCAAACAACTCGGCACCCATGGTACAGCAGTGAACAATACCGTTCGCCAAATTGCCGGAGCCATCGGAACTGCTGTCGTAATTACGATTTATACTGTGCAGGCAACAAGTCATGCGGCCACAGTGATGCAGAGCAATCCCTCTACTACTCCTGAGATCCTTAAATCCCTTGCATCCATTCTTGGGGCAAGTGACGCCTATTACTTTATGATGATTTTATCCGTCGCCGCGTTTGTTATAACATTATTTATGCCGATGAAGAGCAAGATCATGTTTGAAAAGAAAGCAAACCTAGTTAACAAGGAATAACCTTATAACGTGGAATGTAAAAAGGACAGCGATCAGCTGTCCTTTTACATTATTAATAGCTATTCCCGGCTCACCGGCTTACTCTTGTTTATATTTTTCTTTCAGAATGCTGGAGCCGATTCCCCCGACAACCATTAAAATCAAAGAACCGAAGTTCCAAAAGAATGACCCGCCATTCAAGGTAATCCCTAGCGCCGTTACTTTGTTCAGAAAGAGAACACAGAGTTTAATCACTAACAGCACAATGCCTGCTATTACGAAGACATCAAATACAAACTTTAATTTCGGGTGAGCTAATTTCTTCCCTTCTTCTATCACCTTTTTGGTCAACTCCTCGTCACTTCTTAGTAACTCATCGATAGTTACCCCAAAAAGATCGCTTATTTTAATAATGATTTCAATGCTTGGGTAGTTTTGACCATTCTCCCATTTCGAAACCGACTGTCGGCTTACAAACAGCTTCTCGGCCAGTTCTTCTTGTGACCAACTTTTTTTATTTCTTTCCGCTTTTAACTTCTCCCCAAAGATCATAGCAGCAACTACCTTTCTGCAATTCTTAAGCCTATATTGGATTAATCGTATGCAGAAGTAAAGAACGCTTTAGTTGCAGCCCCGCAACCCCAAGTTGCAGTTAACACTAGGCATACCGCTAGTTGATGTTGACCTCACTCAAGCTTGATTACTTTTCCCCTTTTTGCTTCTAATTGAATACAGGATGAATAATAAAACAAACCATAATGGAGTACACAATAAAGCCGGGCGTGTCTCTCCAGCGAACAGCATGATGATCAGTATTCCAGCGAACAAGGTTAAGACAATATAATTAATAGCCGGTGTGAACGGTGCTTTAAATTTGGATTTCGCCTGTAAGTCTGGCCGGGTTTTCTTATACTTAATATGGCAGATAAGAACAATGCCCCACACCCATATAAAACAAATGGCGCTAATCGTTGTCACGATTCCAAAAGCCTGCTCCGGAATAAGTTTACTCAAAAGTGCACCCACAGATATAACAATTGTAGAAATGAATAACGAGTTACCTGGAACATGGTTTTTATTCAGTTTGCCCAAATGAGGTGCCGCTTGGTTATTTCTACTCAAATTATAGAGAATTCGGCTGGTCGAGAACATCCCACTATTACAAGCGGAAGCGGCTGAAGTTAATACGACAAAATTAATAATCCCTGCGGCAATTGGAATCCCTACTAAAGTAAAGGTTTTTACAAAAGGACTCTCTGCCGGACTGAGCTCCGTCCAAGGGTTAATGCATAGCAGGACGAAAAGCGCACCAACATAGAAGAATAGAATCCGTAAAGGAATTTTATTAATCGCCGATGGGATATTTTTCTCCGGATCCGCTGTTTCCGCTGCCGACACCCCGACCAATTCCACACCCACGTAAGCAAATACAACCATTTGAAAAGAAAATAAGAAGCCTGATATGCCGTTCGGAAAAAATCCCCCATGCTCCCATAGGTTTCGTACCGTCACCGATCCTGCATCCGTCTTAAACCCAATGATCAGTAAAATGACCCCAAGACCAATCAAGGCGAGAATCGTAATTACCTTAATTAAAGCAAACCAAAATTCGAGTTCCCCAAAGCTCTTTACAGTTAATAGATTAAGTCCTAATAACACGACTAGACAGGCGATGGCAGGAACCCACTGCGGGATATCAAACCAGTACTGTACATATACGCCAACAGCAATGACATCAGCCATAGCCGTCATGATCCAGCAAAACCAATAGGTCCAACCGGTAATGAATGCGACCCGTGATCCAAGGTAGTCTTCAGCAATATCCGTAAACGATTGATAGCCCGCTTTAGATAATAGGAGTTCTCCCAGTGCTCTCATCACAAAAAACACAGCAATACCCACGATTAAATACGTGATCATGATGGATGGGCCTGCCTTCTCTATCGCCTTGCCTGATCCCAAGAATAATCCTGTACCAATGGTGCCGCCAATAGCAATAAGTTGAACATGCCGATTGGCCAGCTCTCTCTTTAATTCTGGTTGTGCCATACCTAGTTCCCCCTTGTGAGTACAATAAATTGGAATAAAAAAAGAGAGATTGGATGTCATCCAATCTCCCAGATCGTAAGAATATCAAATAATATTCGCCCTGCTGATAGCGATCAGCATGACAAATACATATTCAGTACTCTTCTGTCCTTTTGCCTGAGATTGTGAACCCTTCGGCGCCGCGGAATTTCCGCAGTCTCTCCAGAAGCTGCTCCAGCTAAAGTGTAATCCTTAGCCATCATAGCTCGTGAATTATGAAGTTGATAAAGCGGTAACGCAGTAAAGCTGTTCTGATATTCTAACATATTACTTGTGATGTGAGTGTTAATCAGTGATAAAAGTCTCAAGAATTTAAAGTTAGCCTCATGAACATACTACTTTTTGAAAAGCAAAAAACTAAAGGAGTATGCTAATGAAAGCCGCTGTAGTAAAGAAATTCAAAGAAAAGTTAGAGCTACAAGACGTACCTAAACCAAAACCCGGACACAAAGAAATCCTTGTCCATATTCATGCGTGCGGAGTGTGTCATACTGATTTGCATGCTGCTCATGGCGATTGGCCCGTCAAACCGAAACTCCCTCTTATTCCCGGACATGAAGGCGTTGGGATTATTGAAGAAATAGGTGAAGGAGTTACACACTTAAAGGTAGGAGACCGAGTAGGAATCCCATGGCTGTACTCAGCCTGCGGTCATTGTGAGTATTGTCTTACAGGAAGAGAAACTCTTTGTCTCGATCAGCAAAATTCTGGATATTCCGTAGATGGTGGATATGCAGAATATTGTGTGGCAGCTGCCGATTATGTAGTGAAGGTTCCTGATAATCTAAGCTTCATCGAAGCGGCACCTTTATTTTGCGCTGGCGTTACGACCTACAAAGCTTTGAAAGTATCAGGTGTAAAGCCAGGTGAATGGGTAGCCATTTTCGGCGTCGGAGGATTGGGTCATCTTGGTGTACAATATGCAAAGGTGATGGGAATGAACGTAGTGGCCATCGACACGTCGGATGAAAAGATGGAGCTTGCCAAACAGCTTGGCGCAGACAAAACCGTAAACGCATTAAAAGAAGATGCCGCAGACTGGATTCAAAAAGAAATCGGTGGAGTACATGGTGTCGTTTGTACGGCGGTTGCGAAAAAAGCATTCGACCAAGCCTACCGGGCCATTCGTCGCGGCGGTACCTGCGTCATGGTTGGGCTGCCTCCTGAATCCATGGATGTCCCGATCTTTGATACGGTATTAAACGGTACAAAGGTAGTCGGTTCGATTGTCGGCACTCGCAAAGATTTACAAGAAACATTACAATTCGCTGCAGAAGGAAAAATAAAAACCATTATTGAGACACGTAAACTAGAAGATATTAATGAGATCTACGATCTTATGTTAGAAGGCAAAATCAATGGTCGAATCGTCCTTGATATGACGAAATGACCCGAAAGAAAACCCGCTCGAAGTGTTGCTTTTCGAGCGGGTTTTTTTATGACTAAAATTTTTCCCACTTATGATAAGGTTCAGCGTAACATCTATAGAACGCAGACACCTGCACAAACACCTGCACCAATGTCTCCACAAGCCGCGTTGGATACGATTAATGCTTACTACGTTCAGCAAGCTGGCGATGCGCCTGACCACTCAATATTTGACACTACTGGAGTAACAGGTGTTACTCCGTCGAACTTAACCTATGTTGATTATGCATTGAGCGTGGACGAGACATCTCCATGGACAGTACTTGAAATTCAAGAGATTGTTAATGAAGTTCATTCAGGACTCGTATTGACAGCGATCAGCATGGGGCTTTCCCATGCCGTTTTGAATTCCATTTTTATTCCCGTTCTTACCTTTGAGCTTAACTTAATGACATTGCCTGTTTGGGTGTCCTTATTGTTTTTCTAAGTTTTGCTTGCTAAGCGACTCTATTCAGCATCATTCTGTTCTTCCAGCCATCTCAAAATCGCTTGGTTTGTTTCTTCCGGCTTTTCTTGCTGGATCCAATGACCGCAATCCAGATTGACCACTTCCGCATTAGGCACGAACTTTGTCAGGTTTTCAGACCTCTGGACCGTATCCCGGTCACCATAGATCATGAGGGTCGGCTGTACCATAAAAATGAAGGGGGTTGCGATTTTGGATGAGCTGTTTCATCCCTTCTTCATTTAGCGATTTGATTTATGCCTCGCATTAAAAACGTTCTGACTTTTGATGAGAATTAAACCCTAATTGATTGAGAAATACAGTAGCTCCTCTCTACTAAAGATCAGGGAAACAATAGACCCAGATTTATGCAGTACCAAAAATCCTTTTAACGATTCTTTTGTTATTTATATTTCCTTATTCTGTAATATATTTTTTGCAATGTTGAAATTTTAGCCCTTCTTCAGATGAAGCGATCAATATTCCAAGCCTTCTTAATCGTGTTTCTTCTTTCTTGGCGCTCATTACCCACCAGATAGAATCTCTTTTATAGGATGGTGATAAATTAGTGAAGAATAGCCAGGCTGTTTGATTTGCCTTGATTTGTTCTTCATATTCTTTGGCAAGTTCCACGTTTCTTTGTTCAGAGGAATAGCCTTGTGCATCGGTTCTGTTGTTAAAGACGTGCATTCCTTCTGGTCTCATCTTTCCAAACTGTATTAGTGCTTTTATCTTCTTTACGTTCACAGCACTCCATACACTATTTACTTTGCGCGGAGTAAAGCGAATCTTATAGCTTTGTTTATCAATGGTTTTTCGTATACCGTCAATCCACCCAAAACAAAGAGCGACATCTACTGATGCAGACCAAGTAAGGCTTGCACGCCCTGTACTTATCCCAAAATAGCCCACCCAAATTTCACTAGCTTCAGCATGATGTTCTTCTAACCAATCGTTAAACTCTTCTTGGTTGTTGAAAAAAACTACATCTCCCATTGTTCCAGCCATTTTAAAATCGCTTGGTTTGTTTCTTCCGGCTTTTCTTCCTGGATCCAATGACCGCAATCCAGATTGACCACTTCCACATTGGGCACGAACTTTGTCAGGTTTTCAGACTTCGCAACCACATCCCGGTCGCCGTAGATCATGAGGGTCGGCTGCTGGATGATTGGGTTCACTTTCGCCAATAAGCGCCAGTTGCGGTCAAGGTTCCTGTACCAATTTATGCTGCCCGTGAACCCTGATGTTTCAAAAGCGGAGACGTAAACGGCCAGCTCGCTTTCGCTCAATACGGGCTCACCGAGCGGTGTTTCTGCTCTGGCGAGATTGATCAACGCCATACCTGGCTCAGGTGCTCTGAGAGGCTCGTTCTTCCGGTACAGGTTGCGAAGGAACCTGTATGTATTGTCTTCGAATACGGCGTCCGCGACGCCTGGCTGTCGATTGAAGTGGACGAAATAGAAATCGCCGCCAAGTATTTCTTCCATGAACTCGATCCAGGGTTTTTCTCCGCGCTCTTGGTAAGGCAAGCTCAGATTTATCACTTTATTGACGCGGTTTGGATGCAACAAGGTCAGTCCCCAAACGACGAATGCACCCCAGTCATGACCGACAAAGGTAGCGTCCTCGTATCCATAGTGATCGAGAAGCGCGATGAGATCACCCGACAAGTGTTCAATGTCATAGTCTGTTACTTCGGTCGGACGGGATGAGTTGCCGTAACCCCGCTGGTTGGGGACGATGACATGGTAGCCCGCTGCGGCAAGTGCGTCCATCTGATGGCGCCAAGAAAAGGCATGCTCTGGCCAGCCGTGGCAGAGTACAATAGGTTTTCCTGCGTTTTCTCGGCCTGCTTCAAACACTTCGAGTTCCACACCGTTGGCTGAAATAAGGGTGGGCTTGGGAAAATCGGTTGGATTAAACATTGAATTAAAACCTCCTTCTTGTGATACTTGTAGTATAATGAATAAAAGGTGACATCTAGGTGTCACCTTTCTGAAATCATGTAAAAAAAGAGGGCAATTATGGACAAAGTGGAGAGACTCATTTCGATTATCATGATATTGCTGAAAAAAGAGGTTGTTTCTACAACGGAATTCTCACAACTATTCAATGTCTCCAAAAGAACGATCCTTCGCGATATGGAAACATTGAGCTTATCGAACATCCCGATCTACTCTGTCAATGGGGTCAAAGGGGGCTACGGCATAATGGATGAATACAAGGTTGATAAACGCCTTTTAAGCAGCTCCGATTTACAGAATATATTAACTGCGCTCGGCGGATTGGAACAAATCCTCCGTACTGAAGAAGTTGAAAGAACGATAAAAAAAATAGAGGCAATGGTTAGTCCATTGTCTCTAAATCGTTCCATTCAACTGTCGTTTTATGATTGGGAAGGTCGGTCCGAGATTCTTGAAACCTTAAAGACATATCAAGAATCCATTTCAAAAAAGAGGCTGGTTTCGTTTGATTATACAGATAAGGACGGGGCTGTAACGAATAGAATGGTCGAGCCCTATGAGCTGCATTTTAGCGAATCGAGTTGGTACTTGAAAGGATTCTGTTTACATCGACAGGGATATCGAACTTTCAAGTTATCTCGGATCGATCATATTACTATGGATGAACGCGCGTTTCATCCTAGAGACGATTGGTCAGAGCAAGTACACGAAGCAAATTATCTACCTGAATTCGTCACGATTAAGGCCTGGATATCGCCTAGCATAAAAGATCAAATCATCGAAAGGTATGGTCGAAGAAGTATTGAAGACCATAGTTCTGGATTTTTATTAGCAACCATTTATGTCCCACAAAATCGTATGGGATTTCAACTTTTAGCAAGCTTCGGCACTCATCTAAAAGTTGTAGAGCCCAAAACCTATGTTGAAGACTTTCGAAATTATTTATATCAAATGATGGAGAACTATTCCTGATATATTTAGCATTAAAGCTTCAACCTTCAACTCAACTTTTCGCCCTACTTATGATACGGTTCCCCCCGATTGATCTTCACCGCGCGATAAATCTGCTCCACCAGCACCAGGCGCATGAGCTGATGGGGCAGCGTCATGCGCCCGAAGCTCATGCGCTGCTGCGCGCGGCGCATGACCTCATCGGAGAGCCCATGGCTCCCTCCGATGACGAACACGACATGGCTCGTCCCGTAGGTGCCGAGCCGGTCAATTTCTGCGGCAAGCTCTTCCGAGCTCCACAGCTTGCCGTCAATCGCGAGCGCAATGACATGCGCCTCGCTCTTTATGTGCGCGAGGATGCGCTCCCCCTCGCGCGCCTTAACAATACCGACCTCTGCTTCGCTTAGAGAGTCGGGTGCTTTTTCATCTGCCACCTCAATCACCTGAAATTTCAGGTACGGTGTCAGCCGTTTAGCATACTCCGCGATGCCATTAATCAAGTACTTTTCCTTCAATTTTCCTACGCCAATAATTTGAATAAGCATAAGTGCCTCCTGTTATAGTCCTCTGTTGAAATAGCAAAAGGACGCGCACTGGGCGTCCCTTGTAGTTTTAGTAAGTACCTTCCTAATCTTTCGCATTCCTTAAATGTCCTATTCTTCAGACAATCCATCCCCTACTTACTCTCCTCCCGCTCCTCCATTGCAAAATCCGGCTTTTCCCCAGCTTCGTAAGCACTCAATATAGAATCCAGCAAACCTGGGAACCGTGCGCTCAGATCCTCTGTCCGTAGCGACAGTATGCGCTGGGTTCCTTGCACCCGCGTAAACACAACCCCTGACTCGCGTAGCGTACGTGCATGGTGAGACATGGTGGATTTGGCAATCGGAACGTTGAAGCCGTTGCAAGCCTGTTCTCCATTTCTATGAATATCCGATACGATATGGAGGCGAATCGGATCGCTCAGCGCATACAATACGGAAGCAAGCTGAATGTCCTTGCGGTCCGGATGAAATAGTATTTTCATGGATGATTATCCCCTTTGTCCTACTTTTAATGCGAAAAAAATTACCTAATTGCATTTTATATCAACGCATGCTATATTTCAATTGTTCGTAAGTAATCGAACTATTAAACAATAAAAAAGGAGTGCTTCGCACATGACTTCTGTAAATAACCTTTCCGCGAATGCGGATCATGAAGCCTCCGCTCCGGAAGCGACTCTTCCACGGGAAGGCCTGCTGACTCTGCTGTTCAGCATCGCTGTGGTTCTCGTCATTATGAATACAGCCATGTTCAATCTGGCACTGCCTGATGTAACCGAAGCCTTCGGCATTACAGCTGCATCTGCTTCTTGGATAGTTACCGGGTATTCCATTATGTTTTCGATTGCCTCAATCACGTACAGCCGGCTCTCTGATTTTCTGCCGATCCGCCGCCTGCTGGTGATAGGCTTGTTGACGCTAGGCTTTGCGGCTGTGGCCGGCTTCTTCAGCACCAACTTTATCTTTCTGCTTATCGTGCGCATTCTACAGGCGTCGGGCGCGGGCGCAGTAATGTCCTTATCTCTTGTTCTGTTTACCCGCTATGTCCCGCAAGCCCGTCGCGGTAAAGCGATGGCGACGATTATGTCAGCCGTTTCACTCGGCCTAGGCCTTGGTCCGGTCGCGGGCGGAGCCATCGTCGAATATCTCGGCTGGATCTGGTTGTTCGCTGTAACGGCAGCTATTTTGCTTCTCGTGCCGTTGTTCCTTATCCTGTTGCCTAAAGAGGTGCCCACCCGAGGCTCCTTTGATGTGCTTGGTGGGCTGCTCTTGGGCGTCGGCACCACCGGTCTGCTGCTGTTCCTGACTAGTGGGCTGTGGGTGGCCTTGGTCGCCGGACTTGTCGCCATCGCTTTATTTGTTGGCCGCATCCGCAGCACGCCCGACCCATTTGTAATGCCCGCGCTTTTCCGTAACCGCTCATATCTCGTACTGGCGGTGGTCGGAATCGCCTCCTATCTGTGCAGCTTCGCCACCTTGTTCCTGCTGCCACAGATTTTGACTCATCGCTTTGGCTTCAGTGCAAGTCATGCCGGGCTTGTGATCTTTCCGGGTTCGCTGCTCGCCATTTTCGTTTCCCGCTCCGTCGGACGAATCATCGACCGTTATGGCAATGCGGGGATATTGCGTTTCGCTCCACTGCTTGTGTTGACTGCTACCGTCCTCTTCGCATTCTTCGCTGGGCGGTCCTGGATTGCCGTTATGCTTATCTATATGATTATGAGTCTTGCCTTCACGACATTGTCCAGTAGTGTATCCAATGAAATCTCACGGATTCTGCCTTCCTCACAAATCGGCTCGGGGATGGGACTGTTCCAGCTACTGCAATTCTTTAGTGGTGCCTTCAGCGTAGCTATGGCCGCAAGTGCATTGGAATGGCAGCGTGGGCTGCCGCTCCGGGCCGCTTACTCAAACATCTACTGGGGACTCTCTATTGCAGCAATGCTTGCCATCATCTCAGCCATTGTCTACCGCAAGAACAACCGAGGTAGCTCCCTGACCAATATAGCAGATGCAGCAGATGCATAAGATTAATCCTCCAATGCACCTATAATTATTCCACGCAAAAACACCTTGCGGCCCATTTCCGGGACTGCAAGGTGTTTTTTTATAAGTCTAAAGGTCCTTTAGACCACCAAATATTCAGCGTTCTTCTCACATTGGGTGCACTTTGCCGGCGGGTCCCAGTCAGAGAATTCCGTTTCCTTCAAATCCACTACATCTGGTGCATCTTCATACTCGTCCACAAACAAATCAATAGCTAATTCTACATGTTCTTTACATACTACATACATTCAACCAAGCATCCCTTTCTGTGCCGCTACGGCCTAATACTCCTTCTATTGTTCTACCATACTTCCCACGAAAATGGAACTCCTATCTATCCATTCCAGCGATCTGTTCATCCATTGTCTATATTCTTGCCCTTCACCAAAATAAGATTCCTCCCACCCCGAAGGGCAAAAGGAATCTCATCACTTCTCTCTCTCTATTATCTATAAATATTATTTTAAACTCTCCATCCTACCCTAGAAACTCCACCGGACGATCCAGCTCATACAATCTGCGGTAACGTGGTTCTTTTTTCATCAGCTCTGCATGGGTTCCACGCATTTCTACCGAGCCATTTTCCATAAAAATCACTTCATCCATCTGCTCCGCACCGACCAAATGATGCGTTACCCAAATTAGTGACTTACCCTTCATGGCTTCGAACATTGTCTTCAAAAGATCACGTTCCGTCCGCGGGTCCAACCCTACAGTCGGTTCGTCGAGTATGACAACAGGGGTATTTTGCAGCAAAATACGAGCTAACGCTATCCGCTGACGCTCTCCACCAGAGAATCGTTGCCCTGCTTCACGGACAAAGGTATCATATCCATCTGGCAACGAGGAGATCAACGTATCCATTTTGGCTAAGGCGCCAGCTTCTTTAATGGCTTGTTCGGAAGCCTTCGGATCACCCATACGAATATTGTTAGCTACTGTAGTATCGAATAAATGTGGACTCTGATTAAGCACCGCTATAATAGAAGGAATATGCTCGCCATAGGCATCTGCAGCGATTCCATTAATCGTAACCGAGCCGTGAGAAGGTTCAATAACACCTTGAATAGCCTTTAATAACGTCGATTTACCCGCACCACTTCGGCCGATGATCGCAATCTTTTTACCTTGTGGAATATCGAGGCTGAGATCGCGAACCGACCAGTTAGCCTCTGAACCATAGTGGTAACCTACATTTTCGAGCTTGATGTGAGCACTCTTCATGGCCTGAGGTAGAGCATCGACTACAGTTGCTTTTTCAGAGACGATGTTCTGCTCAGTTCCATTTACACCAGACAATCGCTCTAAGGAGTTACGGTATTGCGGAATTTTCTCCACTGCTTCAGACACCGGCAGAAAGGCATCTGCTACAGGAAAAACAACCAGTACGAACGCCGCAATCAATGTACCCGCAATAGCACCATCTGCAAACTCTCCAGCGGCCCAATACAGCATAGAAAGCACGCCAATCCCAATTACCGCTTGCCCAATGAACGTACGAATACGTGCCCAGCTGCGCAGCGCTGCATCGGTTTTGGCTACTTTTCTCTCATCTGCTTCATAAGTGTCTACGAACTGGCTTTGTCGTCCACTAATGACCCAGTCACCCATACCAAGTACGGCGTCAGTCAGCTTTTGATAGAGACGATTACGCTCTACTTTCACTTCACGTTGGCGCTTCTGTGTGAACAATAGAGATAAGAACGGCAACACCACTACTAACACCAATATATACAGAGCCATCAATAGCGCAAAGGCGATATCAAAAGTACCCAGTGCAATCACAGCTGCTCCATAAATCAGCAAAGCAATAATGCTTGGAAAAACGGTGCGCAGATATACATTTTGCAAATATTCAATGTCATCCGCAAGCATCCCGAGAATATCCCCAGTGCGGAAGCGTGACGACAGGAACAAAGCCTGTGGCTCCAAAATATTGTACAGACGCACACGCATCTTAGATAGAATTCGCAAAATCGTGTCATGCCCAACTAAACGTTCTACATAATGAATGACAGCCCGACTCGTTCCGAACGTACGCACACCTACAATCGGTACATAAATCATTAGAATATTTTCGACGGGTGTAGACGCTTTTGAGATCAGAAATCCTGAAGTATACATTAATGATGAGGCTGTAAAAATCGTCAACGCCCCAAGCACGATAATAAGCACAAAACGCCAAAAATACGACGATACATACGGAGCAAACCATCCTTCACGTTTCAATGGATTCCCTCCAATTGCGACCCAATCAACTCATAATACGCACCCTTGTGGGCAAGCAATTCCTGATGGGTACCGATTTCTGCCACTTTTCCTTGTTTCATTACTACAATAATGTCCATATCAAGCATCCAGTGCAGGCGATGTGTAGCCAGAAAGACCAGCTTTCCTTCAAAAAGAGGCACCATCGTCTCCTTCAGCTCATATTCCGTCTCAATATCCAGATGTGCCGTCGGCTCATCCAATAACATAATCGGACGACTGCTGAGTAAAGCTCGAGCCAGCGCAACCCGCTGCTCCTGCCCGCCACTGAACGAACGACCTCCGCCGCCGATCATCTCATCCAAGCCATTCGGAAGGGTTGCCGCCAGCTCTGATAATCCAGTAGCTTTCACAGCTGCAGCCACAGCTTCCATAGAAGCTTCAGGGTAATAGAAGCGAATATTATCAGCCAATGTACCACTAAAAATATAAGGGCGCTGCGGGATATACGAGGTCTGCTTTCGCCAAGCCTCATCCGTTAATGCGCTAACCGTTGTACCGTTTACTGTGATACTTCCTGAAGTAGGGTGTAAGAAACCACCCAAGATATCGACTAGTGTAGATTTACCGGCCCCACTCTCTCCGATAATCCCAATTTTGCTTGCTCCTTTAAATTGCAGGTTCACCGCTTCCAGCGAAGAAAGACCAGCTTCCTCGTATTTCACACTGACATCATTTAATGTAAGTATGCTATTTTTATGCCAAGTGAATATCTCTTCTGGTGTTTCCGATGCTGATCTCAATGCTTGGTCACCATTAGAACCTACTACTTCAGCTTTCACTTCATCCTGATCTATAATGCTCTTCATTGCCTCAGCGGCTTCCTTACCATCGAGAGTAGCATGGAAATCCGAACCTACCAATCGTACAGGCAAAAAATATTCCGGTGCCAAGATCAGAATGGTTAAGCCCGTAACCAGTGTCATCTGATCGTTGACCAGACGCAGGCCGAGACTTACCGCGACGGAAGCAACGGATAACATCGTAAAGAAGTCCAGCGCGAACGAAGACAAAAAGGCTACTCGCAGTGTACGCATCGTCGCCGAGCGATACCGATCGCTGACGGTGGCAATACTCGTGCTATGACTACGACTGCGGCCCAGAAATTTCAGCGTTTCTAGCCCACGGAGGGAGTCTACGAAATGATTAGATAAGGTACGATAAGATTTCAGCTGACGGTCCATCTGCTTGCGAGCCGTCATCCCGATCAAGATCATAAAAACAATAATAATCGGCATAGTGATCGTTAGAATTATCCCACTCGCGGTATCCATCTTGTAGATATAAATAAGCACCAAAATCGGTGTAATTGACATCCCTACCATTCTAGGGATAATCGCTTCTAAATATGTGCGGAACTTTGTTACGCCTTCCAGCACAAGTGTGACAAGATCCCCGGTTCCACGCCCGCCCACCATTCTGGGTCCAAGCTGGAAGAGCTTATCCATCATTTCCCTCCGCATGTTGCTGCCTGTTGCTTCCGCAAAGCGGTAAGAGATACGGCTCATCAGCATGGCGCAAGCATGGCGCACTAGAAATGCAAGAAGGAACAATAGCGAAGTAGCCCATTGTTCCTTCAGAGGTTCTCCTGCAAATAGCGCAGAGATGACTTCTGCCAGCCATTTGGCCAGCAGAAGTATGGACATGCTTTGCACCAGGGTAAGGAGGCCAACGATCAGAAATACCGGCTTAACTCCTTTATACCCAAGCAAATTTTTATCCATTAGTATTCAAGATGCTCCTTCTCGTGAACGCGTTTATGAAAGACAAAGTAACTCCAAATTTGATATCCCAATACGAATGGAAGGATGGTCAGTGCCACAATCGTCATTACCTTTAAAGAGTAATGTCCCGAAGCCGCATTGGTAATTGTCAAATTAAAGGCTTGATCGATTGAACTAATCATAACACGTGGGAACAATCCTACAAAGATAGAAGTTACGGACAATGCTATTACCGCTCCTGTCATTCCAAAAGCATAGCCATCCTTCTTCTTCGTCATGAAATAACCCGATAATATGAACGCGATAATTCCCAGCGCTACTATAATCATAAGAACTAAACCACGTTGTTCGAAAATATCAGTCATATAATAAGTCATTACCACGAAAGCGAGCAATAGAGCCCCAAGTGGCAAAAGCAATCTTTGCGCCATTTTTCGAGCGCGAGCCTGTAGATCACCCACTGTACGCAACGTTGTGAACATGAGACCATGTACCAAACAAAGAAGGACAACAGTCACACCAGCTACTACGGTATACACATTTACGATATCTGTAAAACCTGCGTACATTTGCATATCCCCATCAATTGGCAAACCTTTGATGAAGCTGGCGAACACCACAGCAAGGAGGAAAGGTGGGAGGAAGCTGCCGAAAAAGATACAAACATCCCAAGTTTTTTTCCAAGCTACGGAATCCCGTTTACCTCTAAATTCAAAAGCAACACCACGTGCAATCAAAGCTAATAAAGCAAAGACAAAGGGAATGTAAAATCCGCTAAACAACGTTGCATACCACTCAGGGAAAGCCGCAAACATTGCACCCGCAGCAGTAATTAACCATACCTCGTTTCCATCCCAGAAGGGTCCGATCGAGTTAATCAGAATCCGGCGCTCAGTGTCATTCTTAGCGAGAATTTGTGTTTCCATCCCTACGCCGAAATCGAAACCCTCCAGGAAGAAGAACCCTATAAACAGAACTGCAATGAGCACAAACCACAATTCATTAAGAGACATCATTGGGCGCCCTCCTCGTTATATGGATCATGCGAATCCCCGTGATCGTTATCCATCGCATAAGGACCTTTTTTAATCACTTTCATAAACAAACCAATTAGAACTAATCCGAGAATGGCGTAAATCGCTGTAAAAGAAATAACAGAGAATAGAACCTGACCACTTGTAATGTTAGGCGACACACTGTCTTCCGTTGTCATCAATCCGAATACCGTCCATGGCTGACGCCCGAATTCGGTCATGACCCAACCTGCTGTATTCGCGATTGGAGGAAGCAGTATTCCCCATAACATAAACCGCATAAACCAAGTGTTTGGACGGTCCATCTTTTTGCGCCACATTAAATACATTGCGTACATACCCATTACGATCATTAACGTTCCTGCTAGAACCATGATCCGGAAACTCCAGAACGTCGTACGTACTGGCGGGATATAGTCACCGGGGCCATAGGTTTGCTCATACTCAGCTTGCAGCTCAAGCATACCTTTAACTTCACCGGAAAATTTACTGTATGAAAGGAAGCTTAGCATATACGGAATTTGAAATTCTCCAGAACTTTCCTGCTTGTCAGGATCAATGTTAGCCCATACGGTCCAAGGTGCTGGGTCACCACTCTTACCCCACAGTCCTTCAGAAGCCGCCATCTTCATAGGTTGAGTCTCAACCAAATACTGTGCTTGCGCATGGCCTGCCACGGCTACACCAATAGAAGAAATGATACCTACGATTGCTGCAATTTGAAAAGATTTCTTAAAGAAAGATACATCTTGTTTCTTCAATATCTTATACGCACTAATACCCGTTACGAGGAAGGCGCCTGTTGCATACGCAGCAAGAACCGTGTGCGGGAATTCAACCAGCAATTGTCCGTTCGTAATGAGCGCGAAGAAATCATTCATTTCTGCCCGTCCATTATTTATCTCAAATCCCACAGGATGCTGCATAAAGGAGTTCGCTGCTAGAATCCAGAAAGCGGATAACATCGTACCGAAAGCTACTAGCCAGATGGATAACAAGTGCACTCTTTTGGACACTTTGTCCCAGCCGAATATCCAGATGCCAATAAAAGTAGACTCCAGAAAAAAAGCTGCCAATGCTTCGACTGCAAGTGGAGCCCCGAATACATCACCCACAAAACGTGAATAATCAGACCAGTTCATCCCGAACTGAAATTCCTGCAAAATACCTGTAACTACCCCTACTGCAAAGTTGATGAGAAACAGCTTTCCCCAGAACTGTGCCATCCTTTTGTACTCTTCATTGCCTTTTCTAACGTACATGGTCTCCATGATCGCAATCAAGAGCGCTAGTCCGATTGATACCGGTACAAAGAAATAGTGGAATATTGTCGTCGACGCAAATTGTATACGCGACAGCATTACTGTATCCATATTTTTCCCTTCCTTCTCCCCTTTTCGTTAACTATATTGTGTCAAAAATTTAGACGCACTTTTGTGATAAATGTCACACAAAGGGGTGCTTTTAACGGTGAAATTCAAATGATTTGTGACAAAAATCACAATTTACCTTAAAAAAAGCAAAAAAAATAAGACGGTTTGACCGTCTTGAAGTTGTTCACTGTTCTATAACAAGCTTGACTCATAAAGGCATTGGTTAGGTAATGGAAATACCCTTCTTCAGCGATTTGAGATCGCCATTCGAATTAAGCAATTGTGGTAGCATCTTCGTGCTGCGAACCATTGGAGAGTCACATAGACGGCAAGAAGGCGCATGTTCAAATGCGAAATTATCCCTCATCCATCCGTTGCATCCATCATTGGTACACGCCCAAATCGCGGTATTTTCTTCCGGTATTTCTTCCAAAGGTTTCTTCCGGTAGTTCATTGCCGTTCCTCCCATCCTGTAAGTCAATAGTGACTAACTAGATATAAAAAGACCGTCCCAACTTTCACAAGCTGGGACGGTTTCTTCTATTATTACAGTTTTACAACGTTTTCGGCTTGTGGTCCACGGTTGCCTTGAACAACGTTGAATTCAACGCGTTGGCCTTCGTCCAAAGTTTTGAAGCCGTCGCCAGTGATTGCGCTGAAGTGAACGAATACGTCGCTTCCGCCTTCAACTTCGATAAATCCGAATCCTTTTTCTGCGTTGAACCATTTAACTGTACCTGTTTGCATGTGTGTTACCTCCACAAATTTAAATTAATATGTTCTTTTTATCTTCAAACAAAGAAAAAATTCACACATTGAAAAAGGTTGTATTACCGAATATAACAGCCCTTTTCAATGCGAAAATTAGGGACTAAATGTATGATTGATATCATATTACCACACCTGATTAGCAAAGGCAAGCTGGCATCCGTATATATCCGTTTCTACCCTAATAAGTATTACCTTCCAATGTAAGGGTTGCCAGTCAGCCCAAAATTGATTAAATCAGCTTATAATTGCCATATTTATCAAAACTTTAGAAGAAATAGATCCCCGATAGCGATACAGAGTATCGCTATTTCAGGAAGCTCTACCTTCTCAACCGAAGGGGTAGTCCGCTCTACTTGTCATTACTGCTATATCATTATATGCCGACTTCCAGCATATTATTCCTCTGGTTTTTCAAGAAGTTTTACTGTAGTCTGATTGACTTTCCCATTTCGATAATAGGTAATCTTCAGATCCTCACCAATCTTCGTCTGATTATATAAATACTTGCGAAGGGAGAGCGTGGATGTAATCGGTTCATCATTAAATTTCGTAATTACATCATTGAACTGTATTCCCGCTTCTTGTGCAGGTCCAACAGCATCCAGAACGACAACCCCATCCTTAACATTGTTCGGTAGGTTCAGTTCCTTGCGTTGGTCCTCTGCGAGAGGAATGTAAGGATTGTTTAAATCTACCGAATATACGCCTAAGTAGGAACGGGCAATCCGCCCTTTCTCAGCCAGTTCATTAGCGGTATCTATCACATGGTTAGCTGGAATAGCAAAACCCAGCCCTTCTACACCTGCATCGGAGATTTTCATCGTGTTAATACCGATGACTTTACCATCCAGATCCACAAGCGCCCCGCCGCTATTGCCTTCATTAATTGCTGCATCGGTCTGAATGACCTCTTGCTCCCAATCATATACGCCGTCCTGATTCAAGGATACGGGAACCTTCCGTTCAGTATAGCTGACAATACCTGAAGTCAATGTGTCACCAAGTCCCAACGGGTTTCCGATGGCAATGACCGTTTCACCTAGACGAAGCTTCGAGGAATCCCCGAGCTCTGCGATTGTATTGATACCCTTGGCATCAATCGAAAGCACCGCGATGTCACTCACTTTATCCGTTCCAACAAGTGTAGCTTTACGTGTCTCGCCATCTACTGTTACGACTTCAAGATTGCTAGAGTCTTCGATGACATGGTTATTAGTAATGATAAATGCTTTATTATCTACCTTTTTATAAATCACTCCAGAGCCTAATGCTGACTCATCCAGAATGTTCAATTCTTTATTATCTTCTTTATGATTGATAATACTTACTACTGCAGGACGAACCGTAGCAGCGGCTTGAATGATACGGTCAAACGGATCTCTGCTTGGGGCAACCTCCCCAGTTGTTACTACCGACTTCGGGGCAGTTTCGTGACTCATTTGTCCAGTAAGCATACTGAATAAAAACACTGCCACCACAGCACTGATTAAGGAGCAGACGGCGGATATTTGCCAAGTGGATAAGCCCTTGCGCGATCTTCGCACAGAATGCTTGCGGTTAGCAAATGATCCCTTTGATGCTTCATCCCCTCTGGACCGTGATACTTTAGTTGAATAGAAATCGTCATCAAACAATCCCACCGAAAATCTCCCCCTTCTATTGCCAACCGTTCACAGTATCTAAAACCTGAACCTCTAGCAATCACGTTCCAAGCATATACCTCTGCATCCTTTAGACTCCAACAATCACTAAAAAGTTTCACTTTATCCATTAACCACACAATAGTTTCAGTTAATCGAAAGAATTTTAGAATCTTTCAATATATCTTCTCTACTAGGAATATTTTGCAACTTAAAAGACTACACTAATAGAAAGATTCCATAAATTTAGAGTTTGCTTATCACGTCTATAATTGTATCACAGGCAACCCTCAATTCGTGATTTTCCTGAGGTAAAAAGCCTGCGAATTTTTTACAACTCCAGTTCTGTTTTTACTATATAAGGAGGTATAATTATGAATTCTTTTTCCACAAGTATGGATCTGGTGGAGTTTATCGGTAAGCTTGGCGATTTGAAGGATGAACACTACCATATGACCCTTTCCTTCAGTGCTATGATCGAATTGATGATCGATAAAGGCCTGATCTCCCGCCAAGAATTAGAACGAAAGACTGCTGAGCTTGATCAGCTTATGACAACTGGCTCAACTTATCCCATGGCGTAGGTTGGTCATAATACGTATCGCAAAGCTTAAACTCACTATCTTTAAAGAAACAGCCCCGATCCTCCATTGCGCAACGTACCGACATTTTAGCCAAATCCATCATATTATGATCCCGGCTTAAATGCGCTAAATAGGTACGTTTAGTCCGTCCTGTGAGAATTTCACTTAGTGCTGCTCCGGCTGCTTCATTAGAAAGGTGACCCATGTCGCCAAGTATACGTCGTTTCGTATTCCACGGATAACGTCCCATCCTCAGCATTTCAATATCATGATTCGCCTCCAGCACTAATACGTCCGCCTCTGAAATCGCATCTCTTACCTTGTCGCTAACATACCCCAGATCTGTAGCTACACACAGTTTTTCTTTTCCATCATAAAAATTGTAACCCACCGGCTCCGCCGCATCATGAGAAATTGCAAACGATTCAACACGCAGACTACCAAAATCCCTATGATGTCCCGACTCCATAATGATTCGGTTATAGTCGGGTATTTTTCCAATGCCTTTTCCAATGGCTCCCCAGGTATTGGTGTTCGCATAAATCGGAAGATCGTATTTACGGGCCATTGCCCCGAGTCCTTTAATATGATCGGAATGCTCGTGTGTGACTAGAATCCCGTCTATATCATTACCCGTTAGCTCGCGCATGGCCAACAGCTCATCGATCCGCTTGGCACTTAGTCCCGCGTCAATCATAAGTGTTGTCTCCCCGTTCCGAACCACCGTTACATTTCCGGTAGAACCACTGGACAGTACTGTAAATGAAATCCCCATTTTCCTTACTCCTTCTAATCTGTTGTCTTCGGACTGATGATGTCCGCACTTATAGCATCCACATAATAGGCATTGCCGTTCTCCAGCATGAACCGCCACATTGGCGACGCTACCTGACTTTCGGAGTTGAACAACTCACCATAATAACCAAGCTCAATCTCCTTTACTACGGAGTCTGCCGGAAAATATTTTTCAATCAAACTGCTAAGCGCTTGCGATGCCGGCAGTACCTTCTGTTCCTTATCGCTACTGCTTGCCCCTATCTCAATCTTAGGTGAGCGGAAAGCTACAATCTTCTGATCACTATTAATCAACTCTAACCTAACTCGGAATAGCGACCACTGATTCTGAACTAGCGGGTGAAGCACGAACTTCCCAACTTCACTTTCTTGAGAATCAAAACGATAATTTGCGATATCCGGTATTTGACTCTCAAGCGCCTTGCTAAGGTCGGTGAAGGAAGAATAGATCAGTTTGCTGTCTATAGGAACATCTAATTTAATGGGTGGTTCATTCTGCTCTTCAGCAGAATATCGATAAGTTATATTAGGAAGCTGCGGGGTAGAAGCCGGAATGGGACACAACACTCGAATCCCTTTCTGCTCCATGACCGCCTGGGTTTCTTCGGACAGGGAAGTGAAATCGAGATTGGCACTAACCTGATCGCGCAAATCAATCCACAGCTGATAACATAGCAGCAGATTTAGACCTAAAAAGGCGCAAATTAGTACATTTTTGGCTCTTCCCCAATCCATACCCTTACCTCCTAAATGTTATATGAACAACTTGTACATTAATTTAATGTAAGAACGCTGCCGTCAATAAGCGTAACCTTCCAGACTGGAAGTAGTTGCAGCTTCTCTTCTTTCACTACAGGTACATACGCAGGCGTTAAATCCTTCACTGCCGAAGTTTTGCTAACCGCAGACAATTGATTCTCTAGCTCCACGCCTCCAGATAGCTCTACGATTTTCTTCTCTGCCTTACTCTCATCAATATAGATTAACGAGCGTTCATAAGAGGATACGGTGCCTTGCTGCAATTCCAGATTAATTACACCATACTGCAGCTGCGAGTTACTCATGATCGGATAGGAGCCATATGGATAGGAACCATAATATTGTTGAAAAGAGACCTTTCTCTCCTGTCTCCCCTCCTCGGTGGCTTCAAGACGATAGGTTCCATTCCATCCACCATGTTGGTTCACAAATTCTACAGCTTCAAGCGCATCCTTGGCAGGTGTACTGTCTCCGGCTGGAAGTGCGGCAGGATCGCTATAGCTCATCCAATTCCGTTCCTTATCGACCTGAAGACTCCGTTTGCTATCCGTATAAATCTCCGAGCCATTTTTCTCGCGAATATATCTAGTGCTTCCAACATCGAAGAAAAGATTGTTCTGCATTTGTTCTATGGTATACATGCCTGAAGGCATCTCAACCTGAACCAGAGAAATCTTGCTGTCTGGCACATAATAATCACCATCTACGGACTTGTAAGGCGTCCAGTTCTTGCCGAAATCCACATGCTGCTGCACGTCTTGCACAGTTAAATCCGCTTTTGCCGCTTCATATATAATGTCGCCTCTCGTACTGAAGAAAATGGCATGCGCTTTGGAGTCATTCTTAATGTTATAGATCCAAATGCGATCAATGCTTTCTCCTTCAAATAGGGAATCAGGTGACAGCTGCATAACCCGCTGAAGTAACGTTACCGGAATGCCGGATCCGAACGAAAGCTCAATCCCCGGATTCTCATTTCGAATCTTATCCCAATCATAATCCTGTACCGAGTGCCGCTGGAAGCTTTCAAATCCACGCCCTTTTAACCGATTCATAATCAAGCTATAGAACGTTGAGTCTGGATAAAAAAGCGTATGTTTGTTATCGCCCATATGGATGATCATTTTATCAGGGTACAGCAGGTTCTCAACCTTTTCCTCCGGTCCCATATTGTCTGTCTTCACATATAGATTCTCGGAGAGTACCGCTGAGTCTGCACCAGGCAAGCGATAAATCAAATAGTAACTCTCAACAAGACTTCCCAGCACGAGCAAGGCTAGAATCCATGACTTCAATCTCTCCTTCATGCCTCACTCCCCCTTTGCGCATTCAGAGGTAGTGTAAAGGTTACCTTAGAGCCTTCATTAAGCTCGGATTGCAGGGAAATAGAGCCTCCATGGGCTTTCACAATTTCCCGGGCAATGGAAAGGCCAAGTCCGGTGCCTCCCATATTCCGTGAACGCGCCTTATCCACCCGATAAAAACGTTCAAAGATCCGCTCGATGTCTTTCTTCGGAATACCAATCCCGGAATCCCGTACAGAAATGGAGAGCATTCCATCCTCACTTTTCAAGGCTTCCAATTCAATCGTACCGCCTTCTGGCGTATATTTTAATGCATTGGAGACCAAATTCCCCAAGACCTGATCGATTTGATCACGATCGAGCCATGCTGTGCTTACATCCCTACGGACCCTTGTACTAATGTCGATCCGCTTCTGCCGAATCTGAAAAGAAAAGCGGTCTGCTACATCCTCTAGCATTTCAGTAATATCCGTCTGCTGAATTCTGAGAAGTGCCTCCTTGGAATCCAGACGCGACAGATGCAGTAGATCCGTAACCAGACGAATCATACGCTCGGTTTCGTTACGAATAACCCCAACAAAACGAACCGCTAACTGCGGATCCTCAAGCGCTCCATCATCAAGTGCCTCCACATAGCTCTTAATCGTTGTAAGTGGTGTTCTTAGCTCATGCGAAACGTTCGCGACGAACTCTCGGCGTGATTCCTCCAGGTTCTCTTGCTCAGTTACATCTTGCAGCACGGCAATAGTACCGGCAATCCCACCTTCACGGCGATGAATCGGAGTAAACGTAACTCTCACGATATTAGAATCTTCTCCACCCATATGTGTCAGATGAAGCATTGCAGACTGGGCATTTCCTTTAGCCAAGGAACCACTCTGCTCATAATCAAGACCTAGCAATTTATCCAGTGGGGCACCTTCCGGCAACGGACCTTCTGTTCCCAGCATAAGTGCTGCTCGAAGGTTCATAAGAATGACTACACCATTCTCATCCGTGGCTACCACACCGTCACTCATATTCGTCAGAATAGAGGTAAGCTTCTCTTTCTCTTCCTCATTCTGAGAGAGCGCCTCACGCAATCTGCCGGTCATATAATTGAATGCCTGACTGAGTTGTCCAATTTCATCGTTGCCGAGCACGGGCATTTTTCGATTGAACCGACCCTCAGCAACAGCTGTTGCATGCCTAGTCATTTCTTTAATCGGCTGCGTAATGGTGTGTGCAAGAATAACACATAGGACAACTGTCAGTCCCAAGGCTAACAGCAAACCAGAGATGAATACACTGTTGATCCTGCCCATGGTCGCATATAAATCTTTCATGTCAGCAGCAATATAGATTGCACCTACTACCTTGTCACCGGAAAGTACCGGCTTGGCCACAACCTTTTTTCGCACATTATCATCAGCAATAATATATTCTTCATTATCGCTGATCCCCTGCAAGGCGCGATTGACTACGGTCTGAGTGTTGCGCTGTCCGACATAGTCATTCTGAGAGGGCACGGAGGTGGTGATGATTTTGCCGCTGGCATCAAGCACCTGAATCTCGGCCCCGTTAATGTAAAGATTATTAACCATACCACGCAGACTTTCTACAGCCGTTTCCTCGTCAACGGTACCAGCCTCACTACCGAATTTATCAGCAGTCAGGATGGACAGCATCTCCGCACGTGCTTTAAGATCCTTCGTGAAGTTATCCGTTAACGAGTTCTTCATCGAGCTGACAAAATAGACTCCAATTAACTGCATAGCTATCAGAATCAGCAGCACATAAATAATAATAAGCTTGGCCTGAATTGTCCGGAAAAAGGACCACCACTTCATCACAGTCCTCCGCTTTTAGGGCTATGCATCAAATAGCCAAGTCCGCGCCGAGTATAAATATATTCCGGCTTGCTGGGATTCTCCTCAATTTTCTCTCTTAGACGACGGATCGTCACGTCTACGGTCCGCACATCGCCGAAATACTCGAATCCCCACACAGCCTGCAGTAAATGCTCCCGGGTCATCACCTTACCCGCATGTTTAATCATATAGTAGAGCAGCTCATATTCACGATGGGTCAAATCAAGCGGCTCCCCACCCTTATAAACCAGATACATATCTGTATCAATAAATAGATCAAAATGGTATATACCCTGTCTGGTCTCTGCAGGTTCATTCGCCATTCCCGGCGGTGACGGTTTGTGCTGTCTCCGCATTTGGGCCTTCACTCTGGCGAGTAGCTCACGTGTACTAAAAGGTTTGGTCACATAGTCATCCGCACCAAGCTCTAGACCAAGCACCTTATCAATCTCTCCGTCTTTGGCAGTAAGCATAATGATAGGAATGTCCAAATGTGCAGAACGAACCTCACGACAAACATCCATCCCGTCCTTACCAGGCAGCATAAGATCAAGCAGCATAAGATCAGGCTTTTTGGACAATGCCAATTCTACTGCACTGTTACCATCAAAAGCACAAATAACCTCGTAGCCTTCTTTTTCTAGATTAAACTTCAATATATCAGCAATAGGCTGTTCATCGTCTACTACCAGAATCGTTCCCATCTGCATGTCTCAGCTTCACCTTCCTATCCCTACTTAAAGATCATTCCTTTATTTTAACATACCTGTCTTACCGTCACATCCTACGAAATAAGGAATCGGCTCCCCCAGCAAAAAGAAACAGCTATATCGTCATTCCTATATTAAAAAAAATAAAACCGCTCGAGTTTAATCGAGCAGTTGAGGTTAAAGTATGAATTATCGCAAATACTTCATTGGATTTACCGCAGTGCCATTCTTCCGAATCTCAAAATGCAGATGTGTTCCCGTCGAGCGTCCAGTATTGCCCATTACGCCAATTTTGGCGCCTTGTTCCAAACGCTGCCCCGTAGAAACGGAGATGCTGTTTAAGTGGCCATAATAGGTTTCGTATCCGTTACGGTGATCCACGATAACCACATTTCCATATCCACTCTTCACACCAGCAAAGATTACAGTTCCGGCATCAGAGGCTTTAATGCTCCGGTTGCCAGATACCATATCTAGACCCTTATGGGCACGGCTCCAGCGCTCACCGAAACTACTAGTAAGGGTTGCTCCGCTTACTGGCCAACTGAACATGCCTGTTCCTTCACCAACTACCTTCGTACCCCGATAAACCACTTCAGGGAGAGAAGATTTAATAACGGTCTGACCCAACCACTCTTCTTGTACGACCATTCCGTTTTTCTTTGTTAACCGATACTGCATTTCTTTAAGGCCCGTTTGTCCTGGACGAACGACCTTACTTTTGCCTGCTGGTAACTGGTCGCTTTTCCGCACGATCACTTCAGGCTCAGTAACCACCTGCTCTGACACTTGCTCTACAGTAACAACTGTAACATCTGGCTGTGGTACCTTCAGCTTCAGTGTATCTCCAATCTTCAACGTTAGCTCTTTCACATCCGGGTTGTTACTATAGATCTCTTTTTGTGTAATTTCAAACCGTTTGGCAATCCCAGAAATCGTATCGCCCTCTTGAACGGTATAAAGAAGTGGTGCTTCTTTACCCTCGGTAAGAGTTTTGACCGCTTCCTTCACATCCAACACTTTGTTAGGATCTGTCTTCACTGGAACAATAGCAACTTCTTCACTAATTTTGACTGACTCGACTTGGTTAGGAGCTTTTGCTTTCGCAGCACTTGAACTTGAGGCTGCTGTTCTTGTGAGCTTACTAGCCGTTGCTACTTTAGTTTGCGGAACATAATGATTCTTTACCCCTTCAAGCACCGCATTTGCGGTCTCTTGATCCTTAACAATGCCAACGGCTTTGCCATCTACCATTAATTGTACGCCTACAGCATAGGCCTTCAGCATACCATCTAATTTACTAAGCGTTGCTTCACTATCAACTTCCGGCTTGTACGCTTTCTCCTGTTTAATTGTAATGCCTTCTGTCTGAAGCACCATCGTTGAATCTGGATACTTGTCCTGATATTCCTGTTGCTTCTTATCATAAAGCTGATTAAGCTGTGCCTGATCGTTAAGCTTCCCGATCTCCTTACCCTTCACCAACACTTGATAGAAGGTTTCAGTATTGGCTGCTACATACTTTTTCTCTGCACCAATCAACACAGTGGTTAGAAGTACTAGACCAACAGCTCCCAAAATCCAAGAGCGCCGGAATCTACGAGTTCCTTTTTCTTGATGAAAGTGTGTGGAGTCGTGATCGAAATTGTGGCTCTGCTGAACATCTGCTCCGGATTCTGCTGTGTCACTATTCCGCAGTTTCCCCATCCGGCGCATGAACTTAAATCCCTTCATGAAACTCTCCCTTTCAGTCCGCTCTGTCATCTGATATGAACGGCCAAGCTAGTTGTACGATCTCGAGTATATAGATTACGACCATGAATATTTCCACTTATCCTAGTTCTAATTTCCTGCTTCTAATGGACCCTCAAAAAGGTTACAATTGGTTACAAAAAATTAACCCTTTGAACATCCTTGTCTAATGTACCATAGCTGAGCGAAAAATTTCAACTTTGTACACATAAAAAAACCCACGAAATACGCGGGTTTTTTGCGCAAATATGAAAATTTAGCCTTTTTCTTGTGTCTAGAAATTGACAATTACTATGGCTGCTGTAGAGTTTCTGTAGTTGGTGTAAGCATTTTCATTATACTCTCGTATTCATCGGGATCAACATATTTGGCAATGACTTGTTGCAGCCCCTTAACCTCATCCTCCGTTAGACCATCCTCCATCGCCGTGGAGATTTTCTGCATCTCATCCTGCGGTAGTTTGGACATCAAGATATTGAATATATTTACCTTCTCCGCCGAAGGGAGATTATCTTTTAAGTCACCTATTGCCTCAGGTGTCATTACCAATTTTTGGTCCTCTGAAATTCCACTCTGGCTTTCGTTAGTAGAAGACTCATTTGAGGCTTGGCCCATAACCGGTAAAGCATCCTCGGGTGCTTTTTCCTCCACCGGCTCCCCTTTTTCAGGTGTATCCTTACTGTTATCTTTATCCTTGTTTACCGCGCTGCCTGTTGTCGTCGCTTCTTTATTCGCTTTATTGGAGTCCGATTGGCTATCCATGCCAATAATGCTCTTGACCATCCCACCTAAACCTGGGCCTGGACTATCCACTTTAATATCGAAGCTCGCCAGAACCGACTGAATATAAGCATTTACAACCACGCCCGTAGTTAGAATTGAAAGTGTACTTGCGAGTACTACAATTAGACATACTCCCAGTGCACGCTTCACGATCTTCATTTCTTCTCTCCTCTCACCTATGTTCAAGTCTATCTGGTATATTTTTTCCATGTTTTTCTATACTCCCAGTATTGACTAGAACCGGCTTCGGGAAACATACGCATAAAAGTAAACATAAAAAAGAGACCTCTCGCGAGGTCCCTTATAAATGACTAAATTTATTTAGATATAAATTGGCATTACTTGATTCGTCTGCTCACGGTTACGGCCTACTGAGAAGATGGCGATCGGAATCCCTGTAAGCTCAGATACACGTTCAACATATCTGCGTGTATTTGCTGGCAGATCATCCAATGTTTTTGCAGAAGTAATATCTTCGCTCCAACCTGGAAGCTCCTCATATACCGCTTCACACTCTGCAAGCATCTTAAGGCTAGCTGGGTAATGCGTGATTATTTCACCACGGTATTTGTAGCCTGTGCAGATCTTCACAGTCTCAAGTCCACTCAGCACATCCAGCGAGTTAAGAGACAAGCCTGTGATTCCACTTACACGACGAGCGTGACTTACAACAACACTGTCAAACCAGCCTACACGGCGAGCACGTCCTGTAACTGTTCCATATTCATGACCTGTTTCACGGATATAATCACCAGTTGCATCGTTCAGTTCTGTAGGGAACGGGCCATCTCCAACACGAGTAGTGTAGGCTTTAGCAACCCCGATAACCTGTTTAATCTTAGAAGGTCCAACACCAGATCCTATACATACGCCACCTGCAGAAGGGTTAGAAGAAGTAACAAACGGATACGTACCTTGATCGATATCAAGCATTACCCCTTGTGCGCCTTCAAACAATACTTTGCGGTCTGCATCAATAGCTTCATTAAGAATGACCGACGTATCTGTCACATAATTACGTAGCACTTCCGCATATTCCAGGTACTGAGTCAGAATCTCTTCAACATCAAGAGCTTCCGCGCCATATACTTGAGTAATCACTTGGTTCTTCTCTTCCATCAAGTGACGAAGTCTCAATTCGAATTCCTCAGCGTCCATCAGGTCAGCAATACGGATACCGTTACGTGCAGCCTTATCCATGTAACATGGACCGATGCCTTTGCGTGTTGTACCAATCTTGTTCGGACCCTTGCGGTCTTCTTCCAGAGCATCCAGTACCATGTGATAAGGCATAATAACATGAGCCCGGTCGCTGATCACTAAGTTTTTAGTGTCAAAGCCGTTCTCGTGAATATAATTAATTTCTTGGATCAAGGCAGCTGGATTAATAACCATCCCGTTACCAATTACACAAGTCTTTTCTTTATAAAATACACCAGAAGGGATTAAGCTGAGCTTAAACTTCTCACCGTCAATCAGAATCGTGTGACCGGCATTATTGCCCCCTTGATAACGGGCAACCACATCTGCACTTTCCGCTAGAAAGTCAGTGATTTTCCCTTTACCTTCGTCTCCCCATTGTGTTCCCACGACGACTACCGTTGACATGTTCATTCCTCCGTAGGTGCTAGCAAGCACCATTATTTTTCATAATATGGGCCCCCTGTACGTCATTCTTATGTACGTAGCCCTCCGGACTCCAAGCGGATTTACCCACTAAAGGACAATACTCAGTGTAACAGCCGTTTTTTTCAAAGTCAAATAAAACGAACGATTACACAAAGAAATGTGCAATCGTTCGGATATCATACATGACAGGTTACCCAGCAAATGGTTCTGCATGTGCTCGCTCGTAGTTAACGAACTTGTTGAAGTTTTTGAGGAAGACAAGCTCTACTGTCCCAACGGGACCATTACGCTGTTTAGCTATAATAATTTCAATAATATTTTTCTTCTCAGTGTCCTGATTGTAATAGTCGTCACGATACAAGAACGCAACAATGTCGGCATCCTGCTCGATAGAACCGGATTCACGCAAGTCACTCATCATCGGTCGTTTATCCTGACGTTGTTCCACACCCCGGCTAAGCTGCGACAGGGCGATAACCGGCACGTCCAATTCACGAGCGATCTGCTTCAATGTACGGGATATATCCGATACTTCCTGTTGACGGTTTTCCCCGCCTTTACCGCGGCCCTGAATGAGCTGCAAGTAGTCAATGACGATCATCCCCAGGCCCTTTTCCTTCTTGAGCCTCCGGCATTTCGCACGAATATCCGTTACAGTAATCCCTGCTGTATCATCGATATAAATCTCCGCCTCCGACAGGGACTGAATGCCCATAGTCAGCTTCGACCAATCATCATCACTCTTGAAGTCACCGGTACGCATAGTATTCGCATCCAGATTAGCTTCGGCACAAATCATCCGCTGTACTAGCTGCGGCGCAGACATTTCCAGACTAAATATGGCAACCGTCTCTTTGGCACGTACGGCCACATTCTGAGCAATATTTAGCGCGAATGCTGTCTTACCTACAGAAGGACGGGCTGCAACAATAATCAAATCATTGCGCTGGAATCCATTAGTCATATGGTCTAAATCCACAAATCCCGTTGGAATACCTGACATGCCGCCCTTATCTTTATTCTGATGGAGGAGTTCAACCTTATCAAATACTTCCATCAAAACATCGCGGATTGCGATAAATCCACTGCCGCTGCGCCGGTTAGAGATTTCAAGAATTCGCCGTTCTGCATCACTCAGCATATCGGCTACATCTTCGCCGCCGGTGTAACCCTCGCTTACGATTTGCGTCGCTGTACGAATCAAACGCCGTAACATAGCCTTTTCTTCAATAATCTGCGCGTAGTATTCTACGTTAGCCGCAGTAGGCACAGCATGCGCCAGCTTAGCTAGGTAGCTAACACCACCAATATCTTCGAGCTCTCCCTTGTCCTGCAGTCTAGAAGTAAGCGTAACAAGATCAATCGGCTGGCTCTCTTCTCCGAGCTGCACCATCGCCTCAAAAATCATTTGATGCGCTTTATCGTAGAAGTCTTCGGTATTCACCCGTTCCATTGCAGTAATGAGCGCTTCATCCTGCAACAGAACAGCACCAATTACCGCTTGCTCCGCCTCAAGATTCTGCGGGGGAACCCGATCGAAAAAGAGATCTCCACCCATGTTACTCCTCCGTTACCTGAACCTTAAGGGTAGCCTTTACTTCAGTGTGTAGTTTTATACTTACTTGAAACACTCCCAAATGACGAATCGGCTCTCCTAGCTCAATCTTGCGCTTATCGATGGAAATGCTTTGAGTGGAAGCTAGCGTTTCAGCAATTTGTTTGCTCGTGATTGCGCCGAATAGACGGCCGCCTTCACCTGCTTTTGCTTTCATAGTAAGAGTAAGCTCATCTATCTTCTTGCCCAGTTGCTGAGCTTCTTCTTTTTCGTTATCTTTACGGCGTTGTTCAGCAGCTGCTTGATTCTCAAGCGTCTTCACATTGCCTTCCGTTGCCGGACGAACTAATCCACGTGGTAATAGGAAGTTCGAAGCATAACCTTCGGATACCTCTTTAACCTGACCTTTTTTACCTTGACCCTTAACATCTTTTATGAAAATGACCTTCATTCGAATAAACCCTCTTTCGATTCGATTTCAGCCAGCACTTGCAGCAGTCTGGCTTCTGCTTCTTTACATGTTCCTTCTAGCTGTACCGCGGCGTTCGATAGATGCCCACCGCCACCCATTTTTTCCATCACGACCTGTACATTCATACGCCCAAGTGATCGAGCACTAATGCTTATCAGGCCGTCTGGTCGCTCACTAATGACAAATGAAGCGACTACGTTCGTCATCCCAAGTAATGTATCCGCAGTCTGAGCGATAAGTAGCTGTGGAATCTTCATACCTGGTGCCGTAACGACCAATGCGATTTGATCATAAATCATACGCGCATGTTTGATAATTTCGGCTTTTGAAATATACTCCTGTAAATCCTCCTTCAGCATACGCTGAATAAGAACGGTATCCGCACCATTTCGGCGCAGAAACCCTGCAGCTTCAAATGTACGTGAGCCTGTATGCAGTGCAAAGTGCTTCGTATCTACAGTAATTCCCGCTAAGAGCATTGTAGCATCCAATGGACTAATCTTTACCTTCTCATGGATATATTGAAGCAACTCTGTCACCAGCTCACAGGTTGATGAAGCATAAGGCTCTAAATAGACAAGTACAGCATCGTTGATGAACTCTTCGCCTCTACGGTGATGATCCACCACCACAATTCTACTCGCATATTGCACAAGCCGCGGTTCCATTGTCATAGATGCCTTATGGGTATCTACAACAATAAGCAGTGTATGCTCCGTCATCACTTGTAAAGACTGCTCCGTTGTGATGAACGACTTAAACAATTCATCATCTTTCCGAATCTGCTCCATCATGTTCGTTATGGAAGGATTAGGAGTCTCCATCACAATGCTAGCCTCTACATTATACATCTGTGCGGCTCTCAGAAGGCCAATCGCAGCACCAACAGCATCGATATCTGGTGTGCGGTGGCCGAGGATCAGCACACGGTCGCTCTCCTGCATTAAATCACGCAGCGCATGCGCAATGACTCGTGCCCGCACTCGTGTACGCTTCTCCGCAGCATTACTCTTTCCACCGTAGAAAGACAACCTCTGACCTGCTTTTACAGCAGCCTGATCTCCACCTCGGCCGAGCGCCATATCCAAACTGGATTGTGCTAAGGCACCTAGCTCGCTTGCAGAGTCCGCTCCAAATGCCATACCAATACTCAGTGTCATGGGTACTTTAAGGTCGGCCGTCATTTCCCTAATCTCATCGAGAATAACGAATCGACTTTCTTCCAGTGCTTGCAGACTACGATGATTAAGTAGCATTAGATAACGCTCAGACGACAGACGACGCAGATAAACATCAAACTGTTTACTCCATTCGGTGATCTCACTCGCTACCTTAGCGATCAGAGAAGTACGCTGTTGATCATCCATTCCTTGAGCAGATTCATCTAGATTATCCATCATCACTATGCCAATCGCCAGCTTCTCATCCTCATAACGCTCACGTAGCACCACAAGCTCAGTGATATCATACATGTAAAGAATACGTTCACTTGGAATAATGACAGCTTGATAAAATCGTTCATCCACAGTGAGCTCAATGCGAGTGTCATGCAATACGCCATCTTTGTGAACATCCCGTTTTCCCGATACATTCGTCGTAAAAAAAGACTGCATATCCGGCAGCAATTCCAGTAGCGGTTCCCCAACTAAAGACTTGCGCGCAAAAATATCACCAGCATAGCGGTTATTCCATTCTACTGTTCGATCTTCGCTAAACAGAATGATTCCGAGGGGCAGCATACTCACTGCTTCTCCCTCCACTCGCTTAATACGAAAAGTTAATCCGTTAATATATTCCACCAGATTACGGCGGAACGAAATTTCCGTCTTCAGCATATAGAAGCATAATGTACCTGCCAGAAACAGGCTAACGACCCCAAGAGCCCAGTTATAAATACTAACAATTATAATAAGGGCCAACAGCAGCATGAACGCCCATACGGTATGATAGCCGTGCCAGCGTCTTTGCAGAAATTTAGGCATGAACTCTCACCCTATCGTTTCGATTTCGTCACATACTCCCGCAGTGGGAAAGCAAGATCAATAATACCGATAATGCGTAGCGGCGGCAGCAAAATGACCGGTATTGCTAGCAGAATGGCAACCATCTTGTTCCATTTGCGTTCATGCGCCAGGAAGAAGAAAAATCCAATCGCCTGAATCATAAAGCCAATTCGTAGCAACGGCAGTAGATTGGCAGAAATCATGAGGATGTAATTATTCTCTGATCCTGAGAAGAAGAGCTGAAGAACCACACCAATCAAATAATACCAAATAAACGATCTCGAAAGTCTCCATTCACGAGCAGGCTTCATCTTAGGCACTGCATAATTCATACTGTTCAGAATCGGACGAACAATAGAATGCGTAATGACAGCTATCATAAAAGAGCTTACGATTAGAGTCATTGGGATCATTTGAACCGTCATATGACTTAGCTTGTTTACATCCTCAGTCGTAAAGCCAAGATCAGTAAACAGTGGATTAGCAGTACCAAGATCAGACAGAGGCGAGTTAACCATCTGCAGCACATCGTTCACATAGTTAGACAAATCAAAGTTAAATAACGCCGTACCGAGTAATAAAAGTAACAGGAATTCTCCAAGAATCGTAACCGTACCTGCAATCACGGTAGATACTGCTGAAGCATGTCTTTTATACCAACGTCCCATTACCAGAGCAGGTATTAAGAAATACGCCGCGATCAGCACATAAATAGGTGTAATCAGACCAACAATCAGCAACACCGGCAATACGTGTATAACGAATTGTTTGGTGTTCAGCGTAGTGAATAACACTACTGCCGGAACAATCATAAATAGGGTAGTGATGATGAGCAGTGGAGTCGTTAAACTAAGCAGCAAAAGTAAATATACTACGCTCCAAGCCACAGATGACCAGCGAAATTTCAACAGTATTCACCTCTTACGCATATGTTCTTCTAAAGCAGATATATCTTGATACCATTCTTCCAGTTGATGCCCTTCCTGCTTATGCTTTCTGAGCTTCTCGAGTAGCAAGTCATCTAATTGACGATAGGGAATCCCTAGTCTGCGGCCCAAAATATAAGAGCTCATAATCAAACTAGCCAGGCTGTCGCCCACACGGGTAGTACTGCCTTCCCATAACGCTTTAAATAACCGTGAAACTTGGTCAATCACTTCTGTTTTTAACCATTCAATTACCTTGGCGCGTTTAGCGACATCCAGATCCTTCGGCACATTGGACACGTCTCTCTACCTCCGGCAAAAAGCTTTATTCTCCATTATAGCATAAAAAATTCCGTGTCACACAAGGGCGCCCCACGCACCTTAAGTATGCTTCAACAAGGGATGAACTAGTACTTCTTACATTTTTAAAAAAGACCTGCTTTCCGTTATCGCCGGAAATACAGGCCTTGTTCCGATTGCTTCTATTACCGCGAATAAATTGGGCTATAATGACTCTTGAGATTGTTTTGATACAAATTTCTCACAATATTCTATGACTTGACTCCGGCGAACGATGCCAATAAACCGGTTCATATCATCGACTACAGGAACAAAGTTCTGTACCTTAGCCAAATTAATCAGATCTTCCATATCCGCATCAATCGAGACAGGTCTGTTATTCATCCTCAACGGCAAATCTTTAAGCAAGAATTTTGAAGCGTTCTCGAAAGTAACCTTGCCCTCGGATTCCTTCATATACCAGAGCAGATCACCCTCTGTAACCGTACCAGCGTATTCTCCATTTCGGTTCAGAATAGGGACAGCAGTATAACGGTGATACTCCATCCTCTCCAACGTTTGGCGTAGCGTTGAATCGATCGTTACGCAAGCGACTTCCTGTTTCGGAAGTAAAAAAAATGCAATATTCATCTCTTGATCCTCCTCAAAGAGTTCCGAAGGAATTACGGTTCTTTAACTTCCTTTTACTACCATGCAAAATTATTAATACGTGGCAGCTTAATAATCGTTCCAATACATTATAGCATGAAGACAGTAAGCAGCAGCCATAAGAATGTGAATGGCTGCTGCAATTAATTATATGAGTTTGAACTCCACTTTAGAATTATTGCGTAACTGCTGTTGATTTAGGCTCCAGTGCATTGCTTGCTTTTCCCGGCTCAATTAGTTGATCTACAGGTGTTGCTGCACTCATCCAGTTGTCGATCATCGCCTTAGCTTCACTCAAATCCTCTTCATCAACGATATCATAGTAAACACCATCCATACGTTTACCTTCACCCATAACTGTGAAGCTTGAGATATCCATGCCTTTTCCGCCCATGAATTTTTTGGCTAGACTAATGATCATCGAAGGCTCTATATCGGTTTTGAAATTATCTCCCATAATATCCAGCAACTTCGGAATGTTGCCAATTTGACTGATCGATAACATTTTATTCGCTACAACATCAATAAAAACCTGTTGGCGTTTGGTACGATTAAAGTCACTATCCTCACGATAACGCGTATAGTTCAGTGCTTCTTGTCCGTTATAAAGCGACTTTCCAGCTTCAATTGTAAACTTTTCATGATCCTTACCCTTGTTCACAATGTCTTTCTTAATCGGCAGCGGAACGCCTCCAATAGCATCTACAGCATCCTTGAGTCCTTGGAAATTTATTGTCGCATAATATTGAATATCATGACCAAGCAGAGCTTCTAGAGAATCCTTGGCCATCTGTTGCCCCCCAAAAGCATAGGCATGTGTAATCTTATCCTTTTTATTATCCTTATGACCTATAATTTCCGTATACGTATCACGCGGAATAGAAATGAGCAGGATCTTATAGTCCTCAGGCCGAACAACAGCGTACATCATGGTATCTGAACGTGCCGTTTCATTATCACGTTGATCGGTACCTAAGAGCATAATTGAGAACGGATCGCTCTTGTACACAACCGGTTCTGGCTTAACCTTATTATCATCCTTAAGCGGCTGGTAAGATTCTTCCTTTAGCTTAGTTTCAACCCGATCAGACAAAAAGAGGTCAAAGGCTAATACAGCCAGGGAATTACGAAACAGAAAGCCTCCCGCTATAATAACAACAAGAACAATGAGGGCGATATATCTTTTCTTTATTTTTTTCATCTTTGATTCCTTCATTTTTGATTCCTTCTTTATTGTAGAATAATTGCTTGCCATATATATAATGCTTCCTGAATCTTTATCAGGCAGTCATGACTTTATTTCTCACGGCGATCAACTGACCCTTATTCCATTATCTTATTGTCCCCCCTTTCAAGAAATTCAGGTCATTCAAAATTATAGAAAAAAAAGTTTTTTGCGGTTCTAAAATAATGTGGACTAAAACAATATTTCTATTGTAATCACTAAATGGATAAAAAGAAACCACAAATAACGACATGAATAGGGAAAAAGCACCAAACCAAGTAATAAATACTGGTATGGCGCTCCGACTTTAGTTCCTAATTCTGAGCGGATTCATCATATGTTTAACCCGATCTCCGGATTGTAAACCACGGAAAAATCCGTAATCAAATAATTTTGCTGCCCCTTCAAATCGGCTCTCATAAGTCTTTGCCCCCATAACGACTGCAATAAGCCTATGCCCATCCCGCTGAGCCGAGCCTGCAATACAGTATCCTGCCCGGTTATTATGTCCAGTCTTTAAACCATCTGTACCCTCATAAGCGTAAATGCCACCCATAGCTGGCAACATGAAATTGCTATTACTTACATATAGCCCCTTATTCTTCAAATGCATTTGTGTACGGCTGGAAATATTGAGAATATCCGGATGATGATAGATTAGTGCGGCAGCCAATTTAGCGGTATCACGAGCTGTCATCATAGTCTCACCGCTGATATGCATATTCGGATCAGTGAAACCAAGATCCTTACCTGATAGGCCGGTTGCATTAGTAAATATTGTACGAGAAGATAAGCCTAGACTATGTGCCTTGTCGTTCATCATGAGCACAAAAGAGGCTTCTGAACCAGCCATATACTCAGCCAATGCAACAGTAGCATCGTTGGCAGAATAAATAGTGACTCCTTCGAATAATTCTCTTATAGTATAGAATTCTCCCCGCTTCAATGAGAGACTTGTGCCGCCCATTTTACTTGCATAGGCACTAATTGGGACCCTATCCTCCCATCTAATCATTCCAGAGGAGATTTGATCCAGCACAATCATTTCTGTCATTAATTTAGATACACTGGCCGGTGGCATGGGTACATCACCATTAATATCCACCCATATATCTCCGGTATCCATATCTAGAAGCACTGCTGATTCCGCGTCAATATTCGGTTTAAAACCAAGCCCAGTTGGCCTCCATACCGCAATTAAGACAACGACTAATACAGCTGCAATTGCCCCCACTACTATCCGTCTCTTCATCGTCGTCATCCTCCATACTATATATGACGAATGAAACTACAATTTGATTTCACTTTTCACAAAAAATTATTATTTTATTTTTCGTCCTCTTCCTTAATCCACCATTTATAAGGGTCAATAATCGTACTCATTGAATTCACGCGAACGCCCTGTAGGCGCTTATTTACTGGAACTATCGCTTTTCGTTCGGCAAAAAAGATCATAGGCACCTCTTCATTAACCAGCTTCTGCCACTCATAGTATATTTCTTTACGATAATCCATATCGTATGCCTTCATACTTACGCCTTCACGAATCAGCTCTTCATTCCGCTCGGAAGACCAACGGGGATAGTTCCATAGATCATTTTCTCTCCATAGACCTGTTGGATCGGGATCACTCGCTAACCCCCATACTCCGTAAAATAGTTCGATAGACGGATCATCGGCTTCCACTGCATCGTAGAAAGCATGGAATTCCTTTAAGGCTCCACCGTTCAGCTGTACATCGAGTCCAACATCACGCCAATTTCTTAAAATGGCATTAGTACGTAGCTCTGCTGTTTGACTGCCTAGCATAGAATCAAAATGGATCATCAGCTTCTGGCCCTTTGGGTCTTCCCGTAATCCATCACCGTCTAGATCCAAGAACCCAGCAGCATCCAGCAGTTCCTTGGCCTTTGTAGGATTATATAGATAAGCATTAATCTCAGTATCAGGGATCTTCGCCCAGCTAGTGCTAGATATTGGAGTCTCTACAGCCTCAGCTAGACCGTGGGAATATGCTTTGATGATCCCTTCACGATCTAAAGCATAATACATAGCTTGCCGTAATCTTTTGTCTTCAAATTTAGGGTTATCCATTACGATGGTCTCGGTTTCCGTATCCCAATGCCCGAATTTAAAACCTATATATTCATAGCCTAGCTCAGCAGTTTGCAGGATGTTAATGTTATCCAGTTCTTTTAGATCATCATAAGCATCCCGAGGGGCTGACTCTATGTCAATCTCTCCTGTTTGAAAGCGTTCAGCCACTTCCTTATCGTCAAATGCCTTATACACTATCCCATCCAATAGCGCTTTGCCCTTGTAATATTGATCAAAACGTTTCATTTCTACCCTCTGGCCAGGCTGAATATGTTCAACCTCAAAAGGGCCAATACCTATAGGAGATTTTCGCATCTGGTCACTTTCAGGCATATCTTTAACAGCAATTCCAGTATAGTATTTTTTATTCATCGGATAGGGCCACAGACTATCGATGGTGTTTACCCGTGCAGCAGTTACAGTTATTTTCAAAGTATAAGGATCTATAACCTTCAATCCGGATATGCCCTTCGCTTCTCCCTCATGATAGGCCTCTGCACCCTGAATCATTTCAACACTATAATAATGCGAGCCCGTATAATCTGGACTAGCAATAGTTTCAATTGCGAATTTCCAATCCTCTACCGTTAATTCATCACCGTTATGCCAACGGATTCCCGGTTTAATTTTAAAGGTAAATACTTTATGATCATCAGATTCCTGCCAAGAGGCGATATTAGGAACCGTCACTAGTTCATCATTTACCTGAAACATCGGCTCAGTAATAAATTCCAGCACATGAAAATCATCTTCACCTTCATAAAAAGCAGGCTCAAACAAACCCGTAAATGGTGAAGAGAATCCGTAGGTAACTACTCCACCAGCTTGTGGCTTATCGTCTACTATATTATGGCGCGAAGATAATGGATTACTGCTAGAAGTTGTTCTACTACATGCTGACAATAGAGTTGCCATCACGAGCAGCGTTAACAACAACCTGCATATTTTCTTATTATTCATGTGTTTCTTCCCTTCTCTAGTTGAACGTATATCTACATTTAAGTTATGGAACATAAATATTTTTACTGTAACAAAGTTTTATGGTGGTTACAATAACTTCTAAGCCCTAGGCCTTTACTCCTGCTTGAAATTCACTTATTTCGTTATATCTATAAAAAAGACCTGTCTCGTGGACAGATCTTCATTGAATCTATTCTTCATCTCTGTGTGTAATCGTTAAACCCTCAACATGTTTACGCTGCATCAACTTACGCTTTTTACGTGTATCCTTACTCTCAAAAATAATATCAAAGTCATATTCCTCCGGGTATAGCTCTTCTTTTGAAAGATAGGGCTTCAACCGCTTATGGTTAATTTTCATTTTTTGCTTCTGGATCATCACCCCAACCATTCCTAAATGATCTCTCTTCTCATAAACGATCCCTGTCCGGCCGAGTGACGTTACCACAACTGCATCTCCAATTTCAAATTGAATCAACTTCTCCTTGCTGCGGTCAGATGGAGCAGCCTTTTCTTCTGCGTTGCCATATTCCTCTACTGGAAGTGCAGCATATTCCTGTTCTCCATCTTTGCTGAAAAAACTTCCCCATGCCTCTCCGCTGCCTTTCTGTAGCCTTTGTTGCTGCGCCTCTACGATTTCCCATGATCTCTTAATAACGTTATCCTGTATCCCCAGCTTTTTAGCGATCTGCAGAGCGTAACTTTCCCCCGCTTCTCCAATCGTCAATCGATACAACGGCTGTAGCGTTTCTTTATCAAATTCCATTCGCGCATTTTGAAAGCCCGTCGTTGCGGCTGCAAAGGCTTTTAGCTCATTAAAATGTGTAGTAACAATAATATTCGCCCCTTTACGGCTCAGCTCTTCCAGAATCGCGATAGAGAGCGCAATGCCCTCCCCGGGATCCGTACCAGCCGCCAGCTCGTCAATGAGCAGCAGCACCCCCTTAGATGCATCTCTCAGCATTCCCTCAATACTCTTCATTTGCGCCGAGAATGTGCTGAGGGATTGTGCCAGACTTTGTCCGTCGCCAATTACACTGATTACATCCGTAAAAATAGTGAATTCGCTGCCCTCCTCGACCGGAATCAACAGCCCTGATTGAGCCATGATCGTCAGCAGCCCTAGTGTCTTAAGGACCACAGTTTTACCACCTGTATTTGGGCCTGTAATGATGAGGGATTTATACCCCTTACCTACCTCCAGATTGATCGGAATCATCCCCTTCAGCATGGGATGCCTGCCTCCATTCATCTTTAGAAAGCCTTTCGCATTCAGCGTAACAGAAGATGCCCCCAGCGTTCGTGCATATTTAGCTTTAGCAAAAATAAAATCATACGTGCCCGTAGCCTCAATATTAAGGTGCAGGGCAGCCTGTTCCTGTTCTACCAAGCTAGTCAGCATGCTGAGGATTACGGCTTCTTCTCGCGCCTCTTCACCCAAAAGTAAATCAAGTTCAATTTGGAGAGCAGCGATCTCGTCTGGTTCAATAAACACCGTCTGTCCACTTGTGGATTGATCAAGCACCGATCCTTTTATTTGTTTATGATATTCCCGTTTTACGGGGATAACGTAACGGCCACCTCGCTGACTATAAATATTCTCCTGCAAAATCGATTGATGGCGTGACATAATTCCGTCGATTTTTTTATGAAGACGTTCTTTAGCCACTACAATCCGTTTTCGAACTCGCTCTAACCCCTTGCTTGCTCCATCATCAATCGCACCAAAACGGATACAACGATCAATAGCCTCCCTCACGTGATTTAACTCCATCAACGAGGATGCATATGCAGCAATCCGCGGAGCGCTCTGTTCTTTAGAGGCCATATATTTGCGCAGTTGACTACAGCTCTTAAGAAATGTAGCAACCGCAGTGAAATCTTGCTCACTGTACAAATATCCAGTCCCCATTAATGACATGATCCACTCAATGCCTTCTAGTGAAGGAATGGGTACACTCGATCCTCGTTCCAGCAGTTCTTTAGCTTCAGAAGTTTCCTCCATTGCTCTTTGAATCGTCGGCAAATAGGTCATTGGCATAAGCTCTTCTACAGCTTTTTTTCCTACATAAGATACTGCGTGGCGCCCAAGCTCTGTTTTAATGATTTCGTATTCCAGCGTGTTTAGACTTTGTAAATTCACAGCAAATCCTCCTTCAAATCTCTATTGGTTTGGACTTAATTCTCCATAACGCAAAGAAGGGCAAAGAATGCCACTATGGCAGTCCTTGCCCTTCTTTTTATACTGATGCCCTCTATCGTCCTAAGGCCCCGAAATGAGAACAGGTGCCGAAAAACAAAAAAACCGTGCAATAAGAGCACGGTTAATTACAAAGAGAACAACAGCCGTAAAGAGGCCATTTGACGCTTCGTGTGTTCTTAACTAAATCATCCACCCGTAAGGAACAACAGACTGCTGCGTAATACGAACTCAAATAGAGCACGTAATCGCCTCATGACGAGCCTGCTAAAGCCTTCCTAATCAAGTGTTATGAAATTGCTAGTTAAGAACGGTCACCGACATCAAAATTTCCCCTTTAGTTATAGGATAGCTGTAATTTAACATAATAAAGTGCCAACGTCAAACGATTCAACGCCCAAATAATTCGATTTCATGCTTACCCTACTATTAATGCTTCCTTTTTTGCATACAAAAAAAGCAGCCGGTTTCCCGACTGCTTTTATAAAACGTCCTATTCCGTTGTGTAAGGAAGCAACGCGATTTGACGCGAGCGTTTTACAGCAATGGTAAGAGCGCGTTGGTATTTTGCACTTGTACCTGTTACACGACGTGGCAAAATCTTTCCACGTTCGCTGATGAACTTCTTAAGAAGTTCGGTATCTTTATAATCAATGTGAGTAATCTTGTTCACAGTGAAAAAGCAAACTTTTTTACGCTTGTTGCGTCCACCACGACGTGCCGGTCTTTTGTCGTTGTCGGCGCCTTCTCTTGGTTTAAAAGCCATATTCTTTTCAGTCCTTCCTAATTAAAATGGCAAATCATCATCCGATATATCAATCGGTTTACCATCGCCCGAAAAAGGATCTTGAGTATTGTTGTTACGCGAGAAATTATTGTTGTTATTTCCGCGTCCAGCGTTACCACCGCCACCATATGCTGGCTCTTCAGGCATACTACTTGCACCACTTGAAGTATTTCCACCTTCACGGCTCTGTGAAGATTCCAGGAAACGAACATTATCAGCAATAACTTCAGTTACGTATACACGTTTGCCTTCGTTATTCTCATAATTCCGCACTTGGATGCGTCCTTCCACTGCTGTCAGACGACCTTTGCGCAAGTAATTGGCACAGGTTTCTGCTAGCTGTCTCCAGGTTACAACCGGGATGAAGTCTGCCTCACGTTCACCGTTCTGGCCCGTAAAGTTACGATCTACGGCTAGCGTAAATTGCGTTACGGCAACACCAGCGGGAGTATAACGAAGTTCCGGGTCACGGGTCAACCGTCCGATCAAAATGATACGGTTCAACAATTCTGGTCCCCTCCTTTAGAGCGATTCATTACAAAGCTTGTCAAGATCTTAAGCAACGTCGTTCGTAATGAGATAACGAATAACTTCGTCAGAAATCTTCATAAGACGTTCTAATTCAGTAACTACTGCAGGTTCTGCATTGAAGTTAACCAAAACATAAACGCCATCACGGAATTTCTTGATCTCATACGCAAGACGGCGTTTACCTTGCACTTCGTGCTTTGTAATTTCCCCGCCATTGGAGATGATGCCTTGGAATTTATCGACTGCTGCTTGAACGGCTTCTTGTTCAATGTCAGGACGAATAATGTACATCACTTCATATTTGCGCATAATTTTCACCTCCTTATGGTCTGAGGCCCCTAATCACGTCAGGAGCAAGGAACGAGCACAAACATAGACTCGCACCTGATTAATATACCAAAATGAACAGCAGAGTGCAAGCAATATTAATACAGGACAACTCCTCCCCCTCTTTTTACATGAAAAAATCACTACCTGCGCACAATAATTACGAATTCATCTACACTAAAAAAGGAGGAATAATGATGGGTGAGAAAACGGAATATGAAGAAGGCGACAAGGCCCCCAATCCAGGTATGTACACAGAGGTAGGCGAAGCGCGAAGCTTCCATACTGAGATTTCGAATCCACAGCACATTAAAATGGAAAAAGGGGATACCTTCCCTGAGACCACCAACAAAAATCGAAAGTGGAAAAAGGTTGAAAAGGCGCGCGTACACTAGTTCGAGCATATTAAAAAAAAAAATGTGTATAAAAAAACCGACATTACACATACTATACTCAGGCAGTACAAAAGAGAGGTGTGGTTCCGTTGGCCGTCGTAGACGAACACAATCACAGGAGATCTGATTCAGCATCTATTGTAAGCTGGGAAAAGTAGTGGGTTATTGCCTTAAAAAAGCATTAGCCTCAGCAACGCCTAAATCACTTTAGTCGCTATAAACAGAGAAAATTCCAAACATCATTGATGTACTGCCTCCTGAAGAAGGACCCGAAAGGGCCCTTCTTTTTGCGTTATATATTATCCTGTATATCGGCTATTATAGACACAAAAAAACCTCCGTTACAGGAACGAAGGATTCATTAAATGTTATATATGCTGAAGTGGCGGAGAGGGTGGGATTCGAACCCACGCACGCTTTGACACGCCTAACTGATTTCGAGTCAGCCCCCTTGGGCCTCTTGGGTACCTCTCCGCAGCAAAAATAATTGTATCATGCAGACATGCCATTTGCAAGCTTAATTATTGTCTGTATTTTCCTCCGCAGAGCGCAGTACCTTCTTCATATTCTTCTCGAATTTAGCACGGGGAATCAGAACACTATGCTGACAGCCTGTACATTTAATTCGGATATCCATCCCCATGCGAATGATTTCCATCTCATTAGATCCACAAGGATGCTGCTTCTTCATTTGCACTATATCCCCAAGCTGAAAAACTTTACGTTCCACTATTCTTCCCCCTCTTCTCCTTCTTGTGTTGCTGCGATTTGCCGTCTTGATCCAGCGTTTGCCGACTCTGTAACTTCTAGTGCATGTTCTGTTTTCGCAAGATCTATTTCAGCCTTTGCCTCTGCCTCTACTGTCTTACGTGCTTCTTCTTCAGCTTGAGCCAGTTCCAGCATGCTCTGTTTCTCTAATGCCTGCTTTATGTCGCTCTGAATTTGTCTTTCCGCTGCATCTCTTGCATTAGGAGCACAGCTGGCAGCTATACGAATCACATATTCCGAGGTACTCATGGACTGTATTCCGAGCACGTTAGGGTAAGCAAGCACATTGGAGTTACGTTCTTCTATTCCTTTTAGCGCCTCGCCAATTAATCCTAACGTGGCTTCCAGGCTTCGCTCCATTTTAACAGGAACATCAACTACAGCCAATGCATTGGAAAGAGAATAGTTCGTCACATTCGTAATTAGTCCATTAGGGATAATAAATACTTCTCCGGTTGCACTTAACAGTCTTGTTGTTCGCAATCCGATTAATTCTACAGTCCCTTTATAAGTACCTGTCTGAATTACATCACCAACTGCAAATTGGTCCTCCAAAATAATAAAGAACCCTGTAATAACATCCTTCACCAGACTTTGTGCTCCAAAACCTACTGCCAGACCAAGTACACCCGCTCCGGCCAATAAGGGTGCTAAATCGAAGTGAAACTCTGAAAGAACGAGCATGATCATCACAAAATTACAGATAACCGTTACTACATTTTTCATCAATTCCCCTACCGTAGTAAACCTTCGTGTGTTAGACAGAATTCTGCCACCCGTTTTACGTTCAAGCGAACGATCAATAATATTAGAAACAATCTTAATAATAACCCTAGTTAAGAGAAAAATAATAAGAATTCGTAGTCCTGAGAATAAAACATTTGCCCACATATCAGCATCGGTAAACCAATTCCACACCTTATCTTTAAAACGCAAGGCATCTTTTACAGCATCACCGGGAGTAGTAGCCTCTAATATCCACCTATTCATATTGTATAGTCCTCCCTACCTCTCAATCAGTATGTAGTTCTCGTTGTGTTTTCCGTAGATACCGCGTATTTCGATATTCTGTTCCGTTACTATCCTTTGTACCTCTTCCAGTGCACTTTGATAAAACTGTATCGATATCGCGCATCCTGCCGTGATCTCTTTCGGGGTTGGAAATATATCAATTTCAATTTCCGCATACTCAAGCAGCATTTCAGCACGAAGCGCCTGCTGGGTAGAGTCAAACGCGATCAACATCTCATCCTGCATATACGTTACGCCTCCCATAGGTTTATCGTCCTATCTCTTGCCGCTGTAGTATAAAACCCCTCTTCTATCCATATACTAGATACCATCAAATAGAATCAGCTTCAGAAAGGAAGATGGTATGAATTTTTCATCCAAAGCTACATCAGCGCAAGAAACGTCCTGTTTAAAAATATCACATACCGATCCCGATATCTATTCTGCTATTACTCACCGGCTACTGTTTCACTTTGCACGTACACGCCCGGAAACACAGATTGTCGTCATTTGTGTAGGTACGGACCGATCCACAGGAGATTCTCTTGGCCCTCTAGTTGGCACTGCATTGTCGCGTTTTCATAGTCCGTTGTTTCATTTATATGGAACTCTTGAGGAGCCTGTCCATGCCGTTAACCTTGAGGAAACTCTATCCCTAATCAACGAAAGATATAGTAACCCCTTTATCATCGGTATAGATGCTTGTTTAGGTCACTCTACTAGTGTGGGATGCATCCAAGTCGTTGAAGGGCCTTTGAGGCCAGGTGCTGGCGTAAATAAACAATTGCCGCCGGTAGGTGATATCCATTTGACAGGAATCGTTAATGTCGGCGGCTTTATGGAGTATTTTGTATTACAGAACACGCGATTAAGTTTAGTTATGCGATTATCTGATATTATAGCTACGAGTCTATATTCTGCCTTAAAGCAATGGAATCTTCATGCTAGGTCCGCTGCAACGCGAGAGTAACTACTTCTTTTTCTTCAGGTGATAAGACATATTGTGATTCGCCATTCTGCATAGGTTTAGAGTAAATGTAAGAATTCTCACGATTATGAAGACTGGTTAATACAATACCACTACTGTTGTCATCCAGTATAGCGACTGAGAAACTCAGATCATTGCCACGTTCACCAAAGGCATTATAACGCTTCAGCGCAATATTGGACTTCATGCCACGCATTCTAGTTTGAGTTGCTTCTAATACGTTTTTTTGCTCACGTTGTTCTTCTTCCAGCATGTCGCTTTGGTTCTTCAGATCAATTAGAAGGCCTTCCAGATCCTCCACACCGCTCCCAGCCATCATGGTCTCATATTTACGCCGCATAGCACGCAGCTTAGCCCCCTGGGCGATCACAGTGATTATCAGCACTAACATAATTACTGTAAAACCAAACACAAACCACTGCAACTGCTCACTAATTAATTGATTTAATTCAGACATGAATGGACCATCCTTTTTATTCATCTGCTGCGGGCATTGCCATATAACTCATCCATAGCAGCCAGCATTCTGCTTATATTATGCTCTGTCGTATCTACACCTACACTCGCCCGAACAGCACCACTCTCTAGCGTGTCAACCGCCTTATGTGCCAAAGGGGTACAATGCATACCCGCTCTGACCGCTATTTTATAATCACGATCTAGACGGTGAGCAATATTCGCCGATTCTTCTCCATCTACCACAAAAGATACAATGCCAGTTCTCGGAGCCCCTAGAGAGGGTCCTAATATTCTAATGCCTGGGATGTTGGACAACCCTTCCATTAGCTTTTGAGTTAATGTCCATTCACTCTCATGGATAACTTTCGTCCCTAAAGATTGTACCTTTTGAACACCTGCTAGTAAACCGGCAATCCCTACCGTATTTTGCGTCCCCGCTTCATACCGATCTGGACGAACAGAGGGCTGTTCACTATTTTCAGATTGACTACCTGTCCCTCCATGCATTAAGGGTTCAAGATCCAAATCAGGTGATATATAAAGTCCGCCGGTTCCTTGTGGTCCAAGCAGCCCTTTATGCCCCGGAAATGCCAATAAGTCTACATTCATTTTTTTAACATCAATATCAAGTGAGCCTGCACTTTGAGCTGCATCCACTAGAAACACAGCACCATGCGATTTAACGATATCACCAATATCACCGATAGGGAGTATACTTCCTAGTAAATTGGAGCTGTGATTGCAGATCACCACTTTGGTATTCGGCTGGAAAGCATTTTTGAGTTCTTTTAAATCCAATTGCCCTTCACGATCCACTTTTAGATAGTCAACTTTTATCCCAAGTGTCTTACGCAAGTATTCCAGCGGCCGTCTCACAGAATTGTGTTCTGTCATCGTTGAAATCACGTGATCTCCCGCTTTAAGCGTCCCTCTGATCGCCATATTCAAACTCATCGTAGTATTATGGGTAAAAGCTATATTTTGCGCATTAGATACACCGAACAATCCCGCCAGCACACTCCGCGTCTTCACTAACACTCGACCGCTTCCTATCGCTAGAGAGTAATTACCTCTACCAGCATTCGCTCCTGACTGCAGAGCATTCATCATCGCAGCTGCAACCTCTGGTGGTTTCGGCCACGAGGTAGCTGCGTGGTCCAGATATACGAAGTCTTCCATAACCTCGCTCCTCGTCTATTACCCTTTTTTAATCAACTTATTCAAAAAAACATACCCCTAATTATCCGATTAAGGATATCTCAGGATATGTTCTTGGCATAGATACCCATTTAGTTACCCAATAATTCCAACAATCTTTCTAAATCCTGAGCACTGTAGTAATTCAGTTCAATCTTCCCTTTTTCCTTACCCTGTTTAATTTTCACCGTTGTTTTAAAACGTTCACGCAATACTTCCTCTACATTATCAATATAGGGATCACGTTTAACAACTTTGACTTTAACTCCATTAGTAGGTTTTCGGTCCAAGTTCTTCACTGTTTCTTCTAGCTCTCTTACACTCCACTGTTGTTCCACGCATTGTTCGGCCAGTTGTTTAATTACTTCTGGATCCTTTAAAGCAACAATTGCCCGCGCATGCCCCATTGACATTGTTCCACGTGAAACATATTCTTTTACTTCTTCAGGTAAAGAAAGCAATCTTAGGAAGTTGGCGATATGAGATCTGGACTTCCCTACCTTAAGCGAGAGTTCTTCCTGCGTAAGTGAAAACTGATCCATTAAGCCTTGGTAAGCCACTGCAATTTCCATTGCATTTAGGTTCTCACGTTGCAAGTTCTCGATTAATGCAATCTCCATGACTTGCTGATCACTAAGATTTCTAACGACTGCTGGAATTGTAGCTTTGCCACAATACTGCGAGGCACGGAATCTGCGTTCGCCGGCAATGATCTCATACCCCTTCAATACGCTACGAACAATGATCGGCTGAATCACGCCATGTTGTCTGATCGATTCCGCTAGTTCTTGAATGGCCTCTTCATTAAAGTCTTTGCGCGGTTGATATGGATTAGCCCGAAGTTGAGCTAAAGGGATCTCAACTACCTTATCATCTTCATTAATTGATAAAGATGGAATTAGCGCATCCAGACCTTTTCCTAATCGTTTACTCATAAGAAATCACTTCCTTTGCCAACTCTAAATACACTTCCGCTCCTTTAGAGCGAGGATCATAAGTAATAATGGATTGTCCATGTGACGGCGCTTCACTTAACCGGACATTCCGAGGGATAATCGTTCGATATACTTTTTCTTGGAAATACTTCTTAACCTCTTCTATCACTTGAATTCCCAGATTGGTCCGGGCATCAAGCATAGTCAATAATACTCCCTCTATCTTCAGATGCGGGTTGAGATTTTTTTGCACCAGACGAACGGTGTTTAAGAGCTGACTCAAACCCTCAAGCGCATAATATTCACACTGGATCGGGATGATTACCGAATCCGCTGCAGTAAGGGAATTGATTGTTAAAATGCCAAGTGAAGGAGGACAATCGATGATAATATAATCATAATTGTTTTTAACCGCATTCAGCGCCTTTTTTAGCTTTAGCTCTCTGGAAATCGTCGATACTAACTCGATTTCCGCACCCGCTAATTGAATGGTCGCCGGAATGATATGCAGTCCTTCATTTTGAGTTTCCAGTATGGTTTCTAGAGGATTTACCTCATTTATAAGAATGTCATATATACAATTCGCCACGTCCGCCTTGTTGACGCCAACGCCGCTAGTAGTGTTACCTTGAGGATCGATATCAACTAGAAGCACTCTTTTTCCTAATGTAGCCATACCGGCACCTAGGTTCACGGAGGTTGTTGTTTTACCGACACCGCCTTTTTGATTTGCTATGGCAATAATCTTGGACACTTATTTCACCTCGAATAGTTAGGAAGAATCTTCTCGTAGATCGCAAGTACAAATGTTCCTGACGCTGAGATAGCGTCACACTTTATGAAGAATATAGACAACTATTATATACTGGAACTTTAAATTACAGGCCTGGCCAACACATCCCGGTTCTAGCCACACCAAAGGCGGCCAATCACCTCAAGGCCGCCTTTAGCTTTTGAAACAATTTATCTTTTGGGGATTTGGATTACAATCTCGTAATGGTCACCACGGTCATTTTCTGACGTTTTGATTTCCATCCCTGAGCCTGACACCATATCAATAGATTGACGAATTGTATTAAGAGCTAGACGAACATCCTTGGTATAGGAGACCCGCTTTGATTTTTTAGTTTGTGAGACTTGTTTGTAGAAAGCAATACGAGCTTCTGTTTGTTTAACATTTAAGCCTTTTGAAATGATTTCTGCCAACACTTTCAGTTGCATCTCCACACTATCGAGTGATAATAATGAACGTGCATGTCTTTCAGAAATCTGACGCTCCATTAACGCCGTCTTAACCTCTTCAGGTAAATTAAGTAAGCGAATTTTATTAGCTATGGTAGACTGACTTTTACCTAGTCGTTGTGCTAAGCTTTCTTGTGTCAATTGATGAAGATCAATTAACTTTTGATAAGCAACAGCTTCTTCAATAGAGGTCAAGCCCTCACGCTGTAAGTTTTCTATAAGCGCAATAGATGCGGCCTGTGAATCATTGAATTCACGAACAATGGCTGGAATCGTCTCTAAACCAAGCTTTTTGACCGCACGCCAGCGTCGTTCACCTGCGATGATCTCGTACACGGAATCTCGCATGCGTACAACTATGGGTTGAATGACCCCATGAGTTTTAATCGTCTGGCACAACTCATCGATCTTGTCGTCATCAAATATCGTCCGTGGTTGGTAAGGACTGCTAATGACCTCATGAACTGGTATTTGTTTAATTTCTTCTCCGCTGCTCCGCTCGGTAAATCCAAATAGCTTGGTAAATTGTTCTTTCATTCCGTTCATAACCACCTAATTTCGTTATAGTACGATCTTCTTGACCTTCTTCTCGGAAAGCGTATCGTACAGCAATAAAAAACATTCTGATATTATGAAATGGCCTGCAGCAATCAGGCATCATAATCTCTCCTTCTTTCGAACAAGAGTACAGAGAAGGAGTTATATACAAAATTAAAAGTCTACTATGCTATTCTATCACTTTTCTCTACATAATCATATTCTCCGTAAAGACCTATTTTTCCTGCATTTTCATAATGATAGCCGCTTAATAAACATATCATTTTAGTTTATCTTTTAATTAATGTTCATTTAAGATCGTTATCGCAATTCCACTCAAAAAAGGTCATCCTCTAAAAAGAAGATGACCTTAAATATATTTGCTAATCTATAATGTTTCACGTGAAACATTATTTGATAAGTGGTGTTTTGGCAGGAATTCCCGCTTTTCGTGGGTACTTAGCAGGAGTTGCACCTGTCTTACGAATAATGACAATATGTCGCGCCGACTCTTCCACAGGCAAGCTGAACGACTCTACTTTACCAAGTTGAGCACGAAGCTCTTTTAAGCTGTACTTCGCCTCACTTAATTCTTCTGATGGATCGCTTCCCTTCATGGCAGCGAAAACTCCATCCTTACGTGTGAAAGGAAGACAAAACTCATTCAATAAGGATAATCTTGCCACCGCACGCGCAGTCACCAAATCATAGGCGTCACGATGCTTGAATTGCCGGGCAATATCCTCCGCACGCCCATGAATCAATTGCACATCAGTTAATTTCAACGTAGTACAGACATGCTGCAGAAAAGAGATTCTTTTACTTAATGAATCAATGATCGTAAGTTTTAAATGTGGAAAACAAATCTTAAGCGGAATACCTGGAAACCCGGCTCCCGAACCGATATCTGCCAAATTGTTTATCTCATTGATATTAAGGAAAAAAGCTAGAGAGATCGAATCATAAAAATGTTTCGTGTAAACCTGCTCACGCTCTGTTATTCCAGTGAGATTCATTTTTTCATTCCAGGATACGAGTTCCTTATAGTAAAGATCGAATTGCTCCAATTGTTCTGCTGTAAGTGTGATGCCTCTTTCTTGTAAAAGCTGAGTGAATTGAACTTCCGTATTATCCATAGATTATCCTTTCGCCGCGGTTACCCGGTTGTAATGCTCGAGATATACGAGGAGAATAGAAATGTCGGCAGGTGTGACTCCCGCAATCCGAGAGGCCTGCCCGATAGAGATTGGACGGATCTTAGTCAGCTTCTGACGCGCTTCCATCGCTAATCCATGGATTTCATTATAATTAATGTCATCTGGAATTTTCTTCTTCTCCATCTTTTGCAAGCGCTCCACATGTTGGAGCTGTTTTTCAATATATCCGGCATATTTGATTTGGATTTCCACTTGCTCCTTCATTTCTGCATCCAGCATTTCCGGTGATGGCGAGACTTGATCTACGAAGCTATATACAAGCTCTGGACGCCGCATCAAAACAAGCAAATTACTGCCGTCTACAATAGGTGCCGATTCATATTGCGCTAGTACATGGTTTACCTCAACAGGTTTAACCTTTGTCTCTTGCAGACGAACAATTTCACGCTCCACCCGTTCTTTTTTATCCGTGAAGTTATCGAAACGTTCCTGTGTAATCAAACCAATGTCGTAACCGATAGGTGTAAGTCTTAGATCTGCATTATCATGGCGAAGCAACAAACGATATTCTGCACGTGAAGTAAGCAGACGATAAGGTTCATTAGTGCCCTTAGTCACCAGATCATCAATGAGTACACCAATGTATCCCTGTGAACGATCTAAGATTACGGGTTCTTTGTCTTGCACTTTGCGTGCTGCATTAATTCCAGCCATTACACCTTGGCCAGCTGCTTCTTCATAACCGGAAGTACCATTGATTTGTCCAGCAGTGAAAAGACCTGGTAAACGTTTAGTTTCAAGAGATGGCCATAGCTGTGTAGGAACCATTGCATCATATTCAATAGCATAGCCGTTACGCATCATCTCTACCTTTTCCATACCAGGGATGGAACGCAGAATCGCCAGCTGTACATCCTCAGGAAGACTAGTCGACAGACCTTGTACATAGTATTCCGATGTATTTTTTCCTTCTGGCTCTAAAAAGATCTGATGCTTAGATTTATCACTAAATCTTACTACTTTATCTTCAATAGATGGGCAATAACGTGGACCTGTTCCTTCAATAATACCCGTAAACATCGGCGCACGATGAAGGTTGTCATTAATAATCTGATGAGTAACCTCAGAGGTATAAGTTAACCAACAAGGAAGCTGTTCATTGTTGGATGATTTCGTTTCAAACGAAAAGAATTTAGGCTCATCGTCGCCGGGTTGAATTTCTGTCTTCGAGAAATCGATCGTATCGCGATGTACACGTGGTGGTGTACCTGTCTTAAAACGCACCAATTCAAAACCAAGCTCCCGCAAATTCTCAGATAGCTTCACTGATGGCTGTTGATTGTTAGGTCCACTCTCATATGTCAGTTCACCCATGATCACTTTACCACGCAGGTAAGTACCTGTAGTCAGGATAACAGTCTTACTATGGTATTCCGTTCCTGTCTTCGTAACTACACCCGCACAACGTCCATCCTCAATGATTAAACGCTCAACCATCCCTTGACGAAGCGTCAAATTAGGCGTTTTCTCCATCGTTTCCTTCATTGTATGTTGGTACAAGAACTTATCAGCTTGTGCACGCAATGCATGCACCGCAGGTCCCTTCCCTGTGTTAAGCATACGAAGCTGAATAAAAGTCTTATCTATATTACGGCCCATTTCTCCGCCTAGCGCATCAATCTCACGCACCACATGTCCTTTGGCAGGTCCGCCTATGGACGGATTGCAGGGCATGAATGCAACCATATCCAGGTTAATTGTGATCATCAACGTGCTGCAGCCCATTCGTGCTGACGCTAGAGCTGCTTCGCAACCGGCATGACCGGCGCCAATGACGATTACGTCATAGTTGCCTCCATCATAACTCATGTCCTGTTTCCCCCTAATGTTATATTAAAATGTAAAACCTATTTTCCTAAACAAAATTGTGAGAATATTTGATCTAACAACGAGTCCGCTGCCGTATCGCCAATAATTTCACCGAGTTGTTCCCATGCTAGCCGTACATCGATTTGAATCATATCAATTGGAATATACTGTTCCGCCGCATCGTATGCATCCTGTAGTGATTTATAGGCTTTTTTAAGCAGTGCAATATGTCTCACATTACTTACATATGTCAAGTCACCCGATTCCAGCTTTCCACCAAAAAAGAGTGTCGAAATGGCATCTTCAAGTTTGTCTAGACCTTCCTCTTCCAGAACAGACATCGGTACGATGTTGGACTCCTCAAAGAACGAGAGCAACTTATCCTTATCCAGTTTGGGCGGTAAGTCCATTTTATTCATGATCACTAGGCATTGTCTACCGTGGATTTGTTCCATCAATGCCAATTCGTCCTCATGCAGCTCTTCGTTAGCATTTAGCACAAGTAGAATCAGATCCGCATCACTAACTGCCGCCTTGGAACGTTCTACGCCAATCTTCTCCACTACATCCATCGTTTCACGAATTCCCGCCGTATCAAGCAGCTTAAGCGGAATGTTGTTTATCGTTATATATTCTTCGATGACATCACGTGTTGTTCCAGGAATATCTGTTACAATCGCTTTGTTATCACGTGCTAACGCGTTTAATAAAGAAGATTTACCAACATTGGGACGACCAACTATAGCTGTCGTTATCCCCTCACGAAGAATTTTCCCTTCATTAGAAGTCTTAAGAAGCTTTGTGATTCCTTCCATCACTTCACTGCTTTTATCTTTAATAAACTCAGCTGTCATGGATTCTACATCATGCTCTGGATAATCTATATTCACTTCGATATGAGCCAGCATCTCAATAAGTGTATGGCGCAAAGCATGAATTCGATCCGACAAGGATCCACTAACCTGCTTTAAAGCCACAGAAAACGCACGATCCGACTTCGAGCGAATGAGATCAATAACTGCCTCAGCCTGTGATAAATCAATACGTCCACCCAAGAAAGCACGCTTGGTGAACTCACCCGGCTCGGCTAACCTTATCTCCTGCTGAAGAAGTAAGTCCATCACCCTTCTTACAGAAATTACACCCCCATGAGCACTGATCTCTACTACATCCTCGGTCGTAAAAGAACGTGGGCCCTTCATTACGGTTACAAGTACTTCTTCCATCTTCTCTCCGTTATCCGGACTAACGATATGCCCATAATGAACGGTATGCGATTCCGCTTCAGTTAACGGAACTCGGCTACGAAACAAAGGTGCCACTTGGGAAATAGCCTGAGGGCCACTTACCCGAATAATAGCAATTCCTCCCTCGCCTAATGCCGTCGATACGGCAGCAATGGTGTCACTAAGCATGCTGTTTTTCACCCCAAAACCTATATTTTTTTGATCATAAACGGTCTTATATTGTTAAAAAAGCAATGACCCCTTACATTGGTCAAGGAGTCATTGCATCATATAGTCTTTACTTCAAAGTTATAACGACGCGGCGATTTGGCTCTTCACCCTTACTAAGGGTATTCACTTGCCGATGATCCTGTAATCGGGAGTGAATAATTTTCCGCTCCTGAGGTGACATCGGTTCCAGTACTACCTCTTTACGAGTCCGAATGACACGACTGGCTAAACGATCAGCCAGCTCTTCGAGAGTTTTTTTACGCCGCTCACGGAAGTTCTCCGCATCTAGCACAAGCCGTATAAAACTGTCGGAGTAACGATTAGCTACGATATTAGCCAAATACTGCAGAGCATCGAGAGTTTGTCCTCTTCTACCAATCAACAGTCCCAAATCTGGACCTGATATCTGCAGAATCGTGGATTCCTTGGTGTGGACGATTTCGACTTCCACTTCGAGCCCCATGCTCTTAGCGACATCCACAATGAAATGAACGGCTTCTTGGTAAGCTTCCTCCACCGGTTGTCCGGAATCTTGGCGTGGCACACCGCCGTTAGCCTCCTGTTTGCTCTCTCTTGTTGACTGCTGAGGCAGTGACGGAGCACTCGCCGCTGATGCCGGTGCGGCTTCGGCTATCAAGGTTAACTCAACCTTGGCACCTTTCGCACCGATCAATCCCAGGAATCCTCTTGATGGCTGCTCAAGTACGTTGACCGTTACCCGGTCCTTTTGAACTCCAAGCTGGGTTAGTCCCCGTTCTACAGCTTCTTCAATGGTTTTCCCTGTTGCGACGACTTTGCTCATTTTGACTTTTTGGCTCCCTTCGATGCTTTACTGCCGCCTTTGCTCTTCACAGCAGTTGAGTCATCTGTACTTTTCACAGCACTTGCGATTGCCAATTTATGTTTATCGTTGTTGCGATATAAGAAATAGTTCTGAACAATAGTGTAAATATTACTGTATACCCAGTATAGCGGCAATGCTGCTGGGAAGTTGTAGGACATAACGAAAATCAGAACTGGATAGATCATCATCATGAACTGCATTGGCCCTTGTTGTTGCATCGGGTTCATTTTAGTCATCATTCTAGTTTGTATAAATGTTGTTAATGCTGCAAGCACTGGTAAGATAAACAGATGATCCGGCTTACCTAGCTCCAGCCATAAGAAGGAGTGCTCCCGTAGATGTGGATTATAGTAGATCGAGTTGTAGAGAGCGATAAAGATAGGCATTTGTACGATCAGCGGTAAACAACCCGCCATTGGATTAACCTTATTCTCTTGGAACAAACGCATCGTTTCTTGCTGCACCTTTTCAGGTGTGTCTTTATATTTTTTCTGGATCTTTTGGAGTTCCGGTTGAATGGCTTGCATTGCCCGCGAGCTCTTCACCTGTTTAATCGTAAGCGGAAGAATCAACGTGCGGACAATAATAACCATCACAAGTACGGCTAAACCATATTCTCCGTTAAACCAATCAGCAAACTTGTCCAAGGCAATGGCGAAATAATACACTACATTACTTTGCCAGAAGCCTCCATTCTTTAAATCCTCCGTAGTGTGCGTAACAGCAGCTGACGGAGCGCATCCCGACAGAACAGCTAACGACAACACCATCACTGTGATGAGGAGAAACCATTTTCCCCGTCTAGTCTTCATTAGAGACACTTCAAAACCCCTCTCTTGAACATTCCATTCCACCGTAAATCATACCATAATTATGAATACAAATAAACAAGCCTCTTATGCGTCCTTTATTTGCGGGAAGCCTTGAGTAGCTTGGCTTTGCGCAGTACATGCAGCACGCTTTTTTCGAGCTCTGCGTATTCCATGGAAAGCGCTCCTTTTCTTACGATAAACACCATATCGAGTCCACCTGCAATTTCAGGTTCATGATGACGGACGATTTCCTTCACCAATCTTCTCATTCGGTTACGGACAACCGCGTTTCCAACCTTTTTACTGACCGATACCCCAACTCTAAATCGCTCTACCTCTTTTTTGCTAAACCAATACACTACAAATTGATGATTCGCAAATGACTTCCCATGGCGATATACACGACTGAAGTCGGCACGGTTTCGTAATCGTAACTTTTTGTGCACGGGAATCTCCTTCATAAATCCGGTTAAAAGTATCCTTCCGAATTTTTTTCTTCTAATAGTATAGTCATTTGGATGTCGCCATAAACGACCGCGACTACAACGCTGAAATTTCCCTTCTATATTATAGAAAGAAAAATATTCTCAACTTCTCACAAAATAATTCTGTATATACGTTAAATAGCCCCGCAAAGTGTAGCTAGCGCATTAAGCGAGATCCTAGTCGTTTGCAGAGCAAATAATAATAAAAAGCAGTAAAAAAAGACCACCGGAGTGGTCCCTTAGTGGCCTAACTTACGCACTCAAAACTTTTCTGCCTTTCAAGCGGCGAGCTGCCAGCACTTTACGGCCGTTTTTCGTGCTCATTCTTTTACGGAAACCGTGAACCTTCTTGCGTTTGCTCACATTTGGTCTAAATGTCGGTCTCATAATTGCACCTCCCTTACAGGAACTTAATTACTGTCATATAAGCAGAAACGGTCTAAGCCGTCCTTATAGTAGGGACAGTATCTACATGAATCATCATTTAATTATCGAGACATATCCTTACAGAAAACACCTTTATATATTTAAACATATTTTATGCGCAAAAGTCAACCTACTGCTGGCTCCAGACCCTCCCTCTAATTCAATCCGCTTATCCACAACTCCCATTAGAAAAAAAGTAATCCACAAGATATGACAGTTATCCACCTGTGATCAAAAAATAAAGTCGACTACTCACAGATGAGCACAACCTGTGTATAAAATTATCGAAGCTTTGGCGTAAAGTGTCGAACCGTAAACAAATTATCAACAATATGTAGTGGTGTTCCTAATAATTGTACACAAGTGCTTGAATTTGTGGATAAAATAGCCCTGCTCATTGAAAAATAAGGGGCGTTTTGCTATGATGGTATTACTTTTGAATGTGAATAGATTTGTTTGTTCTCTTAATTATCAACAAGCTGTGGATAAAGTTGTGAACAAATCAAATTTATCCATATTTTTTTGTCTCTTCATATTGCCTACTGGGGATAAATATCAGCACCAACCTATTTTCTTCGACATTTCCACTTCATGGCTGATGCCACATTTGGAAGATTTAAAGGAGTGACAGTCTGTGGACAGCCATACTTCCGAATTATGGCAGCAAATTTTATCGATTATTCAAACCAAATTAAGCAAGCCGAGCTTTGATACCTGGTTTAAGGCTACTAAAGCGATAACCTTCAACTCCCAGGTTCTCATTATCTCGGCACCTACAACGTTCGCAGTAGAATGGCTGGAAAGTCGCTACACCAAACTAGTAGGAGCAACGGTCTACGAAGTCACTGGGAAACAAGTGGATGTAAAATTCGTGATTGAAGAAAGCAAGCCGCCTGAGCTTGTGGTTCAACAATCCGCTCCCACTCCCGTAGTATCACGAGAAGAAGCGCAAACGCATCTACTCAATCCCAAGTACACTTTTGACACTTTTGTAATCGGCTCCGGCAACCGTTTTGCGCATGCGGCCTCACTGGCAGTAGCCGAAGCGCCGGCCAAAGCATACAATCCCTTGTTTTTATATGGTGGTGTAGGTCTGGGCAAAACCCATTTAATGCATGCCATTGGGCACTATGTTCTAGAACATAACCCGAATAACAAGGTTATTTACATCTCATCAGAGAAATTCACGAATGAATTTATCAATTCAATCCGTGATAACCGCGGTGAAAGCTTCCGCAATAAGTATCGTAACGTTGACATTTTGCTTATTGACGATATTCAATTCCTCGCTGGAAAAGAGTCCACGCAGGAGGAGTTTTTTCATACGTTCAATGCGCTCCACGAAGAACGCAAGCAAATTATCATCTCCAGCGACCGACCGCCAAAGGAAATTCCCACACTGGAAGAACGGCTACGTTCCCGGTTCGAGTGGGGCTTGATTACGGATATTCAACCACCCGATCTAGAAACCCGAATTGCGATTTTGCGCAAAAAGGCGAAGGCAGAGAACCTTGATATCCCTAATGAGGCCATGATGTATATTGCTAACCAGATTGACACCAATATTCGTGAGCTGGAGGGTGCATTAATCCGGGTTGTTGCTTACTCTTCGCTAACTAACCAGGATGTAACTACTCATTTGGCAGCTGAAGCACTCAAGGATATTATTCCTTCCAGCCGGCCTAAGATGATTACCATCGCTGATATTCAGCAAAAAGTCGGTGAATACTACAATTTACGCCTTGAAGACTTCAAAGCGCGAAAACGTACGAAAGCCGTAGCTTTTCCACGTCAAATCGCAATGTATCTCTCCCGTGAACTAACCGATTATTCGCTCCCTAAGATTGGTGAGGCATTCGGAGGACGTGACCATACGACCGTAATTCATGCGCATGATAAAATTACACAGTCATTAAAGGTCGATCAGGAGTTGTACAAAGTGGTAAATAATCTTGCGGAGAAAATTAAAAATCCTTCCTAAGAGGAACAAAGAGCCTATACACAATCTATACACATGTGGGTAGGCTTAATTTTATGCTATTTGATAGGGTTATCCACATATTAGACGCCCCTACTACTAATACTATTAAATAACTATAATAATTCATCATGTAAAGACGCGTAATAAAGAGATACCAATACAACGAAATTCCCAATTTTTCAGCTAGGAGTGAAATCATGAAAATAAGCATTCTTAAAAATGAACTCAACGAATCCATTCAACACGTATCCAAAGCTATCTCCAGTAGAACAACCATCCCTATTCTGACCGGTATTAAGCTGGAAGTTAGCCATCAAGGCGTCACATTAACTGCAAGCGACACCGATATTTCGATTCAATCGTTTATTCCAGCAGAGAATGACAGCCATACGATCGTGAAGATAGATCAGCCAGGAAGTGTTGTTCTTCCCGCTAAATTTTTCGTCGAGATTATTAAGAAGCTGCCCTCCAAAGAGATTCACATGGAAGTTAAAGAAGGATTCCAAACATATATTTCTTCTGGATCCACTGAGATTCAGATCGTAGGTTTAGACCCTGAAGAATTCCCGGTGCTACCGAGTATTGAGGAGAACGATACTATCTCCCTGCCAGGTGATTTGCTGAAAAATATGATTAAACAAACCGCTTTTTCTATTTCTACCCAAGAGACAACTCCGATTTTAACAGGTATACTGTGGAATCTGGCTGATAATGAGTTTAAGTTTACAGCGACAGACCGTCACCGCTTAGCTACAAGAGCAGCAAGACTAGAAGGTACGGAGAATGTCCAATTTGCAAATATCGTAATCGCCGGTAAAACCCTTAATGAGCTAAGCAAAATTATTCCTGATCAAAATATGCTCGTTGATATTGTGGTTGCGGACAATCAAGTTCTCTTTAAAATCGACAAAGTACTGTTCTATTCACGGATCCTTGATGGAATTTATCCGGATACTTCTAGAATTATTCCAACAACCTACAAAACAGAACTAACTTTGGACACAAAAAAATTAAGCGAATCGATTGATCGTGCTTATTTGCTGTCCCGTGAAGAAAAAACCAATATTGTGCGCATGCAGACGCTTGAGCAAGGTGGTATTGAAATTTCATCTAGCTCTTCTGAGCTTGGTAAAGTTCGCGAAGAACTTGAAGTCATTGATTTCAAAGGTGAACCGCTCAAAATATCTTTCAACTCCAAATATATGCTCGATGTCTTAAAAGTTATTGAGAGTGAGCAGCTTGTAATAGCATTTACAGGAATGATGAGTCCGATCATTTTGAAGCCACTCGATCAAACCAATAGCTTGTATATTATTTTGCCTTACCGTACAACAAATTAATGCCAACATTCATGAACATGTGGATAAGTGGCTGAAAGGATAAAAACCATGAAAAAAATACTTATCCACAGTGGATATATTAAGCTGGATCAATTCCTGAAACTTTCTGATTGTGTATCCACAGGTGGAATGGCTAAAGCTTTGCTGCAAGAAGGACATGTACTTGTTAACGGAGAAGTAGAGGAACGGCGCGGAAGAAAACTTTATCCGGGTGATCAAATTGAAGTGCAGGATAACGGCACATTTCAGGTTGAAGGCGGAGGAGTCAAAGAGGAGTAGGCTAGGGGAGGAACCATTTCGTGTTTGTTAAAAATATCGGTCTGCAGCATTATCGGAATTACGGGCTGCTGCGTCTGGAGAGCTTGGGCGATGTGAACCTGATTCTGGGTCAGAACGCCCAAGGCAAAACAAACCTCATGGAGGCATTGTTCGTCCTGGCGATGACCAAAAGCCACCGCACCTCGAAGGATCGCGAACTTATCTCATTTGATGCCCCTGGAGACGCTGCTCAGATCATTGCCGAGGTAGAACGGAAGTACGGCGATCTCAAGCTAGAGCTCACCCTATCTGCCAAAGGTAAAAAAGCTAAGATTAACGGTTTAGAACAACGACGTCTTAGTGAGTTTGTGGGATCACTCAATGTGGTCATGTTTGCACCGGAAGATTTAGAGATAGTCAAAGGCACACCTGGCATCAGACGGCGTTTTCTCGATATGGAGATTGGCCAAGTCCAGCCCAGTTATCTATTTCACCTCCAGCAGTATCAAAAAATTCTCTTACAAAGAGGCAATTTGCTGAAGCAGTTGTGGGGGAAAGAGGCAGCGGGAAAAGACCTTTTGGAAATTTGGGATGCTCAACTTGTGGAGCACGGTGTTAAAATCGTCAAAAAAAGGAAACAATTCATAAAGAAGCTGCAAATATGGGCTGAAAGCATACACCGGGGGATTACGAACGGCGGAGAAGAACTGAAATTGCTCTATGTCCCCTCTTTCGGCGATCGGGATGAGGAAGATGAAGCTGTCTTATTAGACAATTTTATGTTAAAGTTATCACAAACGAGAGAACAAGAAATCAGGCGCGGCATGACGCTGACGGGTCCCCATCGGGATGACCTGTCCTTTTTTATCAACGGAAGGGAAGCTCAGGTCTACGGTTCTCAGGGACAGCAGCGTACAACGGCTTTATCGCTCAAGCTGGCGGAAATCGAGCTGATCCATGAAGAAATCGGAGAATATCCTGTGCTGCTTCTTGATGATGTTTTATCCGAGCTTGATCCTTACCGACAGACCCAGCTTATTGAAACCTTTCAAAGCAAGGTACAGACATTCATTACCGCTACCGGGATTGAGGGTCTGAATGCCGATAAATTAAAGGGCGCCAGCCTATATCATGTTCATGATGGAAAAGTGGAGTTATAAAGAGCGGAGGAAGATCATGTATATTCATTTGGGCGGGGAGAAGATTATTCGCTCTTCGGAGTTAATTGCAATATTTGATATTTCGATTGAGAAATCTTCCAAGGTGTCTAAGCAATTCGTCATTCACTCTGAGCAGGACAAGAAGCTTGAGCGGATTGGTGAAGAGGAAGCAAAATCTATTGTTGTAACTAAAAATATCGTGTATTACTCCCCCATTTCCTCCTCCACTCTCAAAAAAAGAGCCAAAATTTTGCTCGAAATATAACTTGCGTTTAGTAACAAAGAGATAATCTGAAAGAAGTAGGTGAAGGCATGTCAATGAATCAACCGACATATGATGAGAGCCAGATTCAGGTACTGGAAGGGCTAGAAGCTGTCCGGAAACGTCCGGGCATGTATATTGGTTCCACTAGTTCTAAAGGTCTCCATCACTTGGTGTGGGAGGTCGTAGATAATAGTATCGATGAAGCCCTAGCAGGTTATTGTGACCGGATTCAAGTGATTATTCATGAGGATAACGGGATTACTGTTATCGATAATGGACGTGGCATACCTGTAGGTGAAAATGAAAAACTTAAAAAGTCGACGCTTGAAGTTGTAATGACAGTACTGCATGCAGGCGGTAAGTTCGGCGGCGGCGGATATAAAGTATCAGGCGGCTTACACGGTGTGGGTATCTCCGTAGTAAATGCCTTGTCTGAGAAGGTTGTTGTTAATGTTAAGCGTGATGGGCATATTTATCAGCAGGAATACAGACGTGGTGCACCACAGTATGAGATCAAAGTTGTTGGAGATACGGACGAGACAGGTACGACTACAACTTTTCATCCGGACCCTGAAATCTTTACTGAAACCACGGTCTTTGAATATGCGACACTGCTTACTCGTATTCGGGAGCTAGCTTTTCTTAACAAAGGAATTGAGCTTTCACTGCATGATGAGCGGACCAATGTCACCAACGTGTTCAAATATGAGGGTGGTATCGTTGAATATGTGAAATATCTGAATGAGAAAAAAGAAGCGCTGCACGAGGAACCAATCTACGTGGAAGGCTCACGGGATATGATTCAGGTTGAAGTAGCTCTCCAATATAATGATTCGTATACAGAGAACATCTACTCTTTTGCGAATAATATTAATACCCATGAGGGCGGAACGCATGAATCCGGCTTCAAAAGTGCTCTAACACGTATTATCAACGATTACGCCCGTAAAGCGGGTGTGCTGAAGGATGGTAATTCAAATCTGACTGGCGACGACGTGCGTGAAGGATTGACAGCCATTATTTCTGTCAAAATTCCAGAGCCTCAGTTCGAAGGTCAAACGAAGACTAAGCTCGGAAATAGTGAAGTCCGTGGAATAGTAGAATCACTGTTCGGAGAGAAATTGCAGGAATTCCTGGAAGAGAATCCGGCAGTATCACGCCGTGTCCTTGAGAAGTCCCTTTCAGCTTCACGTGCACGAGAAGCCGCTCGTAAGGCTCGTGAGTTAACCCGCCGTAAGAGTGCGCTTGAAGTCAGTGCACTACCTGGTAAACTTGCGGACTGTTCATCCAAGGATGCGTCTATCAGCGAACTGTATATCGTCGAAGGTGACTCTGCGGGTGGATCGGCCAAGCAGGGCCGGGATCGTCATTTCCAAGCGATTCTACCGCTGCGTGGTAAGATTCTAAACGTAGAAAAGGCACGCTTAGACCGTATTTTATCCAACGCCGAGATCCGGGCTATTATTACTGCTCTTGGTACAGGAATCAGTGATGATTTTGACCTATCTAAGGCTCGTTACCATAAAGTCGTTATTATGACGGATGCCGACGTCGATGGAGCTCATATTAGAACTCTGTTGTTAACATTCTTCTACCGTTACATGCGGAAGCTAGTAGATGCAGGTTATATCTATATCGCACAACCGCCATTGTTTAAGATAGAACGCAACAAAGTGATCCGTTATGCAGGTAGCGAGAAGGAACGCGATGAGATTATCGCCTCTTTTGGTGAGAACGTTAAGGTCAATGTTCAGCGCTACAAAGGTTTGGGTGAAATGAATGCTACCCAGCTGTGGGACACGACGATGGATCCTGAGGCTCGTATGATGCTACAAGTAACGATTGAAGATGCGATGCTCGCTGATAGTATCTTTGATACGCTGATGGGCGATAATGTTGAACCAAGACGTGACTTTATCCATGAGCATGCGAAGAGCGTCAGATACCTTGATGTGTAACAATTACATTCAAGCATAAAAACCTCCGGCTTCTGTTCCTAACGGAATGAGAATGCTGGAGGTTTTTTTGGTTTCAGAGCTGATTTTTTAGGCTTTAGTATAATGCCTATTGCGGGTAGTATATGGGGATTTTCTAGCTTTTACACGTCCGTATGCTACAGCATAGCGGTGTATTCTACGATAGATAGATTTATCAGGAAATAACTTGAATACAACAATGGATGGAAGCGTGTTGACCTCAAGCAGCCACATATCCATATGCTGATCCATGGCAATATCCAGACCAATTTCTTTAATTCCTGGATAGGTAGTTTCCAATTGGCCTGCAATTTGTACGCCTAAAGATTTTAATTGATTAATTGTGGAGAGTGTTTCAGAAGAGTTCATATGATTTTTTAATAATGTATTTACTGACAGAATACTGCCTCCACTATGATAATTGGTGACGATTTTCTGAGGGACAGCTACCCTTCCGAGCATTCCTGTTGTTTCCCATGCACCTGATGGAGTCTTTTGGGCAAGAACTCGAAGGTCGAAGGGACGATCTTGATGACGCAGGAGATCAATTCCTTTTTGGACGAGGTAGGTACGGTTCTGAATTCGTTTCTGTAAAGCCTCATGCAGCTCTTCGGGGGAGAAGAAAACTTCTGCCGTCTTTGCATATCTTAAAATATATAGGACCTGTGCTTCTTGCTGTTCTCTCTCCTCGTTATTGGCGGTGACAGTCATTTCAGTCTTCTGCTGGCTAGGACTTAAAATCACCGTACGCTGCTCAGCTCTCATTACACCAATACCAAAGCTTCCGCGATCAGGTTTTATATAGACCATGGCATATAACGCAAGCATTTCTTTAAGAACATTTAAATCATATTTACGAGTATCAGGCACATATAGAGATAGAGATTGATTTTGAAGGATAACTTTTGTTTTAGCCCATTTACTTGGGACTCGTTGAATCTTCATTATCTTCCTCCTTAACAATTTTGTGCAGCATTTGCTCTTTTGAATTCCCTTGTACAAAACTTGCTGTGGAAGCATAATCTTTGGCAGCTGAAAATCAGGACAAGCTACCTAAACAATGGTATAATATAAGGATATGGGGTTATGCCTTATCGAACGATACTAGGATAATAAAACCGTGTTTCTTGTCTTTACAGTCTATGTACTAAAGACATTTGCGGAAAGGGCGAATACCCTAATCAGCGCAAAAGAAATCAATATTAGAAGATAAAAGGCTATCATGTTTAATTGTGCTACTTTTGTGAAAGTAATATAATTAAGGGTAGCGGTTTTTTAACTGAAGGAGGTCCAGCAACTCATGGCTGAACAAAATAACCCACAAGTCAAAGATCGGGACATTGGCGTGGAAATGCGTGAATCCTTTATGGATTACGCAATGAGCATCATTGTTAGCCGGGCTTTGCCAGATGTGCGGGACGGACTCAAGCCGGTTCACCGACGCATTTTGTTTGCGATGTCGGAACTTGGAATGTCTGCGGATAAGCCTCATAAGAAATCGGCAAGAATCGTCGGTGAGGTTATCGGTAAGTACCACCCTCACGGTGACTCAGCCGTCTATGAAACAATGGTACGGATGGCTCAGGATTTCTCTATGCGCTATATGCTTGTGGACGGTCACGGGAACTTTGGTTCGATTGATGGTGATATGGCTGCAGCGATGCGTTATACAGAAGCCCGTCTTTCCAAGATTGCAGGCGAAATGCTTCGAGATTTGAACAAAGAAACAGTTGATTTCGCACCCAACTATGATGGTGAAGAGAATGAGCCAGTTGTATTACCAGCTCGCTATCCGAACCTGCTCGTTAATGGGGTATCTGGTATAGCTGTAGGTATGGCTACTAATATTCCACCGCATAACCTAGGTGAAGTTATCGATGGTGTGCAGGCGATGATTAAGAATCCTGACATCACCCCTATGGAATTGATGGAGTATATTCAAGGCCCAGATTTCCCAACGGCTGGATATATTTTGGGTCGTGAGGGTATTCGTCAGGCTTATCGTACGGGGCGTGGTTCAGTGACCATGCGTGCAAAGGCAACGATTGAAGAGAATAACGGTAAGGCTCGCATCATTGTACATGAGCTGCCGTATCAGGTGAACAAGGCAAGACTGGTTGAAAAAATCGCAGAATTAGTACGTGAGAAACGGATCGAGGGTATAACGGATCTTCGAGATGAGTCTGACCGTAACGGTATGCGTGTAGTTGTTGAGATGAGACGTGATGTGAATCCAAATGTTGTGTTGAACAATCTATATAAACATACTTCTATGCAATCTACATTTGGTATCAACATGCTGGCCATCGTGAACAACGAGCCGAAAATTCTTAATCTGCGTGATGTGCTCTATCATTATTTGCAGCACCAGATTGAAGTTATTCGTCGTCGTACTATATTTGATCTTAAAAAAGCTGAAGCACGCGCTCATATCTTAGAAGGTCTGCGTATTGCGCTGGATCATCTGGATGAAGTGATTGCGTTAATTCGTGCTTCTCGGACAACGGACATAGCCCGTGAGGGATTAATGAGCACCTTTAGCCTTAGTGTAGAGCAGGCTCAAGCGATCCTCGATATGCGGATGCAGCGTCTGACCGGTCTGGAAAGAGAAAAGATCGAGAATGAATATAACGAATTGCTAGCTAAAATTGCAGAGTACCGTGAAATTTTGGCGAATGAGCATCTTGTACTGGAAATCATCAGTAACGAGCTGCAGGATATTCGTGATAGATATTCTGATGAACGCCGGACAGAGATTACCGTTGGTGAAGAAAGTATCCTGGATGAAGACCTTATTCCGCGTGAAGAGGTTGTTATCACTATTACACATACGGGATACATCAAACGTCTACCTGTCAGCACCTACCGCAGTCAGAAGCGTGGAGGGCGCGGAGTCATGGGGATGGACACCAAGGATCAGGACTTTGTGGAGCATCTCTTCGTGAGTAACTCTCATAACTATCTGATGTTCTTTACCGATAAGGGTAAGGTATACCGGATTAAAGCTTATGAGATCCCAGAGCTGGGACGTACAGCACGTGGGACACCAATCATCAACCTGATTCAAATTGAACAAGGTGAGAAGATTAGTGCCGTAATCCAAGTGGAAGAAACCGATAGTGACAAGTACTTGTTCTTTGCTACCCGCGAAGGTATCGTGAAGAAGACGCCGCTTGAGGATTACAATAACATCCGCAAAGGCGGACTTATCGCTATTAACCTTCGTGAAGAGGATTCTCTAATTGAGGTTAAGCTGACAGATGGACAGCAAAATCTTATTATCGGTACAGCTCGCGGAATGTCGATTACGTTCTCAGAGAATGATGTTCGTTCTATGGGTCGTAGCGCGACAGGCGTGAAGGGCATTACGCTTGATAGTAATGACCATGTCATCGGTATGGATTGTGTCGATAAGGAGCTTGAGGTTCTGATTGTTACTAGCAAGGGTTATGGTAAACGGACACCAGCCGGTGACTATCGTTCCCAGACTCGTGGTGGTAAAGGAATCAAGACCATTAATCTCACTGAGAAGAATGGCCCTGTAGTTGGTCTAAAAGTCGTTAAGAACGATGAAGACTTAATGATCATTACTACAAGCGGTACCTTGATTCGTACCAGCATGGATGGAATCTCTACTATGGGTCGTTATGCGCAAGGGGTTAAGCTAATTAACATCCGCGAGGATGATGCAGTGGCGACTCTGTGCAGAGCAGATAAGAACGAAGAAGACGAATTGTCTGAAGATATGGAAGGCCTCGAGGAACAAGTAACAGTAGATGAATCTGGTGATATTGATCAACCGGAAACAATCGCTGAGGATCAAGAAGATAATTTAGAGTAGGTTTTATTCAATAAAGAGCAAGGGCTTCTATTACAGAGACCCTTGCTCTTTTTGCTGTGATTAATTAATAGCTAGTTATTTAATGAAATTTAATGAGGATTTTTATAAGAATAGTTTTCATTTCACTAGTCGCTTCCTTTTATCCGTACTATAATTAGCCGATAGAGTATAAATCAGTATATAAAGTACTATTTTCTCAGAAATTATCTGTCATATTAGATTTCGGTAATCCTGAGCTTATTGTTATAGAAATTAAGGGGCTGAGTATATGCCAAGTGTATTGGCTGGAGAAGTTAAAGCGGGCTCAAAGATAACCAAAGATGTAATTACACCTTTGGGGGGGATTTTGTTCACCAAGGGAAAGATACTACTCCCCCGTGATCTAGAAATTTTAGAAGCTTTTTTGGTTGGGCAAGTGGAGATCGAAGGTGTTCAGGGAGAGGCTAACTCTGATACTGTCAAAAAAAACGCCAAGCAGACATCACTTAAAGCTGGGGCCATTATAAATGAATCGATGCTGATCAAGAACAATTCCCCACTACATGATGAATATGAAAAAATGATCGCACTTATTAGGACCAGCTATCGTTCGGTAACGGCAGCCTCACTTCCTATTTTTGAGTTGCGGAGTCAATTAGAGTTACTAATTAGTCATTTGAAGGATTATCATGTGTTGAAGTTTTCTCCACGTACGCTAAAAGACGAGGATTACAACTATCACAATGCCGTGCTGTCCGCGTTAACATCATATAAGATCGCTCAGTGGTGCGGGTATCCGCAAAAGGATTGGATGCAGATCGCTTTTGCTGGATTACTACATGACATTGGAAACGCAAAAGTAGACAGTTCTCTTTTACATAAGCCGGAGTCACTTAATAGTGCTGAAATAGAAGAGGTTCGCAGACATACTACATATGGCTATCAATTATTGCGTAATGTCACAGCGATTAATGAAGGGGTAAGACTGACTGCATTGCAGCATCATGAGAAGGTCGACGGGTCTGGTTACCCACTTAAGCTAGAAGGTAGCCAGATTCATTTTTACGCTAAAGTAGTTGCGGTAGCAGATATATTCCATGCTATGACCCTAGAAAGGGCCTATAGAAAAGCACAGTCTCCTTATTTAGTGTTAGAGCAGATAATGACAGAAAGCTTCGGTAAGCTCGACCCAGTCGTTGTACAGACCTTTATACAGAAGAGTACCGATTTGTTTAATGGAACCAGAATACGTCTGAGCGATGGACGTCATGGAGAGATCATATTTACTGACCGTGCTAATCCAACACGTCCTATGATTAAGGTAGAGGGTACGATTGTTAACCTAATGTTGGAGCGAGAATTGTATATTCAGGAGATCATTGCTTAGAGAAGGAAGTATTAAGAGACTGCATAAATGAGACTGTGCTAACAGGTATACACCAATATATAAAGGGTGATTGATAGCACAGTCTCTTATTTATAGATTATATTAAAAAAAGTGTTGCAATGAATCTCTATACATGATATATTCTATTTCTGGCTGAGAAACACACATGCCGAGCTCGAAAAAGAAGTAAAAAAAGAGCTTGACATTAAACGGCTGGACATGATATAGTATAAGAGTTGCTGCTGAGACATTAAACGGCGCCAACGAGAACTTGATCTTTGAAAACTGAACAACGAGTGAGTAGGAAATCACGAAAGTGAAATCCAAAATTAGAGAATTAATTTTCTCGTCAGATGTTTCAAAATGAGCATATCGCTCTTTTCAATACTAATTGGAGAGTTTGATCCTGGCTCAGGACGAACGCTGGCGGCGTGCCTAATACATGCAAGTCGAGCGGAGTTACTTTGAAAGCTTGCTTTCAAAGTAACTTAGCGGCGGACGGGTGAGTAACACGTAGGCAACCTGCCCCTTAGACTGGGATAACTACCGGAAACGGTAGCTAATACCGGATAATTTCTTTTTTCTCCTGAAGGAAGAATGAAAGACGGAGCAATCTGTCACTGAGGGATGGGCCTGCGGCGCATTAGCTAGTTGGTGGGGTAACGGCCCACCAAGGCGACGATGCGTAGCCGACCTGAGAGGGTGAACGGCCACACTGGGACTGAGACACGGCCCAGACTCCTACGGGAGGCAGCAGTAGGGAATCTTCCGCAATGGACGAAAGTCTGACGGAGCAACGCCGCGTGAGTGATGAAGGTTTTCGGATCGTAAAGCTCTGTTGCCAGGGAAGAACGTCCGGTAGAGTAACTGCTACCGGAGTGACGGTACCTGAGAAGAAAGCCCCGGCTAACTACGTGCCAGCAGCCGCGGTAATACGTAGGGGGCAAGCGTTGTCCGGAATTATTGGGCGTAAAGCGCGCGCAGGCGGTCATTTAAGTCTGGTGTTTAAACCTTGGGCTCAACCTGAGGTCGCACTGGAAACTGGGTGACTTGAGTACAGAAGAGGAAAGTGGAATTCCACGTGTAGCGGTGAAATGCGTAGATATGTGGAGGAACACCAGTGGCGAAGGCGACTTTCTGGGCTGTAACTGACGCTGAGGCGCGAAAGCGTGGGGAGCAAACAGGATTAGATACCCTGGTAGTCCACGCCGTAAACGATGAGTGCTAGGTGTTAGGGGTTTCGATACCCTTGGTGCCGAAGTTAACACAGTAAGCACTCCGCCTGGGGAGTACGGTCGCAAGACTGAAACTCAAAGGAATTGACGGGGACCCGCACAAGCAGTGGAGTATGTGGTTTAATTCGAAGCAACGCGAAGAACCTTACCAGGTCTTGACATCCCTCTGAATCCACTAGAGATAGTGGCGGCCTTCGGGACAGAGGAGACAGGTGGTGCATGGTTGTCGTCAGCTCGTGTCGTGAGATGTTGGGTTAAGTCCCGCAACGAGCGCAACCCTTAACTTTAGTTGCCAGCAGGTTAAGCTGGGCACTCTAGAGTGACTGCCGGTGACAAACCGGAGGAAGGTGGGGATGACGTCAAATCATCATGCCCCTTATGACCTGGGCTACACACGTACTACAATGGCCGGTACAACGGGAAGCGAAGCCGCGAGGTGAAGCCAATCCCATCAAAGCCGGTCTCAGTTCGGATTGCAGGCTGCAACTCGCCTGCATGAAGTCGGAATTGCTAGTAATCGCGGATCAGCATGCCGCGGTGAATACGTTCCCGGGTCTTGTACACACCGCCCGTCACACCACGAGAGTTTACAACACCCGAAGTCGGTGGGGTAACCCGCAAGGGAGCCAGCCGCCGAAGGTGGGGTAGATGATTGGGGTGAAGTCGTAACAAGGTAGCCGTATCGGAAGGTGCGGCTGGATCACCTCCTTTCTATGGAGAATCGTCTTCTGCAATGAAGACATTCAAATCGGAAGTTAAGCTTCCACAACTCAGGTTTAGGCCTGTTACTCACTCGTTGCTCAGTTTTGAGAGTTTAAGCTCTCAAGTAAGACTTGATCCTTGAAAACTGGATACCGAAACGAATTTGCGTTTTAGAACATCTTTTAGCAACTTGTGTAAACAAGTAAATGTTATTAGTGAGATTTTTCTTAGGAAAAATCAAGGTTAAGCTAATAAGAGCACACGGAGGATGCCTAGGCGCCAGGAGCCGACGAAGGACGTGGCGAACAACGAAACTGCCTCGGGGAGCTGTAAGCAAGCTTTGATCCGGGGGTGTCCGAATGGGGAAACCCAGCTGTGGTAATTCGCAGTTACTCATCTCTGAACACATAGGAGATGTAGAGGCAGACCAGGGGAACTGAAACATCTAAGTACCCTGAGGAAGAGAAAACAATAGTGATTCCGTCAGTAGCGGCGAGCGAACGCGGAACAGCCTAAACCTAAGAGCTTGCTCTTAGGGGTTGTGGGACGTCTCACATGGAGTTACAAAGGAATATGGTAGGTGAAGAGGTCTGGAAAGGCCCGCGATAGAGGTAAAAGCCCTGTAGCCTAAACTGTGTTCTCTCCGAGACGGATCCCGAGTAGTGCGGGGCACGTGAAACCCCGTATGAATCCAGCAGGACCATCTGCTAAGGCTAAATACTACCTGGCGACCGATAGTGAAACAGTACCGTGAGGGAAAGGTGAAAAGCACCCCGGAAGGGGAGTGAAATAGAACCTGAAACCGTGTGCTTACAAAAAGTCAGAGCCCTATTAATGGGTGATGGCGTGCCTTTTGTAGAATGAACCGGCGAGTTACGTTTAACATGCAAGGTTAAGTCGAGAAGACGGAGCCGCAGCGAAAGCGAGTCTGAATAGGGCGATTTAGTATGTGGACGTAGACCCGAAACCGTGTGATCTACCCCTGTCCAGGGTGAAGGTGCGGTAACACGCACTGGAGGCCCGAACCCACGCATGTTGAAAAATGCGGGGATGAGGTGGGGGTAGCGGAGAAATTCCAATCGAACTCGGAGATAGCTGGTTCTCCCCGAAATAGCTTTAGGGCTAGCCTCGGTATAAGAGTAGTGGAGGTAGAGCACTGATTGGGTGCGGGGTCCGCAAGGATTACCAAGCTCAGTCAAACTCCGAATGCCATATACTTATTGCCGGGAGTCAGACAGTGAGTGCTAAGATCCATTGTCAAAAGGGAAACAGCCCAGACCATCAGCTAAGGTCCCCAAGTGTGTGTTAAGTGGGAAAGGATGTGGAGTTGCACAGACAACCAGGATGTTGGCTTAGAAGCAGCCACCATTGAAAGAGTGCGTAATAGCTCACTGGTCGAGTGACTCTGCGCCGAAAATGTAACGGGGCTAAACACACCACCGAAGCTATGGCTAGATACGTATGTATCTGGGGTAGGGGAGCGTTGTATGTGGGTTGAAGGTGTACCGTAAGGAGCGCTGGACAGCATACAAGTGAGAATGCCGGTATGAGTAACGAAAAGATCAGTGAGAATCTGATCCGCCGAAAGCCCAAGGTTTCCTGAGGAAGGCTCGTCCGCTCAGGGTAAGTCGGGACCTAAGGCGAGGCCGAAAGGCGTAGTCGAAGGACAACAGTTTGAAATTACTGTACCACCGTAATCCGCTATGAGCGATGGGGTGACGCAGGAGGGTAGTGACGCGGACTGATGGATATGTCCGTCTAAGCAGTGAGGCTGATGTGTAGGCAAATCCGCACATCGTTAAGGCTGGGCTGTGATGGGGAGCGAAAATTACAGTAGCGAAGGTCATGATCTCACACTGCCAAGAAAAGCCTCTAGCCAGGAGAAGGTGCCCGTACCGCAAACCGACACAGGTAGGCGAGAAGAGAATTCTAAGGCGCGCGGAAGAACTCTCGTTAAGGAACTCGGCAAAATGACCCCGTAACTTCGGGAGAAGGGGTGCCCCGGTAGTGTGAATAGCACGAGGGGGCCGCAGTGAAAAGGCCCAAGCGACTGTTTAGCAAAAACACAGGTCTGTGCGAAGCCGCAAGGCGAAGTATACGGGCTGACGCCTGCCCGGTGCTGGAAGGTTAAGGGGAGTGGTTAGGGGTAACCCGAAGCTATGAACCGAAGCCCCAGTAAACGGCGGCCGTAACTATAACGGTCCTAAGGTAGCGAAATTCCTTGTCAGGTAAATTCTGACCCGCACGAATGGCGTAACGACTTGGGCGCTGTCTCAACGAGAGATCCGGTGAAATTTTAATACCTGTGAAGATGCAGGTTACCCGCGACAAGACGGAAAGACCCCATGGAGCTTTACTGCAGCTTGATATTGAATTTGGGTACGATCTGTACAGGATAGGTGGGAGCCGTAGAAATCGGAGCGCAAGCTTCGGTGGAGGCGCCGTTGGGATACCACCCTGATCGTATCTAGGTTCTAACCTAGTACCCTTACCGGGTACGGGGACCGTGTCAGGCGGGCAGTTTGACTGGGGCGGTCGCCTCCTAAAGAGTAACGGAGGCGTTCCAAGGTTCCCTCAGAATGGTTGGAAATCATTCGAAGAGTGCAAAGGCATAAGGGAGCTTGACTGCGAGACCTACAAGTCGAGCAGGGACGAAAGTCGGACTTAGTGATCCGGTGGTACCGCATGGAAGGGCCATCGCTCAACGGATAAAAGCTACCCTGGGGATAACAGGCTTATCTCCCCCAAGAGTCCACATCGACGGGGAGGTTTGGCACCTCGATGTCGGCTCATCGCATCCTGGGGCTGAAGTAGGTCCCAAGGGTTGGGCTGTTCGCCCATTAAAGCGGTACGCGAGCTGGGTTCAGAACGTCGTGAGACAGTTCGGTCCCTATCTGTCGTGGGCGCAGGAAATTTGAGAGGAGCTGTCCTTAGTACGAGAGGACCGGGATGGACGTACCGCTGGTGCACCAGTTGTTTCGCCAGAAGCATGGCTGGGTAGCTACGTACGGACGGGATAAGCGCTGAAAGCATCTAAGCGTGAAGCCCCCCTCAAGATGAGATTTCCCAATTAGTAAGACCCCTTGAAGACGACGAGGTAGATAGGTTGGAGGTGGAAGTGCAGTAATGCATGGAGCTGACCAATACTAATCGGTCGAGGGCTTATCCTATACTTAGAACGCAAATTCAATTCGGATTCAGTTTTCAGGCGATTAAGTCTGAGCATTTACGCTGTAAATGCCCGTTTGGTGGCGATAGCGGAGGGGTTCCACGCGTACCCATCCCGAACACGACCGTTAAGCCCTCCAGCGCCGATGGTACTTGGACCGAAGGGTCCTGGGAGAGTAGGACGTTGCCAAGCACGCAAGACCACTGTTGAGTAATCGACAGTGGTCTTTTTGTTGTATTTATTTACTTAAAGGGTTGGTACGATTTAAATTTTGTTTGACAGACTACAGCGTTTAACCCATAATACAATTCATACTAAACATATAAGAATTATAGGGGGAGCGGATTATGTCATATTTTAATGTATCTGTTAAGAAACCGGTTCTGTTGGGGGCAATAGCAGTTTTGCTATTGATGATAATTGCAGGATGCTCGGGATCTAATAATAAGGCTGCTTCAAATAAAGATGCGCAGGAAAGTGCGAGTCCAGCAACAGCAACTCAGAGTCCTCAAACAGCTGAGCCTGCAGTAGGAGGAACCTTCGTCTATGGACGCCCTGCTTCTGTAACCTCATTGGATTTGCATAATCAGATTACGTCCAATAATGCTTTTGCAATCGACAAAGTATTTGAATCGTTAGTTGCTTTTGACAGCAAGGGCGAAATTGTAGATTGGCTTGCGAAGTCACATAGTATCAGTGAGGATGGCCTGACGTATACTTTTGAACTTCGTGATGGCTTAAAGTTTTCAAACGATACGGATGTGACTGCAGAAGATGCTGTCTTCTCCCTTGAGCGGCACTTGAAGGTTGGCGGCCCGCTGGCAATATCGGCAAAGGTCGGCACAATTAAGGCGCAGGATAACAAAACGCTTGTTATTACACTTAAAGAGCCTTATACACCATTTATCTCAGAGCTATCCAATTTCTCAAATGGCATCTTGCCTAACAATTTTGGTGGAGTTTCCGAAGAAGAATTCTTTAAGAAGCCTATCGGAACGGGACCCTTTGTGGTTGAATCATGGGATACAGCGGGGGATCTGACCTTCACTAAGAACAAATTCTACTGGCAAGAAGGTAAACCATATATTGATAAGCTAGTTTATAAGTTGATTGAGGACGATAGCCAGGCAATCAACCAGCTGAAGGCTGGGGAAGTTAACGCTATTGAATCTTTAGCACTGCAAAATGCCAATGAGATCAAAGATGGAGCTGACACAAAAGTAATTACTAACGGTAGTTGGGTGACAGAGCAATTGTTCTTTAATACGCTGGATGAACATTTCTCGGATGTGCATGTTCGTCGTGCTCTGGCTCTGGCGCTTGATCGTGAAGGCATAACCAAGGCTTTAACCTTTGGTTATGCGCAAACAGCAAACTCATTGCTGCCAACAACAATTCCTTATAACTCCAATGATACAATCAAGGCTCTGAACTTCAATGTCGAGGCAGCGAAGGAAGAGCTTGCTAAATCTGCCTTCCCTAATGGATTCACTACCAAATTACTTGTAGCCTCCGGCAATAGTACAAGAGCGCAAGAGGCGCAAATTATTCAGGCAGCGGGTCAAACGATCGGGATTACAATTGAGATTGAGTCGATTGAGCTTGCTACTTTCCGTGAACGGTTCTTTGCATATGATTTCGCCGCAATGCTCAACAGTGGTCAAGCCGACTCCCCTGAAGCGAACTCGATTATTGCTTTTCAAACTGATCCGGAAGGCTTCAGCAAATCATATTGGACGCATTATACGAATGGTGAAGTAACGAAGCTGTTATATGAGGGCCAAAAAACAGCGGATGGCGATGCTCGCGCGCAAATCTATACTAAGCTGCTGCAGACACTTGCTGCTGAAGTGCCGTATATTCCGCTTTATTATCCAGATGTTTTGAAAGGTATTCGTTCTTCAGTCGATGGCCTTGTTGTTCTACCTAACGGCAGCGCCCGTTTCGAAGATGTCCGCATCAGCCAATGACGAATCTTAAGCAGGTGTTAAATCAACCTAGAGGAAGCAAGGACTCTTACAACTGGCTTGTGATATCACTTATAAAGGCGCTGGCAGTGATCTGCTGCGTAATGATAGCAGTCTTTTTCATCATCCGAATTGTGCCTGGAGATCCAGCTAAAATGATATTGGGAGAATACAGTACCCCTGAGGCGCTCAAGAGTATGCATCATACTCTTGGGCTGGACCTTCCTTTATGGGAGCAGTTCATGCGATTTTTGAAGACGCTATTTACTCAGGGGGATACTGGAAACTCCATTGTTATGGGGACATCAACAAGAGAGTTGATTATGCAGCGGGCCCCTGTCACTTTGTTGCTCATAGTAATGGCGTGTGTGTTGGCGATTTTCGTATCACTTCTGCTTGCTACAGTAGCAGCTACGCATAAGGATAAACTGCTGGATCATTTAATACGTATTTTTCCTACAATAACTTTGGGTATGCCAATCTTCTGGGTTGGCTTACTTTTAATTTTGCTCTTTAGTGTCCGGCTTGGCTGGTTCCCTGTTGGGGGAGTAAGTGAAGGGGGGATTGGAACTTTGCACAGTCTTGCACTTCCGGCAATCACCGTTGCTTTCTCACAGATTCCTACGCTGGTCCGTTCGTTAAGAGCACAGATGCTTGAAGTGTTAGAATCGGATTTTGTAGTTACACTTAAGGCTGCCGGAATACCAAGCAGGGTTATTTTATTTAAACATGTGCTGCGCAATTCGGCTCTACCAACACTGATGCTGATGGGTGTGAATATTTCATATCTAATCGGCGGTACATTGGTCGTTGAACAGGTGTTTGGAATAAAGGGAATTGGCAGCTTGTTATTCACTTCAATTTCGAAACGGGACTTTCCGGTTATTCAAGGAATAGCACTTTACTGTGCGCTAGCTGTTGTGATCATCAGTCTCTTGATTGAAATCATTTCTTGGTGGCTTGATCCCAGAACGAAGGGAAAACAATGAAAACGATAAGACTAGAACCACGATTGTATGAGGCTGGCAAAATGACTAGCGGCTTAAAACGAATATGGAATACCCCTTCACTTCTAGTGGGATTGATTATGTTTGCAGCTCTTATTCTCTTGACTGTGTTCATACCGTATATAAGTCCCTATGATCCCTCCGAGCAAAATTTGAGCGCCTTTCTGCAGCCTCCGTCGGCTGAACACTGGCTAGGAACCGATCAGCTGGGACGTGATCTGTTTACTAGATTGATTTATGCAGCGAGGACTGATTTAAAAATCATGGTCTTGGCAGAAATCATTCCCTTTTGCATAGGTGTGTTCCTAGGAATGCTAGCAGGATATTACGGCAAATGGATGGATACAGTTATTACGCTGCTGTCAGATACGTTGATCGCTTTTCCTTTTTATCTAATCGTCATTATCGTTGCTTTTGCCAGTGGAGCAGGAGAACGAGGCATTTATATTACGTTTATCCTTGTAGGTTGGATTGTCTTTGCCCGTGTAGTGAGAGGTCTTAGCGCATCTTTTCGCAATCAGGAATGGGTGGCATCCGCTCAAACCTTAGGGCTACCCGGAGTAAAAATTATTTTGCGTCATCTGCTGCCCAATGTACTTCCGCAAGCCGTTGTCGTTCTTATGACAGACATGATTGGATTGCTTGTTGCCATTGTTACACTGGGGTATCTTGGGATCGGTATTACACCGCCAACTCCAGACTGGGGAACTATGATCTCGGATGGACAGCCCTTCATCACTACAGCTTGGTGGCTCTCAGCTGTCCCAGGATTTGCAGTGGTGTATACCGGAATAGCTTTGTCGCTCCTAGGTGATGGTTTGGCAGACATATGGAGGAAAAAATGATGTCTAAAGAGCCCATTTTAGAAATAAACGCACTATCGCTGGCAGCGAAGTCAAAAGAGAGATTAGTCAACAATGTTAGCTTTTCGCTGAGCAAAGGGGAGAGTCTAGGATTAGTAGGTGAGTCGGGTTCAGGAAAATCGCTTACGCTGCGTGCAATTCTGGGACTACTTCCAAATGGTGTTGAACAGACAGGTGGCACCATTAAGAGTGATGTAAGCAGTGCGATGGTGTTTCAAGACCCAAGAGGTACGCTTGATCCACTCTGTATGGTTGTCAATCAGCTGGCTGAAGTCGTGTATTACAGACAGAAAGTTAGTCGAAAGGCTTCGCGAATGATTGCGCTGGAGCTACTCGAAAGACTTGGTCTCCCTGATTCTTTAAAGAAAAAGGATCGATATCCGAGTCAGCTGTCAGGCGGTCAATGTCAACGGGTAGTCATCGCTTTGGCACTGGCGTGCAAGCCAGGTATTCTTCTCTGTGATGAGCCGACAACGGCGCTGGATGTCACGGTTCAACGACAAATTATTGAAACGATCACGAACCTCCAGCAGGAGTTGGGATTTGCTATGGTTTTTGTAACGCATAATCTCGCGATTGCAGCCAACTTGTGCTCACGCCTATGTGTAATGAAACAAGGGCAGATTGTGGAGCATGGCGCTACCCTTGATATTTTGCAAAATCCATCCGACCCTTACACACAGATGCTGATTGATTCGGTGCTTCCTTTGCCAGAGCTTGAAGGGAGTAGAGACTCATGGAACTAGCCTTACAAATAAAAGATTTAACTGTTCACTACGGCGGATTTACTGCACTGGATTGTATCAATTTGAATCTTGAGCAGCACACCACTCTTGGACTTGTTGGAGAATCCGGTTCAGGGAAATCTACGCTGGCGCGAGTAATTGCTGGACTGATTGCTCCGCATGAGGGGAAGATTCTGTTAGGTACCCAAGAGTTAAAAAAGAAAAGGAGCCGTGAGCAGCGTAAAATAATCCAGATGATCTTCCAAAATCCTGATGCATCGCTGAATCCAAAGCATTCGATTAGGCAAATTCTTTCCGAGCCCTTATTGTTTCATAAAATTGTGGGACGTACAGACGTTGAGCAAAGATGTAAAGAGCTTTTGAACCAGGTTCATTTGGAGCAAAAGGCTTTAGATAAATTCCCGCATGAATTTTCTGGTGGTCAGCGGCAACGGATAGCGATCGCTCGCGCATTAAGCGTTGAACCAAATATCCTGATCGCCGATGAACCAACCAGCGCGCTGGATGTATCTGTGCAGCTTAGTGTGCTCGAACTGTTCAATACGCTGAAAGCTGAGCTTAATCTCACCATGCTTTTTATTTCCCATGATCTAGGAGTAATTAATGCAATTAGCGATACGGTAGCAGTTATGCGGCAAGGAAAGCTCGTGGAGCAGAGTCCGAAGGATCAATTCTTCATCCGGCCTAAACATGAATACAGTTACGAGCTGTTGTCGGCAGTTCCTAAAATGCCAAAATCAAGTACATCAGGAGGTTTCTTATGAGCCCAGAATATAATGTACATGTGCCACTTTCAGTGGATGAGTACAATAAGCTTACACAATTGATTTCTACTATCTTGTTTACTGAGCACCCACCAGTTATCATCCCAGCTGAGGCAATTCTGGGGATCGAGGCAGTGGCTGCAGGAATAGCCGCGCCTGGTCGAACCATTGTAAATATAGTAACAGGTCCCTATGGAAGTCTATTTGGAAAGTGGCTTGAACGGGGAGGAGCAACGGTTATTGAAGTAAAGGTTCCTTTTGATGAAGTGGTCACTGGCGACCAAGTTGCTTCCGCAATTAAAGAGTTTAGCCCTTGTGCCCTTTCCTTTGTTCAGGCTGAAGTAGTTACAGGTGGTTCTAATCCGGCTAAAGAAATATTTAAGATTGCAAAGGAGTTCAATCTCATTACTGTGACGGACTCAGTTTCTGCGGTTGGGGGAGAGGCGTTACTGGTCGATGAATGGGGAGTTGATTTTGCTGTGATAGGCGCACAAAAAGCCTTGGCTGGACCTAACGGTGTTAGCGCCGTCAGTATTTCACCACGTGGCTGGCAATTTCTTGAGTCTAATAAAAATGCACCGCGTAACTCCATTCTGTCCTTGCTGGATCTCAAACCTTCGCTGGATGGCACTGCGCCGCTACGGGTTGCTCCAAATATCCCTACTTTAGAGGCTCGAGCTCTGATCCTGGCCTTGACACGAATTGAAGAAGAGGGATTGGAGCAAATCATTCAGCGTCATGAAAGGGCTGCAGCTGCTACATTAGCTGGTATAGAATCCTTGGGGCTTGAGCCTTGGCAAAAGGACAGCAGACATTATTCTACACTGACTACAACGGTTCGGATTGCTGGAAAGCAAGATTTGCAGATCGAAAAACCTATAGGCATTGTGGCTCCAGGAGACGGAGAATTATTTGGCCATCTTTTGCGGATCAATCATTTCGGAACAAATGCTGCTCGGAAAAGTGTGGAGGAAGCCATATCAACGCTTGCTGAGTTATTGAAACAGGACCCTGATCAGGCATTACATGCTGTTCGGCTGGCTTGGGGGGAATGAAGATGATCCATAAGCATCCAGAGCTGCATACATTCAAGGATATTCATATAGCAGGCATCGAAGGTAAACGATTTGATGTTGTGATCAAGGATGGCTATTTTTCATCTATTACTGAAGCGGAGTCGCAACAAAATAATTCAACTCCTACAGGCACAGAACTATGGATAAGTCCTGGTATAATTGATCTTCATACGCATCTTGCTTGGACAGACTTTGATCATGCGGACCAATTGAAGCGCGACTCCCAGCAGATCGAATCCATGCAGGGCCAAGCGTTTGAGGCTACTCTAAGGACGGGTGTAACGACTGTACGGGATGCAGGCGGAATTGTGCCAAGCACAGTGCAGCATCTTGTTCAGCAGTATCAGCAGCCTTTAAGAGTGCATACCAGCAGCGATATGCTTGGAGCAGCAGATGCCCGTGGAATTAAGCATTTGGAACAACGGATGGCGCAAATCTTTGCTACAGGAGCGGGCTGGATAAAAATCATGGCCACAGGCGGTCTTGGGGCACCCACCGAGAAAGTCGTAGATCCGATCTTTTCCGAAGAAGAGTTTGCATTCATTGTTCGTAATGCACATGCCCATGATAAGAAGGTACTGGTTCATACCTGGGGTGGAGTGACGATAGACTGGTCCATTCAGGCCGGGGTGGAATCTATAGAGCATGGGATGTTTCTAACTGAAGATCAGGCAGGGAGACTTGCTAATTCGGAGGTAGCTTTTGTACCTACTACATCCATCTATCGCATTGCCGCAGATCCGAAAGGCGTTCTAGCGTTGAACCCGATCATTTGCGAACGAGCTGCCCGTGCTGCTGAATCGCATTCCAAAGCCATTAATTATGCAAAAAGAGAAGGCGTTCGTATTGGATTCGGTACAGATTATGCTACACCCTCATTACATGGTTATAACCTTCAAGAACTGGATACGTTGATTGATTATGGCTTAACTCGCAGAGAAGCGTGGCAGTCTGCTACTAAAAGCGCTGCTGACATTCTAGGGAGCGGTAACGAGCTGGGGCAGATTGCAGAAGGTTTTATTGCAGATGCTGTTGTTTTCAATGTCGATCCATACCAGGCGTACAATGCAGAGATACTTCGAAACAGTATCGTTTCCGTAATTACTGGAGCGAAGGAAGCGGAATTAATTTAGATTCGTCTAAGCTATCTTCTGAAAACAACTGATATCTTTTTCAGTTGTTTTTCTTTTATATTATGGAATGTATATAAGGCAACAGTATATAAAGATAGAGTATATTCATTAATACATGATTTATGGTTTTTAAATCTTTGTAAAAAAAGTGTTGCAATGAATCTCTATACATGATATATTCTATTTCTGGCCGAGAAACACACATGCCGAGCTCGAAAAAGAAGTAAAAAAAGAGCTTGACATTAAACGGCTGAACATGATATAGTATAAGAGTTGCTGCTGAGACATTAAACGGCGCCAACGAGAACTTGATCTTTGAAAACTGAACAACGAGTGAGTGGGAAATCACGAAAGTGAAATCCAAAATTAGAGAATTAATTTTCTCGTCAGATGTTTCAAAATGAGCATATCGCTCTTTTCAATACTAATTGGAGAGTTTGATCCTGGCTCAGGACGAACGCTGGCGGCGTGCCTAATACATGCAAGTCGAGCGGAGTCATTTTGAAAGCTTGCTTTCAAAATAACTTAGCGGCGGACGGGTGAGTAACACGTAGGCAACCTGCCCCTTAGACTGGGATAACTACCGGAAACGGTAGCTAATACCGGATAATTTCTTTTTTCTCCTGAAGAAAGAATGAAAGACGGAGCAATCTGTCACTGAGGGATGGGCCTGCGGCGCATTAGCTAGTTGGTGGGGTAACGGCCCACCAAGGCGACGATGCGTAGCCGACCTGAGAGGGTGAACGGCCACACTGGGACTGAGACACGGCCCAGACTCCTACGGGAGGCAGCAGTAGGGAATCTTCCGCAATGGACGAAAGTCTGACGGAGCAACGCCGCGTGAGTGATGAAGGTTTTCGGATCGTAAAGCTCTGTTGCCAGGGAAGAACGTCCGGTAGAGTAACTGCTATCGGAGTGACGGTACCTGAGAAGAAAGCCCCGGCTAACTACGTGCCAGCAGCCGCGGTAATACGTAGGGGGCAAGCGTTGTCCGGAATTATTGGGCGTAAAGCGCGCGCAGGCGGTCATTTAAGTCTGGTGTTTAAACCTTGGGCTCAACCTGAGGTCGCACTGGAAACTGGGTGACTTGAGTACAGAAGAGGAAAGTGGAATTCCACGTGTAGCGGTGAAATGCGTAGATATGTGGAGGAACACCAGTGGCGAAGGCGACTTTCTGGGCTGTAACTGACGCTGAGGCGCGAAAGCGTGGGGAGCAAACAGGATTAGATACCCTGGTAGTCCACGCCGTAAACGATGAGTGCTAGGTGTTAGGGGTTTCGATACCCTTGGTGCCGAAGTTAACACAGTAAGCACTCCGCCTGGGGAGTACGGTCGCAAGACTGAAACTCAAAGGAATTGACGGGGACCCGCACAAGCAGTGGAGTATGTGGTTTAATTCGAAGCAACGCGAAGAACCTTACCAGGTCTTGACATCCCTCTGAATCCACTAGAGATAGTGGCGGCCTTCGGGACAGAGGAGACAGGTGGTGCATGGTTGTCGTCAGCTCGTGTCGTGAGATGTTGGGTTAAGTCCCGCAACGAGCGCAACCCTTAACTTTAGTTGCCAGCAGGTTAAGCTGGGCACTCTAGAGTGACTGCCGGTGACAAACCGGAGGAAGGTGGGGATGACGTCAAATCATCATGCCCCTTATGACCTGGGCTACACACGTACTACAATGGCCGGTACAACGGGAAGCGAAACCGCGAGGTGAAGCCAATCCCATCAAAGCCGGTCTCAGTTCGGATTGCAGGCTGCAACTCGCCTGCATGAAGTCGGAATTGCTAGTAATCGCGGATCAGCATGCCGCGGTGAATACGTTCCCGGGTCTTGTACACACCGCCCGTCACACCACGAGAGTTTACAACACCCGAAGTCGGTGGGGTAACCCGCAAGGGAGCCAGCCGCCGAAGGTGGGGTAGATGATTGGGGTGAAGTCGTAACAAGGTAGCCGTATCGGAAGGTGCGGCTGGATCACCTCCTTTCTATGGAGAATCGTCTTCTGCAATGAAGACATTCAAATCGGAAGTTAAACTTCCAAATCTCAGGTTTAGGCCTGTTACTCACTCGTTGCTCAGTTTTGAGAGTTTAAGCTCTCAAGTAAGACTTGATCCTTGAAAACTGGATACCGAAACGAATTTGCGTTTTAGAACATCTTTTAGCAACTTGTGTAAACAAGTAAATGTTATTAGTGAGATGATTCCAAAAGAAATGTCATTGTATGATATTTTCCCGCGGAAAAATCATGGTTAAGCTAATAAGAGCACACGGAGGATGCCTAGGCGCCAGGAGCCGACGAAGGACGTGGCGAACAACGAAACTGCCTCGGGGAGCTGTAAGCAAGCTTTGATCCGGGGGTGTCCGAATGGGGAAACCCAGCTGTGGTAATTCGCAGTTACTCATTTCTGAATACATAGGGAATGTAGAGGCAGACCAGGGGAACTGAAACATCTAAGTACCCTGAGGAAGAGAAAACAATAGTGATTCCGTCAGTAGCGGCGAGCGAACGCGGAACAGCCTAAACCTGAGAGCTTGCTCTTAGGGGTTGTGGGACGTCTCACATGGAGTTACAAAGGAATATGGTAGGTGAAGAGGTCTGGAAAGGCCCGCGATAGAGGTAAAAGCCCTGTAACCTAAACTGTGTTCTCTCCGAGACGGATCCCGAGTAGTGCGGGGCACGTGAAACCCCGTATGAATCCAGCAGGACCATCTGCTAAGGCTAAATACTACCTGGCGACCGATAGTGAAACAGTACCGTGAGGGAAAGGTGAAAAGCACCCCGGAAGGGGAGTGAAATAGAACCTGAAACCGTGTGCTTACAAAAAGTCAGAGCCCTATCTATGGGTGATGGCGTGCCTTTTGTAGAATGAACCGGCGAGTTACGTTTAACATGCAAGGTTAAGTCGAGAAGACGGAGCCGCAGCGAAAGCGAGTCTGAATAGGGCGATTGAGTATGTGGACGTAGACCCGAAACCGTGTGATCTACCCCTGTCCAGGGTGAAGGTGCGGTAACACGCACTGGAGGCCCGAACCCACGCATGTTGAAAAATGCGGGGATGAGGTGGGGGTAGCGGAGAAATTCCAATCGAACTCGGAGATAGCTGGTTCTCCCCGAAATAGCTTTAGGGCTAGCCTCGGTATAAGAGTAGTGGAGGTAGAGCACTGATTGGGTGCGGGGTCCGCAAGGATTACCAAGCTCAGTCAAACTCCGAATGCCATATACTTATTGCCGGGAGTCAGACAGTGAGTGCTAAGATCCATTGTCAAAAGGGAAACAGCCCAGACCATCAGCTAAGGTCCCCAAGTGTGTGTTAAGTGGGAAAGGATGTGGAGTTGCACAGACAACCAGGATGTTGGCTTAGAAGCAGCCACCATTGAAAGAGTGCGTAATAGCTCACTGGTCGAGTGACTCTGCGCCGAAAATGTAACGGGGCTAAACACACCACCGAAGCTATGGCTAGATACGTATGTATCTGGGGTAGGGGAGCGTTGTATGTGGGTTGAAGGTGTACCGTAAGGAGCGCTGGACAGCATACAAGTGAGAATGCCGGTATGAGTAACGAAAAGATCAGTGAGAATCTGATCCGCCGAAAGCCCAAGGTTTCCTGAGGAAGGCTCGTCCGCTCAGGGTAAGTCGGGACCTAAGGCGAGGCCGAAAGGCGTAGTCGAAGGACAACAGTTTGAAATTACTGTACCACCGTAATCCGCTATGAGCGATGGGGTGACGCAGGAGGGTAGTGACGCGGACTGATGGATATGTCCGTCTAAGCAGTGAGGCTGATGTGTAGGCAAATCCGCACATCGTTAAGGCTGGGCTGTGATGGGGAGCGAAAATTACAGTAGCGAAGGTCATGATCTCACACTGCCAAGAAAAGCCTCTAGCCAGGAGAAGGTGCCCGTACCGCAAACCGACACAGGTAGGCGAGAAGAGAATTCTAAGGCGCGCGGAAGAACTCTCGTTAAGGAACTCGGCAAAATGACCCCGTAACTTCGGGAGAAGGGGTGCCCCGGTAGTGTGAATAGCACGAGGGGGCCGCAGTGAAAAGGCCCAAGCGACTGTTTAGCAAAAACACAGGTCTGTGCGAAGCCGCAAGGCGAAGTATACGGGCTGACGCCTGCCCGGTGCTGGAAGGTTAAGGGGAGTGGTTAGGGGTAACCCGAAGCTATGAACCGAAGCCCCAGTAAACGGCGGCCGTAACTATAACGGTCCTAAGGTAGCGAAATTCCTTGTCAGGTAAATTCTGACCCGCACGAATGGCGTAACGACTTGGGCGCTGTCTCAACGAGAGATCCGGTGAAATTTTAATACCTGTGAAGATGCAGGTTACCCGCGACAAGACGGAAAGACCCCATGGAGCTTTACTGCAGCTTGATATTGAATTTGGGTACGATCTGTACAGGATAGGTGGGAGCCGTAGAAATCGGAGCGCAAGCTTCGGTGGAGGCGCCGTTGGGATACCACCCTGATCGTATCTAGGTTCTAACCTAGTACCCTTACCGGGTACGGGGACCGTGTCAGGCGGGCAGTTTGACTGGGGCGGTCGCCTCCTAAAGAGTAACGGAGGCGTTCCAAGGTTCCCTCAGAATGGTTGGAAATCATTCGAAGAGTGCAAAGGCATAAGGGAGCTTGACTGCGAGACCTACAAGTCGAGCAGGGACGAAAGTCGGACTTAGTGATCCGGTGGTACCGCATGGAAGGGCCATCGCTCAACGGATAAAAGCTACCCTGGGGATAACAGGCTTATCTCCCCCAAGAGTCCACATCGACGGGGAGGTTTGGCACCTCGATGTCGGCTCATCGCATCCTGGGGCTGAAGTAGGTCCCAAGGGTTGGGCTGTTCGCCCATTAAAGCGGTACGCGAGCTGGGTTCAGAACGTCGTGAGACAGTTCGGTCCCTATCTGTCGTGGGCGCAGGAAATTTGAGAGGAGCTGTCCTTAGTACGAGAGGACCGGGATGGACGTACCGCTGGTGCACCAGTTGTTTCGCCAGAAGCATGGCTGGGTAGCTACGTACGGACGGGATAAGCGCTGAAAGCATCTAAGCGTGAAGCCCCCCTCAAGATGAGATTTCCCAATTAGTAAGACCCCTTGAAGACGACGAGGTAGATAGGTTGGAGGTGGAAGTGCAGTAATGCATGGAGCTGACCAATACTAATCGGTCGAGGGCTTATCCTATACTTAGAACGCAAATTCAATTCGGATTCAGTTTTCAGGCGATTAAGTCTGAGCATTTACGCTGTAAATGCCCGTTTGGTGGCGATAGCGGAGGGGTTCCACGCGTACCCATCCCGAACACGACCGTTAAGCCCTCCAGCGCCGATGGTACTTGGACCGAAGGGTCCTGGGAGAGTAGGACGTTGCCAAGCAGATTAAGCCATTGTTGATAATATCAGCAGTGGCTTTTTTTCTTTTTTTATTATGCAAGTATTTAAGGCTAGTAATAACAGTAGAATAGGTTACTGTGGAATGACATTTTTGTTACCGACGCTGCGGTGGATACAAGTATAATAGAAAAGTGCTAATAGTTAGCAGATCTTTAATACGAAGGAACTACTCATAAATTCTAACTTTGAATTTTCTTGTGTCTTTAGATGCATTGTAGAGGTAGGGAGGATTTAAGGCATGAAACAATTAAAAATATTCAAGTTAATAATGATTTCTTGTATTTTAACTTTAATACTTGCAAGTTGCGGGGCTAAAGAACCTAAGTGGGATACTTTCGAGGGTGCACTGAATGAGAAAAGCTTCCCTGTCCCTCATGAGGCAAACTCACCAGATCAGACCACTACTAACGTTGCTATGGATTATGTACGTTATTCTTTACCTGGATTAAAGGAGAAGAATGGTATTCCGGATCCTTATTTGGAGGCTATTAAAGCCTGGGGATGGACAGAACAGGAAGATGATGATAGTGATTCTTCGGGTGTTTTTCTGAAGGATGGGTTAACGGTTCATTTAACAGTGCATGATGATTATTTTGTAGTAATGATTCCTAAAGAAAAGAAGACCTCCATTAAAGGCCTTAAGACGAAATAAAGAATCGCCATCCCTAAGGATGGCGGTTTGTTTTTTAATACATGAAAATAATATGAGCTATACTGCTGCACTTTATTGAGAGTAATAGGATACATCGGTCGGATTGAATTTCAGCATGCCTCCCTGATCCTGTCGATTCAGTCTGAACAGAGTATAAAGACGAGGCAGTAGGAGCCATAAGTGACAAGTGATCAGTGATACTGTAAATGCTGGCGGTGACCAGAAAATAAAGAGTGCTGCAATACAAAGACCGATATAGAAATTATGTAGCTGTACTTTACGGAATATACGGTAACTAATATGTTGATCAGGCATAAACCCTAACCAAGGCAGTTTAAATGAGACAGACCATCTTTTTGAAATGGGGTGTCCTGAGATTAAAAGAACTGAGCGTGAAATGACATATTGAACCCAGAAGGCTACAGGCGCTGCTATGATTATGTAAAGAATGCTCCACCAGGAAAGAAATACGGTTTCGAGCACAAGGACTAATAAGGGAAGCATAATATAAATAGGCAGCAGGCGTGCCGTTAGATTTACTTTTTTAATTAGTTTATATTGATAGAATGTAGCTGCACCTTTGGTAGTGGGTTCCATAGATTATAGTCTAACCTCCTCGTGAATTCGTATGTTCTTAATATCGGCGATTGGATGTATTTTATTAAACTGCGGCGAAAATTCACCGATATAACGGCAACGGAATATATATAATGCACGATACGAAGGATATGAAAAAACTATGAAAAGGTTTAAAATGATAGAAGGTGTATCATACTGTTCTTAAAAGAGTCAAGGTGGGATGGTTATGGAACAGCAAACCGGGCAAGCTTGTATCATTTGTGGACAGGTAAAAGAGGAAGGTATTGTGATTGTCTCGCATTTTATTTGTGAGGAATGTGAGGCTGAGATGATACGTACCGAGGCTGAAGATGCCAAGTACCGTTTTTTTATCGGCCGGATGAAGAAGATTGGATTGCAAAAGAACGCTTAAGTAGAGTAACTCTGTTAAATGATGCAATTAAGAGAGCGGTCTGGATGAAAGATACGAAGGCTGCATTAGTGATATTCAATACACGGCTTCCTCGTTCTTCAGGCGGGAGGAGCCGTTTTGTTGTCCAAAGGGCCGCTTTTACACTGAAGCGTAGGCGTTTGCGAATATTTACGTTAAAATAGAAGGAACCCTATGGGAAGGAATTTAATATGAATAAATTACAACGTTGTAGGGCGCCTATATACGAAATGCTGGAACAATATAGAATTATGGGTAATAGATCATATCATGTGCCAGGTCATAAGAATGGAGAGGCATATGATGGCGTTGAAGGCGCTGGCTTTTTAGATGAGGTAATGAAGTATGATGTTACGGAAATTTCCGGAACGGATGATCTTCATCACCCTGAGGGAGTTATCAAGGAAGCGCAAGAGTTGGCAGCAGATTGCTTTGGAGCAGAGGAAAGCTTTTTTCTGGTTGGAGGAAGCACAGCCGGCAATCTGGCTCTTATTCTAACCGCTTGTCCCGAGCCTGGAATGATTATGATTGTTCAACGCAATGTGCATAAGTCAGTCATTCATGGACTGATGTTGGCTGGAGTATGTGCTGTTTTTCTGGAGCCTCTGATTGATCCACTCAGCGGCTTGGCAGTGGCACCGGCGGCCGAAGCTGTTAAGGCTGCACTTGCAGCCTATCCTGAAGCCGCAGCTGTACTTGTTACCATGCCGAATTATTACGGCATGGGCAGTGATCTTACGCCCCTCGCGCGTATTTGTCACGACAGCGGTGTACCGCTGCTTGTGGATGAGGCGCATGGGGCGCATTACGGGCAGCACCCGGCGCTGCCAGCCGGGGCACTTGCTTGTGGCGCGGACGGTGTCGTGCAGTCCACGCACAAGATGCTCACAGCGATGACCATGGGCGCTATGCTGCATGTTCAAGGGCCGCGGCTCAACCGCGCCCTGCTCCGGCAGCGGCTCGCCATGGTGCAGAGCTCCAGCCCATCATATCCTATGATGGCGTCGCTGGATCTTGCCCGGCGGCTGCTGCACAGCCGGGGCAAGGGTGCCTTCACGGCGGGGCTGGCCGCCGTGGACGTTCTACGGCGCGGGCTCGCGGAGCTGCCGCGCTACGGACTAGTGCAGCCGGCAGAGCCGCTGCACCCGAATACGCCGCCTGATTCTTTGGCGGCGTATGTGACACAGGACCCCTTTAAAGTCGTCATTTATGACGCCACCGGGGTCCTGAGCGGCTTCGAGCTGCAGCGCAAGCTCGAAGTAAAGGGTTGCGTGCCGGAGATGAGCGATGACCGGCACGTAGTGCTGCTGTTCAGCCTTGGATCGAAGGCTGGAGATGCAGATCATTTGCTGCAGGCGCTGCGGGAAATAGATTCGGAGGAACCTTCCGAATCACCGAACGCCCCCGACTTATCAGGCGCTCGCAATATTTCCACGTGGAACAATTTCCATTCTTTACAAATCTCAGATCCTGTTCACTTCTCATTGAAGCCGGTGTCGGCCAATGAGATTGAAAGTATTGATCTTAAACATTGCGTGGGTAGAGTGGCGGCAGAGATGGTTATTCCCTATCCACCAGGCATCCCGGTATTATATCCGGGTGAAGTGATCACAGATCAGATCCAAAGAAGGCTCGCTGGTTTAGCCAAAGGAGGCGCCAAATTTCAGGCTTGTGCTGATCCGGTCTTGCAGCGTATTGAGGTATACAACATTCAGAAGGGCGGAGAAGCATAAGTGGGAAAAGAAGGTTTCTTCATAACATTAGAAGGGGGCGAAGGCTCCGGAAAAACAACGGTACTAGGTAGAGTAACGGCCTATTTACAGAACCGGTCCATGCCTTATCGAATTACCCGTGAACCGGGTGGCGTTGAGATTGCTGAGAAGATTCGTTCCATTATTCTAGATCCTGCCCATACAGCTATGGATGCGCGTACAGAGGCATTACTATACGCTGCATCAAGAAGCCAACATCTCGCCGAAGTCGTTGAACCGGCTCTTAGAGAAGGGCTTACTGTACTCTGTGACCGCTTTGTAGACAGCAGCCTCGTTTATCAAGGACATGCGAGAGGACTCGGAATAGAAGAGGTATGGAGTATTAATCGTTTTGCGATAGGGAACCGTATGCCAGATCTAACCTTTTATCTGGATGTAGACCCAGAGATAGGGTTGTCACGGATAGCAGCGAATCAAGAACGGGAAGTGAATCGTCTGGATCTGGAGAGCCTTTCTTTTCATAAGAAGGTCCGTGAAGGCTATCAATTATTAGCCCAGGCCAATCCGGACAGAATAGTAGTTCTGGATGCTAATCGCCCCATTCATATGGTAGAACAAGATATCGTGAGAACTCTTGAAGAGAGAGTATTAAAGGGTTTTTAGGGTGTTTTGTCTAATATACTAAGAGAAGTGACATATAATTAGGCGTGTGCTTATGAAGTAAGGGTTACTACGAGTAACTCTAAGTAGTAATACACCATAAAAGTATTGGGAGGGAATGCGAAGATGAAGTTGATCATTGCAATTATCCAGGATAAAGACAGTAACCGGTTGTCCAGCGAGCTAGTCAAAGCCAATTTCCGTGCTACTAAACTTGCAAGTACAGGTGGATTTCTACGAGCGGGGAATACGACATTTATGATCGGGGTAGAAGACAGTCAGATTGAATCTGTATTGACCGTAATCCGAAACAGCTGTAAAGTGCGTGAGCAGTTAGTCACTCCTGTAACACCGATGAGTGGAACAACGGATTCGTATTTGCCACTTCCTGTTGAGGTACAAGTGGGTGGAGCTACTGTATTCGTACTTCCTGTAGATCGTTTTGAACATTATTAAGTATAATATAGATTAGCAAGCCATTTATAAAAAGGGCGGTAGATAACCTTTGAAGATCAATCCGGGGTATAGGCCCTTGAAGAGTGAGATGCCAAATGCAGAAGGGGCTAACAAACCCGTTCAGCAAAAAACGTTCTCTGATGTTTTTCAGCAGCAAAGTGAGCAGAAAACCAAAGATGAACTGAATCGCCAGATCAAAGAAATACAGTCTCAAGGCGATCGTTTATCTAAGTCTATGACGATTCGTGAGCTTACCATCTACCGGATGATGATCAAAAGATTTCTGGAGGAAACGGCTCGAAGAGGCGTCATTCTGAAGGAAACACGCGGATGGGATCGACGTGGACGTGGCAAGCGTTACAAGCTGCTTGAGGAAATTGATTCGGCTTTGCTATCAATGGCAGATGATTTGCTGAATAGTGAGCAAGGCCGGATCGATCTGTTAGGACGCGTTGGAGAAATCCGTGGGTTGTTAATCAACCTTTCTTTTTAAAATATAAGAAAGTATATGCTTTACACTATACTTTAGCCTTATATTTCTCGATTAAACACTTACCGTCCTTATAAGGACGCTAAAGGCGTTTATGTTTGAAAGTTTTGGGAGGAAATTATGCCTTTTCATGATATAGTAGGCCAGGAGAACGCGAAGCGGCTACTCCAAAATGCCTTGCGCAAAGAAGCTGTGAGTCATGCTTATTTATTTACAGGGCCGGCAGGCAGTGGACAAATGAAAACGGCGCTGATGTTTGCCCAAGCTATATTTTGTACCCAGAGCAAGGACGATGCCTGTGGGGAATGCCTGGAGTGCCGTAAAGTAGAGCATGGAAACCACCCTGATTTGTCACTGCTGCAGCCAGATGGAGCAAGTATTAAAATAGATCAAATCCGTGAGCTGCAGCGCGTCTTTTCCTATCGGTCAGAGGGTGTGAATCCGAAAGTTTATATTATAGATGGAGCAGACAAAATGACGGTACAAGCTGCCAATAGTCTGCTGAAATTTCTGGAGGAACCACCAGCTCCGGCTGTTGGAATCTTAATTTCTGATAATAGCCGTTCCTTATTGCCAACTATTCAGTCGCGGACTCAGCGGATTCCATTTAGTCCGTTAAACCCGGATATTATGCTCCAAGCTCTGGCAAGTGAGGGCGTTCCCATACCCTTAGCTCGATGTGCAGTATCACTTAGTTCAGGACTTGATGGTTGCAGGAAACTTTTGGAACAGAATTGGTTTGCAGAAATGAGAAATGTAATGTTACAATTAGCTAAGGAGTCCTTAGGCAAGGGCAGCTCCGCTGTAGCAACTGCTGGGCAGAAGCTGTTCAAGACCGGACTCGCTGAACATTTGGATATCTTCTTCAGCATGTTCCATCTGTGGTTTAAAGATATGCTTTACTTCCTGTATCGTAAGCATGAGAGTATCGTTTTCATAGATCAGTTAGACTTTATTTCCAGGCATGCCCGTGAGCGGAGTGCGGAACAATGGGTGGCTTATATGGGATTTGCTGCAGAGAGCACTAAGAAGCTGCGATCCAATGCCAATGCCCAATTATGTCTGGAGCAGTTTTTAATCCGACTGGAAAGTTAAAGGATTAGTTATGATATATCCTCCGGATGTCGCTTTACCTGGAAATATCGTTTTAACAGACGAGGAAGGAAGCATGGATCATCAGGGAGCGGACATGCCCATAGATTCCTTTTACCGGCAAACAAGGGGGTTAATTTTTGTACAGCGTAGTAGGTGTCCGTTTTAAAAAAGCGGGTAAAATATATTATTTCGATCCACTTGATTTTCCGATTGAACGGGATCAACATGTTATTGTGGAGACAGCACGTGGGGTTGAATACGGTAAAGTTGTCGTAGGCAAAAAAGAGGTGGAAGAGTCCGACGTAGTTTTGCCCCTCAAAAAAGTGATGCGTATTGCCGGAGAAACCGACGCACGCGTAGTTGAAGAGAACAAAGGGGCCGCTAAAGAGGCTTTTACCACCTGTTTAAATAAAATACGCGACCATGGTCTCAAAATGAAGCTCGTCGATGTAGAGTTTACTTTTGACCGTAATAAGATTATATTTTACTTTACGGCCGAAGGACGGGTCGACTTCAGAGAATTGGTTAAAGATCTAGCAAGTATCTTCCGGACCCGCATTGAGCTACGGCAAATTGGGGTGCGTGATGAGGCTAAAATGCTAGGTGGACTTGGACCTTGTGGGCGAGTACTTTGTTGTTCATCTTGGTTAGGGGATTTTGAACCCGTATCCATTAAAATGGCGAAGGATCAGAACCTGTCACTTAATCCGACGAAGATTTCAGGACTTTGTGGACGTCTGATGTGTTGTTTGAAATTTGAGCATGACAATTATGAGAGTGTAAAGGAAGAAATGCCAGCGGTCGGCAAGATTGTCGTGACCTCATTGGGTGATGGCAAAGTAGTAGGACTTAATGCCGGAAGCCGTACGGTTCATGTACAGTTGTTTGAAGTGGGCAAAGTTAAGGAACTTCCAATGGATGATGTTGTCGTCAAGTAAACCATTATAAGGTTACTTTCGGGGTGGAAACTTGGAGAAGAAAAATATATTTGCACACATGCAGGATATGGAAGCACAGATGGAAACGATGCGCGCCAATCTTGGAGAATGGAAACAGACGGTAAAAGAACTGATGGAAGCTAATCAGAGGTTAACTCTGGAGAATGAACAGCTTCGCAAAATTTTAAAGCGGGATGCACCTTTGGATCCTACCGTAGATTCTGCGGAGGCGGAAGCTCTTTTAGCTGCCGGAGAGGGAACAGAAGAGGTTGTCGGGGAAGGTTATGACAACTTGGCCCGGCTTTACCATGAAGGCTTTCACATCTGTAATGTTTATTTTGGACATTTACGCACGGAAGGTGATTGTCTGTTCTGTCTTTCTTTTCTTAATAAATGAGGATATCCAGCCGTAGGAGATTGATCCTACGGTTTTTTTTGAATTTAGCTCAACAAAACATTTAGGAGATTACTACATGACAAATTCTTTTAACGATATATCTGTTCCTTTGTTGCCGACGGAGCGGGTGGATGATTTATTAACGCATGACTTGCGAATTATTCAAAGTGACGAAGTATTTAGCTTTTCTATGGATGCTGTACTGCTTGCGCGTTTCGCCAGCGTTCCGCCTCGTGGGAGAGTCCTGGATCTTTGTACTGGAAATGGTGTAATTCCTATTTTGATGACGACCCGAACTAAAGCTTCTATAGAAGGGATTGAAATTCAGCCCCGTTTAGCGGATATGGCTCGGCGTAGCGTGGCTCTAAATGGGCTACAGGATCAGGTTGTGATCCATGAAGGCGATTTACGTGAGTTATATAAAGTTGCAGGGTATGGCGTATATGATGCAATAACAGTCAATCCTCCTTATATGCCGCTTAACGGCAGTGACCTCAAGCTGAACACTCATCAGGCTATGGCTCGTCATGAAATCGGGTGTACGCTGGAGGAGGTCATTCAAGCCTGTGTGAGACTGGTTCGCACCGGTGGAAAGGTAAGTATGGTTCACAAGCCACAACGATTGGTCGATATTATTAGTCTTATGAGAAAATATAGGCTCGAGCCTAAGATTATTCGCTTTGTACATCCACGTGCGCATCTGGAAGCTAATATGGTATTAATTGAAGCGATACGTGATGGTAAGCCGGAGGTTCGTTTACATCCACCACTCATTGTATATAATGAGGACAATCAATACTGTCCAGAAATTATGGACATCTACTATGGTGCTAAAGAGGGTAAATCATGACAATATCATGCCAAAGCAGTTTTCAGAACAATAACAATACACATAAGCAGGAATCAACAGGTTCACTTTTTTTAGTGGCAACACCCATCGGTAATTTAGAGGATATGACTTATCGTGCTGTCCGCACTTTGCAGGAATGCGATATTATTGCAGCTGAGGATACAAGACAAACTCGGAAATTGTTGAGCCATTTTGAAATTACACCCTCTATGTTGTTCAGTTATCATGAGCATAATAAGGCTGCCAGTGGACCTGAACTTATCCGCTATATAATAGAAGGAAAAAATTTGGCACTCGTCAGCGATGCCGGTTTACCAGCCATTTCCGACCCTGGTGCAGACCTTGTAGCCCTTGCCATAAGTCATGGTATACCAGTAATTCCTATACCCGGAGCTAACGCAGCTTTGTCAGCATTAATTGCCTCTGGTCTGCCTACGACTACTTTCACTTTTATCGGCTTCTTACCTCGAGAACGTAAAGATATCCGTGCGGTATTAAGTCCACTTCGTTCGGCGCAAGGGACTATACTGTTCTACGAATCTCCACATCGCGTGGTGAAGACACTGGCTCATCTCCATGAAGCATTTGGCAATCGGCGAATTGTGCTTGCTCGTGAACTGACGAAGAGATATGAGGAGTTTCTACGTGGGACGATCGAGGAATGTACGGATTGGCTCGCTGAACATCCACCGCTTGGTGAGTATGTTATCGTCGTTGAAGGCGAGAGCAAGGAAGATGCTGAAATGGCGGAATCGGCTTGGTGGCGCCAGTTAAATATTGAAGAACATGTTGCTCATTACGAAGCAGCAGATATGCCGCGTAAAGAAGCTATGAAAAAAGCAGCCTCTGATCGTGGTGTGTCAAAGCGGGATATTTATAACGCACTTCTGGATAAAACGGAGCAGCAATAAGTGTTATTGACGGATTCTAATTCTAAGAGGCTAACAAGGTGCGGAGGGGTATTACGAAGCTGACGAGATTCTAGCCTGAAGGTGGTTCCCAAAAGGAAGCCCAAGATAGACCAGATCATGGTAAAAACACGATTTGCTTCATGCTCTCACCGCATTCCCCATCATTATTAGGTGTCATGAGGGGAGTTAATCCTTGTAGACACCTTTTGGGCAGGAAACACAGGTGATTGCAGAAAAAAAATACCTCCCGCGGTCACGGGAGGTCAAGGAGATATGAAAAGGTTAGAATTAACAATTTGATTAGTTCTATTATATACTATTTATTTTAGTTTGTCACAGGGGTAGGGATAGTAGAAATGCATTCATGACAAACTATTTTTCCTTTGAAGTAGGTTACGTTCTCAGCGTTGCCGCAGAAAATGCAGGCAGGCTCATATTTCTTAAGCATAATGCGCTCACCATCAACGTAAATTTCAAGTGCGTCTTTTTCACCAATGCCAAGAGTACGGCGCAATTCAATGGGAATAACTACCCGTCCAAGTTCGTCTACTTTTCTTACAATTCCTGTTGATTTCATCATAACAATCGTTACTCCTCTCAATGTTCCAAAAACGTCATTATTCGACATTGTTCACTGTTTTATGATATTTATAATACCAACGATTCCCAAAACAGTCAACCTTTTTTCATCTGTTGAATAAGTGCTTTTTCACGAAAACTTTGAATTCCCTATAACAATCACGAATTCTAAAAAAAGTGAAAAAATAAACTTTGTCGATTTACCAAGACTAAAAACGTCACTATTCGACAAAGTACGACATAATTACTTATTATATACTTATATTGGTTAAAATCATATTAAATTTAATAAAGGAGTTGATCTCATGAAGCAGCCGCTCACAGAAGAAAAGGTTTTCAAAGATCCGGTTCACAATTATATCCATGTGCAGGATACTATTATTTGGCGACTAATAAATACAAAGGAATTTCAGCGTTTACGCCGTATTCGCCAGCTGGGGACCTCGTATCTTACTTTTCATGGCGCAGAGCATAGTCGGTTTTCTCATTCCCTAGGGGTGTACGAAATTACACGTAGAATTATTTCGCAATTTGAACGAAGCGGGTATAAGGATTGGATTCCTGAAGAAAGTCTGCTTACCTTGTGTGCGGCCTTGCTGCATGATCTGGGACACGGTCCATTTTCCCATTCTATAGAAGAAGCTTTTGAAATGAATCATGAGGATTGGACTTGTCGAATTATTCTGGAGGACACAGAGATTACTGAGATCTTGCGTGATGTGGAGGAGGATTTTCCTCGTAAAGTAGCCTCTGTAATCGCTAAAACTTATGAGCATGAAATTGTTGTAAATCTGGTTTCCAGTCCGCTAGATGCTGATCGCATGGATTATTTGCTGCGTGATGCGTACTATACAGGTGTAAACTATGGGACGATCGACATTGATCGGATTTTAAGAATGCTGCGTCCTTATAATGGTCGAATTGTTGTAAAAGAATCGGGAATGCATGCCATTGAAGATTATTTAATGTCGCGTTATCAAATGTACTGGCAAGTCTATTTTCATCCGGTGACACGTAGCTCAGAGATTATTTTGCGACAAATTTTCCGTAGAGCCAAGGAGCTTTTCCAAGAGGGGTACAATTTTAGTTTCATGATTAATCCGCTGGAGGATTTGTTCCGTGGTGAGGTGACAGTGAAGCAATATTTAATGCTAGATGAAGCACTGGTACAGACGGCTTTTATGCAGTGGACACTTGAGAAAGATGAGCTACTAAGTGACTTGTGTACCCGTTTTATTCATCGTAAACTGTATAAATATGTTGAGGTGGAGAATCTCGATACAGATATGATTACTGAAATTCGCAGCAGTTTTGCGGCAGCCGGACTTCACCCAGAATATGATTTGGAGATTGATTTTCCGACAGATCTGCCCTATGATGTGTTCCGTCCGGGAGAAGCTTTTGACAATAAACAAATTCTGCTGCTTGATCGGCATGATCATCTGCGGGAAATTTCAGAGGTGTCGGATATTGTGCGTTCTATTAGCGGCATTCACCGTGGCAGATATCATCTTTATTTTCCTCAGGATAAGTTGAGAAATGCGCTTACGCGATTGCCTGCTTCTATTGCAGAGATTTTTGCAAAATAATACAAGAAAATATGGGATTTTTGACAAGAAGAGTAGAAATATAAGATATAACGGATAGTGTGAAACTTATATTGTCTTATATTTAAAAAAGAACAAGGAGTGAGGGTTAAAATGTTTCTGTTTGACACACATACGCATCTGGATGCACCTCAATTCGACGAGGATCGCGAAGAAGTTATCGCTCGTGCTGTAGAAGCAGGAGTTAGCAAGATGATTAATATCGGATTTAATCGGGAGACGATTCCCTCAACGATGAAGCTGGCGGAATCTTATGATTATATTTATGCGGCAGTGGGTTGGCATCCTCAGGATGCGATTGATATGAAAGAAGGAGATCTCGATTGGATCGCTTCTCTATGCAGTCATAAAAAAGTAGTGGCTATTGGTGAAATCGGACTGGATTATTACTGGGATACTTCTCCCAAGGATGTGCAACATGAAGTTTTTCGCAAGCAAATTGGACTAGCCCGTGAATTAAATATGCCGATTTGTATTCATGATCGTGATGCCCATGAGGATGTTGTACGGATTTTACGGGAGGAAAAAGCAAATGAGGTTGGAGGCGTGATGCACTCATTCTCAGGAAGCTGGGAAACAGCTAAAATGTGCTTGAATCTTGGTTTTCATTTATCCTTTGGAGGACCCATTACGTTCAAAAATGCAAGAGTGCCAAAAGAAGTGCTTGCGCAGACCCCACTAGACCGATTATTGATCGAAACCGATGCTCCATATTTGACTCCACACCCCTTCCGCGGGAAGCGAAATGAGAGCGCTCATGTGAAGCTTGTAGCAGAGGCAGCAGCTGAAATTAAAGGGTTAACATGGGAAGAATTGGCTAAAATAACGTATGCGAACGCACTGGAACGATTTGGGATTGAGTGAAAACGGGAGCAAAACAGGCGAAAAATAGAGAATGGCCGATATATTAAACTTTTTTAATATAAAAACGGCTGAATATTACAATATTTTAACCATATTTTTGCGTAAACGTGGTTGAATCGTCCTTTACAACATGCATCAAAACAGGATATCATCTTTTCAGTGATGTGAGCTGTGTTATAGTGACAGCCATTGATTCATGGATCGTCTCGCTGAGTCTCCGTATGGAGAACGGGGGAACCAATATTGACCTGCCGCATGCCTGTATTTTAAATACGGTTTAGACGTGCCGTAGGACAGTATTTGATTTCTTCACGTGGTCTTTGGGGTGAATTTAAGGGCAACCGCCATGAGCGGGTGACCTGAAATAGGGCGTCTCTCTTTCGTCCGAACCCGACAGCTAACCCCGTAAGCGCAAGTAAGAGAGGCAACCTCGTGCACAAGCATTCTCTATTCTGATATTGGAGAAGCCACGAAAGAGTCCTCAGTTGAACTCTTTTTAGGCTTTTTTATTTTTGAATAAATAGAATGTTGCCCACATACTGTTATATAACAGGGGTGGGAGTAGCTGTGCCGAGCAGGCGATCCATGAGCAGGAGACGCTAAGTTATTACGTGCGTGTCCTGTGACAATCTCAAATAGTTTCGTCAAAGGAATTCAGTCCTCATGATATACAATTGACGACGGGGCTATGTAAGGAGGATGGAGAGAATGGGCGTATTCCAACCAGAAGTATCCCATGATTCGCAGTCATCCAGCAGGTCTTTCGCATTACGGTGGGAGCAAGTAAATACTCGCGTACTTTTACTTGCAGGCGTGATTTCAGTCGCTATCGCGCTACTTATTCTGCTGTACGTACACGGTCAAAGTAACAAACAATTATTTTTAGTAATAGACGGGCAAACACAGACGCTTGAAACGCGGGAAGCGCTTCTTGGTGATGTGTTGGAGAAAGAGCAAATTTCGCTGCAGCCGCATGATGAACTATCTTTAGGTCTGAGTGATGAAATAAAAGACGGTGACCGTGTCGTTATCAATCGTGCGCAGAAAATTAGTCTTACTGCGGATGGAGCAACAAAAACGTTATATACGACCGAAGACACAATTGGTAAAGCAATTGAGAAAATGGGCATTACCCTAGAAGGTCATGATAAGATTTTCCCTTCGTTAGACACCACCATTTCTGCAAACATGGAGGTTAAGATTGTTCGCATCAACAAACAGACCGTACAGCGAACAACTAACTTACCCTTCAGAGTCATCAAGACAGCAGACCCCTCCCTTACTGTGGGAACAGTTAGAGTGGCACAGGCAGGCAAACCAGGCGTCATGATTCAGCATATTGAGAAGATCTACCAAGACGGAGAACTGGCCTCTATGCGCATGATTGGTAAGGAAGTACAAACGGTAACGAAAGATAAGATTATTGCCGTTGGTACCAAAGCACTTCCTAAGCCGGCTGTAGCTAAGACTACAACAACTTCCAAATCAAACACCACTTCAAAAACGGCTAAGGTTAGCGCCAAGACTAATAACGTCACAAGCAAGGCTGGCGTAGACTTTGAGTACAAGAAGATGATTAAGAACGTCTCCATGACAGCTTATTCATCAGAAGAGCCAGGTATTGGTACCAAAACTGCCTCCGGAACACGCGTAACGGAAGGTCGTACAATTGCGGTAGACCCGAATGTAATCCCTATTGGCTGGTGGGTATATATCGAGGGGCTTGGGTTCCGCCGAGCAGAAGATACTGGCGGTGCCATTAAAGGCAATAAAGTAGATGTCTATTACGATTCACTGAGCCATGTCCGTAATTTCGGTCGTAAATCACGTACCGTTTATGTTATTGGACCTGTGAAGCCGGAGTTAAACTAGGCTGAAGCTTTTGCAAATTATTCTTTGATAAGCTATAGTGATGATAACCGTTAAGGAACGCCAGATGATCATTTCGTTGATCGCAGAGCAACCGCTCATCACTTATACATTCTTTAACCAAAAGAAGAGGAGCGAAACCTCTTCTTTTTTGCTTTTTTTGGAAGGAGTCAAGAGATATGATTAAGGAATTAATTGTCGTTGAAGGTAAGAGTGATACCGTCGCTGTTAAACGCGCTGTTGAAGCAGATACGATCGAAACAGGGGGCTCGGCTGTGGACCGGACCGTAATTGCGAAGATCGCGCTTGCTATGGAGCGTAGAGGAGTGATTATCCTTACTGACCCGGATTACGCAGGTGAACGAATTCGTAAGATCGTGTCCGCAAAGGTGCCGGGCTGTAAGCATGCCTTCATTCCGGAGAAGGACGCAACCCGCAAGGGAGATATCGGTGTGGAGAACGCTTCTCCAGAAGCGATTCGTCATGCGCTGCGGAATGTACATACCTCTTTTGAAGGTGCACCTGCTTTAATCGGACTTGATGATCTAATGGCCGCTGGAATGCTTGTACACCCTCGGGCAGCTGAAAGACGTATGGCACTTGGTAATTTGCTTGGAATCGGATATTGTAATGGCAAGCAGCTGTACAAGCGGCTGGCGATGTTTGGAATTACGCGGGAGGAATTTGCCGGAGCTCTCGCCCAAATTGATCAGGGGGGCATTACTTCATGAGTGGTAGAGAGGAAATTTCGACTCCAAAACGGACGAAAGAAATTATTCAACGTTATGGATTCAAGTTCAAGAAGAGCTTAGGACAGAATTTTTTGATTGATCAAAATATATTGGACAAGATTGTTGACGCTGCTGGGCTAGATAGTGAATCAGGGGCATTGGAAATCGGTCCTGGGATTGGTGCCCTGACGGAGCGTTTGGCGCTAACCGCTGGTGCGGTGACTGCTGTGGAGATCGACCGTAGGCTGATTCCTATTTTAAGGGACGTACTTTCCCCTTATCCGCATGTTAAGGTTCGTAATGATGATGTTCTGAATGTAAATCTGCAGGAGCTGTTCAAAGAAGATTTTGCATCCGTGAACAAGGTAAGCGTAGTTGCCAATCTGCCGTATTATGTAACTACTCCGATTCTGATGAAGCTGCTCGAAGAGAAGCTACCGCTTGATAACATTGTTGTAATGATTCAGAAAGAGGTTGCGGAGCGTATGGCCGCTTCTCCGGGAGGAAAGGAATACGGGAGCCTTAGCATTGCCGTGCAGTACTACAGCGAGCCTGAGCTCGTCTGCATTGTGCCGCGTACGGTGTTCATTCCTCAACCTAATGTGGAGTCCGCTGTAATCCGTCTAAAGGTAAGAGAGCGTCCACCGGTAGAAGTTGAGAGTGAGAAGCACTTCTTTGAGGTCGTCCAAGCTTCTTTCACACAGCGTCGCAAGACGATTGCTAACAATCTCAAGGCTCGTTACTTCCCGGAAGAGGGACGTGAGCGTCTGGAGGCTTTACTCGCAGAAGCTGGTATTGAACCAACCCGTCGTGGAGAAACGTTAAGTCTAGAAGAATACGCCCGATTGAGCGGTGTTCTGTTGGCTGCTGGAATTGAATAAGCTAAAAACATAGCTAGTTATGAACCAACTGAGGCCTTTGCCCATACGATGGGGTAGAGGTGGTGGTTGTAATGAATTTAGGAGACTTGGTCGTTCGTAAATCTTATGGCGGAGATTTGACTTTTCGTGTAGATCATATTGTGCAGGACAGAGCCGTCATTAAAGGCACAGATTTCCGTCTGTTGGCGGATTCTCCTCTGAATGACTTGGTTCAAGTGCCTCCTACCCGAATTACGGAACGAGGACAGCAGGCACAGATTAAAGCGAATGAATCACTGACACAGCTGCGGAAAGACCGACAGGAGCAAAGTCAGCGGAGCGGGAGCGCTCTATCAGAAGGAGCATGGGCTCCATCGCCCAAGGAAGCTGCTTATTTTGAAGTACCGGGGAAAGTACTGCATCTGGATGGCGATCCAGCGTATTTGAATAAGAGCCTTAGCTTATACGAGCAATTGCGGATCCCTGCTGAAGGTCATCATGTTCATGAGTCCGCAATGGCTGACACTTTATACCGGCTGCTGCCCCGCGTGCGTCCAGATATTGTGGTGATTACCGGTCATGACGGGGTGCTGAAGCAACAGCATACTTACGATCTTCACAGTCTGAGCAGCTATAAAAATTCGCAAAACTTCGTAGCTGCTATTAGGGTAGCTAGGGATTATGAGCGAAATTTTGATGCGTTGACGATTGTTGCAGGTGCTTGTCAGTCACATTTTGAAGCACTGCTGGGGGCAGGGGCGAACTTCGCCAGTTCTCCTGGACGGATATTGATCCATGCCTTAGACCCAGTTTATGTAGCGGCAAAATCGTCGTTCACGCCCATTAGGGATACGGTGAATCTGAGTGAGGTTTTGAACAACACCATTAGTGGTAATCAGGGAATCGGCGGTATTGAGACCCGTGGTAGCTTCCGTATTGGGATGCCACGTCTGCAGAACCTGTCAGCACTAAAAGTGACACCTTCCGCAATTTAATCGACAGGTACTGGTCTATTTTCAAAGCTAATAGGTAATTTGGAGTGGCCGAATAGAGTAACGCGAAGAAAGGGTGAGCGATGAGCTTAACCCTTTTTTTTATATAACAAAGTATAAGTTTCACGCTATACATTATCCTTATATTTCCCGCATAAACGCTAACCGTCCTTATAGGGACGCCAAAGGCGATTGTGCTTGTGTGAAATGGTAGTTATCTTTAAAGATCGACAATGTTATTTTTCTTGCTTTGTGGTAAACCTATTACAGATAACAAGGCTATTAGTTCGCCTCTGATTCTCCGCAAAAAAATTCCGTTGACAACCAAATATTCATCATCTATAATTATTTATTTGCTTTGACAAACACCTGGGGAAGTTGTATAATGGACAAGAAAAGAGGTGGTCGTCAGGCAATGGCTAATAACGCGCTGTTGGAAATCAAACGCAGTCTCGAAGCTCACGTCGGTCATAAGATCACGTTGCGTGCAAACGGAGGTCGTCGTAAAACCGTAGAACGCACCGGTGTCCTGGAAGAAACGTACCCTTCTGTATTTATTGTCAAACTGGATCAGGAGCAGCAAACATTCAAGCGAGTCTCCTATAGCTATGCCGATATCCTTACTGAATCTGTGGAAATCACAGTATGTGAAGACGATGGGCAGATGCGGATTATGTATATTAAAGCTTAATGTTTCACGGGCAGCTTCCTTTGGAGGCTGTTTTTTATTTGTATCAGAAACGGTTGTCCTTCAAAAAGGACGACCGTTTCTTTTTTTTGCGGTTAATATTCAGTGAATGATCCTTGTTCTTAGCAAGCATACTAATTGAGCAATCGGTTTATCATTTTCTTTCATAAGGGAGGAATTCCGTAATGAGCCGCAGAAAACGAGGCGTGATGTCGGAAGAACTAAAGACAGAGTTAGCCAAGGAGCTTGGTTTTTACGAAACTGTGGAACGTGAAGGCTGGGGAGGAATACGGGCGAAGGATGCAGGTAATATGGTAAAAAGAGCGATTCAGCTCGCTGAAGAGGCTGCCCGGAAATCTTAATCTTTAGCGTGTGAACAATTATTTAACGAAAAAGGGTGCGTCTAACTGGCGACACCCTTTTATTATTGGACTTCATTAGAAGTTTTTCATATAATATGTTAAGTTGTTTTTACGGGAAAAGCTGAAGGTGGGTGAACGCCTTGAAAATGTATGAGAAGGCACCAGCTAAAATTAATTTGATGCTGGATGTGCTGCACAAGCGTGCTGACGGTTTTCATGAGGTGGAAATGATTATGACCATGGTAGATCTAGCAGACCGTTTAGAGCTGTCTGAGCTGCCAAGGGATACTATTATAATATCAAGTCAAGCGGGTTATATTCCTCTAGATGAGAAGAACCTGGCCTTTCAAGCGGCTAGGCTTATTAAAGAGCGTTATAACGTGAAGAGTGGTGTACATATCCATCTGGATAAAAGAATACCGGTCGCAGCTGGCCTGGCTGGCGGCAGCAGTGATGCAGCGGCTACCCTACGTGGTCTGAACCGACTGTGGCGCCTAGGTATACCTGCGCAGGAGCTGCAGGAGCTTGGCGCTGAGCTTGGCTCAGATGTGCCTTTCTGCGTTACAGGTGGCACTGCCTTGGCAACAGGTCGTGGCGAGAAGCTGACGCCGATTAAGAACCCTCCGCAATGCTGGGTAGTATTAGCTAAGCCACCTATCAATGTATCGACTGCGGAAGTATACGGACGTGTGCGGAGCAATAATATAGCTGTTCATCCTTCGGCTCGAAAGATGCAGGACGCGATCGAAGCTGGAGATTTTGGGGGCGTGTGTAATCATCTGGGCAATGTGCTTGAGGATGTTACCCTAAAGCTGCATCCAGAGGTCCAGCAGCTCAAAGAGGCGATGGTTAAGCTCGGAGCAGACGGAGTGTTAATGTCCGGCAGCGGTCCTACAGTGTTCGGTTTAGTGTCCAAGCAGTCTAAAGTAGCAAGAATTTATAATGGACTGCGAGGGTTCTGCAAGGAAGTCTATGCAGTGAGATCACTCAATTAGTATGCTTCTCTTGTGTAAACCCGTACAAAAGTGATATATTTTTCATAAAATATTCGGTTTTGGCGAGGAGCATTCCGTGAAGAAATTAAAAAGAAGCCAACGTTTGGTAGACATGACTCAGTTTTTACTTGAGCGGCCACATGACCTACTGCCGCTGTCTATATTTGCCGATCGGTATGGAGCGGCTAAGTCCTCCATCAGTGAAGATTTGGCGATCATAAAAGAAGTATTTGAAGGTGAGGGCATTGGAGAGCTTCAGACCTTAGCCGGTGCAGCAGGTGGAGTACGTTATATTCCTGTGATGCCTAAAGAAATGGCGCTCTCTTTTGTTAAACGTTTATGTGTGCAGCTGGAACAGACAGATCGGATATTGCCTGGTGGTTATTTGTATATGTCGGACCTGCTTGGACTGCCATCTTTGATGGAGCAAGCAGGGAAGATCATCGCAACGGCCTTTTATGGATCGGAAATCGATGTGGTGATGACAGTAGAAACTAAAGGGATTCCGCTAGCCTATGCAACGGCAGCACAGCTCGGCTTGCCAGTAGTGCTGGTACGACGTGATCATCAGGTTACAGAAGGCTCAGCAGTAAGCATTAATTATGTATCTGGATCACATAAGAGCATACACACCATGTCTCTTTCTAGACGAGCACTCAAGGAGAAATCACGGGTACTCATTGTAGATGACTTCATGAAGGCAGGCGGGACCGTTCGAGGGATGGTTGATTTACTCGGTGAGTTCAATGCCGAAGTTGCTGGAGTGGGTGTGTTGGTCGAATCAGGCGCAGTAGAGACGGAAGAGCGTCTGTTGCATGACTATGTTTCTTTAGTGAAACTAAGCGAGGTAGACTCGAAAGAGCGGCGGATTTCCGCGCATCCGGGTAACTACTTTTCCTCTTGATAGATTGGCATTTCTTTGTTTTCAAAAAGCGTGGAAATTGTCGAAAACGTAAGGGATATTAAGAAAATCACCCGATGCGTGTCGAAAACAACAGATCCTAAAAAATATATTTCTTTTTTAGGTATTTTATGGAATCAAAAAGAAGGAATTCGCTTTGCTGTGTGGAATTATACACCAAGTCTCTGATGGAAAAAGGTGGTGAACACACACATGCAAATTACGGATGTCAGACTCCGCCGCGTTAACTCTGAGGGGAGAATGAAAGCAATCGCATCCATTACAATCGATAACGAGTTTGTTGTTCATGACATTCGCGTCATCGATGGTAATAACGGGATGTTTGTTGCAATGCCCAGCAAGCGTACACCGGATGGCGAATTCCGCGATATCGCTCACCCGATCTCTTCGGGAACACGCGAGAAGATTCAATCCGCGGTTCTGGCCGAGTACGATCGCGCCGCTACTGAAGAAGAAGAAGTTATTGAAGAGGGAGCTTAGGCTGCCTCGGAAGACGGCTACCTTTTGGGTGGCGTAGGATCCGCCGTTTTTGATAAGATCATACCGAATATACTTCATGACTTAAGCAGCTTGATCTTGCAAGAAAAGCTAGCGCTAGTGAAGGATTTGACGACATCTTCGAAAGGCAGCGATAAATGCTTTTCTAACATGGGGTTTATAGAAAAGAGAACCATGACTTCATGGTTCTCTTTTCTTTTTGCCCGGAATGAGATATATTCAGTAGTGAGTTCAAGAGTAGGAGGTTGGCATTCTTGAAAAGAATGGCTGTAGTTCTTGCCGCAGGTCAAGGCAAGCGAATGAAATCTAAATTATATAAGGTGCTGCACCCCGTTTGCGGTAAGCCAATGGTAGGGCACGTGCTTGATACAGTAGAAGCGACCGGATGCCAGCGCACCGTTGTTGTTGTTGGGCATGGCGCAGAGAAGGTTAAGGCCTATGTAGGGCAAAGTGCGGAATACGTGCTGCAGGAAACTCAGCTCGGTACTGGTCACGCTGTCAAACAAGCTAAGGATTTGCTCGGTGGTGAAGAAGGAACGACGATTGTTGCTTATGGTGACACTCCGCTTATTACATCGGAGACGCTGATAGGATTGATGGCTCTGCATGAGGAGCGTCAGGCGGCAGCGACTGTATTAACCGCAGTAATGGATGATCCATCTGGATTAGGACGGATTATACGTAGTGAAGATGGCGGCTTAATGAAGATCGTAGAACAGAAAGATTGTAATGCCGAACAGGCAGCTATTCATGAAATCAACACAGGAATTTATTGCTTTGATAACATCAAGTTATTTTCGGCTTTAGAGAAGGTTACTAACAGCAATAATCAACAGGAATATTATTTGACAGATGTTATCAGTATTCTGCGTGAGCAAGGTGATCTTGTTCTAGCATTCCAGACTGAGGATGCTAACGAGTCTATTGGTGTTAATGACCGTTTAGCTTTATCTGATGCGGAAGGTATTATGCGTCAACGTATCAACCGCAAACATATGCTGGGTGGCGTAACCATAATCGATCCTGCCTCCACATATATCGGAGCAGATGTAGTCATTGGGTCGGATACAACGATCTATCCAGGAACCATCTTGAAGGGTAAAACTGTAATCGGTGAGAACTGTGTGATCGGACCGGCAAGTGAAATCGAAGATTGTCAGATCATGGACGACGCGACGATTAAGCAGTCCGTATTGAATCAAGCACAAGTTGGCGCACGGACTACCGTTGGGCCTTTTGCCTATTTGCGTCCAGGTTCTATACTTGGAGAAGAAGTGAAGGTTGGAGATTTCGTCGAGATCAAGAATGCTACGATTGGTGACGGTTCTAAGGTGTCGCATCTTAGCTATATTGGCGACGCATCTGTGGGTAAGAATGTAAACGTCGGTTGCGGTGCGATTACTGTTAACTACGACGGGTATAATAAATTTACGACAACAATTGAAGACGATGCCTTTATCGGCAGTAACGTTAACCTTATTGCACCGGTTTCTGTGGGCAAGGGGGCTTTTGTTGTAGCTGGTTCGACAATTACGCGTTCCGTTTCAGAGAACGATCTGGCTGTTGCCAGAGTACGGCAGGAGAATAAACCGGGATATGCAGAGAAGATCCGTTCCCGTGCAAAAGCGAAGAAAGACCACTCGAGTCCATCGTAAAGCGTTGCTAAGAAGCGCCGGACGGACTTATATTTCCGCGCCGGCGCCTTTGGAAAGCTAAATTCCGTCACGGAGGGTTTAAATTTTATGACTTATTGTGATTCCAAATTAAAGATTTTCACCTGTAACTCCAACCCAAAGCTTGCTAGTCAAATCGCTGATTACATCGGAATTCCGATGGGTGAATCGCATACTACAAGTTTTAGCGATGGAGAAATTCAGGTCAAGCTGTCAGAGAGCGTTCGGGGTTGTCATGTGTATATTGTTCAATCCACCTGCGGCCCGGTTAATGACAACCTAATGGAGCTTTTAGTTATGGTGGATGCACTCAAACGCGCCTCCGCAAAAAGCATCAATGTGGTTATCCCTTACTATGGTTACGCTCGTCAAGATCGGAAAGCTCGTTCCCGTGACCCTATTACGGCCAAGCTGGTAGCAAATTTGATTGAAAAAGCCGGCGCCCACCGTGTAATTACGATGGACCTCCATGCTATGCAGATTCAGGGATTCTTTGATATTCCAGTGGATCACTTGCTGGGAGTTCCTATCCTGGCTCAGTATTTCCGTTCCAAACAAATCGAGAACCCAGTTGTCGTATCGCCAGATCACGGCGGTGTAGTACGTGCAAGAAAGCTTGCTGATTTCCTGAACGCTCCGCTTGCAATTATAGACAAGCGTCGTCCAGAGCCGAATGTCAGCGAAGTCATGAACATTATCGGTAATATTGAAGGTAAAACAGCCATTCTGATCGATGATATTATCGATACTGCTGGAACCATTGTACTTGGTGCTAATGCTTTGATGGAAGGCGGCGTGAAGGAAGTATACGCTTGCTGTACACACCCAGTATTGTCTGGTCCTGCACATGAACGTCTGGAGAATTCTCCAATTAAAGAGATTATCGTGACAGATACGATTCCAATTCGCAGCGCGAACCCAACTTCTAAACTCAAAGTGTTGTCCGTGGCTCCACTTATGGGTGAGGCAATTATCCGCGTTCATGAAGAGTTGTCGATTAGTAAATTGTTTGAAATTGAATAAATATAATCAATAAATAGCAAGCAAAAACGCCTTCGACGTCCCCAAAGGACGGTAAGCGTTTATGCGAGAAATATAAGGATAATGTATAGCGTGAAACTTATACATTCTTATATTGTACAAAAGGGTTACACCTCCACTCTCGGAGATGTAACCCTTATCGGCGTGATGCAGGTAGAAGCGCTGGCTTCAATACCCGGCGCGGGAGACGAAGGTGAATATGCTGCGGTTATAGAGTGTCCCTTGCAGCTCCACGAATCCTTCGTCCACTGCTGTCAATACACCAATGTCAATGTGCACGTCGCCTCTGTATATTTCCACAGGCACAGCATATTGGATATGGTACTGAAAATCGCGCTGATGTGTTAAGATTCCACTTTGATGTAGCATAGGTTATCACCTGTCTTCGGAGTATAATTTCGCTCTGGTTGCACAGAGATATGTAGATAAGATCTATTGTACCAAAAACGGACTTCTCTTGCCGGAGAGCCCGATGGAAAGGAAAGGTTCGATAATGAAATGGATTGTCGGATTGGGAAATCCGGGAACACAATATGCGAAAACAAGGCATAATGTTGGTTTTATGGCATTGGATGAGCTTGCGGCTCAGAACGGGATTTCCTTCAACCAAAGCAAATGTAAATCCGTGATCGGTGAAGGGGTTATCGGGGGAGTCAAAACCGTATTGATTAAACCGATGACCTTTATGAATTTGTCCGGTGAGGCCGTTCGCGCTTATATGGATTATTACAAAGTTAAACTAGAAGATATGATCGTCGTCTACGATGATCTGGATACCGAAATCGGAAAAATTCGCTTGCGTTATCAAGGTAGTGCTGGCGGGCATAACGGAATTAAATCGATCATTCAGCATGTAGGTACACAAAGCTTTAATCGGGTACGCATGGGTATTTCTCGCCCTGAACCGGGTTTTGCAATAGTGGATTATGTTCTCTCTTCTTTTCCTAAAAAGGAAGGCGATCCTCTGAAGCAGATGATCCTTAATACTTGTGATGCACTGGAGTTCAGCTTACAGAATTCATTCGAACAGACGATGGCTAAATTCAATGGTTGATCTGTAAACTCTGTTGGTTATGAGGCTAAAGATGATGCTCCCCGGACATACTGAAGGTATATAGTACCTTCAGGAGGCATATAGATGGCAATAAACTATGTATGTAGGCACTGCAAGACATCTCTAGGCAGCATTAATAGAAGTGATGTAACAGAAATGCAGTTGGGCCTTCATTCCTTGACCCCTGCGGAGCGCAGAGATATAATAGCGTATAATTCAGAAGGTGAGATCACGGTAAAGGTGACTTGCGACTATTGCAAGGAGGCTTTAGAGCATAATCCGGAGCTTAGCCTGCTGACGAGTCCGCTTCAGTAGGTGATAGCGCCTGTCTCTATCGTCATCCGCAAGCCTTGGCGTTACAGCTGAGGCTTCTTTTCGATTCCAATCATAATAGGTGACGGTGGCTTTGGCTTCCGTTAGCCTGTTTAGTAAGAGAGGTGCGCCTGTTGTTACAAGGTATTATAGAAGCTTTTTCCAAGGATCCCGATTTCCAGTCTATCACCCAGGGTGTAGCTGCAGGTATGAAAGAGCAGCTCATATCGGGGCTTACAGGTTCAGCTAGACAGATCATGCTTGCAGCACTGCATGAAGAGACAGCTCGTCCCTTGCTTGTGGTGACTCATAATATGTTTTCGGCTCAGAAAATGGCCGATGATTTACAGGAAGCGCTTTCCCCGGAACGAGTTCTGCTCTATCCTGCTAATGAACTTGTGGCTGCGGAAGCGGCTGTCTCAAGTCCAGAGACATTAGCCCAGCGTATTGATGTACTGACCAAATGTGCTCAGGGCTTCCGTGGTATTGTTGTAGTTCCCTACTCGGGAGTGCGCAGACTGCTCCCTGCACCAGAGGTTATGGCAGAGGCACAGGTTACGGTTTCTCAGGATGGAACGCTTGCTCTGGATGAATTCTTGATGTCCATGATCGAAATGGGTTATGAAAGAGTAGAGCGGGTTGAGAATCGCGGTGAACTGAGCGTAAGAGGAGGAATTATTGATTTTTATCCAATGACTTCTCCTTTGGCATATCGTGTTGAGTTATTTGATGATGAGGTTGATTCGATCAGAACTTTTGATCCAGTCGATCAGCGTTCTATTGATAAAGTACGAAGTGTGAAGATCACACCGGCTAAAGAGATTATAGCGAGCAGGTTTCGCCAGGAATCTGCTTCTGCTGAAGCATCGGTTATGCTGGAACGACAGCTTGAGAAAATGGCGGATCGGCAGGCTAAGTTGCGTCTAAAAGAAGAAATTGGACGCGAGCTAGAAATGCTGCGCGAAGGAACCTATTTTCCTGAAATCTATAAATATATCAGTCTTTTATACCCTGAACGCTCTCATTTATTTGATTACATGGCCCAGGATACGATCCTTATTCTCGATGAGCCGACAAGACTGCTTGAAACGGCGAAACAGCTCGAAAGAGATGAATCGGAATGGAACCTCCATCTGATGCAAAACGGCAAAACATTGCCGGATCTGGATCTCTCTGTTGAGACAGATGTTGTGATGTACAAACGTCCGTTCCAAAGCCTGTTTATGTCGATCTTTTTGCGCCAGGTCCCACACATTCAACCACAGAACATTCTTGGGTTTATTAGTCGTGGGATGCAGGATTTCCATGGTCAGATGAATGTGCTTAAATCGGAAATGGAGCGTTGGCAGAAGTCTGGTGTAAAGGTAATGATGCTTGCGAGCAGTGAAGAACGGATTGAACGTGTGCGCAGAGTCCTTTACGACTACGGCATTGATGAGCCAACGATCGTACAAGGAAACCTGGGTTCAGGCTTTGAGCTGCCTTCTATTCATTTAGCCGTTATCACTGAAGGAGGGATGTTCTCTCAGAAGCAGCGGAAGGCACGAAAGATCTCCAAAGGGATAGATAATGCTGAACGGATCAAGAGTTATACTGAGCTGAAAATTGGTGATTATGTCGTTCACCAGAACCATGGTATCGGTAAGTATATGGGGATCGGCACGCTGGAGGTCAGCGGTATTCATCGCGACTATATGCATATTTTATATGCGGGTGGCGATAAGCTCTCGGTTCCGATTGAGCAAATTGACTTGATTCAGAAATATGTCGGTTCAGAAGATAAAGAGCCGAAAGTATATAAATTAGGCGGTAATGAATGGACGCGGGTGACCAATAAGGTCCGCTCTTCCGTTCAGGATATTGCTGATGATCTAATCAAACTGTACGCTGAACGCCAAAGTGCAGCAGGGTATGGTTTTGAGAAGGACACACAGGAACAGCGTGAATTTGAAGAAATGTTCCCTTACGAGGAGACTCGGGATCAGCTTCGAGCGATTGAAGAGATTAAGAAGGATATGGAACAGAATCGTCCAATGGATCGGCTCCTTTGTGGAGACGTTGGATATGGTAAAACGGAGGTAGCTATACGAGCAGCCTTTAAATCAGCGATTGAAGGTAAACAGGTGGCTGTACTGGTACCGACAACGATTCTAGCTCAGCAGCATTATGAGACCTTCCGGGAACGCTTCGCAAATTATCCGCTAAATATTCAGGTCCTAAGTCGTTTCCGCAGCCGTAAGGAGCAGAATGAGACGATTAAAGGCGTTCGGGCAGGAACGGTTGACGTGGTTATTGGTACTCACCGTTTATTGTCTCAGGACCTTGTATTTAAGGACTTAGGTTTATTGATCGTGGATGAGGAACAGCGATTTGGCGTGACTCATAAAGAGAAGCTGAAGAAGTTAAAAACGAATGTAGATGTTCTTACCCTGACAGCAACTCCAATTCCTCGTACATTGCATATGTCGATGCTGGGAGTGCGTGATTTGTCTGTTATTGAGACGCCGCCTGAGAACCGTTTCCCCGTGCAGACTTATGTTGTTGAGCATAGTCAGACGCTTACGAGGGAAGCTGTAGAGCGTGAATTGGCTCGTGGCGGTCAAGTCTACTATCTCTATAATCGTGTGCAGGGCATTCAAGAAATGGCCGCTCAAATTTCTATGCTTGTTCCTGAGGCTAGGGTAGGCATCGGACATGGCCAAATGTCGGAAGCGGAGCTGGAGAAGACGATCCTTGATTTTCTTGATGGAGAATACGATGTGCTGGTCAGCACAAGTATTATTGAGACGGGTGTAGATATTCCTAACGTAAATACACTTATTGTGCATGATGCCGATAAGATGGGCTTGTCTCAGCTCTATCAATTACGTGGACGTGTAGGTCGGTCCAACCGGATTGCGTACGCCTATTTTACCTACCAGCGGGACAAGGTTCTGACTGAAGTGGCAGAGAAGCGGCTGCAATCTATTAAGGAATTTACGGAACTGGGTTCTGGTTTCAAAATAGCGATGCGGGATTTATCTATTCGTGGTGCCGGTAACTTACTTGGTGCAGAACAGCATGGCTTTATTGCATCCGTGGGATTTGATCTATACTCACAAATGCTGGCGGAGGAGATCCGCAAGCGTAAGGTTACTGTGCTTGGAGAGGAAGACACCTCGCTCAAAGAGGGCAATACCGTCATTGATTTGTCGATTGACGCATATCTGCCGTCCGAGTATATTTACGACAGTATCCAGAAAATTGAAATCTACAAAAAAGTTGCGGCAGTAACATCCTTCGATGATGCTTCTGAGCTTGAGGATGAGCTCTTGGATCGGTTCGGAGAACTGCCTGAAGCAGTTGTTAATCTATTAACTGTGGCTCGTCTAAAAGTGTATGGAAAAATGTATGGTATTGATTCCATGATCAGACGTGGTGATGATGTTACCCTGAATTTCTATGAGGGAAGTCTTGGCGCTCTGGATACGGCTAAACTCGCCAAAGTTGGAAATAGCTTCGAAAGACGTGTACAATTCGATAGAGATGCTAAAGCCAGTATCCGAGTAAAGTCGAAAGACTTAAGTGATAAACAGCTGCTTGACTTGCTTGAACAGTTTCTTAAGGAAGCTAAACAGTCTTTTAAATCGAAGGGAGAACTACACAATGTCGTTAAATAAAAAAAAATCATGGAAAGTACTGCTCGTTTCATTGGTAGCAGCGGTTTCCTTTTCTATGCTAGCAGCATGCGGTAGTAGTGCTGATGATAGCAAGGCAGTTGCGACTTATAAAGGTGGAACAATCACAGAGAAGGAATTTGCTATGGATCAAAAAATCATGAAATTCCTCTCCCCACAGCAAGCGCAATATTTAGAGATTGAGGCGTTTAAGGAATCTATTTTGAAGCAGGAAGTAGGCTTTGAATATTTGGCTTCCAAAGCAACGGATGAAGCGAAGAAGCAGGCGAAGAAAGAGGCTGATAGCCAAATCGCTGACTTGAAGAAAGCTCTGGGCGACACTTATAAGAAAACACTTAAAGACGCAGACGTTACAGAGGGCGATATCCATAGTTATATGGAGCGTGTGCTGACGGTTTATCAGGATATGCTGCTTAAAGTGACAGATGATCAGGTTGTCAAAGAATTTGAAGCTACAAAAGGTGACTTTACGGTAGCGACTTTGCGCCATGTGCTAATCGGTCTGACAGATGCTAACAACAAAGAGCGCACTAGCGAAGAAGCACTGAAAATCGCGAAGGAAGTTAAGGCAAAGCTGGACGGCGGAGCTGATTTTGCAGCAATCGCTAAGGAATACACTGACGATACAAGCTCTAAGGAAACAGGCGGAGAATATAAAGATAAAGCTGTAGGAACGTATGTAGACGAGTTTAAGAAGGCTGCTCAAACCTTGCCTTTGAATACCATTAGTGATCCTGTAGAGACTTCTTATGGTTACCACATTATCAAAGTGGAGTCCCGTACCGACAAAACCTTTGATCAGTTAACGGATGAACAAAAAGAAGGCATTAAGAGCTCCATTGTGTCCAAGAACCTAGAAGCGTTCATGGAGAAAGATCTGGAAGGTATTATTGAGAGCATCAATCTGCCGAAGAGCTCTGCTGCCGCAGATGAATCCGGAACAAAAAATAGCGGAACAGAAGCCACTACAGCGCCAAGCGCATCCCCAAGTGCTACAAAAGCTGCTGAATAAACATCGGTAAAAATGGACAAGCTTACCTTAGAAAAGCCATCCTCACTTAATGTGAAGATGGCTTTTTATTTCGAAGAAACATCTTCAGAACGGCCTTTATCTTGATGCAGATATTAATACATGTCAGCTTATGTATAAGGATCTGGGAAGAGATGAATACTATGGTCAGATATTACGATAAATCACTGGGATTATCCTTTCCCATAATGGACAGTAGTAAGACCATACTTCTTAAGAAAGCGGGGCACATGTGAAATGAAAGCTACTGGAATTGTTCGGCGTATTGATGATCTCGGACGAGTGGTTATTCCCAAAGAAATTAGACGTACTCTACGGATTAGAGAAGGCGACCCACTGGAAATTTTCGTCGATCGGGACGGTGAAGTCATACTCAAGAAATATTCCCCGATTGGCGAGCTTGGTGACTTTGCAAAAGAGTACGCGGAGTCCTTGTTCGAAGGTACTGGGCATATTACGATGATTGCTGATCGTGATACCTTTATTGCACTGGCTGGTGGCTCCAAGAAAGACTATTTGGAAAAACAAGTAGGAATTCTTTTGGAGAAGGTCATGGATAGTCGTAAGACTGTACTGGAAACCAACGAAGGCAGTTATGAAATCGCTAAAGATCATCCGGATTTGGTGTCCTCATATGTAGCCTCACCGATCATTTCCGGTGGAGATCCTATTGGTTGTGTAGTGATGGTAAGTAAGGATGATTCAGCGAAAATGTCGTCAATGGAAGTGAAAATGGCCGAAACCGCCGCCGCATTCCTTGGCAAGCAAATGGAGCAATAACCGTAATGTAGACCCCGCTTTCCTTTTGGTAAGATATACAAAGGGCAAACGGGGTTTTGTCGTTCTTACAAAACCGTTTCTACTTGTGGGTATACATACGTTATAATATAGAAATTCATCCCATTAAAGTTGTAGAAGCAGGTACTTTATGAAATCGAACTCACAAACATCACGATTGCTGCAAGGGGCATTTATTCTAAGTGCAGCAGCGATTATTTCAAAGCTTATAGGTACACTCCAAAAAATCCCGCTGCAAAATCTAGGCGGAGATGCGGTATTTGGTATATACAACACGGTTTATCCTTTGTACACGATGTTGTTGACGGTAGCGATGCTGGGTCTGCCAGCGGCCATATCCAAATTTGTCGCTGAAGCCTCTGCAGGAAGGCGGGATGACGAGGGTCGGCGGATTCTGCGGTTATCTGCGGTTATAACAGCCATAAGCGGTTTGGTTATCGGAGCAATCACCTATGCAGGTGCGCCGATTATAGCTGGGTGGGTCGGCAACTCGCATGTGATGCCCGCTTTGCGGGCAAGTGCGTGGGGACTTGCGGTTGTTCCAATCATGTCAGCTCTTCGGGGTTACTTTCAGGGTCTTCATAATATGGTTCCGACGGCTGTGTCACAAATTGTAGAGCAGTCCGTACGTGTTACAGTAATGATTGTACTGCTCTTATACCTGACCTCACTGGGTGCAGGCGCTGAGAGCATTGCTGCTGGCGCATTGCTTGGCTCAGCCGGGGGAGGGGCAGCAGGGCTTGTGATTATGCTGCTATTTTTGCGACGTCATCGGCGGGTGTTAAGACAAGGGGCCCCTTTAGATGCTGCCGCTTCTGTCGAAAGTCAGGGTTTAAAGCTGCCCAATGCAGATAATGAGGGGCGTTCAAATCAACGGATTATGGGCGTTAAAGCAGGGGCCTTGCTGGCTTATGGAATTCCCGTGATGCTTGGTGCGCTCGCAATGCCTCTTATCGGTCTTGTAGATGTATTCACTGTACCTCGCTTGCTATCCTCTGTAGGAAGCGAAGTGGAGGCAATGACACAGTTTGGTGTATACAATCGTGGTTTGCCACTAGTGCAGATTGTAACGATGATTGCCACTTCTTTGTCTGTCGTGTTCATACCAGCCTTAGCAGAGGCGAAGTACAAGGGAGACATGAAGCTGATCGAGAACCGTTGCAGCTTGTCACTGCGTTGGTTCTGGCTGCTAGGGCTGGCAGCGTCAGCGGGCCTTGCAGTGCTTGCTGAGCCGATTAATATGGCTCTTTATGGCGACACCGCCGGCAGCAGCACTATGACTTGGCTGGCCTTAACCGCTGTTGGCGGTACGGTCAGCATCATCTCGGCTGCACTCCTGCAGGGCCTCGGCTACGTGCGCGCCCCGGCCCTGCACCTTTTGGCCGCCGCGCTGCTCAAGGCGGCCCTGAACCTGCTGCTGGTTCCGCAGCAGGGCATTACCGGCGCAGCCATCGCTGGCGTGGCCGCGCATTCGTTCGCAGCAGCGCTCAACGTGCTGCTGCTGTATCGCCAGGGCCATCTGCGGCTTCGCCTCGCAGATGCCCTGGCACGGCCCGCGCTGCTCACAGCGGGCCTGGCTCTTGCCGCTGCAGCCACCAGCTGGGGCGTGGACGCTGCGGCTACAGCCGCTGGCATCGGCGGCGGGCGCACTGCCAGCTTGGCGCAGAGCCTGCTCGGGGTGCTCGCAGGCTGCGCTGTCTTTGCCGTAGGGGCTATAGTCCTTCGGCTCCTTAGCGAGAGCGAGCTTCGCCAGCTTCCAGGCTTCGGCCCGTCCCTGGCGGACAAGCTGAAGAAGCTGCGCTTATTCCCTTAATCAACGTTTACATCACAATATAAAAATGCGGTCTGCTGAGACAGCCGCTTAAGAGGAGGAACAGACATGAGTGCAACATTAACGGTCGTCGGTCTGGGTTCAGGCAACCCTGATCGATTGACGCTAGGAATTATAAAGAAGCTGAAGGCAGCATCCGTTGTCTATGTCCGCACAAAAGAGCATCCAGTCATGGCTGCACTCTCCGAGCTTGAAATAACTTCCCAGTCCTTTGATGGATTGTATGAATCTTTATCCTCGTTTCCAGAGGTGTATGCAGCGATTACTTCAAAACTGATTGAAGAGGCTCAAGCATCAGCAGACGGTACAGATATTGTTTACGCGGTTCCGGGTCATCCTATGGTTGCGGAATCAGCGGTTTCGCAGCTGCGCGAGCGGTGCCCTGAGGAAGGCATTGAACTGCAAATATTGGGTGGAGAGAGCTTTCTCGACGAGGCGTTTGTTCGACTGGGGTTTGACCCCATTGAAGGGTTTCAGTTACTAGATGCTTCAGGCATTCGCAGTGCTCAGCTTCAGCCTGAACTACATACTCTGATTGGTCAGGTGTACGATAGCTTCACAGCCTCGGAGACAAAATTATGTTTGATGGAGCTGTACCCGCCTGAATATGAAGTTGTTGTGGGGCATGCACTCGGTGTCGAGAACGAAGAAAGTATTGTAAGAGTCCCACTGTACGAACTGGATCGACTCGACGGTTATGGCAACCTGTCGTTAGTTTATGTACCTGCGAATCGTGACGAGAATCTAAGGAATCGTACCTTTGCCCGTCTGCATGAGATTGTCGATATTCTTCGAAGCCCGGAAGGTTGTCCATGGGATCGGGAGCAGACACATGAATCCCTGCGCAAAAATTTAATCGAAGAAACCTATGAAGTCCTTGAAACGATTGATGAGGATGATCCCGATCATATGAAAGAGGAACTGGGCGACCTTTTGCTGCAAATTATGCTTCACTCTCAAATGGAGGAGGAGCTTGGCACGTTTAACGTGTATGACGTCATTGAAGGGCTGAATGATAAGCTTATCTTCCGTCACCCTCACGTATTTGGGGATACCAATGCGAATGATGCCGAAGAAGCGCTGAAGAACTGGGAGGGCATGAAGGCAGAAGAGAAGCGGCGTAAAGGTGTGAAGCCAGAGGAATTATCCGTTCTTAGTGGTGTTCCGCGTGACCTGCCTGCTCTTATGAAGGCATACAAGCTTCAGAAAAAAGCATCCAAGGTGGGGTTTGACTGGGACAACGCTACGGATTGCATAGCCAAGATTCGTGAGGAGATTGATGAGCTGCAGGAGGCGATTGACACAGATGCGGCGACAGATGATCAAATTCTGGAACTTGGGGATTTGTTGTTTGCAGTTACGAATGTCGCTCGTTTTATCGGTGCAGATCCGGAAGAGGCATTAACCCGGACTAACCGCAAATTTGTGCGCCGGTTTCAATATATTGAGCAAAGCTTGCAGCGCAAGGGAACGAGCGTAAAGGATAGTAGTTTGGAAGAGATGGAAGAACTGTGGCAAGAGGCTAAGGCTGAGGAGCGAAAAGTCTAGTAATTCACAGCCTCTTTACGGTATATGGACTCAAAAATGGGGCAATGCTGTGGATGTAGCTTTTATTTTCTGATTTAGAATGTGGCCAGTAGTTTAATAGTGCTATAGAATAGATTCTGCGACGATTTCTGAGAAATAACTGCTTCTTTTTTAAAAAAACGACGAATCGTGGCAGGATTTTAAGGTGACATCAAGAATAACATAAAGACGAAATGCGATTCGCCCCATATTATGGTGGTGATTCTCGTTTCATTTATTTTTTCGTATCCTAGGAGGAACTTTAAATTATGAACAAGACAGATTTGGTAAACAACATTTCCGAGAAAAACGGATTGGCAAAAAAAGATGTAGAAGCAGTATTGAACGGATTCTTGGGTGAGATTACAGAAGCTTTGGCAAAAGGTGATAAAGTCCAACTGATCGGTTTCGGAACTTTTGAAACTCGCAAACGTGCAGGACGCACTGGTCGCAACCCGCAAACGGGCACTACGATTGAAATTCCAGAATCGACTGTACCGGCTTTCAAAGCTGGTAACAAGCTTAAAGAAGCCGTTAACTAATGCGTCTTGACAAATTCCTGAAAGTGTCCCGTTTAATTAAGCGCCGTACAGTGGCCAAGGATGTGTCCGAACAAGGCCGGGTACTGATTAACGGGCGGGAATCTAAACCTAGTAGTGCAGTTAAGATCGGTGACGAGATTACTGTACAATTTGGACAAAAGCTTGTAACGGTCAAAGTAGAAAAGCTGGTCGAAACGACTCGCAAGGACGAGGCCGCTGGTATGTATACTCTAGTTCGGGAAGAGCCTGTTGCCAAAAGCAGCGGACTGGACTGGTAAGAGTAATAGAAGAAGGCATAACTTTACATTTTGTAGAGTTGTGCCTTCTTTTTGTTTCTATTATTTTTAGTGGGACGGGATGTTCTATAACTTCTGCCTCTGCCATAGATTAGAGGTAAGAAGGAGGGGTACATGCTATGATTGAGCCAGGAAAGGTAAACAAACAGCATGATCTGCACATGCGCAGTCGGAAGCAACTGGAGTTGACGGGCGTGCAAAATGTGGAGAGCTTCGACAGCGAGGAATTTTTGCTTCGTACAGAACTCGGCCATCTCACCATTCGCGGGAATCATTTACATATCAAAAATTTAAGTCTGGAGAACGGAATGTTGTCCCTAGAGGGCAATGTACATTCCCTGATTTATCTCGATCCCGGATCGCAGGGCAAAAATAAAGGTCTGCTCGGTAAGCTATTTAAATGAATCCTGCAGTCCAGTGGGTGACGCTGTTCTACATGATCATGGCCGGGCTGGCAATGGGACTGGCCTATGACAGCTACCGGGTGCTGTCGCTGAAGTTCAATTTTCCCAAATGGCTGAATGCCATGCTAGATCTACTGTATTGGCTTTGGGCCGCCTTGCTCGTTTTTCGTATGCTGTATGCCGGAAATCAAGGACAATTGCGGTTTTATGTCTTTCTAGGTTTGTTTCTAGGAGTATGGATCTATTTTTTAATCTTCAGTGTTACGGTGCGGCGTTTTGTGTTAAGGTTAATTCAATCGGTTCAGTATATGTGCAGGTTGCTGTGGAGACTTGTGGAGATCCTGATAGGTACACCTCTTCTCTGGCTTTGGCGATTTATTTTAGGGCTGCTAAAGCTACTAGGTCGTATTCTGCGGTTCATCTTTAAGCTTCTGCTGCGTCTGACCAAACCAATTTGGGTATTACCTGTTAGGTGGATCTCTCCACAGTTATCGCGGCTGACACATAGCGCCTGGATTGTGAAGATCACTGAATGGATTACCAAATGGCGGAAACGCTGACCTTGAATTAGGGGGTACGTTGCATGAACAGATTTACTGCGGAAGAGAAAAGTAATCATAGCAAAAATTCGGCCGCAGGCGCGAAGAGAAGAAGATTTATGTGGATTGTCTTTGTGGCAGTATTTTTTGGTTGGGCGGGTTATACTTACTTCGCTCAAAGTGCGGTCATTGCGGACAAGGGTGAGGAACTTGCAAAGAAACAGGAGACTAGTGAGGATGTCATGGCATCTTTAACTCAATTAAAATATGAATTATCCAGACTTAATGATGACGAGTATATTGGCCAATTAGCACGTAAATGGTACAATATCTATCCTCAAGGGGAAACTCCTATTCGAACAGAGCAATCAGAGCAATAATAGCGGCGAAAAGAGGCTTTTACTCTGTTGCCTTGCTTTGCTCTTTACTGTATAATCAAATCACCGCAGACAGGATGACCTTAATATTCGTCTGTATATTTTTAAGGGAGGATCATTTTATTCTATGGCAATTGAAGTGGGCACCAAGTTAGAAGGCAAAGTGACAGGCATCACGCATTTCGGAGCATTTGTGGATCTGTCAGGAGGTGTCACAGGTCTCGTTCACATCTCGGAAATCGCCGATAATTATGTCAAGGATGTTAACGATCATCTGAAGATTAGTGATGTAGTAACAGTCAAGGTGATCAACGTCGATAAGGACGGCAAGATCGGACTTTCCATTAAGCAGGCTGTTGACAAGCCAGCATCGGAAGTACGTCCGCCTAGAGCTCCAAGACCAGAACGTCCTAGCGGCGGAGACCGTTTCGGCGGTGGAGGCGGCAGTGGTGGAGGCGGCGGTGGATTCAATCGTGAACGGGGTGGGCGTCCATTTAAGCCTGCAGCCGGTAAACCTTCATTCGAGGATAAAATGTCGCGATTCCTGAAAGACAGCGAAGAACGGATATCTTCGATTAAGAAGAACACAGAAGGAAAGCGCGGAGGCCGTGGAGCCAAACGCGTGTAATCCAATACCTGTACATCATAAATAACCGCAGGGGCATTTCGCCCTTGCGGTTTTTTTGTCATGTCATATAAAATTGCCGACAGCATCCATGTCATTCTCACATAACTCTAGGGCAATCGCTGACGAATAACCGCCGCGTCAGCGCGTGAAATTACGTTGTAAACAATCTTGAAACCAATCAACCTACCGTCCCGCAAGGGATAGAACCGCTTTTTTACAGATCATGAATGAAGGCTTTTTTGTCGGAAATTTCTTGTGTGTGTCCCTCCATTTCTGACAAACTTTCTCAATTCCCCGGTTATATAATGAGTACCATAAATTCTTAAACGGGTGGTGTAGGGGAATGAGTAAAAGCAACGTGGTAAATTTGCCAGAGTGGACAAGAGTGGGAAGTGAAGATAAGAAGCAGAGACAAGCATTGCGCACGCGTATTACAGCTTGGGGTCAGAAGCAGCGGTATGTTCAGCTAATAGCAGCGAAGAAATGGATGCTATTGCTTAGTTTCATGGGGTTTCTGCTGGGTAGAGCCATGATTCTGGACGAACTATCCCCTTTTGCTGTCGCATACTTTGCCGTCATTGTGTTTATGCGTCGCGACTCTATTCTACCTGTAGCTGCAGCCATTATAGCTGGAAGTCTCTTTACTCCATTCCCTGGAGCTTTGGTTACTACTGCTGAGCTGATTATTTTCTTTTTAGTTTATAAAGGCTTGGAAAGTTATGAACGAATAGATTTATCCTATGCACCACTTATGGTGTTCGTGTCTTCGTTTATGGTTGGCTTGTTCCAGATTGTTATTGGACCTTCTCTTTCTTGGTATCCGCTTATGATGACAACACTAGATGCTTTACTAGGTTTTGTGCTTACACTTGTGTTCATTCAAGCGCTGCCTCTACTAACCTATAAGCAAAAAAGTAGAGCGCTCAGGAACGAGGAGATTCTGTGCCTTATTATATTACTTGCCTCAGTAATGACGGGCCTTGTGGGCTGGACCCTTAATGGTTTGTCTTTGGAGCATATATTGTCACGATATTTGATTCTACTCTTCGCCATGGCAGGGGGGGCTCCTCTTGGGGCTGCTGTTGGGGTGGTGACCGGATTGATTCTCAGTTTGGCGGATATTAGTGCTATCTATCAGATGAGCCTGCTTGCTTTTTCTGGAATGCTAGCGGGAATGATGCAAGGTGGTCGAAAAGGTGCAGTATCTATCGGGATGTTGCTAGGATCCACGATCCTTTCCGTCTATTTTACGGGTCCGGGTGATATGATGGCCTCAACATGGGAAACCTGCGTAGCGGTAGTGCTATTTCTTATAACGCCTAAGGCGATGATATCTGCCATTGCTAAATATGTTCCTGGCACGTCAGATCATAGCCGATCGCAACACGAATATGCGCGAAGGGTCAGGGATTTAACGGCAGAACGGGTGACGCAATTCTCACAGGTATTCCAGCAGCTGTCGAGCAGCTTTGGGCAGATTCCACGTGCCGGAGAAGTAGGGAAGTCAGACCGTGAGATGGAGGATTTCATGAGTACGGTGACAGAGGGGGCCTGTGCAGGATGCATTCGGCGTTCCCACTGCTGGGATGCAAAATTCTATCAGACGTATAGATACATGACAGATATGATGACTACTGTTGAGGAATGCCCTGATATTACGGCAGCTCAGCTGCCTCCGGAATGGAGCCGGATTTGCGGTAAAACTGGTGAAGTGCTTGAAGTCATGAAAGGACAATATGATCTTTACCAACATGATATGCGATGGAAAAGACAAATATACGATAGTCGTCAATTTGTTGCCGAGCAGTTATCGGGCGTGTCACAGGTTATGGAGGACCTGGCGCGTGAAATAAAACGTGAGGGACAGGCTATGTATCGTCAGGAAGCTCAAATCCGTGAGACATTGGAGAAATTAGGGCTGTCTATTCATAGTATCGAAATCCTAAGTTTAGATCCTGGGCGTGTAGAAATAGAGGTGGTGCATGCCTATACTCGTGGTTTTGATGAATGCCGTAAAATGATCGCTCCGCTCCTTTCCGACATACTAGATGAGAATATTGCTGTCATGAGCGAGACGGCAGTCCATCCTCGGGAAGGATTGTCGATGGTTACCTTCGGTTCAGCCAAAGCCTTTGAGATAAACACAGGAGTGGCCGTTGTTTCTAAAGGAGGAGATATGTTATCTGGCGATAGCTTCAGTACCGTAGAGCTTGGAAACGGCACCTTTGCAGTATCCATTAGCGACGGAATGGGAAATGGTGAGCGGGCGAGAATGGAGAGTAGTGCCGCCCTCGGTATGTTAGAAAAGCTACTGCAATCCGGTATGGATGAGAAGCTGGCTGTAAAGTCGGTAAACTCTATTCTCTTATTACGTTCTCCTGACGAGTTCTACGCTACCGTTGACATGGCTTTGATCGATCAGTATTCCGCACAGACAACTTTTATGAAGATTGCTTCCGCACCGAGCTTTATCCGGAGGGGTAGTGAGGTCATTCCAATAACCTCTAGCAATCTGCCTATAGGAATCATTAAAGATATCGATGTGGATCTGATCAGCATGCAGCTTCGGGCCGGTGATATTTTGATTATGATGACGGATGGTATTTATGATGCGCCAGGATATGCCGTTAATAAGGAGATATGGATGAAACGGTTGATCCAAGAGCTTGAGGGGGATGATCCTCAAGATTTGGCGGATAGCCTGTTAGATAAGGTAATCCGTTATCAGGGCAATGAGATCCATGATGACATGACAATTGTCGTCAGTCGTGTAGATCATTTCCATCCGGAATGGTCCAGCCTGCATATGCCTGGTGTCGGCCGAATGGAGCGTCCGCGTACGGTGAGTTAGGAATTTTCTCGGTTTAGGCTTAGGTTTTATGTTTGGTACGCGCGAAGGGCCGTATTGCTTGTGTGTTTAAGCACGCACGAAGTGTCGTGTTGCCTATATATTTGCAGTGCGCGCAATGCGCCGTGCTGCTATAGGAGGTTTAAGTACGCGCGAAGTGTCGTGCGTGCTTGGAAGTCGGGGCGAGTCTGTGATGTGAAACTCGCCGGTCTCTACTATTTACGTTTCAAAGTTTCGCTGACTTTGGCGCGTAATTTTTTAAATCTAAACTGTTTACTAGTGAAGGTACGGAACGGAGAGAAAGTTTGGAGCTGTAGAAGCGGAGCGTTCGCCTTTATTATTTGATTTCAACCGCAGAGGGCGGTTTTAATAGAGAAATCAAATAATAACAGCGATCGAAAGCCCAAACATTTCTCGCAGTTCCCCTATTCACTATCCCCTTAGTTCAGATCACAAATTTCCCCAACAAAAGCGACCGTTTGAAATCTCTCATTTCTGGATATGCTAGAAACAGAGGTTCAAACAAAGGGGGAGTTGAGGGTTATGAAGCAAATTATGCTCATTACTGACGGTTGTTCGAATGTAGGAGAAAGTCCGGTGTTGGCAGCGGCGCATGCCCTGCAGGAGGGAATCACCGTAAATGTGGTTGGTGTAGTTGATTATGGTACGATCGGCGAGCTCGGAAGCCGGGAGATTGCCGACATTGCCAAGGCCGGGGGAGGCCTTAGCCGAATAGTCGGAACGCCACAACTGGCGCAGACGATTCAGATGATGACACGCAAGACCGTGGTTCAGACGATCCAGCAGGCGGTTAATAAAGAGGTAAAAAAGATACTAGGCGATGGCTCATTGGATCAGTTACCTCCTGTTCAACGTTCACAGGTTGTTACAGTTGTAGATGAACTGACAGAAACAACACCGCTGCGCATTGCACTTCTTATCGATGCCAGTGCTAGTATGAAACCTAAACTGGGTGCTGTGGAAGATGCTATCCGCGATTTGGCGCTCAGTTTGGAAGCACGGGAAGGTAAGAGTGAGATTGCTGTGTTCCATTATCCTGGAAATAACAGCAGCGAAGATGCCAAGCTTGATCTAGATTGGACCCATGACATGTCAGGTATTCGTACGTTATTCTCTAAATTACACATGAGAGGCGCGACACCGACGGGTCCAGCTATTTTCAAGGTGCTTGAACATTATCGTTATGATACACTGGATGAACATCGTGGACGCCGACTAAGTGATGACCACGACGAAAGAGAAGGGATGATTGGTGGGTATGTCGTCTAATCCGTCCTATCCTACTGGTACCTTAATTAACGGCAAATGGCGGGGTAACCGTTATGTCGTTGAGCGGATGCTGGGAAGGGGCGCGAACGGAACCGTATATCTTGTGCAAAGAGAAGGCAGACGGGAAAGGTACGCGCTAAAAATCGGATACGATACACTTGAACTTCAATCGGAGATCAATGTACTAACCTCGCTGCAATCACGGCGAAAGCGGAATGAGCATCGTGCTCGTCGTGAGAATCCATTGTCTTCTTATTTTTTGGAAGCGGATGATTTTGCGAATGGGGATAATGTCCCCTTCTATGTAATGAGGTATGTTGAAGGCAAACCTCTGCATCATTTTTTATCGAAAAACGGTCCCGACTGGTTAGGCCTGGTAGGGCTTGGTCTGCTTGATAAGCTGCGCACGCTGCATGAATGCGGTTTTGTGTTCGGGGATTTGAAGCCGGAGAACGTCATGGTATCAAAGTACGGCGAAGTGGAGCTGATCGACTTTGGGGGCACAAGTCCTATTGGTCGCAGTGTGAAGCAGTTTACCGAATGGCATGACCGTGGCTTTTGGAATGCAGGCAGCCGCACGAGTGATGAGGGTTATGATCTATTCGCTTTTGCTGTACTGTGCCTCCGTCTTTTGAATGAAGAGGGGCTCAAGAAAGCTGCGCTACAGCTGCCGCAGACAAGAAGTGTAGATGAGCTGTTTAAGCTGGCTAGAAATCTACCCGACAAGAAACTATCCTCTTGGATTTGTTTGGCGTTAAAAGGAGGTTTCACCGGTTCCGCAGACGCTACAGAGCTCTGGCGAAACCATATTTACAATTCGCGTAGAAAGCGTCCTGATAGTATGGACACACCTCGCTGGCTCAAAAATGCTTTTGGGTTATCCTTGTTTGTGCTTGCCTTTACAATTTATTGGGTATTTCGGTTTTGAACTTATACATATAGTTAGAGAAAAGGGGGGCCGCATATGGAGCAAATGAATGGACTGGTGGAGTCAGTATTGGAGTCAGCAGCCGAGCACGAGCTGTGGGCGCCCCATGACACCATTGTAGTCGCAGTTTCCGGCGGCCCGGATTCTGTGGCTCTTTTGCATGTTTTGCATGAAATAGCAGTAAACGTTATGCCACTTACCTTAATATGCGCTCATGTGAATCACGGATTTAGAGCGGAGTCTAAGGAAGAGGCAGAGCTAGTACGTGGTATGGCTGAACAGTTGGGACTGCCCTTTGAGTTGGCAGAATTCGATATTCCCTCTTTGGCTAAAGAGAGTGGACTCGGTCCTGAGGGGACAGCACGCGAGAAGCGATACGAATTTCTGATTGATACCGCACACCGTTATGGGGCGCGCTCCGTTGCTCTGGCTCATCATGCGGATGATCAGGCAGAAACGGTGATTATGCGTCTATTGCGAGGAAGCGGTTTATCGGGGCTGTCCGGTATCAAGTGGAAAAGAACAGAAAAAAAGGTGGAACTCATTCGTCCATTCCTACGTATTAACAAAACGGCTCTTCTTGGGTTATGTCAGAATGAAGGTTTCACCTATGCCGAGGATGCAACTAATCTGCTGACGAAATACAAGCGGAATGCTGTTCGATTGGAAGTTCTTCCTTTTCTGGAAAGGTATAACGGCAGAGTGAGACAGTCACTTGTGCAGCTTGCGGAAATTGCAGGAGCTGAGGATGAATATATGGAGGCATCTGCGGTAAAATGCTTTGAGGAGCTGGTTTCGGAAGGGGAAGGGAAATATACCTTTAACAGAGCTTCATTTGCGGCCATACCCTCCGCTTTACAACGGCGTTTGATTAAACTAATATTAAATTATCTGTCGGCGGATCTATCTGCCCTTGATTTCTCCAAGATTGAATCTGTACGTCGGGGAACGCTGCAGAGCTATCCCACCACCTGGAGTTTGGATTTAGGTGGAGGCCTGACTTGTGTGCGGCAATATGATATCATCTTGTTCTCGTCCAAGCCCGCGCAGCAACAGGCAAGCTATACATATCGTCTGTTTTTACCGGATTCCGAGCTTAAGCTGGAGGAAATAGGTAAGGTGATGTCGATGGCGGTGCTGGAGAGAGAAAACTTTTTTGTACAGGGGGAGGATTATGGGAAGATGTCGGCTTGGTTTGACCGTGATGAACTGGTCTTTCCACTAACGATACGTTCCCGATTGCCTGGAGATACCATAAGAGTCATGGGATTAAACGGAAGCAAAAAGGTAAAAGATATTTATATTGATGATAAAATACCTGCTGCTGAACGCTCAATGATCCCCCTCGTTTGTGATGGTTTGGGCAATATCGTCTGGATTCCGGGCGTAAGACGCTCGATGCATGCCGCAGTAGGGCGGCAAACGACCTCGGTACTTCTATTGTCTCTAGCAGAGCTGGATGACCGTGAAGAAACGTAATGGTCGATGTAAGTCTTTCATAGTATAACTTAGGAGGTTTCGCAAGTTGCAAAATGATATTCAAGAAGTCTTGATCACCGAAGAGGAACTTCAGCAGAAAATTAAGGAGCTCGGTCGAACACTGAGCGAAGAATACGCAGGACGTACCCCTTTAGTCATTTGTGTACTAAAAGGCGCGTTTATATTTATGGCAGATCTGGTTAAAGCCATTACAGTACCTGTTGAGATGGATTTCATGGCAGTATCTAGCTATGGAGCATCCACCAAGTCCTCTGGTGTTGTCAAAATTATTAAGGATTTAGATGTATCGGTAGAAGGCCGCGATATCTTGATCGTTGAAGATATTATTGACAGTGGCCTTACGCTCAGCTATTTGATTGAGCTACTCCGCAACCGCAATGCTGCTTCTATCAATGTGGTTACCTTGTTTGATAAGCCCTCAGGTCGTACGGTTAATCTGGAAGCCAGCTATACAGGCTTCGTGTTGCCAGACGAATTTGTAGTAGGCTACGGATTGGATTATGCCGAGCGGTATCGGAACCTCCCATATGTTGGAGTACTGAAGCCTGAGATTTATTCCAATTGAACTATTGATTGCCTTGATCATACGGATCGGGCACCCTTGGCTTCCTTTATTTGAGGTGTCCCAAGAGGCTATGGTACAATAACTTGAGTGTTGCGAGAGGAGGTAGGGGATGAATCGGTTCATCCGGAATTCTGGTTTTTATTTGATTTTATTTTTAGTCGTGGTGGGTATTGTCCAGTTTGTGAGCAATGGAAATGAAGCCGCCGATTTCCCTAGATACGACGAGTTACGGCAGGAGATCAAGAGCAACAATGTGAAGGATTTGACGGTTCAGTTTGAGGGTAATGCCTTTTTAGTTACAGGCGAATATAGAGAGTTGCCTGCCGATACTAAATCGAAAAGCTTCTCCACATATATTCCTCCAACAGATGCTGCTATTAATGAACTGATTCAAGCCAGTGATGTTAATGGGATTGAATTAACTCAGAAGAAAATGGAAGGTACCAGCATTTGGCTGACATTCCTTTCTTCTATTATCCCGCTAGTCATTATGTTCATCTTGTTCTTCTTCCTGTTTAACCAGGCGCAAGGTGGCGGCGGTAAAGTCATGAATTTCGGCAAGAGCAAGGCTCGGTTATATAATGAAGAGAAGAAGAAAATCAGCTTCGAGGATGTTGCAGGGGCGGACGAAGAGAAGCAAGAGCTTGTCGAAGTCGTTGAGTTCCTGAAAGATCCGCGCAAATTTGCAGCTGTCGGTGCACGTATCCCTAAAGGCGTACTGCTTGTAGGCCCTCCGGGAACAGGTAAAACATTGCTTGCACGTGCAGTAGCAGGTGAAGCCGGTGTTCCTTTCTTCAGTATTTCCGGTTCCGATTTTGTAGAAATGTTCGTGGGTGTCGGTGCTTCTCGGGTACGTGATTTGTTCGAGAACGCTAAGAAGAACGCGCCATGTATTATCTTCATTGATGAAATTGATGCTGTGGGTCGTCAACGCGGCGCCGGACTCGGCGGCGGACATGACGAGCGCGAGCAGACACTTAACCAATTGCTGGTTGAGATGGATGGATTCGGTGGTAACGAAGGCATTATTATTGTTGCGGCAACTAACCGCGCTGATATACTTGATCCTGCATTACTTCGTCCAGGACGTTTCGACCGTCAAATTACGGTTGACCGCCCTGACGTAAAAGGCCGTGAAGCTGTACTTAAGGTTCATGCCCGTAACAAGCCGCTTACGAAAGATGTAAGACTGGATGTTGTCGCTAAACGCACAACTGGATTCACGGGTGCTGATCTAGAGAATCTGCTAAATGAAGCAGCATTGCTAGCTGCACGTCGTAACCGCAAAGATATTTCCATGATTGAAGTGGATGAAGCCATTGACCGTGTTATCGTGGGTACTGAGAAACGTAGTCGGGTTATCAGTGACCGTGAGAAACGCATTGTTGCTTACCATGAAGCAGGCCATACTATAGCTGGTTATTTCCTTGAGCATGCTGATATGGTGCATAAAGTTACAATTATCCCACGCGGACGTGCCGGTGGATATGTTATTATGCTTCCGAAGGAAGATCGGATGATCGTTACCAAGCAGGAGCTTTTGGATAAGGTTACTGGATTACTTGGTGGACGTGTTGCCGAAGAATTGTTTATTGGTGAGATCGGTACGGGCGCATACAGTGACTTCCAACAGGCTACGCGCATCGTTCGTGCCATGATCATGGAGTACGGTATGAGCGATAAGCTTGGACCTATGCAGTTCGGCTCTTCTCAAGGCCAAGTATTCTTGGGTCGTGATATTGGGCATGAACAGAATTATAGTGATTCCATCGCTTATGAGATTGATCAAGAAATGCAGAACTTTATTACTTCTAGCTACGAACGTTGTAAAGAACTGTTGCTCAAATACTCTAAAGAAATGCACCTGATTGCCAATACGTTACTTGAGAAGGAAACACTTGAGCTTGATCAGATTAAAGAGCTGATTGAACAAGGATTCCTTTCTGAAGATGGTAAGGCTGAGGGTGGCGAAGGCGTTGCGCTTGAAGTTGGCGAACCTGTCATTGATAATATCGGTGATGTGCGTGTCCGCATTCAAGGCAAGTCTGAAGATACTGATTCCACGCCTCCGAACCTATCAAAGGAAATCCCGAACAAACCTGAATCTGAGGGTAATGACGGATCTGATGATGACAATAAAGGCGGCGGAACTAGCCTTACCTAAGCAGGATCACTATTCATAAGATGTAAATTAATCCGGAGAGCGTAATTGCTCTCCGGATTTTTTATTTTAATTTTTAGGTAATTTCATGCTTGGAAGCCTGTCTAGTCACATTGACAGGGGCTGGAACGTTGTGTACATTAGTGATTAATATTACTTACTATTAACATCAGCTTATTCATTTTTTCGGATGATGGCTCATGCCATTTGATAACATCGCACCGGCGTAAAGCCGCGAAGATTTAAGGGGGAGAACAATCGGTGGAAGCTCTGGCACTTGAGCGTAAGCAGGAACAGAATCGAGAACTTCGTATACGTCTTGAACAGCTTAAGAAGGAAAGAAACGCAATCATTTTAGCTCATTATTATCAACGTGATGAAATTCAGGAGGTTGCCGATTTCCGGGGAGACTCTTTTTTACTCGCTCAGAAGGCTGCAGAGACTGATGCAGAGGTTATCGTATTCTGCGGTGTTCATTTCATGGGGGAAAGTGCTAAAATTCTGGCTCCAAACAAAACCGTCCTTATTCCTGATGAACGTGCAGGCTGCCCAATGGCTGATATGGTTAATGTAGACGGTTTGCGTAAGCTTAAAGCGCAACATCCAAATGCTAAAGTGGTGACTTATATCAACTCGTCTGCAGAGATTAAAGCGGAAACTGATATCTGTTGTACCTCTGCCAATGCCGTGAAAGTAATCGAATCCCTCGATGCTGAAGAAATTATCTGGGTACCCGATAAGAATCTTGGTCAATACGTACAAGATCAGACCGGCAAAAAACTGATTATCTGGGAAGGCTATTGCAACACTCATGATATGTTGACTGTTAAAGATGTAGTAGAAATGAGAGCGAAATACCCAGAAGCAGAATTTGTAGTTCATCCAGAATGTCGTCCGGAAGTAGTGGCCATGGGTGATTATGTAGGTAGTACTACATCCATTCTCGAGTATTGCCGGAAATCTGACCGTAAGCAATTTATCGTTGGAACTGAGGATGGTACAGGATATCAGCTTCGTAAAGATAGTCCGGATAAAGAATTCCATTTTGCTACAAAATTTCTTGTTTGTCCTAATATGAAAGTTAACAATCTAAAAAAACTGGTGAAATGCCTGGAGACGATGAAGCCACAAATCTATGTACCGCCTGCTGTCGCCGACAAGGCCAGAACTTCCCTAGAGCGCATGCTACAAGTCCGGTAGTATGCGCTACTCTTTCGTTGAAACAGGTGAAACGCGGTCATGATTCCACAATATTTGGTTGATTTTGATCTTCGGGATATTCCTAAAGTAAAGACAGATTGTATTGTTATCGGTTCAGGGATTGCCGGATTGTTCACAGCTATTAAAGCTAGTGAAGATCGGCGTGTCATTATGATCACAAAGAAATCAGTAATGGAGAGTAATACTCGCTATGCACAGGGGGGGATCGCAGCTGTAATAGCTGAGGACGATTCCCCTGCTTACCACCGGCAGGATACATTAATGGCGGGAGCAGGTCTGTGCTCATCCACAGCTGTCGATGCACTTGTTAATGAAGGACCAGATAGAGTTCATGAGCTAATTCGTTTAGGTACTCTTTTTGATAAGGAAGATGGGGTACTGGCTTTGACGCAGGAAGGAGCGCATAGTCACCGTCGTATTTTGCATGCTAATGGAGATGCTACAGGTTATGAGATTGTTCGTGCCTTGGCTGAACAGGTAGCTGAACATGAGAACATTGAGGTGTGGGATGATCATTATGTCATTGATCTCATCACTGAAGGTGGAGAATGTGTAGGCGCATTGTTGCAGCGTCCCGGCGGCGGACGGTTATTCCTGCAAGGGGATGCGACTATTTTGTGCTCTGGTGGAGCAGGACAATTATTTAGATACACTACCAACCCTGAAGTAGCTACAGGCGACGGGGTAGCCATTGCTTATCGTGCCGGGGCTCATATACGAGATATGGAATTTATTCAATTTCATCCTACAGCATTGAGTTATCCTGGAGCTCCTAGATTCCTAATCTCCGAAGCAGTCCGTGGGGAAGGAGCGGTATTGCGCAATATTAATGGAGAGCGGTTCATGGAACGATATCATGAGTTGCTTGAGCTAGCCCCACGAGATATTGTAGCTCGGGCTATTGTAAGTGAAATGGAGCTTACAAAGTCAACGTTTGTCTATTTGGATATTACGCATGAATCCCCAGAAATGGTGAAGCATCGTTTCCCTACAATACATGAGACCTGTATGGGCTATGGACTGGATATTACAAGTGATTGGATTCCAGTGGCTCCAGCTGCGCATTATATGATGGGGGGCATTAAGACCGATCTAAATGGGGAGAGTACGATTCCTCGCTTGTTTGCTTGCGGGGAGGTTTCTTCCACAGGCGTACATGGGGCTAATCGATTAGCAAGCAATTCATTATCAGAAGCAGTTGTTTTTGGACATCGTATTATTGAGCGGATTCGCCAATTATCTCCGCTTGGACGTGATGCTACATCAGTTAGTAGCAACGAAGGGCGTGTTGATTCGCCAACTCAAGCTATTGTGGAACGGCGTTTGAAGCTACAAAAGGTAATGGTTCGATATGCTGGATTACGACGTAATGAAGAGACCTTGTCTAAGGGAATAGAAGAATTGAAACGGCAGCTACCCATCTTTGGATCCGTATTGACTAAACGAGAGGAATACGAGTTCGCTAATATGCTGACCTGCTGTTTGCTCGTGACAGAGTCTGCTCTAGCACGGGAAGAGAGTCGCGGGGCACATTACCGTGAGGATTACCCGCAGCGAAGTGATGATCAGTGGCGCAAGCACCTGCTTCAAATTCGCGATCTGGGAATAGTGGAGGAATTAAGCGATGATGTTTAATGGTTACAATGAAGAACTAGTACAATCCATTAAGGCTTGGCTACGGGAAGATGTTGGTTCCGGTGATGTAACAACACAAATGACAATACCTGTTGGCCATGAATCTAAAGGGATTATTCATGCTAAAGAAGATGGCGTAATTTGTGGTATCCCGATTGCAGAGTTGGTTTTTGAAATTGTTGATCCTACGCTTAGCTTTACAGCCCTTGTAGAAGAAGGTCAAGCAGTGACAAAAGGGACTGTAATTATTGAGGTAGAGGGAAGCACACATGCAATTCTTACGGGTGAACGGCTTGCACTCAACTTGATGCAGCGTCTTTCCGGTGTAGCATCACGTACGTCATCTTTCGTACAGGTGCTCGATGGATTACCGACTCGTCTAGTAGATACACGTAAGACTACACCAGGACATCGTATGCTGGAAAAATATGCAGTTCGTGTTGGTGGAGGCTTTAATCATCGCTTTGGTCTATATGATGCGGTTATGATCAAGGACAATCATATCAAAGGTGCAGGTGGTATTAGGCAGGCAGTAGGTCGTGCGCGGAAGAACATTCCACATACGATGAGCATTGAAGTAGAGACTGAGAACTTAGAGCAAGTCGAAGAGGCGCTGGCAGCAGGTGCTGATATTATTATGCTTGATAATATGTCTAACGAGATGATGAAGCAAGCGGTGGCTAGGATTAAAGCTAAAGCTCCACATGTCAAGACAGAGGCCTCCGGCAATGTATCGTTAGAAACGGTTCGTGGGATCGCAGAAACAGGTGTGGATGTGATTTCTGTAGGACGCCTTACGTACTCCTTCTCCAGTCTGGATATTAGTCTAGACCTTAATGCCAAGAAGGAAGGGTCCTCATCATGATGCTTGCTGTCGATGTCGGTAATACCAATATTGTTCTCGGTGTATACAGAAAGCGCGAATTGTTGCATCATTTTCGGCTAAGTACTGCGCGCCAATCCACCGTGGACGAATATGGAGTGCTGATACACAATCTTTTTCAGATGTCAGGGATCTCTGTTAAAGATGTGGAAGGTGTAATTATATCCTCGGTAGTTCCACCTCTGGTTAAGACTATCGTGGATATGTGTATAAAGTATATAGGCAAAGATCCGTTACTCGTAGGACCAGGGATAAAAACGGGACTTAATCTTCGCTATGAGAATCCGCGTGAGATTGGCGCAGACCGGATTGTTAATGCTGTGGCTGCGATTGAACAATATAAATGTCCGCTTGTTGTTGTTGATTTTGGTACGGCTACGACCTTCGACTGTATCGATGCAGGGGCTAATTATCTTGGAGGAGCGATTGTTCCGGGTCTTGTTATTTCTACAGAGGCCTTATACCAGCGGGCTTCGAAACTGCCACGAATTGAGTTGGAGAAGCCTAAAAAGGTTATCGGACGTAATACAGTTCACGCTATGCAGGCTGGTATTATTTTTGGGTATGCAGGCCAAGTCGAGGGGATTGTAAAGCGTATCAAAATCGAGATGAACGCTCCGGAACTGAAGGTTATTTCTACTGGAGGCCTCGCTTCGCTAATTGCGGGGGAGACGGATTGTATCGACGAAGTAAATCCTATGTTAACACTAGAAGGATTACGAATTATTTATGACCGTAACCAATAAAGATAAAGAAGCCTAAAGGGCGAAGAGATAGGAGGGCTATGCACCCAATGGAAAAAAAGAAGGATCGACTTATCCGTGGAACAGCTATGAATGGTAAAGTGAGAGCGTTTGCTGTCCGCACAACAGAATTGGTCGAGGAATTGCGGCGCAGACATGATACGTATCCAACGGCTACAGCCGCACTTGGACGTACAGTTACCGCTGCAGCCATGATGGGCGCTATGCTCAAAGGAAGAGAGAAGCTATGTATCATGGTCAAAGGGGATGGACCGATCGGGCAAATCGTTGCGGAGTCCAATGCGTTGGGAGAAGTGTGCGGTTATGTACACCATCCTCACATTCACTTACCTAGCAATAGTATGGGCAAATTGGATGTCGCTGGAGCCGTAGGAACTGAAGGGTTCATAGATATTATAAAGGATTTAGGTTTGAAGGAACCTTATCGAGGTAGTATTCCTATCATCTCCGGAGAACTTGCGGAAGATTTCACTTATTATTTCGCTGTTTCTGAACAAACCCCAGCTGCAGTTGGATTAGGTGTATTAGTGGATACCGATGAGTCAGTGATTGTAGCCGGAGGGTTTATCGTGCAGCTTCTTCCAGGACTGACGGATGCGGAGATTACGGAGATCGAAAAAGCTCTAGGGGCTATGCCTTCCGTGACAACACTTCTTGATCAGGGTCTAGAGCCAGAAGAAATGCTGCGTTTTCTTTTGCCGGATGCGGTAGTTATGGATGAACTGGATATTAACTTTGCTTGTCAATGTTCGCGTGAGCGGGTAGAGCAGACATTGGTTAGCTTAGGGCAAGATGAACTGGAGAGATTAATTGCAGAAGATGAGCAGGCTGAAGTTGTATGTCATTTTTGCAACGAGGCTTATGTTTTTAATAAGGACGAATTACAGGTCATTTTAGAACAAGCGAAATCGTAGGGCATGGGATGATGACGAGACAGGAACGTGCACTTCGCAATACGGTTGTTATTCTGGCTGTCGCAACTTTAATGCTCGGGGGCCTATTGTTCTGGAGCTTACGCGCCATGGCTCTTCTAAAAGGGGATACAACAGAAAACGAAACACCGGATGCAGCGACTGCAGGCGGATTACCGATAACAGATAAGCAGTGGATGGATGAGCTCAAAAAAAAGCATGGCCACGAAGTGCTGGTTGGAATGATCAATCATATTGTTGTGGAGAAGGAAGCAAAGGCTCTGGGGATTACCGTGACCGACGATGAGGTTGAGCAAGAACTTGCACGAACTATGGTTGGATACGGATCGGAAGAACAGTATTATGCACAAATGCAGTCTCAGCTGGGGTTATCTCGTCAGGAAGTGTTCGCAGAAACGGCTTATCGTCTGACCTTACAAGCAATAGCCACTGATGGTATTACGATTAAGGAAGCTGATATCGATACTTATTTAGACCAAAACACGGAGCGTTTCACTCCCAAAAGGGAATTGGAACTCTCCATGATTAAGGTTTCATCTTATGACGAAGGCGAGCAAGTAATGGATCGCTTGGAGCAGGGCGAGAATTTTGCTGATTTAGCTAGGGAAGTTTCCATTGATGCAGAGAGTCGGCTGCAAGGAGGCCGTTTGGGCAAAGTAGAGGAAGACGATCCTTTTTGGCCTGAGGGACTGCTTAAGACCGCTGCTAGTTTGGATGAGGGTGATATAGCGGGGCCGATTCAGGCGGAGGACGACTTCGCTATCATTCGACTAGAGAGTATTCACACACAAAATATTCCTGATCAAAAGGAAATTCGGGCGCTGATACGTCAAGAGCTAGCGTTGGAGCAAGCACCCCCTCTACAGCAAGTGGAGAGTGATTTGCGCACGAAATATGATGTGGCAATAAATATTGACAACAGCCTGCAAGATTGATAATATGATATTAACGTAAAACCTACCGTTTTAGTCGGAAATAACTAACGGTGGTCCAATATCTATACCCCTTTATAGCAGTTATTATTGCATAATAGGGACACACATACAGAAGAGTAAAGTCACAATTTACGTTCTTATATCGCATTTATCATTCTAAGGAGGTTTTTGCTCATGGCTAAAGTCGTTAACAACGTAACAGAATTGATCGGAGGTACTCCGCTCGTTCGTTTGAATCGTCTGGCACAGGAAGGCTCCGCAGATATTTATTTGAAATTGGAATATCAGAATCCGGGATCAAGCGTAAAAGACCGTATCGCAATCAGCATCGTTGAAGAAGCTGAACGTGAAGGTCTACTGAAACCTGGAGGTACAATTGTAGAAGCAACCAGTGGTAACACTGGTATTGGCTTGGCACTTGTGGCTGCGGCTAAAGGCTATAAGGCAGTTATCGTAATGCCGGAAACCATGAGCTTGGAACGCCGTAATCTACTTCGTGCATACGGAGCAGAATTGGTTCTGACTCCAGGATCGGAAGGCATGAATGGTGCGGTTAAGAAAGCGGAAGAAATTCTGAAAGAGAACCCAAGCTATTTCCCATCGGAGCAATTCAAGAATAAAGCGAACGTGAAGATCCACCGTGAGACCACTGGACCTGAAATCGTTGAAGCTATTGAGTCCATCGGAGGCCCACTGGATGCTTTTATTGCAGGTATCGGAACAGGTGGAACGATCACGGGTGCAGGTGAAGTGCTGAAGAGCAAATATCCTGACGTGAAGATCTATGCTGTGGAACCTGCTGCTTCTCCAATCTTGGCAGGAGGCAAACCAGGCCCTCACAAAATTCAGGGTATCGGAGCAAACTTCATTCCTGAAATCCTGAACCAGGACATTTATGATGAGATCATCCATGTTGAGAACGATGAAGCATTCGAAACTGCACGCCGTGTAGCTAAAGAAGAAGGCGTCTTGTCTGGCATTTCTTCCGGTGCAGCAGTATTTGCAGCACTTAAGGTTGCTAAAGACCTCGGTCCTGGCAAGAAGGTAGTTGTCATCATCCCAAGTAATGGTGAACGTTACCTGAGTACACCACTTTATAATTTCGAAGCGTAATTGTTTGCAATAACGTAATTTATAAGAGTCTTCATACCACTTTTCTGGTGGTGATGGAGACTCTTTTCGTTGATTATATGGGCAAAAGGTTCTGTGGATATACTACACCCTAGACGTGTTAATTTTATATTTTTGAAAAATGCTAAGGTTTTTACCGAAGACTCAAAAGCCATATTAATTTCCTATAGCTGGGGGCTTTTCAATAATGCCTTAAGTACAGTATACTGACAGGCAATATACTACTGATGATTAATAATAAGTGATTGCTAGATAAAACTAAGCAAATGCTTACGAAGTAAGTTTTGTCCCGAAGATTAAACTGTAGGATTATGCTAGACAAAACTAAGCAAATGCTTACGAAGTAAGTTTTATTGCGAAGTGATGTCTATGATGTAATTGCTTCATAAAACTTTTAGGAGGATGGCTTTGGAAATCATAACGACATGGAATGAGTGGGAACAATGGGCAGCTGAAGACTGGAGCATGTTCCCCTTGATTATAAAATCACCCAAGTGCTCGGGGGAATTGCCCGCATCCTGGAAGAAGGCCTGGGAACTAGCTTCCGAATACTCCGTAGTGTTGGAGAGTGGCAAGGGTGGCCGCTATACGTACTTAGGTTTAAATCCTGTATCAATATTAAAAGGCAAGGGAGAAGGCGCTGAGGTGTTTAGCCTTTCTCCCGAATCATTGGGTCATACAGCCGATGAGGGTTCACATGAGACTACAACGCTGATAGGTCAGCCGCTAGAGCTGCTACAGCAGTGGATGTCAGGCTTCACCTCGCCAAGTCTAAACGTTCAGGGCATTCCTCCATTTACCGGTGGATGTATTGGATTTCTAGGGTACGATGTGGTTCGCTCATTGGAGCGTTTACCGTCTCTCGCACAAGATGATCCCGGTTTTCCTGATTATCTCTTTATGAGGATGGATGAGGTATGGATTTATGATCACGAAGAGCATGTGCTTTATTGTGCTGTTCATGTCCCGGTTCCAGCAGAATGTGGGATGGAGGATTTGCAGAACCTTTATCTCGGTGCTATAGAACAGGCTGGGCGAATGGTAGAGCAGTGGCAGTTGATATCCACTGCTTCGGGATTGAACGAAGAGGTCAAAGGTAGCATTGAGGCCCTCACAGATTCCTCAGGGGAGTGGCCGGGTATGACCTCGGCCTTCTCACCTGAGAAGTTCCAACAGGCCGTGCTGGACGTTCAGGAATACATCCGCCAAGGCGATGTATTTCAAGTGAACCTCTCGCTGCGCCAGGAGGCGCAGCTGAAGTCCTCGCCGGAGGATGTTTACGAATGGCTGCGCAAGCTCAATCCGTCCCCGTACATGGGGCTCTTGCGGTCGCCCGGCTTCGCGCTATCCAGCGCTTCACCGGAGCTGCTCGTCAAGCTGCACGGGGACAAAGTGAGCGCACGGCCAATCGCCGGCACCCGGCGGCGAGGCCTGACTTCCGCGGAGGATGCCGCCATGGAGGCGGAGCTTCGCGGGAGCGAAAAGGAGATCGCCGAGCATATTATGCTTGTCGATCTGGAGCGCAACGACATCGGGCGTGTCGCTGCGTATGGATCCGTCAGCGTGCCTGAGCTAATGACGGTGGAGCGCTACTCTCATGTGATGCATCTCGTTTCGCAGGTAGAGGGCCAGGTCGCACCGGATAAGGATGCTTATGCTGTAATCGCAGCATTGTTCCCAGGGGGAACGATTACAGGCGCGCCCAAAGTAAGAACAATGGAAATCATTGAAGAGCTGGAACCGGTTCGGCGTGGGCCGTATACAGGATCCATGGGCTTTATTGACTATAACGGAAATATGGAATTAAATATTATTATTAGAACACTGGCTGTAAAGGATGGGGTCGGATATATTCAGACAGGTGCGGGCATCGTGATCGACTCTGATCCATATCGTGAATACCGTGAATGCCATAATAAAGCCAAAGCGGTAGTGAAGGCAGTACTCTGTAGTGAGTTACAGCAGGAATCCCAAACTACCAGCGGCGCCGAAGGGGGAGAAACACTGTGATCTTGGTCATCGATAATTATGATTCCTTTACGTATAACCTCGTACAGTATTTGGGTGAACTTGGGGAAGAGGTTAAAGTACACCGCAACGACGAAATTACCATTGAAGAGATTGAAAAAATGGCTCCCGATCATATCTTAATTTCTCCAGGACCATGTACACCTAATGAAGCGGGGATCAGTTTGGAATTGTTACATCATTTCAAAGGTATTATTCCGATCTTCGGCGTATGCCTTGGGCATCAGGCGATAGGCCAAGCATTTGGTGGAAATGTTATTCGTGCAGAGCGTTTGATGCATGGAAAGACATCCCCGATTCATCATAAGGGCACGTCGGTTTTTGAAGGTCTGGAGTCTCCTTTTACGGCAACAAGATATCATTCTTTGATTGTAGAGCGCGAGAGTCTGCCGGATTGTCTGGAGATTACAGCGGAGACCGAAGAAGGGGAGATTATGGCACTGCGCCATAAAGAATACCCTATCGAAGGTGTGCAATTCCATCCGGAATCGATTATTACGGATCATGGTCATACGATGCTGCGTAATTTCTTGAAACGGAGAGCCGGAGAAACGGCATGAAATATATAGGATTTAACAATGGTGTCATTGATGCAAGACAAGCCGTGGTTTCCGCCCTGGATCACGGTTTTTTATACGGCATAGGATTGTTCGAGACCTTTCGGACGTATGGGGGAGTGCCTTTTCTGCTGGAGCGTCATTTGAAGCGTATGGCAGAGGGCTGCAAGGAGCTTGGTATTCCATTTGCGCAGGATGTTGAACAGCTGCAGGAGTGGATCCAACGTGTTATGGACAAAAATGAATTAAAAGAAGCTTATATACGCTATACCGTGACGGCTGGTGAGGATATTCTCGGATTACCTGCAGGCGACTATTGCGAACCCAATCATTTGCTGTACATCAAAGCGCTGCCGAAAGTATCCGAAAAGATATATAGCGAAGGCAAAGGCCTGCAATTGTTGTCCTTACGGCGTAACACTCCGGAGGGAGCAGTGCGATTCAAGTCTCTGCATTATATGAATAATATTTTGGCCAAGCGTGAGCTTAGGGGCTATGCTTCTGCGGCGAATGGTGCTGAAGGACTGATGTTGACTGCACAAGAGGTCATAGCAGAGGGCATTGTCAGCAACATCTTTTTTATAAAAAACAATATTCTCCACACTCCAGATATCTCAACTGGGATTCTACCGGGAATTACCCGGGAAATGGTAATGGAGCTGGCTCGTAGTGCTGGAATTAGGGTAGAAGAGGGCGCATATTATTGGGAGCAGTTGAAAATAGCCGACGAAGTATTTCTTACTAATTCCGTACAAGAAATTGTCCCGGTCACAACGCTTTGGGAAAAAGATAAAAAATTTACCGTAGGCGATGGCCTTTGCGGCAGAATGACTTCGGATTTGATTTCATTCTATAGAGAAAGGACGGGAATACCGAAATGAGACCAGCCATATTCAAGCGGACATACCGCTGTGGAATTACTGATTTGGAATTGGGAAATCGAACGCTGATTATGGGCATCCTGAATGTAACCCCGGATTCTTTTTCAGATGGAGGACTTTGGGATGATCCGGACAAAGCAGTAGAGCATGCGCTACAAATGGCCGCAGACGGTGCTGATATTATAGATATTGGTGGAGAATCTACCCGTCCTGGTCATAAACCAGTGGGGCTTGAAGAGGAATTAGCTCGTGTATTGCCTGTCATCGAGAGTATTCATCGAGCGGCACCGCATATTCCGTTATCTATAGATACCTACAAAGCTGAAGTGGCACGCCAAGCTATTGCTGCTGGTGCCCATATCATTAATGATATATGGGGCTGTAAAGCTGATCCGGAAATGGCGGCAGTGGCAGCTGCTGCGGACTGTCCCATTATTTTGATGCATAACCGGCAGGACCGTGATTATACGAATCTAAGTGCGGATATGTCGGCAGACCTTAAGGAAAGTATTGATCTTGCTTTAGCCGCAGGAGTGAAGCCGGCCAATATCATCTTGGATCCAGGGATCGGCTTTGCGAAGGATTTTAATGAAAATTTGCAGGCGATGATGCTTTTGGACGGGTTGACTGAGTTTGGCTATCCACTGTTACTGGCGACTTCACGCAAAAAATTCATCCGGACCGTACTTGATTTGCCCGCTGATGATGTTGTGGAAGGTACCGCAGCTACAGTAGCCTTTGGTATTGCTCAGGGCTGCCAGATCGTACGAGTGCATGATGTGTCCCTAATAAAACGAACGGTTAAGATGTGTGATGCGATGTTGTATGCTGCACCTCCATTGGTGCGTGAATAAAGATATTTTATAAAAAGGGCGGGTTTAAAGATGGATAAAATGACACTGCATCGAATGGAATATTACGGATATCATGGTGTGTTTGAAGAAGAGCGTAAGCTGGGCCAACGTTTTTACATTGATTTGGAGCTGGAACTCGATCTACAGGGAGCGGGCCAGAACGATGATTTGAACCAAACCGTAAACTATGCTGAAGTGCATGAACTGGTCAAAAACATTGTCGAAATAAAGTCCTTTAAGTTAATTGAAGCTCTGGCAGAATATATTGCATCCTCCGTACTGGACACTTATACTGTTATCAATGCAGTAACGGTAAAGGTAACTAAACCGCATCCGCCATTCGACATTCATTTTCAGGGAGTGACTGTGGAGCTGCGCAGAACTAGAAAGTGAGAACAAAGTCCATGAATATACATTCCACCTCTGAAGAATCAGAGGCTTATATTGCTTTAGGGGCTAATTTGGGCGACCGTGAGGGCACGCTGTCAGAGGCTTTGAACAGACTGAATAATCATGATGAAATATCGGTAGTTCGCTGCTCCAATGTCTACGAGACAGAGCCAGTAGGTTATTTAGATCAGCCGCAGTTTCTTAATATGGCAGCAGCTTTGCGCACGACGCTTGCGCCAGAGACCTTGCTGGAAGTAATGCTGGGGATCGAAACGCAACTGGGTCGTATCCGGGATATTCGCTATGGACCGAGAACGGTAGATCTAGATTTATTGTGGGTAGAGGGCCAGACACTTGATACTCCGCATTTAACGTTACCGCATCCGCGTATGTTTGAGCGTGCATTTGTAATGCTTCCGCTCAGTGATATCGTTCCACAGAATGAACAGTCTTCCGGACTCCGCAAGTTGATTACAGCAGCGCTTCAAGACATAGACGGAAAGGAAGGAATTCGGTTGTGGACAACAAGCGTATGGGACGGAGGGTCAGGGCATTCCGCAAGCTAAAAGGCTATACTCAGCAGGAACTTGCGGATCTCACTGGGATTTCCTTGGCTGTGCTTGGCGCAGTCGAGAGGGGCAATAGACGTTTGGAAGATCAAATTTTAGATAAAATTGCGAATGTCTTAGGGGTTACAACCGAAGAATTGGTAAACCCTGACTCATAATTTTTAAGCAATTTAAATAGGAATAATGGAAGTGATACGAATGCTGAAGATTGGCGACATTGAGATGAAAAATCAAGTTGTTCTGGCACCTATGGCTGGGGTGTGCAATCCGGCCTTTCGTCTAATCGCTAAAGAGTTTGGTACAGGTTTAGTCTGTGCGGAAATGGTGAGCGACAAGGCTATTATTCACGGGAATACGCGTACTCGCGAAATGTTGTTTGTAGATGAACGGGAGAAACCGCTTAGTTTGCAGATTTTTGGCGGGGATAGAGAATCACTGGTGCAAGCAGCTAAAGTGGTTGATAAAGAAACCAATGCTGATATTATCGATATCAATATGGGATGCCCAGTGCCTAAAGTAACTAAATGTGATGCGGGAGCCCGCTGGCTTTTGAATCCCGATAAAATCTATGAAATGGTCTCTGCAGTTGTCGATGTTGTCGATAAACCCGTAACCGTGAAAATGCGGATTGGCTGGGATAGCGAGCATATTTTTGTCGAAGATAATGCACGTGCAGTAGAACGTGCCGGTGGCAAGGCTGTCAGTGTACATGGACGAACACGGGAGCAACTCTACACGGGGCGTGCAGATTGGAATTATATCAAGATGGCAAAAGAAGCGGTCTCCATTCCGGTTATCGGCAATGGTGATGTCAATACACCTGAAGATGCTCGGGCTATGCTTGATCAGACCGGTTGTGATGGCGTGATGATCGGGCGTGGTGCGCTAGGTAACCCATGGATGCTGTACCGTACGATTCAGTATTTAAGCACCGGGGAACTGATGCCTGAACCTGGATTGGATGAGAAGATTAAGGTTGCCATTCTTCATATGGATCGGCTGGTTGCACTTAAGGGAGAAGCAGTAGCCGTTCGGGATATGCGTAAGCATATGGCTTGGTATTTAAAAGGCCTGAAGTCTGCTGCACGAGTAAAGGATGTGCTCATGTTAGAGACAGAACGTGATGGAATGGTGAAGATTTTGAATGATTTTGTCGTTCAACTAAAGCATGAAGAAGAGAATAAGGGTAATGAAATGTCTGCTTCCGCAGTATAAACGTTGTTTTCCTTACGCTTTTTGAACACATCCCACTTTATATGTGGTGTCATTGACATTTTGTAGCGGTTCCAATATAATTTCACAGTATAAAATCGCCGTTACAGTAAGAGCAATGCAGCAGGGAGGGTTCTTATCCTCCTAGATTAGCATATAGTATGGTGTTTTCAATAAATGTATACGACAGGAGAATCGGTTGAGATGAGCGATAAAGAAGTCATCCTTACGCCGGACGGGCTAAAGCGTCTGGAAGATGAGCTGGAATTCCTCAAATCTGTGAAACGCCGCGAGGTTGCTGAACGGATTAAGGTAGCGATTGGCTACGGAGATATCAGTGAGAACTCGGAGTATGAAGACGCGAAGAATGAGCAGGCTTTTATCGAAGGACGCGTTATCACCTTGGAGAAGATGCTTCGCAACGCGCGCATCATTAATAGCGACGAGATCGTTACTGATGTGGTAAGTATCGGTGTTACTGTAAGTGTTGAAGATTTGGAATATGGTGACACTATGGAATACACGATCGTAGGTACAGCGGAGTCCGATCCACTGAATAATAAGATCTCCAACGAAAGTCCAGTAGGCAAAGCCATCATCGGCAAGAAAATAGGCACGATTGTTGACGTTAATACACCTGCAGGCGTTATTCAATATAAAATTCTCGATATCAGAATGAAGTAGTGTACAGATCTTATAGTCTGTAAATAGATGTGCTGCCGAATGTATAAGTAGTTTTCTTGTATGCAGGCAGATAAGGGAACATTGTTTGGGAAAGCTTCCTTAGGGAAGCTTTTTTTCAAAATATAAGGGATTTATATCTGCAAGGGGATGAATAGCATGACCGAGGAAATGAATAATGTGGAGAATGCAGAGAACGAACTTAGTGAGCTTTTGCAAATCCGCCGTGCCAAATTGGACGAGCTAAGAGGACTTGGTATCGATCCTTTCGGCAAAAAGTATGAGCGTACAGCTAACGCTGGCGACCTAGTATCGAAGTATGATGGACTTTCTAAAGAAGAATTGGACGAGCTATCTGTTGAAGTCAGCATAGCGGGTCGCATTATGGCAAAACGTGTTATGGGTAAAGCCAGTTTTGCGCATATCCAAGATCTCAGTGGAAGAATTCAGCTTTATGTTCGTCAAGACAGCATTCCTGAAACGCAATACGCAGCGTTCAATGTTCTCGATCTAGGAGACATCATCGGCGTTCGCGGAACAGTATTCAAAACCAAAACAGGCGAGACCTCCATCAAAGTGCATAATCTCGAAGTCTTGTCCAAGTCCTTGTTGCCGCTTCCTGAGAAATATCATGGTCTTAAAGATGTAGAGCTGCGTTACCGTCAGCGCTATGTTGATTTGATTATTAATCCGGAAGTTCAACAGACCTTTATTGCTCGTTCAAGAATCATTCAATCTATGCGTCGTTATTTGGATTCACTTGGCTATCTTGAAGTTGAGACACCTACACTTCATGCGATTGCCGGTGGAGCTGCAGCGCGTCCGTTCATTACTTACCACAACACGCTTGAAATGCAGCTTTATATGCGTATTGCTATTGAGCTTCATTTGAAACGTCTTATTGTTGGTGGACTGGAAAAAGTATACGAAATCGGTCGTGTATACCGTAATGAAGGAATTTCGACTCGTCACAATCCTGAGTTTACTATGATTGAGCTGTATGAAGCTTATGCTGATTACAAGGACATCATGAACCTTACGGAGAATATGATCGCTCATATTGCCCAAGAGGTATTAGGAACTCAACAGGTCGACTATCAAGGCAAGCCGGTAGATCTGTCACCAGGATGGCGTCGTGTAACTATGGTTGATGCCGTTAAAGAAGTAACCGGTGTTGATTTCAGTGTTCATATGACAGATGAGGAAGCACAGGCTCTGGCAAAAGAGCACCGTGTACCTGTAGAGAAGCACATGTCTTTCGGTCATATCCTTAATGCTTTCTTCGAGCAATTTGTAGAGGAAACTCTGATTCAGCCTACCTTTGTAATGGGACATCCGGTTGAAATCTCACCACTGGCGAAGAAAAACGATGAGGATCCACGCTTCACCGATCGTTTTGAATTGTTTATTGTGGGTCGTGAACATGCGAATGCATTTAGTGAATTGAATGATCCGATCGACCAGCGTCAACGCTTTGAAGCGCAAATCCAGGAGAAAGAGCAAGGTAATGACGAAGCTCATGAAATGGACGATGACTTTATCCGTGCTTTGGAATATGGTATGCCTCCTACAGGTGGACTGGGAATCGGTGTAGACCGTTTGATCATGTTGCTTACCAATTCTGCATCTATTCGTGATGTACTGCTGTTCCCGCATATGCGTAACCGTACAAACGAATAGCATTTATACAACAATGAGCACAGGGGAGCTGTCTAGCGGCGGTTCTCCTTGGCTACTGTTGATCAGAAGGTAAAGATTCTGGTATCGTTATGAGGATATATAGCTTAATACTAATTTGTTTGAAAAAAAGTGTTGCAATGAATCTCTATACATGATATATTCTATTTCTGGCCGAGAAACACAAGCCGAGCTCGAAAAAGAAGTTTAAAAAAAGAGCTTGACATTAAACGGCCGAACATGATATAGTATAAGAGTTGCTGCTGAGACATTAAACGGCGCCAACGAGAACTTGATCTTTGAAAACTGAACAACGAGTGAGTAGGAAATCACGAAAGTGAAATCCAAAATTAGAGAATTAATTTTCTCGTCAGATGTTTCAAAATGAGCATATCGCTCTTTTCAATACTAATTGGAGAGTTTGATCCTGGCTCAGGACGAACGCTGGCGGCGTGCCTAATACATGCAAGTCGAGCGGAGTTATTTTGAAAGCTTGCTTTCAAAATAACTTAGCGGCGGACGGGTGAGTAACACGTAGGCAACCTGCCCCTTAGACTGGGATAACTACCGGAAACGGTAGCTAATACCGGATAATTTCTTTTTTCTCCTGAAGAAAGAATGAAAGACGGAGCAATCTGTCACTGAGGGATGGGCCTGCGGCGCATTAGCTAGTTGGTGGGGTAACGGCCCACCAAGGCGACGATGCGTAGCCGACCTGAGAGGGTGAACGGCCACACTGGGACTGAGACACGGCCCAGACTCCTACGGGAGGCAGCAGTAGGGAATCTTCCGCAATGGACGAAAGTCTGACGGAGCAACGCCGCGTGAGTGATGAAGGTTTTCGGATCGTAAAGCTCTGTTGCCAGGGAAGAACGTCCGGTAGAGTAACTGCTATCGGAGTGACGGTACCTGAGAAGAAAGCCCCGGCTAACTACGTGCCAGCAGCCGCGGTAATACGTAGGGGGCAAGCGTTGTCCGGAATTATTGGGCGTAAAGCGCGCGCAGGCGGTCATTTAAGTCTGGTGTTTAAACCTTGGGCTCAACCTGAGGTCGCACTGGAAACTGGGTGACTTGAGTACAGAAGAGGAAAGTGGAATTCCACGTGTAGCGGTGAAATGCGTAGATATGTGGAGGAACACCAGTGGCGAAGGCGACTTTCTGGGCTGTAACTGACGCTGAGGCGCGAAAGCGTGGGGAGCAAACAGGATTAGATACCCTGGTAGTCCACGCCGTAAACGATGAGTGCTAGGTGTTAGGGGTTTCGATACCCTTGGTGCCGAAGTTAACACAGTAAGCACTCCGCCTGGGGAGTACGGTCGCAAGACTGAAACTCAAAGGAATTGACGGGGACCCGCACAAGCAGTGGAGTATGTGGTTTAATTCGAAGCAACGCGAAGAACCTTACCAGGTCTTGACATCCCTCTGAATCCACTAGAGATAGTGGCGGCCTTCGGGACAGAGGAGACAGGTGGTGCATGGTTGTCGTCAGCTCGTGTCGTGAGATGTTGGGTTAAGTCCCGCAACGAGCGCAACCCTTAACTTTAGTTGCCAGCAGGTTAAGCTGGGCACTCTAGAGTGACTGCCGGTGACAAACCGGAGGAAGGTGGGGATGACGTCAAATCATCATGCCCCTTATGACCTGGGCTACACACGTACTACAATGGCCGGTACAACGGGAAGCGAAACCGCGAGGTGAAGCCAATCCCATCAAAGCCGGTCTCAGTTCGGATTGCAGGCTGCAACTCGCCTGCATGAAGTCGGAATTGCTAGTAATCGCGGATCAGCATGCCGCGGTGAATACGTTCCCGGGTCTTGTACACACCGCCCGTCACACCACGAGAGTTTACAACACCCGAAGTCGGTGGGGTAACCCGCAAGGGAGCCAGCCGCCGAAGGTGGGGTAGATGATTGGGGTGAAGTCGTAACAAGGTAGCCGTATCGGAAGGTGCGGCTGGATCACCTCCTTTCTATGGAGAATCGTCTTCTGCAATGAAGACATTCAAATCGGAAGTTAAGCTTCCACAACTCAGGTTTAGGCCTGTTACTCACTCGTTGCTCAGTTTTGAGAGTTTAAGCTCTCAAGTAAGACTTGATCCTTGAAAACTGGATACCGAAACGAATTTGCGTTTTAGAACATCTTTTAGCAACTTGTGTAAACAAGTAAATGTTATTAGTGAGATTTTTCTTAGGAAAAATCAAGGTTAAGCTAATAAGAGCACACGGAGGATGCCTAGGCGCCAGGAGCCGACGAAGGACGTGGCGAACAACGAAACTGCCTCGGGGAGCTGTAAGCAAGCTTTGATCCGGGGGTGTCCGAATGGGGAAACCCAGCTGTGGTAATTCGCAGTTACTCATTTCTGAATACATAGGGAATGTAGAGGCAGACCAGGGGAACTGAAACATCTAAGTACCCTGAGGAAGAGAAAACAATAGTGATTCCGTCAGTAGCGGCGAGCGAACGCGGAACAGCCTAAACCTGAGAGCTTGCTCTTAGGGGTTGTGGGACGTCTCACATGGAGTTACAAAGGAATATGGTAGGTGAAGAGGTCTGGAAAGGCCCGCGATAGAGGTAAAAGCCCTGTAACCTAAACTGTGTTCTCTCCGAGACGGATCCCGAGTAGTGCGGGGCACGTGAAACCCCGTATGAATCCAGCAGGACCATCTGCTAAGGCTAAATACTACCTGGCGACCGATAGTGAAACAGTACCGTGAGGGAAAGGTGAAAAGCACCCCGGAAGGGGAGTGAAATAGAACCTGAAACCGTGTGCTTACAAAAAGTCAGAGCCCTATCTATGGGTGATGGCGTGCCTTTTGTAGAATGAACCGGCGAGTTACGTTTAACATGCAAGGTTAAGTCGAGAAGACGGAGCCGCAGCGAAAGCGAGTCTGAATAGGGCGATTGAGTATGTGGACGTAGACCCGAAACCGTGTGATCTACCCCTGTCCAGGGTGAAGGTGCGGTAACACGCACTGGAGGCCCGAACCCACGCATGTTGAAAAATGCGGGGATGAGGTGGGGGTAGCGGAGAAATTCCAATCGAACTCGGAGATAGCTGGTTCTCCCCGAAATAGCTTTAGGGCTAGCCTCGGTATAAGAGTAGTGGAGGTAGAGCACTGATTGGGTGCGGGGTCCGCAAGGATTACCAAGCTCAGTCAAACTCCGAATGCCATATACTTATTGCCGGGAGTCAGACAGTGAGTGCTAAGATCCATTGTCAAAAGGGAAACAGCCCAGACCATCAGCTAAGGTCCCCAAGTGTGTGTTAAGTGGGAAAGGATGTGGAGTTGCACAGACAACCAGGATGTTGGCTTAGAAGCAGCCACCATTGAAAGAGTGCGTAATAGCTCACTGGTCGAGTGACTCTGCGCCGAAAATGTAACGGGGCTAAACACACCACCGAAGCTATGGCTAGATACGTATGTATCTGGGGTAGGGGAGCGTTGTATGTGGGTTGAAGGTGTACCGTAAGGAGCGCTGGACAGCATACAAGTGAGAATGCCGGTATGAGTAACGAAAAGATCAGTGAGAATCTGATCCGCCGAAAGCCCAAGGTTTCCTGAGGAAGGCTCGTCCGCTCAGGGTAAGTCGGGACCTAAGGCGAGGCCGAAAGGCGTAGTCGAAGGACAACAGTTTGAAATTACTGTACCACCGTAATCCGCTATGAGCGATGGGGTGACGCAGGAGGGTAGTGACGCGGACTGATGGATATGTCCGTCTAAGCAGTGAGGCTGATGTGTAGGCAAATCCGCACATCGTTAAGGCTGGGCTGTGATGGGGAGCGAAAATTACAGTAGCGAAGGTCATGATCTCACACTGCCAAGAAAAGCCTCTAGCCAGGAGAAGGTGCCCGTACCGCAAACCGACACAGGTAGGCGAGAAGAGAATTCTAAGGCGCGCGGAAGAACTCTCGTTAAGGAACTCGGCAAAATGACCCCGTAACTTCGGGAGAAGGGGTGCCCCGGTAGTGTGAATAGCACGAGGGGGCCGCAGTGAAAAGGCCCAAGCGACTGTTTAGCAAAAACACAGGTCTGTGCGAAGCCGCAAGGCGAAGTATACGGGCTGACGCCTGCCCGGTGCTGGAAGGTTAAGGGGAGTGGTTAGGGGTAACCCGAAGCTATGAACCGAAGCCCCAGTAAACGGCGGCCGTAACTATAACGGTCCTAAGGTAGCGAAATTCCTTGTCAGGTAAATTCTGACCCGCACGAATGGCGTAACGACTTGGGCGCTGTCTCAACGAGAGATCCGGTGAAATTTTAATACCTGTGAAGATGCAGGTTACCCGCGACAAGACGGAAAGACCCCATGGAGCTTTACTGCAGCTTGATATTGAATTTGGGTACGATCTGTACAGGATAGGTGGGAGCCGTAGAAATCGGAGCGCAAGCTTCGGTGGAGGCGCCGTTGGGATACCACCCTGATCGTATCTAGGTTCTAACCTAGTACCCTTACCGGGTACGGGGACCGTGTCAGGCGGGCAGTTTGACTGGGGCGGTCGCCTCCTAAAGAGTAACGGAGGCGTTCCAAGGTTCCCTCAGAATGGTTGGAAATCATTCGAAGAGTGCAAAGGCATAAGGGAGCTTGACTGCGAGACCTACAAGTCGAGCAGGGACGAAAGTCGGACTTAGTGATCCGGTGGTACCGCATGGAAGGGCCATCGCTCAACGGATAAAAGCTACCCTGGGGATAACAGGCTTATCTCCCCCAAGAGTCCACATCGACGGGGAGGTTTGGCACCTCGATGTCGGCTCATCGCATCCTGGGGCTGAAGTAGGTCCCAAGGGTTGGGCTGTTCGCCCATTAAAGCGGTACGCGAGCTGGGTTCAGAACGTCGTGAGACAGTTCGGTCCCTATCTGTCGTGGGCGCAGGAAATTTGAGAGGAGCTGTCCTTAGTACGAGAGGACCGGGATGGACGTACCGCTGGTGCACCAGTTGTTTCGCCAGAAGCATGGCTGGGTAGCTACGTACGGACGGGATAAGCGCTGAAAGCATCTAAGCGTGAAGCCCCCCTCAAGATGAGATTTCCCAATTAGTAAGACCCCTTGAAGACGACGAGGTAGATAGGTTGGAGGTGGAAGTGCAGTAATGCATGGAGCTGACCAATACTAATCGGTCGAGGGCTTATCCTATACTTAGAACGCAAATTCAATTCGGATTCAGTTTTCAGGCATCAAGCCTGAGCATTTACGATGTAAATGCCCGTTTGGTGGCGATAGCGGAGGGGTTCCACGCGTACCCATCCCGAACACGACCGTTAAGCCCTCCAGCGCCGATGGTACTTGGACCGAAGGGTCCTGGGAGAGTAGGACGTTGCCAAGCACGCAAGACCACTGTTGAGTAATCGACAGTGGTCTTTTTGTTGTATTATTGAAGAATTCATTAGGGTTTATTTTGAGATACTACATTAGAGATAGGTGTAAGCATTGGTGATGGGTATGGTGGATTGTATAATTTCACCACTAAATGTCCACTCTGTGCGGACAATAGTCCAATAATTCGCTTACGCGTGAGTCGTTTTTTGAATACCTACTCTGATGATGTAATGTTCTTGACAGTCCAAATGCCCTTTGCTAAGATGGCAATAATATATTTTTGGATAAGCATCTCAAACCTAAATTGAAGATATGAACTTGTTCAACTTCCAGATGTACAGAGTTGTCTGTCGTGAATGGACTTAAAGTCGAAGGTTCTTCTTTTATAAAGTTTGTAGGCGGGTATAATTTAAAAACAACCGAGGAGGAATGACCCAGGTGTGGAAAGATAAGTTTGGTAAAGAAGGTCTGACTTTTGATGATGTGCTGCTGGTTCCGCGTAAATCTGAGGTACTGCCGAAGGAAGTAGATTTGACTACAGTTCTAAGTAAGAATGTGAAGTTGAACATCCCGCTTATGAGTGCAGGTATGGACACAGTCACAGAAGCGGCTATGGCCATTGCTATTGCTCGTGAGGGTGGTATCGGGATTATTCACAAGAATATGCCTGTAGAGCAGCAAGCGGAAGAAGTGGATCGTGTAAAACGTTCTGAGAGCGGAGTTATTACTAACCCATTCTCTCTTTCAGCAGAACATCTGGTATCCGATGCTGAACTGCTGATGGGTAAATATCGTATTTCCGGAGTACCGATTGTAGACAGTGACAACAAACTGGTCGGTATTCTAACTAATAGAGATTTACGTTTTATTCATGACTTTAATATTCCAATCAAAGAAGTTATGACACATGAGAATCTCGTGACTGCTGCTGTAGGTACGACACTTCAAGAAGCAGAAGGCATCTTACAACGTCATAAAATTGAGAAATTGCCGCTGGTGGACGAGAATAACGTTCTTAAGGGCCTAATCACAATTAAAGATATTGAGAAGGCGATTCAGTTCCCTAACGGAGCGAAAGATGCACAGGGTCGCTTACTGGTTGGAGCAGCTGTTGGTATCTCTAAAGATACATTCGAGCGTACTGCAGCGTTAGTGAAATCAGGTGTGGATTTGATCGTCGTCGATTCTGCACATGGTCACCACATTAATATTATTGAAGCGGTTCGCCAAATTCGTGAGTTGTATCCTGATCTTACGATTGTTGCTGGTAACGTGGCTACAGGTGAAGCAACCCGTGAACTTATTGAAGCTGGAGCTTCTGTAGTTAAAGTAGGTATTGGACCTGGATCTATCTGTACAACACGAGTTATCGCTGGTATCGGTGTTCCGCAGGTTACAGCCATTTATGATTGTGCAACGGTTGCTCGTGAGTACGGAGTTCCTATCATCGCTGACGGTGGAATCAAGTATTCCGGTGAAATCACTAAGGCTATTGCCGCTGGTGCTCATGCAGTAATGATGGGAAGTATGTTTGCGGGTACAGAAGAAAGCCCAGGAGAATCGGAGCTTTATCAAGGCCGTAAATTTAAAGTATATCGTGGTATGGGCAGTATGAGTGCCATGAAACAAGGTAGTAAGGATCGTTATTTCCAGGATGACGATAAGAAGCTTGTTCCTGAAGGAATTGAGGGTCGTATCGCTTTTAAAGGGCCTCTTTCGGATACCGTTCATCAATTGATTGGCGGACTGCGTTCGGGTATGGGCTACTGTGGGACCAAGTCACTCGAAGAACTTCGGAATGACACTTCTTTCATTCGCATCACAAGTGCCGGACTTCGCGAAAGCCATCCACATGATGTGCAAATTACGAAAGAAGCGCCAAACTATTCCGTGTAATGGACTAGAAAGACTATTTTTTGGACAGACAGGACTATTTCGTCCTGTCTGTCTTTTTTTGCGTGTACCCCTGTGTTAGAATAGAACAAGCTATTGATATGAGGTTTAAAGGAGAGTAGTAATCATTGAAGCACAAACAGAAATTTAACGGTAAGCAATTTATGATTAAGACAGTCACAGTAGGTCTACTTTTAAATATGTTAGTTTCCACTCCACTTCCGGCATTCGCTGAGGAAGGTACGACAACGACAATACAAGCTGGTACTGCAACTCAGACGACTCAGAAAGCAGTAAAGATCCCTTCTGTGGAATCACTGGGTCTAAATTTGAAATCAGCGGTTCTAATAGAACCAACAACAGGTGAAATTCTTTTATCTATGAATGCAGATGAGGCTTTGCCTCCAGCTAGTATGACTAAGATGATGACAGAGTATCTTGTAGCAGAAGCGGTAAAGACTGGACAGCTTTCATGGGATCAAAAAGTCATAGTAGGGGAAAATGCGTCTAAACAGGTTGGATCACGTATTTTTCTAGCGGAAAATGACGAGCATACGGTTGAAGAGCTGTATATAGCAATGGCTGTCGGATCTGCAAATGATGCTACAGTAGCTTTGGCAGAACTAGTTTCCGGATCAGAATTGGAATTCGTAGAGCTAATGAATCAGACTGCCCAGAAGATGGGGATGAAAACTGCCTATTTTGTTAATTCTACTGGATTAGACAAAGCTGACATGCCTAAGAAGTTCCGCTCAACTGATAAAAAAGAAAACGTAATGTCAGCGATGGATGCTGCTATTCTTGCCAAATATATCGTTACTGATCATCCTGATTTTAATAGATTTACAACGGTTCAGTCGTATAAGTTCCGTGAACGTGATACCGCACCAATGATTAACTTTAACTGGATGTTGGAAGCTAACAAGAGTATCCAGAATTTTAAGGCTTATGCTTATGAGGGATTGGATGGTTTGAAAACAGGCCATACCGCTAGAGCAAAATATTGTTTTGCAGGTACAGCTGTACGTGATGGCATGCGTCTGATAAGTGTAGTAATGGGGGCTAATACAGAGCCACACCGTTTTACAGAGACGAAGAAAGTACTTGATTTCGGATTTAATAATTTTGAAATTAAACAGGTCGTGGCCCCTAAAGCAGTGTTAGCCGGCAACGAAACCGTGCCAGTTCTTAAAGGGAAAAATAAAAAGGTGTCTGTAGTTACGGATGAAGCTGTTTCGTTTATCGTCCCTAAGGGAACAACCTCCCCTCAAATTAAAACAACTGTTGAAATAAATGATCCAGCAACCTTAGTTGCTCCTATAGAACAATCTGCTAAAGTGGGTAAGGTTACTTATTCCTACCAAGTTGAAGGCATGTCTGATGTTCAGCAGAAGACAGTTAATCTGATTACTGCTGAAGAAGCGGAGAAAGCCGGTTGGTTCAGTTTATTCCTTAGAGCCATTGGAGATTTCTTCGGCGATTTATTTACAGGGATCAAGAACTTGTTCTAATGAATTTAGCATCGAAAATTGCGTTAAATCCGAGTAAGTGGATTGTATATTTCCCTTCATTGGGGTAAAATTACAAGTTAGATTAAGATAGATCATTCGGGGGGCTAGGACATGGAAACTGGAACATCGCGAGTTAAAAGAGGCATGGCAGAAATGCAAAAAGGCGGCGTCATTATGGACGTCATGAATGCAGAACAAGCAAAAATTGCTGAGGCTGCGGGTGCAGTAGCTGTTATGGCATTGGAACGCGTGCCTTCTGATATTCGCGCAGCTGGCGGTGTAGCACGGATGGCCGATCCTACAATTGTAGAAGAAGTTATCAAAGTGGTAAGTATCCCTGTTATGGCTAAGGCTCGTATTGGCCATTACGTAGAAGCAAAGGTTCTGGAATCCTTGGGTGTTGACTATTTGGATGAGAGTGAAGTTCTTACTCCTGCTGATGAAGTCTTCCATATTAATAAACGTGAGTTCACTGTTCCGTTCGTATGTGGAGCTAAAGACTTGGGTGAAGCCTTGAGACGTATTAACGAAGGTGCATCCATGATCCGTACGAAAGGTGAACCTGGAACAGGCAACATTGTTGAAGCAGTGCGTCATATGCGCTTTATCAATAGTCAAATCCGCAAAGTAACTAATTTGTCCAAGGATGAGCTATATAATGAAGCTAAGAACCTGGGAGTTCCTTACGAGCTACTGCTTGAAGTGCATGAGCTTGGTAAGCTGCCGGTTGTTAACTTTGCTGCTGGCGGTGTAGCAACTCCTGCCGATGCTGCCCTGATGATGCATCTAGGTGCGGATGGTGTGTTTGTAGGCTCAGGTATTTTTAAATCGGACAACCCCGAGAAATTTGCCCGTGCGATCGTTGAAGCCACTACACACTATACTGATTACAAACTGATTGCAGAAGTATCTAAGAACCTTGGCGCACCAATGAAGGGGATTGATATTGCAACTCTAACCCCGGCTGAACGTATGTCGGAGCGTGGCCGTTAATAGAGAGAAGGTTGCCGGATGAAAATAGGAGTGCTGGCGCTTCAAGGCGCAGTTACGGAGCATATTGTTAGTATGGAGAAGACCGGAGCAGTGGGCGTACCTATCAAGCGAGTAGAGCAGCTTGAGGAGGTTGATGGCCTAATTATTCCTGGTGGTGAGAGTACAACGATCGGTAAACTGATGCGAAAATATGGCTTCATCGAAGCCATACGTGATTTCTCCAATCAGGGCAAGCCGATTTTTGGAACATGCGCGGGTATGATTGTTCTGGCCAAACAAATTGCCGGCGGCGAACCAGGGCATTTGGAGCTAATGGATATTACGGTGGCTCGGAATGCATTCGGTCGTCAACGGGAAAGCTTTGAATGTGATCTGGAGGTTAAAGGAATTGATGAGCCGGTTCGTGCTGTTTTTATACGTGCACCGCTTATCAACGAGGTAGGCCCCGGTGTAGAAGTGCTTACAGTCTATAATGATGAGATTGTAACTGCACGGGAGGGTAACCTGCTGGTGTCTTCTTTTCATCCAGAATTGACCGATGATTTCAGACTGCATCAATATTTTGCTGATATGGTAGAGGCTACTATGCAAGTGCAACAACAGAATCGCATATAAGAACATCCTGACTCTTTCAAAGCTGTAAGCAGCAATTTGAAAGAGTTTAGGCTGTTTTCAGGAGGGAAACTTTGTGTTAGACGTAAAAGTATTACGCAGTGATTACGCTCGAGTTGAACAAGCCTTAGAGAAACGGGGTAAATCACTGGATTTAATTGCTGATTTTCCACAACTTGATCTACGCAGACGTGAATTACTGCAAGAAACAGAAGGTCTTAAGAACCGTCGTAATACGGTTTCTGGTGAAGTAGCGAAGAAGAAGAAGAATGGTGAGCCAGCAGATGACCTAATTGCAGAAATGCGTACGGTATCTGACCGAATTAAAGAGCTTGATGACGAAGTGCGTGAATTGGAAGTTCAGATTGCTGAACTTACTATGAGTATTCCGAATATTCCTCATGATTCAGTTCCAGTTGGTAAATCTGAGGATGATAACGTTGAATTGCGTCGCTGGTCGGAGCCAAAAGAATTCGGATTTACTCCGAAATCACATTGGGAGCTTGCGCAGCAGCTCGATATTATTGATTTTGAAGCTGCAGCGAAGGTTACGGGATCTCGGTTTGTTTTTTATAAAGGACTGGGAGCACGTTTAGAGCGGGCGCTTATTAACTTTATGATGGATCTGCACAGTGGTGAGCATAACTATGAAGAAATGCTGCCGCCTTACATTGTGAATAAAGACAGCTTGTACGGAACGGGGCAACTTCCTAAGTTTGAGGAAGATCTGTTTAAGTTACGTGACACTGAATACTATTTGATTCCTACAGCGGAAGTACCTGTAACCAACTACTATCGCGAAGAGATTTTGACAGCAGCAGATCTACCTAAGTATCATGTAGCATACAGCTCTTGTTTCCGTTCTGAGGCGGGTTCAGCTGGCCGTGATACTCGCGGTCTGATCCGTCAGCATCAATTCAACAAGGTAGAGCTGGTGAAGCTTACTACACCTGAATCCTCTTATGAGGAGTTAGAAAAAATGACAGCAGATGCTGAGCGTGTGCTGCAGCTTCTTGGATTGCCATATCGCGTACTTGGGCTATGTACAGCTGATATGGGCTTTACATCGGCTAAGACGTACGATTTGGAAGTATGGCTGCCTGAGAGTGGAATGTACCGTGAGATCTCTTCTTGCTCAAATACGGAGGACTTCCAAGCGCGTCGGGCAAATATTCGTTTCCGTAAAGATCCGAAATCCAAACCTGAATTTGTTCATACACTGAACGGATCTGCTTTGGCTGTTGGGCGTACTGTTGCAGCAATTCTTGAGAATTATCAGCAAGAGGATGGTAGTGTTCTGATTCCGGAATGTCTACAACCGTATATGCGCAATGTAAAATCGATCCAACCTAAAACTATTTAAGAAAATAGTTGCTTTTTCTTCGCACCATATGGTACAATTACTAATGCATGTGAAATTTATATGCATTTGGAGAGGTACCGAAGCGGTCATAACGGGGCGGTCTTGAAAACCGTTAGGGTGCAAGCCCACATGGGTTCGAATCCCATCCTCTCCGCCATTCCTTTATTATGAACTTTAAGAAATAAGCAGATAGAAACCGTCTCCTTTGGAGGCGGTTTTTTTGTTGTGCTTGAACTGGTACAGTTTTAGTTATTGTTTGATGAACCTAGTTCCATTGAGAATAAAAAGATTGATTTCTCCGCAATGTATTAGAGAAGGAGGATGATCATAATTATGGACAGACAATTGGAAGTAGATCAGCATAATCTTGTCTCGGCCTGGCAAGAACGCCTGCCTGCGTTAATGGAGGATGGGGACAGTTTCAATGTACTAGCGGATGATGGTGATCCGAATAGTCTGCTTATTCATTTTAATGCAGCAGGACGTCAAGGGTACTCACTTGATTTTCGTTGCAGGTATGTAGATAGCAGGGAGGTCGCTGTTGATCTGCTTGATGTGGAGCAGAGTGGAATTCATATTGATGAGCATAGTGATGCAGTACAGCTATTAGCACAGCAGTATTCACGGCAAATTCACGAATGTGCTCAGGCTCTACAGAATATAACTAATCCTTAGGAGGAATGAACAATGTCAAAGCCAAAAAGTATTCCAGTTCCCGGGGCACAGCCCAACGATGGCCAGCGTAGAAAGGAGCATAATTCTTCTGCACCAGAACCACTTTCTGGCTCTAAAAAGGTGAAGCAGGCTAATCATGTAGACCATCATAATCCGCAAGGATAACAAATAAAAACAATAAGAATTATAAAGAAGTGTTTCTTGATTTTTACAAATAGTTTATGATAAGTGGGGGAGATTTTTTTTACATGGGAGAGGAGAAAAATAATGAACAAAAAATGGGGTTTATCGGCCGCGGCACTGTTGCTTACAGCAGCAGTAATTCTGCCAGGATGTGCAAGTAAACAGGAGGCGCCAAAAGAGGCCTTAAAATCAGCCGCGTCAAAAGCGACTACGATGTCTTCATATGAGATGAAGAGTAAATTCTCGATCAATGATCTAACCATCGAGACTGCTGATGCTGAATCTGCTGCAATGACCACACAGGTACTCAGCATGCTCAAGAATGCTGATATTACCGTCGACGGGGTTTATCAGGCTGATCCAATGCAGACAGAGCTAACTATGGTTCTGAATCTCAAGGGCGATATGAGCATGAGCTTCAATGTCCCTATGGTGATGACCACTGAGAAGTTGTATGTTAAGATTCCATCGATTCCGTTCTTCCCGATTCCGGAGACAATCGTTAACAAGTTTGTAGAGGTGGATCTGAAGGCGTTGGCAGAGCAAGAGGGTGCTGAGTTTAATCCAAGCTCTCTGGATACGCAGAAAATGCAAAAGTTCTCTAATGAAGTGATGGACACTGTACTAGCTGAATATGATGAAGGAAAGTATTTCAAAGAGCTTAGTCCAAAGGAAGCAAATTTACCAGAAGGTGTTGAAGCTAAACAAGTCGTTCAGTTCCAAGTGACAAACGATAATGTTAAAGAAGCAATCACCATCTTTGTGAATAATGCCCTGCCTAAAATCATTGATATTGTGAGCAAGGAAGAATACAAGGATATGCTGCAGATTAATGATGCTGATCTGGCTAAGGCTAAAGAAGAGATCACATCAAGTGAAACTAGAACTGAATTCGATAAGAGTTTGGCGGATCTTGATAAGTATCTTACAATTAATCAGTTCCACTACAATACAGCGATCAATAAAGACGGATTCCCTGTGTATCAGGATTTATTGATGGACATTAAAGTAAATGATCCGGAAGATGGCACGAACGTAGCCTTCTCTGTAAACGGAACAGGTCAATATGGCAAGATTAACGAGAAGCCAGAGTTCAAGATTGGTATTCCTCAGGGCGATGATGTAATTACAATGGATCAACTAGAGGAGCAATTCGGTAGCTTGGGGACTTATTAATAAGAAGTTACGAGAGAAAGACCCGCATGTTGCGTATGATATACGCCCATGCGGGTCTTTTTATTAGAAAAAAAGATTTTAATTCTGAACGAGTCAGTAGGAAGTTATTTATGTTCATCCGGTAATACATCTTCGGCCAATATTGAGTAGGTTTGATGATCCTGCCACTGACCGTTTATTTTGAGATACTGGCGGGCGATACCTTCAGGTTTAAATCCGCTCTTCTCCAGCACCCTCCGGGAAGCCTCATTATGCAATAAGATGGCTGCCTGAACCCTATGAAGACCTAAAGCTCGAAAAGCATAGCCTAGAATTAATCCGACCGCTGCCGTCATATAACCTTTTCCTTGCATCCGATAATCCATTAAATAGCCTAAATCAGCATATTGAGCTATACCTCTTGAGACATTAGATAGCGTGATTTGACCTATTAGTTGTCCATCAAGCAGATAGACACCGAACATATAGGCTTTGTCCTCCTGAGCATCCACCAGACGCTGATTGATGATCCGTTGTTGACTCTCCAAAGTGTAGAATTGCTCATCGCGTTTTGGTTCAAATGGTTCATGTGTTAACCGATTATTCAAACGCAGCTCCAGTAAGTTCTCTGTATCCTTTAGCTCTAGAGGAGAAATATAGATACCATGTGAGGTATGATATAAAGTAAGGGTCATTTCAGGTCTCTCCTTTTTTTAAATATAAGAAAGTATAAGTTTAGCACCTATACTTTATGTTTTATATTTCTCGCTTAAACGCTTACCGTCCTTATAAGGACGCCGAAGGCGTTTATGCTTGTTTCGATGGTTTTTGACGTAAACGACGAAAGAATGAGGTCAGTAGGTCTGCACATTCTTCTTGTAAAATCCCCTGAATCACTTCGGTGCGATGGTTAAAACGCGGTTCTTCAAGCAAATTCATGAGGGTCCCGGCACATCCAGCCTTAGGATCAGGAGTGCCATATACAGTGAGGGGTACTCTTGATTGTACAATCGCTCCCGCACACATAGGACAAGGCTCTAAAGTAACATACAGCTGGCAATCCAGCAGTCGCCATGAGTTCATGACATTGCTGGCCTCACGAATGGCAACCATTTCTGCATGAGCTGTAGAATCCATTGTAGTTTCTCTTAAATTGTATCCACGTCCGATAATTTCACCATGCCGTACGATGACCGCCCCAATGGGAACCTCCCCTAATGCTTCAGCCTTGCGGGCTTCTGCTATCGCCTGCCTCATCCAGTATTCATGAACCGCTCGCATATCATCTAGCGATTCACCTGCTTTAATATTCAAGATCATCTTCCCTTCCTTTATATCCATTGTACAACGAACAAATATTCGTTCTTAACAAAATGTGCATAACTCTGTGGATAACCGCCTACTTATACACATTTTTGTACACATCGTTTTATAATAAAATGTTTATATGTGCATAAGCTGTGGATGGTTTCTTAAAATATAAGAAAGTATACGTTTCACGCTATACTTTGTCCTTATATTTCGCGCTTAAACGCTCGCCGTCCGTATAAGGACGCCGAAGGCATTTATACTTGTATATTGTAGAGAAAGACCTTTTGAATTTCAATATTTCTTGAATTGGAACGCTACATTGAAATGTCTTTTCAAATGTGAGGGCAAAAGGTATGATGTTTATTGTAGGCCCCGCAAGGATTTACCAGTGGATAAGAGGTGAACAAACAGTTTGTCCATAAAGACAAAACTATCTGCTATTATTTTTGGGGCGGTGTTGCTAATTTTAGCACTGAACCTGACATTTAACCTTTATGCCGCCCAAAATAATCTACGGAATGAAAGTATTAATAATATGCAACTAACCGCTATGCAAATGGCCGTTTCTGTAGAACAAAGTAACTATAGCTCTAACTATGTAGAATATCAAATTGCGCATAATTTAAGGATGGCGGCTATCTTTGCCTCCGAAGAGCTGGACCCCGACTATAGGAATGTGACGAATGAAGAACTTAAGGCCCTAACTTCCAAGGTGGGCGTGTCTAATATTTCAATTCTGGTAAAGACTGATAACGATATTGTAATAGCGAGGTCTTCGCTACCTAGTGATATTGGGGTGTCCACAAAGGACTGGGGGTACTGGTATCTGGCCTTTTTGGAGTTGTTCGATAATCAGGAGGTATCCGTGGGTCAGGGGCAGGCCATGGACCATTTTTGGTCAGGCCCTTTTGATTATTCAACCTACAATCTTGATTTCATTGAAAAATGGGGATATTACCATGATGAAGAGAGCAACTACATCATAAATCCTGTTATTCTCAATACTGCAGCCAGCGACTATGTCAAGATTACCAATCCCGATCAAATCGCAGCGCAGACTAAAGAAGCTAATCCAGGGATCTTAGAACTCACAGGATTTAACCCGGTAACATTTGGTTCAGCAAGTATGAAGGCTGACGGAACTGACACATTGAATAAGAATCTTGGTAACCGTCCCATTAAGTACGGCACCTATACTTATGGTAATGTGGAGCAGGATAGAACAGCGATGCTATTGGCTCAGGAGAAGCAGAAGCCGGTTACACTGGAGACGAAAGTGCTTGGAAAAAGAGTGCTCAAAAGCTTCATTCCTATCCAATCTCCTGGACTGAAAGCTTATGTGATTGGAGTCGTTTTGGATTACACCGTGATTTCATCTGTGGTTCATGAACAATTAATTAATAATCTGACAACTTCACTGTTATTACTTACATTATTCTTGTTATGTAGTTACATACTGTCTGGATTTGTTACTCGTCCTATTCAGGCGATACTTGCCAAAGTGAACGATGTAGCTAAAGGGAAATTCGAGCCTCCACTTAAGGTAACTAGCCGGGATGAATTAGGGCAACTGGCACTACGAATCAACGCTATGACGGCTCATCTCATGCAGCGCACTAATCGACTCAAACAGACACTGGAAGAGAACCGAGCAGTTAAGGAGCATTTGGAATCGGTTATTAATGGAACCTCTGATGCGATACATACCATCGATATGGACGGCCGAATTACTAGTACGAACAGAGCCTTCGAAGAGCTGTATGGATGGAGTGCCAAAGAGGTGCTAGGGAATAAGCCTTACCTTGTGCCTGCGACAGCGCTTAAGCAGGAGGAAGAGCGGCTTGATGCGTTAAAGAGTGGTGCGGTTCTACCACCAATTGAAACCGTAAGACTTAAACGTGATGGAACAATTGTTGAAGTTAGTGTTAGTACCTCAGTGATTCGTGATGAAGACGGGTACCCACATTCCTTTATTCACGTCTCACGTGATATGACGGAACGTAACCGAATGGAGGAACTGCTTAGACGCTCTGAGAAGCTGACTACAGTTGGCCAATTAGCCGCGGGAGTAGCCCATGAGATTCGTAATCCTCTTACGACGCTAAAAGGATTTCTGCAGCTTCAACAAGAAAAGCAGATTTTGGTCCCCCTCCATATTGAACTGATGTTGTCCGAGCTCGAGCGGATTAATCTGATCGTAAGTGAATTTTTGATTTTGGCCAAGCCTCAAGCTGTTCATTTTCAGGAAAAAGATGTGCGGGATATCCTTGGTGATGTGGTTTCTCTATTAGACAGTCAAGCTCATTTGTTTGGGATTCAGTTTAGTGCGACATTCTCTGAATATCCATCCACCGTACATTGTGAAGTGAACCAGCTAAAGCAGGTGTTTATTAACATCGTCAAAAATGCTATTGAAGCTATGCCTGATGGTGGTGTGATTTCAATGGAGTTAAGAAATACCTTGGATTCTGTCTTCATTCTTATTTCAGATCAAGGCGAAGGAATTCCTAAGGATATGCTGCCTAAGCTGGGTGAGCCCTTCTTCACCAATAAGGAGTCGGGAACAGGCTTAGGGCTAATGATTAGCCAACGTATTATTCAGGCTCATAAGGGTCATTTGGAAATACAAAGTGAAGTGGGTCAAGGGACAACTGTTATGATCAAGCTGCCTGCAGCTGGTACGGATACCCCTTGGCTTAATATTAAGGATGAACGGAGTGAAGGACAACGTGAGAATTAATAAATTCATCAGTGAGACAGGGTACTGTTCACGCCGTGAAGCAGATAAGCTGGTGGAAGGTGGTAGAGTTACGATCAACGGAGAACCTGCTGTGCTTGGCAGTCAGGCCGTTCCAGGCGATGATGTGAGAATAGATGGTGTTGCGCTTGAAACATCAAGCCAGACGGTTTACATTGCGTTAAACAAGCCAGTGGGTATCACTTCAACTACAGAGCAGCATATTAAGGGGAATATTGTTGATTTTGTAGGTCATCATGAGCGAATCTTCCCGATTGGGCGACTCGATAAGGATTCAGAAGGATTGATTTTGCTTACCAACGATGGGGACATCGTTAACAAGATTTTACGGTCCGAAGGTCGGCATGAAAAAGAGTATGTTGTTACTGTAGACAGACCGATTACGCCATCATTTATTACCGGCATGTCCAGTGGCGTAAAGATATTAGGTGAGAAGACGCTACCTTGTGAGGTCACTCGTATTACAGAGCGTGTATTCCGTATTATTTTGACGGAGGGTAAGAATCGTCAGATCCGCCGTATGTGCAGCGCTTTTGGCTACGAGGTTAGAAAGCTTCAACGCATTCGGATTATGAATATTCGTCTAGGGGCATTACAAACAGGAGAATGGCGTGAGCTGTCTGCTGAAGAGAAGCAAGAACTTGGAGCTACACTGAACTACGAACTTCTATAACTTAGAAAAGCCTAGATTTGAATACAATGTATCAAAAAAGAGCTGTTCCATCGGTCTAAGACCTTGGGACAGCTCTTTATGTTTGTAATAGGATAACCATTATTCATCGGAAGGAGCAATACCTGAGAACTCTTTGGTTTCTTGATATTTACGAATAATGGATACTTCAACCCGGCGGTTCTTACTTCGTCCAACAGCTGTTGTATTTTCAGAAATGGGGTGGTATTCCCCGTATCCAATCGCACTAAATTTCCGTGGATTCAGGTTCGTATTTGTTAGCAAGATCTTCATGAACTGAAGGGCGCGATCGGCGCTCAGGTCCCAGTTGGAAGAATAGTCGCTATTAGAGATAGGGATATTATCGGTATGTCCTTGCACGACTACGTCATAATCCGGGAATTGCTGCAGCATGGTTGAGATGGACTTTGCTAATTGCCGAGAATCATCTTTAACTACTGCCTGTCCGGATGCGAACAACGCGTTATCACTTATCGTAATCATAAGCTGGGATTGATTGAGCTTAGTACTGAGTAGATCGGTAAGGCCGTTCTTGCTGATATATTGATCAAACTGCTTCTTAAGCTTCTCTAAATCCTCTTGTTCCTTTTGCCGCAGCTTAGCCATTTCTGTTTGTTCATTTTTCTTGGTTACTGATTTATCCATTTGATCATTTTTTCCTAAATCCTCTTGACTCTTAGATGGCATTGCCGCCCGCTCTTCAAGAACACCTGTACCGCCATTAAGAGCAGAACTGAAGGCTTGACTCATCTCTTCGAATTTTTTGGCATCCGTTGCACTCATAGAATACATTACGATGAACAAGGCTACCAGAAGGGTCATAAGATCAGAATAAGGCAGTAGCCACGATTCATCGGCGTGTTCTTCATGCTCTTCGTGTCGTCTAGTCTTTTTGCTCACCCGATCCACTCTCCTTCTCATCATTTAACTTAGCTCGTTCCGAAGGTGTCAGGAAGACAGCAAGCTTCTGATTGATGGCAATAGTGGATACACCGGATTGTATGGACAAAAGACCTTCGACCATCATCATTCGAACTTCAATTTCACGTTTGGAAAGTCGTTTTAGCTTATTGGCAATAGGATGCCATAATACGTAACCTGTAAAGATACCGAGTAGTGTTGCGATGAAGGCAGCCCCGATTGCTGCAGCCAATTTGTTCATATCACTCATATCAGCCAGAGCGGCTATAAGTCCGATAACGGCCCCGAGTACGCCAAGTGTAGGAGCATACATACCTGCTTGTGAGAAAATGAGTGCGCCTGCTTTATGTCTATCCTCTGTGGCGTGGATGTCCTCCATGAGAACATCGCGGACAAAATCCTGATCATTTCCATCAATAATCATCCGCATGCCATTTCTGAGGAAGTTATCTTCTATTTCATCGACTTTCGACTCAAGAGCCAGCAGACCTTCACGCCGTGTAATAGAAGCCCACTCCATGAACATAGTAATTAATTCGGATTTACTGATTAATTTCTTTTTGACAAAAATCATTTTAAACAGACTTGGAATCTTCTTGACCTCCGAGAACGGAAAGGCCATAAAGATGGAAGCTGCCGTACCCACTAAGATAATAACGTAAGCAGCAGGTGTGGCTAAAGCGTGAAGAGGAGCGTGCTTGAGGATCATACCCCAAATAACTGCAACTAGACCAAAAATTAAACCAAGTATTGTTGAAATTTCCATTATGCACCTCGTCCATGAGATTATAAGATGTGTTCCGACAAAGCCGCGTATATCATCCTTGAAACAGCGGCAAGGCACTCTGTTCGAAACCGAATAACGTATATTCTTATTTATCGACATCATTCCGTTTTTTGTGAAGTCATTTTTTCGGCTATAATGGATAAGGTAAGTAATTATTCATCTGTGGAGAAAACGGAGTGATACATGTGGGTGTAAAGCATGGTAGAGATTACGGTGAAATCCTAACGGATTTGACTGAGGCTGTCGGAAGAATTTCCGATGGGTACTTATTTTTTGAAATGGATCCAGAAGAGTGGCAAGAATTGCCGCAGGAATCCAAGATGGAGGTATGGGAGGCACTGGCTGAGGATCTTTTCTTCGCGCTGGGTAATGAACCTATGATTGAGGTGGGGAGCGGCGTTATCATCTACGATAAGGACACGCACCGCATTAATATTTTAGTCGGAGAAGAGGATTTAGCCTCTGTTGTTTTGATTTAAGAAGAGGGGGCGGCGGGGCGTAATTTGCCCGTAGTTAGTAGCCCGTGTTAAAATTGGTGTAGCCGAGTTATAATCGCTGGGATTCTTGAATACATTTAATCGAAAATATTGCCTTTATCCTGGCACATCCCTTGGACCTCAGAAGCTAAGGGATGTTTTGTTTAACGAATATGACGAGTAAAGGGACCTGCGGATTTTACTGCAATTTTTAGTAAGGGAGGAAACGAATTGTTATTTACGGAAGAAGAACTGCGTGAGCAGATCAGCAAGCTGGAAGGTTGGAAGCTGGAAGAGAATACCATGGTGCGAAAATATATGTTCAGCCAATATATGAAGGGTATTGCTTTCGTTGATGAAGTAGCCACCATTTCAGAAGCCTTTGATCACCATCCACATATTACGATTAATTATAAGACAGTGACTTTACGACTGAAATCAAATGAGGAAGACGGTATTACAGCTCTAGATATTCGAGAGGCACATGAATTTAATGAAGCCTTTGAGAAAAATCGTTAGTGTCACCCAAACTCATAAATAAACGCCCGTGCGCAGATAGTGAACTATCTTCTGGCACGGGCGTTTTTAGTTGCTTAGGTAGTAGTTACTGTTACTTTTTCTCTGAGAGCCAGAGGGCGACGTTTGCAATCTCCTCAGGGGCTAGCTTTTCTTTAAAGGAAGGCATTTGACCGCGTCCTTTAGTGACGATACTGTAGATTTCTTCAGCATCATGCTGACCGCCTTCATTTTGAAGACTGGGTCCAACTCCACCTTGAAGCTGATCGCCGTGACAGGTGATACAGCTGGCTTTCACGGTTGCTTCGGCCTTTGCCGCATCCAATTGGACTTCCGGCATCGTCGGTTTATTCTGTTCAGCTACCTCTTCTTTACCTGGAAGTGTAAACATAAGTACTACCGCAAAGGCACAGGCGGCAAAAAACAAACCGCTCATGATCCATTTCTGCATCCCAGTTCGTCCCTTCTATGTAAGCTGCTCCCTACATTATAGCTCAAGGTGAAGCGTTATCATAGGGTTTGTGACAAAAAAATGAACGATAATGCCATCAAATCATTGAAAAATATGGAATTTAATATTATTTATCATAGACCATGCAATAAAAAGGTTTGTTTCCTGTGGGGGTTAGGCGCTCATACGTATCGGTAATCGTAAATCCACACTTTTGGTAAGTTCGGATCGCCCGCTGGTTCCAGGTCAATACCTCTAGATCAATCTCACGCTCAGGATAACGAAGCAAGGCTGATTGCACGATTGCATCCATGAATATTTTTCCTAGACCTTGACCGCATAGATCAGGGCGCATGCCAATCCCCAAGCGAACAATACCTTCCATTGGAAACAACTGCGCGAATCCACACAAAATCCCTTGCCCATTTAATATGGAGACATATTGCTCATTCCGTAGCTGCGGGTCACCGAACTCGATTCCAAGAGCCTGCATTTGCTCCCACGGCATCCAGCCGTAAATATTATAAGGGGCAGTGTAATCCCAGTTGCAAATCTCTTCCGCGTGACTGGTCTCCATAGGCGCTACATGAAAAGTAACAGAGGGATTTATCATAAGGTCAAGGACCTCCTTTCACGGGGGGGGACTTAAAATGTCTTATATTTCTAGCTTAAAATACTTATGGTCCTTATAAGGACATCGAAGGCGTTTATGCTTGTAACTAATTATATACAAAAAGAGGCATGGTCGACTCAGAAATTTATGAAGATTATTGTTTTACAAATTCTGAGAGGGGTAAATACTAAATAAGACAAAAAACAAGCTCTTCCCCAAGAATCAACATCTTGGAAAAGAGCCTATGTACGATTTACTTATTGAACATCATCATTATCTTCTGTCTCAGAAGCAACAGAATGATAAGCATCTGTGCTCATAATTCGTTTAGCACCGATGTAGCGTTTCACGTAGTAGCTATCACTCAGGGAGCTAATCGTTACACCGCGTGAGGAAGATGCGTGTGCAAACTTGCCTTCACCGACATAAATACCGACATGGGAGACACCCTTACCACTTGTATTGAAGAATACAAGATCTCCAGATCTTAAATCATCTTGGGAGATAGCAGTACCCATTTGATACTGGGAACCTGATTGGTGTGGTAGGTTTATACCAATTTTATCAAATACATACATTGTAAATCCGGAGCAATCAAATCCATTTGTGGAGATGCCGCCGGATACGTACTTAGTTCCGATGGTCTTGTCGATCACTTTATCCATTTTGGAATCCGCGAAAGCGCTTCCTGCTCCGATGGTGAAAATAATGGAAAAGCTAAGTACTGCTGCTGCTAGCTTCTTCTTCAAAAGTTTATACCCCTTCCGGATGCCTACGAGGTTAGCTTAAGGGTTCGGTTGAAGGTCCCCTATGACCCCTCTAAAAATGGAGGTCAATTCACCCAAAGTTGGTTCCCCCGTTTTCCTAATAGTTAGGAAACTCGGCTGATACTGTTGATTAGGAATAGCTTGTAATCAATACATGACAAAACCTTTGTAAATAACAACTTAATGATTACAAAAATGTTACTAAAATCTTACTGCAGTTATTGTAACAAACAGAGTGCCGCTTGGCAATCGTTTTTAACATAATCATGCAGAAAAATTCGTTTTTTTAAAGACAAAATGCATATGTAAGCGATAATATTAAACTAATTTTTATATTTATTGAAATTTTTATCAAATAAAAGTGTTTAAAGTCCGTTCTAGAGGTGTAAAGAATATAATAAGGCAAAAGAAAACCTGGATTCGATTAAGTCAATAATCAAACCCAGGTCTATATAATGTAATTGTGAGGTTATAGTTGTGGGGAAGTATTAATCGTAGGCTATAGCTTGATATGAGGAAGTACTCATTACTCTTTTAGCACCAACGTAGCGATTGGCCCAGTAGGACTGGCTAAGTGAAGTGATGGTCACGCCATATGAAGATGATGATTGTGCGAATTTTCCGTTTCCAACATAAATGCCGACATGGGATACGCCGTTGCCCAATGTGTTAAAGAAAACTAGGTCACCTGAACGCAATTTGCTTTTGGCTACAGGAGTTCCAACATTATATTGAGCTTTTGAAGTACGGGGCAAAGAAAGACCCACCTTCTTGAATACATACGTAGTAAATCCAGAACAGTCAAACCCGGCAGTGTTAGTGCCTCCGGTTTTATAGGCAACTCCAATTGTCTTTGAAATAACACTGTCCATCTTAGAATCTGCAAAGGCACTTCCTCCACCAATAGAGAACGCCATCACAAGTCCTAGCGCCGCAGCGACGCATGCTTTTCTTAAATTCTTCAAAAAAATTGTACCCCTTCCAATGCCTGTGAGGTTAGCTTAAGGATTCGGTAGAAGGTTCCCCTATGATCACTGCAAAGCGAGATCAATTCACCCAAAATATGGTTCCCCCACTTCCCGGTGCAAGGAATTCGGCGTTTTATGCACCAGATAGTGACTTATCGACATGACTACGACAAATACATGAAGTTATGTAGAAATCGTTTCAAATGATTACAAACTTGTTACCAATGGAACAGGACTTATTGTAACAAAGTCTTTACGATTTTGCAAATCCTCATAATTTGTCTATAACGCGAAAGAGTCCCAGCTCCTGATTTAGGAACCGGGACTCTTATATTATGTTCTGTAATGCTTCAAATTATTGTGGAAATGCTTTACTGTGCCATAGATGATATTGAGCTGAAATTCCCCACATTTTGAAGAGTGTTGAGGGCAGTGATGAAAGTTGACGAATAAGAAGTGCTGGTAGGCCAGGACAGAAGATACCCGTTATTCCGCACACTAGCAAAAGGATCAGGCCTGCTGCACCAAGTATGATTGAAATTCCTATTGCCGGAATCAGCGACTTCAAGCAAATGAATAAGGAGGAGAACATCCCCGTGCCGCTGGTATACCCAAACTGCATATATAGAAGGAACAGGCGCACGATAAAGATGTATATAAGCCATGCCAATACGTATGGAACTAGATGAAGTAACAAAGAGTAGTTCAGAAAGGAGGACAAGAATAGCCCGTACATTTTTGGAGCAAGCCAGTATAACGGAAGTAGAGCCAGCGCCCATTCGATTAGACTGAAGATAAACACTGGAAATCCATAAAGCTTCATACCTGGAAAAAAGAACAGGCCACGCTCTCCTTTTCGCTCCTGATGGAGTTCATGCAGTAATCCTGCCCTTATGAAGGGGGAGAGTAGCAGTCGTAAGACAACAAGCCCTAGGAACATCCATAACCAAGTACGTATCGCAGGATCTGTGTTCAAGCTGAACTGCCCTTCGACATAATAGAGTAGTCTGCCCATTCCGCTGCCCCCAGCGTCTTTATCTGGATAACGTAGTAGAATTGGAACGATAGCAGATCGGATGAAGCCGTACATAAAGTAGCCCCAGAGCAGTCGGTAGATGAAGAGCAGAATCAGAATATAAAATTGCTCCTTCATGCTTTGCCAGCCGCGGGTTATCGATGTTCTCACAATCATTCACCTCACCAGACAAGAGTTCCGAGCACGGTTTCAACTAGTTTAGTTACACTTAATGTCCAGCGGGAGAGCGTTTTGGGCTCTATTTCCGCCAGTCTGAAGTTATTAAGATGTTTGTTTTCTAACAGAATGGTATGCTCAGGATCAACCTCAGCAGAGAGCAGAAGCTTATCGCTTAACAATTGGAAGGTAGTCTCTGCTCCTTCACCGCTCCAGAACCGCTCTGTAGCAGAGCCATCGGCGAATGTGAATTTAATGGGAACGTCAACGTAATGGCTCCCTTTGTTTGTAATCTTTACTATGGATTCATAGCTCTGAGCATCGCTGTTGCCATTCTTTTTAATCGTAATCGTATCTACTGAGAAATCAGGAGCACCACCACCATAAATATAATCTTCGAAATAAGGCTGCCATGATTTTTTGGTTACCTTCTCAATGACTTTTTGAAAGTCAGACGTAGTGGGGTGCTGGAAACGGAATTTACGTGCGTAAGTGGACATGATGCTGTTCATTGCCTTAGTGCCTACTTGGCGTTCAATATCCTTAAGTACTAGCTTTCCGCGAATATACACATTCCGGCTATAGGATTCTGCCCCGGCATATTTCCATGTTTCTAAATTTAGCGGCTCTGATTTGGTCACCAAGCTGGACTGAAGAGGGAGATTCGTTTTGATGCCATATTCTTGCTCCATGAGTCTGTCTTCAGCATAAGAAGTGAAGCTTTCATCTAGCCAAGCCTCTTCGAATTCATTGCTGGCTACCATGCCGTAAAAGTATTGATGGCCAATTTCATGAACGACGGTTCTTTCAAGTGAGGTGTCAGGAGATGAGTCTGTGGCTCCAAACGCTGTAATGAGTGTTGGATACTCCATTCCTCCAGCCCCATTCCCCTCCTTAGGCGGAACGATAATAGACAGAGTCGAGTAGGGATAAGGACCATACCATTTGCTGAAGTAGGTCAGAGCTGCCTTAGCGGCCTGAAGGTATCGTTCCTTTAAGTCTTTGTGTAATGGATCGAGATAGACCTTAATCCGTACACCAGGCACTTCTGGCGTAGAGAAGGCTTCTTCGGCTACTGTAAAATCAGGGGATGCCGCCCACGCAAAGTCATGGACATCGTCAGCGTAGAACTGATATATTTTCTGATCTTGCTTTAGCTTGGCATTCTTCACAGGAAATCCGGTCGCAGCTACCGTGTAGTCGGAAGGAACCGCAATCGTTACATTAAAGATGCCAAAATCGCTGTAAAACTCAGAGGTGCCGTGGTACTGATGCAAATCCCAGCCTTCCTCCTTAACCCCACGTGTGCCCATAGGCTCGTATACACTAAGTTTAGGGAACCATTGCCCAGCCATCACGAAATTGCCGGATGCGCCCATACGGGCAAATATTTTGGGGAGCTGAACCTCGTACTGGAGTTTAAGCGTGACACTTTCTCCACCATTAACCGGCTGTGGGAGATGTACCTTTAGGAGTGTCTTATCGTTGACGTTACCATCATCGGGTTGTACAAATTGCACTCTTTGCATTAGTGATGTTCCTTCTGTTGTGCGCAAATCGGTTAAAGTCATACTTCCGAAGCCATTCTCTGGCATGGTGTCACCTCTGAGCGTTCCTCCGGACTCCTTCATAAAGGTAGTATCTGGTGAAGCAAAAGCATTTGGATACATATGGAAATATAGATCACTTACCGGTTTTACACCGGGGTGTGTCCAGGTTACCGTCTCAGAAGCGATTAAGGTTTCTGTATCAGGAACAAGCTGAACATCGATGTGATACTCGACAACTCGTTGACTTAATGCCTCTTCTGCTGGAACGGGGGCGCTATCAGGCAGTGTCTGCTGTGGTGCAGCTGCAGGAGCTGTGCCGCTTGAGGACTTGGCCTCTTTTGAAACAAAGCTAGTAACAGAAGATGTGGAGTTATCCCCCGAATAGACCCATATGCCTCCTAATAGCACGAGGGTGGCCAGGGTCGCAAAGATGATGATGTACCTTAATGACAGTGACTTCATAGTGTGATTCCTCCCGTGACAAGCATCTACGGGATGTATATGTTTGCAATCGCCGCATTATTAGCTAAAATTAAATTATTCGTAAGAGGAAGGGTGTGCACTCGTGGACAACATACAACCGGAAGGCAAGAAACAGATTGCCTTAAATATTGTGAATGCCAAAAGTAAACATAAAGGCTTTGGAGCGGGCTCTATAGAGCTCAATAACGTATCGCCTGTCATTATTGATGGCGGTGAAGCAGTCATTGATATTGGTGCCATGCATGCCAAGAGTAAGGTTGAAAAGGGGATTAAATTCTCCATGAACCGTGAAGATGTACCTAATGGTAGACAGGTTTGGGTAGTATGGGTAGCAGTGGACCGTACACAGGATAGTCAATTCTATGGTGGAATAACGGCCTGCGAAATGTGGATCGATACGGAAGCACGTCGCGGTTGGAAAATTCTCGCCGAGCATGTCAATAAGTTGGATGCTGCTCTAAAACGCAAAATCGATGTGGGAGGGCTTGGCACAGTTGAAAAAGCTGCCCTCAAATCCCTCTTGATCTCTCATAATGAGGCATGGTGGACTGCGTCCTCCGATGAGCTTAAGGCTGCACTGACCGAGTAGGAACGATTACCCGGTCAAGGTTACCTGATACAGAAAAAGGCTTCGACATCCTGAAATAGGAGAGTCGAAGCCTTTTTGAATTGAACACAATGAATTAGTTTACGATTTGCCTGCCGTACTAAGTTTGCGTTTTAGTTGACTTACTCTAGCTTGACTGATCCCAAGAATTTCAGCAAGCTCTTTCTGATTGGCATATGGATGTTCTTCTATGGCCCGCTCCAGGCGTTGGCACATATCCTCTGTCTTCGTCTTCCGGATCGTGCTGCTGTGCTCTGACACTTCGCCTGCAAAATCTTGGCGCGCCTCAGGCACTTGAGACATGCGTTCAGGGTCGGCAATTTCTTTTAGACAGCTACTGCAAATAAATTGCTCTTTATAGTAGGTGACATGGTCGTGGCTTCTGCAAAACGTACATTCTGTCGAGGTGTACTTCCTGAGTATGATGGTGTTATCGTTTAATATAAAAAATTCGATAGGATCACCAATGTCGATATTACGAGTCATACGGATTTCTGCGGGAACCACAATTCTCCCAAGACTGTCTAAACTCCGGATCATGCCTGTATCCTTCATCCCATGTCCCTCATTTACATCTTTATATTTTGGTTGCTACTAACTATTATAGCAGTAATTGTGAGTTAAGAGAATGGGGTGAATATAATTAATGAAGCGGTTACATCCTTTGTGGGAGAAGTGAAAATCGAGTTTGGCCATCCTATGGATTCTACAATAAATAAGTAATAAAAAAGAAAAACCTCTTCAATTAATGAAGAGGTTAATTCAACCACCAGCGTTTAATATTGTTCCACAGGGAACGACTTTCTTCAGCAGGATCTACTTTGCTTTGTACATCATCGACAGCGGGAGCTTTGCCATGTTGATCACAGTATTCGGTGGGCTCAGTTCCACTAATGAAAGTCTCCAGTTCTTTTTCGGGACAGGCTGCTGTAGCTAGCTTACCGGATTGCGGATTGATGTATACACTGACTACGCCATCTGGAATGGGAAAAATCTTAGGCGGGATATTTTCCAACGCTTTTTCAGTAAACTCCGCGAAAATTGGAGCTGCCCGTCGGCCATCGGTAGTTGTGATGTCGCGCCCCTTGTCATATCCAACCCAAACTGCAGTGGACAGCTCGGGGGTGAAGCCTACCATCCAGCCGTCTGTATCCGTAGTTCCAGTCTTCCCGGCTACCGGACGTTTGATTATAGAAGCTACGCGATTTCCTGTCCCCCCAGTCTCAAATACCCCCTCCATTAAACGGGTCAACACATAGGCGGCAGAAGGTTCTACAATGGCTTCACCCTTTGGCTGTGGTGCTTCATACAGCACCATACCATTAGAATCCGTTATTTTTAGAATGGCTGTGGTGGGCATTTTCTGACCACTGTTTCCAATAACAGCGAATGCCGCAGCCATTTCTAGCGGACTGATCGGTGAGGTACCGAGTGCCAGTGACGGCACGCTTTGAAGCGGACTATCAATGCCCATCTTGCCTGCCATCTCGCTCACCTTATCTGCGCCGATCTTCATGATCGTATTCACAGCATAGATATTGTCGGATGCTGCAATGGCTTGTCGCATATTGATTTCGCCCAGATACTTATCCCCGAAGTTCCGAGGCTGGTAGGTTTTGCGATTGTTATCATAATGGAACATCGTTGGCTGGCTTTTGAAAACGGAAAGACCAGTCATCTCTTTAGAAGAGAGTGCTGCTAAATACATGATCGGCTTAAAGGACGAGCCAGGCTGACGTGTGGTGGCTAGAGCATGGTTGTATTGGTTGGTACGATAATTTTTTCCGCCGACCATAGCTTTAATGTGGCCAGTGCGAGGATCGATGGAAACAAGAGCGGTCTCCAGATCACTCTTTTGATCCATCTCTTTGTCGACTGCTTGTTCTGCGGCATGCTGCATGTCAGGGTCAAGGGTAGTGTAAACATTTAGTCCCCCTTGTTCCAGCTCATCACTGCTGATGTGAAGAGATTCTGTGGCCAGATTGCGGATATAATCTCTGAAATAAGGTGCAACCACAGTGTTATCCTTCTGGCCTTGTGGTTTTAAGTTCAAGTCTTCCTGAACAGCCTGTCCTGCTTCTTCTTGTGTGATTTCTCCTAAATTGGTCATGACAGTCAAAATGATTTTTTGGCGTTTTTTAGCGTTGTCTAAATGATTGTACGGCGAATAATAGGTTGGTCCTTTTGGAATTCCAGCTAGCATGGTACTCTCTGCCAAGTCTAAGTCTGCTGCAGATTTACCAAAATACATTTGAGAGGCTGCTTCAATGCCATAGGCACCATGGCCATAGTAGATGTTATTTAAATACATGTTCAAGATTTCATCTTTGCTGTATTTCATCTCGAGCTGCATCGTATACAAGGCTTCTTTAGCTTTACGCGTCCACGTCTTCTCGTGGGATAGATAAAGATTTCTCGCGAGCTGCTGAGTTAGCGTGCTAGCCCCCTGCGTTCGGTTTCCCTCTTCCAGATTGACGAGCACGGCCCGAGCCATTCCCTTCATGTCAAATCCGGAATGCTCGTAAAACTTACGATCCTCGACGGCTAGTGTGGCTTCAATGAGCAGGGGAGAAATTTGACTTAATTTGACCGGTTCACGGCTACGCCCGTCTGAGGTAAAGGTGGCAAGAATATTGCCCCTGGAGTCGAGTAGCTTGGAGCGCACATCGTCGCTAATGGGAGGGAGATCTTTTTGGTATAGGTAACCGAGCAGAGCTCCCGTGGTCAGTAGAAACAATATAATCATGGCTACCAGCAGCCGGAATAAACGGCGGAAGCGGCTTTTTCGTTTGGGTGGACTCGTTGATTCACGTGACATGACACCAGACTCCCTTCTCCTTGTATTATGGGAAAGGAACTGGAAGGATATTCATTGTATAACTAGGTGATCTGTTAAAGGGACTATCACCGGAGGAGATTTAAATAGGAGATGACAAACTGTTTCCATTTTGTGACTATTCAATGGTGGATCATGCGTGCTTCAGGAGGTATAAAAGAGTAGAGATTGAAAGCGAGGGTATATATACAATAGGAGGTGTCATTATGAACTGGACGAAAAAGATTCACAGATCGACAATAACCGCCCTTTCGGCGACGCTAATAATGGTTTTAGGCTGGGGTGCATCAGCTTCTTCTGTACATGCTGCGGCATCGGCTACACCAGCGGCGTGCGGCACTGGAGATCATGGGCTACTACAGTCTCTGCAAAACAAGCATTCAGGAGACGTATCCACACCGCTTACCTTTTCTGATGTTCAGTTTCTGAATGGAAATATCGGACGGGCAGCAGGCAATGGATTTATGATTGGCACTTCTGATGGAGGCTGCAATTTTCAAGAAATTTATGAAGGCCAATGGAGCTTTAAACAGATTGATTTTCCCGATAACGTGCATGGTTTTGCCCTTGCTTCTGTAGAAGACGGTCAAGCTCGATATTTAATCAGTACCTCTAATGGCGGCTCAGAATGGAAAAGACTTTCGAATAAAGCTGTTAGCTTTGAAAGAATCGATTTTATCGACAGTAAGATTGGTTTCGGGTATAACAGGGCATCAACGTATTACACCAAGGACGGGGGACTTAGCTGGAGTAAGATTTCAACCCCATCCAATACACGCGGTGCTTATTTCAGTGATCGTAATACCGGCTGGGCCGTTGTAACTGTGCCTGGAACCAGCTACCGGGTAATGAAGACCGCAGATGGTGGCAAAACTTGGAGTTTATCGTTAAAGGTAGCCTTTACCGATCCAGAGTATGGGCAAATCACTTCAAAGGGAGATCAAGTTGATGTGGTTCTCTATGGCGGCTCAGGGATGAGTCAAACCTCATACTCCCTATATACAAGTACGAATAAGGGTAAAAGCTGGAATAGAGTGATCGCTCAGGAAACTGCTGGGGGTGGGCCTGCTCCGGGTAGTGGAAGAGCTGTAGTAAATAAAGGGCCTGCGTCTGGCAGACCGGGAAATTTGGAGCTGATAGGGAACAATACGGCCTTCTTGGTGGGTTATTCCGACGCAGCAGAAAAAGTAGCGGTAGGACGCACATATAACGGTGGTAAGCAGTGGACCAATCTTCCGGCGATTGCTGGGTATGAAGGAGTAATCTCGTTCACTAGCAATAAAGAAGGCTGGCTAGCCGTTCGCGAACGCGATTATTCATCGTTATATGTAACTAAAGATGGCGGCGCATCTTGGCAACTTAGATTTTCGTTGAAAATTTTGTCCTTGTAACGGGCGGGTTAGTAAAGGTAGCGAGCATAGTTTTTAGTTTTCTAAACGGTTCCTAAGGGAACCGTTTTTTTTGTGATTATGAAGTTGGTTGCACTTGTGTACAGTTTTACTACATGTTCCAAGTGTGCTTTTATCCATCAATATGGTAAAATTTTATGAGCTAAGCTAGATCTAATGGATTCTGAGATTGAAATGCTTCTTTGAACTGGATATAGTGTACAATGGGAAAGCGAATAGGCCTTTGAATGAATATAAAAATGTTTAAGTTTTACGACAGGCGTTTTTCTTATGCAGAATGCAGAGGCTTGCAGAATGGAGGAACGTGTGATGCCCGAACTACAGTCTAACAAATATGACGTCTCTATTACGCTCGTGAGCCTTCAAGATGGTCAGCGGAATGTTATGAAAGCGAATGGAGAGGTAGTATCCAAAGGACCGCATCTATATATTCAATATGAAGAGTTAGAGCAAGGCCCTCGAGGAGAGGAAATTTCTGTTCGTACAACAATAAAGATTGCAGGCAATCAGCTAAAGCTAATCCGCCACGGTGGGATACAGTCGGAACAGAGCTTTCAATCCGGACGGCGTCTGCCGGGATTCTATCGTTCACCATATACACAGTTTAATCTTTCTACAGAAACGAACAAGCTGGACGTGGTGCGCGAAGGGCGCTCCCTAACGGTTGCATGGGAATATGATTTGTACGTATACGAGGAATTGTCAGGAAAGTTTGCTATTAGTTTGCATATACAGGAGGAACCGAAATTATGACACAGAGAAAGAATCCGTTGGAGCTAGTGAATGAACGGGTAAAAGAAGCCATTGCCGATGCAATTGTAAATGCAGGAATTGTTGCACCGGAAGAGGTTCCGGATATCGTACTGGAAGTACCAAGAGATAAGGCACACGGTGATTTGGCTACGAACGCTGCTATGCAGCTGACCAAAATCGCAAAACGTAACCCGCGCCAAATTGCTGAGGCAATTATAGAACATTTGGATACTAGCAGCGCTTCTATTGAAAAAGCTGAGATTGCCGGACCAGGCTTTATTAACTTTACGTTGTCCAAGAATTATTTGTATCCAATTATCAGCCTTGTTGCTGAGCAGGGTGATGATTATGGCCGTATTAACATCGGTCAAGGTCAGAAGGTTGAAATGGAGTTCGTCAGCGCTAATCCAACGGGTAGCCTTCATTTAGGACATGCTCGTGGTGCTGCTGTCGGCGATGCGCTTTGCAACGTACTTGATTATGCAGGCTATCAGGTGACACGGGAATATTATATTAATGATGCCGGTAACCAGGTGGTCAACCTGTGCAAATCCATTGAAACTCGTTACCTGCAGGAGCTGGGCCAAGAAGCAGAAATGCCTGAAGACGGTTACCATGGCGAGGATATTAAGGGATTTGCTAAAGAGCTTGTGGCTGAAAAGGGTGATACACTACTCGAAATGAGCCCGAGTGACCGCGCAGCTTTTTTCCGGACTTATGGACTTAATAAAGAGCTCGATAAAATCAAACGTGATCTGGGACTATTCCGCGTAAACTTCGATATCTGGTTCAGTGAGACTTCCCTGTACGAGAACGGAGAAGTGTTACGCTCGCTAGATGAGCTTCGTGATCGTGGAGAAGTTTATGAGCAGGATGGGGCAACCTGGCTGCAAACGACTAAGTATGGCGATGATAAAGACCGCGTTCTGATTAAGAACGATGGCACATACACCTACCTTACACCGGACATTGCTTATCACAGCGATAAGTATGGCCGTGGTTACGATAAAATGATTAACATTTGGGGTGCGGATCATCATGGCTATATTCCGCGGATGAAAGCGGCGATGTCAGCACTTGGCAATGATCCTGAGAAGCTAGTGGTTCTGATTGCTCAGATGGTCAGCCTGTTCCAGAATGGTGAAAAGGTTAAAATGTCGAAACGTACCGGCAAAGCGGTTACGATGGAAGATTTGATGGAAGAAGTAGGAATCGATGCGATTCGTTATTTCTTCACCATGCGTAGCATGGATTCCCATCTCGATTTCGATATGGACTTGGCGATCTCTACTTCTAATGAGAACCCTGTATTCTACGTTCAATATGCGCATGCGCGTATCTGCAGCATCTTCCGTCAGGCAGAGGAGCAAGGGATCTCCATTCCTGATTACGCTGAGATTGACTTCTCCAAGCTGACAGCAGTGCATGAATATGACCTGCTGCGCAAAATTGGTGAGCTCCCAGCAGAAATTGCTGTTGCGGCTGAAGGTTATGCTCCACATCGCCTCATCCGTTATGTATATGAGCTGGCTGCGATGTTCCACAGTTATTACAAAGCTGAACGTGTAATCACTGAGGATGCCGCTCAAACCGTGGCACGACTTGCACTGCTTGGTGCTGCGCGTACCACCATTGCTAATGTCCTGCGTCTTGTTGGTGTTTCCGCACCAGACCGCATGTAATTGGGGCATCAAACGACAAAAAATCCGCCTTCCGGTTCTCTGGGAGGCGGATTTTATTTTGTGCCGTTCTTCGCACCGGCACAAGCTGCGCTCACGTCAGAGTGACCCACCCGGTGCCCGGGTGGGGTCTATACGTTCGCGGATACCGCCCGCTTGGCCCTCACTCCTGCTTTCAGCAGGCGTAGGGCATCGGCAGCGCCGCCGCCAAGGGATGCGCGTCGCTGCCCCTTGCGCAGCCGCACCGGGGACGCGGTACGGCGCAAGAGCAGCTTCAGCTCCCTTGGCGAGAGCCCCGGTCGCACCGCGAGCAGCAGTGCAGCGGCTCCCGTGACATGCGAGGTCGCCATGGAGGTGCCGCTCATCTCTTTGTAGCCCTCCTTCAGCCAACAGGAGGTCACGCCTTCGCCGGGACCATAGACATCGATATAAGAACCGCGGTTGCTGAAGCCGGCAACACGATGTCTTTTATCGATGGCGCCCACGGCAATCGTCTCAGGATAACGTGCGGGATAGTCCCCGCCACGTTTGCCGTCATTGCCGGAGGAGGCGATGATAGCGATTCCGGCTCGGTACGCTTTAATAACCACATTGTGAAGCGCTTTGCTTCTAGTTTTCATTCCGAAGCTCATATTGATGATATCTATTTTGTTCTGCACGCACCAATCAATACCCAGCACAATATCAGACACATAGGCTGATCCACTATGATCAAAAGCCTTGACTGGATATAGTAGTGCCCGTGGTGCTACACCCATCATCCCACGATTTCCCCCTGCTGCCGCTAAGGTCCCGGCGATATGAGTTCCGTGCCCGTTATCATCCAGCGGCAACATTCCGCGGTGTAGTAGGTTGACCCCAGAGGCTAATGAATGCTTCAGATCGGGATGGCGGTAATCAGCTCCTGTATCGATTACGCCGATTTTGACGTGAACTCCAGTTGATTTGGACCATGCCTGAGGAGCATGAATGGCTTTTACTCCCCAAGGGAGTGTAGCGGTTCCGCTTTTTTCGTTAGCTATAGAATGGATTTGTATTTGTAGATCCTCTTCGACATTTAGGAGATCTGCAAATCGGTTCATTAGTTTTCCAGCTCCGGCAGCAGGCACAAAAAAGGCCCGAATCAGCGGAGATACCTGCACTTGCCGCAGCTCAGGCTGCTTCGCTTTCAGCGCCTTCCATTGTGTAAAAGCTCCGGCATACTGGCGGGGATCATTGAAGGTAAGAATACGCCGCTCACCATTGTTGGGGGCAACCGATATTTCTTCAAGAAGCATGTGCCAAAATTTGTAATAGTCCATAGGTTTCGCTGTCCCCTCCTCGGTGCCCTGCTGCCATATTGTATGAGTGGAAGAGGGGGTCCGAATGGGAACTTGCCCTTTTTTAACGAAATGGGCTGCCCATCGTGTCAAAAGACGGCGCTTTACATAAAATAGACAGAAGAGATTAACACTCTCTTTGTAACATCACGTAAGGAGCCGATCCTTGGCGTGGATACAGTCATGCGCGGAGGGTTTCCTCCGCCTTTTTTTATTTAAAAGGAATTATAAGTTTCACACGGGTACATATGTTATGGGCTTATCCTTCTTCAAGATGGAGACAGGTTTCTGCTATGGATAACAGCCTGAAGGCTCTTTCTGTCAGCTGTTACCGCTTTTGACTTGCAATTTGTTGTCAAATAGGTTTTACTTAGTTTTGTTAATGGATATTATTGAAATAAACCGTAATGTGAACAATGCGTGAGAGGAAGTGTCCTTTAGTGAGTACGCCACTCAATTTAAAGCTAGACCCTGAGAAAGTTAAAGAAATGCCGATGGTGGATTTGGCCTTTCTAGTGCTTAAGGCAGCCAATACACCGTATTATTACCGTGATCTGATGGTCGAGGTAGCCAAGTTGCGCGGCATGACCGATCAACAAAGCCAAGATACTATTGCCCAGTTATATACCGAGATTAACATTGATGGGCGTTTTGCCTGTGTCGGAACCAACCTTTGGGGATTGAAACGCTGGTATCCTCTAGAGCGCTCTGATGATCCGGTTGGTAACACCAAACGCGTGCGTATCATCAACGATGAAGACGATGATTTGGAAGATGACGACTTTGCTGAAGAAGAAGAAAACTACGCTGCTGAAGAAGAGGATTTCGACGCTATCGACGAAGATCGCGACGACCTCTATTCCGACGACGACAGCGAAGAAGAAGTCGACGAAGATGTCGTGATCGATGAAGATGACATAGACGAAGATGACTCAGATGAAGACGATGCAGAAGATGACTCAGATGAAGACGATGCAGAAGCTGACAAGTAAGATAAATAATTTCAAAGAGTCTTGCTGATGGTATAATTCCTCCCTTGACAGTGGGGGAACGTCAGAGTAAACTATTGCATGGGCTTATCATGTAAGTTAATAAACGCGTTTCTTAAAATAAAAAGTGCCCCGGTTCTACGGGTGTCACTTTTTTGTTTTTTTAGATGCAAAGTAGCTGTAGTTTTATGTAATTTGCGGGACGACATTTTATGTTTTCCCCGGTGAATCAAACTTTTGATTTCCCCTGTTTTGATGATAGTAAAACGGGTTACGATAAACACCATGCGCCGCTTTTATGTCTGGACTTTATTTAGGAGGGTTTTACAGTGACAAAGTATATTTTTGTAACGGGTGGCGTTGTGTCTTCCCTGGGCAAGGGCATTACCGCCGCTTCGCTGGGCAGGCTGCTCAAAAACAGAGGTCTAAAGGTAACGATTCAGAAATTTGATCCGTATCTTAACGTAGACCCTGGAACGATGAGTCCTTATCAGCACGGTGAAGTATTCGTAACCGATGACGGTGCGGAGACTGACCTTGACCTTGGACACTATGAACGGTTTATTGATATTAATCTGTCAAAGAACAACAATGTGACGACAGGTAAGATCTATTCATCCGTAATCAGCAAGGAACGTCGTGGAGAGTATTTGGGCGGAACTGTACAAGTTATCCCACACATTACGAATGAGATCAAAGAACGCGTGTTCCGTGCAGGCCGCGAGACCAACTCTGATGTTGTAATCACAGAGATTGGTGGAACCGTAGGTGATATTGAAAGTCTTCCGTTCCTGGAAGCCATTCGTCAGATCAAGAGTGATATCGGACGGGAAAATGTGATGTATATCCACGTAACCTTGATTCCTTATATCAAGGCTGCTGGAGAAGTGAAGACAAAGCCGACACAACACAGTGTTAAAGAGCTGCGCAGTATCGGTATTCAACCGAATGTCATCGTGTGCCGTACGGAATATGAGCTTTCCGCAGATATGAAAGCGAAGATCGCACTCTTTTGCGATATTGATGCTAATGCTGTTGTGGAATGCCGCGATGCTTCAACGTTGTATGAAGTTCCATTGAATCTTCGTGATGAAGGATTGGACGAGATTGTTGTTAATCATTTGAAGCTTACGACACCTGCACCAGATATGCGTGAATGGGAAAGTATGCTTGAACGGATTCAGAAGCTTGAAAAAACAGTGGAAATTGCGATTGTTGGTAAGTACGTAGCACTGCATGACGCTTATTTGAGCGTTGTTGAATCACTTTCACACGCAGGCTTTGCTGCTAATGCAGAGGTTAAGATTCGCTGGGTGAATGCAGAGGAAATTACGGATGAGAACGTGGATGAAATGCTGCGTGGTATTGGTGGTATTCTTGTTCCTGGTGGTTTCGGTGATCGGGGAATTGAAGGTAAAATCTCCGCGATTCGTTATGCCCGTGAGAAATTGATACCTTTCTTCGGAATTTGCTTAGGTATGCAAGTTTCCGTAATCGAATATGGCCGTTCTGTTCTAGGTCTACAAGGTGCAAATAGCTCCGAAATCGATCCGAACACACCATATCCACTGATCGATCTGCTTCCTGAGCAGAAGGATATTGAAGATATGGGCGGTACTATGCGTCTTGGCTTGTATCCTTGTAAGATTGCTGAGGGTTCCCTGGCAATGTCTTGCTACGATGATGAACTGGTTTATGAGCGTCACCGTCACCGGTATGAGTTCAACAATACGTACCGTGATGAGATTGAAAAAGCAGGTCTGGTTATTTCCGGAACCTCTCCAGATGGCCGTTTAGTTGAGATCGTAGAGCTTCCGGGACATCCTTGGTTCTTGTCGGTTCAATTCCATCCGGAATTCACTTCACGTCCAAACCGTCCGCAACCGTTGTTCCGTGATTTCGTCAAAGCTTCTTTGACTCATTCCGAACAGCAGTAATTTTGTAAATATAATTGGAACCTACGGGTTTTATATCAAACCTGAAGAGCCTCCCATAGGAGGCTCTTTTTTTTTAACTATTCGAAAGTATAAGTTGTTCATCTATCCTATATGTCTAATATTTTTCGCTTAAACGCTTACCGTCCTTATAGGGACGCCGAAGGTGTTTATGCCTGTTTGTCCATTTTGAAGAGCTCCGTAAATGACATCACTGTAATTCAGACTCTTTATTTACCCATTTTATCCAATTAGCAGGATTTGAGCAGTGAAGCACGAATAATAGGTTTCGTATGGGTTAGTTTCTGAAGGGGCCGTTAGCTGTGGAGAGCGCGGTATAGTCAATCTGGCTTAATCTCTGGGAGGGTATTATATGGAAAAAAAGAAAGTGTTAATTGTCGATGATCAGAATGGGATTCGGATTCTTCTTATGGAAGTGTTCAATAGCGAAGGATATACGACATTTCAAGCAGCTAACGGAAAATTGGCCTTAGACATTGTTCGCAGTGAGTCTCCTGACTTGGTTTTGCTCGATATGAAAATACCGGGAATGGATGGACTCGAGATTCTGAAGCATCTGAAGGAACTAAATCCATCCATTAAGGTCATAATGATGACCGCTTATGGGGAGCTGGATATGATTAAGGAAGCAACCAAGCTAGGCGCATTGATGCATTTCACAAAGCCATTTGACATCGATGAAATGCGGGTAGCGGTCAATATGCATCTTCATAATAAGTCTGTAGATCAATGCAGTTAAAGTGATATTTTCTGTATCGATTCTATTTGGTTATGGTGATTATAAACAGTTTGAGTGCAAATGCTATACGGGCTGGATAAAAATCGTCCCACCGGGACATTTTTTTGTTTATCCTATTTAGTATTTGACTCAGGATGTGTTATAATAAGCCTGTATGTGATGTCGGTTTAAAAACATAGCCAACCAACATTCTTAGGAGGATGAAACCATGCCATTAGTATCTATGACAGACATGTTGAACAAAGCACTTGAAGGAAAATACGCAGTAGGTCAGTACAACATTAACAACTTGGAGTGGACACAAGCTATTCTTGGTGCCGCTGAACAAGAGAAATCACCAGTAATCCTTGGTGTATCCGAAGGCGCAGCACGTCACATGGGCGGCTTCACTACTGTTGTTAAAATGGTAGAAGGTCTAATTATCGATATGAATATCACAGTTCCTGTAGCGATCCACCTTGACCATGGATCTAGCTTTGATAAATGTAAAGCAGCAATTGATGCTGGATTTACATCCGTAATGATCGACGGTTCCCACCACCCAATCGATGAGAACATTGATATGACTAAAAAAGTCGTTGAATATGCTCACGCTAAAGGTGTTTCTGTAGAAGCAGAAGTAGGTACTGTTGGTGGACAAGAAGACGACGTTATCGGCGGCATCATGTATGCTAAGCTTGATGAGTGCGTACGTATTGTTAAAGAAACAGGTATCGACACTTTGGCTCCTGCACTAGGTTCCGTTCATGGACCTTACCATGGCGAGCCTAACCTCGGATTTAAAGAAATGGAAGAAATCCGCGACGCTACTAACATCCCAATGGTTCTTCATGGTGGTACAGGTATTCCTGAACATGACATCAAGAAAGCTATCTCCTTGGGTACTTCCAAAATCAACGTAAACACTGAGAACCAAATCGTGTTCGCAAAAGTTGTTCGCGAAGTTCTAGCTGCTAAACCTGATGCTTACGATCCACGTACATTCATCGCACCAGGTCGCGATGCGATCAAAGAAACCGTTATCGGTAAAATCCGCGAATTTGGATCCAACAACAAAGCCTAATCATTGTTAGCTTCCGCCACAGGTGGACAAGCAATTTGTAAAGGGCAGGGTGTAGCTCTGCCCAGTTGAATAGTTTGATGAGGAAAGCACACCGCTTAGCCGGTGTCTTTCCATTTTCATCACTAAAAGTCCACAGCACGTATTGCCCACACAGCTGCAATACACGTAGGGGGAAATTGATAAATCTATGGAAAAATTAATGATTGGCGGTGGACGTCCGCTAGAGGGCGTTGTAACCATCAGTGGAGCAAAGAATAGTGCTATTGCACTTATTCCTGCGGCGATTTTGGCCGAATCTGAAGTTGTTCTTGATAATTTACCGTCCCTTAGTGATGTAGCCGTTTACTCCGAAATCTTGCAAGAGCTTGGCGCAAGTGTATCTTGGTCAGGCAACCAGATGAAAATTGATCCTTCGCGTATTGTATCTATACCTATGCCTAATGGTCCGGTTAAGAAACTTCGAGCTTCGTATTATATGATGGGAGCTCTACTTGGAAGATTCAAAGAAGCGACAATAGGTCTACCCGGTGGTTGTAACTTCGAACCTCGTCCAATCGATCAGCATATCAAAGGATTCGAGGCACTGGGAGCAACAGTTACCAACGAACATGGTTCTATCCACTTATATGCTAAAGAGCTACGCGGTGCGAAGATTTATTTAGACGTATCAAGCGTAGGTGCCACTATTAACATCATGCTGGCGGCTTCACGTGCCAAAGGCTCCACAATTATTGAAAATGCGGCTAAAGAGCCTGAGATTATAGATGTAGCAACCCTATTGAACTCTATGGGCGCTGTTATTAAAGGCGCCGGTACAGAAACCATCAGAATCGAAGGGGTATCGGAGATGCACGGTTGCCGTCACTCCATTATTCCCGATCGGATTCAAGCAGGAACTTATATGATTGCCGCTGCGGCTACGCGTGGTAATGTGTTGATAGATAACGTTATTCCTAAGCACTTGGAAGCTTTAACGGCCAAGCTTTTAGAGATGGGCGTTGATATTGAAGAGCTTGACGAAAGTATTCGCGTTATAGGTAGAGCTAAATATGAGCACGCAGATGTCAAAGCGTTGACCTATCCTGGCTTTCCTACAGATTTACAATCTCCTATGACAAGTATGTTGACACAGGCGGAAGGCGTTAGTGTGCTTAGCGATTTCGTCTACAGCAACCGTTTTAAACATGTGCCAGAATTGGTACGGATGGGCGCGAAAATACGCGTTGAAGGCCGTTCTGCAATTATTGAGGGTGGTAAGCTTAACGCTGCAAAGGTGAAAGCGACTGATTTACGGGCAGGCGCTGCTCTTGTCATTGCTGGATTGACAGTAGGGGATGGGATCACCGAGGTGACCGGCGTAGAATATATTGACCGTGGTTATGATAATTTAGTGAGCAACCTTCGACAACTTGGTGCTCATGTTTGGCGTGAGAATGAATAAAATTAGGATATCCCGTTTGGGAGGAGGTTTATTTGCTTATTTACCGCATATATCCTTCCAAATTGGGTATTAATATCCTAATGGGCATTTTAATAGACTCATCATTTTGCCTAGTAGATAGACTAGGGCGAACTCATTTAAAAATTGAATAGGTGGTTATTACATGGATCTTCAAATTTCCGATTTGGAAGAAATGAAGCTGACCGAGTTGTATAAGCTGGCCAAGAAATACCAGATCCCTTATTACGGACAGCTGAAGAAACGGGAACTGATCTTTGCGATCCTTCGGGCACAGGCAGAGCAAAGCGGTCTTATGTTTATGGAAGGCGTACTGGAAATTCTACCCGAGGGTTATGGATTTCTAAGGCCGATTAACTATTTGCCTAGCGCTGAAGATATTTATATCTCAGCCTCACAAATTCGGAAGTTTGATCTCAGAAGCGGAGATCTTGTATCTGGGAAATGCCGGACGCCGAAAGAAAATGAACGATATTTTGGCCTGCTTCAAGTCAATGCCGTTAATGGCGAGAACCCTGCTAGCGCAGCGGAGCGACTACATTTTCCAGCATTAACACCACTTTATCCGCAAGACAAGCTACCGCTTGAAACATCCCCTACTCATTTGTCTACCCGAATAATGGATTTGCTCGCTCCTGTAGGTTTGGGGCAGCGGGGTTTGATTGTAGCACCTCCTAAAGCAGGAAAAACGCTCCTCTTGAAAGAAATTGCCAATAGTATTTCCACTAATAATCCTGAGATTGAACTCTTTGTATTGCTAATAGATGAGCGTCCCGAAGAAGTAACTGATATGCAGCGTTCAGTAAAAGGCGAAGTGGTTGCATCGACGTTTGATGAGCTTCCAGAGAATCATATTAAAGTGGCCGAACTTGTGTTGCAAAGAGCTCTTCGTTTAGTTGAGCACAAGAAGGATGTAGTTATTCTTTTAGACAGCATTACCCGTCTTGCACGTGCGTATAATCTTGTGGTTCCACCATCTGGACGCACGCTTAGTGGGGGGATTGACCCAGCAGCCTTTCATCGGCCGAAACGGTTTTTTGGCTCTGCACGGAATGTAGAAGAGGGCGGTTCACTGACTATTTTAGCAACTGCTTTAATTGATACCGGATCACGTATGGATGATATTATTTATGAAGAGTTTAAGGGTACTGGTAATATGGAGCTTCATTTGGACCGAAAATTGGCGGAACGCCGTATATTCCCTGCTATTGATATTCGTCGTTCAGGTACACGTCGTGAAGAAGTGCTCTTGAGCAAAGAAGAGCTTGATACGATCTGGGCGATTCGCAAAAATATGAATGAATCCTACGATTTTGTGGAGGGATTCATCAAAAAGCTGCGTGATACAAAGACTAATGCTGAATTCTTAGCATCATTTGACGTTGCGGGAGCTAAACAATCGCCAAATGGAACTGCAAGTAGCGGAGGAACTTCCAACAGTGGTACGGCTGCTCGTCGCACAACACGGGCAAAGACTTCTTCAGTACCTACAACTTGAGAATTGATAATAAGAGGAGACTAACATGTATTTGGTATATGCCGACGGGCAAGGAAACGTATATGATCATCCAGAACTGTACGGGTTAGCCCGTAGTGGGGATATGATCGTTGAAATGTTGGAGGAAGAGTTGATTCCGCTGCCTGAAGGCGCCACTCTTGTGGGCTTGCCTAGTACGCGGGCTGTGGGTATGGATCCTGAGACAGGTGAAATGATGGCGTTGCCGGATGGCTCACAGGCTGTAGGCGCGCTGCTGCCTCAGGGCTATACTCGCTTGTGTCTTCCTGGGTATGTAAAGACAGATAAGTCTTACAAGCTTCCTCTGTTTGGGTATTCGGCTGTAGTGTGGAAGGATGGCGGGTTCTATGTTGCGGCGGATCCAACCGATAATCCGGAGAAGTGGAACCCACTGAACTGTGATAAACAGGATCTTGAGGTAAGCGTTGGCGAGTTGACTGCCAAATATCCTGATAACCGTCTCTATGAGCATCTTTCTAACTGTGCGCTTGGTTATGAATGCCTGACTTCCTCCAACACCTTCTTAGGGCGTTGGGAGGGCGGTGTACCTGTCTCTTATTCATGTAATGCTGGATGTTTTGGCTGTATTTCTGAGCAACCTGATGATAGTGGTTTTGTGTCTCCGCAGACTCGTATGAATTTCCGGCCAACGGTCAATGAAATTTCACAAGTTATGTTGGAGCACTTGAAGACGCCTGAATCGATTATCAGTTTTGGACAAGGCTGTGAAGGTGAGCCTTCTACGCAGGCAAAACTTATTATAGAAGCAATCCGTGAAGTGCGCTCGATTACTGACATGGGCTACATTAATATCAACACCAATGCTGGCTTAAGCGATCATATTCGTGGAATCGTCGATGCTGGGCTGGATTTGATGCGTGTCAGCACGATTAGTGCTCTAGATGATCATTACAATGCTTATTACAAACCACGTGGCTACACATTGGCTAATGTAGAGAAGTCTTTGAAATATGCTGCCTCGCAAGGTGTTTACACATCGATCAACTATCTGATTTTCCCTGGAGTAACTGATCGCGAAGAAGAGATTGAGGCGATGGTGGAGTTTGTAAGACGTACGGATCTGAAGTTTATTCAGATGCGTAATCTGAACATTGATCCAGAGAGTTATCTGGAGTTAATTCCTCCTGCTAAAGGTGAAATTCTCGGCATGAAGACGATGCTGGAAATTTTCCGGGACGAATTGCCGGATGTTGTTATTGGTTCTTACACACATGTACCACCAGCAAATATGGCTCGGGTAAAGCAACGGCAACTCAACATTTAATAGATTAAATGTACCAATGAATTACCAATGAAACATATTGATCAATTGAATTTTTCGTGCTAAAATACCACAGTGTAATCATATAACTCTGGGTCCGCATGAGGCTTAGGGCATGAGAGGTGAAATTCAAAATGCAAGCAGCAATTCAACCAAAGTATAACTTAACTAAGGTAACCTGCGCATGTGGCAACTCTTTCGAAGCTGGCTCTGTTAAACAAGAGCTTCGTGTTGAAATTTGCTCCAGCTGCCATCCTTTCTTCACTGGCAAGCAGAAGTTCCTGGATGCCGGCGGTCGCGTTGATAAATTCAAGAAGAAATACGGTATCTAATTGGAATAGCCGCTTAGCGGCTTAATGGTTAGATCGAGCTCCCAGCTTTCTCGCTGGGGGCTCATTTTATGTCTTGGAGTTGATTTTTGTCCGAGCGTGAGCTATACTTATCTTCGCCGTGCTAGACGGGGAGGTAGCGGTGCCCTGTAACTCGCAATCCGCTGTAGCGAGGTTGAATTCCTGTTAGAGGTGCTATCGATGTGAGGCCTTGGTTCCTACGGGCTGTGTTGACGGTTGGGTCCTCCGCAATGAGTGCTTATGAACCTGGTCAGGTCCGGAAGGAAGCAGCCATAAGTAAGTTTACTCTTGTGCCGGAGGGTGGCCTAGCCCGAGCAGTCATGTAGGGTTGCCGCTTGGATCGTAGTCATCAATAACAGGTGCACGGTTTATAATTCTGTTTATAACAGCATCTTTGCCACAAGCAAAGATGCTTTTTGTTTTTGGTCAATAGCCGATGAATATAGTATAATAAATTTGCGACAAATGCCGGGAAAGAGGCAGCCTAAGAGAGGGTAATGCATAGTGGAACATATCGCGCTGTACCGTGCTTGGCGGCCGCAGTCGTTTCAAGACATGGTTGGACAACAGCACATTATCCAAACGCTGCAGAACGCAATTCGTGAACAGCGGGTTTCGCATGCCTATCTGTTCAGTGGTCCGCGGGGAACTGGTAAGACAAGTGCTGCTAAAGTCTTAGCGAAAGCGGTCAATTGTGAACGTGGGCCAGGTCCGGAGCCTTGCAACGAGTGTCCTTCCTGCTTGCGAATCACTGCAGGTAATGTGATGGATGTGCAGGAAATAGACGCGGCATCCAACCGGGGCGTAGAAGAGATTCGTGACCTCCGGGACAAGGTGAAATATGCACCTACCGAGGTGCGCCGTAAAGTGTATATTATTGATGAAGTGCATATGCTGACAACAGAAGCATTTAATGCGCTATTAAAGACATTGGAAGAACCGCCGTCACATGCAATGTTCATCCTTGCGACTACGGAACCTCATAAATTGCCAGCGACGATCATTTCTCGTTGTCAGCGTTTTGACTTCCGCAGAGTAGCTTTGGAAGAGCAGACAGCACATCTAAGTGCTATCTGTGAGAAGGAAGGGATTACAGCCGATGTTAACGCATTGCAGTATATTGCCCGCCTTTCTGATGGGGGTATGCGCGATGCAGTGAGTTTGCTGGATCAGATTTCATCTTTTACAGATGGCAAAGTTACGTACGAACAAGTGCTGGGGATGACCGGAGGGATACCCTCTGAGCAATTTGCACGTCTTGCCACTGCCATATTGGAAGGTGATATGGGTCTTCTGCTGGAGCTTGTTGAACAGCTTATGCATGAAGGTAAGAGTGCTGATAAATGTCTAGAGAATCTTATGTATTATTTCCGTGATTTATTGATGATTAAGATGGTACCTGGGGCCGATCAACTGACGGAGCGAGTGCTTAATCCCGCCGAGTTTAAAGATATGGCCACCGCATTTTCCCGGGATCGTCTGTTTCAGATCGTAGATACACTTAATAAGTACCTGGGTGAAATGAAATATGCTACTCATCCGCAGACTTTGTTTGAAGTCGCACTGATGAAGCTTTGTAGCTTGCAGCAAGAGGAAAGTGAGACCGCATCAGCTGCTCCGTTAGGTGCATTGCAGGCTGGGTCAGGGGCGAATGCTCCTGCAGTCCACTCTGGTGAACTGGATCTGCTCAAGAGACAGATTACTGCGCTGGAGAAAAAGCTGGAGCAGGCATTGCAGGCCGGTGGTATTTCCGGAGGTGGGCGAGATGGTGCCTCTTCTGCGAAATCGAATCCGACTCCAAGTTCTGCGCCTAGAATCTCTGCAACCTCCAAAATGCCTCCAAATGTTGATAAGTTTATTGCTGGTAAGGATAGTCCTGATTTTGCAGCTATCTATAAACAGTGGAGTCTTGTCTTGCAAGGGGTAAAAGAGGAGAAGGTAACGGTTCATGCGTGGTTTGTAGACGGAGAACCTGTATCTGTAATGGACGACGCTGTGCTTGTTGCGTTTAAGAACACGATTCATCGTGATACAACGGAGAAGCCAGCAAACAGACAGGTCATTGAGAATGTGTTTGCAGCGCGTCTTGGTAAACCTTATAGACTGGTAACTATAATGCAGCGCGATTGGAACGAAGCCGCTCAGAAGTCAGTGGGACAGCCTAGCAAAGAAGAGTTGCGGCTAGAGCATGAACATGATACTGCAGATGCGAAATCTGAACCTTGGATTGATGAGGCTATCCAGCTTTTTGGAGAAGACCTTGTTGTCATAAAAGAGTAATGTAAGCATACTAGCGCAAATTGCGCATTCCAAAGGAGAGATGATGTATGAATAATATGAACCAAATGATGAAGCAAGTTAAGAAAATGCAGGAGCAAATGCTTAAGGCTCAAGAAGAACTAGGTGGCAAGGTGATTGAAGGCTCATCAGGTGGTGGAGTAGTTACAGTTCAAGTTAATGGCCACAAAAAGTTGCTTTCTATCCAAATCAAGCCAGAAGCTGTTGATCCGGAAGATGTTGAAATGCTACAGGATTTGGTAATCACTGCAGTTAATGATGCTTTGACTCAAGCTGAAGACCTTGCGAACAATGATATGGGTAAATTTACTGGTGGAATGAAGATCCCAGGCTTGTTCTAATTCACTCACTCCACTTTCGTCTAAAGGAGAATTATTAATTTGTATTATCCCGAACCGCTAGCCAAGCTGATCGATGCTTTTACGCGCTTGCCCGGGATTGGGCCGAAGACAGCCGCCCGGTTAGCTTTTCATGTGCTTAACATGAAAGAGGATGACGTCATTGATTTTGCTAAAGCGCTAGTAAGTGTCAAGCGTAATCTTCATTATTGCTCCGTCTGCTGTAATATTACGGATACGGACCCGTGTAAGATATGTCAGGACAAAACTAGAGATCCTTCAGTAATCTGTGTGATCCAAGACTCCAAGGATTTGGTGGCAATAGAACGAACCAAAGAGTTTAATGGGTATTATCACGTTCTTCAGGGTGCGATTTCACCTATGGAAGGTATTGGCCCTGATGATATTCGCTTGAAGGAATTATTGACTCGTTTGAGTGATGAAAGAGTGAGTGAGCTTATCATGGCGACTAACCCCAACATTGAGGGTGAGGCAACGGCGATGTATATTTCTCGTTTAGTTCGGCCTTTTGAGATTAAAATCACCAGAATAGCCCATGGCTTGCCTGTTGGTGGCGATCTTGAATATGCTGACGAGGTTACCTTGTCCAAAGCGTTGGAAGGTCGTCGTGAGCTATTCTAGTAGCTCTAAAGTCGTGTTTTTCAAAAGGAGGCCCCCTGGGCCTCCTTTTTTTGTTCTAAGTTTGTCCCTATCCCGATATGAATGAGAATAACGAGATGTAATTTTGCATCGAAATTATTCTGAGGAGGAATGAGTAATGGGATGGTGGAGCTCATTGTGGCGGGGAGTAGATGAAGAACAGGGTAGAAAAGATACGGAGGGCTGGGAAACGTTGCTGGAGGTTCGTAAGGCGCAATCTGAGTGGGAGAGAGCGTACCTAATGTTTGATGAAGCGTTGGGTCAAGATCAAATTGATTATGCTATTTATATTTTAGAGGCAGCAGAGCGCAAGTATCAGATACATCTTAAACATGCAAAGAGCATTGGATTAAATAGCAGTCAGATGTAGGCGCTAACCAAATGGAAATATAGGAGGGATCAACATGCTAAGAATGTTAGCTATAGGAGTACTGGTCATATCGGTTGTATTGTTGAGTGTAATTGTATTCCGGAAAAAACTTGGCTTTGGATGGCTTAGTCTGTTCGGAGCTCATTTGGTACTGGCTGCGCTCGCGATATATGTAGTGAATTTCTCGGGTTTAATCACACAAGTTCATATTCCCTTGAATCCCGCAACCATAGGCGCAGTAACGGTTCTTGGCCTTCCAGGCGTAGTAATGTTAATAGGATTAAGAATTATTTTGTTTTAATGCTTGACGTGAGTTTGAAAAATATGATACATTAAGTCTCGCCCCTTTGGACAAGATGTTGATTAACAACTTGCTGAAACGGTAAGCGAAAAAAAGAAATTAAAAAAACGCTTGACGAAAACAAAGGTGCTGTGATATATTATAAAGGTCGCTGCTGACAAGCAACGACAACGAAAGATGAGACATTGATCTTTGAAAACTGAACAACGAGTGAGTAGGAAATCACGAAAGTGAAATCCAAGATTAGAGAATTAATTTTCTCGTCAGATGTTTCAAAATGAGCATATCGCTCTTTTCAATACTAATTGGAGAGTTTGATCCTGGCTCAGGACGAACGCTGGCGGCGTGCCTAATACATGCAAGTCGAGCGGAGTTATTTTGAAAGCTTGCTTTCAAGATAACTTAGCGGCGGACGGGTGAGTAACACGTAGGCAACCTGCCCCTTAGACTGGGATAACTACCGGAAACGGTAGCTAATACCGGATAATTTCTTTTTTCTCCTGAAGAAAGAATGAAAGACGGAGCAATCTGTCACTGAGGGATGGGCCTGCGGCGCATTAGCTAGTTGGTGGGGTAACGGCCCACCAAGGCGACGATGCGTAGCCGACCTGAGAGGGTGAACGGCCACACTGGGACTGAGACACGGCCCAGACTCCTACGGGAGGCAGCAGTAGGGAATCTTCCGCAATGGACGAAAGTCTGACGGAGCAACGCCGCGTGAGTGATGAAGGTTTTCGGATCGTAAAGCTCTGTTGCCAGGGAAGAACGTCCGGTAGAGTAACTGCTATCGGAGTGACGGTACCTGAGAAGAAAGCCCCGGCTAACTACGTGCCAGCAGCCGCGGTAATACGTAGGGGGCAAGCGTTGTCCGGAATTATTGGGCGTAAAGCGCGCGCAGGCGGTCATTTAAGTCTGGTGTTTAAACCTTGGGCTCAACCTGAGGTCGCACTGGAAACTGGGTGACTTGAGTACAGAAGAGGAAAGTGGAATTCCACGTGTAGCGGTGAAATGCGTAGATATGTGGAGGAACACCAGTGGCGAAGGCGACTTTCTGGGCTGTAACTGACGCTGAGGCGCGAAAGCGTGGGGAGCAAACAGGATTAGATACCCTGGTAGTCCACGCCGTAAACGATGAGTGCTAGGTGTTAGGGGTTTCGATACCCTTGGTGCCGAAGTTAACACAGTAAGCACTCCGCCTGGGGAGTACGGTCGCAAGACTGAAACTCAAAGGAATTGACGGGGACCCGCACAAGCAGTGGAGTATGTGGTTTAATTCGAAGCAACGCGAAGAACCTTACCAGGTCTTGACATCCCTCTGAATCCACTAGAGATAGTGGCGGCCTTCGGGACAGAGGAGACAGGTGGTGCATGGTTGTCGTCAGCTCGTGTCGTGAGATGTTGGGTTAAGTCCCGCAACGAGCGCAACCCTTAACTTTAGTTGCCAGCAGGTTAAGCTGGGCACTCTAGAGTGACTGCCGGTGACAAACCGGAGGAAGGTGGGGATGACGTCAAATCATCATGCCCCTTATGACCTGGGCTACACACGTACTACAATGGCCGGTACAACGGGAAGCGAAACCGCGAGGTGAAGCCAATCCCATCAAAGCCGGTCTCAGTTCGGATTGCAGGCTGCAACTCGCCTGCATGAAGTCGGAATTGCTAGTAATCGCGGATCAGCATGCCGCGGTGAATACGTTCCCGGGTCTTGTACACACCGCCCGTCACACCACGAGAGTTTACAACACCCGAAGTCGGTGGGGTAACCCGCAAGGGAGCCAGCCGCCGAAGGTGGGGTAGATGATTGGGGTGAAGTCGTAACAAGGTAGCCGTATCGGAAGGTGCGGCTGGATCACCTCCTTTCTATGGAGAATCGTCTTCTGCAATGAAGACATTCAAATCGGAAGTTAAACTTCCACAATAGAACCTTCGGGTTCGAACACTCACTCGTGTTCAGTTTTGAAAGAGCAAGTCTCTTTCGTATGCGTTTGGTGGCGATAGCGGAGGGGTTCCACACGTACCCATCCCGAACACGACCGTTAAGCCCTCCAGCGCCGATGGTACTTGGACCGAAGGGTCCTGGGAGAGTAGGACGCCGCCAAGCGGACAACCATTCTTTGGTTGATTCACAATATTATATATGTTATATGGGCTTTTAGCTCAGTTGGTTAGAGCGCACCTCTGATAAGGGTGAGGTCGGTGGTTCGAGTCCACCAAGGCCCACCATATGACATTATATCCTTTTATGGGGCCATAGCTCAGCTGGGAGAGCGCCTGCCTTGCAAGCAGGAGGTCAGCGGTTCGATCCCGCTTGGCTCCACCATAATTTTAATTCAATACCTTCTTTAAACTTGATCCTTGAAAACTGGATACCGAAACGAATTTGCGTTTTAGAACATCTTTTAGCAACTTGTGTAAACAAGTAAATGTTATTAGTGAGATTTTTCTTAGGAAAAATCAAGGTTAAGCTAATAAGAGCACACGGAGGATGCCTAGGCGCCAGGAGCCGACGAAGGACGTGGCGAACAACGAAACTGCCTCGGGGAGCTGTAAGCAAGCTTTGATCCGGGGGTGTCCGAATGGGGAAACCCAGCTGTGGTAATTCGCAGTTACTCATCTCTGAACACATAGGGGATGTAGAGGCAGACCAGGGGAACTGAAACATCTAAGTACCCTGAGGAAGAGAAAACAATAGTGATTCCGTCAGTAGCGGCGAGCGAACGCGGAACAGCCTAAACCTGAGAGCTTGCTCTTAGGGGTTGTGGGACGTCTCACATGGAGTTACAAAGGAATATGGTAGGCGAAGAGGTCTGGAAAGGCCCGCGATAGAGGTAAAAGCCCTGTAACCTAAACTGTGTTCTCTCCGAGACGGATCCCGAGTAGTGCGGGGCACGTGAAACCCCGTATGAATCCAGCAGGACCATCTGCTAAGGCTAAATACTACCTGGCGACCGATAGTGAAACAGTACCGTGAGGGAAAGGTGAAAAGCACCCCGGAAGGGGAGTGAAATAGAACCTGAAACCGTGTGCTTACAAAAAGTCAGAGCCCTATCTATGGGTGATGGCGTGCCTTTTGTAGAATGAACCGGCGAGTTACGTTTAACATGCAAGGTTAAGTCGAGAAGACGGAGCCGCAGCGAAAGCGAGTCTGAATAGGGCGATTTAGTATGTGGACGTAGACCCGAAACCGTGTGATCTACCCCTGTCCAGGGTGAAGGTGCGGTAACACGCACTGGAGGCCCGAACCCACGCATGTTGAAAAATGCGGGGATGAGGTGGGGGTAGCGGAGAAATTCCAATCGAACTCGGAGATAGCTGGTTCTCCCCGAAATAGCTTTAGGGCTAGCCTCGGTATAAGAGTAGTGGAGGTAGAGCACTGATTGGGTGCGGGGTCCGCAAGGATTACCAAGCTCAGTCAAACTCCGAATGCCATATACTTATTGCCGGGAGTCAGACAGTGAGTGCTAAGATCCATTGTCAAAAGGGAAACAGCCCAGACCATCAGCTAAGGTCCCCAAGTGTGTGTTAAGTGGGAAAGGATGTGGAGTTGCACAGACAACCAGGATGTTGGCTTAGAAGCAGCCACCATTGAAAGAGTGCGTAATAGCTCACTGGTCGAGTGACTCTGCGCCGAAAATGTAACGGGGCTAAACACACCACCGAAGCTATGGCTAGATACGTATGTATCTGGGGTAGGGGAGCGTTGTATGTGGGTTGAAGGTGTACCGTAAGGAGCGCTGGACAGCATACAAGTGAGAATGCCGGTATGAGTAACGAAAAGATCAGTGAGAATCTGATCCGCCGAAAGCCCAAGGTTTCCTGAGGAAGGCTCGTCCGCTCAGGGTAAGTCGGGACCTAAGGCGAGGCCGAAAGGCGTAGTCGAAGGACAACAGTTTGAAATTACTGTACCACCGTAATCCGCTATGAGCGATGGGGTGACGCAGGAGGGTAGTGACGCGGACTGATGGATATGTCCGTCTAAGCAGTGAGGCTGATGTGTAGGCAAATCCGCACATCGTTAAGGCTGGGCTGTGATGGGGAGCGAAAATTACAGTAGCGAAGGTCATGATCTCACACTGCCAAGAAAAGCCTCTAGCCAGGAGAAGGTGCCCGTACCGCAAACCGACACAGGTAGGCGAGAAGAGAATTCTAAGGCGCGCGGAAGAACTCTCGTTAAGGAACTCGGCAAAATGACCCCGTAACTTCGGGAGAAGGGGTGCCCCGGTAGTGTGAATAGCACGAGGGGGCCGCAGTGAAAAGGCCCAAGCGACTGTTTAGCAAAAACACAGGTCTGTGCGAAGCCGCAAGGCGAAGTATACGGGCTGACGCCTGCCCGGTGCTGGAAGGTTAAGGGGAGTGGTTAGGGGTAACCCGAAGCTATGAACCGAAGCCCCAGTAAACGGCGGCCGTAACTATAACGGTCCTAAGGTAGCGAAATTCCTTGTCAGGTAAATTCTGACCCGCACGAATGGCGTAACGACTTGGGCGCTGTCTCAACGAGAGATCCGGTGAAATTTTAATACCTGTGAAGATGCAGGTTACCCGCGACAAGACGGAAAGACCCCATGGAGCTTTACTGCAGCTTGATATTGAATTTGGGTACGATCTGTACAGGATAGGTGGGAGCCGTAGAAATCGGAGCGCAAGCTTCGGTGGAGGCGCCGTTGGGATACCACCCTGATCGTATCTAGGTTCTAACCTAGTACCCTTACCGGGTACGGGGACCGTGTCAGGCGGGCAGTTTGACTGGGGCGGTCGCCTCCTAAAGAGTAACGGAGGCGTTCCAAGGTTCCCTCAGAATGGTTGGAAATCATTCGAAGAGTGCAAAGGCATAAGGGAGCTTGACTGCGAGACCTACAAGTCGAGCAGGGACGAAAGTCGGACTTAGTGATCCGGTGGTACCGCATGGAAGGGCCATCGCTCAACGGATAAAAGCTACCCTGGGGATAACAGGCTTATCTCCCCCAAGAGTCCACATCGACGGGGAGGTTTGGCACCTCGATGTCGGCTCATCGCATCCTGGGGCTGAAGTAGGTCCCAAGGGTTGGGCTGTTCGCCCATTAAAGCGGTACGCGAGCTGGGTTCAGAACGTCGTGAGACAGTTCGGTCCCTATCTGTCGTGGGCGCAGGAAATTTGAGAGGAGCTGTCCTTAGTACGAGAGGACCGGGATGGACGTACCGCTGGTGCACCAGTTGTTTCGCCAGAAGCATGGCTGGGTAGCTACGTACGGACGGGATAAGCGCTGAAAGCATCTAAGCGTGAAGCCCCCCTCAAGATGAGATTTCCCAATTAGTAAGACCCCTTGAAGACGACGAGGTAGATAGGTTGGAGGTGGAAGTGCAGTAATGCATGGAGCTGACCAATACTAATCGGTCGAGGGCTTATCCTATACTTAGAACGCAAATTCAATTCGGATTCAGTTTTCAGGGAGTCAAATTCCTGTTTGGATTGCTGTGGTACTGATATCGTTTGGAGAGATACCCAAGTGGCTATAAGGGGACCCTCTGCTAAGGGGTTAGACTGCGTAAGCGGTGCGTGGGTTCGAATCCCACTCTCTCCGCCATTTTCAATCCATAGCATTTCTAATTATTGTGGCGGTGTAGCTCAGCTGGCTAGAGCGTACGGTTCATACCCGTGAGGTCGGGGGTTCGATCCCCTTCGCCGCTACCATAATACCTGGAGGCTTAGCTCAGCTGGGAGAGCATCTGCCTTACAAGCAGAGGGTCGGGGGTTCGATCCCCTCAGCCTCCACCATTATTACTTTTTTAGAATTACTTTTTACACCGTGCCGGTGTAGCTCAACTGGTAGAGCAACTGACTTGTAATCAGTAGGTTGGGGGTTCAAGTCCTCTCGCCGGCACCATTATTATCAATGCGGAACCGTGGTGTAGTTGGCCTAACATGCCTGCCTGTCACGCAGGAGATCGCGAGTTCGAATCTCGTCGGTTCCGCCATTTTTTTCCACAAGACTAGGGTGGGAAGTTTAATGCTACCACTTTATTTTTATGTCAATTTAATATGGCTCGATAGCTCAGTCGGTAGAGCAGAGGACTGAAAATCCTCGTGTCGGCGGTTCGAATCCGTCTCGAGCCACTTTTTCCTGGGGGATTAGCGAAGTGGCCAAACGCATCAGACTGTAAATCTGCTCACGTACGTGTTCGGTGGTTCGAATCCATCATCCCCCACCATTTATGAGCCATTAGCTCAGTTGGTAGAGCACCTGACTTTTAATCAGGGTGTCGAAGGTTCGAGTCCTTCATGGCTCATCCCAAACAGAAAGTCATCACCTTATGGTGGTGGCTTTTTTTGTGTTTTATGGTTGTATTATAGTAGCGCGCTACTGTAGCGATTAACATAATATAAAAGAATATGCTAAAATAGGCGAAAAGAGCAAAAGTGGTGGAGCATGGTGACTATGGATAGTGAGACATTGCGGAAAAAATTAGAGCAGCTCACCGGAAAGAGAACCGGAATCAAGCAGTTAGGGAGGCAGCATTCAGCTTCTCTTTTTAGCATGGGATTAGAAGGACAGGATCAGCTGGTAATCCATGAGGGTCATCTCTGGGCACCTTTGTATGAGAGTGACGGACGTATAACCGCTGTCTGGGTAGAAATGGAGGGGCTCACTTCTCTGGAAGTACAACTGGTCAACTATGCAGTTCGAAATTTTGCTATTGCACTTAAAGCTACAGGGCTTAGAGAAGAAGGTGAAGTGGAGGCGCGGCAGCTTGGCGCTTGGTTGAACACGGAGCTAGAGCAAGAGAAGAATGACACTGAAATTCCCGATGAGATCACCCTAAAGGGACGTCTGTTCGGAGATATGATTCCATTCCTCCTTAGTAGTGAGATTGCCCATAGTCCACAGATCTCTTATCGTTCACTGATGAAATTACTGCGTAGCTATTTTGAGAACGAAATTCTGCTCATTCCCCTTCAAGAGAAGGAATGGTTAATTTTAGCTCGTAAAGAATTACTTACGGGCGGGGATGATAAGGATGATGAAGAAGAGAGTGTGGATGATCTTCTAGCACAGACTAGTATGGGGTTACATGAGCTGATAGCTAGTGAATGGGTAGGAGTATTCCATTTGGCAGTAGCTCCGGCTATAGTCCCTGTTAAGGGATTGACTGGATCTGTAGCTTTGCTCAGGGAGACGATTGTACTCGGTCGTATTTTTCAAGTAGGAGAGTATATTCATTTACCTTGGGAACTGCATTTGGAACGTCTGGTTAACAGCATTCCTGATGTACGCCGCAAACAGTTACTTGGACAAATTGGTGACTACTCCTCTGTACTATCAGATAAAGAAATGCTGCTGACTTTGGAGACCTTTTTTGAGATGGACTGTAATGTAAGTGAAACCGCCAAGAAGTTGTATATCCATCGAAATACGCTGCTTTACCGTCTGGATAAGATAAAACAAGAGACCGGAGCAGATGTACGAAGCTTTGGGGACGCTGCTATTGTTAAGCTTACTATGCTTTTGTATAAAGTGACGAAAAGGAAATAGGTTTTTTGTGAACCTTACAAATAGCCATAGTGTCCCGACTGGGGTAATATAAATGTACAAGGAAACAGAATTTTTATATTAACTAATTAATAATTAACTCGAGGGGGAAATACAATGGCAGGCGTACGTTTAGAGCATATTTTCAAAAAATACCCGGGTTCAGATAAAGCAACAGTAATCGATATCAATCTTGATATTAAAGATAAGGAATTTTTAGTATTGGTTGGACCTTCCGGTTGCGGTAAATCCACAACTTTGCGTATGATCGCTGGTTTGGAAGAAATCTCCGAAGGTAAAATGTACATTGGCGATCGTGTAGTTAATGACGTTGCACCTAAAGACCGCGATATCGCGATGGTATTCCAATCCTACGCCCTGTATCCGCATATGAGCGTATACCAAAACATGGCTTTCGGTTTGAAACTTCGTAAAGTGAAGAAGGATGAAATCGACAAGAAAGTTCGCGAAGCTGCTAAAATTCTTGATATCGAGCATTTGCTAGATCGTAAACCAAAAGCGCTTTCCGGTGGTCAACGCCAACGTGTCGCTTTGGGACGCGCTATCGTACGTGATCCACAAGTCTTCTTGATGGATGAGCCTCTTTCCAACTTGGATGCTAAACTTCGTGGTCAAATGCGTGCTGAAATCACTAAACTGGTTAAGCGCCTTGAAACTACTTGTATCTACGTAACGCATGACCAAACAGAAGCTATGACAATGGGTGATCGCATCGTAGTTATGTATGATGGTATCATTCAACAAGCAGCTTCCCCTGAAGAGTTGTACAATGAACCTACAAACTTGTTCGTAGCTGGATTTATCGGATCCCCTACAATGAACTTTATCAATGGTACTTTGTCCGAAGTGAGCGGTTCTATCCGTTTCCGTGCTGAGAACCTTGATGTTGAAGTACCAGGCGGAAAAGCTCAAATCATCCGCAACAAAGGTTACATCGGTAAAGAAGTAATCATGGGCGTTCGTCCAGAAGATATCCATGAAGAGCCAGTATTCTTGGAAGCTTCCCCGAACACAATCTTCACTTCTTTGGTTGATGTTACTGAAAACCTTGGTCACGAAATGCTCCTTTACTTGAGCGGCCTTGGTAAATCTACTGTAATCGCTCGTGTAGATGGACGTTCCACTACTCGCGAAGGCAGCAAGCCTAAATTGGCTATTGATATGAACAAAATTCACTTCTTTGATAAAGAATCCGAAGCTAACATTTTGTTGGGATAAGATTGTAAAGATCTTTTCTCTCTTGATAAAGCCACCCGAAAGGGTGGCTTTATTGTTTAGATGGCCCCTGTTTGGTTAGGCGCTAAGATTGCATTCATAAGCGTTATCAATTAAGATAGCAGGAGAATTACCTCCGGAATGTAAAGAGATCGCTGCCAACCGGACGCAGTAAGCGGACAAATACCGCAGGTGACGAAAGGACGAAATTACATGGCTAAGAAAGTAAAAGTATCTGAATTGGTACAGCATTTTCAATTAGAGGTTATTTCCGGCCAGGAAGGTCTAAAGAGACCCATTACGGTCGATGACCTGAATCGCCCTGGACTAGAGATTGCTGGTTATTTTGAATATTATCCAGAAGAACGTGTTCAATTGCTAGGCAAAACAGAACTCGCTTTTTTCTCCATGCTGCCCGAAGCTGAGCGGAAAAGTCGACTTCGTGGAATTTGTAATGATAACACACCTTGTATTGTAATTACACGTGGTTTGGAAGTGCCTCAGGAGTTAATTGACATAAGTAATGAAAAGGCTCTTCCTGTGCTTCGCAGCTCGATGGCTACGACTATTTTCTCCAGCCGTTTGACGAGCTTCCTAGAAGGGAAATTAGCCCCTACGGCGACTATTCATGGCGTACTTTGTGATGTATATGGTGTAGGTATGCTAATTACGGGTAGTAGTGGGATTGGTAAAAGTGAAACAGCCCTTGAGCTTGTAAAACGCGGTCATCGATTGATTGCTGATGATGCCGTAGAGATCCGTCAGACTTCAGATAACCAGCTGCATGGTACAGCCCCTGAGTTAATCCGTCATTTACTGGAGATCCGTGGAGTAGGTATCATTAATGTAATGACACTTTTTGGTGCGGGTGCCATTCGTAATCATAAACGGATTACACTTGTTGTTAGATTGGAAGCTTGGCAGCAAGACAAGCAGTATGATCGACTTGGACTTGATGAGGAAACGACACGGATTATTGACACTGATGTTCCGCTTGTAACGATTCCCGTACGCCCAGGACGTAACCTTGCAGTTATTATAGAGGTTGCAGCGATGAACTATCGCCTGAAACAAATGGGCTTTAATGCAGCCCTGCAGTTCACGAATAAGCTAACTGCGACCATATCTGAAGATATGGATGATCTCGATTAGGAGTGTGAGAGAATGTTCCCATTAGCACTAAATCCTATTGTCTTCTCAATTGGATCACTGCAAGTACACTGGTACGGATTAATACTAGGTTTCGGTGCACTCGCGGGGTTATTTCTTGCGATCCGCGAGGGCAAACGGTTTGGTATACCACAAGAATTCTTTATGGATATGCTGCTGCTAGGTGTGCCTTCGGCCATTATTGGGGCACGGATTTACTTTGTAGCGTTTAAATGGGAGGATTATAAGGATAATTTAATAGATGTCTTTAAGATCTGGAATGGTGGCATCGCCATTTACGGTGCGTTAATTGGAGCCATTATTTGCGGAATTATTTATTTCCGCTATAAAGGCTACCCCTTCTGGCGTATCGTTGATATTTGTGCACCTGGACTACTTGCAGGTCAAATGATTGGACGCTGGGGAAACTTTGTCAACCAAGAGGCATACGGCAGCGTGGTTGAAGAGTCTTTTTTACGGGATAAACTGCATTTACCTGACTTCATTGTGAACCAAATGTACATAGGGGATGCTTTTCATCATCCGACCTTCTTGTATGAATCTCTTTGGAGCTTACTGGGTATCGCGCTACTCATGGTCCTTCGTCGCCAGAAGTTTGTGCGTGCCGGTGAGATCTTCATGTCTTACTTTATATGGTATTCCATCGGTCGTTTCTTCATTGAAGCCATACGTACGGACAGCTTGGCCTTTAATGGAAGTGCAGGCTTGGCATCCTTTATGAACGGATTGTGGAAACCGATGGAATGGTTAGGCTTTGAGCAAGGATACTTGGACCCAAGCTATGGAAATATTCGTATTTCTCAGCTGCTTGCTCTACTGATCATCGTCGCAGCTGTACTGCTTATCATTATTCGTAGGGTCACTGGAGAGCCTAAAGCACATTATTCTGATCCTATCGTATGTACTAAACCGATCAAAGCAGATACCATAGTGCCTGAAAGCGCAGTAAATACACCGCAGAAAGCTCGTCACGGGGCTCAACCTGAGCAAGGACAGCCTGCGGACGGAGATAAGAAGGAGCAGTAAAGCTTATGATAGAATGCGTTCTTTTTGATCTAGATGGAACGATTGTCGATACGAATGAGCTAATTATTAGTTCGTTTATGTACGCGCTGAAGGACAATGGTCTAGCTCCACTCACTAGGGAAGAGATTATTCCGCATATGGGCACAACCCTTCAGCAACAGATGAGAGTCTTCTCTGGACTTGAGGATGTAAGTGGTGCGCTTGAGAAATCCTACCGTTCTTATAATTATGAACATCACGATGAGTTAGTACGTCCCTTTCCTCAAGTGAATGAGACAATGGAAGAGCTCTTACGTCGTGGAATTAAAATGGGGATTGTGACCACAAAAATTCGTCCAACAACGATTAAGTCACTTGAGATGTTTGATTTGCTAAAGTACATGGATACGATTGTGACGGTGAACGATGTTACTGAACCAAAGCCACATCCAGAGCCTGTTCTGACAGCAGTCAATAACCTTGGCGTTGATCCTCGTAAAACTCTTATGGTGGGTGACAGTACGGTTGATATTCAGTCAGCAAAAGCTGCTGGTGTATATGCGGCTGGAGTATCGTGGTCTTTAAAAGGCGAAGAGACTCTCCGCAAGTATGATCCCGACTATATCATCCATAACATGAAGGATATTATAGAAATTGTGGAGCGAGGAACGAGTGAATCGTGAGAAACGTAACCCGATATCCTGTAGAAGGTCATAACTCACTTTGGTACATTTACCGTACGGTCAGCCCGTGGAAGGGTGTCCGCAACTTTATTTTTATTCAGATTGCCCGTTATTGCCCGATTCTACCGTTAAAGAACTGGATCTATCGTCGGATTCTCGGGATGAAGGTAGGCAAGCATACTTCCTTCGGTCTGATGGCGATGGTGGATGTATTTTTTCCGGAAAAAATAACGGTGGGTGAGAACTCTATTATCGGTTATAACACGACGATTCTGGCGCATGAGTATTTAATCAAGGAGTATCGCCTGGGAGAAGTAGTGATTGGTGAAAATGTATTGATTGGCGCGAATACAACGATTCTTCCCGGTGTAACCATCGGTGATTGGGCAGTTGTTGCCGCAGGATCAGTAGTACACAAGAATGTGGCGGCTGGCTCTTTTGTAGGAGGCAATCCACTGCGAGAGCTACGTCCAGCTTCATCGGAAGATTCTTCGGAACAAGTGTAAAAGATGCTTCGTAAACCCTGCAGTTTCATATTGCGTTTTTTTAGCGCAGGATCTGCAGGGTTTCTTGCGTCTTGGAGAAGCATATTAAGAAAACTTTAAGATCTTCTTAAGTTTTTTATTCGGATGTAGGCGGTATAATTAACCTTAGTAATCACGTAAATCCCACGCTAGGCATTCAGCGTCAAATATCAGAATGTAAATTCAGCAAGTGCAGACTTCCTGGTATGTTCAGTTTCCACATTCCGCTTAGCGTCTCTATGAACAACCATCATAGTAGAGAAGAGGAATTTAATATGAATACTGTGAGACAGGAAAGGCTGCCCCAGCTGGATATTTTCAGAGCTCTAGCTATATTAGGTGTGCTGCATGTGCATGCCTCATCTTTTGCTGCTGGAGAGCAGGCACTGCATTCACCTTATTATTACTGGCTGAACTGGATTAACATTTTCTTTAAATTCGGTACGCCCTCATTTATTTTCCTTAGCAGCTTCGTATTGTTTTATAATTATTATGGTCGTCCTGTGACACGTAGCTTGATCATTAATTTCTATCGTCGGCGATTAAAGTATATCTTACTGCCTTATTTGCTAGCTTCTATGGGCTATTATGCACTAACTCTATATGTGAACGGACGATTGATGCAGAGCCTTGGAGATAACTTGTTAAGCTTTTCTAGAGCGTTATTCTCGGGTTCCGCATATGCGCATTTGTATTTTGTCTTTATTAGCATTCAGTTTTATTTGCTTTTTCCAGTGCTGCTTAAGCTACTGCAGAGTTCCCGGTTCTTAATGAAATGGGCGATACCGGTGGGTTTGGCGCTTCAGTGGGGTTTTATTTTTTGGAATAAGTACGAATTGCACATTGTTGAAAAAGGGAGCTTGGCAATCTCCTACCTAGCTTATTATATGATGGGTGCTTATCTCGCCATTCACTTTGAGAAGGTGAAGCTGTGGCTGATAAAGCCATGGAGTGAGCTGGCTGACAAGCAAAAGAGGTGGACTGCCTTATTAGTGAGCTTGTGGTTAATTGCAGCCTTTATCCATGTGCAGTTATGGTATGTAGCCCGCCATTTTGGGGTGTGGACGGATTCGCTGTGGTACGAGCTGTTATGGAATGTTCATACGATGTTATCGGCATTGGTTCTGTTGTACGCTACATTTTTGCTTTATCGTAGGGCCCCTCGTGTGATCGTTGCTTTCTTGACTCGTTTAGGTGAGTTGTCATTTGCAATTTATTTGATTCATCCGCTATTGCTGGCGATATATCGCAGGTTCCGATATCATATTCCCCTCGAATCGCTAACTTATGTTTTCTTCATCTATGGAGGACTTGTAGTTGCAATGGGAGGAAGCTGGTTCATGGTGCAGTTTGCTTTTCGCCGAATTCCTAAGTCATGGATCTTCTTGGGAAGTGTTCCTCGGTCTCTAGAGTCTAGTTCCAAGGTAAGGTCAGGACATGCCTCGGAGGAGATGAGGAAGGTTAATACTTGATTTGGCATCATTTTGATGCGGAGCTTAACAGGAGGAAAGATAATGAGACAAAAAGAAAGAATTCCGCAGCTGGATATTTTTCGAGCGATTGCTATTTTTGCAGTGCTGGCTATTCATGCTACTTCGCGAACGTTGGCGGAGACACTAGGTACAAACATGTTTCATCCGTTCTTATTTATTAATAAATTCAGCCAGTTCGCTGTACCTTCATTCATATTTTTGAGTGGGTTCGTGCTGTTCTATAACTATATTGATCGTCCTCTGGGCGGAAAGACGCTGGGGAAGTTCTACAGTAGAAGGCTGCTTTATATTATCGTGCCTTATGTACTATTTTCACTGTTGTATTTTGCATTAAAAATGACGGCGGGACATACATGGAGTTTACCTCCAGGGGAGATGGCTTCTAAGCTTTGGAAGTATTTGTGGACAGGAACAGCATACACGCATTTGTATTATATTATTATCATTATTCAGTTCTACGTATTGTTTCCGCTCATTCTGTGGTGTCTGCAAAAGGTTCGTCGTCTGGCGGCTTGGGCACCGCTAATCGGATTGGCTCTACAATGGGGTTTTGTGCTGCTGAATAAATACATGACTAATAACGGGTATTGGCAGTTGTCCAAGGGCAGTCTGGCAATCACTTATTTCTCGTATTTCTTGCTGGGTGCTGGGATTGCAGTATATTATCCTTCTTTGAAAAAATGGCTGGTACCTTCACGTGAAGGCTGGCGCGCCGGTAAAGGTCCGGTATGGATTACGTTGTGGTTGTTATGGATCGTAGCAGGGGTTGTTCATGTAGAGTTATGGTTTAACAACTATACGAAGAAAACAGTCATCAATAGTTTATGGTATGAGGGATTCTCTAACCTTCATGCGCTACTCTCTTGTGTGGTGTTGTTACAAGTCTCCTTCTTATTGTACGGAGCGGGCCGAGGCTTGCTCACAAGACTGTTGTTATCTGCCGGAGCTTGCTCTTTCGGAATCTATTTACTGCATCCGTTACTGCTATTTTTCTATAGAAAATTACCGTTTCACGGGGGTTCTCTTGCATATACCGCAGCGATCGCTGGGGGTTGGCTCTTTGCGTTGTTAGGTTCATGGGTGGTAGTCGCCTTTGCCTTCCGATATATTAAATCGGCTTGGATCATCTTCGGATCGGGTCCACAGAAAGCAAAAGCAGGATCCAAAAGTGCATAGTCTATTGCAAGGAAATATAAAAGCGTCGGTTTTCTCACATATGTGGGTAGACCGACGCTTTTTATTTTTGCCTTATTCTCCAGCTTGTTCTCGCTGAAATTCTGCAATGGCTTGATACTGGCTTTCGAGACTACGGTAGACAGAAATATAGATCGGCAGCAGCTGCTTGTATATTTTGGTATGTTCATCCATTGGCTCATGCTTATAGGTTGAACCAATCATGTCAAACACCACATCAAAGGAATCTACACGACCCGTAGCATAAAGGCCAAGTACAACCGCACCGAGGCAGGAGCTCTCGATACTCTCCGGAATGACAACCTCCTGATCAAAGATATCAGCCATCATCTGCCGCCACACTGAGGAGCGGGCGAATCCGCCAGTGGCAAGGATTCTGCTTGGGCGTCCGATTTGTTCTTCCATAGCAAGGAGAACCATATACATATTGAAGATTACGCCCTCTAGTACTGATCGAATCATATGCTCCTTATGGTGGTTCATAGAAAGGCCAAAGAAGGAGCCGCGGGCATCCGGATTCCACAGCGGCGCCCGTTCTCCAGTCAAGTAAGGATGGAATAAAAGTCCACCGCTTCCCGCAGGAACTTGCTCTGCAATACGAGTCAGAACCTCGTAAGGATCAATGCCTAGTCGTTTGGCGGTTTCAACTTCAGAGGCCGCGAACTCATCCCTTACCCAACGGAACAGCATACCGCCATTGTTGACGGGTCCTCCAATTACCCAATGTTTTGGAGTTAAGTTATAACAGAAGGTCCGTCCTTTGGGATCGGTGAGCGGGTGATCCACCACGGTACGAATTGCTCCACTCGTACCAATCGTAGCGGCCACTACACCGGGTTCAATTGCACCTACGCCGAGATTGGACAGGACGCCGTCACTGGCGCCAATAACAAATGGGGTTGTAGGGAGCAGCAGAAGTTCCTCAGCTAGACCAGGGAGCAGCCCTTGCATGATCTGTGTGGTGGGAACAAGCCGCGAGAGTTGATCCGCTGTAATATGAGCAATCTCTAAAGCTTCTTTATCCCACTCTAGATTCTCTAGATTGAGCATGCCTGTGGAAGAGGCAATGGAATGATCGATGACGTATTCGCCAAACAATCTTGCGAATATGTATTCTTTAATGGAAATAAATTTATAGGTTTGTTGGAATACGTCAGGCTGCTCTTCACGAAGCCACATTAGCTTGGTGATCGGAGACATTGGGTGTATAGGTGTACCTGTGCGTAGATACAATTCATGACCGTTTAGCTCATCCTTCAAACGAAGTGCGCATCCGGCACTGCGATTATCAGCCCATGTGATGCAGGCAGTTAGGGCCTTACCCAGTTTATCAACTGCAATGACACTGTGCATGGCTGAACTGAAGGAGACGAATAGGATTTCATCCGCAGATACACCGCTTTGCCGCATAACTTTAGAGATAGTATGGAAGACTGCACTCAGGATTTGTTCTGGGTCCTGCTCCGCTATTGAGGGTGAGGGCTGATGTAAGGGATATCCTACATTAGCTTGTGCAGCTATGGCTCCTTTTTCCTCGAAGAGAACTGCTTTGGTACTTGTAGTTCCAATATCAACGCCAATCATATAGGATTTAGTCACGCATTAGCCCTTCTTTCTAGTTGTAAGTAGATTTTTAGAACACTAATTACAGAATTATGAAGTACAATCATATTAGCTCATTATAGTATTGGATAAACGTGGAGGCAAAATAAAGGGATTCCCAAGTATTGGTTCGAAGTACATAAGTGTTTGATTTAGATTTTCTTTGTGAACAATTCAAACTAGGTAGACAAGCTTTAAGCATACAAGCATTAGAATTGATGTCATAGCTTTACCCCGTTAGATTGACGAAAAAGCAGTGACCATGATACGATATTGAAAATACTTTAATTTGCTACCACTTTACCATAGTAAAGTAAATATAAACAGTATCTAATGATAACTGACGAGGTGAACAATGAAGATGTCCAAACCAAAGGGATTTGAGAAGCCGTCTGGCGTTCGGGACTATCTGCCCCGGGCCGTAACGAAACTACGTAAAATTGAGAATGATGTACTGCATTGCATGAGTCGCTGGGGTTATCAGCAAATGATGACTCCGACGCTAGAATATTACGATACAGTTGGCGTGGCTAGCTCTACGTCCGACCAAAAGCTTTATAAATTGCTCAACAATCGTGGTCAGGCGCTAGTGCTTCGTTCTGAAATGACAGCTCCGGTTGCCCGTGTTGTGGCATCTTTATTAAAGGATGAGCCATTGCCATTGCGGTTGTCCTATCACGCTAATGTTTTCCGTGCTATTGAGGAAGAAGCAGGGCGGGAAGCAGAGTTTTTTCAGACAGGGGTCGAGCTGGTAGGTGACGATTCACCTGAGGCGGATGCTGAAGTAGTGGCGCTCGCAATTTCATCTTTGCAGGCTGCAGGTGTGAAGTCTTTTAAAATCGCGATGGGGCATGTAGGCTTTCTGAATGGTTTATTTCAAGAGGCACTTCCACAATTGCCTGAGGCTCAGGAGGAGCTCAAAAGCCATTTGCTGGGCCGTGACTACGTCTCTTTTCGGGAGACCTTACGCCGGCTGGATCTGACGGAAGCTCAGAAGAATGAACTGGATGGACTGTTACGTTTGCGTGGAGGCAAGGAGATTTGTGGACAGGCGCTGGAGCTTAGCGATCATCCGCTTGCCCGTCATTCGATAGATCATTTATGCAAGGTGTGGGAGGTACTGGTCTCTTACGGCGTATCACAGCATGTGCTGATCGATCTGACGATGATCGGGGACTTCTCTTATTATACAGGGATGACTTTCGAAGGCTATGCAGCGGAATTAGGGTTTCCGGTATGTAGTGGAGGCAGATATGATAATCTCCTTCAGCAGTTTGGACGTCCGATCCCTTCTACAGGTTTTTCTTTAAAAACGAATCGTATTCTCGATGGTGTGGCTGGATCGAGCGAAGAGGAAGAGCTGCCTATCTTGATCCAATATGATGCTACTCGCAGAAAAGAAGGTCTGGAAGAGGCAACACGCTTACGGTCGGAAGGGCACGCAGTAGTGACTAGACTAGCAGCAGGTCCAGAAGAGCTTGAAACGGTGAAGCGTCTAGATACGGATACGATCGAAGCAGATGGTATGCGGTACGGCGAAATCTATACCTTTGTATCTTTTGTAAGTGAACATGGCTGAGATATCGCTAGCAAGAATGAGCGGTTAAGATAAATTTTGTATGGAAATGGAAAAGGAGGCAACTTAACGATGGCACAGATTTTGAAGGTCGCTATGCCAAAAGGTCGGATTTATGAAAAGGCTGCTGAGCTGTTCCGCCAGGCAGGTCTCCCGATTCCACCGGATGGTGAGGCATCCCGCAAGCTTGTTATTCCGCTGCCTGAGGCAGGCATGGAGTTTATATTAGCTAAACCAGTAGATGTACCTACATATGTAGAATATGGTGTGGCCGACATTGGAATCGTGGGCAAGGACGTATTGCTGGAGGAAGATCGTGATGTATATGAGCTGCTTGATCTTGGCATCGCTCGATGCCGGATGTCGATCATTGGATTGCCGAACTGGCAGCCGGGGATTCAGCAGCGTGTAGCGACGAAATATCCGAATGTGGCTTCAAAATATTTTCGGGAGCAGGGACAGCAGGTTGAAGTCGTGAAGCTGAATGGTTCAATTGAGCTTGCGCCGCTGATTGGTCTCGCTGATCGTATCGTGGATATGGTAGAGACGGGCCAAACACTGCGGGATAACGGATTAATTGAAATGAAGAGCATATTCGAAATTACGAGCCGCCTTGTGGCGAATCGTGTGAGCTATCGGATGAAAAATGAAGAGATACAGCAGCTGTGTGACCGACTACAGGCGGTTATAGGGGAACCAAATTTGCGGTAGGTGACAGATGTTAAGGGGTAAAGGGAGGAACCGGCGATGAAGGTTGTATCGAGCAAGGATTTTAAGCTAGAGCGAGAAGTCGAGTATGGAACGCCAGAGCAAAATCAGGCGGTAAAGGAAATTGTATTCGCGATTAAAAAAGAAGGAGACACGGCGCTTCTTCGCTACACGGAGCAATTTGATCGGGTCACGCTCACGCCGAATCAGCTGCGGGTAACGCCGGAAGAGCTTCAGGCGGCGTATGGCCGGGTAGAAGAATCTTTCGTATCCGCTATTCAAGCGGCTGCAGCAAATATCCGGGCTTTTCATGCTAGACAGAAACGGAATTCGTGGATGGATCTTCAGCCCGATGGCACTATTCTGGGACAGATTATTCGTCCGCTGAAGCGGGTAGGGGTATATGTTCCTGGTGGTAAGGCAGCTTATCCTTCCTCGGTGCTGATGAACGTGATCCCTGCACAGATCGCAGGCGTGCCGGAGATCGTTATGGTAACCCCGCCATCCACCGGCGGCAAAGAAGGGATTGATCCTTACATCCTGGTTGCTGCTGCAGAAGCAGGGGTGAATGAAATCTACCGTGTGGGCGGAGCGCAGGCGGTAGCTGCTTTGGCTTTTGGGACGGAGAGCATAGCGCCGGTAGATAAGATATGTGGGCCCGGCAATATATACGTTGCGCTGGCGAAACGCGAGGTATATGGTGCCGTGGACATCGACAGTATCGCGGGACCAAGCGAAATTGTCGTGCTCGCAGATGAGACCGCTGAGCCGGCCTATGTCGCAGCGGATCTGCTCTCGCAGGCCGAGCATGACGAGATGGCCTCAGCGATTCTAGTCACGCCATCGCAGAGCTTGGCGGATAGCGTGGCTACTGAAGTGGAGCGTCAGCTACAGGAGCTGCCGCGACAGGCGATCGCCCGTTCATCCGTAGAAAATTACGGGGCGATCATTGTTGTGGAATCTATGGAGGAGGGAATCTCCGTAGTGAATCGGTTGGCACCTGAGCATCTAGAGATTGTTGTCGAGGATCCAATGGGCCTTGTGGGCAGCATCGAGAATGCTGGGGCGATCTTCCTGGGAGCGTATAGCTCGGAGCCTGTGGGCGACTATTTTGCCGGACCGAATCATATTATCCCGACCAATGGTACGGCACGCTTCTCGTCGCCAGTGGATGTGGATGATTTTATAAAGAAATCAAGTCTGATCTATTACAGTAAAGAAGCCCTCCTGCGGGATGGAAAGACCATTATAGAGCTGGCGCGTCGCGAAGGGTTAGAAGGCCACGCACGAGCCATTGAGATTCGACTCAAGAACGAAGGAAAAGGTGGAGACGGATATGGAGAACAATAATGAACAGGCCTTGCGCCAAGCAGGATTAAGCCGTAAAACAAACGAGACGGATATCAAGCTGTCTCTTAACGTAGATGGAAGTGGAGTTTCCGAGCTGGAGACGGATGTTCCTTTTCTGAATCATATGCTGGACCTATTTACGAAGCACGGCCAGTTTGACCTGTCAGTACAGGCGCGAGGAGATATCGAAATTGATGATCACCACACGGTTGAAGACATCGGGATCTGCCTAGGTCAAGCGCTGCACGAAGCACTGGGTGATAAAAAGGGAATCAAACGTTATGCGAGTGTTTTTGTACCGATGGATGAGGCGTTGGCGCAGGTTGTGATCGATATCAGCAATCGCCCACACTTTGAATATCGCGCAACGTATCCTTCACAGCAGGTGGGCAGCTTTTCGACGGAGCTTGTTCAGGAATTCTTATGGAAGTTCGCGCTGGAAGCACGGATTACGCTGCATGTGATCGTACACTACGGTTCTAACACACATCACATGATTGAGGCTGTATTCAAGGCGCTCGGACGGGCACTCGATGAAGCGACACTGATTGATCCACGTGTGAAGGGTGTGCCTTCTACGAAGGGAGTGCTGTAGCATGACTGTTGCAATCGTCGATTATGGCATGGGCAACCTGCACAGTGTGAGCAAGGCGGTAGAACGTCTCGGTTATGAGTGTGTAGTGACGGGGGAAGCCGAGCAAATTCTCGCTGCTGATAGTGTCATTCTGCCTGGTGTCGGTGCATTTGGCGATGCGATGGAGCAGCTGCGGGAAAGTGGTTTGGATCGTGTGGTCAAACAGGTAGCTGCCGGAACCCAGCCGCTGCTAGGAATCTGTCTTGGTATGCAACTACTGTTTAGCAGCAGTGAAGAGCATGGCAGCCATGAGGGACTTGATATTCTCTCAGGCTCGGTGGTGCGTTTCGCTCCTAGAGATGGCTATAAAGTGCCGCATATGGGTTGGAACAAGCTGAGCTTTAGGCAGCCGCAAAGTCCGCTTTTTGCAGATCTTGATGAGGGTCATGTGTACTTTGTGCACTCTTATCATGCGCTTGTAGCGAATGAGAGTGATCTGCTGGCTGTCACCGATTATGGTTACCCAGTCACAGCTATTGTGGGGCAAGATAATGTATTCGGCATGCAGTTTCATCCTGAAAAAAGTGGGGAGCTGGGAATCAAGCTGCTGGGCAATTTTTTGAAATTAAAGGGAGAGCGGGCGTAAGCCACGCTATAAATATAATGTAACGAAAGTGGGGAGCGCCAAATGTCTTCTTTTATTGTATATCCGGCGATTGATATCCGGGATGGAAAATGTGTCAGGCTGCAGCAGGGGGATTACAGTCAGGAAACGATATACAATGATAGCCCACTGGAGGTGGCAAAATCATGGGAAGAGCAGGGCGGAAAGTTCATTCATTTGGTGGACTTAGATGGCGCGAAAGCAGGTCATCCTGTGAATGATGCGATTATCGGCGCTATTGCTGCTAATGCTAATGTGCCTGTTCAGGTGGGCGGTGGCCTTCGTAATCTTGCGGACGTGGAAAAATTGCTTGGGCTTGGTGTTAGTCGGGTTATTATCGGAACTGCTGCGATTAACGATCATGCTTTTACTGAAGCGGTATTGGCTAAATACGGTGATAAAGTAGCTATCGGCATTGATGCGCGCAACGGTTATGTTGCGACACATGGCTGGTTGAACACCTCTGAGGTACGTGCTGAGGATCTGGCTAAGGAATTGGCTGCAAAAGGAGCTGAGACGTTCATTTACACCGACATCTCCCGCGACGGGATGATGCAGGGTCCGAACGTGGAGGGCATTGTGTCCATGGCGAAGGTCAGCGGTAAAACGGTGATCGCCTCCGGCGGAGTCACCAGTCTTGATGATCTGTTACGTCTGAACGTACACAGCGGCAGCGGTGTGGGCGGAGCTATTGTTGGCAAGGCGTTGTACACGGGCAATATTGATCTTTCCAAAGCTTTGCAGGCGCTTGGGCAGAAGTAGTGCTGAGTATGTGCGTTAGTTGACGAACCTGACTAATTAACTCGTTCTTACTCTGTGAAAAGTCTCATTTAGGGGTGCTGGTTGCATTTTGTGCAATAGAAAGCTGCTTAAAGAAGCTGAATGCTTATCTGACTGCACTTTGTACAATCCAAACAGTTCAAAGCTCTTATTTTTGTGGATTTCTCAGGAATCTATTGCACGAAATGCAACAGACGGCACAATTAGATTGTTTGAGGTCGATTCTATTGTACAGAATGCAATAGAACGTTGAACTAGGCTAATAAGCTACTAAGCTATTGAGCGACTAAGTTGGTTTCAGCTAAAGCCTGATGTGGAATCTGCTGCAATAAGTTAATTAAGCGGCAGGTTGGGCATTATTCCTCTGATAGTATAAGTGTACTTCATACAACTATTGTTCCAATTCAGAATCCTTTAGCTAATTTAATTGTATTTCGTGCAGCTATATATGAGAGTTGAGCTTATATCTAAGTTCATTCCCAGATTTAATTGTACAAAATGCAGTTAAACACCTAGTTTTCTGGACGGACGGTGAAATAACTGCATATTGTGCAATTAAATGAACCGATTATATCATGAGAGCCCACATATCGCCTATATGAATGTGGTCTTGCGGTTGTCGCGAGCCCGTCGTCCTGCTAGGAGTAAGAATCGTGGGAACAAAGTGATTATAGAGTGAGTGGAGCGGGATTTAGGGGGATCAAAATGTTTTAGGGAAACACATGGAAAGGGGGATTAATAATGTTAGCAAAACGTATCATCCCCTGTCTTGACGTTAAGGACGGACGGGTAGTCAAAGGCGTTAACTTTGTGAATCTGCGTGATGCCGGAGATCCGGTAGAGCTGGCAGCGCTGTATGACCGTGAGGGTGCAGATGAGCTTGTGTTTCTCGATATATCGGCTTCCGTAGAAGGCCGGGCGACCATGATTGAGGTTGTGCGGCAGACCGCAGGTGAAATCGCCATTCCTTTTACAGTGGGTGGAGGGATCTCTACACCTGATGATATGAAGCGGATTCTTCGTGCAGGCGCAGACAAAATCGGCATTAATACGGCTGCTATCACTAACCCACAGTTAATTCTGGAAGGTGCACGCCGTTTTGGTTCTCAATGTATTGTGGTAGCAATAGATGCTAAATATAACGAGGCATTTGGTGAATGGGAAGTGTATACACATGGTGGTCGCAAGCCCACTGGTATCCGTGCTCTGACCTGGGCCAAGGAAGCTGAAAAGCTGGGTGCAGGCGAGATTTTGCTCACAAGTATGGATGCAGATGGGACGAAAGATGGCTTCGACCTGAAGCTGACCTCAGCAGTAAGCGATTTACTTAGTATTCCTGTGATTGCTTCTGGCGGCGCTGGAAAGAAGGAGCATTTTTACGATGTATTTACGGAAGGGAAAGCCGATGCGGGACTGGCGGCGACCATTTTTCACTATAAAGAGATTGCCATTAACGACTTAAAGGCTGACTTGAAGCAAAAAGGGGTAGAGATCCGATGAGCGAAACAGAAAAGAATACATCCATTAGCCAAAAAGAAGCGCTGGCCGGCATTCGCTGGAATGAAGCGGGGTTGGTGCCTACCGTTGTGCAGGATGCTAACACACTAGAAGTTTTGATGGTTGCTTATATGAATTCGGAATCGTTGCAGCTCTCGTTGGAAAGTGGCCAGACCTGGTTCTGGAGCCGCTCACGCAGCGAGCTTTGGCACAAAGGTGGAACCTCAGGCAATACACAAGCGATTACTTCCATATCCTATGATTGTGATAGTGATACACTGCTCGTGAAGGTTGTCCCTGAAGGACCAGCTTGCCATACTGGAGCTACGTCATGCTTTTTCCGTGACATTCCTTTGAATAACCAAGCCGAGGAATCTCAGAAATCGTTAGCTACTAGCCTTACGGATGGTGAGCGTTTTGCTGTTCTTGGTGAGCTGGAGCGCGTGATTGCTGAGCGGGAAGTAGAGCGTCCGGAAGGCGCGTATACAACTTATTTGTTCGATAAAGGTGTCGATAAGATCCTTAAGAAGGTAGGCGAAGAAGCCTCTGAAACGATTATTGCCGCCAAAAATAAAGATAATGCCGAGCTGCGTCTTGAAGTTAGTGATCTGATCTATCACTTACTAGTACTGCTACAGGAGCGCAAGCTTCCGCTGGATGAAATCATGGAAGAGTTGAGTACCCGCCACGAGCGCCCACGCCGGGACCAGTACTAGGGAGGGAACTGACGGATGCATATCGATTACCACACGCATCATGAGCGCTGCGGTCATGCCGTGGGCAAACTTGAGGAGTATGTGCAGCGTGGGATACAGCTTGGTCTTCAGCAGCTAGGGTTATCCGACCACTTGCCGCTCATCCATGTTGATCCCGCTAGCTATTACCCTGAAATGGCCATGCCAATGGCTGAACTGCCTCGTTATGTGGAGGAATGCCTGACGCTGAAGGAACGCTACCGCGGAGTCATAGACCTGCGGGTAGGGCTGGAAGCAGATTATATTGAAGGTTACGAGGATCAAATTCGTGAGATTTTATCTCCTTACCCATGGGATTATCTGATAGGCTCTGTGCATTTCCTCGGGGAGTGGGATATCACAGATTATCGACAGGTTGATGGCTGGGAAGGCAAGGATGAACTAGAGGTATATCGCCTTTATTATGATGCTGTAAAGAAGTCGGCGTTATCAGGATTATATGATATTATAGGACATATGGATGTTATTAAACGGTTCGGCTATGGTCCTCAGACACCAGAAGGTAAAGCAGAGGTGAGAATGCTGGAGCTGGAAACCTTAAAGGTTATAGCGGATAGCGGAATCGCCATGGAGCTGAATGCTTCAGGACTTACCAAGCCATGTGCTGAGATGTTCCCGGCGGAACATCTGCTACAGGAGGCTTTTAAGCTCGGTATACCGCTTACGCTCGGCTCGGATGCACATGACCCTGCCAAGCTTGGTGACGGCTTGCAAGAGGCACGTAGCATGCTTTGGCACACAGGCTTCCGTGAGCTGGCTGTATTTGAGGGACGCCGTCGTACCACTGTTCCGTTCAAACTATAATTTATAATCCGCAGGAGGGTATTATGCATCATCAACAATTACGTATTTTTTCCGGTTCGTCGAATCCAAAGCTGGCGGCAGATATTGCAGAGCGACTTGGTGTTGAATTGGGGCAGATTAAGCTGACCCGTTTCATGAGCGGCGAGATTTACGTGCATTACGAAGAGAGCATCCGGAACTGCGACGTATTTTTGGTGCAATCCCTATCCCATCCCATTAATGAGATGTTCGTGGAACTGCTCGTGATGATAGATGCTGCTAAACGGGCATCAGCACGTACAGTTAACATTATTGTGCCGTATTATGGATACGCTCGACAGGAACGTAAGTCTGCTCCTCGTGAACCGATCTCGGCTAAGATGGTAGCTGATGTACTTACGACCGCGGGCGCAACCCGTGTAATCACTATCGATTTGCATGCAGCGGCAATTCAAGGCTTTTTCAACATTCCGGTCGATCATTTGACTGCTCTCGATTTGATCAGCAGCCATTTGAAGGCCAAGGCTATGTCTGATTTGGTCATTGTTTCTCCGGATGCCGGACGTGCATCTATGGCTGAGAAGCTGGCAAATAAGCTGGATTCACCCTTTGCCATTATGATCAAGAAGCGTCCAGCCCATAATGAATCTGTAATCACTCATGTCATTGGTGATGTCGAGGGACGTACACCGATTATTATCGAGGACCTTATTGATACAGGGACTACCATCGTGAATGTGGTTGAGGGTCTGAAAGAGAGAGGTGCGAAGGACAGTATCGTCTGTGCAACGCATGGATTGTTCTCAGGACCTGCGCTGCAGCGGCTTGACCATCCCTCTGTTCAGGAAGTGGTCATTACGGACTCTATTGCGCTGCCAGATGATCATTCAAGTCGGTTTACGGTCTTATCGGTGGCACCGATGCTTGCACAAGCTACACGTATTATTCTTGAGGGCGGTTCGATCGATAAGCTTTTCAGAGACGCGGGAATTTAATTCCCCGTCTTTTTTTAAATATAAGAAAGTATAAGTTTCACACCATACTTTATGTCTTATATTTCTCGCATATACGCTTACCGTCCTTATAAGGACGCTGAAGGCGTTTATGCTTGTTTTTACGTGAAAAAGTTGCTGTTTGTGGAGTGGTAGAGTCTTTCTCAACTTGAGAATCTCGCGGTCACATGTGGTATACTGTGTGAAGATAGCCGCACCCATAAAGGGAACGGAATAGCGATTAAGTTTGGAGCTCCGGTATACCCCATTGGGCGCCGTCCTCCTATTTTTTCGTTAGTATAAAAGGAAGCTTCTTATAAGGGGGTGCCTTGCTTCCATGATGGAGAGAACTTCAGAGTATGAGGAGAATGGTAATGTTATTCCTGTCACTCTGAATGCCAATTTTTTCTTTGAAAGAGCCGTTCGGTCCTTGGATCGCTTTCAATATGATAAGGCATTAAAGAATTTTCGCAAAGCTGTAGAGTACGAACCGGAGAACCCGGTAAATCATTGTAACGTAGCAGGCGTATTATCAGAGATGGGTAATTATGAGGCGTCTAACGACATTTTGACCCATGTGCTGGAGAATATTGATCCTGGAATGACGGAATGTTATTTCTATATGGCTAACAACTTCGCCAATATGGAAAGCTATGAGGAGGCAGAACGCTCACTTGTTACTTATCTCGAAGAAGATGTGAACGGTGAATTTCTGGCCGAATCGGAAGAGTTGATGGAACTTCTGCAATATGAGCTCGATCGTCCTGCACCACTTATCCGGATTAGAAGCCGGGAAGGGGTAATAGAGCATGAGCGGGCCCGAGCGCTGTTGGAGAAAGGCAAGTTTACACAAGCCGTAACTTTGCTTGAAGAGATTGTGAGCAATACGCCAGACTTCTTGGCGGCGCATAACAACCTAGCCCTTGCGTATTTCTATATGGGTCGTTTTACCAAAGCCAAAGAATGCATTATGCGGGTGCTTGAACAGGACTCTGGGAATTTGCACGCACTTTGTAACTTGGCGATCTTTTTGCAGTATGAAGGTGACCGCGGGCAACTGGCTGGATTATTACGTCTGCTAGAGACGACTATTCCTTTTCACCAGGAGCATTTATTCAAGATGGCCACTACGATGGGGATTCTGGGACGGCATAGAACCGCCTATGGTCATTTTCGGCGCCTGCTGAAAGATGAGGAAGTCGGCGGTGACGCCAGTTTGTACCATTACTGTGCGGCAGCAGCAAGTAATAGCGGTCTCTATGCAGAGGCTCAGCGTTGCTGGCAAAAAGCTGCTAAGCTGGATCCGGAATCGGCTGTGCCGAGATTTTTTCTGGCCCAACTGCAGCAAGCGCAGGGGGAAGGCAAGGCGTTGTCTCCAATCAGTTACAACTATCAGCTCCCCTTTCAAGAGCAGCTGAAGCTGTGGAAAGACAACAAAGGCAGTTTTGCTGAAGAGGTGCGGAACAATCCACTGCTTCGGTCTTCCTTCTTCTGGGCACTTCGCTACGGTGATGCCAATACGAAGCTTCAGGTTACGGAAGCTCTGCGCTGGATTGAGGATGAAGAAATGTCCGAGATTCTACAAGGACTTCTGAAACAACAGCCATTGCAGGAAGAAAAGCTGCAGGAAGCTGCGCTTCTGAGCCTGCAGCGACTGATTGGTAGTGTTCCGGAGGAAAATGTACTTCAGGAAGCCAAAGAAACTTCTAATGCGCGTCTGAAGGGATTGCCAGAATGGAGAGAAGATTGGCAAAAAGTCATCGACCAGACGGTAAGTATGATGGACCGGAGATTTGATGCCGTTCAGAAAAAAGATGCTGAATTACTTTGGAAGCAATTCGTGAGTAGCATATATCCAGATGTTCCTTTTATCCGTCAAACGGAAGGCTGGTGTGCTGCCTTGGAATATCTGATCGCAAAAATGCATAACCTTCCAGTCACCTACCGCGAGGTAGCTCAGCGTTATGACGTATCCGTGTCGATGGTCAGTCGTTATGCTCGGCGTATCGATGATGAATGTAGTTTTCAGGGAAGTGTGAGCGACAGTCTTCCCCCGTTTACTGAAAATATCTAAATTCTTGATGCATAAACCCTATTGTGAGGAGGCCACTGTTATGTACAAAACGATTGTAATCGGAACAGGCCCGGCCGGGCTTACTGCTGCTATTTATTTGGCACGTGCCAACCTTAACCCACTTGTAATTGAAGGGATGCAGCCAGGTGGACAACTGACAACGACAACGGAAGTGGAGAACTTTCCAGGTTTTCCCGAAGGGATTCTCGGCCCGGATTTAATGGACAACATGCGGAAGCAGGCTGAACGTTTTGGTGCTGAATTCAAGAATGGTTGGGTGGATTCAGTGGATTTTTCACAGCGTCCATTTAAAGTTACAGTAGATGGTTTGGGTGTATTAGAAGCAGAGTCGGTAATTATCTCTACCGGTGCTTCTGCCAGATATTTAGGAATACCAGGGGAGCAGGAGAATGTGGGCCGTGGGGTCAGCACTTGCGCTACTTGTGATGGCTTCTTTTTCCGGAACAAGAAGATTATCGTGGTCGGTGGTGGAGACTCTGCGATGGAGGAAGCCAGCTTCTTAACAAGATTTGCTTCTAGCGTAACCGTGGTTCATCGTCGTGATGAGCTCAGAGCTTCAAAAATTATGCAGGACCGCGCACGCGATAACAGTAAGGTTGTGTGGGCACTTAACCGTACACCGCTTGAAGTAACAACCGGCGAGTCTGGAGTTAAGGGACTGACGGTTCGAAACAATGATACAGGGCTTGAAGAACTCATCGAAGCGGACGGCGTGTTTGTCGCTATTGGTCATACGCCGAATACCGGATTCTTGGGCGGTCAGATTACGACCGATACCAATGGTTATATTGTAGTAAATCCAGGTACTACCGAGACGAACATTCCGGGTGTATTCGCTTGCGGCGACGTACAGGATACCCGTTACCGTCAAGCGATCTCCGCAGCAGGGACTGGCTGTATGGCAGCAATGGACGCTGAGAAATATCTTGAGGGCACAATGGTACATGACTGGAGCGAAAACTTGGGTAGTTAATATAACTAAATTTAATCGGAATGAATTCAAGCAGGTGATCCTTATCTTAAAGGGGCGCCTGCTTTTTTTGTAGCAGGAAGCTGGGTGCTGTTAAAATAACTGTAACAATGTCTTTCGAAAAGGGCTTGCGCATTTTAAAAATACGTTTACAATAAGAGATAATGTTAACGTGAACAATTCGAACATATTTAGCAACCAAATTATTATAATTTAAAGAAATAAATAAGTTAAAATATCATAATCTGAAAAATGTTTACGTTAAACTAATCGTAACTTCCATTATGATTATAAAGGAGAGCAGCAAACCTCATGAGCAAAAAATTCATGGATGAGAACTTCCTGTTGTCGAGCGAGACAGCCATTAAGCTGTTTCATAATCATGCGAAAGATATGCCTATTATCGACTATCATTGCCACCTCAGTCCTCAAGAGATCTATGAGAACAAGACGTTCAACAATATTACCGAAGCTTGGCTGTATGGCGACCATTACAAATGGAGAGTGATGCGGGCAAATGGTGTAGAGGAGAAGTTCATTACTGGTGATGCTAGTGACTATGAAAAGTTCTTGGCATGGTCTAGAACCGTTCCTAGGATTATCGGGAATCCGCTCTATCATTGGACACATCTTGAGTTGCAGCGTTTCTTTGGAGTATATGATTTGCTAAATGAGGCTAATGCTCCGAAGATTTGGGATGAAGTGAACAGACAGTTGCAAGGTGAAGGATATGGAGCAAGAGATCTAATTGTTAAATCGAAAGTAACTGTTGTATGCACCACCGATGACCCAGTAGATTCTCTGGAATATCATGAAAAAATCAGTAGCTTGAGTGGATTCGATGCCAGCGTAGTTCCGGGGTTTCGTCCAGATAAAGCCCTTGAGATTAATCGTACTACCTTCAAGCCTTGGGTAGCTCAGCTAAGCGAAGTCTCAGGAATGGATGTTGAGAATTATGGTCAGTTTCTAGAAGCATTGGAGAGCAGAGTGAGATTCTTCCATGCCAGAGCGGGCCGTGTATCCGATCATGCTTTGGATGCAGTAATGTTTGAGCCTGCTACCTTGGAGGAAGCTGCGGCTATATTCAACAAAGCTCTTCGTGAAGGCGTTGTAAGTGAGAGTGAAGAAAAGAAATATAAAGGGTTCACATTAGTATTCCTTGGCAAATTGTACAACGAGCTGGATTGGGCGATGCAATTCCATATCCATGCGCTACGCAATAATAACAGCGTAATGTTCGGACGACTCGGCCCTGATACCGGCTATGATTCGATTAATGATGGCGTGATTGCTAAACCGCTGGCAGGTCTGCTAGATGCGCTGGACCGTGAGAATGCGCTGCCTAAGACCATTTTGTACTCACTGAACCCTAATGATAATCATGTCATTGCTGGTTTAATGGGCTGCTTCCAAGGGGGCGGTATTCCAGGGAAAATTCAATTCGGAACGGCATGGTGGTTCAATGACAATAAGGATGGCATGCTGGAACAGATGAAGACGCTCGCTAACCTCGGTGTGCTTAGCCAGTTTGTCGGGATGCTAACAGACTCCAGAAGTTTTTTATCATATACCAGACATGAGTATTTTAGAAGAATCCTATGTGATCTTGTAGGCTCTTGGGTAGAGAATGGAGAAGCTCCGGAGGATATGGAGCTACTGGGTAGTATGATTGAGAATATCTGTTACAATAACGCTGATCATTATTTCAATTTCTCGAAACAGGCATTGGTGACTAGGTAATCGTTATGATATCCTTACATGGAAGAGCCAAACCCGTTTGATAAGGAAGGTTGACCCATGGCACCTACAATCAAGGATATCGCCAAACTGGCGAATGTTTCACATACAACTGTATCAAGAGCACTTAACAACAGTCCCCTAATTAAAGAAGTTACACGTAAAAAAATTGCCGAGATCGCTGCGCAAGTGGGTTATGTCCCCAATTACAATGCCAAAAGCCTTGTGATGCAGCGGTCATACACCATTGGCTTGTTCTTCACGAGTATCGCCAACGGCACCACGTCTGGTTTCTTCTCTGATACGATTCGTGGTGTAAATAGTGTCATAGATGTAGAGTATAATCTGTTCATCCGTGGGATCGACGATTATGCGGAATATTCCTCTATTCATCACAAACGCTTTGATGGAATTATTCTAATGAGCCAGAGTGAAGCAGATAATAAATTCATTTACCATGTTGTCCAGCAAGGCATTCCAATCGTTGTGCTGAATCGGCAGATAGATGATCGCTCCATTATTAATATCATCTCGAATGACCGGGAAGGCGCTTATCATGCAGGCAAACACCTGATTGAGTCCGGGCATCAAGACATTGCGATCATTGAAGGTGTTGAGGGCTTTAAATCCACGCAGGAACGCAGAGACGGTTTTATAAAAGCTTTGATTGACCATAATATCCCTGTTCGTAACGATTATATGAGAAATGGTAATTACGATATGCAAAGTGGATATGAGGCGATGGGCAAGCTGCTAGATTTGGAAAAACCGCCGACGGCAGTATTTTGTTCCAATGACGATATGGCAATCGGGGCTATGAAAGCTGTGTTTGAGCGCGGGCTGCAGGTGCCGAACGATGTTTCTATTGTTGGTTTTGATGATATTGGATTTTCGCTCTTTGCGAATCCTTCGCTTACCACAGTTAAACGTCCTATTGAGAAGATCAGCGAGCAAGGAGCCCGCAAGCTGCTAAGCTTAATTAAAGAACCTTTGGAGAATGACGGGCTAACCTCCATTGATACGGAGTTTATTGCGAGAGAATCGGTTAGGAAACTGTAGAAGCAAAAAGCTGAGCATAGCAGCTTGATCCTTTCACTCGTAAAGGATTTTGAATTAAAATTTTCACGTGTGCATAAATTAATAAAATAATAATATAAACATTGTATTATAAAGTATATTTAATTAGTTTATCGTGTGCATTAATAATCAGGAGGCGTTTATATGAACAGATTAAATAGTGATAGTTGGAAAGCTTACAAGCAATATCCTGAGAAGGTTCTGCAATTTGGTGAAGGCAATTTCATGCGCGCTTTTGTAGATTGGCAGATTCATACCATGAATCAAAAAACGGATTTCAATGGTGGCGTGGTGGTTGTACAACCGCTGGGTAACGGACTTGCAGAAATGCTAAATGCTCAGAACGGTTTATATACGCTTTATCTCCAAGGAATCAAAGATGGAGCAGCGGTAAAAGAACATGAGGTCATCAACTGTATTACACGAACGCTTAATCCTTTTGCCCAGCATGAGGAGTATATGAAGCTTGCCGAGAATCCAGAGCTGCGCTTTATCGTGTCCAACACCACTGAGGCGGGAATTGCTTTTGAAGCGTGCGACAAGTTAACCGATGCTCCGCAGAGCAGTTTTCCAGGTAAACTGACGGCCTTATTGTATAAGCGTTTTGAATTTTTTAACGGTGATGCTTCTAAAGGTTTTATCATCATTCCGTGCGAGCTGATTGACCGAAATGGGGATGAGCTTAAGAAGGTTATTTTGAAATATGCTGACCTGTGGAATCTTGGAGAGGGCTTTGTAAACTGGCTGAATGAAGCCAACACCTTCTGCTGTAGTTTGGTAGATCGCATCGTTCCCGGATATCCAAGAGACACCATCGCTGAGATTACGGAAGAGTTGGGCTATGAGGATAAGCTGGTCGTTGTCGGCGAGCAGTTCCATCTATGGGTAATTGAAGGGCCGCAGTGGATGAAAGAGGAGTTCCCGGCTGAAGTAGCGGGTCTTAATGTGGTCGTGGTAGATGATATGACCCCTTACCGGACGCGTAAAGTGAGAATTCTAAACGGAGCTCATACCGCATTGACACCAGTAGCGTATTTGTACGGCATTGATACGGTTGCCGAGGCCATTGAGCACGAAGAGGTTGGGGCGTACGTGAAGTCCTTAATCTACGATGAGATCATTCCGACGCTGGATCTGCCGGTAGAGGAATTGAATTCTTTTGCAGACGCGGTATTGGAAAGGTTCTTGAACCCTTATGTGCAGCATTACTTGATGAGCATCTCCCTTAATTCTATCTCGAAATTTAAGACAAGAGATCTGCCTTCTTTATTGCAATATGTAGAGTCCAAAGGACAATTGCCCGAGAAGCTTGTTTTCTCAATGAGTGCATTAATTACCTTCTATAAAGGACGTAGAGGGGAAGAAGAGATTCAGCTGGCGGATGATGCGGATATTTTGGAATGGTTCGCCTCCTTGTGGGGAGGATGGGATGGCACAGACACTGGGTTACGCGCACTGGCTGTCGAGGTATTAGCAGCGACAAATCGCTGGGGCTGTGACCTGAATGAAGTGGCTGGTCTTACTGACAAGGTGACAGAAGGGCTCATTGCGATTGAGAGAACAGGTATGAAGCAAGCGCTGCAAGCGTACGTGAAGAGACCTGCACACAACTAATACACAGGAGGTGGATAACGACATGATTAAGACTATGAAAGAGGTACTGCAGATCAACGAGGCTGATAACGTGGCAGTTGCACTTAAAGACTATCAAGCAGGCGACACCATTGTGATTGGTTCAAAAGAGATAAAAATTACGGAAGATATTGCTAGAGGTCATAAAATTGCACTAACCAGTATTAGCGAAGGCGAGAATGTATTGAAGTATGGTTATCCCATCGGTCATGCTAAAGCGCCTATCGTGCCGGGCCAGTGGGTGCATACCCATAATACGAAGACAAACCTAACAGGGGTTGAGGAATATACTTTTGAGCAGAAGCTGACCCCCAATCCTTTTAAAACGGAGAATTTGACCTTTAAGGGGTATCGTCGCTTTGACGGATCCGTAGGCATTCGTAATGAGCTGTGGATCGTCCCTACGGTTGGTTGTGTGAATGGAGTGGCGGAGCAGATCATCAATATTTTTAAGGCAGAGGTTGGGGATATTGCGCCGTTCGATAACGTGCTAGTACTTAAGCATAACTATGGTTGCTCCCAGCTGGGTGATGATCATGACAATACTCGTACAATACTTGCTAACGCGGTTAAGCATCCCAATGCAGGCGCCGTACTTGTGCTCGGACTAGGTTGTGAGAATAACAATTTGCATATTTTTAAAGACATGCTGGGTAGTTACGATGAGGATCGAGTGCGTTTTCTTGTCTCCCAAGAGGTTGGAAACGAGATTGAAGAAGGCGTAAAGCTGCTGAAGGAACTCTACAATAACGTACAGGGCGATCATCGGGAAGAAGTCGCACTCTCTGAGCTGAAGATTGGTCTGAAGTGTGGAGGCTCGGATGGCCTGTCCGGGATTACAGCGAATCCGCTTCTTGGACGTCTGTCTGACTATATGGCTGCCCAAGGCGGCACAACTGTACTCACTGAAGTACCTGAAATGTTTGGCGCCGAAAAGATTCTGATGGAACGTGCTGCAGACGAAGCTATTTTCCACAAAATTGTTGATCTCATCAATGACTTTAAGCAGTATTTCATGGACTATAAACAGCCGGTATATGAAAACCCTTCACCAGGCAATAAAGCCGGAGGGATTACTACGCTTGAGGATAAATCGCTGGGTTGCACTCAAAAATCCGGTAATTCTACGGTAATGGATGTACTCAAGTACGGAGAGCTTATCACTAACAAAGGCTTAAATCTTCTTAACGCGCCGGGCAATGACCTAGTGGCTTCGTCGGCTCTGGCTGCTGCTGGCTGCCAATTGGTGATCTTTACGACCGGACGGGGGACACCTTTTGGTACATTCGTGCCAACAATGAAGGTGTCTACCAATACCCCATTGTATGAAGGCAAACGTCACTGGATCGATTTTAATGCGGGTGTGTTGGTTGAAGATGGTTCTCCAGATGAGGTTCTGCGTGACTTCATTAACTACATTATCAGCGTGGCTAGCGGGGAATGGGTAAATAATGAGAAGAATAACTTCCGCGAGATTTCCATATTCAAAACAGGTGTAACGTTATAATAAATAATTTATTACGAATTAGACTGTCCCTTATGCTATTTAGCGTAGGGGGCAGTTTTTTTAATTTCACATTATACATAATCCATCTTTAAAAGAACAGTCATTGCTTTCTTCTAAATTTAGTGATTGCAATCACTATTGCCTTGTACGGCCTGTGCTAATCTGTTGTTGAGAATAGTTCTCATATAAAGGAGAAGAGTCCAATGGAAAAAATGCTGCGAATGGATGAGTCTATCTTCGAGATGGTATCCCGGCATCCAGAGGTCGTTGAGATTATGGTAGAGCTGGGCTTTAAGGACATTGCTAAGCCAGGTATGCTGCAGACCGCTGGCCGTTTCATGACCTTATCCAAAGGAATCAAGCTGAAGAAAATGGATCTCAACACCGTGAAGTTAGCATTTGAACGACATGGCTTCGAGATTATGAAATAAAGGAATCTATCATCAAAATTTCATTAAGGAGAGATCAATAATGAGTGAACTGATAAATAACCGCGAGGTTGATGTACCGGAGCAAACTCGTCGCCAAGCCATGCTCAAGGAGATTATTAAAGAACTGCATGCAGGCAAAAGCGTTGAAGAGGTTAAGGCACGCTTCGAGGAAGCTGTAGGTGATGTAACTGTTGCGGAAATCTCAGCAATGGAGCATTCGTTAATGACTGAAGAGGGAATTCCGGTATCCGAGGTACAGCGGCTTTGTTCGGTGCATACAGCAATATTCAAAGGCTCTATTGAGCAAATTCACCGCTCCTCAAAGCCTGAAGAACAACCCGGCCACCCAGTCCACACCTTCAAGCTAGAAAACCGTGAGATTGAAAGACTTGTGAACTTCCGTTTAGATTTGCATGCTACCAAATTCCAGAAGAATGACAGCGAGGAGCTGATCTTTAAGCTGCTGGAGGATCTTAGCTTACTGCTGGATCTAGATAAACACTATAGTCGAAAAGAAAATCTGTTGTTCCCTTACCTTGAAAAATACGGCATTTATGGACCAACCAAGGTAATGTGGGGCGTGGATGATCATATCCGTCGTATGATTAAAGATGCAAAAGCAGCGCTCAGCAGCTACAGCGGAAATGCAGCAGATATTGGTGTTCAACTTACGGAGATCATCAAGGAAGTTAATGAAATGATTTTTAAGGAAGAAAATATTTTATTGCCTATGTCGCTGGATAAATTGACGGAAGACGAATGGGTCAAAATCGCTCGGGAGAGCGATGAGATCGGATTCTGCCTAACGGCGCCGGAGCAGGAGTGGATACCCGAACGTGCCGCAGAGCCGGAAGGTGCAGCATTGCAGGGTGAAGCAGTGGGAGCCGCTCCGCAAGAAGGGTTCATCCGTTTTGAGACAGGGCTGTTGTCATTGCATCAGCTCGAAACAGTACTCAATCACCTGCCAGTAGATCTGACATTCATTGATGAGAATGATGTCGTTCGATATTTTTCACACGGGAAGGAACGTATCTTTTCCCGAACTAAGGCAGTTATCGGCCGCACGGTACAGAACTGTCATCCGCCTCAAAGTGTTCATGTGGTGGAGAAGCTTCTGGAAGATTTTAAGGCAGGTCGTAAGGATGCTGAGGACTTCTGGATCAACATCAAGGATAAATTTATCTATATCCGTTATTTCGCCGTCCGAGACGAGACTGGTCGGTATATGGGTACGCTGGAGTTTACACAGAATATCGCACCTATCCGTGCACTGGAGGGGCAAAAGCGTATTTTGTCAGAATAAATGGGTGATTTAGGTTATTTTCCAGATAATAATATAGTCAGAAGACTCTCTTACTTAGTCGTAAGTGGGTCTTTTTAGAATATAATAGAGTATAGTATTAAAATAAGGAATTCCCGGGTGTGTTGTCTTTCCTTGACCACAGAGGGGGCTTCTATTATAGTTGGTACTTAGGATTAACTATTTTAGTATAAAAAAAGGTGGCTTGTTACATGTCTGAGAATATCTACGTTGGCGTGGATTTGGGTGGAACTGCAATTAAGGTTGGAATCTGCAATGCTGAGGGAACGCTACTGCATACTTATGAGGGACCCACAGGAACTGCAGAAGGTGTCGATACTGTTATCGATAATATCGAGAAGTATGTACGCCAAATTGTGGAGGATTCCCCGTACTCTTGGGATCAGCTTGCAGGTGTAGGCGCGGGCGTAGCAGGGTTCACAAATATTCGTGAAGGAATCATTATCCTTGCGCCCAACATAGGATTTAAAGATGTGCCGATTCGTTCCATTTTGGAAGACCGCTGGAACAAGCCTGTCAAAATAGACAATGATGCGAACGTGGCTGCACTGGGTGAAGCCTGGAGTGGTGCAGGACGCGGGATTGAAAACTGTGTCTGCTATACGCTAGGAACAGGTGTTGGTGGCGGAATCATTATTAACGGAAAGATTTATCAAGGTTTTGCAGGTCTAGCAGGTGAGCTTGGCCATATCACTGTAGTGCCGGATTTGGAAGCCATTCAATGTGGTTGCGGTAATATGGGATGTCTGGAAACCGTTTCCTCCGCTACAGGAATTATTCGTATGGCTAACGATGCAGTAGCTCGTGGTGATCGTACTTCCCTCTCAATGGTAGAGAAGATTGCTGCGAAGGAAGTCTTTGATGCGGCTAAGGCTGGCGATGAAGTAGCGATTCGCATAGTAAACCGTGCAGCATACTACCTGGGTAAATCTATGGCTTCTGTTGCAGCCGTGCTTAACCCTGAGGTCTTCATCATTGGTGGTGGTGTGTCTAAGGCTGGAGATATTCTATTTGATGAAGTTCGTCGTGTGTTTGCTAAGCTCGCACCGGCTCCGCTTCAGACTGGTGTTTCGATTATTCCTGCAGAGCTTGGTAATGATGCAGGTATTGTGGGTGCAGCAGGTCTTCTGCTTCGTTCTTAAAAGATAGGGAGTATTCATATACTAATTTAGGGAGGGGACGCTTTAATGACCGAATTGGACAATACTCCAACGGCTGGAGCCACCCTGATCATTATTACCGGAATGTCAGGTGCGGGTAAGACAATTGCTGTGCAGAGTCTGGAAGACCTAGGGTTCTTCTGTGTCGATAATTTGCCGCCGGTGCTGATCCCTAAGTTTGCAGAACTGATTGAGCAGTCGAAGGGTAAGATCGCCAAGGTAGCGCTTGTGATTGACCTGCGCGGTAGGGAATTCTTCACTGCTTTGTCCGAGTCTCTAGCCTATATCAAAGATGAGTCAACCATTGGCTGTGAAATCTTGTTCTTGGATGCAACGGATTCGGTGCTTGTGCAGCGGTACAAGGAAAGCCGGCGTCATCATCCTCTAGCGCCTAAGGGACTTCCGCTTGATGGTATCAAGCTGGAACGTAAAATGCTTGAGGAATTAAAGAATTCAGCTACATTATGTCTGGATACTAGCAGTATGAAACCAGTGCAGCTCAAGGAGAAGATCGTTTCTCGGTTCTCGCATTTAGGAAAAAGTACACTCTCCGTCAACATTACATCGTTCGGATTTAAGTATGGTATTCCTATTGATGCAGACCTCGTCTTCGATGTTCGCTTTTTGCCTAACCCACATTATGTGGATCATCTGCGGCCAAAAACAGGTCAGGACAGCGATGTCTATGACTATGTAATGAAGTGGCCTGAAACACAGGTGTTCCTGACCAAACTGCTCGATATGCTTCATTTCTTAATTCCGCAATATCGTAGGGAAGGTAAATCCCAGATTATTATCGGCATTGGCTGTACAGGTGGGAAACACCGTTCAGTAGCCATTTCTGAATATTTGGGCAAAATGCTGGGCGTCAGCGAAACGGAATCCGTAGCCGTTAGTCATCGGGATTCCGAGCGTGATCGGCACTAATGAGAGAAGGGGTCCATAGTGGCTGAAGAACAAAGACAGCGTCCACGTATCGTCGTTATGGGCGGTGGCACGGGGCTATCTGTCATGCTTCGCGGCTTAAAAGAAAAGCCGCTAGATATTACAGCTATAGTTACCGTAGCAGATGATGGAGGAAGCTCGGGCATTTTGCGCAGTGAACTGCAAATGCCGCCTCCTGGGGACATCCGTAACGTATTAACAGCTATGGCTGATGTAGAGCCGCTCATGGCGGATATTATGAGATATCGTTTCAACACGGGCGAAGGCTTGGCGGGTCATAGTCTTGGCAATTTAATTCTTGCCGCGCTTACAGATATATCTGGCGATTTTGTCACAGCTGTTCGTGAGCTTAGCCGATTATTTGCTGTTCGCGGACGGGTATTACCCGCTGCGGGGGATGCCGTAGTATTGCGTGCAGAAATGTCGGACGGCACGATTATCACGGGTGAATCTAAGATACCGGAAGCAGGCGGGATCATTAAACGGGTTTCTTTGGAGCCTGCTGATGTGGAGCCGTTGCCTGAAGCACTTGAAGCGATTCGAAATGCTGATGCAATTCTTTTGGGGCCAGGTAGTCTATATACGAGCATTCTTCCGAACCTACTTGTTCCGAAGCTAGCAGAAGCAGTTGTATCTTCTGATGCAATCAAAATTTTTGTCTGCAATGTAATGACTCAGCCTGGTGAAACGGATAATTATACTGTAAATGACCATCTACAAGCCGTTTATGATCATATTGGGATTCATTTATTTGATTATATTATTGTGAATGACGGTGAAATTCCAGAGCAGGTGCAGTCGAAATACGCTGAGAAGGGTGCACGTCCGGTACAGCTCGACAAGGATGTACTAGAAGGCAGTGCATATAAAGTTATAGCGGATAAGCTAGTGTTATTCCGAACTTATTTAAGGCATGATACCGATAAGCTTAGTCATCATATCTATCAGCTTGTGCAAGATTGGATAAACAGAAACCCTAGGGTATAACTTAAAATATAAGAAAATATAAGTTTTACACCTATACTTTCTTATATTTCTCGCTTAAACGCTTACCGTCCTCAAAAGGACGCCGAAGGCGTTTATGCTTGTATATATGAATGACGTACTTATTTTCAGAAAGAGGTGAGACCCTTGTCTTTTGCGGCCCTTACAAAAAAAGAGCTGACGATGGTGGAGAGTGAGCCCTGTTGTGAGAAGGCGGAAATGTCAGCGCTTATCCGTATGAATGGATCTGTGCAGCTTTCAAGCAAAAAGGTGATTCTCGACATTTCGACGGAGAACGCCGCGATTGCAAGGCGGGTATATTCTTTGCTTAAGAAATATTACCAGGTCCATATTGAGCTACTCGTGCGTAAAAAAATGCGTTTGAAGAAAAATAACGTTTATATCGTTAGAATCCCTAGTCGCGTACAGGAAATCTTAAATGATCTCAGAATTGTGTCCGAAGGATTTATTTTTACCGACGGTATTGATAAAGAGATTGTTGGGAATAACTGCTGTAAGCGTGCTTATTTGCGGGGTGCCTTTTTGGCGGGCGGATCCGTTAATAATCCGGAGGGTTCCTCTTACCATTTGGAGATTTCCTCGATGTATGAGGAGCATTGTAAGGCGCTGGTCGATCTGGCTGGTGAATTTCACCTAAACGCACGCTGCATTGAACGTAAAAAAGGGTTCATTCTATACATTAAAGAAGGCGAGAAGATTATCGAATTCTTAAGTCTGATCGGGGCGCATCAAGCGTTGTTCAAATTTGAGGATGTAAGAATTATGCGCGATATGCGTAATTCCGTGAATCGGATCGTGAACTGCGAGACCGCGAATCTCAATAAAACGATAAGTGCCGCGGTGCGGCAGATTGAGAATATCAAACTGCTGCAGCGAGAAGTGGGGCTGGAGAGCTTACCGGATAAACTGCGGGAAGTTGCAGAAATTCGAATGGCACATCCAGATATCAACCTTAAAGAGGTTGGTGAAATGCTGAAAGGTACGGTTAGTAAGTCCGGAGTAAATCATCGACTTCGTAAGATTGATGAACTGGCGGACAAGGTTCGAGGCGGCTAGTCACTTTTTTTCTAGTGTGGTTTACGTTATAATGATATAATAATATAAAATTAATGTGAAATTTTTGGGGAGAACTCAATTAGGGGGTAAGCGTTTCATGACAAAGCACCCGGTAGTTGTTCGGTTGAAGACAGGGCTACACGCTCGACCGGCAGCATTGTTTGTGCAAGAAGCTAACAAGTTTTCGTCGGAGATTTTCGTGGAAAAAGACGATAAAAAAGTAAACGCCAAAAGTATTATGGGTATTATGAGCCTAGCGATCAGTTCCGGCACGGAGATCTATATCAGCGCGGATGGTGCAGACGCGGATCAAGCTGTAAACGCTTTGACGAGTCTCGTCAGCAAAGAAGAGCTTGAGAACCAATAATCTTTTGAAATGACTTTCTATCGCATGACTAAAAAGCCCCCAGGGGCTTTTTTTTATACCAAAAAATAGATTTTAACTGTGCAACATTTACCAAAAAGACTCGTCTAGAGGATAATAACAAATCACAAAGGATGAAAGGGGCTGGCAAATATGAAAGGTTTGGTAAAGAAGATTGGTTCAGTGTTGATCGTAGGGAGTTTGTTAATTGGAGGGATTAGCATGAGTGGTGTCTTCCAAGGTCCTGCAAAGGCTTATGCAGATGAAGTACAGAAAAACGTCGTTAGTGTAGTAGGTAAAGGTGAATTGTCCATCAAGCCGGATATTGTATACCTGTCCATCGGTGTGGATACTACGGCTACAACTGCGCAAGAAGCGCAAAAAACAAATGCTGCTAAAATCCAAAAGATCACTACACTACTGAAGGGGACTTGGAAAATCGCAGATAAGGATATTCAAAGTACCCAATTCTATGTGCAACCCAACTACAGTTATAGCGAAAAAGAAGGACAGCAAGTGAAAGGATACAACGCGAATCATACACTGTTAGTGTCCTATAGAGATCTGACCAAGGTTGGTGAATTGCTAGACGCTGCATCTGCGGCGGGGGCAAATAATATCGGAAATGCACGTTTTTCCGTGGAAGATACTTCTGCCTTTGAAGCTCAGGTGATTGAAAAGGCGATGGCGAACGCAGATGTTAAAGCAGGTGCTATTGCTAAGGCAGCTAAACGTAGCCTGGGTCAAGTAATCACGGTCAGCCAAAATGATGGCAATGTCACTCCGGTTTATTTTGAACAGAATCTAAAAATGGAAATGGCTGCAGCAGATGCTGGTGCAAGCACATCCGTTCAACCGGGAGTAGTTAAAGTTACAACACAGCTGAGCGTAATGTATGAATTGAAATAGTAGCAGAACAAGATGATTGCAGAGAGGAGAGGTGATCTTCCACTAGTAATAGTGGGGGGCGCCTCTTTTTTTTGTGTAAATTCTCCAAGATTAGGTTTAATAAACTGGAAAGGAGTGGGAAAATTAGATGGTGAATATTTCAAAAGAAACAGTACGCAAATGGGGCATAGGTTTGATGTCGGCTGGATTATTGCTTGGTGGAGGATTGCTGCCCAGTGATACGGGTTATGCAGCTTCTGATCAGACGAAGAGCAAGGCTATTGCTACAAGTATAGTTTTAAAGGCGAACGGGGTGATTTCACAGCAGACAGGTATTTTGCAGGAAGGGAAGGTCTGGATTCCGATTACCTTTATGCGTGATGTGCTGCAATTACCTCTAACTTATGATAAAAAAGAAAATACATACACGATCGGAAAGGGAACGACTAAGGCCAAGTTGCTGTTATCTAGCTATGGTACTTCAATTTGGGTGAACAATTATTACATTCGAGAGTATGAAGGAAAGCTAATAAACAATCGGCTCTATGTTCCATCAGGTCTGTTAAATGATTATTTAGGCTATAAAGTGGATTGGAGTCGGGGCTCTAGTAGGTTGAATGTGGTGAATAGATCACAGAATGCGTTGATAGTAACCACAGAGACCTATGCTAAGGATCGAAAAGAGGCTTTGATCCAGCTTGATTATCCGAAGTTTAGTGGATTAAGCAATTCCAATGCACAGCAGGCCATGAATGATATTTTGAAAGAAAGTGCCATGAAATTTGCTGCAAACGCAGAGAAGGATATCTCGAATCGATCCGGGTCAGAGCCTAAGTATACCTATGATATAGAATATATGGTGACCTACAATCAGGATGGTGTGATCAGCTTAGTGATGTCACAGTATAGCGATACGGGCGGCGCTCATGGTATGACCAATCGGGAGGCGTTTACCTTTTCGCTCAAGGATGGCAAACGTCTACTGTTGGGCGACCTGTTCGGAGCTAACCCAAACTACAAAAAAGAGTTGAATGCTAAGTTGAACAAGCTAGTAAAAGCGGAGGAAAGTTATTTGGGAGGATTCAACGGATTGAATACGGAAAAGTATTTTTATCTGAAGGATGATCAGGTCGTTCTGTTCTTCCAATTGTATGAATACACAGCTTATGCTGCGGGGTTCCCGGAATATCCCTTTACTTTCAAAGAACTGTTGCCGGAAGGCGGTAGCCCATTTACTGCTGTAAAATAAATAGAGAAGTCGTAACCGCTAGTGTCACCACTGGACATCTCCCCCTTACCAAAATGACCTCGAATTCATATGCTAAATGGAGTAACTAGTTTATGAACGGGGGAGAGCTATGAGCTATCAATACACTGCAATTGGCGATTCCTTGACGACTGGATTTGGCGCTCTGCCAGGGAACGGTTTTGTACCGGTGTACCGTAGAATGGCGGAAGGGAGACTGCGTTCTAATGTAGCCTCTACGAATTTGGGCGTGAATGGATTGACTACTTCTGAACTGGAACAGCGGCTACGGGGGAGTGCGATGACTCGCGAAGCCATTCGAGCAGCCGACATCATCACTCTATCCATCGGTGGCAACGATTTAATCCATGCTGCGAAGGTTGCAGCTAGACAACCTGAAAATTTATCTAAAGAGCTGCGAAGATCATTGCAAGAATGCAAACAAAATTTTGCTGCAATTATGAGTATCCTCTTCCAATTGAAGACGGGAAAGCGTAGACCTCTTATCATTCGGATTGTGGGACTGTATAATCCTTATCCTCAGGTAGTGGGTGCTACAGAGTGGGTGCGGCAGTTTAACCGCTATGCCTCACAGTACAGTAGCCGAGTATGTGGGTTTGCTTCTATCTATAGTGAGTTTGCAGGAAATGAGAGAGGGCTATTATCGATTGACCACTTACATCCGAATGGCCGAGGCTACCGTGTGATTGCTGAGAAACTCGATGCGCTTGGATATGGCGGTTTGATTTAATTGAGATTCGTATGAAGTGATGGTCTGAAAAGTAAAGAGGCTGTGCGCTAACCATCAAGTGGATAGGGCACAGCCTCTTTGTGTTGTTTTATAGCTTACACACCGCTAGGCAGTGTTTTCTCGATGACTTTATCAACGATACCGTAAGTTGCCGCATCTGCAGCAGTCATGAAGTAATCACGATCTGTATCCTTCTCAATACGTTCTAGCGGTTGACCCGTACGTTCTGCAAGAATACGATTCAACTTATCACGCAATTTGAGGATACGGCGGGCACGGATTTCGATATCCGTTGCTTGACCTTGAGCACCACCCAGAGGTTGGTGAATCATGATCTCACTGTTAGGCAGTGCGAAGCGTTTGCCTTTAGCGCCAGCGTTAAGTAGGAAAGCTCCCATAGAAGCTGCCATACCCACACAGATGGTGGAAACATCCGGTTTAATGTACTGCATTGTATCAAAAATAGCCATACCTGCAGTAATGGAACCGCCTGGGCTATTCACATAAAGGTGAATGTCCTTTTCCGGATCTTCGGCAGCCAAGAACAGCATTTGTGCGATGATAGAATTGGCTACCACGTCATTAACCTCCGTTCCAAGGAAAATGATGCGGTCCTTCAGCAGGCGGGAATAGATGTCATAAGCGCGCTCACCGCGGTTGCTCTGTTCTACTACCATAGGAATATAACTCACGTGGAAAACCTCCTTGATATTGGTTCTTCAAATGTATTCATTTTTACTCTTGCCGTATTACCCACATGATAAACAAATTCAAACAAAAAGTCAAAGAAAGTCAAACTTATATTCAAAAAAAAGAGCCGACACGCGGCTCTTTGGTTAAGTAGTAGTATAGGCACTACTAAATTATGTACAAAAGTGAAATTAATGGCGCGCCCGCCAAGAATCGAACTTGGATCTCAGGCTTCGGAGGCCTACGTCATATCCATTGGACCACGGGCGCAACAAAAATGATTATAATACAATTTCTGTGCAATTGCAATGGACAGGAAGAAACGACGCTGTCGTCCTTTATTGACGACAACCGTTTCTCGTAGAAATATAAGGATGATATATAACGTGAAACCTGTAATTTCTTATATTTTTAATAATACTGTACACAGGCTTTATCCCTATTCTTCAAGGTGGACAAGCGTACATTGTGTTTCAATCAGCGAAAGAATCTGGATTGTTAATGACAGGTTTTTTGGAGCTGAATCTCTTTCCCAATCTTATAAATGTATAAGAAGACAAGCGCTTGAGAATTCTACTCTCGGAAGACTTGCACTTCGAGCAATATTTGGTTAGAATATGAGTGGGACTTAAAAAGTTTACCCGGGACATTTTGAGACCATGAACAAGGGAATAGAGGAAGACGAAGTTGCAGGAGTGAAAGTATGCGTAATTTATTAGATATCCAAAAGCAGCTTCTGCCTGATCTCATGGAAACCCTTAAGAGACGGTACACGATTCTTCATCAGATCATGCTGTCCGATATAATTGGGCGCAGAACGCTTGCCGCTTCGCTTGATATGACTGAGCGGGTACTGCGTGCCGAGACGGATCTTCTGAAATCGCAAGGGCTCATTGAGATCGAGAGTGTTGGCATGCGCATTAGCGCTGCTGGGCGTAGACTGCTTGATTTGCTAGAGCCGGTCGTTAAGAGCCTGTTTGGTCTGGATGAGCTGGAAGAGAAAATTCGGGCAACGTACGGTCTGGATAAAGTTATTGTGGTGCCGGGTGATTGTGAGTCATCGCCATTCACTAAACGTGAGCTTGGCCGAGCGGGTGCAAAAGCGCTGCTCAGTGTACTTCGTACAGATGATATAGTTGCTGTCACAGGTGGATCAACGCTTGCCGATATGGCTGATCAACTGACACCGCCGTTATCCCTTTCCTATAAGAACGCTTGGTTTGTTCCGGCGCGTGGTGGATTAGGAGAGAGTATGGAGATTCAAGCCAATACGATTGCCTCAACAATGGCAAAACGGGTAGGAGCGAATTACCGGTTGCTGCATGTACCTGATTTACTTAGTGGGGATGCCTACCAGTCACTAGCACTTGACTCTAATATTGGAGAGATTGTACAAATCATCCGCAGTTCGCGTATTATTGTACATGGGATTGGGGATGCCATTGAAATGACTCGCCGCCGCAAGCTGGATGAGGCAACTGTCTCAGAAATCCAGGGTGAGGGAGCCGTGGCTGAATCCTTTGGGTATTACTTTAACGAAGATGGTCAGGTTGTCCATACGATGCTTACGATGGGACTACGTCTAGAAGATATTGTTCGGACGGAGACAGTCATCGGTATTGCTGGAGGCAAACCAAAGGCCAAAGCCATTCATGCCATGCTGCGTTTCGGGCAGGAGAATATACTCGTCACCGACGAGGCTGCTGCTGTGGAAATCGGCAAGGAAATTGATAATCAGTTACAGATATCCTCGTAACTCACTAGAACATATATCTTGCATCATACTTAACATTGTTGTCATGACAGGCTTCACGGTCTGTTTTGAATAAATAAAACGAATTCTAGGAGGAACTATTCAATGAGTGTAAAAGTTGGAATTAACGGATTTGGACGTATTGGACGCCTTGCTTTCCGCCGTATTCAAAATGTAGAAGGTATCGAAGTGGTAGCAATCAACGACTTGACTGACGCTAAGATGCTTGCTCATTTGCTTAAATATGATACAACTCAAGGTAAATTCCAAGGTGATGTTGAAGTGCATGATGGCTTCTTCAAAGTCAATGGCAAAGAAGTTAAGGTTCTTGCTAACCGCAACCCTGAAGAATTGCCATGGGGCGACCTAGGCGTTGATATCGTACTTGAGTGCACAGGTTTCTTCACAACTAAAGAAGCAGCTGAAAAACACTTGAAAGGTGGAGCTAAGAAAGTAGTTATCTCCGCTCCAGCTACTGGCGACATGAAAACTGTCGTTTACAACGTTAACGATGACATTCTTGATGGTACTGAGACTGTTATTTCCGGCGCATCTTGCACAACGAACTGCCTAGCTCCAATGGCAAAAGTATTGAACGACAAGTTCGGTATCGTTGAAGGCTTGATGACTACAATTCACGCTTACACTGGTGACCAAAACACTTTGGATGCTCCACACGCTAAAGGTGACTTCAGACGCGCTCGTGCAGCAGCTGAAAACATCATTCCTAACACTACTGGTGCTGCTAAAGCAATCGGTCTTGTTATTCCAGAACTTAAAGGTAAATTGGATGGTGCGGCTCAACGTGTTCCAGTTGCAACTGGTTCCCTGACTGAGCTTGTAACTGTTCTTGATAAGAGCGTTACTGTTGAAGAAATCAACGCAGCAATGAAAGCAGCTTCCGATCCAGACACTTATGGTTACACTGAAGATGAAATCGTATCTTCCGATATCAAAGGTATGACTTTCGGATCCCTGTTCGATGCTACACAAACTAAAGTATTGACTGTTGGCGACAAACAACTCGTTAAGACTGTTGCTTGGTATGACAATGAAATGTCCTACACTGCACAATTGGTTCGTACTTTGGAGAAATTCGCTAAAATCGCTAAGTAATTGACTTGATATAAGTAACATCTATAGAGCGGAAACAGAAGTTCCTTGTTTCCGCTCTTTCTAAATGTATTTCTTGTTTCCTGCTAGAAACAACTTTGGGTGTGGAGGAATTAATCATGAACAAAAAGAGCGTCCGTGATGTAGAAGTAAAGGGTAAACGCGTATTTGTACGCGTGGATTTCAACGTACCTGTAGAAGACGGTAAGATTACTGATGATACTCGTATTCGCGAAACCCTTCCAACCATTAAATATTTGATTGAGAACGGTGCAAAGATCATTCTTGCGAGTCACATGGGTCGTCCTAAAGGTCAATTCGTAGATTCCATGCGTTTGACTACTGCTGCTGAACGTCTGTCCGAGCTTCTCGGCAAACCAGTAGCTAAAGCTGACGAAGCTGTTGGCGAAGCTGTCAAAGCAAAAATTGCTGAGCTAGGCGAAGGCGACGTACTTGTACTTGAGAATGTTCGTTTCTACCCAGGCGAAGAAAAGAACGATCCTGAATTGGCTAAACAATTCGCTGAACTGGCTGATTTGTTCGTCAATGATGCGTTTGGTGCGGCTCACCGTGCACATGCATCGACAGAAGGTATCGCTCATTTCCTACCAGCTGTATCCGGTCTTTTGATGGAGAAAGAATTGACCGTTCTTGGTAAAGCTCTTACTAACCCAGAACGTCCTTTCACTGCGATCATCGGTGGTTCGAAAGTTAAAGACAAGATTGATGTTATTGATAACTTGTTGTCTTTGGCTGATAACGTCCTGATCGGCGGTGGATTGTCTTATACATTCACTAAAGCACAAGGCTTTGAAATCGGTAAGTCACTTGTAGACAACGACAAACTTGACGTTGCTCTTGGATTCATCGAAAAAGCTAAAGCACTTGGCAAAAACTTCATGCTTCCTGTTGATGTTGTTGTTGCTGATAAATTCGGTGCTGATGCTAACACTAAGATCGTTAATTACAATGAAATCCCAGAAGGTTGGGAAGGACTTGATATCGGACCTAAGACTCGTGAACTTTATGCCGATATTATCAAGAACTCCAAGCTGGTTGTCTGGAATGGACCTATGGGCGTATTCGAAATCGATAAATTCGCTGAAGGTACACTTGCAGTAGCAAAAGCTTGTGCAACAACTGAAGGTTACACTGTTATTGGCGGCGGAGATTCCGCAGCAGCAGCAGAAAAATTCCACCTGGCTGATCAAATGGATCACATCTCCACTGGTGGCGGTGCATCCCTTGAGTTCATGGAAGGCAAGGCGCTTCCTGGCGTAGAAGCACTGAACGACAAGTAAGACGTATAGAAGGAGGCAATTAAATTCATGAGAACACCAATTATTGCGGGTAACTGGAAGATGTTCAAAACAGTTCCTGAAGCAGAAAGTTTTATTGCTGACATCAAAGGCAAAGCAGAAGTAGAAGGCGTTGAGACTGTAATCTGCGCCCCATTTACTAACCTGCCTGCACTTGTAGCAGCTGCAAAAGGTACAGACATCAAGATTGGCGCACAGAACCTGCACTTTGAAGATAACGGTGCTTACACAGGAGAAATCAGTGGTGTAATGCTTAGCGATCTTGGCGTAGACTATGTAATCATTGGTCACTCAGAGCGTCGTGCTTATTTTGGCGAAACAGATGAAATCGTGAATAAGAAAATGCATGCTGCATTCCGTCACGGTATCACTCCAATCGTATGTGTTGGCGAAAAGCTCGAAGAGCGTGAAGCTGATCAAACTAAAGCAGTATGTAAAGTACAAACTGAAGCTGCATTCCAAGGACTTAGTGCCGAGCAAGCAGCAAAAGTTGTCATTGCATACGAACCTATCTGGGCTATTGGCACAGGTAAATCTTCCACTTCCCAAGATGCTAACGAAGTTATTGCTTACATCCGCAGTCTTGTAAAAGATTTGTATGATGTTGCAACAGCTGAAGCTGTTCGTATTCAATACGGCGGCAGCGTGAAGCCTGAGAATGTAACTGAGTACATGGGCCAAAGCGACATCGATGGTGCGCTTGTTGGCGGTGCCAGCTTGCAGCCTGCTTCCTTCGTTCAATTGGTTGAGGGGGCGAAGTAAGATGTCAGCTCCAAGACCTGTAGCTTTGATCATCATGGATGGTTTCGGTTTGCGTGGAACATCTGAAGGTAACGCCGTTGCTCAAGCTAACAAACCTAACTATGACCGTTACTTGAAACAATATCCTAATACTACCCTTACTGCTTGTGGTGAAGCTGTTGGTCTTCCAGAAGGCCAAATGGGCAACTCTGAAGTAGGGCACTTAAATATTGGTGCAGGACGGATTGTATACCAGGATTTGACTCGTATCGATAAATCGATCCGTGAGGGCGAATTCTTCGATAATGAAACACTGGTAGCCGCAGTTAGAAATGCTAAGAACACAGGTAAAAAGCTTCATCTTTACGCGCTTGTATCCGACGGAGGGGTACATAGCCATATTAATCACCTGTTTGCTATGCTTGACCTGGCTAAGAAAGAAGATATGCACGAAGTGTATATCCATGCTTTCATGGATGGCCGGGACGTACCTCCAGATAGTGGTAAGAAGTTTGTTCAAGATCTGGTTGCTAAGATTGAAGAAGTTGGAGTAGGTACAATTGCAACGGTATCCGGGCGTTATTACGCAATGGACCGTGACAAACGTTGGGATCGTGTAGAAAAAGCCTATCGTGCTATGGTTTATGGCGAAGGACCGAAATACACAGATGCTCTGCAAGCTATCACTGCTTCTTATTCAAATTCCGTATTCGACGAATTCGTTGAACCTAGCGTGATTGTAGACAGTGAAGGCAAGCCGGTAACGGCAGTAGAGAGCGGCGATTCCGTCGTGTTCCTCAACTTCCGCCCTGACCGTGCTATTCAGTTGTCACAAGTGTTCACGAATCAAGATTTCCGCGGTTTCGACCGGGGTCCTTTGTTCCCGCAAGACTTGCACTTCGTATGCCTGACTACTTTCAGTGAAACGGTACAAGGTTATGTAGCCTATTCACCGAAGAACCTGGATAACACATTGGGTGAAGTACTTGTGCAACACAACAAGAAGCAACTGCGCATCGCGGAAACTGAGAAGTATCCGCACGTAACGTTCTTCTTCAGTGGTGGACGTGATGAGGAACTTCCAGGAGAAACTCGTATCTTGATCAACTCTCCTAAAGTGGCAACCTATGATCTTCAACCTGAGATGAGTGCTTACGAAGTGGCTGCAGCCTGCGTAGCAGAAATCGAAGCGGAAAGACAGGATGCTATTATCCTTAACTTTGCAAACCCTGATATGGTTGGACACTCCGGTATGTTGGAGCCAACAATCAAGGCTGTAGAGGTAACTGATGAGTGTGTAGGTAAAGTAGTGGACGCAGTAGTTGCCAAGGGTGGCGTTGCGATCATTATCGCCGATCACGGTAATGCAGACATGGTATTTGATGAGAACGGTCGTCCGTTCACAGCTCATACTACTAACCCGGTTCCGTTCATCCTTACGGATGAAAATGTTGTATTGCGCGATCGCGGTATCCTTGCTGATGTAGCACCAACCATTCTGGATCTGATGGGAATTCCGCAACCTGCGGAAATGACTGGTCAATCCATGATCACTAGTCGCAAATAAGGAAACAATACCTAAGATTAAGCTTCAACAATCAAAACCAAAACATTGTTTAAAGGAGATTAACTAAAATGACTATTATTTCTGATGTTTATGCTCGCGAAGTCCTTGACTCCCGTGGCAACCCTACTGTAGAGGTTGACGTTTATCTTGAATCCGGTGCTAAAGGCCGCGCTATCGTTCCTTCCGGCGCTTCCACTGGCGCTCATGAAGCTGTAGAGCTTCGTGATGGCGACAAATCCCGTTACATGGGTAAAGGCGTTCTGAAAGCTGTTGAGAACGTAAATGAAATCATCGCTCCAGAAGTTATTGGTATGGACGCTCTTGACCAAGTGGGCATCGACAAATTGATGATCACTTTGGATGGAACTCATAACAAAGGTAAATTGGGCGCTAACGCAATCCTAGCTGTATCCATGGCCGTAGCTCGCGCAGCTGCAGCAGCATTGGATATTCCTTTGTACGTATACCTGGGCGGATTCAACGCTAAAACTCTTCCAGTACCAATGATGAACATCATCAATGGTGGTGAGCATGCGGACAACAACATCGACGTTCAAGAGTTCATGGTTCTTCCTGTAGGAGCTCCAAGCTTTAAAGAAGCTCTTCGTACAGGTGCTGAAATCTTCCACAACTTGAAATCCGTACTTCAATCCAAAGGCCTGAACACAGCTGTTGGTGACGAAGGTGGTTTCGCACCAAACCTTGGTTCGAATGAAGAAGCAATCACTACAATCATCGAAGCTATTGAAAAAGCGGGTTACAAACCAGGTGTTGACGTATTCTTGGGTATGGACGTTGCTTCCACTGAGTTCTACAAAGACGGTAAATACACCCTTGCTGGCGAAGGTAAATCTTACACTTCCGCTGAGTATGTTGACCTTCTTGCTTCATGGGTTGAAAAATATCCTATCATCACAATCGAAGACGGTATGTCCGAAGACGACTGGGATGGTTGGAAATTGCTTACTGAAAAATTGGGAGACAAAGTTCAATTGGTTGGTGACGACTTGTTCGTTACAAACACTGAGCGTCTTGCAACAGGTATCGAAAAAGGTATCGGTAACTCCATCTTGGTTAAAGTTAACCAAATTGGTACATTGACTGAAACTTTCGATGCTATCGAAATGGCTAAACGTGCTGGTTACACAGCAGTTATCTCTCACCGTTCCGGTGAATCCGAAGATAGCACAATCGCTGACATCGCTGTTGCGACTAACGCTGGTCAAATCAAAACAGGTGCTCCTTCCCGTACAGACCGTGTTGCTAAATACAACCAATTGCTTCGCATCGAAGACGAGTTGGGTGAATTGGCTCAATACAACGGCCTGAAATCTTTCTACAACCTTAAAAGATAATCTGCTTTTATAGCAGAGTACGAAGATCCGCCATATGGCGGGTCTTTTTTTAATATATGTTTATCCTAATCTTTCAAGAAAAGCTACGACTTAACAGTCTAGGCGGTTGTATTACCGGCACTGCTATGATAAAATAAGAATACTGTTTATGTATCGTGATAACCTCAATTACCATAGATAGTGATGCTTAGGCGTAGGAGGTGGAAGTGAATGGATATCTTTTTGAAAGTTGTGCTCCTGATTTTTTCCGTCGGTCTTATTGCGGTCGTTCTTCTGCAAAAGGGGAAAAGCGCGGGTCTTTCCGGTGCCATCTCCGGTGGTGCTGAGCATCTCTTTGGTAAAACAAAAGCTCGTGGTATGGAACTCGTACTACAACGTGTAACAGTTGGACTTGCTGCAGGATTCTTCATTATGGCGATTCTAGCTGCTGTTTTCATTGACTAAAGTACCTACAGTAAGCCCTCGCTCTGTTCTGAATGGAATGGAGCGAAGGCTTTTTTGTTATAATAAAAAGGGGATAAAGCACCTGCAGGTGCTTTTCTTTGCATAGCAGAAAGAATAAGATTCGATACGGTAAAGCCTTAATAAATAAACTTTCTCCTTCGATGTGAATGAAATTTCGTACTGCGTTTACCTTTGGATGACAGTAACAGGGATGCGCAGGATTGATTTCGTGTATACTAGGGTATGAAGTAGGTAAAGGTAAATTTTACTTGGCATTACTACAGAGCAGGACAAGACATACATATTTGCCAGCGGCTTGGAGCCGCGGAGGGCTGGGGTGACGAACATGATAACACAAGAAATATTACTCGATTTCATGCGGGAAACTGCATATAAACCAATGACTTATGAAGAGCTGGTGAGCCATTTTGCTCTAGAAGATAGCACAGGGTTTAAAAAGTTCGAGGAACTACTAATTGAATTAGAGCAGGACGGAAGAATTGTATTAACTCGTAATGCACGTTATGGCGTGCCGGAACGAATGGATTTACTGCGAGGCCGGTTACAGGCTCATGCGAAAGGCTTCGCTTTTCTTATCCCGGATGATCGTGATCATCCTGACGTATATATCCATGCGAATGATCTTAAGGGAGCTATGAATGGTGACATCGTCCTTATCCGTATTACCTCTAAAAGTCCGTCCGGCGGACGTATGGAAGGCGAAGTTGAGCGCATTGTAAAACGGGGAGTATTGCAGACGGTTGGCGTATTTCAAAATCTGGAGACCTATGGCTTTGTGCTGCCTGATGATAAACGGATTAATCGCGATATTTTTATTCCGAAGCAATCCTTCATGGGGGCGGTAGACGGTCAAAAGGTCGTTGTACGTATCGTGAATTATCCAGAAGGCCGATCAGCGGCAGAGGGTGAAATTATTGAGATCCTCGGACATAAGGATGATCCAGGAGTCGATATTCTATCTATTATCCGTAAGCATCAGCTGCCAGAGGCCTTTCCGGCTGAAGTGATGAACGAAGCGGACAACGCTCCGGATTCAATCACAGAAGAGGAAATTGCTGAGCAGGGACGTCGCGATTTGCGCGGACTAAACATTGTCACGATTGATGGTGAGGATGCTAAGGACCTGGATGATGCGGTTAATGTTCAGCGACTGGAGAACGGACATTACAAGCTAGGCGTGCATATTGCGGATGTAGGTTATTACGTACGTGAGAGCTCTGAGCTCGATAAAGAAGCCTATGATCGGGGCTGTAGTGTGTACTTGGTGGATCGGGTGATTCCGATGCTGCCTCACCGTTTGTCTAACGGGATTTGTAGTTTGAATCCACAGGTCGACCGCTTAACGATGTCCTGCGAGATGGAATTTAACGAACACATGAAGGTCGTGAAGCACGATGTCTTTACAAGTGTGATTCGCACCAAGGAAAGAATGACTTATTCCAATGTTCGCAAAATTTTGGAGGATGAAGATCCAGAATTGCTGGAGCGCTATAGTCCATTAATTGATGATTTCCGTCTCATGAAAGAATTGGCGATGAAGCTGCGTGATGCGCGGATGCGGCGGGGCGCGGTTGATTTTGACTTTGAAGAGAGCAAAATCATCGTAGATGAGAACGGCAAGGCTGTAGATATTGTGAAGCGTGAGCGTTCTGTAGCTGAGCAGATTATCGAGGAATTTATGCTCGCGGCGAATGAAACAGTCGCGGAGCATTTTCACTGGTTGAAGGTTCCGTTCCTTTACCGGATTCACGAAGATCCAGATCCAGAGAAGCTGCAGAATTTTATGGCTTTTGCGGCTAATTTCGGATATCACGTGAAGGGACGTGGCAATTCGGTTCATCCACGTGCTTTGCAGGATCTGTTGGAGCAAATCCAAGGGACTAAAGAACAGACCGTTATTAGCACAATGATGTTGCGTTCCATGAAGCAGGCAAAATATGATGCGGAGAGCACAGGCCATTTCGGACTGGCTGCGGAATACTATTCCCACTTCACTTCGCCGATTCGCCGTTACCCCGATCTGGTCATTCACCGCGTAATGCGTGAAGTGATTGAGAATGGAGGGGCGCTGAGCCAGAAACGACATGATTATTTGGCCGGCCGGATGCCTGACATTGCTCAGCAGTCCTCGGAACGTGAGCGTGTAGCGGTAGAAGCAGAACGCGATACAGAGCAGCTGAAGAAAGCTGAATACATGCAGGATAAAGTAGGCGAGGAATTCGAGGCAATGGTCAGCAGTGTGACCAGCTTCGGAATGTTCATCGAGCTGGACAATACCGTCGAAGGCCTTATTCGTCTCAGCGCTATGAGCGACGATTATTATCACTTCGACGAGGCCCATATGGCGCTCATCGGCGAGCGCACATCACGGGTGTTCCGTATTGGCGACGAGGTGAAAATTCGAGTCGCCAAGGTAAACATGGATGACCACACGATCGATTTCGAGTTGGTCGACATGAAACCACGCGCGCCAGGTGAGCATCGCGGCGGTGGTTTTGGAGGCGGCCGCGGTGGCAAAGGCGGCCGTCCAGGTGGCGGCGGCTTCAAGGCGCCAGCCGGGGGTAAAGGCGGCGCGGGCAGTAAGGGCCGCGGCGGTAAAGGCAAGCCCGGCGCTGCTGTAGGCGCGGGCAAGGGCAAGCCTGGCGCAGGTGTGCGCGCCGGCGAAGGGCCGCGCGAAGCGGCCGGTGTTGGTGCACCGGGCGGACGCGGAAAGCGGAAGCGCGGGCGTGATGCCGGCGAGGATGCGAGCCGGGTAGTTGCGGCGCCGGGCGGAAGCACCGGCGCAGAGCGCGGGGGCGAAGCCGGCAACGCAGGCGCGCCACGTGAGCGCAGCGGCGGGCGAGGCCGCGGCGGTGACAACGGCGGTGCCGGTGGTGGACGCGGCATCAGCTTCGGCTTTGGCTCCGGCAAAGGCGGATACGGCGCTCCTGCGTCTGACTCTTCCGGCGGCGAAGTCCGCGGCCTGGACGGCAGCACGAAGTTCCGTAGCCGAGAGGACCGCGGCGGTAACTTTGGCGGTGGAGAAGGCCGTAGCGGCGCTCCAACAGGTAAAGGTCGCCGGAAAAAGAAGAACAAAAGTGGTGTGTTCATCGGTCAATCCGTGACACCGGGCAACGTTCAGACGTCGGAACAAGCCGCTTCTAAACGTAATGACACTACAGGCAGCGCTCCAGACGGAGCTCCTCGTAAGAGAAAGAAGAAATAAATAACGTTATTGGGCTACGTTTCGTAGCTCTATGACGAAAGATTAAGCACCGCCCCCTTTGATTGGGGGCGGTGCTTTTTTAATTCTTTTTCGCTGCGCAAGTGTGAAATTCTCATTTATGACCGAGACTATTGGTTGCCACAAGTTTGTTGAGTAATAATCAGAAGAAGCTATGTGACAGCGTCGTTTTGTAACTATGACACTTGAGTTGAAGCAAAATAACCAGTGTTATCACGATGCTTATTTTTTAATTGCATAATGTGCAGTTAAAATTCCGGCGTTTCAGTAGAGATTGAGGTTAATTGCACTTTGTACATTAAAATGTGATCAGTATCTTCAAAACGGCATGATTTTGAGTTTTTAACTGCAGAAAGTACAACTAAACAACCATCGAGCATCTAAATATATTAAATAGATGTATAAAGTGCATTTATGTAGCTTTAGGGTAGCGTCGGAGGGAGAGAGTGAATAGAAAAGGGTATGAGTTGACTGGGATGAGTGAATATAGAAACATGAACACCTTTTTTATAAATAAATGTAATTAAAGTTAACTATTGGGTAAACTTACTGACAACTAGTTGTCAAAATGGCTGGGAAAGGATTACCTGATCCTTCCTTGCGCACAATCGATTCCATTTGTTACAATATAGATCAGACGTTCGATGACTATGTCGTTTAAGATTAGAGAGACATGGTTACTTTAACTTATGAATATGATTCAAGGAGTGATTCTCATGGGTAAAAAAGCAGACGGGAAAGTACTTGCCCAGAACAAAAAAGCTTCCCATGATTATTTTATCGAGGATACTTATGAAGCTGGCTTGGTACTGACAGGTACAGAAATCAAGTCGCTGCGTAATGGCCGCGCTAATATTGGAGATGCTTTTGCTACGATCCGTAACGGTGAGATTCACATTCACAACATGCATATCAGCCCTTTTGAACAAGGTAATCGTGCTAACCCTACTGACCCGACGCGTACTCGTAAATTGCTGATGCACAAGGAGCAAATTCATAAACTGCTGGGCTTGTCCAAGCGAGATGGATTTACGATTGTGCCACTCAAGGTTTATGTGCGAAATGGCTACGCGAAGCTGTTAATTGGTCTTGGTAAAGGTAAGAAAGAGTACGATAAACGTGACTCTGCTGCTAAGCGTGATGCTCAGCGTGATATCCAGCGTGTATTGCGTGAAAAGCAAAAGATCGCCAGATAATCTAGGATGAATGTACGATTCAAATGAGTACCAGTTTCCACCTTCAATTCCTTTAACCTACGTGTTAAAGTATTGATAAATGTGATATACTGAGTAAGTAAGATTATTGCTTCGTTACAGACTTCTTGAAGAAGAAGCTGTGGATAGGATCTCTCTTGCTTGGAAGATCCGCTTGATCCGAAGCGCCCTTTTTAATGAGGGGCCGTTCTTGGATTCGACGGGGGTAGTTCGAGCATGAGTAGCGAGTAGTGGGGACGCGTCCGCTTCATCAACGCTAAAGCCTATTAAACGGCAAACAACAAAACAACTACGCTTTCGCAGCCTAAGAAACTGCGCGCGTGCTTCTACCCTGCATCGCCCATGTGACAGGGATAGGGGCTAACAAGTAGTGGGATACGCCGTCTGGTCTCCGCCTGGGGTCAACGGAAGAAGATAATCAGGCTGACCCAACGTATAGCCGGTTACGGGGCGATACTCGGGTGACATCAAAACTGTGACTACACTCGTAGAAGCTTATGTGCCGTTATCTTCGGACAGGGGTTCGACTCCCCTCGGCTCCATAAGAAAAACCCGCTAAAATAGCGGGTTTTTTGCTGTTTAGTGGTTGGATTGTAGACCGAATGTAGACAAGGAGTTATAGGGAACTAAATGTGTTCATTATTGTAGACATGTTATCTACATCTAAAATTAGATCATTCACTTTGAAGTTATTAATATCTATAAGAGCCCGAACTGATATAAAATTATAGTATTAAGCATCCAAAAACAAAAACATTCGGAGGAATTACTATCATGAGTTTTACTATTGATTATGTTAAAAACAAAAACAGAATTATTGTAACATCGGACGGTATGGATGTTGAGGATGCCCTTGCGTACGCGGAACAATTTCCGAAAGTACTGAAGAAAACTAAGCGAGGGTTTACAGGTATGACTGTAATTACTGGTGGCCTGGTATTTAAGCAAGAAGTGTTGGCAATTCTTGCTCCAACTAGTGAAGATGCTGTGAAAGCTGGAATCTCTACAAAACACAAATGGGTGTATGTTGCGCCTACCTCTTTCTACAAAACGCAAATGCATCGTATGTTTAAAGATATTGCAAACTTGTACGAATCGATAGAAGAAGCTGAAACGTATCTTGATTCTGCAGGGAATTAGCAACTTCTAATAATTAAAAGGGTCCAGCCATCATCTGTAGCGGCAAAGGTACTTTTGTGTATTAACTTATATAATTGCATCACTATACTAAGGAGATATTCCTATGATCAGTCTCCTTTTTTAACCATAGATCAGTAATTCTTATACGATTCTATAATTTGAAAGCTTATGTGCCGTTATCTTCGGACAGGGGTTCGCCTCCCCTCGCCTCCATATGAAATATCAGAATAGCGACCTTGTGAGGTCGCTTTTTTGCGTTTTCGTATACGATGAGTTTAGTGAATCCGCGTGGTTGAGGGGGATTCTGTCTATTCTGATGATGAATAAGAAATATTTCTGATGGTGTAGGGTATTTATAACGGAGTCAGCCGACATTTGTTTTGACGGTATTTAGACAATGTGAGAATATGTGTGTAAACATGTATATTGTCAAAAAAACTAATGGAGTAGTCGTCTGAACTGCGTATACGAATTCAAGGTAAGAATGCTTATATAGAAGTAGCCGCTTCTCATCAGCGGGAGTATCATGGGGAACTACCGTTCGATTAAATCATACTCGGAGCTGGTGAATTGTTGTGCTTAGGGTCGGTGCTTAATGCAACGATTCCACGCATGAAGTTATAGATATAGATGTAACTTCATGCGTGGGGTCCATGTCAAACAGATCACTAAAGGAGTTTTTTTGAAGGAATTAGGATGAAGATTGTAGAATAATAAAAAATTAGAAAGTAAAACATAAAAAATTAGCGAGTCGGGTGTAACTATTGATAACCTCTAAGGTCAGAGATTTAAGTGTTATAAGAATTATTGAAATTATATTTATAATATTAAGCAGTTATGGGTTTTTTTTGAGTGTAAGTAAAATAAGCTATTTTGAGTTGAATGAAAATCAAGTACTCTACTTATATTCAACAGGGGCACAAGTTATTGCAGGTTTATTTGGGCTTACTTTAGCAGGATACATTTTCTTTAATGATCGATTAGAAAAAGAAGTACAAGCAGATGAATCTTTATATGATGCAGTTGAGACCTTAAAAAAGGATTATTACAGGTCTATTAAAAAAATGGGAGTAATGTGTATATGTTCAGTCGCTGCATGTATGGCAAACATTGCGTGGTTATCTAACCTGCACTTACATAAAGGTATACATATCTTCCTATTAAATCAAACAGTCCTCTTATTGTTGATGGAGATTTTTTATATTGTTGATTTTGTTATTAAAGTGGCAGACCCAAACAAAATTTTGAAATTGAGTAATGTTCGAAAACATGAAATCGATAAAGAAGATGGCTCCAAAGGTGATCTCGCTGAGTTTTTAAAGTACTATAATATGATGGAGGATTTGATTACCTCGAATGCACAATTTTTAATAAGCTCACCAACTCTCTTTTATACCAAAAAAAGTAATAAAGACTATAAACCACAAATTCTTCAATCACTAAAAATTCTTAATGCTAAGGAAATATTAAACATAGAGCTTATGGAAGAAGTAGATGAATTAAGAAGGTATAGAAACTATACAGTGCATAGTTCTGAACCAACTGTAACAAATTCTATGTGTCAACAAGTCAAGCAACTTTATGATGAAATTAATAACAAAATAAATCAATATTTCGATAGCCAATCGAGTCTGTAAAATGAATTGTGTAAAATCCCAAATCAATTAAACTGGAAGTAATAGAAAGGTTGGGAAGCACACATGGGATTATGGTCGAAGCAGCAGCTTGATAGATGGACAAGAGGAATATGAACGTTTTACTTACATCTATAGATCATTAACTGGAATCATGGTTTTTGCCGGAATTTGTTGATGTATAGCATGACTATCTCTCTCACCAGGGGTTGATGACAGCCGCAACCAGTATGAGAGCAAAAGAGTTCTACTTAGAGATTACTTTTTATCCATTGTTAAAGCTAATTGAAGACAACGGGAGCAGAAGGGGGATTAATAATGGATATACGTATTTCCTTGTTCAAAAAAGATAAAGTATCCCTTGAAACTACAGATGACAATAACTTCATGTCTATTAAATTAAGTGCCTCAAATAATGATTTGATTTATAGCGGCACTGTAAATAGGGAAGAGATCGTTAACCTGTTAGAAGGGTTGCGTGATTTACTCCTTGAGACAAATGGCGAACTGAAGAAAGGCGATATAATAACCATCGGTCATAAGCATGCTTCAGATGGCGTTTTGCATGATTACTCAGATAAAGTTGGACTTAGAGCAATTGTAGCGGACCCATACGCTCTATGGGATATAGATGAGGAAGGGAACGAAGTTCGTTTTGTTTGGGCAGCCTTGGAAGGGAAGAAAAGAAATAAGTACGTCGACATTCATATTGAAGATGCTATTCGAGTGACAGTATGTATAAATTCCTCTTAATTCGATTCTATTTTCTATAGAAAGTAAGAAAGTTAATTTTGTAGGGGGGAAATCCATGAAGACAAATAAGGAGCATCAAGAAGAGGTAGAAAAGAAATACGGGAAACCTTTAAAAGATATTATGCATGAACTTATTGTTGAACGTCATATGGATCAATGGGATGGTTCTTCTGAATTGGGGGTGCCCAAAGAGACATTCGTGACTTGGAGAACTAGATTTCGCCTGGGTCCTGATCAGAGGAGGGCGGATTTTGCTGAACGAATAAGGAATAAGACTCTTGAAGAATATAAAGATAAACTGAAAGATGTTGATATTGAAAGGCCGTTTATTTTTAAAGATGAAAAATCATTAAGAGGCTTTAAAGAAGTTATTGAAAGAATGATTGAGTTGGAAAAGCAACGAAGGTTATTGGCTAATATTGATACCGTAGGGGATATTTCGCATATGATGCGAATTGCTACGTTGGAAAGTATAGTCTCATATCTTAATCAATATAACCTGTCGGAGTTACATAAGACCTTCGATTATGATTTAGAGTATCTAAAATCAATTCTACATAGGGAGTAGGTGCTAACTGAATTGACCTACAGATTAAATAGCGGGGAACTGGAATAGGTTACAGAGCGACTCTAGGGTGACATCAAAACTGTTACTACACCCGTAGAAACCTATGTGCCGTTATCTTCGGACAGGGGTTCGACTCCCCTCGGCTCCATATGGAGTATTATTGAAGACACCATGAAGGGTGTCTTTTTTCATATTTTCAGAGTATGATCTGGACTATGCGTGACGGTTCAAAAAAATGAGTATCTTGCTAGATCCAGTATCTTTCGTATGTGGAATTAAAGATTGCAGTGAAGAAGGCGTGAAGAAAAATTTAAGGTTCTATATAGGGATAAAAAAGGCAAACATAGGATAGGAAGAGTTAATAGGGAGATATAAATGAAAACCAGTATACTTATGCTATAATTTAATAAAGTGACTCTGTGCTTTTAGAAAAATTGGATAAAGGATGCATTGACCAACCATGTATGAGAATCAGACTTCTATGCACCACAAGCTGTTTATTATCGGCGCAGGTGCTGCCGGACTAATGGCCGCCGTTACTGCGTGTGATATGGGTATCGATACTGCCATTCTGGAAGGTAACGACCGGATTGGAAAGAAGATATTAATGACAGGTGATGGCCGCTGCAACATTACGAATGAATCCACTGCAACGGGTACGGATGAAGCAATCGCTTTATCGCGCAAGTATCACAGTCATCAGGCCGGATTTCCACTTGCGGTATTGCAGCAATTTGGCATCCGTCAGACCATAGATTTTTTCTCCTTTCTCGGGCTTCCACTTACAAGATTGAAGGAGGGCTTGATGTATCCAATGTCGCTGCAGGCAGCAGCGGTGCTGGATATTTTTCAGCTTGCGCTGGAGGATCGGAATGTTCCGGTATACCTCAATAACAAAGTGTTGGATGTTACTGTTTCGAAGAATCATCCGCGCTTCAAGATAAAATGCCAAACGGAGACAGAGGAGGAGGTTGTTTATACTAGCGACTATCTACTTCTATCTGCGGGTGGCCTTGCCGGTCCAAATGCGGGAAAAGAACCTCCTGGGTATACACTTGCCGAACGTCTGGGGCACACCCTGATTGAGCCTTTGCCGGCCATTGTGCAATTGAAGCTGCAATATCCGAATATGAGGGCACTGTCCACTATCAAATCTCAGGGACAAGCCCATATCATTGTGAACGGTAAAGTCATCTGCAGTGAACAGGGTGAAATTGCCTTCACGGATTATGGTATTACCGGCCCGCCAATTCTTCAGCTAAGCAGGAAGGCTGCGTATCATCTTGCAAGAGGAGAACAGGTAACATTGTCGGTTGATCTGATGCCGGGCCGCACGGAGGAAGAGTTAGTTGAGTTTTTAGAAAGGCTCTGGGAGACCTTTGGACACCGGACTGTGGCGGATTGCCTTGTTGGCATCTTCAATAAGAAGCTTGTTTCTGTCCTACTAAAAGAGACTGGCTTAGATCAACAGCCAGAGCTGCTTTGCCAGGATCTATCGATGAAAACCAAGGGGAAATTTTATCGAATCTTGAAGCGTTGGGAATTTAAAGTGACGGATACCAATGGCTTTACGAATGCGCAAGTGACAGCCGGCGGCATTGATACGTCGGAACTCATCGAAGGAACGCTGGAATCCAAGCTGGTGCCTGGGCTGTATTTGGCTGGCGAAGTGATGGATGTCGACGGAGATTTCGGCGGCTATAACCTGCAATGGGCCTGGAGTTCCGGATATGTGGCCGCCATGGCGCTAGCTAAGTCAATTCAATAAATTTATTAGGAAAAGGGATGCATCAATTAACATGTATAAGGATCAGACTTCTAAGCACCACGAGCTGTTCATTATCGGTGGGGGTGCTGCAGGTCTAATGGCTGCAGTTACAGCGAGGGATCAAGGTATTGATACAGCAATTATTGAAAGCAATGACCGGCTTGGGAAGAAAATAATAACGACGGGTAACGGGCGTTGCAACATTACGAACCAATCCACCGCCACCGGTACGGATGAAGCGGCCGCTTTATCACGCAAGTATCACAGTAATCAGGAAGGATTCCCAATACATGTATTGCGGCAATTCGGTGTCCGCCAAACGATCGAATTTTTCTCCTCGCTCGGGCTTCCTTTTGTAAGCTTGGAGAATGGCCGGATGTATCCGATGTCGCTGCAGGCGGCTTCGGTGCCGGGTGTATTTAAGCTGGCGCTGGAGGATCGGAATGTTCCCGTATATTATAAACATAAAGTGTTGGATGTTACCGTTTCGGCGGGACATCCGCGGTTCGCGATAACCTGCCAGACGGAGACAGAGGAACAGGTTGTGTATACCAGCGACTATCTTTTTCTATGTGCAGGCGGCCTTACCGCTCCCAAAACGGGAACGGACGGCTCCGGTTATACGCTTGTCCAACGTCTGGGGCACACCCTGATCAACCCGGTGCCAGGCATTGTACAATTGAAGCTGGATTATCCGTATTTGAAGGAACTATCGGGCATCAAATTTGAGGGAGAGGCCCATGTTATCGTAAACAATGAAGTCATCCGCACTGAGTCTGGTGAGATTCTTTTTACGGACTATGGTATCTCGGGCCCGCCCATACTTCAGCTCAGCAGAAAGGCTGCGTATAATCTCGGAATAGGAGAATCGGTGACATTGTCGGTTGATTTAATGCCGGAGCGCACGGAGGAAGAGTTAATTGATTTTCTGGAGATCCACTGGGGGATCTTCGGACACCGGACGGTTGCCGATTCTTTTGTGGGCATCGTCAGCAAGAAACTGATTCCAGTTCTGCTGAAGGAGGCTGGAATTGATCAACAGCCGCACTTGCTTTGTATGGATTTATCATGGAAAACCAAGAAAATATTTTATCGAATCTTGAAACGTTGGGAATTTAAAGTGACCGATACCAATAGCTTCACGAATGCACAAACAACAGCCGGTGGCATCGATACGACGGAGCTAATCGAAGGAACGTTAGAATCCAAGCTAGTACCTGGGTTGTACTTGGCAGGTGAAGTGATGGATGTGGATGGAGATTGCGGCGGCTATAACCTGCAATGGGCCTGGAGCTCCGGCTATGCTGCCGCGATGGCGCTTGCTAAACGACGTGTTAGCGCCACGTAAAAGGATAGATGGTTGCTGACTCTTGGCATGTTGCGGTGGAATACTTGCATGCATTGAACACAGGGCGGCTAATGGATTTACCGTGCCACGCCTCGGTTCCATATAGAGTAAATAAAAGACACCTTGTGAGGTGTCTTTTTTCAATCAATTCTTATTCCAATATTCCCAGACTGCTCCCCCTGTTGCATTCGCTGAAAGGCTTGAAGGGTGTCTTGTAAAGGATAGACACTATCAATGATAGGGCGTATCGAGTGGAGTTCCATAAATTGAAGCATCGCAACAAACTCCTCACTGCTTCCCATTGAGGTGCCGATGATACTAATTTGGGGGTAAAATATGGATCGTACTGCTAATTCCATTCGATCTCCTGAGCTTGCACCAAATGTAACGATCCGGCCATTTGGCTTAATGATATCAAAGTACTGTTGGAACGTCGCTGGCCCGATACTATCCAGGATGAGATCCACTGTTTCTCCTTTCATACTTTCCTTCCAATCACTATGACTGTCAAAGGCATGATCTGCCCCATGTGCAAGAGCAACTTGCCTTTTTGTTTCACTTCGTGATGTGACACTGACTCGTGCACCCGCTGCTGAAGCCATAAGCATGGCATAAGTAGCTACACCGCCACCAATACCCGGAATAAGGATATGTTCACCTTGCTGTAAGCGGCCTCTCGTAAACAAAGCCCGATAGGCTGTCAAGGCAGATAAGGGCAACACACCCGCTTCTTCCCAAGACAAATAAGCTGGCTTGCTGATGGCATTTTGCGCAGGGATGACGATAGACTCGGCAAATGTACCATCTGAAGGGCCGCCCACTATGGCCGGAACGTTCGGGACATCGTGGGTGATTTCCCATCCGATACACGGATTAATGATTACATCGGTACCTACTGTAAGTGATGTTATGCCTTCACCTACCGCTTCAATTATACCTGCCCCATCAGAGCCCATAATTAGGGGAGCATCCTCGTTTGTTCGATCCGCCATGAGAAATAAGTCTCGATGATTTAACCCTGCGGTTTTCAGCCTTACTTTTACTTCGCCGAAGCCCGGCTGTTTGTCAACAACGTCTTCATATGTCAGGCTCTTCAAACCGTTCATTCCAGCATGTACGATTGCTTTCATCCTAATTCCTCCAGTAATTCGTATTTAGATATATCTATTTGAATTGTACAGAGTGGGAATCATACAGTAAAATGAACAAAACCGAATGTGAGTATCATAAATGATCATACCAAGCAGGTGACTTAGAAATGGAAAGCGGAGATTTAAGAATATTTCAGGCTGTGGCTCGAGAGGGTAGCATAACCAAGGCTGCGCAATTGTTGAACTATGTACAGTCTAATGTGACGACTCGAATTCAGTATCTTGAGGCTCAGTTGAAAACACCCCTTTTTCGGAGATCCAATCGAGGAATGACGCTAACTTTGGCTGGCGAGAATTTACTGGGATATGCGGATAAAATACTGACTCTGATGGACGAGGCTGTGAAAACTACACAATACTCGGACCATCCTGCAGGGCCGCTTCGGATAGGCTCCATTGAAGCGACAGCAGTCATTCATCTGACTCCTCTATTGGCCGAGTATCAATCACGATATCCGGATGTTAATTTATCGCTCACTACGGGTGTGACACATGCGCTCTTACAAAAGGTGTTGGATTACGAGCTTGATGGAGCGTTCGTCTATGGTCCTGTTGATGATGCAGATATAGAACATATCGCGGCTTTTGAAGAGGAGTTGGTGTTGATCTCTGAGCCGGGACAAAATGAAATGTATGAGTTACTCATGAAGCCGATGTTGTTCTTTGACGTTGGATGTACGCATCGGGCAAAAGCAGAGAGTTTTCTTAGAGGCACTGGCCTGATCACTTATCAGATTATGGAATTTGGCACATTAGCAGTTATTCTGGATGGCGTTTCCTCTGGACTTGGTGTGTCTATGCTGCCACAGTCAGCGATTGCCAAGGCGGAGGAGCAGGGCATAATCACTTCCCACCGCTTGCCTGAAGAGTACCGAGATTTGCAGGTATGGTTTGTGTATAGACATGACTCGATTTACTCAAGCGCGTTGACAAGGTTAATACAATTAGTTGAAACTAGGCAATAATAGTTAACCGCAACGATCGAAGCGTCGTATGTTAGTGCTAGACCATTTCATCAAACAATCTAAGTAACACGCAGCAGGAGGAAATGATGAATTTTATAAAAGATCAACTAGCAGGTTACGGTGTAAGCGAACAAATGACAGGTTATCTTTCGAATATAATCATGGTCTTATTTATAGCACTACTCTCTGTACTGGCCAATTTAATAGCCAAAAAAATCGTGCTGAAGATAATTATTCATTTCATTAGTAAGGATCGGTATGCATGGGATAATATCGTTTTGGAGAAAAAAGTGTTTCACAAGCTGTCGCATCTCGCGCCAGCCTTCATCATCTATTATTCTGCGTCTATCTTTCCGCTATATCAGGCCTTTATTGAAAAATCCGCCTTAACTTATATGATTATCGTAACTATCACGGTGTTTAATGCACTACTTAATGCCATTGATGCTATTTATCGCTCATTCGAGGTCTCCAAGATTAGACCGATCAAGGGGTACATTCAGGTTGCAAAGATTATTCTATTTATCATTGGTGTTATTGTAGTGATCTCTAACCTCATTGGTCAGAATCCACTGATTATACTTAGTGGGTTAGGTGCATTATCAGCTGTTTTTATGCTGATTTTCAAAGATTCTATATTGGGTTTGGTGGCAGGTGTTCAATTATCATCTAATGATATGGTTCGTGTAGGTGACTGGATCGAAATGCCTAAATATAATGCGGATGGTGATGTAATTGACATTACATTGAATACGGTAAAGGTTATGAATTTCGATAAAACAATCACCATGATTCCTAGCTACGCCCTTATTTCAGATTCGTTCAAAAACTGGAGGGGCATGCAAGTTTCTGGCGGCAGAAGGATTAAACGAAGCGTTCATATCGATACAAGCAGCATATGTTTTTGTACAAAAGAAATGATGGAGGAATTCCAGAAGATTCACTACCTTTCCGATTTTATAAGGGCAAGATTAAATGAAATTAGCATTTATAATATCGAACATCAAATCAATATGGAGAGTAAAGTAAATGGAAGACATCTCACGAATGTTGGTGTATTCAGAGAATATATCCATGAATATCTGAGGAATCATCCTAAAATTCATAAGGATATGACGCTGATCGTCAGACAGCTCGCGCCAGAGGATAATGGACTGCCCTTAGAAATCTACGCGTTTAGCAATGATACTAACTGGGTGGTGTATGAATCGGTTCAAGCTGATATCTTTGATCACATTTTTGCAGTTGTACCGATATTTGGGCTTCGTGTCTTCCAAAACCCGACGGGCCATGATATTGCTCGCTTAAAAGAAAGCAAAGAGTATTCGTCTGGATACTGAAGATAAGAATGATTTGCAGGAGAAGGCATTTCTTAATATCAGTAAAAAAGCGACCATCGTGGTCGCTTTTTTACGTTTTTTTCATTTTGGAAAGGATCATAAAACGTGCGATTTATTGGGGTGCGGACATAGCTGAAGACTCTAATGGAAGTTCCCAGATTCATTTTCTGAGAATTTGCCATCGCTGTCATGCAGAGCTTGTTTGCGGCGATCATTACGGGCTTGCTGCTGCTGTTGGGCTTCCAGGCTGTTTACGGGCGTGGCTTCCAGTTCTTTTACTGTGTTGATTAGATTCTTATCTGGTTGATTTGCACTCAATTGAAAGCTCCTCCCTTGATTATCTAATGGTTGTGAATTTTATTATGTGCTGGCTACTGTGTGGCTATTCATGTTGTATTTTCACAAGAGCCCAGGATACATTGCTGAAAGTACGGGTGAATCAATGCTCTGTCCTATAATCATTAACTCAGAATACTGTTAGATGTGAAAAATATGAGGAAATGATTGTATCGGAACTGATTTCTGTTCTGATATGTTGAGGATGTTTTAGTCCCATAAAATGTAATATTGTCAGGAGGTGAAAAGGAAGCTTTATATCTTCTTGCAAGCGGTTACAATTCTATCTGCAACAAATTAGAATCAGGAGGGAATAAAATGAAAAAAAGTATTGCCAAGGTAATCAGTATTGGTGTGTTGTTTTCTCTTGCACTTTCTTTGATAGCAGGTGGATGGACAAATACAGTAGTGCATGCTGCTGGTCTTTCGATGACAGGCAGTGGAGGCTGGAATGAAGCGGCATATGTGGAATGGTCACCTGTAAGTAATGCGACAGGATATAACGTATATGTTAAACAGGCAAGCGCATCAGATTCGGGGTACCAACAGATTGATAATGAATTGATCCGCAAATATTCTTCCTATTGGAGAGCGGATGCTGTAGGGCTTGCAGCTGGAAGTTATGTAATGAAGGTTGAAGCTGCCCTGTCATCGGGAGAAACGGCAAGTGTGGTATCAAATACGTTATCCGTAACGTCATATGATCGATCTGGGTTTGCTTTTTCGGCAAGCTCGCCATTTGGTACGGGTTCTGGCGCTTATAATGAGAATGGAACCCTCAAGAATGGTGCTCAAGTGCTGTATATAACATCTCAGAATGCGAAAACCGTAACACTTGATGTGAAAATCAACAGCTCAGGTGCTGTACAAACAGGCGTTGGTCTTGGTAGCATCTTGGCTCTGAGACAAAAGGGTTATGATACAACCCCACTTGCCATCCGAATTATCGGTAAAGTTACAGCCGCTGACCTGAGTGGACAGCTTAACAGCAGTGGATATCTTGAAGTCAAAGGTAAAAACAATTATTCAGAAATGAATATTACAATCGAAGGTATCGGAAAAGATGCTTATGCATACGGTTGGGGATTGCTTCTTAGATATGTTGGTAATTTGGAAGTAAGAAATCTGGGTGTAATGTTATTTCCTGACGATGGCATTTCAATGGATACAGGCAATGCGAATGTATGGGTGCATAATAATGATATTTTCTATGGATCTGCAGGGAGCGATGCGGACCAAGCCAAAGGTGACGGGTCTACGGACCTCAAAAAAGGATCAACGTACATTACTATCTCGTACAACCACTACTTTGATTCCGGAAAAGCTGCTCTAGTCGGACTTAGTGAGTCTGCAGAATTCTTTGTTACCTTCCACCATAACTGGTTCGATCATTCGGACTCCCGTCATCCGCGGATCAGAGTGGCCTCTGTTCATGTCTATAATAACTTCTATGATGGAGTCTCGAAATATGGTGTCGGCGTTACAACCGGAGCTTCGGCCTTTGTGGAATCCAATGTTTTTAGAAATACTAAAGACCCAATGCTTAGTTCCTTACAGGGTACAGATGCTTTAGGTGAGGGTACGTTCTCGGGTGAAAATGGAGGTGTGATTAAAGCTTATAACAATCTAATTGTTGGTGCTTCAAGTCTTATCTACGCTAACTCCAATACAGGGACAGCTCCTGCTAATGCAACCTCATTTGATGCCTACTTAGCTTCGTCGAGAAATGAAACCGTCCCAAGCTCATACAAAGCATTAAAAGGCGGAACAGCTTATAATAACTTCGATACGAGCATCCAAACTGGAGTGAACGTATCGAATATTGACAACGTAAGCAATGTAGAACAGGTTGTTACGGCAAAAGCCGGACGCCTGAATGGCGGAGACTTCACATGGGCATTTAATGATTCCGTGGATGACGCATCGTATGCACTGAACACAGCACTGATGTCTGCAATCAGAAGCTACACAACGGGGCTCGTCTCCGTAGGGGGCAATTCAAACCCAACAAGTCCGACACCAACTCCAACAGCTACTCCTGTGCCAACAGCAACACCTGTACCGACAACGACACCTACGGCAACGCCAGTGCCGACAGCGGCAGCAACCGTTCATAACTTTACCACTGATGGAACAACGAGCAGCTTCTTCAATATCCAAGGGAATCTCTCAACAAGTAAGGGAACTGTGACATATCAGGGGTTAACCCTAACTCAATGTCTAAAAATCGAGAGTGCAACCAGTATTCAGTTCACAGCTGCTAAAGCTTCAACCCTAACCCTAGTGTTCAATACAGAAGGAACCAAAATAAAAGTGGATGGAACAAATTATCCTATAACGAATGGCATTGCCACTGTCTCCCTTACGGCGGGCGCACATACCATTACGAAGGATAGTACGGCGAATCTGTATTATATGAAGTTGGAATAGATAGTTTTATAAAATAAAAGCTGCTAACGATATTGCAATATCGTTGGCAGCTTTTTTGGTCAGGGTCGCTTTTTTTCTATGATCTTAAGACTCGAATCATTGTAGATTGTTTGTTTTGTTTAATATTATAATATTTCCCAAAATTTTTTTCGTAGTTATTGACTTCATATCAAATGATTTGTACGCTGAGGACATAGTTTATCAACTTGGGAGATTACAATATGAAGCTTAAAGATGATTACCGAACAATTTGGAATAAAAGATTGCTGAAGTATCCATCATTTTATCGCAAAATGATTGCATATACATTATTTTCATCGATCATTCCTATCGTTATCGTTGGAATCGCTAGTTATGCATTAACTTCTAATGCTATTAAAGATAATGTTAGCCAAGATATTACTCAAATCTTGAATTACGCTTCAAGGACGATGGATACCGAGTTGGAAGCGGTTCAGAATAACTTAGTCCAGATGGAACTGAGCTCGTTCTTTACTTCAGACTTGAATGAAATGAAGCGAACCAATTATTCCAGCTTCTATACGGGTGTATATCAGAATTTGTTAGCTTTTATGAACGGAAATTCTCGTGTTAAGGATATTGCGCTATATACATTGGATGAGAACTACTTAATATCATCAACTTACGGTGGAATAAAGATCGAATCAGCAGTGGAACGGGAGAAGTATGCGAACCTACTGGATAAAAATCAGCAACTAGATTGGAAAGTAGGCTATTCTCAGGGTGGCAAAGACTATGATTCAGGAATAACGTTAACAAGTACAGTACCTTTACATTCAAAAGAACCTATCGGATTTATCCAGGTCATCATAGATAATAAAGCGTTTGAATCACTGACAAAACAATTTCTTAAATACGAGCATGAGCAAATGTATGTGATGGATAACACCGGTCAACTTGTATTCCATTTGAACGGAAGCGAAGTGCCTGAAGACTTGTATGAATTGATAACGGTTACAAAAGAAGGTGAGCAAGAGTTTATCTATCGATGGCAGGACCGAGAGTACTTAGTGACCTCTACGGAATCTCCAATCCAAAAGATGTTGTTTGTGGATATGATCCCGACGGCGGAACTGTATAGCAGTGCAAGGCAGATTGCAGGCATTACGATAGGAATTGTAATTGCTGTACTTGCTGCAGGAATTGCATTGGCGATGATCGGCACTAGGAAAGTGTATAGTCCGATTCGGAAGCTAGTCTCTCTCATCAGCGATAATCAAACCGCGGATATGGGAACGGATGAGTTCAGTTATGTGAATCAGCGTTGGAAGGAAATTAACCGTAAAGCGAGTCAACTAGAAGAACAATTAAATGAACAATTTCCACTTATTCGCGAGCTGTTCGCCTTAAGGTTAATGGAGGGGCAGTTTACTCATGACCGTCGTGAATATTTACTGGAGCTTCTGCGCAGGCATTCTATTCCGGAGAAGCAGTGTGCAGTTGTATTTATTATTGCCTATGATCACCTATCGGATGTGACCAAGTTCCAAGAGACGGATAGGGATCTAATTCTCTTCATCATAAAGAATATGACGACAGAATTATTGGAGCATCAGCAACTGGAGGGCTTGGTCATCAACTCTTTTAATGATCAAGTTGTGGTTTGGCTATGGACAGAGCATGAAGAGGTAGACGTTTGGTCAGATAAGCTGAAGCCTGTGATTGATAGGATACGTGAGCAGATTACTCATTTTTTGAAATCTCCGGCGACGATCGGTTTGAGTCGAACCACATCGCATGTGGAGGAGTTGCCTGATTTATATCGTGAGGCGCAGCTTGCGATTCACTCGCGGATGATTAATGGGGGAAATCAGATTATTGAGAGCAAAGGGCTTGCGATTTCGATGATGTACCGTTATCCAACGGAGATTGAGAACCATCTGACCGATTCGCTGCTGGTGGGAGATCTCTCTGAAACGAAGCGGATGCTTGATGCATTCTCTGATAAAGTACAATCCGCTGTACACAATCCAGAGCTCATTATGATGTCTTACGATCAGCTGTTGTCTACTACTTTACGAATGGTATATTTAATGGATATAAATTCGGAGCAATTATTTGGCTATACAACTAGTGAACTCAATGTAAATCTGAGAAAACTCACAACTATACATTCAATTAATGAGTGGTTTATGGATCGTATATTCGAACCGATTATGCTGTATGTGAATAGTAAGAAGAATCAAGAGTATGAGCAATTTATTGAGAAGGTCACGGACTATATCGAGGCAAACTATCATCTTGATATCTCTCTTGACCAGTGTGCACAGATATGCAATTTGAGCCCGCAATATTTAAGCAAGTTGTTTAAGCGGACGATGAATATTTCCTTTATCGAGTATTTAACACAATTGCGTGTAGCCAAAGCCCAGGAGTTGTTAGAAACGACTGATTTATTGGTCAATGAAATAGCGGAGCAGGTAGGATATAACCCTAAAAATTTCATTCGTGTATTTAAGAAGCAGGTGGGCTTACCGCCGGGGCAATATCGAGAGATGCATCGAAAATAGTATTCCTGACTAAATTAAATGCACTTTTTTTTAATAAGACTTTGCTAAGAGCGAGAGAAATGAAACCTCTCGTTCTTGCAAGTCTTTTTTTGATTTTTATGAGGTGCAAATTTATAATCTCTCAGGGCTAATGAGGTTAATTATTGAGACTAGAAGTGTTCATAAACCCAGTAGTATCAAGCTATTCGCAATTATTGCACAAGGATCTCAGGCGAATAAAAATTGGTCATTGTTGATGGGCGTTGCAGCTTGTAAGATGCAGACATGAAACGTTACAGTCAACCAGGTTCAAACAAAATCGTTGGAGGTGGTGAAACCCTTGCCGCAATCTAATCTTAAATTAGCGAACGCAAGTTTATCACAGGCATATGAAGCCGACAGACAAAGATTAAATCCGAAAGACTCCCTATGGGCTCGATTCAAAGTCATATTTGGTCGAGAGAAATATTTGTACTTACTAGCACTTCCAGGTCTTCTCTTCTTTTTAATCTTCAAGTACTTCCCGCTATGGGGGCTAGGTTTAGCATTTAAAAACTATTCTCCATACCTAGGGTTCTGGGAAAGCGAATGGGTCGGATTCAAATATTTTCGTGAGTTTTTCACGAATCCAGACTTCTTTCTCTTATTTAGAAATACGATGGCGATTAGCTTGCTAAATATCATCTTCTTCTTCCCGATTCCGATCGTTCTTGCATTGCTCATTAACGAGGTTCGGAGTATGAGATTTAAGAAAGTAATACAAACGATAGTTTATTTACCTCACTTTTTATCTTGGGTAATCATTGCTGGTATCTGTTTTATTATTCTTGGACAGAGCGATGGAATTGTTAACAAGATTATTGTCGAGCTTGGCGGTCAGCCAATCGCTTTCTTGACAGAGCCGAATTACTTCTGGGGTTTGTTAACTGCGCAGAGCATATGGAAAGAAGCCGGGTGGGGTACAATCATCTTCTTGGCTGCAATTGCAGGTATCAATCAAGAAATGTATGAGGCGGCTCAAATTGATGGTGCGAACCGTTGGAAACAGATTATGAAGATTACAGTGCCTTGCATCAGGAGTACAATCGTCGTGTTGCTCATACTCAGGCTCGGTCAAGTGATGGAGGTAGGGTTTGAACAGATCTTCTTGATGATGAGTTCTCCCGTAGCGCATGTTGCGGATGTCTTTGATACATATGTGTATCGGGCTGGGATACAGAATGGTCGTTTCAGTTATGCGACAGTCGTTGGAGTATTCAAGTCGGTTGTTGGTCTTGTACTTGTAGTAACAGCCAATCAGTTAGCTAAAAAATTCGGCGAGGAGGGTCTTTACTAATGAATAAGTCCCTCGGCTATAAAGTGACAAACGGCATCATTTATACGGTGCTCAGTTTAATCGGGCTTGTAACACTACTACCTTTTCTTTATGTCATTATCGTATCCTTTACAGATCCTTCGGAATATTTGAGCAAGCCATTAATTATTATTCCGGAAAACTGGAGTCTTTCCTCCTATAAGTACATTCTATCAACCAAGATGTTTATGAGCTCATTAGGGGTTAGTGCCTTCTTAGCTATTGTCGGCTCTGCGATTAGTATCATGGTGACGAGTGCCTTGGCGTATTCTCTGTCACGGAAACGATTCTTCGGGAAGAAGTTTTTCCTAGTTGCTATTCTAATGACGATGTTGTTCAACCCAGGAATGATTCCAAATTTCATGTTAGTTGAAGGATTAGGTCTTATTGACTCCATCTGGTCGTTGATATTACCGGCAATTACAAGTGCATGGTATGTATTCTTGATGAAGAACTTCTATCAGGAACTGCCGGAGGAGCTAGAGGAAGCAGCGAAGATTGATGGATGTAATGATATCGGAGTCTTTTTCAAAATTATGTTCCCGATCTCGCTGTCAGCGGTCGCTGCATTCGGTCTATTCTTTGCAGTAGGTTTCTGGAACACGTACTTCAATGGCGTTTTATACATCAACTCAGATGAACTTCGGCCGATGCAGGTTGTGCTGCAGATGATGCTGATACAAGCTTCAACGAATATAGCAGATCCATCCGTAGCTGCAATGCTACAGAGTGAGCAGATGCTTCCTCCAGAGACGATTAAAATGGCTGCAGTAGTCGTTGCTTCTCTACCTATCATTATGGTCTACCCGTTCCTTCAGAAGTACTTTGTTAAGGGTATGTTGGTTGGCTCCGTAAAGGGTTAAGGGGTAAACCAAGCTTATATATTAATTTATTAGATAAAAGGGAGGGCTTTTACAAATGAAAAAAAGAAGTTGGATGACCATGTTATTGGTGTTAGTTCTCACTACAAGCATGTTGGTGGGTTGTGCAAAGGGTGGTGAGACCAATTCTGCTGGAGATGCTTCCAAGTCTGAGCAGCAAAAGCCAGTTGAAATCAATATCGGTACGATGACTTATGGTGAATCCCCTAGTAGTGATCTTGAAAGCATTCTACAGCTGAATGAAAAATTGAATGTAAAGCTTCAGATCGACTTCTATCCAATTAATAACTATAAAGAAAAGTTGAATGCATTGCTTGCTTCGAAGAGTTTGCCAGATGTCGTTCTCATCGAGGATATTAATGACCCTGCGTTCTCAACTGCAATAGATCAAGGTGCATTCTGGGATTTGACTCCTTTCCTGCCTGACTATCCTAATCTAGCAGGCTATCCGGAGAATGCAATTAACAATATTAAGTTCAAAGGAAAATCTTATGGTATTCCACGCGTTCGTCCATTGGACGGGCATGAGTCGCTGTTGATTCGTGAAGACTGGCTCAAAAACGTAGGATTGACTGCTCCTACTACTATGGAAGAGTTCTACAAAGTGTTAGAGGCCTTTACAAAGAATGACCCGGACAAAAACGGTAAAAACGATACTTACGGTATGGTACAGGCAAGTGTCAGTCCTTATATGATGACGATGTTTGGTGCAGGTACATCGTGGAAGGAAACAGCTGATGGCGGTCTTGAGCCATACTGGCTAACAGCTGAAGCGAGAGAAGCGCTTGAATTCTGGAGCAAGGCTTATGGTGATGGTCTTATTACACCGGACTTACCAGTTATGAAGTCAAGCCAAGTGAAAGAAATGATGATTCAAGGCAAGGCGGGTATCTCATTCGGTAATATTAACGAAGCATTTATATTTGGCCAAGAGTTGCAAAAGATTAAACCTGAAGCTGAGTTGAAGGCGTATGAAATTCCAGCTGCGAAAGATGGCAAGAAATACAATGAGCAAGCTTATGGTTATTATGGATTGTTCCTAGTTAACAAATCGGTTAGTGAAGACAAGCTCAAGAAGATTCTTGAAGTTTACAACGAAACGGCTACTCAAGAAGGCTACAATCTCGTGACTTATGGTATCAAAGACAAGGATTATACCGTTTCTGAAGATGGTTCTATTGTTCAAACAGATGAAGGTAAGAAGCAAGGATACGGTACAGCGACAACAGCACAATGGATTTCTGGTTTCTTCAATAAATACCAACGTGCTGAAGGACCTGGAATGCCAGCAGAAGTATTAGAGTACAATCGTAAGCTGATCGACACAATCTCAGAATCTTCGATTAAGAATCCTGCTGCAGGATTGCCAAATACCGAAGCGTGGATGGAAAAAGGCGGCGATTGGCAGAAGAAGTTTGTTGATATGTATACAAATGTGGTTATCAAAAAATCCAGCTTGGAGGATTGGGACAAGTTTATTAATGGACTGAAAGCAGACCCGAGCTTCCAGCAGCATCTCAAAGATACTAGCGATGCTTACAAAGCAAGTAAGTAATTAAGTAATTAAATAAGCCCGGTAAGTTCGAATAGTCAGTCGAGTTTGCCGGGCTTATCCTTTTTACCAATTCATATGGGGGGAAAAGAAGTGGAAATGTTGAATAGAGCTGCACGGATGGAAACAAGATGTATCAGTTCATTAATCAAGGTATTTGCCGATGAAGAACTACATGCGCCAGCTCAACTTAGAGGCTCGGCACTACTTGGTGAATTCTATTCTTTCCAGGTTGCATATCGGGCAAATGTACTTATGCGGTCGCTTCAAGTTCGGGCCGAGCAATCCGAGTTGGGGCCCAATATCACTGTGCGAACTGTAGAGTTAGTACCTGCTAATATGGTGAGCTATCACGATGCAGATGAACATGTCTTAAGAAGCACGCCAGGTCTTTATCCAGATGTGTTAATTCCGTTCGATACAAATCGAGGTTTAACTGGTTATCCGAATCAATGGCGCTCAATATGGATCACTGTTGAGGTGCCGCTCAATGCTAAGGCGGGCTTATTTGATATTTGTATCCAAATCGAAAATGATATCGGCGAACTAGTAAGTGAGGAAACATTTACGCTGGAAGTGATCGCGGCAACATTGCCGGAGCAGTCGCTTATACATACGGAATGGTTCCATGTAGACTGCTTGGCTACCTACTATAAAACGGACATATTTAGCGAGTACCATTGGCAGTTGATTGAGCAATACATCCACACCGCGGTGAAACATGGAATGAATATGATTCTAACCCCTTTGTTTACACCTCCGTTAGACACGGAGATCGGGGGAGACCGCCCAACCGTACAGCTTGTTCAAGTAGAACGGACAGGAGAGAAGTATAACTTCACTTTTGAACGATTAAAGCGTTGGATAGAGCTGTGTGACCGCAGTGGAATGAAATATTTTGAGTTCTCTCATCTATTTACACAATGGGGTGCCAAGCATGCACCAAAAGTAATGGCTATGGTTGATGGTCAATTAAAGCAACTATTTGGATGGGATACCGATTCTAAAGATCCGGAGTACACGGGATTCCTTACGTTATTTTTACAAGAACTTTTAGCGTTTGTTAAAGAAAATGATTTAGAACAGCGAGTTTATTTCCATCTATCGGATGAACCGAATCTTGCGGACATGGATACTTATCGTGCAGCGAGTGAACTTATTAGGCCAATTCTAGAAGGTTTTCCGATCATTGATGCGCTCTCTGAGTATGAATTTTATGAAAGTGGTTTAATTAAGCATCCGATTCCAGCGAGCAATGGTATTCGACCATTTCTGGATCATGGCGTAGAGGGGCTATGGACTTATTATTGCTGTGCCCAATACAAGCTCGTATCTAATCGCTTTCTTCATATGCCGTCATCACGTAATCGGGTACTCGGGATGCAAATTTATAAGCTAAAACTTAAAGGGTTTTTGCATTGGGGTTACAACTTCTGGTATGCACAATTCTCGAAGTATCCGATTGATCCATTTCAAGTGACGGATGCAGGAGGTGGATTTCCAGCGGGCGATGCATTTTTGGTATATCCAGGCGCTGAGGGGCCGATCGAGTCGATCAGGCTGGAGGTCCTTACGGAAGCTCTGCAAGATTTACGCGCACTTGAGCTACTCGAGCAGAAAGTCGGAAGAGAGGCAGTAATCGCCTTATTGGAAGATGGCTTGGAGCAAGAATTATCCCTTGAAGTATACCCACAAGAGGCAGAATGGTATATCCATAAGCGTGAAGAGATTAACCGTCTGGTTAGCGAGAATTCTTGTTCAGAATAGTAATGACAGGTAGAAGGAGTCTATATCGAGTTCATGAGTAGAGGAGTATCTAATATGGCATCATTCACAGTGCAAGGAGATCAATTTCTTTATGAGGGTACACCCCTTACGCTTGTGTCAGGAGCGATTCACTATTTTCGCGTAATTCCTGAGTATTGGAAGGATCGATTGAGCAAGCTGAAGGCTTGCGGCTTTAACACGGTAGAAACGTACGTTGCATGGAATATTCATGAGCCTCAGGAAGGTAAGTTCTGTTTTACGGGTATGGCGGATATCGTCACATTTATCGAAACAGCAGCAGAGTTAGGTTTGCATGTTATCGTACGCCCAAGTCCTTACATCTGTGCGGAGTGGGAGTTCGGTGGAATGCCGGCCTGGCTGCTTGCCGAGGATGGGATGCGCTTGCGCTGTTATGACGAGGCATTTTTATCTAAGATAGATTCTTATTATGATGTGCTGTTGCCGAAGCTGAAGCCGTTGTTATGTACGAATGGCGGCCCGATCATCGCGATGCAGATAGAGAACGAGTACGGAAGCTATGGCAATGACCTGAAATATCTTGAACATATACAGGAAAGCATGGTCTCACGTGGAATGGACGTCCTGCTGTTCACCTCAGATGGCCCAGAAGATTTCATGCTGCAAGGCGGTATGGTTCCAGGAGTTCTAGAAACCGTTAATTTTGGTTCGAGAACCGAGGAAGCCTTTAATAGTCTGAAGCAGGTGCAGCCGGATAAGCCGCTAATGTGTATGGAGTATTGGAACGGGTGGTTCGATCATTGGAACAAGCCACATCATACGCGAGATGCACAGGATGCTGTGCATGTGTTTGAGGATATGCTGAAGGCTGGCGGATCGGTTAACTTTTATATGTTTCATGGCGGAACAAACTTTGGATTCTACAATGGTGCCAATAATCACGGGATATATGAGCCAACGGTAACTAGCTACGACTATGACAGCCCACTGACAGAATGGGGGGACGTTACGGAGAAGTACATTCTGTTAAGGGAGCTTATTGCAAAATATCTCGATACGGAGCTAATGCCGCTTCCTGAGCCTGTTCGCAAGATGGATTATGGCAGTGTTCAGATGAAGCCAGTAGCACCGCTGTTTGACCTACTGCCAGTGCTGTCGACGCCTGTGCAAAGGACTTGCCCTGAGCCGATGGAGAAGCTTGGACAGGATTATGGCTTCATTTTATATACAACGAAGGTTTCCGGTCCTAGACAAAATTGTTCACTGGTCTTGCAGGAGGTACATGATCGTGCGCTCGTATTTCTCGATGGAGAGTATAAGGGAGTTATTGAGCGTTGGGATCCGCAGCCGATTGAGTTCCATGTACCAGAGGGCGGAGCAGAGCTTCGTATTCTAGTCGAGAATATGGGCAGAACAAACTATGGACCGTATTTAAGAGATTGTAAGGGAATTACCGAGGGTGCGAGATTGGGATTCCAGTTCCTATTTGATTGGACGATTCATAGTCTACCAATGGACAATATCGATCTACTACATGAACCTGTTGTTAATGTTGAGGAAGGAAAAGAAGGCCCTGTATTTTATAAAGGCTCCTTCCATATTGAGCAAGAGGTAGATATCGCAGACACCTTCCTAGCACTTGAGGGCTGGACAAAGGGAATTGTATTCGTAAATGGCTTCAATCTCGGACGTTATTGGGAGGCGGGACCGCAAAAGACGCTTTATGTTCCAGGGCCATTGCTGCATGCCGGTGAGAATGAGATTGTTGTGTTCGAATTGCATGGTACGAATGACCTGCAAGTTACACTTCAGGATCAACCGGACTTAGGGTGACATTACTATGGGTTCAGTAGGAGGAGACCTTGAATGGGCATCAGAAAGAGACGGATTTCAATTATAGTAGCATTCTGTATGACATACCTACATCTTGGTTGAGCATGTGAAGACATTCAAGGATATGGACAATCATTGGGCTAAGGAAGATGTAGACTATCTGGTGAGGCTGCTGCAGTTCTGCAACGAATGCTTCGCTGAGATGAATGGATCGTGGAAAGGGTGTAAGGACATGTGGAAACATGCAATTGAAGATGCAATGGAGAAGATCAAAAATAATGTGGAGCGTTTCGGTGATCGCTTCCCACATGTCAGTGTTAACGGCAGGTATGAATTGAACAATAATGATGATTGGACGAACGGGTTCTGGAGCGGAATGCTGTGGCTGTGCTACGAGTATTCTGGCGACGAGGCTTACCGTGAGGCAGCACGCCTTACGGTAAAAAGCTTCAAGCGGAGAATGGAACAGAACATCGTTCTTGATCATCATGACATTGGATTCCTCTATACGTTATCCTCGCAGGCGCAATGGGTGGTGGAGCAGGATGAGGAATCAAGAGAATTGACACTACAAGCGGCAGATGTACTCATGCGTCGTTGGCGCGAGGATGGACAGTATATTCAAGCTTGGGGACTGTCTGGTGATGCACAGCATGGGGGACGAATGATCATTGATTGTCTCATGAATCTCCCGCTGTTGTTCTGGGCTTATCAACAAACAGGGGAAGAGCGTTATCGTCAGGTTGCGATTAAGCAAGCTGATCAAAGCCAGCGATATCTTGTGCGTGGGGATGATAGCTCATACCATACGTTTGTGTTTGATACGGAAACAGGTGAAGCGCTTGGCGGAGCGACTCATCAAGGATTTACGAACGGATCTACATGGGCTCGTGGTCAAGCATGGGGTATTTATGGCTTTTCCCTTGCCTATCGCTACACAGGACATAAAGTTTACTTGGACACGGCGAAGCGTATGGCATCCTATTTTATTGGGCAACTGCCAGAAGATTATGTGGCTTATTGGGACTTTGATGCTCCGGTTAATGCGAATACGTATCGAGACAGTTCCGCTTCAGCGATCGCCGCAGCTGGCTTGATCGAGATGCTAAGTCTTCTTGACGATACAGATCCCGATCGCGCTGAGTTTGAAGAGAAGTTTGAGCTGTCGATGACCTCACTCGTGCTTCATTATTCAACTATTGGCGAAGAAGGAGCCGAGGGATTATTAAAACATGGGTCCTACTATGTACGAGGAAATGTAGCTCCAGATGATTATATGATATGGGGCGATTATTTCTACCTCGAAGCACTGATACGTTTGGAAAAAGGAATAAAAGGATACTGGTACGAGTCACAACCTTTACAAGAAACTCGGTGATTAAACAATGACAACTATCGCACTCATACTCGTGTTAGCATCTGGTTTTACGCATTCAATATGGAATTTGTTTGCGAAACGTAGCATGAACAAAGATGTGTTCCTATGGATGATTAATATCCCGTGTTTTTTGCTGCTTACTCCATATCTGATTGAATGGCTAGTAAGCAATACGATTCCATTGAAAGCTTACGGCTTAATACTGCTATCTATAATGCTGCAGAGCGGGTATTTCATACTACTATCGAAGGCGTATCAGTTCGGTGATATTTCGCAGGTTTACCCGATTATGCGTGGGACAGGAGCACTGCTCGTTCCTGTCCTAAGTGTACTTATGTATAACGAGTCCCTTTCCATCTTCGGATGGGCAGGTTTAATGCTTATTATTTATGGAATGATCCGCATCGGTGGCTTTAAGCTGAATCGAACATTGCTGCAAGATAAGAAGTATATGAAGGGTCTTATGTATGCTCTTGGGGTTGGTTTATGCATAACAGGCTATACCCTGACAGATAAGAACATATTGGAATTCATGCCACCGCTTGCATTACTGGCCCTGTGCAACATTGGCTATATGCTTGTTCTAACATTGCCTGCCTTGCGCTCGAAAGCGGTTAAGACGGAGTGGAAGATCAATAAGGTGCCACTTATAGTCGGCTCCATTTTATCGCCAGGATCTTACTTGTTATTCTTATTTGCTATGAATCTAGGCCCTTTAGCACATCTGTCTCCGATCCGAGAGATAGGCACCGTCTTCGGGACACTGCTAGGCATAATAGTCTTGAAGGAACAGCAGGGTAGAATGCGGGTCATGATGTCGATTGCGATTACGACAGGGATAATTATTATTGGAACACTTGGATAGATGAAGAATTGTACAACTAAACTTGGAATATGGAGGGTGGCTAACTATGAATAAAGGACAAATTTCCGTTAAGCTGGAACAGAATAATACCTACTTCCCGATTGAGGCAGAAGAAGAGTACGAATGGTTCGCGATTCGATTTACTTATGAGAAGGAGAAGTCGTGGGGACGATTACATTTGTTTGATTCGGAAAAACATATTCGATTCTGCTTTCTGGATGGTGGAAACGAGCGGCTCATTGTCGTTCATAACCAACCAGAATTAACGAGTTCAATAGCGGTGCCAGGGCCGATTATGACCGGCACATGGATGCTTGAAGTTTCAAATGAAGAAGGCAGAACTTTTGAAGCTGAGTGGGAATTTGGTTGTGGCACATTGCCAGACGAGTATGTATCTGCGCAAATTCAGGGCGAACGTGAGTATTGGAACAGCGGCAAGCTGAATGCTGGCTTCATAATGGAAAACTATGACTGGGCGAAGATATGGCAGGCAGGAAGCCGTTGGTACAAGGGGGATTTCCATACGCATACCGTGTTGTCCGATGGCAAGATGACTCAGCTTATGAATCGTGAGCAGGCACTGAAGCAAGGTATGGATTTCTTTGTAGCGACAGATCACAATGTAATGTCTACATCTTGGGCTAAAGGAGATGCGCTCGTCATTCCAGGTGTAGAGGTAACAGCTGGCGACGGACATTGGAATGCACTTGGACTTCGAAAATGGATCGATTGGCGAGCAACCTCACCGGATGGAGGCCTAACCACTCAGCAGGGTATGGATCGATTGATGAAAGAGGCGGCAGAGCTGGGGGCGATTTGCTCAATTAATCATCCGATGCTGACGCCATGGGCTTGGCTATACGGAGAGACGCAGTTGGAGGGAGTACATTCCATGGAAATATGGAATGACCCGACCTTTTCTCCTAACAATGTAGCTACCGAGAAAGCATTGCAGTTATGGACAGCAAGCTGGAATGAAGGCTACCGCATTACAGGTATTGGCGGCTCTGACTCACATATGCTACCAACTGAGAGCTATGATGATAGCCCAATTCCTTCTTTAATCGGGGATCCTGCTACGTATGTGTGGTGTGATGATCTGAGTGCAGATGCAGTATTAGAAGGTGTGCGAAATGGGCATGTTTATGTATCGCGCGGTCCAGTGATTGATGCATCGATTCAAGCTGGTGGTAATACTTATCGCTTCGGCTGTGACCTGTCTGCTGCATTCAGTCAGGAACAAGGAGAAATAGCATCTCATGAGGTGACTTGCACATTAAGCGTAGCAAGTGATGTCAACGCTCGAGTGACACTGATCCACAACGGAATTGCTGAATCGGTAAGGGATGTATCTATAACGGCCACAGGAGAAGTACCTGAGGTGCTGGAATGGAATATAGCTTTAGAAGAGGGAACGTATAACTGGTATCGCTTTGACATTCGTGATGAAGCGGGGACGCTGCTCGCCTTTACGAATCCAGTTTATTATGGTTCTAAGAAGCCGCAGATCACAACTTATAACGAGCTCTTGGCAAGTGCGAACCTGACGTGAAAATAGATGCTGCATTTATTGTTGAAGCTAGCGGATAAGACAATTTTACAAACCGTATACACGTAAATAGGCTACCCAGGTTCTGAGCTCAGGTGAATTGTGATTTCACATAGCTACGATTCGGGTCCGCCATGTAAAACCACATCAGCAAGAGGATGTGGTTTTTGCTTTATTTACAATCTCTAGGGTCCTTGTAACAATTTGACCATATTTTTTTGTATAATAGGATCCTTTTTTAAGGAAAATGTAGAATTCTAGTATTTGGAAGGTTAATATGTTAGATTATGTATGAATTATCTAGATGTGATTACGGCTATTTGCCATTTTGGATGAGTATCGTCAAATAAACTAGATTAATAGTGCTGCCTTTAGGTTCCTTTCATTGAGATATTTGATCTTTCATTAATAGCTAGAAGGAGAATACTATGAAAATAATACTTTTATCTGGCGGATCTGGAAAGCGATTATGGCCGTTGTCAAACGACTATCGTTCGAAACAGTTTATAAAGGTAATGAATAGTGATAATGGCATTAATGAAAGTCAAACTTCAATGATCCAACGAGTATGGAACAACTTAAAAAAGTATGATCTTGCTTCTTCGGCGATCATTGCAGCAAGCAGGGTGCAGCAAGAGGTCATCGAATCTCAACTTGGCGATGATGTTACTCTCGTGCTCGAGCCCGTTAAGAGGGATACTTTCCCGGCAATATGTCTGGCATCGAGTTTTTTGCATACAAAATGGAATGTGAACGAAGATGAGGTAGTTGTAGTCATGCCTGTCGATGCTGAAGCGGATGAAGGCTTTTTTGCTGCTATTAGGCAGCTTGCGCTTGAATTTGAATCATCGACAGCAAATATAGGGCTTATTGGCTTGAAACCGACACATCCTTCAGAGAAGTTCGGTTATATTCTTCCTGATTCTTCAGATGAAAATGCAGCTTTGTTAACAATTGACCGATTTGTTGAAAAGCCTGCTTCAGACGAAGCATCACAATTGATTGCTTTGGGCGCGCTATGGAATTGCGGGGTATTTGTTTTCCGCTTAGGCTATCTACTTCAATTATTGGATGCGTCACAACGGCCTAGGCAATACGAGGAGCTTCTTACTCAATATCACACGATGCCTGCCATCAGCTTTGATTATGAAGTGGTTGAGAAGGAAAGAAACGTTGTCGTGAAACCGTATGAAGGAAAATGGAGTGATCTGGGAACTTGGGATGAATGGACAACCACGATGCCAAGTTACTTGAATGGAAAAGGTATTCTAAGTGAGGATAGTGTAAATACACATATCGTCAATGAATTGCAGATCCCAATCGTTGTGATGGGGATTTCCAATGCAATTATCGCGGCCAGTCCAGACGGGATTTTGTTCGCGGATAAAAAACTCAGTCCCAAGCTAAAGGAACTGATAAAGCCCATTTCAGCAAGGCCTATGTACGAAGAGACCCTATATGGATGGTACCGTGTGATTGATATAGAGAAAAACGAGATGGACCAGCACGTAGTTACGAAGCGGGTGCATGTATGGGCTAGAAAACATATTAGCTACCAGATTCATACGATGCGCGAAGAAATATGGACGATTATTAGCGGAAATGGGGATGTCGTTGTTGATGAGCAACGCTTTACCGTGAGTTCAGGCGATGTGATTCATATTAAGTGTGGATCGAAACATGCAATTAGGGCGATAGATGGCCTTGACCTGATTGAGGTTCAAATTGGTGTTGAAGTTAGTGAAGAAGACATAACAAGATATGACTACGACTGGGAAGAGCACAGGCTCCTAAGGAAAGGAAGAATATTCGTATGAAGCCTGTACGTATTGGGGATGCACTGTTGAGCAAAGGCTTAATTACGAACGAACAGCTGCAAGAAGCTATCGATTACCAGACAAGATTTGGCGGTCGCCTAGGCGATATTATTATGAAACTAGAAGGTGTGGATCGCGAAGCGATTCAATTATTCACTCAGCAGCTTCCAAGCAAAGGACGACTAGGCGAAATGCTGGTGAATACAGGGCAGATTACGCAAGAACAGCTGGATCAAGCTCTTTTGTTTCAACAGAAAAGTGGAGGTATTCTGGGAGATATTTTGTTATCGTTCCGTTTTATTGAACCTGATCAGCTATATCGGGCCATTGCCACTCAGAATAATATGGGTCGTATCGGCGTGGAGTTTTCATTTGAGCAGGAGCATAAATTGCCAGAAACGATGGCCCGTGCTTATAATGCGATTATTTTAAATAGAGATTTCAACCGGTACTTGGTAGCGGTGAGTAGCATTCTATCTCAGGAACAGGTGAGGGAACTAGAAAGATACCTGGACAGCCCGATTGAACAAGTAATGGCAACTAGAGACGAGATGGAATTATTCTGGAAAGAAGTTTACGTCGAGGAGCTCATGTTGGAAAGTACGGATAAGCTTATAGCCGAAAAACCAGAAGATTCCGCACATATTACGTTTACGAAAAGACAAACCATTGGATTACTTATATCCGGTGTATTATTTGTGGGCGGTTTGATATGGGATTGGCTATGGACATTAATCATATTTAACATCGTTGTTCAAATCGGATATTTATTGATGTCGGTCTTTAAATATTCCATTTTAATCTACGGGGCAAAGGAATCAGCTCAGCTTAGGTACACGGAGGAAGAAATTGCAGCTATAGATGAAAGATCCTTGCCGGTATATAGCATACTGGTTCCTATCTATAAGGAAAGCAATATCATTCCACAGCTTATTCGAAATATTGAAAACTTAGATTATCCTAGATCGAAATTGGATGTCAGGCTGCTAATTGAAGAGGACGATGTCGAAGCCCAGGAATTACTGAGAACGTTCAAGCCTCCATCTTATTTTACGGTGCTTGTTGTGCCGCACAGCTTGCCCAAGACTAAACCAAAAGCTTGCAACTACGGTCTTATACGGGCAAGAGGAGAATATGTAGTTATTTATGATGCGGAAGATCGTCCCGATCCAGATCAACTGAAAAAGGTATACCTTGCCTTTCAGGCGAGTCAAGAAAATGTTTGCTGTATACAGGCAAAGCTTAATTATTACAACAGCAATCAAAATCTACTAACCCGCTGGTTCACTCATGAATATAGCATGTGGTTTGAATTGCTTCTGCCAGGAGTAATGCAACTCGATATTCCAATACCTTTGGGAGGCACTTCAAACCATTTTAAGACGGATGTATTGAAGAAAATTAATGCGTGGGATCCGTACAACGTGACGGAAGACGCGGACCTTGGAGTTCGACTATATAAAGAAGGATACAAGACGGCTATTGTTGACTCCAGAACATGGGAAGAAGCAACGAGCCGAGTAGGCAACTGGATTAGACAGCGGTCGAGGTGGATTAAGGGTTATATGCAAACATGGCTTGTCCATATGCGTAATCCGGTTCAGCTTTGGCGTGACCTCGGAACAAAGGGCTTTTTCGGCTTTCAAGCGATGGTGCTTGCAACTCCCATGCTGCCCTTATTAAACCCTATATTTTGGACAATGCTGTTGCTGTGGTATTTGGCGAAAGTAGAAATCATACCTCTATTTTTTCCAGGTCCAATTTATTATTTTGCCGCATTTGAATTGTTTATTGGCAATTTTATTTTTGTATATAGTCTTACTGTTGGTATTTACTGGGTAACAAGAGATTTACATAATAAAGGAAATAAAGTATTTTCATTTTCACTTATCAAATACACATTGTTGACGCCGATTTATTGGGTGTTGATGAGTATCGCAGCAATTAAGGCGGCAATCCAACTCGTCACCAAGCCATTTTATTGGGAAAAAACGACTCACGGACACGCTACAATGGATACACATCATGCAAATTCAAAAATGGATACATCGATGTAGGCCAACAAATAAATGGATAGGTGAATTGAATGTCAGTTACATGGAAACGATCAAAATATATTATCTTTTTTTTGGTTTTGTTACTAGAGTTGGGGGTAGGATATTACCTAACATCCATTTATGGATTTATGTCGGGAGACGCTTCAAGCCGTGTAGCTAATGCTTTCTATGTCCTTTATAGTCGTGAGCCGAGCCTTGCAAATATTGGGTTTGTCTGGAATCCTCTCCCGAGTTTTATGGAGATGATTTTACTTGTTTTTTATCCCCTATTCCCAGCACTTGCATCAGAAGGATTAGCTGCCGTTATCGTTTCCAGCTTATTTGCTGCTCTAACTGTAGCGTTATTAGTAAAGGCTGGAAAGCAATTCGGTTTGAACAAATGGTTAAGCATCATCTTTGCACTGCTTTACGCTTTTAATCCGTATATTTTTTATTATGGAGCTAATGGACTAACAGAGGTTATCTTCATTTATTTCATTAACATAGCTGTGATCCAAATGCTGCTCTGGATGCATAAAGATGGTGCAAGACCTTTGGTCATAGCAGCCATTGCAATTGCATTTGCTTTTTGGACACGTTACGAAACTGTATTTTTTGGGGCAGCACTAGCAGTAGCGGTCCTTATCTGGATAATGCAGACCAAAAAAGAATTAATGAAGGAGCGGTTGCAGCAAGTCGAGGGAACGTGGATTCTTCTATTAACACCGGTTGTTTTCTCAGGATTGTTATGGATTTTCTTCAACTATACAATTATGGGGGATGGATTTTACTTTCTGACATCCAGCTACGGGAATTTAGGACAAGCTACCTTATTAATGGAAGATGAGAAATTTACTTCGCTGGTTAATAACCCTATTTCTACTTTAATTTTCGTTGCGGAGCGTTTATGGTATTTCAGTATACCGCTCATTATCATATTTGTGATGCGTATCATAGAGCGGCGAATATTCAGATGGGATTTTCTCATGCTGCTTATACTTGCACTCTCAATACCTTCGATGCAAGTTATTCTTTTGCTAAGGGGAGGGACTGCAGCGTGGATTCGATACTACATGTATGTATTTCCGATCGTTGTTGCGTGGATTCCTTACGAGATTAGCAAAATGAGATTTCGTAAAGTAGGATCAACCCTGCTCATTATTGGGATGCTTATAAGCGGAGTAGTCATGGGTATGATGATGAATAATCCGAAAATCGCATCCGATGAATATGAGGCTTTCCGTCAAAATAAGCTGTTTGAAGAACAACAAGCTGGCGCAGCGGTAACAGCATTCATTAATAAAAATGTGCCTAACCAGATGATTCTTACAGACTCATTCAGCAGCTTTAGAATTATTATGGGCAGCAGCAATCCTAAAAACTTCGTTATAACAAGTGATGATGATTTTGTAGAATCGCTTGAAAATCCTGCAGAGCATAACATTGATTTTATCCTGCTTCCAAACCCGAAAGCCGTTTTGTCCATAGATGGAGTGAACCAAAAGTATCCGGATCTCTATGAAAATGGAGCAGAGTGGACTACATTGTATCAAGAGTTTAATGGTTATTGGAAACTATATAAGGTGAAGTAGGCTTGAAATAATGAATCCTTCACCTCCTAAGCCCTAAGCTATCATCAACAACAAATCCCCTCGCCTCTACCCAAAACCACATCCGCATGAGGATGTGGTTTTTTGCTTTCTATGACCTGTCTAAAGACTTGAAGAAAAGCATATCCTGCCAGGATTATTAATCCATAAAATGTAAAGATGTCATATGATAATTTGATGACTACAGTCACTATTTATCTTAATTTAAAAGTATTACAATAAAGGATGGTCCTAAAGATTTAACTTTTGCTAGAGTTGAAGCCTAATAGAAATTATAAAATGATGCACTGGAGGCTGCTCTTGAAGATGAACCCACAACTGTTACGAGACTTCCCGTTCTTCGAACATCTTGATGATGAATATTTAGCCGAAATTGCCAAGTTATGTAGCGAGCGTACTTATATAAAGGGAGAGTCCATCTTTTTTGAAGGTGAAGAGGGAGAGGAACTCTATCTGGTTATATCTGGAGTTGTTCAAATCTATCAAGATAACCACTCTAGGGATGTAATCCTTTCTATTTTTAGAGAAGGTGATTTCTTTGGAGAGATGGCTTTATTGCAAAATGAAAGAGCACGTTCTGCGTCTGCAAGAACCATTGAGAAATCCACCTTATGTATTCTGAAAAAACGCGATTTCATACCCTTATTAAAAAGTAATCCGGAAATACTAATCGGCATTTTGGAAACAGCGTTAGATCGTCTACGTGATGCCAATAAATTAATAACAGACTTGACCGTTATTGACGTACGTACGCGCATTGCTCGCGTGTTGTTGCGTCTAACAGAACAGCATGGAGTGCCCTCTGATGAGGGTGTTCTAATCGATTTGAAGCTGACGCATCAGCACCTGGCAGATATGACAGGAACGGCGCGCGAGACCGTGACAAAATCATTGCTTGGATTACAGGATGAGCAGTTAATACGTATTGATCAGAGGAAAATACTCGTGTGCAACATAGATAGACTTAGAAATATACTTGATGTAATTTGAGTTCGAGTATTTGGAAATTGTAATTGGGGTTACAGACCATTAATTACCCAAAATGATATAACAATATTAACAAAGAAAGCGCATATTTGGATTTGTTAATCGTAATGACGCAATGATCATCCATAAATGAAAAGAGGAAATGAAATGAGCGTGAAAAAATTAGTTTTATCTATGTCAGGTACTTTTGTACTGGGGATCATTGTAGGAGGGGCTTTGTTATATAACAATTCGGTGTATAACTCTGTTAAGGATGCCCTGAATGGAAATGCCACGCAAAATTCGGTAGGTAGCGTTGATATGAGTGGTATGACACAGGTTAACATTCAGGGTATGGATCTTGAAACAGCAATGATGGCTGTACAGAATAATCGTGCAAGTATGTTAGAGGATCAGTTGAAAGATCAAATCGCATCCGTACAAGCCAAGAATGAAACAATCTCAAAACTGAATCAATTGCTAGGAGTGATCAATGAAGAGCTAGCGAAGTTTCCTTCAGGTGCCGAGGCCAACGCTGCTGTAAAGCTGGCAGATGACAAGGGGGCCATGTTTACTGCTATGAGTATGGCTATACCGCAAACAAAAGGGCAACTTGAGAATCTGTTGGGACAAATCAAATCACAGATTGATAGTGCAAGTAATAGTCAGCAAATGGACATGCTGCGCCTGCAAAGTCTAACGAATAAACGTAACGAAGCTTTTGATACAATGACAAATTTTATTAAAAAAATGCAAGATTCCAGAAGTAGTGTTATTGGAAATATGCGGTGATGAGTTAAACCTATGATACCAAGTGCTGCAGTCGATTTTCTACGTGATCATCCGTTATTACGAGGTATTCCTGATGATGAGCTACGAAATGTAATTAATGCTATAAAACTTGTGTCTTTAGAGGATGGACAACGACTTCTTATGGAAGAGTCCACCTCTAAGGACTGTTTCATTATATGGCAAGGAAAAGTGCAAGTCACCTCGGTTAACTTAGTTGGGCAGGCACTGCTCTTGGCTGAACTTGGACCGGGAGAGTTAGTCGGAGAGATCGGTCTTATTCGGAACGTACAAAGATCAGCTAGTGTTACGGCAATCGGGCCAGTACAAGCGTTGCGTCTAGACCGTTCCTCGTTCGAATATTTGGCGAGCCTGAGTCCGCTATTTTATGAGAGTGTGCTTGTGAACATACGGATTCGAATGATCCATAGTATGCTTCGCAAAGCGACAATCTGGTCGGTCATACCTGATGCTGAACTTCGGGGTCTTGCAGAGATTACAACGATTAAGAAAGTAACGAAGGGCGAAGAGATTATCGCGGAAGGTACGGTTGTTGATGAATTTCTCATGATTAGCAGCGGGAGCATCGAGCTTCGCAGCCGAAAGCGGCGTAAGACTGTTCTTCGTGAAGGGGATTTTTATGGAGAGACAGAGTTACTAACAGACACGGCTTCCTCACACACGTTGATCGCGATAGAAGATAGTGAATTGCTAATCATGGGCAAGTTAGAATTCTTAACTATACTCGATTATTACGCTCCGGTTCGTCAACAACTCATTGAGTTTCTAAATATGCGAACACCCCATCTGATGGAGAGAGTTACAATTGCTTTTGGCGAGGAGTCTATTATCGAGGATAATGAATTGCTACCTAAAGCCAAAGACAATTGGATTAACCAGTTGCTATGGTTGATCGGTGGATTCCTTGTCTTATCCTTCTTGGCACTGTTCCTTCATAGCCAATGGTGGAAGATCGCCGCCTTAATTGTTGGAGGTGTGGTGGGTCCCCTAGCATTCGTAACTTTTGTGAGAAATCAGCAGTTAATAGGCTTTCGTCAGAGGAGGCTTGGTCTAGTTTTTGCGTCTACCGGAATTGTCGCTATCCCTCTGGCTTGGTATTTAGAGCGGATTTGGCTTTTTGAAGCAAAAGCAAGTTCCTTTGACTTTTCGCAGTTTTACGTACCTTTGTCTGTAGCTCTAATAGAAGAAACTGCAAAATTATTAGTCTGTGTGATGCTCGTTCGAACGCGAAAAATCCATTTTCTGATGGATGCAGTGGTGTTTGGTGCCGCAGCAGGAATGGGATTCGCTGCAGTGGAAAGTATTATTTATGGATGGGTGCATATAGACGAAGCCTCTTCACTTGGGATGCTCGCCGTCCTATGGATGAGAGCATTATTATCGCCGTTCGGTCATGGAACATGGACTGCGATTGCAACTGTGGGTATCTGGTATGCAAGCAGTATGCATAAGCACTCGAATTTGGGGGACGGTAGACCGTGGACGAGAGGGCTACGTGCAATGGGGATGTTTTTGGCAGCAGTCGTGATGCATGCACTATGGAATTATCACTTTGAATCGGGTCTGATGAAGGCGGGAGCTATGGCTGTAGTCGGGTTTATAGGGCTCTATTTATTATTCTCACTTATTCGTAGGGGAAGAAAAGAGGAGTTCCATGCATTGAATATGATGAATCCAACCACGCATGAGGCGATAAGGCATGACGATCAAGTGAAGCCCATGACGCAGGAGCTTTACTGTGAAGGCTGCGGGTCATTGTCTCCTCAGGGTACCCGCTACTGTGCTCGCTGTGGCCAAGCATTAAGGGTTAAATGATAATTAACTCTGACGTAGATCCAAAAGCTCCGTTCCTAGCAGAACGGAGTTTTTTACGTGTTTATTTAGAAGCATGTGAAGGATTCCAGTGTAGACCCAAAATCTTCCGTTCCACTGAAACCCCGCAACCGAGGTGCGTCCTACGAACACCGGGAAAAACCAGAATTGATTTCTATTCACGAGCTAAACGTACGTATTCCGAAACAAACAACCAGCAATTGCTCCCGGATCGACAGCCAAGGGTGAAACCGCAGATTGCTGAGGGATGAGTTCCGGGGGAGGTGAGCTGGGTGCCGTGAGTTCCTGTCCTCGATATGGCTGCGACTCACTTAGCTTCTTCACATAAATCGGAGATTGCTTTGTTTTTGGTTAGTTGCAATAGAAGGTCATAGAATTGCTTTCTTTGCTCCATTGAAAGATTCTCCAGCATGTTGTCAGCGACTGTATCCTGGAAAGTAAGAACTTCCTCAATCGTGGATTGTGCAAGCTCCGTAAGCTGGATCAGTGTAGCTCGTCGGTCGGTTGGGTCAGGAATTCGAACGAGGAGCTTATCCTGCTCGAGTGCATCAACAAAATCGGTAACGGTGCGTGCTTTGATCCCTAACTTAACAGCTAACTCATTCATACGGATATTGCCTGTTTCGGCAACGACTGAAAGCAGGCGTAACCTGGGACCGGAGAGATGATAAGGCGTATTAAGCGCTAATAACTGGGATTGAAATTCTGTTTTAATGTAGTTGGTTGATCTCATTAATATGTGAATGACGTCTATCGCCTTGGGATGATCTGTGTTCATGGATGTAGTGCCTCCTTGACTTTATTGTCAATTTTTCATACTAAATTTCATGGAAACGGCGAATATGTGTGCACTCTTAATGAGTACACTCTTTATATTATACTCTTATAAGGCGCATCCAGCTATTCTTCCATGTAAATGATATAACTTGACACGCAAGAAAATAATGAGTATCCTCAGTAATATATAATACTGAGGATACTCATTATTTATCTTTTTACTTATAGTTCATTATGAATTTAATCAGAAAAGAGGTTTAGATCATGACGGATACATCATCACAAAATGCAGATAAGCTGCTGAAAATACTTGTAGTTACCTTAATATTCTCGGTTATGAACGGTACGATGTTCAATGTAGCTCTCCCTGAGATCGGCAAAGAGTTTAATCTCGTTCCATCGCAGGTTAGTTGGATTATGACCAGTTATATGGTGGTTTACGCGGTAGGTTCCATCGTCATGGGGAAATTGGCGGATAAATATCGGTTGAAAGATTTGTTAACGTATGGACTGCTTATATTCGCTCTCGGTTCATTAATAGGTCTGCTTGCTAGTGAGTTTTGGATTATTATTCTGGGCCGTGTAATTCAAGCTGCCGGTGCTTCCGTACTTCCTGCAACAGCAATGATCATTCCAATCCGGTATTTTGCTCCCGAGAAGAGGGGGAGAGCACTTGGGACTTCTGCGGTTGGGTTAGCGCTTGGTAATGCTTTGGGACCGGTCGCTGCAGGCCTTATCACCAGCTTTGGAAGCTGGAGACTCATGTTCGTCCTTTCCTTGCTTCCGCTACTGACGCTTCCTTTCTTCCGAAAGTATTTAGATAATGCGAGAGGGAAGGCAGGAAGTATTGATGTCCTTGGTGGCGGGTTACTAGCTGCAGCAGTCGCAATCTTCTTGCTTGCCATCACACAGATGCAACTGTGGTTGTTCCTCGGGGGCCTTGTCTTGCTAGCCTTATTTATCATTCGGATTCGGAAAGCTGAGGAGCCCTTTATTAAACCCGTTTTGTTCCGTAACAAAACCTATTCGATTGGGTTGTTGCTTGCTTTTACGACGACAGCTATGAGCTTTAGCATGACATTCATGACACCACAATTTCTAGCGACAGTGAATGGTTTGTCCCCTTCGACCATTGGTTTCGTGTTAGTACCAGCTGCTATTGCTTCGGCTATCATGGGACGCAAGGGAGGCAGGTTGGCTGATGATCGTGGTAATTTCGTGCTTGTGTTCGTCGCTTCGGTATTGTTATTTCTTGCTTTCTCCCTACTCTCTACTTTTATTGGATTATCGGCATATTTCATTACCATTATTTTAATATTAGGGAACGTGGGCCAGACTTTCATGCAAATCTCGATGTCCAATACGATTTCGCGGACACTGCCAAAAGAGGAAACAGGAGTGGGTATGGGATTACTCTCCATGATCAATTTTATCTCTGGCGCGATGGCCATGAGTGTAGTCGGGAAAATGCTCGACAAGGGTACTGCTGTTGTGCAGTTCAATCCTTTGAATACTAATGCTACTGCCCATGTGTATAGTAATATTTTTCTCGTCATGTCCCTAGTGATTATTGCGGTAGTTGTGATTTACCGTTATCACTTTGGTACGGGTGCTCCCGAGTCGATGAGTATTAAGAAAAAAATGGAGGTTTAATATGCCGCATTCAGCGCCTTATGGATATTATTCCCTCTATAAATTAAGCGCATGAAAAACCCATGGAGGTTATAATTGATACAAAGAAGAACCGATGCTTAATAACCAACAGTACAATAGACCCCGTATCTTACGATGGGTGGGGTCTATTTTTTTTGGCGTAAGGCTGTAATGGGAAAATTGTGGAGTCGGTATTATTGAAAGGTGATTTAAATGTTAAAAGCTTATGGTTGGCTCACTTTTTGTGTAGTCGTATGGGGCAGTAATTTTGTGTTTGGAAAGATCTTAGTTGAGGACTTCTCCCCCGGTCTATTAACTTCACTGAGACTTTTATTTATAGTGTTATGTCTAGTAGGAATAACGGCTTACAAAAAGAATTTTAAGCTGGTGAGTATATCGGATGTATTCCTAATTTTATCTCTAGGTGTTATTGGTGTGTTTATTAATCAATGGTCCTTTTTTAAAGGGCTGCAAACAGCTGATCCAACAACATCTGCAATCATTTTAGCTATGACTCCTATTTTAACTGGTTTATTAGCGGCAGTTTTTTTAAAGGAAAGATTAACGATCCGTATGTTGATGGGGTCTATTCTAGCGATCATAGGCATTTATTTTGTCGTTGTAAAAGGGGGATCCTCCTCTTTGCATTTTGATAAAGGACTACTGTGGATTGTTGTAACGATGATAACCTTCGCCATTATGATTATTATGACTAGGGTACTCTCACAAAGAATAGATCCGTTCACGATTACTTTATATTCGAATCTGGTGGGCTTTATTGTATCGATCCCATTTGCCTTCTCGCTAGATACACCTGTACGAATGAGCTCGAATATTACGGATTGGGCTCTTCTGATCGGAACCGCTGTTGTTGTACATGGTGTAGCTACACTGGTTTGGAATAACAATATTCGCCATGTTGATGCTTCAAAAGCGTCTGTATTATCTAATTTAGAACCTTTTGTAGCTATGATCATGGGATTGATATTATTGTCCAAACCTATTACAGGTGTAGAAATATTAGGGTCTTTGTTCATTCTAGCAGGAGTTATGCTATCTACGTATCAACGAAAAATGCGATATAAGCAAACAATAGGCTGATTTTCTAAGCCTTTTGATGTTCTGAAGTTAATCAAGCAAATAAAACCATTTTATGGTATGTTTTTTTGCGATGGATGTTATAACTTGGGAGCTGCATAAGGATGATAGGGAATACGACAGGGAATGCGACAGACAAAGAACGGACGATATTTGATCATGCTGGAAATACGATTAAGACAGAAGATCGAGAGATTCGAATTCTTGCCAAGTATGAGGAACCGCTGGTTGTCTTGCTAGGAAATGTGCTTAGCGATGAGGAGTGTAATGAGTTAATTGAATATTCTAGGCAACGATTGCAACGTTCAAGAGTTGGTGAAGACCATGCGGTCAATCCAATTAGAACGAGCAGTGGTGTGTTCTGTGAGGAGAATGAGACGGTTACAAGAATCGAGAAACGATTCTCTCAAATTATGAATATTCCTATCGAGCATGGTGATGGCTTGCAAGTTCTGCTGTATATCCCTGGCCAAGAGTATTTACCCCATCATGATTTCTTCACACAAACGAGTCGAGCAAGTAGCAATAATCGAATTAGTACGCTCGTGATGTATTTGAATGATGTGGAGGAAGGTGGAGAAACAGCTTTCCCTATGCTTAATTTAACAGTGAGTCCTAATAAAGGTATGGCGGTCTACTTTGAATATTTTTACGATAATCATGAATTAAACCAGTCCACCTTGCATGCAGGTACGCCGGTGATCAAAGGCGAAAAGTGGGTTGCAACAATGTGGATGAGAAGACAAGTCCTTCGCTCATCATAGAGGTATGAACATGTACTAAGTTCCATATGGAGTATTAGAAAAGACACCTTAAAGGGTGTCTTTTTCGTTTAACGGCAATGTCTACTCCACCAAAACGCCATTAATAAACGTCATAGTTTTATCTTTGAATTCAAGGATAAATTTGTTTGGAAAATCCAGATCGGTTTGAATCTCCGTCCCCAACATAACTTTTTTTCCTACATCATCAAAGGGATTATGAATCAAGCCTCTAGGGGTATATTTAGTTTCGGAACCGATCACATTATTATTTTCATCGCGGATAAATTTAGTTTTTCCTGAGAACACCAAGTCCTTGCCGTTTTCCAAAGTCAGATGAACCTCCAAATGAGTCTTTGTCTTCTGATAATCGATAGTCACATCTTTAGAGGACACAGGGAAGCCAATCACAAAAAGTCCAATAAGAGCTGCAGCCAGTATGATTACCGATAAGATGGAAAGGACGATTACCTTTATGTTTTTTGATTTCACCTTTTTAAAATAATTAAGATTGTTAACCTCTTCTTTATCAACAATAGGCACGTTTAGATTTGCTGTTGCGGTCATTTCATGATATGACTGAAGGCAGCTTTCGCAGGTTTGCAGATGTTTTTCAATCTCTTCGTTGCTATGTAAAGAGGTTAGCTTTTCGATATAGGAGGGCAATAAATCCTGAATGATCTCGCATTTCATGAAGATCTTCCTTTCATTAATTTTTGTTTTCCACGGTAAAAGGTAACTCTTGCCCAGGTTTCATCCCTTCCGAGAATTTCGCCAATTTCCCGAAAGCTGAACTCTCCGGTCAAACGCAGATACAATACTTCCTTGGTATTTGGATCAAGTAAATGAAGCTGTTTAAATAACTCCATTTTGTCTTGAGCTAAAATGAACTCAGTTTCTGTTGAATTTGCGTTAGAAAAAGGAGGGTCTTCTAATTCACAAGTCTTCCTTTTGTTCTGCTTGTCCAGTTCCTGATACCACACATGCTTAGCAATCTGACAAAGCCATACATATACTTTGCAGGTTCCATCGTATTTGTGTATGGACTTTATAGCTCTATAAAAGGTTTCTTGGGTGATTTCTTCTGCCAGTAAGTGATTATGACAAAAACTAAATACGAATTTATATACTTGGGTTGAATATTCCCTGTATAATTCCTCGTTGTCCTGCATCCGTTCACCTCCTCACTTTATATATCCGTAAAAAGCTATAAACGTTACAGCCTTTCTAAAATAATTATGAGTATAACGAAATAACGCCTCGGGTGTGTAGTATGATAAAAATCCTTAGAAATGTAAAAAAAGAAGGACTGCTTTTCCTCTATAATTAGATGAGATCTTATTGTATAAGTTACAAGGGGGCTCATAAATGACAATAAAGGTGAACCGACAGTTAAATGAAGGTCCTAAAATTCAAAAAGAACAAGATATTGTCACGAAAATGATTCGTATATATTGTAAGAAAAAACATCACCATAAGGGGCTTTGCAACGAATGTCAGGATCTAAACGATTATGCTCTGAAGAGGTTAGCTTATTGTAAGTTCGGGGAAGTGAAAACGGCTTGTGCTAAATGCCCTATTCATTGTTATAAACCGGAGTATCGTCAAAGAATAAAAGGGGTTATGCGTTTTTCAGGTCCATGGATGTTACTGTATCATCCCATTGAGTCAATTAGGCATATTCCATTACCCAATAAGCTGAGGAAATAAGTAAAAAACGGACATCATTTGATGCCCGTTTTAAGATCTAGCATTTTACGTTCTATTTTCCACTAGGCAATAATTTATTCAATAAGATCGCAGCCAATGAAGCCGCTAGTATAGGTGAGCCCAATAAATATTGCACGAATGAAGGTAAGGAATGCAAGTAGTCGCCAGGAATGAGTACCAAAGCTAACGTGATAATCATCGGTATTGCGATAATGTACATTTCTTTCTCGCCAATGGTTACGTTCTTCATCACCTGCACACCATTAATTGCAATGATCCCGCAGACGATAGCGAAGACGCCGCCGATTACAGCGGATGGTATGGAAGAGATCAGAGCAGCTAATTTACCAGAACAACCGAAGAGGACAAACCATCCTCCTACTGCGAGGAAAACCCGGCGGGAGGCAACACCTGTGATGGAGATAATGCCCGCATTGGTAGAATAGCCTGTAACAGGTGTTGAACCGAGTGCAGAAGCAATAAGACAGCCAATCCCCTCACCGATAACCCCTTTATTAATATGTTCGTCTGTTAAAGGTTTATTGATTACGTTGCTGACAGCAAACCAGGTACCTGTTGTTTCAGCTAGCAGTACGAGATAAATAATAACCATGGTGATAATAGCCGAAAAGTTGAACGAGAATCCGAAATCTACAAAAGCGATACGCGGCATGCTAAACCAGTTCGCTTTGCTAATCGCTGAGAAATCTAACACACCCATCATGTTAGCAGAGATACATCCAACTACTAACGCCATCATGACGGAAATAATTCGGAAGATCGATCCTTTATTACGGAACATAGAACCGAGAATCACGAATAAAAGGAGTGTACCTGCTGAAATAAGGGCTAACAAAACGTTCTGATTGATTGAAGCGCCTGAAGCTCCATAGATATTGTCTCTTATAGCAACAGGTAATAAAGAAAGACCAACTATGAATATGATCGTACCACCTACAATGGGTGGGATAAAGTTCTTAACGATTTTATTAAAGATCCCGACATAGCCCAAAATAATAACTAGAACCGCACCGATTAAGCTGGCACCTAACACGGAACTCCAACCCAGCTCCCCGCCGCCACTAGCGGCATAAATACTGACAATCGCACCAAGCGGAACATAAGATGGACCTTGCGCGATAGGAAGCTTCATACAGAAATAAGTCTGCACAATCGTTGCAAGTCCAGCAGCAATAAAGGTAGATTGAATCAACGCGCTTGACTGATTCGGTTGTAAGCCGATTAACATTGCAATCAGGAAAGGAACTACATAAACGTCCATTGCCAATACATGTTGAAAGCCTAGGATGATGGATTTACCGAAGGAAACTTTTTCATCGGGTAGAACGGTTAATAGTTGTGACTTCAATGGCGCTTGATCTTGTACGTTTGCTTGTGTTTCCACTCAGATGCCCACCTTATATTTTCTAGTTTTATCGATCCTTAACGTGAATGAACCTTTTCACCCTGTACCCAGACTTCACGGATATTCTCAGGTCGAGCTAAATACATCATCTTTTGAAACACGTCCTCTAAATCTTCATTCCCATCAAAAATAGGCAATCTAGCCGATGGTAATTTCGTATCAATAATTTGAACATCCCATGTATAGCCTTCTAGTATCCGACCGATAGGTAAGCTTAAACTTTTACCACCGCCAGCAGTAGCAAGATAGAAAGCTTCATCAATCTTAATCCGTGATCCTAATAATCCACGCTCTTGTGCAGGAAGGGAAGGATTAACGCCATCCTCTAGCATTCTTGAAGACATTACAGCTTGTCTTATGTTATCGAAGAGACTAGGTGAAAAACCGCCAGAAATATCAGACCCTAAACCAATCTCTACACCTTTGGAGTGGAAATGAGCGATAGGGATGACACTATTGGCAAAATAAGCGTTTGATATTGGACAATGCGCAATAGCCGTTCCTGTCTCCGCAAATAACTCTACATCTTCTTCTTCTAAAAAATTACAATGTGCCATTACAGATTTATCACGGAGTAGACCGAAATCATGCAAGGCAAAAGCATCGTTCTTCTGGAATCGTTCTTGTACATAACCATGTGCCCAATCACTTTCACTACAGTGCGATTGAATATGAGTATCATATTTGGCGGCTAAGTCTCCTAAACCTTGCAAAGCCTCATTTGTACAGCTAGGAATGAACCTAGGTGTCACTACTGGATAAACGCCTTGCTTAGTAGATTTGGCTAGTTCTTTTACCGCTAGTATAAATTCTTCTGTATCTTTAATTGCGGTGCCGGTGTCAGTGTCGCGATAGTATTCTGGATTTCCTTGAGGGTCGTCCATTACCACTTTTCCAACGAGTCCGCGTTGCCCTTTATCCGCACATATTTGGGCTAATAGTAAACTGGCTTCTTTATGCACCGTTGCAAAATAAAGGGCTGTAGTAGTTCCGTTCGCGAGTAAAGTATCAACCACATCAGAGTAGACCTTTTTAGCAAAATCCAGGTCCGAAAACTTAGACTCCAGTGGGAAGGTGTACGTATTTAACCAATCATAGAGTGGAATATCTAATGCAGTTCCAGATTGAGCCCACTGCGGGGCGTGAACATGCAAGTCGATAAAGCCAGGCAACAAATACTGACCTTCAGCTAATCGATGGAAGTTGTCTTGGTCTTGATAAGTAGCTAGTAAAGTTTGATAGTCGGGTTCTTCTGGTGAAACGATCTTTTCTATCATTCCATCTGTATTAATGCAGTAGAGATGGTCTTTTAAAATTTGAATTTCCTTTGGTGATTTGCTTGAAAATGAAGTGCCTAGGAATATTTGCATATATTCAGTCATGATTTCCGCCTTAATGTTCGTCTTTTGGTGTTCGTTTGTTATTATAATCCGTAAAAAATGATAAGTCTATACCTAAAGTCGAACGAACAAAGGGGTTGGGCGCTGAATTATGCTCTGATTAGATCAAAATTGTTAGGATTACGTAAAATGTATGCGGTTACTTACTTATGCTATAATACATATAGACAAATTAGGTTAAGCGCTTAAGAAAAATGGATTAGGAGTGTTACTGAAATGAGAAGATATAACTTTTGGCGTCCGATCATGCTAATTATTGTCGCGTTGCTTACGAGAAGCCTGGTGACTAACGTATGTATTTTGTTTGGTATGCAGACTGAAGTAGCGAGTAGTATAGGTACGCTGGGGATGGTCATCGCCGGTTTAGTGATGTATAATCGCATGAACATTCGTCGTCGAAAATAACGAATAAATTTCTAGAATCCGATCCATCCGGTTGAAATTATGCCCTAATTCCATTATAGATATCGGTGACTAAGAGTAAGACTGGGGAATTTTTCTCGGTCTTATTTTTTTTGTTTTGTACAAAATAGAGTTAAGCGATCAAGCATAACCTTATCGAAAAAAGTGTCTCTATATTTTTAATGATATTTAAAATACGGCAAAGTAAAAGCAAAAATAATAAAATTTTGGGAGTGGAAAAATGGTATTATCCATGGAATGTGATTACTCATCAAAAGTTTATTTAGAAAAACTCAATGCCTATTGGCGTGCTACCAACTATGTTTCCGTAGGTCAACTGTATTTGAAAGATAACCCGTTGTTAAAGGAGCCGATGAAGGATGCAGATTTAAAGATTAAGCCCATCGGACACTGGGGCACTATTCCAGGCCAAAATTTTATTTATGCCCATTTGAACCGTGTAATTACTAAATATGATTTGAACATGTTCTATATTGAAGGTCCTGGTCACGGTGGTCAGGTTATGGTTTCAAATTCCTATCTGGATGGTAGTTACACGGAAATTTATCCTGAGATTAAGCATGATATCACAGGTATGAAGAAATTGTTCAAACAATTCTCATTCCCAGGTGGGATTGCTTCACATGCCGCTCCTGAAACACCTGGCTCTATTCATGAGGGCGGCGAATTAGGTTATTCTCTTTCTCATGTTGTCGGTGCCATACTGGATAATCCTGATTTGATATCGGCTGTTGTGATTGGCGATGGCGAGGCTGAAACTGGACCACTAGCTACTTCATGGTTCTCCAACAGATTCATCAACCCAGTTACCGATGGTGCGGTCCTGCCGATCTTGCACTTGAATGGATTCAAAATCAGTAACCCAACGATCTTATCTCGTCAATCGAAAGAAGAAATTACCGCCTACTTTAAAGGTATGGGGTGGCAACCATTCTTTATTGAAGGTGAAGATCCTGATCTAATGCATCCAGAAATGGCCAAGGTGCTCGATACTATCGTCGAAAGAATTGAAGAGATTCAAAAAAATGCGCGTGAGAACAATGATCTTACTCGTCCGGTCTGGCCAATGCTGGTCTTCCGCTCTCCTAAGGGTTGGACAGGTCCAGAACAATGGGAAGGTGTGCCCATTAATAATTCGTTCCGTGCCCATCAAGTGCCAATTCCGGTTGACCAAAAAAATATGAAATACGCGCCAGCGTTGCTGGAGTGGCTGAACAGCTATAGACCGGAAGAGTTATTCGACGACAATGGCCGTTTGAAAGCTGAAATTGCCGAGATCCTGCCTTCAGGAGACAGCCGTATGGCAATGAATCCTGTAACTAACGCCGGCAACCTGATTAAAGACCTGCATTTGCCAGATTACCGCAACTTTGCGCTTGATAATTCCGTACCAGGTCAAGTTATTGCACAAGATATGTCTGTTCTGGGTAAATACCTGAAGGAAGTTATTACTCTTAACGAAGGAAATCGCAATTTCAGAATTTTCGGACCGGATGAAACGATGTCTAATCGTCTGGGACCTATCTTTGAAGTAACCAACCGGCAATGGCTGGATCAAATTAAGGAACCAAATGATGAATTTCTCTCATCTTATGGACGTGTTATCGATTCTCAATTGTCCGAGCATCAGGCAGAAGGTTTTCTTGAAGGGTATGTGTTGACTGGCCGTCATGGTTTCTTTGCAAGTTATGAAGCTTTCTTGCGTGTGGTCGATTCTATGATTACTCAACATTTCAAATGGCTGCGTAAGGCAAAGGATCAAAGCTGGCGTGCAGATATCCCATCCTTAAATGTGGTGGCAACTTCAACCGTATTCCAACAAGACCACAATGGTTACACTCACCAAGATCCAGGGATATTAGGTCACTTAGCTGACAAGAAGTCTGAATTTATCCGTGAGTATTTACCTGCGGATGCGAACTCCTTGCTGGCTGTCTTTGATACTGTCTTAAACGACCGTCAAAAAATAAACCTAATCGTTACGTCCAAACAACCGCGACTACAGTGGTTTAGTGCTGACGAAGCACAAGAATTGGTTGGAAAAGGCCTGAAGATTATTGATTGGGCAAGCACCGATCAAGGTGGAGAGCCGGATGTTGTCATTGCTTCTGCAGGTACAGAACCAACAATTGAAAGCTTGGCAGCAATCTCCATACTGCATGAGAAACTGCCTGAACTTAAGATTCGATATATCAACGTGGTGGACTTATTAAAACTAAGAAGTCGAAAACAGGATCCTCGTGGCTTATCTGACGAAGAGTTTGATCAGTTTTTTACAAAAGACAAACCTGTTATCTTCGCTTTCCACGGTTATGAAGGTCTGATTAGAGACTTTTTCTTTGAGCGTCATAACCATAACCTGCATGTACATGGATACCGTGAGAATGGGGACATTACAACTCCATTCGATATGCGTGTATTGAATCAGATGGATCGCTTTGACCTGACGAAGGAGACTATTCTCAGCTTGTCTGATGCGGATGAACATAAGACCATCTTGGATGAAATGGATGCGATCCTTAAGAAACATCATCAATACATTCGTGAAGAGGGAAATGATTTACCAGAAATAGAGAACTGGGTGTGGAAGCCACTGAAATAAAAACATGGTGTAACGGGTGTAGTGAAGTAAAAGACATCTTAGGGTGTCTTTTACTTTTTATGATAATTTTTACCTTTGACAGAATGAATGCGATTTCATATGATATATGTAACCGGTTACCTAGATTTGGACAATCATAAAATCACATATACTTGTCGCATCTTAAAGAGGAATCATATTTTTTTTAAGAATGTGGAACCGGTTCCACATACCTCAACAGGAGTCTCATCCGTCATTATTTCTCCAAACGAGCAAGAAGCAGAAATGCTTATGAAGTCCCTTGGTTTTCGCGAAAAGTACAAAGAAAAGCTAATTGTCACAAACGGAAAAGATGGAATTATTTATTACAAAAATGGAGAAAATATTTTCATCAAAGCGCCAGAGGTTCAAACAGTAGATACCATGGGTGCAGGGTCGGTGCTCAAGGAGGGATGCCTTTATTAAAAGAGCTGAAACAATTCATGGGCTGAGGGTATACTAGGAGGCGATTCTTTAATGCTAAGAAAAGAACCAAACGCATTAACACCACAGATGTATGCTGAGCTTCGCCGAAAAGTAGATTTTCAAGAATATTCATTAGAAGATGTCGCACAGGCCTTAGAGAAGACGCTATTTTCAGTTGTTATATTCGATGATCATAAACCAATTGGTATTGGTCGAATTGTCGGTGACGATAGAATTGTGTTCTTCATTAAGGATGTAGTAGTTGATCCTGAATACCAGAAGCAATCAATTGGATATACTATTATGCATTCCTTAATGAATTACATTCAGGAAAAAGCGTGCGAGAACGCATATATAGGTTTAATGGCTACGCCGAATACAGAGAAATTCTACGAGAAATTCGGATTTATTCAACGTCCTAATCAGGATTTTGGCCACGGAATGGTTAAATTTGTAGATAAATCATATAAAATTGATAACCCGATGGAGGATAAATAATATGTTAAAAAGACCAATTATAATTGATACAGATCCTGGGATTGATGACGCAGTAGCTATAGCTATTGCTTTGTATAGTGAAGAACTTGATGTCAAGCTAATCACAACTGTAGCAGGGAATGTGGGCGTAGACAAAGTAACAAACAATGCATTAAAGCTGCTGAAATATTTTAAAAAGGAAGTTCCCGTTGCCATGGGTGCGGCTGCCCCGCTGATTAGAACACCTCAAGATGCGAGTAATGTGCATGGTGTTAGCGGAATGGAAGGTTTTGATTTTGAAGAACCTACAAATGATCTTTTGCTTGAAGAGAATGCAGTTAATGCCATGTATAAGGTGATTAAAGAAAGTACAACCCCGATTACGCTTGTTCCGATTGGACCGCTTACGAATATTGCATTATTGTTGAAAATTTATCCCGAGGTAAAAAATAACATTCAAGATATCGTTCTAATGGGGGGATCAGCCTCCAGAGGAAATATGGGGGTAATGTCTGAATTTAATATTCATGTGGATCCGGAAGCTGCAAAAATTGTGTTTGATAGTGGACTTCCGATTGTTATGGCTGGTTTAGACGTTGGATGGAAAGCGCTTGTATTACCAGAAGACTCTGCCCAATTAGAAAACATGAACGATGTTGGGAAAATGATTCACAGCCTCTTTCAGCGGTACCGTGGCGGCAGCATGAAGACCGGGTTAAAAATGTATGATAGCTGTGCCATTGCCTATTTGTTAAAACCAGAAATGTTTGAAACGGTTGAGGCTCACGTGGATATCGAACTGAACGGCAGTATGACAGCAGGAACTACAATCGTTGATTTGAAAGGATATTTAGGTAGACCTAATAATGCCAAAGTGTGTCTTGATATCGATCAGCAATTATTTCGAGAATGGCTATTAGATAGCTTGAGAAAGTGCAACTAACGAACTAACACCAACTAAATGGGGGACAGCGCGATGGACATAATCATGTACGGCTCTGCGATTCTGGCGATTGTTATTATTGTATATATGTTAATAAAGCAGATGGATATTAAGATTACACTATTCTTCATTGGTATTGTTCTAATGTTCATTGGAATACTAATGGGTAATGGAATAAGTGCTAAAGGGTTTGAATCTTCGGGTGCTGTATGGTTAGATCCATTGGTAGCCATAGCGGACCAGTTTAAATCGTCACTCACATCTGCTGGTTTTATCATTCTTATTCTTGGTGGATATACAGCATACATGTCCTATATTAATGCGAATGATGTGACCGTCAATGTATTAACGAAACCACTAGGTAAAATTAAATCGGTATATATTCTTGTGCCAGTAGTCTTTTTGCTAGGAAATTTGTTGTCTCTTGTAATACCTAGTGCCTCAAACCTGGCTATAATCTTACTTGCAACATTATTCCCTGTGTTGAAAAAAGCTGGAATGTCAACGTTATCCGCAGCTGCGATTATTGCAACATCTGCGACCATCGTACCAACGCCAATGGGCGGGGATAACGTGGCAATTGCAACTGAATTAGCACAATATGCTGAGTATGCAGGTTTGACCGTAACAGATTATGTATTCCGTTACCACGCGTTAGTCTCCATCCCTACATTATTAGTAATGGCTGGTGTACATTATTTCTGGCAAAAACGTATGGATAAAAAGATGGGCGTCGACACAGAACACGCAGAAGTTGAACTAAGGGATGTTAAGCTAGTGGAAGGTGGAAAGCTGTTTACAACGGTTTACGCTTTGTTGCCAGTGCTTCCTATCCTGTTCTTGATCGTAGTATTTATACTTCAATCTGCATCTAGTATGACTATTAATATAAGCGTTGAGGTAGTTGCCTTATTATCTTTCGCTATTGCGATTGTTTGTGAATTAATCCGTAAAAGGAATGCAAAGCAAGTGTTAGATGGTACAGAGCATTTCTTTAAAGGCATGGGCAGCGCGGTTCCAATTGTTGTTCTGCTGGTTGCGGCTTCTGTATTCGTTACTGGATTGAAATCAATTGGACTTATTGAATCCTTGGAAACAGCGATGACTGGTATTCACGGTTCCAGCCTTGGATTTATTCTTCCACTCATTCTCGTTGCCTTGACTGCTCTAATCGTTATTTTGAGCGGTAGCGGTACGGCGCTCTTCTATTCGATGATTCCTTTATTGGTTCCTCTTGCTAACGCTGCGGGTATTAACCCAATTGCAGTTACAGTGCCAATGGGTCTTGCAGGTAACCTGTTTAGAGCAGTTTCTCCAGTCGCGGCCGTTGTTCTTATTGTAGCTGGCTCCGTTAAGAAGAATCCGATTGAGATTGTAAAACGCACATCTGTGCCAATGCTTGTGGGTGTAGTCTTTATGTTCATCCTGTCCATGATCGTATTTTTATAACTAGGATATCCGGCGTAGCATAGCTGCTGTTCTGGCTCCATTAAGTATTCAGAAGGGGATGTTCCATAGCCAATGTTCATGGCTATTAGGACATCCCCTTTCGCTATTTCTTAGACTTTTTATCCCTACACTCCCAGAGAATGTGGTAATATATTACAATTAGACGATTACCATATGGGAGGTATGTGAGTGAAGCATAAATGGATGAACTCGCCGTACACCTTTGCTTTAGGGATGTTTGCGATGATGGTTCCCAGTCAGGCTTTTAGTTCTTTTTACAGTTATTTTTATGTGGAGAAATTGGGCTTGGGCATTGGACTTGCTACACTGGCCAGAACAATCTTTCTGATCTGGGATGCGGTGAATAATCCGCTGTTTGGATACTGGTCAGACCGCACAAATACCCGCTATGGTCGGCGTAGACCCTGGGTGTTCGGCTCGATTCCGCTATTTATGCTGGCGTTTGTGCTGGTGTTCTCTCCACCCGGCGGATTATCTGAAAATGGACTCTTCACTTGGTTTCTAGTGACACTTATTTTCTATGAGGCTGTCGCTACGGTCTTGTGGGTGAACTATGGCGCACTGCTTCCGGAGCTCTTCCGTGGAGATCGTATTCGGGCAAAAGCCTCGGTGATTCAGCAAGGGTATCAAGTGGTTGCTCTGTTAATCGGTACGGCTCTAACGCCAAAACTTTTCGCAGCAATTAACTTCTCTAATATGGCTATTGTGTATGCCTGTGTCTTCGGCGTGTTTATGTTTTTATGTATGATGAATGTCCAAGAGAAGAAAGAGACCACTAAGACTGAACCGTTGAAGCTCATCCCGGCTTTTCGGGAGACGATTCGGAATAAGAAGTTCTGGGTGTTTAATATTTCGAACTCTTTTGCCCAAACGGTTAACGGACTTGTAAGCTCGATGATTCCTTTTTATGCAAAATATGTACTACATATCTCAGAAGCACAGGTGTCTATCATGCTCGCAGCTGTCTTTGTCTCGGTCATTCCGCTAGTGTTTGTGTGGTACTGGATCATTCGTAAGATGGATGGGGTCAAGGCATGGCGGCTATCGCTTATCCTATATGCTTTATCTGTCATTCCGCTATGGTTCGGGTATGATCTTGTAAGTGGTGTGGCCGCTGGCATCGTTGTCGGTTTCGGACTAGCAGGATTTCTAGTAACCCCGGCAATCGTAGGTGGCAAAATTATTGATGAGGATGCGGAGAAGACAGGTCTGAGAAGAGAAGGCATCTATACCGCGGTAAGTGGATTCATCACTCGCTCGAGCGGATTAATCTCGGCGCTGGCTTTTTTCATTGTAGGGATGATCTTTGGTTACAAGGGTGGCGATGACCCAGGGTCTGATCCAGAAGCAACGTTCAGGTATTTAATAAGCGTGGTGCCGTTATGTCTGCTAGCGATATCTGTTGTCATATCTTTTACTATTAAGTTTACATTTACGGGGCAATTGAGAGGTGATGCTGACTATGAGCAAAAGATTAATCATCAATTGTGATGATTTTGGGCAAAGCCCTGCCATGAATCAGGCGATTATGCATCTATTAGAAGAGGGAAAAGTATCTTCAGCGACGATAATGGCGGTGGCCCCTGGATTCGAGGAGGCGGCTAGATGGTGTAGCCGTAGGCAACAACGAAATGTGGGCCTTCATTTGACGATGACTAGTGAGTTTGAGGCTTTACGCTGGAGCAGCCTGACGTGGGACTCTTCACTACATGACGATGGTGGGCATCAATATAAGACGGTAAAAGAGTTTGAGCAGGGGGCACAGACAAAAGCTGTGCTGAAGGAGATTGTTGCGCAGTATGAGAGAGTGAAACAATCCGGAATAGTGATTAGTCATGTAGACAACCATATGGGAAGTTTATATGGCATGGAAACGGGACGCAGCTTGCTCCCGCAGACGTTGTGGAGAATTTCGCGCTGGAAATTGCCATCACGGTTCTTTCGATACATCCATCCAGAGGATCCTCTTCTGGGATCGCTGAAAAATATTGAACGTCCTGTTGCACTTGGATCCGGGCTGGCCGATACACTTGGAGTCCCGATTCCTGATTACTTGTTGTCGCATCCTTTTGGTGTGGAAGAGGGTGAGACGTACGATCGTTTCAAACAATCCATTATCGCCAAGATGTATTCGCTACCCGATGGTGTTAGTGAAACCTATATTCATCCCGGAATCGACGATCCGTGGATGCTTGCAAATATACCACATTGGGAGAAGCGAGTCTGGGAATATCGTCTACCCTTTGATGATGATTTTACCTATGCGATTCGTGATGCTAGTGTTGAATTAACAGACTATCGCTATGTACAGGAGCATTTAAAGCGCCCACGGGTAAAATCTGCGGGGAGACTGTTGAAGAAACTGATAAGTTCATGAGGAAAAATAAAAAGACACCTTGAGGGGTGTCTTTTGACTATCCCATTAAACCCTTCAGTCCATTCAAAAATGGGGAAATAGATTTAATCATATTGTAGCCCATTTTCACAACCGGCATTGTTCTTTGGATCATCCCTACGAAGCCCATAATTCCACCGAATCCTGAAGCGCCTGAACTTGCAGACTCGGCAGCCCCTGCAGCTCCTCCTCCCATTCCGAAAAGTGAGCCGAATAATGGCATGAGTCCTGATACGTTCGCTTTCCGGGAGCGGGAAGAAGAGTGTTTTTTTGATTTTTTGTTTTTATTTTTATTTTTACGTGGTTTGGATAGGGTCAATCCATCCTTATCGAGGCCAGTTATCCATCCTACATACGTACGTCCATCATGAAGCGTAACGCACACAGGTCTACCCTTGAGCTGTTCAGCTCGCTTGCGAATTTTTGCTCTGTTTGACATTTGTGGATCACCTCATTGGTCTATTTAATTATATATTACTCAGATATTCCGGTGTTGCTTGTGCGGGTTCATCATTAATATGAAAAGAAAGTCCAAAAAATTGGATGAGGAAACGTTATACATAAATATCGATTTCCAAGTATCTCTCGTGAAAGCCCATTGCATTTATAAAGGTGTTCTTCCGCTTATAAGATTCGAATACCAATTAGTGAAGGAGGTGGAAGGATGTTATCTGCATGGATTGGGAGTATTACTTTTGCGGGAGCGGCGATTCTTTACATATTACTGTCTTTAGGATTACCTTATGGTGAATTTGCAATGGGGGGCAATCATAGAATCATGCCCTCACAGATGAGGATTGCGTGTGCGATCTCAGTTGTTATACAACTGATTGCAATCTTGTACTTGTTGCAGGCAGGCAACGTGATTTCTATTGGATTACCTTTTGATAGAGGCGTATGTTACTTTTTTACAGTCTATCTAATTCTCAATACCGTAATGAATATATTATCGAAGAGTAAAAAAGAAAGACTTGTGATGACACCTTTGTCTTTAATCACGGCAATTTGCTTTGGGTTTACTGCCATCATGAGTGGGTCTTGAGAGAGTTATTATCAGATAAAGATTCGACGTGTTTTGATCTTATGTATGCGCTTTCTTAGGACACATCTGTATAAGGTGTGTTTTTTTGTATGTCTAGAGACTCTTGATCTAATAAAATAACAATGTGACCTAGGTCTTTCTTCACACGTTAATATATTTGACACGAATTTATATTAATTTTACAATCCTATACTTTTTCGTCATGTTTGTGTGATATAATATCACCGAAATTATGTAAAAATTACTAGGGGGAATAAATCTTTATGGGATGGAAGACACGATGGAACAAGCCTCTCGCTTCTGTACTAGCAACTGCAGTGCTTTCAGCACAGGTACTAGGTGGAGTCGTTTTGGGTACGGTTTGGAGTCCGGACAAAGTAGCTGCTGCACCTGCTTCTGGAGCCAAGGTTGAGCTCCGTTTGATGAGCACAACGGATGTGCACACTAATGTGTATGGTTGGGATTATTTTAAGGGTGCACCATCTGTAACCGTCGGTCTTGACCGCACAGCAACTCTGGTGAAACAAGCGAGAGGTGAACAACCGAACAACCTCCTTCTTGATAATGGGGATTTGATCCAAGGAACCCCTCTTGGTACGTACGTGGCGAAGAAATCGGAACTGAAAGATCCGAATGAGATTCATCCGATGATTGCGGCTATGAATGCTATGGGATATAACGCTGCGACTTTTGGAAATCATGAATTCAATTATGGATTGCAATTTTTAGATCGTACTATAAATGGTAGCGTTGGTAATAAGTCGACTACCGGTGCCAATTTTGATTATGTGAATGCGAACATATATAAACCAGATGGCACTAATGCCTTTACTCCTTATGTTATTCTTAATAAAAAAGTAAAAGATAGTAATGGTCAAGAACAAACAATTAAAGTCGGTCTGATCGGTCTGGTCACTCCACAGATTATGGAGTGGGACAAGGTTAATCTGGAGGGCAAAGTCACCGTAGAAGATATTGCCGCAACGGCTGCGAAGTTTGTTCCTCAAATGCAAGATGAGGGAGCAGATGTCATTGTCGCTATGGCCCATACTGGGTTTGACGTCAATGCTGTTATAGGTGATGGTTCGGAGAATGATATTAATGCCTTGAGCAAGGTTCCGGGCATTGATGCGATCACGTTCTCACATACCCATAAAGTATTCCCAACGGGAAATGACAGTACACTGGATGCTTCGTTCATAGACCCGGAAACTAAACAGCCTTATGCGAATGAAAAAGCTAAGATCGATAATGTGAATGGTCACATTAACGGTACGCCTGCTGTACAAGCTGGCTATGGCGGTGCTTATCTAGGTCTAATTGATCTGGATATTGTATACGGTAGTAACGGCTGGGATGTAGATAAGCAAAGCTCGAAAGCTTTAGCTCGTTCTATCTATAAGACAGAGGATAAAGTAAACATTCCAACGGTCGAGCCTGATCCGGCTGTAGATGCTGCTGTTGCGGCAGCGCATAACGCTACAATTGCTTATACTGAACAGAAGCTGGGTGTTACAACAGCTCCGATGAACAGCTATTTTGCAATGGTTCAGGATGATCCTACAGTTCAGCTCGTGACGTATGCACAGAAGTGGTATGTTCAGAAGTATATTGATGTCAATGTTCCTCAATATAAGGACCTTCCAATTCTGAGTGTTGGTGCTCCTTTTAAAGCAGGACGTAACGGTCCGGAAGAATACACTAGTATTGATAAAGGGAACTTGACTATTCGTAGCGCAAGCGACCTCTATCTATACGACAACACGCTTAAAGCAATCAAGGTTAATGGTTCTGTTGTAAAGGAATGGCTGGAAATGAGTGCAGGTGCATTTAACCGCATCAAACTTGGAATCTCGACTCCGCAGCCTCTGTTGAACCCGAAATTCCAAGTCTTTAACTTTGATGTCATCGATGGGATTCAATATAAAATTGATGTAACAAAAAACGCGAAGTACAATCCGGATGGCTCCATTAATGATGCTTCGTCGAGTCGTGTGACGGAAGTGACTTACAATGATCAGCCTTTAGATCTTGATCAGGATTTCATTGTTGTCACTAACAATTACCGTGCAAGCGGTGGCGGTAACTTCCCGGGTGTTAAAGGATCAGAGTTGGTAGTGGACTCTCAAGATGAGAATCGTCAGGTCTTGATGGACTATATCAGTGAAGCTGGAACGATTGATCCTACTGCTGATGGCAACTGGTCCTTGGCACCTATTAAGGGTAGTGTGAAAGTAACGTTCACTACAACGCCTAAAGCAGCAAGTGTACTTCCGGCGAACATATCCGATACGCGTCAGCAAAATGATAAAGGCTTCGGAATTTTCGAACTGGATCTAAGTGTGAAAACTCCTGCGCCAACTGCAGATGTTGAAGTTCACCTTATTGGAATTAATGACTTCCATGGTCAACTAGACACAGTTTCTACAGTGAGCAATAAGTCTGTAGGCACAGCAGCTTACCTCGCGACTTACTTGAAACAGGCTCGTGCAAAGTACGAGAACTCCTTGCTCTTCCATAACGGTGACTCCGTAGGAGCATCGGCACCTGTATCCTCGCTTGAACGCGATGAGCCGACTCATGCTTGGATGAATATGATGAAATTTGATGTAGGTTCCTTGGGTAACCATGAGTTCGACCAAGGTGTTGATGCGCTAATGACACAGCTTTATGGTGGTGCTGATCCAAAGAACAAAAAAATTATCCATGCTGGATCTGATTTTGATTATGTGAATGCCAATGCAGTGTATGCCAAAAACGGCGAACCCATTATCAATCCTTATGTAATCAAAGAAGTCGGTGGTGTGAAGATCGGGTTTATAGGTCTTGTAACCAAATCTACACCAAGTAAAGTTGCACCTTCCGGTACAGTTGGGGTACAGTTCCTCTCGGCGGATAAAGAAGTAGCGGCTGTTGAGAGATATGCCAAAGAGCTGCAAGAGAAGGGCGTAGAAACAATCATCGTGCTTGCACATGATCCGGCAACAACTAAAGACGGTGTAACTACAGGTGAAGCGGCTGATCTGGCCAATGCGCTTCCTGCGGACTCCCCAGTTGACGTTATCGTTGCTGGTGATAACCATGCACTGGCAAACGGAACGGTAAACGGCAAGTTGATTGTACAGGCGTACTCTTACGGTACAGCATTTGAAGATATCAAATTGGTCATTGACCATAAAACAGGAGATGTGAAGAGTAAGTCTGCTGTGGTAACTTCCACCTTCCATGATGGTGTAACACCAGATCCGGAAAGTGTGGCACTGGTAAATGCTTACCTTGAGAAGCATCCTGAACTTACCCAACCAGTGGGTACAACTGATGGAACCGTAACTCGTACTGATGCTTATACCAAAGAAGCTGCCCTTGGTAACCTAATTGCTGATTCTATGCGTGCTGCTGATTTTGGTGATGGCGCAAAGGCTGCTGATTTTGCCTTTATGAATCCGGGTGGTATCCGTGCGGATCTTCCGAAGGGTGATGTAACCTTTGGCGATTTGGCTAAAGTTCAGCCGTTCGGCAACACACTTGTGAAGCTGACACTAACTGGAGATCAGATCAAAACGTTGCTTCAGCAGCAATGGGGCGTGAAAGCTGACAAATCACCAGATATCAAAACACTGCAAATTTCTGGACTGAAATATACAGCGAATATGTATCTTCCAGTAGAGGATCGCGTAGCCAATCTTACGCTGACTAACGGAACACCAATTAATCCTAAGCAGGAATATACGGCAGTCGTGAATAACTTTATGGCTGCTGGTGGGGATAACTACAAGGTTCTGACTGAAGGTAAGAATTCATTGGCTGGTCCGATTGATTTGGATGTATTCTACGATTACATTGTGAAGACGTTTGATCGCAAAGAGATCAAGGCAGCCATTGAAGGTCGTATTACGAACAAAGAGAAGGCTGATACGGGATCGGGCAGTGGCGATGGAAGTTCTAATGTTGTAACTCCAACACCTACTCCAACCGTGAAACCATCAGCAACGCCAGCTCCATCGGCTACTCCAGCACCAACTACTGCTCCAGCAGCAAGCTTCAAAGATCTGGGTAAGGTAGCTTGGGCGCAAGAAGCTATTCAAGCATTGGCTGCTAAGGGCATTATAAAAGGATTGGATGCAAATACTTTTGCGCCAACTAAAACAGTGACTAGAGCAGAATTTATTACAATGCTGGTACGCGCACTGAATCTGACGGGTTCGGCAACAACCAGTTCATTCAGCGATGTTAAGCAAGGAGTTTGGTACACGGATTCTATCGCCCTTGCGGTGAAGGCCGGACTTGTACAAGGCTCTGGAAATGGTAAATTCGAACCGGGTCGTGAAGTGACTCGTGAAGAAATGGCTATTATGATTGCTAATGCATTGAAAGATAAACTACAGCCGATTGATAAGAATGCAGCGCTGGGCAAGTTTGCAGACAAGTCCAGTATTGCTCCTTACGCACAGGACGCTATAGCACAACTGACCCAATTGGGGATTGTTAACGGTGTTGAGGGTGGTAAATTTGCACCTAAGGGCATAGCTAACCGCGCTCAAGCGGCAGTCATTATCTACCGTATGCTTGAACAAGCTTCATAATCCGATAGTTCTTCTAAAAAGTGTATCGATGATCCCTAATAGGGACTCGGTACACTTTTTCTTTTTACATTAGGTATTGCCCTTTGCGCTAATATATGATAATTTAGTTCTGCACTGCATGATTCTTTTATATTTTGTGCGGTCGTGGCGGAATTGGCAGACGCGCACGGTTCAGGTCCGTGTGGGTTAATCCCCGTGGAGGTTCGAGTCCTCTCGACCGCATACCTAAGTGCTTATAAATTAGCTGTACTTTTGAATTGCTCTTCAACCTGAAGAGCCTTTTTCTATTTATAAGGATATTTCAGATTTGGATAACTCTAATGTAAAAGAAGTGAAGCGAAGATGGAACCTAATGTAAATGTCAATACGAAGCGAAGTGTGAGGTTTCTTGAAAAATATTTTTCAGGAGAATCGTTAGATTATCGCCATATGATTGCTTTATTTATCCCTATTCTGGTAGATCAAGCCTTTATAGTGGGGCTAAATCTAGTGAATACGGCTATGATCAGTTCGTCCGGTGTGGCAGCTATCAGTGCGGTGAACATGATTGATTCTCTTAATCTTTTTCTCATTAGTGTGTTTATCGCGGTATCAACAGGTGGTACGGTTGTCGTAGCGCAGTATAAAGGAAGCGGTAATAGTCTTATGGTATCAAAAGCTACCGCAGGCGCCACTTCATCGGTTTCCCTTATGGCTTTTGTTATTGGTATGTTTGGTATTCTTTTTCATAATCCGCTGTTGAACTTACTATTTGGAGCAGCTTCACCCGAGGTAATGCACAACGCCCGAATCTATTTGATTGGGAGCTGTATCTCCTATCTTGGTATAGCTGTGGTAGAGGCGGTGTGTGGTGCTCTTCGGGGAATCGGAAGGACGAGAGCCTCGCTTGCGCTATCGCTCATTATGAATTTAGTTTACGTCCTCTTGAATCTCGTATTTATTAACCTTTTGCATATGGGCGTTCTAGGAATGACCATTTCTATAAATATAGCTCGATATTTGGGCGCGATATGCGCTCTGTATTATCTGTTCCGGATGGACAATGAACTGCATATTCGAATTCGTGACTTACTGGTGGTTCAATTCTCCATGCTCAAAAAAATAATGTTCATCGGTATGCCGTTTGCGGCGGAGCAGATGTTCTTTAATGGTGGTAAGATTCTGACGCAAGTCTTTATCGTCAGTCTCGGTACTTACGCGCTTGCTACAAATGCTATCGCCTCTTCCTTTGCGGGGATTATGCAAATTCCGGGTAATGCGTTGTCTTTGACGATTATTACAGTGGTCGGACAATGTATGGGAAGCAATAATGTTAAGGATGCTCGGAAATTTATTAAATCGTTTCTCGTAGCATCTTCCCTTTCCTTTGTGGTGATGGGATTGTTAGTTATGCCTTTCTTCCATCCGCTAGTGTCGATGTTTCATCCACCTGCGGAGATTGTGAGGGATATTTTCATAATTGTACTTATCAATACAATCGTACAAATACCGTTGTGGTCTGTTAGTTTCATAACACCGTCAGCGCTTAGAGCGGCGGGTGATTCCAAGTTCACATCCATGGTGTCTATGTTAAGTATGTGGTTGTTCCGTGTAGTACTCGGATACATCTTAGGTATTGTTCTCGATTTCGGTCTACTTGGGGTTTGGTTAGCTATGAACTGTGAGTGGGGAATAAGAGGATTCATATTTCTACGGCGCTTCATGGGTAAGAAGTGGGTTCAGCATCGTGTTATATAGTAAAAGTAAAAGACACCCCGTGTGGGTGTCTTTTTGTTTGCCATGCATGTAGTATTATTCTTTGATCTGTGAGAACAAATCATTCAAAGCTTCACTCATTGTAGGGTGAGTAAAGATATGATCTCTCAAAAAGGTAAAATCTTGCCCTGTTTGTATTGCCATGCTCACGATATTAATCACTTCGCTAGATTCCGCACAGAACAATGTAGCTCCTAGGATTTTATTGGTTTTTGCATCCACAATTGCTTTTAGGAAGCCCTCGGTTTCGTTAATTAAGCGAGCACGTGGAATAGCTGCTGCAGGCAACTTAGCGACTTTAATTTCAAGTCCTTGTTCGACGGCTGCTTCTTCACTTATTCCTACTCTGGATAGCGGGGGATCAATAAATACACTGTATGGAACAACGTCACGGTCATTTGTGGTATGGGAATGATCGCCGAAGAGATCATTTCGTACAATTCTATAATCATCTAATGAGATGTAGGTAAACTGTAATCCGCCTTTGACATCTCCGAGGGCCCATATATGGGGAACGGTGGTTTTTAGGGAAGGGTCCACCTTAATAGCACCCCGATCTGTAACTTCTACACCGGCTGCTTCTAAAATTTAATCCCTCAATGTTTGGTTTTCTACCTGTCGCAACCAGAACAGCATCGACTTTCAATTCTTGAATAGCACCATCTATCGAAAAGGAGATAACTGCTCCATCTTTAACATCCTTCAGTCCTATAACCTTTGCATTCAGTTTGACCTCAATGTTCTTCTTGGTAAAGGTTTGGAGGATGGCGTCCGCGACATCGCGGTCTTCTTTAGGAATGAATTTCGAGGAACCCTCCAGCACCGTAACCTGTGAGCCGAATTGACTGTAGATCGACGCGAATTCCAATCCAATATAACCACCACCAATGATGGCTAGTTTAGTTGGGAGCTCCTTAAGATCCATAATGGATGTGCTGGTATATACGAACTTACTATCTTGTATCCCATCAATAGTAGGAATGATGGTTTCAGCGCCCGTATTAATGAAGATTTTATCGGCGGTTAAGATTTTCGTCTCACCGGCATCCTTTACTTGGACTTCGTGATCCGATAAGAAGGAAGCTTCACCATTGATAACTTCTATATCCTCGTTCTGATTTAGATTATCGTAATTTTTTTGGCGTAGACTTGAAATAAGTTGATCCTTATTATGGACCGCTTCTATATAATCTTCCCCTTGATGGGCTTGATAAGCTAAGGATTTCGTAGGGATACAGGCGATGTTAATGCAAGTTCCACCGTACATTTTCTTAGAGCGTTCAATCACGGCTACTTTCCATTTTCGATTAGCTAGTTCTGTGGCAAGGGTCTTTCCGCCTTTACCGAAACCAATAATAATAGCGTCGAACTTGTTCATTTTAATACCTCCGGGTCACACAGGATATTTTAGTTTATGCATTTATTATTACCCTAAATCCGAAGGCCATTAAACGAACGATAAAGAGATTTGAAGACGAAAAAGAGATCTCCTCTAAAGGAAATCTCTTGATGGTCAATATAGCTACCTTGGCGCCTTCTTTAACAATGAAAGAACTGAGTTCGAGGTACTCAGGAGGATCGCTTTTTGGTGTTCCGCTCGACATAAAACTGTCTAGGTAGGGGAGAGTGTAGGGAATCCCATGGTGATCACTGCACCGCCATCCTTACGGTTCCCTGCCGAAATCAGACCTCCGGAGCGCTCAACGATCGCACGGGATATGGCTAGTCCTAGCCCTGATTCGCCATCTTTTCCTTTTACAAATCGGTGGAACAGGTATGGAAGCAGATCTTCTGATATGCCAGGGCCATCATCACTAACGGAGAGCAGAACCTGACCATCTTTAACCGAAGCATGAATGTAGATATGCTGGTTGGCATAACGAGTTGCATTGGAAACTACATTAAGCAGCGCCTGTAATAGCTTATCTCTATCGGCCCGGATCGTAAGTGGCTCGCAGTCATCGTAGGATACATGTAGGGTCAGTCCCTTTTTCATCAAAAGGGGGTTCATGCGTTCAATTGTTTCTACGACTAAATCGTCCAGAGAAAGCTCGCTAGTTCTAAATATATCCTCCTCACTATCCAGCTTCGCAAGCAGGGTCATTTCAGTAACGAGCTTCTTCAGACGACTACTCTCACTCATAATAATATCCAGACCTTTATCGATCCCTTCCCCCTCGAAGATACCATCCTTAATCCCTTCAGCATACCCAGAGATAGACATTAGTGGGGTCTTTAATTCGTGTGAGGCATTCTGGAAAAATTGCTTCTGTACGTGGTTAAAACGATTCAATTCGCCAGCCATGTCATATACCGACTTAGCGACAGCGCCAATCTCTCCGCCAGCTTTGATTAGCTTAACATCCGAAAAGTGGCGTTCCTTTACCTTTTTCAGCTCTTGCTGCAGCTTCATTAGAGGTTGGATTAGCTTTTTCGTGATAAACAGGCCAAATAGGAGCATGAATGCCCCTGCTGCACCGAAAACGATTAGAAGTCTTTTGAGCAGAGCTTGTTCAATTGTTGTAACTGTGCTCATAGGTGTAAGCAGAGTTAGCGTGCCTATCGGGGTGGACTTCACTTCCGTTATATATCTTGCATCTGTTCCATTCCATATGTTCTGGAGATCCGAGGTTTGACCTGCGACAAACTGCGTATTGGAGTTTACCGCGATTGAACTCATGTTCGATGAGGTGGACAATACTTTTCCTGTCTCATCGCTAAGAATGGCCTCGACGCCTGCAGTACCAACAGTAGAAGGCATGATCACGGGTAACGCATGGAGTTCAGTCCCCATGTCGCCCTTGTACGTGCTTCCCTCAATCATAGTGGCTGACATGGCAGAGCTAATGGTTCGCAATTCTGCCTTTTGTGTACCGACAAAATGATTGAGCAGTACAAAGTGGATCACGACAGCGGTAATAGACAGGAGCAGTACCAATACGATGCTAAAGGCTATATTAATCTGATGTGCTAGCTTCATTGATCTCCATTCCCTCCTCAATACGCATACGATAGCCATGTCCCCAAACGGCTTCAATCGGCAGCAGGTCTAGTTTTTTCCGCATTCGTTTAATTAAATGGTCCACGGCGCGGTCGCTCCCGAAATAGTCATCTCCCCAAACATAGGTTAACAGCTCATCTCTTGTAAATGCGCGGTTTGGAGAAGCTGCAAAAACTTTTAGAAGGGTGAATTCTTTGCTGGTAAGTTCAATCTCATTTCCGTGCCAGAACACACGTCTTTCCTCCAATAATAACTGTAGGTGGCTAACTTCAATTTGCGTCGATGGGTGTGGGGTACTAATTGCGGGTTCCACGGGATTACTCATTTTATACCAGCGTTGTAACTGGCGTTTAATGCGAGCAACTAGCTCCCGGGGGCTAAATGGCTTGACCAGATAATCATCACTGCCAAGCTCTAAGCCTAATATTTTATCCACTTCATTATCTCTTGCAGAGATCATAATAATCGGTACCTCGGCTTCATTGCGAATCCGCCGACAAAACTCGTACCCGTCCATGCCAGGCAACATTACGTCGAGCACCCACATATCGGGTGGGCTTGTCTGCCATAAGGTCCATGCTTCCTCAGCGCTGCCAAGGCCGATCGTGCGGTAATTTTCTTTTTGTAAATAGGCTTCTACAAGATTACGTATATGCTGATCATCGTCTACTACGGCAATGAGATAGTTGGTATTCATTTCGTTACCTCCAGAGTATTCTTCTGCAATTATATCAATCCATAGGTGGGTATAGGGGTCTGCCATCGTTTTTCCACAAATTAACCAATGTTATGCCACACCCATTTTGTAAGCTTGGACTTGTAAGATCATTCAAATCGACGAGGAGTGTTGTATTTATGAATCAACAGATGATATTTAAAAAGTTAGCGTTGTCCGCCCTACTAGTGTCCGCAGTTGCCGCACCGACTGCAGTGAACGCAGCTAGTGGAGCAAACGATCAAAGTGCGAAGACAACAGCAGCAGCCGTGGTTACTCCAGCAAATAGTGGATCACTTTCTGCAAGCTTAATAAGCTTTGATTGGGTAGATCCCCTGGAACTGGCTAAAACATACGCACCTAATACCCTGGAAGACTGGAAGAAGACCTTGGATCAATATTATAAGGCTGCTGGATTTAGCATTACCGCAGTTTCTGAGCTTGTACCTTCTGAGCAGGCGGAGGGAGTTAAATTATCGAAAGAGATTGGATCAGCTGAAGCTCTGCCCGTGAGTTACATTGAAGCGGGTCGCAGCGTTGATATCCAATTACCTGAAGCTCAGAAGATGGAGAGTGTTGTCTCTACTTCAATTAAAGGTGTAGCGGCAATTGCGGCTGTAGAAGCGACTGGAGCTACGATTTCAATTCAAGAACTTAGTGAGGCTGATAAAGCCTTCTTCAAAGCCCAAGAGGATCTGAATAGCGCGGCTAAAACCAAAGATTCCACTGTGATTAAGGAAGCTTTAACTAAACTATTGGATCAATATAAAGAGAAAATCAAGGCGTTAGAAACGTCGAAGTAACAGTGATAACCGCAGCTTGATACAGAATAGAGAGAATGAAAAGGTAAAAGCAAAAAGACACCTCGAGGGGTGTCTTTTTGTTACGTAAATGTATCTAGTCCAACCCAATCTCGCTTTTTGCTTGAACCCTTGCTCTTTTCCGCCAATTCACTCCGATCACCCCGGCAATGATCATCACCGTGCCGGTCCAATGATACCATTCCAGCTGTTCATTCAGTAGGAGTACACCACCAAGAATAGAGACAACTGTCGAAAGACTGCCGAAGATACTCACGCGTGAAGCCTCCATTCGGGATAAAGCATAGTTGGAGAGGAAGGAGGTCACGAGGGAAGATAGCACACCGAGATAAATCATGGAGAATATGAACTTTGGCTCCTGAAAAGGTGTGAAATATTGATTCAAGGTTCCTGCCGAACCATGTTTAATGATCGACAATCCATTAAAAAATATAAATCCAAATAAAGTAATCATATAAGTGAGCTCTTTAGGACTCCAAGTTCGTGTCAGCTTTCGGGCCGCAACATTATAGCCGGCAAGGGATAGCGCTGAGATAAGGATGAGTAAGACGCCCCACAGACTAGAGGAAGAAATACTCACGCCCGGAATGGCAAAGATAAGAATGATGCCTGCAACCGAGATTAAGGTGGAGATCTTCTGGAATCCGCTTGTAGTTTCTTTCAAGAACATCGCTGCTAAAATGATGGTAAAGATGGGCATGGTCGCCTGAATAATACCCGCTACAGCAGATGTTGTATGCAGAAGTCCAAAGGCTTGAAGTGTAAAGTACAACGATGGGTATAGTAGAGCAAGTGGGATTACCACTGCTGCCTTGGAAATACCAAACTTCACCCGCCCCCATCCTGGAAAAGTAAATAATGAAGCGGCAAGGAAAGATAACGTGAAGCGGTGAGCTAACGTATCGAATGGGTCCGAGACGGTTAAAGCCATTTTTACAAATATAAAAGAAAACCCGACAATAATAGCATTCAAGACAGCAGCTACTATCGCTTTTTGAGTAGAAGATGTATTCATCTATAAGACCTCCAAAGTGTTGCGCGCATTTAGGACCGGTCCTGTTATGCTCTTTATTCTAAGGCTAGAACAGCTATGCTACAATGTAATTATTGTTCATCTGTACCGGTACAAAATAGACTCGGAGGTAGGTGAAGGGCATATATAAGTATTCGGAGTTAATCAACGATCTGGAATTACAAATCGCTGAAGATACATATCGTGAGGGCGACAAGTTACCTTCTATTCGAGAGCTAGCGCTACGTTATGATTGCAATAAGAGCACGGTTATTCGAGCACTCCAAGACCTTCAGGACAAACATCTAATCTATGCCGCGTCAAAGAGTGGATATTATGTCATGAAACGCAGTGGGGAGCGAAAAGAAGAGGGGGCGCACTGGATTGATTTTACAGCATCTGCACCGGACCCGGATATTTTTCCGTATCTAGATTTTCAACATTGTATTAATAAGGCGATCGATATGTACCGTAAGGATTTGTTTATCTATGGAACGCCGCAAGGGCTGCCGTCTCTGATCCGTGAAATGCAGCGGCAACTGGCCTCTTATCAGGTATTTGCTGATTCCAAACAGATTTTTATCACCTCTGGTGTGCAGCAAGCACTTGGACTCTTAACCCGTATTCCTTTTCCAAATAGCAGGGAGCGTGTGTTGATTGAACAGCCGAGTTACCCACTGTTTATGGAGTATTTGAAGACGTACGACATCGAGACAGAGGGGATACAGCGTTCGGATGACGGGGTGGACTTGAATGAATTAGAGCGGTTATTTAAGACGGGCCAGTTCAAGTTCTTCTATACCGTTCCACGGTTTCATAATCCGCTTGGCGTTTCCTATACCCGCAACCAGAAGAAGGCGATTGCCCAGCTTGCAGCTAAATACGATGTGTATATCGTTGAGGATGACTACATGGCAGATCTGGAGCAGGATACGAAGCAAGATCCGATTTATGCCTATGACAATACATCACACGTTATCTATTTAAAAAGCTTCTCCAAGATTATATTCCCAGGTCTGCGCGTTGGTGTGGCTGTACTTCCTGAGGTGCTCTGTGAGTCCTTTAACCGATTCAAAAGACTGATGGATATAGATAGTTCTATGCTGTCACAAGCTGCCTTGGAGTTGTATTTAAAAAGTGGAATGTTCGAGCGCCACCGAAAAAAGATGCGTTCCTGCTACGGAAAAAGATCCATGCTCCTCCATGATTCGATTATGAGGGAGGCAAATGCAGCATCTGAAGAGCATTATTCCTATGTTCCTGCCAGTCAGCTAGGTGTGCATACGTATCTGAAATTGGAGGATAACTTTAGAGCAGAGCAGATGATCAAACGGCTGCAAAAAAAGTTCATTCGAGTGGAGATGGCGGATAGCGGTTACCTTCCCTATTTTGCGAAAAAAGAGAGAATTCTAAAGCTCAATGTATCTAGTGTAAAAGAGCCTGATATTTCTTCTGGCATTGCACAGGTGATTCGAGAAATACGCTGAAGTAGCATCTTATGAATGTTCTATCTTAATAAGATCCATCAGTTGAGAGGCGACCTCCAAGCTGTTATCTTCCCCTCAATTATGCCCCAATCCTCATTTCTCGTAACCCATAGTTTTTCTCTATCCTCCATTCAGTGAATTAAATAGGTGTTTGATTCTCCTCTAACAGGAGGTTTTATACTTGGTTCAGGTCGGCGGCCAGAAGAGAAATCCAAGGAGGATTATAGATTATGAGATGGATTGAGATCATGCTTGTCTTATTTAATGTATGGATGTTGGGTGGGTTAATGCTAGGACGCCCTAAATCACAACGCGGGTGGCTGATAGGCGGCGGAATTTCTGCTGTTTTACTGCTTGTCCACGCTTTCGTGGAAGGATTGCGGTGGCCGATGATCCCAATGTATCTGGTCACACTATGGGCGATTGTAGGAGGGGTAAGACCTTTCTTACGATCCACAGCAAGGATAGAAAGAAAGTCGCGACAGCGCTGGAAGACACTAATTATTGGAGGAGTTGGAGTGGTTTATGCTGCTGTGTCCATTGCGCTGCCGCTCCTATTCCCTGTATTTTCTTTTGCGGAGCCCACAGGTCCTTACAAGATAGGAACCATTACCTACCATTGGACCGATTCTGCAAGAGAAGAAAAATTTACGAAAACATCCGGTGATTCCCGCGAATTAGCGGTGCAAATCTGGTATCCGGCAAGTTCGGAGGCTACTGGAAAAAAGGCGCCCTATTTATCTGATCCTGCTCCTTATATAGAGGGATTGCATGAATTTTTGCACCTGCCGGAGTTTTTATTCTCAGGGTTTAAGCTGGTCAACACCCATGCTATTGCGAATGCCGGATTAGCGGATACAGAATCTAAATATCCTGTGCTTCTATTTTCGCATGGATTTATGGGCTACAAGAATCAGAACATGTTTCAAGTCGAGCAATTGGCAAGTCACGGCTATATTGTCGTAGGGATTGAACATGCTTATAGCAGCGTGGCTTCGGTATTTCCAGATAAGCCTGTGGTGAAGTTTGATTCAGAAGGAAAAATGGGCTATGAGCAAATGAAGTATTCTTTTATGGATCGGCGTAATGAAGTTTGGGTAGAAGATGCGAAGTTTGTGCTTGATCGAATGGAGGCCTTGTCTGCGAACGACCCTAGTGGTCTGTTTACTGACCGGATCGATCTTGAACATATGGGCATGTTCGGGCATTCCTTTGGGGGAGCCACGACGGTGCAAATGCTGCTGGATGATCAGAGAATACAAGCAGGCATCGATATGGATGGGGTACTTTACGGTGAAAAGCGGATTCCTACAGACGGCCTAAAGAAGCCTTTTCTGCTCATGAGTGCCGATGACACATTAAAAGGAGTAGACCAAACCACTGATGCAGAAATCACCGCGCTTGGGACGAACAGAGAAGAAATTACAGCCTACTATAATGAGCTGTTTGCCCGTTATGAGCCGGTAACCGCAGGTGGAAACTATTGGATGACATTCAAAAAAAGCACTCATATGAGCTTCTCCGATCTATATCTGCTCACCCCGTTGTTTAAATGGATGGAGGGTGTGGATGTGAGCGGAACGCATGAGCTGATTAATGAGTACACGCTTGATTTTTTTGACCATTATTTAAAAGGGCAGCCCTTGCAATATTTGAACATCAACCTGGGAGACCATCCGAAGTTCACACTTCAACAAGGCGCAGAGTGAGAGTTCTCCTGCCCGAGTTTCCATTGTAATCCTTGCATCAGCAAGGTATTTCCTTCTACAATAACATCCCATTTGGGATTGAGAAGCAAGCACAGTTTATTAAAGCGTTCTATCCGTTCGGTAGGAGCAGTGTGCATGCATTGAGCATATTGACGGAAAAAGGCAGCTTTATCGCGGAACTGCTCTGGATCTGCATACAGCATCACAAAATCTTCAACAATAGCCTGTACAACAGCGCTGTCTGCTGATAATTTGTGTTGCAGGGCTGCTTCCACCCGGACTCGGATACTCTCCAGCGTTCTGATCCAGGACGCAGCGGGAACACGAGGGTGTCTGACCATATTGAGGAAGGGCAGTTCGAATCGGACAAGCTCCTCCATGTATTGCGCATCATTCATTAGCGCTTGCAGCTCATTCCAAGCTACGGTTTGCCCAGCTGTCACTTTGACTTCATTGATAATATATTTATTGAACAAATATAAAAAAGTATTCTGCCATTCGGATGGCAATTGGCTGAACGGTTGCATTTCTTCTATTTTGCTGGAGATGAACTCGTTTCGTTTAGCGGTATTCATGGACAAGGAGTCAGCCAGCTCATTCATGTAATCCATGGAATTGCCTGATGAATCATGCGCTTGGGCTTGGCGCAGAATCGAAATCATATTAGTCAGCGTATTAACCTGCGTCTCCAGTGCTTCGATTTGCCAGTTGAGTGCTGTATTGAGCTGAATCTCTCCAGCGATGACTTGGCGGATCTCGTCAATGCCAAAGTCCAAATAACGCAGTGTTGTGATCAGCCGCAGGCGGGAAATATCTTCGGGAGTATATAACCGGTGTCCACCTTCGCTGTGACTCGATGGTTTCAAAAGATCAATGTCGTCATAATAACGGATGGTTTTAATGGTTGTGCCCAGCAGCTTAGCCACCTCGCCGATGGTTTTGGTATCTTTACGCAAGAAATCACCCCTTCTGATGGAATAATACGATGTTGCAATTGATTGTACCGAAAGGAACAACAGCTTTCAATTAGAGCTTACATTTGGATGATAGTAGAGCAAACTGGGATTACGGCGTTTACTGCTGGGATGTTTACCATTCCCATAACGCAAAACAGCGATCCACCAAAAACGGGGGAGCGCTGTTTTTTACCGCAACTATTTATCAGTATAGATGATGTCTCTTATTGATCTTCTACTATCTCTGACTGCCAGCTTAACTGTCTGCACATCTCGCTCATTTTACGAATATTGAGTCTGGCTTCAATCTTGGTTAGTCCCAATCTGATCGAAGTATCCGCAGCCCAGCGAAGTAAGTACACCAAGGTATCAGCCTGCGCTTCTTTAGCCGCATAATCTAATAATACAAGGGTATTGTCTACGACACCGGCGCGTACATATCCCCAATAGCTGCCATCAAATTGCCGTACGGTAAACAACTCGCGATCCTCTGTCACTCCAACCTCTTCTAGTGGACTCTCCAGATGCTCCAGCCACTCCTTTTCAGAAGTGAAATGTAGTGTATATTGCGGAATGTTCCACTCAGTTGTCTGGGTCGCGAGGTCGGCAAGCTGCTTACTATTTTCTAAAGGGATCCAATTTTCCAAGGGATGATCTAACTCTGCGGGAACGTCTACGACTATTTTCCAGGGTCTGTGGTTTACTTCTACGCCAATGGACCCAAGGATCTCAGGTACGCCGACACTTTCCAAGCCTCTTTGCTTGGCGATCCGAATAAGTGCTCTCAGTGCATCCGGTGAACCTTTTGCAACATCATTACTATGCATGACTATAATGGTTCCATTCTCAAGCGTAGGTTCAACTCTGGCAACGATCTCTTCAGCAGAAATACCAGACCAATCTCCGCAGTCAACGCCTTCAATATCTAGATAATCGCCCCATTCTGTCAGCCACTCGAGATTTTCTTCCCGGAATGAGCAATACGGAAAACGCATGAAATTGGGAGAAGGGAGACCCGTTGCGTCCTGATAGGCCAGCTCAGTCAGCTTCAATTGCTCTAAGAATACCGCCTTTGGCACTTGGGCCATTCGCCGATGATGGTACGTATGCGGAGCAAGCACATGACCACGGGACAGGATCAATCTCGCCTTCTCTGGATAGCGATCCATCCATTCCCCAGTGAAGAAAAAGGTGCCGACAGCACCTTCCTCCTCCAAAACATCAAGCCATAATTCAACGGGAAGCTGGGAAGGCCCATCATCAAATGTAAACGCGCAGATGGCTTGGTTCACATCGCCTTTCCAAACCGCTTTAGCTGACATATTGACGCCTCATCTCTATGGTTATTTAGTAAAAAAGTTCGGCAAGAACTCTTTATTGGCTTCCAGCATTTCATCCAGCATACGAACCGCCACATCTACAGATGGAACGAGTGGATGATGCACCATTGCCTGAAGAGCAAGCGCACGATCACCGGTCACAGCGGCATCAATGGCTAGCTGCTCGTAGGTTTTGACAGCATGAATAAGCCCTTTGGCCATCGGTGGAATCTTAGTCAGTGGTAGAGGTAGTGGTCCGTTCTTGGTGACAACACAGTTCACTTCAATGCTTGCATCATCTGGCAAGAAGTCCAGTATGCCACGGTTAGCAACATTCAAGGTCTGGATGTCGTTTGAACCGTTATAGAGCGATCTCATGAGATTAACTGCTGCTTCTGAATAGAAAGCACCACCGCGTTGTTCTAGCTGTTTCGGTTTCTCACTCAGCTCTAAGTTGGCGTATAGCTCAAATAGCTCTTCTTCTACGCGTTTGACGACTTCAGCACGGTTGATACCTTGCTTAAACGATTCCATCTGCTCTTCGAGCATGGCATCCGTCATATAGAAATATTTCAAATAGTAGGAAGGCACGGCGCGAAGAGATTTTAGGAATTCTGGATTCCACTCTCGGGCTGGCACGTTCTTGGCACTGTAGCCCTCTGTGAGCATATCATCCAGCTTATCTTCACCTTCAACGTCGATTCGAGTAATCCAGTGTAAGTGATTCAGACCAACGAATTCGGCATAAACACGGTCGGCAGCTACGTTATATTTGGCGGATACTTGTTTGATCAGACCGATAGGTGCATTACAGAGACCGATACTCTTTACTTTGGAGTATTTCAGAACAGCCTCAGTGACCATTCCTGCAGGATTGGTGAAATTGAGCAGCCATGCGTTAGGAGCCAGCTCTTCGATATCCCGGCATACATCCAGAATGACAGGGATCGTACGCAGTGCTTTCATCATTCCGCCAGGACCTGTCGTTTCTTGACCAATGACACCATATTTAAGAGGAATCGATTCATCACGTGCGCGGGCGTCAAGCATACCGACACGCATCTGAGTGCTGACAAAGTCTGCACCTTCGATAGCCTTCCGGCGGTCTGTTGTAAGATGAACTTCAATCGGAAGCCCGGATTTCTCAACCATGCGTTTAGCGAGATTTCCAACGATATTCAGCTTGCGAAGTCCAGGTTCGATGTCTACGAGCCATAGTTCACGAACAGGAAGCTCCTTGTAATGAAGAATAAATCCCTCTACCAATTCGGGTGTATACGAAGAACCCCCACCGATAACTGCGATCTTTAATCCTTGATTAGTTGCCAAGATCAACCACTCCTGTCTTTTTTGTTTGTTGGATCGATTCATAATCTTGAAATTGCCGCATGGTCTCATACGCTTCATTACTAAGGGTCAAACCATCTTGATCCATCGCGGACCATACGGCACCTACTACAGGCTCTGTGGCAAGAGTCACCACAGTTGCTTGTGGAGCTGCGGCTTGTACAGCTTTCTCAATAGGTCCGCGAATCCAGCCGCGATCCCCACGGGTTAGCAGACTTCCCGCCAGAACCACATCGAAGGTGTCCTGCTCCATCCCAAGCTTGTGGATGACTGCAGCAGCGGACTTCCCTAACTCAACGCCTTGCCGATTTAGAATCTCTAAGGCTACAGCATCTCCTTCAGCTGCTGCTTCGAAAAGCAAACGAGCAGCATGAACAGGGACCCTTTTCCAATGATTGAGGAAATCATTAAACATATCTGCAACTTCCTCATAACCTAGCAAGTTGAGTAGAAGTCCGGTCAAGAGGGTAGGTTGCTCCCGTCCATCCCAAGCTCTTATGACAGAACGAAAGACTTCAATGTTGAGAGCACCGCCACCACCGAAGTCACCGTACATGTAGTCAAAGCCACCACACTGATAGTGCTCTCCTTGCGTGTTTCTGCCTGCCGAATTGGTGCCTGTGCCGCAGATTAGTGCAACTCCATAAGGGCGAGTCGTCCCTGCACGTAATCCGATCATGGTGTCACAGTTAATGGTGTAATTGATAAATCCGATCTCGCGAATCATTGGATGGAGAATGAGATAATCGGCCTCTCGGTCAGCACCGGCAAGCCCAAGATAGGTATGTTGGATGTCCTCCAATCGGAGTCCAGCCTCATCTAGTGCCCCGAATGTGGCCTCTCGAATGCTGTTGGCTGCCTCAAGTGCGCCTGTCTGGTGGTTGCCGTTACCGCTCCTGCCCTTACCGAGAACATTGCCATGTTCATCGCATAGCAGAGCATAGGTTTTGGTGCCTCCACCATCGATCCCCAAGTAGTAAGTCAATGGTTGTCACTCCTTGTTTATATGATTTAATTAATTGGAAGTGGTAGATTCCCGTACAATTAACTCTGGGTCAATCTTTACTCCAGCTCCGCGCTTCATCTTTCCAGAGATACGTTTTAAGAGCATTTCGGCAGCTGCTAATCCAATTTTGTCCGAAGGCTGACGGATCGTTGTTAAATATGGATGAAGCTGTGAAGCAATATAATGATCATCATAGCCAATCACAGCTACTTGTTCGGGTACCCGAATGCCAGCTTCCATTAACGCGTTGATGACTCCAAGGGCGATATTGTCATCGCCAGCGAATACCGCAGTAGGTAATTGTCCTTCGTTCAGCCAACGCTTGCAGGTTTCGTATCCCATTCCAATTTCGAAATCACCATGTACAATCTCAAATGGAGTAAGACCTTTTTCCTCAAGCGCTTGTAGGAATCCGGCACGCCGCTCCCGCGTACTACGGAACATCTCCTGTCCACATAGATGAGCAATTGACGTATGACCGAGCGCTAACAGATGACTGGTAGCCATGTAGCCACCTTTGAAGTTATCAATCGTGATAGAGTAGGTGTCATTCTCGGGCTTTTGGTTATCAATCAGCACATAGGGGATGCCGCGCCGTTTTAATTCCACAATATAATTATCCTCTTCCATCGGAGAGAGTAGAAACAAACCGTCTACACGATCCTCCTGGATTAAATAATGACTATCATCCGATTCGATGCCTGCTGAGATGGAGATGGCCAAAAAATAACCATGCATCGCTAAGACTTCATTCAGCTCTTTGACCACTGCGTCAAAAAAAGAATCCTGCAGGGTCGTGACAATAATCCCGATAATTCCCGTCTTACCGCTTGCCAGACTGCGTGCAGCTGCATTAGGGCGATAATCCAGCTCTTTAATGGCCTCAAGCACCTTCTGGCGATTATTCTCGCGTACCGATTCGGCCCCATTTAAGACCCGGGATACGGTTACAACCGATAATCCTGATTTTTTGGCTACATCAAAAATACTCACTTTCATCTCTAGTTCTCCTCGCGGCAGATTTTCCGATCCTGTTTTCTACCTTTAGTATACAGGGTTGGCAGACTGTCCGCTAAACGTATGATTTCAAACAGGTATACCGTCCCTAAAGGGACGGCATATCTGCCAAATATTAACGATGAATGATCTCCGTAACTTTTTTCTGAATCGTCGTCATCACCTCTTCCACCGTCTTATGTCCAGTTTCTACTGGCTGCAATTCATTAATGAACATGTCATTAATTTGCGAGTAGTTGGTGATCAAATGGTTGTAGGATTCGAAGCCATAGTTCACAGCACCCTCGTAGACATTTTTGATATCTTGTGGATCGATGCCGTCAAAATGTTTATAGTAAGCTTCAGCAGCTTCGGTGTTGACTGGCGGGTTACCGCCACTAAGCTCAATGGATTTCTCCTGCACTTCGGTAGTGATCAAATATTTGATCCATTCCAAAGCTTCCTTCGGATGTTTGGAGTCCTTCAAGATCAGCAGCGGATCGACGTAAAGTGTGCTGCGGACCTTATCGTTGCCTCCCCATGGTACAGCGGCTACGCCGATTTTGAAGGGAAAGTCATTCGCACCTGCAAGGTTCCATGAGCCACCGATAGACATCCCGATTTTGCCTGCAACAAAGGGATCACCGTTCTGTCCGGCTACGCTTTTGCTCCACTCGGAGGAAGGAGAGACTTTATCTTTGAAGACGAGATCAAAGAGTTTGTTGTAGGCAGCAATCACTTCAGGGGAATCAAAATAAGTCTCGGAAGGCACGCCGCCATTAGTCCATGTATCCTCTGAATAAGGCTGCGCTCCAAAATATAATGGCCGCATATCGCGTTCAGACCAGGTGAAGTCTACGCCATATTGTGTTTTGGCAATATCATCGGAGACGAGAGTCATTTGTTTAGCCTGGTCGACCATCTTTTCAAACGTCCAGCTCTTATCTTCATAATCGCTTGTTGGATAAGTCAGTTTGGCAGCATCAAACATGTCTTTGTTATAGAGCATCAAGGTGACATACATATTAACTGGGATACCATATGTGTGATCTTTAACCTTATAAATGTTCATCAGGTTCTCTGGGATGTTGTAATCGGCTGCCTTGAAGCCATCCTCTTTTAAAAGGTCGGTCAAATCGAGCAGCATATCCTTGTTGTAGTATTCTGCGAAACCTCCATAACCCCAGTGACTTGTCACATCGGGTGATTTGCCACCGGCAATTAGTGTTTGCAGCTTGCTGTCGAACTGCTCATAAGGTGCTTTTTCCACTTTTACTTTAATGTTCGGGTGCTGCTTTTCGAAATCAGGAATTAATTTCTCAACAAAAGTCCGGTCTTCTGAATCTATTGTGTAATGGGTGATGGTTACCGTTTCTGCTTTGTCTCCTGAATTGGTCGAGCCACCATTTCCTTCAGATAGAGTGTTACCCGCCGATTTGCCGCCGCTACAGCCTGACAATGCCAGAACAACAAGCATGGTTGTTGCAAGTAAAAGCGCACTACTTTTCCTGTTCTTGTTCATTAGCTAAACCCTCCATGATTTCAAGTATATTTGGCCGCCCGGATGGCGGATTATTACTTAATCCCTGTAAGTACAATCCCTTCGACGAACTGTTTCTGTGCTACAGCAAACAGCGTTACGATAGGAACCATAGCTAGAACCGAAGCGACCATCAGCAAATGCCAAGGTGGAATGCGGAATCTCGATGAGGTGAGAGAAGCCATCCCGACGGGTAGCGTGAACTTCTCTGACGAGCTTAGGTAAAGCACCGGTGTAAGCAGATCGTTCCAGTTGTAGATAAAAGCAAAGATAGCTACAGTTGCAAGTGCGGGTTTGGAGAGTGGGAGTGCTATAGTAGCCCACATCCGTATTTCGCCGCATCCATCAATGCGTCCGGCATCAAACAGCTCTTCAGGCAACGTGGAGAAGAATTGGCGCAGCAGGAAAATGTTATAAGCTGAGCCGAAAAAAGCAGGCACAATCAAGGGGAGGAAGGTGTCGATCCAGTTCATTTGTGAAAAGAGTACGAATTGCGGAATCATAATGGCTGGATAAGGCAACATCATTGTGCTCAACAATAGGACGAACCATATCTGATTCCCTCTACCTCTGAATCTGGCGAATCCATAGGCGACCAGCGCTGAAGAAATCAAGGTGCCTACAACGCTGAGACCGGCGATAATTAAACTATTTTTGTAAAGCGTACCGAACTGCAGGGTATCAAATATTTCTGTGTAATTGCTCCACTGCCAGCTCTCTGGAAGAAAGGTGGGTGGGAACTTCAGCATCTCACGTTTGGACTTAAGTGAAGTGGAGACCATGAAGAACAAAGGAAGCAGCATCAGAAATGTTGTAACTACTAAAGTAATAAAGCTAAAAATCTTAACAGGCTCCACTTTCCGGCGGCGTTTGGTTCCTTTAGTGTGGGGGCTTAGCGCTCTGACTGTACTCATTTGCGTCCGCCTCCTTCGTAGTGAACATAACGGTTAGACAATTTCATAATTAGTGCGGTGCACAGCATAACTACGATGAGGAGCACCCATGCCAGGGCTGAGGAATAACCGGCACGATATTCTTTGAAAGCACTGGTGTAGAGATTATAAACATAGAACCAGGTAGAGTAATTTGGACCTCCTTGAGTCATGACAAAAGCTTGGGTAAAGACTTGGAAGGAATCGATTAGTCCCATTATTAGTTGAAAAAGCAGCACGGGAGAGATCATCGGTAAGGTAATGTTCAAGAAAATTCTGAAGCGTCCGGCACCGTCAAGGTTAGCGGCTTCGATCAAGCTAGCCGGTACGCCTTGCAGACCTGCGAGGAATAAAATCATTCCTGAGCCTGCTGTCCAGAAGGTCATGATGATCAAGGCATATAGTGCAGTGTCCGGGTTCATCAGCCAAGCCGGTCCATGAATACCGAACCAGGAAAGGATATAATTGAAGAGCCCGATCTGCGGGTTGAAGATCCAGTACCATAGGAGGGACATGGCCACGCCGGATACCATGCTTGGAAAATACATGGCCGTTCGGAAAAAGCCGCGCAGGGGAATGGTCTGGTGAAGCAATAGCGCAAATCCAAGACCGAGAACAAGCTGGATAGGTACACCGATGAAGGTATATCTCAGTGTGACAACCACCGATTTCCAGAATAGGTCATTGTGAAACATCTCTGTGTAGTTAGCGAGCCCGATAAACTTAGGCGGGTGTATGATGTCATAATCAGTAAAGCTGAAGTAAAGCGATGATAAGATAGGATAAAGGGCGAATACTAGGAAGCCGATAATCCAAGGAGAAATGAACAGATACATGTAGAAAGTCTGCCGCCTGTTCTCGCGATTGATCATGACACACCAACCTCTCATTTTAAAGTATAAGCGCTTTAACTTTTGGTCGTACTAATACTATTAAGTAGCAATAATAATAGATACCTGGGTATTAAAGTTTAACCGCTTTAACTTTTTGGTTCGCTTGATAAGCCTATCATAGAGGATGATCACTAAATAATCAATACTTATTTTTAACTATAAGAGCGCTATCAGTCATTAAACATAACATTAACCTTGTTATTTTTTTTGGAAAGTCCCTCGAAAAAGATTTCTAAGGTTTTGATGATAGTAATTATAACGTATGAATGTTATTTTCGATTGATATTTCTCATGCTATGATTAGGTTTGGTCATATTTTGTTAGAAATGAGGAAACTGAATGACGACTAGACCTTACTTAAAAATGATCCAGCATTCTGTTACAACCTCAGGGATTACCTTTGAGGAAGTTACACCGAATTTCGTATATAGAGCTACGGATGGATTGAAATCATTTGTGATGGTAGACGCTGAGATCGGACTAAACAACAGTGCTTCTACGATCATTGCTATGAGTAAATCTCTAACTTATGACGTTTTGTATAAGGCGAATATCCCCGCGGTAGAACATATCTATTTGCCACATCCTGACTCCAAATTTAACAACTTGAATCCTTATTCATTGGCTGAACGTTATTTCCAAACGCTCAATGGGGTGGTAGTTATGAAGCAGGATAACGGGGCGCAGGGAAATCATGTGTACAAAATTAATGAGATAGCCGATCTGCACGAAAAGCTGGATTTATTATTTTCTTTACAGCTTAATGGGGCAATAGGTCCCTATTATGAAGCAGAGATTGAGTATAGAATCGTAACTTTTAATCACCAGGCGCGTGTATTCCTTGGCAAAAAAAGAGTTCGCTCTTGGAAGCACAATTTGATAAACGGGGCTATTGCTATTGAGGTTAGCGATCAGGCCAAACGAGCGGCGCTTGCGGCGCTTGCTTCCGAGACCTCCAAAGCGATGGGCCTTGATTTTTGCTCCGTGGATATTTTGGAGACAGATCAAGGCCTCAGGGTGATCGAAGTGAATCATAAGGTTATGCTAGATGAGTATTGTAAGCAGAATCCAAGTGAAGTGCCAGCTCTATCTGATCTTTATCAGGAAGTCATTCTCCAGCGCTTTGAGAAGCTATAAGCCGATATCGAGCAGCGATTGTCCGAATAATCTTTTGGCATTTCCGATAAAGGTTTGCGTGCCGACAATTACAATAATCTCGGAAGACGAGCGAGTTTGTATGTGCGTTAGAGCGTCCTCTAAATAGGGGAACTCGTAACTTTGTTCGATAAATCGGTTGGCAACATGGAGTGCATCTGTAGGAAAAGAAAGATGACTAATATCGGGCTTTGTGATGATTAATTGATCCGAGACCGAACTCATCACTTCGATAACTCCTGGGTAATCTTTATCTTTTGGGACACCGATAATTGAAGTTACAGCTCGGCTGCGGTCAGGATTCACAAGTTGAATAAGCTCAGCCAAATAGCCTGCCGACTCTTTATGAATTGCTCCGTCAATTATCGTTAATGGATCATGGCAGATCACTTCACAGCGACCCGGCCATTGCAATTGTGCAAAGCATTTGAGAACGAGTTCCCTATTCAGAGGACCACTTGTGATATCCTCACATAGTGCGACTGCAGTGGCTGCATTTAGAGCTTGAAATTGCCCCAATAACGGAATCGTTAAGGACGGGTAACCCGCTTGATTTGTCTGAACATTAAAAGTAGTTCCAACGGGTGTTATTGCAATAGAGTCAGCCCAGAACTGCTCCTCATAATACTGGACAGTGTTGGAAGTGAGGTTCGCTTTTATAGTCGCAAGTACGCTCGATTTCTGTTTGCTGATATAGACGTTAGTAGCCTTGTTTTTGACGATGCCCAGTTTATGTAGTGTAATGCTGTTCAGGTCAGGTCCCAAATTAGCTACATGTTCCTCCATAATCGGAGTAATGACAGCCCAATCATTCTTCAGGACATTCGTGTCATCAAACCTTCCGCCTCTTCCACATTCAATTACATTGAAATCGGTATGATTCTCCTTGAAGTACAACGTCGCAATCGCCAGACCCACCCCAACAGGACCCTGATACTCATCAGCGGCAAGCTGATCTTCAATCGTTTGAAATCCCTCGCGAACCACATTTCCTAATCGTATAAAATCCTCTTTGGATATGGCCCGCCCGTCAATCCGTATTCTTTCGTTGAAATCCACCAGATGAGGGGAGGTAAACAAGCCCACTTTATAGCCTAGGTGACTTAACAAAGAAGAGATAAACCTTGAGGTGGAGCCCTTACCTTTACTGCCTGTGACTAGTATGTATTGTTGATCTCGATCCGGATTTCCGACTAGTTCCAGCAATGCTCTGGTTAATTCCGGTCGTCTAACTTGTCCATCCAAAGTTTCTGTGATGTTGTTAATGGCTCTTAGATAAGAGCTGTAGATCATATCTTCTACCTGGGCTTGTGAATTGAATTCCACGATCATCGCTCCATTTAGTTAATTTTTGCTCGTTCTTCAGATAGTGTCGTGTAGATGATTATCGGAAGTAGTATCAGAGAAATAGCAACGGTCAGAGCGATGCTCCAGTTCAAATCCTTATACAGCTGTACTACTGTAAACAATAGAGCAATTACAGGCAAGACCAGCTTATTTAAGTGTTTTAAGAATAGGGAGTTCATGCTTCTCTTTACGGTAACCGATGTGCCGATACTGGGGATTTCTAGTTCATTTCGTGACAAAGCGGTGATTCCGATAAATAAGTGGCTGTCGTTAAATTTGAGCTGATCATCCTCCTCATTTAGCTTGATCAACTGGGCAATATGCTCAGTATCTATATCTAAGATGGGGACGGTGATTTCTTTGTTGTTATAGGTGATGACGATTTTATCGGTCTCTTCCATGCCCAGCAGCTTTCTAACATTGGGGTGAATTCGGCATAGATTTTGGTGCTCATCAAAAGGGTAGGGATGTCCTACTCTTAGCGTAAGCTCTCTTTTGCCAATAAAAAGATTTCCTAATGCGGTTAAGGGATGTTTGATTCCCATATGTATAAGTTTATGTATGCCTGGCTTGGACTGAGGACTTGTTCTTGCACGGGTAATAATTAGTTGATCATCCTCAGTGGCATGAGTCTCAAGTAACAACATGATATATCTGTTGAAATATAGTGCATTCGGCTTGGCTGTGTCATCCTCTTTTAACGTTAAGTTTACCCGAAAGCCATTCTTAGGATTAATCAGCTCTACATGGTTCGAATATTTGCGGACGAGCGTTGGACAAGCTTTGACATAAGGTTTGGCAATCTCGTCCACTTTAGGAATTCCCCGAAGAATCGTGTTGTACTCAGGTTTAGTAATGGTTAATCCTGTTATGGGGCAATCTCCTAGCTTGTCCTTTGCTCTTTTAGATAATTGAATACTGCCTCTAGGGATATCACTTTTAGATAAAAGCAAACAGCTAACCTGAGCATCATTCTCTGCTTTAAGCTCGACAAAGATATGGTGGACTAAGCCTAATTCAGCCAGCTCATCGGGGTTCATCGTGAGTTCTTCCCGGGCAGTATAGCTTTGTTTGTCCAATAGGGTGAAGGTCTGCTCGATATTTATGTTAGGCACCTCCCAATTGATTGATGATTTGTTCGAGGGAATGAATGGTTTTTTGGAATAAATCAAATGATTTCGGGTTACGATAATTTCGATTAATTTCAATTTGAATACTTTGAACTAACAGCTCTTTGGCGGAATACGATGTGACCGTTCCCGGATGAGATGCAGAAAATGTATGGTTTTGATGAACATTGGTAATACCATTATTGAAAAAAATACGTATGACTTCATTTATATTATTTTCTTGTATGGAAGTTCCGTGTAATGTACCTAAATCAATATCAAATTCCCTATCCTTAGAGGCACCATGCAAGTCTATAACAAAGTTAATTTGATGTTCTTTGACAATTGTTCCAAGTGCAGCTTTATATTCTCCGACAAGGATGTAATTGGGGTCTTCTTTGGAGAAGCTATTGGAATAGATACAGTAGCAACTGGTGAGTTTTTGTAATAGCAGCGCAAGAGAGCCTGTATACATATCTGCAGGTTTTACAGCATGTTCTCTATAGTGGTTAATGGCATGCGGAGCAGACACAAGGACAGGAAGAGTACCTTCTACAATGGAGTAAGAGGGCTCTACCTCGATATCGCCAAAATAATTATTATTAGAGAATTGTAACTCATACTTTTCGATCAGAGATAAGATATGCAATCACCTATTCATAGTTATTTTAAAAATATAAGAAAGTCGAAGGCGTTTATACTTGTCTATTATAACGTTTGAAGATTTGTAATGGCGAGTTTCTGCAATAAAATGGTTATTGAAATGTTCCAAACGGTGTGCTAATATTTCAATTGAAAACGTTACCGATAAGGATACCGGAAAAAAAGCGGAGAATATTTAAGTGAAATGAAAACGCTGACATTATTCTCGGTGAGCAAGCTCGGAGACGTCTTTAAGAGAAGTAATTTAATAAAAAGTTCGAGGGGGAAGAAAAATGAAGAATATTAAAAAATATCTAGGGCTCATGTTGGTAATGTCTATGGTTGTAGTCTTGGCAGCAGGGTGTGGGAATAAAGAGAACAACACAGCAACCAATGGTGGAAACGCTTCATCTGGTAAAAATGGATCGGTTTACTTTTTAAACTTCAAGCCTGAAATTGCAGAAATATATGAAAAAATCGCTAAGGATTACGAAGCGGAGACAGGCGTTAAAGTAAAAGTCGTAACAGCTGCAGCAGGTACTTACGAAACCAAATTGAAATCCGAAATTTCTAAGTCCGATGCACCTACGATCTTCCAAATTAATGGACCTGTTGGTTTCCAAGCGTGGAAAGATTACACCTTGGATTTGAAAGATACTAAGCTATACAGCTACTTGTCCGACAAAAGCTTGGCTGTAACTGAAGGCGAAGGCGTGTATGGTATCCCTTACGTAGTTGAAGGATACGGTATTATCTACAACGACGCCATTATGAAGAAATACTTTGCTTTAGCTGACAAAGCTGTTTCGATCTCTTCCACAACTGAAATCAATAATTTCGAGACTTTGAAAGCAGTAGTAGAAGATATGACCGCTAAAAAAGATCAACTGGGTATCAAAGGTGTATTCGCCTCGACTTCCCTCGCTGCTGGTGAACAATGGAGATGGCAGACTCACTTGGCTAACTTGCCACTGTACTATGAATTCAAAGACAACACTGAGTTTGATAACACAGTTCTTGCCGGTCTAGCTTCTAAGGAAGTTGAATTCAAATATAACGATAAATTCAAAAACATCTTTGATCTTTACATCAAAAACTCTGTGACTAAAGAATCCCTTCTGGGTAGTAAATCTGTAGCGGACTCCATGGCTGAATTCGCACTGGGTAACGCAGCAATGGTTCAAAACGGTAACTGGGCTTGGTCACAAATCAATGATGTAGATGGTAACGTAGTTAAAGCTGAGGACATCAAATTCTTGCCTATCTACACAGGTATGGAAGGCGAAGAAAAACAAGGTCTGGCTGTAGGTACAGAAAACTATTTGGCAATCAACAGCAAAGCCTCTGCTGAGAACCAACAAGCTTCTATCGCATTTTTGGAATGGTTGTTCTCCAGTGAAAAAGGTAAAGCTTATGTAACGAACGACTTAGGTTTCATCGCTCCATTCAATACGTTTGAAGACAGCGAAAAACCAGCAGATCCACTTGCTAAAGAAGTATCCGCTTGGATGGAAAAAGATCTGACTTCTGTAGCTTGGACATTTGCGGCATTCCCAAGTGAAGAGTTCAAAAATGTCTTTGGTGATGCGCTCTTGCAATACGCTCAAGGCAATAAAACCTGGGATGAAGTTGTAACCATCTTTAAGGACACTTGGAAGGCTGAAAAGGCAAAATAATAAATGCATGGAAAAATGATTGAATAACTCTCGTTTGTTATAAAGATAAAAGCTTAGTGCCACTGGATTCCCTTTGGAATTTCAGTGGCACTAAGCAACAATTCGAGTGAATTCATCTATTTCATCATTTTCCATACTGAGATAGGAGAAGACTCCATGGAAAAATCGATAAGAAAATATTTTGCTCTTTTTGCATTACCGACCATAATAGCCTTTGGGATCGCATTTGTTGTACCTTTTCTGCTAGGTATATATTTATCCTTTACAGAGTTTACTACCGTCAATGATGCAAAATGGATAGGGTTTGGCAATTACATTAAAGCATTTTCAAATCAAGAATTTCTAAATGCACTAGGCTTTACTGTTAAGTTTACAGTTCTATCTGTTCTTACGATTAATGTATTCGCCTTCATACTGGCGATGTTGTTAACTAGAAAGCTAAAAGGGACTAACGTATTTAGAACTATTTTTTTCATGCCTAACTTGATAGGCGGTATCGTATTAGGATACATCTGGCAGCTGATCTTTAATGGAATCCTGTATAAATTTGGAGTTACTTTGACCTCTGACGCAACTTATGGATTTTGGGGATTAATTATCCTTATGAATTGGCAATTGATAGGTTACATGATGATTATCTATGTTGCAGGTATTCAAAATGTGCCTAAGGATATAGTAGAAGCCGCAAGAATTGATGGAGCTTCACGTTCAAAGATTTTACGTAATGTGACGATTCCACTCGTAATGCCATCCATTACCATTTGTTTATTCTTAACGTTATCGAATTCATTCAAATTGTTTGACCAAAACCTAGCGTTGACCGCTGGTGCTCCTTCTAAGCAGACCTCGATGTTAGCACTGGATATCTACAATACCTTCTACGGAAAAACAGGATGGGAAGGTGTGGGTCAAGCGAAAGCCGTCGTATTCTTTGCACTGGTAGCCTTAATCGCCTTAGTACAACTTGTCATTACTAGAAGAAAGGAGGTTGAGAACTAATGCAACAGACTAGAGCAAAAGACTATTCCATATTCACTATTTTGTTGGTCTTGGCCATTGCGTTCTTATCTCCGATCTTTATTGTTCTGATGAACTCCTTTAAAGGTAAGTTCTACATTAGTGATACACCTTTCTTATTCCCTAATGGAACTACTTTTGTTGGTTTGAAGAACTATACTAGCGGTATAGCGAAGATTGATTTCTTCAGTGCTTTTGGAATGTCCTTGTTTATCACGGTGTGTTCGGTTGCTGTAATCGTGTTATTCACTTCCATGACCGCATGGTATATTACTCGGGTGAAATCAAAATTCACGAACTTGATGTATTACGCATTTGTGTTCTCGATGATCGTACCGTTCCAAATGGTTATGTTCACAATGACTAAGACAGCCAATGTACTGCATCTCGACAATCCGATTGGGATAATCTTGATCTATCTGGGATTTGGATCAGGGCTATCGGTATTTATGTTTAGTGGATTTGTGAAGTCCATCCCACTGGAGGTTGAAGAGGCGGTTATGATTGATGGATGCAATCCACCGCAGGCGTTCTTTAAAGTGGTATTGCCCATCCTTAAGCCTATAGCTGTAACCGTAGCGATTCTTAATGTAATGTGGGTATGGAATGACTTCCTGTTGCCTGACCTACTGATCGGTACTGAATACAAAACCATTCCTATTGCGATACAGTACCTAAAAGGTGGATACGGATCGATTGATATGGGAGCTATGATGGCGATGCTAGTTCTAGCTATTGTACCCATCATTATTTTCTACCTCACCTGCCAAAAATATATTATCGAAGGTGTCGTTGCAGGAGCCGTTAAGGGTTAAATAGAATATGTATGTAGAAGCGAGTAGGGTGCTTTTCTTGTTGAGTCTTCTCTTCAAGAATCCCCTACTTTCTTATTTAACGTGTAAAGGAAAGGTAGAAATGGAGAGATTGACTATCATAGATATCGCCAAATTATGTGGGGTTGGCGTGACTACAGTATCTAGAGCTATAAATAATCATCCGGATATTAATGAAGAAACAAAAGCGATGGTTATGAAGGTCATCAAAGAAAACCATTATGTACCGAATAACAGTGCCAGAAATTTAAAACGTTCCGATTCGAAAACGATTGCAGTATTGATCAAAGGGATATCAAATCCATTTTTCAGCCCGATGATTAAAGTATTTGAAAAAGAGATCCAGCGAAAGAAGTACTCCTTTATCCTACAGCGAGTCGATGAGAATCAAGATGAGATTGAAGTGGCAATTGAGCTGGAGAAAGAAAAGCGCCTGAAGGGAATTGTGTTCCTGGGGGGATTATTCTCACACTCTCAAGAAAAATTACAGCAATTGACGGTTCCATTTGTCCTCAGCACGATTGGGATGACGGAAGAGTTTGATCTAAGTAACTATTCTTCTGTATCTGTAGATGACTTTAATGAGAGCTATAAAATTGTAGACTATTTATGTAATCTGGGACATGAAAAAATCGCAGTCATTACCGCGCCTGAAGATGATGTGAGTATCGGTAAATTAAGATATGAAGGATATAAAAAGGCTCTTTCTGATCATGGAATAGCTTATAATGAACGGCTAGTACGGCGGATGAAAGAAGATATTGACAGCTATAGTATGGAAAATGGATATGCGGTTACAAAAGAACTGCTGGAGTCAGGGGAAGAGTTTACCGCTATTTTCACCTTATCAGATAGTATGGCCATCGGCGCTTGTAAAGCCATATTTGAAGCAGGCAAGCGAGTTCCTGAAGATTACTCTGTGGCAGGTTATGACGGACTGGATATTTCCTTCTATTATAATCCTTCTATCACTACCATCAAACAGCCAGTAGTAGAAATTGCGGAAGCGTCGATTAAGATTTTGTTTGATCTCATTAATAAGAAGGTCAATCATGCGCATCAGATTTTCCCTGCAGAATTAATCGTTAGAGAATCTACGAGGTCTATTTTGTAGTTTCAAAAAGTTCATATGTTTAAGCTTATTTACGAATCGGGGTGGGGAGATAGAACCGCAAGAGATTAAACTTAATGATATCAGCAGCATCACACGGTTTCTCACCGCATTCGGTGACCCTACTCGGATTCGGATTGTTATTAGGTAGAAAAGGCCGCTCCTATTTAATTCCGAAATTTCAAGTCTTTGCTCAGTGCACTTCGAAACATCCCCACACTTAACAATACCAAGGGTAGAAATAACCCGAAGGTTATAATGTAGTACACCCAATAATTATCAAACACCGCATTGTAATAGGTGTAATTCGGAGCAATGAGAGGTGCTAGTGCGATTAGGATCATCCCAGTAGGCAGAGTTAGCACCCGAAACTCTTTTAAGTTTAATAATTGGGATAACCCTAGGACGAAAGCATAGAAGTATAATGTTACTTCTATAAACAAGGTTAACATCCACATTAGAGCTATCATGGCTTCAACCCGCTCAAAGATCCCACCAACCGATATGCGTCTTGCTATGTTATAACTGGGATATATATCTCTGGTCGTTAAATCCGGACCTAGTACTAATACGGAAACAGTGACTGTCAGGAAGATGATAATCCCACCTAGGAAACAGCCCTGTAATAAGGCTTTTGTTATTTTTTTTTGTTGATTTACATAAGGGAGGAACATTAGAAAGACAACGGGTTCTAAGAAGGTGTAAGCCGAAATGGAGATGGACCCTCTTAGCACTGGCTTTATTCCGTCCTCCAATATGGGCAGCATTCTGACTATTTCCATCTGAGGAATAATGGCGACCGTTAGGATTAGAAATAGGATTATAACCATGGGAGTAAAGATCTCACCCGTTCGTCCGATAACCTCAATACCGAGTCGTGTTGCCATAATGACAATCAGTATAAATAAGATTAGAATGGCCGGAATGGGGGTTCCGGGTAACATTTCCGAGGTCACGAAATCAGCGACTTCCCGCATACTTCCTACGGTAACGATGAGAAAATACATTAAGGTCAAAAGAGATATAATAGTCCCTATCCATTTTCCAAAAACCTTTTGAATCACTTGGATAAGCGTTAGGTTGGGGTATAACTTTGCGAATTTGCTGTACAAAAAAATGGCTAGTAAACCTACGATCATTCCAATTAAGGAGGAAATCCAGGCATTTTGTTTGGCGTAGTGTGTAGTGGAAGGGGGGATTACAAGAATGGAATCCCCAATGGTAAGAAGCATAACAAGAATGGTAAGTTGACGAATACTTATTTTACCCTTTTCGAGCATGGCTTTGTTCCCTCCAATTTATCACTTCGTCTCTTCCAAGAAAGAGTTAGTTACTTTCCCTAACTGGCGAATCTCTATGTTCATCTTTACGTTTACTGGTAAGTTAACAAAGGTTTGATCCCAATTATCCTTCAGTTTTTTCCACGCCTGTGGGTTAGAGCGATGGATGACCTCGCCAAATCCAAAAATATCGGATTTGTATTCTTGTTGTACTTTTTTAATCGTAGTCTGGAATAAATGCTCTACTTTCACGTTAGCGATTTGTTCTAATTCGGTGATGGTCTTTGGATTGGTGAGGTCTAGATTTCTACATTGAACTTCTCCTAAATCTGTTTCTATATGTTGCTCGATACTGATTTCTGGGTTGTTGCCATTCATGCTGCCTTTTACTTTTGATTCGGCCTTAAATATATCAAGAGATATCTTTTTATCTTTATCTTGGGGACAATTAATGAAGGAAATCGTACTCTTTACCTTATTCGTTAAATAGTTATACACTTTTGATTCCTCTTGGTTTAGCCAACCGATCAATTTGTCCTCTTTGAATACGGCCAATCCAGAGTATTTCAATTCTGTTGGAGAATCTACGGTTTCTACATTCTTCGGAGTTTCTCCTGCATCTACATTTCCATTGATGACAACCCCTGTTAAGACTGGATTCTTACCCTTACTTACAAGTTCTGTAATCAGTGTTCCTAATGTCACAGTAGATGTAGGTGCCCATTTTTTCTCCGATGTTTCTAGGCTGGAAAACAATCGCACAGCAGGAATCTTTTCGAGGCTAGTTAATATTTTCAAAGTATCTTCTGCCCGGGCATCCTTTGCCACCACAATAAAGTAATCATTTCGCGCTTCGGTATCTCTTGACATGAAATCAAGAACGTCATTGATTCCCTCTTTAGCCAGAGCCTCGCTAAGGACTAAGATCCGCAGATGAGAGATGTAAATTTTACGTGGACTAATGGTTGTGATCTTCCTAAGCGCTTCATATACAGTATTTCCTGTCTCTTTGTAAAGGTTAACGGGTGATTGAGGACTTCCCCCTTTTGAGCCAGCGATTTGACTGGGTAAAACCACTTGTGCAGAAACTTGATATTGATCTCCGATCTTATCGATGCCGATCCCTACGGCAATCGCGAGATCATTCATTTCCTGTCGACTCCAGCAACCAGTTAACCCAATTTGTATGAGAACAAGAAGACAAAGTAGAAGTGATCTTCGTTTCATGGTGTATTCCTCCGTTAGATCTCTCGAATTTAGTCCCATTATTTTTAAGATAACCAGGCATTTACCATGTCGGCTATAGGTTTATAGATGAACACCATCCAGGCTAGCGGGTCTGAGATCGAGATATTCATGACGTAAATCAGACTAAAAAAAGTTCCCAGCAACAGAAGAAATAAAAAAACCCAAAATTCCTTAATTAAATTTTTCCTCAGCATAAGAGGCACTTCGATGGCTATAATAACGGCTACAATGATGAGGATCACTACTATACCCAATGTTCACAACCTCCCAAACAATCTTTAGTTCCGAGATGTTAAGTTTTTGCTGAGTGCTCTACGAAATATGCCCATACTTAATAACACAAACGGTACAAAAATCCCGAAGGTTATAACATAGTACACCCAATAATTATCAAAAATAGCGTTATAATAAGTGAAATTCGGAGCAATGATTGGAGCGAGTGCCACTAAAATCATCCCTGTGGGTAAGGATAACACGCGATAATCTTTTAATTTTAATAATTGGGACAACCCCAGAACGAAAGCATAGAAGTACAAAGTTACTTTTATAAACAAAGTTAACATCCATTGTAGAGCTATCATGGCTTCAACCCGTTCGAAGAATCCGCCAACTGATATACGCCTTGCGATGTTATAACTGGGATAGATATCTCTAGTCGTCAGATCCGGACCTAACACCAGGATGGAGACGGTGAGCGTAATAAAAATTACAATACCGCCTAGAAGCGTACCCAGTAAGAAACTCTTTGTTATCATTTTTTGTTGATTTACATAAGGAAGTATCATGAGAAAGACAACTGTTTCTAAAAAGGTGTAAGTAGTGATGGAGATAGCCCCTCTTAGAACAGGCTTTATTCCATCCTCCAATACGGGCAGTATTCTGACAATTTCCATCTGGGGAATAATAGCAATCGTCTGGATTAGGAATAAGACAATGAACATAGGAATGAAGAGCTCGCTAGCTCTCCCTATAACCTCAATACCGAGTCGTATTGCCATAATCATAATCAGTATAAACAAGATTAGAGTGGCCGGAATAGGGGTTCCAGGTAACATTTCAGAGGTCACAAAATCACCGATTTCTCGCATACTTCCAACGGAAACCATAAGAAAATAGATTAAAAATGTAAGGGATATAATAGTTCCTATCCATTTTCCAAAAGCCTTTTGAATCACTTGAATAAGCGTTAAATTGGGATATGACTTTGCGAACTTGCTGTACATATAGACTGCTAATAAACCTGCTACCATCCCAATTAAAGTGGAAATCCAGGCATTTTGTCTGGCGTATGCTGTAGTGGAAGAGGGAATTATAAGGATAGAATCGCCAATAGTAAGGAGCATGACAAGAATGGTTAGCTGACGGGCACTTATTTTTCCCTTTTCTAACATGGTTTCGTTCACTCCTAATGATTACTTCATTTCTTCCAAGAAAGAGTTAGTTACTTTCCCAAACAAGCGAATTTAACAAAGATTTTCGTTTCAAGATTTATTCCTCCGTCAGATCTCCCGGTTTTTCCGGCGGTGTACTCTTTTCCCGAACGAGATTTTTTTGATTAATTAGCTTAGGACGGGTAAACATAGCCCAACGAGGCATTCGAAAAAAGGTGTCCTTTTGATCAACAAGATTAAACGGAGCTAGCGGGCTCATATAAGGAACTCCAAAGGAACGTAAACTGCACATGTGCAGAACAATCGCAATAATCCCGATAATGATCCCGAACAATCCAAAGGAAGCCGCTAGAAACATCATTGGGAAACGAAGCATTCTGACCGTCAAGGCGAGATCAAAGGCTGGTAGTACAAAGCTGGAGATTGCCGTGACAGCTACGACAATGAGCATGGCGGCAGAAACAATGCCAGCATCTACTGCAGCCGTTCCAATGACTAGCGTTCCTACTATAGAGACAGATTGGGCTATGGTTTGAGGCATACGCACACTGGCTTCTCTTAGAATCTCAAAAGCAAGCTCCATTAAGAGGGCTTCAATAAACGCTGGAAGCGGCACGCCTTCCCGTTGAGCAGCTAAACTAATGAGTAGCGTTGTGGGCAACATCTCTTGATGGAAGGTAGTAATAGCTACATATAAAGATGGGGCTAATAATGAAATGAATATACAGAAATAACGGAGCATCCGAACTAAGGTACCAACATCTGCACGTTGGTAGTAATCCTCAGCGGTCTGCATGAAGGAAACGAATGTAGTAGGAACCGTCATGACTATAGGCGTTCCATCTACTAAAATAGCTACTTTTCCTTCCATTAGCGCAGCTGCAATAACATCAGGTCGTTCGGTATGATGGATCGTTGGAAATGGAGTATAGGTTTCATCCTCGATTAATTCCTCGATATAACCACTCTCCAAGATGCCATCGATGTCGATTCGATCTAAACGTGTATGTACTTCTTGTACAATCCCATCATCTACAATTCCTTTGATATACATAATGGATACATCGGTTTGGGTCATACGTCCGATTTGTTGTGTTTCTAACCACAGATTTGGATCTTTTATTTTCCGCCGGATTAATGCAGTGTTGGTACGCAAGCTTTCTGTGAAGGCTTCCTTAGGTCCGCGGATCACCGTTTCGGTGGCACTTTCTGATACACCTCGATCTTTCCATCCACGCATGCCAATCGTGAAACCCTTAGCGTATCCATCTAGTAAAAGGATCACATCTCCGGATAATAAGGAGGTTAACAAAGAATGGAACTCGGTCGCATCTTTGATATCACCTACGGTAAGCATGTGATTTTTTAATAAGGAATAGTTGTCATTCTCAGGTACTAAGCTCAAATCTGGAATTTCTAAGACAAGAGACTCCAGAATGAAATCCTGAATAGCTTTACTGTCAGCAAGTCCATCCGTATAGAAAATAGCGGCTTTAATCTTATGTTTGGAGCCAATGAAGAAATCTCTGACCACAAGGTCTGTGCTATTGCCGAGCGTCTTTTTTATATGTTCAATATTATCTTGAAGGTTTTCTTTGAGAGGTTCTTTAGGTAATTCTCTAGTGGGGTTGGGGTGCCCTAATGTAGGGTTTTTGAATATTTTAGTTATTGTTCTGTTTAGAAATCCCATAGTTGTTATCCCTCTTCCGCAAACTGCTGTGAAATTAGCTATTACCAAAATGCGGTGGGATTATTCTTTGAATAGTCAACTGCAGGTTTGGGGATGAACATGCAAAAAAGCCGTCGAGAGAATCTCGACAGCTAGGGTTAGAACTAGGTATTTAAGAACTTTAGGACGTCCAGTCGTTATATAAATGTTTCTCAGTTAGGATGGACAACAACTGGATACCGACCTCATTATGGCCACCTTCAGGGATGATCAAATCGGCGTATTTTTTGGATGGCTCAATAAAAGCTTCGTGCATCGGTTTAACCGTGCTCAAATATTGGTGATGGATCGATTGAATGCTCCGACCACGTTCCTCGATATCGCGGAGTACCCGGCGGAGGATGCGTACATCAGGATCAGCATCAACAAAGACTTTGATATCAAGCATATCGCGGAGGTTCTCGTCGGATAGAACATGGAGTCCCTCGATGATTACAATATTGTTGGGTTTCAGTTCTACAGTCTCCGTAGTGGAGCGGGCATGAACTGTGAAGTCATACACCGGTGCATATGCGGCCCTATCTTCTCGCAGACATTTAAGATGCTCAATAAGCAGCTCGTTATCGAAAGCGAAAGGATGATCGTAATTGATGGATTCACGTTCAGCGAAGCTGAGGTGTGAATGATCTTTATAGTAGTTATCTTGAGATATGAAAGTTACCTTTCCCGTTCCAAGACGGTCAATGACGGAGCGGGCTACGGTTGTTTTTCCCGAGCCGGTGCCGCCGGCGATACCAATGATGAGCATGTGATTCAATAACCCTCCCTAAGATTGCCGTTGCAATTCCAATATTGTAGCACAGCGCTCATGTTTTTTCACCTTAGATCGGGTAAAATTAAGATGGGATTTTTTGAAATTCGTCTATATTAGGGACAAGGCAAACACGGAAGGGGCAATTCTACCAATGAACGGAAAAAAATCAGTGCAAGAGGCGTTTAATGAAACGACTTATCGAATCGTAGGACATGGGGATCGAGATGTTCAAGTCTTGAAGGAAGCCTTTGAAGCTGTAGAGAATAGTACACCATCTGATATTTATGGATCGGGAAAGGTGATTGAGGATTTCCAGTCGGAAATGGCGAAGCTTTTGGGAAAAGAAACAGCAGTCTTCTTTCCGAGTGGAACGATGGCACAGCAAATCGCTTTAAGAATATGGTGTGATGAAAAAGGACTCAAGAGCGTCGCCTATCACCCTTTATGTCATTTAGAGATCCATGAGCAGGATGGGTTGAAGGAATTGCATCATATCGAGCCTGTCCTACTTGCGGATAAGAATCGACTAATTACCTTGGATGATGTATTACAAATGAAGGATGATATTGCTTGTCTGCTGCTTGAATTGCCACAGCGTGAGATTGGCGGACAGTTACCAGAGTATCAGGAGCTTGAAGCGATTTCTGCACATTGCCGTGCTCGGGGAATTAAGCTGCATTTGGATGGCGCAAGATTGCTTGAGACGCTTCCCTATTATGGAAAGACAGCTGCTGAGATCTGCGCCCTCTTTGATAGTGTCTATATCTCACTGTATAAAGGAATCGGAGGAATTGCTGGCGCGATTCTTGCAGGCGGTGAGGAGTTTACGAAGCAATCGAAGATATGGAAACGGCGGCATGGTGGCGACCTAATCAGTCTGTATCCATACATTATTTCCTCTGATTATTACTACCAGCAAAGAGTAGAAAAGATGCAGCAGTATTATGAAGGGGCTAAAGAGCTTGCTGCTTTAGTTAATCAATGTCATGCGGTGACTACGTTACCTGCTGAGCCTGTCTCCAACATGTTTCATATGCATTTTCAAATGTCTAGGGAGAGCATTGAACCGATCCTGTCTTCTGCATATGAGGCAACAGGAATCGGTTTAAGCGCAGCGATAAGACCAACGGGAGAACATAGTTCTTATTGTGAGATCAGTATTGGAGACAAGTACGCCGACATTCCTAAAGAAGAGGTAAAAGGATTCTTACTGCTGCTCGATAAGCTAATGCGTGAATCATCTTCCGAGCAGCGTTCGAAGTAACGAGATCCGTAATAATTGTTTTTTAATAAGCTTTGTACGGAATTCATTTCTTAATTGATTGTAGATCGGCGGGCAATGGTTAAGGGCCCAATGATACATGAATTTAAAGTCTGTGGCGTCTTTCGCAGAATTTAATAAATAGTATGAGATCGTATCATATGCATTATGGTTAAACCATTCCGTCATTTCCTGCTCGTGATAGCCATATTTCTGAACGGCCATATTCTTAATTAACAGCTTCTCCTCCAGATTCTCAATTAAGAATCGCTGACTCAAATTAAAAGTAATGTTGTCCCCGTGTAATCTGTACACACCGGCAAGGGTATCAATGAAGCCAGCATCACCGATGAGCAAGGAACGCAGATAAATAGAAGCATCGTTAACCATGTTCATATTCAGGATATCCATAGCCATTAAAGCCTCACGCTTAAAGACAGTTGTTAAGGTGGAGGAGGGCTTCGGATATCCTTTTTTCTCGAAATTCATGAAATAATCCTGCTTCTTAATAATCCTGCTTAGCTGTAGGCTACTGATCTTCAGTTGCTTGGCCTTTGAAAATTCAAGAAACACATTAGCAGCCACAAATGATATTTCGGGATGGTGATTGTGAAAGTCGACAGCCTTACTTAAATAATTCATATCAATCAGATAGTCATCATCATCGAGAAAAAGAACGTACTCCCCATCACCATGAGCAGCAAAAGCCTTACGGCGATTATTTCCCGGCCCGCTATTCTTTTCGTTCCGCATATATATTACCCGTGACTCGCTTCCGAAGCTTTGATGCATTAACTCTTCCGTGCCATCTGTAGAGCAATCATCAATAACTGTGATCTCTATATAAGGATAGTCTTGCTTTAAGATGCTTTGGATCGCTTGATATAGAAATGCCTTTCTATTGTAAGTAGTGATAATGACACTAACCTTGGGATAATCGGCAAAGGAAAGGAGTGCTGAGTGTGAAGTATCCGTATGGGAGGACTGATGTTTGATTGCAACGATCCCATGGATTAACCCGTCAATTTCTTCGTTCACAATACTGAATTGCTCTGACAGATAGAACCTTAATGCATCTTCTGAAGCTCTGCCTGTGAGATAAGCACGGATCACCTCAGATAAGATTTCTAGATAGGTTTTAACTTGCGGATTTTGTTCTTTATCTATGATCAGGCGGCATCGTTGGAATATCTCTTGATCATCCAATTGAAGGGCAGATGAATGGTTGATTTCATCATTAAGGTCATTTAAAAAGACGTAACAGGCTTGCTGCAAAACCTCGCTATGATCCATTTGGGGTCCTCCTGATGTGTTATTTGGATAAACTACTTACCTCAGGTCTAGCAATAACCTTATTTTTGAGCTTAGTTCGGTATATTTTGAGATGCCCCCACGTATACAGGAATACTTCCCGTTCCATCAAGGAGGCGATTACGAAATAGACAGGCAAGATCACAAGTCCTAGCAGTGCACCCCACAACATAATTCCTGCATAGGAATGGATAGGGATGTCGATGGCGCTGGAGACCAGAATAATGCCCACAAAAACTACTGCATTCGTTAGCCATCTTCTAAAAGTGACCCAAGGGCTCCGATCCAGCAGATGTCTGCTAGCATAGACCACGATATCTATGGAACGATACAAGAGAGCGGCTATCGTCCCCATCAATACACCGTAAATTCCCATAAAGATAACGAAGACAATAGAAGCGACTAGATTGATAGCGGATTCTAAAATGGAACGGTTCTGTGTGTTCTTGAAATGTCCGGCGATCGTAATCACATTATTGGAGGAAGCTCTGGCATTGGTTAATAATTTGATGACTACGAACAGGATCGGCAGCCACATATCGATATAATTCACGTCATTTACCCCAGCAGTATACAGTTTCATAAAAGGTACAATTAGAATGTAAGCTACCGTTAGAATCGAGAAAATGAGCCCCATAAAATATACTTCGTAAGCATCATAAAATTTAATAAAGGCTTCTTTACTCTCATGAAAGCTCTGACCGAGAGCAGCCTTCACGCTTCCGTTTATGGTTTGGACGATGTTATCTACAATCGTAAAAATCATGTTGTACATGACATAAATGCTGACGATCTTTAAGTTCGTAAATATAGTCAGGATCAGCACGTCGGTATTTCTAAACACTAAGTAGGAGATCTCATGGACTAGCACGGAATTTTTTTGCCCAATGGCTTCATAGTCTGGTTTGAGATTTAGGTTGATCCATTTGTAATGCTTATTGATATAAATATAGAAGACGACGATTTGAAGTATGGTCAATATGAAATAGGAAGCTTGCACAGCAATGATGTTAACGCCTTGAAGTAATAACAGAATCCGAATTACATTGTTCAGAATATTAGCTACGGTGACTATAGAAGTCTCTACATAGCTTTTTCCCTCTGCAGCGAGAAGCACTTTGAATTTCCCTTGGAAATAATAATTGATCGCTCCGCCCATTCCTGTGAGTAAAATAATGAGCATAATCGATAATCGATCGATGTCAGAAGTGATCACTAATGGATACACGGTGGCGATTAGAAGGACGGCGAAGAAATAATAAATGCCTGTTTTTTTATAATAGCTAGAGGTGGCGGCCAAAATAGAGTTGATGTGGTTCTTATCATCCGAAGCTACTGGCTTATATAGGGCTTGGATCGAAGCGGCGCCTACGCCGGCTTCCAGCAGTGCCAAATAACTAATAATTTGTACAATAGAAGCGATTAAACCATTGGCCTCTGAGCCATAGTTGACCATAATCAGCCGGGGGATAAAAAAACCGAGGATGATCGTAATGAGCTGACTCCCAAGTCCAAAAGATAAGTTAAGAATGCTCCGCTTGGCTCTCATGACGTATCCTCCTTTCGTAAAGCGATAAATACGTATCCAGATGCTCGAAATGCCTTTCGGCATGTTTGGCTTGCGGCGTGACATCCATATAGTGAGTAGTCATACTTTCAAAAACCTGCGCAGGCTGGAGCTGCTCCAGTGTAGTGAAATCGGTATATAGCCCTTTGAACTGGGCATCTTCCATTACATTGATCATTTTTTTGCTGTAAGCGACGGGAAACACTGGTTTACCCAAAACCCAGCCGAGGATCATCGCATGGAATCTTGAAGCTACGATAAAGCTGGAATGGGCTAGAACGGCCAAGACCTCTTCCATATTCGTTTTATATAAATGCACTTGGGTGGCATCCTCATAGGAGTGGCCCATAAGATTCCGGATTTCCTCAATCGCCAGCTGATCGCCTTCGTGTTCACAAAATGACATAAAATGAACAGCGTAGCCTTTTTCAATGAAATAAATTGCGAGTTCTTTCATTTTTTCATAATAGAGGTTGTCAAAACCGTTCAGACCTTTAGCAGAAGGCTTAATGACGGATAAGACGATATAATCCTCTGGTTCGGTTTGAAGATCTGACGGGTTAAGCTGAAAAATAATATCGGGTGCTAAACGGACATGATCCAGATCCTCAAATAAATCATAAGAGTACTTTTCTCTAAAGCAGATATCTGTATAGTCCTTAAAAACCCGCCTGTGTTCCTCATAATATTCTTTATCTGTGTAAGGGCCGAAATTCGATCCTAATAAATAGTAGGGCTTGTTCTTATTCCGGATGGCTTCTGCGTTCTTAAAATGCTCCTCCCAATGCTCTGCCTGCATAAAGATCGAGCCGCCGATATGAACAACACCATCGGAACGATTTGCCATGAATTTTTGCGCCAGATTATGTATCTTTAACCTTCTGCAAATAAAGGCAATGCCTCTTAAGAAAATGGAATCGGAAGGATACACTTTGAGGTTCCTGATCTCTTTGAAGCATAGCTTGTATAGGCGTGGAGCACAGATTCTGAATTCGGTATCCGGATACCTTTCACATAGCACCTTTATGAATAAATCATCGCCCAAATTAAATTCGGTATAGGCATAGATCAGCATCTTCTTCATATTCTAGATTCCTTTCGCTTGAACCTGGATAAGCTTCTCTCCACAGAAATGAATCTGTGATATAGAAGCGGGGAGATTAAGAATGCTCGGATATAAAGGGCTAATCTTCGATCATTCCCTCTATAACGTCTTATGAGTTCATACATTTCTTGGTTTAGTTCCGGATAGGTATGATCGATGTCGCGAAGTAACTTATGAATGCTTACGCCTTCTGTCCCATTTAGACAGGTTTTTAGGTTGAAAAAGTAATTCTCGATCAATTCGCGATTTCTTATATAAGGAGATATCATATCCAGCTTCTCAAAGGGATGGGCCTCGAAATAAGCATCTACCCGTTTGAATACACCAACGACATCAAATTTTTTCACATTATAGCTGTTGGAAATCGACGTGTTTCTTTGTAAATAAAACGATAATATATCCGGCAATGTGATGACTGTAGCGGCTCTGGATAAGGCTTTGTAGATAAATTCCTGATCTTCTCCATTCACACAGCGTTCCGTATATTGGAGCCCATGAAGGAGCAATAATTCCCGGTTATACGCTATGCTCCCTGTCCATATTCGCAAGCTTTTGTTCACAAAAATATGAGTCAGCGCTTCACTGCCTGTTATGTCGCTATAAGCGGATGTATAACTCAAAGTAGTGACTCCATCCTCTGAAACATGGTTATAACCCCAGCAGATAATCTCGGGGCCAGCGTCATGGATATAGGTATGAATGGTCCGCACTAAGTCTGCAGAAATATAATCATCTCCATCCAGAAACAACACATAATTCCCTGTGGCTTCTGCTAGGCCTCTATTTCTAGCCGAACTAACCCCCTGATTCTCTGTTCGAATGACTTTGCAGGAAAGGGTGGGGTGAAGTGCGAGAATATTTGCTATAACGTTGTAAGTGTTATCCGTAGATCCGTCATCCACGATAATAACCTCGAAATGCGGTTCACTTTGGGTAAGGAGTGAATTAAACATAGGGGTTATATAATGTTCTATATTGTATACTGGGACCACAATGCTTAGATTCATGTGCTGCTCCTTTCCTTGGTAGAACTGGATAAATAGCTATCTTAAGCTTACCCTCCGTCTCAAAAGATTGTATATACTACTTTAGTTTACTTATTGCTACCTCTATTTTGTTGTAACATTACGCGAATAATAATTATTACAGTATGTAAAATGACAATCATATCGATTGGTATAACATATATAGAAAGTCTATAAAATCATGAACGCTCGAAGCGGAGGGACCTATGATGCAGCTGCAAAAAATATTCGTGAACGGTGAGAGATTAAAGAATACGATTGAGGCATTTGCGGATTATGGGCGTACAGATAACAACGGCGTGACCCGGTTATCGCTGACGGAAGAGGATCTTAAGGTTCGGGATTATTTTCGATCCTGTTGTGAAGAATTGGGGATGTCTGTGAAGGTGGATGATATGGGCACGATGTACGCTACGCTTGCGGGTGTAGAGTCTGGGCCTCCTATTGTGATTGGTTCGCATATGGATACTGTGAAAAAAGGCGGCAGATTCGATGGTATCCTTGGGGTAATCGCTGGACTAGAGGTAGTTCGCACACTCGTGGATCACGGGATAAAACCGAAGCTATCGGTGACCATTATGAATTTCACAAATGAAGAAGGGGCTCGCTTTGAGCCTTCGATGATGGCTTCTGGTGTGCTGGCCGGTAAGTTCGACAAGGCAGAAATGTTGAATAAAAAAGATCCGGAGGGCATTACCTTTGGCGAAGCGCTGGAGGAGAGTGGATATGAGGGAGACGCGAGCAATCGTATTACCGAAGCCACTGCTTATTTGGAGCTTCACATCGAGCAAGGTCCCGTGCTAGAACAAGAAGAACTGTCGATTGGTCTGGTGGACTGTGTAGTTGGCATGGCCTGTTATGAGATTGAGGCGACGGGGGAATCGGATCATGCGGGCACCACGCCTATGGCAATGCGCAAGGATGCCTTGTTCGCTGCCACGGATTTGATCACGGAGCTTAGAAACAAGCTTAGTGGACTCGATTCTGAACTGGTGTATACCATGGGCAGAATGAATGTGTTTCCTAATATTCATACCGTCATTCCCAATAAAGTGATCTTCACCATTGAGGCTAGACATAAAGATATGGAGATTGTTCGTGAGGTGGAAGCTATTATTCATAGCTTGCCGGAGATGCTACTGGACTGCGGAGTAAGTAAGACCAAGCTTTGGGGTAGAGAGACTGTTTGGTTTGACCGGGGGATATGTGATTTAGTAGAGCAAGCGGCAGAAGCCTTGGGTTATTCTAAACGGAAGATCGCAAGTGGCGCAGGGCATGATGCTCAGTTCGTAGCCAGCTTTCTGCCATCCGCGATGGTGTTTGTACCTAGTGTGAAGGGAAAAAGTCATTGTGAAGAGGAGTTTACCTCCTATGAAGACTGTGAAAAAGGGGTAAATGTAATCCTAGAAACGGTGTTGTTATTACTGTCAAAGTAATGCGCGTCACTAAACATAACATTCCATTATGGAAGTAGTGCTTTAATTTCATACAAAATCGTCAAAAAGACACTTTAAGCAGTGTCTTTTTTTATGAGATAATGATTAGGGTTGTGTTGGGTACCAAATGACATAAAGTTACTGGGCGGTTTAAGTCGAATCCTTTGTGTAAAAACACAATGATGATAGATAATATTTTAATTTTTTACCAAATTGGGAATACTAAACGTATGTTATCATTCTTTACATAAGGGATCTACATTAGACGGGAGAGATGAATGATGATTATCGGAGTGCCTAAAGAAATTAAAAATAATGAGAATCGTGTAGCCATAACGCCTGCGGGTGTAGTTAGCCTTATTAAAGAAGGACATCAAGTGCTGGTGGAAGCTGGGGCTGGTGTGGGAAGTGGATTTCCGAACGAAGAGTATGCTTCTGCCGGAGCGAAGCTGATTCAGGACGCAGCTACGGTCTGGAGCTCTGCCGAAATGGTGATGAAAGTGAAAGAACCGCTGGAAAGCGAGTACCCTTATTTCCGTCCAGGCCTTATTTTGTTCACGTATCTGCATCTTGCGCCTGAACCTTCTCTGGCCGCTGCGCTCAAAGACAAAGGTGTCTTTGCCATCGGGTATGAGACGGTTGTTCATGAACGTACCTTGCCGTTATTAACACCGATGAGTGAAGTGGCGGGCCGGATGTCTGTTCAGCTTGGCGCTCAGTTCTTGCAAAAAAACTATGGCGGACAAGGGATTCTTCTCTCCGGTGTTCCCGGGGTTAGTCGTGGCAAAGTTAGCATTATCGGCGGTGGAGTAGTAGGTACAAACGCTGCAAAAATGGCTATCGGTTTGGGTGCTGATGTTACAATTGTTGACCTCAGTGCAGAAAGATTGCGTCAATTAGATGATATTTTTGGGGCACAGATCAATACGCTGATCTCTAACCCTTACAATATTGCCAAAGTGGTAGCTGAGGCAGATCTGCTGGTAGGTGCGGTGTTGATTCCGGGTGCGAAAGCACCGAAGCTGGTTACAGAAGAAATGGTCAAGACCATGAAGCCGGGATCAGTGATTGTCGATGTGGCCATTGACCAAGGTGGTATCGTAGAGACGATCGACAGAGTGACAACACATGATAATCCTGTATTTATCAAGCACGGCGTGCTGCATTATTCTGTTGCTAATATGCCGGGCGCTGTGGCCAAAACTTCGACGATCGCTTTAACCAATGTCACCGTTCCATACGCCCTGCAAATTGCCAATAAAGGCGTGATTAAGGCGATTCAGGATAATGCCGGCCTAAGAAGCGGCGTAAATGTCGCCAACGGTAAAATCACCTGCCAAGCCGTGGCTGAAGCACTTGGCGAGAAACATTTTACGGTAGAACAAGCTATGGAGCAGACGTTCACGATGAGCTAAATAGAGCTAAATTGAGATGAATAGATGCGTTCCAAATGAGTGGTGATATTTAGGGACAATAGACAGCGAATTCCCGCTTTGGGAGTTTGCTGTTTGTTGTTTCTGGGAGTAATATTTTCGGCTCAGTTCGATGTGGGGAGGATCTGGCAGAAGTCTGCTAGTTTGATCTAGGAGGTAGCTAGGAGTGGCCTCAGTGTGCTAGATCCAGCAGAGATCTACTAGTTCGGTGTTAAAGGCTGTAGGACTGCGTTATGAAGATCGTTGGATCGGGTGGATGTGTGTTGGTGATGATTTTTAGGGAAATCCTCCCTAAAAATTACGCGAAAATAGCTTGAAACGCTATAATTAGGGAATTTCTCCCTAAAAATACGAAGAATATGCCCAATAATAACCTGATCGGTTGAATATTAGGGAGTTTTTCCCTGATTAGTAGTAAACCAAGCCTAAAATACAGAATTTTAGGGAGGAATTCCCTAAAAACTCTAAAGGGGCTCTATCAAGTAGCGGTTTAAGTGTTGTCGCGCCACTCTGTCACCTCGCTTCCAGTAATCCGCAGCAACGTAACCTGCAACTCCGTCCCACGCCACTCCATAACCCCGCCATTTCGCAACCAACGTAACCTGTACTCAGCAAATACGCCCCCACGCAACTCTATAACCTCGTAACTCCTCCACCCGGCGATCTCAAGGTCCCGCCATCTCGCCCCATCCCATTATCTTATAGTCAGCTGGGAGCACGCATACTATAATAAAATCACTCTAGAGTACAAGGTTCGGCTATTTTTTCAGGCAGGGGTGGGGCTAGTGACGGAAAAGGATCCATTGTTTGATCGTTTCTTCGATAGTATGGAATCGTTGGCGGATGCGATTAGTGAATCTCTTCAATCCCAAGTTACGATTGAGGACAGCAATCACCATGTGATCGGATACAGCTCCCATCAATTTGAGAGTGATTCCGCGAGAATTTCGACCATTATTGGAAAGCGTGTACCTAACGCTGTCATTATTGGCTTACGCAAGAAGGGGATTATGCAGCAGCTTGAGAGCGCTACACGTCCGATTCGGATTCCTGCGGTCATGGAGGTAGGTCTTGGCCCCCGACTCGCTATTTGCATCAAACATCAGAAGGAAATACTCGGGTACATATGGGTAGTGGATGCAGGCAATCTAGTTGAAGGACACGCAGAGAATATTGTAGAGAAAGCGGCGGCCATCGTTGGTCGTTATATATTGAAGCAACGGGGTTGGAAGACGAAGCAGGAGAAAACGCAGGAGGATTTTTTCTGGAAGCTGCTTACCTCCCATTATGACAATGAAGCGAATATCAAGCAGGATGCGGAAGTTTGGTCGATTCTTTTGCCGGACAAATATTATATTAGCGTGTTTGAGAGTGACAAGGTCATCAATGACCACTTCGTACTTCGGTTTCGGCAAACTATGACCTCCTATCCGGGGCTGAAATTATTGTTTCTTACTGCTGAGCACAATCGGTTAATTATATTGTTTTCATTCAGCTTTCGCATGGAAGGGACGGGTGGTCTGTATTCGTTCATGCACAAAATTATCGAGGATATGCGTAAGAGTGAGAGCTGTATGCTGGCTGCAGGCTGTAGCCTGGATTACACTGAATATATGTCGGCAGCCATTGCGTACTGGGAAGCGGGTTCCATTCTGGAAATCAAGAAGCTGCTGCCTTTTCATGGCCGAGAGTTACTATTGTATGAGGATATTGGATTTTGGGCGTATGTTCCGGCTATTATAGAGCAAAAACGTAGTCGGACCCGTAAAAGTCCTTTACTGTATCCCCTAAAAGAGCATGATCGCGAGCATAAAAGTGATTTTCTAAAAACCATTGCCGTTTATTTATCACTCAGTGGAAACTTGAAGGAATCCGCCGCTTTTTTACATATTCATACCAACACATTGCTGTACAGATTAAATCGCATAGCAGAGATTACGGGAAAAAGCTTAAAGGATACGGGATACCGCACTTCTATATATTTGGATATTTTGACGGAAGAGACCAGGCAGCTCAATCAGTGGTTTCTTGAGTCGGGGGAATAAAATGAATTAAGCACCAACTGGGCAGCGAACACGTACAATAACCTATATTTAGAACCTATAATATTGGAGGGACTAAGCATGGTGAAGGAAGTTCGTTCACCCGATGCCCTTGACTTTGAACGGAAAATGAGAGACAGCATCGTGGAATCGGCGGAAGCTTTAAATAACAGTGGAGCGGATTTTGCAACATTTGATGAGTCGCGCTGCAACCCGCAGTTTTGGACGCGTACAGATATTGGAGGACTACAGCTGAACGCTGGTGTGGCGCCTTCGGTGGGGATTAAAGACATTTTTCAGAACGGACATTTATATGCCTTCGAATGTGCGACAGCGATGGTCATTGTTATGTACAGGGCGACAATTGAAGCTATAGGTGAAGAAGCCTTTAATAGGTATTTTACGGATTTATTCTTATGGGATTGGAACTACGACGAGAATCTGCGCTTAGTTACGAACTATAATAAGGATCAGATGCTGCGGGGAGATATTGTGTATTTCAGGAATCCAGATCATGCGCCTAGCAAGCCAGAGTGGCAGGGTGAGAATGCTGTTAAGCTTGAAGAAGACCTGTATTATGGCCACGGCATTGGGATAACCACTGCAGAAGTCATCATAGCCTCTCTTAATGAGGAAAGATCGCCCGGAAGCAATACCTCAGCTTTTCTTACGAATGAGTCGATACATCCTGATTTTAATTATTTACAGCGACTATCTACAGGTTCTGTCTTACCCATGGCGGAAAATAGAGGCTCTGAGTGCACTGTGTTTTCAAGAATAGGGACTAGAAGCTACATTTATAAGATTTAACAGCTAAGAGGGTCCCAAGAAGAGTAATCTTCCTGAAAAAAAGGGGCTGTCTCATAAGTAGATGTTCTACAAAAGAAACAGCCCCGGTTATTCTTCAGTTGTCCATAACACGAACGAGGTGGTGTTCTGGAATCACTTCACCATCCGTTTGTCCGTCATACGTAGTTTCAGTAAAGACACCATCTAGGGTGTCTTTTTTTCGTGTGGATTCAATAGTTCTAGTTCGTAGTCATTAAAGCTTGAGCAGCTGTATTGCACCTCTTTGTGACTCTTGCATATTACGTCATGCATACAATTTAAATCTTTAATAATAGCAAAGGTTTAATTTTACATTGAACTGTTATAGTACTCATTGATCAATGCTTTACTAACAGGGGGGAAGGATAAGCGCATGAATACATTACGTAAGACAATAGTGATTGCATCAGCGATAACGTTGCTAGGAGGAGGGTTTAATACAGGCTTTAGTCAAAATAATTATGTCTACGCAGCAGATGATACTACGCCATCCATCCTGGTCGAAGATTTTGAAGATGGAATCAATGATGTGAAATTTAATCCTAAACGTATGTATAATGCTACGCTGCATTTGGAAGATAACAAGAAGCTTGTAAGAAATGGGCAATATTCGGCTAGAATTGATTACGATATGATCGGCATAGTAGATAACCCCTCTCAAATTGAAGTCGGGTATAAAACGGGGAATATCCCAGTTACAGGTTACCCTACTAAAGTAGGCATGTGGGTTTATGCAAACAATGAAGGACATTTGCTGACGACAAAATTTAGAGATATAGGTGGATCTTCTTTCCAGGCAGAATTTTATGATGTAAATCAAGTGGGTATCAACTGGTCCGGCTGGAAATATATCGAGGCAGATATTCCGCAGGGTAAACCGGGTCCGATTGTTCTTGAATTGTTTTTCCAATTGAAACAATCGAATATGATCAAGAAAAACAAGGGCTCTATTTGGGTAGATGATATTACCTTTATCTATGATGAAGTTGATGAGGATAAGGACATTCCTGCCATTAAACCTAAAGCCCCTGTTGAAAATGAAGTCTTAAACACTCCACTTGATGAATTGAAGGTTGAGCTGACCGATAACGGATCAGGTCTGGATTTGGGTACCTTATCTGTTCAGTTAGATGGAACGGATATCACGGATGAAGTGCACTATTCTCCAGATACAAATGTATTAACTTACCCAGGAGAATATGTAGATGGCGGTTATCATGAGCTTGTGATTGAAGTGAAGGACAAGAATGGTAACCCGGCAGCCAAAAAACTCACCTTCACAATAAATGCAGGAGAGCGTTTGTTCATGACTGCAGACGAAGAAGCAATAAGTAATGAAATCTATCCTGTTCATATTAATATTAAAGATTACTTGAAAGCAGAGCAGGCAAAATTCAGCTTAAATTATGATGCAAGCACCCTTCAAGTTGAAAGCATTACTCAGGCGGCTGGAGTCTCCCTAACCTCAGATATTGATAATGAGCACGGCATGGTTCAAGTAGCACTTGATAACGTAATAGCAGCAGCTCAAAATGTCGTTACTGTTAACTTCAGAGTGAGCTCTCATGCCGTCTTAGAGCGTGGCGAAGCGTATAAAACCATAACAATGAGTAATGCGAGTCTTACTGCTGGCGGCGTTCAGACGAGTACACCATTAGCTGCGCCTATTCATTATACAATCGGTTTCCCCTATCAGCTGAAAATGACGGGAGTTGGTTTGGGTACACCTTCTACCTTTACAGTGTTAGACCATGGAGGCAAGCCGTTTGAAGGTGCGGATATTGTTTTCACTGGATTATTAAAGCAAAGCTCAGTCGCTACAGTTAACACTGTTACGTCTAGTGTATATGAGGATGATGATACATCTTCTAATGTAATCATGGTTGCAAATGATGGTGAACGTTACTATGCTTCAACAGCAGCTAAGAATGGGTTTTACGAGGTTATTCTCGCAGACGGACAAACAACAGGTTATATCTCTGAAGCTGATGTTAGTAGTCAGTTATTGAGCGGCAGCCTTGGTAAAACAGATGCTAAAGGACAGTTAATAACAGACCTCACTACATTGGCACTTGGAACCTATCAGGTACAAGCAGTCATCGGTGATCAGAACAGTAAGGTTGTCAATTATGAAGTTGTAGAGCAGTATGGTATGAATGAACCGCAATATATTCAAACCTATGTCGCAGAGGATATGTCTTCACAACTGAGTGCTGCCTGGCAAACAAAACCAGATCAAACCTCTACGTATATTCAATACATCGAAACTGGTGAATGGGGAGCAGGTGCAAGCCCAGACAACAATAAAGTAAAGCAACAGCAAGCTGAGAGTGAGCTGCAGGTGCTTAGTATGAAGGAAAATGGAACGAAGGGTGAAATCCGGTTTCATAATGTTCTGGTTAAGGGCTTGAAAGCAGATACCACTTACAAATATCGTGTAGGCTATGAAGACCAATGGTCGGAGTGGCATGAATATTCTACTGTCGATCAGGATAAATCAACACCGACCTCATTCTTGTTTATTACGGATTCCCATACGAATCAACTACCAGGATTACAAATCTATCAAGAGCTAATGACTAACGCTTTGACACAATATCCATCAACACAGTTTATTATGCATGGTGGAGATATGGTTGATGTGGGCGGCGCATTCGAAGAATGGCAAAAGTTCTGGCTAGCATCTTCTGTTTATGCAACAAAACTCCCGACTGCACTAACACTGGGCAACCATGATGTGAAGAGTGAAGGGAAGGATGTGTTCACCAAAGGTGCGAATTTCCCGGAAAACGGACCAGAATCCCAACTGCAATATGCTTACTCCTATGAAGTCGATGATACTCATTTTGTCGTATTGAACTCAGAAGGCACAGAGGAACAGATGGTTGATCAAGCAGCATGGTTAAAGGACGATTTGGATCAGAATGATAAAAAATGGACTGTCGTTATGTTCCACCGTCCAGCTTATCATACAGAGAATGGCCGAGAATCCCTTGTTGAGTACACCCAAACCTATTTTGCACCCATATTAGAAAAGAAAAAAGTCGATTTGGTTCTGGTTGGTCATGATCATGTATATGCGCGCACCTATCCAATGATGGATGGAAAGCCAAATAAAGCTACCAATGAGGGTACTGTATACCTTGATGGTGGTGCTTCAGGCTGGAAATTCTATGATGGCACCCAATATAATTATTTGAATTATATTTTTGATGAAGACGTTCCTGTATACTCCGCTATTAAAATTACTGAGGATGCGATTCATGTGGAGGCACGTACAAGTGCGGGTGCATTAATCGATGAGTTTTCTGTTAAGAAAACAACGGAAACTGAGACACCAACACCAACACCAACACCAACACCAACACCAACACCAACACCAACGCCAACACCGACACCAACACCAACATCAACGCCACCAACACCGAATTCAACACCAACGCCAACACCGACACCAACACCAACATCAACGCCACCAACACCGAATTCAACATCAACGCCACCAACATCTACACTAAAGCCAACAGCAATGCTAACACCACCAACATCAACACCGAAGCCAACAGCGTCGAAGCCGGTATTCAACGACAAGGTAAATGTAGATGCAGTTAAAGCTATCGTGGAAAAAGAGAAGTCTGCTCCCGCTATAAACTTTACGGATGTTCCGGCATCTTCGTGGAGTGCCTCTGTAGTGGAGCGTGCAGCTAAGATGGGGATTGTAACGGGTTATAGTGATGGTTCTTACCATCCGAATCAAAAGGTAACTCGCGCCGAGTTCGCCACAATGTTAGCAAAAGCTTTTGGTCTACCGAATTCAAGCGGTTCATCTTTCTCTGACACGCAAGGGCATTGGGCTTCAGAATCGATTGCAGCATTACAAGCTAAAGGGGTAATTACGGGTTATAGTGATGGTTCTTTCCATCCGAATCAAGAAATTTCCCGCGCTGAGATCGTTGCAATGCTTGCTCGGCTGACAAACTATGTTCCTAACGCATCCAATCTATTTTTGGATGTAGCTACGAACTGGGCTTCAGAACAAATCAATGCTTTTGCAACTGCTGGCATAGTAACTGGTAAAGGCAACGAATTGTTCAAACCAAATGATGCTGCATCCCGTGCGGAGTCGGTTGTGATGATCATTCGTTTGTTGGATAAATTACTTGCACACTAAGTGAAATGTTTCGGGTAGTTAACCGGATTCAGCTCCACCAATAAGAAAAAGAAGGGGCTGTCCCTGAGTCATTTATGACTTATGGGACAGCCCCTTTGCTGTGTCTAATAGCCTAAAGCTCAACAAAGTCGTTGCGGAATTTCTCGAAATCAGATTTTCTACATTCTAGCGCAAGCCGTGTGCCTGTTTCTTCATAGCTAGTGGATTGAACATGGGCATGCTCGTTGAAATAGGAGACCACATTGCCGCGATCAAATGGAATCAGAATTTCACACTGTACATAATCCGTAAACACATGGCTGCGAATCAGATCTGTAAGTTCAGCTATCCCGCTATTTTGTTTGGCAGAGAGATAGACATTGTCACCCTCAAGGTGAGGGTAAGGCAAGTCAGTTAGGTCAGCCTTGTTGTAGGCATAAACCGTTGGAATTTGGTCCGCGCCGAGCGCTTTCAAAGTCTCTTCAGTGACGGCTATATGCTGCTCATGCTGCGGATCGGAAATATCGACTACGTGAATCAATAAGTCAGCTTCGGTCACCTCTTCGAGCGTGGAGCGGAAGGCTTTGACCAGATGATGGGGAAGCTGGCTGACGAATCCAACGGTATCTGTTAATAAAAAGGTTTTGTGATCCGGTAGCTCAATGCTCCGAACGGATGTCTCCAGCGTAGCGAATAACATATCCTTGGCGAACACTTGCTTATTAGAGCCGGGATGATACGTCTCCACGATCACATTCATTAAGCTGGACTTGCCGGTATTCGTATAGCCGACGAGACAGACGACCGGAACCTCATTCTTATGCCGCTGCTTCCGCTGAATTTGGCGCCTTGCTACTTGCTGTTGAAGCTCAACTTGTAACGCTGAAATACGTTCTTCAATTCTTCTGCGATCCAGCTCCAGCTTTGTTTCACCAGCGCCTCTGTTCTTCAGCCCAGCACCACCGCCTTGTCTTCCGAGGGATTCTCGGAGACCTGTCAGGCGGGGCAGCATATACTGCAGCTTGGCTACTTCTACTTGCAGTTGTGCTTCTTTGGTCTTCGCTCTTTCTGCGAAAATATTCAAGATCAGAATCGTTCGATCAATGACCTGACGGCCTAGAGAAGACTCCAAATTGCGAATCTGTGAAGGAGACAGCTCATCATTAAAAATAACAATAGGAGCATCATGCGCTTCTAAGAGCGCAGATAATTCTTGAATTTTGCCTGTGCCGATATAGTGGGAAGGGTTAATCCGGCTTGCCTTCTGACTAAGTTCTCCGACAACTTCTAGGTCACAGGCAGCTGCCAGATTAGTGAGTTCTTCCATCGAATAATCGAAGTTTGTTTCGTTTTGTAGCTGAACACCGACTATAATAGCTTTTTCTCGTAGTTGTTCCATATATTTATTCATCCTCCAATAGTAAATAGTAAACGCAAAAAAACACAGGATATCTGCCTGTGCTTACGGTTCGTTAGAGGACGTCAGAACAAATGTGTAAGGAGAAATCTCCATTACGACATTAGGGTCTTCCATAGATATATCGAATTAAACAACGGCTGGGGCGTAGGGAAATGATAACCTAATCCCTTACGAGCAGCAGTTGGTTTAAATTATAAGAAAGTATAAGTTTCACGATATACTTTATCCTTATAATTCTCACATAAACGCTACCGTCCTTATAAGGACGCCGAAGGCGTTTTAGTTTGTTGGCTTCTATGGAGTTAAATGGGTAGACCTATCCTGAGTCCTCTGCACATGGGCAGAGCTTTAGCGCTATTCAATTAGCCGCGCAAAGTTCTAACTCGGATAAAGTCTATCACACGTAACCCTCCGTTCATAAAAAGTTAAGTCGAGTTTACCACATCCTTTATTTGGTGGCAAATCTGTATTTTATGCTCGGTGGAGCACATCTCTATTTTAATATCAATCCAAGAATTCTAAAAAATGATTGCATACCATATATATATAATTTGATATGAATAGGAGGTGTGAAGACATTGCCTGTCCTCTCTACAAACACCATCATTAATTTACCTGTCGACGGTACTCGTCCAATAGATCAAGTTGTGATCAAAGTGGTTAACAATGGATTAGCTGGCGCGGCTTGTTATTTAACGGGTTTAGCCAATAGTGCAAGTCCTCAGACAGTCTTTATTGAAGAATTATTTGAGCTGCAATATCAGGAAACGTCAAGCAAGACCTACACGATTGTAGAGGATTTATTCCAATTTAATTTTGTGTATTCACAGGAACAATTGAAGATTCAGGTTTTTCTTGTGGATGTGAACGGTGTCTGGACGGCTGTTAATCTGGAAGTGTTTCCAGTAAGCCGTATAACCTCGGAAATCCGTGATAACGTATCGGTTACATCGACTGACTTCGCGGCAATTAGCTTTATGAGGAGTTCTGCCTTTACTATTCCACAAGGTCTTGCGGCTGAGATTAGACCGGCGGCTTTAGATATTCTATCCAAAAGACCTGTGCGATATATGGTCGTCGCAGGTGGTACTTTGGATGGGACATTCGAAAATTTCCCAACGCCAACTACGGATATTCCTGTCACGGACACGGCACTGCTGGTGAATTACACCTGCACTACGGTCACGGGTGGAAAGGTGATTATGCAAGGTACAGGATCGGGAATCTCCGGTGCTTATGCGAATTTGGCTGTTAATTTGCTTAACGAGCGACTCTCTTACGAGCTTTTGAATGAGCCGGTTACTTTGGTGGTTAACTCACTTTCAGGTGATGATGATCTCGCAGTCACCTTTAAGATGTCCGAGCAATGGTGAGCGTTCTTTAATCCAGTACTGAAGATAAACTCTAGTGATTGAAAAAAGGGACATCCGCGTTGATGCGAATGTTCCTTTTGATGGTCGTTGCAAGCGTTAAGATTAGTCTGTTAAGCCTCTCCGTAATGTAAATAGGTCTTTCAAAGCCTCAGTAGACAGCTCGGTAATCCAGCCTTCGGAGCTGGAGATGACATTATCGCTTAGCTGCTGCTTACTCTCCAGCATCTCATCAATCTTTTCTTCGAGCGTCCCGAGAGCGATGAACTTATGCACCTGTACATCACGCGTCTGGCCCATCCGATAGGCGCGGTCCGTCGCCTGATTCTCAACGGCCGGATTCCACCAGCGATCGAAGTGGAATACGTGATTGGCTGCGGTTAAGTTCAGACCGACACCTCCGGCTTTGAGAGAAAGGATGAATACATTCGGCTGATCAGACGGTGGTGCATCTGGACGTCTGGACCCTTCGTCCACGGAAGGTGTAGGCATCTGGAATCGCTCAATCATTCGGTCGCGCGCCTGTTTGGAGGTGCTTCCGTTCAAATAAAGGACAGGCTCCCCAAGCTCCTGCTGTAGAACAGCCTGAAGCATTTTTCCCATCCCGACATATTGCGTAAAGATGAGACAGCGCTCATCCTCTGCACGCAGTTCCTTAACCATATCCAGCAGTCTTTCAAGTTTAGAGGAGCGGTTAATGAGTAGACTGGTATCCAGTTTGTTGTCCGAATCCGTTTCAGGGAGGGCCTCCTTAGTTACAAGCATCGGGTGATCACATAGCTGCTTAAGTCCGGTCAAAGCCCCAAGAATGGCGCCCTTACGCTCAATACCTTCCAACTTCTGCATACGGTCGAGCAGTCCGTTTACGGTCTGGTCATAGAGCGCAGCTTGTTCAGCTGTCAGATGGACATAGGTCTTCATCTCGTTTTTATCTGGAAGATCGAGCTGAATGTTAGGATCCTTTTTCTTACGGCGTAGCATGAACGGCTTCACGAGATTCTGTAGGTCCGCTGTACGTTTCTCGTCACGTTCCTTCTCAATGGCATTACTGAATCGGTCGTTAAAGGCTTTGGCACTACCCAGATAACCTGGGGTTATAAAATCATAAATGGACCACAGCTCGGATAATCTGTTCTCTATAGGTGTTCCTGTCAGCGCAATCCGGTGTAAAGCGGGGAAGCTGCGCACAGCTACCGACTGCTTCGTTTGAGCATTCTTGATGTTCTGTGCTTCGTCCAGACAAATCGCCGCCCAAGTGAATTCCTTCAGCAACTCCTGATCAAGCGCTGCAGTCGCATAAGAGGTGAGTACCACGTCAGCTTGCGACGCAGCGCCATAGAAGAATCCTGCGTCCAAACGGCGACTTCCGTAGTGAAGCATCACATTCAAAGAAGGCGCGAAGCGCTGCAATTCCTTCTGCCAGTTGCCCAGCACGGAGGTAGGGCAGATGATCAGAGCAGGCCAACCCGGAGGGTCGGTCTGGCGACGGGATGAGCTAGGATCGGTATTTTCTTTGATATGAAGTAAATATGCGATGAGTTGGACGGTCTTGCCAAGCCCCATATCATCGGCTAGACAAGCCCCCAAACCGAATTGACGCAGGAAAGTCAGCCAAGCATATCCTTCATGCTGATAGGTGCGTAGCTCTGCCTGGAGTCCTGCGGGCACTGGAGGCTTCGGCCATTGTGAGCGCTGGCCGAGCTGACCAATGAGACTGATCAAATGCTCGTTTAGCTCTACCTCGAGCCGCAGGCGCGCAGCATCCTCTTGAAGCTGCTCTTCTGTAGCCTCAGCCTCAGCTTCCTCACTCGCTTGTAGCAAATGAAGCTGAAGCACATCTTGGAAAGACAAGCCTTGCGACTTGTCCATACCAGCCATGGCTCTTTGGATTTGCGCCAGCAGCGCGGGATCGAGCGAGACCCATTTGCCTTTGAAGCGGACGAGTCGTTCTCCTCTTGCGACCAGCTCGGCAAATTCAGCTTCGGTGAGGTCGACGTCGCCGATGGAGATTCGCCAATCGAAATCGATGATCGAATCGAGGCCGAAGAGCGACTCGCCGCCGCTGCGTTTGTCCTCGCCGGAGCTGATCTTGGCGCGCAGGCGCGGTTTTTTCCGGCTGGCGGCTTCCCACCACGCCGGCAGCAGCACTTGCCAGCCTGCTTCCAGCAGCCGCTGGCTCTCGGCGGTTAAGAACCGCCAAGCGATGGCATCGCTGAGCGGTTCGGCCAGCACGTCGCCGCCCACCGCGAAGCGCTCGGGCGGCAGACTGCCGCGGAGGCGCTCCAGCCATCCCGCGGCCCGTTCGTGCACGTGGGCCGACCATGCTGTTGGCCACAAGCCGTGCGGCTCGCCATCATCGGCGAGCCTGATGGGAACAAGCGCGGATTCATCGCGCTTGTCCTGAAGGATCAGCTGCAGCCGCCAAGGGGATTCATCCCCTTCCGGCTCCAGCAGCTGAAGTGCAGGCCGGAAAGGCGCGGTATCCGCCTTCCAGCCAATGGCGATAAGCCATGCAGCGGTATCCATGCCCGCTGCAAGGGCCCCGCTTCTATCGAATAGAAGCGGGAATTCGCTCCGGAGGTCGCCTGCCTCGGCCTCCGTGCTGTAATACCTCTGCGATACGGCGGCGGAGAACGCCGCGCATAGCCCACGGCTAAATTCGCTGCCGCCATTTAGCGCCTCAAGAGCCCCTTTGGCAGTGTCATTCTCCACTGCCACCTGCGCCAAAGCGCCCTCATCCCAGGTCCATTGCAACCTCCCGGCGCGATAAGCGGAGATATCTGGAATATACTGTTTGTTCTCCAGACATATAGTCAGAAGTGGCGCCAGTTCAGTCAGGTGAGCCGCATCGCCCTCCCAGTTCCATTCGATATGCGCCAGCAGCTTCTGCTCTGTAAAGAAAGGGATGACCTGCTCTGCAGGTAGAATCACTAGCTCTACACCTTCGCCAGCTGATTGAACCGTTAACTCCGTTCCATAAAAAGACGCCTCATGCCAGGCGAATAACCGCTGTTTAAGCTGCAAACCGGGCAAGAGATCTTCTCTTTCATTCATTCCGTATATTAAAGCGTCGCCATACTGGCTTAATGCAAGCCGGATGGTCAGCGTGCGCAAATGCATGTTCATGGTATTAGCTTTCCTTTCCGAAGCTCCTCTTGCAGCGCACGGAGTCTGCTGTGCTTTGTGGTGAAGGCAATGAGGAACTCTTCCCACCGTTCTTCTTGTTTCATTTTTTTATACAACTTGGATAATCGCTTCAATAGTTTCACAGCCGCCTTGTAGCTATGTCTATTCTTATCCAGCACAAATCTTTCGACGGCCTGATGGTAGAAGGGGAGCAGAACTTCGGGTGCGTTTTTCTCCATAGGCTGGAGGTCTGTAACACGAAATTCGGAAGGCTGCTTACCGATGGACAGTTGATAATCCATCCATGTCTGCCATTTTTCATAGGTAATTAACTTCTCTTCGTATACTTCTCCAGAGATAGGTAACATGGTGGCTAATGTATTCCACATCTGCGGCTCAGCTTCAGGAAGGTGGCGAACGGCCTCTTCCCATCTGTTCGAATAGTTATTCAGATTGTAGAGTCTGCTGCTCAGCAGTGGACCGATCTGAACAAGCCAACCTACCAAGCGTGACCATTCACCTGCATCCAGAAGCGGGGAGGTGAAGCTCATAAGCTCATCAGGATGGAGACCTGGGCGCTCGGCAGCCTTATTCAGTAATTCCCAAGCCTTTGGGTCATCTTTCAGATAAAAATACATGCGGCTCTGGGCTAACAGCCACGCATGGCGTGACAGGGAAGCGCCTAATTCACTTTCTGCCTGCTGAAGCTGTTTGATTTCATCCAGATAAAGCTTAGTTCCACCGGTATTCGGATAAATCCAGTTTCTCCACAGCAGGTCATAGCACAGTGAAAAAGAGGGCTGATCCCGCAAGCGATCGCGCGACTCCGTCAACATCTCACGCCGCAAGTAGGAGAGGGTCTCGACGATATGCGGCCACAGATCGTATTCCTGCTCTTGCTCGGGAGACAGCGGGAGTGTGCTTTTTAACAGACGTGTGATTGCTTCCTGTAGCTCAGAGACCGCTACTTGCGTGTAATAGCCGAGTGATGAGGTGAAGGCGACCTGACCGGGTAGATTGGCGGAAGGCTTAGCCAGCTTTTCTAGAAGAAAAAGATGGGCATGCAGGGTAAATAACTTGTCCATTTCCGGTGATAACTTCGGCTTAAATTTAGTAATGGAAGACAATGCCCGATCCACATATTCAGGATTCCGAGTGGTATGTGCCAGAGGCGTGATGCAGAACGCAAAATACTCGCGCCACTCCGTGATGCCTCCGTCAGCGATCCGGCTGGCATGTTCTTTTAGCTGCTGCTGGTGCTTTCCATCGGTTCCGACAGGTGAACTACTAGATGTTTTTGGGAGAAAAGATGCGGCTTTGGCGTTAGCTAGAACTTGTACAGACCTATTCTGTTGTTCAGCAAAACTGAGCAGCACGGCGGCCATATGCTTGCAATGTCCTGAAACTGGGCAGTTGCAATGGCACCGCGTGAAGCTGTCCAAATCAATAGTAACGCGGTAATCCTCTCTACCTTCAACAAGGGCATTGATCTTAGATGGCTCCGTCATAGTGAACGAACGAATACGGCTTTGCTTATAATATTGGAACCCTCGTTTGAGGGTGAGGTCATCGAAATAATAGGCGACATTCTGGATGAGCTTACTCCACTGCGTATCATCCATAGTATAGGTTGGTTGCATACAATTGGTCTCCCGTAAGAAAAATGGTCGTTATTTGACCTTCATTATATCATTTCTTTTTGAGTAGGATGTTTTGGCGTTGTAATGAAAGCAAAAATGCTGGCTTGTATGGAACGTGGGGCCTAAACATATACTAATCGTGCTGAAAATTGAAGTATAGATCAAACAAAGGTCAAAAAAGGTCAAAACATTAAAAACATTAAAATTTGTAGCATTAAATCAGCTGATTTGCCTGAATTTGACCGAAAATTGGCTTAAATCGGTTTTGTCATTCCTCTGATAGGGGACTATAATAAGGTCATAGGTCAAATAAAGTCAAAGTCAATGAGAGGAGAATGGATAATGTTTGATTTGGTTCCTTTTGGTAAACGTAGAGATGATGCTTTTGGTATGCTGGCTAAGTCTTTAAATGATGTTTTTAATGATGATTTTTTTGCACCGATCAAGAGCTCGACGATGTCCTTCAGAACGGATATTCGCGAGAGTGAGCAGGCTTACCTGATTGAAGCTGAACTTCCTGGCTTTAAAAAAGAAGAAATCGACATTGATTATGCCAGCCCTTACTTGACGATTAAAGCGGTGCGGAAGGAAGAGAATGCGGAGGAGAACAAGGATCATCAAATTGTACGTAGAGAACGTCGATATGGTGAATATGTTCGCAGATTCTATGTTCAGGATATTGCAGTGGAAGAGATTCGCGCGTCTTTGAAAGACGGATTACTGAAGCTGGAAGTTCCAAAACAGCAAAAACCACAAGGGAAACGCATTGAGATTCAAGACGGAGATTCTAGCGCTTCGCAGTCTGAATAAGTATAATTTAGGCGGTAATAGTTTCCGCTTAGCATCTTAGAAATAGGCAGCGAGCTTTTAATATAGTGTTATGAATAAAAGGCGCATTGTAGTGGAGGATTCCGGCTATGGTGCGTCTTTTCTCGGAATCGTACGATGGGTTGTATTTAATAAAGCGTTGAAAGGAGGAATCCGAGTGGCTAAAAAAAGCTATTATGATGCTTTGGGCGTGAGCAAAACAGCAACTAAACAGGAAATTAAAAAGGCTTATCAAAAGCTGGCCAAGAAGTGGCATCCCGATGTGAACAAAGCCTCTGAGGCAGAGGCGAAATTCAAAGAAGCGGCTGAAGCCTATGAAGTGCTGGGCAATGAGGAGAAACGCAAGCTTTACGATGAGGAGCTGCTTTATGGGGCTCAGCGTGGTAGAGCTGGTGGAGGTGCGTCGAGCGGAGCCTCTTCGTGGGATTCAAACTATGGTGGAAGCTGGAGCGGCGGAACTTATTCTGCAGGAGGTTCTGGCATTTCGGAGGAAGATTTGTTCGGAATGTTTTTTGGGAATCGGGGATCGGCGGATCGCGCTGGCTTTGATTTCTTTTCTAGTAGTGGTAGTGGGCGTTCGAACGGCAATCCATGGGGTGAGGCGCGTAGTTCGACGCAGGCGCAGCTGGATATTACGTTGGAGCAGGCTTATAAGGGAGCAACTGTAAGAGTGCAGATCGGTGATAAAACTGTGGACGTTCAAGTTCCCCCGGGTTCTAGTGAAGGTATGATTTTAAAAATCGCAGGAACCACTATAGCTCCAGGTGGCGATATACTGCTGGCACTTCATATTCTTCCTCATGATATATACGAGCTTCGTGCTGGCGATTTATACGGTGTAGTCGAAGTTGCTCCATGGCAAGCGGTATTGGGTGGTGAGGTGAAGGTTCCATTACCGGGTGGCGGTGCCGTGAAATTGAAGATTCCTGCAGGAATTCAAAGTGGTAAAACGCTGCGCATCCCAGGCAAAGGTTTGAAGCGTGAGAATGGTGCGAACGGTGATATTTTATTTGGTATTGAGATTGTTGTCCCTGAGCCAACCAGCGAAGCGGAGAAGAATTTGTACCGTAAACTGGCTGAATCCAGCCATTTCGAGGCTAGAGCTAAACGTCAAAGCGCTAGTGCGCAGCGCCCGAAGGCAAAAGTGGGTAATTAAATAGGTAGGTAGAGGTAACTTTGTATGAATAGAGTGCTAGTAGTAGAAAAGTAACTTAATTAGAAACTAACTATAGTAGAGACCTGTGAGAAGTGTCGGGAAAAGGAAGGGTAAAAGTGTTCTAAAGGTGCCGATTTCGGCTCGATGAGCGAAAAGAGGGGTAAAAGTACCCCAGACTGCGCCAATTTCGGCTCGATGAGCGAAAAGAGGGGTAAAAATGCCCCAGAATGAGTCGTATTGGGCTCGATGAGTGAAAAGAGGGGTAAAAATACCCCAGAATGGGCCGAATTTGGCTGATCACTCGAAATGTACGGTATTAATCCCGCAGATAGCGCCAAATGCGGCTCATCCGTCCAAATGAACGGTATTAATCCCGTAGATAGCGCCAAATGCGGCTCATCCGTCCAAATGAACGGTATTAATCCCGCAGATAGCGCCAAATGCGGCTCATCCGTCCAAATGAACGGTATTAATCCCGCAGATATCACCAAATGTGGCTCATCCGCCCCAATTCAGCGGTATTAATCCCGCTAAATTAATCTATCCCGGCCAAAACGGCCGATCCTATATATCAGTCTTAAATAGAAAGGTGAGAGAGCTATGGATTTCAATAAACTTACTCAAAAGCTGCAGGAAGCAGTGGCTGCGGCGCAGTCGCTGGCTTCAGAAAGCGGACATCAGGAGATCGATAATCTCCATCTTTTAAAAGCGTTACTCCAGCAGCAAGAAGGCTTGCTGCCAAGATTGCTGCAAAAGATGAACGTCCCCGTAGCTGAGCTGCTGCGCAGCACGGATGAACTGCTTGGGCGCAAGCCGAGCATAAGCGGATCAGGAGCAAGCACAGTACGGCGTTATGCCTCGCAATCGCTGATCCATCTGCTGGAACAGGCGGAGAAAGAAGCGGCGAAGATGCAAGACGAGTTTGTTTCGGTGGAGCATGCCGTGCTGGCCATGGTGTCGGATTCGAGCAGGGATAACCGTGAGCTGCGTGATCTTTTTGTCAGTCGTGGATTAACACGCGAGAAGCTGATGTCTATACTTGCTGAGATTCGTGGACATCAGCGTGTAACGAGTCGGGAGCCGGAGGCTACTTATGAGGTGCTGGAGAAATACGGACGTGATCTTGTAGCAGAGGTTCGCGCGGGTAAGATCGATCCAGTCATCGGACGTGACGCTGAGATACGTCGTGTGATCCGAATTCTGTCCCGTAAAACGAAGAATAACCCTGTGCTGATCGGTGAGCCAGGTGTAGGTAAAACAGCGATTGTGGAAGGCTTGGCTCACCGGATTGTACGCAAAGACGTGCCGGAGGGGCTGAAGGACAAGACGATTTTCTCGCTGGATATGAGTTCCCTTGTAGCAGGCGCGAAGTTCCGAGGTGAATTCGAGGAACGCTTGCAGGCGGTACTTAGGGAAGTTCGTGAAAGTAACGGCCGTATTATTCTTTTTATTGATGAGCTGCACACGATTGTAGGCGCAGGTAAAACCGAAGGCTCGATGGATGCGGGCAATATGCTGAAGCCGATGCTGGCTCGCGGCGAACTGCACTGTATTGGTGCCACAACGCTCGATGAATATCGCAAGTATATTGAGAAGGACCCTGCGCTGGAGCGTCGTTTCCAACAGGTGCTAGTCAGCGAACCGGATGTAGAGGACACGATCTCCATTCTACGCGGTCTGAAGGAACGGTTCGAAGTCCATCATGGAGTCAAAATCCATGACAGCGCCCTCGTCGCTGCAGGTGTTCTGTCTAACCGCTACATTACGGATCGTTTTTTGCCGGATAAAGCGATCGACTTAGTAGATGAAGCTTGTGCCATGATCCGTACAGAGATTGATTCCATGCCGGGTGAGATGGATGAAGTGACCCGTCGTTTGATGCAGATGGAGATTGAAGAAGCGGCGCTCAAAAAAGAAACCGATGACGCCAGCAAACGCCGTCTGGAAATCTTACAACGTGAACTCGCCGATCTCAAGGAGAAGCAGCTTGGGATGACGGCGCGTTGGGAGAAGGAAAAGTCAGCGATTCAAGGCATCCGCGACCTCAAAAAACGGCTGGAGCAAGCCCGTAAGGATTTGGTCGATGCACAGGAGGAATACGATCTTAATAAATCAGCCGAATTGAGCTACGGCATCATTCCTGATCTGGAGCGGCAATTGAAAGCAGCGGAAGAAGCGGCACAGCAGGATCAGGATACAAGATTATTGCGCGAAGCTGTAACCGAGGAGGAGATCGCAGATATTGTATCGCGCTGGACGGGTGTGCCGGTTAGCCGACTGGTTGAAGGCGAACGGGATAAGCTGCTGCGTCTGGAAGAAACGCTGCATGAACGAGTTGTGGGCCAAGATGAAGCTGTCAGCTTGGTGGCCGATGCCGTGCTTCGGGCAAGAGCCGGGATCAAAGATCCAAATCGGCCGATCGGTTCCTTCCTGTTCCTCGGTCCGACTGGGGTAGGGAAGACAGAGTTGGCTAAATCACTCGCGGTTTCTCTCTTTGATCGCGAAGATGGCATGATCCGTATCGATATGTCGGAGTATATGGAGAAACACAGTGTTTCTCGCCTAGTCGGTGCACCTCCGGGATACGTTGGATATGAGGAGGGCGGCCAACTTACAGAAGCTGTACGGCGTCAGCCTTATACAGTAGTGCTGCTCGATGAAGTGGAGAAGGCCCATCCCGATGTATTTAATATTCTACTGCAGTTGCTTGATGATGGACGGCTGACCGATTCGCAGGGCCGGATGGTCGACTTCAAGAACACGATCATTATTATGACCTCAAATATCGGTTCACCACATCTGATTCAAGGCACCGATGAGAAGGGTCAGCTTACGGAGGCTGCCAAGGATAGCGTAATGAAGGAACTAACTGGTCATTTCCGTCCAGAGTTCCTGAACCGGGTTGACGATATTGTGATGTTCAAGCCGTTGACCCTGGGCGAGATCGAGAAAATCGTGGACAAACTGGTGGACGGATTACGTTTACGTCTTGCTGACCGGGAGATTGGTCTTGAGTTAACTGAACCCGCGGTACGTTTTATCGCTAAGGAAGGTTTTGATCCAGTGTATGGGGCGAGACCGCTGAAACGCTTCATCCAGCGAAGTCTGGAGACCCGTGTGGCACGTGCGATCATTGCTGGTGAAGCCGCAGAAGGTACGGTGATTCAAGTAGACGAATCCGGCGGCGGCCTGACGGTGAGCATTATGAAACCAGATCTCGATGAACCACAGCGTACTGAATAAGAAGAAGTTAGCAAAACGGATCGTACTATGTAAAAATAAAGGCGTCCACAAAGCCATTAAGGTTTTGTGGACGTCCTTTTTATGATTACCCTCATTCCACCCAAGGTATTAAATGAGGGTGTTCATCCAGAATGGACAGGTATTGCTCCTTCCAGCCGTATTGGCCATCGGGATCAAGGAGCATGTAACGCAGATATTTTTCTAAGCGGAATTCTGCCTTCGACCAGCCTAGATGCTTGAGTCGCAAGTTGCTTAGCTGGTGGGGAAGCTCGAAGACATTCTCCGGGAATCGCCCACAGTGCTGTGGAGATTCATTCCATACATAGTTGAAGTCTTCTTTATAACGAAGCAAAAAAGGACGGTAATTCAAATGAGAGCGCCAGTAAATATCTTCTCTGTAATGGGTGGCGTTCCATAAATCATAGAGACGGAAACAGAATAAATCGACCTCTTCAGCGTACAGCAGGGGTTCGATATTTGCCGCGAAGCTCGCTTCAAAGATTTCGTCTGCGTCCAGACTCAGAATCCACTCGGGCTTCGTCTTCAGAACCTCTTCCCATTGCTGCTTTCGCAGCTCAATTTCATTACTGAATTTGGATATGGTATTGTGCACGAGATGAACGGGAATGCCTTCAAGCACCTCCAGGCAGATAGCTGCTGAATTATCGGTGCTGCCATCATCGATAATGACAGCCTCGTCGATGTATCTGCGATGCTCTTCCAGAACCTGCCGCAGAAAGCGTCCACTTTCATTTTTCACAACCATGGTGAGGGTTAGCTTGGGCCGTTTTCTGGCTGGGGGGACTGTCTCCTTTGAGCTTTCGTTGTCTGGGTTGTCTCTGGTGGGTGTCGGCATTACTGATGCAGGTACTTCGTCCGTAGATGAACTGTTCTCAGTATCAGTGGCTTCATCTTTGGTCTCCGTAGTTTCTTTGATGAAATCCTCAACTTTACTCAAATCACTGTCTCTATACAAGTGTAGCGCCGGATAATGGGTATCGACGAACAAGGGGATGCCAAGGGCTGCGGCACGAATGCAGAAATGACGGTCTTCTCCCCAGTATGAAATGTTGCGAATTTGATTATAGCTAACTCCGGTTTTTATCGCATGCTGACTAATCAGTGTACAAGCCCCGAGTCCGCCCACCTCATAGATTCCGGGAATCCGCATCTTTGCTATAAATTCATGAAATCTGCGATTAATCTCCTCTGGTTGCAGTTTTTCACCGGGCAGTAGCTCCCACTGATTGTATTCGTCGTGCATCCATACCTGCGGCTGAAACATAGTCTCTGGCTGCCACTGTGTCCAGAACACCTCTGAAATAATATCCTTGTTCGTACCTATTAGATGTCTGAGGGTATCAGGATGGAGGATGAGATCAGAGTCTATAAGGAATAAATAATCATAGTTCAAGGTTTGGGCGCGGTTGATCATGAGGTTCTTAAAATTGGCTACTTTCCAGACTAAGTTGGTATTCCAAAAGTGGGTAGTATCATTGCGAATATACGCATCGTGAAAGCCGGAGCTCTGAAGATAAATATGATCACCCATGCTTTGGAATTCCTGGAGCAGCCGACTTGATTCCTCATCATCATTATCATCAACTAGATGGAAATCCAGCTCAATATCGGCAATATTCAGACGAAGCAGGGAATTCAGAAATTCTTTTAAAACCATAGGCTTCTGGTGGATTGGACTGCCAATCAATACGCGAATCTTGTTTTCCGTCATTGCCGCCTCCTTGGGGAACGCCCCTCTTTCCTTGGATGATCCTTATGTTCTCAATATATTTACAGGAGAGCGGCAATAATCCTTATTTTTCAAAGTTCTGTAAAGTAAATGAGTATTAGATGTATTAATTCGTAACGATCTGCTGTACAATAACCGAATAATTAGATGACAATATGAACAGCAAAGGATGAGCGCTATGGATAAACCATCAATCGATTCCCTCAATATTACATTAATGTGAAATGCTATCCATTGTAATTCCTAGTATTCCGATATACAATATAAAAAACACAAGCAACGCAGAACATAGAATACGGGGGAGAAACTTATGCGTAAAGGATTATCTGGAGTTATTACTTTGATTTTGTTAACATTTTTGATTAGTGCGTGCTCCGGAGGGAACACCGCCACTTCTACAAATACAAATCAGACACCTGCTACTAATGATGGAACGACAGCAAGCACTGAGATAAAAGATGGAGGCAACTTGATTATTGGAGTCGCTGCTGACCCTGTTATTCTAAATCCGAACTACGCGGGTGACCGTGTCAGTCTTACGATTGACCAAGCGCTCTATGCTCCACTGTTCCAAGTAAATGATGGTAAGAAGACCTTCTACTTGGCAGACAGCCTGACCCTTTCAGAAGATAACCTGACTTATACGTTGAAGCTGAAAAGCGGACTGACATGGCATGACGGAGAAAAGCTTACTGCTGACGATGTCGTGTTCACGATTGATAGCATCCTCGATGAGAAGCAAAACAGCATGTTGAGAGCGAACTTATTCATCGGTGATAAACCCGTTAAGGCCGTTAAGGTGGATGATCTGACCGTAGAGTTCAAGCTTCCGCAGGTCAGCCCAGCTTTTGAAGCTACACTAGTGCAAGTATTTCCGATTCCAAAGCATATTTTTGAAAATGAGACGGATCTAGAGAAAAGCACCAAGAATGCTAATCCTGTTGGATCTGGACCATTTAAATTTAAAGAATATAAAGCGGGCGAATATGTTACATTAGAAAGATTTGATAACTACTTTGGCGGCAAGCCACATCTTGATTCTGTTACGTACCGGATTGCTAAAGATACGAATGCTGCGAACCTCGCACTTCAGAGTGGTGAGATCAACATTAAATATCTAGATCCACAGGATGTTGGAACGATTGAAGCTTCGAACAATTTCGAAATTCTTCCTTATAGTGAAGGCCGATTGTCGTACCTGTTGTTCAACGCGAACAGCGATAGAGGTGCTCTTGCTAAAAAAGAAGTTCGTCAAGCCTTGTCTCTAGCACTAAGCCGTGATGAAATCATTCAGGCTGCTTATTCCTCTAGCGAGTATGCTGACCCGGCGAAGTCATTCTTGACTCCGGATGCATTGTTCTATACTAATGACGTACCTTCTTTCGATAATGATGTGGAAAAAGCGAAAGAGCTTCTGCAATCGGCAGGGGTTAGCGATCTGAAATTGAGATTGATTGTATCGAGCGGTAATAAAGCTCAGGAAGCTATTTCACTATACGTGCAGCAAAAGCTAAAGGCCATTGGCGCTGAAGTTGAACTGCAAAATATGGATGCCTCGGCATATGGCCAGAAGTTCAGTGATATGAATTCAACAGATTTTGAACTTGCGATTGCAGGTTATATTATGGGTTACGATCCTGATGCTTACAGAATTTTGTATACTTCTACTGCTGACTCTAACTACTCGCATTATAATAATGCTGAAGTCGATAAGTTGTTCAATGAAGGTGCAGGAGAAGCAGATGTGACTAAACGTGGTGAGATCTATAAGAAGATCCAAGAGATCATTGCTGACGATGCACCGATTTATCCAATTGCTAATACTAAGACTATTGTAGCTGTCTCCAAGAACTACGGCGGTCTGGAAGAAGCAGTCTTGAAGCCTGTCGTTATTTTTGAAGATTTATCGAAAATCTACCTTAAATAAAAACGGGAAAAAGTAAGCTGGGTTATCCAGCTTACTTTTTTACCGATACAGAACTGGGAGAATAAACGTATGAGACAACTTATCGTCCGAAGATTACTGCAAACCCTGCCGATGTTGTTTTTTGTTTCGGTTGTGTGCTTTGCGATGATTAAGCTGGCTCCGGGGGATCCGGTATTATCCTTCGTTACGCCGAATATGCACGCAGATGATATTGAGCGTATCCGGCATAACCTTGGGCTGGATAAGCCAGCCTACATTCAATATTTAATCTGGATTAAAGAAATATTGCAGGGGAATTTCGGTTATTCCCTAGTGAATCATCAGCCAGTATTGGATCAAATTCTAGAACGCCTGCCTGCAACGGCAGGTTTGATGGGTTCTGCGATCGGTCTCGCTGTTTTGCTGGCGATTCCACTCGGTCTTATTGCTGGAGCAAACCGGAACCGCTGGGTAGATAAGCTGATTAATTTCTTATCCTATGTCGGAATATCCGTGCCTTTGTTTTGGCTTGCCATCTTACTAATGTACTTATTCGCGATTAAGCTGCATCTGCTTCCTATTATGGGGATGCGAACGATTGGTGTGGAATCGGCGTTTGATGTATTCAAGCATGGTATCCTGCCTTGCACCGTGCTTGCTTTTGGATTCTTGGCTGGTTATGTGCGATACATTCGCTCTAGTACCATTGGACAGCTAAAAGAAGAGTACGTGCAGATTCAATATGCTTTTGGATCTAACAAGACAACGATTCTGTTCCGTCATGTAATGAAGCATGTGTTGCTTCCTGTAATTACATTGCTCGGGATGTCTATGGGTGATCTGGTGGCAGGCGCAATTGTTACAGAAACAGTATTTTCATGGCCAGGTATTGGCTCTTTGGGGATGACTGCAGTTAAAGGGATGGATTACCCCGTGATTATGGGAATTACTCTATTCTCCTCTTTAATGCTGATCATCGGTAATCTGGTCGCGGATATTCTATATAGCTTCGTGGACCCACGAATTAAATTAACGAGGTGACCTCATGAATCGCAGTAAATGGAAAAGTGTTGGAGATGAGCTATTTACGAATAAATTGGGCGTCGCAGCCCTCATTACTTTAATCATCTTCTCACTGGGCTCTATATTTGCTTTTTTATCTGGACATGATCCGAATGCGATGGATGTTCTGGCACGTCTGAAATCGCCGGGAGCCGATCACTGGTTCGGGACGGATGACTATGGCCGGGATTATTTTGCCCGCGCATTATATGGTGGCCGGGTATCACTGCTAGTTGGCTTTGCTTCAATGATCATTGCTACAGGCATAGGTGTTACGGTGGGCGTAATCAGTGGATTCTTTGGCGGATGGGTCGATAATCTTCTCATGCGGATGCTTGATGTAGTGCTGTCCATTCCTTCTTTCTTAGTTCTGCTGCTGCTTAGCGTATTTCTGAAGCCGAGTGTTGGGAATATCATCATTATTATTGCTCTATTAATGTGGATGAATATCGCCCGTGTCATTCGGGCAGAGACGATGACGATTAAGGAACGCGAATATGTACTCTATGCAAAAGCCTCCGGACAGAGCAATTTCGGAATTATTTGGCGTCATATTCTTCCGGGGCTAGTGCCTGTTGTCATTGTAGGTGCGACGAATAATATCGCTTCGGCGATAATGATGGAGTCGTCCCTAAGTTTCCTCGGGTTCGGGGTACAGCCTCCGAATGCGACTTGGGGCAGTATGCTTAACAATGCGCAGGGATATATCGCTCAAGCGCCATATCTGGCTTTATTCCCTGGATTATTGATACTATTAACGGTACTTAGCTTTAATGTTTTGGGTGATATTTTGCGGGTAGGCTTTGAACCGAAGCTGATCCGAAGATAGGAGTGTGAAGACATCATGACGGAACGGCTATTGTCTGTCGAGGATTTGAAGGTTTCGTTCCATACAAGGGACGGAGAGAATCAAGCAGTTCGCGGCGTTAGCTTTCATATAGATGCTGGTGAGACGGTAGGAATCGTCGGAGAATCTGGTAGTGGGAAGAGTGTAACTGCCAAGGCGATTATGTCGTTAATTACACCTCCGGGTAAAATTATCGGTGGAAATATTAATTTTCGTGGAAAGAATTTATCGAACCTTTCGGAAAAAGAGTGGAGAAAGCTACGCGGCAATCGTATAGCAATGGTGTTTCAGGACCCCATGACCTCTCTTAATCCTGTAAAAAAAATCGGCCAGCAGCTTACGGAAGTCATCCGTCGGCATCGGGGTTTAAATAAACAAGAAGCGCTTAAAGAGGCAGCAAGCATCTTGCGTCAGGTAGGAATTAATAATCCTGAACAGCGGCTGCAGCAATATCCGCATGAATTCAGCGGCGGGATGCGCCAGCGGGTCATGATCGCCATGGCTCTTTCCTGTAAGCCAGAGCTATTGATTGCGGATGAGCCGACAACTGCGCTCGATGTAACAATACAGGCGCAAATTCTCGATCTTTTTAAAGAGTTGAAAAATAATACCAGTACAGCTGTAGCGCTCATTACCCATGACTTGGGTGTGGTAGCACAGGTATGTACACGGGTTATCGTAATGTATGGTGGACTTGTGATGGAGGAGGGCACGGTAGAGGATATCTTTTATCGCCCACAGCATCCTTACACGAAAGGTCTGCTTCGCTCGATTCCAAAACGTGACGGCAAGTCGCGGGAACGCCTTGTCCCTATCGAAGGCACACCTCCGGATTTGCTGGATCCTCCTTCGGGCTGTCCATTTATGGAACGTTGCCCTAATGCTTTTGCCCGTTGCAGCGAACGTCCTCCGGTCATCGAATTATCGCCTGGCCATCGTTCGATGTGCTGGCTGGCAGACGGTGTGCAGGAGACTCCAGCCGTAGCTGGTGTTGAAGGGAGCGGTTCTGTTGAGTGATAATAAGATTCTAGTGGACGTAAATAATCTGAAGAAACATTTCTCCAAAGGCAAGGATATATGGGGACGTAATACATCTGTGCTTAAGGCGGTAGATGGCGTAAGCTTTCAGATTCGTCAGGGGGAGACCTTTGGACTGGTCGGAGAGTCGGGGAGCGGCAAGTCCACGGTTGGACGCTGCTTGCTGCGATTGTATGACTATACAGATGGTGAAGTGTCTTTTGACGGGCAGCCGCTGAGCAAGCTTGGAGAGAAGCAGCTTAAGCCTTTTCGCAGACGGATTCAATCGATCTTTCAAGATCCATATTCCTCGTTGAATCCAAGCCTGAATGTACTTGATCTGATCAGTGAGCCTATGAAAATCCACGGGATCCACGAAGGCGACGAGCGTATAGAGGCTGTTGCGGCACTGCTGGATAAGGTGGGTTTAAAAAGAGAGCATCTTTATCGCTTTCCTCATGAATTCAGTGGTGGGCAACGCCAACGGATTTCGATTGCTCGAGCATTATCTGTGAAACCTGAATTCGTAGTGTGCGATGAACCAATCTCAGCGCTGGATGTATCTGTTCAGGCTCAGGTAGTGAATATGCTGGAGGATTTGCAGTCGGAATTTGGGTTGACCTACCTCTTTGTTGCGCACGATCTGTCGATGGTACGGCATATTTCGGACCGGATTGGCGTGATGTATGGCGGTCGTCTCGTAGAGGTAGCCGAAAGTGACGAACTATACGAGAATCCTATTCATCCTTATACGAAGGCGCTGCTATCTTCGATTTTGGAGACAGACCCTAAGCGGGCTAATCAGAGAATTATTTTAGATGGATATTCGGCAGAGTACGGCAGGGCTGAGACCTCTACATTGCAGGAAGTTAGTCCGGGTCATTATGTTGCTTATGATTTCACGGAATAAGTAGAATCTATATACAGGTATGGGGGGAATCAGGATGTCAGACAATTTGAACCGGGTAAAGTTATCCCAGTGGGATGCTTTACTGGTAGAATCACTTCGCGCTTTGGGCTGGTCCAATGAGGATATTCTTCGTAAAGTGGCGGAGGGCGATTTGCCCGTTGACGAGAGTGAATACGAATTTGATTATAAGCAGTTGACCACTTTACAAGCGGAGCAGCCAGAATTGTTCGAGCAAGCGGTGAAGACAGGCTATCAGATCAAGTACAACACGATTCGTGGCATTCGTAGCTGGATATGGGTTGTTCTTGGTAAAGAGGCAGAGTTGGAGCTTGAAGAGGGTAAAGAAGCCATAGAAATAGTATTGACGACAGCCGAGAAGAACCGGCTGGAATCTGTGCTGTCATTCGGCTGGCAGATTCACGGTGGAGCCGGCGTGGAAGACGATTCCAGCGCTAACGCAAGCTACCGGATCGAGCCGATTCAACGATAACCTCTCCAAGCAGAGAAGAAATAAAGAAAGAACGCCCTTACCTTTTCCTCATGGAAAGGATAAGGGCGTTCTTGGTTAGTTCACTTCAATCCGGCCACGCCGGAAGCTGATTTCTGCTTTGCCGGTGTGCAGCTGCCACATATGCCAGAATACAAACGGAACAATCATAATAAAGTTGATGATTCCCCAATAGTTCATGACGTCTGCATTGTACCACGATGAAGCATCCATTAGTGTCGGGAACAGGCTAACGAAGCAGGCGCGTAGAAGTAAATGTGCCGCTAATGTATAGACCCGCGCAATGATGTAGAGTTCTGGGCGGCGTTTGATGATGGGATAGAGCTCGGCTGCGAGAAGAATGCATAGCGAGCTTGCAAAGAACTTCGGACTCTCTGCATAGACGAAGGCTGCATTCCAAGTTGTATAGAGGAAGTTCCAGCCGATTGTCGTATATGCAATGAGATCGCCGTGCGATTCAGTAGAAATCTTCCAATATTTTGGCGCAAAAGGGATGGTTATACATAATAGGAGGCCGGTAAGCGCATTGAATGTATTCCCCATCGTAAAGTCTTTAATGGTCGCTTCCATGATATTAAGGAATAGAACGCCATATACGAACCACAATACCCAATCCTTCTGTAACCCATTCCAGAACGGTCCTTTTCGTTTCTCGTAGTTAGCAATACGAATGAATCCAACAAATATCGTAGGAAGAATTACACTTAAAATCTTGGCCCACCGAAACCAGCCTTCGACACCGCCCATAAGCCATAAGGGAAAGGTTAGTAAAGAAGCAATCCAGAACCAGTGGGCAAACTTATAATGCTTGCGCATGATACTGACAACAATAAGAAGCAGAACTATGTAGCCGATCATACTAACGCCGTACTGCCATGCAGGAATATCCATGATAAACCTCCTTTTTTTGTGAAAGCGTAATCAATTGTTGCCGATACTGAGCTTCAACCCTACAATGCTTGGTTAATTCATAAACATAACAACTGTTCGGTTTTATTGTATTAGGAATTAATTGGTTCTGTCTGTGCTAATTAACACACAAAAAACAAATTAGATTCAGTACTCTTTTCATATAAAAATAAATCGCAATAAGCGATTCAGTTGGGCGGGGAGTTTATGTCTGAGGATAGAAAATTACATATTATTGAGGCGACGAATCGTGTTATCTATCGAATGGGTATTGCGGGTACGACTATGCGGAGAATTGCCGATGAAGCCGGGCTTAGCACGGGGGCGTTGTATCATCATTACAATAGTAAAGAAGAGATTCTTTATGATGCGATGGATCGCAGTCTATCCGTATCTACGAGAATTGCCGAGGAGGTACAGCAAGGGAAGTATAGCCGCGGGGAAGTTATTGAGCAAATCAGCGAGAATGTGAAAGATCGTTTTAACAAAATAGATGACAATCGAATGCAGTTCTATCTTGCCCAGGAAGCGATACTCGGGAACGAGGAAATCTCCAATCAATTGAAAGTTAAGTATAAGAAATGGATTGGTCATACCGAGGAGCTGTTACAACGCTTGTACGAAAAACAACCCGGGAAATACAATAAAGCCATTGCCTCATTGCTGATTGGAGCTATTGACGGGATCGTTATGCAGACGCTGCTGGGTGTGGCGAATACGGATGATATTGAAGATATTTCCGAGGTATACCACAAGCTTCTTGTAGAAGGCATTCCGAAGCTGTTAGAAGCATGGGATGAATAACGCAGAGCGTGGCGGTACGGCTAATCCTTGTGCGTGTAATTCACAGAATGAAACTCCCCGCAGCTTGCTGCGGGGAGTTTCATTATACGTTTACTGCTGTATAAGCAACCTCATATTGTGCAGCTTCAATCCAGGTTCCTGTCTTAAAGTCTCTGCCCCGGACAAGCACTTTATCTCTATATACTTCCACATAGAAGCCTTGGCTGCCTGTCTTATGCTTATCTTCGTTTGTCCAAAGGTAGGCGACAGAAGCAGCATTAAACATTGTTGCCATCTCTCCATGGCCAGGGTACATAGTGTTGTCTACCTCTAACTCCCAATGGGTGTGACCAGTGAATAACAAGGTCTGGGGGTGTCTCGAAAGAATCTCTTTTAATTCCTTATCTTGAGTGACACCATACCAATCTTGTGATTCTAACGATCCAGCTACTGTATCTTTAAGCGGTTGATGCAGGAAAAGAAAGATAGGCTGATCCGGTGAAGCTTGCTCCCCAAGCTTATGCTCCAGCCAATCAAGCTGCTTAGAGGAAAGATGACAGAATTTAGGTAATCCTTTTTCTGTACCTAGAAAGATAAAATGATAGCCATTAATCCAGTGATCATGATAGGGTCCAGACATTCCAGTCTGTGACGTATACATCCCTAAGCGAGACTTCCAAATCCCGAGGCCTACATCATGATTACCTAAAGTGAAAGTAATGTCGGGCAAGTCAGCCTTATGTTGATTAATGATACGAAGCATTTCTTTATATTCAGCAGAAAAACCATGGTTTGTGACATCGCCGATATGCATAATCCCACTGCTCATTTTTCCATGTGCGGCTATATCACGGAGCGCCAGCTCAAAGTTAAGATTGTACTCATGATTTCGGTCAGCGGTGACATGCGTATCCGTGATGATCTGAAAGGTAATAACAGGCTTCTCTTCAGGTAATGTGTTCGCGCTCATGTTTAGGCATCCCCCTTCATTTTATGAATCTATGAAATACTGTGGCTGTTCACTAATGCGTCTTCCCGCTAATGTTCAGTCCTATGATCCCGGTTAGGATAACGGCTATCCATAGTAGGGAGGACAGGGTTAGCTTTTCTTCGAAGAACAGGGCTCCTATGAAAGAAATAAGGATGATTCCCGCCCCTGACCATATCGCATAAGCAACGCCTACCTTAATAGAGGTGAGGGCATAATTCAGGGAGGTGAAGCTGGCTCCATAGAACAGAAACATGAGCACGGAAGGCCAGAGCTGAGTGAACCCCTGAGATATTTTCATTGAGATGGTCCCTGAGAGTTCGAACACAATCGCTAGCATCAGAAACATCCATGCCCATATTCCTTCTATTTTCACAGGGAAGTAACCTCGATGCTGAGTTCAGCGTAAGATCGCACAATGAGATCTGCATCCGGGAGAATATGCGACGAAGCACTAATGTCTTCATTTTCAGTGATACCTATAGCTACCTGCACACCCGCTGCTTTAGCCATTCGCATATCCCCATTAGTATCACCGATAACTGCTGTGTGCGCGGGTTCAACGGCCAACCTTTCGCAGGCAAGCTGCACCATGTCGGGGAAAGGTTTACCCTGATCCACAAGGTCTGTTCCAATTACCTCGGAGAAATAGTGCCGTATGCCGAGCCATTGGAGATGTTTCTCTGCAGCATCTGTTTCATCTGCGGTCACCACGGCGAGAGGGATACCAGCACTCGCACACTCATCGAGAAAACGATGAATACCCGGCAACGAGTGAACGGGGCGTTTCTTTTCCAACATAACATCCGCTTCCAGACGGCACTGATGAACAAGCTCTATGGACTCCGCCCACGATAAACCTTGCAGATAACCCTGCCATGACAGGATGGCATAGAGGTCACTCATAGTCCCCATAGCCAGGGGGCCGTTCCGATCATAATCGGTAATGCTTCCTTGGGCATTGTGTATAGTTCCCATTAATGCAGGGAGCTGTTCTTCTGGAATCTGTAGTCCTCTTTGCTTCATATCCTTCGTGAATCGCTCTAAAAAACACTCGCCCCAGCTGCCCCAGAGGGATACGAACTGGAGCAGCGTACCATCCTTGTCGAATAGAATAGCTGCTACAGCGTATCTGCCTTGTGGCGTGATGAGCTCAGACATGAACTCCACCGCCTTTATTTTAGTTTATCAAGCGCTGCTTGCGCTGTTTCCTGTGCTTCCTTAAGTGCCTGTGCTGCAGGAATATTCTCAATCTGCACCTTATCAGCGGCGATTTTCAGCGCATCGTTGATTTTGCCGCCAGTTGGATCTTGGAATGGTGCAGAACCATGAGAAGCTTGCATCAACGGAACCTTAATCTGTGGATTGCTTTCACTGAATGACACAAACGCCGGGTCTTGCAATGCGGATTGGCGCACCGAAATATATCCAGTATTAATGGACCAAGAGGCAGTATTCTCGGCATTTGTGAAGTAGGTTAGCCATTTCATAGCCGCTTGTTTCTCACTGTCGCTAGCTTTAGATAGAATGCCGGCCATCAGTGCTTGGGCTACGGGTTTGCCCTCGCCAATCCCTGCCCAGCCTGGCTGCTCCATAGCAGAAACAATGCTAAAGTCGAGGTCACCTTGATCGCCACTGGAGCCGGTGTAGCCTGCGGATTGATTCTTCATTACATCATCAATTGTTTTGTACCAATATTCCCAGCCTTGCCCCCCTGAATGAATCCGCATGATCTTATCCTCGTGGATCCATTTGCGGAACAAATCCCAGGTTTCGATCCACTCTTTAGAGTCGATCATGACTTGTTTCCCATCCTCGCTAAGAATAGTGCCTCCTTTGCTGAGCACGGCATCAATCATGTTCCCTGAACCCCACATAGGCTCCCAACCGAAGAGGGTGGTTTTGCCGCCGTCTTTCACGGTCATTTTCGCAGCTGCGGCAGCTAGGTCTTCCCAAGTCTTCAATGTGCTCGCATCAATTCCGTTCTTCTCAAAAGCATCTTTGCGATAGTACATAACCTGTGTTGTTCCATACATCGGCAAGAAGTATTGCTTGCCATCAACCTGGCCCTGATTTAGAAAGGTTTGGACAAAATCCTCTTTATTAAAATCTGGCTGCAATGCCATAAGCTCATCTATCGGAGCGAAATATCCTTTGCGGGCCCAATCTACGTTTGAGGAGAGAGCAGCAGCAGGCACTTTTCCTGTAGCAATGGCCGCTTGCAGCTTCTGCTCGGTTTCAGTGTAGTCTGCCTGCGCGATACCTTTGACAATGACCTCTTGCTGGGAGGCATTAAATTTCTGAATCAGTGCCTCCATATTCTCACCAAGCTTACCGCCGAGACCATACCAGAACTCAATCGTTACCGGTGCATTTTGTGTAGGTGCAGCCTCTGCGGAGGGGGAGGAAGAAGCTCCATTTGCCGCTGTAACATTATCTGTACTCGCATTTCCTCCACAAGCTGTTAACATTGTAAATCCGGCAACCAAAGATAGGGCGGACAGTCTCTTCAATACGTTCATCATCATTCTCCTCTTATTAAATAGAATAGTTAGCTTATCCTTTGCTGGAACCAGCGGTCATGTTGACGCTTTGCATGATGGTTTTCTGAGCTAGTAGAAATACTAGCAGCAACGGGGCGATGGTGAATGCGCTAGCGGCCATGATCAGCGGCCATTTCAATCCGTAAGCACCTCCTTGAGTGAAGAAACTACGCAGACCGGCCGAGACCAGCTGTAGATTAGGATCTTTGGTGATGAGCATTGGCCAGAAATAGTTATTGTACTGATCAATGAAGGTGATCAGGGCTAGCACAGCAAAGGAAGACCGTGTAATGGGGACAAGAATGGTCCAGAGAATCCGCATATGCGAGGAACCATCCACTTCTCCAGCCTCTACCAGCTCATGGGGAACCTGAAGGAAGGCTTGCCGAATTAGAAAGATAGAGAAGACACTTACACAGTTAGATAGAATCAACCCGGCATATGAATCCAGTAGATGAAGCTGGGACAATACCAGATATCCGGGAAGATAAACGGCGGTGGCAGGGACCATATAGCCGAAAAGAATGACACCTGCGAACAGCCCTCTGAAGCGGAATTTCATATGCGTAAGCGCATAGGCCATCATCCCGGAATTTATCACCTGCAAAATAACAATCGACACGGCGACAAATACGCTATTGCCCATATATCTAAAGAAAGGGGCTTCGTGCCAGGCGGCTGAAAAGTTACCCCACAGCGGCTCTTTCGGCCAGATCGTCGGCGGAGACTGCCAGATTTCATCATTGGTTTTTAAGGCGCTGGTGACCATCCAATAGAAGGGGAAGGCCATGATCAGTGCAATAGCTGCAAAAAATAGATGGCGGGCCAGTTTGCCCACTCGTACGGTCGTTGCATTCATCAGTCGTTCTCCTTTACAGCAGTAGTTATTGATAATGGGTTGTCCGTTTACTAACCTCTAGTGAGATTACGGAGAGCAGCATACATATAAATACCAGAATCATTGCGACACTAGAGGCTTCTCCAATCTGAAAGGCTTCAAAGGCAGACTGATAATACATATAGAGCAAGGTACGTGTTGATCCCGACGGTCCACCTTGTGTGAGTACGTTAATCTGGTCGTATGCCTGTAAGGCACCAATGATCTGTACGATGAACAGAAACAGTGTCGTTGGCGAGATTAGCGGTAAAGTAATACGGTTGAATTTTTGCACAGCATTTGCTCCATCCAGTTCAGCGGCTTCCAACAGATCGGTAGGGACATTGCGTAGTGCCACCAAGTAAAAAATCATCGCCCAGCCTACCGATTTCCATATCGTCACGAGCAGAACGCCGAGCAGTGCCCATTTAGGATCTTGAAGCCAACCGATTTTTTCTAGACCTAAGAGGTCAAGTACAGTATTAGCAAGGCCAATTTCAGGTTCATAGATCCAGGACCAGACAATGGATACCGCCACGGTCGGCGTGACCCAAGGGGAGAAAAGCAATACCTGATAGAGGGTGGAGCCTTTCAGCTTCCCATTCATCAGGAGTGCAAGTCCAAGTCCGATCAGAATAACGGGCAGTACACTTCCCGCACAGAATAACAAGGTTACTCTTAGCGCTTTATAGAAGGCGGGATTGCTGAACAGATCCAGATAGTTGGTTAGTCCGACAAAGGTTTTCTCGGGGCTCATGAAGTCCCACTCAGTAAAGCTGAGATAAAATACATAAAGTAATGGCGCGAGCCAAAATACCACGAATGGAATCATTGCCGGCAAGGTGAAGAGCACCGGTTTCAACTCACCTATAAATCTTGTGCGTTTCATTATTTTGTCGATACCCCATTCCATCTTCTGTTTTTTGCGGTATAATTCTGAGGAAAGCTCCTCCGTTCAAAAAAAATTGTACACTCATCGAGCAGCTGCGTGGTCAAGCGGGCGTAAAGATCGATGCGAGATTATGTAAAAATTTAAGAGATTAGCGAAAGTAGTTGCTATTTTGTGTAAAATAGAAGGTAGATTCTAAGTGGAATGAAGGTGCAGCTATGAAACAGGTAGCCTTTGGTGAAGAGAATAGAGACTTATCTCCACGCGAGCAGCTGCTGCGTCCGATGATTGATGCAATTGCTCAGACGATGGACTTATATGGCGCCAATTACTCATTCGGGCAGCTGTATGGAATTATGTTCTTTGAAGACCGGCCGATGACGCTTGAAGAGATGAAGAATGTGATGAATATGAGTAAGAGTAATATGAGCTATGGAGTTCGTTCTTTGATGGCTTCCAAGATGGTGACCAAGCTGGAGGAGAAGCGGGAGCGAAAGGATCTGTATGCAGTGGAAACAGATTTCTTTCAGACCTTTAAGAATTTTTTTGGAATGAAGCTGCAGCGGGAGATTGATGTCATGAGGCAAGCCTTGGATGTTGTTATTCCTGAGCTGGAGGGATTGGTTCATGCCGTGGATACGCCTGAGGAGGAGCGGCAATTCTGCCTGAAGGATCTGGAGAAGCTGGAGCATGCCATTCAATATTATGATTGGCTGCAGCAGTTTGTGGACGAGCTAGGGGAAGAAAATTACTTTGTAGACAAGAGAAGGTCCTAGACCGTCTACAATTACAAATAGATGTACATAATTATATATAGATCTCCATGTGAGGGAGGTGTTCCTTAAGTCAGTTCAGGCTTAGGGTTCGCCTCCTATTTTTATGATAAGAAACAAAATAAAAAAGAAAATGTAACCAAAAGTAGGTGGAACTGTCACCAAATATGTAGTTACATAGTGAATAAAAGATCTTTTTAAGGAGATTCAGAGATTGCATACGAAAAAATATATGATACTTTTAGTCATTGTTCTGCTAATAATTCTTGCTGCTATTTTCAACAATCAACACGAGTCTTCTGCAGTTACTATAGATGTGAACGGTCAAATCATTAAGACAGTAGCTACATATCCGGGCTCGCCTGATGAGCTAATGATTCCCAAGGCTGCAGCAGAACAGGCCCTTAATATGCATATCGGCTGGCAGAAGCAGGGGGCACTTCCGAAAGGTATTTACTATAGAGACCATGTAGCTGTGCTGATGTACCATCATCTTTCAGAGAAGCCAATGCCGCAGTTTCCTTGGATCTTATCTGCCGATCGGTTTGATGATCAAATGAACCTGCTGAAGCAAGAAGGGTTTCACGTGATTACGATGGAACAATACCGTGAATTTATGCTGAATGGCGGCACGGTTCCAGATAATGCGGTGCTGCTGACTTTTGATGATGGATATGAGAGCTTTTATGAGTTGGCTTTTCCTATTCTCAAAAAATATGGCTATACGGCAGTGAATTTTGTTATCGTATCTACGATTGATCACCCAGATCCGAATAGTGTGCCGAAGCTCAATTGGGAGCAGATGCGGGAAATGAAGCGGGACGGGATGGGATTCTATAGTCACACGTACGATTTACACCATTATGGTATCGTGGATGCTGAGGGTGGGGAGCGGCCAGCCGCCAGTGCTTTGTTATATATCGATGATGAGAACAGAAACGAAATGAATACGGAGTACTACAGCAGAGTTACTCGTGATTTAGCCAAGGCGGAGCAAAGACTGAAGGAAGAGCTGGGGAATACCGATTCAGCGGTTGCCTTTCCTTATGGATCATACAATGACCGATTGCTATCGGCATGTGATTCACTCGGAATTTCGCTAACATTTAAAATCCAGGATGGGATCAATGCGAGAACGGACCGAAATGCCTCCCGGATCAACGGGGGAAGTCAGAGTCTAACTGCAGTCCAAACTCTTGAGCAGGTTAAACATATAGATTCACCTATGGAATTAACCCTGAATAACCAAAGAGTAGCTCTGATAGGAAGTGCGCCCGAAATGAGGAAAGGGACCCTGATGGTTCCGTTTATACAATTATGCAAGGATCTACATATTGATCTCAACTACGATCAGAAGAGTCGAATCGTTAAGTTAATGAACACAACGGGAGGCTTATAAACGGCAAAGGAAATGTATGGAATGGATATCAGCTTTCCCTATGTTCATTAGGAGTTTACAAAAAGTGAGAAATTTCGCCAATTTGGGCGAATCACTAGTTGCTATAAGTGAATTCCTTACTGTAGACTATAATTAGAGTACTAATTGGTAGGCGAATGGAGAGAACAGATGGAAGTATTTAAGCGTTATTACGCGAATTTAACGGTCCGGCGTTTTTTTATTTTGGGGCTGGTTGCCCTGCTGCTATTCAGTATTAGAGATATGCTCAATTTAGTACTGTTAACATTTCTGATTGCTTATGTAATGAACAGCTTTCAGGTGCTGCTCACGAAGCGAATCAATAAATATGTTGCGGTCAACAGTAAAGTCATTATTGTTATTTTGTATTTAGCTCTGATTGCTCTGATCGTAGTGACCTTAGTGAATTATTTACCGAAGGTCTTCACACAGATAAAGCAGTTAACTAATTTTCTGACCAGTTTAACCCCTGCAAACATTCCGCAGAACGAAATCGTGCAGTATTTATTTGCCCAGCTTAAGGATTTGAACTACCAGTCTTATGTGAAAGATGGTCTTGAATACGTCCTGAAAATAAGTAATTGGGGCACAAGCTTCGTATTATCCACCATTCTGAGCTTTGTCTTTATCCTTGAGAAGAACAGAATTGTCAGTTTCACTGCCCGTCTTAAAGAGAGCAAGATTTCTTGGTTCTATGTTGAGCTTGAGTATTTCGGTAGAAAATTCATCTCATCGTTTGGTAAAGTGATCGAAGCGCAAATTCTGATCGCGCTGTTTAATACATGCTTTACGGTGATCGGACTCTGGATCTTAGGTTTTCCGTATTTATTCGCCTTATCGATTATGATCTTCCTGCTTAGTTTGATTCCAGTTGTAGGTTTTGTGATCTCCTTAATACCACTTTGTATTATTGGTTACAACATTGGTGGCATAGCAATGACGATATATGTATTGGTTATGATCGCCATACTACATTTTGTTGAGGGTTATTTCTTAAATCCAAAACTGATGTCATCCAAAATGAATCTGCCTATGTTCTACACCTTTATCGTACTTCTCTTCTCTGAGCACTATATGGGTGTATGGGGTCTAATTCTCGGAATTCCAATTTTTGTATTCTTCCTGGATATACTGGAGATCAATAGAGATAACAAGATAGAGACTTAGGAATTCAGTTTAATAGCGTTGAATATACGAAGAGGGTGATCTGACAGCCATTCAATGGCTATCGGATCACCCTCTTTATTTAAATATAAGAATTTATAATCTCCACGCTATATATTATCCTTATATTTCTCGCATAAACGCTTACCGTCCATTAGGGACGCCCAAGGCGTTTTAGCTTGGGCGCGGAGAAATGTTATACGGCCACTATATGTATCTTTCTTAGCCGAAAGAAGTGAGAACGCTCTCCGTAACGATGTCCCTCAGCTCCGCTTTGTGTGCTGCATACTGCTCGGCTGTAATATTTCCGGAAGCTAGTCGTGAATCTAGCTGTTCCGTTAGCTGGGTTACCTGTAGATCGATCACATCTTCAATATCTGTGTTTTGTTCTATTGCAATATCTTGAAGTGATTTGCCGTCATATAAGGCATCGTACAGATCATCATCTGTGGGTTGGTTAAGGGCTTTCAATAATAATTCGTCTTTATCCGCAACACTTGTGGTGGACCATTGAGTTGACGAGCTTGCGTTAGCAGTAAGGCTACTCCAAGCATTTCCGAAAGACATTACTATAACTACGGTTCCTACTATAATCACTCTTTTTATATCCATTAGAGTCCTCTTTTCTTATTTTACGAATAACGTTCTATGGTTTCTGTTGAAAGTGTCTGTAATGGTTGTGGTTTAACTTATTTCTATTATAACCCGGAAAGCTGAGCTGAAGCTTAAACAATATTTAAGATAACCTAAAGATTTAACATTGAAATGATATAGCGATAATATACCCCTAGTATAATTTCCAGATGATCTAAATTGCATATTTATGCAGAAGGGTCACAATCAAACTTACGGGGAGTGTTCGGAGTTTTGAGAATAACAGCAAAAGCTAAACGTTTTCTATCCAGCGTAATTGCAAGTAGTTTGATGTTGGGGATCATGGTTCCAGCAGGATATGCGGAAGAACAGCGGCCGGATACAGAGCAGACATCTTCCGAATTAGGAGCACATTTTGATGAACAGGTTGAGCTCAACACGCTTTTAAGTCAACCGACTGTAATGACAGATGTATACGCGACACCAACCAATCCAGGCTCTTTACTTATTACAGAGGTTGTTCCAGATACTAAAAATGTAAAAGGCGCGGATGGTAGCTCTGTAGATGGTTACGAATTTGTTGAGGTTTACAATAATACGGACGAGCCGGTTAACTTTAAGGATTATTATTTCTTTTATAATGACAAAGATACTTGGACACCAAATGGCGATGCGGTCATACCGGCGCATGGAAATATCGTCTTCTGGATTATGAACGGCAATAATCTGAGTGTTCCTGCCGAAGATTTCATCAAAAACTTTAATCCTTCAGCATCTCTGCAGGAAGGTGTAAACCTGTTCCGTATTAACGGTGGCGGTGGTATGGCAAACACTTCTCCGCGCAACTTACAAATTAAAAGTAAAGCAGGAGATGCTCTTATTGTCTCTGCTTCTTATGGAAAAGAACAGGTGAAGGAAAACAACGGGATTTTCTATAAGTATTCGCAATCCGACAGCTCTATGATGAGTCTCATGGCGATTTCGGGAACGGTTGCGGCTACACCAGGAACCGTAGATCCAGAGCAACTGCCTGAGCTAGTACCTGGAGACAAGCAACCGGTAATTGAACACCACTCGCAGAGCAGTGTGGATCCAGCGGATCTTCCCGTCACCGCGAAGATTACGAACCTAGAGATTGGACCAGACGGAACGCTACCGGTAGTGAAGTTGCAATACGGCTCTCCTTCTCAGGTGAAAGATACGGTAATCACCATGACCTCAAAAGGTGAGGGGGAATACACGGCCGTGATTCCTGCGGCTGCACTGGAAGAACCAGAACTGCACTACAGCATTCGTGTAAACAATGTAACAGAGAGCTATTCTGTTCATGTGAACCTGCCTGCATTTGATTCGAATAATGTGCCGCCGCTGTTAATTACAGAGCTGCTGCCCAATTCGACGAATGTAAAAGGAACGAGCAGCGATGCTTTTGAATTCATTGAGGTATATAACAATACTGATGCACCGATTGATTTTAAAAACTACAAGATCTATTATCGCTATCCTGATAAAGGCAATGCTTCCGATGTGAAGTGGCCCTCTACGAAAGAGAGTTTTGTAATTCCTGCACAGCAGTCCGTAGTGTTCTGGGTTATTAATAGTGCTAACAGTACATACACCGCTAGTGATTTTAATGCAGAATTCAACACTAATCTGATGGATGGCACAAATCTCTTTCAAATCAAAAGCGATGGGATGGCGAACTCTGGCCGCCGGGCCGTCGTAATCAAAAGTAATACCGAGAAAGAAATTTCCTCTGCGTATTATGATGCTGATCTTACCTATGATGGTGGGGCTAAAGGTGACGACACCAAAGAAAATAAAGCCCTTCTATACAAGTATCCTGTGAATGGGCAAAGTAAAATGCTCAAGATTAGTACAGGATCAGCGGTTCCGTCACCAGGGCAGGTAGATGTTGCACTGCTTCCTAACACACCGATCCATGTGGATCCGGATACCGAAAATCCGACGGTAAATGATCTGACTGCTGTAACGGAGATTGATCAGTCGATGAGTCTGGATTTGAAGGCTTTCGCGGATGACAATAAAGCCGTTACGTCTGTAGAAGTAAGGGTAGCTTCGGATAAGCAGCCTGATTTTGTCAGCCATAATCTATCCCAAGACTTTAACGATAGCTTATATCATTATAAATTGTCGTCTGCTGATTTGATCGGCAGAAATGAAATACAGTATTATTTCGTCGTTTCCGATGGCACAAATGAGACTGAATCTCCGGTAATGAAAGTGAAAATTACAGGTGGCCCAGATCAATCAGCGCTTCGTTTGAATGTTAAGGATGGGCAATTCATTAATGGCTCTATGACGGTAAAAGGAACCTCTGCTACCGCAAAGGCTGATGAAGTGGGCCTGAGCATCGACAATAAGGTGCTTGGCGATAACGAGGTATATGCCGCGCTTGAGAATGATGCTTACTTTGTATTTGATGCGAAGAATGTAGATTATTATTTCAAAAACGGTATCACCATGGGACCAGAAGAATTAGGGGATGCGAGTATTCTATACACCTTTATGGACCCGATTACTACGTATACGACATTGACCTTCCCGATCTCCTCTGCCGCTTTGCAAGTGGGCAAGGATAATGTGATCTACATTCGGGCGGGCTCTAAATCATCGCCTTTTGACCCTCGTCCCGAGGAGAATAAAGATGATTTTGAAGTAAAGAATGTGCGCCTATTACTTGCAGACGGTACTGAAGTTTGGGACCCTGCTTATGCAGAACGTGATAAAGAAATTAAGATGGGGGACAGCGCAGGTAAGCATGAATCCATCGGCTTCCGGTTCGATCTGAAATCTGATTTGTTCCGTTCGAAGGCTTATAACTGGAATACTACAGAAGTAACGGACGGAGAACATAAAGTAACAGTGACCGAAGGTGGATCCAAGGTATCGTCAAACGTAGTTGTAGACAACACGCCACCATCCATTAAAGCATCGATTGAAGATGGAAAAACTTATCGTGGTAATTTCGTAATTACTGCTGAGATCAAGGATACTTACGCAGGTGTAGATAAAGTTAGCGTGAAGCTGGACGGCAATGTTATTGAACTGCCTTATGCTACTACATCCGGAAAGTTGTCCGGTGGAGACCATACGCTTTCTATCACCGCATTGGATAAGATAGGTAATCAGGTGGAAAAGGTAATTACATTCCATGTACCGAATGAAAATCCATTTGCACCACTCCTGATCTCACCTCAGAACTGGGAGATTGGTGTGGGTACGAATCCGACCTTGAAGGTTAAGGTTGAAGATCCTAACCAGGATAAGATGGATGTTACCTTCTATAGAGGCTTCAAGTACGATGGTAACCATCCAGAGCAAGGATTTACTGGATTTAAGAACGCATCCGATACAGAACCGCCGAAGCAATCCGTTCCTGCGGGCGAAGAAGCCCTTAACAGTGACGAATACAGCAAAATAAGTTCAGTTGACGGAAAGTACTTAATTAACGATGCTGTTGAGCAATTCCCATATCAGCGCTATGAAATTAAGCTGGATGAATCGGTGAAGGCTTCAGATCGTGTGGATATTGAATGGAAGGGTAATTCACTTCCAGGTCGTAAAGTAAGTCTCTACGCGTGGAGTCCTGCTGAAGAAAAGTGGATACAGCTGGATCATTTAATTGCTGGTACTGAGGATTTTGAACTGAAATCTACGGTGACTGTTGGAGAATTCGCTAGCGGAGATAGCATTGCTGTCATGGTTCAGGATGAGATTGCGTCCGCGACTAAGACTGCACCTACAGTTACGCAGGATACCTATGATTTTTCTTTTGTATGGATGTCTGATACGCAATATTATTCTCAAAGCTACCCTTACATTTATCAGAAAAATGTAAAGTGGATTGCCGACAATAAGGATAATTTGAACTTGAAATATGTAATTCATACCGGAGATGTAGTGGACAAATCCTATCAGGAATATGAATGGCAAGAAGCCGATCGGGATATGAAGGTACTTGAGGATGCAGGTATTCCATATGGTGTTCTTGCGGGTAATCATGATGTAGGCCATCAAACCGGAGATTACACGAAATTCTGGCAATACTTTGGGGAATGGAGATTTAAGGACATGCCAACCTTTGGCGGATCCTATGACAACAACCGGGGCCATTATGATTTAGTATCTGCGAACGGAAATGACTTCATTATCGTATATATGGGCTGGGGACTGGCTGAAGAGGAAATTGAATGGATGAATGAGGTCGTTGCTCGTTATCCAGAACGTAAAGCGATTCTTTGTCTTCATGAATACCTGCTCGTATCTAATAACCGCGCACCGATTGCCGATACGATCTTTGAAAAGGTTGTAAAACCTAACAAGAACGTAATCGCAGCTTTATCCGGTCATTATCATGATGCGGAGCTTAAGGTAGATGAGTTGGATGATAATGGAGATGGCATTGCGGACCGCAGTGTATATCAAATGCTGGCAGATTATCAAGGTGCCGAAGAGGGTGGACTTGGTTATATTCGTCTGCTTCAGTTCGATGTAGCTAACAACAAGCTTCGTGTGAAGACTTATTCGCCTTACTTGGATGATTATAATTATTATGATGAAAATGAGTTCCCTGGCAAAGATGAGTTCGTACTAGATCTCGATCTGCAGCCTGTAACCAAACGTGTAGCTACCGATTACATTGGAGTTAAGGTTTACAGTGATCAGACAATTGCGACCCAGCAGCAAGTAGAGAGCGGTACGGAGACTCAGGTCACTTGGAGTAAGCTAAATCCAGAAAGCTACTACCAGTGGTATACAAAAGTCGAGGATGATAACTCTGGTAGTGTGCTTTCAGACATTTGGGGCTTCTACACTGGGAAAGAGAATGTAACACCGACACCAACACCAGAGGTATCGCCATCGCCAGAAGTAACGCCGACACCAGCACCAGAGGTGACATCGGCACCTCCAGTAGTTTTGCCAGTGCCAACAGTGACTCCAACGCCTACAGCCACACCTGGAGCGGGAAAAGGAAACATTGAACTGGCATTAGGAAGTAATGGAACGTATACAGCTGATCCGTCAGCCTTGAAGAAGCTGATAGAGGAAGCTGCTACAGGGGGAAGCCTAAAGATTAGCGTAGGCGGGGCAACCTCGGCTCAAGATCAGATTAGAATTGCACTTGATGCAACGAGCATCCAACAGGCTGCCGACAAGAAGCTGAATCTGAATATTGTATCTTCCAGCGTTACATTAAGCGTACCAACAAGCTCTTTACCAGCGATCCCGGCCGGCAGTGAAATGCTGCTGCTGAGCGTTGATACAACTACGACAGCTGTACAAAGCAATGTCGCTGGAATAAGTCCATCCAAGGCAACCGTGACGCTGAACCTCAGTACCACAGCAGGCGGCAAAGAAACGGCTATTCATCAGTTTAAAGGTGCTGTTACGATTACCCTGACGCTGACGAAGGAACAGCTTGCTAAGCTTGATACAGATTTTGCGGGTGTCTATTATGTAAATGGCAGTACCTTGGAATATTTGGGTGGAGTGTTTAAAGGCAATACCGTTACCTTTACAACAGATCATTTCTCTTCCTTCGCGGTACTGGAATACCATAAGCAATTTAGTGATACCGCTGGTCACTGGGCAGAGCTGTACATTTCCAAGCTGACGGCTAAGCATGTGATTAAGGGTATCGACGATACGCACTATGGTCCACAAGCGAATGTAACCCGTGCAGATTTTGTTACACTAGCCATTCGTTCACTCGGATTGAATGAGACAAGTGAAACTACGGGGAATGGTGCTTTTGCAGATGTATCAAAAGATGCTTATTACGCATCATCAATAGACAAAGCTGTCCAGCTTGGACTCATCCAAGGCAGTGATGGCAAGTTCCGTCCTAAAGATGCAATTACACGTGAAGAAGCGGCTGTTGTCCTGCAGAAATTGATACAATACAAAGCTGGAGTGCAGTCTTCCATTGCTGCTACTGCAAGCTTTAAGGATATAAACAGCGTATCAGAGTGGGCGAAGCAAGCGGTAAGTGAATTGCAAGCTAAGGGAATCCTTGACGGTAAGGGCGACAATCATTTCGATCCTCGTGGCAAAGTAACCCGTGCTGAAATTGCAAAACTGTTATATGGAATAATCAATTTATAAGAATAGTATGGCAAAGGCAGGCAGAGGTAACTCTGGCCTGCCTTTGTCATTTTTTGCACTCTATATTCCTTTTCTTCTAGCAAAGCAGGAAATTCTTACTATTCATATGATTTTTCATATATAATATTTTTGAATAAATTTTTAATAGACATAATCTAGCTTCCTGCTGGCAGTCATAATGATATCTTTCGTTGTTACACTAGTTATTCACGATGATCCGGCAGTTATTCTCCTTGTTACGGCACTTCTTCCAATTGGCGCAGGAATGGGTATTCATCCACGATTGCTTGTATTCCTTATTCTGTTATCCACTGCCCCCTTCTTCTTTGCTTATCAATTACCAACGTATTTGAACGCTTATTATAGCGCTGGCTCGGACTCATTGCATAATACATAGATTGGAGAAACGAACCTTGAGAGTAAAGTTAGCACATATTTTGCTTCTACTTACGGTAATTTTTGCGGTTGTACTGTATAGAGGGAGTCTTGACTCCATTGATCATCTGTTACAAGACCGCGTGATGCAGCACGAGAGGTCTGTGGATACAACGATTGCTATCATCGGGATAGACGACCAGAGCTTGGAGGACTTTGGCAGCTGGCCGTGGAGCAGAAATGTTCATGCACAGCTGTTAGATACGCTCTCCGAGGGACATCCAGCAGTGATCGGTTTTGACCTTACGTTCCCTGTAGGCTCGGAGGACCCGGAGGCGGATACAGAATTCGCTGCGGCTGTGGCCCGTGCGGGGAATGTAGTTTTGCCGGTATATGGCACATTTGCGCCAAATACCGAGCAGGGAAAGATCGAAGCGCTGGAGCTATCCCAGCCGTTTGAGGCTTTGCGGAAGGCCGCGGCTGCAACCGCCCATATCAATACTATTACCGATACTGATCGAGTGGTGCGTAAGGCTCTTTATTCTTTTGACTATGAAGGGGAGTCTATTCACAGCTTGTCATGGACGGTCTACCAGAAATATCGAGAGGCGATGGGGGGCACTGCTGATCCGCAGAAACTCCCACTGGATGACTTTGGGCGCTTTTATATCCCTTATTCAGGTGGCAATGGCGACTTTGAGGAGATTCCTTATTCGGCGGTTCTTAGCGGAGAGGTTCCACCATCTTATTTTGAGAATAGAATTGTGCTTATAGGGCCCTATGCTACAGGGTTTAAGGATGACTTCCTAACACCAATTAGCGGAAAAAATACGTTATATGGTGTGGAAATTCATGCAAATATTATTCAATCTCTACTGGACGATAATTATAAGCGGGTACTGGATTGGAAGTGGAACGAGGTAGTGTTGCTTTTTGTTGCGCTCCTAGCCTATCTACTATTCCGTAAAGTGAAGATGCTATATTCCTACGCGGTCATTGTGGTCATCATTGCACTTCTTATCTTTGCAGGTCGTTTTTTCTATGACCAAGGGATAGTAATTTCACTGGGTTATGTGATTCCCTTTCTAATCGTTAGTTGTATTATCGTAATAGCTTTTCAATATTTAGAAGAACTGATGGAGAAACGTAGAGTTACGGATATTTTTGGTCGATATGTTGCTCCGCAGGTTGTCGATCAAATTCTCAAGAACGGTCAAGAAGGGCTGAAGCTGGGAGGAAGCCGCAGAGAGCTAACCCTGTTATTCGTTGATATTCGCGGGTTCACTCCGTTATCGGAGGCTGCTGAACCAGAGGAGATTGTTGAGATTCTGAATGAGTATCTGGATCTGACTGCGGGTTGTATTTTTAAGTATGATGGCACGCTGGACAAGTTTATCGGGGATGCCACGATGGCGATCTTTAATGCTCCATTGCTGCTGGAGGATCATCCAATGCAAGCGGTGAAGGCGGCGTGGGCGATGAAGGAAGGCTCGGCTGCGGTGGAACAAAAGCTGTTCGAACGGTTTGGTCTTGTAGTGAAATTCGGTATCGGGGTGCATACTGGTCCAGCTGTATTCGGGAATATCGGCTCCAAGACCCGGATGGATTATACAGCGATTGGCGACACCGTCAACACGGCAGCCCGTCTGGAAAGCAATGCGAAGCCTGGACAAATCCTCATCAGTGAGGCTACCTACGCTTTTGTAAAAGATAGAGTATCAGCCGTTTCATTAGGAGAGATCAAGGTAAAGGGCAAGGAACAAGGAATCAGTGTCTATGAACTGGAGGGATTGAGATGAGGTCGTTAAAGCTTACACTGTCGTTTATGCTATTGTTCAGTATTCTTTGGCCAGCAGTTGTCACAGAGGCGAAGGATAGCGTAAAAATTGGGAAAATAACTGCGGTCTCAGGCAAGTCTGAAGTGAAAAAGAGCGGTGGAACGAAGAAATTCAACGCTTTTAAAGGAATGGCGATTACCCAAGGTGATACGATTATAACAGGCAATGATGGGCAAATTAGCCTCGATCTTGATGCTAACAAAGAAGTTACGATCGGAGCTAGTACTACGCTTACCATTAGCCAATTAGTAGAAAGCGCAAAGGCATTGGGTGGGAAAACAAGCCTGAAGCTGCAAAACGGGCAAGTCCTGATCAAGGTGAAAAAGAAACTGGATGGCGATTCTCGCTTTGAGATTGAGACACCAACAGCTATTATGGGTGTTATGGGTACAGAGTTTTTTGTTAGCGTTAATAGCCAAGGTAACGTAGTCCTTAATAATGGGATAGGGAATAACGGCGATTATCTGGGAGTTCTGGAAGGAACAGTTCATGTAGTTTCGACTATTGATCCCACGCTAATTGAGCGTATGATAACAGCCTCCCAGCAGTTAATTATGGAGAATCAACAATGGATAGAGTCGCAGTTGTCCCTAAATGCATTACCACAATTTGCGCTAGAGCAGCATTTGAAATATCTGAACGAAGAAGAGGTATTAGAATTCGAATCGGCTAAGAAAAAAATCGAGCAACTACTCGAGCAAATAAAAGCCGCTATGCCCGTTCACTCAAGTCCGCCTATTCCAACAATTCCACCTCAGATTCACTATGATCTATCTAGTTCAGCTCCCTTAGATATGACGAGACCAACATCGCCGACGAGACCTACACCAACGCCGACACCGGAACCGACGTCAACACCGACGCCGGAGCCAACAGCAACGCCGACGCTGGAACCAACACCAACACCAAAGCCAACACCAACACCAACACCAACACCAACACCAACACCAACACCAACACCAACACCAACACCAACACCAACACCAACACCAACACCAACACCAACACCAACACCAACACCAACACCAACACCAACACCAACACCAACACCAACACCAACACCAACACCAACACCAACACCAACACCAACACTAACACCATCGCCGGTACCAACACCGGAGCCAACACCTAATCCGCTAGGTGCGCCTGAGCTAGACCAGCAGGAATTTAGAGAACATATCTATGACTATCTCGTCCGTGATAATGAGATTGTTTTGCCGTTTACAGCACCGTTAGTCTTTAATATCGCAGATGACTCTAATCCTAATGCTGCGAGGGATGGGGTGAGTGTTACTTTGAATCAAAGTGAGGACAAGCTCGATTTAGGTGAGGTATATATTCGAGAGAATAAGCTTCACATTCAGCTGCGTGAATCACTTCCTTATAGCTCTTTCGTTCAAATCAAGATAAACGGCGGTTTGTTAAAGAATGCTCTTTCCGGGGGTGAAGTACAGGAAGAGGATCAACTGATAGCAGATGGCGGTTTTACCTACAAGGGAATGATCACTCCGAGTTATTTTAACCATACTGGCCCTATAGGTGAAGGTGAAGCACCAGAATTTATCATCCATTCGCTGGGTTATGATGTAGGGGAGATTAGATATCGTTATGAATATGATCTAGGAGATCCATCTCCACTAGAAGATACAGATTATGTACTGGAGCGGAACGGTGAGAATACTTTTGTGCTTAAACTTACTCCGGAGTTCTTGAATGGATTATTTCCCGAACCTTATATCGTTACTATTCCTCTCGTGAGGATTGAAGATACAGAAAACGGCCCTGTAGAGGTAGTAGTAGACAACCTCCAGATTAGATTATCTTTGTTATTTTAAAGGCGCAATAACCTTCGAGAGGAGAACAAACATAATGAAAAAGGAACTCATCTCCATCGTTTGTGGATTTATGCTCATAAGCGCAGTACAATCTAGCATCGTTACCGCAGAGGCAGTACAACCCGTAAGCGGCAACGTTCAAGGGAGTATAAATCAGAATATCTCTTCTAACGCTGTACTCTCTCTTAAACAGCCATGGGGATTGACTGCTGTATCTGGCAGCAATGACCTCATTATCGTACAGTCCGGAAGCAGTACTATCAGCAAGTGGAGTAATGGTAAGCTGCAGACAGTGGCTGGACAAGGTGCAGAAGGACATATCGATGGGAAGAGTGCAAAGGCCTTGTTTAATCATCCGACGTATACCGCTGCTGACAGTAAAGGCATTATCTATATCAGTGATACCGACAATCATGTCATCCGTAAAATTAAGAATGGAGAAGTATATACCTTCGCAGGAACGGGAGCGGCTGGCTATAAAGATGGACAACCCAATACCGCGCAGTTTAACGCGCCGGGTGGATTGGCAATAGACAGTAATGACAATGTATATGTAGCCGATACGCTGAATCATGTGATTCGCAAAGTTACACCGGAAGGTATTGTGACAACTTTTGCAGGTCAGCAGGGTAATATTGGTGCTTATTTAGATGGTTCGGTAGCTTCGGCCAAATTTAATGAGCCCGTGGGTCTTGTGTTCGATGAAACCGGTAATCTCTATGTGGCTGACAGTGGGAATCAGATGATTCGATTGATTAAAGGCAATATGGTTGAGACCTTTGCGGGCAAAGCAACGACAGTTGATCCAGTGACTGGATATATGGCTGGAGGGTTCCACAATGGAGATCGTCTGTCTGCGCTGTTCAATCGTCCTCGTGGACTGGCCTATGCCGATGGAGTCTTGCTGATTGCTGATAGTCTGAACCATAGGGTTCGGGCCATTCAGAAAGATGGAAGAGTCATCACAGTTGCAGGGCAGGGCACCTTGGGAGATCAAGTTGGAGCATTGGATAAAGTGATGTTTAATCAGCCTTCCGGTGTTGCGTTTGCTTCCGGGAAATTGTATGTGACGGATACGCTGAATAACAAGCTGAAGGTATTGAGTCTCGATTTGCAAGCCCTTAAGCCACTGCGTAGCGAGGGTGATCTGCTCGATGCAGTCTCGTTACTACCAGCGGGTAAGGACATGCAAGTATGGTTGGACGGAGTACAGGTGAAATTGAATACTAACAATCTATCACTTGAGCAATCCGGCAAAATTTATTTACCGGTTAGAGCGCTATTTAGCGCATGGGGAGCGGACATTCGTTGGGATTCGGCAAGCAAAGAGACGATGATTAGCAAAGGGGAGTGGACACTTTCCCTAAAGCCAGATGCAAGCCTTAATGTGCAAAACATAAAGGGCACTTTATATGTGGCAGCTGAATATTTGCCGACGGTTTCAGCTTTTATGCAGGTTTATGATGAGGACAGTCATGCAATTGTGCTAGAAAGTGGCCAATAATGGTTCGTTATTATAAAAGTTAAGGCTGTCGAGAAAAATCTCGACAGCCTTTTTTTATGACGACAATCCTTCAACGACTTTATCAATATTCCATTTAATCATCTTAATGTATGTGTCGCCTTCTTCGCCTTTCTTAGCTAAAGAATCGGTGAAAATCTTAGAATGTATCGGTACACCCGTTTCATTGGAGATGGTTTCCATTGTTTTCGGATTAACGCTCGTTTCCAAAAATAAAGCCGGCACTTGATTTTCATCAATGATTTTAATTATATTTTTCATTTGTTCTGGCGTTCCTTGACTATCGGTATTGATTTCCCAAATAAATGCGGATTCAAATCCGTAGGCTTTTGAAAAATATTTAAATGCCCCTTCGCTTGTAACTAAAATGCGTTTCTCCTGCGGGACTTTTTCTACCGATTCTTTTGCATATTGATCCAATTCATTAAGTTTCTTAACATATTCTGATTGGTTATTCAGATAAAATTCTTTGTTGTCCGGATCTTTTTCGATTACATGTTTAGTGATGATATCTACATATTTAATAGCATTCTGAACATCAAGCCAGGCATGAGGATCTTCTTGAGTTTCTTTGCCTTTTTCTGTTAGGTACATTGGAGTTACTTCATCTGAGACGGCAAAAGCGACATCCTTTTTATTAGTGACATCAAGAAGGTCTTGGAACCACCCCTTACCTGTTTCCAGGTTCAATCCGTTATAAAAAACTAAATCTGCACTAGATACTTTACTTGTATCCTTAGGTAATGGATCGTACATATGCGGGTCTGTTCCGATGGGAACCATGCTATAGACCTCAGCTTTTTCCCCTACAATGTTTTCGGTCATATCCGCGATAATGGAGTAGGTTGCAACAATCTTCAACTTGTCATGGTCTGCTTCTCCCTCACTAACGTTTGAACATGCGGTAAATAGCAAGATGAACATTGTCAAAGAGAGCATCTTTATTGTTTTTTTCATCCTTGTTTAACCCCTTTTCTTAGAAAATTATTTTTGGGCGAGATAATAAATGATATAGCAAACAAACTTACCCCTACTAGAACAATGGTGGCACTTGTAGGTAAATTGAATCTAAAGCTAATGATCACACCTATAATTCCAGATACAGCGCCGATGGTAGAAGCCAGGATAATCATGTGGATCAGCTTATTCGTCCAAAGATAAGATGTAGCTGCTGGAATAACCAGCATTGCAATCACAAGCACAATGCCTACTTGAGATAATGAGGACACAGTAACCACGGATAACAGCATCATCAATAAATAATGATAGAATCCCGTTTTTAAACCAAATGCCTTAGAGACGACAGGATCAAACGAACTAATTAACAGCTCTTTATACAACAATGAAATGATGGCTATAACAACAAGCATGATAATAAATGATTGCATTAATTCGGACTGCGGGACGGCTAAGATGTTACCAAATAAAATATGAGTTAGATCAAGCCCGCTCTTGGCGAAAGTGATTAAGACAATTCCTAGAGCGAAAAATGAGCTGAGAATAATTCCGATCGAGGTATCACTTTTGATATTGCTGCGACTTGTTATGAATTGAATGAGGATGGCCGCTAAAAGTCCAAACAATGAAGCTCCCACAAGAATGTTAATCCCTAAAATATAAGATAACGCCACACCTGGTAATACAGCATGAGACAAAGCATCGCCCATTAATGACATCTTTCTGAGTACAATAAAACTTCCTAAAACCCCTGAAACAATACCAAGAATGATAGCAGACAATCCGGCGTTAAGCGCATAGATCGGAATGTTTAATAATGATGAGAAATAGTCAATCATTTTCGGTGCCCCCCATTCCTTTGATTACAAGATTACCTAAGGAAGCCCCGTAAGCATTGAGGATATTGTCGGCTGTAAAGGTGTCTTTCACATCGCCAAAAGCAATAAGCTTTTTATTGAGAATGATTACTTTGTCAAAGTATTCTTCGACTTCATGTAAATCATGATGAACGATCAATATGGTTTTCCCTTCTTCGCGAAGCTGTTTAAGCAGTTTTACAATAATTTTCTCACTGACTAGATCTATGCCGACAAAAGGTTCGTCTAAAAAAAATACATCCGCTTTTTGGGCAAGCGCTCTGGCAATAAAAACCCTTTGAAGTTGCCCCCCGGACAAATTGCTAATTTGTTTATTTGCAAGATCACTTATATCTACCATGGCCATACATTCCTCGACGCGTTGCCGCTCTTTTTTCCCGGGGCGTTGGAAAATTCTTAAGTTTGGATAGGTTCCAGTTAGCACTGTATCGTTCACTGTGATTGGAAAAGTAAGGTCAATGTCATTTTTTTGCGGTACATATGCGATCTTCCGTTTATACTCAGAAATGTCTTTTCCCTCTACCCTCACCGTCCCGCTTCTTTTCTTGATTACTTCTAACAATGACTTAATGAATGTCGATTTTCCTGCACCATTTGGCCCGATAATTCCGATGGTGTACCCAAAGGGGATATCGATATTTACATTTTCTAGCGCTGAATTACCGAAATAATCCACGTTTAGGTTTCTAATTTCAATCATTAAAAAGCTCCTCGTCTTGAAATTTATTGATTTGTTTCCTATTGGAAACATTTATTTTAATTATCTAATTTGTTTCCCTAGGTAAACATTTGTTCTTAGGTACAATATATTTAACAATGGGCAAAATGTCAATGAAAAAGCTTAAAATTTATTTGATTTTGAATTAGTACAAGCATGCGATCTGCACCGGTATCGGGGTGATTTTTTTAGAATTAAAAATACATACTTGACAGGTAGGAATAAAGGGTTATATGATATCAGCAATACTTAAACACTAATTAAATGAACAGTGAAATAATTTATCTGAGCCGATTGGACCGCCAAAGGCTCCCGCACTTTTCCCTTGCCTGGGAGTTGTGCTGGGAGTCTTTTTTTTTGTTGGCTATGGAGAGAGATGAGGTAAGAATGAGCGATACGTATTGGAGACAGCTGGAGGAGACGGACTGGGTATTCCGCAAGATGGTCCGCAGATTTGTAAAGGAACGGGATAAGGTTGCAGTAGCAGGCATCTCTTTACCCGGCATGCTGATTCTACATAAAATCATTCGCGAGGGTGAACAGCGGCTTGGGGATTTAGCGGATGAACTGGACTTTACGTCAGGTGCGATCACCGCTTTGAGCGATAAGCTTGAGGCAGGCGGATTTACTGTGCGCAGACGTAAGGAAGGGGACCGCAGGACGGTGATGCTGGACATCACAGACAAAGGCCGGAAGATGGCAGAGCTTAACAGCAACATTGGGGAACGATGTATTTCGCTTCTGTTTGAGGGGTTCACGGAAGAGGAATTGGTGCAGCAAAGTCACTTTTATCAGCGGATCATTAGTAATCTCGAAGGATTCTCAGACATCTTGCTGAAGCTGGTGAAGGAGAATGCTGAGGCTGAAGCTTCTCCAAACCTTGAACAGAAGCCACGAGCAGTCACAAAGAAAAGTAATTATCTTAGCTATTAAAATAAATTAAATGTAGGAGAGATGAACGATGGGACATTCAACCATATTTCCAACTGGAGCAACCGTATATAATCCGAGCAAAGCGTGGAGTGGCTATACCGTATTTCAAGCGGGTGAAGAAGGTGTTGTACTGATTGATATGAACGGTAAAGAAGTGCATCTGTGGAAGGGGCTGCTCGGGTTTCCGGCTAAAATCTTCCCTGGTGGTTATGTGCTAGGCAGTACAGGAAGGAGAGATCCCAAATTTGGCATTCAGGATAATGTAGATCTGGTGCAGGTCGATTGGGACGGTAACATCGTATGGAAATATAACAGCTATGAACATATAGAAGATCCGGGTTATGAACCGCTCTGGTATGCCCGCCAGCATCATGACTATCAGCGCGAAGGCAATCCGGTGGGTTATTTTGCACCAGGGCTAGAGCCTAAGGTAGACGGTGGCAAAACCCTAATCCTCGCTCACAAAAATATCTACAACCACCAAATCTCCGACAAGCAGCTGCTGGATGACACGATTATCGAAGTGGATTGGGAAGGGAATATCGTTTGGGAGTGGGCCCCGAATGAACATTTTGCAGAGCTAGGCTTTGATGAAGCGGCGAAAAACGTCTTATTCCGTGATCCTAACTCACGCTCCTTCGGGAATCTGGGGGGCGGTGTCGGTGACTGGTTGCATATCAATTCAGCTTCGTATGTAGGACCTAATAAGTTTTACGATGCAGGCGATGAGCGTTTCCATCCAGATAACGTGATCTGGGATGCACGGGAAGCGAATATTATCGCAATTACAGATAAGCGTACCGGGGCCATCGTGTGGAGAATTGGTCCAGACTACTCACTGCCAGAATTGAAGCATATCGATTGGATCATTGGCCAGCATCATGCGCACATCATTCCGAAGGGCTTGCCGGGAGAAGGAAACCTACTCGTATTTGATAACGGAGGTTGGGGCGGTTATGGTCTTCCCAATCCATCTTCACCCTTTGGGCAAAAAAATGCACTTCGCGACTACTCTCGAATTCTAGAGATTAATCCAGTGACACTCGAAATTGAATGGCAGTATACCGCGGCAGAAGCAGGCTTCTCCGTTCCGACGGATTCCTACAAATTCTACAGTCCTTATATCAGCTCAGCACAGCGGCTTCCGAATGGCAACACCTTAATAACGGAAGGATCTAACGGTAGACTTTTCGAGGTTACGCCAGAGCATGAACTGGTCTGGGAATATATCTCACCGTATAACGATTCCAGAAATACAAACATGGTTTACCGTTCCTATCGTGTGCCTTATGCGTGGGTACCACAGCTGGAGAAGCCGGAAGAACAAGCGATTGAGCCGATAGATGTCACGCAGTTCAGAGTACCAGGAGCTGCACCTAAGGGATCGGATTCGGTAGTGAACGTGGCAACAACCCTGCCGTTTGTTGAGGGGGCTGCTTGTGTGGCGACGACTGATGAAGGTAGTAGCCGCAAAGCCAACTAATACATTTGAGGGGGATGTCGTTGTGAAAAAGTCATGGATCAGCTCAAACTTTCTGCTCTTATCCTTATCCGTTGTTATCCTATTATCAGGTTGCAGCTCCAAAGGTGATGCGTCGTCCTCTAAAGATGGAGCATTGAACGGCAAAAAAGAGACATTGAAGATTAAAATCGCTGACATCAATACGAATCCAACCTTTCGTGTGGCATTAGATAAAGGTATCTTCGCCAAACACGGGATAGACGCCGAACTAGTCAACTTTGGTTCCCCGGCAGAAGGTGTAAATGCACTCTTCATTAAACAGGTAGATGTTGCTTTCGGGGCCGATTTTCCCTTGTTGAACGCAGTGTCGAAAGGAGATTACGCTATCATCGCCTCTGCGGGTCTGGCGACAGATGAAGCTTCTACAGAATGGAAGCTGTTCGTACAGGATGATATCAAGACAGCTGAGGAATTGAAAAGCAAGAAGCTGAGCTTTATTCGTGGAACCTTCATTCCGTACCTTTGGGATGAATATTTAAAAGAGCATAACATCGCGCTCAGTGATGTGGAATTGATAGGGCAGGGAGCCTTTGACGAATCTTATATCGCTTTGAAGCAAGGGGCTGTGGATGGTGCATGGTTCTATGGTTCAGTTCTTAATGATAAGCTGGGTGCCCTTGCAGGCGTACATGAGCTGACGGATATGTCCAAAACAACCGTGCGGTTAGGGATGGGCATTGTAGCAGGGAATGATTTTGTAACGAAAAATCCAGAGGGGATCGCGAACTTTCTCGCAGCAGTGGATGAAGCAGGGGGCTATGCCCAGGCTCATCCAGATGAGGTTGCTGATTTGATGTACGAGGAAGTGAAGCAGCCTAAGGAATCGACGATCAAAGATCTTCCGAACAATCCATGGGCGCTCGGATTCACGCAGGCGGCTTATGACAGTCTGACGAAGCAGAAGAAATATATGGTCGACAATGGAATCATCGAGAAGGATTTCGATCTGGATAGCAAGCTGAATCTTGAACCGCTAACCAAAGCTTTGCCGGAAAAAGTCACGTATAAGAAATAGGAGGGTTCAGCATGTCATCACCTGCTAAGCAGCACACCATTCATATTGAGCAGCTTCGCAAGAGCTACAGTGAGTCAGCCGCTGGAGATGTTCATTATATTATTAAAGATGTGGATCTCGTAATCAAAGGCGGAGAGTTCTTCGTTCTACTCGGTCCAAGTGGCTGCGGAAAGTCGACGCTGCTGAATATGATCGCCGGATTTGTTTCCAAATCTGGCGGTAACCTTCGGGTGGATAACGAAGAGGTGAATAAGCCTGGCAGAGATCGGGCTGTTGTATTTCAGCAAGCAGATTCCTCTTTATTCCCTTGGCTAACGGTTCGAGAGAATGTGGAGTTTGGACTGCGAATGAAGAAAATCGCAAAGGCTGAACGGCGCACGATATCGGATAGGTTCATCGGACTTGTAGGACTGAACGGGCATGAGGAGAAGTTCCCGAAGGAGTTATCGGGAGGCATGAAGCAGCGTGTTCAGCTGGCACGGGTGCTTGCCAATGATCCAGCGATCCTGCTGATGGATGAACCCTTTGGTGCGCTTGATGCGATGACCCGGAGGACGATGCAGAAGGAACTGGTCAACATCTGGCAACAGACGCATAAGACGGTGATTTTTGTAACCCATGATATTCAGGAAGCCTTGCTATTGGGGGAACGGATCGGCATTATGTCTGTAGGCCCTTCCTCTAACATCGCGGACATTTATGACAATACGCTGCCTTATCCACGGGACGTAGCCTCAGCGGAATTTTATTCGCTATACAACCAGATTCAGAGCCATTTCGAAGAATAGGATAGGGTGGGACAGATGATGAAATGGGTGGAAAAGAAATGGGTTTCTGTATCCATACTATGGATTGCCGCACTTTGCGTCTGGCAGCTTGGGGCAGTGATCTACGGTCCTGATGTGATCCCTGGACCCTGGAGTACGCTTAAGGGTGGACGGGAACTTCTGGAAGACGGAACTTTGATGCAATATATAGGGATTAGCTTTTACCGGGTGCTAATTGGCTGGGTACTCGGCAGTTTAATGGCGATTCCCGTAGGTCTGATTATTGGAAAGGTGAATGTGATTCGTATCTTTGCAGAGCCTTTTCTGAACTTTATTCGTTTTATCCCGCCGATTGCATTCATTACATTGTTTCTAGTGTGGTTTGGCATTGGGGAGCAGTCGAAGATTGCATTGATTATGTACGCTACCTTTTTTATTGTGGTGCTGAATACCTTGACCGGTGTGATGTCCGTAGAGGAGGATAAAATCCGCTCAGCCCGTAGTATGGGCGCCAGTGAGTGGCAAATTCTGATTCATGTGATCGTCCCGGCGACGATACCGTATATTTTTACAGGCATCCGGTTAGCGATGGGAACCTCGTATATGGCGATTATCGGTGCGGAAATGATTGCTTCGAACGAAGGTGTAGGTTATCTGATTTGGAATTCCAGATTGTTTTTCCGGACAGATTGGATCTTTGTAGGGTTATTCTGTCTTGGCTTTATGGGCTTTTTCACGGATCGGTTATTTGGATGGTTCGGCAAGAAAGTGCTCTATAGATACGGCGTGGTAAGTGTGGCGGCGCGTAGAAGGTAGTATAGCTTTAAGCATAAACACGAGAACCGCCTGAGTGAATCAGGTGGTTTTTTGGTATGTCTTACTTTTTATTTACAAATATTCCTATCCTCCTTAATGCCGCGAAAATAGTACACGCCTATACTGCAATTGGGTGCCTAACAGTTGGAGCATAGAGAAGCCCGCAAATAAGAAATAGGAGTGAAGGGGAAATCATGAAAAAAGGGATCAAAAATCAATTATCGATGGGTCTAATGTTATCCTTGCTCGTCCTGTTGCTTGCTGCTTGTGGAAATTCGGCTAAGGCTGACGAATCAACGAATGGAAATGCTGGCACCAAAGAATTAAGTCTGACCGAGATCGAGAGTAAAGCTAAAGAAGAGGGCAGTGTTATCAGCGTGGGAATGCCGGATTCCTGGGCGAACTGGAAAGATACATGGAGTGATATGAGTAGTAAGTATGGTCTTACACATTCAGATACGGATATGTCGAGCGCGGAGGAAATTGCCAAGTTTGATGCGGAAAAAGATAAACCAACGGCTGACATCGGAGATGTAGGTATCGCTTTTGGATCGGTTGCCGTGGATAAAGGAGTAACACAACCTTATAAAACGACCTACTGGGATGAGATCCCTAATTGGGCTAAGGATAAGGACGGGAATTGGATTGTCGGCTATCAAGGGACGATTTCGTTTCTGACAAACACCAAGCTCGTGGCTAATCCACCGAAGAGCTGGGAAGATCTGAAGAACGGAAATTACAAAATCATCGTAGGTGATGTAACCAAAGCTGCTCAAGCGCAGATGGCTGTATTGGCCGCGGCGATTGCTTTTGGTGGCGATGAGTCGAACATTGAACCGGGGATTGCTTTTTTCGAAGATTTAGCTAAAAAAGGACGTCTCTCCAATGCAGAAGCTTCTCTTGCTAACATTGAAAAAGGGGAAGTAGAAGTTACCCTGCTGTGGGATTTCAACGCTTTGAACTATAGAGATCAGATCAACAAAGATGGCTTCGCGGTAGCCATTCCGAAGGAAGGCAGTGTGGTGAGCGGTTATGCAACGATCATCAACAAATATGCGCCGCATCCTAACGCTGCGAAGCTGACACGTCAATACATCCTTAGTGATGAAGGACAGATTAATCTTGCCAAAGGGTACGCTCGTCCGATCCGTGACAGTGTAATACTGCCGGATGATGTTGCGGCTAAGCTGCTGCCAAAAGAGGAGTATGTTAACGCTAAGCCTGTTGGCGATTACAAGGTATGGGAAGAAACAGCGAAGACCATTCCACAGTTATGGCAGGAACGTGTGCTTGTGCATTTGAACTAGAATTGTTCTTCCCCCAAAAAAGAAACAGGGCGCCTTCGTTACGATGCCGTAAGGTGCCCTTGTTCTATTCCCGCGACAAGGAGTGAGGAAGTTGAAACAGAAAAGCCGCGGTGTGATCCTGGCACTCATTCCGTTTGCACTGATGGTGTTGGCATTTCAGCTGGTGCCTGTATTGTCCATGCTGACGGGAAGTTTCCAAAAGGCCGATGGAACTGGACTTACGTTAGGCAATTACCTGCATGCACTGCAAAGTGCCTATTACATGCAGGCAATCAAGAACAGCTTGCTGATCTCTTTAACCTCAAGTCTGATAGGGATCATTGTCGGACTTTTTTGTGCATATTGTATTACTCGGTTCACTCCGAGGGTAAGGGACAGACTCTTAATGCTGTCGAATATGACCTCTAACTTCGCAGGAGTTCCGCTGGCTTTTGCGTATATTATTTTGCTTGGTAACAATGGAGTGTTTACGCTCTTATTCAAACAGTGGGGCTGGAGTGTTTTTACCGATTTTGATTTATATAGCTGGTCTGGTCTGATTCTGGTGTATGTCTATTTTCAGGTTCCATTAGCCTTACTGCTCTTGTATCCATCCTTTTACGGAATTCGTGAGCAGTGGAGAGAGGCGGCGTCCTTGCTGGGAGCAGGACCGTGGCAGTTCTGGAAGACGATTGGGCTGCCAATTCTAACTCCGGCGATCTTCGGCACACTGGGAATACTGTTTGCCAATGCGATGGGTGCTTATGCAACGGCATATGCTTTGGTTGGCGGGAATTATAATCTGCTGGCGGTACGTATCGGTTCACTGGTTGCTGGAGATGTGGTTACTCAGCCAGAAATGGGGAGTACGCTTGCTGTTCTGCTGGGTCTGACTACGATTTTGGCCGTCTATTTGAATCATCTGATGGTTCGGCGAACGGAGAGGTTTGGAGCTAAAGCGCTCAGTAAACCGGATGTGAAAACCAAATCTTCTCGGCGCTTGTGGACGGCAGCTAGTGAGGAGGTGGGGCAATGAATATACGTAAAGCAGGCTTCGCTCCGCGTACTTTCATGCTAATGCTCATGGTGTATTTATTACTTCCACTGCTAGCAACCGGTATTTATGCCTTCGCGCAGGACTGGCAAAATACCTTATTGCCTCAAGCTTGGACACTGAATTGGTTCGGAGAAATGTTTAAGGATATTCGTTTTTTGGAGGCGCTTTGGACCTCGCTGTATTTATGCCTGATTAGCGTGGTGCTGAGTCTGGCCGTGATGCTGCCAGCTGTTTTTGTCATCACCATTTATTTTCCGCGCTGGGAGAGCTTTATGAAAGTGATTGTTGTTCTGCCTTATGCGGTGCCTGGTGTAGTGGCTGCGGTGGGACTTATTCGTACCTATTCCTCTGGCCTCTTTGATATCGCTGGAACAGCTTATTTATTGGTGGGGGCGTATTTTGTGGTCATTCTTCCCTATATGTATCAGGGCATTCGCAATAGTCTGTTGACCGTTAACGCCGTAGAACTGCTGCATGCCGCAGAATTGCTTGGAGCCCGCCGCAGAACGGCTTTTATGAATGTGATTTTGCCAAATATCTGGCCTGGCGTTATCGTCTCTACCTTATTATCATTTTCCGTTCTGTTCGGTGAATTTGTCCTTACAAACATGCTAGTTGGCGGGCATATTCAGACGATTCAGGTGTATCTATATCAAAGAATGGGTGAAAGCGGACATTTAGCCAGTGCGATTGCCATCTCGTATTTTCTGTTTATTCTAGTCCTTTCGATGGTACTAATGAAGCTTGGCAAAAAGATGGGAGGAGGCGTTAAGGGATGAACGATTATCTGAAGCTGCAGGGAATACTCAAAATGTTTGGTGAAACCTGTGTGCTAGACAATATAGATTTGGAGATTCGTGAAGGGGAGCTTGTGACGCTGCTAGGACCTTCTGGTTGCGGGAAAAGTACGTTACTTCGCTGCATAGCTGGCCTTTCGGAGCTGGATGGCGGCAGAATCCTTCTAGAGAATAAAGATCTGGCAAATCTGCCGCCCCGTAAACGCGAGGTGGGAATGGTGTTCCAGTCTTATGCTCTATTCCCTAATCTGACGGTGAGCCAAAATATTGAGTATGGAATGAAGATGCGTGGTTTGTCCAAAGCCGCCCGACGTAGCCGCTGCGAGGAACTGCTGGCTTTAGTCGATCTAGAGGAGAAGCGGGATGTCTACCCGCAGTCACTCTCCGGTGGACAGCAGCAGCGGGTAGCGCTGGCCCGTTCTCTAGCCGTGCAGCCCAAAGTATTACTGCTGGATGAGCCCCTGAGTGCACTTGATGCCAAGATTCGTAAGAATCTACGTGCCGAAATTCGTGATATTCAGAAGCGCTTTAACATGACGACCCTATTCGTTACGCATGATCAGGAAGAAGCGCTGATTCTATCCGACCGCATCTGCATTATGAATGGTGGACGCATCGTCCAAGATGGAACACCGGAAGGACTGTACACCGCGCCGCGCACAGAGTTCGTTGCCCGGTTCATGGGCAGTTATAACGTATTGACTCGGCCAGAGGTGATGGCGCTGTTCCACGGAATAGATAGTGGGATGGACAGCTTTGCTATTCGTCCTGAAGCCGTAACGTTACTGCATGATGGGGCGGGTCAGCAGGAGGCTGCTGCCGGAGCACAACTGGTGAATGGAATGATTAAATCGGTGTCTGTGCTAGGCAATATTATTCGATGTACGGTTGAGGCTGAAGGAATCCGCTTAACGGTTGATCTTTTAAATGATGGACGCTGGCTGCGGGTTGGAGAAGGGGACAAAGTCACATTGGCGCTGAACCCTTCCGAGCTTTTACATTTAGAGCGAGAAGGAGCGTGAGTAGAATGACGGATATGACCAATAAACTCATTGTGGTTGTCTTGGACGGACTTAGATATGATGCTGCTCGCAAATACATGGGCTATCTGGAGCATCTTGTGGAGCAAGGATCCTTATCTTGTTATCGAGTACAGTCGGAGTTACCCAGTCTATCACGCCCGCTTTATGAAGTGCTCTTAACGGGTACACCCGTGTCCAAAAATGGAATTACGGCTAACCATATTGTGAGACCTAGCCATGAAGAAAGTGTATTTCATTTGGCAGTAGCCGCTAATTTGCGTACAGCTGCTGTCGCCTATCATTGGGTCAGTGAGCTTTATAATTCTGCACCCTTTGATCCACTGGCTGATCGCCATCAGCATAATGTGATGAAGCCAATTCAGCATGGCAGCTTTTATTTTGAGGATCACTATCCTGACAGTCATGTGTTTGCCGATGCCGTGTATTTACGGAGTGCTTATGATCCGCATTTTCTATACATTCACTCCATGAATATAGACGACGCCGGGCATCGTTATGGCGGGGAGAGCAAGGAATATGAGCTTTCCGTGCGTAACGCCGATGGACTGCTAGCCACTGTCTTGCCTATTTGGATGGAGCAGGGGTATAAGATTCTGATTACGGCAGATCATGGGATGAACGCAAATGGGTACCATGGAGGGGTCACCTCTTCCGAGCGGGATGTGCCGTTATATACGTTTGGAGTAGATGCATTGCCTCTGGCAAAAGAAGATCAAGCAATCCCCCAATTAAGGCTGGCTCCGTTAATGTGCCACTGCTTAGGGCTTGCTCCCTCAGCTGCAATGAGCAAGGAAGGCTTGCCCCCTTTTGTGCAAAAGCAACCACTTCATGAGGTGAATGAACCTGTGATTTTAGGATGAAAATAAAATAGTAAAGCACGATAAAAATCATATACGGGAACGCTGGATTTTTGTATACTAAATAGTATATTTTACCTAATTAGGAGGTTGTCTTTTGAGCGCTTCTAGAGCTTTGAAATGGATTACAGGCTCATTTGAAATTATTTTGGCAATTCCAATTCTGGGTGCTGCCATTGTAATTGGCACTGGGTACTCCGCACTGGGATTGATGTTTATTCTTCACCTGGTTACTTTGATTTTATCTTCAAAGAACCAAGAATCTATTTATGGTTCAGTACTCGGAATTGTAACTTCTTTACTCGCTTGGATTCCATTCGTGGGATGGGTACTACACTTGATCACAGGGATTTTGTTGATGGTAAGTGGCGGGCAGAAGACTCGTCATTCTTCGAATCATACATATCCACATTAATTCAGACATCCTAATACAGCCCGATTCGGACGTTTGTCCGGTCGGGCTGTATTCATGTTATAATGAGGGCACATTTTAGCATGAAGTACATGAAAGGAGGCACATCCATATGGAAGTAACAGCACAAGAGGTAGCAGAATGGATGGTTAAGGAAATTCGGTTTACGGGTACCTTGTATCAGACCGCGGCGATTGAATATGTGAAAGAGAATTTTGGGGAACAATTTGTATTTGTGAATGAGAATGGCAATGCCTCACTGTCCAAGGAAGTAAAGAAAGCTTTCCGGAAGCTGCACGGCGGCAAAATCGCGTGGGATCGCGATGGATTTTTGTGGGCGTGGACTTAAGCTGGAGGTGAATATATGCCGGTTATCCGTAGTAAATTAAGTGTGGTCATGGAGAATCATGATCCCAAACTCTCTATACGAAAGCTTGCTAAAGATATTAATTATCACTTTGATTCGGTTCGCCGTATGTATAAGGATGAGATGGTACAGTATCCCAGAGACTTGCTCTTAAAGCTTTGTTTATATTTTAATGTACAGCCTGGGGAACTCATCGGAATCGAAGAGTTAAATGAAAGTGATTGTACAATAGAAGAAGTGATAGGTGAACATGGTTTAAGTAAGCGTTAAATAAATTGAAAAAGTGCAGTTGGGAAGAGTTGAGGAATGGGAAGTTGAATTCACTCAAGTCTTCTTTTTTGTATGGAAAAGGGAGATTTCTGCTAAATTTGACTAGATTATATGGTCATGTTATACTTAGACTGACAAGAATTTATGGTCAAAGAGAGCAGGAAATAAAAAATGAGTAAATTTATTCAATTAAACAAGCGTACTGGCGAAACAAAGTCCCAAAAGAAATTAGCGAGAAAACAGGGACGTATCCCGGCTGTATTGTATGGAGTGGGTAAAGATACTCTAAACGTAGAAGTGGATGAAAAAGAGCTGTTGGGTACTTTGAAAAAAAATCCACGGGCTATTCTGCAAGCAAAAACAACGGACGATGAAGCAATGCCGATCATTGTTCAGCATATTCAAAAGGATTCTCTGTCAGGTAAGATCTTGCATATTGATTTCCAGCATGTGAACATGTCTGTAAATATGGATAGTAAAGTTACGATTCATTTTGCAGGGGAAGCAATCGGCGTGAAAGCCGGTGGCGTATTGCAAGTGGAATTGTATGAAGTAGAAGTTCGTTGTATGCCGGGCGTTTTGCCTACTTCTATGGAAGTAGATATTAGTAAACTTGATATTGGCGATCAGCTGCTAGTTTCTGACCTGATTTTCCAAGATGGAATCGAAGTGCTGACCGATCCGAATGCAGTAATGATTCAGATTAAGACTGTACATGAAGAAGTTGAAGAAGCAGTAGTAGCTACAGCTTAAATATATATTTATATTAAAAAAAGCAAGTTTCCAGGGAAGAGGAAACTTGCTTTTTTTGCGTGTAAATCATACGGGAACTTCTCGCTGATCCTTTGCCATAGGTGAGCTACATAAGGGACAGGGCTTTGAGGTTAGATGATCCTCTGCTCCGCCAGCTTTCATGCGTGTCCAACCAGGACAACTGTTGCCCGTGCAGTTCCATACCGGAACGACATGGGTTTTTGTTTTTGTCGTGGTCGCTCGGCTGGTCGGTAAGGATCTTGTTGTCACGGTTCTACTCACCGTAGTTGCTGCTGTGGAAGAAACCGCTGAACGGAAGGCGGATAACATGAAGCGGGAGACCTCCGCTTTTTTACCCCGATGCTGTGCAGGTGAGCTGATGAATAGCTCCTCTCGGGCTCTCGTAACGGCCACGTACGCCAGTCTCCGTTCCTCCTCTAGTGCTGCTAAGCTTGAGGCTCCGCTGCTTCCGGCAGCAAGCTTGCGGTCTTTTAACCGGTCGCCCTCCAGTGCAGAGCTATGCGGAAGAATTCCCTCAGACGCTCCAATTAAAAAGACTACAGGAAACTCTAGCCCCTTTGATTTATGAATGGTCATTAATGCAATCCGATTGCCTTGCTCTTTAGTACCTGGTTGGCGATTATGCTCGTTACGCTCCGTGACATTATCTATGAAATCAAGAAAGGCAGGGATGCTGTCGAAACGCGCCGCGGAGGATTCTAGCTCATCTAGCATTTCTTTTAACGTCTCTCTATGAAGCGTCGCTTGATGCCGTTCATTCGCTTCGATGAAATAATCATAGAATTGGGTACGAATCTGCCGGATTGCTTGTATTGGGGTCAGTTCGCGTATATTACGGATTAGATCGAGCCGATCTCTTAGTTTAGTCCCTTTGAAGTCTTCCATGCCAGGCATAGACAATAGGTGGATTAACGGTCCTTGCTTGGGCTGTCTAGCTTCCATCTGGCGGATATGATTCATACCTTTTTCACGGTTCATATATAGTGTCGGCAGGATATTTTCCATCGCTGCAAAATTTCGCCGATTCAAGGAGAGTCGCAAATGATCCACTACCGGAGAGATCAGCCAGTGCTCGTACAATAATTGCCCTTCTCCGTAATCAATATAGGGAATATCGCGTAAAAGGAGCAGTTCGAGAACGGCCCGATTGCTGCTCGAGGCCCGGTACAACATGGCGAAGTCGCTATATTCTCTTTTGCCGCTAGAGACCTCGTTTAAAATATGCTCGATCATCTGCTCGGCTTCTTCATCTGCAGTTTGCGGACGCATATATCGTGGCTGACTTCCACTACCTTTTGCGGCTTGCAGGGTTTTGGAACGCCGACGTGTATTGTGCTTGATAATGCCGTTGCCAAGTCCAACGATAGCTGGGCCTGAGCGGTAATTAATATCGAGCGTAATAACCCTTGCTCCCGGATAGAGCTTCTCGAACTCTAGAATGAACTCACTGCGCGCTCCGTTGAAGGAATAGATCGTTTGGTCATCATCACCAACCACCATTAGATTATGCTGTGGGTGAGCGACCATTTTGACAAGTTCGTACTGCAAGGCGTTTGTATCCTGGAACTCATCCACCATCACGTACAGATATCTCATCTGCAACTCTTGCAAAAGCTCCGGACGCTCCTTCAGCATCCGATAGGCAATTAAGAGGACATCATCGAAATCGATTTTGAAATTGTCTTGTTTCCATTGTTCGTATATTTCCAGAATGGATTTCATTTCTTTTTCGGCGGTGGTGCCTTCTGGTAGATCTTCCACAGTGCCCATGTTCATTTTGCAGGAAGAGAGCAGAGAGAGTACGGTTTCCGGTGGATAAGCATCCTTCGGCAGTCCGAGCTCACGCATGATCTGCTTCAATAGGATGTGCTGGCGCCGTGTCTCACTGAAAATTTCCTGTTGCAATCCTTGTCTGCGCAAGAAAAATAAGAAAAAAGAATGGAACGTACGGGCCTGAAGCCTTGCAACGTCCGCTGTGCTGACTCCCGGGAGCAGGGCGATTCGTTCGCGCATTTCTGCCGCGGCTTTACTCGAAAAAGTCAGCAATAGCAGCTGACTCGGCGAGACGCCGCGCACGGACAACAAATAACCGGTTCTGCAGATCAGAACCGAGGTTTTGCCGGAGCCTGCACCGGCCAGTGTCAGCAGCGGCCCTTTATGATGCCGCACCGCAGCAATCTGCGGGCGGTTGAGCAGGATGCCGCCTTCCTCCAGCCTGCGGAAATAAGCGGAGTCCCCCTCCTCCCGCTTCACTAGCTCCTTGCTGGTCTGTGCTGAAGCTACTGCCGCTTGCGGGATGCGTTCGCCGGTTGCTCCCAGCGGGATATTATGAAATAAGAGCTTATTCAATAGATTCACCTTCATATATTTCTGTATAGAGTGAGCTCAACAAAACTAGTTGGAGAATGGTTGAGTTCAATCTTAAAATGTGCCGATTAAAATACGCCGAAAATTTAGCCAATCTACAATATACCATCCCAGCCTTTTTACTGCACAGAAAAAAATGCTGGATATAGTATGGGGGAGTGTGGAGCTTGGTTGTGTGAATGGGGATTGGTGGGCAAGATGTACGGTATAAATCCCGTATAAATGCGGGAATTTGGCTCTGGGGGTGAAATGTGCGGTATAAATACCGTAGAAGTGCTGGAATTGGGCTCTGTGGGCGGAATGTACGGTATAAATACCGTAGAAGTGCTGGAATTTGGCTCCGGCGGCGAAAAGAACGGTATAAATCTCGTAGAAAAGCTGGAATTGGCTTTATGGACGAAAAGAAGGGCAGAAATCCCCCCGAAGTGAGCGGATTTGGCTCTGTGGGCGAAAAGAGGGGTATAAAAATACCCCAGAAGTGAGCGGGAATGGGCCCTGCGGGCGAAAAGAAGGGTATAAATCCCCCAGAAAGGAGCGGATTTGGCTCTGTGAGCGAAAAGAGGGGTATAAATACCCTAGAAGTGAGCGAATTGGGCTCTGCGGGCGAAAAGAAGGGTATAAATCCCCCCTTGTCCTCTCTTAAGTTTACAGTAAAGCCCATTCCCTTTCCTTATTATCCTCATATCCTAAAGCAAAATCATGATATGGAGATGACCGTATGCCCTCGCCCAATAAGGTCCGCATAAGACATGCCGTTACCATAGATGTACTGATTCCGGCTATCGAGAAAGATTTGGCTACACTCCCCTATGTTATTGACGCTGTCCGAACACATGTTAAGCATCCGATAGGTCGTATATTGATTGTTGCTCCAAAAAAGACACGTATACTGGATTTCTGCCGAAAAAAGGGCTGTACCTTTGTCGATGAGAATACAGTCCTCCCGATTACAAAAAAAGATATCCATTACCGTTCACGGAAATGGGAAAGATCCGGTTGGTTGTTCCAGCAATTGTTGAAGCTGAATGGTGACAAGCTGTGTACGGCTGACTATTTTTTAGTCATCGATGCAGATACGGTCTTAATCGCTCCTCATCGATTCCGTGAGAAGGGAAAGACGATTTTTTACAGCCGTAATTGGAGTCAGCCTCAGTACTTTACAACCTATAGGAAGCTAATGGGTAAGAAGGCGGCATCTGCTTCTTCTTTTGTGACGCATTATATGCTGTTTGAACGCAGCCAATTGACTCAGATGAAAAGAGAGATTGAAGCAAAGCATCAGAAGCCTTGGTATTCGGCGATTATACACAGTATGAACCGAACTAAGCAATTTGCTTTTTCTGAATTCGAAACTTATGGGAATTACCTGTATTCGAAGGATCGCGGGGGCATGAAGATCCAAAAAGCACGCAATAAAGGCCTCCATATGAATGCAGGTCAGCTGTCCAAGCAGAAGCTGAATGAGCTGGCGGAAAAGTATAGATCATTGTCTTTTCATAAACGGAAGGGGTATGTGAGAACACCGAGTAGTAAGTCCAGCGCAGGGGGGCGATAGCGTTGCAGATCGTGCTCCTTTCAGGGGGATCGGGGAAGAGGCTGTGGCCGCTGTCGAATGAGATCAGGTCAAAGGCATTTTTAAGACTTCTTCCAACAGAAAATGGCGGCATGGAGTCGATGATCGAGCGAGTATGCAGAGGACTGGATGAGGCAGGATTGTTAGATTCAAGCTGCATTGTAACCCATCGCAGTCAGGTGGAAATTACCCGCAAATCTGTTGGCAATCAGGTTGCTTTACTGGCGGAGCCACAGAAGAGGGGAACTTTTACTGCAGTTGCATTGGCGGCGAGCTATTTACATTCCGTGAAGAAAATAAACTTAGAAGAGATCGTTGTGGTCATTCCGGTGGATTCATATGTGGAGGCTTCTTTTTTCAGTCAGCTTCGGCAGTTTCCCAGCGTGCTGTCCGAATCACAAGCGGATATTGCCCTGATCGGTGTTACGCCTGAATTCCCATCCACACAGTTCGGGTATATATTGCCGAGTGAAGGTTCAGAGGGGACGTCTTTTCTAAATGTGAAGCAATTTGCAGAGAAGCCAGACGAACTGGCGGCGGCCGAGTTCATTACCTGTGGAGGACTATGGAACTGTGGGGTGTTCTCTTGCTCATTAGGATACTTGCTCTCAACTATGATGGAACGGAATCTTTCAGCAGATTACATGGAGCTAGTGGAGCATTATGACGAATTGCCAGAACGAAGTTTTGACTATGAAGTGCTTGAGCATACGCAGCGAGCGGTAGTTATTCCTTACACCGGAGTTTGGGCGGATATTGGTAGTTGGGATGCGCTTACCCCTCATTTGCAGGAAAAGGTAATTGGCAGGGGGAGCATTTCTGAGGATTCAAAAGGAACCTATTTAGTGAACGAACTCTCTTGTCCCGTACATGTCATCGGTGCCCCAGGTTTGATTGTGGCGGCGGGTGCGGATGGTATTTTGGTTGCTGGGATCGAGCAGGCGAAACGGATTAAGCAGAAGCTGGAGGGTCATGCCGCGAAGCCGATGATTGAAGAAAAGCGGTGGGGGAGCTCACGCATTCTGGATTTCTCACGAACAGCAGCAGGAGTTGAGGTTACGACTTCCAAAATCACGATGTTGGCAGGGAAGCACACCAGCTATCATTTTCACAGGCATACCAAAGAAATATGGTCTTTTCTTTCGGGCAATGGAGAGTACCGTATGAACGGCGTTCTTCATGCAGTTGCAGCCGGAGACACAGTTATAGTACCTGCCGGTGCGAGACATGGTTTGCGGGCGATTACACCACTCGAATTGATCATTATTGAACTGGTGACGTCTTCTGATGTGGGGGATTATGTACGTGTTTCTGCTGAATGGGTGGGGGAGGAAAGCGCTCCTGATCATTTGTAATTCAATAGATTGAAAAAAATCAACCGGGTTTAATCCAGCGTACATGTCCCGGTTGAATTTAATTTTAGAGTGTAGCTAATTAACATCACTGCATTTAAAAGAGTTATAGATCTGAGCCACCTTCGTATCTTTTGGATGGAAATCGAAATGTGACCTCCGTTCCCAGTCCTAGAATACTGGTAATGGACAGGCCGTACTCTGGTCCGTACATTAGCATAGCCCGGTCATTTACATTTTTGAGCCCATAGCCTATAGACTGGGATTTAAGCAGAAGATTGAGTCGTTCTTGTGGGATGCCAACGCCATTATCCTTTACTTTGAAGATGATACACTCCTCCACCATTTCTCCGGATAGAATAATTTTGCTTCCTTCTTCTTCTCTATTCTCAATACCATGAATAATAGCATTCTCAATTAGAGGCTGAAGCATCAGGTTAGGCATGTAATAAGAGAGAATAGCCTCGTCGATCTGATATTCTATCTCAAAGCTGTTGCTATGCATGTTAAGCTGAATCTGTATATAAGATTGTACATTCAATAGTTCATCTGAAACCGAAATAATATTATTCCCTTTATTCAGCGTAGTCCGATAGAACGTGGATAGAAGCTGCGCCATTTCACTTATATCTGTTGCATGGATTCGGATGGCTCTCCAATTGATGAGCGAAAGAGCATTATATAGAAAATGAGGATTAATCTGAGCCTGTAGGGCTTTCATTTCATATTCTTTTCGTGAAATTTCCTCAATGTAGACTTTATCGATTAACACTTTTGTTTTGTCAACCATATTGCCAAAGCCTCTAATTAGATCCCCAATTTCATCTTTGGATGTGCTGGTGACGGTGACTTCCAGGGATCCCTCTTCTACGGTGCGCATATTATTGCGCAGACGCTTAATTTGTGAATTGAACTTTCGAGAAAATAGATTGGCGGTTATAGCAACGGCAGCAATACAGGCAACAATAACAAGCCCAACTGTCGAAAGGATTTTCCAAGCAGAATTCGTAATCATCTTCGTAGGTTTGCATAACATCACTGTCCATCCTGATATAGGAACTTCAGATTGCAATACAGTGTACTTTGTATTTTTCCATTGCAGCGTATCTAAGTTGTTTGTGCTATTGGAAGGAATATATCCTTCTATACCAGGCGAGGCATAGATCGACTTTCCATAAGCATCTTTGACGAGAATCTCTGAACCTTGAGAGAGTAGGGAGTCAAAAGGTGTGAATAACGAATCGTAATTCACACGTGCATACAGCACATTTTCTTTTGGATCTTTCTGTTTCGTATTAATAATGCGTCGAACAGCAAAAATCTCCTTATTATCTGTAAACCACAGGACATCGACTGACTTCATCAACGGCGGGTACCAATGTTCCTGTTTAATATCATTTAGGGCTCGGACGGTATTGCCATGTGCCAAAAGATTGGTTCCTGTATACAGAGTGATTTGTTCTACACCTGTATTTAGATACCGTGCCGTATTGAAATTTTGGTCAATCACATGGGTTAACTGATCATACATTTCATACATACTTGTGTAGGTATGATTAGCTGAATTAATAATTTCCTGATTAAAACTCAAGAAATTCATGAGTTTATTGTAGACATCCAGATGACTATTTAAAGCTAAAGCCCCTTGATTTAAGGCTGCTTTCAAATCAGATTTGGATTGCTTAATGAGGGATGATTTGGCTTCTTGATAGCAGAAGCTGCCCAATATAATCACAGGAATCATACTGATTAACATAAATGAAAGCATGATCTTGGTTTGAAACTTCAAGTCGCGAATATTTTGCTTAAGTGTCCGCCAAAGTTGCATGATGCTCCTCCCGATATACAGAGGACTTCTGATTATACTGTCTATATTTTTCTGGTGTGTACCCATAGAAATCCCTGAAATTTTGGCAGAAGTATGAAATATTGCGATAGCCCACTGCGGTGCAAATATTTGATATTTTTTGATGTGTATTTGTTAACAACTCTTTTGCGTTTTGCATGCGGACATTCTTAATATATTTATTAAGCCCACAGCCTGTCTGCTTCTTGAATATGGAGCTAAGATAATGTGGAGACAAATACACTTTAGCAGCAAGCATTTCCAGACTGAGATCATCTGCATAATATTGTTCAATATATTGTTTGACGGCATCGACATCACGGTTCTGAGTAGGCTCATGGTTAGTAGAGTTCTGATCAATCCGAGCGATACCTTCAAATATGATATCTTTGATATCCCGCAAATCTTCAGATCCATATATGGTCTCGACGGCAGTCTGCAGCTCCATTTCTGATATAGGTGCAGCTTGTGTCATGATCTCTTGATAGATTGTGGAAAACATATACTTTACATATAAATGTGAATACTGTACTTGATGTACGTATTTTTGATATAAAATCTCAGTATTTGCTCGTAAGCTAAAAATATCTTGATCCTTCAGATTATTTCGAATCTGATCTAGTAGATGGCTATCTGTAAGGTCTGGATACAAGGCCTCAGAGAAATGTAAGTCATTTTGTGTATTAAACACAAAGGTATCTGGGAGAAAAAAACGATATTCCATCAATTCTTCTAATGAAGTCAAAAGTGAACCTAAATCTAGTATTGAGGTTAGTTCCTCTTTCATAGCGAGATAACAATTTACTTTATATTTATCAAGGATACAATGATGCAGGTGCATCGCTGAATTATTATCAAACTGGGAAGAAGGGGACTCTTGCTCGGGAAACAGTAGTAGACTTTGACATCCGTTTAGATTTAAGTAATCAGCAGATGTGTCTACTAAACCAAGAACAAACTCTTCGAACTCCGAATCCACAGATTCAAAAAATGGCTTATCGAATTCTAACAAAAGCATTTTATTGTAATGGCTGGGTAATTCAATAGACAGCTCTTGAAGAGGAGGCGGGCTTCCGATGCCATTGACTAGAGAGAAGAGTAGATGTTTTCTCACATAGCTTAGCTTTCTTTGTGACGCTTCTTCTTTTTGTTGCTGGCTCTTTAATTCCTGAATAACTTTTTCTAAAGTAGTTTGGAATGCTTCAATGTTAACCGGTTTCAAAAGATACTCGGATACGCCCAGGGAGAGGGCTGTTTTGGCATACTCAAATTCAGCGAATCCACTGAATAAAATCACCTTTAATTTGGGGTGCAACTTTAATGCTTCCTTTGTTAGCTGTAATCCATCCATTATAGGCATCCGCACATCGGTAAATAGAATATCGACAGAGTGTGCGCTTACATATTCAAGTGCTTTACGACCGTTTTCTGCAACATGCAATTGGAGGGGGAAGCCAAGCTCCTTAATGAGGAAAGCAATCCCCTCTCGCTCCTCCTTATGATCATCTACCACCAATATGGATAACATTATTTACCACCTTTCGACATGTAGTGACATTGATATTGTAGTATAACATCTTCGACCGTAGCAATTATTCCTCGATATTATCGTTAATGATGAGTATTTATTTGTGTAAAACATAATTTTTTTGCGTTTACGATGGATAGCAATAATCTATAAACTTAAGGAAGTAACAATATAATTTTTTTTGAAGCTGGCCGGCGCTTTGAAATCGTTTTCTAATACGAGTTTTTTTATAGAAAAAGGGAGGCTCTTATAATGAAACATAAATTGAGAAAATCAAGCTCCATAGTATTAGCATCACTATTAGCTGTTGCTATGGTAGGTTGTTCAAGTTCTAATAATTCTTCAGCATCTACCCCAAAGACAGATGCGAGTGATCCTGCATGGAAAGAAGCACAGACGACTCCATTTGGCGCCTATCCTGAAACAGTTACTTATTCTGTTGGACAAGTGGCAACGAGCTATTCAGCACTTGCAGGAACGCCTTATGAGAAAGATAATGCCACAAACAATGTGTGGACAAGATATTTCAAGGATAAGCTGAACATTCAAAATACGACCTCGTTTGAGTCCAATGATGGTACAGACTATAGTCAGAAAGTTTCGATGGCGATTGTAAGCGGTGAAATCCCTGATCTAATGGTGGTTCCTGACTACGCGACATTGCAACAGCTTTATGAGAACGATCTGATTGCAGATTTGACAGAGGTTTATGAAAATACTGCCAGCGATCGAATTAAGGAAATTTATGATTCCTACGGTGGTCGTGTTCTGGATAGCGCAAAGTTCGATGGCAAGCTGATGGCCATACCAACTACTGAAATCTCACATGGTCCTGGTATCCTCTGGCTTCGCAAAGACTGGATGGACAAATTGGGACTTGCTGAGCCGAAATCAATGGCTGATGTCGAGAACATTATTAAGCAATTTGTAGAAAAAGATCCAGGTGGTAACGGAGCGGGTAAGACGCTAGGTCTTGTTGTCGATAATGAAAACGTTGCCGGTGTCTCTGGTGGACAATTCTCATTTAATAATATTTTTTCACTATATGGTGCGTATCCAAAACAGTGGATTGATGATGGAAGTGGAAAGGCTGTATACGGATCTGTTCAACCAGAAATGAAGCCAGCACTGACCAAGTTGTCTGAAATGTACAAGAATAACTTGATTGATCGCCAGTTTGCAGTACGTACTGGTGATGACCGCAAGGCGCTACTTACAAGCGGAAAAAGTGGGTCGTTCATGGATAACTGGTGGGGAAGCTGGACTGTGGCTGACACGCTTAAGCTGAATCCAGAAGCGGAATGGGTATCTTATGTTGCCCCACAATCAGAAGATGGCTCGCTTACAATGTTCACTGGAAATCCTTCCAGCAGTTATTTGGTTGTTCGCAAAGGCTTTGAACATCCTGAACTTGCAGCCAAGCTTGTGAGTGTTCAATATGACTATCAGCGTTACCAAGAAAAAGATGAAAAAGCTTTGAAAGAATTTGAAGATTATAAGAGCATGAATGTTGGCGGATCTCCGCTCGCCATTAATATCGATTATTATGACGCTTTCTATCGTAACGTTGACATCATGAAAGAAGCATTAGAAACAGGCGATACAAGTAAATTAACTAGCAATGAGGATTTAACGGCTTATAACTCCTATAAGAAATTTCTTGATAGTAAGAAGAATGGAGAAACACCAGACTCCAATGCATGGGCTGGATATACTTCCAGTATTACGACAGCTAGTTTGGTGAAAGCCTCTAATATTAAAGAAGTGAATCCATTATTCTTTGGAAGTACATCATCCATGACGTTGAAATGGCCGACACTTACTAAAATGGAACTTGAAATGTACTTGAAGATCATTACAGGTGAGCAAACACCTGATGCGTTTGATAAGTTTGTAGATAGCTGGAATAAAACTGGCGGCGAAGTAATTACTAAGGAAGTTAACGAAGCGATAGCAACCAAATGATGTTGAAAGAGATGATCCGTAAATGAAAAATAAAAAAGATCAGACAGCATTCCATCTCATGATGGCGCCAGGCATGATTTTCCTAATTATCTTTTCGTTTATTCCAATGTTCGGTATTATAATGGCTTTTCAAAATTATGTTCCGGCTAAGGGAATGAGTGGTTCATCCTGGGTAGGTCTTGATAATTTCAAATTTATGCTCCAAATTCCTGACAGCAAACAGATTTTCAGTAATACGATCGTTATCGCGTTATGGAAAATTATCGTGGGTACTTTTACATCCATCGTGTTTGCCCTGTTATTAAATGAAATTCGGGTAAAGTTTGCTAAGCGATTCATACAGACGGTTGTTTATCTGCCGAACTTCTTGTCATGGGCGATCTTAGCTACTGTAGTCATGAATATCTTCTCTTATGAAGGTCCTGTTAATGCTATGTTAAGTTGGTTTGGGATTGACCCGGTCTTGTTTATGGCCAGCAATACCTGGTTTAGACCGATGCTAGTATTAACAGATGTCTGGAAGGGTTTTGGGTACGGTTCAATCATCTACCTAGCTTCCCTGACATCCATTGATCCCGGACTTTATGAGGCGGGCTCCATTGATGGAGCCAACCGGTTTAAGAAACTGTGGCACATCACGTTGCCAGGCTTAATGCCAACTATTTTGCTGGTTACAACCTTGAACTTGCCGAATGTATTGAATGCTGGTTTTGATCAGATCTTCAATCTGTATAATCCTTTGGTGTATGAATCTTCGGATATTATTGATACCTACGTTTATCGGGTGGGTCTGGTAGAAAGACAATACAGCTTAGGTACAGCAGTTGGCCTATTACGGTCGGTCGTTGGTATCGTACTGATTCTTTCTGCGAATAAATTGGCCCAAAAACTTACGGATTATCGTATTTTCTAAAGAAAGGGGGGTTCTCCCATTTACGTATCTAACATCAAGGGTCGTATTGCAGATGTTATTATCTGGGTATTTGTTCTAGCGTTCGCCTTGTCCTGTCTCATACCGTTAGTCAATTTAGTAGCCATCTCTTTCAGTGATAATGCGGCGGCTTCCGCAAATCTAGTAAGTATATTCCCGGTTAATCCGACGTTTAGCTCCTATGAAAAATTATTGTCTGACAGCCAGTTTTGGCGTTCATTCATGATCTCTGTAGAACGGGTAGTGTTAGGTCTGCTTGTGAATATGGTACTGATGATTCTTACAGCCTATCCATTGTCTAAAAGTTCACGAGTATTCACGGGTCAGAAGGTTTATATGAATCTCGTTATCTTCGCGATGTTATTCTCAGGCGGATTGATTCCAACCTTTATGGTAGTCAAAGAGCTTAATCTTCTAGACTCCATCTGGTCATTGATCTTGCCGGGTGCAGTACCGATAGGGAATGTTATCTTGCTGATGAATGCTTTCCGCGCTGTACCGAAATCTCTAGAGGAAGCAGCGAATATAGATGGAGCTTCACAGTGGAGAATATTAGGGACAATTTATCTCCCAATAGTATTGCCTACGCTTGCCACCGTTACGCTCTTTACTATTGTGGGCCATTGGAATGATTACTTTGGTGCCCTGGTTTATATTAATAAGACGGCGAATTATCCATTGCAAACCTATATCCAACAGCTTAGCGTTGAGGTTCAGAACATTACGGATCCTGAAAAATTATTGGAATTAGCAAAAGTTTCGAATAAGACTTTGAACGCTGCTAAAATCGTAGTTTCTACGCTACCATTGTTGTTGATTTATCCGTTTATGCAAAAGTATTTCGTATCAGGGATTGTCGTTGGTTCGGTTAAAGAATAAATATTAGTAGACAGCCGCTATGAAGCTTCATAGCGGCCTACTATTTTCAAGTAGGAGGCTTACAATGAATAGTAATCAAGTTCATACATCAATTCTGGATGACATGAAGACATTTGTCTCTCAAGAAGCCAATCGGAGTATTTCATTTACAAATAAAGAGGCAGCATTTTATTTTACGCAATCCCATCATACGGATCATGTGGAACATGCATTTTTTGAGGGACTTAATATTGCTAAGAATAGAATTTTCGGTGGATACACCTTATTCGTAGGTGAACAGAAGCTAGACAATCGACAATCTGAAGTTTGGGCCTATCCTTATAAAATGGTGCGTAAGCACGCCGATCTTACAGAAGAGCTGTGGTTGTTGGATTATCATAATCTATTAGAAATTAGTCTCGCTAATGCGAAGGAAGACATAGGCATCGTTTTAAGGGGAGAGAATGTTAGCTATATAAACCAACAGGATCATATCGCGTTCTTTAGCGCTATCGAGGGAGATTGGTTGATTGCAGTTAGTGCTATCAACCTTTCACCTTTGCATATGGATAATGAAGTTCTAATTACCGGTGCAAACGCTGGGGGTTATTATATCGCTGCAGGTAAGACATCCGAAGAAGCAGCAAGCTTAATCCTTAAAGCTAGACAAGATATTAGCACTTTGAAAGATGAACGTGTTAAGCGGATGGAAGATTTCTTACACCATAATGCCCATCTAACCAGCAGTGATGATACATTTACTTTAGCCATGAATTGGTTGAACATCACAATGGATCAGTTGGTTACTAGACAGCAGGGTGATGGTATCTATGCAGGGCTGCCATGGTTTAACGAATATTGGGGACGGGATCAATTCATAGCTCTTCCAGGCGCCGTGCTCGTTACAGGGCAATTCGAAACGGCTAGAAATATCTTGCTATCATTCGCAGAGTTTCAGAATACGGACGAAGATTCTAAATACTTTGGTAGAATTCCAAATATCTTGTCTCCTGGAAAAGTAGATTACCATACAACGGATGGTACGCCGCGATTCATTATCCAGTTGCAGGATTACGTTAAGTATTCAGGAGATACAGCGATCATTAAAGAGCTGTATCACAATGTAGAATATAGTATTGAAGGTTCCATTAAATATTGGGTAGATGATAAAGGGTACTTGAAGCACGCAGATAATGAAACTTGGATGGATGCCCGGGATGGCAATTTGGAGTCATATTCTCCTCGGGATACCCGTGCCAACGATATTCAAGCACTCTGGTATAACCAATTGCTTGCTGGTGTTTACTTTGCTGAATATATGAATGACAAGGTGAATGCTGATAAATGGAAGGGCATTGCTGAAACCTTGAAGCGCCATTTTGAGGTCGATTTCATTGATCAAGCGCATCCTTATTTAGCAGACAGACTGGATGCAGAAGATAAGCCGGAATTCTCCCTGCGCCCAAACCAGTTATTTGCATTTGAAATGTTTGATGATAACGATTTTAAGGCTAGAGCGATTCGTACCGCGTGGGAAGAGTTGGTCTATCCATGGGGTGTTGCTTCGCTAGATAGACATCATCCATTGTTTCGTCCGTTTCATTTAACATCTCATTATCCGAAAGACGAGGCTTACCATAACGGTGCGGTTTGGATTTGGCTTAATGGTATTGCGATGCAGCGTATGATTGAAGCAGGGCAGGAAGAAACGGCCTATCAGCTATTCAAGAATATGAACTGGCAGGCCTTGAATTTAGGTGTTGTTGGTGGACTTTGTGAGAATATGGATGCTTATCCAGAGGAAGGTGAGAGCTGGGCGAAGTTGACGGGTGCATACCTGCAAGCTTGGTCCAATGCTGAGCACCTGCGTGTGTGGTACCAATATTTCTTAGGTATCCGTCCAGACCTGATTAACAATACACTGACAATTGCTCCAAGAATTCCGCAAGAGCTTGAATCCTTGGCTTATAATGTGAACATAGGAAAGGGACAGATCGAAGCCACATATAACCGTGGACTTGAAATCACTTACGCCTATACATTCAAGAATGTGGGACTGAAAGTTATCATCGATATGTCTCCTTTCGAAACGGTATCGCTTGAAGTTAAGCCCAATATGGAGCTGGTTGTAAGACAAGATGATCATACACTGGCAGTTACCTTATATGATGAGAATCGTCAAATGCTCAAGGAGATTCAGTCAGGGCTATCCGAATCACGTGTTATGCACAATAAGCGGAATAACGAGTTATTAAAAGACGTTGAGTTTGCCAAGCCATTGAGCTTGGACGATCATCCTTGTATAAAGCTGTAGCTATAATTAGTTAAGACAATCTTAAAAAAACCTCTAACCCATCCTCAGGATGATGTTAGAGGTTTTTTTTGCAGTTTATGATTTAAGCCAGGCATGTTGGTTCAGAATTTAGCCATAAGATGCTCAAGTCCTGTCGCCACTCCATCTTCGGCATTACTGACTGTAACAAATTCAGCCATTTCCTTTAGAATCGGTGCTGCGTTAGCCATGGCAATCCGGTAGCCTGCCACCTCGAACATCGGTTGATCATTATAGCTGTCACCCATTACGGCTACATCTGTTAGCGGGATGCCATAGTGGGCGGCGAGCATAGCTACACCGGAGCCTTTGTTGGCGTCCTCATGGTTAATTTCGATATTATTGACATGGGAGGCTGTAATAATAAGGCCAGGGATCGCGGCGAAGCGGGTGGAGGCTTCTTTGAGCAGTTCCCGGTCTAGAGAAAAGGCTAATGTTTTATAAATGACGTTTTCTTCTTTACTCCAGATCTCTTCCATACTTTCGACGTAAGTTACAGCCGCTTGTTGAAACTGCTGATCGATCATTGCTTTTAGCAGCCAGCCAACTTCCTCAGGTACTTCTTCTTCACTTAGTGCAGATAGTTTCTCTAATCTTACCCGTTTATTGAGCTCCACATATACGTTGTCCTCTGTGTATACCTCGTAATACAAATCCGGAATTTCGTTCATCCAGCGTAATGCAGGAATGATGTCTTCCTTCTTCAGCGGTTTACTTGCTGCCAGCGTGTGGTCAGACAATGTAACCACTGCGCCATTCAGACTGACTACAGGGCATTCCAGATCTGCCAGCCGCAGTTGTCGTTCCGCATCCATAAAAGAGCGTCCCGTAGCAATAATTACGATATGACCTAAATTTTGAGCCTTTATAATCGCCTCGCGGTTCTTTGGGCTAATTTGTCCTTCTTCGTTCAGCAATGTTCCATCCATATCTAAAGCAATCAGCATATTGTAAGATCTCCTTATCCAGTCATAGTTGTCCCCTTCGCGGGCTAGTGAGAACGTTAATTGTATCTTATCATTAATATTCTGAAAACCAAAAACACCTTTTCATTCCTAGTCTAATCGTATATTTTTAGAATATAGTTCAGTCGTGGTACAATAGTTGTTAAACTAATCGACTAGCCGAGTCTATCGTCAGTTCATGTTCGTGGGACGTGATCCGTCGGTATTTTTCCTGCGTAAGGACATCGGCAGCTGTGTATGTAAGGGGGACTAATCGTGAGATCCAAAAACTTGGCCACCATGTCACTAGCTTTTATGGCATGTGGGTTTCTGATTACACTATTTCTACCTGAAAATCTCGCTGTAATTCTACTAAGAGGTGGCTTTGAGGCTGGGCTGGTTGGGGGGATTGCCGACTGGTTCGCGGTAACCGCGTTATTCCGCCATCCGCTCGGGCTGCGTATTCCACATACCTCACTGCTGCTCAAGAATCGGGATAAGATTATTCAGTCGTTAATTACCGCTATGGAGACTGAGCTGCTGAACAAAGAGAGTATTGAGAACAAGCTGCGCAAGTTTGGCATTATGTCTATGAGTTCCAAGCTGCTGACGAAGTTCTTTAGCAAGAAGAAGGCGAGAGCCCAGATCCTAGAGCAACTTAGCGAATTCGTGTCACGTCTTCCGGTAGAGAAAGCTGTACCTTTTCTTCAAAAGGCAGCCTCTGACTATATTCGTGAAGCGGAGCTTGGAGTTGCGGCTGATAAGATTGTCACTAAATTAATGAACGACGGAAAAGATGTAGCGGCTCTGGATTATGCGCTGGAAGGGGTATCTAACTGGAGCGGTCGTCCTGAAACGAAAGCTATGCTGGGTAAGATCGCCAGCGAGAAACTGGCTGAAGTAAAGCTCGGTGGACTGAAAGGGATGGCTTTTCAGGCTTTCGTTGGATTCATGGATGCGGATATGCTTGGTGAAATGCTGCAAGGCATGCTGCAGTCCGGTATTCGCGATTTTCGTGAAGAGGATAGCCCTTATCGTGAAGAGATCATCCGGGAAATTCGGGTGGCGTTGTTCCAGATTGTTAATGATGAGGCTAGAATGACTTCTGTGAAAGAATGGGCACTACAAGAGCTTGAGGGAGAAGCAGTAACTGCTTTTCTGCATACTCAATTGGAGAACGTACGTAGTAAGGCACTCTCCTTATTAGAAGAGGACCGGGCAGCTGGCGGAAGAAAACTATTTGCACTATACACCCTTCTTATGCGCCGTATTAGTAAGGAACAAGAGTGGATCGGTAGCTGGGAGGAGCGGATTCGCGCTTCATTGATTGCATTTGTAGAGGCTAACCACTTCCGAATCGGTCTTTTGGTGAAGGAGAATCTGGATAGCATGGACGATGCTAGTCTAGTGAATATGCTGGAGGATAAAGTAGGTAAAGATCTTCAGTGGATTCGTGTGAACGGTGCCTTATGCGGTTTTGTTGTAGGGCTTGTACTTACAGTTGTTCAATTTATTTAAATCAAAGTAGTCCGTCTCCAGTGTATGGAGGCGGACTACTTTTTTATGTTTATAGGATCTATTGCTGTACTAAGGCAGCTTGATAAAGCCGTTCCAAATCAGTTGCTGTACGTTGCCAATTGAAGGCTTCAAGCGCATCCGCTCGTCCTTGTTTCCCAATGGTTGCTGCTACCTCCGGATTCCGGCCTAGTCGCAGCAAATCTCTAGCAAAGGGCAAGGCCTCGCGATATCGTTCCACCAGATATCCGTTATGGCCGGAGTCGATAATCTCACGGATACCGCCATTGCTAGAAGCGATGACCGGTAGTCCCGAGGCCATGGCCTCTACATTAACAAGCCCAAAGGATTCATGATTCTGAGAAGGACATACGAAGCAGTCGGCTGCTTGATAAAGGGTATGGATATCCTCATGAGCTACATTTCCAAGGAAGGAAACGGATATGCCTAGTCGCTGTGCAAGCAGCTTCAGCTGTCGCAAATATGACGGTTTCCCTTTGCCTGCAATTACAAGATGAGCAGGAAGGTGCTTATTTAAATGGTACATAGCACGTATCAATACGGGCACCCCTTTGCGGGGAATGACTCGACCGACGAATAAGACGGTAAAGACCCTCGGGAGTCTGTAAAGTTTGCGAAGATGGTATTTTTCCTGTAGCGCTACAGGAGTGAATCGATCAAGATCTGCTCCGAGCAGGACAATACGGATTTCATTGTTTAATTGAGGGAAGCGACGGGTTAGTCTTCGCTGTAGAGAGTGGCTGTTCGCAATAATCAGATCTGCTCTAGCCAAGGCTCTAGCAGTCTTAACTGTGTCCGGTGTGAATGTAAGAGAATGCAGAAATAGAAATACCGGAAGATGAGGGAGCCGTTTCTTTACAGCAGACATAAGATGGGGGCGATTATCGACCTGAACGATATCAAATGACTCATTCTGAATGTAGTCTAATACCGAAGTACGATAATGAACGGGAGTACTTGCGGGCAACCGAATGATTCTGACCCGCTCCAATATGGAAGCATCGGGCAGTCCCAGCACTTTGCGGCTCACAATGGTAACCTTATGTTTCTCAGCCAGCTTTCTGGCAATGGCCCAAATGCAGATTTCTACTGACCCGTCTCCCGGAACCGGGAGACGTTCCGGCGCAATAATACAAATATGCATGGTTCATGCCTCCTCTGATCCGCTAATGGTTATCCTCTTCCCACCATATGCAGCTTGAGTATCTGGAGATACATCTGAGAGCGGAGAGGGCGTTCAACCCATTCCATTCATATTGTCGGAGCATAAAATACTAAGGTTAAGCAAGGCTGTGATCATTATTTGAGTGACAGGGGAGAGGGCAATTGGGAACAAAGTTAAAGTCTGCGTTGACCAGCAAATGGATTAAAACCAAGGTGCTCATGCAAAGTTCCGAGATTTCACCGCTCATTCCAGAAACAGTGAAGTTTAGTAAAGCAAACTTAAGAACGATGCTCTTGAAATATGGGATGATTTACGTTAAGCCGGAACATGGCACCTATGGTAACGGTGTAATGAAGGTTGAACAGAGTAAGGATTCTCATGGAACAGAATACAAATACCAAAGTGGAACAAAGATAAAAACCTTTGGAGCCTATGACACCTTTTATTCATCCCTTAAGAAAGCAACACGCGGACGCAGTTACTTGATTCAGAGAGGGATTGTTTTGCTAAAGCACGGAAAGCATCGTTTTGATATCCGTGTGATGGTCCAGCTCAGTCCGCGTGGCAAATGGGAAACTACCGGATTGATTGGCCGAGTAGCTGAGAAGGGCAAGATTGTTACCAATTATCATAACGGTGGTACGCTAATGTCTATGGAGAAGCTGCTGTCGCCTTATTTGAACGATGCTCAGCAAGCTCAGATGCTTAAGATATTGCGAAAGCTAGGTGAGGATACCGGACGTTTCTACCATAAGAAATATCCTGGCTTTAAACAGATTGGTGTAGATGTAGGATTAGATAAGCACATGACGCCTTGGATTATTGAAGTGAATACGAGTCCAGATCCATATATTTTCAAACATCTTTCTAATAAGAGCATGTACCGCAAAGTGATGGCTTACCGCAGAGCAAATGAGAAGAAGAAGTCCGCTAACTGATTTGCTTCTTCGTATTCGCAATAACAAGGGAAACCTTTTGTTCGAGCTCAATTATTTTTTGCTTATGGGTTGCGATCTGACGGTAACCGGAGACCAGTGCAGCTAAGGACTGGTTGGTTAGGGTAAGGTTTTGTTTGCGAATCGCTGCTTTAAAGTCAGTCCAATCTGCTGAGACACGTTTGTTTAACGAGGTGATCACGCTCTTGTTAGATTTGATCGTGATTTGAGGACTTTCAATGCCAGACAAGGTTTTACGCGCTTCGGCTATCTTTTGGGAACGTTTCTTTTTCGCGGCGTTCAGCTGATTCTGCTTGTCACTGATCTCTTGGCGTGCCAACTGAACCAAGATCTTCATAGCATCACCTTGGGCACGCAGTACGGTATTCAAGGTCTTGTCCTTAAGTGACTTGGCGATACTAATTCGCTTGTTAAGTGCACTATACTGGTCAAATAAGGGCTGATAGCGCTGCTTGCTACTCTTAACGGAGGCTTCCAATCGGGTCACTGTTTCAAGATCAATTCCTTTAATTTGTTGACGAACCACAACTAGCGATTGCTCATTATTGTAGTGAAGGATTCGGATTTGCTCCTCGCGCTGATCATACTGCAGCTTTAAGGTGGATAAATCATTGTAAAGAGAAGTCAGCTTAACCCTGGCAGGACCTTCTGCCGTTGCGGCCGTCAGATCAAAAGCTGCTTTTATAGAAGGGGTTAATTCTGTTGTAGATGCAGCAATAGCTCCTGATGATGTGCTTAGCAGTAGCAGGATCGTAAGCAGTAGTAAGGGCACTGGCTTAAATATTTTCATTTATTCTCCTCCTATTATCGAAACCTAATGGCAACAAAAAAAAGCACCCGTAGCAAAGGCAAAAGCCTTTATTACGGGTGCTTCCAGCGTAATAGGTCACGAACGATATTATTATGTTTAATAATAGTTTGCCTCAGGCCATCCAGTCAATATTTAAAATTAAACTATTCCCTATTCAAAATAATACGCAGGGCATTTCTATACTCACTTCTCTTATCGTATACTGAACTTAGGATGGAATAAAGGATGCAACGTTCGCAACAAAGGAGGTCTGGCGTAGATGGATAACGCGGTAGAATATAGCACAATGTTGGAACATGCATTTATGAGGTCCCCAGAGGGAATAGCCGTACTGTCTTTAAACGATGGTAAGGGCAACTGGCTGAAGGTCAATCCGGCTTTTTGCAATTTACTTGGCTTTACGGAAGCTGAGTTTCTTGCTGGGGCTATTTTTGCAGAAATGGAAAATAGACAGACGTCTTCGAAAGAGCTTTCCTATAGATTGGTGATGGACGAGCTTCAGAATTCTCCAGCAGGGAGCTGGAAGAAGGAAGAATGCTTTTACAAAGGGGATCAACCGGTATGGCTTTCCCTGACATTCTCAGGATTTGTAACAGCAGGACAAGCCCCTTCATGTATTATTGTGTACGCCGAAGATATTACGGACCGAAAGATTGCAGATCAACAAATGGCAGATCAACGAGATCTAGAGGAACAGATTTATCAAAGTGAACGTAATTATAGATTGATGTCCGAGAATTCGCTGGATTTAATCTCGCGTCATGCAGTTGAAGAGCGCAAACAGTTCGAATTCAAGCTTCAGGAGAATGAACAGCGCTATAAATCCTTATTTGAATATAATCCCTCTGCTGTGTACTCAATGAATTTACAAGGGGATTATTTAACAGCCAATGCGAATCTGGAGAAGCTGACCGGGTATTCGCTGGAAGAACTGATCGGAATGTACTTTGGTCCCGTTGTGCATGAGAAGGACATGGAGAAGACGCTGTATCATTTTAACTTAGCTGCTAAGGGCTATCCCCAAAGCTATGATCTGACGCTTATTCATAAAGAAGGCCATCTTGTAGAGATTAATACCACTAATATTCCGATCATTGTAGACGATCAAGTGGTTGGTGTATATGGTATTTCCCGTGACATTACGGAACGTATAAGATATACAGAACAAATTGAGAAGCTAAGCAATGAGTACACCCTTATATTAAATGCAGTATCTGAGGGTATTTTTGGACTGGATATGGAGGAGAAGGTGACCTTCATCAACCCTGCTGGTTTGCATATGCTCGGCTATGAACATGATGAGATCATGGGTCATTCCTATCTAGATCATATTCAGCAGACAGCGCTTGATGGGATACATTACCGGCCAGAGGAGTCGCCACTTATCAAAGCCATTAGGTCAGGGGGATCTTACCAGAGCAAGGATGCAGTCTTATGGCGTAAAGATGGTACAAGCTTTCTTGCGGAGTACCAAGTAACCCCTCTTTTTGATAAAGGTGAACCTAAGGGGGTTGTAGTCGTCTTCAGGGATATTACAGATGAGAAGGAGATCATTCGGGCGAAGGAATCTGCGGAAAAAGCAGACCAGGCTAAATCAGAGTTTCTAGCCATTATGAGCCATGAAATACGCACGCCTATGAACGGCATTGTGGGGATGACTGATCTGCTTGCAGAGACGGAACTAGATGAAGAACAACGTGAGTACACAAATATTATTAAGGAGAGCAGTAGCTCTCTTCTATATATTCTTAATGAAATTCTCGATTACAGTAAAATTGAGGCCGGAAAAATGATGATCGTACATGAGCCCGTGCATCTTCGAGAGGTACTGGACAGTGTAACGGATCTATTTATGGCTAAGGCTTTGGAAAAAAATCTTGAGCTGTCTTACAGCATGGCACCAGGAGTTCCTACGTTCATTATGGGAGATGCAGGACGATTACGTCAGGTATTGGTTAATCTGGTCAGCAATGCGATTAAATTTACTGACCAAGGTAATGTCTGTATTTATGTGGAGCAGAAATTGTCCGTGGTTTCAAAGAAATCGACTTTGAAGTTTAATGTCAGAGACACGGGGATAGGTATTCCTTTAGAAAAGCAGCATCAGTTGTTTCAATCATTCTACCAGCTGCACTCCTCGTTTAATCGTAAGTATGCCGGGACGGGTTTAGGACTAGCCATTTGCAAGAAGCTTGTCGAGTTGATGGGCGGAGCCATTGCGGTGGAGAGTAGCGAAGGAAACGGCTCTAATTTCTATTTCACGCTACAGATTAATCCTGAAAGCAAATATGAGGGCGATGAGGAAGATATTGCTCAGGCAGAGCAGAAGCCCGCACAGGAAATGGAATCACGATCTAATTCAGAGGGATCTATGGATGTTGGTGAAAATGTGATTTTACTTCCGGAAGGCCCTGCCCTTTCAGCTTCTAAGCCGAACTCTTCAAAGGGAGAAACATCCTGATGAGGCATAGAAACTCCAGTCTCAGTTACAAACTATCGGTAGATCCATACACACAGTGGGAGGCTGGGGTTTCATCCCCGTCTTCTGCATGTGGACCAGCGACGCTGGCAGCTTTAACCGAGTATTGGAATACCCAGCTAGGAATGGACTTTATTCGTGGCAAAGGTCATTTTCACTCTAAAGCAGCTCATATTAATTACATATACAGTCATCACGGAGGGACCCCTTTGGGGATGAGTACACGTAGTTTTGTAAAGGGGATCACAGCTTATATCCACTCTTCAATATCGCCAAAAGGGGGACATAAGCTTTCTGTCTCTACTTTTAACGATTTCGATGTGTATAAAGTGGAGATTGATGCAGGTCGGCCAGTAGCTGTTAAATTTGATAAATGGTTTAATTTTCGGTGGAGAGGGAATTTTGCTTACGATTACCATTGGGTATTAGGAATAGGATATGAAGTACCTGATAACGGGGATCGTCCAATCCTCATCGTTCAGGATAATGGTGTGAGGTATAAGGATGGAAGGATTGCTCTTTGTAAAGAACGCCGCATCCCATATTATGCAAATAAAGACATCATTACGATGGTGGGAATGAATATCTTAGAAACGCCTAGTTAATCGTGATTTAGCTATGCAATTACCCTGGAAAAATGATCTGGTTATTTTGAGTCCAAACGTTTGCACAAATTCGAGGATCATACTATAATCCAGTTAATAACTGGAAAAGGGGATAGGTGCTTTGTCCGTACAAAAGGAAATGAAGGAACCGATTTATTATGGTGATCCTGCGACTACTAGAGGGATTTCCGTATTCGCTCAGGAGTTTGATCAGTTGTTTAGTTATGACGGGGATGATCTCGGACTTACATATTCATCGGCCTGTTCATCATTTTGCTTGTGGGCCCCTACGGCTCAGGAGGCAGAGCTAGTAATTTATGATTCATGGCAGGGAGCTGCGGGGTCCAAATATGCTATGATTCGCGATATTCGGGGAACGTGGAGAGCTACGGTTGACGGTGATTTAGATGGCAAGTTCTATACCTACCGAGTGCGTCTAGGTGAACAGTGGAATGAAGCAGCTGATCCTTACGCGCGTGCTGTCGGCGTGAATGGGGACAGAGGTGCTATTCTAGATTTGCGCAAGACGGACCCTGAGCGGTGGACGGAAGATAAGCCGTCGTTTGAGGATCCTGTAGACGCTATTATTTATGAGCTTCATTTGCGTGACTTATCCATTCATCCAGCAAGCGGTATGGCTCATAAGGGTCAATATCTCGCTTTGGCGGAAGAAGGAACCCGCGGACCAGAGGGCATTCTCACCGGACTCGATCATATCGCAGATCTCGGTGTAACCCACGTGCAGCTATTGCCTATTTATGATTATTCTACAGAGAGTGTAGATGAGACGAAGCTGGATGAGCCTCATTTTAACTGGGGTTATGATCCGAAGAACTACAATGCTCCTGAAGGCTCCTATGCTACGGATCCTTATGTGCCCGGACTACGTATTCAAGAACTAAAAACAATGATTCAAGCGCTTCATGATCGTGGACTCCGCGTCATTATGGATGTTGTTTACAACCATGTGTACGACGGATATCGCGTGAATTTCACTAAACTGGTTCCTGGCTATTATTTGCGTTATAAACAAGACGGAAGCCTGTCGAATGGGTCGGGTTGTGGGAATGACGTGGCTACAGAACGCTTGATGATGTCCCGCTTCATTGTGGAGTCCGTGGTCTATTGGGCTAAAGAATACCATATCGACGGCTTCCGCTTTGATTTGATGGGCTTGATGGATGTCGATACGATGCGGGAAACCCGGCGGCGTCTGGATGGAATAGATCCGTCTATCATGACGATCGGTGAAGGCTGGATGATGGGGACTGAGCTACCGATGGAACGGCTCGCTCATCAGAAGAATGCCTCCCTTATGCCGGGAATCGGACATTTTAATGATGATTTCAGGGATGCTATTAAAGGAAATATCTTTTTGTACGATCAGCCGGGCTTCATCAGTGGAATGATGGGTCTGGAGCCTGCGATCAAGGCGGGGATTGCGGGAGGAATTGACTTCAGCCCAGGAATTAAGCAATTTGCCGAGGAGCCTCAGCAAAACGTTAATTATGTGGAGTGTCATGATAATCATACCTTATGGGATAAAATCGTATTGTCCACCGAGGGTGAGACGGTTACTCAGCGCCGTTCCATGCACAGACTAGCTTCTGCGATAGTGTTCATGAGTCAGGGGATTCCTTTTATCCATGCAGGGCAGGAGTTTATGCGTACGAAGGACGGGGTGGAGAACAGCTATAAATCTTCGGTCGAGATCAATCGTATGGACTGGGAATTGTGCGCCGCGCATCAGGAAGATGTGGCGTATATGAAACAGTTAATCGAACTGCGTAAAGCTCACCCGGCCTTCCGTATGCGAACAGCAGCTGACATTCGGAACCATTTGGTTTTTGAAAAAGCACCGGCAAGTGCAGTAGCTTACACGCTTCGTGGCCATGCTGGAGGAGGTGCAGCGAAGCATATTTATGTTCTTTTTAATGCGAATGCTGAACAGACCTCTGTGGTTCTGCCGCAGCTTGGAGCATGGAAGACCATCTTCGGGGCTGATCTTACGCAGGAGCTGACTGGAAATAAGCTAACTGTAAATGGAATTGGGACAGTAGTCCTGACGGCGAAATAAATAGTCTTTTACAAGATCATTATTAAAAAGCATGCGGAATAACGTACCCTAATTAAGGTACAGTACTCTGTGTGCTTTTTTTGTTTTTCCATTTTCTTAATTTGATTGTTTCATTTTACATAAAAAGGTGACATTACTCATTTTCGATGATGATATTGGATGTTAATATGAAGGCATTTACTTTGGCGCTTTAGAGTGGCATAGGCTTGGCAGCAGACAAACATAGCGCGTACTTTTCTTTTTTAACGGTTTAGGAAGTATATATCTGTGGGGATATTTAGAGAGGATGAGAGAGATGGGGAAAGCAACCGGATTTTTGGAATTTGAACGGCAGACGCCTTCGGAGTGTGAGGCGCTTGAGCGGATTAAGAATTGGGATGAATTCTCGATTCCTATGGATGAAGAGAATCTGCGCGAGCAAGGCGCGCGTTGTATGGACTGTGGTACGCCATTTTGTCATGTAGGACGTCTGTTGTCTGGTATGGCTTCCGGCTGCCCTCTACACAACTTGATTCCTGAATGGAATGATATGGTTTATCGTGGGAACTGGGAGGTTGCACTGAAACGTCTGCATAAGACCAATAACTTCCCTGAATTTACTGGACGTGTGTGTCCGGCACCTTGTGAAGGTTCTTGTACAGTAGGGATGAACGGCAAGCCCGTAACGATAAAGTCGATTGAAAAGTCGATTGTAGATAGAGGTTTTGAAGAAGGTTGGATTGTTCCTGAGCCCCCGCTTACTCGCACAGGTAAAAAGGTAGCTGTAGTGGGCTCGGGTCCAGCAGGTCTTGCCTGTGCAGCTCAGCTTAACAAGGCAGGGCATACGGTGACCGTGTATGAACGGGCAGATCGGATTGGTGGTTTGTTGATGTATGGTATTCCGAACATGAAGCTGGATAAGAAGACGGTTCAGCGCCGAGTAGACCTGCTAGCGGCTGAAGGCATTACATTCGTAACTCGTACAGAGATTGGGAGAGATATCTCGGCGTCACAACTCAAGGTGGAGCACGATGCTGTTATCTTGTGTGGCGGGTCTACGCAGGCACGAGAGCTTCCTATAGAGGGTCGTGAGCTGCGGGGCATTCATCAGGCGATGGAGTTTCTGACATTGAATACTAAGAGCTTACTGGATTCAGAGCTCGCTGATGGTGAATACTTGTCTGCGGCAGATAAAGATGTAGTTGTAATCGGTGGCGGAGATACTGGCACAGACTGTGTAGCTACGTCGATCCGCCACGGCTGTCGTAGTGTGATCCAGCTTGAGATTATGCCACAAGCTCCACTGACCCGTCAGCCTAGCAATCCGTGGCCAGAATGGCCAAAGGTTCTTAAGGTGGACTATGGCCAAAAAGAAGCGGCTTCACTCTATAAGGAAGATCCACGTCGTTATCTCGTTTCGACGAAACGTTTTGTTGGTGACGATGGTGGACATGTGCAGGAGCTGCATACTGTGCGCATTGAGTGGACTCGCAATGAACAGGGACGGATAGTTCCGGTTGAAGTACCAGGCAGTGAAGAAGTTCTACATGCACAGCTGGTACTACTCGCATTAGGATTCACAGGGCCCGAAGAGATTGTGCTAGGTGAGCTTGGGGTGGCACGTGATGAGCGCGGAAATGCCAAGGCGGAGTTCGGAGCACAAGCGACCAATGTAGAGGCGGTATTCACAGCAGGTGATATGCGCCGCGGACAAAGCCTTGTAGTTTGGGCTATTGATGAGGGGCGTCAGACCGCCCGCGAAGTGGACCGATTCTTGATGGGATCATCGAATTTGCCGTAAGAATAGAGGCATATAGGGCAGGACGTTCCTTTTGGAGGAACGTCCGCTTTTGCGTTGTCTGCCTATTCAAGGTTAAAATTGAAACCTAAGCACAAGATCTATTTAAGTCGAAAAGGAGAATACATGATGAAGCTAATGTTTATTTCCGATATTCACGGTTCTTTATTCTGGTTAGAACGGGCTTTGGAAAAGGTAGAGGAAGAACAGCCAGACAGTCTTGTAATCGTAGGAGACTTTTTATATCACGGTCCCAGAAATCCACTGCCGAAGGGTTATGACCCGCAGGGAGTTGCTAATAAACTGAATGAATATAACAAAAAGAAGCCTATAACGGCAGTACGTGGTAACTGCGATGCTGAGGTAGACCAGATGCTGCTGCAGTTCCCGATGATGGGCGATTATGTGATGCTCTTGCATGAAGGCAGACGAATCTATGTTACACACGGTCATGGCTTTAGTATTGAGAATTTACCGGCACTATCTGAGAAGGATATCTTTATTCAAGGGCATACCCATCTTCCGGTTGCGGATGTAAAAGAGGGCGTATACGTGCTGAATCCCGGTTCGATATCGCTGCCTAAAGAGAATAACCCGAATTCCTATGGTATCCTTGAGGGTGGAGAATTCATCGTTAAGGATTTTGAGGGCGATGTGGTAAAAAGGATTACACTATAAGCTCAGTCAGATCACATGTGACCCGAATTCCTTCCAACATTATTAGTGTTCTAGGGAATTGAGCACTAGAACATATTATTGTATGATGAGGTAGGAGTTTTAGGGCAGGGCTGGCTCCAAATATAATAGTAAAGGTAGTTAACACATGAATCCTAAAGATTTGAACTATACAATGCCACCGGAATGGGGCAAGCATGAACGTACTTTTATCTCCTGGCCGGTGCAGGAATCTATGTGTTTCCCGGACAACCACGAGTCGGTATGCCAAGGTTATGCTGACATTATTACAGCTATTGCCGAGTTTGAACCGATTACGGTCATCGTTAACCCGGAGGACGTGGAAAAGGTAGAACGTCTGGTCAGCGGATCGAATGTAACGCTGCTGCCTATAAAGCATAGCGATGCTTGGTTGCGTGATAACGGGCCTACCTTTGTTGTTAATAAAGACGGCGTTCTAGCAGGCGTGAACTGGAAGTTTAATGCCTGGGGCGGTAAATATTCACCTTGGGATCTGGATGATGAGGTAGCTCCACAGATTCTCGAACACACACAAGTAACACGCTTTGATGCGCCGCTTGTGATGGAAGGCGGCTCGATCCATACGGATGGAGAAGGCACCTTGATTACTACAGAAGAATGTCTGCTCAATACGAACCGCAACCCGGATTTGAAGCGCGAGAATATTGAAGAGAACGTGCGCAATTATACAGGTACAGAAACTATTATCTGGCTTAAGCGTGGTCTAAGTGGTGATGAAACCGATGGTCATGTGGATAATATCGCTTGCTTCGCTGCTCCAGGTAAAGTCATTATTCAGGTCTGTGAGGATCCGCAGGACGAGAATTTTGAGATTACACAGGAGAATCTTCGTATTTTGGAGAATGCCAAAGATGCCAAAGGGCGTAAGCTGGAGATCATCAAGATTCAGCAACCACCACGGGTGGATCATGACGGCAGCCGTCTGACGCTCAGTTATTTGAACTTCTATTTCGTAAATGGTGGAATTATTTTACCTGTGTTTGGCGGTACAGCGGTGGAAACAGATAAACTTGCCGAGGAAGTACTGGCTGGTATGTTCCCGGAACGTAAGATTCGTACAGTTAACGGTATGGCGGTCATCACCGAGGGCGGGAACGTTCACTGCACTACGCAACAAATGCCTGCTCAGCAATAATTGAAGGAAACTAAACGTCCAAAGGGACATTTATATATAAGGAGGACAGATTCTTGAGAAATGTAAAAGTAGCTGCGACGCAAATGAGCTGTTCCAGCAATATTGATGAGAATATCAGCAAAGCTGAAACATTGGTCAGAGAAGCGGCGGCACAGGGAGCACAAATTATTTTGCTGCAGGAGCTGTTCGAGACTCCGTATTTCTGTCAGAAAGAGAAGGCTGATTATTACGCATATGCAACAGAGCTTGAGCATAACAAAGCGATTAATCATTTCACAGCAATAGCCAAGGAACTGCAAGTGGTGCTGCCAATCAGTTTTTATGAGAAAAAGAACTACGCACGTTACAATTCACTAGCTGTAATCGATGCCGATGGAACGATACTGGGCAAATACCGCAAGAGCCATATTCCAGATGGCCCAGGGTATGAAGAGAAATTCTACTTCAATCCGGGAGATACTGGCTTTAAAGTATGGAACACTCGCTATGCCAAGATTGGTGTAGGGATTTGCTGGGATCAGTGGTACCCGGAAGCGGCTAGAGTGATGAGCCTGATGGGAGCAGAAATTCTGTTCTATCCAACCGCTATCGGATCAGAACCGCAGGATGGATCGATCGACTCTAAAGATCATTGGCAGACTTGTATGCTTGGGCATGCAGCGGCTAACCTTATTCCAGTCGTTGCCTCCAACCGTATCGGTGAAGAAATTGATGAAGATTCTAGCATTAATTTCTACGGCTCTTCGTTCATTGCGGGACCGCAAGGCAATAAAATTGTTGAAGCAGGCCGGGACGAGCAAGCTGTAATAGTGAGCGAATTTGATCTGGATGCTTTGGAAGTCGGACGGATCGAGTGGGGCGTCTTCCGTGATCGCCGGCCGGATCTGTACAAAATGATTGGTTCTTATGATGGGGACATCATTCTTTAAAAGAATTCACAGTTAAATGTGCTAAAGGCATTGCTAGAGAGGATAGAATCTCTGGCAGTGCCTTTTTTGGTGTTTCAACGAGAAATACGGGGGTTCTTTGAACAGAGGAGCAATTGTTCGGAATTCCTGTGCAAGATCGGACACAATCTTTTCTATCAAAAGTTCTGTAAAAGTCTGGAAAAGTAGAATATTGATATTTTATCAGGTATATTAGAAGAGTAAACCGTGATTCAGGGATCTACTATGAAAATTCTGTCGGATACGTGGAGAGGAGGCTCTGGGATATCTTTTGTTATCATAATCTTGCAGTGATAGAAGGAGAAAACGATGAGCACATTTAAAAACTGGTTGAACACAACCAAAAACGGACTAACAGAACAAGTAAAGAAATTCAAAAATAAAGATTTCATGAATGCGGTAGTTGCGGGCTGCGCCTTGGTTGCTGCTGCCGACGGTAAAATAGAAGAAGCTGAAAAGAATAAAATGGCTGGTTACATGAATATGAGTAATGAGCTTAAGGTGTTTGACATGAGAGATGTCATTACCCAGTTCAACTTTTATGTAAGTAACTTTGAGTTCTCACCAGAAATCGGTAAGCAGGAAGCACTTAAAGCAATCGGTAAGTTTACCGGTAAACCAGATGTGGGACGTGTAATTGTGGGTGTGTGCTCAGCTATTGGATCAGCTGATGGTGATTTTGATGACAATGAAAAAGCAGTTGTGCGGCATATTTGCGGTGTCTTGGGATTAAACCCTGGTGAATTCAGTTTATAAATGATGTAATACCATATACATGAGTTCGGATGAAACGTATTTAGTTCTTTAGCGTATCACTCATATAACATCCAAAAGCTAGACTAATAGATGGTGATTCTTTTTAGAGAATGGAGGTACGTAAAGTTGGCTGGAATTAATCTGGTAAAAGGTCAGAAGATTGATCTCACAAAAGGTAATGCAGGCTTATCTAACGTAATTGTAGGTTTAGGTTGGGATCCGGCTGAGCCAGCTCGAGGATTCTTCGGTGTGAAGAAACAGGCCAACGTGGACTGTGACGCTTCAGCACTGATGCTGAACGAGAATGGTAAGCTAGTTAAGAAGGGTAACCTGGTGTGCTTCCATAACAAGCAAAGTCCTTGTAACTCTGTCATTCACTCCGGAGATAATCTCACGGGTGATGGTGATGGAGACGATGAGCAAATCATGGTGAACCTGAATGCCATTCCTTCCGATGTACACAAGGTTCTGGTAGTTGTGAATATTTATGATGCCACGAACCGTAAACAGGATTTCGGATTGATTAAATCAGCTTATATCCGTGTGATGAACGCTGTAGGCAACAATGAGCTAATCCGTTTCAACCTATCTGATAATTACAATGGCTATACAGCGCTTATTTGTGGGGAACTTTACCGTCAAGGTGGAGAGTGGAAGTTCGCCGCAATTGGTGAGGGTAGTCACGCGGCACATATCAATCAACTGGCAGAACGCTACGTATAATCCAAATAAAAGAAAAGAGGAATGTTATCATGGCAATTAATCTATCTAAAGGTCAAAAGATCGATTTAACAAAAACAAATCCAGGTCTATCCAAAATCACAGTAGGTCTTGGTTGGGACACTAATAAATATGACGGCGGTAAAGATTTCGACTTGGACGTTTCCGTTTTCTTGACTAATGCGAACAGCAAAGTTGAAAAAGAAACCAACTTCATTTACTTCAATAATAAACAGAACGAGAACGCTTCTGTTGTTCATACAGGTGATAACCGTACAGGTGACGGCGATGGTGATGATGAGCAGATTCAAGTGGATCTTTTGAGTATCCCAGCGGATGTAGAAAAGGTAGCTTTTACTATTACAATTTATGAAGCTGAAACAAGAAGCCAAAACTTTGGTCAAGTTTCTCGTTCTTATGTGCGTATCGTAAATGATTTGAACAATGAAGAACTAATCCGTTTCGATTTGGGTGAAGACTTCTCTATTGAAACTGGCGTTGTTGTCGGTGAATTGTACCGTCATGGTGCAGAGTGGAAGTTCAATGCAATCGGTAGCGGCTACAAAGACGGCTTGAGCGGTTTGACTCGCGATTACGGCTTGCAATAAATCTTGTAGTACACAGTGAACTGAATCCACTCATGAAAGAAGGTTATGTCAGTGACGATCAGTCTTTCCAAAGGACAGCGGATTGATCTTACCAAGACTAATCCAGGTCTGACAAAGGTAGTAGTTGGATTGGGCTGGGACACTAATAAGTATAGTGGAGGTCAAGATTTTGACCTCGATGCTTCAGCGTTTCTGCTTCATGAAGACGGCAAAGCTAAAGGTACAGATGATTTTGTATTCTATAACAACCCAAATGGTGGCGCAGGCTCTGTAGTCTACACGGGAGATAACCGTACAGGAGAAGGCGACGGAGATGACGAGCAAATTATCGTTGATTTTAGCAAAGTCCCTGCCCATATTCAGCGTATTGGTATTACCGTAACGATTTATGATTACGAAACTCGTGCACAGAACTTTGGACAAGTCTCCAATGCTTTCGTACGTGTTGTGGATGCTTCCACAGATCGTGAAGTACTCCGTTTCGACCTGGGTGAAGATTTCTCAACAGAGACGGCAGTTGTATTCTGCGAATTCTACCGCAATGGTGCGGATTGGAAATTCCAGGCAGTAGGTAGTGGTTTTGGCGGCGGCCTTAGCGCATTGTGTAAAAATTATGGGCTGGACGCGCAATAGCATCTTCCGGGCGGGGTCATCACCGATCCTGCCCTTTTTTTAATTCTTTATGGATTGCCTCACAAAGGAAATGGAATGGGTCTCGAAGTATAAACTCCACTTTGTGGAGTTATTTAAAAATATAAGTTTCACACGATACATTATGTCTTATATTTCTCGCTTAAACGCTTGCCGTCCTTATAAGGACGCCGAAGGCGTTTATGCTTGCTCCATTTATAAAGGTGGTGTAAGAATGGGTATTACAGTTGTCAAAGGACAAAAGGTTGATTTAACTAAAGGGAATCCTGGACTTGATTCTCTTATCGTAGAGATTGGCTGGCAATCGCCATCTTCACTTGAGATTGATACTTCTGCTTTTCTGCTTGGAGCGCAAGGTAAAGTAAGCAAAGATGAGGATTTGATATTTTATAATAATCCGTCTACACCTTATATCAGATATAAGGAAATGCCTACATCAAACAGCCTCAAGCAATTTGACGTGGAACTAAACAAAGTTCCTTCTGATGTGATGAAACTCGCGTTTACACTTACCATTTATGATGGCGAGAAGCGAGGTCAAAGCTTTAGGCAGGTAAATCAGGCCTATTTTCGGATTCTGAATCAAGTAACAGGTGCGGAGCTTCTCCGATGTGATCTTGAAAATCATTTCTCCGTGGAAACGGCTGTTGTGGTAGGAGAATTATATAGATATAACGGTGAATGGAAATTCAGCGCCATTGCCGCGGGTTTTGCTGGTGGTCTACAGGAACTGTGTAGGAACTTTGGGATAGAAGCGAACGATGAACCGGCACCGACACCAATACCAGTGCCTAAGCCTGCTGCTCCGCCGCAGCCAGAGCTTAAACGTCAATCAGCGCCGGTAGCGGAGCCTAAGATTCAGTTTCCACCTCCTCCTGCAGCTGCGCCTTCACCTGTAACACCCCCTCCGGTCAATCTCAACCTGAAGAAGATCGAACTGAAGAAAAAAGGCGATTCGATCAACCTGAAGAAATCAGCTGGTGGTTTGGGCGAATTGCTAATTAACCTTAACTGGAATCAGAAGCAGGGTGGAGGGCTATTTAATCGTAAAAATGGTGTGGATTTAGATCTTGCTTGTCTATATGAGTTGAAGAATGGCAGTAAGGGAGTAGTTCAGGCGCTGGGCAATGCTTTTGGCTCATTGAACCAACCTCCTTATGTCATGCTTGATGGAGATGACCGGACAGGCTCTGTAACAACCGGTGAGAATCTGCGGATTAATGGCAGCAAAATTGCTGATATTGAACGGATTCTAATTTTTTCTTTTATTTATAAGGGTGTTACCAATTGGTCAGAAGCTGACGGTGTTGTCACGATTACCCAGAGTGATGGCCCCGATATTATTGTCAATTTGGACGAGCATAACAACCGCAAAGGCATGTGTGCCATCGCGTTATTTCGGAATGTGAATAACGAGACATTCAGTGTTGAACGGCTGGTCCAATATTACAGTGGTCATCGGGAGATTGATGAGGCATATGGTTGGGGACTGCGCTGGGTTGCTGGCAGTAAATAGACGATTTTTTCGGAGGCGCAAGTGTAATGGATTGGTTCGCTGATTTTTTTAGGAATATTAGTGAGAACTACGGTCATTTTTTCTCATGGAGCGATGTGGTAGGTACGCTCTCAGACCCGGTTAGCTGGGGCATTATTGGTAGCTTAGTTCTGCTAGAGGGACTGCTCTCTGCAGATAATGCGCTTGTTCTCGCCGTCATGGTTAAGCATTTACCTAAAGAACAACAGAAGAAGGCGCTCTTTTACGGTATTATAGGAGCTTATGTATTCAGATTTTTGGCTATCGGTCTAGGGACATTTCTTATTAAATTCATGTTGGTTAAGGTTCTTGGTGCAGCCTATCTCTTTTATATCGCTTATGGCGGGTTATTTAAGGGCGGTGGCGATGAGAAGATCGAGAATAAGGGGTTCTCTTTTTGGAAGACGGTTCTCCTTGTTGAATTAATGGATATTGCTTTTAGTATTGATAGTGTTATTGCTGCATTTGGTGTTAGTAACCAGGTTTGGGTGCTCTTTATGGGCGGAATCATAGGCGTTCTGATGATGCGGGGAGTAGCGCAATTATTCTTAAAGCTTATTGATAAAATTCCGGAACTCGAGCGTGCCGCTTTTGCGCTTATTGCCATTATTGCTGGTAAAATGCTCGCGGGCGCTTTTGGGTACGAAATGCCACATGTATTATTCTTTTCAATCATTATTCTTGTATTCGGTGGTACGATCCTTTTCAGCGTACTGCGTAAGAAAAAAGAAGCCCATAGAAATGCTTGATTTCAAAGCTAGTTGAACACTGCTGCTTTCAGGTAATCGTATATGTTTATAGCGTAGGCCTTCACTTATATATGAGAGAACCGGATAGGGTATAGCTGGTTCTGCCACTCTCTATAGGAGAGGCCTGCGCTTGTTTTGCTTGGCTTCGCAAAACTATAAGGGGGAACCATCTTGAGATACTTCGATTACCTGACGAAAGAACAAGAAATAGCCTTATTTTATAATCCGCCGATTTCATTTAACCATAATACTACGAGTAAAGATTTGCTGGCTCATGCTGTTGGAGCTGCCCTTTATATGCCAGCAACTCGTGCTAGTGTTCCCGAAGACATTTTGAAGCTTAAAAGTGCAGGACTTGTAACCGTTATTATTGATCTGGAGGATGCGATCGGAGATAACGAGGTTGACCATGCAGAGGAGTCTCTCATTCAGCATCTTATTTTTCTCGCCGCATATGAGGAGAACGAGCCAAGCGGGAGTGATAGTCTTCCGCTTCTCTTCATCCGAGTTCGTAACCCGGAGCAGCTACAGCAGCTGATTTTTCGGTTAGGATCTTTGGTTACGATGTTAACAGGGTTTGTTTTCCCTAAGTTTTCGGTCGACAACGGAATCCAATATTTCGAGGCGATAGCCGATTACAATAGAACGCGCAGTTACTCAGACCCAGTGCTTTATGGCATGCCAATTCTGGAAAGTGCGCCTATTATTTACCGGGAGAGCCGGGTAGATAGTCTTTTATCTATTCGTAATTTGCTAGGCAACTACCGCGAATATGTGTTGAACGTTAGAATTGGAGCAACAGACTTCTCAAGTTTATTCGGACTGCGCCGTAGTCCTGATATTAGTATTTATGATCTTACCCCTATTCGAGACTGCATATCGGATATTATTAATATTTTTGGCAGAGTGGAAGAAGGGTATGTAATTTCCGGACCAGTCTGGGAATATTTTGCGAATAAAGGGCATCGGGTGCTCAGACCACAGCTACGGCAGACTCCGTTTGAGGACACCTATGGTAAAAACGGCCGCGACATGCGAAATAGTTACATTTCTAGCAGCATGGATGGGCTTATTCGTGAAGTGATTTTAGATAAAGAAAATGGAATCTTGGGCAAGACGATTATACATCCCTCACACCTCAGACCTGTTCAGGCCATGTACACGGTAATGCACGAGGAATATGTTGACGCCTGCAGTATCGTAGAGAGTAACGATGGCAGCCTAGGAGTCTTCAAGAGTCAATATTCTAATAAGATGAACGAGATTAAGCCGCATTTGAACTGGGCAAAACGGATTTTACTACGATCACAAATATACGGGGTGTTACATGAACAACAGCATTTTGTCGGATTATTACCCGAAAACGAATTTACACACGTATAACATAGTCGAGAACCTGCAGGTTACGGTTACCGAAACATCTAATCCCTTTCATTTGCCTGTGGATACTTTATTCTCCATGGCAGCCCGGATTAATAAGAAACGCTCCTTTTTGTTCGTCAGCAAGGTACTTGGTAAACATATCCCTGTTAATCCGTACACCTCTCTGCTAAGTGGTGCTGCATTAGCGCTGCTGTTATATCAGGAGATGAACGGTAATTCTGCGGATAATGATAGGATGGAAGATTTATTAGATAAAGCTGTACACGGACTGATGCACCCTGAGTCTGCCAAGGAAGCCTATGAGCATTTATTAGCTGCAAGATTAGTTCTTCCTAGGCCTGTTGTCTTTATTGGTTTTGCTGAGACTGCAACTGCGCTGGGTCACAGTGTGTACAACATGTTTGCCGATGCAGCATCATATATTCATACTACCCGTGAACATATCATCGATTTGGAGTCCATTGTTAGCTTTGAAGAAGAGCATTCACATGCGGTTGACCATCTATGTTACGCCTTGAATACTAAGCTATTATCAGGGACTGAGCCGATTATTTTGGTGGATGATGAGATTACAACAGGGAATACAGTAATTAATACGATCCGTGATATTCAGTCCAAATTCCCTCGGGAGGAATACGTAGTCGTTTCTATTTTGGATTGGAGGAGCGGTAATAATCTTCATACCTATAGCGAATTAGAACAGGAACTGGGGATTCGGATTAAGTCCTTATGTTTGCTTCAAGGAAGTATTGAAGTAAAAGGCACGCCTTTGCTAAATGCTAGGAATGACAAAGATTTGTTATCGTCTTCAGTGGAATCCGAAGTAGTGACTACTTATGTAGTGGACGGTTTAGAACGTCTGCAGGCAACATCCGTAGATTCATATGGTGACACCAACTCGTCTCCTTATTTGAAGTACAGCGGACGTTTCGGACTGGAGTCGCTGAATAATGATGGTCTTGATGTAGGGGTAACCCGGATAGCCGCTCAGCTAAGAGAACTACGAGGGGGAGATTCTAAGACTCTAGTGATGGGTGTAGGGGAATTTATGTACCTTCCTATGCGGATAGCGGCTGAGATGGGGGAAGGCATTTCATATCAGTCCTCTACTCGCAGTCCAATCCACCCTGAACGTCGACCAGATTACGGAGTGCATAGTGCTGCCGCATATCCTTCAGCTAGCGATCCGGAAATTAAAAACTTTATTTACAATGTGGATTCTGATCAGTATGATGATATATTCGTGCTGATTGAGCGTGATGTACCGCATGAACGAATGAAACCCATGCTTGATATACTGAAGACACTGGCCCGCCATAAAGTGCATCTTATTGTACTGACTCCTGAAGGAAGAAGTGGAGGCCTCCAGTATGAAGGGAACAAGTAATCATAAAGTCATGGACAAAAAAATAGCAGAACCGGTTCCGCTAGGTAGCTATCCACCGTCAGATGTTACGTTTCTGCTCAAGGATCTTAGTGACGTTTCGCTGGAGCTCGCGACAGAGGAAAGGGAGGAAGCTATTCAATCGGGTGTCCATTATTCTGAGATGTTGCCCGTTGAATATCAGCCTACCGAGCAGTATATCGACTTGTTTCATGAGACGCTGCAGCAATCAGCTAAGAAGGTTGCTTTAGCTGTTTCCATTGTTTCTGAGATGATTGTCTCAAGAAGAGGACTAAGTACGGTGCTTGTCTCTTTAGCTAGAGCAGGAACACCCATTGGTATACTGATTAAGCGTTATATAGCTGAGAGATACAAGGTAGACTTGCCGCATTATAGTATTTCTATCATTCGAGGAAAAGGTATAGATGAGAATGCGATACTCTACATTCTGCAGAAGCATGGACTTGATGCTGATTTGCAGTTTGTGGATGGGTGGACAGGAAAAGGGGCTATCCGTGGGGTGCTGATTGATTCTTGCAACACCCTCTATGAGAAGTATGGTATTCGCTTAAATGATGATCTTGCCGTATTGGCTGACCCAGGAAACTGCGCAGGCATGTTTGGGACTAGAGAAGACTATCTCATTCCTAGCGCCTGCTTAAACTCTACCGTTTCAGGGCTGATGAGCCGAACGGTGTTACACGCTGATCTCATTGGTCCTGAGGAATTTCATGGTTCAAAGTTTTATAAGGAGTGGCTGGATGCGGACGAGTCCAATGTATTTATTAATACGATTTGCCCGTATTTTCCTTCCATAGTAGCAGAAGCGAAGAATATCGCTGGACAGATGCTGGAGCATCCGCCAGAAATCACTTGGCAGGGTCTTCGTGATATTCAGAGTATTCAGGAGACTTTCGGTATAGATAACATTAATCTGATAAAGCCGGGGGTCGGCGAAACAACCCGCGTATTACTGCGCAGAGTACCTTGGAAAATTCTTGTCGATACTATGGATAATCCGAATCTAAAGCATATTCTTCTCTTAGCGAAGGACCGGGGCGTTCCTGTTGAGATCTTTCCTGGGATGACGTACTCCTGCTGCGGAATAATTAAACCGCTGAAGGGGGAGACAGAATGATATATGCTAGTGATCTAGATCGTACTTTGATCTATTCTTTAGGTGCAATAGGTGTGCCGGAGAATACCCCAGGTCTAATTCCGGCGGAAGTTATCGAGGGAAAGACGAGATCCTATATTTCGCAGCAAGCATTAAATCAGCTGATGGATCTGAACACACGGATTATTTTCATCCCGGTTACTACGCGTACGATACAACAATATAAGCGTATTAATCTGTTTCAAGAAACGGTCATACCTGACTATGCGGTTACGAGCAATGGGGGGAATATCCTAATCGGTGGAGTTGTCGATAAGGAATGGAGAGAATCAATCGGGAGATTGGTAGCTCGTCACTCTGCTGGGGCTGAAGAGGTTAGATCATATATCAAGGCGGTCGTGCGTGAGGATTGGATCATTAGTGAGAATTATTGTGATGATCTATTCTATTCCTTCATGGTTTATCGGGATCAGTTGCCTTTAGATGAAATCACTAATCTATCAGATCGGCTCTATAATCTCGGCTGGAGAGTTTCTTTACAAGGCCGCAAGCTGTACGCTGTGCCGGCTGCCGTGAACAAAAGCGATGCTATACTCCATTTGCGGCGCACCGTTCGCTCTGAACCTATGGTGGCCTCCGGGGACTCACTGCTAGATAAGAGTCTGCTTGAGAGTGCCGACTATGCTATTGCCCCTTGCCATGGTGAAATATTTGCAGAGCAACAGAGTGGTCTTGTAAAATCAAGATATCCATTCACGAAAGAATCAGGTGTATTTGCTGGAGATGAGATTTTGCAGTATGTAAATATGATCTATAATAATCTAACTGCATTGGGAGTGGGGCCACTATGAAAAAGGTAAATATTTATTTCAATCGTTGGTTTTCCGTGGCTTACCATTATATGAATCTCCTCCGCAATAACGAGGATGGTATACCGGTTCAAATCTTTGCGACACACCCGGATATTCGCCATATGTCCCTACAAGGTGCTGACTTTGCTGAAACCGAGCCGGCGCTGAAGGGAATAGAATATGTTCAGTTTTGCGTTGATTTCTGTCGGCGTAATGAGATCGATGTTTTTATTCCACGGTTGCATATGCTTGATATTGCTCTCCATGCGGCAATGTTTGATGCGATTGGTACAAAGGTTCTGGTCTGTAGAGATCTTGATTTGCTGGAGTCTATTATGGACAAAGGTAAATTTTACGAGAATGTTAGTGAGCAGGGCATTATGAGTATCCCGGATTATCATGTAGTTAGTACAGCGGAGCAGTTTAAAGACGCTTACGAGGACCTTGTTGCCAAGGGACATCGTGTTTGCTTTAAGCCTACTGAAACAGAAGGCGGGTTAGGCTTCCGTATTATCGACAATACCCGCGATCCTCTTCAAGAGCTTTTTGGGTATGTAACTCCATTGATTACGTTTGATGATGCCTATCGTATTCTTGCAAGCAAAGAGACCTTCCCTGATTTGATGGTGATGGAATTACTGGAGGGTTACGAGTATAGTATAGATTGTCTGGCAGATGAGAACGGTAAGCTGTTAGTAGCTGTGCCACGTCGAAAAGTAGGCGGTCGCCTGCGATTGATGGAGCATATTCCTGAACTGGAGGAGATTGCAGCTAGAGTTGCAGAAGTTTACAAGATCCCCTTCAATTTCAATATTCAAATGAAATACAATGGAGATACTCCAAAGCTGTTGGAAATTAACCCACGAATGTCCGGTGGACTGCATATGTCATGTCTGTCAGGGATTAACTTTCCTTATTTAGCCGTCAAAAGCGCACTCGGTGGCGAGGTTCAGCCTATGAATTTTGAAGGTGATGTATTGGCTAGCCATCTGGAGCAACCGATGATTATGAAAATAAACGGCCAATCTGTCATTCCGGATGCCGTGAATTGAGCGTTCATAAAGTCGCTCACAAGAGGTGAGAACAATTCAGTTTAAATCGAAAGTATTGCTTTACGCCGGTATCGGCTACGTTGTTGCTGTATTAACGAGTTCTTTTCTTCCCGAATTCATCTCTCTGCTGTTGCCTTTAGCGGGTGCGGGGATAGGTGCTCTGGTAACGAGAAGTCCAAAAACCAATCTCCCAGCGGAGGTGTTGCCAGCAGGCCCTGTGACGACACCTATTGCTCCGACACCCGCTGCGAGTGCTCCTCAATTAAGCAACACGACAAATGATACTACATCAGGTAATCACAGCTATGACGGTAGAACTGAGAGCGCGGTGAAGATTGGGCCGGAGTTCGCTCCGGTTGTGGAGTATCTTAGCATTCTGGAAGATATGATTATCTCAGAAGGGCAGAAGGATACGCTGGACAATGAAATTGTCGAGAAATCATTGGCGCTCTTCGCGAGGCTTCAACGTGTAATTCCACTGCTGCAGGAGCTGAATAACGGCGAGATTAATCATACGGTCCGCAGATTGATTCTGAAGGATTTGAATGGTGTAATCAACCCGTTCTTACGCCTAGGCGGTGAAGCAAAGACGAAGAATCGGAGAATGCTGCTGAACGGTCTAAGAGATGTCGATTCCAAAATATCGGATATTGCATCCACGATCGAACATAAAGACCTGATGGAACTTCAGACGAAGGCGGAACTGATTCATCAGCGGTACAGCAGTTCCGAACTATAGGAGGGAATCCCATGTCCACGCAGTTGATCCAATTAAAAAAAGAAGATGAACAAAAGGTAGTCGAGGAAGCGGCACAATTAATTGAGAAGGTATCCCAAACGGATACTGTTACACTGGATTCCTTGATGGATGATATCGGTAAGCTTGGGGTTAAGACGCAGGAAAAAGCGGGACAAACCTTGAAGCTGCTGGATCGCCCGGTGAATGACCTGATGTCTGGTAAACGCGTTGAAGTGCCTAACATGATTATGAAGCTGCGGAATGAGTGTGAGAATCTGCAGCAAAGTAAGAATGTGAGCTTCTTTGGCAAGATGCTACGCAAGAGTCCGATGAAGAACTATGTGTACAAATATCAGTCGGTCCGCACGAACATTGATGCCATTGTTACAGGGCTTCGCGATGGTAGAGATACCCTCGAAGAGAGCATTGTGAATATGCGTCAGCTGAAACGTACTTCCATGGAAGAGATCTATAACCTACAGACCAAAATTGCTTTCGGCACTAAGTTGAAAGAGTTGTTCGAGGTAGAGATCGCGAAGCCTGAGAATGAGTACCGTAAAGCTTATCTGGAGCGCGGTTTGCGTAAAGTGATGGTTCGAATTCAGTCGATGACAGAAATGATTCTGCTGTACAATCAAGCGATTGCTGCTACAGATATTATTAATGACAATAATGACAAGCTGATTGATTCCGTGAATAACGCTATTGATAAGACCTCTAATCTGATCACGGTGTCGGCAATGATTGCGATGTCTTTAGCGGATCAGGAGAACGTCATCAATGCTGTAGAAGCGACGAATAAGACGATTGAAGATCAATTTAAAGAAAATGCACGTCTGCTGCGTACCACTACAGAGAAAACAACCGAGTTGCTGTCTAAGCCTTCTATGTCTATGGAAGCTGTGAATCAAGCGATCGGTGATCTGCTTAGCGCATTAGACACTTCAGAACAGTCCAACCGTCGCATTATTGAGAGCTGCCAGGATTATACGTCTAAAATGACGGCAATCAATACTCAACTAGGCAATCGTTTAGGACTAAATGAGGCGGACAAGCCTCAGGCACTGAAGCAAGGAGAGGCTGAGAGTCAACTGAGCAGTTTCTTGAACTAAATTGTTTTGACAATAATAAAAATACAGAGAATAGATTGAGAAGCCTGTTGAATTCATTCAACAGGCTTTTTTAAACGCCAATACTCAATCATAAAGCCCTATCTTCACACATAAGTTGTCACAAGACTATGTGGAGGAAGTGAGGATAGGCATATGATCTTAGGGTGCTTGATACTCGTGCTTATCATCGTAGCCAGTAGTGAAAGAGCAGAAGCGATTGCAAAAATGAATGAGGACACTTAGGATTTTTACCATGATTTGGTTCAAGTAATTTCCAGCTGGTTATTGGGTATAATAACGCAAGATTGCACGATTAGCCGATAACTAGCTGGAAAACCCAAATTCCTAAGGAGGTCACATGGAGAACGAGGCGCTGCTACAGGTTGAACAATTAGCACTTAAGAAACAAAAGATCTATCGGCAAAGTATATTGCGCTATATTGCCAGAGCCATGCTGGCCAGTATGTTTATCGGGTTCGGCGTAATTGTAGCATTCAAGACAGGCAACTACTTCTATATGGAGCATTCACCATTTGCGTATCCAATGGCTGCGATTACTTTTGGAGCAGCGATCATTCTAATCTCATACGGGGGAGGGGACTTATTTACCGGAGATACTTTCTACTACACGTACACGGCTTTGAGGCGCAAAATGAAATGGACCGAGGTTGTACGTATGTGGGTCATGAGTTATATAGGTAACATTCTTGGTGCTGCTGCATTTGCACTGTTGATTTTTTTAACAGGCCTGTTTTACAGTTCTGATGTAAATGGTTTTTTACTATATGTGGTTGAGCATAAAATGGAGGCTCCGGCAGGTCAGCTTTTTTTCCGTGCTATCCTCTGTAACTGGCTCGTTTGTATGGCTTTTTTCATCCCGATGAATATAAAGGGCGATGGGGCCAAAATGTTCGCAATGGTCTTATTCGTATTCTGTTTTTTCATCTCCGGTTATGAGCATAGTATTGCCAATATGTGCACCTTTGCAATTGCATTAGTCCTTGACCATCCCGGAACGGTTTCGTGGGGCGGTGTGGTACATAATCTTGTGCCCGTTACAATCGGAAATCTAATTGGCGGTGGAGTTCTGATGGGGGTTATGTATTATTATGTGAACAAACCTTTTCTTGACGACACGAAGGATTAAGAAGAAATAATGTGCATCCGCAACTTCGCTCTTTAAAAGAGCGGAGTTTTTTTGTGCTGCAAGAAATTTATTCGCATTGGGATATTTTGATTTTTTAGGGTTCAAAAGGATTAGGGGGAAAGAAGTAGAATACATATTAGTATTACAAAATTGAAGATTCATACAGAATGGGGTAAGGCTTTGGAAAAGACAACAGGGGTACTGACGGATGAGACTATCATTAAGGCTTCCAATCAGCATTGCATGGATCAAGGAATAGACCCTGAGCAGCCTCCTATTTTTCCAAAATGTTATGCTGCAGATGAACTGGGGTCACAACTCCGTGTATATAGTGAAGTGATTGAGGTTATTGATTTTTTTGTGACTAAGTTCCTTTCTTCAGTAAAAGGTAATCCGATCCTTGTTACGATATCGGATGATGCAGGTTATCTATTGGCGTTCAAAGGGGATCCGACAATTATTGATCTCGTTGGGCAGGTTGGCATCAAAGAAGGTGTACAACTAAATAAAGAAGTGGGTACAAATTCAATTGCGTTGTGTCTCGAACACCAGCGGCCTTTTCAGTTGAAGGGACAAGACCATTATCATCAAATTCTTCATCGTTTAGTATGCTGTACGGCTCCTTTTTATAAAGAGGATGGACGAGAAATATTGGGGACGATATCATTTATGGCGGATATAGATGTGGCGCATCCCCACTTATTGCCTTTACTCTGTACCATGGCTGACTCCATCGAACGCGAGATTTTGCTGCGTAGAGGGAATGCTGAGCTTCAGCTTTTAAATCGAATCCTATTGGATACCAATTATTTGGGTGTTATTATAACGGATGAACTCGGAACGATCGTCAATATAAATGAGAACTGCTTAAACATGCTTCATTTGGATGGTGAACATCAAGAATCTGTTATCGGTGCCAGTGTCTTCGAAATTCGAAATGTGGGCTCTTATTTTCAGCATGTCATTCTTCAGCAAGAGGCATGTGCTGGGCTGGAAGTGATTCAAGAGAGCAACGGTTTGTTTGAACATTATATGCTGGATGTGCTTCCGGTTTATGATTCGAATGCATGTTTAGCTCGTGTGATTGGGAGTCTTCGTAATATCACAGAGATGAAAAAAACGGAAGAAGTGCTGCGCAATACAGAGAAGCTAGTGGTTGCTGGACAACTAGCCATGAGTATCGCACATGAGATTCGCAATCCGCTAACTACAGTCAAAGGAATGCTTCAACTGGCCAATAAAGATTCGCAACTGCTACATTATGATCTTATTATGTCAGAAGTAGAAAGAATGAACCTCATTGTGAGTGAGTTCCTCATATTAGGTAAACCGCAGGCTGCGCATTATAGGGTAGAACAATGTAGCACGATTCTGCAGGAAGTGCTCAGCATCTTTGCGATTCAAGTGGAGATGAATAATATATCATTGAACACGCAATTCCATTTTGATGCGAATATCTTGTGTGATCGCAATCATATCAAGCAGGTCTTCCTAAACATCCTAAGAAACTCAATGGAAGCCTTGCCCTTTGGCGGAAGCATTACAGTTGCCCTAGATGTGGAGAATGGATTCCAGAAGATTACCTTCACAGACAACGGAGAGGGTATGAACCGGGAAGTACTCGATAAATTAGGCCAGCCTTTTCACACGACCAGAGGTGATGGTAATGGACTGGGAATCATGATTGTTAAAAAGATAGTATCTGCACATAGAGGGCGAGTGGCCATAGCGAGTGAAGTGGGCGTAGGTACGGCCGTTACGATTTATCTGCCAATAAAATAAAGGGCTTGTCATGACTATTTCTTCGTCATGCAAGCAGTAATTCATAATAAAAGACTCTTCCGCCCAAGCAGGCTGGAAGAGTCTTTTGTTTGGAGATAGTCTACCACTTGGATCCGCCTGATGAATTTCGGCCGGACTTCCCTCCGCCGCCCCAAGAAGATCCGCCGGAGGATTTGCCACCGCTGCCGCCTCCACCCCAGGAGGAGCCACCGGAGGAGCGTCCTCCACCGAATCCACCTGATGAAGGAGGGCCAGAGGACATTCGTTTGCGAGCCTGCGCGCGACGTTGCTGTTCTCTCATCATAGCTAATTGAGCTAGTCGTTCTTCTTCTTCCTTCTGACGAACGAGTCGGTTCGCTTCATTCACAAAGGAAGTGATCTGTGAATCATAAGAACGGCCAAGGGACTCCAGTTCCTCAAGATTATAAGGCCGGGATGCCAGGCGATGATCCAGTGCACTGTATTCCGGCAGTAAGGATAGCTCGAAGTGAATTCTAGAAGATAATCCTCTGCTATGCAGCATTCGCTGGGTCTTTTCCACCCGGCTTTGCCCTTCGGAAAAGAGGCGAGTGACCTTATCCAGTCTTTCATGAAGTGCATTTAGACTTTCTGAGACACCATCGAACTGTCTTGCAGCTTCATCTAGGAGGGACAGCAACTGTTCTAGCGCATTGTGGGCCTTATCATATTCGCCGCGCTCATCACTGGTCCAATTCTCAATCTGCGCCACTTCACTAGCACCTTCCCGAAGGCGTGTGCTCCACTCTGTAAGGATGTTCTCCACAGTTGACACATGTTGTTCTTCAAAATACATACGTGCTTCGGTAATCCGGCTTTGCAGTCCGTCTCGCCGCTGTTTTAATTGGCTCCATTCGGTGCGGAATGTCTCTAAATCTCTGCGGTTGTTCTGCCGAAGGAGTGCTTGTTGTTCTGTCATAGCAACAGCCTCATCCAGGAGAAGGTCAAGAGTGGCGCCAATCTTGCGCACCTCATCCATATCTCCAACACGCAGCGGCGCTTCAAGAGTCAGCGATTCTGCGCGGGCCTGCTCCAGACGGTCAAATGGTTTTACCTTCATGTTGTGGAGTGAATTCTGCTCGATGATGTTTGTGATTTTGGTACGGACTGCAGCTAATACCGTAGGGAACTGGTTTAGCTTATCATCGTAGAGATCGACATCCTTCAGGTCTTGTTCAATCTTTTCTTGGCGATCTTGTGCATCCTCGGTAATTTCTTGTGCGGCGATAGGGTCAAAAAGCTCCAATTGATCTGCCTTAGAGGTCTCCTCGGCAAGCTCCTTGAGCTCTTCTACAATTTCTTGAAGTGCATAGCCAGTTTCTTTAACCGCACCTTGTAGCTGCTCTTCAAGCTCTGGTGCATCCTCTTTCAGCTCTGTAATTCGCTGTTTAACATTGCGATCAGCTTCACTGATGACAGCAATGTTCTTCTCTTCCTCCTCAAGCGCTGCGCGGAAGGAGTCCTCAGTCTGCTGTAATTGTTCCACGGCTGCCTTAAGGGCAGTCAAATGATAAAAGGGTGGCTGTACACCTTGCCCATCATTTTGCAGTGAAGAGATTTCAACGAGCTTTGCAGAGAGTCGTTTTGAAATGCCTTCTACCAGTACCTCGGTTTTTCCCTGAACGATCCCTTGAAATGGCTTTAATGACTCCAATGCTCGATTCGCCCGTACTAGCAAATCGGATAACTGCTCTTGTTGTACGTTTAGCTGTTTGCGTCGACGTATACCTGTGATCACAATAAATAGCACAAGTAGTATTAGTACGATTCCGATTAGAATGGCGGCAATCGTAAACATGGAGCTACTGGAGCGGCTTCCTGTATTGACCGAGTTCCCTGGTTTACCGGAGGTTCCGTTCCCTAAACCGCTATTCGTACTGCCAACTGCGCTACCGCTTCCTGCACTTCCTCCAACATTTCCGGTACTCTCCCCGATGGAATGAACCGCTTTAATTAAAGCCTTTGTCCCTCCAGCGAAGTCTCCTTCTCTGGCATAAGGGATGAAATAAGTATCAAGCAGCGCTGTAATGGCAGCACTTCCTGATTTTCCTCCCTGATTTTGGGACCAGGCATTTAACGAGGTTTGAAAGCCAGGATTGTTAAAATTAAGTTCAATGGACTGATCGCCAGCGGAGATCAGCAAGAGAATATCGCGAGTGGACAGTCCCCATGAGGCGTAAGTATCCTCGGCGTATTTATCGGCCGGAGTGCCGTTTAAGGAATCTACGGTGAGTACATGCATAGTAACGAGATCTCCAGTGGCAGCAGCAGAAATGGACGTCGCTTCTGCGGAACTAAACATTCCAGCTTTATCGGTTACTAATCCCTGTTGAGCAGGGATTTCGGCGGCGTATGCAACGGGTATCCATAACACGCTGATCAATAAGAATAAAGCTAAATACTTTTTCAAGCTGACACGCTCCAATCTGAAGGACTTTGTATTCAATATATTATGCTGATAATTATACTATATCATTAACCCTCACGTGACGCGGGGATACTCCTATTCTTACATGGCTGCCAATCATACAAGCAAAAAAAGCCGCATTCCCTAAAGGAATGCGGCGAATATTCAGAAAGATTATCTTGTCGGCAGACAAAGAATGTATTGCAATCTGGATTTAATTTCTTTTTGCCATTTTAAATCTCCAACTTTAACGGCAAGATTGAGCAGATCCAGATAATCGTCAACCTGTAGTGTTGTTCTGGTAGAGGTAACGTTCATGGGTGATCAGTCTCCTTTTAACTTAAATATAGTAAAGTGAAATCAATAACTTATTTAATAATGATAATCATTATCAACTTGTATCATTATTGCTATTATCCACATTTTCTATCTAAAAAGCAATATAAAAATGTAGCATCCGTAATTTTATATAAATTACAAAGGGAAGGGTTCATTGCTGGGATTTGCGTATATTATGTGACGAGGAAAGAAAAAGCAGGGGTATTGCCATATTTTGTCGAATAACATTTAGGATATTACTGTAAATTCAGTAAAAAGGGGGAATGAGCGATGAAGCAGTACAGACTGTTGCTTCTGATTAGCATTCTGTTTATGCTCTTACCTCCTACTGCCATTCACGCCGAAAGAAAGGAGATCGAATATCAAGTAGAGCTGGAATATCCACCTTATAAATATATAAAAGATGGGTACATGACCGGTTTTGATATTGAATTGAGTAATATGATCTTTGAGAAGCAGGATTACGATGTCCACTACAGTACAGGGAAGTGGCCTGATGTATATAATCGGCTCGTTCAGGGAGATATCGAAACAGCGGGTCTAATGGCAGTAACGGAAGGACGACAACAAGAGTTGTTATTTTCGGAACCTGTTTTCAAAAGCTATATTTCAATCTACGCAAGGCGAGGGCTTAAGGGTGAGATCGATTTAAATAAGCTTGGAGGTTATAAGATAGGTCTAGGAAACGGGCAGTATTCTGAAACAGTACTGAACGGGAAACTGGGAATTAATGATTACGTAGAATATGCAACGATCCCTAAAGCCTTGGAGGCTTTAGAAAAAGGGGAGATTGACCTTCTATTTGAGAATCAGGAGGTGGTCGATTATCTGCTCGTTGAACAGGGGAAGACGGACAGTATTATTAAGGAAATGAATGATCTTTATCCCAGGGATGTGGCTTTTGCAATCAATAAGTCTACACCGGAGTTAGTTTCTTATGTTAACGAGAGATTGGTGGAATTACAGCATTCGGGTGCTTTTGAAGAATTGTACCAGAACTATTTCTTCGTTCATTCTGATTATTATAAAGGCATGATCCACAAAAGATGGGTTTACGGAGCAATCCTTCTATTCTGTCTTCTTATGCTGGGTGGAGTCCTGCTTAAAATGAATATTAATCGTTTACGGCGTGCTGTTTATTCAGAGCATCAATTTTTTGAGGATGTTATAGAGCATAGTGGTATGGTAGTTTGGGCGGTGCAGGCAGATAAAAAGGTAGTGCGGTTTAACAAGTTTGCTGAGCGGATGACGGGTTTAAGTGAAAAAAAGGTGCTGGGAGTAAATATTGAGGATATCGATGGTCTAGAAGGTAGTACGGCTGCAATCCGTGATCTTTTGATGCGGGCAATACGGAATGAATATGTTAACAACGTAGAAATTAAGCTCCCAGACCAGTCATCTGAAGCGCGATATTTTTCATTCCGGACAGCCTTATTAAAAGGACTTGATAAGCAAGCAGCCGATATCTTTGTACTTGTAGGTGTGGATATCGATAATCGTAAACAAAATGAGCTGAGGCTACAGCTAAGTTATAGGGAATTGGAAGCTACATACGAAGAGCTCTCAGCGACAGAGGTCGATCTACAGGAACAATTTAATAGGCTTCAAATCAGTGAACGACGTTTCCGGCTCACCACAGAAGGTTCTGGTGCATATATGTGGGAGTTTGATTTGGAGGCGAGACGTTTTAATTTATCAGACCGATGGTATGACCTCATAGGTTACACGAAGGATGAAATCAACTCGTTTGAAGAGGGAGCTTTTAGTATCGTTCATCCCGATGACCTAGCTTCAACCCGTAAGCTTAAACATGATCACCTGGAGGGTGTTACACCTATTTTCGAAACGGAATTCCGCATGATTACCAAGGACAATCAAATCGTGTGGTTTGAAGTTAGGGGTAAGGCTACCGTTAATCCAAAGGATGAAGTTCTGTTATTTATGGGCTCCTTGATTGATATCAGCGAGCGGAAGCAAGCGGAGCTTAATCTGAGCAACAGCTACCAAGAGCTTGGGGCGACCTATGAGCAGCTCGCGACTACTCAACAGGAGCTTCTGGTACAATATAATATGCTTCTAGACAATCAGAAACATATGCATCGTCTGGCTTATGTGGATGCGCTCAGTAATTTACCTAACCGTTTATGTCTGCTGGAGACCATGGAGAAGTATCTAAAGCATCCGGGAGGGAAATTTGCACTACTGTTTCTAGATTCAGATAATTTCAAATACATCAACGATACCTTAGGTCATAAATCCGGGGATGTACTCATCCGGAAGGCAAGTGAGAGATTGCAGTCACTGATGCGGGAAGGAGATATGCTCTCACGGCTAGGTGGAGATGAATTTGTTATTTTTATTAAGGATACAGAGGACCGTGAGGCTGTATTGAATCTGGCAGAGCATATAATGAGAGCGTTCCGGCAGTCCTTTTTAATAGGAGAGAGTAATCTGTACGTCTCTCTAAGCATCGGAATTTCCTTTTATCCAGAGGATGGAGAGACGGCCGAGCAAATTTTGAGTAATGCGGATGTGGCGATGTACCGTGCTAAAGAGGATGGCAAGGGAACTTATGTAGTCTATGACAAATCGATGCATACAGCGTTTAATGAACGAATGAATATAGAGAAACATTTGCGCAGTGCAATGAACAATAATGAATTTGAACTGAACTATCAGCCCCAGATGGATATCGAATCCGGATTCATCTCAGGCTTTGAAGCTTTAATTCGTTGGAACAGCCCATCGCTTGGTTCTGTATCTCCACTTTCGTTTATAAAAATTGCTGAGGATTCCAGACTGATCATCGATATTGGTGAATGGGTGCTTCGCGAATCTTGCATCTTTATGAAAGGTATTCAAGATCGTACAGGTGTTCCTTATAAAATATCTGTCAATATTTCGATTATTCAGCTATTCCAGAACGATTTTATCGAGATGGTACAGGATAGTCTGGCAGTAAGTGGCCTAAATCCAAGCTGTCTTGAGCTGGAAATCACGGAGTCTATTTTTATGAAATCATTTGAGAGTATTCTGGGTAAGCTGCAGTTTCTTAAATCTAAGGGCATTAGTATCGCCTTGGATGATTTCGGAACGGGCTACTCATCACTTAGCTATTTGCAGCAATTACCGATTTCAACGCTCAAGATGGATAAAACCTTTATTGATTCACTCTCAGAAAAAGCTAACAGCCAGTCTTTTGTGCAGTCCATTATACAGTTGGGGCATAATATGGGACTAAAAGTTGTAGCAGAGGGTGTAGAAGAGGTTATTCAAATGGATTTGCTCAAGCAATTAGGCTGCGACAAGGTTCAAGGCTACCTGATTAGCAGACCTGTGCCAAAGCAGGCAGTCGAAGAGCTTTTGGAAACACAGAGGCGCTATGGGATTTAGCAGTCAGATTCAAACAGATGAACACAAACAAGCCCGTGAAAAGATCCGTGGGCTTATTTGTTCAAATATAAGAATTTATAAGTTTCACGCTATATATTTTTCCTTATATTTCTCGCATAAACGCTTACCGTCCATTAGGGACGTCGAAGGCGTTTTTGCTTGTGTTCGGTCTTTAGCTGATTACGATTTTGTTCTTCCCGGTATTCTTAGCCTCGTAAAGTGCATCGTCTGCTTTCTGAAATGTAGAATTTTTGGAATCTGTACCTATAAAATCGTGCATACCGATACTGACGGTTACGCTTTTGCCGTTCATTTCCGCAAAAGGGGTATCGGAGATGGACGTTAGAATATGCTTCATAATCTCATGAGAATGATCAAGGGTTTTAGAAGTCAGAATGACGACAAATTCTTCCCCGCCAAAGCGAGCCGCGAAATCATCAGGACCGACATGCTCGAGGAGGATCGCTGCAACCTTTTGTAATACGATATCTCCAACGGAATGCCCATAGGAATCATTTACTTTTTTGAAGTTGTCGATGTCCATAACGGCTAGCTGCATGGGAAATGGATTACTCTGCTGATGATCGATCAGCCATCCTAAGTATTCATGAAACGTCTTATGATTATAAAGGTCCGTCAGAGGATCGATCTTGGATAGCCGATCCATGATTATATTCTGAATGCGTAATTCCTGTTCTGACTTTACGGAGTTCTCCAGTGATCTCATCAAATCACGCCCACGACCGATGACTGCAAAGCCTGCTAAAGCAGTAGCAGCAAAAATAAGAACAATAATGATAGTTTGGGTGATGGGGACGTATCCGTGATTAGATGCCTTGATGAATAAAATGATCGTGTACAGTAGACAAACAGCAGAAGAGGCTATCATATAACTAGACTTCATATAGATCATGGATACAAGCAGCGGCAGCAGCATAATTAATGACATTACATACAGTTCATCATTGAGATTGATGATAATCAGAAGCGCAAATAAATGGCTCGCTACTGTAATAGCTAGCTCGGACCATAAGGGTTTCCATCTATAGATAAATTCCAGAATAATGATCAAAGTCAATATGATGGAATCAGGAATCAGCGACTGAGTAATAAACTCTCCCATGGTTAGGGTATCCGAATGTTGGCCCCATAGGCATTGAGAAACAAACATATGAATACTTAAATCCACAATCAGGATGATCCAGAATGCATTAAGCAGCACGCGATTCCAATGGGTCTGACGAGGAGTTTGAGATGTAGTATGCATAATGTGTTCCTCTTTTCCAGTGGCAATTTGCTTATATATTCGACAATAATTACGGATTCCCTCTCGACCAATTATCTCCAAATATATTCGTATATTACGGTAACGTTGGTGTAGGTCCTCCAGGGATATGGATTTGCGTGTGAAAAGACTGATCGAAAAGGAATAGTATAGAAAGTATTTCCTTTAACTAACTCTGCTGATATAATGTTAGAATACATAACATCAATCGAGTGGAGTGGGAATAATGATGCAGATTCGCCCTAGCCAGATTTTTGTAGTCGTCCTGTTGCTCCTTGTCAGTGTTTACAGTTTGTTGATAGACATGTTCTGGATTCATAAGCTGGTAATCATCCTGCTTATGGCTTCTCTAGGCTGGGTCCTACTAAATTTGTCCCGCTACGGTTACCGCAAAGAAGCGCTGCTGAAGGAGTCGCAGAATAAAGTTGAGCTGCTTGGCAATGAGATTGTAGTTACTTCGGACCGACTGCATGGTGCACTCGAAGAAATCAGTCGTCATACAGAAGAGCTGCAGCGGACAGCAGATTATTCACATGAATACGAGATGGATTTGCGGATTCGCAGTAACGAAGCTAAAGCTAATATTGAAGGTGCTTATCAGACAATGGGCGGAGTAGCATCCGTTACCGCACATATCGAAGAGTTGACGGAGAGACTGGGGTCAAATATGAAATATGCTCGTCAAGGAATGACAACCATGGTTGATTCCTTGAGCATCGCAGATGCTGTGATGAAGGATTTACAGATGCAGAGCGGGGACATGTTAGCTAAGTTTACTATCTTGAGTAATCATATTGCGATGGTAGAAGAGATCAATACGCTTATTAACGGAATTGTGGATGAGACCTCACTGCTAGCGCTTAATGCTTCCATAGAAGCGGCCCGGGCCGGGGAACAGGGCCGCGGATTTGCGGTGGTGGCCAGCCGGATTCGGCAGCTGGCTGATCAAAGCAAGAGCTCGGTAGACCGTTCCTCTGGCATCTTGCTCGACATTAATAACGGAGTACAGCAGGTGCTGGAATCCGTGACGAAAGAGCAAGCTTCAGTGGAACGTGGGGTGAACGAGGTCGGCACTGTGAAGCTTCGACTCGATGATATCGCGTCGAGAGTCGATGAGGTAGGCAGCGCCGTAACAGAAACCATCGATGCTGCCGCAAAGCAGGGCAAGCTGATTGTTGAAGTGACGACGGAGCTGAGTGGGGCAGTGGCTATCGTGAATGAGACGATTGCCAATGTTGATCTTACGCTGGAACAAGTGACACGGCAGCGGAGCCAGATCGGGCAGCTGAACGAAGTCAGCGCTAATCTGTTAGCGGAGTCGCAATCGTTGCAGCAATCGGTTACCAGCATAGCAGCCCGAGAAGAAATCGAGATGAGCCAATATGCTGCCCGGCTTCAAGAAATGCAGAGTCTCTTGGAGACAATTTCAGCTAAGGAAGAACTGTATGACCCGGATACTGAAGTTCATCAAGGTGTTTTGACCTCTTACATTAAAAAAAATCCGGATGTACAAGCCATTTGGTCCAATCGGACGGATGGGACCTTTATCTATTCCGAGCCAGCGGCTGGCCTCTTGAATGCCAAGCGACGTGATTGGTGGAATGGGGCCATAAATGAAGGTGAATATGTCTCGAAGCCTTATGTATCAGCGATTACGAAGCGTTCTTGTGTTACATTATCCAGAGCGATTAAGAATCGTCAGGGAGATGTCGTTGGTGTAGTAGGTATCGATTTGGCGGTGTAAAAAAACCAGAAAAGCAAGCCCTGCTATATTGGGGGCTTGCTTTTTGTTATTTTAGGTAGTGCTGATCTGCAACTGTTTCCACGTCGCCTGCCAGTTCTTTTTAATAACTCGTTGTTCATAAATAGGGAGTAAGCTCGGGTTTTCAGTAAAATGTGGGGTAGGTCGTAATACTACATGAATAACATCGGAAATTCCGTGTGGAGCGACTAGGATGATTTTACCTGATGGATTTAGGGAGAGTCCAAGCGCTGTGGCGGTTTCCGGAAACTTGGATATCGCATCAACAGCTGATGTATAAGGTGGAAGTTGATTGACGGTATGCATTCTTGCTTCATTTTTAACAGACCAGGGAACATTGGGGTTTAAATCTCTTAGTTTCGCCTCCCAATCCTTCTCCACTTCCTCTTGATGATTGCTGTCGTCATAATAAATAACATCAACATCTGGCAAAGGTGTCCGTTCTTCGAAGCCATGAAGGGTGTCCCAAATTTTTGCACGCACAAAGCCAGCGCAAACCCACCAGTCAGGTAACTGCAGCGATCTAGCATTTTCTAATATATCCATCATCCAGGGATCATTTTGTACAAGCTGTATGATATCTGCCTCGTGTTCTAATTTTTGCAAACCGCCCACCTCCGTATATGTATGTTTTTATTCTGTTCATATCATACAACAAGAGTTTCAATAGAGGTATTAAAGGATAGGCTGAATGGACAGAGGCATGAACTATCTTTATAATAAGTCGACATCTAGTCCTTTGGAGGCGGAGACCGTGCAATATACGTTTACGATTTTACTGCAATTATTCGAAAGAGCTGCACTACTGCTGATGTGTCTGTTCGTGCTGACTCGTCTGCCGCGGTTTAAAGAGATTTTTCAAAAAGGAACCTACGCCCCGCAGGAGCTTGCCATAGCGACGACGATCTTCAGTTTATTCGCCATCTTCGGTACCTATAGTGGCATTAATGTGGAAGGCTCGCTTGTGAATGTGCGAATTATCGCCATCGTGTCTGGTGGGATTTTGTTCGGGCCATGGGTAGGACTCATAACAGGCATCATCTCAGGGGTTCACCGTTTTTTAATTGATATCGGAGGGGTAACCTCTCTTCCTTGTCTGATTACGAGTATTACCGCAGGGATTGTGTCAGGGGTAATATACCGCCGCACTTCTGGTGAACGTCGCTGGATGGCCGGTATTTTGGCCGGGATGGCCTGTGAAGCCCTGACGATGCTGCTCATTCTAGTGATGGCCGAACCGTCGTCGCTGGGTGTGGATATCGTGTCCAAAATTGCTTTTCCGATGATTATGAGCCAGATTAGTGTCGGTCTGATTGTCATGCTAGTGCAGAGTGTGGAAGGTGAAAAGGAACGGATTGCGGCGAAGCAGTCCAAGCTGGCACTGGATATTGCCAATAAGACCTTGCCTTATTTTCGCAATATTAATCCCGAGTCGCTTCGTACCATCTGCCAAATTATCAAAGAAGATATCGGTGCAGACGCTGTAGCTATTTCGGATACAAGACTCATTCTCGCTTACGTTGGTGTTGGAGAAGAGGACTATACTACGACCAATGAAATTATAAGTGAAGAAACTAAGGTGACGTTGTCCAGTGGTGAAATTACGATCCGTAACGACGATAGTGATTATGTGAATCCGGAGATTAAATCGCTGATTATTATTCCATTGAAGGAAAAAGGTGAAGTGACGGGAGCGCTCAAAATCTATTACACCAGAGCCCACAAGATCACTTATTCTCTACAAGCTATGGCTGTAGGTTTGTCGCAAATGATCTCTACGCTAATGGAAGTATCGCGGGTTGAGGGCATTAAAGAAATGGCGAACAAAGCAGAGCTAAAGGCTTTGCAGACAAGTATTAACCCACACTTTCTGTTCAATGCACTGAACGCGATTGCGTCCTCGATTCGGATTAACCCGGATAAGGCGCGCGAGCTGATCGTGAATCTGTCCGGTTATATGAGATACAATCTGGAGCTGACGGATGAATTCATTGATATTAAGCGCGAGCTGCAACAGGTTCAACAGTACGTAGAGATTGAAAAAGCGCGCTTCGGAAGTCGCCTTAATGTCCTCTATGATATTGATGAGGTTCAGGTTCGGATTCCGAGTCTAATCATTCAGCCGCTTGTAGAGAATGCGATCATACATGGCATACTGAAGGTACGAGGGACGGGAACCGTAACGATTTCTGTAAAAGATCAAGGCGATAATGTTCGAGTTGGCATTCGGGATACCGGAGCGGGCATCAGCAAAGAAACCATAGAGAAGGTCTATGCTGGCGATATGCCGGAGAATAAGATCGGACTGTTTAATGTACATCAACGGGTCAAGCTCATCTATGGAACTGGTCTTACAATTCAGAGGCTCGATAAAGGGACGAACATTTATTTTGATGTCAAAAAGGAGGGCCTATGAGAGCAATTATCGTGGAGGATGAAGAGCTAGCGAGACAGGAACTGGCTTATTTAATAGAGACTCACAGCGGAATCGATATTGCTGCACAATTTGAAGATGGGCTGGATGCACTAAAATTTTTACAGGTTGAGACGGTAGATGTGATTTTTCTGGACATTAACATTCCCTCGATTGACGGAGTACTGCTGGCTCAGAATATTAGCAGATTCTCGGTAAAACCTTATATAGTGTTTATTACTGCGTATAAGGAGCATGCCGCTGAGGCGTTTGAGATTGAAGCGTTTGACTATATTCTTAAACCTTACAGCGAGGTTCGCATTAAGGCTATGCTGCACAAGCTAGAGGGGGCGTTCGCTGCTCGCGGAAGACAGGGGGAAGAGGAACGTAATCCAGTAAGTGATAAGGTGAATCTGTGGAAAAATGAGAAGATTATCGTAGTGAATGCTGATGATATTTATTACGCCTCCGCACAAGAGAAAAGTACGAGCGTAATAACTAAAGGTGAGGAATATAGTATGGCGCTCAGCATCAGCGATTTTTATAATCGACTGCCGGAGGATCGTTTTTTCCGCTGCCATCGTTCCTATATCGTTAACCTGTCCAAAATCAAGGAAATCATCCCTTGGTTCAACAATACATACTTGCTGCGCCTGCATGATTTGGAGTTTGAGGTGCCGGTAAGTCGAAGCAAGGTAAAGGAATTCAGGCAGATCATGCGCCTATAAATGCAGTTCATTCTTCATTTTCGTCATCTCATGCCAGATTTCTCTCAACATCCGCTGGTTTAGCTACAATAAAGAGGCAAAAGAAGCTCTTGTAGCAGATCACGAGAGGGAAAGAAGGAATAGACCATGACTTCGACGATGGACAACAAAAACGCCAAACGGTGGCTTATCGTATTAGGAACAGTAATTATGCAGATGGGTCTAGGTACCATTTATACATGGAGCTTGTTCAATGCACATCTGGTAACAAAATTCGGATGGGAGCTTAATTCTGTTTCGATTACGTTTTCGATCACGAGCTTTGCACTCGCTTTTGCGACTTTGTTCGCAGGGAAATTGCAGGATCGTTTTGGTCTTCGCCGGTTAACTGCCGCCGCAGGGATTGTGCTTGGTCTAGGATTGATTCTTAGCTCTCAGGCGAATTCGCTTCTAATGTTCTATATATTGGCTGGTGTAATCGTTGGTTTTGCAGACGGAACAGCTTATATCACTTCATTATCTAACTTAATTAAATGGTTTCCGAATAATAAAGGCTTAATCTCCGGTGTGTCCGTGGGTGCTTACGGAACGGGGAGTTTGATTTTTAAATATATCAATGGTAGTTTGATCGACTCGGTGGGTGTGTCTAATACGTTTATGTATTGGGGCATGATTGTTATGGTGATGATTGTAATCGGTTCCTTGCTCGTCAGAGAAGCTCCAGTACAAGCGGCATCACTGGGTGCAACAGCAACTTCGACTATCGCTAAACCAAAAGACTACACGGTAAAAGAAATGCTACGTACGAAAGAAGCTTATCTGTTGTTCATTATTTTCTTTACCGCTTGTATGTGTGGTCTGTATTTGATCGGTATTGTAAAAGACATCGGTGTGCAGCTAGCTGGACTTGATGTACAGACGGCAGCTAATGCGGTAGCGATGATCGCAATTTTTAATACAGCAGGACGTTTGATCTTGGGTGCCTTGTCTGACAAAATGAGCCGTTTGAAGCTGGTAGGCGCTTCGCTTGCAGTAACGGCAGCCGCTATGTTGACCCTTAGCTATGCGACGCTGAATTTCGGACTGTTCTTCACTTGTGTAGCTGCCATTGCATTCTGCTTCGGGGGTAACATTACAGTGTTCCCGGCGATTGTCAGTGACTTCTTTGGTCTTAAGAATCATAGTAAGAACTATGGAATCGTATATCAAGGTTTCGGTATTGGAGCCCTTTCAGGTTCGTTCATCGCCGTCTTCCTGGGCGGGTTTAAACCTACTTTCGTGATCTTTGGTCTCCTGTGTCTGCTGGCCTGTATCATCGCAATTTCGCTAAAACCGCCGGTGGAGAAAGCGAAAGAGAAGAAAGCGCTTCGGCTCAAAGCTACAGAACGGACGGCTTAAAGGTAAAAAGACAATAAATTAAACAAAGACGTACAAACTGACAACAGTTGTACGTCTTTTTTCTATTGGTGGGCAGTAGTCCGTGGAGCATGTGAAACAAAAAAACTAAGGTGATCTGAATTCAGAATGAATTACTCATTGGAGAATATTACAGAAACACGGTCCGTATTGCAGCTACTATTGATTTTTGGCTCATTCTGCTAGGGTTACTGACTGTATAGCTCTTATTAGCCTCTACATGTGTATAATTGGAGTGAATTTGGGAGAATAGTTCGGTTTACATAGGCACTTTTTTCGCTGCACAAGTGTTATAGAAGATATAAAGGTTAAGGAGGTGCTTACAACGCCACAGGATTCGCTAGACCCAAAGGAGCTGGAAGAGTTAATCATTAGTATTCAAAAGGGCAATATCGAACGGTATGCTTTTATCGTTAGAGCTTTCCAAACGCCAATCTACCGCTATTGCTATCGTTTGTTAGAAAACAAGCAGGATGCGGAGGACGCAGTTCAGGATGTTTTGGTAAAAGGCTATCAATCTATCCATCAATACAAGCCGCAGATGCATTTCTCGGCATGGCTCTATCGAATCGCGTATCATCATTGCTTAAACCTGCTGCGCAGACGGCGTTTGCAAAAGCGAGTCATGAGTATCTTCAAGCCTGATTTTATGTCTGCAAGTCCTGAACAAGAGCTGGATGATCGGTTGTTTAATCCCTCATTGTCAGCCGCTTTAGCACAGTTGTCGCTGGAAGAGAGGAATATGCTTATTCTGCGGGTGTTCGAGGAAAAAACTTATGCGGAGATAAGCGAAATTCTTGGGGTCAGTCCCAATGCACTGACGAAGAGAATGAACCGGATCAAGCGGAAGGTGCAGGAAGCTATGAAATTGGAGGAGGAGATCAGATGGAACGAACCACAATCAGCGATGAATACCAAAATATAATTTATGCCTCAGCCGGGAATGAACTTCTGGGTGAGATCGATGTAGAAGAGAAGGTTATGGGACATATCCGTGGCATATCAGATCGAAAGCGATCATTCTCGCTCTCGCTGAAGACGATGAATAAAACAACGGCAGTTGCCAGTATGTTAGCTTTGTTCCTGATGATCTCAGTGACAGCGTATGCTGCATCGGAATATATACAGATCCGCAATAGTGAAGGCGTAGTAAAGGTTCAGCATGTTGCGCCGAATGAATCTGCAGGAGTAGCTTCCTATGATAAGTATGCACAGAAAGTAGATGCTTTCGCTAAACCGGGAGAATTGATCGCCTATCTTGTGAACAATAATGCAGGCGCAGCAGGCTTGGCAACAGAATTGTCTTTTAAGTATAAAGAGCAGCGGATAGGCGAATATTCTGATTTTTTGAAGGAAATCAAGCGGACAGGGGCGCCGATGCTTCCTGCATTGGCAGCAGGGTATGCTTTTGAATATGGGGTTATAAACCCTAATCATCCGACTACGGATGCGGAGAAGAACAGTTCTCTATATCAGGAGACGTTACAAGATCTTACTGCCCAAGCAAACAAAGATAAGGGAAGTAGTAATTTATTTATGAAGGCTATACCTTGGTCGGAACCAGGCTGGATCAGTGCAATTTATTCGAAGAATAATGCTTTTATAGGTATCTCTACCACGATCATGCATGGCGGGAAAGTGTTCGTGGAGCAAGAACCTGAGAATCAAGCGGATAAGATTATAGTGGCTGGCACAGAAGTGATCTATAACAAAGTAGTGAAGGAAGAGGTAAGCTACGATTATCTGAATTGGTATAACGAGAAGCAGGATGCGTATTATACACTCAGCAGCTACGGAGATAAGATTTTGAGTAAGGAGCAATTTCTGCAGTTGGCTAGGGAGCTGTTGAAGTAGATTCTTGTAGTTTTGTAGTTACATGCGCTAAGTTAGTTGTACTATATACAATTAAAGTTAACTAATACCTTTATATAAGCCCTGTAGTTGTATTTAATACAGCTATTACTGGTTAGATTAGTGGAAATAAACGTTTTTACGGATTTTAGTTGTAGAGAATGCAATTAAGGAAGAGGATATGGGAGATCAGAAATAAATAAGTGTATAAAATACAGTTAGATCATATGCAAGGTAGGAAGCATTCCCGACAACGCCGGACTTTCTAACCTAAGGATTCATGATTCACCTTGTAATTATGAAATACTTCATCTCAAAAGTTAATTCAGATGCAAAAGAAGGTATCCCTAATGCGAAGCTTTAGGGATACCTTCTTTATATTCTTAAGTCGAAAGATCGATCAGGGTTAGCCTTCCAGCAGCAGTGCTTCTGGATCTTCCAGTAATTCCTTCACTTTGACAAGGAAGCTAACCGCTTCAGAGCCGTCAACGATCCGGTGATCGTAGGAAAGGGCGATATACATCATTGGGCGGTTAACGGTTCTTTCTTCGTCCAGCGCAATTGGACGCAATTGAATCTTATGCATCCCTAGAATACCTACTTGAGGGGTATTCAGAATCGGGGTGGATAATAGTGAACCGAATACACCGCCGTTGGTGATAGTGAACGTACCGCCTTGAAGCTCGGAGAGACTAAGTGTATTAGCGCGTGCCTTGGAAGCGAGTTCGCCAATTTGACGTTCGATTTCCGGGAAGCTGAGGCGATCTGCGTCACGGACAACTGGAACCACCAGACCTTCCTTAGCCGCAACGGCAATACCGATATCGTAAAATTTCTTAACGACAAGATCTTCACCGTCAATCTCTGCATTCAGCAGAGGGTAGGTCTTCAGCGCACCGATCACGGCTTTGGTGAAGAAGGACATGAAGCCTAGTCCTACTTCATGCTTCTCTTTAAAAGCATCCTTGCGGCGCTTGCGGATGTCGAGGATCGCTGTCATGTCCACCTCGTTGAAGGTGGTCAGCATGGCTGCGGTCTGCTGCGCTTCTACCAAGCGGCTGGCAATCGTGAGCCGTCTGCGCGACATGCGCTTGCGCTCCACGTTCTTGCCATCCTCCGGCGCGGCTTTGCTCGCAGCCGGCTTCGCTGGCTCCGGCTTGGCTTGTGCCGCCGGAGCTACCGGTGCAGCGGCCTGTGGCGCTGCTGCACCATGACCCGACACATCGGCCTGACCAATCCGGCCGATAGGATCACGGGCGCTAACATCGCCGAGGTCGATGCCGCGCTCCCGTGCCAGCTTGCGTGCGCCCGGCGATGCCAGTGCAGCGGGGCTTTCGCCACCCGCTGCAGCGACTTCGGGCGCTGCTACAGGTGCGGCTGCTGCGCTGCCGCTTGCCGGTGCCGCTTCAGGCGCTTTGCTCTCAGCGGCCTGCGGTGTACTGCCGCTAGCGGCTCCAATGATGCCGATGGCTTCGCCAACGGCTACGTTCTCGCCCGCTTGACGTAGGATGGAGGAGATGACACCCTCCACCTCCGCACTAATTTCCAAATTCACTTTATCCGTCTCTAACTCAGCAAGCACATCACCTTGACCTACCGTGTCGCCTTCTTTAACCAGCCATTTGTAGATGGTTCCTTCGGATATAGATTCTCCCAGATCGGGTACTAAGATTTCTGACACAGGCCGTTACCTCCCCAAACATAATGGTTTACGCTATTGTGATACCGTCCTCTTAAGAGGACGGTACAGCTGTTTGTACTTGTGAATTTGCTTTTAGGGCCTCTGAAACAATTCTACGCTGTTCAAAGCTATGAACATCTGCATAACCACTCGCAGGACTGGAACGTTCAGGACGTCCGATATATCTCACGCTAGTGTTTTGCGGTGCGATGGCCCGTAACCGAGGTTCGGTATAACTCCACCCGCCCATATTCTTCGGCTCTTCTTGCACCCAGACAATTTCCTGAAGGGATGTGAAGGAGCTTAAGTGAGCACTCAGTTCATGTTCTGGGAACGGATAGAGTTGCTCAAGGCGCAGTACATGTAGCCATGACCAATCTTTGTCTGAAGCAGCTTCTAGCTCTGTTTGGATGTCGATAGCTACTTTACCGCTGCAGACTACTAGACGTTTGACCTCACCAGGCTTCTGGCCTAGCAGGGGCTCTGCTAGCACAGGCTGGAATTGTCCGGAAGCGAGCTCAGTTCCGGCAGATGTGCTGCGCGGATTACGAATGAGACTCTTCGGCGTCATAATCACCAGTGGTTTAGCGTCTTCCTGTCCACATAAAGCAGCTTGGCGTCGCAAGACATGGAAATATTGAGAAGCAGTGGTCAAGTTAGCAACGGTCCAGTTCTCTTCCGCGGATAACTGTAGGAAGCGTTCCAATCTACCACTGGAATGCTCGGGTCCCTGTCCCTCGTAGCCATGCGGTAACATGACGACGAGATTGCTGCGCTGCGTCCATTTCGCACGTCCAGCGGCAATGAACTGATCAAATATAACCTGACCTGCATTGGCGAAGTCGCCATATTGTGCTTCCCAGATGACGAAGGTTTCTGGTGCGAACACATTATAACCATACTCAAAGCCTAGCACAGAAGCTTCAGATAGCGGACTGTTATATACGCCAAAGGAAGCGCGAGAATTACTTAGCTGATGAAGCGGAGAGAATAATTCTCCTGTCTTGCTGTCGTGCAGCACCAGATGGCGGTGTGCGAAGGTGCCGCGCTGTGCATCCTGACCGCTAAGTCGAATTGGCGTTCCATCCTTCAGGATGGTTGCGAAGGCGAGGGACTCAGCGAGTGCCCAGTCGACCTTTTCACCTTCATTCAGCGCGTCCTTGCGACGCTGCAGAATTCGCTCCAGTTTCGGATAGACTTGGAATCCATCAGGTACGCTCAGTAGCTCACGATTAATCTCTTGCAGACTGGAGATCGGTACGGCTGTAGTGCCTGCCGCTGAGCGATCTGTATGAAGAGGAATGAAGGCTTTTGGTTCTTTTTTCTTGTGATTGCCTTCCTTCATACTATCGTACGCACGTTGCAATACGCCTTCTGTTTCAACGTGCATCTTTTGTACATCTTCAGCTGTAAGAATTTTTTCACGCTGTAGCCGCTCCGCATACACCTTGTAAACGGTTGGATGATTGCGTACCTTACCGTACACGATAGGTTGTGTAGTTTCAGGATCATCCATTTCGTTATGTCCATGACGACGATAGCCGATGAGATCAATAACGAAATCCTTTTTGAATTGATTGCGATATGCACTAGCTAAACGAACGGCTGATATACAGGCCTCAGGATCATCAGCATTGACATGGATAATTGGAATTTCATATCCTTTGGCGATGTCACTTGCATAATGCGTTGAACGGGAGTCTTCGCTTTCTGTCGTAAAGCCGATCCGGTTATTAACAATGATATGGATCGTCCCGCCATTCTGATAACCTTGAAGTTTGCCAATATTAAGTGTTTCTGCAACAATCCCTTCACCTGGAAAAGCAGCATCGCCATGCATCAGTACCGCCATAGCTTTACTGGTATCAATCTTCGGCAATCCGGCTGTGCTCCGATCTTCTTGAGCAGCACGAGTGAAGCCTTCCACGACAGGATTGACGAATTCCAAGTGACTTGGGTTATTCGCTAGTGTTATTCTTGTGCGTACCGTTTCTCCTTCACGGACAGCGCGGTCTGCACCCAGATGGTATTTCACATCACCCGTCCAGCCATAGTTAATGCCTGTAGAGCCTTCGGAAGGGAAAAGCTCCTTGTTCGGAGAATGATGAAACTCTGAAAATATAATGTCATAAGGTTTGCCCAAAATATGTGCAAGAACGTTGAGGCGACCACGATGCGCCATGCCCATCAGAATATGCTCTGCGCCGTCATGCGCAGCAGCGCGTACGATTTCATCCAGCATCGGTACGAGAGCGTCATTGCCTTCCAAACTGAAACGCTTCTGACCCACAAAGGTTTTGTGAAGGAAGGTTTCGAATTGCTCTACTTGGATCAGGCGGTTTAGCAGCTCTTTACGTTCTGCATTATTTAAAGGCGCTGGTGAGCTTGTGGATTCTGCCTGTCTGTTCAACCATTTCAGTTCTTGTTCTTCATGCACATGCCCGAATTCATAGGCGATTGTCTTGGTGTAAGCCTGACGCATACGCTGAACTGCATCCCATCCGGTATGCACATCATTCGGCGCATTCTCCCAAATGAGCGTGGCAGGTAGTGCGAGCAGATCCTCACGAGTCAGCTCATAGGTTTCGAGTTCAAGATATTTAGCCATGGGATTGTGATCGCGCTCAAGCGGATCAATATCAGCGGCCATATGGCCATATATACGAATATTAGCGATTAGCTTGGAAGCTCTTACTGCCTTTCTAAGCCATTCGGTGTCTCCCGAAATGCGAGGCTGTGGAGCCGGTTCGCTATCCGGTGTTAGGGGTGGGGGACCCGAATTTGTAAAAAGCTCGCGATAATTATTCTCTACGGTGGAAGGATCTTTCACAAACTGTTCATATCTTTCTTGAATGTAGCCTAAATTGGGTCCGTAATACTTACTCCAAATGGATTCGTTATAGGGCTCTTTGGCTGCCATGAATACATCCTCCTTAACGGATGAACTCCATACGTGACATTTTGTGTCAACGCTTACTGGAGCTGTGATGATTGCGGTTTCATTTCTCATCTTATTGTGCTACTTTCCACACGTGTAATCAATTCATTCTTTCGTCCAATACGTTCGCAAAATGGTATGGGTTAGCTTGTTCTAATGAAAAGAACGCTGTTTCTTCTCATTACCCATTCCTAAGGCCCACTAAAATGATTCTAATATCCTTATTTTTAACTAATAGGGAAGGAAGTATCATTCTATCGGCTTAATTAATTTTATGAATAGGACGAGTATCGTGTTAAAAGGACAAGATATCGCACAAAAGAGCTTCTATTTTTTGTTTTTTAATGGAAAAACTAATCAGAAATCGACACACTTTTCCACTTTAGTATAGTATAATGTTATTGCAGTTAGCGATTTTCATATATTCAAAGTAGATCCTTTCGTGTAAAGGGTCCAGTAAAAGGTAAACCTGCCGAAAGGCAGGGGCACAAAGTCGCGGGTCTAAGGTAGAAATACTATGACAGCCGGATTGCCTGGGGACTAAAATCTTAGGAGGAGATTTTTTGGACAAGTCCAACCAGGGAAGCAACAGAGAACAGCAGGTCATTGATCTAGACGTAGAGTGGGTCCATTTATTATTAGCAGCTAAGAAGGCTGGCATAAAGGCAGATGAAATTCGTCGCTTCTTTCATGAGAAGACTGTGCAAGCCGTGCAGTAATACATTCAGAGCATTAGATATCAAAAGAGCACAGCGATAACTCGCTGTGCTCTTTTTCTTTATATAAGAATCTATAAGTTTCAGACTTGGTCCTTATATTCTGCTAGAATTCAAACGCCTTCGCAGTCCATGTTAGGAGGCGAAGGCGCTTATGTTTAATAGTATGAGTAGAAGAGGATCTTATCAGGTCAGGTGGAATATTAATCCTTATGATCAAGGCGCCATTTCTGGTAGTCCAGAAACTCCTTGAATTCGCGTTTGCTTATGCCTGAGGCCATAGCTTCCTGCACCAATCGGAACCATTCCGAATCTAAAGGTGACTCCTCAGCATCATTAGGTTCTCCATAGAGCAAAGCGTGGATGGATACCTGAAGCGCATCGGCGATCTTTTCGATAAACTGGATTGAAGGATTGGATTGGATGTTTCTCTCCACATTGCTAAGATACGATTTAGCAACATCCGCTCTGTCCGCAAGCTCAGATAGGGATAACCCCTTTTCTAGGCGGAGATGCTGGATACGTTGGCCCATATTTTGTGCCACTATGCTGACGCCCCTCCGTAATTTTTGTTATTAGTATAGCAAATATCGATAAATTCGACAAAGTTTATTGTAAAGAGAAGAGCAGCATCTACTTATCCGCTTCCGGAATAAGAATCTGCTGCTCTTCGAATGGAAGACTTATTAGATTATTTAGCGGATCCAGCAGTTTGCTTACCTACGAAATCCCAAGTCAGAGTTAATGAATCTTTTTGGAAGTAGTTTTGCTCTTGGCCGTTATCAACAAATTCGAATTGAACGGTGAAGCTATCATTTGTGCCGGCCTTAATTCCAGATGCTTCGCTAGTACCCCAGATTGCATCAAGTCCAGTATTTTTTACGAGATCCGGTGTCTGAGTCTTCAAATCGGCTAGGGTAGTTTCCCAAACTACTTTCTCTTCACTACCAGGTAAGATGCCGCTTTTATCTTTATTCACCAGGAATTTAACTTTGATGGATTTTGCCAAATCGTTAGCGCCGTTGTTACCACCTACATCATTAATAGAGGTAGCTGTTTTGAGGAGGATCGAACCGATATCAAGTGTACCGTCATTTTTTAGTTTGAAGTCTCTTTTGATCGTATCGCCTGGCTTCAGATCCTTCAAATCAACGATAACAGAAGGATCAGAGTTCAAATCCAGTGTACCTGCTGCGAATGTAGCGGTGCTTTGTGCAGTGTCGCTAAAGTAAGCGAAAGTTCCTCCACCAATCAATGATAAACCCAGTGCTGCAGATGCTACGCCAAGACCCAATGTTTTTTTGATACCCATAATTAAAATTCCTCCTCGGTTTTTGTGGTTTTTTTATAAAAGTTATATATTGTAACTTCCGGTTCGTAAGCGGAAGCGGACAATCAACGGATTACTGTATTTCAGTTGGAGGTGGAGAGGTGGGAAGTATAGCAGCATTTTTCTTTTCGAGTGCAGCTACAGCCTTCCATGATGAATACAGGGCATAGAGCAGGAGCATCAAGCCTGGTACGATCATGAGCACAACACTTCCAGCTTTGGAAACTGCGAAATTCATAGCGTAACCTACATAAGGTACGGTGACCCCGGTATACTCAGCTACAACATTCGTGGAACTGGTAGGGTTCATATCAGGTGCATCATTGTTATCACCTTTCGTGCGATACATGGCTTCACCGGTAGCGTTATTCATTGTTGCTTCTACAACACGGTGAGTAATGAGCAGGTTTTCTTCATTTCTAAAGGTGATCACATCGCCTTTTTTGAAGCGATTCATATCTCCTCCGGGTTTTAAAGCGACAATCGATCCGGTTTGAATCCCTGGTTCCATCGAACCTGAGAGTACCGATTTGATCTGGTATCCGAAGAAGGCAGGTTCACCGCCGGAGGCCTTTGATAAAACTACGGCTACCACCAGCAGAATGAATATCACAAGCATGATGCTCGATAATGTATTGTTGACCATTTTTTTAATCCGCATATTATTCGCCACCTTTAACTTGTTGAGGGTCCGAAGGGGCTGGTGTTGCTACCGGTGGGGAAGTGGTTGTATCTTCCGCTTTTGGCGCCTCCTGAGGAACCGCTTGCTGTGGTACATCTTTTGGAATCGTTAGCTCTTCACCAATTTCCGGAACGACCGGGTTAGTGGCTGGGGCTTCAGGCTGTTCATTATTTATGTTCTCTGGAGTAGCTTCACCTTTCGGTGGAGTCACTTCCGTTTTTGCTTTCTCCTCAGCTTCAGCTTTCGCTTTGTCCTCAGCTTCTTGCTTTTCTTTTTTCTCCAGTGCCAAGCGTTCTTCTTCTTTCTTCGTTTGTTCCAGCGCCTCTAGTCGGGCTTTCTCAAGTGCTTCCAATTGTTGTTCACGGGTTTGACTGATCAATTGGAGCTGACTCTGAAGATTGCTGATTCCTGAAGTAGCCGATTCTTTAAGACCATTCATTTCAGTATTGAGATTTTCATAAGTGGAGGTAAGTTCGCTAGAGATATTGCCGGCCGGCTGACTAAAAGGAATCAGGAAAGGTAACGGCTGCTGAAACGCCTCGTTGCGTAACTCGGGTTGTCCATATACATCACTGGTCACTACCGAAGCAAATGGAAGCCCGATGTCGTGTATGGAGTTTAGATATTGGATGACTCCCTTTAAGGAAGCATTCAGGGATTCAGAGATTACACCGCTTTGATTCAGGCTGCTTTGCAGCTCTCTGAAGAATTGTTCATCCTTGATTTCTAGACAGTTTGAATCTAGAGAGGTCATATATCCTCCAATCTGGAATAGGACGGCTGCTGCTGCGTTCAGCTCACCATTGATTTCGTTCCAAATTTGGCTGTTGGTGGCCAGTTGCTCATTCACGCCATCGATTTGAGATTGAAGCGCGGAGATTTGTGTGGAAATCTCTTGCGCTGCGACATCAAGCTCATCCAGCGTCATGCCTTCTATTCCCGAAACGTCTGAGAGACTGCCTGAAGGGGTATAGCTTTGCAGCGATCCTTTTAAAGCAGTAGCTCTTTCGATATGATCTTTGAGTTCTGTTAGAAGCCCCTTGATCGAGTTTGGAAATACTTCGCAAAAGCTAATTGTGCTAGTGGTTTGCGTAGTAGCTCCAAAACCACCATAGGTACTACCCACTTGCTGCGAGGTAGTCAGAAACAAGACGGAGACAGCCATTCCTGATTGCAGAACACGTAATCCGATTTGTTTCTTTCGTTTAGGTCTTCTTTTTGCTGATCTGGGTCTCAGAGGAATACCTCCCCTCAATGTCTTGAGTTTCTTTGGTTCGTTATTGTTGTTCTTTATTGAGAACAACTTCTGTAATGAATAATACATGGAATAAATTGAAAAGAAAACTGTCAATAAGTCTCGTTTGTGCTCTATAAAGAACAAAAATGTTAATTTATCTCTATTTATCTCGGTTTATCGCTTGATATCTATTTTTATTCGCAATAGAGAACGATGCATAGGAGGGGAATGTATTAAAAATAGCCTAATCATGCGAGAGGCACGATTAGGCTATTAGAATTCTTGCGAGTTTAATTGTGGGCTCAGTTAGGGAAGACGAGTACCACGTGAACTAACATATAGGTCATACCATTCTTTTCGAGTAAGCTCCAGCTTGTCTGCATCGGCGCAGGCAGCGATGCGCTGCGGATTCACAGTCCCAATCACAGGCTGAATAGCTGCCGGATGTGTCATTAGCCAGGATAGCACTATGGCTTCGGGTGTTGTTCCTTTTTCATCTGCAAGTTGTTTAACCATGGCAGCTGTTTGGACCATATTCTCTGGTTGATCCTCTAATGAACGTCCACTAAATAAGCCTTGTGCGAGTGGGCCCCAAGCTTGAAGCTGAATGTTCTCCATTCGACAATGTTCAAGGGTTCCTTCGGGAAAGGTAATATCCTTCCAAGGTTCACGGTTTACACTGATTCCAGCATCGACCCAGCTGAGCTTGGCTAGGCTCATGTGTAGCTGGTTTACGATAAAAGGTTCCTCGCAATAGGCTTGCAGCATTTTGATCTGCGCTGCGCTCATATTGGAAACGCCGAAATGACGAACTTTACCTGTTGCCTTTAATTGATGCAAAGCAGAAGCTACTTCCTCTGGATCCATTAGGGGGTCAGGCCGATGGAGCAGCAGAATATCAATATATTCCGTTCCTAGTCGCGACAATATTCCATCTACACTGCTTAGAATATGCTGGCTTGAGAAGTCAAAGACATTAGAGCTGTCTCCAGGCTCCATTAGCTTAATACCGCACTTCGATTGAATAATGATTTCTTCGCGGAGTCCTGGGCGTTCTTTAAAGATTTGACCGAATACCTTCTCGGCTTTACCACGGGTATAAATATCTGCGTGATCAAACATATTGATACCAATAGATAGTGCTGCGTCGAAGGCTGCATGTCCTTGCTTAACATTCTCGGCGGTAATCGGTTCATGATCCCAGCCTCCACCAAATCCCATACAACCTAGAGCAATACGGCTGGCTGGTATACCGCGCTTGTTTAAAGGCAGCGTTCTCAACATTGTGATTCCTCCTAGGAAAATATGATTGCGTACACGTACATATTGTACACGCTTAGATTCTAGTGTGGTATTTATTGTCTCTGCAAAAGCGAAAAAAAAGAGTAGAGGTCCTAAGGACTCTACTCTGTATTAAGTGGTGTTCCAATGTCATTCAACTTGCGTGCTACAACATCATCATAGAGACGTTGTAGCCATTTTAGTTCAATAAGGGTGTGTTCATAGGTGCCGTACATGAGATGAAGGGCGGAACGAGGAACAATAGGAATATGTTCTTCATATACCTGATAAGCCAGATTCACCTGATGTTCGGTTTCCCGAATACGTTCTTCGAGCAGCTTCTCCACCTTGTTTTGATCAACATGACGGGACATGGCTAGAGCCATATACATCGGATGATAGAAGGGCTCGTTCTTTTTAATTTGCTGTAGAATTAACTGCTCGAATAAATTTTTACCTTGCTCAGTAATACCGTAAATGGTTTTGTCAGGGCGATCACTGCTGCTAATCACTTCTAAAGCTTCGATATAACCATCTTGTGCAAGTTTATCGACAGCATAGTAGAGAGACCCAAGCTGGAGCTTTGTAATCCGGTCCATGGAGCGCTCTTTCATGACTAGTGTAATTTCATAGGGATGCATGTTTCGTTCAAGCAATAGTCCGAGAATAGCCAATTTCATCGACATAATCGTTACCTTTTACCCTCGGACGCCTGAGCAGTTTTACTCGGAATGGTGAGGCGGTCTTTTGGCATAAGCAGCACAAAGACTAAACCAAGGACGGCAGGAATCATGGCCCACATAAAGGTATGTGCGATTGAAGAGGACAGTGCACTAGATATTTTCTCTAAAATTTCAGGTGGAATCTTGGCTCTTGCTTCAGGTGTCAGGGCTGCCCGTGGATCGCCGAAGGCTGCTGACTGCTCACTTCCGCCAAAAGCTTCGCTAATGCTGCTAGTGAAGTTGTTACGCTGAATAATACCGAAGATCGTAATCCCCAGCGTCATCCCAAGCGAGCGCATAAAGGTACTTGTTGAAGTTGCCGAACCGCGTTGGCGCATATCGAAATTATGGATAGCTGCCATGCTTAGCACGGAGAAGGAGAAGCCCACGCCGAATCCAGTTAAGGCCATGAATACATTAAGCATGAGACGGGAGGTATCTGGTGATAAAGTGCTTAGACTGTAGACACCTGCTACAAAACAGACTGCGGATAGGATCATAATGTTGCGGAAACTGGTTTTGGTTGTAAGTAGCCCACCGGTCTGACTGCCCACGACCGTACCGATCATCATCGGCATGAGGATCAGTCCAGAGTTCGTAGCGGAGCCGCCAAATACGCCCTGTACAAAGATAGGAATGTAGATGGTGGCTACGATAAAGGCAGAGCCATAGAACAAGGCTGTCACACTACTTGTTGCAAACAACCGTTTACTGAACATCGCGAACGAGATAACAGGTTCAGCCGCCACTCTCTCAATGAGGATGAATGCCAGCAAGAGTACAGCGAAGCCGGCGAATAAGCCGAGAATGACACTGGAATCCCAAGCGTATTGATTGCCTCCCAGTTCTAGCGCAAACATTAGGCAGATAATGGCGCCGACGAGAGTGAAGGCTCCGCCCCAGTCGATGCGCTGTTTAGCGTGAGAGATCGATTCTTTGTAAGAAGTTGCGATCAGAAAAAGTGCAATAATTCCGAGCGGCAGGTTAATGTAGAATACCCATTGCCAGCCTACATAGTCGGTAATATATGCACCCAATAATGGTCCGAGTACACTGGAAATTCCGAAGACCGCACCGAAAAGGCCGGTCAGCTTTCCTCTTTTTTCAGGAGGGTAAATGTCGAAAACGATGGTGAAGGCGATAGGCATTAGTGCACCGCCGCCGATTCCTTGAATTGCCCGGTAAATACTTAGTTGTGTAATACTGGTTGCAGTACCGCACAGTGCTGAGCCAATCAGGAATACAATCAGTCCGAACATGAAGAAACGTTTACGTCCATACATATCCGAGAGCTTGCCGAAGATAGGGGTCCCAGCCATTACCATGACCATATAGGCCGAAGTGACCCATACGATTTTGTCCAGACCGCCAAGGTCGGAAACAATGGTTCCCATAGCTGAAGCTACAATGGTATTGTCCATCGCGGACATCAGAATACCGAGCAGCAGGCCGATAACTACGAGTTTAAGATTACTTTCTTTAGTATGCATGCTTCGCAGGCTCCTTTTTCTAATAGTGATAAATCCGTTCAAAAAATGTTCATAGGTTAGAAGCAAAATTTATTATATTCAAATTTGAATAGGGTAGCAATAGTTTTTTTCAAATATAAGAAGTATAAGTTTCACACAATACTATATGTCTTATATTTCTCGCTTAAACGCTTACCGTCCTTATAAGGACACCGAAGGCGTTTATGCTTGAAAAAATGGGATTTGGGGGATAGGAAATAAAGAACGCCTCTTGACATACCCTACGGGGGTATATTATATTATTGGCAAGGAGGCTGATTCTTATGTCTACTAGTAAGCAAGAACAAACTGAGAAATCCTGCGAAGCTGACTGTCATTCTTCAGCATCTGGAGAACGAATGAGTCATCATTCGACAGATTTCAAAAATGGTTTGAATACTCGCCTTAACCGGATTGAAGGCCAGATCCGCGGGATAAAGGGTATGATAGAGCGGGATACTTATTGTGACGATGTGCTCAATCAGCTCGCAGCGGTTCAAGCGGCACTAAACGGTGTTGGTAAGATGCTGCTGGAAGGGCATATGAAGAGTTGTATTATTGAACGAATCGAAGCCGGTGAACATGAGGTTATCGATGAGCTGCTAATTACGGTTAACAAATTAATGAAATAATAAGCTAATGCTCCTTGAGCATGGCTTCATAACATTTACTGGAGGTAATTATAATGTCGAACGCTACATTAAACGTTGAAGGAATGTCTTGTGGTCACTGTGTCAACTCTGTAGAGAAGGCTGTAGGTAATCTTGGAGCTACTGCTAAAGTTGATCTTGCTGCTAAAAAAGTTTCCGTTGAGTATGATGAGAACAAGGTGAGCCTTGGAACTATTAAAGAAGCTATTGAAGAGCAAGGGTATGATGTAGTTTAATTTGAAGCACAGTAATAAGGCTTGGAGCTGTATGGGAATGCCATAAGCTCCAATGCCTTTTCTTTTTATAGAAATTATCATACTCTATAGGGGTATGAGGAGGCTTTGGAATCATGGATAAGTTAAAAATAACAGCTTCACCCAATGAACAGCAAGCGACCGTACAGATTACAGGCATGACCTGTTCTGCTTGTGCAGCTCGAATTGAGAAAGGTTTGTCCCGGATGGAGGGTGTTTCTCGCGCAAATGTAAATTTGGCCTTGGAACAAGCCACTGTCGGATTTGATCCTTCTGTATCAGGGTTACCACAAATTGAAGATAAAATCCGCGCTCTTGGTTATGATACCGTCAAAGAGACCGCGGATTTTGATATATCAGGCATGACCTGCGCTGCATGCTCGGCGCGGATCGAAAAAGTGTTGAGTCGTACGCCGGGGATCGCAGCAGTGAATGTGAATTTAGCGCTGGAAACGGCACATGTAGAATATACTCCCGGTAATATTAGTCCAAGAGAGATCATGGAGAAGGTAAGCAATATCGGATATAAAGCTACTCTTAAAGAAGACCGCAAGGATCATGTGGATCGTCGTGTACAGGAAATTCAGCATAAGAAGTGGAAGTGGATCATTTCTGCTATTCTTTCTTTCCCATTGTTATGGGCGATGGCAGGTCATTTTTCATTCACAAGCTGGATTCCAACACCGGAGTTATTTATGAATCCTTGGTTTCAGCTTGTTCTGGCGACCCCCGTACAGTTTATCATCGGTTGGCAGTTCTACGTAGGCGCGTATAAAGCACTTCGTAACGGAAGTGCCAATATGGATGTGTTGGTCGTACTGGGGACATCAGCAGCGTATTTCTACAGTCTTTATCTGACGATTGATTCATTAAGTATGAAGGGAATGAATCATGACATTGAAATGTATTATGAGACGAGTGCTGTACTCATCACGCTCATCCTCGTTGGTAAATGGTTCGAGGCGCTAGCAAAAGGACGTTCCTCTGACGCCATTAAGAGCTTAATGGGGCTTCAGGCAAAGACGGCTCTCGTGATCCGCGATGGCAAAGAAATGAATATCTCTACAGATGAAGTGATTCCTGGTGATATTGTATTGGTGAAGCCCGGAACAAAGGTGCCGGTGGATGGTGAGGTAGTAGAGGGTTCCTCTTCTGTGGACGAGTCTATGTTGACCGGAGAAAGTATTCCTGTAGAGAAAAAACCTGGAGATACTGTTATCGGTGCTACATTAAATAAGAATGGGATCTTAAGAATCAAAGCCAACAAAGTAGGAAGAGACACTGCACTCGCTCAAATCATTAGAGTAGTGGAGGAGGCCCAAGGCTCCAAAGCGCCGATCCAGCGGATCGCGGATGTCATCTCAGGTATTTTTGTACCGATTGTTGTAGGCATTGCGATGATCACTTTCTTGGTCTGGTACTTCTGGGCAGCACCTGGTCAATTTGCCGATGCCCTTGAAAAAGCTATTGCGGTGCTCGTAATCGCCTGTCCATGTGCGTTAGGTCTTGCAACACCGACCTCCATTATGGCGGGATCAGGCCGCGCTGCAGAGCTTGGTATTCTGTTCAAGGGTGGTGAGCATTTAGAAGGCGCACAAGGGATTAAGATCGTTGTTTTGGATAAGACAGGTACGGTTACAAATGGTAAGCCCATGCTGACTGATATCGTGACTACCACTGGAATTGCCGCTTATGGTAAAGAAAGTGCAGAGAATCGTCTATTAGCTTTAACTGCGGCAGCCGAGAAATTATCAGAACATCCGCTTGCGGAAGCTATCGTTGCAGGAGCCGCTGACAGAGGTTTGATCTTACCCACCGCTGAACAGTTTGATAATGTACCTGGACGGGGAATTATGGCTGTTGTCTCCGATCAACAAGTTAGGGTGGGTACACGGCGTATGATGGAAGATCATCAATTGGACATCACAGAGTGGACCTCAGTCATGAAGAGACTGGAAGAGGCAGGAAAGACAGCTATGCTTGTAGCGGTGGGCGATGAGATTGCCGGGATTGTCGCTGTAGCGGATACGATTAAACCAACCTCAAAAGCAGCTGTAGCTGCGCTTCATGCGATGGGCATAGAGGTCATTATGATTACAGGTGACAATAAAATCACCGCAGAAGCTATTGCGAAGCAAGCAGGTATTCGAAAAGTGTTAGCAGAGGTTCTGCCAGAAGGCAAAGCGGAGGAAGTTCGTAAGCTGCAGCGGAATGGGACAAAGGTAGCTATGGTTGGGGATGGCATCAATGATGCTCCTGCACTGGCTACTGCAGATACGGGCATGGCGATTGGTACAGGGACGGATGTAGCAATGGAGGCTGCAGATATTACACTGATGCGGGGAGATCTGAAGAGCATACCCGATGCCATTATGATGAGCCGTAAAACGATGAGTAATATTAAGCAGAATTTGTTCTGGGCACTTGCATACAATACAATAGGTATACCGATTGCTGCACTCGGATTTCTAGCTCCATGGCTAGCTGGAGCTGCGATGGCATTCAGTTCTGTGTCCGTCGTCTTGAATGCACTTCGTTTGCAGCGGGTAAAGCTTTAAGAGAAACCTAACTATGTAAGGAGTGGCCGCTGTGCAAGAAAACAACGAGACAATATCTCTATTAATGAACCATGCATCTGTCCGCAAGTATCAGGATAAGCCAGTAAGTGAAGAGCAGCTTGCAGCTATTATTGAAGCAGGCCAAATGGCTTCGACTTCCAGCAGTGTACAAGCCTATAGTGTTATTGCAGTGACTGACCCGGCTATAAAAGCAGAGCTTGCCGGATTATCGGGTAATCAGGCTTATATAGAACAATGCCCAGTCTTCTTGGTCTGGTGCGCGGATCTGTATCGGTTGCGTGAGGTGACAAAACCTCATTTGCAGGGAGAGACATCGTATGAGGATTCTGCGGAGAACCTTATTGTAGCTACCGTTGATGTTGCGCTTGCTGCTCAGAATGCTGCTGTAGCTGCGGAATCGCTTGGGCTCGGGATTGTTTATATCGGCGGAATCCGTAACCGGATCGCGGAGGTTTCTGAGCTGCTTGGACTGCCCGAATTGGTTTATCCGATATTTGGAATGTGTGTGGGCTATCCTGATGGAGCCACAAGCCTGCGTCCGCGTCTGCCATTAGAGGCTGTTCTACATCGCAATCGCTACAATGCCGAAACGACAGTGAAGCAGGTCAAGACTTACGATAAAGTCTCTTCAGACTATATGCGTGAGCGGACTCATGGTGCCAAGGATACACCTTGGTCTGTGATTATGGCAGAACGGTTGGCACAGCCAGCGCGAATGCATATGAAGGAATTCCTTCTCGGAAAAGGATTCTTTAAGAGGTAATCTAGTATTTTCGATTAAAGAGGTTGCCCTATTCGTAGTTAAAACTACGGGAAGGGCAACCTCTTTTTCGTACCCTGAGGCATGAAGGTGACAGTTGTCATCTTAAAGAAATGACAGTCCATACTAATGTCAGGTCTCCTTTTTCCATATGATTGAAATAGATCAAACGCATTCGGAATCGGAGGGGTTACGAAATGGACAGTGTTATTGAGATGAATGGAGTTAGCAAATTATATAAGGATAAGAAAGCAGTAGATAATATCAGCTTCAACATTGCCAAAGGTTCGATTACAGCTATTCTTGGACCAAACGGAGCAGGCAAAACAACGGCATTGGGAATGTTATTGGGGCTATTAGAGCCCACTGAAGGTACAGTGAAAATATTTGGACAACATCCAAAAGATAAAATGGTACGTGAAAAGACCGGTGCGATGCTGCAAGAGGTAAGTGTGATGGATCGGCTGAAGGTTCGGGAGATCATTGCTCTGATCCGTAGCTATTATCCACAGCCGATGGATATGGAGTTTCTAATTAAAGCTACAGGGCTTGCGCCAGCGGATCTGAATAGATACGCCGAGAAGCTCTCGGGCGGTCAAAAGCGTAGTCTAGGCTTCGCGCTGGCCCTGGCTGGTGATCCAGAGCTGATCTTTTTCGATGAACCTACGGTTGGACTTGATATTACTTCCCGTCGGCGGTTCTGGGATACGGTTCGTGGACTTGCGGAGCAGGGCAAGACGATTGTGTTCACGACACATTACTTACAGGAAGCTGAAGATATTGCGGATCGTATTCTGTTGTTTAGCAAAGGCCATTTAGTTGCAGACGGAAGTCCAGATGAGATTAAATCGCGGATTGTGAAGCGTTCGCTGTCCTTTTTACCAATAGGTGATCGATCAAAATTACGCAGGAGCCTGCTGGAACTAACCGCTATTGAGGGTTGTTATGAAAAAGAAGGTCGAATTCATGTGACGACAGACGATACGGATGAAGCGCTGCGAGCGATTTTTGTTACTGGACTTCCCGTGAAGGATGTTCGTATAGATCAGGGACGTTTGGATGACGCTTTTGAACAATTGACCATGAACCAAGAGGAGGCTATCTAAAGATGAGATTAATTACTGTACAGTGTAAAGCCGAGATGCTGAGGATCATCCGTAATCCTTATTACGTATTCTGGTCATTGCTCATGCCCATTATGTTCTATTTCATCTTCACCCGCGTGGTTAATACAGGTAACGATGATCCGACGTGGCGCGCTCACTACTTAATGTCGATGGCAACCTTTAGTGTAATGGGCTCTGCGATCATGACGCTTGGCATCCGTTTAGTGCAAGAACGAACACAAGGCTGGACTACCTTTATTCGGATTACCCCGCTACCGGGTTCCGTCTATTTCTTCGGAAAAATGTTCGGGCAAACGATGATGCATCTGTTTTCGGTCATTTGTATTTTTGCCGCAGGATATTTAATCAATGGTGTCTCCTTATCTGCGGGTCAATGGGTGCTTAGTGGGCTATGGATTCTGATCGGTTCCCTTCCATTTTTGGCGATTGGTACGCTTGTAGGTGCTATGAAACGGGTGGATACGGCTAGTGGAGTCAGTAACGTGATTTATATGGCGCTTGCTGTAGCGGGGGGCATGTGGATGCCAATTGAGATTTTACCACGTTTAATGCAGAAGATTGGTCATTGGTTACCTTCTTATAACTATGGAAATGGGGCGTGGGAGATTGTACGTGGTTCAGCCCCACATTGGAGTAATGTCTTGATTTTGCTCGGATATTTGGTAGTTTTTATGTTACTATCGGTTTATATTCGAAAAAAACAGGAAGCGGTGTAAAGTAATGACCGAGCGTGGACAGTTCCAGTTATTTCCGAGAAGTCAGGGGTTTTTCCCTTATGTATGGGCTGTTTATCTGATTTTGCCCATCCTGAATTTGCGCGGGGAGACTGGAATGAAGCTCATTCTAGGTGGGATTATGATAGCGGTGTTTGCCATCAGCTATCGCCAGCTGTATTGGGTTCGGGGTGGCGTGTTTAATGTTTGGTTAACGACTCAAATGGTGATCATCGTGGTGCTTAGCTTGTTTTATACGCCCTTTAATCTGTATATGGGCTTTTTCACCGTGAATTTTATAGCTTATTATACGGAGAATAAAGGGTTTAAAATTGCATTTACTTCTTTTGTGGTTATGGTACTTTCGGTGCTGGTCTTAGTAGGCCGTGAGTTGGAATGGGTTAGTATTATGTTTTTAATCCCGTTTATCGTTATTATGCTGATTATGCCATTCGGCGTAAGATCCATGCATCAACATCAGAAGCTGGAGAAAGAGCTAGATCAAGCTAATGAGGTGATTAAAGAGTTGGTGAAGCGTGAGGAACGCATGAGAATCGCTCGTGATTTACATGATACCCTCGGGCATACGCTGTCCTTGATTACATTAAAAAGCCAACTCGTAGAGAAGCTGGTGACCAAAAATACGGAGCGAGCCCAAGAGGAGGCGCGGGAAATTCAGCGTACTTCGCGGGCTGCGCTCCGTCAGGTGCGCGAGCTAGTGTCGGAAATGCGTGCGATCTCAGTAGCAGAAGAACTGGCAGAAACCGGGGAAATGCTGCGCACGGCGGAGATTGCCTTGGAAGTGGAAGGGGACATCTCGCTAGAGGGAGTATCCGATCTGACGCAAAATATTCTCAGCCTCTGTATCAAAGAAGCGGTGACTAACATTGTGAAGCATAGTAGAGCGGATAAATGCTTCATCGGGGTGGCAAAGACCGCCGGAGAAGTTCGAGTTACCGTTAAAGATAACGGAATTGGCCTCCAGAACGGTGAGAGATGTAATGGTGAGCTTAGTGATGGAAATGGTATGAAGGGGATGGCGGAACGTCTATCCCTGATTGATGGCTCTCTGTCGCTAAGCTCAGAAGAAGGTCAGGGAACTACGCTGATCGTTATGATCCCTCTAATCGTTAAGGAAGCAACAGGAGGTGAGAGTGCATGATAACCATCGTTATAGCGGAGGATCAACGTCTGCTTCGGGGAGCGATGGCATCCCTGCTGGATCTTGAGGATGATATCGAAGTCGTCGGAGAGGCTTGTGATGGAGCTGAGGCGTTAGCTTTAATCGACAGGCTTCAGCCGGATGTATGTCTCATGGACATTGAAATGCCGTTCAAGAGCGGTTTGGAGGTTGCAGAAATATTGCGGAGTAAAGGTTGTCCGACTCGAATTATCATCTTGACTACCTTTGCCCGTCCGGGCTATTTCGAGCGTGGAGTGAAGGCTGGTATACAAGGGTATTTGTTAAAGGACGAGCCTGTAGATAAGCTGGCTGAATCTATTCGCCGTGTAATGGCTGGACATCGGGAGGTATCCCCCGAGTTAGTTTTTGGTAGCCTGCGGGAAGAAAATCCACTAACAGCACGGGAACGAGAGATTTTAAAGTTGGCTGGTGAAGGGCAAACGGCGGCGGAGATCGCTTTTTCGCTACACCTTTCTTATGGAACTGTTCGCAATTATATTTCTGAAATACTCAATAAGCTGGAAGTGAAAAGTCGAATTGAGGCGGTACGACTGGCAGAGGAAAAAGGCTGGATTTGAGGGGAGTAGGGCATTGTTATGCAAATATTTCTGATTCGTCATGGTGATCCGGACTATTCCATAGATGGTCTAACGGAATTCGGGCATCTTGAAGCAGCAGCACTAGGAAAACGCATGGCATCTATCGGTCTGGATGAACTATATGCTTCACCACTGGGTAGAGCACAGACCACAGCCAGTTATGTGGCCAAAGAGACGGGACTTGTAATTCAGACAGAACCTTGGACTTGTGAACTGGATTGGACAGAGATTATGTTAGATGGACAATTGTCGTCTATTTGGGATAGCCCCGGAGAACATATTAGCGAACTATCGAGTGGAAAGAGAGTATGGTCTGATGAAACAGATCATTGGTTGAAGCAAGAGGAATACAGATTGCGGTTCAGCGAATTACAAGCGGCGTCAGATCAATTCTTACTTCGACACCATTATAAAAGAGAAGATGGCCTGTATCGGATCCTTGAGCCTTCTACCAAGAAGATTGGAGTAGTATGCCATGGTGGCTTTGGCCTCGCATGGCTAGCTCATTTATTACAGATTCCTTTAGCTTTGGCTTGGTCCGTATTTTGGTTAGCGCCAAGCTCGGTAACGACGATCTTGTTTGAAGAGCGCAGCGAGAACTTTGCGGTTCCTAGATGTATTGGACTAGGAGATGTTTCCCACCTTTATGCTGGCGGCATGAACTATCGCCCGAGGGGATTAATGGGCAATCATGTTTAAAGTGAATGCTTAAGAGTGAGTAAGAACATTGCCTATGAAGTGAAAGGCCATCCCACAGAGGATGGCCTTTTTACTAGCTCTATATGATCGGAGCGAATAGGCCACTCTTCAACGTGGATTTATTTTCACCTGTGACCCTTTACCACCTGTCTGGATGCCAGTGTCCTTCGTTCCAACTTCCTTCAAGTCAGTCACTAGTCGCTCCAATACGGCCTTGGAGGCAGCCGCTTCTTTGGCGCCGGATGCCTTCACGACTAATTGCACCGGCTTGCCGGAGCGGAGATGCTTCTCAGCCTGACGGAGCTTCGTATCGTAGTCATGCTCTTCAATATGAGCCGTGAAGCGGAGCTCTTTGACCTTCTCCTTGCTGCCGCCCTTTGCTGCTGAGCCACCACTAGCCTTGCGTGCTGAGGCTGCTTCTTTCTGCGCGGCCGCTTTTGCTTTGCCCTTTGCAGTTAGGCTGCAGGGCGGTGGGCTGCTCATTAGTGAGGTGCATACCAGATCAGCACCTGCTGAACGAGCCATGGCCAGCGCCTCTTCTCTGGACACAATCCCCAGCTTCTCACCTCTAAGTCCAGTAAGTACTACTTCGGATGCTCTAATTTGTTCGTTAATTAATACAGCCACTTGGGTGAATCCTCCCTGAGAACAATGATATAGCTATCATATATGGAACTAGCTTGAGGTTCAAATGTGGAGCGTAGGATTAGCGTTACTAATCCTCTCAATTTCCTCTTTTATGATTTGTATGAATAGTTTTTTTGATGATGTTGCTAGATATTCTCGGTTGCGCCGCTGCAATATACCAACTTGAATGAACGGCTCGCTTAGTTCAACATCGATTTTTACGATATCTGTCATTAAAGCTGTCGAATCAAGCACTACCCCCACCCCAGGGTTCTTTCTTATAAAATGAGGAATAGCAGAAATTTGACTTATGGTGGATAGAGTGGGCTTTGATTCCAATCTCGAAAATTGCTTAGCTAACCGAAGATAATATAAGCAAGTGTGTCCTCCAGCTATAATTGGATATTCAAGAATTTCTCGAAATGAAATATTGTCTCGTCCGCTTAAAGGATGATTGTGATCTACTATAAAAGCGATTTTCTCGTGATAGAGCGGTTCGAAATAAAAGAAAGACAGGTCGGACGGCTCACCGCAGATGGCGAAATCCAGTTCACTTTGTAGAACAAGTTGTGAGAGCGAATCAGTGTTACCCTGAATGAAGTTACATTCCATTTTGGGTTTTTGCTCATGAAACTTTCCCAAGGCGTTCGGTAGGACGGATTCCATCATGGATTCAATGCCTCCGATATGGAGTGTGCCAATTTCGTCATGCTGTAAAGCCTTGGTGAGTTCTGATACATAGTTCCAATGTTGAATAAGGTTATCGATTTCCGCTGCAAAAACTTGCCCAGCACTTGTCAGTTCTACTTCCCAGCCTCTGTGAAAGAGTTGTATGCCCAGTTCTTTTTCAAGTCGTTGAATTTGGTTGGTAATGGTAGACTGCGCATAATTCAACTTTTCGGCAGCACGTGAGAAAGTGCCTTCTTGAAGGATGGTCTTAAAAGCCATCAGTTCTTTTAGATCCATCGATTGTCACCTCTATCGGTATAATTGATTAAGATTATTATCTTATTCAATTATATAAATCAAAATACTGAGAGTACAATAAAAGAATTCCAAAGAAGGAGTGAATTAATTTGCCATTCATTAGAGTCAGTTATTTGGAGCAACAATACGACATTCATCAGCTAGAGGGAATATGCAGAGCGATTATGAGTGCGTTAATTCAGCATTTCCATGTACCGGATGATGATATGTTTCAGGTTTTTCATGCGCATAAAGCGGGGGAGTTTTTTTATAGTAAAGATTATTTAAATATTGAACGAAGCGACGGACTGATATATATCCAAGTTACGCTAAAATCCGGAAGATCGACGGAGCAGAAAACAAGCTTTTACGCGATGTTAGCCGAGGAATTATCGATGACGCTAAACATCAGAAAAGAAGATATATTCATTGTGCTCGTCGACACGGAATTCGAAGATTGGTCGTTTGGTAACGGTGTTGCTCAAATGCTACAACCTCCGGTTAGGGAGGTGTAATATGGCGCATCGGAAAATCGTCACAAATGTACGGGAATCGTTAGGGGAGTTTGCTCCAGCATTCGTCGACTACTCGGAAAATGTGTTATTTGGGGACTTATGGAGACGGGAGCAATTATCACTTCGGGATCGTAGCATGATTACGATTTCTGCTTTGGTGATAGGAGGCATGACGGAACAACTCCCCTATCATCTGCGCTTGGCTTTAGAGAACGGCTTACAACTTGAAGAAATCGTGGAGGCCATCACCCACCTTTCTTTTTATGTAGGTTGGCCGCGAGCCTCTTCAGCTCTAGAGGTTGCAAAGGATGTAATAGGAAAAAATAAATAACGTCTGACTTTTCAATCCCATCCGTAACCTTTAGGAACTTCATTGGCACTTGTATATAATACGGAAGAAGGGAGCGGGGGAGAAAATGCTTCAGTATATCGAAGAGGCTAAACAAGGAGACCGACAAGCTTTTGAACAGATCGTTAGGCATTTTACACCAATGGCGAATGCAGTTGCGTATGAAAAGCTCCACGATTACCAATTAGCGGAAGATGCTGTGCAGGAAGCTTTCACAGAAGCCTTTTTGCATTTGAATAAATTACGAGCAATAGAGGCATTCCCGGGCTGGTTTAAAGCTATTGTGGTGCGGCAATGTTATCGTATCTTGCGAAGAAAGCAGCATCCTGCATTACCCTACGATGAAGCTGCGCAAGCGACAGAATCTTCATTTAGTGTGGCGGACATTATTGAGAAAAAAGAAGCGCGACGACTACTTCACGAGTCTATAGCTGCATTGACATCCAATATGCGGATCGCCGTTCAATTATATTATTTTCAGGGATATTCCCTTCAAGAGATTGCTGACTTTCTGGGGACTTCAGTCCCGGTATTGAAGAAACGACTCTTTGATGCTCGCCGCAAGCTTAAGGGTGCGCTACCTGTTGCGGATGTCCTCTCCGTGTTCAATCATTTGTACGAAGGTGGAAAAGGTGTGCTTCATATTGTAAATGGAGATGTAGTGGGAGAGAAGCTGCGGCAAGGAATCGTGAAAGGTGATGTACTAGTATGGAGAGAGGTCTACTCTCATGGTCAGGTCTTTTTAGAGCCTGGGGAACAGAATAACCGCTTAGTAAGAGCGCATTATTTAGAACAAACGATGGGGATTCCGCAGAAGGAATTTATACAGATCAGTAAGGAACAGGAAAAGATCTTAGCTGATTTTCATAAATATGATGAAGTTGTATTATGGTTCGAGCATGATCTATTCGATCAGACGATGCTGTGCTATTTGCTCCATTGGTTCTCCAAGCAGAAGAAGGGATCCACGAAGCTGAGTTTATTGTGTATTGGAGAATATCCCGGCATTGAGCTGTTTCGAGGACTTGGACAACTATCTGTAGAGCAAATGGAGACTTTATCAGGAACGTGGAAGTTAATCGGCGACAAGGAGCTAAAGGTAGGCCAAGAACTCTGGGAAGCCTATGTATCACCGAATCCAGAATCATTACAACAGCTACTAACTAAGGATACATCCGCATTGCCATTTGCACATGACGCCTTCATAGCGCATTTATCTCGGTTCCCATCGACCTCTAATGGACTTGGTATTGTTGAACAGATGACTCTGGAGATGATTCATGCTGGAATGAATTCCCCTTACGGGTTGTTCAAAAATGTGGGAGATAAGCTTCATATACTAGGCATGGGCGATTTGCAATATTGGCATATTCTAAGACAGATGGCACAACGCCCGTACCCTTTGCTGCAAACCCATGGGTTCAATGATTTTCCTGGTTATAACGATCCAGTAATGCCATTCAAAGACTGCGAGCTTGCATTAACCGAGCTAGGCAAAAGTGTATTGGCTGGAAATGAAGACTGGGTTCAGAAAAAAGGAATCGATGAATGGTATGGAGGGGTGCATCTGCAAGGATCGACTCCGCGCTGGCGATGGAATTCTTCTTCGCAAACGATTCAATAATATAGAGAATGTAAGTTAGAGAAGGGGCTGTCTCAAAAGTAGTGAATGCTACTTAGAGGCAGCTTCTTTTCTTGAGAGTAATTAGGGAATTTTTCCCTAAAATCAGGGTAATATCTATACTTTTTAACAAATTGGTCGAATTTTAGGGAGATATTCCCTAATCACTAGACAAATGAACAGAATATCAGATTTTTTAGGGAGAAATTCCCTGATTATCTATCGGAGGATCCGCTTCCCCCTTCTTCAACCCATGGCGAGGGGGCTCCGCGGACGGAGTGTTGTTTCAAACTCTTTTCAAAACGTTGAAGCCTGCCGCAGTTTTTTACTTCAATCATTATTCATAAACGTCTTATGATAGGCGTTGCGATATTGGGTCGGTGTCATGTTTTCGTATTTTCGGAAGAGGCGCATGAAATATTTATCATCGGTGAACCCCGTCTCTGTCGCGATTTCCCTCACGCTGAGGGCGGTTCTGGTTAGCAGCTCCTTCGCTTTAGTCACACGTACTGAATGAATATACTCCAAGGGCCCCATCGAGGTATGTTGTTTAAATAGCCGAGCTAAATAATCCTTGTTGTAATTGAATTTCTCCGCGATGATTGCCACCGTAAGAGGTTCACTTGCATGTATTCTTGTCCACTCGGCTATTTTTACAAAGGTGACATCTTGTTGCGCACGGATTAGCTTACTGGCGAACGGCTGAAGCGCATGCTCAGATAGCTCAATTAAGAGTGAGGTCAACAAATAATTAACACTGGAATAGGTCAAATATCCTGAGTTAGCCACATGGAGGATTTGATTCGCCAGGATATGAATCCGGTCACTGTGCTCGATCTTTATGAACTGTGGTAGATATAGATCATGTACGGACCATAAGCGCTGTGTGCGCGAAAAGATTTCTTCCGCCTCAGGCTTCATTTCCTCCTCACTCAGCAATAAACCCTCGCTTTTCAGCTCGAAATGAAACCAATAAAACTTAACCCCGGGTCGTGATTCTCTATAGCCGACGTGCGTGCGATTAGGCATAAGCAAAAGGGCTTCGTCAGGGCCTACTTCAAATTGTTTGTTTTGCTCACTCAAATATACCGTTTCGTTCACGCCAATGATTAGTTCGAAGTTCCCCATAACACGCTCCACATGTTTCCATGGCGTTTCTGAGATGAATTCACCTGCCGCAGTAAAATGAACAGGAGTATCTGCATTTATTTTCAAATAGGTCATGCGGTCCTCCTAGCAATTAATAAGTCGGATTTGTCCACCATTTGTATGGCTGATCTACCGACAAATCAAGGTTCCGATGTTATCTTATGGATACAAATATACACTTGTCATATCACCCTGACAAGATTGCGAGGGAGCGATTTCATTGAAGACGCAAGCTTTTGATTTGCAGAATGTACGCATTGATTCAGGTCCACTTCTCCATGCGATGGAGTTAAATACGGATTATTTACTCAAGCTTGAGGCAGATCGGCTTCTGTCGCGTTTTCGCCAATATGCTGGCTTAGAGCCTAAGGCTGCTCATTATGAAGGCTGGGAATCTCAAGGCATTAGCGGCCATACGCTAGGCCATTATATCTCTGGATGTGCGTTAATGTATGCCTCTACAGGGAATGAAGAGCTGCTCACCCGCGTGAATTATGTAGTAGACGAATTGGAGCATTGTCAGGATGCGCATGGTAATGGCTTCATTTCCGGGATTCCTCGTGGCAAAGAGCTGTTTGAGGAAGTGAAGGTAGGCGACATTCGCTCACAGGGCTTTGACCTCAACGGTGGCTGGGTACCGCTGTACACGATGCATAAGCTGTTTGCGGGTCTTCGTGATGCTTATCGATTGGCCGGAAATCAGAAGGCGCTCGTTATTGAAACGAAGCTTGGAATGTGGCTTGAAGATATTTTTGCAGGGCTGAATAAAGATCAGATCCAAGAGGTGCTGCGTTGTGAATTCGGCGGTATGAATGAAGTCCTCACAGATTTGGCAGAGGATTCTGGCGATGACCGTTTCCTCACGTTAGCGGAAAGCTTTTATCATGGGGAAGTGCTAAATGATCTTGCTATAGAAAAAGATACCCTAGCTGGAAGACATGCTAATACACAGATTCCAAAAATCATTGGAGCTGCTAGACAATATGAGGTAACAGGGCAGGAGCATTATGCAGGTATTTCCCGCTTCTTCTGGGATCGGGTCGTGAATCATCATTCATACGTGATTGGCGGCAACAGCTATAATGAGCATTTCGGCGAACCGGATAAGCTGAACGACCGATTGGGAGAGGGGTCATGTGAGACGTGTAATACCTACAATATGCTGAAGCTGACCAAGCATATGTTCCAGTGGGATGCTTATGCCGCATATGCGGATTACTACGAACGTGCAATGTATAACCATGTCCTAGCTTCTCAGGAGCCGGTTGATGGACGTGTGTGTTATTTTGTATCCCTCGAAATGGGGGGACATAAGTCGTTCAACTCCCAGTTTGAGAGCTTTACATGCTGTGTAGGCTCAGGAATGGAAAGCCATTCTATGTATGGCTCGGCGATTTACTTCCATAGTGAAGATGAGCTGTATGTGAATCAGTACGCACCTTCAACAGTGACTTGGGAAGAGCAAGGCATTAGTTTGAAGCAAGAGACCAAGTTCCCTGAAGAGGGATTAGGCACCCTGCGTATCAGCACGGAGAAACCAACTAAATTCACATTGAAGCTAAGATACCCCTACTGGGCTGAGCAAGGCATGAGCGTTAAAGTAAATGGTGAAGACATTCAAGTGAATGTGGGCAAATCCAGCTACCTAGCTTTGGATAGAGTATGGCAGGATGGAGACGTTGTCGAATATGATATTCCGATGTCGGTAAGAATCGAGTCCATGCCGGATAATCCAAACCGAATTGCATTCCTCTATGGACCGCTTGTGCTTGCAGGTGATTTTGGACCTATAAATGCTGAGCTAGGCAGTGATCGCGCCCTTGCTTCTGTATTAATTGGAGATCGCGAGACGCTAACGGATAGCCTGATTCAGTCTAACGTTAGCAAAAATGTGTTCCGGATGAAAGGTTTAGGATATGCAGGAGACCATGAGCTTCGTCCATTCTACCCTATGCATGATCATCGTTATTCCGTGTATTGGGATTTGTTCACGCCGGAGGAATGGAAGCTGATAGAAGTTGAATATCGCGAAGCCGTGGAGAATAACTTGCTGCTTGAACAGCTAACCGTCGATTCGGTACAACCTGCTGAAATGCAACCTGAACGTGACCATAACTTCGAAGGAGAGTATGTAAGCTTAGGCAAAATCTACAACCGCAAGTATCGCGATAGCTGGATCAATGGCTGGTTCTCCTTCACGATGGAAGTCTTGCCAGAGGAGCAAGTGGATCTGGTGGTAACGTATTTGAAGTCCAACGATACTTCGGTGGCTTTCGATATTACGGCAGATGGTGAACAACTTGGGCTAGGCGTCCTTGAGTCTGAAGAGATGAACAAGCTGGAGACCATTCGTTACGAGCTTCCGCAGACGATCACGGGCAGCAACTCAGCGGTTACGATCAAGTTCGCTTCGCATGAAGGACATAAGGTGGGCCAAGTGGCAGGACTACGTATCGTCAAACGTAATTCTTGAAATATATGGATTAGAGAATTATAATAGGAACAATTCTTTTAATTGGGGTGAAATGGATGTCTTTCCGTATCGTTCGAAGTAACTAGTTATCGGGCTGGGTCAAACGCGTACCAGCTATCAAGGGGGGAGTCTACCCTTTTGATTACATTAACTAGAACATTGAACGGTGCCATAGGCAGCTTTTTGTATAGAGCCAGGCACTTAACCTATTTAACTTTGAGAACCGTTTATTTGTGGATGGTTTTTAATAGTTGGATGGTGGGGGTTGCCTGGCTTTTTTGCATTCAATTAAAAGATAGGGGATTAACGATATGTTGAAAAAGAGTCTAGCTCACCTGAAATGGTGGATATGCGGTTATATTTTATTGGGTTTTACTATTCAACTGCTGAGTAGTTTAGGCATTGTAGTGTTTCAAAAAATATTAGACAAGGTCACGGTGATCAACAGCTTTGGTGAGATATTTAATTTAATCTTGGTGTACGGCCTTTTGCTGGCAGGGGTGGTGATCCTAAATTATGTGGATGAATACCCTAGTGTGTATTTATCGAACAGTATAACGGAGAGGTTAAAGATACTTGCACTATCTAAAATATCCAAAATCGACTATCAAGCCTATCAGGATATGGGCACAGGTCAGATGATTAAAGTGATCGAGAATGGAGCAGCAGCTGGAAACAGCATGATTTTCTCCTTTTTCCTCAAAACATTACATGAGTTATTGCCCACTCTTCTGTTCAGTCTTATCTTTATCAGCTTCTATGATTTAAGGATCATGGTAGTGATTGCTGCAGGCTACGTGGTCGTCTTTTTGATAACGAATTTGCTGTTGAAATTTCTGTATGCGATGAAGGCGGCCATTCTACAGGAACAAGAAAAGATGTCCAGATTCTCTATCCGTGGATTTATGGAATTAGTCGTCTTCCGAACGAACAAAAGATATGAGAAAGAGATCGATAAATTAAGCCAGACTGCACGCACTATCATTCAAAAAAATGCTCAGTTACAAATGATCCATGAAGCTTTTTTCGCGATATTCGAGTTGTTTGTCACGATTATTAAAGTCGTTGTCTTAATTTACGGTGTGAAAAGCATTGTCGCAGGTGAGACGTCACTTGGTGTTGTGGTCGCACTGTTTATGTTTATTGATAAGATTTATTCGCCGATTGCTATCTTCAATGTCCTCTTTGTAGATTACAGACTGAATAGAGTGACCTACAAGAGATTTGAAGAGTTTATTCATGCCCCAGAAGATAAGAATCTAGAACGAGGAGAAGTTATCACTGAGATCCACGGTAATATTGAATTTAGGGATGTATCTTTTAACTATGGTAATGTGGGAATTCTGAACAACCTGAGTTTTTCCGTTGGGCGAGGAACGTCCGTTGCTATTGTCGGATTAAGTGGGGGCGGGAAATCAACTCTGATTAAGTTAGTCGTAGGATTATTAAAAAAGGACAAAGGTGAACTCTTATTGGATGGTAAGGATATCGATGAGATCCATCTGGATAGCTACTATGATCATATCTCTTACTTATCACAAGACACGCCGATTTTTGACGCTACGATTAGGGACAATATTGTATTTGATGAGCATTCCTTGTCCGATGAAGAGTTGTATGAGATTTTGGAAAAGGTTCATCTGCAAGAAAAGGTAAGCCAATTACCGGATCGTTTAGACACTTTGGTAGGTGAAAAAGGGGTTAAATTATCAGGCGGGGAGAGACAGCGATTAGCTTTTGCCAGAATCATTGCTCAGAAAAGAAACATTCTAATTCTAGATGAACCTGTTTCTGCACTTGATAATATTACGGAGCAAAGCCTTATGGAGACGATTTTGCAGGAATTTAAGGATAAAACCATCATTATTGTTGCCCACCGACTAAATTTTATAAAAGACGTTGATAAGATACTGGTAGTGGACCAAGGCTCGGTCGTGGGTGAAGGAAAGTTTGATGATTTAATAGAGCATTGCGAAGCTTTTAAAGCGTTATGGAATAGAAAAATATCGTTTACAAATGCTGATTAAATTGTTAACCTCTTCTAAAAAGAGGTGCATTCTATGGCTTGGCCAACACATATTGTAGCGGCAGGTGGATTCGCAGAAAATGAACAAGGAGATATCCTTTTAGTAAAGACTCATGATGGTGGATGGGTATTTCCTGGTGGACAAGTAGAGGTCGGAGAGAACCTGGTGGATGCATTAATTCGAGAGATTAAAGAGGAAAGTGGAATAGATGTCACGGTATCTCAATTGATTGGTGTGTATTCCAATACAGGCATTCATAAATGGTATGACGGTGTAACCGATGTTCCTACCAAGGTTATGTTTGATTTTATCTGCAAGCCTGTGGGTGGGGAATTATGTACCTCGGAGGAAACCTCTGAAGTGATGTGGATGGCAAAAGAGAAAGTGCTTGATTGGATTACACAACCGGCTATTCGTACCCGCTATCAAGCTTATTTGGATTACGATGGGAATACGAGGTATATGGATTATGTAACTGGAGACACGTTTGAAGTTAATTTAGATCGAACGGTGTAAATATAAGTGATAGGCCATCCTGCAAAGGATGGCTTTTTAAAATATAAGAAAGTATAAGTTTCGCCAAAGACGTTTATTCTTGTTATGCTTTGATGCCTTCAAAGGCAGAGGTGATCATATATTTCACAAAAGCTTCGTCTAGCTCATCCCCTGTGATCAGAAGCCGATAAAATATCGGTCCATACAGCAGATCAATCGTGATCCCAATATCCAGATCCGCTTTTAATTGGCCTCGGGTCACCCCACGCTCCAACAACTGTCGCGCCTCTTGGCGGCGGGGAGCGAAAAACCTCGCACGATAGGCCTCAGCAAGGCCAGCATCAAATTGACCTTCGCCGATCAACTCGGTAATGATCTTTCCTTCTCGGCTGCGAAGAAAATTAGCCAGGTTTGTGGCATGCATCATAATATCGTCCATGACCGAACCGGTGTCCGGCACTGGCAATCTTGCGGATGCTGCAGAGAGGTAGCCGTCCATGACCACAGCTGCTTTGTTAGGCCACCATTTATAAATGGTTGCTTTACTTACCTTGGCCCGTTCCGCGATTTTCTCTACGGTCACCGCACCAAATCCAGTCTCTAGTAGTAGATCATACGATGCTGCCAGAATAGAAGCCTCGGCTTCGCTATTGCGCGGCCGTCCTCTTTTTTTATCCATCAGAGATCCCTCCCGATTAATCTATCCTTTATTTAACTTGCGATCTAAAAAGAAACTATACGTTCATTATACAAAAGGTTATATGAAGTAGCCAATCGCCTATTTACAAAACTGAACGTTCAGTATATATTTAAATCAATTAATGAACGTTGCGTTCAGTATTTAGAATCGAAGGGTGGAGATCTTATGAATCAAGGAAGACGAATGAATCCTGTAAGTTCAGTAAGTTCAGTAAGTTCAGTGAATCCAGTCAAGGAACATGCGGAAGGAAAGACGATCCCTGGATGGATTACATTTCTATTAGCGGCCTCCTGCGGACTAATTGTGGCCAATCTGTATTACGCCCAAACCCTGATCGGACAGATCGCCCAAGCTACGCAGCTTTCTTCTGGGGCAGCGGGTCTGATTGTAACTTTGACCCAGGTAGGATACGTTCTTGGACTTTTGTTCCTAGTACCGCTTAGCGATATTATTGAGAATCGCTGCCTGACAGTGGTGTCGCTGGCTGTGGTGGTGGTATCACTGGTAGCAGCCACACTAGCTCCGAATGCAGCGATCTTTTTGGGAGCATCCCTGTTCATTGGTCTCGGTTCCGTAGCTGCCCAGATTCTTGTGCCGTATGCGTCTTTTCTGGCTACTGAAGAGCAGCGCGGCCGGGTGGTCGGTAATGTAATGAGTGGGCTGCTGCTCGGTATTATGTTCGCCCGGCCACTGGCCAGCTTTGTCTCTGGATTGTGGGGTTGGCATGCGATTTATGCCATATCCGCCGTAGTGATTGCCTTATTAACACTTCTATTGTCCCGTGTGCTGCCGCAGCGCCAACCTGTGCCTACAATGAATTATGGCGGATTGATCCGTTCTCTAGGTACTTTACTGAAGAGTACGCCAGTGTTACGCCGCCGGGCGATTTATCAGGCTAGCCTGTTTGGAGCTTTCAGCCTGTTCTGGACGACGGTCTCTTTGCATCTGGCCGATACGTATCATTTAAGTCAGCAAGGCATTGCCTTGTTTGCGCTGGCCGGAGTGGCTGGGGCTATCGCTTCTCCCATCGCTGGGAGATTGGCTGACCGGGGCTGGACCCGGCCGTTGACCGGACTTGCGTTTGTGCTGGCAGCTGTGGCTTTTCTTCTTGCTTACTTGTTTCAGAATGATTCAAGAGTGACGCTCGGATTGCTGGTTGCAGCAGCTATTATGCTGGATATGGGGGTATCGGGTAATCTGGTGCTTGGACAAAGGGCAATTTATTCCCTTGGCAACGAGGCGAGAGGACGTTTAAACGGATTATTTATGGCGATATTTTTCGTAGGCGGAGCCATCGGCTCTTCACTGGGCGGCTGGGCATATGCGTACGGGGGCTGGGGTCTGACAAGCTTGATCGGTCTGGCACTGCCGATCTTGGCCTTCCTGTACTATTTAACGGAGAAGAAGCAAGCGTAAGGCGTTCCAATAAAGCCTGTACTTACAAGGACTGCTCTCCGGGCTGGATATAGTCAGACTAGAGAGCAGTCTTTTTTACGTAAATATAGGATGGCTCAAGGATATAATCAGCACAATGTGCTCAAGATGTGATGATTGACTAATTACTAACTATAACCGGTGGATAAACCTGCAAAAGTACATCTTTTTATAATACGTGGAGAGCTGAAGCACTTATTCCTGCGAATCTGCAGTTATTTTTGCGCTAGAAGAAGCTTTCAAGCCGTTTGTGAGGATATTTCCTGTACATTTGCAGTTTTTGGTCTGCATGATGAGGATGCCTGTACAAAAAGCTGCACTATTGCAGGTTTTCACTAATCCAGCGAGAGGTATGCAGCGAAAAGTAGGCTCCAGGATGCTTTCCTGCCTCGATTCCGATAAGCCTCTCTAAACATTAATGCTACATCGTATAAGGATTTTGGCGAATCATTTGAATAAGGTTTGCCGCTGAGGCGGATAATGGTTCATTTTTTCGCGTACAGATCGCAATGCTGTTCTTCAGATGTATGCCTTCAACATAAACTCGGCATAACTCTCCACGTTCAACATATTCGCGAACAACGAGTGAAGAGACGAAGTTGGCGCCATACCCGGCGATAACGGCTTGAATCGCTTCATGAAGTCCGTTAAATTGCAAAGAGATCGTGGGAGCTGGCGTATTATATGTACGGCATAACGATAATAATCTCTCTCTCGTCGAACTCCCTTCCTCACGCATGACAAAGGGCTCCTTCATCATTTCGGATAAAGAAATTTGCAGATTCGCATAGGGGTGATGGGGTGCGACCACAAACCATAACTCATCCTGAAATAACTCTTCTGTCCGGATCGTATCTGGATAGGCTTCGGTAATCCCTCCGTAAATCGCCATATCCACGTCTACATTTAACAGCTGCTTCAGGGCATCGCTTGAATTGGTGGTAGTAATCACCATTTCCACTTGCTCATATTGTTGCTTGAACTTTGCGATCCAGGTAGGAATAAGGAAATGAGCAGGTAAATACGTCGCGGCTAGGCGGATACTTCCATTCGTGCCGTTAACATAATCCTGAGTGAATTGTTCGATCTGCTGTTCGACAGCGAACAGTCTTTTCGCGAGTAGGGCAAGCTCTTCACCCGCATCCGTTAAAGCAATTCCTCTACCTTGAGGCTTGAATAGGGCGAAGGATAGTTCCTTTTCGAATTTCTTGATCTGAGCCGTAATCGCAGGCTGACTGATATTTAAAGTTTCTGAGGCGCGTGTCACGCTACCCGTTGATGCGATCACATGGAATAAGCGTAAGGCGTGTAGATTCATGGTTAAGCTCCTATCTGCTATCGTTTGATTCATATATTAAATATATAATTTTGGTTTAAAGATATATTATATTTATGATTATAACTGATTTACAATACAGGTATGAAGTTGAACTTGAATCTTTAGTTAGGGAAAAGGAGTACCGAAGAGGAGGTTTGGAACTGTAGGAGCGTCAGCGACCGCCTTTGTCTACGGATTTCAACCACGAATAGTGGTTTTAATCGAAGAAATCTGGAGACAACAGCGGCTGGAAGTCCAAACACTCCTCGTAGTTACGACCGATCCCTAATTGTGGAAATGAAAATTTTATTTCAAAGGAGAAGTGATAAATATGAATCAAACGACTACATGGGATAAAGTCGATCAGTACATTACAGAGCGCTTAATTCCGCAGGACTCCGTGCTGGAGGAAGTGTTGTCCGCGAATCAACAGGCAGGGCTGCCGCCCTTTGATGTCTCACCTAGTCAGGGAAAATTCCTTAACCTATTGGTTCAAATGAAAGGTGCACGCCGGATTCTGGAGATTGGCACTTTGGGTGGGTACAGTACAATTTGGATGGCAAGGGCGCTCCCGTCTGACGGACATATCGTTACCTTGGAGTTAGATCCATCGCATGCTCAGGTGGCTGGGGCCAATTTCGCGCTTGCTCAAGTAGATGATCTGATAGAACTTCGTATAGGCGATGCTTTGGGGCAATTGTCTCAGATGAAACAAGAGGGTGTGGAACCCTTTGACTTTATATTCATTGATGCCGATAAACCCAACAACCCTAACTATTTACAGTGGGCGCTTCAATTTTCCCGGCCCGGTACAGTGATTATAGGCGATAATGTGATTCGTGAAGGCGAGATCATTAACAAGAATAGCAAAGATCCTCGTGTAGTAGGCGTACGGGAATTTTATGATCTGTTGGCTGAAGAGCCTAAGATTTCGGCTACTGCCATTCAGACAGTGGGAAGTAAAGGGTATGATGGTTTCGTATTGGGGATTGTGAATAGCTGATATATGTATTGCAATATCCAACAATTGTAATATAATCTATTGAAAATCCAATAGTGAGAGGTACTTTCTATGCAACCTACATTTGAAACACAAAGGTTAATACTAAGACAGTTTCAATCCACAGATGCAAGTAAAGTTCAAGAGCTTGCTGGGGATATAGAAGTAGCTAGAACAACGCTGTCTATTCCTCATCCATACCCTGATGGAGCGGCTGAATCTTGGATTGGTGCCTGTAGGAAAAGCGCAGACGAAGGGGAAGGATTTCCTTTTGCTTTAATTAGTAAAGAGAGTAATACCTTAATAGGCTGTATGAGTCTAAATATAGACAAATCGCATCAAAGAGGTGAGCTTGCTTATTGGGTAGGAAGATCTTTTTGGGGAGATGGCTATGCGACTGAAGCAGCTAAGCGATTAATTGATTTTGGATTTGAAGACCTCGCATTAAATAAAATATGGGCAGCGGCAATGACTAGAAATCCTGCCTCCTCTAACGTTATGAAAAAAGCTGGAATGAGATTTGAAGGGGAATTTAAACGGCATATTTTAAAATGGGATAAATTCGAGGATATAGTCTTCTACGGGTTAACTAGAATTGAATATGAAGATAGGAGATAGAGGTATGATAACAACAAGGGGTTCCTAAGCCATGCTGGCTTGTGGAACCCCTCTTTTTTTAAAGTGACTCTTTAATTACCTTTTTATAATAGAACACGGATAGCACTGCAAAAATCGAATACAAAGCGGTGTATAGCAGCATCACCAGAATCATCGGTGTCATGAGCTCTGTACCGAAGAAGAACCATCCTGATTTTACGGCGAAGTAACTGTGAAGCAATCCAATGACTAATGGAATCCCAAAATTAAATAATTGTTTCGCCTGAATCCCTCTAAGCAGATCCCCTTGCGTGAAACCAAGCTTTCTGAGGATCGTGTAGTTGGGCTTTTCATTCTCACTTTCATCCATTTGTTTAAAGTAAAGAATGCATCCAGAGGTAATCAGGAAGGTTAGCCCCAGAAAGGCCACGATAAACATGATAAGTCCCATAGTTTGCTTTTGATTGTTCTTCGTCTCCAGTTGAGAGTCGGTTATGTGGCCTTTTGCAAATTTCATGTTCTGAAAAAGCTCATTAGCCTGCTCAACGCTTGCCCGTTCTTTCATATCGATGCCGATATTAAGAGAGGACTTTCTTTGAAGGGCTGGATCTAGATCCTTCTTTAAGCGTTCAAAGGTCGTGTCGTCTACAATAGCAAGGGGTAAGCCACCACCTGTGAAATTGTATAAAACGGGGGCTTCCATATCAATTCTTTTATAAAACTGCGGAATGACTTCATGTTGTCCCTTGAATTCAATGCCACCCTGGTCCTTCATAGAAATCAGATTCTCCATTGCACTACTTGTCTTCGTAAAATAGGCCTCATCAGGGGATAGATCAATGCCCTCCAGCGAATTTTCACTGATGACGGGAAGAGTCATATTATTCGACATCTTACCGAGCGCATTGGAATTTTCTGCCAGAAGCTTCTCTATATTTACATCCACTTGAATGACTTCGGTTATTTTTTCCGTAAACAGCAAATTTTCAGTCGTTAATGCCTCTTTAAATTGTTTAGCATCCTGGATATCCGTAAGAATAAAATCTGACGGAACATAGAGCTTCGCACTTTTCTCAGCAGAGTAGAAAGAAATATAACTCAAGGATAATAAACCCAGCGCCAGAGCTGATACCGTTGTAATGATGGTTAACAGTACGGCATTTGATTTCATTCGGAACATAATGGAGGAGAGAGACAACACCTCTTTAATATTCAGATACCCGTTTTTCTTTTTACGAATGAGATGAAAGATAAAGCTTACCGAGCCTTTATAAAAAAGATAAGTCCCGATGATAACTGAAGCCAGAATAGTGATCATGGATATAGATAGCTCAGTCATTGATGTTAAGTCTCCGCTAAATAATCGGGATGAAATCGAATAGCCAAGCAGAATCAATCCAATCCCAACGATCCCTATAATCATTTCAAAGAAGGACAGCTTTTTCACGTTGCCTTCTGTGGTTGAGGTCACCCGGAATAAGGATAGAATGCTTTGTCTTTTAATAAATCCATAATTCATCAGCATGATCAAAAGATAGATTACAAAGAATACGATCAGCGTTTGAACCAGGGCTGGGGTAGAAAAACGAAGGGATGCTATCGCATCGATCCCCATTATTTTAAAAAGAATCATAAGAATTAATTTGGAAATAGAAAAGCCCACGGCTATTCCTAGAATTAAAGAACCAAAATATAGGATGAAATTCTCTGCCGAAAGGATTCGGAATATTTTACTTTTGGTCATCCCTATTAACTGGAACAGACCAATTTCTTTTCCCCGGCGTTTGATGAAGATAGTGTTTGCATATAACAGGAAAATGGATACAATCGCGACCAGTAAGACCGAGGCAGCCTTGATTGCTGCGCCACCTTTGATCGAGCCTTCTACTGCATCCATCGAGGGATCGTATTGCAACGTAACAAAGGCGAAATATAAGGCCACGCTAAAAACGAGAGCAAATACATACAGATAGTAATTTCTGATGTTTTTTCGCAGATTTCGAAGCATCAGTACATTAATGCTCATTCTGCACACCACCTAATACACCTTGTGTTTTTATGATGTCGTTGAAGAAGACTTGTCTTGATTGTTCTCCTTTATTTAATTGCGTATAGATCGTACCATCCTTTATAAAAATAACTCTACTGCAATAGCTAGCTGCCACTGGATCATGTGTAACCATAACGATCGTTGCTTTTCGTCTTTGATTTAGTTCACTCAGCTTGTTTAACAAATCAGAAGCAGATTTAGAGTCCAAGGCTCCTGTAGGTTCGTCAGCAAAAATAATGCTTGGATCATGAATGAAGGCTCTGGCTGCAGAGGTGCGTTGTTTTTGACCCCCAGAGATTTCATTCGGGTACTTATTTTTTAACTCTAAAATCCCTAGCTCCCTCGCGACGTTTTCGAATTTCTCATTGGCAATTTTCTTAGGGGTGTTGGTAATGGATAGAGGTAACAGGATGTTCTCCTTCACCGTCAGCGTATCTAAGAGATTGTATTCTTGAAAAATAAATCCTAAATGATTTTTCCGGAATTCAGCTAATTGCTTTTCTTTCATATTAGAAATTTCAGTACCCTCAATGGTAATCGATCCGTTGCTAATCTGATCAATTGACGAGAGAACGTTAAGCAGGGTGGTCTTTCCTGAACCGGAAGAGCCCATGATCCCAACAAATTCGCCTTCTTCTATAGAAATATCCAGTCCACTCAACACGGATTGTTTGTTTAATTTATTTCCGTAGCTTTTATGAATTTTAGTGGCTTCAAGAATTGCCATAATGATTCACTCCCTTTTTATACTCGTTCTTTTTGTATAGCTTTATTATAAAAGGCTTTGCCGTTCTTATCCTTCGATTGCCCGAACAAAATAAAAAAGCATGTGACATTGTTGTCACACGCTTGAGAGCTTCACGAATTCATTTTTAAGCGGAAAGGTTAAAGTGAATGTCGTCCCTGATCCGGGCCTCGATTCAACTCCGATGACGATCAACAAGGATTGCGCCGCTTTTTTGGCTAAATATAATCCCATACCTGTGGCGGCATTGTCGCGATGCACGGTGGTGGAAGTAAATCCTCTATCAAATATCCGAGGCAGATCCTTGGGATCTATCCCGCGCCCGCCATCCTTCACCTTAAGAACGATATGCTCAGCTTGCTGATAGCTACTCACTGCAATATCTGAAGCTTCACTATATTTTACGGCGTTGGTTAGTAGTTGTCGGATAATAAAAGCCAGCCATTTGGCATCACTAAGCACTTCAGCTACTTCCAAGTTCAGCTCAAAGCCGATCCCCTTCTGAATACACCAGGATTGCAACGTCTTAATCTCCCCGAAAATAAGCGTTTCTAAATCGATATGTTCTATATACAGATCATTTTCGATAAAGGGAATTCGCCTTTGATGTAGCTGTTGATCCAGCAGAAGATGTATGCGCAGCCATTCATAGGTCAGATGTTTCCTCATTACATCATCTTCGATTCGCTCCATCATTAGATGCATCGCTGTCAGAGGGGTCTTCACTTCATGAATCCACGATAATAGTTCATCTTTTTCCTGTTCTAACGTCATTTGATTGTTCGAGGCAGCCTGTTTTAACCATTTAGCTTGATTGATAATACTCTCTTCAATAATATGCTCAAACGGGCTTTCGGGGGTGGCGATACTCGTTACATCCAGATCATCATCTCGCTCAACCAAGCTTTTATAGAACCTGGTTTCTCTGGGATAGCGAAGGATTAAGAACATCACAAAAAAAAGCATCGACAAGGAGACCAGATAGAGAACTGAAGAGAATGGGATTGATGAATCCATATAGGTGACAAAAAGTATAAAAAGATTGGTAAAGAGGACTAGTAGGATCCAGCTACTTCTTTCCAAGAGATACTTTTTAATCATAGTGCTTCCTCTTCGATGGCCATATACCCTTGTCCTACTTTCGTTTCAATGAAACTACCCAAGCCTATCTCATCCAGCTTTTTTCGCAGCCGGTTTACGTTGACGGTAAGGGTATTGTCACTTATAAAACGTTTATCATCCCACAAGCTATTGATTAATTCCTCGCGGGTGACGATTTTATTTTTTTTCTCAATAAGCAATTTCAATATAAAAATCTCGTTTTTCGTAAGCTCAATCGATCCCATATCATGCGTCAATACATTTCTCTCATAATCCACGGTTGCTCCACACCATGTCTTGAGCTCAAGGTTATCCGTGTTGTAATTGTAGACGCGCCGAAGAATCGCTTGTACTTTGGCAATGAGTACATCGAAATGGAAGGGCTTTTGAATATAGTCATCGGCTCCAAGCTGCATCGACATTACCATATCCGTAGGATGATCCCGGGATGATAAGAAGATAATCGGAAGGTTAGAGTGGGAACGAATCATTCGGCACCAATGAAACCCATCAAATTTAGGTAATTGGATGTCGATGATGACTAAATCAGGTTTGATCTCTATAAATTCCTGCGTGACATTGCTGAAATCTTGAATGCCATACACATCATAAGACCACTGGGTAAGTCGCTCCTTGATCTCATTAAACAGCGTTGAATCGTCTTCGATTAATAATAGCTTGAACAAATGCTTCACCACACTTTTAGTTAGCTTTACAGCATTTTAGATAATACATCCTGATAATGCTTAAACTCTTTGGCTTCATTTAGATTAGGACATGTTCTTAAGGATAGCAGAGCACTTTCGATTAAGAACTGTCTCGGTTCCTTGTTGTTCATGATTTCTTCCTGGATAAAGTATAACAGCTTTAGATAATTAGTGAGGTTCGCATCACCAGTTGTAAATGATCTCTCTATTACTTTTTTTAAGCTGATGGTCGCAAAGGATAAATCATTATTGAAAAAATCACTGTATTCCGCTGCGGGTAATAATTTGCCCACATGCTCTGGTGAGATGAGTTGAATGCCCATTTGACTTACTTCTTCAACAATGGTTTGGATAAGCGTAGTGCAATAATCAATGATCTGCTTAGAGGTGATGACTTCATTCATAGCACTGTTGATTTGTAGCATATTTTGTAGAATTCCTGTAAAAATGATGGCTCCGTCCAGTAAATAGGGTTTCTTATCCTCAGGGAAAATATGAAGGAAACGTTCATGTACCCAGGTAAGGAGGTTGAACTTTGTTTTTTTGATAAATGTTATTAAGTCTGGGTCATTGGAGACCAAAGCATCTTCTACGAGCTGTAACAATTTATTTTTCTTATTGATTTTCATGACCAGCTGAATCTGCTCGGCAAATATCTTAATGTCAGAAGGATCTTGACCTATGAGCAGGGAATTTCGCCCTTCTTCAAGTCGATCGTGAATGGACGTAAATACAGCCTTAAAGAGATCCCCTTTTGAAGGGAAATAGTTATAAAAAGATCCTTTGGAGATCCGGCTATGATTCAAAATATCCTGAATGGATGTGGCGTGGTAGCCTTTTTCAATAAATAATTCATGCGCTTTATGAACCACTTGCTCTTTTCGTTTATTTATCATCTGAGGTGCCCCTTTAAGCTGAACTCTTTGTTCCAATATAGACTAGCGTATATTTCCACTTAATACAATTTCAATTTTAAGTGATTTTTGTCTTGCCAAGCGAGAAATAAGGGAGTAATATATTCTACACCGGATTATAACATGAGTTCAATTTTGAACCGTTAGTATGATTATAGAATGGAGGATTCCAAAATGAAAGCAAAAGAAAGTAAAGCATCTTACGGGATATTGGCAATCCTCATGATTGGTGCATTTGTTGCTTTACTGAGTAATACCCTACTCAATATAGCTTTACCATCGATTATGAAGGATTTTAATGTCAGTGCCTCAACGGTACAGTGGCTATCAACGGGCTATATGCTGGTGAACGGGATCATGATTCCTTCAACAGCTTTTTTGATTCAAAAGTATACCGCGAGACGGTTGTTCTTAATCGCGATTGGATTATTTGCGATAGGAACCTTTATCGGCGGATTAGCACCAAGCTTCCCTGTGTTGCTGATCGCCAGAATGGTTCAGGCTTCAGGGGCTGCGATCATGATGCCATTATTAATGAATGTATTGTTCACTACCTTTCCACCTGAGAAACGTGGTTCAGCTATGGGGATGTTCGGGCTGGTTATGATTTTTGCACCAGCTATCGGACCTACATTATCTGGATGGATTATTCAGCACTATGAATGGCCTGTACTATTCTTTATGATTGCCCCAATCGCTGTATTGGTGTTCATTCTGGCCTTCTTCAAATTGCATGATCCTAAAAAAGATGTGGCTATTAAGATTGATTTCTTATCTGTAGTTCTATCAGCGATTGGTTTCGGGGGTCTCCTATATGGCTTCAGTTCTGCTGGGAATAAAGGATGGGATGATCCAATGGTCTACTCCGCGCTTATTATCGGAGCGATTGGATTAGTGATCTTCATTATGCGCCAAATGAAGATGAAGGAGCCTATGCTTAACTTCAGAGTGTACAAATATCCGATGTTCGCTTTATCTTCAGCGATTTCGATTACACTGAATATGGCAATGTTCTCAGCGATGATGCTAATGCCGATTTACCTGCAAAATATTAGAGGGATTTCACCATTGGATTCGGGACTTCTAATGTTGCCTGGTGCGTTAATTATGGGTGTTATGTCTCCAATCACAGGTAAATTGTTCGATAAATTCGGCGGTAAGGTATTAGCGCTAATCGGTCTAGCGATTGTAGTAATTAGTACGTATTTCTTTAGTGATCTGACTGAAACGACTAAATATTCGACACTCATGATTCTATATTCTGTGAGAATGTTCGGGATCTCTATGGTGATGATGCCAGTTATGACCAATGGTTTGAATTCTATCCCAGCCAAATATACGCCGCATGGTACAGCTATGAACAGTACGATTCAGCAAGTATCAGGGGCAATAGGTGGGGCACTGCTCGTAACCATTATGTCTAACAGTACCACTTCACATGTGAAAGATATGGTCGCTGATGCTGTAAGTAAATTAACGGCTAAACCTTCGGCAGACCAATTGCTTGGTATACAAAATCAAGTCATTGCGAAAGCTACTATTGAAGGAATTAACGATGCATTCTTGGTATCTGTAGGCGTAGCGATTATTGCATTTATTCTAGCCTTCTTTATTAAAAGAGGTGTACAGCCTAAGGAAACGGCAGAAGAGAAAGTGACTGCAAAGAAAGTAGCTGCTAAGCAAGTTACAACGCATTAGTCTATATTCAAAAAGGCGCTCACCTTATAGGTGAAGCGCCTTTTTTTGCAAATATAAGAAAGTAAAGATTACTTATAATGATGTGTTAATCTTGGACCATCCTGAATGACTGTGATGGAATTGTCGTTTGCGACATATAACCTGTTCGTTAGTGGATTAAGTGCGATGTTTACGCCTGTTACGGAGGGGAATACCGCGATTCTTTTAAACGTACTGGCGTTATACACGGACATTCTGTTCTTATTGAAATTACTGACAAATAAATGATTTGTAATCGGGTTGATGAATGTGCTGGAGGAGGAAGATAACACTCTAGTTGCAATCACTTTATTGGTATTTCCATTAAGCACAAAAAGCTTCCCTTGTTTAACCTGTTGAGCACTGGACACGTAAACACGGTTTGTAAGCGGATTAAGGATGACCTCGCTTTGTAACCGTCCAAGCTGTACATTCTTGAGGAGCTTGTTGGTGCGGCCATTGATCACGGAAAGAAAGCGGCTTAAGTTGTTCGCTACATAAATACGGTTCGTAATCGGATTTAGCGCAGGTGTGATTACTGGGTTGTTGCCAACCTTGATGGTTGCTATTACAGTTTGTGTACTACCGTTAATGACAGATACGGAATTGTTTATCGTATTCGTTACATAAATGCGATTGGTACGTTTATTAATGACGATAGCGGAAGGGCGGCCGCCGATCTGGATAGTAGTCCGAATGCAGTTCGATCTGCCATCGATGACGGTTACGATGCCAGAGGCACTCGACACATAAATCAGGTTCGTTCGAACATTAACGTTAACACTATCAGGGTTCCTGCCTACTTGGAGGGTCTTGATTACACGGTTTGTCCGTCCGCTAATTACAGATACCGTTCCATCGCGGAAGTTGGTGACGTACACACGGTTTGTTCTTGGGTTGATGGCAAGCTTGAGCGGAAATCTACCTACTTGTATGGTTGCAATGATCCGATTGGTCAGGGTGCTTAATACACCAACAGTTCCGGCTGTAGTGTTAGGATTTACGAAGTATACCCGATTGGTGATGGGATTTACCTCAATATCTCCGACAGGTACGGATGTAGGAACTGTGGTTATGATGGTGGGTAACGCCATGATATAACCCCCTCTTCAAATGACTAGATGATTCATTATATTTGGGCAAGGGCAAAAGGGTACTATATATCGTTGCAAGATGTATCTCTAGAGTATAGAATGATATTCCCAAATCCACATTTCAGATTAAATGTAAGCGCTATATTTACAAGGGGATTGAGATCGATTGGAGGCTGATGGATACGATGATGAAATCAGTATTGTCGGATATTTTACTAACACCTGATAAGTTGCTACTTCATCGCGAATTACTAGAGGAGATTGGAAAGTTCATTACGCAAGAGATCCTAAATCATCCGTTATTGCAAGAAGATCGTCAGAGGGTAAGCATTATCCTAGATGGATCGACCGCACTCGGGGTGGTAGATGGGCAGTCGGATGTAGATATAATCATTATTTGTGAGGATGAGTCTTACAACAGTATTAATCATCGGTTCGAGGAAGCAGGGCTGATTCCGGAGCACAGTAGTTTTTTTATGGATTTAAGGCTTCCGAGTGGGAAGACAGGGCATTATACACTCCATAAAATATCTGATATCAAAGAAGCTTTAATGAGCGGGGATATGGAATGGCTGTGGAATGCATCAGTGTCCTATATTTACTACGATCTGCTGGATCTGAAGCCACTTTTTCATTCCTATGTTCCACTCCAACCTGAAGTACTAATGAAATTTCGTAAGAATTCATACATACAGCTAAGAAGCTATGCCAGAAGTCTAGATAATCCTGTAGTTCGTGGCGACGCCTTTCCCATCTTGTTCTTAGCGGTTTCCCTTTATAAAGAGGCTTTACGCTGTGCAATCACTATTGAAGGTTATCCGTATCCCTATGACAAATGGCTTGTTCCCGTAGCGCAGCAAACGGTCGTAGGTCGAAAGATTTTGGAGTGTGCAGGCGATTTTTGGAGTTATCTTAGAGAGGATGAATCCTTTGCTCCCATGTACCAGGAGGACAATAATTTTGTCAAAATGGAAAAACAATTTCGAAAGATACTTTTGGAGGAATTCCGCCTGCGGGGGATCGATGAACCTTGGTTAATAGAGTGGTGGAAGTTTTTGGAGGAATAAACGGAGTAATGACGCTGACTATCCTTCTTGATTACGGTAAGGTATACTGGAATGGACTTTTCAGTAAGAGGTGATTAAATGGCTGGGACAGTCTCTATATTAGGCGTTCCTTTTTCAAAACTAACACTAAACGAGACAACACTTCATCTAACAAAACATATTCAATCCGGAGAACCGAAGCTATTTCATTTGATTACGGCGAACCCGGAAATTACGATAACAAGCCAATCGGATGAGCTGCTTCGAACCATACTCCATGAGGCAGATTTGATTACTCCTGATGGGATTGGCATTGTGCTGGCATCGAGAAGAAAAGGTGACCCTATAGCTGAACGAGTTACGGGGTATGAACTACTTCTTGAGCTGCTCGCACAAGGGAATAAGCTGGGCTGGAGCTTTTATTTCTTAGGCACGGATGAGCATACCAGCTGTAAAGCGGTCGAAAAGATTACAGAGCTATATCCGAATGTGAAAATTGCCGGAAGACATAATGGTTTTCTTGCTAAAGAAGAGGAACCGGCCATTGTGGCAGAGATTCAGCACGCACAGCCAGATTTCCTGATTGTCGCGATGGGGGCTCCATACTCTGACAAGTGGGTTTATAAGCATAAACAGGCGCTTTCTCAGGTTAAGGTTGTGTTTGGCGTGGGGGGAAGCTTGGATGTTATAGCGGGAAAAGTGACTCCAGCCCCTGCGATATGGAAGAAACTCAATTTGGAGTGGCTGCATCGACTCTTATTCGCACCTGTGGCCAAAGGACAAAAGTCGCGCTGGCGCAGGCAAGCAGTTCTTCCTAAATTCGTGTATCGAGCTATGATTAGGAAATAAGGCAGATGGCCGCTCTGGAAAGGGTGGCTTTTTTTGAGTAGTAAGCTGAGGAAATATTGAAATTAAGAATTTTTATGAAAATTTAAATGAAAATATTCATGGAAATGTAACAGTAACCATAACTAATTACATAAAAAACTTCCCAAAACAGCATCTTTGCGTTATCATTAATGTGAAAACATTCACAAAGGGGCGTTATAAAGATGAAGAAGACAACAAGTACTGCTCTCATTCTCATTCTCTCTGTCATGCTCGTAATCGCAGGCTGCGGTAACAGTAATAGCAACAGCGCAGGTAATAGTAATGGCAACGAGAACAAAAGTAAGGTAAATGAGACGGCCAAAAATGATAAAGCTGAAGCCGTATCAGGTGCATCAGAAGCTAGTTACACACCACTGGATCAATTAAAAGATAATTATGATATCGTTATTGTTGGTGCTGGTGGTGCAGGAATGTCTGCTGCACTGGAAGCTAAGGCCAAAGGCTTGAACCCTGTTATTTTAGAAAAAATGCCGGTTGCAGGTGGGAATACAAGTAAATCCTCCTCAGGAATGAACGCTTCCCAAACGAAATTTCAAAAAGAGCAAAGCATTGAAGATAGCAATGATAAGTTTTATGAAGAGACACTAAAGGGCGGCCATGACACGAACGATAAAGAGATGCTTCGTTTCTTCGTTGACAATTCCGCAAGTGCAATCGATTGGTTGGATTCGATCGGAATCAAGCTGAACAATATTACGATCACAGGCGGCATGAGCGAAAAACGCACCCACCGTCCAGAAGACGGCTCTGCGGTAGGCCAATACCTTGTCAAAGGATTGGTTAGAAACGTACAAGAAAAAGAAATTCCACTGTTTGTGAACGCGGATGTTAAAGAAATTACTCAAAAAGACGGTAAGGCTAACGGTGTCAAAGTACTCTTTAACCAAGCTGATGAAAAAACCATTACAGCGAAGGCAGTTGTTGTAACAACAGGTGGTTTTGGATCCAACATGGATATGATATCAAAAGTTAGACCTGATCTGGAAGGATACGTAACGACTAACCAAATCGGCAGTACCGGCGACGGCATCAAGATGATTGAGGCACTTGGCGGAACCACCGTTGATATGGATCAAATCCAGGTTCACCCAACAGTTCAACAAGAAAAATCTTATCTGATCGGGGAAGCTGTACGCGGCGAAGGTTCTATCCTCGTGAATAGCGAAGGCACACGGTTCGTAAACGAATTGACTACACGTGATAAAGTTACCGAAGCGATCAATGCACTTCCTGAAAAAGCGGCAACGCTTGTCTTTGATTCCGGCGTCAAATCACGCGTGAAAGCAATTGAACAATATGACAAAATGGGCTTCGTGATCCAAGCGGATACCATCGAAGCATTGGCGAAAGAAATCGGTGTTCCAGCCGATAAGCTAAAAGCGACACTTGATACTTGGAACAGCGCGGTAAAGAACAAGAACGATGCTGAATTCGGCAGAACAACAGGGATGGACAATGATTTATCCGCGGGTCCTTACTACGCTATTAAGATCGCCCCAGGGATTCATTACACCATGGGCGGTGTGAAGATCAATACGAACACAGAAGTATTAAATAAAGACGGCGCTGCTATTCCTGGCCTGTATGCGGCTGGTGAAGTTACAGGTGGATTGCACGGTCAAAACCGGATCGGTGGTAACTCTGTAGCTGAAATCATTATTTTCGGCCGTCAAGCAGGGATTAAATCTGCTGAGTTTGTACAAGCACAATAAGATTTAACTGCTATTCTGGTTAAAACAAAAGAACCGCTTGGGCTAATTGAAGCCCGGGCGGTTCTTTGTTTAATCTCTCGTTTAAAGTGAGTGGAGTGACCTCTATTCAAAAAGCTACTTCTCGCTTTTAGCTTGTTCTTCTCGCATCCACTGTGACAGCTGGCGTTTGAGTTTAAGGAATTCCGGGGAATCCGTAATCTCATCGCGGCGTGGCCGTGGAAATGGCACATCAACAGTATGTAGGATGGAGCCGGGGCGACCCGAGAATACATAAATACGATTCGAGAGCAGCAACGCTTCTTCGATGTTATGGGTAATGAATAGCACGGAGCGGCGATTCTCCTCCCACAGCTCCAGCAGCCAGCGCTGCATTTCACTGCGAGTTAGTGCATCCAATGCGCTGAAAGGTTCATCGAGCAGCATCAACTCCTGCGGAGCCAGCAATGCTCTGAGAAAAGCAGCACGCTGTTGCATCCCACCAGACAGCATATGCGGATAAGCCTGTTCGAATCCATTCAAGCCAACCTTGGCGAGCCACTGGCGCGCTTCTTCACGAGCTCCATCCTGCAGAGCGCCTTTAATTTCCCCGGCTAGAAGTACATTATCTTCAATCGTTCGCCAAGGAAAAAGCGCAGGCTGCTGCGGCATATAACTGATTTCACCACGTTGACCCGTAACGGCTCTACCGTTCATGCGGATCGTTCCTGCATCGGGCTTCACTAGTCCGCCGATCATATGGAATAAGGTGCTTTTTCCGCAGCCGGAAGGACCGACGATCGAAACGAACTCTTGCTGCTCTACCTTAAGAGAGACGTTGTTAAGCACGTTCGTCTCGCGGCGACGATGGGTGAAGGACTTGGAGATGCCGCTTACTTCAAGAGCAGGTGGTGCAGTATGAGCTTCAGGAGAGCTTATGTTTTCAGTTGTTCTTTGCTCTATTTGCGTCACTTGAGACATACAGGCATCTTCCTTTCTATGAGTTACGGCGCGGTTTCCAGCGAACTAACCATTTTTCGAGCAAGGCGATAATCGCAAAAAGCACAAGACTAAGGAGCACAATAATAACAATAGCGACAAACATCCGATCCGTACGGTAAGCCGATTTTTGCAGGAGCATATAATAGCCAATCCCTTTATCCGCGCCAATCCACTCAGCGACCACGGCTCCCATAACCGCATAAGTAGCAGATATTTTCACACCGGAAAATAGTGCCGGGATAGAAGACGGAAGCTCCAGCTTGGTGAAGATTTGCCACTTGCTTGCGCCAGCCATTTTCATATAATTCATCATGACCTGATCACTTTGAGACAAGCCGCCCATTGCAGCGACAGCTACCGGGAAGAAGCATACCAGTGTAATCAGCACGATTTTGGGCAAAAGACCGAAGCCAAACCAGATGATAAGCAGTGGTCCGAGTGCGATAGAGGGAACATTTTGACTCAGAATAATGAGTGGATAAAAAGCCCGTCTAGCCCAAGGTAAAAGATGCAAAAGTAGAGCGACGATCAAGCCTACACCTGTACCAATAGGAAAACCGATTAATGTGAGTCGGAGCGTAGCCATCGTATGAGCCCAGAGACCTGAGGCATTACTGGTGGATTCGCGAGCAATATCAGCAGGACTCGGCAGAATCCAGGATTCGATATGGAATAGAGAAACAGATAACTGCCATATGGTTAAAAAGAAGACGACCGCCACAAGGGGCGGCCATATTAGCTTCCAGGTCGATCTCACGGCCGATATTTCTCCGTCAATTTATCCATGCTGATTCCGTTAGGGTTATGAGCGATTTTGATTTGGGAGATCACGCTTGGACTACCTGCTTCGATCAGCGCCTCCTGCATTTGACGTACAACCTCCAGGAGCTCGCTCAGTTCACCTTCCATAGTAGTTTCCAGTGGATTCACCTGATGTTTAACGCCGGATTTTTGAATAACTTCAATCGCTTTATCTACGTATGGGATGGAGTCCTCATTGTTTGGAGTCTTAGGAATTACTTGAATGCTTAGCAATGTGTTAGCCACAATAATCAATCCTCTCAAATTGTATAGGTAAGTTCAAAAAGCCAACTTTGATAACGAAGTGTTTTCAGGAAGCAGATTCGGCGTCAAATCTTGAACGAACTTGGGAAGTCCGGTACTCACGTAGCACATCACTACGCTCCGTTCCTCCTTCCTCAAGTAACGTCCAACCTTCTTGGTTCTGAAAGCTGACTTTTTGAACTCTCATTGAAATAGGTAAGTTCAAAAAGCCAACTTTGATAACGAAGTGATTCATTTATAATTGTTATTTACTCCGCCGGTAAAAAATCATTCGTGAATGCACTAGCTGCATCCAGCGGTTTGTCCAGCAGCTTCAAATCATACATCCAGTCGCCGTAATTCTGCCAGACCTCGGTTTTTTGCTCTCCCCAGCGTGGGGCGTCGTCCTTATATTTCGGGCTAAGCCATTTTTGGCTAGCTAGGACAAGCTCGGCATCAAGGTCAGGCACAGCCTTGGATAATGTAGCGGCAGCCTCTTCTGGATGATCAATCGCATATTGATAACCCTTCGATGTGGCTTTCAGGAAAGCCTTCACCAAATCTGGATTCTCAGAAATCTGCTTCTCACTCGTGGTCAGCACAGGTGTGTAATAATCGAGCTGAGGCGCATAATCCTTCAAGTAGAGCATATCCAGAGGCTCACCACGCAGTTCGGCTTCAATACCGGTCCAAGCGTAGAAGATCCAAGCGAAATCAATGTCACGTTTGACTGCAGTAAAATAGTCAGCTTCACCAATACTGATTAGCTTCACCTTTTTCACATCGCCACCAACAGGGTCCATGATCGCCTTCATGGCTGCTTCCTCAGCGGGAGAGCCCCAACCTCCGTAAGTTTTACCCTCAAAATCTTTTGGTGATTTAATATTGCGATCCACTGGAGCGGCGAATCCCGAAGTATTATGCTGAATAATGGCTGCAATCGAGACAAGGGGAACGCCTTGTAGACGAGCTAGAGTCAATCCTTCCTGAGCGCTGATTCCAAAAGCAGCTTCGCCAGAGGTAACCATCGTATCAGAACCCGCTGCGCCAGGTTGAACGATTTCTACATCCAGACCTTCTTCCGCGTAATAACCAAGATCCTTGGCTACGTATAGACCGGTGTGGTTCGTATTCGGTGTCCAATCCAGTGCAACCTTAACTTTGGTAAGCTCTTTTGGAGCATTTGATCCGGTCGCTGCATTCGATTCCGCAGCATTTCCTTTGTTTCCGGCTGTATTCCCATTGTTGCTGCCGCATCCGGCAATCGCAAGAATGAGCATACAGGTGAGGCTAAGCATAAGTACTTTTTTGACTTGCATGTCTTCTTCTCTCCTTTAAGGTTGCCAGATCCCGTCATCCAACATGAACCATAAAGTGTAGTATGTACATTTCTTCTACATCTTTTGTGATCTACACAAAAAAAGCGCCCCGAGTGATCGGGACGCTGGCTTGGCGCAAGGTTAGTAAAGGTCACAGGGACCAAAACCAATTGGCGATTCCTACGCTGGCATTATCCAGATCAGGTATAAGGGTCAGTATCTTGTGGGATACAATCTCAGCCGGCCAATTCCAGCACCCCTGGTTCTATGAAGTTAACGGGTATTTCTCGCTTAAACGCTAATCGTCTTTATAAGGACGCTGAAGGCGTTTATGCTTGCATACGGTGTATTATAGACGGCTGTTCTCGGAATGTCTAGTAGCACGCTCCTAAATTTTTCAAATCTCTCCGTCCGTTTTCATTAATCCAGATCTTTATGTTTCTTGCGATGACGCCGCTTAAGCTCAGTAACCAGAGCACCTAGCGTAAGGACAACACTGATCATTATCCCGCTCATAATCACGAAAAGAGCAAGAAACTCAAAGGGGGAATAGCTAACCATCTTACTCCATTGAATCTTTCCATCCAGATCGTCAATGACTTGATTCATGCCATAAATCCCACTTACCACCGTAAATACAGTGAGGATCATCAGCAGATTATCCCGGCGCTTCGACTGGAACTTATCTTGATACTGAAAAAGGTCAGTCAAGGTTTCTTTTACTTCCTCGAACAGAGCGTCGTTCCCGTATACTTTACGCAGCTGAAGAAAAATCTCCCGTCCTTGCGACTGTGAAATCAGCTCCAAGAAATAGAACTTTGCCGAGAATTTATTAATCGAGTAGATTAAATTATCGATCTCATCATAATCGTGGTTTATGCGTAGTCGGGAATGCATATTTGCCAGCTTTAGCAGAACGATTTTGTGGAAAATATTGAGTAGAAATCCGTAATAATATTGCCCGTACATCTGGTTGGCGAGGCTAACGGCGATCTTTGGTTCAGCTCGGGTTAGACAGCAAAAGGTCTGCTCATTCATCATATAATACGAGTCTGGGCCCCATCGATTATAGGAATGCTCATGACAGTAGTTCGCAATATACGCTGGATCGCTGGCACTGGCATAGGGCTTCCCGTTCAGATCAATTCCATCAAGCTGAGAGGCGCGATAGCGTATATTTATACTAATCTCATCAGAATCCCCTTCACTCTGAAAGCCATAAAAGGCTTGCACCTGCATTCTTTCATCTACGAAAAAGGGAAGGGTCTCGAAATAAGCCCCATTGATATCCGAGTGATCCAGAAAAGGCTCCAGTCCATCCACCAGATTTCGGAAGACAAAATCCTCTACCATCTCATAGGTCTGTTCCCCGCAATGGATATAGGTGTAGTCATCCTGTACGAAGGTATTCTCAAGCGTCCGGAAGCGGTCCGCGAATTCCAGTGCAATACTAAAGGGAATCGAATCCCCCTCAAGCTGGACACGTATCGTCACAAATCCAAGCTGAAAAGGACATATGAATATATCCGTCGAGAGAATTTTAAAAAATATAGACTGCTGAGGAATCTCTAGAATACAGTCCAGATTATTGACTCTGGAAAAGCGGCGGAAAGAGTCTACATCCTTCTTGCGTGGAAAAAGAATGTGTGCAGCAAACGGTAAATAGGTGCGCTCCATCCGTTCATGGGAAACACAGTGATCTTCTCCGTAATAGGCATTTTCTAACTCTTTATTATCCAGAAAAAAACGTGTGAAGCCATCATCCTGCAATTGTTGGATAAGCTTCTTAGAATCACCCTTTTTTATTGAAAAGGGAAAAATAAACTGCATAAGCGCAGTATGTAATAAAGGCTCAGTTGAAAGCTTATCCATTCATCGTCCATCCTTGTGCTCAGAATATGCTTATAGATGACATTACCCTAAAAGGATTAGGTTGATACCATTTTAACATTCTAAATACTGGAACTCTTTCTTTGGACTGCTTGCCTGGATTGGAACCTCCATGCGGCAATGCTCAGCAAGAACAAGAAGGCGGCAAAACCGGCAAGTAATCCAGCAGTTTGTACCACCTTTAGATGGTCCATAGACCAGCCCATGAATAGGGGCAGCAGAGCTCCACCGACACCTCCAGCAGCGATCATTATGCTGGGTGTTGATTCTTCGGCTCCTGGCAGCATCTTGCTGGAGAAGACTAAAGCTATGGAGAAAATACCGGACATAAATAGCCCAAGTAGCATAATTACGATGAATGCAGCTAATAGATTATCTGTGAACGGAAAAAGAGCCAGCAGTAACAAGGTCAGTAAACAGCTACTTAAAATATATACACGGTAAGAAATTTTCTCTGCAATCACTCCAGCAAACAATCTTCCCGTAGACATAGCTAGCCAAAAGAAAGTGACTGTCAGCGCCGCCGCAGATTCTGTCATCCCTAGCTTGGCGATAAAGATGGCGGGCATAAAGTTGACCAGACTCATCTCCGTACCTACATAAAGAAAGAAGAAAAGGATGAAGATGCCCAGCAGAATCCATTGTTTCCCTTTATACGGAAGCTGTTTGCTGGACTGCGAGGAATGTGCGGATGCTGAGACTTTGCGAGGTGCTCGCTCGTCCAGTATGCGCTGCAGATTCCCAAAATGGCCTCTTCCCCAGAGGATGAGAGAAAGTAATGAGAAGCCAGCGACAATTAGGAATGCTAATCTCCATGCTCCGGTAGCAATGAGCGGACTGGCGATAAGAGGCATTACAAGTGCTCCTATCCCAAATAGGACTTCAAGTCGGCTCATCGCGATCGCGGTTCCTTCTGTCACAGCTCCGATAATGATGGTGCCGATGACGGCTTCGATCATACCGAAACCAAAGCCAGCCGCAACAGCAATGACATACATCCACTCCCAAGGGGGTAGAAAAGCATACGCAATCTCAGCAGTCAGGAGAAGGGCGGTGGCGATAATGATGCCTCCTCGTTTCCCAAAACGGCGATTGAGTAGGGGAGAGACAAGCACACCAGCCAGAAAACCAGCGAATTGACTAAAGATTAATTGCCCGCCGGCACTATAATTTTGGTCATAATGCTGTAGCAGAACGGGAAGAATAGATCCCAGCACTACATGAGCAAGGCCAATGACAAAGTAGGAAAGACAGCCGATCCAGATCAGTTTTTTCACGAAGTAAGCTCCTTATATTGAAAGTAGTTTATGGAGTAAGGTCGGATTCAATGTGAACCGGAAGGGTACATTATAATAAGCACCATTGTTATGATAAATCCAAACGGTGAGCTTGGATATATAAACTTTTGTTTACATGCTTGAAGGGAGAGATTTACGTAATGGATAACAAACAACTGGAGCAACTCATTATTAGAGCATTGGATGACAACAAGTTTGGTTCCTTTGGTACGATCGAAGAAGGAAATAAACCGAAAGTACGTTACATGGCCATTTTCCATGAGGGTTTGAAGATTTATTTAGCTACGAATCGCAAAACTCATAAGGTGGAGGAATTATCGAATAATCCGAATGCTTTTTTGCTGCTTGGATATGAGTCAGGCGGAAGCAAAGATGTGCTGGAGATTGAAGCCACCGTTGCCGTTTCTAAAGATGAAGGGCTGCGCACAAAGGTGTGGAACAAAGAGCTGGAGCCATGGTTTACAGGGTCTGATGACCCTAATTATGTGATTCTTGAACTTACTCCAACGCGTATTGAGTATGTTGGCAGTAATAAAGAGCACGGCGTGTGGACTCCCTAAACCAATTTAAATCGATTCCGGAAGCCTTCCTATCCCCCACGGGTTTAGGAGGGCTTTTTTAAAAGATAAGTCCCTGAGTGACCTGTTAAAACATGTTATAATGACTTCAACTTTTTACGTAATTTCTCAGGGGAGGACTTAAAATACATGACCGTTACTCTGTTATATATTGAAGATGATCATGAAATCGGCAGCGTCGTGTCTGCGGATTTAAGTGAGCGTGGTTATAGTGTGCGTTGGCTGCGGAGCGGGGAGGGAGCGACGGAGGAAGCGGCGCCTTGTCAATTGGCCATTCTGGATGTAATGCTTCCTGGCCTGGATGGCTTTACTGTCGGACAACGATTGAAGCGGGCGTACCCTAAGCTTCCGATCTTGATGCTCTCTGCGCGAACCTCTATTGATGATAAACTGCAGGGGCTTGAATTCGCGGATGATTATTTGACGAAGCCTTTTCATCCGGATGAATTGGCTGCCAGAATTGAAGTGCTGCTCAGGCGGAATGGGGCATCTGTTCAGGATTCGCTCACGCTTAAACACCTAGTCGTATATGAAGGGGATAACCGAGTAATAAATGCTCAGACACAGGAAGAAGTCATGCTTACGGGTAAGCAATTTCAGATTTTTTCTTATTTGCTGCGTCATCTCGGCCAGATTATGACGAAGGAGCAGATTTATGAAGCCGTCTGGGGAGAAGCCTATCTCGAAGGGGATAAAACTTTGATGGTACATATACGATATTTGCGCGAAAAGTTAGAACTTGATCCGGGCAATCCCGAAATTATAGAAACTGTCCGGGGGATCGGATATCGGGTAAGAGCATGAGGGGGTTAGGGCGCATTCGCAAGCAGCGTAACTCCTCTTTGCTATCGGGATATTTGCTTATTATTGTTTCTGCACTGCTTTTTATCCCTGTGGTCCTGCCGTTATCTTTTGTTCTCTACAATATGGTTAATGAAGTGACTAAAGGGGCTCCACCTGTAGACACCTCTCTGTATTCGAGTGTTGCAGCGCTGGAGACCATGTGGCATAAAGAGGCGCTTCAATTGGAAGATGCTTCTTCAGAAGGCATAAATGAGCGGCTACATGAAATGAGCCGGAAATACACTGAGGCTACTATGTTTTGGGTAGATGGGCAGGGAATGACCCAGTTGATTCTCACACCTGATGAAGGCAATCCGGACCATGGCAGCGGAGTTCCGGAGCAGTGGACGGCGGCTGAGGCTATTTTTTTTATGAAAGAAAGTACAAAACGTGATCCTTTAGCCATCGTCGCCTTCATGGGAGACCGAGTGGATGCGGGTAAAGGGTTTATGGTAATGCAAATTCCAAACAAGCTGCTCAACAAAGGGGCTTATGGGGGAGTCGGGGCTTGGGCTTTGTATTACTTTGTGCTCTTTGTACTTTTTGGAGGGTTCGCACTGGTTTCTTTGCTGTTCTTTAGAAAAATACGCAAACGGCTACTACAGCTGCAAACCGCGATGACGATTACGGGACCGGATAGAATGCCTAAGTCTATTATGACGGGCAAGCTGGATGAGATTGGCAGACTGGAGGAAGCTTTTAACACGATGGTGGCGAAGCTTGACGAAAGTCGAAAGAGGGAAATCGAAGAGGAAGAGCTGCGTAAACGTCTAGTATCTAACCTATCTCATGATTTGCGTACACCACTAACGGTTATTCGCAGTCACATCCATGTAATGACTAAAGAGAGCTTAACCCCGCAAGGACAACAGTCCTTAGAGCTAATGGATAAGCGTATAGCAGATCTTAGCGTCTTAATCGAGAATCTTTTATCCTACAATCTCCTCAACAGCGGACGGATCACTTTGAAGAAGGAGCGTAAAGATGTCTTGCGCTTGTTGCGGGAAAGTGCTGCTGCTTGGTACCCCGTATGGGAAAAAGAGAACTTCGAGATCGATATTGACCTGGAGGCTGATCCGCTGTTCTGGATGGTGGATGAGGTCTGGTTCCGCCGTATTCTTGATAATCTGTTTCAGAATATTGTACGTCATGCCAGCAGTGGTCTTTATGTAGGGATTTCTACGGAGTCCCGTAATGGGCAACGTGTTATTTTGATTACGGATCACGGCAGAGGTATCCAGAGTCCATCCGATTACAAAGGGGCAGGATTAGGGCTGTCCATCGTGGATCTGTTAATGAAGCATATGGAGTTAGAGTGGGATATGGAGAGTACAGGAGATGGAACTTCCGTAGTAATCTTTAATCCGCTGTAGAAAGAAAATAAAATCTTAGACTTACCATCGTCATTAAGCTCTCACGGGAAAAAATAGTCAATAAAAACGAGCTCAACGGCACCTGTTTTAACAACTAACGAGCAGAATAGCGTAATATATTTGGTTGTAGTTATAATGTTTAATAGGGCCATTTAATGGTTCCAATTCTTAGGAGTTACCAATGACCTGTGTTGAAATATTTCGAAAAGGGGCAAGTTGTGTGAAAAAGACTGAAAAAATATACAACACTACAGTAGAGGCAACTTTAGAGGTGATGGTGGGAAATGGAAACCTGTTATTCTCTTTCATCTGACATTCGGTAAGAAACGTAATAATGAATTTAAGAGCTGGAGTCTAAAGGAACTCCTACATCTGATGTGCCGTTGGGGGGATTCGCATATAGAGAGAAAGTACGAGGGAAAGGCTACCGTTTTGGCTAATTCAATGCTTACAGGGGCCCCGCCAACATTTTAACGAAAATATACGCTAAGGACTATCCAATAAAACAAAAGCCGGGTTTTCCTACTCTAAGGAATCCGGCTTTTGTTTTATTCTCGTAGTGGACGTAATGTTTAATACTTGATACCCCTTTACGACAGCCAGTGATCAGTGTGATTAGACTGAAAAATAAAGCACTAGACAGGCCACGGCTGCCATAAGGGTCGTTGCACTCCTGGTAGTCTTCCTGATCGATGGTCGTCGACACTCAGCCTTTTGCAAAAAAAAACAAAGAAAACCGAACCTTTTTTTGATAGAGAGGCAATATAGTGTGTAAGCAGCTTACTTAGGAGGGCCCTCTGAATGCAAAGTGAATACATGTACCAGTTACTCATAAAAATGAAAGATGGTGATCAACAGGCGTTTCATACGATGTATGATGCCACCTATCAGGACGTCTACCGGACAGTCTCCTTTCTGGTGGATCATCAGCAGGATCGGGAAGATGTCATGAATGAGATCTATATGCAAATGTGGACATCACTTGCTAACTACGATACGAACCGACCTTTCCACTTCTGGCTACACGGCTTGGTAATCCGTCAAGTGCAGAGATTTCGGGTCAAGAGCTGGCGGAGATTCCGAATTTTTGAACGCATTCGTGCCTTCTCTCGGGAAGAGTCTCATTGGGATCAACCTGCTGTGTTGATGGATGGGACGAATCAAATGATATCGAAGGCAATCCAAAAACTGACCGACAAACAGCGAACGGTGATTATCCTCCGCTTTTTTCACGACTATACTCTTGAGGAAATCGCGACATTGCTTGATATTCCGCTGGGTACAGTCAAGTCCAGATATCATGCTGGCCTTCAGGCGCTTCGAAAAAACTTATGGAATCTCCCCCCAGAAAGGATGGAAAAGATCAATGCTAACTGAACGCAAAATCCGTGAACATCTGCACAAAGAGGCAGAAACTATGGAGTGCCCTCCGGCTATTTCCAAACGTATAGAACAGTCTTATTTTCAATATTTGCAACCAAAAAGGAGCGGAATAACCATGAAAAAACGATTAATTGGTGGAATAGTTGCTGCTGCGATTTTAATTCCAACCGCAGCATATGCGGCCCCTACCCTGATTGAAATGTTTACTAGAACACCAATGACTGCTGAACAAGTCAAGGTGGATGAGGTTGGCAAAGCAACACTTGAGAAGCTGTATAGCACATTTCCCGAAACAAAATCTTTTGAGATAATCGATGCAAGCAGCGTTCAAGGTGTCCAAACAAGCATCATACTGCAGGAAAAAGAAGGAACCGGTAAAAAGATTACCCTTCATACAAACAGTATTACGGGTGCGATTGAACACGTGATTCAAGAAAACTGGGAGCCTAAAGAGAAGCCAATCACTACTTTATCCGATCAGGAAATCAAGTCGAAGGTAGATTATCTAATTGATAAAATGTATGGCAACATCGAAGAGTACGAATTTGCTATGGAGAAAATGGAGAACCCGGATCAAAAAACGTTTATGTTGAATTACACCAAAAAGGGATCAAAAACACCGTTCTATCAGGTATTTGTTCAGAGCAATACAATCAGTGTTTCTCTGATCGGAGGTGAGACTACACCTTCAAACATTAAAGTAGAAGGTTTTTTCTCTAGAAATGGTAAGCCTGATTATTCTGCTGATGCCTATCTAAATGATGCAAAACTGTTTTCTTTACTAAAAATTAGCCCAGAAGAATTAAAACAAGAATTAGCAAAAGGTAAATCTGTTGTGGAGATTGCAGCATCTAAAAATGTCTCTAAACAACAAGTAATTGATGTCATTGCAAAAACACAGGTTGATGGACAAATTCAAGGTGAAATTAATGGTGAAGTTCCTAAAAGTAATCGTTCAAATGAACAACAGTTAAAAGCTATTGAACCAAAAGTATTACAAATTATTGAACACAAAAATGAAACACCATCGAAGAAATAACAAGTCAAGGCGCATGAGGTATAGAACCCAATGGATAATCCAGAGCCAAAAACGATCATGTTGAATTACACTAAAAAGGACAAGGACTGAACTAAACTGTTCTTCCAGGTATTTGTTCGAGGCAATACAATCAGTGTTGGGTTGGTCGGAGAATAGGAGTACAAAAACCTCGATTCTGAATGGTGACCCGTAAGATGGAACACTTTTAAAAAGTGTCCCCTCCTGCGGGTCATTTGTGTTTAATCAAAAGCACGAATGGACAGAACGGAGATTCTTAGGCGTAAAATTAGAAACGCTGCAAAGCTTAAAACCACATAAAACAAAACCAAATGTTGAGCACGTATAAGGTAGGCATTCTTAATTTATACGGTAATTTACGGGATGACTTTACGCTTGCGGAAGTCGTCAAAGATGTTCATAAACATTTCTTCGGTATCGACGAATTCGTGAAAGCCTAAACGTCGAGCCGTAGTTCCGTCGGCAAAAAAATCGTAGTCCCATGCAAACACGAAATCGCCGAATAGCCAAGAGGACACGTCTTTATAGGAATGCCGAGCAAGCCCATGCTTCTCAATCATTTTGTTCCAAAGCTGCTCCTTGTCCGCCATGACAACGTCTAGAGACATCTGCAACGGAGGCGCTGTTTCCATGCCAAAGTATTGAGCGATTTTCGGCTATAACTCATTCCAACGAAACAGGTCGCCGTTCGTAATGTTGAATGCCTGATTCGCACAGCGCTCGTCGATCGCCGCCCATACTGTTGCCTTTGTGAGAAGCCGCAGACTACAGAAGGACGGAGTGGCTACCAAGTCCAAGCCTTACCCTTATGCCGTTGTTCTAAGAAATCTTGCTGATTAAACAGCGGCGGTCTAGGACTTTATTTTCATTGAACATCCATATCGTCAAATTTAAACAAAACTTAAACTTCGTGCCGCCTTGTTCTTAACCTTGGGACGTTATGCTAATTACCGAGGTGAGGAACATGAAAGAAACAGTGATTGAAACGAAGGATTTACTAAAAAAATACCGTGGCCGGGCTGCGGTGGAAAATTTAAATTTGAACATCCGCAAAGGAGAGATCTATGGCTTTCTTGGCCCAAACGGGGCAGGGAAAACAACAACAATTCGTATGCTGCTTGGACTGATCACTCCAACATCAGGAAGGATTGAAGTCTTCGGCCAGGATCTTCGCAAGCATAAACTGCAAATTTTGCGGAAGGTAGGGTCGCTTGTCGAGTCTCCATCCTATTACGGGCACTTAAGCGCTGTGGATAATCTTGAAGCCATCCGGCGTATCCTTGGTGCTCCGAAGTCACGGATTGCTGAGGTGCTAGATATTGTCTCCTTAACAGGGGAAGAGAAGCGTCCAGTTAAAGGGTTCTCCCTTGGGATGAAGCAGAGACTAGGTATTGCTGCTGCCTTGCTCGGGGAACCGGAGCTGCTTATTCTGGATGAGCCGACGAACGGACTTGACCCGTCAGGGATTCAGGAAATTCGCGGACTGATTAAACGATTGCCGCAGGAGCAAGGGATTACCGTCGTAGTATCCAGTCACTTGCTTAGTGAAATTGAGCAAATGGCGGATACCGTAGGGATCATTCGTCAAGGGCAAATGGTGTACCAAGATAGTATAACGAATCTGCAGCGGCAAGCCGGGGGAGAAATGCGGTTAGCAGTCTCGGACCCGGAGGCCGCGCTGCGTCTTGCTGAAGAACGGGGGTACACAGGGATACTTCAAGACCAAAAGCTAGTCTTCTCCCGGATGATCGATGCAAGAGTTGCCTTGTTAGTCAAAGCCTTGGTAGAGAATGGGCATGCTATTTATCGTGTAGAGGAGCGGAGACAATCACTTGAGGACTTCTTCCTGCAGGTTGTAGGAGGAGAGGAATCATGATGTGGCGGGCACTGTCGGCGGATTGGCTCAAAATCCGTGGCAAGGGACTCTGGTTTCTAGTGTTTCTTGGACCGCTTGGACTTGTAGCCATGCAAGGCTTGAACTTCGGCCTTCGTTATGATTATCTTCGCGAGCAGTATAGTGCAGATTTATGGGGTGGGCTTCTGAACAATGTGGCTGCATTTGTGCCCATTGCTCTCTTTCTTGGAGGGACCTTAGTATGCTCGTTGATTGCAAATGTAGAACATCAGATGAGCTCGTGGAAGCAGCTCTTGGCACTACCTATCTCACGTACTTCAGTATTTATGGCTAAGCTGGTGTTATGTTTGGTGCTAGTGGCGGTTTCTTGTTTGTTGCTCTCGGTGGGTACAGTTGGTTTAGGGCTTGTTTTGGGCTTCAAGGTCGAACTGATTCCGTATTTGGATGTGTTACGAATTGGCTTTATGTCCTATATTGCAGCATTGCCGGTTATTGCTTTACAGCTGTGGCTTTCTCTGGCTAACCGTAATCAGACATTGCCAGTTGCTCTTGGAATAACCTTATCTCTGGTGTCTATCTTCTCCATGTTACTTTCGGAGTGGGTTCCTTTAACATGGCCATATATGGCTTGGGAATCTTCGCATCGTCTCTTATTTAGCGGTGCAGGGTTGCTGCTGGGGCTGCTGATTCTTTTGCCGGGTGCACTGCACTTCGCACGAAAGGATGTGGATTAACGATGAATTCATTTTGGAGAGTGTTGTCGGCAGAACGATTAAAAATGTCTAAATCATATGTCTGGCTTTTAGTTATAGGCAGTCCGATTTTAGCATTACTTCCCGGGGCATTGGCGGATAATCAAGGGGAGAAGATGAGTTGGGAACTGTTGTTAAATGTGATGTCCATGATGCATGCCTTGCTGTTTCTACCTGTGCTTTCGGGTATTTTCGCAGCGCTGATCTGTCGTTATGAGCATCATGACGGAGGCTGGAAGATGTTGCTGTCTCTGCCTGTGACTCGGTTATCAGTGTACCTCTCAAAATATGTGATGATTATCGGATTGCTGGCTGCGGTTCAACTAACGTTCCTGGTGATGGTGCTGGGAATGGGTTTTTTCCGAAATATTCCGGATTCGATCCCTTGGTCGCTGCTGCTTAGCTCGGTATTTGGCGGCTTTATTGCCTGTCTGCCACTCGCTGCACTGCAACTGGCTATCTCTCAAGGCTGGAGCAGTTTTGGCGCACCGCTGGCGCTGAATGTGAGTCTGACCATTCCTAATATGTTGATCGCCAATTCTTCAACCTATGGCCCCTATTATCCTTGGGTACAACCGATGTTGGCTATGATGCCGTATGGTGATGACACGTTTGGGGCTTTTAATTTACCGTTCGAAACGCTGATGATGGTAGTGGGCGGTAGTTTTATTGTGTTTTTTGCGGCAGGACTATTCTCCTTTTATCGTAAAGCGGTCTGATTTACAGCGATTCTTATAAACGCCTTCTCCATGGACATCCAGAGCTGGTTTTCATATAATTGAGGAAAACAATCAGCAAAGCTGACTAGCTGGTGGAGGAGGCGATAGCATGGAGCCAACGGCATTAGAAGATTGCGATAACACATGCAAGGGTTCGGAGCTTGAACCGGAATCCATTGCATTGATTCTGCCTGACCGAGAAATAACGGATAAAATGGCAGAGATGTTCAAAGCGTTGGGTGATCCCACACGAGTGCGGCTTATTTACGCTTTGTCCCAGAAAGAATTATGTGTACACGATTTGTCCGTGATCCTTGATATGGGACAATCTGCGATATCCCATCAGCTCCGCTATTTACGGAATTTACGAATTGTGAAGCGTCGTAAAGAAGGAAAGACGGTATTCTATTCGCTCAACGATGCGCATGTAGAGCAGATTTTTCTGCAGACGCATGAACATGTCCGTCATGAATAGCTGTATTTTTCAAAAAAGAGCGGTTCTCCGATTATTGGAGAACCGCTCTTTTGCGTTAACTAGATTGATTTAGGTTGCTCGATAGGGTTGGTTTTCTAAAGGATAGAGCCAGCCAGAGACAATGCACAGCGAGTACGAGAAGGATGAATAGATCGATCCCCATATATTCGCTTGTATTATCATTTCCAACAAACTGAATCAGATTATGTACAAAATGAAACAATATCAGCGGTAGAATATTATTATTTTTCAGCATCAATAAAGAAAGCACAAAACCGATCAGAAGAGAATATACGAGCTGTAGGAGGATTTGCGTCATGTCTGTACCGGATAAAGCATTAAGCAAGTGGGTAATAGAGAAGAGTATGCTTGAAGTAATCACAGCCGTTTTAGCGCCCTTAGTGAGTAAAGTCTTGAAAATCAATCCGCGGTAAATACTTTCTTCCACAAAGGCTACAAGCAGGGTGAAGAAGATAAAGAACAACACCTCAGACGTACTGATCTCACGAAAACCTTTAAAGGATATGGTGATCAGGACGACAGCTAGAGGTGCGTAATAGATCCACTTCCCAGAGGAAATGGTATTCAGAGGACGGAAGCCAAGATCACTCCATTTGTTCTTAACCGTGAAGTAGATGATCAGTACAAGCGCGATTGGAATAAAGGAGATCAGTACAGGGGCGGTATACGAAAGCTCTTTAATTGTAGCGTAAGTCCCGGCGGCAGATACAGCTAAAAGTAACAGCACCTCAATAATAACAACGGTCCAAACTGGGTATTTCTGTGAAAAAGAAGACGTCTTGGCTAGCTTTGACATGGTCTACATTCATCCTTCCTTCTGTGTAATTTAGTTGCCAATTCATCTCGGGTGCAATCATACATGATTTACCATATTTTCACGAAAAAATCAATTTATTTAATTTTTATGAGAGCGGAGAAAAATGGTGTATATGACGTATTGACCTTCAAAAATAAAGGGAATATAATAGCAATAAGAAAACATATGAACAAGTGCTCATATATGGTTTTTATTTGAGGAGATGTGCCGTATGGATACGATGCAAGGAAAAGTAAAACGTCAGTGGGAATTAGAAGGCTTAGATTGCGCCAATTGCGCAAGGAAAATCGAAGATAAAGTGAAGAAAATCGAGGGCGTATCGTCTTGTTCCGTTAATTTTGTTACGAAGACAATGACGATGGAAACCGCCGCAGGTTATGAGGAATCGGCGATTGTTGAAGCAAAGAAAACGGTGAAGGCGCTTGAGCCCCATGTAAATGTAAGAGAGAAGACTCAGGGCAGTCGCAAGCTGCAGAATAACGGTAGTCATAAGCATGGAGAGGATCACAAACATGGCCATGAACACGATCATCAGGCTGCAGACGGACATAAGCATGATAATGCGGATGGTCACAGCCATGGCCACAGCCACGAGCATGGAGAAGGCGATACCCGTAAGATTCTACTGCGGTTAGGTGGCGGTGGGATACTCGCGCTTGCCGGAATATTCTTACCGGTGGAGGGTGTAGTAGAACTGCTGATTTTCTTAGCAGCCTATCTCATCGTGGGTAGTGAAGTTGTCTGGCAGGCGGTTAAGAACATTATCCGGGGTCAGGTATTTGATGAGAATTTCTTGATGGCTCTTGCAACCATCGGTGCTTTTGCGATTGGTGAGTATCCAGAGGGCGTAGCGGTTATGCTCTTTTACCAAATCGGAGAGTTGTTCCAAGGTCTAGCAGTAAACCGTTCACGTCGATCTATCACGGCACTTATGGATATCCGTCCCGAATTTGCTTACCTTAAGCTTGGAAATGATCTAAAACGAGTCTCTCCTGAGGAAGTGTCGATCGGTGATGTGATTGTTGTGAAACCGGGTGAGAAGGTACCTCTGGACGGAACGATCCTTGAGGGAAGCGCCATGATGGATACATCAGCACTTACCGGGGAGTCTGTACCGCGTTCGGCTGGACCGGGAAGCACAGTATTAAGTGGATTTATTAATCGAAACGGCGTTATTACGATGCAAGTCACACAGACCTTTGGTGAATCAGCCGTATCCAAAATTCTGGAGTTGGTACAGAATGCTTCAAGCAACAAAGCCAAAACAGAGAACTTTATTACTAAGTTTGCACGGGCTTACACACCTATAGTAGTGATCACAGCTGTCCTGCTAGCTGTCGTTCCTCCGCTAGTAATTAGCGGGGCAACCTTCTCAGATTGGATTTACCGGGCGCTTGTATTCCTCGTAATCTCCTGTCCATGTGCGCTTGTGGTCTCGATTCCACTTGGTTTCTTCGGAGGGATTGGAGCAGCTTCACGCAGTGGTATTCTGATTAAAGGAAGCAACTATCTTGAAGCGCTGAATGATGTGAAAGTAGTTGTCTTTGATAAGACCGGAACGTTGACTAAGGGGCAATTTAAGGTTACAGGAATTTATCCGTCAGGTGGCAATTCTAAGGATGAATTGCTGCAGACAGCTGCTTATGCGGAGAGCCATTCGAACCATCCGATTGCCGAATCGATTAGGGCAGCTTATGGAGAACAGATTTCTAAGGAAGCGATCTCGAATTACAACGAAATCTCCGGTCATGGGATCGGGGTTTCGATTGAAGGCAAGACCGTACTTGCAGGTAACGCGCGTCTGATGGAGCGAGAGGGCATAGCTTATGAGGTGCCTGCGCAAAGCGGTACAGTTGTTCACATCGCGGTGGATCATCAGTATGGGGGTTATCTGGTGATTGCAGATGAAGTGAAGGAAGACTCGCAGCAGGCTATTCAGAGCCTCAAGAAGCTTGGCATCCGTAAAACGGTGATGTTAACTGGCGATGCTTCTTCTGTAGCTGAAGATGTTGGGAAGCAGTTAGGTGTAGATGAGGTTCACGCGGAGCTTTTGCCGCAGCATAAGGTAGAGGCCATCGAGAAGCTGGATCGTGAAAAGTCACATCGCGAGAAAATTATTTTTGTCGGTGATGGAATTAACGATACCCCAGTACTAGCTAGAGCAGATGTTGGGATCGCAATGGGCGGACTGGGCTCCGATGCTGCGATTGAAGCGGCAGATATTGTAATTATGACCGATGAACCTTCGAAGATTCCTGTTGCTATCGGCATTGCCAAGCGTACACGGATGATCGTATGGCAAAATATTATTTTCGCTTTAGGTGTTAAAGCTATATTTCTTATTCTCGGCGCATTTGGGATTGCCACGATGTGGGAGGCTGTATTCTCAGATGTTGGGGTAACCGTGCTGGCTGTACTGAACAGTATCCGAGCATTAAAGGTTAAAGATCAAGGATAAAAAAATCGCTCTTTAGGGTATTGGTGTTATTCACCGATCCCCAAAGAGCGATTTTTTCCGTTTGCAGGAGAACTAAATGCTGTCTTCCAAGTGTAAGCTCTCAATGCCTGAGCGAACAATGCTGCAGGAGGCGTTGAATTTCTCCGCTTCTTCGGTGTTTAGGTTAAGCTCCAGTAGCTCTTGAATTCCAGTGTTGCCAATAATGGCAGGTACGCCGGTACATATACCACTTTGCCCGTACTCTCCATCCAGAATTGCGGATACGGCAATGATCTTATGCTCATCATTCAGAATGGAACGAGTAATGTAAGCCAGTGCGCTGCCAATACCGAAATGTGTGGAGCCTTTTTTGGTAAAAATCTCCCAGCCCGCATCTTTGGTCTTGCGGGAGATATCCTCCAGATCTAGATGCTGGAACCGCTCACGATGCTGATCCATAATTTGCAGGATGGGCTTACCGCCAATCGTCACATGTGACCAAGCTACAAACTGGGATTCACCATGTTCTCCAAGTGCGTAGCCGTTTACGCTGCGTGGATCGATGGAGAAAACATCAGATAGCAGTGTCTTTAGGCGCGAGGAGTCAATGGAGGTTCCTGTACCAATAATTCTGTGGCGAGGCAGCCCTGATATTTTCCATACCATATAAGTGACAATATCGACTGGATTAGCGGCGACTACGAATATTCCATCGAATCCCCCAGCCATAATGTTGGTAATAATTTCTCTAGTAATGACTGCAGAAGCTTCCAGGACGTCAAGTCTTGTCTGCCCTGCCTTTGGATTAGCGCCGGCGGTTAAGATAACTACATCCATTCCTGCGCAGTCGCTATGGGTTCCTGCATACACCTTGGTGCGTGTGCTTGTGAAATCCATGCAGTGTGAGAGATCAAGTGCTTGTGCCATAGCGCGGTCATAGGTGCGGTCGATCATCATGATCTCGTCGCAAATTGCCTGATTGACCATGGAGTAGGCGCAGCTGGAACCGACCATCCCGGCACCGACGATGGCAACTTTTCTTGATTTACTTTTCAATTGCCTTGACCTCGCTTTCTATTGTTAGGTATGCATATATTTTAACGTATCCCTCCACAAGTTACCTAACATCGGACACAGAAAAATGTTTTTTCCTACAAGGTATTCATCCACGTAAGAAGCCATCTCAATCGTATGAATTGAAATGGCTTCTTAGAATAACAATATATACTTATGACTGTAAGGACTGTGCCTCCGAGGAGGTCATAGCTTTATAACGTTTGTACATAAAGAATCTCCAATGAAGAATCATTCCGAAGGCTAAGATGAAGAATAACCCACCGGACTGAGGGATACTGACATAACTATTAATAAATTCATGAAGTAAGGTGCGAACTAAAAGGAGTCCGAGCAGAATGAAAGCAAAGCTCTTAGAACGCTGAGCATAAATTTGTCCATCCCGTTGTTCGAAGTTTGTGCTGCGTATTAGAGGATACGCGAAGATGAACCAGCCAATCAAAAAGGCGAGTGCTGCCCACCATAAAGGAAACCTAACTTCAGGTACAACGAACATGGCAAAGCCAGTCGACATCCCGAGAGGTGGAATCCATATTTTTCGAATGGTAACCGGACGTGCGCTAGCTTTTAGACGAATAAAAATAACCATTAGCGCCATGAGCAAGGTCCCTATAGTGGAGCCGATATGTAGGAGTGAGGGGTTAATGCTACCCATGATTCACGACCTCTCTATGATTTGAGTCACTTTTATCTCCATTATAACAGAAAAACGATGGCAGAACATTGAAGTGTAGCCGCTGTATGGAGGTAGTAGCTCCGTGAAAAGCACTGCATACTACATTAAGTAGAAAGAGGCCGAAAACACCAAATAGCAGGTCAAGGTAGTTAACCTTGACCTGCTATTTTTTTTAATAATATAAGTAGTCCAACAATTATTGGTTCAGCCTAAGCTTATGAACGGCTACGCCCATTTGTTGAGCGAAGAATAAGGCTGACGATAAAGATCAGAACAACGGCCCCGATCAAAGAAGGGAAGAAATAGAAATCACTTACTTTAGGTCCCCAGCTTCCCAGAAGCACGCCACCGAGCCATGAACCGATAATACCTGCGATAATGTTACCAATTACCCCGCCTGGAATATCTCTGCCCATAATCAGACCTGCTAACCAACCAATGATCCCACCAACAATTAACATCCATAAAAAACTCATGTTACTTCAACTCCTTCGTTTTGTTGTTTTCGATGTCTACTATTAACCTTGCCAATCATGTTTAAACCACTTGTAAAAACTTACTACTGCCGGGAGAGTTAGGAAATGGCTTCAAAATTGAACTCGATAATGTATTACAACTATAAACATGCTATAGTGAAAAAATATTATAAAATACTGAGTGAGTTGCTATCAGTAAAGGGTAATTAAGAAGTAAATACAATTTATACAAACAAAGGAGTCGCTACTATGGAACGGCTTAATGAGGTATTGTTTTATGTGGGAACGTACAACCCTGAAGGTGAGGAAGCTATTCTACTCTGCTCACTTAGTCCTTTATCAGGGGAAATGAAGATTCTTGAGGGTACTAAGGGCATTGAGAATCCATCGTTTTTAGCAGTAAACAGCACAGGCAGCGTGCTCTATGCGGTTAGTGAGAAGGATGAGGGCGAGGTTTATGCTTTTGCTATTGATCCTGTTACTAAAGCGTTGAGTCCACTTGGAAGTCGTCCTACGGAAGGTGGCGCTCCTTGTTATGTCTCGATCAGTCCTAAGCAAGATTACATATTCGTCTCTAATTATTCCGGTGGCAATGCCAACGTATTTCCAGTAAATGAGGATGGTTCGCTTCAGGTCATGTCTGATCAAGTGAAACATGTAGGTTCAGGAATTCGTGAAGACCGTCAGGAAGCTCCGCATCCACACTCCGTCATTCCGGATGGAAGCGGCAAGCATATACTGGTTTGCGACTTGGGACTGGATCAAATCCTGATTTATCGCCTTGAAGAAGGTAAGCTGTCTAAGCATCGGGAGATTAATCTTCCACCAGGTTCAGGCCCACGCCATTTGGCGGTACACCCTTCAGGACAATGGATTTATCTGGCGAATGAACTAAACTGTACCGTAACGGTATTTGCTAATGATGAGCAGAATGGAAACCTCAGCATTTTACAGCATGTCAGCACGCTTCCAGAGCAATATAATGCGGGTAGTGATGATACAGCTTCCGATATTCATGTATCGCCATGTGGTAAATTCTTGTATGTCTCAAACCGGGGACAAGATAGTATCGCCTTGTTCCATATTGAGGGTTCAACAGGTCATCTTGAAGCGGTAGATTGGCAGGTTACAGGCGGACGTACTCCGCGTAATTTCGCCATTATTGGTGGCAAGCTGCTCGCTGCGAATCAAAATAGTGATATTATTACTTCGTTCTCCATCGATAGTGACAGTGGCAGATTAATTCCTACAGGGAACGAGCTGAAGATAAAGACACCGGTCTGTATTCAAGCCGTGTAGGCTGGGAATAGGTTATTGTATGTTTCCATATTAGAGGCTATTCCCCCAAATTCATCAAAATAAAAGGCCTTCCAATCAGCTGTACATGTGCTGAGGGGAAGGCCTTAAATGGTATAATGGCAAGTTACCTTAAAACATATTTCGAATTCCTAGATCGTAAAAGCCGATGTCATCTAGCATGATTTTATCTCCCTCGGCTTCAAGGTAGAAGGTGATTTCCGTCAGGTTCTCAGGCTCTAGCTCAGGTTCTTCCTCCTGAAACTGTTCGAACGGCATCTCATAGGTCTGAAATACAGCTTCGGACAGATCACCGTACTTCCCATCATTAATCCGTTCTTCAAGCCATGGGAATAACGTGAACTGAGTTTGCGGCAGTGGCAGAATATCCATTACCTCACTTAACGGCAAGCGTGCCGAGGTATCATTTTTGTCGGTTAACTCAACCTCTACATTGGGAGGTAGCGGAATACTTAGTTCATCTTTGATATCACCATTGAGGTTTGCTAAGGAAAATGTAAGGCCATCTGCGTCTGAAAGGGCCATTTCAGTAACAACACTGTCTTTAAGCTTAATGTTGTAATAAGCTTCCTCGTCTTTTTTGGCTGTGCGTTCAAGAACGACACCATATGTGGCTTTGCTCTTCGATTCACGATCCTTCGCGAGCTCTTCCGACCAGGATAATCCGGATGCTTCTGCTGTTCCGAGATTAACGGTATTCTTGTTGCGGTCCTCGTCAAATGTGGCTACTGGCCGATATCCCCCATCCTGGAATCGATTGTAGTAAGTGGTCTCCGGTAGCCATTTCAGTCCGCTGCGGTAATCCCGGAACAAGCTCTGGTATTCGTCTTTTCCATGCAAAGTGGTCTCCAGAAAAGCTGACACATACACTTTAGCGATTTGCCGCTGCTTGTCTGCATCCATAATTTGCGCTCGATTTAAAAAGAGGCCAGCAGGTAATGTCTGATCATACGCGCCCCAATCGCTGTTGAATTGACTGTGATTGGCGTCCGCAATATACAGCGAGCTTTTGAAAGCGGAGGATCCTGGAGAATAGGAAGTACGTATATACTGCCGATCACCATAGAAATCATGTACATCCCCATCACGAGCCCCTTGCAGAGTCAAATAATTGACATCCTTGAGACGGGCTTGCTGATCGTCTATCGTTTTGTCCGTAGGGGCAAGGGCGACCACAGAGGCTATATTAAAACGATCTACTGCCTTCATAACGGGATCATTTTTGAACCAACGTTCGGCGTCTGCTGCCATAGCAACAGCTTGTCCTCCACGGCTATGGCCGAGCAGGGCGGTTTTTGTGAAATCTATTTTTTGATAAAAAGGATTGTCTGGTTCATCCGAGAAAGCTGCTAGCTGTTCCAGGTGTTTCAGAATGATCCAGGTCCGTACTTTGAAATCATTGTCCGGAATACCGGACCAAGCAGAATAGTTCAGGAAATTCTCATCCAGGGAAATTGCGATAAACCCCCGGCTGGCCAAGAGTTCACCGAGATAAGCGTACCCTCCGTCAGAGTAATCTTCCATCATATGATTTCCGTGCACCATCAGAACTACCGGATAGGGACCTTCGCCCTCAGGCATCCATACTCGGCCGTTCAGTGGAAGTGCATTATAATCGAAACCCCAGAATAAAGTGCGGAGTTTTGACCAATCCTTAATATAAGCAGAAGCATCTACTGTAGAAGAGATCACATTGGTATCCTTGCCGTATTCGGTCCGATGCAGATCCTTACCGCTGGCATAAGTGAAGGTCTGATAGGCTTGATTGCCACGTTGTGACGGACTTGCGGCTGTCAACGGAATCACATCGGAATCACTGATATCAATGGGTTCCAAAGTAGGTATTTCCTGCACTCCGTTTGCCAGAGCAAGTTGGGAAAAAGTTACCGTAATGGTAAGCAGAAGTCCCATGGTTATTCTTTTGCTGCGCAGCAGTCCGATGGCTAATCCACCCAATGCACCTAATACGGATAGTAGAACAGCAATGAGAGCCGCAGCTTCAATCTCAAAATCTGCGTAATATAAGATTAGTAGAATCGCTCCAACATCGCTCAATACACAACCTGCGAATAGTCGTGGGATGCGCAGTCCGGTCAAGGCGATCAGTACAGCAATGATATTGCTGGCAATGGCCAGCAGAATGGTACTCGTACCTGCAGCGAGTGCAATATCTGTTGGCACCCCTAATCCAGTGGGTATACCTAATACGGCAGTGGTGAAGGCTAAAAAGCAAACGATCCAAAGACCAGCGATTGCTGTCCTCCAGACCGTTGTATCATAACGGTAAGTTCCCCTAATCCTTCGACTAATTTCTTGAGTCATTCTCCTATGAAGCCGTGGTCTTATCGGCGCAGGGACGTACTCTAAATCCATACCCATGATTCTCACTCCCGACATTAAGCGGTAATTTCTCTAGACCATAAGCTGTAGCAATAATATTACTTTATAGCATCAATAACAAGTGGATCTTACAGGAACCCACACTATTGCCTGTATAGCGTGGGATTTGTAAGATTCCTTTGTCATTGGCTGGAAAAAAAGGTTTGACACGGTTAAAGGGTTTCAGTATTATATCCATATAAACCGACTAAGTAGATAGGAATAATTGAAGAAAGTTCTTACCGTACAGACGGAGGAACGCCTGCATTAGGCTCGCAGACACGTGTCATAGGACCGGTTTGACCTGCCATACGTGGGCTTTCCTCCGTTCTTTTTGTTATCCACAGGAAAGAAATGAAGGCAAGAAAAACATGGGGGAGTGGAAAAGATGAAGAAAAAGATGAATAAAGGGCTTCTTGTAGGGTTTAGCTTGTTGCTGACGGCAGGGCTTACTGCTGCTTGCGGCAGCAATAACAACAACGGCAATAGTGCTAGTTCGGCAACAGACACACCAGCAACAACCAATTCAGCGGAGGCCACAAATGCGGCTGAAGCAACAAAAACTCCATCTAAAGATCCAGTAGAGCTACTGAACGTATCTTATGACCCTACTCGCGAATTGTACGAGAATTATAATAAAGCTTTTGCTGCCTATTGGGAGAAAGAAACAGGACAGAAGGTCACCATTAAACAATCCCACGGTGGATCGGGGAAACAAAGCCGTGCTGTACTTGATGGTCTGGAAGCGGATGTTGTGACCTTAGCACTTGGTTATGATATTGATGCCTTGCAGGAAAAGGGACTTATTAATGAAGGCTGGCAAAGTAAATTTGATCATAACAGTTCACCGTACACCTCGACGATCGTATTCTTAGTACGCAAAGGAAATCCAAAAGGAATCAAAGATTGGCCGGATTTGCTTAAGGAAGGCGTAGAAGTGATTACACCAAATCCGAAAACATCAGGTGGCGCACGTTGGAACTACTTGGCGGCGTGGGGTTACGCGCTAGACCACAACAATAACGACGAAGCTAAGGCTGAGGAATTTGTAAAAGAATTGTTCAAACATGTTCCGGTGCTAGATACGGGTGCGCGCGGTTCTACGACCACTTTTGTAGAGCGTGGAATTGGCGATGTGCTGATTGCATGGGAGAATGAAGCTTACCTTTCTGTAGAAGAGCTTGGTCCAGATAAATTCGATATCGTAAATCCATCTGAGAGCATTCTGGCTGAACCGCCGGTAGCAATAGTAGATAAGGTTGTGGATAAAAGAAATACGCGTGAAGTGTCCGAGGCTTACTTGAAGTATCTCTATACGGAAGAAGGACAAAAAATCGCGGCTGAGAACTACTACCGTCCAACGCTAGAAAGCGTGAAAGAACAATATAAAGATAAGTTCCCGGAAATAAAGCTCTTCACATTGGCTGATAAATTCGGAACCTGGAAAGAAACGCAAGAGAAGCATTTTAACGATGGCGGGATCTTTGACAAGATCTATGTGCCGGGTGCTAAATAACAGATTAATAAAACGAAAATTATATTTTTCTTTAAGAGATTTGTCCCTAGTAAGGGGCTGATCGGCTAACCTGCCGAAGGCGAGAAAGGATGAATAGGGGATGAATGTCACCGCAACGACTACAGCTGTATCGGCGACAACGCGGCGAAAGATACTACCCGGTTTTGGGATAACGATGGGGTACAGCGTACTTTACCTGAGTCTCGTGGTACTCTTGCCACTTTCAGCATTGTTGTTCAATTCTACTGGGCTGAGCTGGGCGAAATTCTGGGATGTAGCTACCGATCCGCGTGTATTGGCTTCGTATCGTGTCAGCCTGTCTACGGCAGCGGCTGCTGCTTTTGTGGATGCTATTCTAGGTCTCTTGCTGGCGTGGGTACTAGTGCGTTACGAATTTCCGGGCAAAAGAATATTTGATGCGCTGATCGATCTTCCGTTTGCTTTACCGACAGCTGTAGCTGGTGTCTCCTTGACGGCTCTTTATGCCACAAATGGCTGGATCGGAGCGTGGCTTGAGCCACTAGGATTAAAGGTGGCATTTACTCCGCTTGGCATTACCCTTGCCTTAATGTTCATCGGGATACCGTTCGTCGTGCGAACGGTACAGCCGGTGCTGGAGGATTTGGACCGAGATATGGAGGAAGCCTCGGCAACCCTCGGTGCAGGCCGCTGGAGAACCTTTCGTTCAGTAGTACTGCCTGAGCTGTTCCCGCCGTTGTTAACAGGCTTTGCTTTGGCATTTGCCCGTGGTATTGGTGAATTCGGCTCTGTCGTGTTCATCTCCGGTAATATGCCGATGAGAACGGAGATTGCTCCTTTGCTTATTATGTCCAAACTGGAGCAGTATGATTACGCTGGTGCTACTGCCGTTGCGTTGCTCCTGCTTCTCATTTCCTTCTTAATGCTGTTAGTCATTAATACGCTCCAGCGTTGGGTGCGTAAGACTTCTCGGTAAGTCTTTCGGTGTTACTCTCTATATTGCAAGTATTTAATTTGGAAGTTTTGTTTTGCTGAGCGATTCTTAGCGAAGCTATACCCTAACAGGTAAATGACGACTTTATTTTACGAAGCATACTTGCTTCCGTAAAATGCGGAATCCTCCGTTAGATAAAGTACTCGAAGAGTAATCCCAGTTTTGGAGGAGCGATAGCGATCTCGAAGTTTTGAAACCAGATGGCTGGTAAGAAAGGAACGGAGAGGAATATTGGAACTGTAGAAGCGTTAGCGTTCGCCTTTATCCTCGGATTTCTACCGCGAGGAGCGGTTCAAATCAGGAAATCTGAGGATAACAGCGATCGGAAGTCCAATATTCCTTGGAGTGACCCATTACCAGTAATCTTGTTTCATTAAATTTCCGAGACAGCAACCGATATGAAAACCAAGATTTCTCGAAGACACTTCATATCTACCGAAATACGGCATTTTTCAGAAGCTAATCATGCTTTCGTAAAACCCTTTAAAGGAGGAATAACTTGTGGCAGGCACGATCCCACTCCAAGCCCCCCGGCTACAGAAGAATACGTCCTCGCCAGCGACAACGGAAACCAAGGCTGTAAAATGGGTGTTGATCGGAGCTGCTGGACTAGTCCTTTTTTGGCTGATTGCCTTGCCTTTGATTGTCGTGCTGACAGAGGCACTCAAAAAGGGCTGGGACGTATATATAGCTGCTCTGACCGATCCAGATGCCCGTTCCGCTTTGCGGCTGACGTTGCTTGTTGCAGCGATCACTGTACCACTGAATACCTTTTTTGGTGTAGCGGTTGCATGGGCAGTAACCAAGTTTCGTTTTCGCGGTAAAGGGTTTCTCATTACCTTGATAGATCTCCCCTTTGCAGTATCGCCTGTCATCGGCGGTCTGATCTTTGTGCTCGTCTTCGGCGCCAACGGTTGGTTTGGCCCTTGGCTGAGCGCCCATGATATCAAGATCGTATTTGCGCTTCCAGGTATCGTGTTGGCCACGCTGTTTGTGACCTTTCCCTTTGTAGCGCGTGAGTTAATCCCACTGATGGAGGATCAAGGGACACAGGAGGAAGAGGCAGCGATTACCCTCGGAGCACATGGGTGGCAAATCTTTTTCAGAGTCACGCTTCCTAATATTAAATGGGGTTTATTGTACGGTATTATTTTGTGTAATGCGCGGGCCATGGGCGAGTTCGGCGCAGTTTCTGTGGTGTCCGGGCATATACGTGGGGAGACGAATACACTGCCGCTGCATGTTGAGATTTTGTACAATGAATATCAATTTTCAGCCTCTTTTGCAGTAGCTTCACTGCTCCTGTTGTTGGCTTTGGTGACGATGATTATTAAAAGCTGGTTATCACGAAAAAATGCCCATTGACAGTACTTTTGGTTCCGTGCTAAGTTAATTCATAGTATACGGGTTGGTAATAACGGAATTATGGAATTTAGGCGGATATAATCCTTTGGATGGGGAAAGGGAGGCTAGAGAATGGCTAAACCGCTGAAAGTGGATGATTTATGGCTTACGCGGATTGCAGGGCTTCTGGATGATATGGAATTTGGCTCCTTGCACATCGTAGTGCATGAAGGTCAGATTGTTCAGATGGAGCGTACGGAACGCAAACGTTTTGAGAATGGCAATGGCAACGCAAACGGGCGTTACATTAATGAGAGTGGAACCCGGCGGGCCGATTCCCAATCGGCAGGACGTTGATACAATCTCGGGCAATCATAAAGGTATATATCATATTTAAGAATAAACGCTAATAACCCACTCCTGAATAGGGGCGGGTTATTTTTCTGACGATTTAGGTGCTCTTATTAATAACGATTTGCCTGACGTGAAGAGGAAATCCCTTCAACGAGCAGTACGAGCGCAGTGATGCCATGCATGATCCAACCTAAGAGTGGGATAAACGCTAAAATCGAGGTGATAATGCCTAGAACATTCCCTACGATGGGTTTCCGCTCTCTTTGCAGGATTACAATGGCTACAGCGTGGAGTAAAAAGGCAACGGCAAGTGGGACCCAACCATTGGCTATAATAAAGAGACCGCCGAGGACAGGCAGAGCCAGAAAAGCCTCATACACACACGTTCCCCATTTAAACAGCTTTGCTACAGGAGACATTATGCCACCAACCTTTTTAGAATATTGTTATATATACTATTCCACACAGTGAGTAATAGGATTCAAGAATATAATACTTACCACTTTGGCGGATGTGTATGAATTTTGGGAATGGACGGTATTTTCATATTCATATATAGTGTGAGTTAGATATTTCCAAAAGAGTGTAAAGATATACGCTCACCCAATAAGGATACGAATTTTACCATTGGGTGATTTTCAATTTATAAAGGAATCATCAAGGGGAGATCACATTGCTTAGAAAATCCTTTTTCACAAAACTACTTATCGCTTATCTGGTTATTATATTCGCTTACACTATGATTGCTGTCTGCCTTTCTTTTTTTAAGGACAGCCAAAACGTGCGATCGGAATTAAGCCAGAAGCAGCAGAATTTTCTCATGCAATCGCGCGACAAAATTGACACGAAACTCGGTGTTTCTTTCAATTTAATTACACAATTGAGATTAGATGATCATGTTGTTAAATTCGCTGAAAAAGATCGCGATTACTATGAGATCACGCAAGCCTCTTATGCACTGAAAAATCATATAGATGCATTCTCTGAATTCGGCTATAGCATCGATTTAATGAAGACTAACGACGATTTGGTTATTACGCCGCAAATTTCGTCGGATAGAAGACGCTATATGGAAGATATGGGAATCACTAATGAGGATTTGGCACAATTAGGTACAGACAGCACGAGTCCAAACATAACGGTATCGAGCAGCCAAAATACAACGTCGACGAACAATGAAAGCGCATCCATAAGAATCGTTAATCCGGAACGGGTAGGAATAGGGAACTCATTATTTTTTGTTGTCTCATTCTTTGAACAATTGCTGCTGCCACCCCTATCACCTGATGCGCAAGAAGCTTTTGCCATTATCGAGAATGGTCGATACGTAACGCTTAAATCAAACTTTGACGATAAACGGAAAAAACAATTGCTTGCCTATCCACTGGCACAACTGGATGAACAGGCAACCGTGGATTATAAGAAGCTATCCAATGATGAATTCGATTTCCATTTAATCCGCTCGAATACGATGCCGCAATGGTCGTATATGTATGTTACACAGAACTACTCTTTGGTGGACTCCTTTTCCCCCAATTTAAAAGGGACTGTACTTTTATTAGCCATTCTTATCTTTGTGGGACTTGCGTTCGCCTATACAGTTTCCAGGCGCATGTACCGGCCTGTGGGTCATCTCGTCGGATTGTTCAAGAGCTACGGTGAGCCTTCGGGAGCAGACGAATTCGCTTTCTTGAACGAGACAGCGACGACTATAAGTAAAGCCAATGAACAGATGAAATCCGCGCTACATGAGCACAAGCTTTCGATGAGAGACAAGTTCCTGCGGGATTTGCTCCATGGACTCGTTCCACCTGACAAGGTGGATGACCTGCTAAATGCACATCAACTGCAAAGCCTTTCTAGCAACTTGAGCGTTTGTGTGATTTCATTCTCGAACGCTAAGGAATTGGAGGAGCAATATTCGAAAGATGCGATTCTTACGATAAAATCAAAGACTTCCTTGATTATTCATGAGCAGTTGAAAGTTCATTTCCCTTGTGAACTGCTTGATCATGATTTCACCAAATTTGTCTTCATAATCAGTGAATCCGATACGGAATCCATTCAGAAGAAGCTCATGAAAGCGATGGCTCAAATCGAGGACGCGCATGCATACGGATTGACTGCAGCTGTAGGCCAGCCTGTAATTTCTGCTGGGGAAATTGACCGCTCCTTTATCCAGGCACTTGATATTCTGAAGAGAAGATCGGCTGTGGACAAGACTTCCGTCATTACTTATAAACAACTCAGTCAAGTTCAGATGGTCAGCTATTATTATCCTATCGATACGGAACGCGAGCTGATCAGCTATGTGATTCGCGGCAAGCGGGAGAATGCTTTAAATACGCTAAACCGCCTGCTATCGGAAAATCTGGAGCAAAGGCAGTTAACCAGGCAGCAGCTCGACCAGTTCAGCCTGCTTGTGTTGGCTACGCTGAGCCGAATTATCCAGCAGTTGAATATGCCTTTCGAAGAGTTCGTTCAAGCTCATAAGGAATCTCTGGACATCGTACAGCACGGCGAATCGAAGGAGCTTATGGTTTCCGCCATTACTTCCTTGTTCGGCGCCATGATGGATACGATTGATCAGCAGAATGAAATGATGGATAACAGTACGGTAAAGCGGATGATTGAATATATTCATGACAACTACAATAGGGATTTATCGCTTAGCATGATAGCGGAGGAGTTTAACTTCTCTCCTGGTTATGTCAGTATCGCTTTCAAAAATCATTCCGGAGAAAATTTTAAAGATTACTTGAATTTTTATCGTGTGCAGCAAGCTAAAGAGATTATGCGTCAGCAGAAAGATATCAAAATTGGAGATTTAGCACTAATGGTCGGGTGCAACAATGCAAACACGTTTATTCGCATGTTCCGCAAGTATGAAGGGTTAGCTCCTGGCCAATACGCAAAGAAACTTAACGAGAAGGAATGAGGCTTCAAGTAATGAGAACCGTTGATTCAAAACAAAGCCGCCTAGCTTAATTGCCAGGCGGCTATTGTATGTTCGACGGGCGTTTCTCTATATAACGAGAAATTGTTGATACATAAAATAATGCACATTATGAACCCAGACATAAAGAGTTGCCGCTAGATGAAATAATGGCGATAGACAGCGCTTACATTCATTCCTATAGTTTAAATTGCAACGCTGACCTTTCAATTGGGAGCGCTCCTGAGGGGATCAGCTAAACATCGTTGCGAGAGGAGAAGAGAGTGCTGCTTAACTTTAAAGAAATAAAAACCAACCTGATCAGGGACCGTTATCTTTATCTACTCCTGATACCGTTTCTGGCTTGGTATATCATCTTTGCGTATAAGCCGATGTACGGCCTGCAAATCGCCTTTAAGGATTTCAGTGTATATAAAGGAATTGAAGCGAGTCCCTGGGTTGGATTTGAACACTTCGAGACCTTTTTTAAAAGTCCATATTTCTGGCGGCTATTAAAAAACACAGTATTGCTCAGTTTGTATCAATTGCTGTTTGCGTTCCCTGTGCCGATTATCCTCGCTTTGTTATTTAACGAATTGAAGAATGGGGTATTCAAAGCAACGGTGCAGACCTTCACGTATTTGCCCCATTTTATTTCGGTCGTTGTCGTAGCTGGGATCGTTACTAACTTTTTGGCTCCTAGCAACGGCATTATCAATATCCTGATCGAAATGATGGGTGGAGAAAAGCAATACTTTCTGACCAATCCCGATTATTTCCGTACGATTTTTATCGGGTCCATGGATATTTGGAAGGAAGCGGGATTTGGTACCATCATCTATATAGCTGCATTGTCCGGTGTCAATCCGGCTTTGTATGAGGCAGCGGTTATCGATGGAGCTAATAAATGGAAGCAAATGTGGCATATCACGCTTCCTGCCATCATTCCGACGATCGCAATCATGCTTGTCATGAAGGTGGGCTCCATGTTGGAAGTAGGCTATGAGGCGATCATTCTTCTATATCAGCCAGCCACCTATGAGACGGCCGACGTTATTAACACCTACGTGTACCGGTCCGGTTTACAGGATGCACGTTACGACCTGGCGACAGCGGTGGGACTGTTCAATGCCGTCGTTGGATTTATTCTAGTCGTATTTGCCAACAAGATGAGCAAGAAGTTAACAGAGACTGGATTATGGTAGGTGATGGAAGATGAAAAAAACCAGAGGCGAAAAGCTGTTCTATATCTTTAACTGTGTATTTCTTGGAATAATCGCTTTGCTTGCATTATATCCGTTTGTCTATGTCTTATCCGCATCCATCAGCTCCTCTGATGCGGTCGTTACCGGCAAGGTGATCTTGCTGCCGCGCGATATTAACTTTGACTCCTATGCAAAGGTATTATCGGAAAAGGGGATTTGGATTGCCTATTTTAACACGTTTTATTACACGATATTCGGCGTAATCGTCAATTTAATTCTCACCATTTGCGGGGCCTATGCCCTGTCCAAGAAACGGGTTATGGGGCGTACGGCCATCAGCTTCTTTATCGCGCTGACAATGTGGTTCCAACCGGGCATGATTCCGATGTATCTCAATTTCAGAGATTTGAACATGCTTGACAACAGGTTTACGATCATTATCGGTTTCGCGATTACGACCTTCTATGTCTTCCTCATGAGAACGTTCTTCCAGAGTATTCCGGAGGAACTCGAGGAAGCGGCAAAGGTTGACGGAGCAAATGATCTGACGATTTTATGGAAGGTGTATCTGCCGCTGTCCAAAGCCTCTCTTGTAACGATCGGATTATTCTATGCGGTGTACCGCTGGAACGGCTATTTCTGGACGATGATCCTACTGAGCGACGAGAGTAAGGTACCGCTACAAGTCTTGCTAAAGAAACTCATCGTAGAAATGAACGTGAGCGACGAAATGGGGAATATGGCGGTATATTCTAAGGAAACGATCATTTATGCAACTATTATCGTCTCCATTATACCGATTGTTGCAGCTTATCCCTTCATTCAGAAATATTTCGTCAAAGGCGCCATGATCGGTTCCGTCAAAGGCTAATGGCTACTTCAATCCTTTTACTATGAAATCAAGAAACCAATATTGGGAGGTCATGAATATGGGTAACAAAAAATGGATGAAATCATCTGCAATAATCATGATGTCAGTCGGTATGCTGCTGGCAGGCTGTAGTAACAATAACGCTCCGCAAAATAGTGGAAGTTCAGCGAATGATTCAAAAGGGTCGGATACAGAACAACTATCCGGGAACTTGATCTCTAAAGAGCCGGTTGAACTGACGCTCCATATGCACTACTCAGATAAGTTTATATTCGACGATAACTGGCCTGTCTTCAAAGAAGCGGAAGCCATGACCAATATTAAGCTAAAGGGTACTGCATCTAAGGCCTCGACGAATAGTAAAGAACTGTTCAATACAATGATGGCTTCCGGAAAAATTCCGGATCTGGTCCATCATCAAATTAAGGAGCAGTACGACAGCCTTGGGATTGAAGGGGCCTTTCTTGAGCTAGATGATCTGATTGAAAAATATGCCCCGAACATTAAAAAGTTCTTTTCCGAACATCCAGATGCAGCTAAATATATGAAAGCCTATAACGGCAAAACGTATTTCCTTAACTTTACGCCAGATGGACCGGCTGCAAGGGGCTGGTTTGTACGTCAGGATTGGCTGGATAAATTGGGACTAGAGCAGCCGAAAACTGTAGATGAGCTGTATGCGCTCTTGAAAGCCTTCAAAGAAAAAGATCCGAACGGTAATGGAGTAAACGATGAAATCCCATACTTCAGCCGATCCAAGCTGGATGGAATTTACGATCTACTGATTCAGTGGGGCGTGCAAGGCGGGGCCGATGCGGCCAAACGCGGATTTTACGCGGATAACGGTGTCGTCAAGTACGGCATGTATGAGCCGGGTTATAAGACTGCCATCGAAAATATTGCGAAGTGGTATAAGGAAGGCTTAATCGATAAAGAAATTTTCACCCGCGGAGAGAAGGCGCGTAACATTTTGCTCGGAGACAATGTCGGCGGCATGACGCACGACTGGTTCGCCAGCACAGCTAACTTCAATGACATTCTTGCGACTGAGATTCCAGGCTTCTCTTTTGTTCCGATGACGCCTCCAGCGAACACTGAAGGCAAAGTAATCGAAGAAAGTTCTCGCAAGGGGACGCATGCAAGCGGATGGGGAATCTCGGCGACTACCAAGCATCCCGTAGAAGCGATCAAATATATGGATTTCTGGTTTTCCGAAGAGGGTCGGAGACTGATGAACTTTGGCATCGAAGGTAAGGACTACGACCTCGTGGACGGCAAACCGAAGTTTAAAGATTCATTATTGAAAAATAAAGAAAAGACAGTCATTCAACAGCTTCAGGAAGAGGGAGCCCAGATCGAGCTCGCCTTCCATCAAGACTACGCTTACGAAGAACAATGGACAAACGCAACTGCGTTGAAAGGCATCAAGGAATACATTGACAATGGCTATATTATGAAGGCTTATCCGCCGATTTCTTATACAGATGATGAACGGACCAAATTTGAGGAGTTAAATGCGGGCGTACTGACTTATGTGGAGGAAAAGCTGCAGCGTTGGGTGCTCGGCGTGGAACCAGTAAACGATGAGACATTTAGCAAGTATATTAAAGAGCTGGAAAGCTTGGGCATCAAGGATTTGCTTGCTGTGGAGCAAGGTGCATACGACCGTTACATGAAATAGCTGGAATCGCTCCTTCCGGAGTCTTGATGATTTCGGAGGGGGCATTTCGAATTCAAAATAACATAATGGAGATGAATAAATGAATCTGCAATCATTGCTGAAAGAGCCGATGACTACGACGGAGCTGTTAGCTAACTTGCGCTCACGGCTTGAGCCGATGGACGAGAAAGCCGCCTATATCGCAGCACATATGCCTGATCACGTGCGCGAGACGATTGCGAATGCCGAATTCGCCTATCAAGGAATGATCATGCTTCCTGGTACAGGGGGAGTCAGAGAGTTTGTCGGGAATCCGCCTAGCTGGCTAGAGCGCAGACATAATGACAATGAATATTTATGGCAGCTGAATCGCATGACGCATTGGCAGGATTTACTGGAAGCCTACTCGCTCACCAAGGACGCGAAATACGGACTCAAGGTCATCGATGAAATGCTGGACTGGATCGAAACGGTCACTATTCCTGAGGACTTACTGGCTAAGCCGATTGGCTATTTTACGGAATGCCATCCGCTGAGGGTTTTGGAGATTGGTATCCGGGGCTACAAAATTTGGCCGCTTGTTCTGGAGCATCTAGGCCCTTCGGAGTTGTTCACGGAAGAAATTTTGGAGAAGTATTTAACAGTCATTTACAAGCAAGTAAAAGCTTTGCGTAACGTGTCTCCTCAGCTGTGGCCTAAAGCGGATCATAACCATTATTTAATGGAATGTTTGGGCCTTCTGACGACTGCTCTTTACTTTCCCGAGCTGAAAGAAGCCGAGGAATGGAAGGCTTTTGCGATAGAGGGCATCGAAAAGTGCAGCATGGCGCAACTGACAGAGGATGGCGGTCAAATTGAAGGCTGTCCATCGTATCATAATGGCTGCATGTTCTGGTTCGGGCTGGCTGTCGTTCTGGCTAAACGTTTCGATTTTGAGTTCTCTGCGGAGTACATGGGACGGTTCAGAAAGAATTTGGATTACTCGATCTACTCGTTAAGACCAACCGGGAAATGTGTACCTGTCGGAGACTCTTTTGCAAATCCGCTTGCGGTAATGTCTGGCGTTTATGGGTATTATGCCTTGAATGATAGCTCCTGGCTAGGGCTTGCAACGAATTTGATTGATGTACACGAAGTTGTAAGGGAAGCTAGTAAGCATGTATGGAGAGCGCTCGATGTCCGCCAATTTGTGGAGGAGCTGTATTCCTTGCAGGATAGAGAGTTTGTATTGGATAAGCCCACGACATTCTGGAATCGTACATTGGATCAAGCAATTATCCGCAGTGGCTGGGATTCGAAGGCTCTCAGTTTTTTGTTTACATGTAAAAGCCCGATTCAGAATGCCCATGCCCATATCGATCTGATGAGCTTTGATTTTACGGCGCTCGGAAAAGACATGATTTGCGATCCCGGATTTTTTTGTTATCGGAATGATGAGGACCGTAAGCAGTTTAAGAGCTCGAATTATCACTCTACGCTGCTGATCGATGAGCGAGATCATTTCGAGTATATTAATTCCTTTACATTTGGGCCACAAAAGCCTGGTGGAATCTACAATGTAGAGGATAGAGGCTTCTACCAGCTCGCCAGCGCCAGCCATACAAACTATGATCCGGTTGTCCATCATCGGCATATTTCACTAGTCGATAATCGGTTCATTGTTATTGCAGATCGGGTAGAAGGACTAAATGATCGTAGCGTTCAGCGTTATTTCCATCTGGATTTTGTCGAGGTGAAAGAGAGCCTAGGCGGCGTGATTGGGACTAGCGATATTGCAAATCTGGCGATTGCGACAAGCCATACGGGGAAATTGGATCTTCTGGAGGGAAGGCTGTCCGATGAGACCGATATCTCAAGGCCTTCGACAAGGGTCCGCTTTCAGGATAGGTACAGCGGTACTATGACTTTCTTGACCGTGCTTATTCCTTTTCAAGGGGGGCAACAGCCTGCCGTTCAGATTATTGAAGAAGAGGAAGGTGTATTTAGCTTCGAGATTGGAGATCAGTACTTGGTTTCGATAAACGAAAGAGATATGCACATAAGCAAACGGGCTTGAAAAGGGGTGACCCTTAGAAAGTTAAAAAATAGGAGTGAGCAGATTGTTGAACCTTCAGGCTGATGATCAAATTTGGGTAGATAATGTCATAGCTAAACTAACGGACAAAATGGACGTCGTATGTGAACGATCAAGAAACAAAATTCCATACACGACAAGAAATGGTACGCACGATAATCAGATCGAAAAAGATATCAACTGGTGGACGAATGGATTTTGGGGCGGTATGATGTGGCTCATGTACCATGAAACCGGCGCTCAGAAGTACAAGGAAATCGCCAATTTTACGGAGGATGCATTGGATGCCTGCTTCCATCAATTCTACGGTCTGCATCATGATGTCGGATTTATGTGGTTGCCTACGAGCTTGGCCAATTATAAAGTTACCGGAAATCCGGAATCTCGTAAGAGGGCAATGCACGCCGCCAACTTACTTGCTGGACGATTTAATCTGGCAGGCGGATTTATCCGCGCTTGGAACGATGATACGGCCAGCGAAGATACAAGAGGGTGGGCGATCGTGGACTGCATGATGAATCTACCGCTTCTCTATTGGGCGAGCGAAGAGACTAAAGATCCGCGATATGCGCAAATCGCAATGAGGCATGCGGACACCGCTCTAGAAGCTTTTATCAGGCCGGACGGGTCCGTGAATCATATCGTGGAGTTTGATCCGTTCCATGGAGGCGTGGTCCGAACTTACGGCGGCCAAGGCTACGAGGATGGCTCGTCCTGGACACGTGGGCAGACCTGGGCTTTATACGGCTTTATGATCAGTTATACGCATACGGGAAAGCCGGAATATTTGCAGGCAGCCAAACGGGTGGCGCATTATTTTATGGCTAATATTCCGGATAACGGGGTTATTCCAATCGATTTCCGGCAACCGAAGGAGCCCGCTTACGAAGACTCCACGGCAGCGGTGATCGCAGCTTGCGGACTGATCGAGATCGCCCAAGTTGTTGGCGAGCACGAAAAGGAGGTCTACCTGAACGCCGCGCTGAAGCTCGTGAAAAAAGTGGACGCTACTCGCTGCGACTGGACGACCGATTCCGATCATCTTTTAATGGGCGGTTCAGCAGCGTATCATCATAAAGACATTCATGTTTCAATCATTTATGGCGATTATTATTTTATGGAAGCTATTTTTAAGTTAAAGGGGAACGACTTGTTCTTGTGGTAGTAAAACGATATACCAGATCAGTTAACCAGAATATTGGGAGTAATCGCCTTTTTAATAAGAAGATAACACTTCATAATAATGAAAATCATTGATAAAAAAAGCCGCCTAGCCTATGTGCCAGGCGGCTATTGTATATTCGACGGAGGCAAGTCTTGCCTGTGCACCATTGAGTCGTATATAGTTGGAACAGCAATGCTGAACGGCGCTAATTCTATTTTATTGTAGGATGCTAGGAGGAGAAAGGTATGGGGACAACAGGAAAGCTGGATATACGTCATGAATGTCCTTCAGTGGAACAGTATTTAGCACTGAGAAAAGAGGCCGGTCTGAGTGCAATGAGCGAAGAAGGGGCTGCGATAGGGCTGCCTCGTTCTATTTTTGCAGTAACCTTGTATGAGGAAGATACCTTGGTCGGGATGGGCAGGGTGATTGGCGATGGGGGATGCTTTTTTCAGGTTACGGATATCGCAGTGAAGCCTTCTTATCAGGGTCGCGGTTTAGGAAAATTGATCATGGGGGAAATCAGGGATTTTCTTCATACTGTACCGGACAAGGCTTATGTCAGTCTAATCGCGGATGGGGAAGCCTCTAAATTGTATGCACAATATGGCTTTGAATCGGTCATGCCACGTTCTCAGGGAATGTTTTTACGTCCTTAATGTGAGGACATGCTACTTAGTAGAGAGTGCCCCTTGTATTGGTGAAGGGGTTTTTCGTTTGGAAGTTAACGGATGCGATTTGATTTCAAATGGACCGCAGGGGATAAATAATGATTAAAGGTTGTAAGGGAAAGGCTATTGAGACGAGTATTGAAAAATATAAATAAGCAGGAAGGCCGCACGCTGGTCTTACCCGGAAAAAGTGAGGAAAAAACAGATGGATGTTGTAGTATTGGGTGCATCAGGAACGATTGGAAAGGCGATTGTACAGGAGGCTTTAAAAAGAAAACATGAGGTAACAGCTGCGGTACGGAATCCAGAATCAGTAACTCTTGAACATGAACGTTTGCATATCACGACTGTAGATGTTCTAGATCCTGCTTCAGTTGCAGCTGCGGTCCGTGGACATGAAGAGGTAATCAGTGCATACGGTCCAGCACTCGGCCAAGAGAAGGATTTGCTAACAGCAGCTAAGGCAATTGTAGAGGGGATGCAAGAAGCTGGGCTCAATCGACTGCTAGTTGTGGGTGGTGCAGGGAGTTTGAAGACTGAATCTGGAGAGCTGTTGATGGATACGGCAGATTTCCCTGCTCAGATTAGACCACTGGCAGAGGCACATGCGGAAGCTTATGAAATTTACAAAAACACAGAACTGGATTATACGTATGCCAGTCCTGCTGCGGTAGTTCATTCAGGTCGACGTACAGGCCAATTCCGCATTGGACTCGACCGTCTCGTTTTTGATGAGAATGGCGAAAGTATAATCAGTGTAGAGGATTTTGCTGTAGCTATGGTGGACGAGCTGGAGGAAGGGAATTTTAGCCGGACGAGATTTACTGTAGCTTATTGATATCAAGCTAGTTGTGGATTGAAGTGTAGCGGAAAGGGGCCGAACCATGTATCTGGTAACTGCTGAGCAAATGCGGCGGCTGGACGGAGAAACAATCCAGCGGCTGGGGATTCCAGCTATTGCGCTGATGGAGAATGCGGGAAGAGTGATCGCAGAGGAGATCGTTGCGCTGTGCCGGCGGAGAGGTGGAGAGGGCTGCAGAAATGCAGCCGGATGGGAAGACGCCGGGAAGGATGCATTTCAGGTCAGCGCAGATCATGCGCTGACCTTGGACAATGCCGCCGCCGAGCGATGGTTTATCCTCGTCGGCAAAGGCAACAACGGCGGCGATGGCCTCGCCGCCGCACGGTATCTTCGCGAGACCGGCATCGCCGTCACGCTCGTTTATGCGGTGCCGCCGGAGTCGCTCTCCGGCGAGGCAGCTCTGCAGCGCGATGCGGCTGCAGCCATGGGCCTTCCTGCCGTGGTATACGGCAGGGATCGGCTGGACCTTGCCGAGTGCAGCGGCATCTTGGATGCGCTGCTCGGCACCGGCGCCGCGGGAGCCCCTCGCGGTGCCTATGCGGAGCTGATTGCCGCAGCGAATAGCAGCGGCAAAGTGATCGTGTCCGCGGACATCCCAAGTGGTCTGAACGCGGACACCGGTGAGACGCATGAGCCTTGCATTCATGCGTCGGTGACGGTTTGCCTCGCGTTTCTCAAGCGAGGCCTCCTGCAATACCCCGGTGCAGGCGCAGCGGGGCATGTGAAGGTCCGGGCCATCGGCATTCCGTCTTCTTTGGCCCCTGAAAGCGGTGTGCAGGTTCACCTGCTGACACCGGAAGTGCTGCATGCCCATCTGGGCGTAGATCTGGCCCGCCGGCGTTCGCCTGAAGGCCATAAGGGTACTTATGGGCATGTCCTTCTTGCTGCCGGCACCTTAAGAATGAGCGGCGCCGGACTGCTCTCTGCCCGTGCTGCGCTCCGGGCAGGCTGCGGATTAGTGACATGGGCGCTTCCTCAGAAGCTGCTGCCCTGTATCATCGGTTCTGCCCCTGAACTCATGTTAGCCGATGTTGGGGGCAATGAAGATGGAACCTGGCAAGCAGGGAGCGTTTCAGAGCTACTGAAGCTAAGTAAAGAACGAGATGTTCTTGCCATTGGTCCCGGTCTTGGTCGATTCGAGGCTGATACAGAATGGCTTCGCAATCTCTGGGAAGGGACGGATTGTCCTCTGGTGATCGATGCGGATGCTTTAAATATATTAGCTGACGCTGATTACAAGAGCTGGGCAAGTAGACGCCATCCGGTGATTCTGACGCCTCATCCAGGTGAGATGGCCCGTCTTGCTAGTATAACAACAGCTGAGGTACAACGGGACCGCATCAGTCTGGCTATGGGATATGCGAAAGAGCATGGGGTTACCCTTGTATTAAAAGGAGCACATACGGTTATAGCAACGCCTGAAGGGCAAGCTTATGTAAACACCACAGGCCATCCCGGCATGGGTACTGGTGGAGCCGGTGATGTGCTAACGGGCATCATTTCCAGCCTGCTGGCTCAGGGACTGAATGAGGCGCAGGCAGCAGCTTTTGGTGTATATCTACACGGATTAGCAGGGGAGAGAGCCGCCCGTCAGCGGAATAATCCAGCGGCTATCATTGCCGGTGATATCATAGAAGCACTCTGAGTGCAGCTTATAACAGCAGCAAGCAAAGCAGCGGTAGAAATAGTGCAAACACAGGCAGTAACAGAGGGGAACGCTCAACACCCAGTTGCGTCACTCGTAGCAGCAACAGTCCCAAAATTCCAGCCAAGCCCCACAGCAGTAGCTCTGCACCTTGTTCTGCTGCCAGCCATAGACCTGCACCGAAACCTGCGGCTACGTATACAACAAGGGAAACGATGTGGGAAGTGGAACGCAGGAGGCGCAGCAGAACATCGGCTACTAGTGCGGCTGGTAGTCCATAAGCGTAAATCGCATAGGGGATCGAAAGTGGCCAACCCTCTGGTATGCCGTTATGTTGTGGAAACCCAAGCATAAGTAAAGAGATAAGGACGTACGTTAGCCCTGCGCAGGCTAATTTTGTTAAGGCATACATGCCGCTTGTTAAACGGACTGAAGGAATATCATAATCGGGCATCTTATTCATAGGTATACATTCCTCTCGTGGTGTGTTGTGTATCAGCTGGTGACCATATCTCCACCGTTGACATGTATACATGTCCCAGTAACATATGAAGAATCAGGGCCCGCTAAAAATAGATATGCTCCTGCTAGCTCATAAGGCTGTGCAGCACGTTTAAAGGGTGTATCTGTACCAAAGATACTAACTTCCTCTGCAGAGTAGCTTGAGGGAATCAGTGGGGTCCATACCGGACCGGGAGCTACACTGTTGACTCGGACGCCAGCGTCTACGAGAGATAAGGCTAAAGAGCGGGTAAAAGAGACCACCGCCCCTTTGGTGGAGGAATAATCTATGAGCTCTTTATTTCCTTGATAGGCAGTAATGGAAGCGGTATTAATGATGGATGCACCTTTTTTAAGATGTGGAAGTGCGGCCTGAGTGAGGTAAAAGAATGAAAAGATATTCGTCTGGAACGTCTGGTACAATTGCTCTTCTGTTATATCCAAAATACTTTTTTGTGGATATTGGACACCGTGATTATTGACCAGAATGTCCAGCTTGCCGAAGGTGCGAATCGTATGCTCCACAGCCCTGAAGCAATTCTCCTTATGGCGTAAATCAACTTCAATCCTTAGACAGCGTTGCCCTAATTCTTCGATCCGCTTTTGAGTGACTTCCGCATCTGAGGCTTCGTATAAATAAGCTATAGCAATGTCTGCACCTTCTTTTGCAAAAGCAATGGCTGTGGCTTTACCAATCCCGCTGTCGCCTCCGGTGATGAGTGCAACCTTTCCCTTCAGTTTTCCACTGCCGATAATTTGCGGGTTTTCACTGATGGGACGAGGATTCATCAGACTCTCCAGGCCCGGCTGACGATCTTGATGCTGTGGAGGAAAAGCAATAGGCTGCTCTTTACATACTGTCCGCTCCCCATAATAGGGGTAGATGGGATTCATTTTTTTTAAATAACCTCCTTGCGTTCTTCCTTCCGTATATTTCTATGCATGCGCCCAGAAAAGCGTGCGCTGTCATCAATACATACATATGCGTTTATAAACCCGAGTCGGAGGAGGCGCTTGTTCAAAATGAATGATTGGCGAAATATCGATGATTTGATTCATGGAACCGCGGTTCAGAAAGAGGTCTATAACCTTCTTTTAGAGCTCGATATTATGAATTTGCTAAAGGACTATAACCCTTTGTTGGTTGGGACAATACCGCTTGGAATTCAAGTGGAGGGCAGCGATTTGGATATCATATGTGAGGTTCATGATCCTGCGGATTTTAAGGCGCTAGTTGTTCGATATTTTGGAGCCATGGAGGGGTTTGTTAGCGAATCACGAGTGGTTCAAGGGATTCCTCGAACGAAAATTAACTTTATGGTAAAGGGCTGGCCTATCGAACTGTTTGGACAGCCGAGGCGAACGGAGCTCCAGAATGGTTATTTGCATATGATCGTTGAAGCTGAAATTTTAGCTCAGATGGATGATGATTTTCGCGAACGGATCATTCTTTTAAAATCAAGCGGATGGAAGACAGAGCCTGCCTTTGCGAAAGCTATGGGATTAGAGGGCGATCCTTACGAAGCGCTGCTGGAGCTGGAAAAGCTTCCTCGGAGCGCTCTTCATGCTTTATGCCATTCTGTTCAAGCGAGGGAACAAGTATGATCTTGTCTTGAGAATCTCCGCGCAGCCGGTATTACCAAGTGCCACCTGATAGTTATTGAAACCAATGAACATGGAAGAGGGTTCTGGGAAGGGATGGGCTGGCAGTATAGAGGTGGAATTATGCTGTGCTCCCAGGATATCTTGTGATACTCAGGACATGAAATAGAAATACTAGCCTTTGAATACGCAAAGTCAGGCATTTGGATATCACAGCAAATGTCACGGTGAACTCCGACTGCTAGTGCAGTATACTATATAGGAGTACGATAATTGCCTATTCTTGCAGGCAGGAGGTCTTTTATGCGTTTTAAGGATGTATTTTCAATTATTGGTCCGGCGATGGTCGGTCCTTCAAGCTCACATACCGCTGGGGCGGCACGGATCGGGAGGGCTGCAAGGCAGGTGTTGGGTGAAGTACCGCGTGTGGCTGAAGTAACGTTTTTTGGTTCTTTTGCAGCAACTTATCAGGGACATGGCACAGATCGAGCGATTGTTGGAGGGTTACTTGATTTCACTACCGACGATCATCGGCTTCCAGATTCCCTAGAACTGGCGGTCGAAGCCGGGATGGAAGTTTCTTTTAAGCAAGGAACAGGTCTGTTCCCACATCCGAACACCGTTAAGCTGTATCTCATCGGACAAGAAACAGGAAGCGAAATGACACTAACAGGGACATCTATTGGTGGCGGAAACATCGAGATTGTTGATATCGACGGTTTTGGAGTGAAGCTTACGGGGATCTATCCGACGGTTCTGATTAATCATATGGATTATTTAGGTGTTCTGGCGAGTGTTACGGAAGTGATGCGTAACGGACAGTTTAATATAGGGCATATGTCTCTGGATCGCAAGAATCGTAGTGGTGCAGCCTTAACGGTGCTGGAGCTGGATGAAGCGGCTACACCGGAGCTTATTGAAGCGCTTAAAGCGCTCACTGCTGTGAAATCCGTGAAGTTGGTTAATTTAAACGAAGGTAAGCAAGATGAGAAGGGGAAGGAAAGTTTAACATGAATTTTCAAACACTTAGCGAGCTGGCTGTATTGTGTGAGGAACGTGGTCTCACGATTGGAGCACTTATGCTCGAAGAGCAAAGCGTGGAATCTGGACGTTCCAGTGATCATGAATTTTCCACGATGCGTGAATATTATGGCGTGATGAAAGAGGCTGTTCATCGCGGGATGCATGAAGATACAACTTCGCGCAGCGGCCTTACAGGCATGGATGCCCAGCGGGTAGGAGCATACAACGCGGCTGATGAGCCATGCCTAGGTGGACCTGCAGGTCAAGCTATGGCTTACGCGCTGGCTGTATCCGAAGTGAATGCTTCTATGGGCCGGATCATTGCGACGCCTACTGCTGGTTCATGCGGGATTATTCCGGGTGTATTTCTCAGCTGTCAGGAACGGTTTGGCTGGGATGATGACTACATGGTATCCGGATTGTTCGCAGCCGGGGCCATCGGTTATGTCATCGCCAATAACTCCTTTGTATCGGGTGCGGAAGGCGGCTGTCAAGCTGAGGTAGGTTCTGCCATTGGGATGGCAGCAGGCGCGTTAACCGAGCTACGCGGCGGAACGCCTGCACAAGCAGTGCATGCTGTCGGGTTAGCACTTAAGAACACTTTAGGCCTGATTTGTGATCCGGTTGGCGGACTTGTTGAGATTCCTTGTATTGTTAGAAACGGATTCGGTGCAGTTACTGCACTTGCCGCCGCAGATATGGCACTGGCTGGTGTTCGTAGTGTGATTCCTTCAGATGAAGTTATCAAGGTCATGCTCGAGGTAGGCTCAGCTATGCCAGAGAAACACCGCGAGACTGCAGGGGGCGGTTTAGCACAGACACCTACCGGCCGTAAAATCATGCAGGATTTACGCAAAAAGAAGTAATTAATACGTCTCAAATCACAATTTGTATTTAGAGCAGTTTGAAACGTTCCAGCTGATCCCATTGACCTTCTTGTCGAAGGATTTCTGCCTGCCTAGGTCCAATGAGGTCAAAGTGGGGAAACGATGAACGATTATGAATATATTGGGCAGGCAATCCGTTCTCCTCGCACCAGTGTTTCAGTGTGGTAAGATCACTACAGCCCACCTTGGTGACGGTAGTGATGCCGGGAAAGCGTGGATCCAGCCAATAATGAGTCAAGAAGGCGATCTCTCCTGCGGAGACCGCTTTTTTCCACCGGGTTAATTCTTCTCTATTGATACCGAAGGCCATAACGTCTCATCCTTATCTATTGTAGTTGACAACATTATAACCCATGAAAGGGGATTACATTATGAACGGACAAGTAAGAGCGGATATTCGTCCTGGGCTTGAAGTGGATATTGTACTTAAGCAGGATCAGCCTACAGGCAAGCTAACACACGGTACGGTGAAAGATATTCTCACGAACTCGCCTCGGCATCCGCATGGCATTAAGGTCAGATTGACTAGCGGACAGGTAGGACGAGTTAAGAATATTACAGGCAACTAAATAAACTACACTTCTCCATATTAAAAAGCGACCCTAATCTCGTAGGCTGTTCTGTTCACGGAAACAGAACAGCCTACGAATTAGGGCTTTTTGGTTTAAGTTGTTATATTCGGCCCATAAAATCCTCAACAGATTTATCAGCTTTAGTCTGATTACATAACGTGCAAGCGCAGACGCAATTATCTGGGGTTGTATGACCACCTTTAGCACGAGGTAGTAAATGATCAATGGTGTCCCCATAAGCGCCGCAGAAGTAGCAGGTGTAATTGTCTCTGGCTAGTATATAAGCGCGAAAATCCTTATTACTATACAATCGTCGAATCGTTCGACGGTTTACAACGATAGCGGCATGTTCCCTGACCAGGATAATTGCAAGCGCTAGATCAATCTCCTGATGCCAGCGCCGTCCCTTGTCGCTATGACCGCGCATTAGAATCATCCCTTTGGTAGAAGGAATCAATTGGGTTGGATCTTCCGGATTTAGCTTTGTGCCTTGAGCATGCGACCTTTTTCTTCGCTGTTCCAAACCTCGTACGCGTCGGTTCGGATTAGATTGTCCTGAAGAAGCAGCAGCGGAAGACGGCTTTCCCTCTTTGGGACGCTCTAATAGAGTGTGCTGATGGGTTTGGATCGTATCAAGCTTCACCAGTAAGGGGTTTGCTGTGAGTTTTATATTTAGTGTTTCCCGTTGTTTGCGACATTCACGGCAGGCACCACGGCGTGACTGCCCCTTGGAACGTTTGCCTGTACGTCTGCGAAATTCTGTGAGCGGCTTCAGCTTGTGGCAATAAGCACACTGCTTGGTAGATAGAAGGTCGGTATCGTTCATAGGTATGTTAGGTGCAGCGCATGTGTACGCATGTCCTGTCTCCTTGTTTTTGAAATATAATAAACTATAAGATCCACACCATACTTTATGTCTTGGATTTCTCGCTTATAAGGACGTAGAAATTGTTTATGCTTTGGATTCAATGATGTTTATTTATGAGTTCCGTTAAGTGAAATGTTAGCTTCTAAACTTAGTATAACGTAAAGCGCTGCTGTTCACATCGTACGTAAAAAAACCGTAAACACAGCCAAATTTGTGATATGCATCTCGGTGATAAACAGGGAAAACTTGTAAAATAGAAAAAAGGGCAGATTCGTTATCTAGATAGGGTTGCTCTAATTCTTATTTGGAAATGGGGAAGTGAAATGGAATTAACGAAGGGAAGGCCGGGTACAGTAACATGGCTTTATATTCTTCTTATTTTTTTGGCGGTTGGAGCGTTAGGAGGGGGCGGTGCTCTTGTAATAGATCCAAGCGGGGATCTAATGAAAATGCCGACTTCTATGCTGGAAAGATCGCCATTCTCTGATTTTTTATTCCCGGGTATTCTGCTATTTATCGTATTTGGATTACTGCCCCTCCTCGTTGTTTATGGTCTGGTCAAGAGACCTCAGTGGCACTTGGTGGAACGATTTAATCCGTTCAAGCAATTATATAGCTTCTGGGCTTTGTCTCTGTATATCGGGTTTGGGCAAATCATTTGGATAACGGTGCAGACGTACATGCTGAATAGTGTTGCAATGATACATCTGATCTATATGAGTCTAGGGCTGTTGATTCAGGCCGTTACACTACTCCCCTCTGTACAAAGTTACTTTTCGCTGGACGGCGGTACGGAAAGACGTTAAAATTGCAGTGAACAAAAGGCATTTCATTTGTCAGGGCAAGGAGCGAGCCGATTTGACAACGATATACGATATTGCCAAAAGAACCGGTTACTCTCCAACAACGGTTTCTAAGGCGTTTAATAATTATTCCGATGTACGTGAGAAAACTCGTCAGGAAATATTCCGGGTTGCCCAAGAAATGGGGTATTTGCCAAATTCACATGCCCGTACATTGACCACTAAGAAATCGTGGACCATCGGCGTGCTGTTCGTAGAGAATACGGGATTTGGTATTCGCCATCCTTTTTTCAGCGCTGTGATCGAGAGCTTTAAGAAGGTTGCTGTTGAAAAGGGTTATGCTCTCATGTTTATCTCCAAAGATGTCGGTGGTAAGCAAAGCGGTTATTTAGAGAATTGCAGGATTCGTGGCGTAGACGGCGTTGTTGTCTTCTTGTCCGATTATGAGGATCCGTATTTCCGTGAACTGCTTGAGAGTGATATTCCTACCGTTATTATGGATTTTGAGACTTCTGAGACGCATACGGTATGCTCAGATAATACTTCTGGAGCCCAGCTGGCAGTGGAGTATCTAGCCTCTTTGGGGCATCGCAAGATTGCCCATATATCCGGAGGCATGAATACATTTCCAGGTAAAATGCGGGAGTTGGGTTACAAGACCGCTATGAAGCAGCGAGGGTTTAAAGTACCTAAGTCCTATGTTGTAAACGGAGCCTTTTATTCTCGGGAAAGCGGCTATAACGCGATGCTGGAGCTTCTTAAGCTCCCTGATCATCCAACCGCCGTCTTTGCTTCCGGTGACTTACTAGCCTTAGGGGCTATTATGGCCGCTAAAGATAGTGGACTTTCCGTACCGATGGATATTTCAGTTATGGGTTACGATGACATCGATCTTGCCGAGTACGTTACACCTGCATTGACAACGGTGCGTCAGGATACGGAGCTTCTTGGAAGCCAAGCGGCGGACATTCTTTTAACCTCAATTGAAGGTAAAGTATTAGATAAGGAAGCGATTTTAGTTCCGGTGGAAGTGGTTGAACGGGAATCCTGTGCACCTCCGATTAGCGGAAAGTAGTCTGATAAATCTTGACGAACTGAAAAGAGTCCTGCTAAAGTAAAAGACAGTATAGCTTTCAATTGTTCTTATGAGATGAGATAGTGGTATTTGGCACATCTTATGTAGTGAGATGGAGCTATAATAGACCCATTGTTATAAATGCTCTTTCAATTGATTTGGAAGATCATTTTTTTTCGAAACAATCGAAACCGGTTTCGATTGTTTCGATTTGATGGTTCATTGCTCCGAATCTATAACATCGGAAGATGATCCAGTAAAGACTAGTGCTTTGGTAAGAAAACAATTCAGAGGAGATGGATGGAATGGCAAAAGTTCAAACTGTGGTAACTGCAAAAGATACAGGGGAACGCTTAACTCCAAAAGATGCAATTGTTTTTAGCGCAAGAGTAGGATCTGGGTCTGCCGATGTGGAGATTAAGCCAGAGCAGGAGTTTCAAAAGATGATTGGATTTGGCGGCGCTTTCACTGAAGCTGCTGCTTATACGTTGTCACGTCTGAGCTCCGAGAAACGAGCAGAGGTTATTCATCGGTACTTCCATCCAGTAGAGGGATTAGGCTATAGCATGGGGCGTGTTCATATTCACAGCTGTGATTTTGCCCTCGGCAATTATACTTATGTTGCTGATCATGACACAGAGCTAGCTACTTTTGATATCTCACATGACCATAAGTGGGTACTTCCGCTGATAAAAGATGCCATGGAAGTAAGAGGCGGTGCATTCACGATGCTGGCTTCTCCTTGGAGCCCTCCGGCATGGATGAAAACAAATGGAGAAATGAATAACGGTGGATCACTGAAGCCGGAATACGCAGAAGTTTGGGCACGCTACTATACGAAATTCATTGAAGCTTATGGAAAAGAGGGAGTACCGATTTGGGCAGTTTCCGTGCAAAATGAGCCGGCTGCCGTTCAGGTCTGGGATTCATGTATTTATAGTGCGGAAGAGGAACGGGATTTTGTTAAAAATCATCTTGGACCTGTGATGCATCAGACCGGCCATTCAGATGTGAACATTGTAATCTGGGATCATAACCGCGATATTATGGTCGAGCGTGCTTCGGCAGTATTATCTGATCCTGAAGCTGCAAAGTATGTGTGGGGTACAGGTATACACTGGTACGGAGGCGAGGAGTTCGACAAAGTAGAAAAGGTACATGATTTATTTCCTGACAAGCATCTGTTGTTCACAGAGGGCTGCCAAGAGGGCGGCGTTAAGCTGGGGGAATGGTTTACTGGCGAACGTTACGGCAGAAACATGATTGGAGATCTCAATGCGTGGACAGAAGGATACCTGGATTGGAACCTGGTACTGGATGAGACTGGAGGTCCTAACCATGTAGGCAATCTCTGCGATGCGCCGATTATTGCAGATACGACAACAGATGAAGTGCATTATAACAGCTCCTATTATTACATTGGGCATTTCAGTAAATTCATTGCGCCAGGTGCAGTACGGATCGGATTTACATCTGAAGCGGAAGGTATCTTAACCACAGCATTCCGTAATCCTGACGGTAGTATTGCTGTCGTACTGATGAATGAAAGTGAAGAAGTGCACAGTGTAACGCTAGGTCTAGGCGAAGAGATTGCAAGCTGCGAGCTATCGGCTCATTCCATCGTAACGCATTTGATTTCATAAATAATCTACAACTTAGGAGGACATAAATATGAGCAACTATTATTTCGAATCAGGTACATTTGTAATGGAGCAATTTGATGAAGGAAAGCCTTTTTCCAGTTTCTTACCGGGTCTTGCCGGACTGAAGGGAATTCCGATGTGGACTTTTTATGTGAATCGGGGTCAGGCCATTTGCAGCTTCGGGGTACGCGATAAGAATTCGCCGATCATGGAATTCTCTCCTGCAAATATCTCTTATAAGAACGTAGGGACGACCGGTTTCAGAACCTTTATCAAAATTAAAGGCGAGCAAGAGATTTATGAACCGTTTCAATCTGCACGTCCAGATCCTGCTGCAAAGCGCCTCATGACCATTTTGCCTAATGGGCTTACCATTGAAGAAAGCCATGCCGGACATGGTCTGAAGACGACCGTACACTATTTTAATTTGCCTAATGATGATTATGCAGCGTTGGTACGTCGGGTAGAGATTGAGAACATCGGCGGTAAAGAGATCGAGCTGGAGCTGATGGATGGTCTGCCTGAAATCTTGCCTTATGGCGTAGAGAACAGTGGATACAAGGAAATAGGGAATCTACTGCGCAGCTGGATGGACGTATACAACTTAGAGAATGGTATTCCGTTCTATAAGCTGCGTTCCAGCACCAATGATGATGCACAGGTTAGCGAAATTACCAATGGCCATTTCTACCTATCGTTCACTGGAGAAGGAGAAAAAGTCTCGCCAATCGTCGATTTCGAGCTAGTCTTTGGTGGCAATACCTCGCTTACGTACCCAGACCGCTTTGCGGGATTAACCCTTGCCGAACTGGGCGAGCTTCCGCAATACCCGGTCAACAAGGTTCCGTGCGGTTTTAGCGGAGTGGCAAGACGTTTAGCACCAGGAAGCAATCTGATCCTGAATACACTGGTTGGACATGTAAATGACATCGACAAAATCAATAAGAAGGCGGAGCAGTTATGCCGCGATGAATATATCCTGTCTAAATCTCAAGAGGCCGCAGGTCTGACGGAGGAATTAACGGAAGACATTGCTACTCACACTTCATCGGCTGTGTTTGATGCGTATTGCCGTCAATCCTATCTCGATAACTTCCTGCGTGGAGGCTATCCTTTTGTCTTTGACAATGGTGGTGATGGCTTTGTAGTTCACTTATACTCGCGTAAGCACGGTGACTTGGAGCGTGACTACAATTTCTTCTCACTCGCCCCAGAATATTATTCACAGGGGAACGGAAACTTCCGTGATATGAATCAGAATCGTCGGAATGATGTGTTTTTTAATCCGAAGGTGGGTAGCTTTAACATCAAAATGTTCTATAGCTTGATTCAGGCGGATGGTTACAATCCACTGAGCGTGCAAGGAACAACCTTTGAAGTGAAACCGGATAGTAAGGCACAAGCTGCGGAGTGGATTGGAAAAGCTGCGGCAGATCATCAAGCTGAGCTTGTAAAGCTGTGTAGCACTCGGTTCACACCAGGTAGCTTAGTGAACTATATTGCGGATCATAACGTTGCCTTGAAGGTAAGCGAACAACAATTTTTGTCGGGATTACTTGCCCTGTCACAGCAAAACATTGAGGCAGCTTTTGGCGAAGGCTTCTGGTCGGATCACTGGACATATAATATGGATCTGGTAGTAGGTTACTTGGATATCTTCCCTGACAAAAAGCAGGAGCTTCTATTTGGGGATAACACCTATGCGTTCTATGACAGCCCAGCGTATGTGCTGCCACGCAGTGAGAAATATGTAATCAGTGACGGAAAGGCCCGGCAATATGGTGCACTCCTTGAGGATGAGGAGAAGCTGCACAAGCTGAAATGGAAAGCTGGAGATACCCATTGGCTGCGTACTGAAGGCGGTCTCGGCGCCATTTACCACACCAATCTGTTCGTGAAGATGTTGTCTCTTGCCTTGAATAAATTTGCTACGCTTGATCCTTATGGTATGGGTGTAGAAATGGAAGGCAATAAGCCGGGCTGGAACGATGCTATGAATGGACTGCCTGGATTGTTCGGCTCCGGAATGAGTGAGACTTTTGAGCTGAAACGTACCGTAGTCTTTTTGTTAGATGCTCTGAACGGCAAAGAGGACGTCCAAGGAGCTGTAGACCTGCCAGAAGAAATTGCCCAGTTGCTTGAAGAGGTATATCATGCGGTCACGGCGGTTCTGTCGGGAGACTTGGAACAATTTAATTATTGGGATACTGTAGCTTCGGCGCGTGAGGCCTACAGAGCACGTATCCGTTTTGGTATTACTGGGGTTGAGTCTGAAGTAAACTTAGAATACATTCGTGAGGCCCTTTCCAAGTTCTTGGTCAAAATCGATGAGGGGATCAACAAGGCGGTAAAACTGGGTAATGGGCTTACCCCAACCTATTTCCGCTTTGAGGCGAAGAAATTCCAGCAGGTGACAGATGCTGAAGGTCAACCGGTACTTAGCGGATACGGCCTCCCAAAAGCTGTGGTAGAGGAGTTTGAGGTATTTGCATTGCCGTATTTCCTTGAGGGACCTACTCGTTGGTTGAAGACGCTGAAGGATCCGGTGCAAGCCAAAGAAATCTATAATTTGATTAAGCAAACAGAGCTATATGATCCGACTACGTCTATGTATCAAACCTCGGTTAGTCTAGAGGGAGAGTCTCATGAGATCGGACGAATGAGAGCCTTTACGCCAGGCTGGCTAGAGCGGGAGTCTAACTTCTTGCATATGTCCTACAAATATTTGCTTGAGCTGCTGAAGGGCGGGCTATACGAGGAATTCTACGGCGAGCTGAAGACCTCTCTAGTTCCGTTCCTGGATCCGGCTGTCTATGGACGCAGCACGCTTGAAAATTCATCCTTTATTGCGACTGGAGGCAATCCTGATCCTAATAATCACGGTAGAGGGTTCGTAGCAAGACTAAGTGGATCGACTGCTGAATTCCTGAGTATGTGGAGAACGATGATGGCCGGAAGCCATGTTTTCAGAGTAGAAGATGGACAGCTTACGTTATCTTTGGATCCGGTTCTACCAGGCTGGCTATTTGATGAACAAGGCAATCTCTCTTTCACATTTCTAGGTGGCACGGAAGTAACTTATTCGAACCCACAATGTGAGAATACGTTTGGGGAGAAGAAGGTTGTTATTCAGAGCATGACGCTCGTCTATCACGATGGAACAGTGACCGAAATTTCAGGAGCACTCGTTCGTGGCGATGAGGCAGAGGCTCTGCGGCGTGGAGAGATCAAGCAAATTCGAGCAATAATGGCATAGAAAATAAGGGAGGGCCTAGGCCCTCCTTTTATTTTTTTCTCCAAATATAAGAAAGTCCTTAAAGGACACCGAAGGCGTTTTAGCTTGAACCCGAAAAATGGAACCTATAACCCGAAATTCAAAGCCTTACGGAGACAGGCAAAAGCAAATACAATAAATACATAGATATTGTAAGCGCTTCAGAAAAAGAAAAAGATACATAGCCTGGAGGTCCAAAGGATGGAGAACAAAAAAAGCGTGGAAGTAAGCCCAGCGATGAATCCGTTAATTCCTGGCAATTTCGAAACCGGTAAAGTAAATAGAAACTCGCTGTGGAGGAGATTTTTAGCCCAGCGTCATTTACAGACCATGGCCCTACTAGGCGTAGCCTGGATGATCATCTTCAACTACATTCCAATGTATGGAGTTATTATTGCCTTCAAAGAGTTCAACATTGTCAAATCAATTTCCGAAGCTCCATGGGTAGGACTAGCTCATTTCAAAGAATTCCTACAAGATGAAAGCTTGGTTGACGTTATTAGGAATACGTTAGGCATTAGCTTGATCAAGCTCTTCATCGGTTTTCCGCTGCCGATTATATTTGCACTATTCCTAAACGAGGTCCGTTCGGTGAGATTCAAAAAGTGGATTCAGACGATTTCGTATTTACCTCACTTTCTCTCATGGGTTGTACTCGGCGGGATTCTAGCGACCTGGCTTGCGGATATAGGGATTATCAATAACATCTTGTTAGCGCTAAATATCATTGATCAGCCTATTACCTATCTGGCCGAACCTAGCTATTTCTGGACGATTGTTATTTCATCTGATATTTGGAAGGAACTTGGATGGTCAGCGATTATATATCTAGCAGCAATCTCTGGTGTATCTCCTGAAATGTATGAGGCTGCTACGATTGATGGTGCTGGAAGATTCCAGAAGATGTGGTTTGTTACGCTGCCGGCCATCAAATCGACGATCAGTATTCTCTTCATTCTTGCAGTCAGTGGTGTACTAAGCTCCAACTTCGATCAGATCTTGGTGCTACGTAACTCGTTGAATGATAGTGCAAGTAATGTAATCGATTATTATGTGTACTACACAGGGATTCTCTCAGGCCGCTTCTCCTATTCGGCTGCGGTTGGACTATTAAAATCGATTATTGCTCTAATCTTGCTGCTGATAGCTAACCAAGTGTCTAAAAAAATCAACGATACATCATTGTTCTAGGATAAGGAGGACCTACACATGTTTGCTCTCAATCGCAAAACGAAGGGCGAGGCCCTATTCGATATCGTCAACAATATCATTATGCTGTGTATTTGCTTCATAACGCTTTATCCGATCTGGTACGTACTCGTCAATGCCTTTAATGAAGGCACGGACGCTATGCGAGGTGGTATATACTGGTGGCCGCGGGTGTTCAGTCTAGGAAACTTCAAGGCAGTGTTCGACAGCCCTGGCATTATGCAGGCGATGTGGATCACCGTTGCCAAAACAGTGATCGGCACAGTCCTGCATGTATTTTTCACAGCGATGGTAGCCTATGCATTTTCTCGTAAAGGCTTGATTGGTGGAAAGTTTTACATGTTTATGGGTACAGTTACGCTCTTCTTCGCGGGAGGGTTGATCCCTAGCTTCTTGCTTATCAAAGACCTTCAGTTACTAGATAATTTCTTAGTGTATATCATTCCTGCGATGTTTAGCTTCTTCGATCTTATTATCTTCATGACCTTCTTCCGAGAGATTCCTGAAGGATTGGAGGAAGCGGCCCGGATTGATGGGGCTAATGATTGGTCCATCTTCCTACGAATTGTGCTTCCAGTGTCTATGCCTGTTATTGCGACCATTGCGCTGTTCCACGGCGTGTTCCAATGGAATGATTATTTTACAGGTATGATCTATATCAATAATACAGAGCTACAGCCGATTCAGACGTACCTGTTCCGCGTTGTAGCACAATCTAGCTCGACTCAAATGATGGTCGCTGCACAAGGTAGCGGCATGACAAGAAGCGTAACGTCACAGTCTATTAAGCTGGCGACGATGGTGGTCACCACACTTCCTATCGTGTTCGTATATCCTTTCTTACAACGCTACTTTGTTAAAGGCATGATGATCGGCTCCATTAAGGGCTGATCCTTAGTAAAGGTAACTCCTCCAGCAGCTCATCTCTATGAGCTCTGGGGTTGAGCTTATAATTAACAATCATAGAAAAGGGGTAAAGAATATGGGTATGAAACGCAAACCGAGAACAGCGATGGCTCTACTTCTGGCAGCGATTATGGCCTTGTCAGCCGCAGGCTGTTCCAGTGGAAATAACGCTAAAGGAAATTCGGATGGTACTAAAGAAACGAACACGGGGGCGACAAATGCACCTGCTGCTACATTGTCTGCTGATGAACCAGGTTGGAAGATTGACACTTCACCGATTACGTTTGACTGGTACCTGAACTTCTCTTGGTTCCCTAACAAATGGGGCGTGGACCCAACTTCTCAATATGTAACTAAGAAGACCGGCGTTGATATTAATTTCATCGTTCCGGCTGGTAACGAGAATGAGAAACTGAACACACTCATTGCTTCTGGTAAATTGCCTGATTTCATCACATTGGGCTTCTATGAAGATGCAATTAAGAAAATAATCGAAGGTGATCTTGCGCTACCTCTGAACAAGCTTGCTGATGAATATGATCCTTATTTCTACAAAGTTTCTGATAAAGATAAGCTGAATTGGTACACTCAGGAAGATGGCAATGTGTATGGCTATCCTAACTCTTCTTCCTCTCCTGCTGACTATGAGAAATATGGAGAGAACTACGTATCCAACCAAGTATTCGCGGTCCGTAAGGATATGTATGAAGCGATTGGCAGTCCTGATATGCGCACACCAGAAGGTTTCTTGAATGCGCTTAAGTTAGCGAAGGAGAAATTCCCTGACGTAAATGGACAGCCGCTAATCCCGCTTGGTCTGCATGAATTTGGTGTAAACGGTAATGATTCTCTGGAAGGTTATCTTCAGAACTTCCTGGCAATTCCTAGAGAAAAAGATGGTCAGGTATATGCCCGTGAGACTGATCCTGAATATATCCGCTGGATGAAGACACTTCGCCAAGCGAATCAGGATGGACTACTTGCTAAAGATATCTTTATTGATAAACGTCCACAAATGGAAGAGAAGATCGCTCAAGGTCGTTATTTCGCGATGCTCTACCAACGTACAGACTTTGCAGCGCAACTAGGTACGATCTACCAACAAGATCCTAGCAAAACTTATATTGCTATTGATGGTCCTTCGAATACGAACTTGGATCAACCGACCCTAGATGGACCTGCGATCGCAGGCTGGACAGTAACACTGATCTCCAAAGATGTAAAGGATAAAGCTCGCGCTATCCGCTTCCTAAGCTACTTGAACAGTGAAGAAGGTAATAAAGATTTGTTCCTCGGTGAAAAGGGTGTCAGCTACGAAACGATTGATGGCAAAGACCAATTTAAGCCTGAAGTGTTTGATCTAATGAATAAGGATCGTTCGGCGTTTGATAAGCAATACGGATCTTCGTTCACCTACTGGATGATGCAGAACACGAATATCACGGATCAATGGGCACCTAAATCAGTAGAACCTTTTAAACAATTGGAAGATTGGACGAGAGGAAAAGCGACTAGTACTTCAACGTTCCAACAGATTGATCCTACAGGTAACTCCCCTGAAGGCATCATTGCTACAAAGCTGAAAGAACTGCGCGGGAAGACGATTCCTAAGCTGCTTATGGCTTCTTCGGATGCTGAGTTCGATAAAATATGGAGTGAGTATTTAGCGAAACAAAAGGATATAGGTGTAGATAAATTCCAAGCCTATCAACAGAAAAAGTATGAAGAGAACAAAGTGAAGCTCGCCCAATAAAATATAACCCAGAAGCCCGCTGATTGCGGGTTTTTGGGTTATTTTGAAACAATAATAAGGTATAGTTGTTAAGTATGTTAAGTATTCACGATATTAGCGAGGTGAACGTTGAAGAAGTGAAGAGGGATAATATGCGTGAGCGCAGCAAAGAAATTTGGAATTCCTTCTTATATTGGTGGGGACGAAGGTCGCTGCAGAGTCGTTTGATTGCTGCCTATGTTTTTATTATTATAGGTCCGTGCTTGCTGGTGTCCGTCTATTTTTATGAGTCTATCAATAGTACCTATTTCCGAGATGCTGTTGAGAAAAATGAGTATTTGCTGCAAATGGAAAAATTGCATATCCACAATCAAATTGAAGCGATGGAGCGGGCAGCACAGATGGCGTATTCTGACTCGGATGTTAAAGACTTTCTTGCGAATGAGACTGAGCCGATGCTTGAAGATTTGGTTGATTTTAATACAAATGTTTATGTGAATATGACACGTATTCAATTTAATAATCCGAATATCGAGCATTTACGGCTGTATTCCAAAAGTAAAACGATGCATGAAATTTGGCCGATTTTATTTCGCGAAGAACGAGTCTCTTCCGAGCCCTGGTACCAGAAAGCACTGCAGTTGGAGGAACAGGAGTACTGGTCTTTTCAAAGGAGTGATCCGGATCTGATGCAGAGATACTTGGGTGCACCGACTGAGAGTTTGCCGAAGGTTTCTTTACTACGTGAGATGAGTCGTCCTGCTGGCAACCATATTGGGATGGTTCAAGTAGATATGATGTTGAACCGCTTTACACCAAAGACATATACCGATGTACGGGATAACCAGACACAAATGTTCCTTGTAGATGGTGAGCTGCAGCTATTTACTCGTCCTGATCAGTCTTTTCTACAGGATAACGAGGAGATGGCTAGTGTTATTACTGAACGATACAAGACCTTCAAGGCTACTGGTGAATGGGATAGTAGTTATACAGCCAACGGTAAATCTTATTTACTTATTAACACACCGCTGGAACGTATTGATGCTTATCTGTTAAATGTGGTCTCAACGGAGGGCGTTTTGAAGGATATCTCCCGTACACGCAACTTTATTATTGGAGCTAACATCGGATTTATTATTTTACTCACGTTGATCGCTTATGTGATGAATGCCTTTATTCTAAAAAATCTGCGCAGATTGACCGAAACGATGAAAAGCGTGCGCAGAGGTGAAGCATATAGTGGCATTACGATTCGGGGTGGGGGAGAAGTCGGTGAGCTTGCCCATCATTTCTCTAAGCTAATGAATACAATTAATAAGTTGGTGGCTCAGGCTGTGAGTAAGCAGGCATTGTCCAAAGAGGCTGAGCTGCGCACGCTGCATAATCAAATAGATGCACATTTTTTGTATAACACACTTGAAAATATTAAAATGCTTGCTGAAATTGAAAATCAGCGAACGATATCAGACGCACTAACTTCGCTCGGTGGAATGATGCGTTATAATTTCAAATGGTCTGGGGAGTATGTGAAGCTTCGCGATGAAGTCCGCCATATTGAGAATTACATTGAAGTAATGAATATTCGTTTTGAGTACCCGGTTAAGCTTGTACTTCATATTGAACCTCGATATTTGGAGCTGGAGGTGCTGAAAATGTCACTGCAGCCTATTGTAGAGAACAGTGTTAAGCATGCTTGGAACGGTGAAAAAGAGAATTTAGAGAACCCGAACATTCATATTCATATTTCGGAAACGGAAGGTGATATTTCCATAGAGCTTCGTGATAATGGTATCGGTCTTACCCCAGAACGTCTAGTTGCTTTAAACGAGGCGATATATGCTAAGGATGAATGTTGTAATTGTGATAGCTCCTGTGAACAGCGGGAAGTAAGCCAGAGAGCAGGGGGCATAGGACTGCGAAATGTACACCAGCGTCTGCAAATCTTTTATGGCGAAGAATACGGGCTTGTAGTACAGAGCGAGGCAGGGAGTTGGACGATGGTACGTCTAAGCTTGCCGAAAGTTCTTTTGACGGGAGAAAAACAACCATGAAGAAATTACTGATCGTTGATGATGAGAAAAATATTCGTGTAGGTCTGAAGATCATGATTGAAAGGGAATTTCCGTCCGCATATTCGATAATAATGGCGAGCAATGGTGCAGAGGCGCTCGAGGTTTTTAAGACAGATGGTGCAGATATTATTATTACGGATATTCGTATGCCGGTAATGGATGGAATTACGCTTTTGGAGCAGCTATCTGTGGAGGTAAGAGGCGAGAAAAAACCAGCAGTGGTGATCCTAAGTGGGTACGATGATTTCGAATATGCTAAATGTGCCATACGTTATCGTGTGAAGGATTATCTACTTAAGCCGATTCGCCGAGATGAGCTGTTCGAAATCCTGCTGCATATCCATAAGGAACAGGAAGAACAGGAGTTCAGCGTCAAGAAAATAGAGCGGGAAGCAGAACAGTTTCGCAAAGAGCTACGCTCCAGCCGTTTACGGGGACTGCTGCAGCAGCAGGAGGTTCAGTTGGAGCCCGAGCAGCAAGAGGAGCTAAATGGTTTGGAGGTTCCTTTTACAGTTGGCGTGCTGAATTACTATTTTAATGATGGGACTCGGATGAAGGCGACAGAAGTTCAAGGGCTGGTCGAACGTTTGATGGGGCCAATCGAAAAGTGTTTTTCAGAAATTATAACGGACTGGGACGGTAAGTTAGTATTAATCGGGACTAGTAGACAGAGCTTTATGGAACTATCCCGTCAAGCTGAAGCTAGAGAAATAACTAGTTTATCGATCGGAATCAGCCGTGAGGGAAAAGGTCTCGAAGAACTTCGTTCCTGTTACAAGGAAGCTTGTCGGGCACTACAATATACTTTTTTGTTTCCGCAAGAAGGATTTTTGGATTACGAGGATGTCAGTCAAGAGCGTCGTAACTTTCCTTTGCCGAAGGAGGCGCTTCGTAAACTGCTCAATATGCTTGGGACAGAACGTGAGAAGGAAATAAAATGCCTGTTGTCTGTTATTTTTCAAACAGAGCATTTGAAGGAACTGGACTTGTCTTATCTCGAGAGTGTCGGGCAGAGTATCAATGAGCAGGTGCTGGATGAAGTATTTCGGCTGTATGGGGAAGCCTCGGTTGAGGTGTTAAAGCTATATCGTACGGTTGGTAACATGTATAACTATCGCCATTTCCATGATTATTATCGTGCGCTTGAGAATTTGCTCCTGAGTGTGAGTGATTACATTGTAGGAGTGCGCTCTGCTCATACGGAACATGCTGATATGGAGGAAGCGTTGAACTATATTGAAACGAACTATGCTCGTCCACTAAATATGGCTATGGTTAGTAACCATGTTTCTTTGAATTATTCTTATTTTAGCGAAGCCTTCAAAGCATATACTGGTGAGAATTTTGTCATTTATTTAAAAAAGGTACGCATCCGTCATGCTAAAGAACTGCTAGCGAAAGAATGTGGCAAGCTTGCTGAGGTTTCGGAGAAAGTAGGTTTTGAGAACAGTAAGCAATTTGCCCGTGTATTCAAAGAGTTGGAAGGGATCTCTCCAGGGGATTATAGAGCCAAAATGCTGTCTGAAGATCTGTCGTAAAAGGCAGGATAAGTAGCTTTAGTATAAATATCATTGCTGTACTGTACCTTGATGGGCGTTAAGGGTGTCGTTAGAAGTGATCCTCCTATATAATGGCAGTGAGAAGCTTTGCTAGGATTAGCAGCAAGAGAGTTTGGAGGAATGAAGGGTGGAAGAAATTCAAGGCAATTTGATTACAGTTCAGACGTTGGCAGAGGACTTTCGGCGACTGGGTGTACAGGCGGGGATGACGATTATACTGCATTCGTCCTTCAAATCACTAGGCCAATGGGTGGCAGGTGGCCCGGTTGCCGTTATTTTGGCGCTTGAGGAGGTCCTTGGAGAGTCAGGTACACTTGTGATGCCCACGCATTCTAGTGATCTGACGGACCCTGCTGGCTGGAGTAACCCACCGGTGCCCGAATCTTGGTGGCAAAGTATCCGTGAGCAGATGCCGGCTTATGATCCAGACCTGACCCCACTGAGGGGGATGGGGGTTATTCCGGATTGCTTCCGTAGACAAAAAGAGGTAAAGCGCAGCGATCACCCCATTCATTCATTTGCGGCTTGGGGCAAGCATAGGGATGAGATTATATATGGTCACTCCCTTGAATACGGTTTGGGGGATGACTCTCCATTAGCTCGTATTTATGATCTGGGGGGAAGTGTGCTGCTGCTAGGCGTTGGAAATCTGAATAATACTTCATTACATCTTGCTGAATGCCGGGCCTTCTATGAAGGAAAGAAGGAAGCCATTGGCGGAGCACCTATACTAGTGGATGGTCATAGACAGTGGGTGGAATTCAAGGAGCTAGATTGGAACTCTGACGATTTCGTTGAACTTGCTGAGCAATTCGGGCAAGAGACAGGGCTCATTACAAATGGTCATATCGCCTCAGCTGCAGCTCAATTGATTCCACAGCGTGAAATTGTAGACTATGCGGTGAACTGGATGGAGCAAAACAGGAAGTAGACTATCTCTGAATTAGGGATTAGGAGGAGAAGCAACGGATGAGTACTACAACGATATATCTAACGCGTCATGGACAGACAGAATGGAATGTGCAGAATCGTATGCAAGGTCATATGGATTCTGCGCTGACGACGCTTGGCGTACAACAGGCGGAATGGTTGAGTCGGGGAATGCAGGCTACAAATCTGGATGTCATTTATGCAAGCTCTAGCCCAAGGGCGCTGCGTACAGCTGAAATTATACGCGGAGAGCGGGATGTTCCGCTGAAGATTTCCGATGCATTTAAAGAAATTGGCATGGGCGTATGGGAAGGTAGAGATTCTGCTGAACTGGCAGCCCAGTATTCAGACCAGCATCGTTATTTCTGGAAGGAACCCGACCGGTTTAAAGTGGAGGGCAGCGAGACCTTCGCAGAGGTGCAGACAAGAACACTGGAGAAGCTTCAGGAAATTCTCACTGCCCATCAGGGTGAGACGATTCTTATCGTAACGCATACGGTAGTGATCAAGCTCTTGATGGCTTATTTTGAGGGCAGAGAGTTGCCTAAGCTATGGGATCTGCCTTACATATATCCAACCTGCTTATCCAGGATTGATTTTACGGATGGCGTGCCGGAGATCCTGCTGCACGGGGATACAAGTCATTATGAAGAGAATGAGGCTGGGATGGAATCCTAGAGGTTATATGAAAAAGAGGCGGTTCCTCGAGTGCATTATGCACCCTAGGAACCGCCTTTTTGTCCTCAGAGCTGTGGGCCTTTATTAATTGATGAACTGAAGAGATTTCAAGGTCTTCTCCAGCATCGTAACGGCTTCAGCACGAGTTGCCAGCTTTTGTGGAGCAAAGGAACCGTCTTTCGCTCCTTGAATGATGCCCTCAGCAGCGATTTCTGCTACTGCTGCTTGGGACCAAGCAGGAATGCTTGCTGCGTCACTGAATTTAGCTAGTGCTGCAGGATCGGCATTTAAGGTTTTGCCCGTGTACTTGATGGCTTTAGCTAATACAGAGGCCATTTCTTGCCGAGTGATCGGGCTACCTGGCTTAAAGCTGCCATCGGTATAACCAGAAATCAATTCGGCTTCTGCAGCAGTGCGAATAGCATCAGCATACCATGCGTTTGGATTTACATCCTTAAAAGTTGTCTCGCCACCCGTTGTCACAAGTCCAAGAGAACGCGTAATTAATGCTGCGAACTCAGCCCGTGTGATCGACTGTGAAGGAGAGAATGTATCGCTATTGGTTCCACTAACGATCAGTTTGGAAGCTAACAGATCAATGGACGCTTTAGCCCAGTGTCCGCTAATATCTCCGAACGTTTTGGAAGATTTAACAACGGTGTAATAGCTGTTGCTGTTCCGTTTAATCGTAACATCTGTTGTTCCATTAGCCTTAGGGGCAAATATCGCAGGCACGAAGGAAATCTTGCCTGTAGCAGGATCGAAGACGACTGCCGTTGCGTTATTTGAATTTAAGGAAGTAGGTACATTGATCGTCCGATTAACATAAGTACTGCCGAAGTTGTTCAGCGGTACACGCTTAGATCCGGCTACTGCTGAAACACTAAATTCGATTACTGGAGCAGCTAAAGTAGCATTACCTAGCTGTGAAGCGATAGCTTGGTTTGTGCTGCTTAGCGTTTTCGAATCCGCTAATAGAATGGATACTGTAATTGTAAAGTCGCTGGTGCCTAATTGAGCGGCAAGCGATACACTGTTTACAACACTGAGCGGCAAGGAATACGAAGCGCCATCAGTAGTAAGGGTAAGAATGGTGTTAGGCTGTGCAGCAGCTTGTTTTACAAGCACACTGCCTGGGAGTTCTACTTGAGCGCCGCCAGTAGTCGCTTTAACCGGAATAACCAGTTCATGTTTACCAGTTGGCAGTTCAGCAAGTTGTTTGGTCAGATCAGCAGCATCAATTGTTGTTACTTGCGGTGCAGCCGTTGGTGCTGTTGTTGCAGTAGGTGTTGGTGCTACTGTTGCTGTTGCTGTTGATGTTGGAACTGTTGGTGATGTTGGCACCGGTGTTGGCACTGGTGTTGGGGTTATCTCCGGCAATGGTGCACCCTTCAGATCCACAATCCGGCCCTCAACAGCGGAAGTGTTCGCAGTGACATTTCCAATCTTCTGAAGATACTTCGTAAATACATCAAAGTCCGGCAGGTACAGTAGATTCACGCGACCTTCTTTATAGGCCTTTTCAAGTGAAGTATAGAAATCTCCACCTTTAGCTGTGAAAGCATTAGTAGCTACTTCATAAGATGCTTTTAGATCTAGAGGAACGTATTTGTCTCCGTTCTTCACTTCGATACGTAATACACGTTCGTTCACAGGCTTCGTAGAGTCATAGTAGAATTTCAACCCTGCAACGTGTGGGAAACGTCCGTCTGCTGCTGGAGTTTTGGAAACCCCATTCTCCATTGCATCCTTAATTTCTTGTCCGGTCAAAGTGATCGTAACCAGATCGTTGTTGAAAGGAAGTACTCCGAGTACTTCACCTTGTGTAATTGGTCCTTCATTGATAGATTCGCGAATACCGCCACCATTTTGCAGGGCGATTACCGCATTAGTGCCAGCTTTCTTGGCTGCAAAAAGCATACCATCGGCAATCAGATTACCAAGGTTAGTTTCCTTTGTACGAACATTATCACGAACGCCGTTTAGAACAACCTCTGAGTTTCCTACTACCTCATTGCTCAGTTCTAGAATACCTGGCTTATAGTCGGTATCCAGGATTTTTTTAGCTTCAGGATCCTCTGCGATAACATAGTTAGCGCCGTTCTTAGCGTCGATGGAGATTAATTGGTCTTTCCAATCTGTCAGTACGCCATCTTTGTTAAATTTAACTTCAAGCTGACCAAGGAAGAGTCCTTTTTCACCAGTTTGTACAATAAGCTTCGGTGCATTAGGATCGCTGTTATCTACAACCGCTTGATCTAATTGCGTATGGCTGTGACCACCGACAATAATATCAATGCCATTAACCGCTTTGGCTAACTTGAGATCCTCTTCGTAGCCAAGGTGTGAGAGAACAATAATCTTGTTAATCTTTTCTTTTTGCAGCATAGCGACAGTTTCTGTTGCCTTCACTACAGCATTCTCAAAAGTTACTTTACCTGGTGAAGCAATGTTGGCAGTATCTTCTGTCGTCAGACCAATGATACCAACCTGTTCTCCGTCAACTTCTTTGATTAGAGCAGGGTAGATGGTTGCCGCATTACCCGAACGACCGATTTCATTGGTAAACATTTTGCTTAGCGTATCATCTGCAGAGAAATTCACATTGGATGAGACAAAAGGGAACTTAGCGTTGCCGATAAATTTGGAAAGCGTATCAGAATCTTTATCAAATTCATGATTACCGAAAGTCATAGCGTCATATTTGACCAGATTCATAAAGGCCAGATCTGCTTGACCCAGATACTTGTTGAAGTAGAGTGTTCCGGAGAACACATCACCCGCATCGAGAAGAATAGGGTTTTCTGTAGTCGCCTTAGCAGTTTTGATTGCTGTTACACGGCGCAAGATGTTGTTTGGTGAGCTTACAGTATCTAATCCTGCATGCGTATCGTTGGTGTGTAGAACTGTTAATGGGAAGTCTTCAGCAGTACTAAAATCAATCTGTGCTACAACCGCATCATGATCGGATACCCGACCTTTCGATGGAGAGAAGTCGGCATTTAGATGGACGACATCTACTTTGGAAGAAGCCGTTAGATTTTTACTGACAAGAATATGATCCAGTACTTGAGAGTTTCCGTCATAGGTGTACGTATACTGCTCATTTAAAGGCAATGTGTCGATCAAATTGTCCAGCTCTGTACCTTTTAAAATAGTTGCAGTTTTAGTAAATTGGAAATCATTCAAATCGCCAAGAGCTACGACGTTGGCTTCAGGATTAGCAGTCAGAACCTCTTTGACAAATCCGTTTACGACCGCCGCAATTTTATGACGTTGTGTTTCACTGGACAATACCGGTGGCTGAACGTTCCCGAAAGGACCATTATCGCCGCCTTTTGAATTGAAATGGTTTGCGATCACGATCACTTTTTCGCCACCGAAAATAAATTGTGCAGCAAGTGGTTTACGTGAACTAGCAAATGCAGCATTCGTTGGATCAATTCGTCCCGGATTGTAAGTCAGCTTGTCTGTCGCTGCATCATATGCAACGGATTGCGTAGATGTACCTTTTTGACCGTTTACACTATCCGCAAGCTGTACTCTTGCTGGATTGTACAAGAAGCCTACGCGAATGTTTCCGCCTGGAGCTCCGCCATCCTGATTGTTGACTGGAGCGATGTCTGTGTATTTATATACAGGACCGCCTGCAGTTTCAATAGCCTTAATCAGTTCGTCAGCACTTGCTTCAGTGATTCCATTGTTGGTTTCACCATTGCTATCCTGCATTTCGACCACGCCGATAATGTCAGGCTTTTTCATATTATTCGTGATGGAGTCGGCAAGTTTCTGGATTTTTGTTGCTCCGACGCCTGGGTAGAAGTTCTCAATGTTGTATGAAGCGATTAATAGCTTGTCCTCATTAACCTCAAGAGTAGTTGTTTCTTGTTTAAAAGTACTTGGGGTAATGGTTGGCAGCTTACCGTTCTCCGGAATTACTTTGAAATTGCCATTGTTGTATCCGATGACCCCTGTAACATCTCCAGCGAACTTATCTCCGGTGATGACTTCTTGACCCGGATTTCCATAAGCAATGATAAGGCGCTGAGGATTGAATTGGTTATATTCTTTTAGAACTAGTCCACCAGCTGGTGTGATGACATCAGGAGTATCATTTTCTACTCTTGTAGGGATGTTATAAAGCATGGAATTTCCGCTACCACTTGTCCAGTAAGGACTAATAATCGTAGGGGTAGGGAGTTTTACAAGCATGCCTTCTAACGATTCATAAAAATCTATGGCATCTTCACTAGGTTCAAAATCAGCCATGCTGTCATTATCAATGATGGAAGAAGGAATAGCTCTTCCACCTTTGCCAAGTACGATAGGTTCAGGCACAGTATAACTAGAAGAGGAATCTACTGTTAGTGATGTCATATTAATTTGAGTGGAGGTTAGATTGCTCGCACTTCCTTCGTTATACTCGGAAACGACTCCATTAACGCGCACTAAATCTCCAACTTTAGGTTTAAGGGATGCATTTGTGCTGTAAACGAAAATACCTTCCGATGTGTTCACATTATTGTCCGGCTGAGGGTCCTGCATAAAGAAACCTCTATAAGCGCCAGTTGCGAATGTGTATCCGTATTGGGTAACGATACCTTCTACGTCAGTAACGTTCTGACCTACATACTCAGAGGCATGAGATTCTCCTTGAATATCATGTATACGAGGGAGATCAGAAGCTTTATAAGCAAAGGTATACACCTTACTTGTCTTGCCATCTGCTACGACAATTGCATTAATGGTAAGATCTTTACTAACTGTAATTGGATCTGAATAAAGCTTGCTTGCTGCTGTCGGTTCAGTTCCATCGGTCGTGTAATGAATTTGTGCTCCAAGGGTAGGGCTGGATAGGGTCACAGCACTTCCTTTAATGATGCGACCTGCACCAGGGCTCGCCATTACAGAAAAGGTTTCTTCCACCAAAGCGTTTTCGTTAAGTGGAATGAATTGATAAGTTGTATTATATTGCTCGATAACCCCAGTGATACTATCAAAGGTTGCACCCTTTACTAGTTTAGGCAGGGTTGAGAAAATTGTGAATTGTTGTCCGCCTTGACTTGCAGTCACTGTATTTCCATTTACATTATCTATAGTGACATTATTCATAGTTACCAGCTGAGCTTCATGGTTTTCTCCGTTCGCTGCAGACAAGTCGGTTGCTGTAATCAATTTAGGTGCGGGTACACCTACATCACTCGCAACGACAGAGTATTGAAGTCCGCTTTGGAGTTTGAGCTCTTGCAGGTTGCTGTAGATATCCATCTCGCCACTAACTGCAACACGATCTCCAACGTTTGCGAACTCTGGGAATCCATAAAGTACGATCCCACCGGTTCCATCCTGAATATACATTTTTGCTGCGTTAATGTGAGTTACGATACCTTCTGTTGAAATATTCTGACCTTTATTACCAAGGCGTGCTGTTGCGACGTCTGTTTTGGTCAGAATCGTGTAGTCAAAAGTTGTTATTGCGCTGTTTGGCATATTCGGTTCTGAAGCATACGCCTTAATCGTAGTGTCCTCAGTTAAGGTGATAGGCCCTGTGTAAGGTTGGAAATCAGTTGAACCACCTGATCCATAAACAGCTGAATAGACGGATGCTCCAACTGTCGGAGAGTTCAGAGAAATTTCAGTGCCTACCGGCCAGGCATTAGCGGCTGGTGAAGCTACTACGGAGCTAGCTGTCTCTGGTGCTTTACCATAACTACTATTGCGTGGACTTGCTGCTTGAACAACAAAATCCGCAACGTTGTTATCCGTATCTAGACCACGGCTATCAGCTGGTGCACCAGCTGCTGCTTTACGAATAGCGGCTGTCGCGTTGGTGAGAGCAGGGGTTGGAGTTCCCTCAACACCTGTAGCTGTACCATAGCCAACTAAATCTATCGTATTATTCGATGGGTCAACCAAGTCGACTTTACCGTTTGTCCCACTCATAGCTAGGATACCTGCGGCATCAGGAGTAGGTAGTGCAGTAGTTCCTCCTGTTCCTGCAGCCTCTTGGACGAGGTAGTATCCATTTGCAGGAATAGTTCCTGTTAATTCTGTTCCGCTGCTAAAGGTTCCAGTTGCGGAAGTATACCGAACTTTCCATCCAGTCAAAACTACTGGTTTGTTGGTAGGATTGTATAATTCAATAAAATCATTCTTAAACTCTGCTCCGCTGTTTCCACCACCGCCATAGACTTGTGAGATAACAACATTGCTATTATCCGGTGCTGCCTCGGCAGTCTGAATAGCTGGTAGCACACTGCCGACAAGCATTAACATTGCCAGTCCACTAGCCCACCATTTCCTTACTCTTGAAGAAATAATCATTTGGATAAGTATTCTCCCCTCAAATCTTTTATTAGAAACCTACTAAATCTTATCATTCAAATGTAAAATGAAAGGTTGGTTTGCATTAATATAAATTAAAGGTTCTATAAATTAAAATAAAAAAATAAAAAGTTATTGTTTTCGCATAAGAATAGGGGCTGAAAATAGTGCATAAATACAATAATCCTTAAAATCTAGTGTTTATTGGATGATGAATAGTCCCATATATAAATTAATTTTTATAGTTGAATTATCAAAGGATTACAACAAATGTATTCTATACTTCTGTTAAATTTTACATTTGAATAACAATAGAGTAGGAGTTATTGGGCTCGGCTATTCGGGAGGTCTTAGAACAAAAAAATGCCCATTCAGCTTCTTGTTGAGAAGTGAGTAGGCATTATATTTTAAATTTACCTGGATAAAACAGACTACTGTTGTGGAAGTTCTAGCCGCTCTAATCCGTCCATGTATTTGCGCAGCGCCTGAGGGATGTAGATAGAACCATCCTCTTGCTGGTGATTCTCCAGCAGCGGGATCAGAATTCTTGGCGTAGCCACTGCGGTGTTATTTAAGGTGTGGCAGTATTGTAAGCGACCGTCCGCATCCCGATAACGGATGCCCGAACGACGAGCTTGGAAATCGAGTAGATTAGAAGCCGAATGGGTCTCACCGTATGCGCCTCTGCTAGGCATCCATGTCTCGATGTCATACTGCTTATGCGTCTTCAGGGACATATCCCCTGTGCAGACAGCCATGACTCGATAGGGGAGCTCTAAGAGCTGAAGAATGTGCTCGGCATTCGCGAGGATCTCGTGAAGCATATGGTCCGAGACCCCCTCGTCATTTCGGCATAAGACGACTTGCTCGATCTTCGAGAACTGATGTACGCGGTACAGCCCGCGCACATCTCGCCCCGCTGATCCAACTTCACGGCGGAAGCAAGTCGACATTCCGGCTAATCGCATGGGTGTGTCGAGCTCTACAATCTCGTCGCTGTAGAGTGAAACTAGCGACACTTCAGATGTGCCTACCAGCCAGCGATTATCTCCGCTGAGCTCGTACGTCTGATCCATCCCACCCGGGAAGAATCCGGTTCGCTCCAACGCTTCAGGGCGGACAATCACAGGAACATCCATCACGGTGAATCCGCGTGCAGTGAGCACATCTAGGGCAAGTCTTTGTACAGCGAGATGTAACATCAGGCCGGCTCCTTTGAGCACATAGCTGCGAGGACCGCCTGCTTTGACGCCACGGGGAATATCAATAATATCGTGGAGTTCACCTAGCTCCACATGATCACGATGCGCAAAGCCGAATTCCGGCACCGTTCCGTTCAACCGCAGTTCTACATTATCGTTATCATCGTTGCCGATGGGTGTATCCTGCGACACCGGATTCGGTGCGAGCAGCATGAGCTCTCTACAGCGGCGTTCAGCCTCGTTCAGATCAGCTTCCAGCAGGTTCAGCCGATGATTGAGTTCTCGTACCTGTGCCTTGACGATCTCTCCAGCAGGGCGGTCACCCTGCCGTAATAATCGTTCAACCTCTTTAGTTAGCCCATTACGTTCGGCTCTCATTTGTTCTGTTTCTTGTCGCAGGCTTCGGCGCTTTTCATCCCATTCCAGCAATTCATCCAGTGGGAAGTCAATTCTTTTCCATGTGGCAGTGTTTCTTACAAGTTCCTGATTATCCTTGATCCAGTTCATTTCCAGCATATCGCTCGCTCCTTTTTGTTTAAAAGATAAGAAAGTGTAAGTTTCACACTTCACTTTATCCTTCTAGTTCTCGCACAAACACTTACCGTCCTTATAAGGACGCCGAAGGTATTTATGCTTGAAAAAACGCAAAAAACGCCCTCATCCATGGGACGAGGAGCGTCAGCTCGCGGTGCCACCCAGGTTGATCGAATCTCCTTAACAGCAGGAAAGAATTCGACCCTCTTTGGTCTTCGCGGTAACGGGCGAAACCCGGTGAACTTAGGGAGTCATTATAGGCTCCGGTCGCAGACGCCTCACGGTTGGATGCCGGTCATTGGCCTGATTCTTGGATTTAATATTGTTGCTTAGTATATCGCAAGAGTGGGATGAGCGCAAGCGTTTATGGTTTGACAATAATATCTAATCTGCGATAGGATTAATATTAATTTAAAGTATTCCTGTCGGGATAAATACTTGCAGTGTGAGCTGCTTAATGGGATGAAAGAGGTGGAGAAGTGGCTAAAATTGTTGTGATTAACGGAACGCCTTCCTTGGTATCGCGCATCAATGCAGTTATAGAGTATGCGGAGGCAAGCTTAACGGATCAGGGTTTTGAGGTTGAGCGTATTAACGTTGCAGAGCTGCCAGCGGAAGATTTGATTCATACCAAGTTTGAGAGTGATTCTATCGTCAAAGCGAACGGCCTTGTAGCCGAAGCCGATGCGGTAATCGTGGTTAGCCCGGTTTATAAAGCCTCTTATACAGGCGTGTTGAAGACCTTCTTGGATCTAGTTCCACAAAAGGGATTGGCCGGCAAAATCGTACTCCCGCTCTTCATGGGTGGCAGTCTTGCACATCTACTTACGATTGATTATGCTTTGAAACCTGTTTTGTCTGTACTCGGTGCACGTTACATTCTTGGTGGAGTGTATGCCGTGGATTCTCAGGTGGTTCGTAATGATCACGGAGTGGTAGAGCTTGCTGAGGAGTTGAAGCTGCGTCTGAATGATGCGTTAGCTGAGCTTGCAGAAGAAACTACACATCGTGTGGAACGCAAGGCTTAAGACTAAGTAGCAAGCATTCTGTTTCAGATGGATTCATACCAACTATATAAGCGTCTCATTCATACCTGATTCAAGGGGTGAAGAGACGCTTTTTGCTATAGTAAAAAGGCCATCTCACTGTGAAAGTAGAGAATGGCCTTTTTTTTATAAAGGGTTCGTTATAATCCTGTCTTACAAATCGTCGAATCCGTTATCGTCGCCAACCTTACCGTAGTTACGGGACTTAGCTTCGAAGAAGTCGGTTTTGGTGGCATTAAGCGCATCATCGGAGAAAGGTTTGATCCAAGGCATGCAGTTAACATCAACGCCTTGGTAGGCTTTTTCCATACCCATCAAAGTTAAGCGCTTGTTCGCTGTATATTTGATGTAGTCACTAAGCTCGTTAAGATCAATACCGCGGACATTAGTAAGGGTGTAGTAAGCCCAGTTGGTTTCAAGCTCTACCGCACGGTCGATCGTACGATACACGTAATCCATATTCTCTTTAGTGTTCAACTCAGGGAAATCTACAAGCAGCTGCTTAAATACTTCTGCGAAGAAATAGCAGTGCTGATTCTCGTCACGTTGGATATAAGAGATCATTTGGCTGGTCGCCATCATCTTTTGGTCACGGGCCAGATTGTAGAAGAAGGCAAAGGTGCTGTAGAAGAAAATTCCTTCCAAGATGAGATCCGCTACCAGCGCATGGAAAAAGGTTTGTCTCGTAGGGTTATCACGGAACTCTTGATAAATATCAGAGATAAACTGATTGCGTTCCAGCAGGACAGGGTCTTTTTTCCAATATTCAAAAATTTCTTTCTGCTCACTTTCCGACACGATAGAGGAAAGAACATAGGAATAGGATTGGTTATGCACCACTTCTTGTTGTCCTATAATGGCAGAGATAGCTTCTAGAGAAGAGTCAGTAAAATAACGCTTCACGTCGCTTACGAACATCGTCTGCATCGAGTCTAACACGGCGAGCAGGGAGATGTTGATCTTAAATACGCGTTGCTCCTCAGCATCGAGCATAGGGAATTGTTGCGCATCTTTGGACATTGGGATTTCATCCGCGATCCAGTGATTCAGCAGCAGCACCTTGTACAGCTTGTACATATGCGGCATGCGGATATCGTTCCAGTTCAGAATACCGGAGCATTCACCGTCGATGATGCGTGTGGATTGGTTGGGTGCTTCAGTGTTAAAAATCTTTTGTAGTTGCATTTATTTTCCCTCCATTTTTTTGCGCGGGTAATTCGTCTTGTCTGATCTTTAATTAAATGAGGTTGATGAAGTAACGGAGAGAAAGTTTGGAGCTGTAGGAGCGATAGCGTTCGCCTTTATCCTCGGATTTCTACCGCGAAGACGGTATAGATCAAGAAATCTGAGGATAACAGCGACCGGAAGCCCAAACATTGCTCGCAGTTACGATTAAATCACCGAATTTTTTAAAGCAGTAAGACTCTTAGCTAGCGCAAGAATCACACTCTTCTATTGTCAAAGCACGGCTACGCACATAATAAGTTGATTTCAATCCGCCCTTCCAGGCGTTCAGATGCAGCTCAAGGAACTCGGTAGCCTTGATGTCAGGACGAACATACAGGTTGAAGCTTTGACCTTGATCGACGTGACGCTGACGAGCAGAAGCCATGCGGATCGACCAGTTTTGGTCAATTGTAAACGCAGTTTTATAGTACCAAATCGTCTTGTCGGACAGATCTGGTGCTGGGTTAGCGATCTTGTAAGTTGTTTTCTCTTCATAGGAAAGCAGTTCATACAAAGGATCAATGCTGGCTGTGGAGCCGGCAATAATCGATGTGGAGCCGTTCGGTGCAATCGCGAACATCCATGCGTTACGAACACCGTCTTTAGCCACTTCTTCTTGCAGCTCGCGCCATTGTTCAGTGGTAACATATTTACCTTCTTGTTCACCGCTAACGTAGCCACGTGAAGTAAAGTATGCACCTGTCTCCCAATCGGAACCGGCGAACTTCGGATAACGGCCTTTTTCACGGGCAAGCTCCATACTCGAACGTACCAACAGGTAGTTGATGTGTTCATACAAATGGTTGTTATATTCTACGGCTTCATCAGATTCCCAACGAATGCCCTTGAGTGCCAATAGGTGATGCAAGCCGAATGTGCCGAGACCCACTGCGCGGTATTGGCTGTTCGTGTATTGTGCTTGCAGAACTTCAATATTATTAATGTCGATTACGTTGTCCAGCATACGTACTTGGATAGGTACAAGTCTTTCCAGCACACCAGCTGGAATCGCACGTGCCAAGTGAATCGAATTCAGGTTGCAGACTACGAAATCGCCAGGGATTTTGGAGATAACAATCCGGGTCTTGCCATCTTTGGTTACTAATTCTTCCTGTTCAATAACGGTAGCGGATTGATTCTGCATAATTTCTGTGCACAGGTTGGAAGAGAAGACCATACCTTGGTGACGGTTCGGGTTCGTCCGGTTAACCGTATCACGGTAGAACATATATGGAGTACCTGTTTCAAGCTGTGATTTCATAATCCGTTTCATGATGTCGATCGCAGGAACGGTAATACGGGACAATTCCAAATTGGCTGTAGCTTCAGCATATTTTTCACGGAAAGTGCCTTTACCAAGCTCTTCATCGTAGAAGTCTTCCAGACCAAGCGGACGACCGTTCTCATCCGTCCAGCCCATAACCTTCTTCACTTCATGTGGGCAGAAGAGGTTCCAGTGGCTGCGTGATTCAACGGCTTCCATGAACAAGTCCGGCAGGGTTACACCGTGGAATACGTCATGTGCACGCATACGCTCGTCACCATTATTTAGTTTAAGATCGAGGAAAGCGAGAATATCTTTATGGAATACATCAAGGTAGACAGCGACAGCACCTTTACGTGTTCCGAGCTGGTCTACACTGACTGCTGTATTGTTCAATTGGCGAATCCAAGGAATTACGCCGGAGCTAGTGTTCTTATGGCCACGGATATCCGAACCCCGTGCCCGTACTTTACCAAGGTAGACGCCGATACCGCCGCCCATTTTGCTAAGGCGCGCTACATCTGTATTAGAATCAAAGATACCCTCAAGGGAATCGTCCACCGTATCGATGAAGCAGCTGGATAGCTGTCCAGCGACCTTTTTGCCGGCATTGGACATTGTAGGGGTAGCAGCTGTCATGTAGATGTTGCTCATAGCCCAGTAAGCTTCTTTTACAAGCTCAAGACGTTTCTCAGCTGGTTCACGGTGCATCAGGTACATAGCAATAATCATATAACGTTCTTGTGGAAGCTCCATTACACGGCCGTCAAAATCATGCGCCAAATAACGGTCGGATAGCGTAAGCAGACCGATATAGTCAAACAAAAGATCGCGTGTATAATCGATACACCCACCTAGTTCGATAATTTGTTCTTTGGTGTAATGACTTAGAAGCTCTTCACGATAGATTCCTTTTTTTACGAGATCCGTAATTAGCGGGTACAGCTCACCGTAGGGCTCTTCTGGATAAGCTTTATAGCGGCGATGAACGGCTGCTTTTTTATAAAGGGTAGTCAGAAGGGCACGGGCAGCTGCAAACTTCCAAGTAGGCTCTTCTTTCGTTACAAGCTCCAGAGCACTCATGGTGAAGGCATTGCTAATTTCTTCTCCGCTTACGGAGTCACGACGCAGTTTGGAAATTACTCCCCGCAGCAATGTTTCTTTATTTAGTTGATCAAGACCTTCTAAGATACGGTCGGCGTATACGGAAAGGCGCTTCTCATCAAAAGCCAGTTGGCGATTATCTGGTTTTACTACGAATTGTGGCATGGTTATTTCATCCCTTCTTATTTTGGATTAATTTTGAATATCAAAAATTGATATATTATAGCGCAGTAGGCTGCCACAGAAAGACCTCCGAGCCGTTCGTACTGGCCGGAATGTCGATTATGCGTTGGTTAGAGCTTCCTCGGTAAGGAAGTGTAGTATCTTTCAATTCTTCTATAAAACGTCCATCTATTAATACCTGACACTGTGTAAGTAGATTCCACTCCGGCGAACCGGGAAGGGCGGTTAGTTCCTCATACGTATAACCACTGTAAATCCAGATGGGGAAGCCAGGGAGCACGGCGCGAAGCTCATGAACGAACCCAAGTACCTCTTCTGCCGAGAAAAAAGGATCGCCGCCTGCCAGTGTTAGACCATCCAGCAAAGGGTTAGCGGCGATTTCTGCAATGATTTCATATTGACGTTCTAAGGTGAAGACTTCTCCATATTTAAAGTTCCATGTCTCGGGATTAAAGCATCCCGGGCAACGATGACGGCAGCCGCTGATGAAGAGGACGGCCCGCATGCCCTCTCCCTCGTTAATCGACTCCGGATAGTATCCGCAAATATTCATAGATGCTTAACGCGATCCCGTACTTCGGCTTGTTTGGCGGCATTGAAGCGGGTCTGATAGTCGCCAGTTAAATAACCTGTAACTCTGCGCAAACGACGGATGTGCACGTCATTCTCATGTGCGTTGCAGGAAGGACAGTTTGTCCCAATTACGCCTTCGTATCCGCAGCTGGAGCAGCGGTCAATCGGATGGTTAATGCTGAAGTAGCTGACCTGTTGTTCTAGTGCATATTTAATGATTTTGATAAAAGCAGATGGATTGCTGCGGGCATTGCCATTTAATTCGACATAAGAAATAGCCCCGGCATTGCAGTATTCATGGAAAGGAGCTTCCAAGCTGATCTTCTGAGCAGCACCTAGATCGTAGTATACAGGGATGTGGAAAGAGTTCGTATAATACTCACGGTCAGTTACGCCCGGAATAGAACCCAGTACCTTGCGATCAATCTTGGTGAATTTGCCGGACAGGCCCTCCGCTGGTGTTGCGAACAAGGTAATGTTGAGATTAAGTTCCTCACTTTTAAGGTCGCAATACTCCCGCATGTGACGCACGATAGCCACAGCCTTGGCATGGACTTCCATATCCTCGCCATGGTGTTTGCCGTACATGGCTTTCATGCATTCCGCCATACCGATGAAGCCAAGCGACAGACTACCATGCTTCAGCAGTTCGCCTACAGAGTCTTCAGGAGCGAGATTTTCGCCGCCTTCCCAGACGCCTTCTCGCATCATGAAATCGGATGCTTTAGCTTTTTGCGCGCTTTGGATGTGGAACCGATGAAGAAGTCCTTCCAGCGCAATATCCATATAGTGGTTTAGATCCTCATAGAAGCCAGCTTCATCTGCGACGGTACGTCGGCCTGTTACTGTGCCGTGTGCCAGACCGAGCCGAACCAGATTCAGTGTATTAAAGGAAAGGTTGCCCTTCCCGGAGCAATGATTACGCCCAAAACGGTCACCGAGCACTCGGGTGCGGCAGCCCATTGTAGCAAATTCCGTATCAGGATCACTTGGATCATAATACTGCAAGTTGAGCGGAGCGTCCAGATTAGCGAAGTTCGGATATAGTCTGCGTGCAGAACATTCCGCCGCTTTTAGGAACAATTCATAGTTAGGATCACCTTGCTGTTGATTGACTCCTTGCTTGCATTTGAAGATTTGAATCGGGAACACAGGTGTTTCTCCGCTGCCAAGTCCGTTCATCGTTGCTGTTAGCAGAGAGCTGATCACAAGCTGACCTTCTGGTGAAGTACAAGTACCATAATTGATGCTGGTAAACGGAATTTGCCCACCGGATCGGCTGGACATGGTGTTGAGATTATGTACCATACTTTCAGCCGCTTGCAGGGTTTCGATTTCGGTTTCCTTTAGTGCAAAACGAAACGCTTTTGGATATAACTCCGCCAGATCGGTCCGACTCATTGTAATCTCGCCCAAAGAATCATTAGCTTGTCCCTCATCAAAATAATCCAGACCCTTGCGGAACAGCTTAGCGAAGGATTTGGTTACATAAGGTGCTAGATCATAGTCGAGCTTATTGGCGGATACGCCGCCATATTGAGCATTTTGCTGGGATTGAAAAATAATTGCTACCAGTGACATAGCTGTCATTATGGAGTTCGGAGGACGAACACTGCCGTTGCCGGTGTTGAAGCCTTCGCGGAGAAGCTTATCAAACGGGATAAAAATGCAGTTAGTCGTTCCGATTGCGTATTGATCCAGATCATGCACATAGACGACATTGTCATCAATGGCTTGCACTAGCTGCGGTGGCATCGTAAAGTTGCGGGCGTACCATTTTGAATATTCACTGCCGAACTTGCTCATTTTACCGGAGAAACTCTCTCCGTTCAAATTGGCATTCTCGCGCAGCAAGTCCAAATCCCGGCTGTCGATAATATCGCGTCCTAAATCAATGAGCTCTTCTAAAAGAACTTCTCGTGCATTTGTTGTACCGTTAAATTGTCTCTCCAACAACGTCATTGTATAGCTCTCCTCTCAGTCTATCGTCCTATCATTAAGAAGTGGGGCCGCATAAGCGGCCGTATATTCATTCTGATCTCATAAAAAAAGCATCCTCTAGCGAGGATGGCAGAAAATGCCCGATGCGTTATGTAAATATCCACACAGATATTTGTAGTGGCCTCTAAGAAGATGACCGCATGCGGACACCGTTCCTGTTCCTCGCAGGCACTCATAGTTGGTGTCGTCGAAACAGGCAGGTCTCCTGGCTTCCGTAGGACCTCTCAGCGCCTTCCCAAAGGGGCTCTTACCCCTCAGTGGCTTCTGCCAGGAGATCTGCCCATCTTAAGCTTCTAAAAGCTTGTAAGGGGCATCCGGTTACAGTGGCGGGACCGCAGCGGATTTTCACCGTACTTCCCTATTAAGCTCTAATTCCGATAAAGGATCAAAGCGCCTGTCTCCACTATATTTTGTTGTCGTTAGATAAAAATAACCCAAGATGTTGTGTTTGTAAACAGTTTTTTAGAAAACCCGCGCGGGGAGCGGGTTCTTCAAAAGTACTCCACAAATGATCCACAGGCTGTCCATAAGTAATCCACAATTGATCCACAGGCATATAAAAAATGATTCATAAATTGTCCGAAAAGATGCCACAAAGAGTCCATAAATGTAGTGCAGATGACCCTAGAATTCATGTTAGAAAAAATACTTGTGGCGAAAGTCATATTTCGGAGAATTTTGGGGAAAGAAGAAGGGGCATAATAAAGATGAGATCATTTGTGGCAGAGCGGTGGAGTTGTTACAATAGAAGGAGACACATACTTTAAAATTCCGAGGAGGTATTCTCATGCCTATTGCTGAAGTAACCGTTATTCCGATTGGAACAGGTAGTACGAGCCTTAGCAGCTATGTTGCGGATATGCAGCGAGTGCTGAAGACGGTAGAAGGGATTACTTATGAGCTTACATCCATGGGTACAATCATCGAAGGGCCTCTTCAGCGTATTTTTGCTGCAGTCGAAGCGCTGCACGAGTCTCCTTTTGCCGCAGGTGCAGAGCGTGTCTCTACCTCACTTAAAATAGACGACCGCCGCGATAAACCCTCCACTAGCCGTGGAAAGCTGGAGTCTGTGGAGCGTAAACTACAGGTGGAATAGCAGTTTGGGAGAGTAGGGAAATAGGGAGAAATAGGCTTGCGTTTCTGGCTGAAAGTTGTATAATATTTTTTGTTTGACAGAAAAATCAGCCTTAAGCTGGTGTAGCTCAGGGGTAGAGCAACGCACTCGTAATGCGTAGGCCGGGGGTTCAATTCCCTTCACCAGCATCCAAAAAAACCTTTTGTGGCGCGGATTCTTGGAATTTCAAGAGCCGCGCTTTTTTGATTCTTCTACCATTCTTTTACCGAAAGAGTGTCTTTTCCGCTTGTAATGGAGTCCCCAACGACCGGGGCCAAAAGGCAAAAAACCTGCACGTGGTGCGTGAGAGCAACATACCTGCAGTACTCACGGAGAATTTATTTTTGGATGTGGTAACCGACGCTGCCAAACTCAAAAAAGATGTGGTTATCCAAGCAATCATTGATAGCCATGTGATCGGGATTGCAAAGTACCTAGGGCTGAAAAAGAAGGAAACAGCGAATCAGGGCAACAATGACAATAAAGTGGTAGTACTCGTAAACGGCAAGAAAGAGCAAGTAAGACAGTTAACCTTACAAAGTGAACTGGAAAGTTAATTTGTCGAGCCGGAAGTTTTGGGCGCTGCTGGCCGTTACCGGCGTAACCTCTCATCATAAAATAAAGTAATACGAGCGAGGGGGAGTTTCCTGATGGATGCTTATTGCAGCTGCTTGCGCTACATGAATAGAAGAGTGCGGATTCTGACTAAAGATGGTAGACAGCACGTAGGCGTAATTACAAATGTGGACAGAAATAATGTTTACTTAAGAACGGAACATAACGGATCTGTGCACACTTCAGCTTTTTTTGGTAATCCTTTTGCTACAAATGACATCTTAACCTTGAGTTTGTTCACTCTGCTGGCTATAGCCCTTATTTAAAAAATCATAAAACCGGGAAAAACCGCCCACTGGCTTCGGCTGGTGGGTATTTTTTTGTTTTTTACGAAATGTCGGATCCCGCAACAGGCCTACTATTTTCGTTTCTTTTTTACCCAAGCACCGATACAAATCCCGCATATCTTAGTTTTGTATCCAATTAAAAAGGAGGAATTGACAAATGGGCGAAGTACGTGGAGAACGTTGTTGCGGCGTTGGTGAACGTGAACGTGAACGTGAACCTGAACGTTTTGTTGGTGGAGCCTTTACATCCACAGGGGCAATCTTAGTGCTCTTTATCCTGCTGGTCATCATTACAAAAGCTTGTATATTTTAAATTGTATTCAATTACAAAGGAGGAGTTAAAATGGGCGAATTCGCAGGAGGATATGGTGGCTTTACTTCTACCGCCGCAATTCTGGTTCTGTTTATCTTGTTGGTAATCATCTCTAAGACTTTGTTTATTTAAGTTTCAAACCTCCCAATATAGCTGCACCTTATTAAATCCGCCAGTACTCATGCTGGTGGATTTTTTTCATACATAATCAAAGACGCACCCTGTCAACCTTAAGTGGTAGTCGAGTATCCCAAATGGATTATGTTGAAATTATGCGGAAGTACCGTACCCTGCCAGTAATGGTGGGGCATTTCTTTGCGTTCAGGCAAATTTTTTTATCAGTGATATAGAGTTCAAACACATAACGTTACATCCGTCTAACCTTTACTCAAGTAAAATGGCGGAATGACCCAGTCTCTCTTGTGTGATATTTGGGTGTACACCGAAGACGAGATTCGCCCCGAAGACTATACATCAATCATACGTGCAGGCAGGTTGCAGTGCTTACCTTTAGGTAAGTACGTGAACTAAAAGTGCATACTTACGCGATGTCATGGTGGGAGGTATACTCAAGTCCTAAATCTGATTCAAACATGGAGGATACACCAATGAAAACACTTATTGTCGTCACGCACCCAAACATCGAAACATCCGTCGTTAATAAACGCTGGATCGAAGAACTCCGTAAATATCCAGACAAATATACGTTGCACGAGCTGTACAAAGCCTATCCCGATGAAAAAATCAACGTGGAAAAGGAACAACAGCTGATTGAAGCGCATGATAAGCTCGTCTTACAATTCCCTGTCTACTGGTTTAGTAGTCCACCTCTGCTTAAAAAGTGGCTGGACGAAGTATTTACTTACGGATGGGCATATGGCTCGAAGAGTGATAAATTAAGAAATCGAAAAATCGCATTAGCTGTAACTGCCGGAGGAAGTGCAAAAGACTTTAGTGAAGAAGGTAAACTCGGCTACGGGCTTGACCGTATTTTATCTCCCTTTGACACGACTTTTTTGTATTGCAACGCTGATTATCGTTCCTTCTATGCCATTTATGGCACGGAATCTGAGACGGTAGGAAGTACGGATTACTTAAATAAATTGGATATCAGTTCGCAAGGCTATGTTGAATTTATCGAAAATATGTAATTAGATTTGAAGCAAAAAGCAGCATTTTCATTAATGGAAATGCTGCTTTTGTCATAAGTTGTCGTTAAATCGTAAAAGGTATGGTTATCTCTTGCGCGGCTGGAACGAAGTTTTTCTCTCCCCAAGTGCACATCATATCCAGCACCGGAATAAGCGATTGGCCCTTCTCGGTCAAGGAATACTCAACTTTAGGGGGAATCTGGGGGAATTCCTCGCGCCTGACGAGACAGTCGGCTTCCAGTTCTTTCAACATAACGCTTAATGTCTTAAAAGGTATTGTACCGATACCCCGTTGCAGTTCATTGAACCGCACGATCTTGTTTTCAGAGAGATAGTAGAGAATAGTCATTTTATATTTACCACTAATAATAGACAAGGTGTAGCCAAAGCTAGTGTCCTTCTGTTGAATGCCAGGCGGTATACAGATTTCATCACTCATGGGCTATTACCCTCCTTCAGAAAATATTCAACGAAAAGGCAAACGCCTGTTGTCGCTCCGTACTCAGGTCCCGACTTTATTATGTTTTACAACCTGCTATCAAGTCATCCTGTGAGAACGAATTCACTATATCATTTTGAAACAATTTGTTCAAAGCACTCGTGGCTAACTATCAATCGGTCGATTTTCTCTGTCGGCGAAGCGGGCCTCTTTGGTTGGAAATCAAAAGTGCCAAGCGGATAGCCTAAGCGACGAATTGAAGTTTTTAATGTAATTTTCATGTGAGCATCATCTTATTTTCAGGTTCAAGGTATATATTGAAGACACCAAACACCCCCCAGTGTTTTGTGGTATAAATCTCTCAGGTCTTGCCAACTCCCATGGTAAGGCCTATTTTTTTGTTCGCTAATTAAATGAGGGAGGGGGAGCTTCTTCGCTACTTCACTTAATCTGATACTGCTCTTCATAGCTCTTAAAAGATGAAATATCCAGACCGAGATATCTGCGCATATGAATGGCAGCTTGGGCAGCGACGATGTCGTTTAACAACAGCATTCGTTCATGGTATCCACGACATATAAATTTGGCTTCTATCCCCGTGTTAAGTCTGTTCTGCTCATAAACCTTGATTCCCCGTTTTCTCATCTCTGAACGAACATCTCTTAGATCTGTTGTAGCAACTGCTGCGGCTGTTTCAAGAACCTCCAGATAGGGGGTAGGTGTTCGTAAATGTGCAGATAGAATGGCGGAGTCCCGTTCGAAAGCTGATAAAATCATCGGAAGCAATAAATAAGATTTGACCAGCATGTTGTCCCTGCTTTCAGCTCTATTCATGAATCTCATCACCTCTAATGGGAACGTATATTCGTATTCTACCCCGATATTCCAAAAATAATCAATGGTATTTCTAAACAGCTAGTCCAATGTGATTGAATTCACAACTAAATTAGAAAGAATAAAATATATTAAAATTGTAATAATAAAAAATAATGCTTCAGACTTATATAAAGGGAGAATTAGGATGAAAGAGGAAGGAAGTCTCCACCGTGGAATGGTATTTGGTTTGATTCTAAGTATTCCATTATGGATATCGATATTAGGCTATATAAAGTTACTTTAAAATTGAAGGAAAACCTTTGTGTGAAGCGCCTTTAGGCGCTTTTTTTGTGCTTGCTTACGTGTATGAATATCAAAAGGAATTGATTGACAATTGTGGGGATGGAGCGCTAAACTATTATTAGTTCAAAAGTATTAAAAGTCATAGACGATTATTTAATAGGATGCTTAAAATGCTAGTTCTAATCCGCAAGTCAATACATATATTATCATGATAATAGCAAACCGCCTGAAAGGGTGGGACGCAAAGTCCAGGAGTCTAAAGTGTCTTAAATGCGCTATGACCGTCCGACTGCCATGAGAAGGGAATTCCACTTCTTTTTTGGCGGTCTTTTTTGTTGTTAGGTCCTTTAGAGTTTCTGGTAATTATTCTGATTAAATATAAATCATAGATTTAGGAGGTGTGCTTTTTGAAAAGAAGAATGAAACCGCTGCTAGCACTAATATTAGCGGGGATTTTGACAGTAGGTAGTGGTCTTTCTGGAGGTCATTTGGTAAATGCGGCTGGGGAGGTACTTCCCTATACTCCTACACCTGTGTTAGGTATTGCAGGGAATTTTAATACTTTTATTTTTGGGGATTTCAAACAATCTAATGATCAGGTTCATGGGCGCCTTGCGGCCAAAGGTAATATTACTTTGCAGAATTACGGCGTATCCAAGGATAATCCAGGTGGAGATGTTCTTATCGCTGGTAATGACATCAGTTTTACTAATGGGACTGTTCATGGAGCATCCGTTTATGGTGGTGTTTTTTCCAGCAACGGTGTAGATCTTAAAGAACCAGCGAGAAAAGGGACTCCTATTGATTTTGATGCTGAAGAGCAATTTCTTATTGGACGTTCTAATGAATTCTCTTCGCTTGCTACAATAGGAACTTTCAAAAAGGAATATGGGAAAATAACGATTGATGCTCCGGAACCATTTAACGTTCTTAATCTTAGTGCTGCCGATTTCGCTGGTGCTAATGGCTTACAGTTTAATATTGCAAATAGCGCCACAGTTATCATTAACGTTAGCGGAAGTTCAGTTAACATTCCAAGCTTTCAAATCTGGGGAGGTAGCCCTAACAAGGTATTATTTAATTTTTATGAAGCTAGCACTGTTGACATTGGAAGTTTAACAATAGAAGGAACTATCCTAGCTCCGCTTGCAAAAGTAACTTATAATTCCGGTGAACTGCATGGGACGCTGATTGCAAAGGGATTTGCTGGTGGGGTGCAGATGCATTGGTATCCATATGGAGGGGAAGAACCACCTCCGACACCAACGCCGACCGTGGCACCAACACCGACACCAACCGTGACGCCAACACCAACGCCAACCGTGACACCAACACCGACGCCGACCGTGACGCCAACACCAACGCCGACCGTGACGCCTACGCCGTGCGTGACACCGACACCGAAGCCAACACCAACGCCGAAGCCAACACACACACCGAAGCCAACACCAACGCCGAAGCCAACACACACACCAAAGCCAACACCGACACCGAAGCCGACACACACACCAAAGCCAACACACACACCAAAGCCAACACACACACCAACACCAACGCCGACCGTGACGCCAACACCAACGCCGACCGTGACGCCAACACCAACGCCGACCGTGACGCCAACACAAACGCCGACCGTGACGCCAACACCAACGCCGACCGTGACGCCAACACCAACGCCGACCGTGACGCCGACACCAACGCCGACCGTGACGCCAACACCAACGCCGACCGTGACGCCAACACCAACGCCGATCGTGACGCCAACACCAACGCCGACCGTGACGCCAACACCAACGCCGACCGTGACGCCAACACCAACGCCGACCGTGACGCCAACACCAACGCCGATCGTGACACCAACACCAACGCCGACCGTGACGCCAACACCAACGCCGACCGTGACGCCAACACCAACGCCGATCGTGACACCAACACCAACGCCGACCGTGACGCCAACACCAACGCCGACCGTGACGCCAACACCGACGCCGACCGTGACGCCAACACCAACGCCGACCGTGACACCAACACCAACGCCGACCGTGACACCAACACCAACGCCGATCGTGACACCAACGCCGACACCGTCGCCGGAAGCAACGCCAACACCGACACCGTCGTCGGAAGTGACGCCAACACCGACACCGTCGTCGGAAGTGACGCCAACACCGACATCGTCGTCGGAGCCTCCGGTGTTCCCGACACCAACACCATCATTTGTAATTGGCACTATCATTGTTAATGATGATCCTGTGCCGCTGGGCCCTGTAGCTTCGTCGACTCCAGCACTAGTACCAACACCAACACCGTCGAGCAACACAGAGGTACTTGTTGATGAGGAGGAGATTCCATTAGGACCAGTATTGACAGTAACACCAACGCCGTCACCAGAGGATATTGCTGTAGTGGATGATACAATCCCGCTAGGTAATCCACCTGTGGATGAACTTCCAAAAACGGGAGAATCAAGTTCAGTCCCTTATTATGTAACTGGTCTAGGTTTTGCACTTATTGGATTGCTAATGAGAAATAGATTCTCGAGCAAGAAATAATAAACGGTGATTGTAGCTTGAATACAAGTTATGCCGTGAAGAATAGTAAAGCCGCTTTCGGGACATATTCCGAGGGCGGTTTTCTTTTGTTATGATTGTTATATTTTGGCGCATTCTAAGTAGATGTTATACTGATTTACAACGGATATGAGGAAAGGACGGGGAAGATGAATTGGTATGGTTCTTCATTAGCGCTGTCATCGTCATAGGAGCTCTGATCTATGCGGGCTTTTTCTTTTATGGAATTGCTATTAAACGAGCACCGAAGGAATTCCTGAGTAATAATCGTGATTTGAAGGTTGATCCCCCGGTTGCCGGGGCTTCTTGGGGTGAGGGGAAGGATTGGATCTCCAGTCAGAGCTTTGAGAATGTGGAGATTACATCTGAGGACGGGCTACAACTAAGAGGGTACTTGCTCCTTTCGGATCGTGCTGAAGGTCGTACGGCGATTCTAGCTCATGGTTATTCTGGAAAAGGGAAGGATATGGGGGCGTACGCCAAAATCTATTACGAGAGACTGGGCTTTAATATCCTGATTCCCGATGCCAGGGGACATGGGGAAAGCGCTGGGAATTATATTGGTTTTGGATGGCATGAGCGCAAGGATTATTTGCAGTGGATTGAATATATAATAGAAAAGACTGGGCCCAGTGCTCAAGTTGTGCTTCATGGGGTCTCTATGGGTGGTGCTACAGTGCTAATGACCTCAGGTGAAAATCTCCCGCCGCAGGTCAAAGCTATTGTCTCGGACTGTGCTTACAGCTCAGTTAAAGCACAATTAGCCTACCAACTACGGCGTATGTATCGCTTGCCAAGTTTCCCTTTTATTCAAAGTGCGAGTCTTATTACTCGTTTGAAAGCAGGGTATGGGTTTAGTGAAGCGTCTGCCTTGAAACAGGTGCGGAAGGCGAAGGTGCCGATTCTATTTATTCATGGGGATGCCGATAATTTTGTACCATATAGTATGATGAATGAATTGTATGAGGCATGTCAGAGTCCCAAAGAGAAGTTCGTAGTGCCGCAAGCAGGGCATGGGTTAGCTTACGATATGGATAAGACGGGGTATATAAACGTAGTAACAGCTTTTGTGAATCAGTATGTAAATTAGATGCCCTGAACGTAGACAGCGCCCGATATCCGCTAGGTAGCGGTTATCGGGCGCCTATATTTTTCCACACATGGCATGTGTCCTTATGTAAGGTTCGTACAGCCATGCTTTTTCGTTATATTCATCCCCCGCCGTTCGTGAGTAACGGGTGTCTTAATTCCTTGTTATTTCCAGCAGCCGTGTGGCGAGAATAATCCTTCCAATACGACAAAAGCCCTACCTCTCTCTTTTGCCCTTGCGGCTCCATTGACCGCGCCAGTGTGAATCGGAATGCTATATTTCGAATTTAGTCTCATAAAAAGGAAAGTTTCTGCAAGAAAACATGAAGCCTCTGTGTCCAAATTGCCGAAGTGTAAAATAGTCGGCCTGACATCTTCTTGATGGGGATATTCAATATATCGAAAAACAAATACGATATAAATATAACACAGTATTGTTTAAAAGGCAAATATAATAATGAATTCCAAGATAAGGGTTGTTTGATTTAGAAGGGGAACAAGCAGAGCAAGAGAAAGCGTTTGATTTGAATATATCGTATGCTGGATTATTTGTGGATTAATTCGGAAAAGCTAGAAAGCCAGAGTAAATGGGGCTGTGGGGGTTATTTTGCGTGCCTATTTTGTGAACTGGTCTCTAAAACTTACATTAAACCCCAACATTGATTGAAGGATTGAGGGTAGACCGTTATAATTAATAAGTCTGGATTTTAATTAAAAAATAAGGGAGATTTTTATGAAACGCGCAGATGTGTGGTTGATTTCCATCGTGTTAATTGCTGCGCTCGCTTTTCTCGCACCGAGATGGTTTTCGGACAATGATGATAAAGGTGGGGCCGGTAAAAATCTCGTAGCCAATGTAACGGTGGACGGCGAGTTATTTAAAACGGTAAAGCTTACAAAAGAAGAACAAACCATTGAGGTCCGTACCGAACGTGGCTATAACCTCTTGAAGGTGCATGATTACGGGATTGAAATGTACGATGCCGACTGCCCGGATCAAGTATGCCTAGGTTTTGGTTTTATTACCCTGCCCAAACAGACGATTGTCTGTCTACCGCATAGAGTATTAGTGGAAATCACAAGTGCGTCGGGGGAGGATGATATAGATGCCTATGTCCAGTAGTGAATCTGCAACAGCTTTAAAAAGAACGGTAATTATTGCGATTTTCGCCGCAGTGGCAGTAGTGCTTAGTCTAATAGAAGCGCAGATTCCGTTGTCAGGAATGGGACTGGTGCCGGGTGCTAAACTAGGATTAGCTAACATTATGATTTTGACTTGTATTTACTTTTTACGTGGACGGGACGCATTCCTGCTTGTCATCCTCAAAACGTTGCTTACTGCATTTTTGCTAGGTACTTTTTCAAGCTTACTATTCAGTTTATTCGGTTCGCTGTTTAGCTTTGTTGTAATGTTCGTGTTAATGCTGATTAGTGGCAAAGGCAAGAGTATAAGCTTGATCGGCATTAGTATAGCTGGTGGGATTGCACATAATATCGGTCAGCTGCTGGCAGCTTCTATGGTATTCTCATCCCTTAGTATTTTTTATTATCTTCCCATGCTGCTAATCACTGGAGTAGTAACAGGAATTGCCGTGGGTTATGCAGTCCGTTATTTGGTGGCTTCATTGTCAAAAATATCGTTGTTTGAAGAGTTTTTGGACTGATTAGTCACATCAGCGGAAGGATGACTAACATGAATGAATCATATGAAGGTCAAGAATTAGAGGGAGAAGGACAAGCTATCATCTCTCTGGATGGGGTATCGTTTGGTTATGATCCTGAGCATCCGATTCTTCAAAATATAACGTTATCTATTTCTCAGGGACAATGGGTTAGCTTGGTTGGTCCCAATGGCTGCGGGAAGTCTACGCTAGTTAAGCTACTAAATGCTTTGCTGCCTAAGAGTGCTGGCGAGATTGTGGTTAGTGGTATGCAACTGAGTGAGGAAACGATCGGAAGCATTCGGCAATGCATCGGTATGGTGTTCCAAAATCCAGATAATCAGTTTATTGGAGCCACTGTAGAGGAAGATATCTTATTCGGCCTGGAAGGGCTTTGTTTGTCGTACGCAGAGATGGCTGAGCGGCTGCACTCTTATACGACGAGGCTGGGAATAAATCATCTGCTGTCCAAACACCCAGGTGAGCTGTCTGGAGGCCAAAAGCAGCGTGTCGCTATCGCCTCCATTCTTGCTATGGAACCAGGCATCGTCATTTTTGACGAGGCCTCTTCTATGTTGGATGAAGGAAGCAGAAATGATCTTCTTGGTATTTTGCAAGATATGCGAGCGGAAGGAAAGTATACGATCCTTATGATTACGCATGATGCAGATGAGATTTTGGCATCGGATCGGGTGCTTGCGCTGCATGGAGGTGGTTTAGCTGCTGATGTTACACCGGCGGAATTGTTCCGGAACGAGGAGCTTCTGCAAAAATGCCATCTGTGTGAGCCGTATCCTTGGCGTCTTGCACGCGAGCTGCAGAATCGGGGCATCCATGTGGATGTTCCCGCCAGTGAAAAGGAGCTTATAGACACGTTATGGCCATAGAATTACAGCAAGTAAGTTATTCCTATGCTGACCGAAGCCTATGGAAGCTGACAGCGCTCCGCGACATTAACCTCAGTGTTCCAACAGGCTCTATGGTTGGTATTGCTGGGGCGACAGGCTCTGGTAAATCGACACTGCTGCAGTTGTTTAACGGGATACTGAAACCAACGGAGGGTACGGTAAAAGTACTCGATGTAACCATCCAGGCGGGGGAGAAATCACCTAAGCTGATGCCGCTGCGCCGTAGAGTCGGATTGGTATTTCAATTTCCAGAGCAGCAAATGTTTGAAGATACGGTCGAAAAGGATCTTATCTTCGGTCCTCTTAACTTCGGCATGAGCCTCGAAGAGGCAAAGGCACGCGCAAGACAGGCCATGTTGGATATGGGGCTGGATCTGGCGCTGCTAGAGCGGAATCCTTTTAAATTGAGCGGTGGGCAAATGCGTAAGGCAGCTATCGCCTCCGTACTAGCTATGGACCCTGAAGTCATCGTTCTGGATGAACCGACGGCTACGCTTGATCCCATCAGCCGTGCAGAACTAATCCACTTGCTGGAGCGTTTATGCCGTGAGCAGGGGAGAACGATCATCGTCGTCACGCATCGGATGGATGAGTTATTGCCTTACGCGGACAACTGGCTTGTCCTTAAAGAGGGCAGTACGGCATTTCAAGGCAGCGTAAAGGCACTGGCAGATGACCCTTCGATTCTGGAACAGTGTGGCTTGACGGTTCCGCAGTCCCTTCGTTACTGGCGTGCAGTAGCTGATCGCTTTGGTCTTACGGATGAAGCTCCTCGCTTAACGGCAGAGAGCTTAGCAGAGCTAATCGCTTCGCTGCCATCTGGATCAGGCAACTCTAGCGAGCAGCACGAAGGAAAGAGGGATGGCCATGAATGAGAAGCTAATCATAGGGCGCAGTATTGAGACCGGTTCATGGGTACATAAGCTAGATGCTCGTGCCAAAATCACCGGAATGCTATTATACGTAGCTATTATCCTGCTCTCCCGTTCGTGGATGGCTATGGCGCTACTGGCTATTTTCTCAATAGCGGTTATGGCTTCCACTCGGATTCCGCTTAAATACTTCCTGAAAGCAGCTAAGCCTTTACGGTATTTAATGCTATTTATCTTTATCGTACAGCTGCTGTCTGTGAAGACGGGTGAGGCGGTGCTGACGCTTGGTTCGTGGTCCATTTATGAGGGAGGGCTAAGATTAGGCGCATTTTCGGTCATCCGCATGTTCTTTCTGATCACTTTCACGGCGTTACTTACATTCACCACAACGCCGGGTAAGCTGAATCAAGGGCTGGAGGGGATTTTGGCTCCATTCAAAAAGTTTGGCTTGAAGCCCGACCGTATCACACTGATGATCAGTATTTCCCTTCGTTTCATTCCTACGATTCTAGACGAGTCGCAGATTATCATGAAAGCGCAGGCCTCACGGGGTGCTGATCTGAAAGAGCTACCTTTAAAGGAAAAGGGGCGAATGTTAGTGTCCTTGCTGGTTCCGATTATCGCTAGTGCGTTTAGGCGTGCGCAGGATCTGGTATATTCCATGGAAGCTCGTGGCTTTCGTATGGATGCTCCGCGTAGCCAGTATCACCGCCTAAGGTGGGGCATATTCGATACTATTTTTATTACTATGTTTATTGTAATGGGGATTGCAGTAGCTTTGGTGTAAAGTACAACTTGTATGGAGAGTATCAACTTGGGAGGGAACTTGAATGGCACGTTATTTTAATGGTAGAGAGATTGAATTATTAGCACCCGCAGGAACGTTTGAGATTTTCAAGGAAGTGATCCAGGCACGATGTGATGCAGTTTATTTTGGTGGACCTGTATTGAATATGAGAATGATGCGTAAAGGATATAATCTGTCTCATGAGGAGATCGTAGAGGCACTAGATATTGCTCACCGTCTAGACAAAAAAGTGTATATCACAGTGAATAACCTATTTAGTGAAGAAGATGTGGAAGAGGCTAAAGAATATTTGCGTTTCCTTGATGGTGCTCGTCCCGATGCCTTGATTGTTCAGGATATGGCAGTGCTGGAGCTAATTCGCGAGATGGAGCTTAATCTTCCTATTCACTCTTCGGTCATGATGAATGTTCACAATCTGGAAATGATCTACGCATTGCGTGATCTGGGTGTAAGTCGTGTGGTTACTTCGCGGGAAATGGATTTGCAGACAGCTAAGTTGCTAGGTCAGCGGAGTGGGATGGAACTGGAGTATTTTATTCACGGGGATATGTGCTCCGTTCACGGTGCGAATTGTTATTTCAGCTCCCATGTATTCGGTATGAGCAGTAACCGTGGGAAATGTATGAAGCCTTGCCGCTGGGATTATCGGGTTAAAAAAGACGGGTATGTATATCCGGCCGAATACCCCCTAGCTGTAAAAGATATGTTCATGTATGAACATCTTCCGGAATTGATTGAATCAGGGATTACCTCCTTCAAAATAGAGGGCCGCATGCGGGATAAGGAGTTTATGGTGATGCTGGCGAATAGCTACGGCGAAGCCATTGACCGGTATATCGATGATCCGATTGGCTTTGATCGTACGGTAGATACGAAAGAGCTTCATAACAACCGTAAACGTGACTTTTCGACGGCGTATGCCTTCGGCAAACCAGGACTGACTAACATTAACCGCCGTTATGAAGGAACTGGTAAATTCTATAGCACTGGAAAAGTATTCAGTACACCAACTGCAGAGCGTGAGCTGTCTGAGAAACGAGTTGAGCAGTTGCGGGAAAGATTGGCTGAGGTCGAGCAACCGCAAAAGACAAAAGCTAAGTTAGCTGTACGTGTGAATAATATGGAACAGGCACGGATGGTCTTAGAGCTTGGTGTAGATAGCCTGTACTTGCCAGGGGATGTATTTGAACCAGATAAACCTTTTACAAAGCGTGACATCAAGGAACTGGGTGAGCTAAAGGGCGATAGCAAAATCTACTTGGGTTTACCACGGATGATGACCGAGCTGCATTTTGACCAATATGATCAATTGCTTGGCGGAGAACGCTTGCCGATTGACGGTATTATCGTTACAAATTTAGGAGCTATTCGTCGTTATAACAATACAGGTTATCCGCTAATTGGGGACAGTAACTTAAATGTATACAATCATCTTTCAGCGCAATTATATGCTAACTTAGGTTTAACTCAGCTTTCGGTATCGCCAGAAATGACGCTAGAGCATTTTGCTACCTTTGCCTCTCGTTGCAAAACGCCATTGGAAGTTGTTGTTCATGGTACACCTGCACTAATGTATATGGAACATGATCTTTATGAGAATACGGAGTTAATGGAGCCTATCGCTGAAGAGGATAATCAATATGTACACAATAATGTATTGGTACTAAAGACAGACCAAGGCGAGAATCCGGTATATCGTGATCAGCACGGCCGTTGCCATCTTTTATTCGCAAAAGAGCTTTGCTATTTACCTTTGTTGAGTGAGATGAGTGGACTAGGGATATCAAGCTTCCGTATTGAAGGAGCAACCTATAGCGTCGAACAGCTACGTGAAATTATTGTTTCTTATCAACAGGCAATCAACGGATCTGATAGCGGGGATGACATGCTGGGCGGCCTTAAGCCGGTCTATGCTGGTTATACTTTGGGCTCGCTACAGTTCAACTAATTGTATTTTAATGGGAACTAAATATCGCCTAGTGATAGGGCGGTGCACAGGACTCTATGAATAAGTTACTATTTTCACAAAAAGGAGAGAACCCTTCATGGAACAACAAGACTTCATCGGAAGAGAAGCAGTAGCAGCCAAACGTAAGCAATATTTCTATCCTTGTACACAGCATTTTTACCGTGATGCACCTCAGCTTGTTCGTGGTTCAATGCAGTTTGTTTATGATGAAAAAGGAAAGTCCTATACGGATTTCTTCGCTGGCGTATCCGTAGTCGCATGTGGTCACTGTAATCCGGCTATAACAGTACGCACGATTGAACAACTGCAGCAGCTGCAGCATACGACAACCATCTATCTGACCCAACCGAGTGTAGATTTGGCAGAGCGTTTGGAAGAGGTTATGCCGGGTGGGCTACGACGGACCTTCTTTGTTAACAGTGGTTCTGAGGCTAATGAGGGAGCTCTGCTGCTCGCTCGGATGTATACGGGACGTAAAGGGTTTATAGCGCTGGAGAGTGGCCTGCATGGCCGTACCAATCTAACTATGAGTGTGACAGGCCTGCCTATGTGGCGTACCGATAAATACTTGGATCATGACGTTGAGTTTATTCCTCGCCCTTATCATCCGGATTTATCGCTGGAGGAAGCGGCATCGTTATCCCTGGAATCGCTAGAGCGGGTGCTTGAAGAGAAGGGGAATACTATCGCTGCCATGATCGTAGAGCCAATCCAAGGCAACGGCGGAATGATTATGCCAACCCGAACCTACTTCCGTGATGTAAAAGCATTGTTAGAGAGATACGGTGTACTCCTAATCGCTGATGAAATCCAAACTGGATTTGGACGTACTGGTAAAATGTTTGCTATGGAGCATTTTGACGTTGTACCCGATATTATAAGTATGGCCAAAGCACTCGGTAACGGAATTCCAGTTGCAGCCTTCGCTACAACCGATGAGATTGCCCTTGCCCTAAACCGTCCTTCAGCTTCCACATTTGGGGGAATCCGGTATCTGCTGCAACGGCGCTGGCTGTGCTTGATTATATTCGAGATGAACGGCTTCCTGAACGCTCGGTACAGCTCGGAGAACGATTGAAGGCAGGTTTGAAGGCTTTGCAAGCTCGTTATCCTTCGATGATAGTTGATGTGCGGGGAACTGGACTAATGCTGGGTGCGGAGCTAACGGGTGTAGATGCTGAGGGTGCAGCGGCACTTACAGATCAAGTGCTGGAGGCGATGAAGGACCGAGGTTATCTAATCGGTAAAAATGGCATAGGACGCAATGTACTAGCCTTCCAGCCACCGATGATTATTACAGAAGAAGATATCGACGGGATGCTTGACGTCCTGAACGAAGTTCTTGCGGAGCTTAATGACTAATACAATGAATTTCAAGTAGCGAAGAAAGAGGAAAACGAATGGCTATTCTAAACATTTTTAAAACTGCAGGCCTAAAGCTTAAAATGTTCAGCGAACTGGTGATGTTCTCTCATACACTTTTTTCGCTGCCATTTGCCATTATCTCGATGGTGTGGGCCGCTGGGGGCTGGCCATCAGGACATGTGATGATCTGGGGATTGATTGCATTGATAGGCGCCCGTAATGGCGCCAATGCATTCAATCGGCTGGCGGACCGTACGTTCGATGAACAGAATCCTCGTACGGCACATCGACATCTGCCTCAACGCTTACTGGCGGAAAAAGAAGTTGTTGTCTTTGTTATTGTCAACTATGCCATTTTCATTGTGGCTTCAGGCATGCTTAATTTGCTCTGCTTGATCTTGTCACCGGTGGCTATCGTATTGATATCGACCTATTCCTACACGAAGCGGTTTACCTTTCTCAGTCATTTATATTTAGGATTTGTTATTGCTTCTGCACCGATTGGCGCATGGTTCGCTGTAACCGGAAATATCGCATTTACACCGTTTGTTATCGGAACAGTTGTTATGCTGTGGATTGCCGGATTTGATATTATTTACGGCACTCAGGATATCGACTTTGACCGGCGGCATGGTCTATGGTCTATTCCTAGCTTTTTCGGTCTAGAGAACGCGCTGCGCATTGCAAAAGGACTACATTTCATCATGATTATGCTGCTATTGTTCTTATATCTATGGCGTGATCTCGGCTGGATCTATCTGGTGGGGATTGGAATTGCGACGCTGCTCCTGATGACCGAACATAAGATTATAAAACCATCGAATCGTAAGCTGATGAAGGTGGCCTCTTATAATCTGAATCAGGTGATCAGCATAGTGATTTTATTGTGTACGCTGATTGATTTTTTTTATGTTAGCTAGGGAGCAATAAGGCGGTGGTTAGGAAGCAGCACTACGTGGAATGTTGGACTTTCGATCGCTGTTATTCTCGGATTTCTTTGATTTGAACCGGCTGTCTGCGGTAGAAATCCGAGAATAGCGTATGCTTTCGAAGTGAGCTTTCCGTAGGAAAGCTTTCGGGCGAGCACTTCGTTACTACAGTTCCAAAATCCCACGCAGTGAAGTCCTAATCATTGGCGCATTACCTCCAAGCTAACAACAAAAGACAACAGCCTGCCCAAAAGAGGGTAGGCAAAGGGATCGGAAAGCTGGCTACGCGGCTTTCCTTTTTTGTTATTGTGGGCATCTGCGAGGGGGGCTAGAGCAGTGCGAGAGGGCTGAACTAATCCAAGGTAGACTTATAGGGAAAAACTCCCTATATTTCCGAGCTTAAGTGACTTTCGATCTTGTTATAGGGAAAGTCTCCCTCTAAATTGGCTGATTAGTCTATAAACCATACAAATTCAGGTTTTTAGAGGGGGAATTCCCTATAATCGTGGATTATAAGCGATTTTAAGTTAATTATAGGGAGGATTTCCCTATATGTTCGGAATAGTAGAGCCTGGAAGCTAAAAGGCTAAACACGCTCACGGACGCTGCGCTACGTTCGGCTTGTTTAGCAAGCACACAAAAAAACGGATACCAACCCAAGTAAATGGGTGGTATCCGTTTTTGATTGTCCTTAGCGATCACGGTCGGCAAAATATTGCAGTAGCGTATCCAGATCGGCCTGCGCCGGATAGGAGGAGAGCTGCTGCACAATCGCTCCAGCCTTATCTAGGTAGTTCTGGCTGAACTGTTCGGCGCGAGCTAAGGCATCGCTTCTCTTAATAAGGGCGAGCACATGTGCCACCTCAGCATCCGAAGAATCAGGGCCGATTGAACGAATCACAGGCGAAAGCTTTGGATCCTGTAATGCATAAAGCACTGGCAGGGTAACCTGACCATGACGCAGATCGCTACCGGCGGGCTTACCCAGTACAGCCTCAGACTGCGTGAAATCCAGCAGGTCATCTTGTATTTGAAAAGACATGCCTAAGGCTTCGCCAAAGGTATACAGGAGGTTGGCCACTTCCTCTGAGCTTTCGGTGGATAATGCACCCACACGTAAGCAGGTGGCCATAAGAAGAGCTGTTTTGTTTAAGGACTTCTCAAGATATTGTTCCATTGTAATCTCATAATCAAAAGCATGTTCCATTTGCTGATACTCACCTAGACAGAGCTGAGCAGTAGCTACAGAAGATAAGTCATGAACATATTTGTTTTTGTCTCCGGTATATTTGCTTAACAGTTCGATAACCCGAGCGGACATATAATTGCCAATATGCACAGCTGATAGTGTGCCCGTCTTAGTATGTAGGGCGGGTTTGCCCCGCCGTAACTCAGAATCGTCAATGATATCATCATGAATTAATGAGGCAACATGAATAAATTCAGCGGCAGCAGCTAATTGAAGCGCTCTTCGACCCGTATCCTTTCGGCCAAAACGGCTGCCAACAATGACCATAAGAGGACGGAGGCGTTTACCTCCAGAATTTATAAGCTCAAGAACACTCTGCCCGAGTTGTGATTTCTTAGGAACATCCTTATCTCGTGCCACAAGATTTACGATTTCACGATTAATTTCATCTATGTCTATGTTTAAGGCCTCATGCAGCTTCATCTTATAGATCCCACCTGTCAAATGGCTTTGCTTGTGCGACTGCGCTGTCTGCACTCTTGAATCAAGAACTGTTCGATTCCAGCCGCCGGATCATGTTCCGCGAAGTCTCCATTTGACCGTCTAATTTGCATTTTTTTGATCGAAGGAGCTAGATAAGCAACTAGGTCGAGCTCACGGCATTTCACCGCAAACTGAAGGTAAAAGCTGTACAAATAATCTCCATCCAAAATGTTGCGTGTAAGGTCGGGATGATGTGGGATACATTCCATATGGCGCTCAGCTGCCAAAGTGAGAATAGTGTAAATACCCAGCAAATTGACTTTGCGGTTGTATTCCAGATCATGGCGTTCTAGTACCGAGATTAGCTGCTCACATGCAGCCGGAGAGGGATTAAGCTCAATTCCGGCAATAGGTGACATTTCAGTATGCAACAACCGGAGGGTATCTTCTATGAGTTGTTTGTTCACAAGATTCTCTCCTTCTTGTCGGTTTTGCCGGAAGAAACCATACCCCTGATCATCCCTACAAAACCATTCATTAAAGAATAAATTGACCATTTCCTGATATTAGGAAGATTATTTTCTTCTTGTAAATAAGGAGAGTAATGTGTCCTAGGGACACATTACTCTGAAGTACATCCATATTTAGCTTACTGCCATGCAATCTACATATTTTCTTTGAAATAAATTACACGAACTCAGGGCTTTATAATCAGTCGGTGTATAGATACCATCGTCTGACGATCGGAACTCTCTTCCAATGTTTCTTAAGCCAAGGAAGTACATAGTAATCTAGGCCAAATGTGCTGCCCGATCCGCCGATGCAGGCGATACCCGCACCAACATACCATAACATTTCTGTAGAAGCCATTTTGGTCGACCAGATCATGACGGACATGGCTATCGTCGCTATAGAAGCAATAGCTGTGAACAGACCAACGATGAGCATAATACCGAACACGATTTCTGCACATACCATACCGATTTGGAACCATTTTGCGAGGAAAGTATAACTTCCGTCGTTGTTGTAGAACATCAAATCCATGAACCAGTTTGTAATATTATAAACGAAGCCAGGAACTGGCAATGCTTCAACCGCTTCTTTTGCAGTGGATACTGCTGAAGCTGCAGATTGTGCATCTACTGTTGTTTTAACTGCATCCACCGCTACGCTGGCTGCTGATGAAGCATCCGTTGCAAAAGGAGCGGCTGGAATTAGGAATATCTTATTTGGATCTACCCAAATTTTCCGTAGCTTATCTATACCTTCATATAACCACATTCCACCAAGCAGCATGCGAAGCGGAACGAGCCAGAAGTTAGGTGAACGCTTGGAGAAGTGTCCGCCCAAGAAGCTCTTACGGTTCTCAACATGGAAGAACTCATGCATCATGTAAGTCCAAACTTTATTGAAGCCTACAACCTGTGACAGGTAGAACATATTGATAAAGTGTTTGGATAACATTGCCATAAAACCAGTAAGCATAAAGAACTTGCCTGGCAAACCAACGTTTGCTACACCGTAGCGGCTACCGATGGATACCATAGTACCGTGGAAACCTGGTTTGTATGCTTTTTTAGCAGTGTTCTGAATGTCAGCTGCAATGTTACCAGCAACGATCGGAGCTGCTTGTTCAGCATTCTCAACCATTTGTGGTACAGGACGAGTTTCACCTTCAGGAATGAAGAAAATGTTGTCCCCTACTACATATACGTTCTTATGATCTACACTTTCAAGGTTCTCATTCGTAACAATACGTTTGCGTCCTTGTTGTTGTACTTCAAGTCCACCCACGATTTCAGAACCTTCAACACCTGCAGTCCAAACAATGGTTTGTGAAGCGACAACATTTTTCTCACCAAGGGCAACACTACCTTCGCCTACTTCAGTGATCTTGGCGCCTGTTACAATTTCCACGTTCAGCTTGCGAAGGTGAGCTTCGGCTTTTTGAATCAGCTTATCTGGAAGGATAGGCAGAATCTTCGGAGCCATATCAGCCACAATCAATCTTACTTCGGATGGGTCGATATAGAACTCCTTGCACAATTCCTCGCGTTGCTCAGCCATTTCCCCAACAAGCTCGACACCTGTAAAGCCGGCACCAATGATAACGAAAGTTAACATTGCACGGCGTACAGTTGGATTTTTCTCCATAGCGGCTTTGGTATACATGTCGCGGATTTGACGTTTCAATGCTACCGCATCATCGTAAGACCAGAAGGAGAAGGTATTCTCTTCTGCACCTGGAATGCCGAAGAAGGTTGGTTTGCTACCTGTACCGATTACAAGGTAATCGTACGCATAGGTAGTTTTATTGGATTTGAGTTTCTTACCCTTGAAATCAATATTGCTGATTTCGTCAAGAACAACATTCACTTTAAGTCCAGCAAAGATTTTCTTTAGATCGATCTTGATTGAATCCTCTGGAGCACGGTTCGCGGCAACCTCATGCAGCTCAGTCAATAGAGTGTGATATGGATTCCGGTCGATCAGTGTGATTTCAACATCTTTGTTTTTCTTAAATTTCTTTGCCAGTTTCTTAGCCGTGAGTACGCCGCCGTAGCCGCCGCCCAAAATGACTATTTTTTTCAAAAGAAATTCACCTCATTCGTCTGATTAACTGCAGAAGGTTATGCGAAATTATTTCGCGCCTTCGAGTGCTTTTTCAGCAAGTGTAAAATATTCACCAACATGAATACTCACGCCGGAAATTGCATCAGTTTTACCTTCAGCTGTAAGTTCTGGAGCAGTACCTTTTTCAAGATAGTATTGCTCAACTTTTGCGATCTCTTCATGCCATTCAGCAGAAGCGCCGCCAGCTTTCATACCGTATTTACCATCGACGGAGAATTGTTTTTTGTCGTCGCCAGCAGCATTTACGCCACTGAATTTAACAGCAACAACATTACCGTTAGCAACAGTCAAGTCAACAGTGGATTTCCAACCGGAGTCTTTATCCATTTCGCCTTCAGCATGGTAACCTCCGTCTTTGTATTGACCAGCTTCAACAGGTCCAGCAGCCAGAGCAGCTTGAGCAGCTTTTACAAAGTCAGATACGTGTACAGATACACCGGAGATAGCATCAGTTTTCCCCTCAGCGTCTAAAGTTATAGCTGCTGGATCTTGTTTTTCAATCAAGAAAGCTTCAGCTTTTGCTGCTTGCTCGTGCCATTCAGAAGAAGCACCACCAGCTTTCATGCCATATTTACCATCTTCGGAAACTTTTTCTTCAGATCGCCAGCAGTGTTTACGTTAAAAGCATCCCAGTCAGCCTTAGTGATCTTTCCACCTTCTACAGTTAGGAGTGCGAAATATTGCCAGCCAGTTTTAGCGTCCACATCAGCAGTAGCGTAATAAGTTCCGTCTTTGTACGTAGCCGCTTCAGTTCCAGTGTTAGTGGAATTAGTTGCTGTACTGTTTTCTGTTGGAGCATTAGTAGCCGCCGGTGTGTTGTCTGTGTTGTTACCGCAACCTGCAAGCAAACTACCTAAGATAAGGGCAGTCGACAAGATTACTGTTGTTTTTTTCATTTGTTATGACCTCCAAAAATATAGTTTAAAATATATATATTAAAATGTAAAACATTTTAATAGTAATGCGAAGTGATAAAAATCACTTTATAAATGATATTTGTCACTTTAATCTTGGGGTGAAGAGCCAAACTCTAACAGTATCATGACATATATCGGCATCCGATAGAAAAAAATTTAATGATGTTGTTTCATCTCCGAGGGCATTCTAGCACATAGAGCAAATAACTCATGTGAAAAAAATCACTTAAAAAATTAAATGTTTAATTTATACATTGATTGTATCAAATTTTAAAGGATTTGAATACCTTTTTTTAAACTATTATTTGACAAATTGTGACTTTCTATAGATTAGGTAAGATTCATGGCGAATAGGACAGGGTAATGTAACGATAACACAGGATAGTATTCTACCCTACTTAATTCAGCTAAGGAGATGAGCATATAATGGACAACAATGTGTTTAAAGGAAAATGGAAACAGCTCAAAGGCGAGGCCAAAAAGCAATGGGGCAAGCTTACAGATGACGATCTTGATGTGATTGATGGTGAAAAGGATAAGTTGGTAGGTAAACTACAAGAGCGTTATGGCCATTCGAAAGAAGACGCGGAAAAAGAGTATCAAAGCTGGGGACGTTCCTACCGAGATTAATTCAAAATAGCTTATACTCTAAGTACCCAAATATAAAATGCATAGGAAGAGCGCAAATCGTATACGATTTGCGCTCTTCCTATGCAACAATTAGGTGTGCGAAGGTTAAGCTATGGTATTATTGTGAGATGAAATCTGTAATTTATCTTGTGCAGGCAGGAGCAAAACTATGGGGTATCTTAAAATATTTTTCGGGAATACCGCAATTCTTATAGCCGTGGCCTATTTGGCTAATCTGATCTATAAACATACCATTTCAAATGCAAGTGTAGGAATAAAAAAGGCGAGCTGGGTGATCCTGGCGATCTTTGCTGGTTGGATCAGTACTCTTTTTGGTTATAATTTGGACGACCATGTGATCTTTGATTTGCGGTTTGTACCCTTAATCATCTCGACGCTGGCGTATCCTAGACCCATCACACTTATTTTGATCGGTATAGGGACGGGGCTTACAAGGTTAACTTTCGGAGTGACAGAGGCAGCAGTTGCAGGAATGCTAAATCTTTTTATTTTGGGAGTTATTTGCGCGGCGCTTAGCTACTGGGTCAGACGCTCAACCCTCAGTATTGTGAATCAAGGTCTGATCGTTATTCTAATCGTTAATCTTATGAATGCCATAAACATTATGGCGTTAGGCGTTATCCCTGTGGAAGAGTACATAAGAGAGATTATGCCAATTACGTTCCCTGCGGGGCTAATTTTAAGTATTTTGTTCTCATTAATTATCCGTGATTTTCAACTCGGTCTTCTAAGGAATGAGCAGATCCAGCATGCTAACGAGCAGTTGTCTGCTCAGACTGAAGAATTACATAAGAACAAGCTTGATCTTGAAGAGCGTGCTAATCAGTTAATGATGGCATCTCAATTCAAATCGGAATTTCTCGCCAATATGTCACATGAGCTTAGAACTCCATTGAATAGCATCATTAATCTATCGCAATTAATTGAAGAAAATGATGATTTGCTTACGGAAGCAGAAATAAGAGAGTATGCAGCCATTATCCATCGTTCGGGTGATGAATTATTGATGATCATCAGCGACATTCTGGATTTATCCAAGGTGGAGGCAGGTCGATTAGATATTATAAATGAAGAATTAAATGTTAGCGAGATCCCAGATTTGCTGGCAATGCAGTTCGCTGTGACGGCCAAACAAAAAGGACTGGCTTTTAATATCTCCATGGATGAGAATGTCCCTCCAATGATTCATTCCGATCCACATCGCGTACAGCAGATTTTGCGTAATTTGCTCTCAAATGCTTTTAAATTTACAAAGACAGGTTTCGTATCGCTGCATATCCACGAGCAGGAAGGTGGGGAAGGGGATGCCGTGCAACATTGGCTTGTATTTGATGTGGAGGATAGTGGCATAGGAATCGCACCGGAGAAGCATGCCATGATCTTTGAAGCCTTTCAACAGGCAGACAGAACGACTAGCCGGAAATATGGTGGAACAGGACTAGGACTTTCTATTAGTAATGACTTGGCCAGATTGCTCGGCGGGTTCATTTCTCTAGAGAGTAAGGAAGAGAAGGGGAGTCGATTTTCGCTTTATTTGCCCCTTGAAGTGGATAGTGAGTAAAGCTCCAATATTATTTGGTGATTTGGCGTATTGACAGTAGATTGATGCGGAGTAGAATGAAGCCAATGCCGCATCAAAGGAGTGTTACCGCCTCTATGGACAACATGGAAAATAAGCATAAGGTTACGGTTTCAAAACGTGTTCGTAAACCTTCAGTGCATCGCAGAAATTTGCGTATAGCTACGCTGGAAGGTGTGCCGTCAACTATTTTTCAGGTACTGCTGCAAGGGCAGTTCCTAACAGGATTTCTACTATATTTAGGAGCTTCCTCTAGTCAAATTGGATTTGTGCTAGCGCTTACTACATTAGTTAATGTGGCACAGATTGGGGTAGCTTTTCTGATTCAGAAGCTGCCAAGTCGCAAATGGGCTATGGTTACTTTTATCGGTCTGCATAGGATACTTTGGGGTTCTACGGGACTAATCCCGTTTATTTTTCCTAAAGAATATTGGGTCATCGCATTTATTGCTTTATATACTACTGCTTTTATTGCCAATACTGCTGGTGGTGTGTTGTGGAGCTCAGTGATTAGTGATCTAGTTCCCGCACGGGTACGTGGACGTTATTTTGGGATTCGTAACACGGTCCTGAATGCACTTGGAAGTTTGGTTATGTATGGCGGAGGTATTATTCTGGACCGTTATCCCGGGGGTCATGGTTTTCTGATTCTATATATTGTTGTGTGGATCTTCTCGATATCGAATGTCGTAGTATTCTTTTTTTATCCGGATGTACCGTTCGAGAAATCAGAAGAGCATAAATTTTTGCCCATGTTTAAGAAACCGCTTAAAGATACATTATTTATGAAGTCAACCTTGTTTCTGGCTGCTTGGCTGTTGTTGCAGAACCTAACGGTTCCGCTATACTCTTATGTCATGTTGCAGTTACTTCATATTAATTATGAAACGTTGTCATTGCTTAATGTGTCCCAGACCGTGTTTATGATGGCTAGCTTCTACGTTTGGGGCAATCTAAATGCGAAATACAGCAATAAGCGACTGTTATTCTTTACTTTGCCGATTATTGCACTGTCCTCATTGATGTGGGGACTCTTGTCTGTGATGCCGATGCTGGTGGTCTTATTTGCGGCCCATATCGTTTTTGGTGTTGGTGTAGGCGGTTTCAACCAGCTGGCCTTTAACTTTATTATTGGAGACACGCCGAAAAAAGAACGGCCGATGTATATGGCCACATATGCGGCGCTTACCGGGTTATCATCCTTTTTTGGTCCGCTTATTGGCGGTCAGCTCTATGAAAAAATTGCGCACTGGCCGCAATGGACTCAGGTATACGGTATGCAGCTAGTGGTAGGGACGCTTATGATTGCACTTGCGTTTCTGCTAGGTCGTCGTATTCTAAAGGACGAATAGAAGTAAAAGGGGGTTATTCCTTGTTAAGAATAGCGATGGTATTAGGTGCCACCGGATTGGTAGGCAAAGCGGTTACGGAGGAATTGTTAAATCGTGATAACTGGGAAGAAGTAAGGGTGCTTGTACGGACACCGTTAGCCATAGAACATCCTAAGCTTAAACAAATCGTTGTAGATTGGGAGAACCTAAGAAACTATACAGAGTCGTTCGAAGGGGTACATTCCATCTTCTGTTGTTTAGGAACTACGATAAAAAAGGCGGGTTCACAAGAAAAGTTTGAACGAGTCGATCTACACTATCCGCTTGATGCTGCAGCCATAGCGAGAGAACAGGGTGTTAAACAGTTTTTGGTCGTCTCTTCAATAGGGGCAAATGCGAAGTCGCGTAATTTCTACAGTCGGACTAAGGGAAGAGCGGAAGAAGGTTTAACCGCTATTGGATTTCAAGGTATGCATATATTTCGCCCCTCCTTGCTACTGGGCCAACGTGAAGAATTCAGATTAGGGGAGAGAGTCGGAGCCAGTTTGATGAAAGCGCTGGATTTTGTAATGGTGGGTAAGGCGGCTAAATATCGTGCAATACCTGGTACGACAGTCGCAAGAGCTATGGTTAACATTGCGTCTGCGGATACCCATGGATTACATATTTATACGAATGAAGTGATACATGTGATTGGGAAACGCTAAGCTTTCTGGGTCTCTAATAAATTTGCATTAAGATGAGAACAGGACTTACAATGGACAATAAATGATCAGCGCATAATGGAGAGGGGTAGTAAGATGAGCAAAAAACAAGTAGCTACAACAAAAGCACCCGGAGCAATCGGTCCTTATAGTCAAGCTATAACCACGGGTAGCTGGGTATACACTTCAGGACAACTTGGTCTGAATCCGGAAACGGGTAATTTGGTTGAGGGTGTACAAGAACAAGCGCGTCAAGCGCTTAACAATGTACAAGCGATTCTTGAGGAAGCTGGTGCAACACTAGACCATGTAGTAAAGACAACTGTATTCTTAAAGGATATGAATGATTTCGCGGCCGTTAATGAGGTTTATAGCACCTTCTTTAAAGAACCTTATCCTGCCCGCAGTGCTATTGAGGTTGCGCGTCTGCCTAAAGACGGACTTGTTGAGATTGAAGCGGTAGCTCGTAAGAAATAAGGAGTTATCCTTTGCACTTTTATTATTTTACCAAAAAGGCAGGCTAAGGTGGATAACCCTAGCCTGCCTTTTTTTATATTAGAATTAGTAACTTCTGTATCTCCGATACCTGCTACGGCGGGGTTTGAACAATAACCAGATGCTGTAAAGAAGCAGGAGGCCTGCTGTAATCATTCCGGTTAAATAGACATCGCTGGTCTCTTTGTGTTCCAAGGCAATCGCAATGAAGGCCCACACGAATACGAGTGGATAAATGCTATCTCGGTAAGGATAGCTGACCACAATTGCAAGTAGAGTTCCTACGCAGAGCATGATAACGCCCCAGGTGCTACCGCTAAGACCCCAACCTCCCCAATGATTCTTTTCTAGAACAACGCTGATGTTCACGATAGTAGCCACAGAGATCCAGCCAAGGTATATACTAAAGGGTAGCTTCATCAGCCATTTCTCGCCTGAGGTAGGATTAGCGATCAAACGTGTTTTTCGGTAAATGACAATCAGTGTGATTAACATCAGCACCATAGCAACCAGAGAGAGCTCAATGTATAAGTATTGCCAAAGGAAGAGCCAACTCATATTAAAAATACAGCTCAGAACAAACCAGAACTGAACCGCCCGCACAGAATCTCTAGAGGCTGTATAGGAGCGGAATTGATAAATAATGAAGCCGGCTAACAGTAGATAAATCAATGACCAGATGGAAAACGCGTAACCGGCAGGTGTGATGTAGGTCTGATATTTATCAGAGATTTCTCCAGTGCTGTGCCCGCCTAATGGTAAGGTGACCGAGAGCACATTCACGATAATCACACCTAAAAAGAACAGAAGATTCCACCATTTATAAGGATTATAACGTCTCAAAGAATTCACTCCCTAGCTTTTTAATAGGGTGATGCTTACTTAGAATATACCCGCTTTCGGTACAATTAAGACTATAAACAAGAAAAGAAGTGACTAGCGAGTCATAATGTTCATGGATAGTATGGTAGTGGTGAAGGGTATTTTACGATAGTGGCTAGAACATTTATTAAAAATATGCTGAAATGAATCAAATTCATGAGTGTTTCTACGTACTTCAACTTTATTTGTATAAAAATCTACAGAAAATATGCAGAAACGTTTTTAAATCAGCGCTTTTTCGTATAAGATGAAGAGATGAAGATTCAAGAGCAGATAAGTTTTATCCTAGTTCTTTATCCTTATATTTCTTACAGGAGTGTATCTCATCTCTAAAAGGATGGAGAAACTACTTCTACTTGTATAGCTTCAAAATTTATTTCTCGCGAAAAAGGTTGCAGTTACCACCTGATGGTGGCGGACTGGTTCTTTTTTTGCTTGCTTAAAAGACAGGAGATCACCGATGACTAAGCATCTTTATGCAATATGGTTGGGGGATGTGTTATTTTGCTTCTCTGGCGAAACTTCGGAGCCGAAGGTTGACGCTTGGACCCGAGTGGTGAAGCGGCTGGAGCTGCAGGGAGGAGTTCGCCCTTTTGCGAGTGCTGCTCTGCGACTCGCAGAAGTGAAATATCCGGCTCCTCCTGTAGAGGGGAAGCCAGCACGCCGTGGATTGCCCGGAAGAACATTCGAAGGGCTCGCCTTAGTCCCTAGCGATGCATTTGAACTGCTTCTGGCATGGGATGAGACGTTATGCCGAGATCAGGGAGTAGAGCCTGGAGGCGAATTGCGCTATTGGGCGGCAGCAGCCCGCTTTGCGCTGGAATTGATGGGTACTGGCGGCGTTACGCCAGGAGCCTTGCCCCCACGTCCGGTAGGTTCACGCCGTCGTGGTGGTGAACAAGCAGCAACGGTCTGCTGGTCTCCAGCTTTTCGAAAGCAGGAGGATAAGGAGATCTTTCTGCAGCTGGCGTCGTCCATGCCGGTATTGGCCTTAGGGACGCATATAGCTGAAGCGGGGGATTTATCTTCGAGGGAAGAGGCAGGCGCCTATGTGCTTTACTCCTTTATGCAGGCGGTAATGACTGCAGAGATAAAGAAAGTGATTGCGGGTATTGAAAGTGAACTTACCCCTTACAAAGCCAATTATCGCCGGGGTTACTCCCCTTTAACTGAGCTGTGGTGGAATAGTCTTCTTACAGGCAGCCGGGATATACCCGTGCAGGGAACGCAAGCAGAGGTGACAGATCTTCTGGCTACTGTGAATGAGACAGCTGGTAGCGATGTGCCGCAATCGGAACCTGAAGAAGCGCGGAGTGGACAGCTGGGTCTTGGGCTACGTCTTGAGCCCCCTGGAGATAATGAAGAAATCTGGCGGTTAACCTTCTGGGCGGAGAACAAGGAAGAAGGGGAATTCTGGATTCCGGCAAAATCGATTTGGAGCAGTAAGGAACGAGAGTTTACGTTATGGGGGAAACGCTATCGAAATATACAGCAGCAGCTTCTTATAGCGCTGGGCCGAGCGGCAAGAATCTCTCCAGACATAGAGCGCGCTCTTTCTATGCCTGCACCTACGGGAGCAGATTTGGAACCAGAGCGTCTTTATTTCTTTTTGAAGGAGACGGTGCAGCAGCTGCGTGAGCGTGGAATAACCGTGCAGATGCCATCGCGCTGGAGCCGTGAGGGACGCCGCCGGATTGGCATGAAGATGAAAATGCAGCCGGTAGTGAGTGGGATTGATAGTCCTGCTCCAGTGGCTCTTGGGATGGAAGAGCTGATTTCATTTCGCATTGAAGCCTCACTTGGGGAGAGTACAATCAGTGAAGAAGAACTAAACGCACTAGTGGAGGCAGGCGTACCCTTTGTACGTTTCCGCGGAGAATGGATTGAGGTAGATCCTAAAGAAATTCGCCAGGTTCTTAGATATATGAAACGCCATGAAAATGGGGAAATGACCGCAGCCGATTGGATGCGCCTAGAGGCTGAGGATGGTGAAGAGCGGCTCTGGAAAGGGATGTCGGTCACGGGGATGGAAACATCCGGACTATTGTCATCGCTGATGCGGGGCGACATATTGCGTAATCTTCCAGTGCGTGCCGTACCTGAAGGTCTGCACGGCACCCTGAGACCTTATCAGGAGCGCGGCTATCAATGGCTCTCCATTCTCAGTGGTCTGGGATTTGGGGTGTGTCTGGCCGATGACATGGGTCTCGGTAAGACGGTGCAGGTCATTACCTGCCTGCTGGACCGCGCTTTAAGTGCTCCATCTGAAGAGAAGCAGGAGCCTGTGCTGATTCTATGCCCAACCTCACTTTTGGGGAACTGGCAGCGGGAATTGCAGCGCTTTGCGCCTTCGCTTAAAGTTCACATTCATCATGGTGGACGCCGAGTGCGGGGAGATAGCTTTTTAGAACTGGCTGCCAGTCATGATATTGTATTGACGACCTATCATTTAGCAGGTCGTGACAGCGAGGATTTAGCGAATGTTCAGTGGTCCACTGTGGTGCTGGATGAAGCTCAGTATATTAAGAATCATCGGACGAAACAGGCGCAAAGTGTGATGAAGTTATCAGCGCCGCATCGCATAGCTATGACGGGGACACCAGTAGAGAACAGACTAGGTGAGTTATGGTCTATTTTTCACTTTTTAAACCCGGGTTATCTAGGAACCTACCATTCCTTCCGGCAGCGTTATGTATCTGGAGAGGGTGGAGAACGACTAAGGGAATTGCATCGCTTGGTATCTCCATTCTTGTTGCGCCGCTTGAAAAGCGATCCGGATATCTCTAAAGATTTACCGGAGAAGCTGGAGCTGAAGTCTTATTGTCCGCTGACGGAAACACAGGCAGTCCTATATCAGGGTGTCGTGGATGAAATGCTTGGCGTGATTGGAGAGAGTAGCGGGATGGCTCGCAGAGGACTCGTGCTGTCTTCTCTAACGAAATTGAAGCAGATTTGTAATCATCCTCAGCTATTCCGCAAAGAAGAAGGCAGGGGTCCGCGAAGTGAGCATTCCGGTAAAATGGAAGTCATGTTCGAGATTCTGGATAGCATTGCGGAGGTCGGAGAATCTGTGTTGATCTTTACTCAATATGTAGCGATGGGTGAGCTCTTGGTTAGCAAGCTGACTAAGCGTTATGGAACAGCGCCGCTATTCTTACACGGCGGAATTCCAAAACGAGAGCGCGACGAGATGGTTCATGATTTTCAAGAGGGAAAAGGCCCATCCTTCTTCGTACTTTCTTTAAAAGCGGGTGGTGTAGGGTTGAACCTTACAAGAGCTAATCATGTCATCCATTATGACCGTTGGTGGAATCCGGCAGTCGAGAATCAGGCGACAGACCGGGCATTCCGAATTGGTCAGGATAAAAATGTTCAAGTGCATAAGTTGATTTGCCAAGGAACGTTGGAAGAACGTATTGATGAATTGATTGAGCGTAAGAAGAATCTTTCCGAGCAGGTTGTTGGCTCTGGCGAAACATGGTTGACTGAGATGTCCAATCATGAGCTGAAGGAACTTATTGAACTGCAGGATCAGGACTGGATGTAAGACAGATATGAGTGTTACGGAGGGATCGAACAATGAGTGAACGGTTAGAGATGCGGCTGGAAGTTGTGCCTGGATTAGTAAAAGCAGCATGGTCGGTGCTACCTGGGAAAGTGACGGGAGGGTCTCGGTCGAAGGGTGAATTGAACGCCAGTGCGCCTTCTCAGGAACAACAAGCGGATCGACCTCTCTCTCTGAAGGTTCCGGTATGGCATGCTTCCCGAAGAAAAGAAATATTACGAAGTCTGGCACTAAGTCCCGGGGAAGTATTTGCCCTGCTGCAAGGACGTTTGACGGGTGAGCTGGCAGAGCTTGAGCTTCTACCTACGGATAGTGAGCTGGAGCAAGCCCTTTTTGAGGGTGAGGGTTTGGAGCATAAGGCGGAAACTTTGAAGCTTATTAAAGAACGTCTTGCTGAAGAGCCACTGCTGGCACTTTCGCTGAGAGGATTTACTAAAGGAGAGCTCTTGGACGGAATTTTTGCCCTTTGGGCTGAAGGGGATATTTCTAGCGGCGAAGCTGAAACAGAGGAAGAAGAGGCCTCGGTTAGTGAACTTTCTACAGAATTGGCTCGGCTTGAACGCAAGGGTCCGGCCATTTCCTCTGGCGAATGGCTGGCAGAAGCGGCTGCTGAGGGTTCTCTACATCAGCCTGGGCCACAGTTCCATGAGATTGCGGCTAGACCGTTTCCTTCGCCGGTAGTAGTAGCTGAAGTTACAGAAGACTGGGGAACGTTGCTACCGCAGACACCTAAAGCCATTGAGGGATTAACTTTGATTATGCAGCGGGTTGCAGAAGCGTCTGCACGTCGGGCGAATAAGGGTCTGATTAAGCGGTAAGTGAAAATACGAAAGAGGCTGTCTCAAAAGTAGTGAATGCTACTCTTGAAACAGCCTCTTGTTTTGCCTAATTATCTAACAGAGTATCTGGTTAGTTATTCTAATGCTGACCAGCAGGAGGCAATTCTCCTTCTGAAAGCTCTAGAATTTCGCGGCGAAGACGAAGCATTTTTTGATCTAGTTCATCAGCGGCGCGCGCGGCTTCTTTCAGTTCCTCAGCGACATGCGAAGGCAACTGCTTATCGAATTTATAATACAGAATATGTTCCATGCTTGCCCAAAAGTCCATAGCTAGGGTGCGCAGCTGGATCTCAGCCTTGACCCAGCGTGTTCCTTCCAGCAGGACGAGTGGGATACCGACTATAAGATGAAGGCTTTGATATCCGTTTGGTTTAGGATGAGCTATATAATCTTTAATCTCAAGCACGCGGATGTCTTCGCGTGTACTAAGATGATCTACTAAACGGTATATATCTTTAACGAAGGCACATACAATCCGCATTCCGGCAATATCGTGAATGTATTGCTCCATATTTTCCAAGCTGAAACCGTAGCCTTTGCGCTCCATCTTTTGAAGAATGCTCTTTGGTTCTTTGATCCGGCATTTGACATGTTCGATGGGACTGAAGCCGTCGCGGGATTGCCATTCCGTCTTGATCACATCAATTTTATTCTGAAGATCATTTAACGCGTGGCGATAGAGTGCCGGTAAGGCTTCGAACTCGTTAACCAGTTTAGCGAAATCCTCGTTGCTGTTACCTTGCCACTGTTGCAGATCCTTTACGTGTACCTGTAGCTGACTAAGCGTAAGCTGTGTGCTCTCATGTTCTTCCACTGAAACTCTCCCGATTTCGTTATTTGTGATAATTCTATTTTAACCGATGTAGAACCCCTGACGCAAAATTACATTCAAAATTAGGAAATATAACCCATAAGTGTAAGAGGGAAGTGGCTTAAATCAATTAGTATGGATTTTATAGGAACATTCTCCTCTAAATCGCGTATTAAAGCACATTAATGAATCTACTCGATACATTTGGTATGATAGAAACACGTATCGCTGGAGAGGGAGGAACTGTAATGAGTTTTATCAAAAAAATTAAAGATAGCGCGAGCCGGGTTACCGAAAAAGCCCAAAACTCAGTAGAGATCGGCAAGCTGAACGGACTTATTTCCGATGTTGAACAAGAGATGGAAGTTGAATTTACGAAAATGGGCAGACTTTTTTATGAAGGATATCGTTCAAAGGATATGTCGGTAGCTGAAGGTAAAATGGTGGAGCTGTCCCGTAACTGTTCCAAACTTCAGGAAAAAATCGAAGTCCTGCGGACACGAATTGCTGAGCTGAAAAATGAGCGGTTATGTTCCTGTGGTCATATTGTGGCGCTTGATGCAAACTTTTGTCCGAAATGCGGAAGTAAGCTGGAACCATTGTCCGCTTCGAGAAGGGTGCCTTCCACACCGGTATTTGTTCAATCTGTGAATGAAGATGACGAAGATCAATATTATGGCGCAGATGAGCTTACGGATGAAGAGAAGGAAATTGCAATGAAGCTGCACCCGCAGAGTGTCGTATATGCTGAAGTTCAGCATCCGGATGATGAGCTGCCACTTGAAGAATATAAGGCGAGCGAGCAAGATATTGAGCGGGAACGTAAACAAGCCGAGCAGCTGGAACGGGAAAGAAAAAGACAGCTTGAACTAGACCGTCGCTTCGGCGAATGGCACAAGAATGAGCACCAGGAGGAATCTGCGGTCACTGAGGACCATGGTGTACGAGATATGATCCAGTGCCAAATCTGTCGGAACGAATTACCTAAGGGCTCCTTATGGTGCCCGCGATGTGGGTCAGAGCAAATATAGAACGGATTTCAGTCAGCTTAGGGGGACAACAAGATGGAACAGCTGCTGCTGCATCTGCGCAATCTGGGCTTCACAGAGATGGAGTCCAAAATTATGGTAGAGCTTGCGACAAAAGGTCAGGCTTCTGGCTATGAGGTTGCCAAACAGCTCGGAGTTTCAAGATCGAATGTGTATGCGGCGTTACAACGCCTTACGCAGCAGGGATATGTACGATGTGGTGAAGGAGAACCTGCGCGGTACAGTGTTCTCAATCCAGAGGAGCTTGCGACCATGATCTCGGGACGGGTTCAAGCTTCACTGGCTTATATGGAAAGTGAGATGCCTCGCGGTGGACCTGTTAGCCCTTCGTTTTATAATGTGGAAGGTGACCGCAATGTATTGGGCGCTCTTATTCGCCAACTTAATATGGCTGAGCAAGAGATCGTAGTGGATATGTGGCGTGAGGAAGCGTCACTTCTACGGAGTGAACTTGAACAGGCGGAGTTGCGTGGCGTTAGACTCTTGTGGGCGTTTGATGGTGGCAATGCTGCTCCTGCCGCCTATCCGGTATGGCCGCCTCTCGGAAGAGATTCTCAGCGAACAGATGGACGGAAGTTCTCATTCGTAATCGATCGGAGCTGGTGTATGCTCGGGATGCGCTATGAAGATGGATCGGCGCAAGCGGTTGTAACCGAGCACCCGGTGTTAGTAGATCTGCTATTGAATCATTTTGCACAGGAAATGGTGCTGTTCGAGCTGGAGCAGGATATGGGCGCAGAATTAGAAGAACGTTATGGTGAGCGTTACAGCAAAATTCACAGCAAATATGTGATGCATGATCCAGGCGATGATGGGGAAGAACAGGCGCAGTAGCTATTACAGGGAGGTGAAAAGCATGGAATGTATCGTACATTTTGAAGTGGTGCATGAGGATGGTCCTAAAAAATTGCGTGGACTGCTGTTTCTGGATAAAGGAGCAAGTCCCGGAGAAGCAGAGCTAGTTGAAATGTTCAAGGACATGAAATTTAACGTGAGACTGGAAGACCGCGAGAAATTGATCTTTAAACCGGTAAATCCGGGCGATTTCGTGGAGATCCGAATTACGGGTTATGATAATGGGCAAGAAAAGAGCAAGGATGACCATAATTTAAAATCTATCGTTGGAAATTTATTGCCACAAAAACCGACAGGTCTATAAAGTGGGGAGAAAGGATTCATTGATGGGAGAAGGAGGAGCACAATGGAGCTGTTGAGACAAAAGGTGTTAAAAGAAGGTATTGTACTCGGGCAAGGCGTGCTCAAGGTAGATTCTTTTCTGAATCATCAGATGGACCCCTTTCTAATGCGTGAGGTTGGCCGTGAGTTTACCCGCCGTTTTTCCGGCGAAGAGATTACGAAGGTACTGACGATTGAATCTTCGGGAATTGCTCCGGGGATTATGACGGCATTAGAGCTGGAGGTTCCGCTGATTTTTGCCCGTAAGCAGAAATCGTTGACGCTGACAGAGGATATTTATGTAGAAAAGGTTTACTCCTTCACGAAGAAAGAAACGAATGAAATTACCGTTTCCAAGAAGTTCATTGCTCCGGGTGAGCGAGTTCTGATTGTTGATGATTTTTTGGCGAATGGCGAAGCCGCCTTCGGACTTGCTCGTATTGTTGAGCAGGCAGGAGGAAGTGTGGTTGGGATTGGTATCGTGATCGAAAAAGCGTTCCAGCCAGGAAATCGGTTACTGCAGGAAGCTGGTTACCGGGTAGAATCACTCGTGCGAATCGCTTCACTGGAGGACGGAAGAATCTCTTTCGTGGAAGAAGAGGAAGGGCTACTTAGCTAAGACTCTTTGGTGTAGATTCGGATGAAGTTAACACAAAACAGCAAGAGACAGGTTTATAAGCCTGTCTCTTGCTGTTTTTTTTGTGATGCACGGGTATGGATTACCCGTTGCTACCGCATGCCGCTGCAGGATCGGCGTGGCGCTGCGCGCTAACCGCCGCCAGCGGCGAGAGCACCCGCAGCGATCCAGGCTCGCAGCGCACGGCAAGCGGCCCTTTGCCGAAGCTCTCGCCATCGCCGATCGCCGGCCGGGGCTCTGCGAAGTTGACGGCTACGCTACGTCCACGCAGCATCGACACGAAGGGCAACACTACATGCTTGCCCTTCAGTACCGTTGGGAACAGCCGCAGCAGCTGCCCGCGGCTGCACCCGTGCACGACGCAGACGTCGAGCTGGCCGTCATCGGCCTTCGCCTGCGGGCAGATCAAGAGCCCGCCGCCGTAGCTGGGCAGGTTGCAGACCGAGACCAGCCATGCCTTCTCAAAGACGTGCTCCGTCCCGTCGCACGCAACACTCACCCGGCATGGCTTAAACGTCATCAGCGTATGCAATATGCCGATGATATAAGCCAGTTGGCCTGCGCCAATGGCATTGCACAGCCGTTTGTAACGGCTGGCATTCACATTCTCGGCCACCTGAGCATCAAAGCCGTTGGCAACGGCTGTTAAAGTCAGTCCGTTTGCGCCTGAGATCAGATCGGCTTCGATATACCGTTCGCTAAGTGCAGCTTCCAGCGCGGCTTCAGTCGAAAGCGGAATGCCGAAGCCGCGTGCGGAGTCGTTACCGGAGCCGGCAGGGATGATTGCCATAGGAATATCTTTGCCACGAAGGGCACCCAAAATGCTGTGCAGCGTGCCATCGCCGCCGATTACAATCGCGGCTTTCCAGTCCTCACGGTGTTTAAGTGTATTTAGAACGAGAGCTTCTGTACCCTCTGCGCTATGCGTAAACAAGGTCATATAGGGCAGCATCCGCTCTTTCATGAGCGCCTCTACAGTATGCCAGGTCCGCCCGCCTGCGCCCCCGCCGGAACGCGGGTTTATGATGAATAGATACATTTAAATTCCTCCAGCCTGTAGAATTCCGTTGATGCCCGTCTTTCCATTGTAAGGAGTGGATGGGCAAAAGGGAATACTTTTCAGCGATAAGAGGTGTTAGTTCAGCGGTGTTTATAGATGCCGAATCTGACTTTCTGCGATATCCCCAACCCAAGGGAGCTTATACCATCTGCTGCTTAAAGCTTGATAGATCATAAGCAGCCATATAGCAAAGCTGCAAAGAGAGAGGATTGCACTCAACAGGGAACCGAGAAAAGGGATAAATCCGGTTAGGACATGGAGAATCATCAGCACGCCGAACGTAAGCAGTGATTGCAACGCGTGGAACAGCACGAAGCGGTTGCGTTTCTCCAGAGCGAGAAAGACAACACCGCCGATAAAAGGGAAAAAATAGCACAGCGCGCCCGCAATATTATCGGGCAATCCGGTGGATGATTTGAAAGGGGACAAAGGGCTCACTCTCCTTCTACTTGGAGAAGAAGGGGGTTAGTTCGCTACTCCTTCTTCCTTAAAAGCCTATGACTTGTCAGGAAAAAGTATGTTTAGCTCATTGTGGGTATAATATACTTTTCCAACAGCTTGCGGGGGTTCTTCCAATTGTTTGTCTTACTCTCTGCTGTAAAGACCACTACCGTATCTAACTTGGGCAGGAGAAGGATTTGCTGTCCGCCATGACCGTGGGCAAGCTTGTAGGGTTGGCCGCTCATCGTACCTACCCAGAACTGATATCCGTAATCTCCAAAAGCCGGGTATCCCGTAGTCTGTGCAGTTAGTGCTTCTTGCAGCCAATGCTTCGGAATGATCTGCTGTTTTGCAAATACGCCGTTATTAAGCAGACATATACCAAATTTAGCCATATCTCTTGAGTTTAAGTACAGACCAATATGTCCCATACTATGTCCTTCGGGACTCGGTAACCAAGCCGTGTGAGTCATTCGGAGAGGGCTAAATAAATGCTCAGCAGCATAGGTGAATGCATCAAGACCTGTAGATTCACTAAGGATCATCGAAATCAGATGGGTGTCGATACTACGGTATTGAAATTGACCGATATGTTCCGGAATTATGTTCATACTAAGAGCAAAGGAACCCCAGCGGCGACTACGATGGAGATTCCGGACGAAAGGCTCCCCCAGCTTCTTGCCCGTGATCCAGCTAAATCCGGAAGTCATGGTAAGCAGATGACGGAGAGTGATTTTTGATAAATGAGGGGAGTGCAGGTATGGAACATGTTTACGAAGTACCTTGGAAACCGAGACATCGATATCAGGGATATCTCCCCGATCGATAGCGATTCCGGTAATTGCGCTGATAAAGCTTTTAGTCGCAGATCGAAGATCATTTAATGCCCCGGCATGATGGTTGCCGTAATAACGTTCAAAGATGAGCTTGCCATGGCGAGCGATAAGCATACTATGCATCTTTGGATATTCTTTCTGAATAGCATAATCAGCTTGTTCAAGACCCTCACGGCGCGTTGCAGTTTCCTCGGGTAGCGCGGTAGTCATCGCGGGAACTACGTTATAAGATGAAGTCAGTAATGGTGTAGGTTGGCCCATAATGATCTCCTTTTCTTGCTGTGGTATGTGCTAGGTGTGGCCTGCTATAGAGCATATTGTATTTTAACCCGACACGAGCAATATGACTTACGAAGAACATTGTAAAAAAATAAAAATTTTCCAATTAGCACATTTTACAAGGAAAGGTGGAAGTTGGACCGGAATATGATACAATATAACGATAAGGCCCGAAAGGGGTGATTCAGTAAGTGGCTCTTCGGGTAATAAAAGTGTCAAGGAGCTTTCGTTCAACAGGCGTCCTTACTCTCAGCCCAAATCACGACGAACCTGCTTCACCGGCGAACCAGTATCTCAAGGCTTTGAAGCTTTGAATTTTACGTTTTGGCGGATAATGCAAGCCACGTATGTGTAATGGTTGCTTCACTTGCATTCGAGGTTACGGCGTACTTTTCATCATGCATTCTCTACAACGGAGCATTCATTTTCAATGTTTTGGGAGGGAACTGATCATGGCAAGTAAAGGTCATAACGAAGTCAAGGAAAGTTTACGGGAAATGACACGTATTTTCCGGCCCAAAGATCCCAAGAAATTCGTAAAGGAGTACGTCCGAAAATATCGGATTACCGGAGGCTATGAAGAAGAACTGACCATGGTCGTGGAGCATGAGCTGGTAAAGATGAATTCATCCGTCTCCTAGCTAACAGATACGAGTGTCACTTACTTTTGACATCATTTTGAGTAATAACATCCACGAGGATTCTTATAAACCGTGCCCGAGCAGCGTTTGTTGCAGGAATCGGTTTTTTTTGTATGTACATTTATGAATAAGAAATATTGTCTCTCATAAAATAGTCAAATGAATTAATAGACACATTTCACAATGAATGCGCTTTAACGATCATTTTTTATTTGATTGCGTTTTCAAAAAATGCGCATAAATGCAGGTGGGACAAGGAATTATTATGTCGAAAATTACAATGTGAACTAGTTGTGAACGATTGACAAAACTTTCCCTTAAACTTATATTAATAGTGATTGTTATAATTGACAGAAAAAAACAGGAACCTACGAAATCGGGAAAAGCGGGGTAGATCAATGATGAAAACGTGGCAGGCTGTAAAGCGACTCCTTCCCATGACCGCTATGTTTGGTCTCTTTCTTGCCGGGTGCGGCCGTGAGGACTTGTCAGTGCTCAGACCACAGGGGCCTCAGGCGGAAATGTCTTATGGATTAATGGAGCTGTCGATCAGTATTATGATCGTCGTGTTGCTGATTGTCTTTACGATTGCAGCTTATGTACTGATCCGTTTCCGTCGAAAGCCGGGTCAGAATGAAATCCCTGAGCAGGTTGAGGGTAGCATCAAGCTTGAGATTCTCTGGACGGTCATTCCGCTTATCCTCGTAGTGGTACTGGCAGTTCCAACGGTGAAAGCAGTGTTCGCCGCAGGAGATGATCATGCCAATGACAAGGATGCGATTAAGGTTAAAGTAACCGGCCACCAATATTGGTGGGAGTTTGAGTATACCGATTACAAGGTGACTACAGCGCAGGATCTGATTATTCCAGTGGGCAAAGATATTGCTTTTGAACTGGAGACTAAAGACGTGCTGCACTCCTTCTGGGTCCCTTCCCTTTCCGGTAAAATTGACACCAACCCAGCCGGGACGATTAACCGCTTCAGCTTCAGTGCACCTAATGAAGGCGTTTACCGTGGGAAATGTGCGGAACTATGCGGGCCGTCTCATGGATTCATGGAATTTAAGGTGAAATCGGTTAGTGAGCAAGATTTTCAGAAGTGGATAGATTCGATGAAAGCACCCGTAGCTGTGCTGCCAGAGGATCCTGCTTTAGCTGAGAAGTTCAAAGCGGCGTGTCTGACTTGCCACGCTGTAGGTGATCAAGGGATTAATAATGCGCCGAACTTGACCGGAATTGGTTCTCGGGAGTCGATTGCAGGGATCCTGCTCAACGACGACACGAGGGAGGATGGTGCACCAATTGAGGAGAATCTCAAAACATGGCTGCATGATCCACAATCCGTAAAACCGGGCAATCTGATGCCTAACCCCAAAGATCTAGGCCTAAGTGATGCGGAGATTGATGGCATTGCTGAGTATCTGGCCAACTATAAGCTGGACTAATGCCTTAGCCTAAAGGCGGGCGGAACTTTCGAAAAAGGGGGTACGAACTTTGGCTCAAGCAGCGCATACCTTGAATTCATCCAAGCCTCTGGGGCATGGCCACAGTGTGAAGCGCCATACAGGACTTATGGATTGGCTAACAACCGTCGATCATAAAAAAATCGCAATTTTGTACCTATGGGCCGGAGGATTATTTTTTGGTATCGGCGGAATTGAAGCACTTCTGATTCGCTGGCAACTCATCAAGCCGATGAATAATTTTTTGGATGCCCAAACGTTTAATGAACTTATTACCATGCATGGTACGACGATGATATTCCTCGGCGTCATGCCAATCATCTTCGCCTTAATGAATGCCGTCATACCGCTACAGATCGGTGCACGTGACGTAGCCTTTCCTTTTCTAAATGCACTTGGCTTCTGGACCTTCCTGTTCGGCGGAATTCTACTGAATCTCAGCTGGATAATGGGTGGCGCTCCTGATGCCGGATGGACCTCCTACACCCCACTATCTACGAGTACATACAGCACTACACACGGTGTAGACTTTTATACGATTGGTCTTCAAATTGCCGGATTAGGTACCCTCATCGGGGGGATTAACTTTCTAGCCACGATCATTACGATGCGCGCGCCGGGAATGACCTACATGCGGATGCCGATGTTTGCTTGGACTACATTTATTACTTCCGCAATTATTTTGTTTGCATTTCCAGCAGTTACAGTAGGTTTAGTACTGCTGACATTCGACCGGATACTTGGAGCCAATTTCTTCGAGGTTGGGGCTGGGGGGAATCCGGTGCTCTGGCAACATATCTTCTGGATATTTGGTCATCCAGAAGTATATATCCTCATTCTGCCTGCCTTCGGAATTATATCGGAGGTTATCCCGACTTTTTCACGGAAGCGATTGTTCGGGTATAGCTCAATGGTGTTCGCTACCATCCTGATTGCCTTCCTGGGCTTCATGGTTTGGGCTCACCATATGTTCACTACCGGACTTGGGCCGGTAGCTAATGCGTTGTTCTCTGTATCGACGATGTTGATTGCGGTTCCGACAGGAATCAAGATTTTTAACTGGTTGTTCACGATGTGGGGCGGGCAAGTACGTTTCACGACACCAAACCTGTTCGCGGCAGGATTCATTCCTACCTTTACGATGGGTGGCGTCACTGGCGTCATGCTGGCTTCTGCGCCTGCTGACTTTCAGTTCCATGATACGTATTTTGTTGTAGCACATTTTCACTACGTTATTGTGGGCGGCTTGGTGCTTGGCCTGTTTGCAGGTCTGCATTACTGGTGGCCGAAGATGTTTGGTCGGATGCTAAGTGAGAAGCTGGGCAAATGGACCTTCTGGACGTTTATCATCGGATTCCATCTGACATTCTTTGTACAGCATTTCCTTGGACTCATGGGGATGCAACGTCGGGTATTCACGTATTTGCCGAATCAGCAATTCGATTTGCTGAATTTAGTCAGTACAATCGGTGCTGGATTGATGAGTGTGGGCATGATTATATTCTTGGTTAACATCTATCTAACTTCAAGAAGACCGGCGGATGCAGCTAATGATCCTTGGGAGGATGGACGTACACTAGAATGGACGATTCCTTCACCACCACCAGAATATAACTTCAAGCAAACCCCACTTATCCGTGGTATTGATGCATTCTGGAAAGAAAAGATGGCAGGAAATAAAGGCATGACTCCGGCAGAACCGGTCGGCTCGATCCATATGCCGTCTGCAACTATATTGCCGTTTACTATGTCTGTTGGAATTTTCATCGCTGGACTTGGCTTCATGTTCAGTCGGGATGACTTCGGCAACGCCTTTATGAGCTTTATGTTTAATAATTATATCGTTACAGCCATCGGTCTTATCATCACGTTTGGATCTATGCTGTTGCGTTCGCTGTATGATGATCATGGATGGCATATTGAACCTGAAGAGCTGGAAGGAAGTGAGCGGACATGACAACGGCACATGCAGAAGCTTCTAAGGAAGAATTTCCTCACGAGCCGGAAAAAGCTACGCTCGAAGGACGAAACAAGGTTCTTGCCTTTTGGTTGTTTCTAGGTGGGGAAGCGGTTTTGTTCGGTACGTTGTTCGCTACGTTCCTCGCATTGCGTAATCAGACGAATGAGGGGCCATCGGCGAATGAATTGTTTCACTTGCCGCTTGTAGCTGCTGCAACATTCATTCTTTTGGTAAGCAGTCTGACGAGTGTATTCGCTATCCAAGCGATGCATAGGAACCGTCCGGCTGTGCTTCGTAACTGGCTTTTGGTAACTGTAGCCTTAGGGCTTGGCTTCCTGATTCTGGAGATCTATGAGTTTACTCAATATGTGAGACACGAAGACTTCGGAATGACTACAAGTGCATTTAGTTCGGCATTCTATACATTAGTAGGATTCCACGGTGCGCACGTAGCTTTCGGGATTGCATGGATCGCCATCCTGATTGGGCAACTCATGCGTAAAGGATTAACCGTAGTTACTGCACCAAAAGTGTATGTGTCAGCCATGTACTGGCATTTTATTGATGTGGTATGGGTCTTCATCTTTACGGTTGTATACCTACTTGGAAAGGTGGGCTAGACACTATGACGACAGATCAGCATGTGCCAGAGAATGACGGGTATAAGCATCGTCATCGGCATGAAGGGCCACAGAGGCATATTGTTGTCTTTATACTGTCCATTGTCTTGACCTTAATTGCTTTCGCCGCTGTTGCGGCTGGAGGGGTGAATGCCACCTTTGCGGTTATTCTACTCCTGGTGATGGCAGTCATTCAGGTCATTGTGCAGATGGGCTTCTGGATGCACCTGAAAGATAAAGGACATCTAATACCGATTATCTTCATGCTGGGTGGTTTTTTTACCGCCGGTACCTGTATTATTATGTCGCTGTATTGGGTTTGGTGGAATTAACGGACTATAAAGAAAGAGGCGGGCTGAGATGCCCCCTCTTTTTGGTGTTTAACTAGATCCTGCGCTAGGAGGGGTTAGGGTTATGCTCGGATTACAATATTTTAGCTTTGCAGAACTATGGAGCCCGCTTTTTCTGGCGGTCATGCTGCTGCTGACGGCGGGTTATTTCGTTTGGATTGGTCCGATTGCTGGACGTCATGCCGATTCAGTTCCGGTTCCGTTCTGGCGAAGAGCACTATTTGTGTGCGGAATGCTTGCGCTTTATCTGGCACAAGGTGGTCCTGTTAGTCTATTAGGACATATGATGTTTTCCTTCCACATGGTTAGTATGGCCTTGTCATACCTAGTGGCGGTGCCGCTGATTATGCTGGGGATTCCAGATTTTATCTGGCGCAGCATATTGAGAGTAAATCCATTTCGCCGGCTGTCTTTTTTAGCTCGACCGGTGGTAGCTGCTCTACTGTTTAATGGACTATTTTCCTTGTACCATATTCCTGTTATCCATGATTATGTGATGCTGCATTTTACCGTTCACCGAATCTACTATATTGTTTTATTCCTAACAGCTGCCTTAATGTGGTGGACATTGATCAATCCGCTACCGGAGCGCCGAATGGCGAGTGGACTGGGCAAGATTGGGTTTATTTTTCTAAACATGGTATTGCTGACACCAGCTTGCGGACTGATTATTTTTGCAGATCAACCGCTCTATGCTACTTACAGTGATCCGGAGACTTGGGCACTTGCCATGGGCTATTGTATATCGGGTGATCCTTCTGCCTTACTTCAGAATTTTGGGGGTCCTGCGTTCTTTTCATTGTTGTCACCAAAAGTGGATCAGCAGGTGGGAGGTATCGCGATGAAGTTCATTCAGGAATTTATTTTTGCCTCTATGCTTGCTTATGTGTTCTATCATTGGTATAAAAAAGAGAACGGACAAGAGGGCGATGAATTATCGACGCCTTCCTCAGCACTCGAGGAGAGCACCTTGACCCGTGCATAACTGGTAGACTGCCAAGGAGGAGAATCATGGATATTTTTACGGTGTTTCCAACTATTAGCACATCGTTCATCGTGCTTAGTGCGGTGCTCGTAGCTATTGGCTGGTGGCTCATCATTAAGGGCAAACGCGAGGCGCACAAGAAGACGATGATTGCTGCTGCAATCGCCGCGCTCCTGTTTTTTATTGTTTACGTATCTAGAACGTTGTTTGTGGGAAACACCTCATGGGGCGGACCTGATGAACTTCAGACGATTTATCAAGTGTTTCTGATCTTCCATATCGTGCTGGCAACGGTAGCTGCGGTATTCGGACTTACTACGTTAACTCTTGGATTTAAGGCGAAGTACTCCAAGCACCGTAAGTGGGGCAGAGTGACATCTATAATCTGGTTCATTACTGCGATTACTGGCGTTATGGTGTATGTGCTGCTTTATGTTCTGTATCCAGGTGGACACACCAAGCCGGTGTGGGAAGTTATTTTGGGCGCGTAAGATAGTTGCGTGAATAGAGCTTGTGATTGGCGTGTGAAAAGAGCATGTGAATATGCGTGCGAATCTTACATGAATTTGTGTGAATAGTAATGAAATAAGCCTGTGCATCTGTTCGTTCCTAAATAGGGATGATGGATAACGGGCTTATTTTAGTTTATGGAGTTGGGGGAGTGCTGAAGTTGTAAAATTGAACTGTGAAATCACTCGTGATATGAACAGTGGCGTGATGTGAAGCATTCTATTTACTTATTTTTAGGGAAAACCTCCCTGAAAAAGATGAGTTTTGGGCTCGGAAAACGATAATTAGGGAATTTCCCCCTGTATTTTAACCGTTTAAGCTCTAAAACGCAGAAATGGCTGAATTTATAGGGAGGAATTCCCTAAAAACGATGATTTCAGGCTAAATCCAAGTAATTAGAGGGAGATTTTCCCTAATTGTTTCTTCTACTAGCAGTTACACTCGCCGAGCGGTCACATCCACTCAGCAGTGCACCCGCCGAGCCCTCTCATCGATTGAGCGTTCACACCACCCAGTAGTATCCGCACACCCCAGGAGTCGCATCCATTAGTGGTCACACCCACAGAGGCGTCGCTCCCGCCCTTCAGTCACCCCACCGAGCCGCAACAACTGGCCCTACACCTACAACCCATTGGCGAAACAACAATGAGGCTGACCTCACTCCGCGTCCTTCGCTCACATACAGCCTCTCCATAAGTAATGTTTAATCCTCTGATTAGTTAATCCCAATAATGATCAGTTTCTCATACGTGCAAACCCTTCTCCAAAGGGACGGGGAGCGCATACCTCCTAATCAACTTGAATGTTTTCCATTTACAGGATTGACAATGGTAAATTAAGGTCATATACTGTGTATATAGATATATACAGTAAGCACAGGGATATGAACACCTGCTTCTGCTAGACGCTGAAGACATTGTAAAGCGAGGTTAGTTTTAATGAGAACATTAAAAGATTCATGGTTTATGTTGCGCTCTGATTTTCGCGGAGACAAATTAAAGATATTTGGGACCCTCGTAATAACAGTTATTTTTATGTGTTATCTTGGTGGAATGACTAGCCTGGTAGCAAATGACGTACTAGGTGAGCAGGATCGGACGATGATAACGGATTTCTTATTTCTCTCCTTCATACCCTTATTGGGATTAACATTCTCTCGCCGTTCCATGAAATATTGGAGTGAAGACTCTTACACAAAAATGTTGGTTTACTTAAGAACCTTACCAATTCCAGCTGCAGTAATATTATCGCGGAGAAAACTTCAGGGAGTTTGCTCCTTTATTCTAAATGGTACGTTATTCTTCGGTATTGTTTACTTGTTAGGGGAAAATTTCCGGACAGAGCTGGCGGTTCCCTCGTATATAGCTTTTGCCATTACATGGCTCGGCTTCGGATTCATGGTCTCAGGTCTATATATTTTTATTGAGTATCTTTTTAGCGGCAAAGCTTATCTATGGCTAACATTGCTTATCGTAGTGTTATCGTGGGGAATATCATTCCTAGTTACACTTGGGGGAGGTAATTTGTTTTTATACAGTATCTCCTATTCCAAGGAGTGGGGGCTGTTATCTCCGATCATGTGGGGATCACTTCTGCTGGGGACAATATCTGTGCAGTTATTCTCTAAATGGACTATACATCGACTGAAGAGTCGCAATCTCGTATAAAAAATCGGAATGGCAAGGACTGCGCTCTAGCACGCTAGAGTGGAAGGCGAGGTGTAAATAATGTGGATACCGGTACAAATCAACGAAAATAGTGCAGAGCCCCTCTATCATCAGATAGAGACTCAGCTTAGATCATTAATCATTAGCGGAGTCATTACAGAAGGTACGCTACTGCCCTCGATTCGTGAGTTTGCAGGAGATCTGAAATGCAGTGTAATTACAGTGCGGCGCGTATATCAGGATCTGGAGAACGAAGGTTTGCTGCGAACGAGACAAGGAACAGGTACCTTTGTATCCCACATAGGCGACGGAGCAATGGAAGAATACAAACGAGACACGGTAGGCAAAGCACTTGAAAGTGCTGTGGATATCGGCCGATCGGTACATTGCAGCAAGGATGAACTTGAGCAGATTTTTATGGAGATTGTAGAACGCAAGTATAGAGCAAAGGAATGAAAGGGGGGCGCATATTCATATGGTACAGATGGCTATAGAATTGCGGAATGTACTTAAACAGCGGCGAAACAAGACGATAGGACCGCTGACCATGAATCTGCCAAGAGGATATATTACAGCCCTGGTAGGTCAGAATGGATCTGGCAAAAGCACGCTACTGAATCTACTGATGCAGTTGACCAATCCAGAGGAAGGCGAGATATATTGGTTTGAGAACAAGTATGATAGCGGGTTGCCTCTGGAGCTGCGGCAGACCATTGCCTATGTTCCTGAGACGTCGATTACTGAGGAGAACCACTGGAATGCAGAAGAGGCCGCTCAATTTCGACAGCATTGGTATCCGAACTGGGATGAGTCGTATTTTCAGGATCTAATGGATCGCTTTGAGGTTCCATATCATATGAGGCTTTCTAAGATGTCTAAGGGTGAGCGTCGGAAATTCGAAATTGCCGCAGCACTTGCGTCACGCCCAAGTCTGCTGCTACTGGATGAACCTTCATCAGGTCTTGATCCCTTTGCCTGGAAGATTATGATCGAGACGCTGCTTAAATATATGGATGAGAACAACGCTACGATCATCATCTCTACACACATTGTGGAAGAGGTGCGGCGGTTGGCAGATTATATCATGCTTATGCATAGAGGTGAACTGCTGGGTATGGCCGAGAAAGACAGTTTATTCGGTACTTGGACCGAGGTATGGGTACAGGTTGCAGGTGAAGAGGAGCTTGCTGAGTTATCAGCGGAATTACCGGGAGGTATAAACTTTACCATGGATACACCGGGTGTAGCTTCTTTTATCATAGAACAATTTTCTAAGAACGAGAAACGCATTCAGGACTTGGGCGTAAAGGTTATCAAGAGTCGCAGTTTAGAATTGGACGAAATATTGGGTTTATGGACACAGGGACACCGTCCTATCCTGATTGATCACAAGAGAGGGGACTAGAGAAATGGAAGCCTTAAAGCTGGAAAGTGTAATGAAGCAATATGGAGAAAAAACCGCTGTAAACGGAATTAACCTAACGGTAGGCAAGGGGGAAATTTACGGATTACTGGGGGCAAATGGTGCAGGGAAAACAACCACAATGCGCATGGTGCTTGGCCTAATTTACCCTGATGGCGGGAATATTTTGTATAATGGAAAGTCGTATAACAGCGAACTTCAGCAAATCATGGGCTATCTGCCCGAAGAAAGAGGATTATATCCAAAGGTAAAGGTAAGCGATCAAATCGTCTACTTGGCACGTCTGCGCGGGATGTCGGCTAGTGATGCAGATAAGAGCCTTCGCTACTGGCTCGATCGGTTTGAGGTTCCGGATTACTACAATAAGAAGATTGAAGAGCTCTCCAAAGGGAATCAGCAGAAAATGGGCTTTATCGCCGCAGTCGTTCATAAGCCGCAAATTCTCATCCTTGATGAAGCCTTCAGTGGCTTGGACCCTGTTAACGTGGAACTACTGAAAGATACGGTAAAAGAATTGCGTGATCAAGGAACGAGTATCTTATTCTCTACTCACCGGATGGAGCATGTTGAAGAGCTTTGCCGTAATATTACGATTTTGGATCGTTCCAATACTGTCGTGCAGGGCGATATTCGTACGATTAAGAGTGGATATCCTCGTGAACAAGTATTGTTGCGTACGGATAACGAAGTGACCGGTCTAGAATCAATTGCAGGTGTAACAGCAGTACAGCGACAGGAGCGAGGTTATCTGTTGTCAATCAGTGAGATCGGCGCAGCACAACGTATCTTACAGCAGGCGATGGCGCAGGGTGAAGTGGAGCATTTTGAAATTAAGGAACCAACGTTAAATCAAATCTTTATCAGAGCGGTGGGTGAATCTCATGAATAAGATGGGGACAATTATTGGCTTTACCTTTAAAAATAAAGTAAGAACGAAATCATTCATGATTACTACGTTAATTCTAGTGTTGCTGCTCAGCATTGGGATGAATCTTCCGTACATCATCGATCAGTTTAAGGGAGATTCTACAACAAACGCAGAGACTCAAATTGCTGTGATCGCGGAAGATGGAAATCAGGCTGCAGAGTTGTTGAAGGCTTATACTTCACCTGAAGGAATGCCGCAGGCAAAAGTTGTGCAATATACTTCTGCCGACGATGCGGGGCTAAAGAAAGCTTTAGATGAAGGGACTGTAGAAGGGTATGTTACTTTTGCAGAACCGACTGGTGAAGGACTTCCACCCGTTACTTATCATAGTGAGAATGGTGAATTGAAGGGCGATGTACAAATCTATCTCCAAAATGCCCTTCAGCAGGTCAACACCCAGTTCGTCGTTGGCGACAAGCTGACGCAGGAGCAGATTGCTGCTATGTCAACACCGGTACAGATAGCTACTCAGCAGCTCAACCCTGATGGGACTGCGGGAGATAAGGATGCGTCGCAGGAATCCGCTCCACCTATTAATTACGTCATTGTATACGCCATGCTTATGCTGTTCTTCATGTCTATCATGATGACCGGTAATATGATCGCAGCTGAGATTACTTCAGAGAAGAGCTCACGGATCATGGAGATTCTGATTACAAGTGCCTCACCTTTAGCGCAAATGTTCGGTAAAGTTATCGGTGTCTTCTTAGTAGGATTATTACAAATTGGCGTCATTATCGCAGCGGTAGTTGTCAATCTTAAGCTTCCGCATAATGCAACGATTTTGAAAGATTTAGACCTGGATTTAGGCCAGCTTAATATTAACTTGTTGCTTTATGGAATTGTTCTTTATGTACTAGGTTATTTCCTCTATGCCTTGATGTATGCAGCTGTAGGTTCAATTGTCAGCCGTACAGAGGATCTTGGTCAAGCGGTTATGCCGATTATGATGTTAGGCTTCGTAGCATTCTATGTTCCACTGTTCAGTATCTCCAATGCGGACACTCTGCTGGTTAAGGTAGCGAGTTATGTGCCGTTCACCTCTCCATTGACCATGCTGCTCCGGATTGGTGTTGGTGAAGTAGCGATCTGGCAAGTTATTGTATCATTAGCCATCCTGCTTGTTACCACGTTCATCTTTGGATGGTTGGCTGCCAAGATCTATCGCACAGGCGTATTGATGTACGGCAAACGTCCAAGTATTAAAGAGATCAGAAAAGCGATGAAGGCTTACAAGATCTAAGTGGCTTCATATAAACTTTTAAGGAGTGGTAATCATGACTAAAAGTGAACAATACAATATGATGCTTTTAATGAGTTCGGTATCTCTGGCTACGGTTAGTAGAATGCTCTCGACCAATGGGTCCACTTTAATGGATTTCACTCAGGGTGTATTGACTGGGATTGCCATGGTGGGGATGATTGCGGGATTGTGGATGTACGGAAAGGCTCGTAAGAGTAAAGCGTAATAGTAGGGAAATAGGGAAAGGAAGCCGCGGCAGATGCCGTGGCTTTTTTATTTTTTGTGTATGTATCGTAAAAGTTATTTGGAAGATAGTTGAGGGAGTTAGACAACGGATAGATTACCACTAGGCAGCAAATCCTCTTGAGCAGTCAGTTGCTCCCGCACACGCCTAAGCTGTGCTTTTAGGACAGGAACACTCTTTTGCAGAATGATGCTTATTTGAGGTAAAGATAGCTTTAGGCCATACCACATCGTTTTTATAAGCTGTTCCTCCCAAGGCAATGTCTTGGCAGACAGAAGAGACCGGCGTGCGTAATAATCGGCGCATTGTCGGATACAAGAGCGGTAAGCTTCGATAGAGAATAGCTGGCTGTCGAAGCTTTTTTGACGGAATATTTTATGAAGCTCTTTAAAAGTACGGATAGTAACCTTCTCGGCTTCTACTGATTGTTGTAACAACATGGAACTGAGCGTATAGATATCATTCGTACACTTTTGAACACACTCTGCAAATATAGTTCTACGGGGTGATTCGGAAGGTAAGGGGTCAGGCATGATAAACACGATCCTTTCAGAATGGGTTATGGGATGAACTTATAATAAAGAAAAGTAAGAAATGGATTTGTTGATAAGCTCGGCGGTATCAGGTTCTGGATAACTATGTTTTTGAAGCGCTACACTGGATGGTTTATAATATAGCCGCCCTCCTTTGGAATCTCTCCCACCAGCGACAGCTCTGTACAGACGACCTTGCTCAATGTGCCCTGCCAAGGATTTACCCTGCAACTTGGCTTTTAAATCCTGTAAAGCACCTTGCACTAGCTCAAACTGAGTCTGATCCCACTCTGAACCATGGGTACGTACTTTATCTATCGCTTCCTCTAGCCGGCAATGGTATATCATTCTGAGAAAAGAACTCCATTTAATAAGGTCGAAAGTTTTGGTATTGGCAGAGATAAGACATGCCCCCCAGCTGCTACCTCCTTTACAGGTAAGTTTCAGGATGCCATAACGGCTGTCTTGATCAGCCTCCATTCCATAGTGAATAGGCTCTGGTGAATCAAAGACGAATACTTCTATGCGAGATAGTCTTCGCTGGTCCATGACAGATTTCTCCTCCTTAGGTTTCCAAAAGCTTAAGATTTACATGGTGAATGACGTTAGCCTTCTCTATACAGGCGAGCATTTCAGCTTCATTCTCACAGACTGCGGCATGCTCCAGCCATAGTCGGAATTTCTGTTTGCGTATAACGGATAAATGTAAGGGAAAGGTGTTGCGGGATCTCATTACGTACCAACCGACTGCAACGTCTTTCCACGGTTCCTTAAAAGCGGTGAGCCACGGAAAACGTTGGTGTGCTGACCAATCCTGCAGCTGTTGCTTTTCTCGGATATTTTTATATATTTCGTATATAACTGTTCGGTCCATACAGTATTCACAGGTAGATGGGCTGCTGAAATGACGAAGTGATTCAATCTGCTTCTGACCAAAAGCATAGCCGATAATAGTTCTGTGATGATCCTCTTCGAACCACAACGCTCCAAAGCAAACATAATTTAGACTTATCGGCTCAAGTAGCCCTTGCTGAGTTCCCCAATAATAGTGTTTCATTCCTTTCACCCCGTCCAGCATGCTATCACCCTATAGATTCAGGTAACGCAAAAACCGCAGCAAGAGGAGGACCTCTGCTGCGGTTTTGGAATACAGGTATACACACACCTGTGCCAAAGCGTGGCGGATCAAGGGTCTCTCTCTTTACGCTTACGAGGTTAGCTGTCGGATTCGGACGGTGAGAGTCGCCCTACCTATGTGAGACTTGAACAGTCTCCTTCGGATTCACCCCAAGTAGGCCATGTGGCCTGATGGTTCCCCCGTTCCCTGCAAATGCAGGAACTCAGCGTTGAATGTATTTTGTGAAATAGATTCAACCCGAATCATACTCTTTTCAAGGTGTTTCTGTAAAAACAGAAAGTGTTCTTTTGAGCGCAATTTAAACCAAATCCTGCCTACTACGACGAAAAAGGGAACCAAATAGGTATTTATTGCGAGTTATCGGGCTGCTTCCTCGCTTAATCTCGCTTTCTTGTTCCCTTTCTTATAAAGGCGATTTTTGGTGATTTCACTAATTGTGGTGAATAAAATCACATGGTATGACCGTTTTTCGCTAATGGATTGAAACTCGAGTAAACAAGAGATATAGAGAGATTGGATATCAAGTAAGCGCTATCCAATGCGAAAATAGTTTTTAATTTGCATTATTTTGGCATCAATCAGGTTTTACAATACTTCCTGCATAAGGGTATGATTACTCCTGTTTCAACAACAATCGAATATTTGATCCGCTTAATTTCCGATAAGGAAAGCGGGGGAACCAACAATCGGCAGACGATGTGAGAGTCGGAAGCCGGTTATGGGGTGAATCCTGTAGAAGATGCCAGTGAGCTCGCATCTATACAGGTAGGGCGACTCTCACCGCCCGAATCCGACAGCTAACCTCGTAAGCGTATGGAGAGAGGATGAGTGCAATGTGACCGCTAGCGAGCCACAGAGGAGAATCCTTTGTGGCTTTTTGCTGTGCTTTTTTAAGCAAAGCATTTATGGAAAACCTCACGAAGAGGTCGTTATATTCATCATTAGCGGTAGCTTTTCTTTCAAGACCAGGGTGATCAAGCTCTGATCTTACAAGCAAAGCATTTGAGGAGAATAAGAGATGACAGATCAGAATGAATATGTACTGGTATGTGCGCCAACGAAGGCAGGCGAACATTTTATTAAGCTTCTAAAATTCAGAGGCATTAAGATGGCCGGATTGACCAACAACTTGCCTGAGAAGGCCCTACTCGAAGAGATGGGGATTGAACAAGTTATTCTAGTTGATACCCGCCATCAGAATACTTGGTTTCGCCCGCCGTTTCCGGTAGGCCGGGTATATCTGTTCGAGAGCAGCTTTACGTTATGCTGCCGTTACATTCAGATGTGCCGTACCTGGACGACACAGCCGATTTTTGTAATTACAAGCTCAATAAATCCTAGATTGGTCTATAAAAGACTTGGCGCGAGTTATGTAATCTATTCCCACAGCGGTGATGCTGATTTTCTGGTAGATAGATCACCTCATTAAGGATAAAAGAAGGAGTGCGGAAGATATGATGGATCTGTATATGGTGGCTTCGTTAGCTGTAATTTACGGGTTGTTTTATGGATTTATGCGCTGGTGTGCAGGTGTAGTTGAGGATACGGGGAGGGATAAGCTGTGATTCTAGTAATCGCTGTTACCCTACTGCTGTTTATATATCTGGTTTATGCATTGATTCATCCGGAGAAATTTTAAGGAGGGGCATTCATGGGCATTTTGCAAATTGTTACTGTAATCGTAATTCTCATCTTGCTGGTTAAGCCGATGGGCACGTATTTATATTATGTGTTTTCTAATGAACCGAACCGTACGGATCGATGGTTTGGAGGTATGGAAAAAGGAATTTTTAAGCTGATCGGCCTGAAAAAACGTGACGGTATGTCCTGGAAGAAGTATGCGCTCAGCTTTGTTTTAACGAATATCGTACTGGTTACTTTCAGCTATATCTTTCTTCGATTGCAGCGGGGTTTACCGCTAAATCCGAATGGAATTGCGGATATGGAACAGACGCTTTCGTTCAATACGGTGATTAGTTTTATGACTAATACAAACCTGCAGCATTACAGCGGGGAGACGGGACTTTCGTATTTTTCACAAATGGCTGTCATCACGATGATGATGTTCACGTCTGCAGCGAGCGGATTTTCTGTTGCGGTTGCCTTTGTCAGAGGGATCACAGGACGGAAATCAGTCGGGAACTTCTTCGAGGATTTCGTTAAAGCACATATTCGTGTATTCATTCCTCTAGCTCTGCTGGTTTCATTGGTACTGGTAGGACTACATGTGCCGCAAACACTCAAACCATCGCTTGAAGTCACTACACTAGAGGGGCAAACGCAACAAATTGCTATCGGTCCAGTAGCTTCTCTGGAATCGATCAAGCATTTGGGCACCAATGGTGGCGGCTTCTTCGGAGCCAATTCATCGCATCCTTTTGAGAACCCTAATCCACTTACGAACGTGCTAGAGATTCTCTCTATGTGGATGCTGCCAGCTTCGCTCCCTTATATGTACGGATTGTTTGCCAAGAACAAGCGTCAGGGCTGGGTAATTTTTACCGCAATGATGACCTTGTTTGTTCTGCTATTAAGCCTAAACTTCTATGCTGAATCGAAAGGCAATCCGGCGATCAATGCACTAGGAATAGAATCTTCACAAGGTAGTATGGAAGGTAAAGAGGTGCGCTTCGGCATACCGCAGTCTTCCTTGTTTACTTCAGTAACAACCGCAGCTACGACAGGTAGTGTTAACAATATGCATGATACGCTGACGCCGCTGGGAGGCATTACGCCTCTTGCACTGATGATGCTCAACAATGTCTTCGGTGGTAAAGGTGTCGGACTGATCAATATGCTGATGTATGCGATTCTGGGTGTCTTCCTGTGCGGTCTCATGGTCGGCAGGACACCGGAGTTCCTCGGACGGAAAATAGAGGCCAAGGAGATGAAGCTGATTGCCATAGCGATCCTTGTGCATCCGTTCATTATCCTTGTGCCAACCGCAGCTGCGTTCCTGACCGATTTGGGGCAAGGGGCGATTACGAACACTGGATTCCATGGACTCAGCCAAGTGTTATATGAATATGTCTCTTCTGCCGCGAACAATGGTTCAGGATTTGAAGGGCTTGCAGACAATACAACTTTTTGGAATGTCACAACCGGGATTGTCATGCTGCTAGGTCGTTATGTCTCTATCATTGCAATGCTGGCGGTAGCAGGTTCTCTGCTTAAGAAGAAGCCGGTTCCTGAGACGATTGGCACGTTCCGCACAGACAATGGACTGTTTACGGGAATTCTGATTGGTACAGTAGTGATTATCGGTGCGTTGACGTTCCTGCCGGTCATTGTACTCGGCCCCATTGCAGAATATCTAACCTTACGGTAGGAAGAGGGAGAATAAGATGAGTACTGTAAAAAGAAAAAAGCTGCTGACGGGACCCATACTCCTTAGCGCTGTAAAGGATAGTTTTATAAAGCTTAACCCAGTAACGCTAATCAAAAATCCCGTCATGTTCGTGGTAGAGGTCGGTACGATCATTGTCCTCCTCATGGTGCTGGCTCCTGGATATTTTAATGCAGAGCAATCGATAGGCTTCAATATCACAGTGTTGTTCATTCTGCTGTTTACAGTGCTGTTTGCGAACTTCGCTGAAGCACTGGCAGAAGGCCGGGGGAAAGCCCAAGCCGATTCGCTCAAGAAAACAAAACAAGATATCACAGCTAACAAACTGGTTGGAGGAGCGGTGAAGACAGTCTCTTCCTCCGAGCTGCGTAAAGGAGATATCGTCATTGTCAGTCAGGGAGAACTCATCCCTGGTGACGGTGAGGTGATTGAAGGGCTGGCTTCCGTAGATGAATCAGCGATTACAGGTGAATCTGCACCTGTAATCAAGGAGGCTGGTGGGGACTTTGGCTCCGTTACAGGCGGTACACGGGTCGTCAGTGATGAGATTAAAGTCAGAATTACAAGTGATCCTGGTGAGTCGTTTCTAGATCGAATGATCTCTCTTGTTGAAGGGGCGAAACGTCAGAAGACACCGAATGAAATTGCGCTAAATACGCTTTTGATCAGTCTGACGCTGATTTTCTTGATTGTAGTAGTGACCTTGCGGCCGATTGCAACTTATCTAGGTGTTGATCTTGATATTCCGGTTATGATCGCCTTGTTGGTCTGTCTGATCCCGACAACTATCGGGGGACTGCTATCCGCAATCGGAATAGCGGGTATGGACCGGGTGACCCAGTTTAATGTACTCGCGATGTCTGGTAAGGCCGTTGAGGCTGCTGGCGATATTAATACGATGATCCTAGATAAGACCGGTACGATTACCTTTGGGAACCGGATGGCGAGTGAATTTGTACCAGTCGGAAATGAATCCGAAGCGGAGCTTACGGCATGGGCGGCCATCAGTTCCCTAAAGGATGAGACGCCTGAGGGACGTTCTGTAATTGAGCTGGCCAAAAAGCTGGAACGCAGCTATGACAGCAAGCTTGCTGAAGGTGGCGAATTCGTAGAGTTTAAGGCCGAAACTCGGATGAGTGGTATTGACCTGCAAGATGGACGCTGCGTACGCAAAGGTGCGGTAGACTCCGTGAAGAAATGGGTACAGTCGAAAGGCGGTGTCATTCCCGCGAACCTCGACAGTAATTCTGATGCCATCGCCCGGATGGGGGGGACCCCGTTAGCGGTTGCGGTAGACAATCGAATCTATGGACTTATTTACTTGAAGGATACCGTTAAGCCAGGCATGAAAGAGCGGTTTGATGAGCTGCGGAAAATGGGGATCAAGACCATCATGTGTACGGGTGACAATCCGCTGACCGCAGCTACGATTGCCCGTGAAGCGGGGGTAGATGATTTCATCGCTGAAAGTACACCTGAGGATAAAATAGCAGTCATTCGCCGCGAACAGAACGAGGGCAAGCTGGTTGCGATGACCGGGGATGGTACAAATGATGCCCCTGCCCTTGCACAAGCTGATGTGGGCTTAGCCATGAATAGCGGCACTACAGCTGCTAAGGAAGCAGCAAATATGGTCGATTTGGACTCCGACCCTTCGAAGATTATAGAGGTCGTAGCGATTGGTAAACAGCTGCTGATGACGCGGGGTGCGTTAACAACCTTTAGTATCGCGAATGATATCGCGAAGTATTTCGCTATTATTCCGGCGATGTTCATGCTCGCCATTCCTGAAATGGAAGCCCTGAATGTAATGGGACTAGGCTCGCCAAGCTCGGCTATAATATCCGCCTTAATATTTAATGCGATTATTATTCCGCTGCTCATCCCACTGGCTATGAAGGGTGTGTCGTATAAAGCTATGAGCTCTACGAAGCTGCTTGGACGTAATATATTTATCTATGGGCTAGGCGGAGTGGTTGTTCCATTTGCTGGCATCAAGCTCATTGATATGATCGTAAGTGTATGGATTTAACGACGTGTTGACTAATCATTGAAAGGGTGAGAGCATCGTGAATAACGGAAACGCCATGGAGGACACTGAAGAGCAGTTATCATCATCGAAAGGTGCTTATTTCTTTATTATTGTGCGACTAAGTTTAGTATTTATTGTTCTCTGCGGAGTGATCTATCCTCTGACAACTACAGCGCTTGCCCAGGTTCTAATGCCGTCGCAAGCGAACGGCAGCTTGCTTAAGAATGATGCTGGAGTAGTTGTAGGCTCGGAACTCATTGGGCAGAACTTTACGAACCCAGCACTATTTCATGGTCGTGTGTCTAGTATTGAGTATAAAGCAGAAGCCTCAGGGTCCAATAACTACGCTCCATCCAATCCGGATATGCTGCAGCGGACAAAGGATTTCATTACGCAGTGGAAGCTCGATAATCCGGATGTGCCCGTGAACAAATTGCCAGTTGATTTGGTCACCAACTCGGGTTCGGGGCTTGATCCGCATATCACACCAGCTTCAGCTATGGTGCAGATTCCTCGGATTAGCAATTTAACCGGTATTCCTGCGAAACAGCTGGAAGAGCTCGTAAATAAGCATACCGAGGGTCGTGACTTAGGGTTGTTTGGTGAAGAACGGGTCAATGTGTTGAAGCTGAACATGGATCTAGTGAAACTAGCGAACAAATAAATATAGTAAATGTCCCTGCCAGATCTCTAGAATCGGGCAGGGATATCTTGCTTTCTAAAATATAAGAAAGTATAAGTTTCACATTATACTTTCTTATATTTCTACGAGAAACGGCTGTCATCTTTGAAGGACGACAATGTCGTTTCTTCTTGGAACAGAAGGGTACATGCATGATCGGGGTTATTAAGGAGTGGTCTTGATGGGAACATACCGGAGGAAGACGCCGGAGGAGCTGCTGCTCTCTATCTATGAGCTGCATCGGGGACGTCTGAAGATCTATATCGGTCCGGTCAGTGGGTCGGGCAAAACGTATCAGATGCTGCGTGAGGGCCAGGCGCTAAAAGCACAGGGAATTGATGTTGTGATCTGTGCGGTTTCGACGAATCAGAGTCCAGAAACTAAGGATCAGCTGGGCGATTTGGAACGGATACCAAGTATTCATTGGTTTCAGAAAGATATAGAGAAGAAGGATCTTGATGTAGAAGCTATTGTGGCACGTAATCCAGAAGTTGTGCTAACCGATGGCTTGGCCCACCAGAATCGCGAGGGTGCGGAGAGATCTGGAAGACTGGACGATATCAAATACTTATTGAGCAATGGGATTAGTGTCATCACAACTGTAAATGTATACGAACTAGAAGGTGCTGCGGATCTGGCACGGAAATGGACCGGGATTGAGGTAGAGCATTCTCTTCCCGCTGAGGTGCTTACCCTTGCCGATGATATCGTTCTAATTGATGTGACTCCAGAAAAGATACTTCAGCGCTTGTCCGATGGACATTTAGGTAAACGCCAGCAGAGATCGCTTTTTAATAAGGGTAATTTAAGCAAGCTGCGGGAGCTGGCACTTCGGATGGTCGCTGAGGATGTTAATGACTCGCTGGAGAAACACCGGGAAGAACAAGGGCTGCAGGGAGCTTCGGGGATCGCAGAAAAAGTGTTGGTATCTGCGCAGTATTATTGGAATGGCTCGATCCACATCCGACGTGGACAGCAGATTGCCAAGCGGTTAAATGGGGATCTTTCAGTAGTGTCATTCTGGAAGCAGGGTCTCACCCTTTCTAAGGAAGCAGCTACATTTAAGCGTTCCCTCTGGAAGCTGACCGAGAAGATTGGTGCCTCTATGGAGGAGATCACCTTTCGCTCGAAGCGGGAGATCCCACATCTGTTGGTAAAATACGCGATCGAACATAATATTACCCGGATCGTTATGGGACATTCCAAGCAGACCGCTTGGCAGGAATTATGGAAAGGCTCAATCGCTAATTCGTTACTGAAGCAAATCCGAGGTGTGGATGTGTTCTTCGTAGCGGATCGCGCAGATCGCGAAGGAGAACGTGTACTTCCAACCCGGCAGAGTCGTAATGAACGGAAAGCGGATGCCTATCACAGGTTAAGCAGTCAGGAAGTAAAGGATAAAATCGATGCGATTCGCGGAGGAACCTTTAAGGTATATATTGGGGCTGCTCCCGGTGTGGGCAAGACTTACAAGATGCTGCGTGAAGGGAACGATCTCTTAAAGAGAGGGATCGATGTCGTGATAGGGCTCCTGGAGACACATGGCCGCAAAGAAACCCTTGAACAAATAGGCGATTTGGAGACCCTTCCGCGTCTACGTATGGAGTACCGCGGGACTATCCTTGAGGAGATGGATACGGCAGCAATTATTAAGCGTAATCCAGAAGTCGTGCTAGTGGACGAACTCGCTCATACCAATATGCCAGGCAGCAAACATAAGAAGCGGTATATGGATGTTATGGAGCTGCTGGATGCGGGAATATCTGTGATTTCTACCGTGAATGTGCAGCATTTAGAAAGTCTGAATGACGCCGTAGAGCAAATTACAGGAGTTAGAGTAAGGGAGACTTTTCCGGACAGCATTCTACAGCGGGCAAATGAGGTAGAGCTTATCGATGTATCACCCAAGACGCTTCAAGAGCGAATGAAGGACGGAAAAATATATGCCATGGCCAAGGTGGATCAGGCGCTGGGGGCTTTTTTCAAAATCGGGAATTTGATCGCCCTACGGGAGCTGGCGTTGCGGGAAATTGCTGATGATGTTGATGAAAGGCTAGAATCTTGGGAACGTGTTGGTTCGTTACGGGGACCTTGGCGGCGTCAGGAAGTAATATATGTGTGTATCACCTTGGGGGATCATGCGGAGCGTTTAATTCGGCGTGGTTTTCGGATTGCATATCGTCTAAAAGCTTGCTGGTATGTTACGTATGTGCAGGAATTTAAACAAAATGGACCCGTATATGATAAACGTATAAATGATTTAAAGGAATTGACGGAACGACTGGGTGGAACGTTCAAGATGATTCCTAACGTACTTCCTGCACGAGTGGCGTCCTTGCTGCTTGAAAGATCTCAAGCTTTGCAGAGTACTCAGATTATTATTGGTCAATCACAACGCTCATGGCTGCGAAAAAGTATTCGCGGCGATGTTACCAAGCAGATTCTGCGTTCTGCCAGAAACGTGGATGTGCTGGTCGTGGCAGATCTCATACGTGAGGAAGCATAGACTATGACTAACAAGTAAAAACGCCTTCGGCGTCCCTAAAGGACGGTAAGCGTTTATGCGAGAAATATAAGGATAATGTATAGCGTGAAAATTATAGATTCTTATATTTTGAAAAAGGGTACCTTCAAGCCGATTGGCTATGAGGATACCCTTTTTTGCAGCTATGAATTACATCATGTACTGAATAGTTTAATGGCTTAATTATTGGGCAGCCTTAATTATTGGGCAGCTTCGATGAGTGCTTTGAGCGCAGGAAGATTAAATCCCTTGATCGCTTGATCCCCTGCTACAGTGACAGGAACACCCATGAATCCAAGCTTCTCAACTTCCTCTTGATAGACTGTGCTGGTCATAACATCTCTTACTTCAAAAGGGACACCCTGCTCCGTAAGATAATTTTTAACCAAATTACAGTCACTGCACCCTGCGGTTGAATAGACAATCACTGGCTCACTCATTGGTTCACAGCCTCTTTGATAGCATCTCTTGTAATTTTCCAGTGGGAAGTGTTCCAGCGAACCTCATTGTCCTCAAGCAGGAAGAGTTGTGGAGATTCATGTTTGATGCCAAAATCCTCAGCAATTTGATTGGAAACGGGACGATCCTCGATGACTAAGACCACTGCAGCGGCAGTATCCGCATCCTTCAGATAAGCCTGAAACTCTTCATTAGCTTTAGCACTAATCGGGCAGGTCGTGCTGTGTTTGAACAGCAGCTTCTTGCCAGGCTTAGCTACATATTGCTCAAGATCCTCCAGCGTATGGAGTTGTTGAATAGACATAGATATCACCCTCCTGGGATCGTTATTTTGCTAACAATTGTGTTGTTAACAACCTGTAATCATGATTGTAACATATATCAAAATTAAAACAAAAAGGATTCTGAAAGGCTTGCACAAGAGGCGATATACCTGAAACCAATCGCGTTGAAAAAAAGAGTACAGCATGCTAAGGTGAAAAGAAGCAACATGCCTAACCATATCGCTACGAGATAGGAGTGTTCAGAAGAATGAAGAGAGTTGCATGTGTAACTGGAGCTGATCGGGGGCTTGGACTGTCGCTTGTACGTTCATTGCTGGCCAAACAGTTCTCAGTATTTGCAGGACAGTTTTTAAAAGAATCGGAAGATTTGAAAGCGCTTAAAGAGAAATATCCTGAACAGTTGGAGCTTATCCCCCTAGATATCAGCAATAAAGATAGTGTGAAGCAGGCTGCAAGAGTAATAGCCAGTAAAACTGGATATGTCGATATGATTATTAATAATGCAGGTATTATTCGTTCTGCTGATAATGCTACTGTGCTGGTGGAGCTGGATGATGAAGGCATGGCAGAAATATATAATGTAAATACACTTGGCGCGTTAAGAGTCAGCAATGCACTGATGGGACTATTACTACAAAGTGAGGATAAATTAATCGTCAATATTTCATCGGAGGCAGGCAGTATTGCCCGAAATAAGCGTATCAACATGTATGGCTATTGTATGTCGAAGGCAGCACTGAATATGCAGTCCTCCTTGATGCATAATCATCTGAAAACGCTTGGCGGTCAAGTAATGGTGTTCCATCCTGGCTGGCTGCAGACTTATATGCATGGTAAGAAGGATGAGCAAGCGGAAATGACTCCTGAACAGTCCGCGGAGCAGATTATCGACCTTGTTCTGGATTATAAAAAATATATGGGCGAGGAACCGGCCTATCTGGATACGGATGGCAGCTCATGGCCGTGGTAGAACGGATATTTCAAAATAGATAAGAAGAAAGGCGCTGATAACATGTCTACACTAAAAGCACTCGCACTCGGAAGCTACTCGGAGGTTAAATATCACCCCTTTGCTGGCGTGGACCGGGAGATCGAACAAATCCTTGCGAATGACTTACAGGTTTTCTCTTCAGAGGATTATGCACTTCTCAATAAAGAAACGTTGTCTGACTATAAGCTGGTAATCTCCTACACTGAATTTTCTGATGACAAAATCCCCGCGGATCAAAGTGGTGCTTTGCTATCTTATGTGGCTGGCGGGGGCGGACTACTAGTGGTACATAACGGAATTTCCTTACAGCGCAATCAGGAGCTTGGCGCTATGCTGGGCGCACATTTCACCCATCATCCAGAGTATACTTCGCTGCAGATGTCCATACCCGCACGAGAGCATCCCATTATGCAGGGAATTGAAGAATTTGTAATTGAGGATGAGCCGTATTATTTTGAGATGCATCCTTATTTCGAAACAACGGTGCTCGCTGAATATTCTCATGAGGGAGCTATGCGCCAAGCGGCTTGGTGTCACGAATTTGGCTTGGGTCGGGTTGTTTATTTAATGCCAGGGCATCATTTACCATCATTCTCAGTAGAACCATTCCGCGAAATGATTCGTAGAGGTGGGCTTTGGGCAGCAGGATTATTGTAGAATATAAGCGGCGGATATACTTGTTGTAAGATTATAAATGAGTCCAACTGTGGGATAACTACGGTTGGATTTTTTTTGTTGACTCTTACATTGATGTCAGGGTTTATACTGGTGTAGAACAATTCTCATGAACCCCGGGGAGATTGCTATGAAAATAGGTGAGCTTGCTAAAATGACGGGCGTAAGCGTCCGTTCAATTCGTTATTATGAGAGTCAGGGATTAATTTCGCCGATCCGTCAGGCCAACGGATATCGGGAGTACTCTCCGCTCGCTGTGGAGACGGTAGAAACGATAAAATTATATTTGAACCTGGGTCTGTCCACAGAGCAGATCGCGGGCTTTCTACATTGTGTTTTGAAGAACAAAGAAGCTTTCTGCGCAGAAGTGATGCCACTATACCGTAGCAAGCTTGAAGATATTGAACGTCAGCTTGTAGAACTGAATCAGATCAAACGCAATTTGGAAGAAAGAATGGCCTCTATCTTGCAAGAGCAGAACGAGAGTAGTTTAGAGGCATGTACACTGGAGAGTTTGGAGTAGGTACTGCTGGAGTTGAAAACTATGAGGAGGAATGACAAATGGCTATTACAAATGCAGATAGCGCTGATTGGGTACGAGCAGAGATTCGCGGTGGTGGAACGGTATTGGTAGATTACGGTGCGCCATGGTGTCCCCCTTGCAAGGTGCTGCTGCCTCTTTTGGAAGATCTTCATCAGGAATATGGAGACGATGTCTCTATTGTGAAGGTGAATTGTGACGAGTTGCCGGATCTGGCTGGTGAAGCTGGTGTTATGGGGATGCCTACAGTCATTGTATATAAAGATGGGCAGCCAATGGAAAAGTTGGTTGGCTTACGTCCGATAGCAGCCTACCAAGGGATATTGAACAAGGTTATTCTAGCATAGCGAATTGGAATTTAGTTGTATTTTGATGCTATATTAATTTCAAGCTGAGAAGGCATTAAGAAGCCTCATCCGGATATTTCCTGCGTGCACTCGATAGGCTAGACGTGAAGCCCTAGGAGAGCGTCTATATTGTTGATCATCCGCTGATCGATGTAGACGCCGCGGTGAGCCGTGATGGTATGAAAGGCACAGCTTTGGAAGGAGTCTAGCCCGTATGGATTTTCAGGTCGCATATACCAACTATCACTCTCTGCTGAAAGCAATCGCTTACCGTATGACCGGCTCTATAGCAGATGCAGAGGACCTCGTTCAAGACGTATTCATCGAGTACAGCAAGCTACAAACAATAGATATCACCCATCCGAAAGCTTACTTAATCCGTATGACAACAAATCGTTGCATCAACTATATGCAATCCGCCCGTATAAGGAGAGAGCAATATGTCGGCACATGGCTGCCGGAGCCACTCGTCAGCTTTACGAATGGAGGCGGAGATAATCCTGCTGATCTCTTCGATCACGATGAAAATGTATCCTACGCCCTGCTCGTCATGCTGGAACATTTGTCGGCTGTCGAGAGAGCCGTCTTCATCTTGCGCCAATCCTTCGCTTTCGAATATAGCGAACTTGCCGATGTATTAGGAAAATCAGAAGCCAACTGTCGAAAAATATTTAGCCGCGCTAATGATAAGCTGCATCAACAATCGCCAGTTCTGCCAGGCAACACGGATCAGGCAACACCTCTTGCGACAGCATTCCTCGCAGCTGCGCGAGGCGGCAACGTCGATGCGCTTGTCAGCCTGCTGACCGAGGACGCGCTGCTTACGTCGGACGGCGGCGGTAAAGTTCGCGCAGCGATCTTCACTATTACGGGCAGGGATCGTGTTCAAGCTTTCATTGGAGGCGTCATTACGAAGGGCTTCCTCGGAGATTCGCAAAGGATGGTGCTTCTTAACGGCCAGCTGGGCATCGTCATCTATCGGGATGGCCGGCCGCTTAAGGCGATCAGCTTCCAGCTTGATGCGGCCGGGGAGCGGATCGAGCATATTTATATCGTACTCAATCCCGATAAATTACAACGAATGGGGTAACCTGTCACAAACGGAGCTTTTGCATTGTCTTATTAGTGAAACAATCAAAAGATAACCGGTCTACAGCCGGAGAGGAGCTATCCCCATGGAACAAAGAATGGATCTGGCCGGTGAAATTCCAGCCGCATACAAAGCGATGATGGGTCTTGAAGCGTTCGTACAATCGACAGGCGTGGAGAAGTCGTTATTGGAGTTAATCAAAATCAGAGCGTCACAAATTAATGGCTGCGCCTTCTGCATCGATATGCATACGAAGGATGCCCGCAAGGCAGGCGAGTCGGAACAGCGCATCTACATGCTGAACGCATGGCGTGAAGCGCCGTTCTACAGCGACGAGGAGCGTGCAGTGCTTGCGCTGACCGAGTCGGTTACACTCGTGACACAAGGACATGTACCGGACGATGTCTATTCGGAAGCGGAGCGCCATTTCGATACTAAGCGACTTGGCGAGATCATCATGGCAATTGTTACAATCAATGCATGGAATCGCATCGCGATCACCACTCGCATGATGCCGCAATAAACTTTAATTACGTCAGCCGAACGTCCAAGGCTAGCATCCGATACTTTACAGATACAATAGAGGTATAAGAACATATGAAGTTTAACTTAGGGAGACCCCATACTATGGGGTCTTTTTTGTATGCATGAATTATCCATCTTCGGTAAAAAATACGGTCACAGCTATAAAGGAGGTGTTAGGGGTGTGGAATGAGGTAATAGAATTAATTCCAAGTTGGGGTGTGGTTTTCCAAGGGATTATGATTTTCTGTGTCCCTTTCTTCCTGCTTCGTACAATAAGCTGGGCTAAAGCTAAAGAAGACAGGATAACGACTAGAGCGGAAAAAGCTACTGGCAGCAAAGGTGGAGGTGTTTCTTCCGTAGAAAACTCTGGAGAAACAGGCATTTTAGAAGGGCCGGTGAAGCAGTCCAGCTCGAATGTAGTAACTAAGGATAAGGGGAAGAGAATAACTTATAGTGGCCATTTTGAGGATGATTTGCAGAAATTCAGAGAGATCAGCGCCGATATGCATGATGTGAATGTAAGGGAGTTGCGAATCGGAAGCATTAAGACAAGGGCAGCACTTTTGTACGTAGACGGTCTAACGGACAAAGACAAAATGGATCAGAATATTTTAAAACCGTTAATGAATGCATATCAGCCGTTTATGAACATGAATAACAAAGCGGAAGCGAAAGATCTACAAGATATTCTCATCCACGAGATCCTGCTTATCTCGGAAGTTGAGCTTACGGATAATGCATACCTCTCCCTTCAGAAGGTGTTATTTGGATCTGCCGTGCTACTCGTGGAGGGGATATCAGAAGTTTTTGTGCTTAGTAGTCCAAAGGGGGCTACAAGAGGGATTCAAGAGCCAGAATCTGAAGCAGTCTTACGGGGCTCACGGAGCGGATTTAATGAGACTTTAAGCGACAACACGGCAATGCTGCGTAGACACGGGCAGAGTACGGAGCTAGCGATGATTTCTTTTACTCTAGGAAAGAGAATGCAGAAGGAACTCATCTTAACCTATATCAAGGATATTGCGAATGATGAGCTTGTAGAAGAGGTTAAACGAAGAATTAAAACGATAGATATAGATGATGTTCAAGAATCTGGTTATGTCGAACAATTGATTGAAGATAATAGTTATAGTCCCTTCCAGCAGATTCAGAATACAGAAAGACCGGACCGCGTAATGGCAGCACTCCTGGAAGGAAGAGTAGCTATCTTAATTGATGGTACTCCCTTCGCGTTGATTATGCCGGTTACCTTCGGGATGTTACTGCAATCTCCAGAGGATTATAACGATCGCTGGATGGTAGGGTCGCTGCTACGTCTGTTACGTTTTTTTGCGGCAACGATATCACTGTTTGCGCCGGCACTATATATCTCCTTTCTCTCGTTCCAACCCGGATTGATTCCAACGAAGCTGGCCATTTCCATTATTGCCTCCAGGCAAGGCGTTCCCTTCACTGTATTAATCGAAGCATTGATTATGGAAACCTCGATTGAAATTTTACGGGAGGCTGGACTTCGTTTGCCTAAACCTATCGGTCCGGCGATGGGGATTGTCGGCGGTTTGATCATCGGCCAGGCCGCGGTAGAAGCAGGAATCGTGAGTCCAATCCTAGTCATTGTAGTATCAATTACTGCTGTTTCTTCCTTCTCTATGCCAATGTATAGTGCTGGGATGACGCTTCGTATGCTCCGGTTTGCGGCTATGTTTTTTGCAGCAATCTTTGGATTATACGGAGTGGTACTTTTTTTTCTTTTGCTTAGTAGTCATTTAATTAAGCTGAAGAGTTTTGGTGTTCCCTATCTTGGTCTGGCAGTCCCGAATAGAACATTCAATTGGAAAGATTTTATATTCCGAATGCCTTTGCAATTTTTAACCGGGCGGCCTACATTGTTGAAACCCAAGGACCCTTTGCGTAAAGGGTGAAAAGTCTAGGTGAAGGAGGAAGAGAACATGAGCGCCGAGGTAAAGGATCGAATAACTGCTGTTCAAGCGACGATCATTCTAGCCAATTATACGATTGCGGCAGGGGTACTTACGCTTCCTCGGACCATTGTAGAGGCCAGTGGTAGTCCAGATGTATGGATAAGTATTTTTTTAGGGGGATTAATCTCCTTTCTGTTAGGCTTGATCATTGTGAAACTTAGTCAAAGGTTTCCAGGCCAAACTTTTTTTCAATATATCGGGAAGATCATCGGCAAACCACTCGGAGTGGTTCTCTCAATAGGAGTCATTGGGTATTTTCTCAGTATTGCCGGCTTTGAGATACGTTCGGTGCAGGAAGTGACCTCTTTTTTTCTACTGGAAGGAACACCTCCTTGGGCGATAGTGGCTGCTTTTATATGGATCGCCTTCTATTTATGCAGAGGAGGAATTAATGCGATCACTAGCATGTGCAGACTTATTGTTCCGATTACCTGGACAGTGTTTCTGGGGGTTTGTCTGCTAAGTTTCGAAGTTTTTGACCTCAATAATCTACTTCCAGTACTGGGAGAGGGAATGGAACCCGTATGGAAAGGGATCAGGCCAACCATTCTGACCTTTACAGCTGGTGAAGCGATGCTGTTCGTTGTTGCTTTTATGGACAAGCCCCAAAAAGCAGTAAAGGTAATTATAGCCGGAACCTGTATATCGACGATATTTTATGTCCTGGCAGTTGTAGCAACCATAGGTGCCTTTTCTATAGATGGAGTTCTCACAAGAACCTGGCCGTTTCTCGATCTTGTACGTAGCTTTGAGGTGAACTATCTCATCTTTGAAAGGTTTGAGTCGTTGTTGCTGGTGATCTGGATTATGCAGATCTTTTGTACCTTTTGTGTTGCGATTTATGCAGCGGCGTTAGGTTTGTCTCAAATCATTCATAGAAGCTTCAAAAGCTGTTTATTGGCATTACTTCCGGTTGTTTATATAGTTTCTAGGATTCCTCCTAATGTGAATGCTTTGTTTGCTTTAGGATCAGGCATTGGTGATTGTATGCTTATTTTATTCGGAGTGCTTCCTTTACCATTATTAATCATCACATACTTCCGGAGGGCTGCTTCATGAAAAAATGGAGGTTGTGGATCGTACTCACTGTACTATGTTCTCTGTTATCAGGCTGCTGGAGCAGCGTACCGATCGAGGAATTAAACATGCAGATTGGTGTTGCACTGGACAGTGCGGAGGAGTCAGGAGGCGAGGGAGTAGCTAATCCGGAAGGTGGGAGCCATAAGAAGCCTGAAAAAATAATAAGTACCTATCAATTTACGATTCCACAAGGATCGGGAGGCGCCGTCATGAAGTCTTCTGCCAGTTCCTCTTCCTCCTCCTTTAAGAATTACTATAATATGAGTGAAACTAGCGATTCTATCTTTGAAGCGATGCGGCAGCTTTCACTGCGTACTAGACGCACTCCGATTGGTCATCATTTAAAGGTTATTGTGATTAGTGAAAAACTCGCGCGTTCCAATAATCTTACTAAAATCATAGATTTCTTTACGCGGGATAATGATATTCGTCCGAGTGTTATGTTATTTGTCAGCAAGGGAATGGCCAAGGATGTATTGGAAAATGCGCTGCCGGGTCAGACTCCTGCCTTTGTACTTGAAGGGATATTCAATAACAGAGACCGGAATATGGGGATATGGGAGCCGGTATCTCTGGCTAAAGTAGTTGGCCCGTTGCAAGGAAAGAAAAGCTTCTTATTGCAAAATGTTATCCCTATTGATCAGGAGACAAAGCTATCGGGAGCAGGTGTAATCAACGGGGAAACGGGGAAGCTTGTTGGGTTTTTGGATGAGTCGGAGCTGGAAGGGATGGCCTGGTTGACCGGAAAGGGGCTAGGGGGAGTGCTTAAGACGTATAATCCGGATACCAATGACCTCTTAACCTATGAGGTTAAAACCATGCATAGCAAGATCAAAGCCAATGTGAATAATGGTCAGATCTCTTTTAACGTGAAAATAACATCTACAGGTAGATATGCTGAGGTCTTTGCCGAGAAATCGAAGAAATTACACGACGGAATTGTAAAGAAGGATAAAGCCTTGCTGCAGAAGCGTGTCCTAGAAATGGTGCAAACTACTGTAACAAAGATGCAGAAGGAGCTGCATACCGAAGCTGCCGGTTTCGGCACCAGTCTACATAATCAGCATCCAGCCGTATGGCGGAGCGTCAAGGATAACTGGGACGAAACCTTCAGCCAAATTCCGATTACCTATGAAGTAAATGTGAATATAGAAGAATATGGCGCATCAGATACAACGGCTGAATAGAGAGATTGTAAAAGGTTCAGAGTTACTTCATTTGATGTGTGAGCGGTATGACATCATTTTGGTGCAGCGCAACGAGTACTTCGGTTTTTAATTGCTCAGTAAAGTTATTCCATGTTTTTTTGCCGACATTCAGCTCTTCCCGCCCAATAGCATTTAGTGTTTCCAGCCAAAGGCGTTTATCGTTTATCAGCCCGAGCTGATCTTGGATCTGCTTATATATTTCCTCATGGGCATGAAATTTTTGATTTAACGCAAAAGAGGCTGCACTAGCGGTATATCGCAGTTCCTTAGCAGCCATCCTCAGCTCATGCAGTGAGTCGAAGGCTGCTTCTGATTCGGCATCTTGTCCACGAAATATAGCCTTGCAAGCTTTTTTCTTCTGCTCGTAAGCTACCTCAAGTTCGCGAATGACAACGTTGGCATCTTTTTTCGCTACCAGGGCCTCAAGCTGTTCACTTAGGAAGGCTTTCCACTTCTCATCCAGATCTTCATTGATTAGCTTAGGCAGCTCATCGGCCAGCTTCTTACGATAAGTTTTGCGCTTGTCCTTTTGATGGTCGATCACTGCCTTCAACAACTCTGCGGTCTTTATATCGCCGTTTTCCTTGGCTTGTTTGCGTTTAGTCTTGAACGATTCAATCAGAACGTCTGCATCTCTGACCTTGCCTAATCTCTTTTGGGCTCTTTCAAATAGAGGGTATAGCCCTAGAGTATGACCAGGGTCGAGAATGGATAGCAGTGTTAACAGCTTGCGGCAGTTCACTCTTGCTTGGTGAATGTCCTCGTCATCGAATTTGCTAAGTGCATCATGGCAGTAATCCCAGAAATCAATATACAGCAGGTTAAGTGCCTGTTCCCATTGTCTTGTCTTGGTTAACTGTCGTTCCTTCATCACTTCCACTGTCATGCGGCATCACTCCTTAACGTTGTGTATAGCATGAACCTAAGGCTACCCCCTATTCGAGCTGGGGTATGTTCGTATACTATAAGGATAGCGTTATCATAACCTCATTTCAATTCTGATTTCGCACTAGCGAGGCAGATTGATTACAATATTACGGATAATACGGGAAAGAGGGGAATCGGTGGATACTCGGGAATACGATGCAATGATCAATGGATCTGTTGATAGAAGTAAAGAAGTCATCGGACTTCCTGCAGAAATGGGACTTTTCCAGCATCTAATCTTAAAGGATGACAGGATAGATGAGAAAGCAGGGGGCATCGGGGAGATGTTGATCCCATTCGCCTTTGAAGAGACCCTTTGTAGGGATGTCGGAGCGGGACTTGTTCCTCCTAGTCTGCACCTATGGAGTCATTCTGGGGGTGTTGTGCTCGGCCTACGGGACAGCAAGCTTCCGTACGCGGCCCAAGCGATGGCTAAGTTGGAGCAGCGAGACATTCGTACAGCGGTGAGACATTCCGGTGGTGCTGCGGTGCCTCTGGATGATGGAATTGTTAATGTTTCGCTAGTTCTCCCCAAAGGACGTGGAAAGCTGGACTTTCATGATGACTTTAGGCTTCTGGCTTCTCTGATCACTGAGGCAGTGGCTATGAGTCATCCACAGGCTGCGGCACAAATTGAGGCTGGTGAAATTGTTGGTTCTTACTGCCCGGGGGACTTCGATTTGGCGATCGGTGGGCGGAAATTTTGCGGCATTGCTCAGCGCAGACAAAATAATGCCTATTTCGTACATGCATTTGTAGTGGTTTCGGGTTCGGGACAGGAACGTGGTGAACTCATTCATAAATTCTATGAGCAAGCCTCTGGAGGAGACTCAGCATTATCTTATCCACGGGTTCGTCCAGAGACGATCGCTGGGCTTGGCGAACTAGGTGGACCAAATGCGACTGAAGTATTTGCCGAAGGTATTAGACAAGCATTAGCCCACCGTGGAGTGGTGCTTAAATCCTCTGACAGGCTACAGCAGGAGACAGGATATTTCCTAGACTATGAAGATCCGCGTGTTCTGGATGCTGCGCGAGTTCTGCATGAACGTTATGCCCAAGGATAAATGGATATTGAGCATCATCAAGAAGGACGTAACAGAAATCTGGCGAGAGGCCAGCATCTGTTACGTCCTTTTTAATCATATAAGTCGGGACGTCTGTCTGCAAAAATTGGGATTTGTGCTCGAATTTCACGCACCATATGTAAATCGATATCCCCCGTTAGGATTTCTTCCCCTTCAGAAGCTTCACATAAAATATCTCCCCAAGGATCAATTATCATAGAATGCCCAGCAAAGGTATTGTTAGGATCGCTTCCAGCACGGTTGCAGGCTACTACATAACATTGGTTCTCGATCGCTCGGCTGATCAGTAGTGCACGCCAATGTGACAGCCTGGATAATGGCCATTCTGCACTGATAAACAAGATTTCTGCACCTTGTGCGGTATGAGCACGAACCCACTCTGGAAATCGGATATCATAACAGATTAATCCGGCACATAACGTGCCCTCCAATGTGAAGAGGCCTTTGTCTTCTCCAGGCTGCAAATATAGATGTTCATCCATTAGCTGAAACAAATGTAGCTTACTGTATTCGCCAACGAGTTCTCCAGTTCGATTAAATACAAACATACGATTAGTTACACCGGAGGCGTTCTTGCTAGCGACTGAACCAGCGACGATATTGATGTTGTATTGTCTGGCTAAGCTGGAGATGAATTCCTTGGTGATTTCTCCTTCTGGATCACCAATATCTTCTAGTCGGGTCAGATCATAGCCAGTGGTCCAAAGCTCAGGGAGAATAAGACAGTCGGGGGCTGTGGCGGCAGCTACACTAATTTTATTTGCTACAGCAGCATAATTCATATCGGGTTTGCCAAATGCTATATCCAGCTGAATCAGGGAGATTCTCATAGGATTCCTCCTTTTTGTTCAAGACTATAGCACCATAAGAGGATAAGCAATGTTGATTTTTAAAAAATGATTTGATATATTAGTTGACGGGTCAATGATTATCAGTTAGTATTATTTTATACAAAACAATTGTGCACAATTAAATTTATAAAGGAGGTATATTTTGACGGAGCACTATCCTGAGGAAGACCGCATATTTGAACTGCTGCAGGCATTAAACAAGGGAATCTGTCCGAAATTCGAACGATGTGCTGGGATTAGTCCCACACGGCTTCGCCTCCTGCATGAACTATTCCAGGTGGATGAAGTCAGCCAAATTACGCTGCAAAAGGGCATGGATATAGATGCGGCCGCCGTCACTCGGCACTTGAAAGGGATGGAAGAGAGTGGTACGATCACTCGCCGCAACAACCCCGCAGATAACAGGGTTACATTGGTCTCATTAACGGATCAAGGGCGGGAAAGAATGATTCAATATGGCGAAGAGAAGAGACGATTTGTCGCTACTCTGCTTACTGGATTTAACGATCAGGAGCGAAAAGTGCTCATAGATATGCTTAATCGTCTGCAATCTAATATCAATCTGTTGTAACTGTAACTGTAACTACCCAAATTACACATTCAAAGGAGAAATACACATATGAACGCTACACAAACACAAACCAATGATTTTAAAGAAATTATTACGGGTCGCCGCTCTATCCGCAAATATGATCCATCCGTTAAGATCAGCAAAGAAGAGATGACTCAGATTCTTACGGAAGCGACTCTTGCACCTTCTTCTGTAAACATGCAGCCTTGGCGGTTTCTTGTCATTGAAAGTGACGAAGCAAAAGCTACTTTAGCTCCTCTTGCTCGCTTTAATGGCGTACAAGTTGAAACCTCTGCAGCTATGATTGCCATTTTCGGTGATTTGAACAATTTCGACTATGCAGAGGAGATTTATGGCACAGCTGTTGAACGTGGACTAATGCCTGCTGAAGTAAAAGAAAACCAATTAACTAGATTATCTGCTCACTTTGCTACCTTGCCACGTGAAGTTAACAAAGATACTGTGCTTATTGATGGTGCTCTTGTTGCAATGCAATTGATGCTGGTTGCCCGTGCACATGGATACGATACAAACCCAATCGGCGGTTATGAAAAAGATCAAATCGCAGAAGCGTTTGGCATGGAAAAAGATCGTTATGTTCCTGTAATGTTGCTTTCCATCGGTAAGGCTGTTGATGCAGGTTACCCATCTGTCCGTTTGCCTATCGATAAAATTGCTGAGTGGAAATAATACTTTATACCTTAGGAGGAAAATACAATGATCATTATCCATGCAGTACTTAAAGTGAATCCAGAACGTCGCGAGCAGTTTTTAGCGGAGTCCAAAACACTTCTCACAGCTACTCACGCTGAAGAAGGAAACCTCTCTTACGAGCTGTATGAGAATGCTGGAGAAGCGAACTCATTTATTATGGTGGAGACTTGGCGCGACGCTGAAGCCGTATCCAGCCACAATACGAGCGCTCATTTTACCGCGTTCTCAACTAAAGCTGGTGAATTCTTGGCTGCGCCACTAGACGTAAAAGTATTTAGCGCAGAGCAAGTGAAATAAGTTATCTCGATTCTTAGTGAATCCTGGTTGATCTTAAACAGGGATGTTCCATAGCCATAATGGCTGCGGGGCATTCCTGTTTTTTATGTTCCCCGTTTATAAGGAGGAGTTCAAGGGTATCTATCCTTACCTTGATACATGTGCACTCACAATAAAGATAGGGGATCTTACATATGGAAACACAGAAAAATATGATCGATATGGTGAACTATTATTTATCAGGCGGTTCACTTGCCCGCATTATGGGCGAAGCAGGAGAAGAGGCGGAGCACAGGCTGATGGGGATCGATCTGGAGGCGGCTAGAGCATACCGACAGTCCATTGGCGGAGTCATTACGGAGGGTGAGCAGCTATTTCAGGTTCCTGGCTTTAGCCCAAGATTGCTGGGACAACTTACTGAAGTATTAGACAGATTAGATTCAGACAAGCTAAAAGCTCTGGCCCCACAAACCACATGGAATAACCAAGTAGATCCTTACGTGAATGGACCCGAGTGCCTAGGGATGATACTAGAAGAAATAAAGAAGGCACAGCATTATATTCACCTGTCCGTGATGCTCTTCTTTAATGACCGTTCAGGCAATCTGGTTGCAGATGAATTATTTCACGCCCTTAAACGGGGGGTGAAGGTACGGATCATGGTCAATTACGCGCTGACAGCTTTAGGGTATGAGAACAATCTGGCGTTTGGTCAATTTTCCAAGATTTCTGAAAGGCTCGAGAATGCAGGAGCTAAGCTGTTGAATACCTTCAATTCTTATTATACAGCCGTAGAATGGCGTGTGAAGCGGAAGGCGCTGAAGCAACAAGGCGTACCGGAAAGTATCCTGTTCTTACAGGATAAAGTACAAGAGGACGTTGAAATCACTGGGCTGAATGTCATTGATCATCGGAAGTTTATGGTCATTGATGGGGTAACCTCTATTATTGGCAGCCTGAATATTGGAGATCAATACACGTACGTGACGCCTGTTCAGGCATCTTCTTCGATCAGTATAGAAGGACATTTACAGGGGATTCCTAGTAAAAAAGAGGAGTGGCATGATGGCTGCTTTCGGATCCGTGGCGCGGCGGCGCAGCCCTTAAATGCTAAGTTTCATTCCCGTTGGTTACTTCTGGGAGGTGATCATTTTGACGTGGATGATGCCTTCTACCATCCGAATGTAAATTATCATTTTGGGGAGGAAGAATGTACACTGTTTGCAAGCTTTCCGGGTAATCCAGTTAACTTAATTCAGCAATACTATTTGAATTTAATTACCTATGCGAAAGAGGAGACGGTGATTGTAAATCCTTATTTGATTGATCAAGAGTTTTGGGATCGGCTGGGGGAGCTGGGGCCAGACTGTTCCTGTCATCTGAGCATCTGCAATCCGCTGAAGGTTAATGATCATCCTACCAATACTGCGGCGGTACGAGGCAATATGTATAAGCCGTTTCTCAATGGGGTTTCCTTTTATGATTACAGTTTCACAGGTCGTTTTTCACATTGGAAAATAACCTATGACCATAGATCACGGGTGGTATTTCATGGCTCCTACAACATCAATGAGAGAAGCGCCTGCCACGATTTCGAGCTGGGAATGCTGGTGAAAGGGGAGGCCTTCGCAGAGCGGATAAAGTCTATGATCGATTATGATCTGGGTGTCTCACGGAGAATTACGAAGAAAAGTGAGTTCTTTAAGTATCCTTGGCTGCATCCTAGTACGTATCTGAACAAGGTTACTCAGAATTACACTTGATAATATCGGTTCATTGTCATGTATAATGATCGTTATAAATTATCAAGGTGGAATCATAGCTATGAAAATCAAAATTACAAAGAATGGCATAAAAAAGGATGAGGTATTCTTTCGCACAGAGTTTGGCGAGGGTCGGGGGATCTGGTGCGGTGCTCCTGTGGAGCCAGATACGGAAACAGATGTGGAATTCGAGCTTTCGGAGCTGCTGATGAGATGGGTGGATATTCTGCCTGCACCTGCTAGTGAGTTCAATACTAGGTTAGAGGGAGATAAGGTTTTTTTTACCGGTGTGCTGGAGAATATTGAAGAGGATGGAACAGGATTTTTGCGAATAGGTGAAAGTTTAGTGATGTTCGAGTGTCTCGGTGAGCCTATGGCGCTTGGTGTGTTTGTAGAAGTACAGGTTCGTAATGTGAGTATCTACCCTTTGAGTATTTGACGCTTATCAGGGACTAAGATAACATACAAAGATAGCATTAGATTCAGAAGTAAGTATGAGGAGTAGAAGTCTATGAACACCGAAATTCAGCAATTTAAGACCGAATTCTTCAAGGCGCTGGCTCATCCGATGCGAATTCGTATACTGGAACTGCTCAGCGAAGGTGAGAAGAATGTGAATGAGCTACAAGCCATTCTAGGATCAGAAGGCTCTGCTGTATCCCAGCAGCTAGCTGTTTTACGCGCCAAGAATGTAGTAGCCAGTGTAAAAGAAGGCACCACTGTGATCTATTCGTTACGTGATCCTCTAATTAAAGATCTTCTGGTCGTAGCCAAACAAATATTTGATAACCATCTGGTGAATACCATTTCATTGCTCGAAGGTATGCGCGGAGAATAAAGGAATAACATTATTTTGGCGTTGACAACAGTTGCGTCCTAGAGTAATGTTCTTCTTATATTCAAATAATCAGATATTTAAAGAAAAGAAGGTTTGATCATGACAGGGTGGGGCCGATATAAAGGCTACAACATGAATGCATTTCGCAAGGATTTGATTTCGGGAACAATCGTTGGTGTTATTGCCATTCCTTTGGGGATGGCATTTGCTATTGCATCTGGTGTAAAACCGGAGTATGGCATTTACACGACAATCGTTGCCGGAATATGTATTTCATTGTTCGGAGGATCAAAATTTCAAATTGGTGGGCCAACAGGTGCTTTTATTCCTATCTTGTTTGCCATTGCGATGGAGTATGGCTATGAGAACTTGCTTATCGCTGGGATGATGGCAGGGGTTATTCTAGTTCTCATGGGATTATTAAAGTTGGGTGTATTGATTAAGTTTATTCCGAGGCCAGTAACGATTGGTTTCACAGCAGGGATAGCGGTCATTATCTTCACCGGGCAGATTGCTAATTTCCTTGGACTAAGGAATATAGAACGGCATGAGAGCTTTGTAAATAATATGAAAGAAATAGGGCTTCATCTATCGACGATGAATGGATACAGTATTCTGACCGCCGTGATTTGTCTTGCCGTCGTTATCCTAGCGATTCGATTCGCTCCGAAGGTGCCTGGATCATTGGTAGGTCTTCTGTGCGCGACTGTGGTTGCTGCGTTATTCTTTAGCGGCAAAGTGACTACGATTGGCTCTGCTTACGGAGAAATCCCTAATACATTACCGAGCTTTCGATTTCCGGACATTACTTGGGAACGAATTACCCTGCTAATTCGTCCGGCATTTATCATTGCAATGCTAGGTGCTATAGAGTCATTGTTATCCGCTGTTGTAGCGGATGGAATGACAGGCAGCCGCCATAATAGTAACCGAGAGCTGATCGGTCAGGGAATCGCAAATATTGCTGCTCCATTGTTCGGGGGCATACCAGCGACAGGAGCAATTGCTAGAACAGCGACGAACATCAAGAGTGGCGCTGTTTCTCCCATCTCGGGGATCGTTCACGGTGTTGTGGTGTTTCTAATTCTCCTGTTGCTCGCACCCTATGCTTCCAGTATTCCTTTAGCTGCGATGGCACCGATCTTAATGGTAGTAGCTTGGAATATGAGTGAGCGCAAAGAGTTCCTTCATCTGCTTAAGATCAAGACCGGCGATTCCTTGGTGTTATTCATCACCTTCTTGTTAACGATATTTGCAGATTTAACGCTGGCTGTAGAGGTGGGATTAATTCTTGCGGTTATTCTGTTTGTGAAACGAATGGGAGAGGTTCATCTGGTAGCCAAAGTGCTGCCTGATCCGAAGTCCGTTAAGGTAGAGGCACATATGGTTACGGAGAGTCATGACTGTCCGCAAATTGGAATTTACACGGTGGAAGGTCCGCTGTTTTTTGGCGCTGCTTATCGATTCGATGACACTATGCCAAGCTATGGTTCAGATCAACCTAGAATTATATTAATGCGGATGGGGAAAGTACCCTTCATGGATACCACTGGAGAATCCAATTTAGCAGAGCTTGTGCGGCATTTACAAGCTGTTGGAGGGAAACTTATGATCTCAGGTATTCAGCCACAGCCGCTTGAGCTACTCAAGAGAACTGGACTATATAGTACCATAGGTGAGGCTCAGTTTTATCCGCACACCGGGGAAGCCATTAATGACGCACTTAACAGCATCGATTACAACAAGTGTATTGGATGTAGCCATGCCGCTTTTAGGGAGTGTACAGCGTTCTCCTGTCTGGAAGAGGCGGGAAGTGTGCGCGGTCTGAAAGGGCGCAAGAAACCTGTAATTGCACCTGAACTAAATAGTGGTCTTTGAGTGAAATAGATAAGAGTCAGCCCGGACGTTTCTGCGTCCGGGTTTTTCTGTTCAAATATAAGAATTTAAGTTTCACATCATATATTATCCTTATATTTCTCGCTTAAATGCTTATCGTCCTAATAAGGACGACAAAGGCGTTTATGCTTGAGATTGGACTTGGGAATGCTAAATTTGTACAATTGGGTATAAGTTAAATGTAAACTATCTCGATAAGGAGAATATAAGCTCATGAAGGAATTGCATTATCCGAAGGTGTTTATGCTCTTGGCAGGTCTGTCTGTGGCGACATTGGCCGTATATCGTGTAGTGTCACTACAGACGGATTCGTTTTATGCATTTTTACTCTGGAATTTATTCCTGGCTTGGATTCCGTTCCTGTTCTCTATGGCTGCTTATGAACTGGATAAAAGGAAGATAGGCGGCTTGCTGCTTGTTCCGCTAGGCGTCGCTTGGCTGCTGTTCTTTCCGAACGCGCCTTATCTCATGACGGATCTGGTGCATCTGACGATAAGAAAAAGCAGATATATCGTGGATGGCACCATTCAGAATCGGTATTGGTATGATCTGGTTACCCTCTTATTGTTCACTTGGAGCGGCTGGTTGACTGGTTTCTTCTCTTTATACCAGTTCCAGACGGTTGTTTATCGCAAAAGCAGCCTGCTGTTCTCTTGGATATTCGTATTCGCAGCATGTGTACTTGGGGGGTATGGTGTCCTGCTTGGCCGAGTCTACAGGCTGAATAGCTGGGATGTACTGACGGACCGGCATCAGTTGTACCAACTGGTTATGGACAGCTTGAATCGACAGTCGGTATTTTTCAGCTTGTTCATTGCGTTTGTATTGCTGGTTATCTACGCTACGATGTACTGTTTGCTGAATGGTCTTGGAACCAGTGAAAGAGGAAGGGGCGCTAAGCGCATACGTGGTTAATCCATAATTTCCGGATCAAATTGGTATTGCTTCAGATCTACCACACCTTTTTCATTAAAAATAATCCCTTCCTCCTGTAAATAAAGCTTCTGGAGGGAGTTGGATTCATCTTCAGTCAAGGCGATCATTCCTTTGGCGTTGATAACCCGATGCCAGGGAAGCTTATATTTTCTACTCATGGAGTGAAGGATACGAACTACCTGCCTTGCGCCTCTTGGGCTTCCTGCCGCACGAGCAACGCCTCCGTAAGTCATCACTTTTCCTTCAGGTATAGATTGTATGATACGAATCACTTGTTCTGTAAATGGTGTCATAGGGAGCTCCTATCTCTTATTTTCATCAAATTATACCAGATGATCACTACAATCATAAACATTCAACATGCCGCTGCTAAAGCGGCTTTTTTTATTTTAACAGAAGGAGTTTAATCTCCTTTGCGAAGAAGTTGATCCCTTTTAAGTATAATTTTGGCGGATAGTATTTAGTGAGATGGGGGATAATTTCTAGGAAACTATTGTGACAGGAGTGACTACTGTGGAGAAACAGACAGCAAATGGTAACCGCAAAGATTCCCTGAAAAATACGACGTCTGGACAGACTCCGAGTACGTCACTAGATGAAATGATGAATCTGTTTCGACAAATATTCAAGGATGATGGAACACTTAGAATAAGGGTGATAAATAATGAGGGCAGTGAAACTCTTCGTTTTGGGTTAGTTAACGTTGACGGGATGGTTGATAAGCATATGATTCAGGAGGGTGTTATTAAGCCATTGATGGCTTTTGACTTCACCAGAATGGATTATGGCAACCCAGCGGAGCTAATGGAGAAAATTAGGACGCAGGTCATTAACATTTCGGATGTAGTTGCCTCTACAGATTTAAATGAAATGATCAGTGCGATTATAGCTGGCAAGACCTTATTACTGCTGGAGGGCTATGCGGGTGTTCTCAATATTAATGCACAAGGCTGGGATAAAAAGGCTATTACGGAGCCAGTGACCGAGAAAAGTGTTTATGGCCCGCGGGAAGGATTTACAGAATCGCTGATAGTTAACCTGACCCAAATCCGCCGAAGAGTACAAGATTCCGACTTGAAGTTTATTTTTAGCAAGATCGGATCACGTTCTAACACACAGATATGCATTTGCTATATGGAAAGCCTAGTATCACCAAATATTGTTAAAGAATTGCAGGATCGGCTTGGGCAGGTAGATATAGATGTTGTTCTCGATACGTCATTTCTTTCGGAATTAATAAGAGACGAGCCATATTCACCTTTTGAGATGACAGGAAGTACAGAACGCCCGGATTCCGTAGTCAGTAAAATAATGGAGGGCAGAGTCGCCTTACTTATGGAAGGTAGCCCGTATGCGATGACTGTACCCTATGTATTTGTGGAGAATTTTCAAGCGAGTTCGGACTATTATATTAACTTTTATTTTGGTTCATTCAACCGAATGCTAAGAATGGTTGGAGCTTTGCTGTCTGTTAGTATTCCGGCTCTATATGTGGCCTTGGTAACTTATAGTCAGGAGATGATACCCACCCAGTTATTGCTCAGCATTTCTACTGCGAGAGTAGCAGTCCCCTTTCCTACAGTAGTGGAGGCCATATTCATGCTAACCATATTTGAAATCCTAAGAGAGGCGGGCGAACGGATTCCTACCTATATTGGGCAGGCGATCAGTATCGTGGGGGCGCTTGTGTTGGGGCAGGCGGCTGTGGAGGCAAGATTAGTGAGTGCCCCAATGATTATTGTAGTCGGTTTAACAGGGATCATGACGCTGCTCAATCCAAGGCTGACGGGTCCGTTAATCATAGTAAGAGCAGTTCTGTTATTTGCAGTTTTTTTTCTAGGGATTTATGGATATTTTCTTGGAATGCTCGGTTTAGTGGTTCATTTGATGAGCCTTCGCTCCTTTGGGGTTCCTTATATGCTAGGGATAGGTTCCATCCGTCCGCAGGACATTAAGGATACAGCTATCAGAGCGCCGTGGTGGCATATGTATCTACGACCGGCAATGATCGGGGCACGAAATATGAAGAGAAAAGGGTCCAACAAAATAGGGAGACGACCATGAACAAGTGGAAAAGGATGGTTCTTGCCATTGTATCTTTGATCGTGCTTATGAGTACTGTGGGTTGTTGGAACTACATTGAAATTGAAGACATGTCAATTGTAGCCGGGGTGGCGATTGATAAAGGGGCATCAGATGGAAAGCTGTTAGTAACTGCTGAAATTGTGGACACGAAGGAAGGCTCCAAATCAAGTCAGGCTGGCTTTAAGATGCTTTCTCTCACGGGGGAGACGATGTTTGATATTGTGCGAGGAATGATCTCTATCACAGGGAAAAAATTATTTTGGAGCCATTCTAAGGCGATTATCCTCAGTGAGGAGATCGCCCGAGAAGGGGTTATCAATATTATTGATTGGTATAACAGAGATACAGAAACTAGATCGGATGTATATATATTTGTCTCCAAAGAGAAGACGGCCCAGGAAATCATCAATCTAAGTAGTTTAACGGAAAGTATTATGGCCTATGCACTTGCACAACAGATGAGATTTGAGAATAGTGTTAGTACTGCTCCCGTCGTGGAAATTTGGGATTTCATTGATAAGTTAGAGGCCTCTGGCGAATATGCTATAGCACCACTTATATATATTCATGAAACAAACAAGATAAAAAATGCTAGGGTAAGTGGAGCAGCGATATTCTCCATGGATAAAATGATCGGCACGATCAGCGGTGAAGAAACGAAATACATGCTGTTTGCCAATAATCAAATCAAGGGAGGGGTTTTAGCCGTAAATGACAAAAACGGGAAGCCCGCCTTTTCCCTTGAAATTCTGTCCAATAGAACAAAAGTAAAGCCGGTTTGGGTAGAGGGTAAGCTCCAAATGCAAATAAATACGCTAACGCATACTGGACTGGATGAGGTGAAGGTTCCGGAGGAATTCACTAACCGTGATAGCAAGAAAGTTATAGAGAAGCGGGCTGGGGAGGAATTGCAGAAGGCTATCCTTTCTGTTATCCATAGAGTACAGAAAGATTATCATGCTGATATTTTTGGGTTTGGTGAGCTTCTCCATGAGCAAATGCCACAGACCTGGAAGAAGATTGAGAAAGACTGGGGAAAGGAATTCTCTGAAGTGGAAGTCGTTGTGAATTCCGAAGTGATTATTGACAGTAGTGCGCAGACGTCAAGATCTATCAAGATCCATCAAAAAGGTGATTAAATTGGTTGTTGTGGTGGTGTTTATTTATGCGGTTATCGTATTGATTGATCCTTACGGACTGTTAAAACAGGGAATGAAACGGGATTTTTATGTCTGTTCCGCATTATGTCTAATTTCATTTTGCATTGCTTTTGCTTTGGCAATGAAGTGGTCGATCCCTAGTCCTTCACCGTTGCTGGAATTCTGGATCAAAAAGCTATTTTAGAGGAAAAGACTAAAAGGAGATAGATGATGAACAAAGAGATGATACCTACAGGCCATGCTATCAGTATTGCTGTCCTGTTTACTGTGGGTACTTCGATATTTATGGGAGTTCCGGAGGAATCCGGTAACAGCAATTGGATTTCCGTCCTTCTTGCCATGGTGCTAGTTGTTCCTCTTCTATTGATCTATGCCAGACTTCATCTTATTTTTCCAGGTAAGGATTTATTTGATATGCTAATCGCTGTGTTTGGCAAAGTCATCGGGCGATTCATCTCCTGTCTCTACATTTGGTATGCTTTTCATCTGGGGGCGCTAGTTCTCAATGTCTTTGGAGAATTCAGTAAGACGGTTGCCTTGACCGAAACTCCAATGCTTGCTCCTATGTTATGTCTTGGCCTACTGGGCGTTTGGGTGGTTAAGTCGGGGATTGAGGTGCTGGGGAGAAGTGCCAAACTTCTGCTTCTGTTCACCGTCGCTGTGGAGATAGTAATTCTTACACTAGCCATTTCCAAACTGGAATATCATTACTTTCTTCCTTTGTTCGATAAAGGTTGGCACCCGGTAGTTAGCGATACGCTGGGTCTGTTTTCTTTTCCATTTGCAGAGATTGTAATATTTCTGGGAGCATTCAGTAGTTTATCGGGTAAGAGCTCAGCGAAGAAAATTTTATTAGGAAATGTGTTGATTTCTGGGGTGGTTATTCTTATAGTTACACTGCGCAATCTGCTAATGCTTGGTCCTGAAGTACTGTCCGGTCAATATTTTCCCTCTTATGTGTCTGCAGGGCGTATTAATGTAGGCGATTTTCTGACGCGAATTGAAGCTTCATCGGCGGTTGCATTTGTAATCACAACATTCATAAAAGCGAGTGTATGTCTGTACGTAGCAAGCATAGGATTAGCTAAAGCATTCAAGTTAAAGAGTTATCGATCTGTTGTACTCCAAATAGGACTGTTAATGATTTATCTTGCGGATTTTGTGTACAAGGATATCATGGAGATGCAGTATTTTTCTTACCATATTTATAAAATCTACGCCTTTCCTTTTCAGGTAATTATTCCGTTGGTATTGTGGATTTGTGCTGAAATTAAGGTTAGTAAAAGTAAAAATAAGCAGGTGGCATCACAGCAATAGACCTACTTTCGAACATTCCTGATCTCTAGTAAAGATTAGGAATTCTTTGATTTTAAAACTAAACATAAGTTAGCTATAATGATAGATATATATAGAATGTTTGTTTTAGAAAAGAGGGAAACAGGTATGAACGTCAGCAACATCATTATGTCCTCTTATTGGGGTAGAGAGGTTAGACATAAATATATTACTCAAGGATCTAAGGCATTGGCTGTTATTTTTCCAGGTAAAAATTACTCGGCTGAACGCCCTCTGCTAGATTATGCGGCCAAAGCAGCTCGGGAACATAATTGCGATGTCCTGCTGCTTGAATATGGCTACCAGAGTGCTAGAGTAGGTTTTAAGCGTGATGAAATGATTATTCTCATTCAGGAATGTAAGGCGGCCATTGCATCTCTTCCTGAATACAAAAAGATTCTATTCATTAGCAAAAGTGTGGGTTCGGTCATAGCAGGGAGAATTGCAGAAGAGCTAGAAATACAGAAAAAGACGTCTCATCTATATATAACACCATTACCTGAGGCGATCCCTTTGATACATCAGAGTCGTGGGACTGTAATTTATGGCGGAAGCGACCCTTTATTTAGCGAACAGCTTTCTGGTGAAATTAGTGGGCTTCATCATTTAAAAGTGTATAGAATCGATGATGCTAATCATAGCCTTGAGGTAGAGCTGGTCAACGAGTCACTAGCCATTCTGCTTGTTATTATTAATTTTTATCATGAATTTTTCCGTGATGCTTTAAATACATAACCTTTGGAGGATGCTGATTATGATTTTGGAAGCTGCGATGCTGCAAGTGAAGCCTGGTTTAACTACTGAATTTGAAAAAAGCTTCAAGGAGGCATCAAGCTTAATTTCTTCGATCGAAGGCTACATAGGGCATGAATTGCAACATTGCTTGGAGGATGATCATAAGTATCTGCTGCTTGTGAAGTGGAGAACGCTTGAAGATCACACCATAGGATTCAGAGAATCCAGCCAGTATCAGGAATGGAAGGCGCTACTTCACCATTACTACGATCCATTTCCGGTTGTTGAGCATTTTACCCGCATTAATCTGGACTAAATGGAGGCTGGCGAATGAAGGCGAAGCTTGTTGGGGAAGGCAGAACAGCGGAGATCTGGCAGCATGATGATCAGAGGATTCTTAAATTGTACCTAGAGGATGTTTCAGAACAGAATATTAGCCGAGAATATAAGATCAGCCAGTTTGTGCACTCGCAGGGCGTCCGGACACCACAGCCATTTGAACTCATTTCTGAACAATCAAGACAAGGTATTGTATTTCAACAAATTAAAGGTCCCTCCCTGCTAAAGGTGATGGGTGAGAAGCCTTGGAAAGTTAGTAAGTATGCCAGAATGATGGCTAGGCTTCACTACGATTTGCATAAACTTGAAATTACTGAGGAGATTGGACAGCAGAAGGATATGTTGAAGTGGAATATCATGGGGGCTCCAATGCTTAGTGAAGATGAGAAGTCAGCCATCCTGCGCTATCTGGAGAAGTTACCACAAGGAACCTATTTATGTCATGGAGATTTCCATCCTGACAATGTACTTATGGATGATCAGCTCTGGGTAATCGACTGGATGACAGGTGTGGTGGGAGAACCAGCGGCCGATGCTGCGCGATCTGTAGTAATGTTCAGTATGGGAGCCATGCCCCCTGGAGCCTCTGCCTTATCGAGAATGATGATAGGTTTTATTAGAAAGAAATTAACCAAGGGATATATTCAAGAGTATCTCAGATTATCAGGACATACTTATGAGGACGTAGACCGCTGGATTTTGCCGATCGCTGCCGCGCGTTTGGTGGAGGGGCTTTCGCCTCCAGAGAAGGAGCTGCTGGTAAAAGAAGTTCGTAAACGTCTACAAACCTTAGCCGCAGAGGTAAGCTGATCATGGCACAAAAACGGAGGCGTATTCTATGACTACCTATATTGCGCTGCTGCGTGGAATTAACGTCGGCGGGAACAAAATTATTAAAATGTTGGACCTGAAGGCGATGTTTCGGACTCTTGGATTTGAAAATGTACGAACGTATATTCAGAGCGGAAATGTTGTATTTGAGAGTGATGAAGGTTCGGAGAGTCTGCTTACTGGAGTCATTGAACGTAAGATTCATGAGGTTTTTGGATTCGAGGTCTCTGTTATTATCCGTACCTTAGCAGAAATGGAGAACGTGATCGCTAACGATCCCTTTCAGCTCTCCGAGCCAGAGGAATTCAAAAGATGGTATGTTACTTTTTTACCAGTCGAGCCTTCAGCGGAAGCATTGGATAAACTGCGCACTTATGAGGATGGACCAGATAAAGTGCGTTTTGTCGGCAGAGAGATGTATATATTATATGAGGTCAGTGTGAGCCAGTCGCCGCTTTTCAAGGTTCCTTTTGACAGAATATTGGGTATGACGCTTACAGCACGTAATTGGAATACGGTGAATAAGCTCGTTACTATGGGCAGGATGGAATAGTCCATTTTAAAATATTTGCTTGGGTTGGGATTTGAACAGAAAGCCTCCACAGTTGTGGGGCTTTTTTTGCGTTCTGGCGGCCTTGTATATTCAGCAAACATTCAGCTTGGACTCATTGAGAGTTAAGGTAAGGGTGAAATAATACACCTACAGAAAGATTGAACCGGGGGCACAGAACTGCCGGAATATAGACGATCAAAGGATAGGAGTGGATGGAGATGAGTAGGTTCAAAAAAATAAGCTCGGATCTTATACTTTGGCTCATTTTATTACTTGCCGCTTTTTTGTATGGTTATGGAGTTTGGAACGACCACTATGTGAATACATACTACACCACCGCGGTGGGAAGTATGCTGCAGAACTTTCATAATTTCTTCTTCGCTTCATTGGATTCCGCGGGTTCAGTAACGGTGGATAAACCACCAGTTACCTTTTGGATTCAGACACTTAGCGCACTTATCTTCGGGCTGCATGGTTGGAGTGTGATTTTGCCACAGGCACTCGGCGGCGTGGGCTCCGTGTTACTTGTATACCTGCTGGTGAAGCCTACCTTTGGCAGAGCGGCAGCACGTATAGCAGCTCTAGTCATGGCGACTACTCCGGTAGCAGCGGCAGTCAGCCGGACGAACAATATTGATGCACTGCTTGTATTCACCCTTCTGCTCGCGGCATGGTTTTTATTTAAAGGGACGAAGAGCAACAAGATGGGTAGCCTTCTTACCGCATTTGCGTTAATCGGTGTTGGGTTTAACGAGAAGATGCTGCAGGCGTACATGGTTCTGCCGGCTTTTTATTTCTTTTATGTCTTAGCTGCCAAAGTGAACTGGAAGCGGAAGACGGGAGTATTGGCAGCCTCCACAGCAATATTGCTTGTAGTCTCCTTATCCTGGGCAGTGATCGTGGATTCGATTCCCGACAGCAAACGGCCTTATATCGGCAGCAGTGGTACCAATTCAGTGCTGAATCTTGCTTTTGGCTACAATGGCGTTGCCCGATTAACGGGGGATCGTGGGGCAGGTGGTGGTGGCGGTGGAATGCCAGGAATGAATGGCGGTGAGATGCCAAACATGAACGGCGAGATGCCAGCTATGGATGGGTCAGGCAGTAATAGTGGCACTGATGGTGAACGTGCAGCATTTTCGGGCCGGCAAGGCACAAATTCGACCTCGAATAGCCAGACTGGTGACGATGATGGAGGTGCACCAGGTCAGCCTCCTAGTGGAACAGACAGTCAAGGCCGGCAATTTGGTGGCGACGACGGCGGGCGAGGAAATCGCGGCGGCATGAATGGCGGTGGAAGCGTAGGCGGAATGTTCAATACAGGAACAGCAGGCCCACTGCGCCTGTTCCAATCAGAACTGTCAGGTCAAGCTAGCTGGATGCTGCCTTTTGTATTGCTAGGCATCATTGGATTATTCGCCAATCTGCGGAGAAAGAACTTTACTCAGGCTCATAAAGAAGCTCTCTTCTGGTTAGCGTGGCTGGTGCCCGTTATGGGGTTCTTCAGTATCGCAGGGTTCTTCCATCAATATTATCTGGTGATGATGGCTCCGCCAGTTGCAGCGTTAGTCGGTGCAGGATGGTCAAAGCTGTGGACGCTATATCGCGAGCACTCTGGTTGGCTGTCTTGGTTATTGCCAGCCGCAACGCTGGTTACAGCAGGTTTCCAGTGGTACATTGTTCATCCTTATAACGATACGATCGGCAGTGGCTGGTCCATTGGGATTTTAGCTGCAGGCATTGTGGTTTCGCTGGTACTGGTAGTTCTTAAAGGCAAGAAGAAATCCTTTATATATACGACAGGCATTGCAGCCGTATTAGTATTGTTAATTGGGCCGCTTTACTGGGCAGCTACCCCCATTACTTATGGCTTGAACAGTCAAACCCCTGAGGCGGGCCCGACTAGTAGTGAGGGTAGAGGGGGAATGGGAGGCAGTCCAAGCAATTTTGGACGTAATAGCGCCGCAAGTGCGAATGAGAGTCTGTTGTCCTATTTGGAGGAGAACAATACTGGGGAGCCCTATCTTTTCGCTACATTGGATTATGGCACAGCAGCTCCTTATATCGTTGACAAGGGTACATCGGTAGTTATTTTGAACGGATTTTCTAACTCAGACACCGTGTATACCCCAGATACCCTAAAGGCGTTTGTAGAGAGTGGAAAGGTGAAGTACTTCCTGATCAATAGCGGTGGTATGGGTGGTGGACGCGGGGGAAGCTCCGAGTTAACGACTTGGATCACAGAGAATGGTACAGAAGTTCCAGCAGCCGATTGGGAAGGAAGCGATGGAGGAAACAGCGGGACATTATACAAAGTTACTGTAAACTAGGCGAATGTTAATCCTATGAGGCGTGTTATGAGATAGATCAGGCACGCTTCATTATTCAAATTTAAGGAGGAGCTGCTCATGAGTACCAACGTGCGCTATTCCATTATTATACCGATGTTTAACGAAGAGGCGGTCATTCAAGAGACGTATCGACGTATCAAAAAAGTAATGGGTTTAACTAATGAAGTGTATGAGCTGATCTTTGTGAATGACGGCAGCACAGATAATTGCGCCCAGATGATTGAGGAATATAGCTACTGGGATGAAAGTGTGAAACTGATCGACTTGTCTCGTAACTTTGGACATCAGATCGCTATTACTGCCGGAATGGATTACGCCCTAGGGGATGCAGTTGTCATTATTGATGCCGATTTGCAAGATCCGCCGGAACTGATTCTGGACATGATTGCGGAATGGAAGCAGGGGTATGAAGTTGTATATGCCAAAAGGATAAAGCGAAACGGAGAATCCTTATTCAAAAAGTGGACGGCCAGTCTCTTTTATAGAGTACTTCGTTATTCAACCGATATATCTATCCCTGTCGATACAGGAGATTTTCGCCTCATCGATCGTAAAGTCTGTGAGGAGCTCAAACGCCTGCCGGAGAAAAATCGGTTCGTACGCGGGCTAGTCAGCTGGGTCGGTTTTCGGCAAAAAGCCATTGAATATGAACGCGATGAACGTCTGGCTGGAGAAACTAAATATCCGCTGAAACGGATGATCAAGCTCTCTCTGGATGGAATTACTTCCTTCTCTTATAAGCCGCTGAAGCTGGCAGGATACCTTGGCGCACTGCTGTCGGCCTCCGGCTTTCTATATCTGATGTATGTGCTATATCTGGTGATTTTTACGGATTCAGTCGTTAAGGGCTGGGCATCGATGATCGGAATCACACTGACCTTTAATGGCTTTGTGCTCATTATGTTAGGGATTCTGGGTGAATATGTCGGTCGGATTTATGATGAGACCAAGGGACGTCCGCTCTATATTGTTCAAGAGTTCTATGAAGGTAAGAAACAGCAGGATGTTCGTGAGCAGCAAGTTCTACATCGTCAATAAATGCAAGGGAGGGATTCGTTGTGAAGATTAGAAAAGCGGTTATTCCCGCCGCGGGTTTAGGCACTCGTTTCCTGCCTGCAACTAAGGCTCAGCCCAAGGAAATGCTGCCCATTGTGGATAAGCCGGCGATTCAATATATCGTAGAAGAAGCTGTTCGATCCGGCATTGAAAGCATCATTATCGTGACGGGCCGCAACAAGAAGTCGATTGAAGATCATTTTGATAAATCAGTGGAACTGGAACAGACGCTTTTGGAAAAAGGAAAAGAGGAGCTGCTTCGTGAAGTTCAAGCGATTAGCGAACTGGCCAGCATTCATTACATTAGGCAAAAGGAGCCGCTAGGACTAGGTCACGCCATCCTTTGTGCGGAACAGTTCGTTGGCGATGAGCCCTTCGCTGTTCTGCTCGGTGACGATATCATGATCTCGGAGGATCCGGCGCTGCTGCAAATGATGCGATTGTATGAACAAGAGGAGAAGACCATCGTCGGTGTTCAGCAGGTACCACGGCAGGAGGTTCATAAATACGGAATTATTTCATCAAGCGGTTCTCTACAAGGCGTCCATGAAGTTAAAGGTTTGGTGGAGAAGCCCTCCCCGGATACGGCACCTTCAGAGCATGCAATTATGGGGCGTTACATTTTGGAGTCTTCGATATTTTCAGTGCTGGCTAACCTTGAACGGGGAGCAGGCGGTGAATATCAACTGACTGATGCATTGCATGAGGTATGCCGTAATGAAGGTCTGCTGGCGCTAGATTTGATCGGTAAACGTTATGATATTGGTGATAAATTCGGCTACATTCAGGCTACGCTGGAGGTCGGATTGATGCGGGAGGAGTTGCGTCCATTACTGGTTCCGTATTTGCAGAAACTGGCTGCTAGTCTGAAGGAAAGTGAAGAAGTGGGGGCGTTACCTTGGGGTACACGCTAGTGATTAAAGGAGACTGTTCCAAACGATCCTAACATCGTCTTCGGCGGCGGTGGGATGATGTTTGGGGCAGTTTTTTTGCGCGTGGGGCGTTTACAGGGCAGTTGGGGATGAACAAATAAGTGTACTTTATACAATTAAAAAGCGCATCAGACTGCTACGTATCGACTTAGTTGCACTTGATACACTTATTTCTTCATAATCCAATGGAAACACTCTTTCCATCTGTTTTAAGTTGCATCAACTACACTTAAAAGAGTCATAGAGGGGATGAAGTATGAAATAGCTGCACCAAGTGCAGTTATTTTTTGCGATATAAAAAATCCGGAGGACAGATTCCTAAGAATCGTCTCCGGATCTATATTTTCAGTCATTGATTAAGCCTTTAGTACATCATGATCCACGTAACGCGCACCATTTAACTCGCTAATCACATTAATGGCTACCTTCGCGCCATCGCCTGCCGTAATAATGGCATGTACACTTACTCCGGCAACGGTACCTGCAGCCCAAATGCCTTCAATATTTGTTTTGCCTTCTGGATTAACAGCGACAACTGTCTTGATTCTTGGCTCTGTACCATCCTTAGTTTCCACGCCTGCTTTGGCGGCTAGATCGGTAAGGGCGCCTGTTGCAAGAATAACATGTTTGGCTTCATAAATGATTCCATCTTCGGTCTCAATGACAAATCCGTTGCCGCTGGAAGTGAGGTTAATAGCTTGTTCTGCTACCAGCTCAGCGCCGAATTTGACGGCTTGCTTATGTCCGGTTTCTACGAGATCAGGACCGCCTACTTCGGAAATTCCATAAAAGTTCTCAAACCATCCTCTACGGGTCATGCCTTTATCATTGTCGATCAGCAGCGTTTTTTTGCCCGCCTTGGCGGCGAACAGGGCTGCGCTTGCACCGGCAGGACCGGCTCCAATTACGGCGATTTCGTACATTTTTTTGACCTCCTCAAAGTTTTGTGAAGCAAAACTCGCATCGAAAGCATAGGCTTAAGTTTTGCGGAGCGATGCTCCTTAGAATGGACAACATAGCAAAACTGGCATCATAGACATAGGCTTAAGTCTATCATCTATTATAACGGTTGTTCCTCTCTCTTGGCTAATCCTTCCTCGCAAGGAAGGGTAACCCTGAACGTTGTTCCCTCACCGAGAGTGCTGCTTACACTAATCTTGCCGTGATGTGCCTCCACGATAGACTTGGTAATAGAAAGGCCGAGTCCAGATCCACCATATTTTCGTGTGCGAGAGGAATCGCTGCGGTAGAAGCGATCAAAGATATGTGGGATATGCTCTGGAGAAATCCCGCAGCCGTTGTCTTGCACCGTTAAAATGGCCTCATTTCCTCTAGCATGTAAAGAGAGATGAATGGTGCCAGATTCTGTATCCGTATGCTGAACTGCATTGTGGAACAGATTCAGAATTACCTGTTTGATTTTATTGGGTTCATATTTACCATGGATGCCATACGAGATATCAAAAGTAACTTTGCGCTGATCCGCTAACAAGAGCAGATGCGGCTTCATTTCGGAAATGACCTCACCGAGCAGCAGATCCGTCATCCGCAGTTGAGGGGCGCCGTCCATCCGAGCGAGCAGTAGCAAATCCTCCACCAGCTTATTGATCCGTTTCGATTCGCCATGCATGCTTCGCAATGAATTGTATAACTGTTCTTTGTTGTCCGCAGCGCCACGCAGTAAGACCTCCAAAAAACCGTGGATTGAGGTCAGCGGCGTTCGCAGCTCGTGAGAAGCATCGGCAGCGAAGCGGCGCATCTGTTCCTTGGCTTCCCGTTCATTATGAAAGGATATTTCGAGACGCTCGAGCATACCATTGAATGAATGGGCCAGCTTGTCGATCTCAGTCTGGCCTTGGTTAATTGGAAATCGGATATCCAGATTACCGGCATCAATGATCTCGGCGGACTCTCCCATATTTGAAAGAGGGACCAGCGTCTTTCGAAGGGCAGGCAAGTATAGGAAGAAGCCAGCCAATAAAGCAATCACTGACAAACCTGCGTAGATCATCAATTGCTGTAAGATTACATCCGTAAGAGGTCCGGTATTCACGCTCATTTGGAGAAGCAATCGAGTATTTCCAGGTCTATAGAGATTCACGAATATAGCCAGATGTTCAGTGCCGTCATCGGCCTCTATGAGCTTGTAATTTCCTGTTGCTCTATCCGTGGTATGAATGAGCAGATTATTGTATTGCTCATTCGTTAATCTAGGCGCGGCTGAATCAGATAAAGTCATTTGCTGTAAGTCTCTGAAGGTGCCATCTGAGCTATAAATAGCGAGGGTTGTATGGGCATCCAGCAGGAGTGGACGCCTATTCTCACCGGTTCTTTGACCATTTGGGATTTTATTCTCGCCGTTTCTTTCCCCCGGCAAATTGCCGTTATACTCGGTGTTTCCCTCATTCGGAGTTGTGGTGTCCTCGTCATAGGAATTGAAAAAGTTGAAAAACATCTCACGGGGAACTGAACGTATTTGCGCTTCCATAGACTCTGCTCTATTGCTATATATGAAATCCCGCATGAGTATATATTGTAATACTCCGATTAGAAGAAGCAATCCTGATAGAATGAGCAGCGAAATGGCTAGCAGCTGTTTGCGTAGAGAACGTGGTGCGGGCAGCTTACGAAACCATTTAGAGAAGCGCGTACTCATAGATCTACCCGGTAGCCTGCTCCCCGCAGGGTACGGATAATACGGTGCTCCTTATCCCCGAGCTTCTCGCGAAGCGAACGGATATAGACCTCAACGATATTTTCCTCACCACCAAAGTCATAGCCCCACACTTTATCAAGAATCATGGGTTTACTTAGTACAAGGCCGTGATTAATAACGAGATACTGTAATAACTCGTATTCCGTGGGTGAGAGTTCAAGGACTTCTTCCTTGAAGCGAATTTCTTTTCTACGGCTATCAATTCGGAATGGACCGCAGCGTACCTCGCCGAGCAGACCTGGAAACTGATTGCGTAGCCGCGCTTGAATTCGGGCAAGCAATTCGTCGAAGCTGAAGGGCTTGACCATATAATCGTCAGCACCAATAGTGAGACCCTTGACTCGATCGTCCACTTCATCCTTTGCAGTTAGCATGATAACGGCTAGTTCCGTCTCTTCCGAGCGAAGGTAATGACATAACTCGAATCCATCCATGCCAGGCATCATGACATCTAGGATGGCTACATGTGGCTTGAACTCAGCAGCGACCGAGATGGCTGTGATTCCGTCGGGTGCGGTTCTGACTTCAAATCCTTCGTTAAGGAGACCCAACTCTAGAAATTGTAATATATGAGGCTCATCATCTACGAGCAGTAGTCGAACGCCTTGAGCTGCTTTCATCATAGGTACCTCCAAATCAGTGATAGATAGCTACATTATGACATATTCGGTTGAATGTTTGCTGAAGATGAGTCCCTTTGCTTTACGATTAAAGGAGCCTTTTCTTATTTCATGATGATTCAAAGCGGTTAATTTAGTTATAAGTAATATTAATGTGTTTAATAACAAACAAGGTTAAAAAAATCGGATTTTCGAAAATGTGATAAAGGGTTTTGACGGCGGATATAGAACACTTTACAATAAGGATAATCTCCTGATTTTGGTGAAAGTTACCCATTTTAGGAAAGATCATTCGACCGTGTTACATTTCCTTCCACGTTTTTCTCATCTTTGTCCATCTTCCTATCAAGGCTCATTTCTTTCAAGTGTATTTCTTGTTCATTCATTTCTTTTTGGAACTTCTGTTCATTCAACCTGTGCTTGCTGAACTTCATATTACCCATAAGTCAAGGGAGGCTTTTCCATGAAGAAAAAGGAAATGGTAGCCATGCTATTGGCTGGAGGCCAAGGCAAAAGATTGAAAGGTTTAACCAAATCGCTTGCCAAGCCCGCTGTTTATTTTGGAGGGACCTATCGGATCATCGACTTCCCTTTAAGTAACTGCTCCAATTCAGGTATTGATACAGTTGGTGTGCTGACTCAATATGAGCCACTCATACTGCATTCTTACATCGGAGTAGGCAGTGATTGGGATTTGAACCGTAAGAACGGTGGGGTATTCGTGTTGCCACCGCATGAACGTGAGAATGGAAGCAGCTGGTATCGGGGAACAGCCGATGCGATTTATCGGAATCTTAAGTTTGTGGATCAGTTTGATCCAGAGCATGTTCTTATTCTGTCCGGTGATCACATTTATAAAATGGATTATCACGCTATGCTTCAATACCACAAGGAAAGAAACGCTGATTGCACAATTTCTGTCATTGACGTTCCGCTGGAGGAAGCAAGCCGATTTGGAATTTTGAATACGGAGGACGATCTAAAAATTTACGAATTTGAGGAAAAGCCCGCTCAGCCAAAAAGCACATTAGCTTCTATGGGTGTGTATATCTTCAAATGGGAGGTTCTCCGCAAGCATTTACTAGAGGATGGGGAGAATGTAGGATCATCCCACGATTTCGGCAAGGATATCATTCCTTTGATGCTGGAGGACGGAAACTCCTTATTTGCGTACCCTTTTGAAGGATACTGGAGAGATGTAGGTACAGTAACTAGCTTATGGGAAGCAAATATGGATTTGCTAAGCGATACTCCGCCACTTAATCTAAATGATCCCAGCTGGCGCATTTTTACACGTAATCCGAATCAACCTGCCCAATATGTTGCCCCTGGGGCGAAAGTGTCAGGCTGCATTATTAATGAAGGCTGCATAGTGCACGGAGAAGTGAATCATTCGGTTCTCTTTTATGGGGTAGAAGTGGGTGAAGGAAGTGTAATTACGGACTCCGTGATTATGCCTAAGGTCAAGATTGGCAAGAACGTACGCATTCATAAAGCGATTATTAGTGAGAATACGGTAATCGACGATTATATGGAAATAGGCATCGAACGGGAGAACGAGAACGAAATTCTGCTGATCGACAATAAAAGCAAAAAACGTAAATCAGCTGTGGCCAAAACCATATAATCAAGCTAAAACGCCTTCGGCGTCCTTCTAGGGACGGTAAGCGTTTATGCGAGATTTATAAGGATAAAGTATATCGTGAAACTTATACTTTCTTATAAATTATAAGAGGACGGTGGATTCCGATGAAGCAACTCATGGGTGTAATTAATCTGGATCATGAACTCGACAAACTAAATGAACTCACTTATTTCCGCTGTGGTGCAGCCGTACCTTTTGCCAGTCGTTATCGGTTGATTGATTTCGTGCTTTCTAATATGATGCGTGCAGACCTGGAGAGCGTTGGCCTGTTCGTCCGCCGTAAATACCGTTCTCTAATGGACCATTTGGGTGACGGGAAATCGTGGGATATGAACCGCAAGCATGGGGGATTATTCATTTTGCCTCCAGACTGGAACGATCCAACGGATACTTCTCTCGGGGACTTACAGCATTATCATAACAATCTGGATCTTTTTAAACGGGGATCTGCTAAATATATCGTGTTTTCCGGCAGCCAGCATATCAATACGATCGATCTTCAGGATTTGTACAGTTATCATCTGGAGAAGGGTGCCGACGTTACAGTAGTGTATAAAAAGATTGAAGAACTGCAGCCAGAACATGATCTATGCCAGCGTATTGAAGTAGACGAAGAGAATAAGGTGACTAATATCCATCATGAGAAAGACCATCCTAATTTATATCTGGATATCTTCATTATGGAGAAAAAACTGTTCTTGGAGCAGGTGGAGCATTGCATTGCGCATGGAGAGAGTTATTTTTTCCGAGATGTAGTTCAGAAGAACCGACACAAATTTAATATCGCCGCATACGAATATCATGGCTATCATGCCGTAATTAATTCATTAGAGAGTTATTATAAGAACAGTTTGGAACTGCTCCAGCAGGAGAATTACTTCAGTTTGTTCAAAGAAAGCCCGGTACAGACGAAGATTAAATACGAGGCTCCAACCCGGTACTTGGAAAGTGCTAATGTCAGTAATTCGTTGGTGGCTAATGGCTGCATTATAGCTGGAACGGTAGAGAACAGCGTGATCTTTCGGGGGGTTCAGGTACGTAAGGGAGCGAAGATCATCAACTCAGTAATTATGCAAAAATGCGTCATCGAAGAAAATGCGGTCATTGAGAATGTAATTATGGATAAAGACGTACATTTGAGTAAGAATCGAATTCTTGTTGGAGATAGCAAACGTCCATTCGTCATCGCCAAGAGCAGCAAGATCTAACGACTGGATTAGATGAACAAAGCAGTATTAACCTATCTGATCTAATGGCACAGTCTGCTGCACTTCTAATAAAAGCATTTGTCAGGAGGACCTACTGTTGTTTAACGATAAAGAATCTTTCAAACAGGTATTCCGTGAGACCCTCATTGGTAAATTAGGTAAACCGCTTGAGGAAGCCTCGAATGCCGATGTCTATAAAATACTGGGCAACATGATTCGTGAGAACGCCGGGAAAAATTGGGCGGAAACGAACCAGAAATATAAGCTCGATAAAGATAAGCAGGTTTACTATTTTTCAATGGAGTTCTTGATCGGTAGGCTTCTGGGGAACAATCTGTTGAATATGGGTGTACTGGAAGTAGTACGTGAAGGTTTAGCGGACCTTGGCTTTTGTTTGCAGGATATAGAGGAGGAGGAATCGGACGCTGGGTTAGGGAATGGAGGTCTCGGTCGTTTGGCCGCCTGCTTCCTGGACTCACTCGCTTCCCTGCAATATGCGGGACATGGCTGTGGTATACGGTATAAATATGGCCTGTTCGAGCAGAAGATCGTTGATGGGTATCAAGTGGAACTTCCTGATTACTGGCTGCAGAATGATAATGTATGGGAAGTGCGCCGCGAAGACAAGCAGGTTGAAGTTAGGTTCTGGGGGACTATTGAGACCCGCGAAGAGAACGGACGACTCGTATTCGATCATACGCAATATGAGGCTGTTCGTGCAGTGCCTTACGATGTCCCTATCATTGGTGCTGATCGCCGGCATGTGAATACACTGCGTAATTGGAGTGCGGAATCCATCACCCAGCCCTCAAGAACCTTTGGTTCTTTTGCCGGGACGGACTATCATAAGTTTCTGGAGTATAAGCGTTCTGTAGAATCCATTTCGGAGTTCCTTTACCCAGATGACTCTCAATACGAAGGTAAGTTGCTTCGCCTGAAGCAACAGTATTTCCTCTGTAGCGCGGGGCTGCAAAGTATTCTGCGTACCTATGCCAAGCTTGGGATTCCTATAGAATCGCTGCCAGACAAGGTTGCTCTTCATATTAATGATACACATCCAACGTTGGTGATTCCTGAATTGATGAGGATTCTGATGGATGTACATGGTTTAGGATGGGATGAGGCATGGAGTATCACCACGCGTATGGTCTCTTACACTAATCACACTATTCTGAGCGAGGCGCTTGAGAAATGGCCTATTCAAATGGTTAGGGAGCTACTGCCACGTATTTTTCTTATCATTGAAGAGATCAATGCGCGTTTCTGTGGCGAGCTTATGAGTCGTTATCCGGGGGATCAGGATCGAATTGCGCAGATGGCGATAATTCATGATGATCAGGTTCGAATGGCTCATCTGGCGATTGTAGCGAGCCATAGTGTCAATGGAGTAGCGGCGCTGCATACAGAAATATTAATGAAGCGCGAGATGCGACTTTTTAATGAAATGTATCCACACCGTTTCAATAATAAGACGAACGGTATTACCCATCGGCGATGGTTACTGCATGCCAATCCAGATCTGGCTAATTTGATCAATCAATCGATAGGGACCCGTTGGGTGAGCCATCCTCAAGAAATGATTGGCTTGATTAAATATTGTGAGGATGCTTCCTTCCAGGAACAAGTAGCCAGTATTAAGCGCCAGAATAAGCTTCGTCTTGCAGAGTACATCTACAGTAAGCATTCAGTACATGTCGATCCTGACTCTATCTTTGATGTACAGGTGAAACGTCTACATGCCTACAAGCGCCAGTTGCTTAATATTTTGCATATTCTGCATTTGTACAATCAAATCAAAGATAATCCTTCGATGGATATGGTTCCACGCACGTTTATATTCGGAGCAAAGGCAGCGCCGAGTTATCATCTGGCGAAGCGGATTATCAAACTGATTAATACAGTTGCGGAGGTAGTCAATAAAGATCCGGATGTTAAAGGGAAGATTCGTATCTTTTTCCTTGAAAATTATTCGGTATCTCTAGCAGAAAAGATCATTCCTGCAGCGGACATCAGTGAGCAGATTTCTACAGCCAGCAAAGAAGCATCCGGTACCGGGAATATGAAGTTTATGATGAACGGTGCATTGACGGTAGGGACGATGGATGGCGCAAATGTAGAAATGCATGAAATGGTGGGAGACAACAATATGTTCCTGTTCGGACTTCGTGCTGAGCAGGTCATGGATTACTACCAGCATGGTGGTTATCATGCGCGTGATATTTACAACGGGGATAGTCGTGTGAAAGAAGTGCTGGATCAGTTAATCAAACCAGGACCTATATGTTGTCACGCTACGGAGTTTGAGAGCATTTTCCACTCTCTTCTGGATAATAACGATGAGTTTTTTGTCCTGAAGGATTTCGCTAGTTACGTTGAGACGCACGTCGAAATTGATCGGGCATATCGCAACCGGCAAGAATGGCTGAAGAAGTCCATTATTAATATTGGTCATTCCGGTAAATTCTCCAGCGATAACACAATTAGTCGCTATGCAGCTGAGATTTGGAACATTAGTCCGGTTCGACTGTAGGATCAACATAAAAAGGCTGTCTTATAAGTAGGTACCCCTACAAATAAGACAGCCTTTTTTCTTATGGGATATAAAACGAAGAAATTTTTAGATAGCTTCCGATACTAAAGCTGCGAACCGCTCCAGAAACCGGCGTTCTTCATCATCAAAGCGATCCTTGAGCGGACTGTCGATATCAAGTACGCCAAGCAAGCGATCATCCTTTATTAAAGGAACAACAATCTCGCTGTTGGAGGCTGCATCACAGGCGATATGACCTGGGAATGCATGCACATCACCAACTACAAGTGTGCGCCGCTCGGCGGCTGCCGTTCCGCACACCCCGCGAGATAGCGGAATTCGAATGCATGCAGGGAGGCCTTGAAAAGGTCCAAGTACTAGCTCCTTGCCGTCAAATAAATAAAAACCGGCCCAATTCGTATCCGGTAGAGCGTGTTTAAGTAGTGCCGAAGCATTAGCCAGATTGGCTGTAGCACTTGGTTCGTCCTTTATCAATGCTTCGAGTTGGATTAGAACGGCTTCAAACTGCTCGCTGCGCGTTCCATCATATGGCATAGCTTGAAACATGAAGCATCACCTTCCTGTACTTTAAATTCAATATGAAACCATAACTGTAACTAACAACATAGTACAGCTATGAGGGGTACGTCAAGACACAACATTGTTTTGTAATATTTTGGGATGGACTATGATCCCTCTGTAGCACTGAACCCTTGTGATGATGTTTCCAATGAACTGTCATAGGGTAATGCAAGAGTAAATACCGAAGGCTTTGTTGCCAGAAGGAGTGGAATATGCGCGCTGATGTACAGAACTTGTTCATAGGAATTCACATGCTTTATTATGCTCATGATAAAGATGTGACGATCTCGGAGATGCTGCTCGGACTGGAAGACATGGGGTATCGTGTAGGAGAACGCGAAGTGAAACAGGAATTGGAAAAGCTGACGCTGGACAACTTTCTGACTGCACATAGTGAAGGGTACAGTATTACTGGCACGGGTATTGAAGAGTTCAAGGATATTCGAGCCAAACTTCAGGTGCTGTGTAGTGAAGTTATTCAGGGAGCAGAATGAAATCATTTAAAGCAAAGTTCCATAAAAGTGTCTGTATCAAGGGAGAATTACCCTTCTGATGCAGGCGCTTTTTACGTGAGAGGATACAATTTGTTCTTTTCAAAGTTAAGGAAATTAGAACTTTTAGCTTAAGGATATACTCTTGAATGATGTATAATTGATAAGTTGAAGGGGGAGCGGAGAATTGTATCTATGCAATGGAGTGACACCTACACTGATCGGTAGAAAATTAAAATTATGTGCTATGACTACTGAACATGCTTCAGCGTTATTTCAGGTTTGGTCTCATCCGGAAGTTTCTCTCTGGCTGGGTGCACCGGCATTATCCTCTATAGAAGAGACGAAGCAGCTTATCGACCTTCTATCACAGATGGCTCAGGAAGAGGAGAGCTTACGTTGGAGTATTATTGGACCAGGGGAGGAAGTCATAGGTAGCTGTGGATATAACCATTGGCAGCTTCATGGAGCTTACCGTGGTGAAATTGGCTGTGATCTGTCGCCTGCCTTTTGGGGGCTTGGATATATGAAAGAAGCGCTTGGGCTTGTACTCGATTTTGGTTTCAATATTATGGGCTTGAATCGGATTGAAGCGGTCTGTCATCCTGATAATATCCGTGCGGAGAGGCTGGTTCATAGGCTTGGATTTCAGAAGGAAGGCGTATTGCGTCAATACAGGCAGATCGCTTCCGGCTTTCAGGATACTGCTCTCCATGCTCTACTGCGCGAGGAGTGGCAATCTACTTAATACATAAAGAGAGGGTTTGGAACATTGAAGTCAACAGGGGATTTAGAACGTAAACTAATATTAACAGGGGTACTGCTGGCCACGTTTCTAGCGGCTATTGAGGGAACTGTAACAGGACCAGCCGGGCCGGCGATTGTAGGCGACTTTCAGGGAATGCAGTGGCTGAGCTGGATATTTACTTCATATTTACTGGCAATGGCTATTACTACACCTATTTTCGGCAAAATCAGTGATCTGTTCGGACGTAAGCCTGTATTCATGTGGGGAGCGGCTGTTTTTTTACTAGGCTCATTATTATGCGGCATATCTCAAAGTATGGAACAGCTGATCCTGTTTCGCGCGATACAGGGGATCGGTGCGGGTGCACTTATTCCAATGACCTTTACCATTATCGGTGATATTTACAGCATTGAAGAAAGAGCAAAGACACAAGGGTTGCTAAGCTCTGTATGGGGGATTTCCTCTTTGGTAGGGCCACTGCTTGGTGGCTATGTGGTAGATTACTTAAGCTGGCGCTGGGTATTTGTATTCAATCTGCCATTTGGCGTGTTGGCAATGGTATTTATTGCGCGCTACCTGAAGGAAGAAAAGGTGCGTCGGAAGACACAGATCGATGTGCCAGGCGTCCTTCTGTTCGCGGCAGGCATGGGTGCTCTACTCTTTGGACTCTCCACGGGAGGGCAGAACCTGGCATGGACCTCTCCTTTACTACTCGCAACACTGGGTGCAGCGGTTATCCTGTTAATCCTATTTTTGCTTGTGGAGCGCCGTGCACCAGAGCCTATGCTTCCGCTGAACCTATTCTCAAATCGTAATATCGCAGTATCAACGGGTGCCAACCTGCTTGTAAGCACATTAATTATTGGACTTTCTACGTATATCCCTTTATGGGTTCAGGGCGTTTCTGGAAAAAGCGCTGCGATCTCAGGCTTGCTGCTTGCGCCAATGTCTGTAGGCTGGATGTTTGGGTCAATCGCAGGCGGACGGATGATTCTGCGAGCGGGTTCTCGCCGAACGGCAATGCTTGGATTAATGATGATTGCTGCCGGAGCTATTGGTCTGGTTTTCTTGACAGGAGAGTCTTCACAGGTAATCCTTTTATGCCTGATGCTGGTCTGTGGGGTAGGCTTCGGATACTCCTCTACGGTCTTCACGATTATCGCTCAGTCGTCGGTTGCATATGATCAACGCGGTGCGTCCACAGCACTTAATGCATTTACAAGGTCCCTAGGTCAGACCATTGGGGTGGCTATTTTCGGTTCCTGGCTGAACTTGAATATTGATCAGCTGTTGCGAAAACAACCGGATTCAAACGTTACAGGTGATGATATTAATAAGCTGCTAGGCTCGCATACAGGCACTAACCTCTCCGGCGAAGTATCAAACAGTTTACGTGGTGCACTAGAAGGGGGACTTCATTCACTATTTATTGTGATGGCAGTTTTCGCAGTCTTGTCACTAGTTATATCTTGGGGTTTGCGCAAGGGTGTACCTTCGGTAGAGGATGCTACGTCGTCTTTGAAAAAGGCATAACTCATTCTCTAAATCACATAAAGAAGCCCGACCGGGTATTTACCGGTCGGGCTTCTTCGTGCAATAACAGCTTGTCTAACACATATGAAGTAAAAAGCAGCCTAGCCTCTAGCTCTACTTACGGGGAAGAGGGGAAAGCTTCTCAGCTTGCAGACCCATCTTCTTGAGCAGAGTGATCATTTGTTCCTTCTCTTCATCATTCAGTCCGCTGAAAGCAAGATGAAGACGCTCTGAGTATTTCGGATACATCTCATTCATGAGACGTTCGCCTTCCGCGGTCAACTCTGCGAAAATCACACGACGATCACTTGGACAAGGCTTGCGTTGCAAATAGCCGCGTTCTTCGAGCTTGTCGATAACGTAAGTCACGTTGCCGCTCTGTAGCAGTAGTTTGGCACCAATTTGTTGAATGGGCTGTGGTCCCTTATAGTACAACACTTCCATGACGGCAAAGGCAGTAGGGTTAAAACCTTCAATTTTGCTGCCGGTAACAGCATGCTCATTAATACTCTTGAATGATTTGGCAAATACCCGGTACAAATGTAGTGTTAATTGTGTATCACGTTCATAAGATTGTATCATGCTTCTCCACCCTCTATCGTTAATCATGTGAACTCGTCGCACGTCTGTAATCATATTAATTAGTGCACGGTTTACCTGTGCAACGAACTTTGAGATAACAATAGAATACGTGAAAGATCGAATGAAGAACATGTGATTTGTCACAATGAGCAACTTTTAATTATTAAAAATCAAACAATTTTTTGAAGATGCTGAAATTGAATGTTTTTTTACTTCAGTCTCTGAAAGGATATCAATTTCATCCCCCGGTTCAGTGTTTTTTACGCCTCCAGACGGATGAATGACAATCCCCAATATTTTACTATTATTTCATTGAGAAATAGTAACGGGGAGTGAAGGAAGGATGGAGGAACATCATATTGATGGTTTAAAAGAAAGTAAGCTAACCGCAAATAAACCATTCATGCTGCTTATTGCGGCACAGCTTGTATCGAATGTAGGAGACTGGTTGCATATACTAGCGCTACTGACAATGGTAGGGTTTAAATGGAATGCCACACCGTGGGAAATTACGGCTATATCTTTATGTATGGCAGTGCCTTTGCTCTTAGGAGGACCGTTTGCAGGTTACTTAAGTGATCGTTTTAACCGCAAGGCACTAATGATTGGTTCGGATATAGCCCGTGCAGCGGTTGTTATTTGCTTGGTATTTGCAGGCTCGCTGTGGCAGGTTTATGTGCTGCTGCTGGCTAAGGGATGTATGGATGTGCTGTTCTCTCCAGCCAAAAGCGGAAAGATTAAGGAACTTGTTCCTGCGGTTCAGATGGATAAAGCAATGGCGCTTAGCTCATCTATAGAGCAGATAACTAAAATTGTGGGTCCAGCGCTTGGTGGATTGCTAGTTGCAGCCTTCGGCATATCTGTTTGTTATATGATCGATTCTGCTACATTCGTTTTATCGGCGATTATTTTGCTTGGATTACCGCGTACAGCTGTGATAAAGAAGGAAGATACGGAAGCAAGCTCGGGGGATACGGATGTGCGTAAATCCTTCCGCCAAGAAATGTCGGCAGGTCTGCATGTGATTGCAGGAATGCCTGTAGTGCTGTGTGGCATTGTTATGCTAGTACTGGTGCTGCTAATGCTACAGATCGGAGACTCTCAGATTGTAACGTTATTCCGGGAGATTCCAGGTGTGAACGGAGATCTGCTGGGGTGGTGTGTAGCAGCCAGTGGCTTTGGAACCTTGCTATCTGCGCTGCTTGTAAGCCGATTAGGCAGTGGTAAGCATCCGCTTATTTTTATGGGATTAGGGGCTGTAATCATGGGCGTTGTCTTCTCAAGTGCAGGGATCGTAACTGCTCATGGTCAAGCCGGAATCTGGATGAACATTGCTTTGTTTGGGTCCTTCATGTTTGCTGGTGTGGGTGCAGGACTAGCGTTTATCCCCTTCAATTCAATGCTCCAGCAACGGACACCTGCGGAATACACGGGTCGTGTATTTGGAACCATAGGCAGCCTGACAAGCGCAGCTGTTATTCTAGGACCTGTAGCCGGTGGAGCCTTAGTGACAGCATCGGGGCCGGTATCTGCCTTTATTCTATCTGGTTTGCTTACAGGATTGCTAGGACTAGGGCTGTTAATGCTGCGTGGTAAAATCGAGCGCAGGGATGAAGCGGCGATCAAGAAGCAGGAAGGAATAGCTGCGTCGAATAATATGGACCTTGTAGGACAGACCTCCCTTTGATGGGAGGTTTCTTTTATTCGCTATTGCGCAGGGCTTAAGTTATTATTGTGAAAAAAGCAGCTTGATTATTTTCAGGAAAAATATATAGTACGATTAGATAAGTTGCGATTGCCTCTGTTGATCATTTGAATATCATTCATATACGCAATAGGGAATGCAATTTATAATAGTATTTATTAGAAGTACTAGGAGATGGAGAGTATGGAAAAAGAAGAAACTACAGTGGATACCGAGAGCTATGACGACATTGTGCTCGATGTTGAGATCGATGAAGCTGGCTATGAAGCGGGAGATCCTTGCATATTCGATATTTCTTTTCAAGTGAAGCGAGGTCAACTGCTCGGACTGATCGGACCTAATGGTGCTGGGAAAAGTACAACCATTAAGACCCTGCTTGGTTTGTTGAAGAATACCAAGGCTAAAGTGTCTTTTAGTGGAGTTAATAAATCTTACGCTTATGTTCCGGAGCAACCTGTGTTTTATGAGGATTTGACATTGTGGGAGCACTTGGATTTAGCGGCCGCTGCCTATGGACTGAAGTACGAACAGTTCGAAGAAACTGCAGAAAGACTGTTGAAGCAGTTTGGTATGGGCCATGTGCGCAATGATCTTCCAGCTGGATTCTCTAAGGGCATGAAACAAAAAATGATGCTAATGCTTGGCTTCTTGGTACAACCGGATGTTTATATTGTGGACGAGCCATTTATTGGTTTAGACCCCCGCGCCACTAAAGATTTCCTGCGGTTGCTAGAAGCGGAGCGGAAGCGCGGAGCTGGTGTATTAATGTCTACGCATGTACTGGATACAGCAGAGAAGATATGCGATGATTTCGTATTGATCTCCGGGGGAAAGGTTGCCGCCTCAGGAACACTCGAAGATATACGTGATTATGCTGGACTGCCGGAGGCGTCGTTGTTTGATTGCTTCGACGAATTAACATGAGTAAGCAGGGACAGCGGGCGTTTGCTTTTTCTAACGCTAAACAACTATTCAGACGGCGGCTATTCTCTCATTGGCGTGAGCAATCCGCTATTATCCGTACGGCGGCTGATTGGACCGTTCTTTTATATATTCTTATTCCCGGGGGATTATTGGGAGGGCGTTTGTATTATGGGTTCTGGAATGAGGCGCTACCGGCTTGGAGTGTGAATTTGCCGTTTATGCTCATTCCTTCATTATTAGTGCTCTTGATCTGCAACGGGGGCTTGGTACTGTTATTGCAGGAAGGCGATCTATTATTTCTTAGACAACGGCAACGATGGATGAATACGATCCTATTTCGCGGGTTGCTCTACAGCCTGATTGTAACCTCGCTGAAGTTCTGTGTAGCTTTTGCACTGTTACTGCCTTTTCTGATTCGGGGATTTGAGATGACGTCATCGGAGGTATGGGCGCTGTTCGCTCTGACCTTGGCGTGCAGTTGGTGTGTTAAGTTACTTGGACATCTTGTAAAAGTACAGAAGCAAGGTTGGCGTCGCTGGTTATGGCTATTTCTGGCGATCTCCGTCCCGAACGCTATTTATTTCAGAGTAGCTAGCCTTTGGAATGATCGCCCGCTCATCATATTGCTGAGTGCGGTTGTATTTACAGTTGTTGCAATAATTGCTTTCCGGTGGCGCTTAGTGATGCGTGGGACATTTATGAACGATGTGCGCGAGGACTACAAGCAGCGAATGAAGATAGCGGCCATACTGCTCCGCCATGTTCTGGATAAACCTCGCCCTACTCGCCATAAGCCATGGATTTTCCGGAAGTCGCAGCCTTTGCTTAAATCAAAGACTGCCGAGAGCCGTTTCTCTGCGGCAGCGATTAAGGCACTCGTACGGAATCCGGCCCATTTGAAGCTTTACTTGGCTTTCACTGCCGTGTCCGCGGTAGCGATCCTTATCATTCCATCGGGATTTAAATGGCTAGGATTTGTAGTATTAACATCGCTTATGACTTTTTGGCTGTTTTCGTTCTGGTCTTTGTTTGTTGGAGATGATTACATTGGGATACTTCCATTTACGAAAGAACAAAAGGCTGAAGCGGGTATGCATGCGGTCCCTATTTTATTACTTCCCTTTACAATGATTACCTCCGCACTAATCTGTCTCTCTTTATATGGATGGTGGGGGATCATCTTGTTCGTACCGGTTGGATACATGGTTGGACTCTTTATCAGCAGAATATTTGGTACGTTCCGACTGGGCAAAGATTGATAGATAGATAAAAAACAGCGTGACTTGAGAAGCCTCTCAAGTCACGCTGTTTTTAGTTGCGACACATTAACTAAGGCGAAGGTCAGCGGCATGTTTGCCTGCTGTATATCCAGTAGAGAACGCTGCTGTTATATTGTAGCCACCAGTGTAGCCATGGATATCGAGTACCTCTCCACAGAAGAATAACCCTAGCATAAGCTTAGATTCCATTCTTTTGGGATCGATCTCTTTCAGATTTACGCCGCCACCCGTAACAAAGGCTTCGGACAGGGAGCGGGTACCATGAACATTAACGGGCATCCTTTTCAAGATACCTGCTAGCGCATGCAATCCATTCTTGGATACATTATGACCCGTAATATCTCCATCCAGGTCAGCTTTAGCTAACAAGAGGGGAATGAGACGTTCTGGCAGTAGCCCCTTTAGTGAATTGCGGATCGCTTTCTTCGGCTCCTGGTCCAGCTTGTCCTGCAGCGATGATTCCACTTCTTGCAAGTTCAGATCAGGGAAGAGATCGATGGACATCTCAACCGTGTCATTCCCTGATTTACGCTGGACCTGTCTCAGAAATTGGCTGCAGCGCAGTGCAATTGGCCCGGATAATCCAAAATGGGTGAAGATCATATCTCCGCGATGAGAAATGACCTTCTTTCCTTTTGGATTCCATACAGTAAGTGCCACATCGCGTAGCGACAATCCTTGCAGCTCACCGGATTTAATCCACTCTTCCCGTGAAATAATCGGTACCTCTGTCGGAAATAGCTCAGTAATGGTGTGGCCTGCGGCTTCAGCCCATGGGTACCCATCTCCAGTAGAGCCGGTCTGAGGAACGGACTTTCCTCCGGTGGCGATGATTACGGCAGCACTGGAAATCGTTTTGCCCGAGCCTAGCTGAACGCCTTTAACAGCCCCTTCTCCATATATTACATGTGAGACAGGACTATCCGTCATAATCTGCACACCTAGACCTCGTACTTTGTTGATTAAGGCGGAGACGACGCTGGAGGCCTTATCGGAGACGGGAAACATCCGTCCGTTGTCTTCTTCCTTTAATGCAATGCCTAAGCCTTCAAAAAAGGCAATGATATCTTGATTATTAAAATGGTCGAAGGCGCTATACAAAAACCGCCCGTTTCCCGGGATATGGGAGATTAACTCATCTCTCTCCTTGACGTTCGTTACATTGCAGCGTCCGCCACCAGATATCCCGAGCTTTCGTCCTAGCTTAGCTCCCTTGTCGATCAGTAGTACGGATGCCCCGTGTTCTGCTGCGGCCACGCTTGCCATTAATCCCGAAGGGCCGCCACCTATGACGATCACATCGAAGTTGCTCATGAAATTTTACTCCTTTACATGTTAAGACACTGGTGTTACTTCGTGTTTTCCTAACGGAATCATACCATTCTGACTGTCATGTAACCAGTCTTGTCCGCTCACTTGGTTATAATCGTTGTCAGGAGAGTAATCCTGTGCTTTAATCTAGTCATGTAGGGGAATTTGTCCATTTTGGGGTGTGATTGTAATTATTGGCGCAATTAAGGATATATTATTGCAAATATCGGCAGCATGCTCCTTTCTATTTCTGATTCAGTGGTGGGTGGACCGAGGGCTTGTGGCTCGAAAAAAAGGTAGTTTCCCGGATAATCAAACTTTTTTGGTTTTGGCGTGTGCGTTAAGTCTTATGCTATGCTCTCTTCTTTCGACGACTTTATTCGGTATTGCTTATTTGAATTTAGGAATGATTCCTGCTTATATCGGTATTTTATATGGAACTGTACGTTCAGGCATTCTGCTGTCCATCTTTTTGCTTGTCTGTAATATATTCATTGCAGAGCCAGCAGGAATAAGTAATATGATATTAAATTCAGGAATATTATTATATCCGTTGCTGTTTGGGCTGGCTAAGCCTTTTAAGAAAGGCACAGTGGTAGAGAAGATAGGTATGTTATGGATGGTTCTTTGTCCGAATATGTTGTTCATTGCACTTGTGCCTATTATAGGTGGAAAAAATATATATGAGGCTCATTCTGGCGAGTCACTTTTGATTACTTTGTATCTATTTTTCAGCATCGCACTAGGCGGTGTTTTTGTTTATTTTGTTGAAATGGTCTGGAGTAGTTGGCGGGCTAAAATACATATGGAAAGTATAAGTGATAATTTCCAGTGGGAGTCTGAGAAGCTGCAGCAGATTACAAATGTAGTACCTCTGAGTATTATGTCCCTGGATGATCACGGAGTTGTGACCGACCTCAATGATTGTATGTTGGGAATGGCACGAATGCATTATCCCAATTTGAAAAGGGAAGATATTATTGGCAAGCCGGTTAGGGAATTTTTTAATGGTTCAGCGGATGTTGATGCATATATGAGGGTACGGGATAACATTCAGCATAAACGGCGTTCCCATGAGCGAATGATTCATGGAACGCGGATCTATCAAATTTATTCAGCACCACTAATGCATAAGAACTCAGGATTAACGAGTGGAGTGGTACTCATTGCACAGGATATTACGGATGAAGTGAAACTCCGCTCAGAGCTGGATCATGTGGAACGTTTGAGCTTAGTAGGGCAGATGGCAGCCGGAATTACCCATGAAATTCGTAATCCTATGGCGGTAGTTCGCGGATTTTTACAGCTAATGAGAGAAAAGAGCTCGGATGACTTGGATTCTTATTATCAGATCGTATTGGAGGAGCTGGATCGGGCGAATAGCATTATTAATGATTTCCTATCGCTGGCGCAAAGCCGGATATCTGATAAGGAGAAAGTGCTATTACACCGAGTTATAGAAGAAGTCAGTCCGCTGCTGTGGGCGGATGCTAATCTTCGTGGTCAAAGTGTTGAGCTAAAGCTGAACGCATCCATCCATGAATTGGAGTTAAACGTTCGGGAAATCAAGCAGCTTATCCTTAATTTAGGCCGAAACGGCATGGAGGCTATGGGATCCAAGGGGATTCTGACACTGGAAACACATAGTACTCAGGAACAAGTGGAGCTGATTGTAAGGGATAGAGGAATAGGTATGTCGGACAGTCAACGAGAGAAGTTGTTTTCCCCTTTCTTCACAACAAAAAGGGAGGGAACGGGTCTAGGGTTATCCTTGTGTCTCAGTATTGTGGAACGGCATAACGGTAAAATAACTGTAGATTCTGTAGAAGGAGAGGGTACAGTATTTACCATCTCATTCCCTTTAGTAAAGGAAGAATATAGCGAAGCCATGCTTGCGGATTGAATCAGGTTACTGTAGCATCTCTTGCTTTCACAGAGTATGAATGTATAATAAAGTTAGTAAGTACTGCTGTAATGTTATCTGACAAAACAGTAATCAGTGAAGGAGAGTGCAGAGAAATGTCCATGTCTTTTAATCAATATATGAGAGATTCGATTCAGCCTATGCGTGATGACCTTACAAGCATTGGGTTTCAGGAGCTTATGACTCCAGAAGAGGTGGAAGCCACTCTTCCTACCGCAAAAGGTACGGCGCTTGTAGTCGTGAATTCGGTCTGTGGTTGTGCCGCTGGACAATGCCGTCCTGGTGTAGCTCAGGCATTGCAAAATGAGATCGCTCCGGATCACTTGTTCACAGTGTTTGCAGGTCAAGAGAAAGAAGCTACTGCTAAAGCGCGTGAATATTTTGCTCCTTATCCGCCATCTTCCCCTTCCATCGCATTGATGAAGGATGGAGAGCTCGTTCATTTTATTGAACGCCATAGTGTTGAGAATCGTTCGGCTGCTGAAATTGCTGCTGAGTTGAAAGAAGTTTTTGATCGTTTTTGCAAGTAAAAAAGTTATTCCATATAATCTCGCATTAGTCGGTAATTCGGCTGTTGCGGGATTTTTCAAAATATAAGAGCGATAATGGGATAGAATATACTTAGAAGCATAGAGCTTCACTTGGTATGGATATTTTGATGATATGGAACCATTTCTGATGGAACGGGGTGTGGTTTGTGAGTTTACAGGAAGAAATTATTGCTGATCTTGGTGTGAAGCCAACGATTGATGTAGAAGCAGAGGTACGCAAACGGGTTGATTTCTTAAAGTCGTACGTGCTGAAGGCAGGTGCTAAAGGATTATTGATCGCCATTAGCGGCGGGGTGGACAGCGCGGTAGCTGCGGGTCTGTGTAAGCAGGCTACGGACGAGCTGTCGGCTCAAGAAGGCACAGAGTATATTACGCTTGGAGTATACCAGCCATATGGTGTTCAAGAGGATATCCAGCACAGCTATGATGTCGCAAAAGCTTTTAATCTGACCCATACCGTGGAGACAAACATTGAGGAAGCTGTAAATGAGATTGCGCTTGAAGTTGAGCATAGCCTGAAGTCCTTGGGCCAACATCGTCATATGACCCATCAAGGCAAGGGGAATGTTAAAGCGAGAACACGTATGGTTATGCAATATGCGCTCTCTTTTGAGAACAATCTGATTGTAGTAGGAACGGATCATGCTTCAGAAGCCATTACGGGTTTCTACACCAAGTGGGGGGATGGTGCTGTAGATATTACACCTCTATCCACACTTAACAAACGTCAGGTTCGTCAATTAGCTGCTCATATTGGTGTGCCTGCGGATATTGTTACTAAAGCACCTACGGCAGGCTTATGGCCGGGGCAGACGGATGAAACCGAGCTGGGCATTACTTATGACGATAATAGCGATTATTTGGAAGGCAAACAGGTTAACCCAGAGGTAGCGGAGAAACTCGAGAATTACTACCGGAGAACGGCGCATAAGCGCAATGTCATTCCTGGAATTTAGAATAGGTAGAAGTAGAAACCGCCACGGGTCTGCGTTGTAGCAGCTCTCGTGGCGGTTTTTTGTGAGATGGATAAGTTACAAGAATCTTAGTTAGCCAGCGTTTGATCGATAAAATTAGTGGTCGAAGCAATCGCAAGCTCCAATTGTGGGGTAGTGCCGGCAAAAGGATGCACAGTACCGAAGGTATGATTACCCTCAGGAATATGAACCCAGTTAATATCGGGCCGGAGTTCAGTGAGCTGCTCAGATCCTTGCCGGAGGTGCGCTCCATCCAGACTGCCTTGAATAAGAACAACTGGGAAGGACGCTGTCTTCATGCGTTCAAGGATATTATAACGTTCTTGTTGGTTCTCCATATCTTCTAAAATAACAGCATCCAGCGGCATTTGTTGACCCGTGCGTGCATTAAGGACGTGGGTTCGTCCTGTTTGCTTCATCTCCTGCTTTTGTTCTTCCGTCAACAAATCGAGCTTCGTAACCCCGTTCCAGGAGATGACCCCGCTAACTTCACTGGGATGGTCAAGCGTGTAGACCAGACAAATTCCCCCTCCAAGACTATGTCCTAGAAGGAATAAGGGTAAGCTGCCGAATTTCGGGTGCTGGCTAAGGTAGGACAACAGTATTTCCATGTCCTTCAGCTCGCGACGAAAGGTGTTGCGGGCGAATTTCTCAAGCTCGGTAAAATGCAGCAGATCCTCTCCGATTCCAGCATGAGAGAAGTTGAAGGTGATCACTTCATGATCTTGGCTGAGAGTAGTGGCTATGTAAGGAAACATCCCCCAATCTTTGAAGCCCTTGTAGCCGTGTGCAATAACGATAAGGCTCTTAGGTGCTTCTTGGGCAGGAAAGTGTGAGCAGCGGAGAACAGCGTCTTCACCAGCGGGTATTTCGAAATTACGATGCTGCATAGGGTAATCCCCTCTCTCTATATATAAATAAAGTAAATCAGCAAGTCCATCACGAAGGCGCCTAGATAGACTTCCAAAGCATTTTCTTTTAAGATAGCAGAAAGAATCTTATAGGACTATAATTTAAAATTGAAATGAATGACCTGTATAATGATCATACCATTATTGAAGTAGTATAGGATACACGTCCATAAGGAGCGTGAAATTTTGATTTACGGAATCGGACATGATGTGTTAGAAATTGAGCGAATTTCAGAGGTAATGCGCAGGGGACAGGGCAAGAAATTCAACCAGCGCATCCTAACGGAGCAAGAGTACCAGCTTGCTGAGCAACGAGGTGGAAGGTTGGCTGAGTTCGTAGCCGGGCGTTTTGCTGCCAAGGAAGCCGTTGTGAAGGCTTTAGGTTGTGGCATTGGTAATGTGGTTGGTTTTCAGGATATTGAGATATTACCTGACCGTAAAGGAAAGCCAGAAGTAACCTTATCACGCGAAGCCTGGAGCAGACTAGATCTACCTGAAGGACAGAAGTATACCATTCATCTTACGATAACACATGGCCGTGATTTGGCTTCAGCTTTTGCGGTGGTGGAGGAGCTAGGTTCATGAATTGAACCGTGATTATAGAAGGGCAAGGAGAGTTACAATGAAACAACAAGAACGACAGGATTTGCAGGAACGAGAAGAAGGACGAGAGTTAAAAAAAGGACAAGATCTGCAAAATCAAGATGAACGACCAAAACAGCTGGATTTTAAAGAAGGACAAGATAAACAAGATCAGGAGCTGCGAGAGCCCATGCAATATTTCAGTTATCATTTGCTGGAGTGGTATCAAGGGCAGAAGCGGGATTTGCCTTGGCGCAGGCACCGCAATCCTTATTATATTTGGATTTCTGAAATTATGCTGCAACAGACAAGGGTAGATACGGTAATCCCTTATTTTAATCGTTTTATTGAACGCTTTCCGACGGTGGAGTCACTCGCTGACGCCCCTGAAGAAGACGTGCTTAAGTGTTGGGAAGGCTTAGGATATTATTCCCGCGCACGTAATATACAGCATGCAGCCAAGCAGGTAAAGGAGCTTTATGGTGGACAGGTGCCGAATGACCGTGATGCGGTGTTCAGCTTAAAGGGAGTGGGTCCTTACACAGCAGGGGCTATTCTCAGCATCGCGTTTAATCGGCCAGAGCCAGCGGTAGATGGTAATGTAATGCGGGTGTTGTCCCGATACTTCCTCATCGAGGATGATATCGCTAAGGGACCCACCCGCGTGAAAATGGAGCGCCTGGCGGCTGAGCTGATCCCGGAGGGGGAAGCTGCCTCATTTAATCAGGCGCTTATGGAACTCGGGGCGCTCGTATGCACCCCGAAATCACCGAGCTGCTTAACCTGCCCGGTGATGGAGCATTGCGCTGCGCGCCTGGCGGGCTGCGAGACTTCGCTGCCCGTCAAGACCAAGGCCAAGCCGCCGCGCCCAGAGGAGCGGCTGGCGGCCTTAATCGAGGGCCGCGGTGCCCACGCGGGCCAAGTGCTCATCCGGCAGCGGCCACAAAGCGGGCTGTTAGCCCGCATGTGGGAGCTGCCGCACTGGCAGGCGCCGCCAGCGGAAGGCGGCGCCAAGAGCGCGCGGCTGCCGGAGGCCGCGGCGCTGGACCGGCTGCGCCGGTCACTGCGGCAGGCCGGGATCTCAGCCCGGCCTGAGGAGCACTGGATGGCTGCTGAGCATATCTTCAGCCATATTGTGTGGACCCTGCAGGTGTATCGCTGCAGGGAGGAGGACGCCCTTCCGCTGCCAATAGCGGCAGAAGGACGGGCAGCCTACACCGCGGATGCAGGCCTGTTCCCAGAGATGGACAGCAGCGTGCCCATCGAGAAATTTGAGGATGGTAATGCTAGTCCAGAGGATGGCGGAGCCGTGCGCTGGATCAGTCGTGAGGACATGGCTAATTATGCGTTTCCTAATGTCTTCTTGAAGCTGCTGAATCTTTATTTCGATGAGCAGGAAGAGCTGGCGAAGGCGGGGAAGTAGAGAATGTTTGATGTAGAAGTATGGGATGTAAGCAAAGTATGGAATGTACTATGCTTACATCTAATTGCTTCTGTTGTTTTATGACCTCAAGAGTGATCAAAATTGATTTTAGGGAATTATTCCCTGAAATCATGCCCTTTCCGCCTATTTTTAATCATTTTAGGGAAAACCTCCCTAAAAATTCGGTGAATATCTTATTTATGCTCCAGAACCGCTGGTTTTTAGGGAAGTTTTCCCTTATTACTAGTGTTTATGGAGAATATCGCTGAATTTTAGGGAGTTTTTCCCTAATTATAGTAAGACGAAGGCTATTTGGGGACTCTGCCCAGTAGAGCAACATAAAAAAAGGTATCCCGCAGCCTATTAGGCCAGGGGATACCTTTTTAAATTGGCTATTAAGCTATAAGCTCAAGCCGAATTTAATTCCTTATTTCGAGCTTTCGTAACGTTTGCCAACTTCTTCCCAGTTTACTACGTTCCAGAACGCTTTGATGTAATCAGGGCGTTTGTTTTGGTAGTTCAGGTAGTAAGCGTGCTCCCATACATCAAGTCCGAGGATTGGAGTAGCGCCTTCGCTGATTGGGTTGTCTTGGTTAGGTGTGCTTGTTACTGCCAGTTTGCCATCTTTAACAACTAGCCAAGCCCAGCCACTGCCGAAACGAGTGGTTGCTGCTGCTGCGAAATCTTCTTTGAATTTTTCGAATCCGCCCAGTTCGCTGTCAATAGCTGCTGCAAGTGCGCCAGTTGGTGCGCCGCCGCCGTTTGGTCCGATAACTTCCCAGAACAAGGTGTGGTTAGCGTGTCCGCCACCATTGTTACGAACAGCAGTGCGGATAGCTTCTGGTACAGCGTTCAGATCTGTAAGAAGTTCTTCGATGCTTTTGCTTTGCAATTCAGGTGCCTTTTCCAAAGCTGCGTTCAGATTAGTCACATATGTGTTATGGTGTCTATCATGGTGAATTTCCATCGTCAAAGCGTCGATGTGTGGTTCGAGTGCGTTGTTTGCATAAGGAAGTGCTGGTAATTGAAATGCCATGGAAAAATCCCTCCTGAGTATATTAGAATTTGTATAGATAAAGAACTTCGGCGGTTTATCGTCAAAATTCTTTATTGTTGATATGTACTATAGGGTATCTCCCAATAGGATACTTTAATTAAACAGTATCTGGATCAATAATGCAACACTAAACAAACATAAATGTTTATAAAGTATGTTGGGAGTGTAAACAGGATCATCAATTGTATTTAAAATGTTAAAATAAAGAGCCGTCACCCCATAGACATAACTCTGTATAATTACCCTTATAATGAAACAATGAATCTCAACCAAAATGTAAACGCTTGATATTAAGCGCTTTCAAAAGAAAAATGATGATATCACGAGAAAAGTGTGCTTTAATAGATTTAAAAGCAGGTATTCCTCGGTATTTGATGCTTTTTTTTATTTTCTCAATGTTAAGGGAACCCCTTCTTTTTGTTAAATTCATAAGCCATAGACAAGGGAGATTTTAAAGAATGCACGTTCGTTCCTTTCAATTAAGCGACGTTAGCCCTGTGACTGATTTGCTGCAAACAGCATTATCGGAAGAATGTTTCGAGAACACTATCGAGCCTTTCTCCAGGCAGCTTTCATGGGATTCAGATCTCATTGTAGTTGCGGAAGATGAAGAAGAAATTGTTGGAGCACTGATTGGTACGATTGAGAAAAACCACGGTTGTTATTTCCGGATTGCTGTACATCCTGATTATCGCCGCAGAGGAGTCGGTAGAAGTCTGGTATCGGCTATGGAATCCAGGTTTCAAGCTCGTAAGGTTAGTGGTATCTACGTAGCCGTCGATGAGCATAATTCTTTTGCATTGCCATTGTATGAAGCTATGGGATATAGCGAGAATCAAATTTTTAAATCTGTCCGGAAGCTGAGCATTGTTGGGTAATTTTGATCACTCAGCTGCGTAAGCGGAAACATTTACTAAATATAGAACTATAGTTGATGATATAGTCTGTTTCACTCATACTCAAGCGTATTTTCCAGAAGTCCATTACTAATGGCTGGGAGATATGCTTTTTTATTGTTATAATATCTGCAAGTATAGACATCAATAATTGAGAATAAGAGGTGACATATTGAGTCAGGAGTCCCAAGTAGAGTTCATGCGTAATCGGAAGCAAAGACATAGATCCTCCAGATCAAAGAAAGGCTTTGGTGGTCGTTTGGCCGCGGAATTGAAGGATTGGTTGCTTACAGCGGTAGTTGTATTTGCGGTAATGTCGGTTCTTAATATTTTTGTGTTCAATATATCAACGGTTAAAGGTCAGTCTATGCAGCCAACGCTTGTGGAAGGTGAGAGGCTCTTTATTAATAAGCTTTCATTGATGTTTGTAAACCCAAAACACGGGGATGTCGTCATTCTTCATGATCCTAGCACTGGACCAAGTCGGAAGGACTTTTTAGTAAAACGAGTCATTGGCATACCTGGAGATATCATAGAAGTGAAGGATCACCAGTTATATGTGAATGGAAAAATAGTGAATGAGCCGTATATAGATACCGAGATTGAAGACCCGGATTTCGCGGCGTTAACTGTGGAGAGCGGAAACTATTTTGTCATGGGAGATAACCGTCATGCTTCAGCAAGCAAAGATAGTCGTTATTTCGGCTCCATCCCACAGGACATGATTGTAGGCAGGGCGGATTATATCTGGTGGCCGCTGTCTAAACTGAAAGGGTTATAAGAATTTTATCGATAACATGAAAAGGAGAAGGCGGAAATGAACAATACATTTCAGTCACCGTATGCACCCCCGCCTTCCAAGTGGGCACAGCTTAAAGCGGAGATTCAGGAGGCTGCGACGTCACTCGGTATTGATGATATCGGGTTTACTACAGCAGAGCCTTTTTTATATCTGAAAAATATTTTGCAAGACCACCGAGACAAAGGATATGAATCTGGTTTCGAGGAACCGGATCTGGATAAAAGGACAATCCCCGCTCTGAGCTCTGGGGACAAGCCCTTATCTATTATTTCAATTGCTGTGGCCTATCCTTCCAAAATGGAGAATCCTCCAAAATCTGAGCCAGGTGCACGAAGAGGTATTCTCGCCCGAGCATCATGGGGCAGGGATTATCATCATGTGCTGAGGGAGGCCTTAAGTAAGTTAGAGGACTTTATTCATGAGCGTGTGCCGGAGGCTGTGCTGGAAAGTATGGTCGATACCGGTGTGCTGGTAGATAGAGCGGTTGCGGAAAGAGCAGGAATAGGCTTCAGCGGCAAAAACTGTTCCATCATCTCGCCCAAATGGGGATCTTGGATTTATCTAGGGGAGATGGTTACGAACATTCCTTTTGCTCCGGATGAGCCTGTTGAAGAAGGCTGTGGGGAATGTACCAAGTGTATTGATGCTTGTCCAACCGGCGCGCTGGTGGGTCCGGGTCAACTTAACGCGCAGGCTTGTATTTCTTTTCTGACGCAGACCAAAGGATTTCTGAGTGATGAATACATGACCAAGATTGGCAACCGTCTATACGGCTGTGACACCTGCCAGATTGTATGTCCCAAGAATCGAGGGAAGAACTGGAATCATCGCCCTCAGATGCTGCCTGATCCTGAGATCGTGAAGCCATTGTTAATGCCAATCCTGGATCTTAGCAACCGTGAATTCAAAGAGAGATTCGGAAATAGCTCTGCTGCCTGGAGAGGCAAAAAGCCGATGCAACGAAATGCGATCATCGCTCTCGGTAATTTCAAGGAAGTAGAAGCGGTGCCAAAGCTAACAGAAATTGTTCTGAAAGAGTCGCGGCCTGAGATGCGAGGCACTGCTGCTTGGGCGCTGGGACGCATCGGTGGTGAGGAGGCTCTAGCTGCTGTTGAATCGGCTTTAGAGCGCGAAGAGCATGACACGGTAAAAGAAATGCTGAGCCGGGCACAGGATGTGCTCCTTACTGCGAAGCAGGCACGAGAGGACAGCGATGTTTAATGAAGGAAAAAGATCATAGACAGGTTGCATATTCCCAATTGCTGTCCAGTTCTCGAAATGCTATGATAGATTCGCGTGCCATATGGCGATGCAGACAATAGAGTGTAGAGGTGGGCTTTAGATGAATATCGCATTACCTATTATTACATTGGTCGTAGGTCTCATCGGTGGATTTTTTATCGGTGTGTATTATCTGCGCAGACAAATGACAACTATGCAGAATGATCCTGAAATGCTGCAAAAGGTTGCGAAACAAATGGGTTATAACCTGAATGGGAAACAAATGCAACGTGCCCAACAGATGATGAAGAATCAGAACCAGACAGGCGCCCGACCAGGAGCAGCTAAAGGGAATAAACGTAGAAGTAAGTAACCGGGTCCGGATAGAAATTATACGGGTGCGGAAGGGGGAGACATCATGGGGAACATCAATGAATACGTGAACGGTAAAGTATCAGAGAACCGTGAGCAAATCGAGTATCACGTTGAGAAAATATTAGAATTAATCGGTGAAGATACCGGCCGCGAGGGACTGCTTGAAACACCAGCACGTGTTACGCGGATGTACGAGGAGATATTCGGCGGTTATTCGATAGATCCCCGCGAGGCGCTCGGTGTTACTTTTGATGAGTCTCATGAAGAGCTAGTGATCGTGAAGGATATCGTCTATTACAGCCAATGTGAGCATCACATGGCTCCTTTCTTCGGTAAAGTGCATATTGGATACATTCCGAGCGGACGGATTGCTGGACTCAGCAAATTAGCTCGTCTAGTTGAAGCAGTGAGTCGGCGTTTGCAGGTTCAAGAGCGCATTACGACGCAAATTGCGGATATTATGACGGAGGTACTAAGCCCTCACGGCGTTATGGTCGTTGTGGAAGGTGAACATCTTTGTATGTGCGCACGTGGAGTGAAGAAGCCAGGAAGTAAGACGGTAACCATGTCTACTAGAGGGGTCTTCCGGGAGGATGCCGCCGCTCGTGCGGAGTTTCTGAGCTTGATTAAAGAATAGTATATAGAGGTGTCTATACCTCGAAATTAGAAGGACCCATCATTCACTTTTTGTGAACGATGGGTCCTTTTGGGTCAATATAAGCGAATAGAAGTGATGTTTTCTACGAAGTGGTAAGAGATCAGTAAGGCTTCCATGCCAGTTTACTGGCAGCCGCATAACGCTCTGACACATATGGCCAGTTGACGACCTTCCACCAATCGTTAATATAATCCGCACGATTATTCTGATGTTTCAGATAGTAGGCATGTTCCCATACATCCAAGGCCAAGAGCGGAACAACGTCCCATTGCGATAAATTTTGATGTTTTTCCGCAGTGAGAATTTCTAGTCTATGGCTACGTGGACTCCAGACGAGAATGGCCCATCCGCCACCTTCTACTTTATTCGCAGCTTCGGTGAACTGTTTCTTGAAGCTGTCATAGCTTCCAAAGCTTTGTTCTATAGCTTCTAGTAAAGCACCTGTTGGGCGGCCCCCGCCTTGCGGAGACATCACGTTCCAAAAGATCGTGTGAAGATAGTGGCCTGCACCATTAAAGGCTAATTCTCTCTCCCAATGTTTAACGAGATCGAAGTCACCGTTCTTACGGGAATCTGCTAATTTAACTTCAGCCTTGTTTAATCCATCTACATAACTTTGATGGTGCTTATCGTGATGAATTCTCATCGTCTTTTCGTCAATATAAGGTTCTAGTGCATTATAGGCGTAAGGCAAGGGAGGTAGCGTATGGCCGCCAATGGGTACCGCGTCGTTTTTATCGCGGATATCAGGAACAGTGTCAGTAAAAGTAGAAAATCCATCATTCCGCATAGTATCGTCTGTATCGATGTTTACGACATAATCCTCTGTGTAATCACGCATGACTTGTGAAAGCTTTCCGGGCGAGCTGAGTGTCTGCAGTACGGCTAAGAAGTATTCTGATTCGCGAATAATATGCAGAATCACAGTAGTTGCAAGGGGGACGGCTTTGACCGCTGCGCTACTCTCCATGATGGCAAAGAGCTGCCGGACGAACTCTTGGGATTGATTGCAGGAGATATGTAGCAGTTTCTCCGTTTCCGCAGTGAGTTCTGCCTGTGGCGGAGGAGAAGAGGAAAGGGCAGCATTCAATAGCTGCTGTGCCGCCTGCTCAGTTGCACCAAAAACAACGGCCCATTCATCGAGGAGTTTCACATAAGGATCCTCTAATTTAGGTACGATCGCTTTGATGACTTCGGTATGCTCTTTCTCTTGTGTTTTCCAAAATACGATTTCTTCCAGGATACGTACTGGCAGCATCGGCCCGTATACATATAGCATGCCAAGAAAACCTCCCGTGATATGTCTTTATCAGTCCATTATATGAACGGTCTTGGAAGGTTATGAAGAACATAAACTTAGAGTGCCTCTTTGGCTTCTTTCTTTCCAGGGGATGAAAACAGCCTCTTCCTAGGATACATTTCTTTCTGTCCCTGGAAGAGGCTGTTCGTATGGTTATTAGCGCTTAGTTAATTACTTGCCATCGCCGGCTGATCGCCATTATTATTTTTGGCCAGATGGACATTCCCTAAAAAAGCGGAGACCCGCCGCAAATACTCACGGGGATGCTCGCGGAACAACAGCTCATGATGACTACCTTCAATGATCCAGGAATCAGAGAACGGATTGTTCTGATTTGCTGCTAGTTCTTCGGCAATAGGATAAGGGGCTTTATCGTCTTTGGTTCCATGCATGAAAAGGATTGGGAAAGGATAATCTTTGGATTTAACCTTTGCATAAGGAATCTGATCTAGTCCCGTACCGTTCAGTACCGGGAACAGCATTTCCATGATCGCCAGGGAAGGTTGGCGCGGCAGATCGATATTCTGCTTGATATTATGATACAGCGTGTCTGGTTCTAACAAAAAGGTGCTGTCCAGAATCATCGCGTCGATGTCCTCAGATACTAATCCTGCTTGCAGTGCTGTGCCAGCACCCATGGAGAAGCCCCAAACAACGAGCTCTTTAGCCCCGCGTTCCTTTGCGAAATCAATGGCGCCTAGAAGCTGCTGGGATTCTTTTTTGCCGCCGGTTGCAATATCCTTATTACCTTGGGCAGCAAATCCGTAATCAAACATTACGACATTGAAATTCAGACTGTGTGCATAGTGAGCGAGATCGTACATAGGTACCCAAGACTCTTCGCGGTTGGCACCATAGCCATGACTGAACACGATAGTCTTAGTGGCATCCTTGGCTGGAATATACCAGCCGTTCATCATGCGACTGCCATCCTTAGCTGGGAAGGTTACATCCTCGTAGGCGAGGCCTTTGGCCATCATAGGATTGGAGTACAGTGGCGCGACGGTTGGATTGGATAGTACCCAAGCGATGTAGCCATGGAGCGAGACAAAACAAAATGCTAAAAAGAAAAATATAGATAATAGCAATGCAACGATAATATGCTTAACACGGATCATCCGCAGCGATAGTCGTGATGAACTGCCCTGTTTAGGTAGTTTAGGACGACGGGAGACTGACGTGCCGGCTCGGCTGGTTGTCAGATCCATAAGGTCCCCTCCTAAGTATGATGTGAGTACTAGTGCCTAGGATAATTTGTCGAAAATGATACTAAAGCATTAGTATATTTAATATGTTTATCGTAAGTTGAAGCACTTACAAAGTCAATGAATTAGACCGTTTTGTAATGTAACTGTAAAGTGCGGACCAGTCTTTATCGGCTCAGTGAATATACTGGACTTTCCGTAGAGTTTTGCACTAAGATAGAGTTAATTATAATGTAACCGCGTTTCATTTGATGAAACACGAGGGGGGATTACTGTGGAGGACCGAAAGCTAACGGTACGCGCGGTTGAACGTGCGCTCGACATATTACTTTGTTTTACGCAGGACAGTGATTTAGGGTTAACGGAGATCGCATCAAAGATTGACTTACATAAGAGTACAGTCCACAGATTGCTGGCAACACTAGAGGAAAAGGGCTTTCTTATTCGCAATCCGGCGACAGAAAAATATAGGTTGGGTATACGAATCTGGGAGTTGTCTACGCATCTGCCTGCTTTTGACGAGTCGGGAGCGGTATTGCTGCCATCTATGGAACGGCTGAGAGATCGACTCGGTGAGACGGTAAGTCTTTACTTAAGGGATGGTATTGAACGCGTACGTATTCAGGCGGTACAGAGCCAGCAGGCGATCCGTAGAGTCGCACAGATAGGTGCGAGGCTGCCATTATCTGTAGGGGCGTCGAGTAAGGTGTTAGCAGCGTATGCACCACCTGAGGTGTTGAGAGAATTGCTGGAGAGTTCGGAGTGGCCAGATTACGTTGAGAAGAGTGTATACAAAGATCAGCTTAATGAGATCATCCGGCTGGGGTATGCCACGAGTTTCGAAGAACGTGAGTCTGGTGCGGCCGCTGTGGCGGTACCTGTCACAGGCCGTAGTGGAAATGTGATTGCGGCGTTATCGCTGTCAGGGCCGGTCAGCCGCCTGTCTAGGGATACGTTAGTGGAGTATGCCGCCATCTTGAAGGAAGCAGCAAGTGAAATGGGCATGATGATTCCATAGCCCAACATGAGAAAAACGGCCAGTCTCCGGATGATCGGAGGCTGGCCGTTTAATATCCAAATATAATAAGACAAGGGAGTGTCTCTAGCCTTAATGGCCAGAGGGCACTCCCTTGTGCGTCTTACGATAAACCTATTCTACAGATACAGCCGAAGAATCTGTGGCATCCGCCAGCATTTGACGAAGTACAGTTTGTAGAATACCACCATTGCGATAGTAATCAATATCAACCGTACTGTCGAGGCGTGCTGTGACAGGGAAATCGAACTGAGTACCGTCTTCACGGGTAGCGGTAACAGTTAGATCTTGGCTTGGCGTCACCTCGTTATCGAGACCGGTAATGTTGAAGGTCTCGCGTCCGGTCAGTCCCAAGCTGCTCCAGCCGTGGCCTTCCTGGAATTGCAGTGGAAGCACACCCATACCAACCAGATTGCTGCGGTGAATCCGCTCAAAGCTCTCAGCGATAACAGCTTTAACACCCAACAGAAGCGTGCCCTTGGCAGCCCAGTCACGTGAGCTTCCTGTGCCGTATTCTTTACCGGCGATAACGATGAGATTCTGTCCAGCGTCCTGATACAGCATGGAAGCGTCATAGATGGACATGACTTCATCGCTTGGTAGGAAGGTTGTAACTCCGCCTTCTGTACCTGGAGCTACTGCGTTACGAATCCGAATATTAGCGAATGTACCACGCATCATGACTTCATGATTTCCGCGGCGTGAGCCGTAGGAGTTGAAGTCTGCACGTTCTACACCATGATCGCGTAAATATTCGCCGGCAGGACCAGAGGTAGAGATATTACCTGCAGGTGAGATATGGTCGGTGGTTACGGAATCAGCAAGCAACGCCAGAACGCGTGCATCCTTGATATCCTTGATGTCTCCCAGACCGTCTGCCAGATGTTCAAAGAATGGAGGATTCTGAATATACGTGGAATTATCATCCCACTCATACAGCTCGCCTTGTGGAACAGGGATAGAATTCCAACGTTCATTAGCAGTGAATACATTCTCGTATTTACGACGGAACATCTCCGGACTAAGGGAGAGACCGATAGCTTCACGAATTTCAGCAGTAGTTGGCCAAATATCCTTCAGGAATACTGGCTCACCTTGTGGATCAAATCCAAGCGGTTCAGTCTGCAAATCGATATTTACAGTGCCAGCCAGTGCGTAAGCAACTACGAGCGGCGGTGAAGCCAAGTAGTTGGCTTTGACCTGAGCATGTACGCGGCCTTCAAAGTTACGGTTACCGGAGATTACAGCAGCTACGGTCATATCGTTATCAGTGATGGCTTGGCTAACCTCTTCAGGCAATGGACCGGAGTTACCGATACAAGTAGCACAGCCATATCCCGCCAAGTAGAAGCCCAGTGCTTCAAGTGGCTTCAGCAAGTCTGCTTTTTCCAAATATTCAGTAACAACCAATGATCCTGGAGTCAAGCTGCTCTTAACGTATGCTGGTTTGGTCAAACCACGTTCCACAGCTTTTTTCGCCAAAAGACCTGCACCAAGCATAACGCTAGGGTTAGAAGTATTCGTACAGCTTGTAATCGCTGCGATCACGACCGCGCCTGTGCTTAGCTTGCTTTTGGTGCCATTTTTATGTTCTATTTCTACAGCTTGGGCGATTTTCTCATCGCTGAGACCGTAACCGCCTTTGTCTACAGGTGTACGGATAATACCTTCGAAATTTTCTTTCATATGCGTAAGTTCGATCCGGTCTTGCGGACGTTTTGGTCCAGCCAAGCTTGGAACGACAGAAGCTAGGTCAAGTTCAATTACATCGCTGAACTCAGGATCTGGCGTATTCGAAGTGCGGAACATGCCTTGTGCTTTGTAATAAGACTCAACGAGCTCTACCAGATCATCTGGACGACCTGTGCTGCGAAGATAAGCAAGTGTCTCTTCATCTACAGGGAAGAAACCGATCGTTGCTCCGTATTCTGGCGCCATGTTAGCAACCGTTGCCCGGTCAGCAAGACTGATGTTAGCAAGACCAGGACCGTAGAATTCGACGAATTTGCCGACTACGCCCTTTTTACGCAACATTTCAGTCACAGTCAGTGCCAAGTCTGTTGCTGTAGCCCCTTCGATAAGACTGCCTGTAAGCTTGAAGCCCACTACATCTGGTGTAACAAAATAGAGCGGTTGTCCGAGCATACCTGCTTCAGCTTCAATACCGCCTACACCCCAGCCCACAACACCAAGTCCATTGATCATCGTAGTGTGGGAGTCCGTTCCAACAAGGGAATCTGGATAAACGACAGTTTCACCATCGATAGTTTTAGTGGTGGCTACGGAAGCCAAATACTCCAAATTCACCTGATGCACGATACCGGTAGCTGGAGGAACTGCGCGGAAATTATTGAAAGCGGTCTGTGCCCAGCGAAGGAAACGGTAGCGTTCCTCGTTGCGCTCAAACTCCACGTTCATATTGTATTCCAAAGCGTCTGCCGTACCGAAAGCATCAACCATAACAGAGTGGTCAATTACAAGGTCAACGGGAACGAGCGGGTTGATCTGTTTAGGATCTCCGCCGGCTTTCTTTACGGTGTCACGCATAGCTGCCAGATCTACGACTACCGGAACACCGGTAAAGTCCTGAAGTACGATACGAGCAGGGATAAACGGAATTTCTTTATTGCGATCAATGTCGCCTGACCAATCAGCCAATTGTTTCACATGTTCTTCTGTAATCGCCCGTCCGTCAAATTGACGAACAGCCGCCTCAAGTAATACTTTGATCGAGAAAGGAAGGGAAGAGATAGAGCCCAATCCTTGTTCCTCAAGGGAGTTAAGATCATAATAGCGATAAGATTTGCCACCTGATTCCAGGGTGCGGGCCAACGAGAAATGATCCTTGCTTGGCATATGTGCGCCTCCTTGTTTCATCTATTGAAACTCAATTTCACATTGCATGTTATTTAATTATAACGGTTACAAAGAGGGGAGTAAAGTTTTTTTTCCTATATATAAAGCCCGAATATCGCATCTCAGAAACCATTTAGATTTACCTCTAAAACGTAAGCTATAAGCAAAGCATATGCCCTACCATGTAAATTGAAGCGATCTGTATAGCGGCCTGTTTCCTTTCATATACATAGAGCAGTAGTTAAAAGGGAATGAAGGGGTGCGAGTATAATGGAACAACAGTGGAAGCAGAGTCTATATGTATATGTAGATCAAGTGAATAAGGCCAAGGTGGAACCTAAGTCCTCATCGCAAACAGTTTCCGTATCCGTTAAAGATCCACGTTTTCTGGTGGAGCAAGGGGAACGTTCACGCCGTATCGCTGAATGGTATACCGCTCGTGGGATCACTCCGCTGCGTGGGGAAACAGGTGTGAAGACTTTACGGACCGTCCGGCAGACTCCGAATGAGGTGGTAGCAGAGGTTACGCTGCATAGTGCACTTTATTATGAAAAAGGAGGCGTTAACCACCGCGAGGATAGGGTTGAGCTGGAGCGGTTGACCTTTGTGCGGGACGGAGGGGGCTGGGAAATCGCTGCTATAGAACGAACTATTCCCGAAAGGAATACAGTTCATAGAGCTGAGGCGGAGTTATCAGGCAGGTTGTCCAAATGGGGGGAAGCTTTGCCTGCTCCGCTGCCATCACAGCCCCTTTTAAACCGGAATATTCTTGGTGAGATCTCGGGCTCAAGAGAGGTTCGCTACAACCGTGAAGAAGCGGTGGCTTATGCCGATCGTTGGTGGAAAGACGGGAATCCGGAGTTCGAAACATTTGAGGTAGATTGTACGAATTATGTCTCCCAATGCCTCTTTGCAGGGGGCGCGCCTATCAACTATACTGGTAAAAGAGAAACGGGTTGGTGGTACAAAGGCTACCAAGGAAAACAAGAATGGTGGAGTTATAGCTGGGCTGTATCAGACAGTCTGCAGCGCTATTTGAGCGTTAGCCGGAGCAGTGGCTTGCGTGCGGAAGTCATGGAGCGGCCGGAGCAATTGATGCTGGGCGATATCATTCAATATGACTGGGATGGTAACGGGCAATATCAGCACAGCACGATCGTCACGGCCTTTGATGCTGGTGGCATGCCGCTTGTGAATGCACGTACAGTTAGCAGTCGTCATCGCTTCTGGGACTATCGTGATTCCTACGCATGGACGGATCAAACGAAATACCGTTTTTTTCATATTAACGACTATTTATAAGACAGAAAGAGGTTATAAAGGTATGGGGAACGCAAAACTAACCGTAGGGCTGGTGTACGGGGGCAAATCCGGAGAACATGAGGTATCGCTACAGACGGCTTTTGCCGTGATGAACTCATTTGATTACGATAAATATGAGATTATCCCTTTTTATATTTCAAAACAGGGCTTGTGGAAAGTCGGAGAGACGTTATCGGTACCTTATAGTGAGGTAGAGCAGCTCAAGCTTTCAGATGCAACGGAAGATATGGGCACAGCCCTGAATGTAGTATTTAGTGGACTATCCGGTGCGGATAAAGCGGTGGACGTTATGTTCCCACTGCTGCACGGCACGTATGGCGAGGACGGAACAATTCAAGGGTTGTTCGAAATGGCGAATATTCCTTACATTGGGGCTGGTGTTCTTGCCTCTTCGGCAGGAATGGATAAGGTTGTTATGAAGAAGCTATTCGCTGATGCAGGTCTGGATCAGTGTGAATATTGTTATTTTAACATCAGCGCTTGGAAAAGAAAAAGCTATGAGTTGATTGTGGGTGTAGAGGATAAACTGGGATATCCAGTATTCGTAAAGCCTGCTAATCTGGGCTCAAGTGTAGGTATTTCTAAGGCTTCTGATAAGGAAAGTCTTGTGAAAGCTATAGATTTCGCCCTCCGTTATGACACCAAAGTCATTATTGAGGAATTCGTGGATGCTCGTGAGGTAGAGGTCGGTGTGCTCGGAAATGATGAGCCAGAGGCCTCTGTTCCGGGTGAAATCGTTTCTTCTGGAGAATATTATGACTACGCAGCTAAATATACGGACGGTAAATCGCAAATGATGATTCCTGCGCCAGTAGATTCTGAAGTTGCTGATCGTTTGCGGGAGTCCGCGATAACCGCTTTTAGAGCGATTGAGGGTAGCGGGATTACCCGGGCGGATTTCTTCCTGCGGAGATCGGATGGTAAAATTCTAATTAACGAAGTGAATACGATGCCTGGCTTCACTCCTTACAGCATGTATCCGCTATTGTGGCGTGAGACAGGTGTATCCTATAGAGCTCTGTTAGACCGTATGATTGAGTTAGCCTTAGAGCGCTATAATTTCAAACAAGGTCTTAAGTATGACAATGAGTAATTGAAGCTACTAGCGGGTTCATCCCGACTGGAAAGGGGCGACGAAATATGGGTTTTCAAACTGAATTCAATTCCGTCTGTAAGTTCAAGAATGAACAAGAGCTGTACGAGCTGCTGGAGTATGGGCGTACCAAAATGGTGAAGCAGGGCTTTCGCGTGTATCCGACGGGTCAGAAGGTGATTGCCTACACACCTGAGAATGTAGCTGTAGCGATCGTCAAAATCTCAGCCTCGATCGCAGAAATTAATTTTCAGGGGCATGAGGTTACAGCGGTCGAAATGGAACTCGTGCGTAAATTGAATGAAGAAGAATCAAAAGTGCAAACTGCACTAGCAGATGAAATGTTTTTTGGAGCGCAGGGATGATTGTCCGTTTTGGATATGTAGCGATGTCCACCGTTATCAAAGACTGCTCACCATCCAAGACTATGACGATGGCCTCCTTCAAGAAGCTGGATGACCGTGAAGCGGCACTTCGGCGTTTGGAGAACCTCGCTCGGATGAATCTGCACAATACGCTGCGACTAATGAAGCATAATGTGGGTTCCGACATCTTCGTGTACCGTCTCACTTCCAAGTTGATTCCTTTGGCGACGCATCCTGATTTACAGGATTGGAATCCGTTTGCTGCGCTCGCTGAGGAATTCGCGGAAGTGGGGCAATATGTGAAAAAGCATGGGATGCGGGTGTCTTTTCATCCAGATCACTTTACAGTGCTTAGTACACCCCGTCCTGAGGTGCTAGTAAGTTCCATCCGGGATTTGCAGCACCACACGGACATGCTGAATGCCATGGGACTTCCTGCCATGGCGAAGAACAATATTCATATTGGCGGAGCCTATGGGGACAAGCCGGTGGCAGCCAAGCGGTTTGAGAAGCATTTCCGCGAGCTACCAGCAGCGCTGCAGGCACGTATTACGCTGGAGAATGATGATAAGACCTTCACAGCCCCGGAGACACTGGCAGTCTGCCAGAACGTAGGCCTGCCGATGGTGCTGGATATTCACCATCAATGGGTGAATAATGAAGGAGAGCTCCCTTGGGAGCTGTGGCCTGACATTCAGCAGACATGGCGGAGCGAGCTTGCGCAGAAGGATGTTCCATCTGGAGAGCTTTTCCCGCCTAAGATTCATGTATCTAGTCCGCGCAGTCCGTCTGATCCACGCAGCCATGCAGATGGTGTGGAGCCAGCGCCATTAGTAGCTTTTTTAAAGCGGATAGCTGCAGATACCCCTGCAGTCGATGTTATGATTGAGGCAAAACTAAAAGATGGTGCGTTATTTGGATTGATGGAAGCGATGAAGGAGCTGGCTGATGCCGGTAACGGAATTTCTGTATTAAATGGGGCAAGTGTGAATATCGAACCTTAAACAATGAAAATAAGGCGATAGGTCCCGAATACGGGCTCTATCATGACTTGATATGTAACTTGAAATAGGGTACGTTGAATGAAACTTTATTACGATTAACATTCAAGGGAACATAGAGATGGGTATCCCTTATGGCGGAACTTTGAGAACGTTTTGGCGTAGTGAACGGTATTGTGAATAGGATTGCTTTAAATTTCATGCCAATGGCGATTATGTTCAAGGAAGCGGAGTGAAGATATGAGTCCTTTAAAACCAGAGGGTAAGAAAGAACGTGAACCCTATGTAGTAACAAGCAAGGGACATACGGCGGTAGCCATTAATGCTGCTGCCAAAGCAGGAGAATGGATAAAAAGCAGACAGGGCCTGGTGAAGGAACTTAATACAAAGACATCGGCACAGGATCTGGTCACGGAAGTAGATAAAGGCGTTGAACAGATGATTCGCAGATTGATCCTGACACATTATCCAGATCATGCGATCCTCGGTGAGGAAGGCGTTTCCCCGGGAGCAGCAGCAGCAACCGCTGCATTGGAAGAAGCTCGTGAGCATGAATATCTGTGGATTGTAGATCCTGTAGATGGTACGACTAATTTTGTACACGGATTTCCTTTTTACTGTGTCTCCATTGCTTTAGTGATTCGTGGAGAATTAACGGTGGGGGTAATTTACGATCCGATTCGTGATGAAATGTTCGTTGCTGAAAAAGGTAAGGGAGCCTACATGCATGGTGTTCCTACCGCAGTCTCTACGGAGGACGTTTTTGGAGACAGCTTGATTGCAATGGGCTTTCCGCCGGACCGTGAATTTGCGCAACCTGTAAATATGGCAGGACTGCAGAGCATTCTTCCGCAGATTCGTGGTATTCGCGCAGGAGGTTCAGCTGCTCTACACTTGGCTTATGTGGCAGCAGGTCGGGTAGATGGGTACTGGGAAGTAGGCTTAAGCCCTTGGGATTGTGCAGCAGGAGTGCTGCTAGTGCTTGAATCAGGGGGCAGAATTACGGATACGCTTGGGCGTCCATACGATATTGGCACTCGTCATATAGTAGCAAGTAATGGTCATATTCACGAATATTTGGTTTCGTCACTGAAGAATGCTGAAGCAACAGGATATAAGCTTTAGGGAGGACGATGCGTCATGAGCGAGAAGGATGATCTGGAACGCAAGCTAAGCGAAATGCTGGTTGATGGTGAGATGGAACAGGGTGACCGTATAGCTAAAGAAATCCGTGAGATCTCTCCGAAGTATGAAATTCGTATCCAGACCACAATGGATCCTATTGTGGAGGAGACGCTGCGGTATCGTAAGATTGGACATGAACTAGACGATCGTTATGATAAATATCTGGAACGTGCCGGGAAACATTTGAATTCACAAGAGGATTCTAATAAAGAATAAGACATTCGTTTCTAGCTGTGATAATAATTGCGATGTTCAGAGCGGTTTCCCGAATATGGGAGGCCGCTCTTTTGCGTTGCTATCAGGGATGGTAGAATGAGAATTAGAACATTTTGGGAGGGATACGATGCTAAGTAAGTGGAGAAGAATTTTAGCAGCTAGCACAAGCAGTATGCTTTTGTTATCTGTGCTGATTGGCGTAGGTGCCGGATCGGCAAATGCAGCTGACACGTCTACAACACAAGATGCAAGTCAGGATGTCTTTCGCATCGTAGCTCTTGGCGATTCGATTACTGCCGGATACGAGCCGGGAATGACGGATGTGAATACCAAGCCTTACGGTTATGCGGAGCGACTACTGGAGCAGGGGTGGTATCATGGCCGGAGCGAGCTTACCAATTATGGTATTCTTGGATTGACCACTGCTGGATTACGTAATTACACTGGAGCCATCAAGGACGGCTCAGCGATTACCGCTGAAGGTATTCAGTCAGGTCTTCCAGATCCGCGGATTGACCAATTCGTAAAGTTAACCCCGCAGATCGCATCAGAGCTGAAGGAAGCCGATCTGATTACGATTACAATTGGCGGGAATGATGTAAGCCGTCTTTTCTTACAGGTGAAGGAGCTGACAGATACAGATTTTGAATCTCAGCTGGAGCAGAAGCTAGCGGATTACAATACGAATGTGAAGGCGAGTCTTGAGAATATTCGTGCGATAAATCCTCAAGCAACAATTATATTGGCTGACCAATACCAGCCTGCTCCTAAGATCGCTCTTGGTGCGATGTACACTAAATTGATGACCGCAGCAGCGAAATTTACGGATTCGGCAGATCGTGTGGCTGCAAGTATGAATCAAGAGGGAGCAAAGGTAGTAGTAGCTCATGTAGCGGCAAAGTTTGCCGGCTCAGAGGGATCACTCACGCATATTATCGGGGCAGGACAAGCGGATTTTCACCCTACGCAGCTTGGATACGAGACCATTGCAAAAGTATTTGCTGAATTACAATGGGGGGAATACCGCATTCCCACTGTAGCGGCGATGGCTACGGATACTGTACCGATGTCGATTGTTGTAAAGGGTGTAGAGTTAAATACGCCGAATAAGCCCATCCTTAAGAATGGTCAGAACTTCTTGGCGCTTAAAGATATTCTAAATGCCGTAGGCGCTAACGGAAAGTGGGATAATAAGACCTCCAGTGCGACTATTGAATACGGTGGACGGACTGTTGTAATCACGATCGGTAGCAAATTTATTAAGGTGAATGGACAGAATGTAGCCATTGATACCCCTGCTTTTCTGCAAAAGGTAGGCAAAGAAGATAAAACTTATCTTCCCCTTGCCGCATTGGCGACCGGACTTGGATTTGATGTTAATTATAGTAGCAAACTGCGAACGGCTTTCATAAATCCATAAATCTGCATACTATATCATGATTTTAAATTAAGCCCGTAAGGCAAAGGTGGATGGAATATTGTCTAGTTCAAAATTTAGTGCTGAATATATCATCACTATGGATGATATTGTACGGGAAGGTCATCCCGTACTTCGTACCGTAGCTCAACCAGTGGAGCTTCCTCTACAGGAGGAGGATCGTGAGACTCTGCAATGTATGCTTCAGTTTCTGAAGAACAGCCAGGACCCGGAGATTTCCGAAGAATACAATTTACGCTCTGGCGTAGGTCTGTCGGCGAATCAAATCGGACTGTTGAAGCGTATGTTCGTGATGTATTCTACGGACGAGAGAGGGAGGATTGTAGAGCATGCTTGGGTTAACCCTAAGATCATCAGTCACTCACTAACCATGGTGTACTTACCGGAGAGCGAGGGGTGTCTGTCCGTTGATCGGCCGGTGCATGGTTTTGTACCTCGTTATGAATCTGTGAAGGTAAAGGGATATGATCTTGAGGGGAAGGAAGTGGTCCTTAAATTTAAGGGCTACCAAGCCATCATCATCCAGCATGAGATCGATCATCTCGATGGCATCATGTTCTACGACCGAATCAACAAGGAAAATCCATTCAAGCTTCCTCAGGGAGTGGAAATCCGTAACTTGTATGAGTAAAAGAAAATCTCTGAATCTTAAAGCGTGTGGTCTTGCAGCATAAAGCTGAGGGGCACATGCTTTTTTTTTTGCTATCTGCAAGATTGAATGATTTCGAATATTTTACAAATTAATCCACAGGAGGTACCATGTAGCTAATGGGTAGAAATTAACTTTATTATAAGAAGGAGGTTATTAAATGGGTTGGGGTAGAATGCCAATAAGAGGCGTGGTCAACGAATATAATGATGAGGTTAAGAAGATTGATGAGCATATTTTGACTCTGATTCAGGAACGTAAAGCTATAACAGGCAAAAAACGGTTCTCCCCCGAAAGTGAGCTCCTTGAGGAATGGTCAACTAGATTCGAGATGGACACTTCTCAGATTGTACAGTATATACACATTCTGAATGAGGCTGTGCCCAGACGGAAATATTGGGAAGAGCCCGGTTTACTGCTCGGCGTACTTCCAATTGTGAAGCGGACAGTCCTCGAAGATTGCGAGTATACACTTACACATGCTATGCAGTATGAAACGCTCAGTATAGTTACTGTGGAGATTAAGTATTTAAAAGAAACAGTGGAGCACGTTCATCTTAGACCCGCTCTATCATTGGAGATTTTGAGTGAGGCAGCCTATGAAATCCAGTCGCATAGAGGTCACGGAGGAGGAGCTCATACACAAATGCAGTTCTTGGTCTCGCCACCGCTGCCAGCGGATCTGGATACGGTTCAATTTGCCTTAATACCCGGAGGAGACCAAATGTTTGGACCTGCCATGACAGAGATTATATTGGACAAGCAAATTGACTTCGAATAGTGCCTATGCAAAAAAAACCTACCACCAGAAGCTTGGTGGTAGGTTTTAGTATGTTTAGTGGCTGTAAATAACGTCTTATTTCTCAGCCGCCATAGCGCGGAATGAATCTTCTGCTGCAATCAGCGTAGCGTCGATATCTGCATCGGTATGTGCTGTCGTTAGGAACCAAGCTTCATATTTCGAAGGGGCGAGGTTAATTCCTCGGTTCAACATGTGACGGAAGAAGCTACCGAACAATTCGCCATCTGTATCCTGTGCCTCATCGTAATTTGTAACTGGATGCTTACAGAAATGAGTAGAGAATGAACCAAGGATGCGGTTGATCGTCAGTGGAATGCCATGACGGTCAGCGGATTCCTGAAGACCGCCGACAAGGCGGATCGCAAGCCGTTCCATCTCATCATATACGCCTTCTGCGCTCAGCACTTCCAGACAGGCGATCCCTGCGGAAATGGAAGCAGGATTTCCCGCCATTGTTCCCGCTTGGTATGCCGGTCCTAGTGGGGCTACTTGTTCCATCACATGCTTACGTCCGCCGTACGCGCCGATCGGTAGACCGCCACCGATGATTTTGCCGAGTGCTGTAAGGTCAGGAGTAATGTCTTCATGGTTATCCAGTCCTGCATATGTCTGTGTGGAACCATAGTGGAAGCGGAAGGCCGTAATGACTTCGTCATAAATAACGAGTGAGCCGTTAGCATGAGCCAGCTTGCAGAGCCCTTCGAGGAATCCGGGCTTCGGCATCACCATACCGAAATTACCGACGATCGGTTCAACCATTACAGCGGCGACATCTTCGCCCCATTTTTCTAGTGCCTCTTGCAGGCTTTCCAGATCATTAAAAGGAACAGTGATTACTTCCTGTGCAATACTGCTAGGAACGCCGGCACTATCTGGAATGCCAAGCGTAGAAGGCCCGGATCCTGCTGCTACGAGCACTAGATCAGAGTGGCCGTGATAACAGCCAGCGAATTTTACGATTTTACTGCGCTTTGTATAAGCACGAGCGACACGAATGGTAGTCATAACCGCTTCTGTGCCTGAATTGACAAACCGGACTTTATCCATAGACGGAATAGCTTCTTTAAGCATTTTAGCAAGCTTAATTTCGAGCTCTGTTGGGGTTCCGTAAAGAACACCATTCTCAGCTGCAGTGGTAATTGCCTTCGTTATATGTGGGTGAGCATGGCCGGTAATGATCGGTCCATAGGCTTGGAGATAGTCGATATATTCATTGCCATCTACATCCCAGAAGTGAGATCCGCTGGCACGTTTCATAAATACAGGTGCTCCGCCTCCAACGGCTTTAAAAGAGCGGGAAGGGCTATTTACACCTCCAACGATATGTTGAAGGGCTTCGTGATAAAGTTGCTCAGATGTGGAACGATTCATAATGTGATCATCCTTTCGATTGTTGATGCTCATGGCAACGGGCGAACAACGGTGTTTCCGCTGTCCGCCCGTATTATACCATTGCCTGTAGTGTCTACTTGTGAACGTTGCTTGTCAGATCTTTATTGGGTTCCGCTAGTGTTACTATTTGAAGTTGTCTCTGGTGAACTTGAAGGTGTAGGCGTTGGCTCAGGGCCATTTAAGGTATCCTGAACAAATTCTTTTAATTTTTTCTCACTGCGAATGCCTATAACCTGTGATCCGTCACTTGTAGTTTCCTCTTTGAGCAGATCCATTGGCGGAATTTGCTCACTACCGCCCATGGTACTATCGTACCCAACGGTTGCAAGCTTCCACATATCATTTACTGTCAGATTAGTTTCGATATAAGGCGTAACTTGAGACAGGATATTCGGTAGCTTGATTATGGATGTGGTCTTGATCAGCTTGTCAGCCACAACCTTGAGAAAAGCACGCTGGCGCTCGGTCCGAGTGAAGTCGGAGGTAGCGTCATGTCGAAAACGTACATATTGCAGAGCTTTATTACCGTCGAGATGCTGATATCCTTTTTTAAGATCAATGTCATACTCGGGACCATCTGCAATGGTCTTGTACACCATATCTTTCTCGACTTCATAATCTACACCACCAACGGCATCTACTAGCTTGATGAATCCTTGGAAGTCCGTGTAGACATAATATTGAATCGGGATGCCGAGCAGATCGCTTACAGTCTGCATCGCCGTGTTAGGTCCATAAATGATAGCTGAATTAATACGTTTTTCGCCGTGATCTGGAATCGGAACGTAAGTGTCTCTAAGAATTGAGAATACGCTGATTTTCTTCTTCACGGGATCAAGTGAGGCGACAAGCATTGTATCGGAACGAGGAATTTCCCCCTTCTTGACACCGCGGGCATCCACGCCCATTAGTAGTATATTAACAGGCTCTGTACCTTCCCACTTTGGAGGTTCTGGAGTGTCAACATCAACGGTCTCAGCATCCTTGAATGGTGAATTCTCGGTGTTCGACATGCTGCCAAGCTCATTGACAATGGAAGTGAAGTAGTAAGTGGCTCCACCGATAATAAGTAGGAGTATAATGGCCAGTATCCAAAGCAGCGGTTTCTTTTTTGACTTATTAGTCTTTGCGTGCCTTTTCTTTCTAGGTGGCATTTCTCGTTCTTCCTTTCGCATTCACATTCTCTACATTATAATTTCTTTTGGGGATACGCGCAATTCATGCTCGATCCTCCAATATCAAGAAGGAGTGGATATAACTTGAACGTAGTAGCTATTGGACAAAAAGTACCGCATTTCACTCTTCCGTCTTCCAACGGGCAAGAGGTTAGTTTAAGTGATTACCTGGGCCGAAAGGTCATTTTATATTTTTATCCTAAAAATATGACACCAGCCTGTACGCAGGAGGCCTGCGAATTCCGGGACGCCCATGATCAGATTACTACGCTTGGTGCGGTTGTTTTAGGCATCAGTCCAGATCCTTTAGCTTCGCATATGAGATTTACGGAGAAGAACAGTCTACCCTTTCCACTGTTGTCTGATGAGGATCATAAGGTCAGTGAAATGTTCGGTGTATGGCAGCTTAAGAAGCTCTATGGTAGAGAATTCATGGGCATTGTACGCTCTACTTTTCTGATCGATGAGCAGGGGATCTTAGTGGAAGAATGGCGGAAAGTACGAGTGAAAGGTCATGTAGCATCTGCCATAACAGGGATTTCCAAATCATAAAGTTTGTTAATAACTTTTTGTAAAAGTCTGTTACATTTTTAACAGCTTTCATAAGGTGTTGTCATGATATAGTTTCCTCATAATTGCTTCAAATTTGGAGCAAGACGAGGTGGTGTAGTGATAATGCTGCGTATTGGCCTTGATATCGGATCAACTACTGCGAAAGTGGTTGTTATAGAGCGTAACACTATTGTTTATCAGGACTATGTAAGACATTATAGCGATATAAAAAAAGCAGCCCTCTCTCTTCTATCTGATGTACAGAGCAGATTTCCTGAGAGAGGCGCAGCCCTTACTGTAAGCGGTTCCTCAGGCTTATCTTTATCCAAACTGGGAGGCGTACCGTTCGTTCAGGAGGTGATCGCCTGTACAAAGGCGATTGGCGAGCTGATTCCAGAATGCGATACGGCGATTGAACTGGGTGGTGAGGACGCCAAGATCATCTATCTCCGAGGCGGCATTGAGCAGCGTATGAATACGGCTTGCGCGGGAGGAACGGGAGCATTCATTGATCAGATGGCATCACTGCTACAGACCGACCCAGCGGGCTTAAATGCATTGGCAGAGAAGCATGAGCGAATCTATCCTATCGCTTCACGCTGCGGTGTATTCGCCAAAAGCGATGTGCAGCCGCTATTAAACGAGGGGGCCCGCCGGGAGGACGTGGCGGCTTCAATCTTTCAGAGTATTGTTAATCAGACGATCAGCGGTCTCGCTTGCGGACGTCCGATTCGCGGACGGGTGGCTTTCCTTGGCGGACCGCTAACCTTCCTGCCAGCCCTGCGTCAGCGTTTTGCGGAGACGCTTGAACTTGCGGAGTCAGATATTCTTTTCCCCGAGCGGTCGCAGTATTTCGTAGCGATTGGATCAGCACTCTCTGAAGCGGATCCTACTATTTTGCCGCTTTCAGGCTGGATCGCGCGAATAGCGGCTGTGGATTTTACAGCGGATCGGGCAGCCGATGCTGAATTACCACCGCTGTTTGAGAACCCCGAAGAGCTTACTGCGTTCCGTCAGCGCCATGGTAAAGCTTCTGCTGCCAGATCAGACCTGGCTGTGTATCGTGGCCCTTGTTATCTGGGGATCGATGCGGGGTCAACAACAACCAAACTCGTATTGACCGGCTCTGCTGACGAAATTCTACATACCTTTTATGGCAGCAACAATGGGAATCCCTTGTATTCTGTCAGTGAGGCACTGAAGGAAATGTATCGGGTTCTACCGGAAGGCTGTTATATTGCAGGTTCTTATGTAACAGGTTATGGAGAGGGGTTAATCAAAGCCGCTTTATGGACGGACGGCGGTGAAGTGGAGACGGTTGCTCATTACAAGGCCGCATCTAAGTTCATGCCGGAAGTAGACTTTATTCTGGATATCGGCGGACAGGACATGAAATGCATCAAGATCCGCGGCGGTGCTATCGACAGTCTAATGCTCAATGAAGCCTGTTCGGCAGGCTGCGGCTCTTTTCTGGAGAGCTTTGCTTCTGCGCTCGGATTAGGTATCGAGGAGTTTGCGAAGTCAGCGCTGGAAGCAGTCAAACCTGTTAATTTGGGTTCCCGCTGTACGGTATTCATGAATTCTAAAGTGAAGCAGGTTCAGAAGGAAGGTGCGTCGCTGGCTGATCTTTCGGCAGGTCTTGCCTATTCCGTAATTAAGAATGCCCTGCAAAAAGTAATTAAAATTCGCAACCCTGAGGATTTAGGGCGGAATATTATTGTTCAGGGCGGCACCTTCTATAACGAAGCCGTATTGCGGGCCTTTGAGCGCCTAACGGGGAGAACGGTAGTCAGACCGGATATTGCTGGCGTTATGGGAGCGTACGGTTGTGCACTGATTGCCCGTGAGCAAGCAGGGGCTGACGGAAAAAGTACACTGCTTGGACCGGAGGAAATAGCCAACTTTAAGTACGAGGTATCTTCAGGTCGCTGTGGCCGCTGTGGAAATAACTGTGCGTTAACGATCAGTCGGTTCCCGGACAAGAGCTTCTACGTTACAGGCAATCGCTGTGAACGTGGTGCAGGAGGCAGGAAAGAGAAGAATGTACTGCCAAATTTGATGCAGTATAAGTATGAACGCTTCTTTGACTATGAAGCATTACCTGAGGCAGGTGCAGCACGGGGCACTGTCGGTATTCCACGTACGATGAATATGTTCGAGAATTACCCGTTCTGGCACACTTTTTTCACCAAACTTGGCTACCGGGTAATTCTCTCTCCTAAATCAAGCAAGAAGCTCTATGAAAGTGGGATGGATACGATTCCTTCAGAATCGATCTGCTATCCTGCAAAGATGGCGCACGGACATGTGCAGAGCTTGATCGGTAAAGGCGTCGATTTTATTTTTTATCCTGCCGTAGTGTATGAGAAGAAGGAAGATGAAGCAGCGGATAATCATTTCAATTGTCCGGTGGTCGCCTCTTACCCTGAGGTCATTCGCAACAATATGGATGGACTAAAGGATAATGGAATCACGCTGGTCAGTCCGTTTCTGACCTTCGACGATAGATCTGCGCTGACTAAGGGACTCGTGAAGACATTTACAGGGATTCCGAGAGAAGAGATTGCGAATGCTGTGCAGGCAGGACTTGCTGAAGCTGACCGCGCCAAAAGTGATGTGCGTACCAAAGGTGAAGAGACGCTTGCGTATCTTGCCAGCACTGGGAACAAGGGAATACTTCTCTGTGGTCACCCTTATCATGCGGATCCTGAAATTAATCACGGCATTGCAGATATGATTACCGGTATGGGACTCGCCGTGCTGACAGAAGATTCTGTCTGCCATCTGGACCGAAGTGAAGGGGATGTGGCGGTAGTTAATCAGTGGACCTATCATGCCCGAATGTACCGCGCAGCCCGCCTTGCCGCAGTCCGAACCGACCTGGAGCTTGTTCAATTGACTTCCTTCGGTTGTGGGATTGATGCGATCACCTGTGATGCCGTTCAAGACATTATGGAAAGGCATAACAAAGTATATACGCTGATCAAAATCGATGAGATTAGCAACCTTGGCGCTGCGCGCATTCGGCTGCGTTCACTGCTGGCAGCGATGCGCGAACGGGAAAAAGGAAAGGTGCTGCCACAGAAGCCGCCTAAAATACAGGCTAATGTAGCATTCACGAAGGAAATGAAAGAAACGTACACGATCCTTGCGCCGCAGATGTCGCCCATTCATTTTGAATTGTTTGAACAGGTCTTCCGCGATGCGGGATACCGTCTCAAGATCCTTGAAACCACTGGGCCTGAAGAGACGGAAGAGGGTCTTAGATACGTTAACAATGATGCATGTTATCCCGCTATTGTAACGATAGGGCAGATTCTGTCGGCACTGAAGAGTGGGGACTATGATCCGAATCGTACCGCTGTAATCATGTCACAGACGGGCGGTGGCTGCCGGGCGACGAATTATATTTCTTTGCTCCGCAAAGCCCTAAAGGATTCAGACCTCGAACAGATTCCTGTGATTTCGCTGAATGCTTCTGGAATGGAGAACCAGCCAGGCTTCCGAATCAGTCTTAAGCTGGCAAATCGGCTGATCGCTGCGGCTTGCTATGGTGATCTAATGATGCGGTTGCTAAATCATTTTAGGCCGTATGAGGTCGTTCCACAGAGTGCTGAGCGTTTATTCCGTAAGGGGATGGAGCGCTGTAAGGTCAGTCTAGTCAACTTCTCGTTCCGAGAATATAAACGTCTGATTCGTGAAATTGTAGCCGATTTCTGTAAGCTGCCCGTTACAGGTGCTACTAAACCAAGAGTAGGCATTGTTGGAGAGATCCTGATTAAATTTCATCCGGACGCCAACAACCGCATCATCGAGATGATTGAGGCAGAGGGCGGAGAAGCGGTAATGCCAGACTTCTTAGATTTCATCTTTTATTGCGTGTATAATCCGATCTACAAAGCCGAGCAATTCGGTAAAAGTAAACGGCTAGGATATATTAATCCGATGTTGATCTCCTATCTGGAGATTTATCGCAAGCCGATAAAGGTAGCTCTTGAGGATGCCGGACTGGCTAAAGGACGGGAAAATATTTATGGTCTTGCTGAGAAGGCCAGCCGACTGGTATCCGTAGGAAATCAGATGGGTGAGGGATGGTTCCTGACTGCAGAAATGATGGATCTGCTGGATAATGGTGTGAATAATATTGCTTGTATTCAACCGTTCGCCTGCTTGCCCAATCATATTACCGGGCGTGGGATGATTAAGGGCCTTAAGGAGTTGTATCCAGGTGCGAATATCGTCGCCATTGATTATGATGCTGGAGTTAGTGTAGTTAACCAAGCGAATCGAATCAAGCTGATGATGTCGATTGCTAGCAGTCATGAAGGGAATGCTGTGTCTGATTTAGAACCATCACTTAAACCTCTGCAGCAGCCCCTACTTGAAGGCTCCTACAGTTTGACCTGAGCTTAAAAAGGTAACATATAGAAGAAGTGCCTATAAAAAGCGGACCAAGAATTCACTTGGTCCGCTTTTTTGTGCTGATTATTAGTTTGTTGAAGGAGAGCTGGCTACGCCTCTCCATCGTTTCAGATGAGGCAGCTGTTCGGCGAGTAATTTGCGGGCGACAGCCTCATCCATTCCTTCTTGAACCAAGTAGCCTGTACAAATGTCAGACATTTCTTGCAGCGTAATATCAGGCTGTTTAAATGCTCCATCTTCGTAGCAGTATACACAATAATCCTCGATCTTTTGCCCTTCCTTGTTCGTTCCAAGTAGATCTTCCGTAGGCATAGGCATCCCACAGCTTTGACAAAATTTCGGTTCGCCTTGCATTTGCCCTACATGCTCTTGATTCATATACAGCACTCCTTTTAAAAGTATGCGAAGCTTATGAGCACTCGCTTTAAGTACATTATAGAACTATGAATCTGACGACATACCGTCAGGTTTAAAGCGAGGTTGCATATTTTTTGGCAACCCCAAGAGCTAACTCTCCAAGCTTCTGACGAATATGTTCCGGCTCTAGCACTTCTAAAGCCGTTCCGAAGCTGAGCAAGAAACCATAGAGCCATCCGTCCTCGGGATAATGGATGGACACGTTATATCCACCATGTCCGTCCGGTTGAAGCTCAGTGGAGTCAAAGCGATCTTCCGCTAGATGTCTGCCTTCAGCTGTGAAGTGCAGAAGGATTGGCGACACTACTGAGGCAGAAGTCACTCGCTGATAATCAGTGCTCCAGGGCAGCTCATGCATGTCCCTATCTTCTCTAATGAACTCCCGTTTTTCTTTAACGAGTCCTTTCATACGATGCAGCTTGAATAATCTGAAATCCTGGCGTTGCAGGCAGTAACCATACAAGTACCATGCTTGTCCTTTTAAGACTAAAGTATAGGGCTCGACAGAACGCTGACTGGACTGCCCCTCGGCATTGACATAATCAAAGGCCACAGTTCTGTTTTCTTCCAGCGCCTCTTTTAGAGTTGCAATCTTCTCTTCTAGGATAGGCTGAAGACCCCAAGGAGAGAAATCGATGATAAGCTGGGTCGTTTTGCTTCGGAAAGCGGCGGTCTGTGAGGGCGGGATTACGCTACTGATCTTCTCCATGAGCAGAGTGTGTTCAGTTCCTCCATAAGAGGAGACGCTTTGCAGAGCGGAAAAAATATCAGCCAGCTCGCGGTCGGTCAATACATTGCGGTCTAACCGGTAGCCTTCCATAAGGCCGATACCACCACCCGATCCCTGATAGGTGACGATAGGAATTCCAGCCCCATTAATACTTTCAATATCACGGTAAATGGTACGCACGGACACTTCGAACATGTCGGCGAGCTCCTTCGCCTGAATGAGACGCCGGTTCATTAGTAGAATGACGATAGAGAGCAATCGATCAATTTTCAAAAAGTAGAGCCCTCCTTTTCGGATAATTTCGTTATGTAATGATGTACTACATCTTAGCAAATCCTTGAAAATAAAGCATGGATGAAGCCTCGGACGCTGGGTTTTGCTGGGGGAGCAGGGTTTTCTGTAATTGCTATACTGTTGGCAGGGTATGCGTTGATACGTAGTAAAAAGAGCGGTGAATTCACCGCTCCTTGGAAGGTTTTTTAATCTGGGCCTGAATCCGAGTGGCAGCTTTGCCAGGGAAGAGGCGGGCACCAATGTTTTTGCGATAACGGTAAATGATCACAAGAGCTGCTATTACTGCACCACCAGAAATAATCCAAAGCGCATAGGACTCGAACAAATGGAAGATGCCCATCCACTGTGGACCAAACACCTTTCCGATGCTAAGAAACAGCACTACCCAGAATACGGCTCCACTATAAGCATATAGGGCGAATTTACGGAAGGGAAGCGCGATAATACCAGCAAAATAACCTGTAAAGTGCCGTACCCCTGGAATGAAATAACCGATAAAAATTAGAAAGCTTCCGTATTTCTCAAACCATTTCTGTGTTTTTTCTAGCTTAGTAGGTGAGAATAGAAACCATTTTCCATATCGCTGGATAAAGGGCATACCGGCTTTTAATCCGACAAAATAGGTGAGGGTCATCCCAGCTGTGGTGCCTGCAAAAGCAACTACAATTAGCGTAAAAAAATCAAGTCTCCCAGTATAGGAAAGGAAACCGGCAAACGCCATAGTGGTCTCTCCGGGAAAGGGCAGGGCAACGAACTCGAGAAGTAATCCAAAAAATAATACGCTATATCCATATTTGGTGAATAATTCTTGTATAAAACTCAGCATTTCCATAAGATTGTCACTCTCCAAGAGGCAGTTGCCTTATTCTATTTTACAGCTTGTCTTCATACAATCTACCAAATGGCTTTTAAGCCAATAGAATGCTGGAGGTAGAGAAGATGAAGGGTAATAAAAGCGCACACAGCCGCCGAAAGTTGATAAGCGGATTGCTCGTTATGGTTGTAATATTCATCGTAATGCTCGGATGGAGTATAGGGAAAAACTTGAATTCATGGGAGCTCCGATCCTTGCAGCCCGCTAGCGCCGAGTCTGTATCTGTTAAGAATAAGCTTACCGCAGCGACGATGCAAGATTTGCCATCTGCAGTAGAACCACTCGCTTCTGCACCTCCGGAAGTTCACTCCTCTTCAAGTGCGGCCCTTACTGTGACTCAACTCCCTCAAGCTAATGGGGTAGAGAAAATATCCAAGGTTTCGACAACGAGTTCTGCAATCACAGCAGCCAAAAAATCTAAAAAAACAGTCTATATTACATTTGACGACGGACCTAGCGATAACACCTTCAATGTACTTGAAATTTTACATCAGGAAGGTGTGAAGGGAACCTTTTTTGTTCTTGGTAATCAAGCGAAAAGCCATCCTGAGCTCATCGACTCCATATGGGAACAGGGCCATGCGATTGGCAATCATACCTATAATCATAATTACCATGATTTATATAGTGGATTCACGGAATTTTGGAATCAAATTAAACAGACTGAAGAGATTGTTCAAGGGATTACAGGGGTTCGGCCACAGCTTATCCGCGCCCCAGGTGGAACCTATGATCATTTTGATAATACCTATTTCAATTTATTGAAGCAAGCAGGTTATAAGGTGATGGATTGGACGGTGGATAGCGGCGATTCTAAACGGAGAGGCGTGCCAGCCTCAGAAATTTTGAAGGAATCCACAATGGATATGAAGTCTTCCCAGGTTGTTTTGCTGCTACATGATGGTGGCGGTCATCAAGAGAGCGTCAAAGCGCTGCCGGACATTATTGCACGCTATAAGGCGGCTGGATATGACTTTGGCCTATTGGATGAAACGGTAGAACCTGTACAATTTAAAGTCTCTGCAAAAGCCACTAATTTGGTGCGGAAAAAGCCTTCAGAAGCTTGGGTCGCCTCAAATATCACACCGAATGCGGAGCTCTTTGCGCCTGGAAAGCCATTGATTCTGGAGGTAGGAAAGCTGGAGACGAAGCTGAATCCCGGGGAATATTCCGTGCGAAATGGACAGTATATGGTTCCGCTTCGTGCTGTAATTGAACGGCTTGGAGGGCGAGTTAGCTGGGATGTGAATAGCCGAAGTGGAGAAATAGATTGGAACGGGAAAGCGGTCATTGCCGATGTAATGAACAAACAAATGATTCTAAACCATCCTGATAAGGGTCAAAAGACAATCGATGCGAGGATAGAAATGATTGGTGGATCGATCTGGGTATCGCTACGAGAACTGCTGGAGACAACAGGTCATCCTCCGCTTAATATAAGCGTTACTGAAGTAGAACGCCGGGTAAAAACATTCTGAAAGAAGAGCTGAGGCTGTCTAGTAAAAAGAAAAAACAAATGTCTGGGCACCCTTTTTCATGGGAAGAATAGATAGTAATAAGTTCCTGAGCTGGGAACAAGTCTATGACCAAAGGATGGGTGTCCCATTGTCCTCTTCATCACTAATTGATCAATTGAAGAAAGATGCCGGAAGTGTCAAAAGCTTCTCTTATCCGCGTAGCCGAAGTGCTCTGATGGAATGGTTAAGGATGCTGACTGTGGCTGGAATTATAGGTGCTTTATATGTTTGGCGAGGAGGTCCGTCTTTGCTGTTTCTCCTGATCGTTGTTGGAGTTATTATGCTCGGTGGACTTATGCTTCAGCTCTCTGGTCCACGGACGATTAAGCTTGTTCGTACAATTACTCCTTCGAGACCGATGGCTGGAAATACACTTCATGTGAAGGTACAGCTGAGCTTCTCGTCTCGGTTGCCTCTCCCTTGGATGACCATTGCCGATTATTGGGGTGATAGCCATCATCAGAAGCTGCTATTTCCTGGATTCAAACGTTCTTTTTCATACACATACACGATTGAAAATTTATCTCGCGGCAATCATCATCTGCTTGGCTGTAGAGTAACTTGGGGAGATTTTCCGGGTTGGTTCACGGGAAGATCTGAACCGGATGGAGGACAGAGTTTTAAGGTGCTGCCAGCGCCTTTATACTTTGGTGGAACTGTACCAGATAGCGGATTTATGACGGGTGACACCTTGTATTCTAGACGGGGAAGAAGCATCAGTGATGAGGCTTTGGAATCCAGGGATTATGAGCCAGGAGATCCACTTAGCCGAATTCATTGGAAGAATAGTGCAAGAACGGGAGCGCTGCAGAGCAAAGTTCCAGAACGGGAAAAGGCAAGAATGACCTGTATCGTATTGGCTAATGACCCGCTCAGCTACGAGGTTCCTACAGATGCGCTTAAACCTCGTGGGAGCAGAGACGATTCGCCTCCGGCATTTGAGAAAGCGGTGTCGACAGCGATGGGGCTGATGCTCTCCGCTGAGCGTTCAGGTGCTTATGTTCAGTTGTTTAGCGGCGGTTGGCCAGAAGGTATGGCTAGACATGAAGGGCTGGGTAAAATCCCAGGGAGAGTGCTGGATATTCTAACTGAAATTTCCCTGGATGGCACTAGAAACCTGTCGCTGCTGCTTGATGATGCTTCCCGAGGCTGGATTCCGGGGATGACAGTAGCCATTATCACGGGACGACTAGAAGAGGAATCTGCCAAGGTGATTGCCAAGTTCTTGATGCAAGGTGTGAAGGTGGAGCTTTATTATGCTTGGGACCAATCAGCACCGAAGCAAGGGGAGGCTCGCCAGCCTGGAAGGGGAACTGTCGGAGATAGTTTGGCTCGTCTTGGAGCACGAATGTTTTGTCTGGATGATGCATTGCCAGCATTCAGATTCAGGGAGGTAGAGTTCCATGAATCATCCGGAAAACCAACACTACGGTAAGGGAAAATCGGGTGATACAGAACTGGCTATGAATGGCTTTCAGTTCAACTTGGGGCAAATAGAGAACAGACATGCCGGTAAGCAGAGAAAAGTGCCTCTGTACTATCGTTTGCTGTTCTCTTTGGCCATTATGGGGCTATTTATTGAATGGTTACTCCCTTTATATAGGTCTGCTTTATTAGAAGATACCTCCAAGATGCTACAAGTTCTAATGGTATTGGCGGCAGTGTTGCTGTTATGGGGGATATTTCAGATTCCGGGGTGGCTACTGCTAAGTATTCAATTTCTTATTACTGTTTCAGCATGGCTTTACTTATGCAGTGGGGGCGAAGGCATAGGGTGGTTAGGGATTTATGCGGACGAAATTCCGAATGATCTTATTCTGCTTCTTTCTGGACATGTTTCTCAGTTAAGCGAGATCAGCAGGCTTTTGATATTGATTGTAGGTTGGGGGCTATTGGTATCCTCAGTACAGCAGCTTGCACTCTTCCGAGGGAGTACAGTACTATTCACAGCAGTTACAATCATTTACTTGCTGATCTTGGATATGGGCTTTGACGTCAATACCACAATGGATATTGTGATATCAATGGGTCTTATTTTTTGGATGCACGCGATGAGTGGACTCCTGCGTCTTCAAGAACGTGAGGGAGCTACTACACTGCCTTATGCGCGTTGGGGAGGGCTGACTTTGGCGACAGCCATTGTCGTGATGGCAACAGCATGGTTTGGTGGGCAGCTGCTCGGGGCAAGACCAACCAGCGAGCTTACGTTGCAATCGACATTTCAGAAGCTGCAGACTTGGGCTTCAGGCCATTTGCCAGAAGATAAGGCGCCTAATGCTTCAGGAACAACAGGGTATAGTTCGAATGACGGTGAACTCGGTGCCCCTTTATCCCGAAATACTGAACCAGTCTTTACAGCTATAACTAGCGAGCGTACTTACTGGCGAGGTGAGAGCATTGCTTACTATGATGGTCGCCGATGGATCAGGGGGGGCGAAGAGTTTATACCGCTTAATCTGTCCGGTATTCCAAAGAATCCTTCATTGATGCTAAGCGGTGAAACTAGGAAACGAACACTTCAGCAGCGGATACAATTTGCCACCCCTTCTTCCGGGGGAATTCCTTTATTCAATGCGGGAATAATAACTGATGTTGAGTCGGTTGAACTCTTGGGCGGAAGTAAATTGGGATATGTGCTGTCCAACATAGACAGAGAGAGTTTTCGTCTGCCTGATTCAATAGGCTCTGCACGGATCACAGAATATTCAGTGGAGTCCTTACTTCCTGAGAGCGATCCAGTACTGCTTCGTGGTTTAAACAGTAACGATCCCCAGGAAATTATGGGCAAGTATTTGCAATTGCCAGATTTGTTACCCGTACGAGTGAGAGATCTGGCGGAGATGCTTACAGCTTCTTCAGGTAACCGCTATGACTCCGTAACTGCCATTAAGGATTACTTACAACATGGATATTCCTATACGTTGAACACAACGGTTCCACCATCCGGATTTGATTTTGTGGATCACTTTTTATTTGAGACGAAACAAGGCTACTGTGTTCATTTTGCAACAGCTATGACCGTACTGCTGCGCAGTGCAGGAATTCCTGCTCGTTATGTCCAAGGCTTTGGGCCTGGGACCTTGCAGGACGATACTATGCCGGCGAAGTATTTAGTCACCCAGGGCGATGCCCATGCTTGGGTGGAGGTCTATTTCGCCGGCGCCGGTTGGGTCCCATTCGACCCAACGCCTGGCCCCGCCCTTGCCGCCGGCTTCGCTGCGCCGGCGCTGCCTGCGGCAGCCTCGCTCGCGCCGCAAGCTGCGCGAAACGCGGGCCTGCCCGCCCTGCCGCTGGCGGGCGGGACCTCTGCCGCGCCGCTCGCTGCCGCGGCGCTGCTTCCCGCCGCCGCTTGGCGCTGGCGGCGTAGCCTGGCTCTGCTGCTGGCAACGCGCAGCGCCAGCAGCATGAGCCGCGAGAGGCAGCTGCGCGCTGCCTCTCTAGCTTGGCACGGGCTGGCGGAGCGGTATGGACCGCCGCCGCCCGGTGTCACTGGCAGGGAGTATGTGGACTCCCTGCAGATCTACGATGCCGGACTAAGCGAAGCCGTCCGGCAGTTCGTACGCCAGTGGGAGACCCTGGCGTACGCGCCCGCGCCTTCAGCCTTCGTCGCGGCCGATCCCGCGAACGAAATGCCTGCAACGTCTAGAATGTCAGCAAGGTCGATGATATCTGCAATCCCTGCAATGTCTGCGGCGCCAGCATCACCTGCAGAGATCAGCGAGCTTACTACTCATGATGCGTCCGCGTTTATACGCGAATGCCTGATCATCACCTTCCGGTTAACTTAATCGGTCAGAACAGCTGATGCTGCTATACAATTCCTTCCATGGAAAGGAATGTTCTTCATGAAGTTTAACTCTCTCCTATTATGAGAAGTGTGTTCTCCTTTCCTTGACGATGAGAATTAACCATGAGTATAATGAATCCAATAATCAAGGGAGGCTCGTAATGAATAAGCCAAATGAAATTATCGTCGTTCTCGATTTTGGGGGACAATACAACCAACTTATCGCGCGCAGAATTCGGGACCTGGGAGTATACAGCGAACTTTTGCCGTACAATACGCCGGTAGACAAGATCAAAGCACTTGCACCTAAAGGGATTGTCTTCTCTGGTGGCCCTAGCAGTGTATATGCTGAAGATGCTCCACATGTAGATCCAGCGATCTATGATTTAGGAGTACCGATCTTCGGTATTTGCTATGGTATGCAGCTAATGGCTCACCAACTTGACGGTAAAGTGGAACGCTCCGCTAAACGTGAATATGGTAAAGCCGATATTGATTTTGAAGAAGGTACTGCACTCGTTGCTGGGCTAGAGAGCCGTCAGACGGTATGGATGAGCCATGGTGACCATGTGGTTGAACTTCCAACAGGATTCAAGCTGGATGCAGGAACTGAAAGTGCTCCAATCGCGGCAATGAGCAATGATGAGCGTAAATTGTTCGCGGTTCAATTCCACCCAGAAGTACGTCACTCTGTACATGGTAATGAGATGATCTCGAACTTCTTGTATCAAATTTGCGGTTGCGACGGCAAATGGACGATGGAATCGTTTATTGATGAAGCTATTCAAGATATTCGTAACCAAGTTGGAGACAAAAAAGTACTCTGCGCACTTAGCGGTGGCGTAGATTCTTCCGTAGTTGCAATGCTTATTCACCGTGCAATCGGTGACCAATTAACTTGTATGTTTATTGATCACGGTCTTTTGCGTAAAGGTGAAGCTGAAAGTGTTATGGAGACCTTCGTAGGTAAATTCGATATTCATGTCGTGAAAATCGATGCACGCGAGCGCTTCATGAGCAAGCTTGCAGGTGTTGAAGATCCTGAACAAAAACGTAAAATCATCGGTAACGAGTTTATCTACTGCTTCGACGAAGAGTCGGCTAAGCTCGGAGATTTCGCATTCCTTGCACAAGGTACACTGTATACGGATATCGTTGAGAGCGGAACAGCTACGGCACAAACGATTAAATCTCACCACAATGTGGGCGGTTTGCCGGAAGACATGAAATTCAGCTTGATCGAGCCACTAAATACCTTGTTTAAGGATGAGGTTCGTAAACTGGGTGAAGAGCTGGGAATGCCACGTGCTATCGTTTGGCGTCAACCTTTCCCTGGTCCAGGTCTTGCTATCCGTGTCTTGGGTGAAGTAACAGAGGACAAGCTTACTATCGTTCGCGACTCTGACTACATTCTGCAAGAGGAAATTGCTAAAGCGGGATTAGACCGTGAAATTTGGCAATACTTCACTGCCCTGCCTAACATGAAGAGTGTTGGTGTTATGGGGGATGCTCGTACTTATTCCTACACAGTAGGTGTGCGCGCAGTAACTTCCATCGACGGAATGACGGCTGACTGGGCGCGTATCCCATGGGATATCCTTGAGAAAATCTCCGTACGTATCGTTAACGAAGTTGAGAACGTAAACCGCGTAGTGTATGACATTACTTCGAAACCACCAGCAACAATCGAGTGGGAATAGGATCGGTGCAACTATAGATTTCAAAAAAACTCTCTTTTATTTGCGTTATTTAGCAAATAAAAGAGAGTTTTTTTATTTCTCAAGTAAAGGGTTGTGCTGGAGACGCCGTTTTCACAAATCTTTCATGAACACGTTTTGTTGAAAGGGCTTGCAACCCTCGAAAAGTTATGATAAATTGTACTTGTCTAAAAAATAGACAAGATAAACAAGTACATTTTCTACTAAAGGGGCCAATCAAAATGATGACTATTTCCAAAGAGACACCTCATATTAAACCGAACGGGGTAGAGATCGCTGAATCGATTCTGTTGCCTGGTGATCCTTTAAGAGCTAAGTTCATTGCGGAAACTTTTTTAGAAGATTACCAGTGCTTTAACGAGGTAAGAGGAATGTTAGGATATACCGGTACTTACAAAGGGAAGAAAATCTCTGTTATGGGTACGGGAATGGGTCCAGCGAGCATGGGAATTTATTCTTGGGAATTAATCAATGTATTTGGAGTTAAGAATTTAATCAGAATTGGTACCTGTGGTGCAATGCAAGAAAACATTGAGCTATACGATGTAATTTTTGGTATGGGAGCTGCAACGGATTCCAATTATGGTCATCAATATAATTTACCTGGACAATATCCACTAACGGCTTCTTTTGAGCTTTTGGAGAAAGCTAAGAAAATAGCAGATGATAAAGGACAAAAGGTTCATATTGGTAATATTTTATCCAGTGAAATATTTTATAATGCGGATCAGGCAGCTAATAAAAAGTGGCAGGATGTAGGGATTTTGGGTGTTGAAATGGAATCTGTAGCCCTCTATTGGAACGCTATCCAAGCACGTGTAAAAGCGCTGTGCATTCTAACAGTGAGTGATCATCTTATTACAGGAGCACAGACCACTTCGGAGGAACGCCAAACTGCATTTACTAAAATGATGGAGATCGCATTAGAGTTAGCATAAATTCTTTCCTTCTATGTGAAACTAATGTAAACGATATAAAGTTTATACAGCATGAGATAATGGAAGCCTGTTATGTAAAGTCGTTCCGGTTATATTATTTTTAATTACTAGATAAGGGATGAGAGTAGAATGAAGAAATTTAAACGTGTACATTTAATCGTCATGGATTCAGTAGGCATTGGAGAAGGAAAAGACGCGGATCAATTTAACGATGTTGGCTCCCATACCCTATTACACATTGCAGAACATATGAATGGATTAAATCTGCCCAACCTAGCCAAATTGGGTCTATCTAATATTGAAAAAATTTTGGGTGTTCCAAAAGCTGAGAAACCACTTGCTTATTATACTAAATTACAGGAAAAATCAGTCGGGAAAGATACAATGACAGGTCATTGGGAGATCATGGGTTTAAATATTGATCAACCCTTTAATGTGTATCCAAATGGATTCCCCGACGAATTAATTAAACAGATCGAGGATATAACGGGCCGAAAAGTAGTAGCGAATAAGCCTGCAAGTGGAACGGCTATTCTTGATGAATATGGCGAGCATCAAATGAAAACAGGGGATCTGATCGTTTATACCTCTGCTGACCCGGTTCTGCAAATTGCAGCTCATGAAGAAATCATCCCATTAGAAGAGTTATATGATATTTGTGAAAAGGTTCGGGAAATCACCAAAGACCCTGCCTATTTAATTGGTCGTATTATTGCCAGACCTTATGTAGGCCAACCCGGGAAATTTACGAGAACCTCCAATCGTCATGACTATGCCTTAAAACCATTTCATAAAACCGTTATGAATAGCTTGCAAGACGGAGGTTATGATGTCATCGCCATTGGTAAAATCAATGATATTTTCGATGGTGAAGGCGTTACTGAATCCATTCGTACAAAAGACAATATGGATGGCATGGATAAACTGCTTGATGTAATTAAAAAAGATTTCACTGGAATGAGCTTTTTGAATTTAGTTGATTTCGATGCTTTATACGGTCATCGTCGTGATCCGGAAGGCTATGGAAGAGCATTAGAGGAATTTGATAAACGATTAGATGAGGTATTCGATTCCATTCTAGAAGATGATTTGTTAATCATTACGGCTGACCATGGAAATGACCCGACCTTCCCTGGTACAGACCATACTCGTGAGTTTATTCCAGTCCTAGTCTATTCCAAGCAATTAAAGGACAGTGGCGCATTACCTGAGCATGATACCTTTGCTGATATCGGTGCGACTATAGCGGATAACTTTGATGTTGATATGCCAGACAACGGTGAGTCTTTCTTGCCATTTCTTAAATAATTGATATCACATAAAAACCTCCAAAGTTTCTTTTTGGAGGTTTTTACGTTGTGATTGAAGCAGAGAATGACATTCCTTGTCGCTTGAAAAATGATGTGTCATAATGGGGAGAAAAGGACATCAGATGAATGAACACACATAAACTAGATAAATTGAAACGGCCGCTTTATATCAATGTATATGATGAGCTTCTTCTTCAGATTAACAAAGGAGAATACCGCGTAGGTAGTCAGCTTCCTTCAGAACCGGATTTAGCCAAAAAACTTGGGGTTAGTCGCGCTACTTTACGGCAAGCTTTAGTTCTTTTGCAAGATGATGGATTAGTAAGAAATGTACGTGGTAAGGGAAACTTTGTACTTGAGTCTTCTTATAAACAAGAGGATACTCAATTAGAGAAACTGAGCAACCCCATGCATAAATGTCATATAAGCATATTTGACCAAGTAGATTTACATTATCGGCTGGACCCGCAAACGGAACATACCAAACAAGTATTAAGAAGAGATTCAGCTACAGTTGTAGCTTTGGAGCGTTTGTATAGAAAGGGAGGCGAGCTACATGCTTACGCTTTTACTTTTATGTCTATGCAAACAGTAGAGAGGTTATCTTTGGATCTTGATAATAAAGAGAAAATGCTGGATTTTCTAGAGAATCAGGCTTATGTAGATGCTAACCATGGGAATATTGAAATAAAATATACGCATACCGTTAACTTAGCTGATCGGAAAGATAAATTAATGGGACGGAACGAGTGCTTTTTACTATTAGAAGCCCTTTACGACAAAACAGAGCCAGATTATCCGTTAATGTATAATAAATTTTATATTCCACAGCAGTTCTCAAATTTAAAATTAATTTTGTCTAAAGGCTAACCAATAATAATGGATTAGAAAAACTCCCTTTTATCTGCGATATTTAGCAGATAGAAGGGAGTTTTTTTTTGACCCGAATCAAAGAGTTTTCGAGGGGGGATTGGTTAATGCAAAATAAATCCTTCTTCTTCGGCCTCATTGCTTGGCAGGAAAGGTAGCTTCGGATTCGTTTTCAATAAAGTATCCATCAACGCATGATCAAAATTATGCTTTAATGCACAGTTTCGGTCAAAAATCATGGTAGCCTCATCTCCCGGTTTACATGCCGGCCACTGGGGGAGGGAAGGGATGTTAGGATTGCCAGAGCGTGCAAAGCTTACCCAGGCACCACAGATGCGTTCCTCCATCCGATCGGAAACTCCTGGAATGAGGCACACGGGAACACGTTTCGTATTATGGAAAACGAAAGGGATCTCAGCGCAGTGCCATGCTATCTTGCCGCCCTCAAAAGGAAATTCATAAGCAAATAAGTAGGAGTAGGTAGGAGCTTCCTCGTGTACGGATTTCTTCTCAATAAAGTCCTTGGTTGGAATACGGAAGAAGGTATCTAAGAATAGCAGGTCGGTCAAGTGTTTATCCGGATACGCTTCCCTAAATTGTGTGACAAGCTTCTCCGTATGACTGCCATACTTTTGAGTCAGCATCTCCATGGTGACTTCCTCAGTCGCGTCCTGCTTGTTAGGAACACCGGGACCAAAAGCGAACTCACCAAATACGCTACCAATCAATACCGGAATGGTCTTCGCATGCTCGGTAAAGCCCACCTCTCTAGGATCGCCTACATAGAATTCATTAGGCATAGGATTGCCGCCAATGTATTCCCCTTGCATTGCGAGTGCTGGTGCAACTTTATTATATGCTGCAGCTAACTGAGGATAAGGAACCGCTTCCAATTTTTCTACTTCGACCTCGCCCAAATTAAGCTCTGCCAACAGTGCCTTTACAATGGCGGTACTATCGGTCTTGCGGGTGTCCAAAAACCCATCAATTAATCCGCTCTGGATAACGCCCTTATGGAACAGGCCGTCTGCTGCGGGAGTATTCATTAGTGTCCATACCTTCATACCGCCACCAGACTGTCCGAAGATGGTCACATTGTCCGGATCGCCGCCGAAAGCTGTAATGTTTTCCTGAATCCATTTTAAAGCTGCTACCATATCGGCATTTCCGGCATTTGCGGAATTGACGTATTTATCTCCAAAAGCAGCCAGGTTCATGTATCCCAGAATATTCAATCGGTGATTTAAGGTTACTACGACCACATCGCCGAACTCGCTAAGCTTGTCTCCTTCATAAGCTACCTGTTCAATAGAAGAGCCAGCTGCGAAACCGCCCCCGTGTAGCCATACCATAACAGGTTTTTTGGCCTGCGGTTCAAGGCTCTGGGTCCAGATGTTCAGATACTGACAATTCTCATCCATAGGCCAGTAACGGTGAGGAACCAGCACTTCCATGACGGGCTGATCCTGGGTTAACATGGGAGACACATAACCGTAAGCGAGTGCATCCTTAATTCCCTCCCAAGGCGCTACCTCTGTGGGCATCTGGAAGCGCTTGGCATCTGCGTACTTTATTCCGTGAAAGGTATGAGTGCCGTTGACCTGAAAGCCTCTCATTTTTCCGGCTTTAGTCTGTACAATGGGTTCTGCTGAGGAACATACGAAATTTTTTGCTGTCATCATGGAAATCCTCCTTACATCAGATAGCCCCATTATAATAAAAGTAGGTTAGTGAAAAATATAGGAAACTTATCTGCTTTATCCTTATTCTTTGCTTCTTTTCTGGAGGTCAGCAGGTCTGGTCTCAGGATAAGAAAATAATCATGATAAAAAAGTCAAGATTCCCTTATGCAGCAGAATTCATCACCACCCTCTAGAAACTCTATTGTAAGATCTGTGACAATATAGACTCTAATGTTTTTGCTTGATAGGGCTCGCCAAATTCATATAATACATCGATTGCTGATTGAGCAAGCTTCGTTCCTTCTTCTTTACTGTTTCTTTTAATTTTAATTAGACCGTTATAATACTTATATACAATCTTAAAGAACAGCGTTTGATATTGAGGCCTGCTAATATTATTTAAGTTCTCTAGTAAGATCTCTGCATAGCTTATTTGATTGATCATAATTAATTCGTAAATCATATTGGTTAGCATTACACATATGACATCTCGTCCGCGTTCGTGAGCTTCATATTTTTTCATAGACTTAATAAGCGTTTGAAAGAGTATATCTCTTTGATCGTAATCTATGTAATTTAAAGTATTTGTGAACAGCTGCATTTCTTGGAGGGTCCAGGATTGGAGATTGTTGAGATAGTTAGTGATCGTCTCGATATCTTCTGTCAAAATGACATTCTTCTCAAACTGACCCGTCAAGTTAAAGTGCTTTAATAATCTTATACGAGACCTGACTTCTGCCAGATGAATTTTTGAGGTCAGATCCTCTCTCTGATGTAGTTCTTGATAAATCTCAATTAATGCTTCGAGATCGTTATTGTTTCCAGCTTTGGAATATTTGTTGGTAAATGTATCGTGTTTAGATAGTTTATAACCTCTATAAATGTAGAAAAATTCATCAATCCCCATCATAAGTCGATTTAAAATTTGTTCTAACAGCCTTAATGTGATCTCATGGTTTCCTTTTTCAAATTCAATGGCATATGATTTCGAGATAATATCTAAATACACTTCTTTTTGACTTAATCCCTTATTGGTCCGTATATTTCGAACAACCTCACCGTAGGTATTCAATTCGTTCGCCACCCTCTTATTGAAATCGTGAGCTTTTATTATATTTCAGAGAGAATCTAATTTGATTACGAAATTTTGATATTTGAAAGTCTGCTCATAGTGGTTTTTTGAGCTGATTGGAAATATTAGTAAATAAATCGAATCCGTTGGGAATTTCTTCAATTTAAGGTCCTATTTATAAGACCTTTGTCGAAATGGGACATAAAAGCAATTATGATGTAAGTACGTTAGATGGATTAATGGAAGCATAAGTTTTATATTTCCTTGGAAGGATTTGATTTATTATGAATAATAAAAGTGATTTTTTCAGATTTGAGCGTAAAAATGATGATTTCCCGTTCTACAGTGAACTGTCATCGCCTAGTCTAAATTTGAAGAGCAGCCTCATTTTTCTCGTTTCTGTCGCGGTTGGTTTTGCTCTGTTTCTTATTATGTTTGGAGGTCCCAATGTACAGCCCTTTATGAATGTGATTTTTCCTTTAGCAGCAGTAATCTTTGTGGCACGAAGTCAATGGACATCATTATTCAGAAAATTAGTAGCTAAAGATATTCTTTTGATTCTTGGAACTTACGTTGCGAATTTGATTGTGACAGGTATTGTCGGTTTCCTTATTACGAAATTGTTTAGTACGAGCGCTAATCCCGCAACCGATAGTTTCAATGGTAATTTTGCTGATGCAATTCCATTCTTCTTGAGAACGATCCCGATGCTGTTTGGTGAAGAATTAATCACGATACTTCCATTCTTGGTCGTGCTATCATTTGGAGTTAAGAAACTTAAGATGAGTAGAAAGTCTGCTATAATTTTAGCCTGCATAGTTTCAGCTATTTTATTTGGGGCATACCATTTACCAACGTATAATTGGAATATTGTCCAAGCTATTCTCGGTATTGGTATTGCACGGATCGTTCTGCTATATCCATATCTTAAGACTAAAAATATATGGACATCGTTTATAGTGCACGTGATGAATGACTGGACAATGTTTGCTTTGGCCTTTTGGGCATCCACTCGCTAATTTTTCTCAAAGGATTTTTTGCGATAGAGTCTTAACAAACACCTGCAACTCCTTATTGAAGAAGGGGCTGCAGGTTTTTTTGTATTCAAAAAAATGTGATAGACGCTATATAGCTGCTCAATATGAATGTGATAAAATGGGAAAAATCTATCATAGGGAGAAATTAACATGGGATTTTCTCTTCTCGGCACACTAATGGCATTAATCCTTCTTGCCCCAAGTTTGCTAATGATTAAGTTTCCACCTGAAAATGTACCTTCGGGTTTGCGAGATGCAGGACTAATCTATACCCTCTTGGAGAGAGCAGGACAATTGGGTTGTATCGGCATTCTTGCAATCTCAAAGGATAACTTTCAACATGTGAAATTCGGTGTGATAGCTGCCTTCATCGTCTTGTTTATCGTTGTTTATTATGGTCTATGGGTTCGATATATAGTTAAGGGGCAGCAATTTAAATTATTATGGGACCCTTTAGTTTTTATTCCGATCCCGATGGCAGTTCTTCCAGTATGTGCATTCGGATTGGCAGCGATTTGGGGAAAATCTATTTGGCTGAGTATTGCAGTAGTTTGTTTAGCAATAGGGCATTTAGCTAATTCTTGGCATAGTTATAAGTACACTAAAGATCAATAACTAGAAACATAGTGAAATATACCCATATAAAAAGTGATCGGATAGTTAATAAGCTGCATTGCAAGAACGAGTTTGATAGTAGATACAAGCATGAAAATGTATGATTTACGAACAATGGAAAAAATAAAGTCGAAAATGTTCGCTTTTTATCATTGACAACTTATATGATGTCCACCTAAAATGATAGAGCACAACAACATAATTCTTTCGTATATTTCCGGGAATTGGCCTGGAAGTTTCTACGAGGTCACCGTAATGACCTGGCTACGATTAAGAAGAGCAGAGCAACCCCGCATTGTCCTTAATTTAGGTCTATGGTCATGGGAGGCTACTCTTTTTTTCGAGCCGGTGTCTAACAGATACCGGCTTTTTGTTGCTGTCAGACACACAACATACCTTAGGGGGAGAACAATTTGAATCGGTTTTTCAAGTTGAAAGAGAACGGCACCACAGTTCGTACAGAGATCATGGCGGGCTTGACCACGTTCATGGCAATGGCTTACATCTTGTCGGTTAATCCGAGTACTTTAACAGCATTTGGCCGTATTGATATGGGATGGTATTCTGTATTTCTAGCGACTGCGCTGGCAGCAGGTATTTTCACCATCGCAATGGGCGTGTTCATAAACTTTCCAGTGGCATTGGCACCTGGTATGGGACTTAACGCATATTTTGCTTCCGTAATTCTATCTTCCGCCACATCAGAGCATCCATTCACTTGGCAAATGGGTCTGACAGCCGTATTTATTTCCGGTTTGATCTTTATCTTGCTGACTGTAACTCGAGTGCGACAGATCTTACTAACTGCAATTCCTGACAGCTTGAAACATGCGATTACAGTAGGTATCGGGATGTTCATTACGATCCTTGGTCTTAAGAATAGTGGACTCATGACGATTGGTGTTGAAGCCGGTAAAGACATTCCTGCTAACACTTTCACAGATGTCCTTTCCTTTGAAACTATCATTCACATGGGTAGCCTAGAGAATTCCAATGTCCAATTGGTAATTATCGGACTTCTTCTAATCTCTATCCTGATGGTATTGAACGTTAAAGGTGCGATTTTATTCGGTATCTTGGGAACAACTGTCGCTGGTATGCTGATGGGCGTAGTTGATTTCAGTGCATTGTCCAGTCCGGCAACGCCTTGGGTTCCTGACTTCACACAATTGAACTTCTTCCAGTTTGACTGGGATGGTATCCTGCACACAGGTATTGTTTCAGCGATTGCAACTTTCACTTTTGTAGAGTTGTTTGATACATTTGGTACACTTGTAGGTACGGCTCAACGCGCAGGTATTATGGATAACCCTGAAGAAGGTAATAGACGTGTAGGTAATGCGATGTTTGTCGATGCAGTTGCTGTAGCAGGTGGTGCGGCACTGGGTACTTCGACTACTACTGCTTTTGTAGAAAGCGCGGCAGGTGTTGCTGAAGGTGGACGAACAGGTCTTACAGCTGTAACAACGGGCGTATGTTTCTTGCTTGCATTGTTCCTTGCTCCAGTGGTTGCTCTTATTCCTGGATCTGCTACAGCCGCAGCATTGATCGTCGTAGGTGTGCTGATGGCACAATCGATCCGTCAAATCGATTTTCAAGATATGGTTGTTGCAATTCCAGCGTTCCTAACACTTGTAATCATGCCTTTCACTTATAATATTGCTAACGGTATCTCCTTTGGTATCGTAACTTATGTAATCCTTGCTTCTGTTGCTAACCTTGCAGGTAAGAAGAAATACGATATTCACTGGATGATGTGGGTACTTGCGATTCTGATCGTTCTCCGTTATGTATTCCTTGGTAGCGAGGGCTAACATATATACAGTATTTCTGAAATTCATCTCTGGCTCCTTCATTACTGAAGGGGCCGTTTTTTTTATTTTCGATTATGTATTCTCCTATTTAACTTGTTGGATGTTCTTCCTTTCCATCATCCAATATTTAGATTATATTGTTGAAGAGGTGATGAATGTTGTCCACAAGGTTTAGCAATTGGTCTACTTATTTTAAGAGTAATCCTTGGCCGCTCTTATTGTTTTTACTGGGGGCTGTGATTCGCATTTTTTACTTTGGTTCGATTCCAGGTGGCTTGAATCAGGATGAGGCATCTATAGGTTATGATGCTTACGCTATTCTTCATTATGGAATAGACCGCAATGGTATTCATTTACCTATTCACCTCATTGCTTGGGGAAGCGGACAGAATGCACTTTATGCTTACTTATCAATGCCTTTCATATTATTGTTCGGACTTACTCCAATGTCTGTACGTGCGGTTAGCTTAATCATGGGTCTACTGGGTATGCTCGTATTCTATCTTCTTTCCAAAGAGCTATTTACTTCCAGAACTGCTGGTATTGTGGCGATGTTTTTTATCGCAATTAATCCTTGGCATATTATGATGTCAAGATGGGCACTGGAATCTAATTTATTCCCCACCCTGATTCTGTTCTCCGTTTATATGTTACTTAAATCATTTCAAATTCCGAAGTGGTCTTATGGCTTTACAATTATGCTTGCCCTTTCACTTTATGCCTATGGAACATCCTATTTTTTTGTGCCGATATTTGCTTTAGGTGCTGGAATTCTTCTATTCTATACAAGAGCACTAAAGCTTCGGACCATTCTATGGAACTGTGCTCTGTTTATATTAATGGCACTCCCAATCTTCCTATTTATTATGATCAATCGATTGTCGCTAGAGGGGATTTTGACCCCATTGTTCTCAATTCCGAGATTGACAACACCGCGTGTGGAACAGGTAACTTCTATATTCGGAGGGCAACTATTACATACAACATTAAGCAATTTCCGAGAATTTTTGAAGATATTAATTAGCGGATCTGATGGTTTGCCTTGGAATTCGATTTCACCTTATGGATACGCGTATCCTATTGCGTTACCCTTTGTACTTATAGGACTTATATTTATGTTAACGACAATACGGAACCGTGGTCGTGAGCGGACGGGACTGCTCGTTATTTTACTTTGGTTGTTTGTTTCCGTTTTGATGACCTTTGTTACGAACGTAAACATTAATCGGATGAATGTAATTTTCTATCCAATCATTTTGCTGATTGTTGCAGGGTTTATGTGGTTAAGCAAGAAAGTAAAAGTATTAGCAATTCTGTCGGCTGTAACCTTTAGCTTATTTTTTGTTCTATTCACTACAGTTTATTTCCGTGATTATCCTAAAGAGATAGGACCGGCTTTCTATGAATCTTTCGGTGAGGCTATACAATATGCGTCTGAAGAGAGTGCTGGGAACATCTACGTGACTGATAAAGTTAATATGCCTTATATTTATGTGCTTTTTTATGAGCAGATCAATCCCCATGATTTCTTAGCAACCGTTAATTATTCTAATCCTGGAGGTGCATTTCAGCAGGTGTCTTCCTTTGGGAGATATAGATTTGGATATTCAAGCATAGTTCCGGGAGAGACAGCGACATATATCTTGTGGAATGGTGATCCTACTCCTGCTGAAAGCGAAAATTATTCGGTTAAACGTTTTGCCAACTATACTGTTGTGACCGCTAAGACTGGGGTAGTAGAGGGAATCTCGGAATTTACAAATGGAGGATTTGAAGAGGGGATATCAGGCTGGAGCTTCTCATCCGGTACGGGTGTGGCAACCAATAATCCCTATAATGGAAGTTATCTGGCCTATCTTGATCCGGGATTTGACAAAACGATTACACAATCTATCAGAATAGCAGAACCTGGAGAATATAAGCTTGGTATAATGGTTAGTGCTGGTGGAGAAGAAGGAAGGGTTGGCGTCCGAGTTAATGGCGTAGTGCGGGCGGAGGCTGAAATACCTGCTAGTGAGGTTTATCAAGAGCTTACACTTCCAATGGTATCTATCGGTCAGAATGAGCAAACTGAAATTTTTATTAAAGGCGGTAAAGGCTGGATTAATATAGACGAGGTGAGGTTGGAACGATGATCAAGAGTACACGTACGGCCGCAGTGACTGTATTGATGCTGTTATTGTTTTTGCTTCCTGTAACAAGCATTTATGCAGATGGAAATCTATTGCAAAACCCTGGATTTGAGGAGGGAGGAGAGGACGCTCCTTCTAACTGGACTAAGGATATGTGGATTTCTGGAGACAACTCGGGCATACTTTCAATCCAATCGGACGAGGTTCACTCCGGTAGTAAAGCGGCAGTCATTGAGAATATCGAGCCCAATCATTTGAAATGGGTGCAGACGATTAAGGCAACGCCGGACAGCTATTATAAAATCTCTGGATGGATCAAAGTAGTAAGTACCGCAGGCGAGGGAATGGGCGCTAATATACTTGCCGTTGGAGTAGGTGGGGGTTATCCCAGTGTAACGGATACGGCAGGAGAGTGGCAGTATCTTGAATACATAGGCCAGACAGGACCTAAGCAGAAAGAATTCGGCATAGGTGCAAGTTTGGGGGGCTACTCCAGCTTGATTCAAGGTAAAGCTTATTTTGATGATTTGTCTGTAGAAAAATTAGACGCTGCTCCTGAAGGGGCCAACGTCATTTCTCTGGATAGTGCAGCAGTTAGTCAGGATGCTGGTGGTAAAAAAGCGGATACCCCACATAAGGTATCTCCAACCAAGATGCTGCTGATCTCAGCGCTTTTCAGTGTATTTTTTGCAGTGCTTTATACCAAGGCATTCCGCAGTGAGAAGCTTATGAAGCAACCTGAGAATGTCTATTCCAAATGGCTGAGCATTGCCATCGGGGTTGCTTTTATCCTAAGGGTCTGGATTGGTCTGACTGCTCAAGGCTATCAGAACGACATGAATACCTTTATAGCTTGGGGTCAGCGTATGGTTGATTTAGGTCCAGGCAAGTTTTATGAAGAAGGGTATTTTGCCGATTATCCTCCTGGTTATTTGTACATTTTGTACATTCTTAGTTTTATTCGCGGTGTATTTGGCTTTGCGCATGGTTCGGGTGGAGAGAATCTGCTATTCAAACTGCCAGCGATTATTTCTGATTTGGTATTGGGTTACTTCATATATCAAATGTCCCGCAAAAAACTCGGCTCAGGGATTGCTTTTGGCTTAACGCTATTATTTCTGTTTAATCCGGCGGTGCTTGTTAATTCAGCGGCGTGGGGACAAGCGGATTCATTCTTTTTGATTTTCCTGTTGCTCAGTATCTATGGCGCTGCGAACAAAAAGTTTGTTCAATCCGCGATTTTGTTTGCAATAGCAACTTTAATTAAACCACAAGCGTTAATATTCACACCGGTATTATTGTTTGCTTTCTATCATCACCGTGCTTGGAAGCAGCTTGGATTTGGAGCTTTGTACGGATTAGGGATATTCGGATTGCTCGCGGCACCATTTTTCTGGAATAACGGTGGTTTAGTTGGCCTTATTAATCTGTATAAGAGTACGTTATCTTCCTATCCCTATTCTTCTGTGAATGCATTTAATCTATATGCATTGACTGACCCGATGTGGTCATCTCTTGACCTAACTTGGTTAGGTATTACTTACCGTGTATGGGGCTTCATATTTATTTTAGTGGCAGTAGCCATAGCAACGTTTTATTCCTTCAAAAAAGATCGCTTGGATTTATCCAAATCCTACTTTATCGGTATGGCGCTCATTGTAGTAGTTTTTGTGCTTGGAACCAAAATGCATGAACGTTATATGTTCCCTGCTGTTATTCTATGTATGTTCACTTATATAGCGAGTCGGGATCGTAGGTTTTTATTCCTATTCCTTGGATTCAGCTTAACGCAGTATATCAATGTGGCTTATACGTTGACCCATCTAAATGCAGGTGTAAATCCAGGTGCAGATGGAATCGTTTTGGTTACTTCTATTGCTAACCTGTCATTATTGCTATACATGCTCTACATTGGTTACGACGTGTATGTTCGTGGGGGAGTAAAGTCTCTTCCAGCACCACCAACACCTGAAGAAAAATATGAAGAAGACCTTAAAGTCGTCGAGCAAATAAGACCGCACCAGAAGGGAGGGAGACTTAAGCGATGAAGTTTAAGCGTATAGATTGGATATGTATTCTTGCCATTACTGCCGTTTACGCGGCAATTGCTTTATATAATTTAGGTTCTACTAAATCTCCAGAGACCTTGTGGGAGCCAGCTGCCAGCGGTGAAAGCTTCTATGTAGATCTAGGACAGAGCAAACAATTGGAACGAGTGAATATCTTCGGTGGCGTAGGTACTGGGAAGTTTAAGCTCGAATTCAGTGAATCCCCTGAGGTCTGGAGTAGTCCACTGGATGTAAGCGAGGATGTTGGGAATGTCTTCATCTGGAAAAGCCAACCTCTGAACGTTGCAGCAAGATACGTGAAGTTTACAGTCACCTCTCCAGGGTTCACTTTAAATGAAATGGCCTTCTATGAGCAGGGAGGCGAAAGAGTACCTCTTCCTATAGCCGGTGTTACACCGGATACTAATGCAGTCGCTAAAAGAGGAGAGCCTGCCAATCTTTTTGACGAGCAGTCGCTCATCCCTGAATATTCTAACTTTATGAATAGCACTTATTTTGACGAGATCTACCATGCACGGACAGCTTATGAATATACACACGGGATTGTGCCTTATGAGAACACGCATCCACCACTAGGCAAGCTATTGATCGCAGTAGGGATGGAACTGTTCGGAGTCAATCCTTTCGGCTGGCGTATTATCGGAACATTGTTCGGGATTGCCATGCTGCCTCTCATTTATGTAATGGCACTACGTCTCTTTAAAAAGAGCAAATACGCAGCACTTGCAGCTGGATTGTTCGCACTGGATTTCATGCATTTCACACAAACAAGAATCTCTACGATCGATGTATACGGAGTATTCTTCATCATGTTAATGTTTTATTTCATGCAGCGATATTACACTATGAATTTCTTCAGGCAGCCCTTAAGAAAAACGCTAATTCCGTTGTTCTGGTCCGGGCTATTCTTCGGAATTGGTGTCGCCTCCAAGTGGATTGTACTGTACGGAGGAGCTGGGCTGGCCATTATGCTAGCTATCTCGCTCTTCGAGCGCTACAGAGAATACCAAGCATCGGGACGGTTGCTCGCGGAAGGGAAGATCAAAGATAAGGAACTGCTGGGTACCTGTCGCGAAGCCGTAAATTCGTTCTGGAAGAATACCATTATTACGCTAGCAAGTTGTGTTGCATTCTTCGTAATCATACCGGTCATTATTTATAGTTTATCTTTTTTTCCGGGTTTATCTGCATCCGCAGAGGGCTTTACTATAAAAGGCTTGATTGATTCCCAAAAGAACATGTACAACTATCACAGTCAGCTTGTAGCTACACATCCTTTTGCTTCCTCCTGGTGGCAATGGCCGTTTATGAAGAGACCCGTCTGGTTCTTCAGTGGCAGTGAGGGATTGCCGCAAGGTCAGGTCAGCAGTATAGTGACTATGGGGAATCCGCTTATCTGGTGGACGGGGATTTTCGCAATGCTGGCAACACTGTGGATTACACTGAAACGCAAAGATAAGACCCTTTATATGATCTGGATCGCCTTTTTCTCACAATATGTTCCGTGGATGCTTGTCCCAAGGGAAACCTTTATCTACCATTATTTTGCTATGGTGCCTTTTATGATTCTTGGTATTGTATATATAATGAAGTTGCTAGATAGCAAATATCCTGAGGCTCGTTATTTTAGTTATGTCTATGTGGCTGTTGCTTTACTGCTCTTTGTCGCGTTCTACCCTGTCCTGTCAGGGATGCAGGTAAGCGGAGATTATGTGAAGAATATGCTGCGTTGGTTCCCATCTTGGGTTTTCTAAGATTTTTTTAAAATATCTATAACAATAAGTTTATGCTTACAGCGTTATTATGAAGTACAGAAAGATGTAACGCTCCATAAAGCTTTTAGGAGGAATAAAGGTGAAAGCCAGATATAGTGTAATTGTACCCATGTTCAATGAGGAGCAAGTAATTAGCGTTACTTACGAACGTTTGAAAAAAGTAATGGACGAATGCGGCGATACTTATGAGCTTGTCTTCGTTAATGACGGAAGTCGTGATCGTTCGGCCCAGATGATTCGGGAGATCAGTGATCGGGATGAATGCGTCAAGCTAATTGACTTCTCGCGTAATTTCGGACATCAGGTAGCGATTACAGCTGGCATGGACTATGCCGAAGGTCAAGCGGTTGTTGTTATTGACGCTGACCTTCAAGATCCACCGGAGGTCATTTTGCAAATGATCGAGAAGTGGAAAGAGGGTTATGACGTTGTGTATGCGAAGCGGCTGAAGCGCCGTGGAGAAACGATGTTCAAAAAGGTAACGGCCAAGATCTTTTATCGATTGCTCAGCAGCATGACAAGTGTAGACATTCCCACGGACACAGGTGATTTTCGTCTTATTGATCGTAAGGTATGTGATGTCTTGCGAGGTCTCAAGGAAAAAAACCGGTATGTCAGAGGTTTAGTGAGCTGGGTCGGCTTCAAGCAGACGATGGTGGAATATGAGCGAGAAGAACGATTTGCAGGAGAAACTAAGTATCCTCTTAAGAAAATGATTCGTTTTGCGCTGGATGGGATCACTTCCTTTTCGCATAAGCCACTTAAGATTGCTACGTATGTCGGATTCTTTCTTTCCTTCTCCAGCTTTCTCTATTTATTCTTCGTATTGTTTCAAAGAATCTTTTTCACCTCATGGACGGTTCCAGGTTGGGCTTCCATTGTAGGGGTCAATTTGCTCTTTAACGGTATCGTTCTGATGCTGTTAGGTGTAATCGGTGAGTATATTGGACGGATTTATGACGAGTCTAAGGATAGACCGTTGTATATTGTCAGTGAGACTATAGGATATCGTGACGAAGAAGAAGTGGATCGCCGGAAGGATTACAAAGATGTCAGATAAGAACTTTCGGACTGCTTTCATACAGTTTCTCAAATTTAATGCTGTAGGTCTGGTAAATACCCTCATTGATTTCGTAATCTTTACATTACTGAACTCACTTGGGATGGTATATGCGTTGGCACAGGTGATTTCTTATAGTGCAGGGACAGCGAACAGCTTTATTTTGAATAAAAAAGTAACCTTCAAGGATCGTGATCGTGGCAATAAAGAGGGTTTTGATAAGACGCAGTTGCTGAAGTTTATCGTACTGAATCTGGTAGTACTCGGAATATCGCTGTTGCTAATGCATCTGTTGACTGACAAACTAGGCATTCAAGTGTTGATCTCTAAGGTATTAGTAACGTTTGTGACGGTGATCATTAACTTCTTCGGAAGTCGTAAATGGGTATTCTAAAGTTCAGTAGAACAATCTACGGAGGTGAAAATCATGCGTAAATTCTCGTATGTGCTCATACTGGCGGGGATCCTTATCATGCTCTATCCAAAAGCTAACGAATGGTATAACGACTGGCAGCAGGATAAGCTATTAGAATCGGCTGAACTGAGCACCAGTGAAAGTACTCCACCACCTGATCTGAAGAGCAGATATGCCGAGGTCACTCAGCTACTAGCGGAGGAATCAGCTCTAGATGCACAAGCACAGCCGCAAGAAACAGAAAAGCCGGAACCAGAAATTGAAGTGGGTGGCAAAGTTATCGCATTAATTGAGATCGATAAGATCGATCTGAAGCTGCCTGTATTAGAAGGGGCTACTAAAGCGAATATGAAGCATGCCGCGGCCCATATGAAAGAAACAACTCCAATAGGAGAAATAGGGAACGCCGCAATAGCTGCACATAGAGCTAGAACTACGGGCAGATTGTTTAACAGATTGAATGAGGTTGTGATTGGGGATACGATTACGGTAAAGACTAGCGATCAGACTTATAATTACGAGGTTTATGATATTTCTGTTGTACTTCCTAGTGATGTGTCTGTTCTAGACGGGAATAACAAAGATAAAATTCTTACTCTAATTACGTGTGACCCACTAGTAGATCCTACACATCGTTTGATTGTTCATGCCAAGCTTTCCTAATCGTTGACGAGAAATAACAAGAGAATTCAAATACAGAGAAATAACTATAAAATAATAGTAAATCTAGCAATTTTGTTCTTGTTTACGAGGATAAATATGGTAGTATAAGACTATAAAAGCTAAACACGATAAACGGCAAACCTATCGAAAGGTAGGGACGCAAAGCTAAAGGGCCTTCCCGTAAGGATGGCAGCCAGTTACCGAATGAAGAGGCTTTTTTTGTTTTTATAAAATATATAAGAATCTTAGATTCATATTTCTACTTGGACTGATTCTCTTAATTTGTCTAGTGAAATTAGAACAGATAGAGCTTATACGATAACGGCAAACCTATCGAAAGGTAGGGACGCAAAGCTAAAGGGCCTTCCCGAAAGGATGGCAGCCAGCTACCGAAAGGGGTTTTATCCGTGAAAAAGGTTTATTTTATGATGGTGGCGCTGTTCGTACTGATTACTGCGGTTCCGGTAAGCACAGCTCAAGCCGCAAGTGTAGATGCAAGCTGGTTGATTACATCGAAAGTGGCTCAAGGTGTTATTGGAATTAACTATGATATTCCGAAAGATAAAAGAATCAAACTCATGATCACTAAAGACAACAGCAGCTATACATATAACTTATATGCTTCTGGACAAGCTGAGGACTTCCCTTTACAACAAGGTAATGGTACTTATAAGGTTTCTGTTCTTGAGAACACAACCGGCAATAAATACAAAGCGTTATATTCCGAAGTAGTAGACGTAACCATGAGTGACTCGAATTCCGTATATTTGGGCTCCGTACAGAATGTGAAATGGAGTTCTTCTGATAAAGCGATCCTTAAGGCAAAAGAGCTTACAAAAGGCAAAACAACAGATGAAGAGAAAGTTAAGGCAATCTATAACTATATAGTTGCTAATGTACAATACGATTATTCTCTTGCTAATAATGTAACAACAGATTACATTCCGAACATTAACAACACTTTGAATACTAAAAAAGGAATCTGCTATGACTATGCTTCTCTTTTTGCCGCAATGCTGCGTAGTGTAGATGTGCCTGCTAAATTGGTGATGGGGAATACTAGCTACGTTACGCAATACCATGCATGGAATGAAGTGTTGATGGATGGGAAATGGGTTACTATTGATACAACGGTAGATGCATCGTCAGCGAAGAGTAAGAAGAATACGGATTTTATTAAGGCTTCAAGTAAGTATACTGCAGCAAAATACTATTAATTTGCATCGCTAGATTCATAACTCTATTAAATAAACAACCAGCTTAATTATTAAGCTAGTTGTTTATTTTTCTATTAGGGGTTGCTTTTCTATGAATAGATAGGTTATTATAGTTAAGCGTTGTTAGACAGCGTACAGGCAATGTTTGAGAGAGTTATATAAACGGCTTTCGAAAAATAAAGCTTGCATTACTGAGAACAACATGATATATTATAAGAGTTGCTGCTGAGACATTAAACGGCGCCAACGAGAACTTGATCTTTGAAAACTGAACAACGAGTGAGTAGGAAATCACGAAAGTGATATCCGAAATTAGAGAATTAATTTTCTCGTCAGATGTTTCAAAATGAGCATATCGCTCTTTTCAATACTAATTGGAGAGTTTGATCCTGGCTCAGGACGAACGCTGGCGGCGTGCCTAATACATGCAAGTCGAGCGGAGTTATTTTGAAAGCTTGCTTTCAAAATAACTTAGCGGCGGACGGGTGAGTAACACGTAGGCAACCTGCCCCTTAGACTGGGATAACTACCGGAAACGGTAGCTAATACCGGATAATTTCTTTTTTCTCCTGAAGAAAGAATGAAAGACGGAGCAATCTGTCACTGAGGGATGGGCCTGCGGCGCATTAGCTAGTTGGTGGGGTAACGGCCCACCAAGGCGACGATGCGTAGCCGACCTGAGAGGGTGAACGGCCACACTGGGACTGAGACACGGCCCAGACTCCTACGGGAGGCAGCAGTAGGGAATCTTCCGCAATGGACGAAAGTCTGACGGAGCAACGCCGCGTGAGTGATGAAGGTTTTCGGATCGTAAAGCTCTGTTGCCAGGGAAGAACGTCCGGTAGAGTAACTGCTATCGGAGTGACGGTACCTGAGAAGAAAGCCCCGGCTAACTACGTGCCAGCAGCCGCGGTAATACGTAGGGGGCAAGCGTTGTCCGGAATTATTGGGCGTAAAGCGCGCGCAGGCGGTCATTTAAGTCTGGTGTTTAAACCTTGGGCTCAACCTGAGGTCGCACTGGAAACTGGGTGACTTGAGTACAGAAGAGGAAAGTGGAATTCCACGTGTAGCGGTGAAATGCGTAGATATGTGGAGGAACACCAGTGGCGAAGGCGACTTTCTGGGCTGTAACTGACGCTGAGGCGCGAAAGCGTGGGGAGCAAACAGGATTAGATACCCTGGTAGTCCACGCCGTAAACGATGAGTGCTAGGTGTTAGGGGTTTCGATACCCTTGGTGCCGAAGTTAACACAGTAAGCACTCCGCCTGGGGAGTACGGTCGCAAGACTGAAACTCAAAGGAATTGACGGGGACCCGCACAAGCAGTGGAGTATGTGGTTTAATTCGAAGCAACGCGAAGAACCTTACCAGGTCTTGACATCCCTCTGAATCCACTAGAGATAGTGGCGGCCTTCGGGACAGAGGAGACAGGTGGTGCATGGTTGTCGTCAGCTCGTGTCGTGAGATGTTGGGTTAAGTCCCGCAACGAGCGCAACCCTTAACTTTAGTTGCCAGCAGGTTAAGCTGGGCACTCTAGAGTGACTGCCGGTGACAAACCGGAGGAAGGTGGGGATGACGTCAAATCATCATGCCCCTTATGACCTGGGCTACACACGTACTACAATGGCCGGTACAACGGGAAGCGAAACCGCGAGGTGAAGCCAATCCCATCAAAGCCGGTCTCAGTTCGGATTGCAGGCTGCAACTCGCCTGCATGAAGTCGGAATTGCTAGTAATCGCGGATCAGCATGCCGCGGTGAATACGTTCCCGGGTCTTGTACACACCGCCCGTCACACCACGAGAGTTTACAACACCCGAAGTCGGTGGGGTAACCCGCAAGGGAGCCAGCCGCCGAAGGTGGGGTAGATGATTGGGGTGAAGTCGTAACAAGGTAGCCGTATCGGAAGGTGCGGCTGGATCACCTCCTTTCTATGGAGAATCGTCTTCTGCAATGAAGACATTCAAATCGGAAGTTAAGCTTCCAAAATCTCAGGTTTAGGCCTGTTACTCACTCGTTGCTCAGTTTTGAGAGTTTAAGCTCTCAGTAAGACTTGATCCTTGAAAACTGGATACCGAAACGAATTTGCGTTTTAGAACATCTTTTAGCAACTTGTGTAAACAAGTAAATGTTATTAGTGAGATTTTTCTTAGGAAAAATCAAGGTTAAGCTAATAAGAGCACACGGAGGATGCCTAGGCGCCAGGAGCCGACGAAGGACGTGGCGAACAACGAAACTGCCTCGGGGAGCTGTAAGCAAGCTTTGATCCGGGGGTGTCCGAATGGGGAAACCCAGCTGTGGTAATTCGCAGTTACTCATCTCTGAACACATAGGAGATGTAGAGGCAGACCAGGGGAACTGAAACATCTAAGTACCCTGAGGAAGAGAAAACAATAGTGATTCCGTCAGTAGCGGCGAGCGAACGCGGAACAGCCTAAACCTAAGAGCTTGCTCTTAGGGGTTGTGGGACGTCTCACATGGAGTTACAAAGGAATATGGTAGGTGAAGAGGTCTGGAAAGGCCCGCGATAGAGGTAAAAGCCCTGTAGCCTAAACTGTGTTCTCTCCGAGACGGATCCCGAGTAGTGCGGGGCACGTGAAACCCCGTATGAATCCAGCAGGACCATCTGCTAAGGCTAAATACTACCTGGCGACCGATAGTGAAACAGTACCGTGAGGGAAAGGTGAAAAGCACCCCGGAAGGGGAGTGAAATAGAACCTGAAACCGTGTGCTTACAAAAAGTCAGAGCCCTATCTATGGGTGATGGCGTGCCTTTTGTAGAATGAACCGGCGAGTTACGTTTAACATGCAAGGTTAAGTCGAGAAGACGGAGCCGCAGCGAAAGCGAGTCTGAATAGGGCGATTGAGTATGTGGACGTAGACCCGAAACCGTGTGATCTACCCCTGTCCAGGGTGAAGGTGCGGTAACACGCACTGGAGGCCCGAACCCACGCATGTTGAAAAATGCGGGGATGAGGTGGGGGTAGCGGAGAAATTCCAATCGAACTCGGAGATAGCTGGTTCTCCCCGAAATAGCTTTAGGGCTAGCCTCGGTATAAGAGTAGTGGAGGTAGAGCACTGATTGGGTGCGGGGTCCGCAAGGATTACCAAGCTCAGTCAAACTCCGAATGCCATATACTTATTGCCGGGAGTCAGACAGTGAGTGCTAAGATCCATTGTCAAAAGGGAAACAGCCCAGACCATCAGCTAAGGTCCCCAAGTGTGTGTTAAGTGGGAAAGGATGTGGAGTTGCACAGACAACCAGGATGTTGGCTTAGAAGCAGCCACCATTGAAAGAGTGCGTAATAGCTCACTGGTCGAGTGACTCTGCGCCGAAAATGTAACGGGGCTAAACACACCACCGAAGCTATGGCTAGATACGTATGTATCTGGGGTAGGGGAGCGTTGTATGTGGGTTGAAGGTGTACCGTAAGGAGCGCTGGACAGCATACAAGTGAGAATGCCGGTATGAGTAACGAAAAGATCAGTGAGAATCTGATCCGCCGAAAGCCCAAGGTTTCCTGAGGAAGGCTCGTCCGCTCAGGGTAAGTCGGGACCTAAGGCGAGGCCGAAAGGCGTAGTCGAAGGACAACAGTTTGAAATTACTGTACCACCGTAATCCGCTATGAGCGATGGGGTGACGCAGGAGGGTAGTGACGCGGACTGATGGATATGTCCGTCTAAGCAGTGAGGCTGATGTGTAGGCAAATCCGCACATCGTTAAGGCTGGGCTGTGATGGGGAGCGAAAATTACAGTAGCGAAGGTCATGATCTCACACTGCCAAGAAAAGCCTCTAGCCAGGAGAAGGTGCCCGTACCGCAAACCGACACAGGTAGGCGAGAAGAGAATTCTAAGGCGCGCGGAAGAACTCTCGTTAAGGAACTCGGCAAAATGACCCCGTAACTTCGGGAGAAGGGGTGCCCCGGTAGTGTGAATAGCACGAGGGGGCCGCAGTGAAAAGGCCCAAGCGACTGTTTAGCAAAAACACAGGTCTGTGCGAAGCCGCAAGGCGAAGTATACGGGCTGACGCCTGCCCGGTGCTGGAAGGTTAAGGGGAGTGGTTAGGGGTAACCCGAAGCTATGAACCGAAGCCCCAGTAAACGGCGGCCGTAACTATAACGGTCCTAAGGTAGCGAAATTCCTTGTCAGGTAAATTCTGACCCGCACGAATGGCGTAACGACTTGGGCGCTGTCTCAACGAGAGATCCGGTGAAATTTTAATACCTGTGAAGATGCAGGTTACCCGCGACAAGACGGAAAGACCCCATGGAGCTTTACTGCAGCTTGATATTGAATTTGGGTACGATCTGTACAGGATAGGTGGGAGCCGTAGAAATCGGAGCGCAAGCTTCGGTGGAGGCGCCGTTGGGATACCACCCTGATCGTATCTAGGTTCTAACCTAGTACCCTTACCGGGTACGGGGACCGTGTCAGGCGGGCAGTTTGACTGGGGCGGTCGCCTCCTAAAGAGTAACGGAGGCGTTCCAAGGTTCCCTCAGAATGGTTGGAAATCATTCGAAGAGTGCAAAGGCATAAGGGAGCTTGACTGCGAGACCTACAAGTCGAGCAGGGACGAAAGTCGGACTTAGTGATCCGGTGGTACCGCATGGAAGGGCCATCGCTCAACGGATAAAAGCTACCCTGGGGATAACAGGCTTATCTCCCCCAAGAGTCCACATCGACGGGGAGGTTTGGCACCTCGATGTCGGCTCATCGCATCCTGGGGCTGAAGTAGGTCCCAAGGGTTGGGCTGTTCGCCCATTAAAGCGGTACGCGAGCTGGGTTCAGAACGTCGTGAGACAGTTCGGTCCCTATCTGTCGTGGGCGCAGGAAATTTGAGAGGAGCTGTCCTTAGTACGAGAGGACCGGGATGGACGTACCGCTGGTGCACCAGTTGTTTCGCCAGAAGCATGGCTGGGTAGCTACGTACGGACGGGATAAGCGCTGAAAGCATCTAAGCGTGAAGCCCCCCTCAAGATGAGATTTCCCAATTAGTAAGACCCCTTGAAGACGACGAGGTAGATAGGTTGGAGGTGGAAGTGCAGTAATGCATGGAGCTGACCAATACTAATCGGTCGAGGGCTTATCCTATACTTAGAACGCAAATTCAATTCGGATTCAGTTTTCAGGCGATTAAGTCTGAGCATTTACGCTGTAAATGCCCGTTTGGTGGCGATAGCGGAGGGGTTCCACGCGTACCCATCCCGAACACGACCGTTAAGCCCTCCAGCGCCGATGGTACTTGGACCGAAGGGTCCTGGGAGAGTAGGACGTTGCCAAGCACACGAAGCCATTGTTGATTTATCAACAATGGCTTTTTTGTTCCCTTTATCGCTTAATTTAAATAATGTGGATAAGTCATGGGGAAATAACGAAAAAATAAAAGTTACTAACATGTGGATGAAATAATAAAATATATTCAAAAATGAAAGTAGTCCCCAATTTATGTGGATAGAGTAGTGGTATATGTGGATACTTCAAGTAAATGCAAGGATATTTTGCATGGCAGGAGGATAAACAATGGACAACAGTAGTAATCTTGTGTGGATAGAAGATTTTTCTGTACATGCGAGCGACACGGATTATCGTTCGCAGAGTAAGTTATCCTTTATTCTGGATATCATGCAATGTGCGGCAGACTTCGCAGTGGGTAATTTGGGGATAAGTGTGGAAGAAATTCTGAGTGCAGGAATGGGCTGGATGATGATTACGTTAGACCTTGATTTTAAGCGTATTCCTCGCCCAAATGATGTGCTTAGCGTACATACCTGGAGTAAAGGTACTAAAGGGGCTTTATGGCAACGGGATTATCGTATTTTTGATGCAGATCATATAGAGATTGCCACAGCGCGTTCTATATGGGCTTTAGTAGATATTGAGAAGAGAAAGATACTCAGACCGAACGCTCTTCCAGTTCAGGTTAAGCACTATAATGGCGATTCAGTAGGGGATATGCCTGTTAAGGTAACGATCCCTACTGATATTATTATGGAAGAAGCTTATCGGTATCAGGTAAGATATAGTGGGCTGGATAGCAACGGACATCTGAATAATGCCCGATACGGAGATTTATGTTGTGATGCACTCAGTTTAGCGGAATGGGATAATGCAGAGTTCACACGCTTCCGGATTACTTATCTACAAGAAGCTAAGTTTGGGGATGAACTGACTATTTTACGCTCAGCTGTAACGGATGATGGTATATATGTCCGTGGCCAGAATAGTGATATTGTATTTTTTGAAGCATGTATTGAGTTGAAAAACATAAATAAGTAAAAAGTTTATAAATATGGAATATTATTATAAAAGCGATTTCTCCGAGCATCAATCGGGGCAGTCGCTTTTTTTATTGAAAAACAGATGATGTTTATAACATATTTGGAAAAAATTTTGAGCCTGTCACAATTACAGGGATCACAATCGTTATATAGTTGTAGTCAATAACAAGGAGGTGATTCTTTGGAACGTCGCAGCCCCGGGGTCCAAATGAATCAAACAATAATTGAAGAGGCTATTGATCAGGTTCTTGCGGGTAACCGCGAAGCCTATAGAACTATAATACAAGCCTATGAAAGAAAGATTTATACGTATTGCTATTATATTTTGAGAAGTCATGAAGAAGCAGAGGATGCTGTGCAAGATATATTTGTAAAAGTGTATCAGGAACTCAGACGTTATGAGAAACGAGTCTCTTTTAATTCATGGCTGTATAAAGTGGCCTATCATCATTGTTTGGATCAGGTTCGCAAACGCAAACGAAGAAACCGTCTGTTGTCGCTATATAAAGAGCAGCAGCCGAAAGCCTATTATAATCCTAACGATGAGGAGCCATTGCAGAAGTTATTTATGGATGATCTGACAGCTGAAGAGAGCAATCTTCTGATTCTTAAGGTAGTAGAGCAGTACAGTTTTGAAGAAATGGGTCAGATTATGGATTGTAATTCAGCTACTTTACGCAAGAAATTTGAACGTCTACGCAAAAAGTTAGTCCGGCAAAGAATGAATGAAGGAGGAAGCCCTCATGGAGAAATGGCAAGATCCAACTGAAAGTCAGAAGATGGAGCACATTCGTCAAACATTCCATAATCATGAAATGCCGGTAGACAGTTTCAGCGATTCAATTATGAAGCGAATAGGAGACGAGGGAATGGAAAAGCGAGCGTCAAGAAAAAGTGGGAATAAGTTCCTGAAAAAATCATTGGTGGCTGCCGCGGCAGCAGCAGTGTTGGGTGCGGGGATAATCGGTAGCGGATTTATATCCCCAGTCATGGCTGAAACGTTAAAGCAGATTCCTGTTGTAGGAAGTATTTTTAAGGGGATTGACGATAAAGGTCTAAATGCTGCTGAAGAAAAAGGATTATCTACTGCGCCTAACCAAAGCGTTACCCATGATGGAGTGACCTTGAAGGTTACCGATGCCTATTATGACGGCTCGCGGTTGGCTTTTGCGATTGAACGGGAAGGCATTGATAAGGATAAGATGATGGCAGAAATGATTATTGAACCGACTGAATTCGATCCAGCGGTAAAAGAACAGCAGTATGCGAAAGTGACAATGAACCAGTCCGAAAAAGGGTTGTTGGGTTCAGCAGAAGTGAAATTGCCGAATGGAAAGAATCTGGAGGCCCAAATGTCGTCTTTTGGCGATGTTGAGGGTAAAAAGAATGCTATTTTATACGATTATAGAAATCTAAATAATGTAGAGGCTTTGGGGAATGAATTTGAATTAAGCATCACTGTGCCGGTTACACAAATCGCAGAGCCTTTTGAAATCAAGGTGCCGGTGAAAAAAGTAACGGAAGGAATTATCAAGCTTGATCTGAACCAAACAAAAGAGGCAGAAGAATTCAGTTATACGATTACCAAGCTGGAATTAACTCCAGCCACAAGCAGATTACAGCTCAGCGAAGAAGGTAAAGCGCCAACTGTGAAAGAAAAGGATGGATACACAACCTCTGAAATGTTCTATGAAATTGTTGATGAACTAGGCAATGCATTTTCTTCGAGTGGGTCATTCAACTTGCCGGCTATAGTCTATCCTATGGTAGACAAAGATTTCATACCGTTCGCGCAAACACCAAAGACAATTACAGTTAAGCCGTTTACTTACTCCATTGATGAAAATCATAAAGCATTAAGGGATGAAGAAGGAAAACAAGTTAAACATTATTATCCGGAGCTTGAACAAACGATTCAGGTGGAGCAAAAGTAACTATTAATCCCATAAGCAAAAAGAAGCCCGTGTCTGCATAGCAGATACGGGCTTTTCTAATGGAATGAAGATTTCACTCACTGAGTTTTCGTTGTTTAATTTATTTAGTGTATAACGGAGTGACCCGGTAAGGCCTGACGATATTTGCTATCATTCATTTAATGCTATAATGAAATTTGATGTGGAAAGGGGAGCATTATGAAGACATTAGTATTGGCGGAGAAGCCGTCTGTTGCACGCGAGATCGCACGAGTCATGGGATGTAATAATAAACAGAAGAGCTATATTGAAGGTCCAAAATATGTGGTTACCTGGGCACTGGGTCATTTAGTCGGCCTGGCAGAGCCTGAAGATTATAATAAAAAGTTTGCAACTTGGGCTTTGGAGGATTTGCCGATTTTGCCGGAGAAGGCAAAGCTGAAGGTGCTGCGTGAGACCAACCAGCAATATAAAGCTGTTCAGCACCTAATGAAGCGTCAGGATATTGAGGAGCTTGTGGTAGCTACGGATGCTGCTCGTGAAGGAGAGCTGTTGGCACGTTGGATTATGAATATGGCGGGATGGAAAAAGCCATTCCGGCGGCTGTGGATATCCTCGCAGACTGATAAGGCGATTAAAGAGGGATTCGCAAAGCTCCGCCCAGGTCGCGATTTTGATCGTCTGTATGAATCTGCACGTTGCCGCGCAGAGGCGGATTGGATGATTGGATTGAATGTCACGAGAGCTTTGACTTGCAAGTTTGGTTCGCCGCTTTCCGCAGGACGGGTACAAACGCCGACATTAGGGATGATTATGGATCGTGAACAGGAGATTACGGGTTTCCGTTCCGTTGATTTTGAGACGTTGACTGCAGATTTCGGGGATTTCCAAGCGGCTTGGCGGGCTAGTAATGGAGATGGACGGATATTCGAAAAGGATAAGACAGTCAGCTTAAAGGATAAGCTTACAGGACGCAGCGGCCGTATTATAAAGGTACAGAAGAGTGAGAAGAGCGAACCGCATCCTCTTGCATATGATCTGACTGAATTACAGCGTGATGCGAACCGGAAGTTCGGCTTCTCCGCCAAGCAGACCTCCAGTGTGCTTCAACGGCTATATGAGCAGCACAAGCTGGTCACTTACCCGCGTACGGACAGCCGTTACTTAACTTCAGATATGACAGGCACACTCAAGGAAAGATTGGACAGTGTGGCTGTCGGTCCATATGCAGCTTTGGCACGTCCACTGCTGCGCAAACCGCTGCCGATTACGAAGCGAATCGTGGATGATAGCAAAGTAAGCGATCACCATGCTATTATTCCGACAGAGCAGACCGTATTGTTAAATGGTCTGAGTACCGAGGAACGTAAGCTGTATGATCTGATTGTACGGCGTTTTATTAGCTTGTTCTACCCACCAGCTCGCTATGATGCGGTAGCTGTCACCGTCAACGTGGAAGGCGAAAGCTTCCATGTCAAAGGGACGACGGTAAAAGATGCCGGTTGGCGTGAAGTGTACGGCGGAGATATGAGTAACGATGACGACGAGGAGCCATCGGACGAGCCAGCAGCTGGGAGTGCGAAGCTACCTGAGCTGCGCGAAGGAGCAACTGTTACGATTGGCCGCTGCATGGTTCGTCCTGGACGAACACAGCCGCCGAAGCGTTATAATGAAGCTTCGCTGTTAACGCAAATGGAGAAGCACGGACTGGGAACCCCGGCAACCCGCGCGGATATTATCGAGAAGCTGGTTAGCTCCGATACCATTGAACGCCAAGGGAATCTGCTGCATCCGACTGGTAAAGGCAAGCAGCTTATTGAGTTGGTATCCACACAGCTACGGACACCAGATCTAACCGCGCGCTGGGAAGCCGAGCTGGAGAAAATAGCGCGTGGTCAAGGCAAGCCGGAGCTCTTCTTGCAAGGCATCCGCAGTATGGCACAGGAGCTGGTAACTGGCGTCAAAACTAGTGGAGCAGAATATAAACCGCATAATGTCTCGAACAGTAATTGTCCGGAATGCGGTACAAGACTGCTGGAGAAAAAGAGCAAACGTGGCAAGCTGCTTGTATGCCCTGCAGATAACTGTGGTTATACCCGTGCCGGAGAGAAAAGACTATCGAATCGCCGCTGTCCACAGTGCCATAAGAAAATGGAGCTTAAAGAGGGTAAAGCAGGCATGTTCGTACAATGTTTGGGCTGTGGAATCACAGAAACCTTGGATAAGGATCAAAAGCATGTGAATAAACGCGAACAGCAAAAGCTGGTACAGCAATACAGTAAGCAAGAAAGCATTGGTTCTAACCTTGGGGAACTGCTGAAAGCAGCGCTTGAAGGGCAAAAGAAGGAGAAGTAGAGAGGTAGGCTAACCTGTTGTTGCTACTAACTTCTGCTTAAATAATGAAGGCTGCTGAGTGTGCTCAGTAGCCTTTTTTCTGTCCGCGTAAGTTTTTGTGGTCTACAGATAGGCTTTGAATTAGAATGTTAAGCAAATACATAGAGCAGGTGATTAGGGTGGCAACTGAACAACAAGTGGATCAACTAAAAGCAGCAGGTAGCCCAGAGGGGCAGGGAGGCAGTAAGTTTTTCTTTCTCGTTATTGTATTTATGTTTTGGTTCTCTTCTTATATTTATGTTCCGGTGCTTTCCCCTTATGTGGAGCATTTGGGAGCATCATATTTTATGGTGGGCATGGTGCTGGGCGTATATGGGTTAATGCAGATTCTGTTCCGACTGCCGATTGGCATCGGTTCGGATTATTTGAATCGGCGTCGTCCGTTTATCTACCTGGGACTGATTGCGAGCGGAGCCAGCTGCTTTCTTTTCATGTGGGGAGCACAGCCTGGGTGGGCATTGGCAGCACGTGCGGTATCCGGTATAGCGGCTTCGGCATGGGTTGTGTACACTGTGATGTTCGCGGGATATTTCCCGAAAGAGGAAGCTGGAAAAGCGATGGGCATGCTGCAATTCACTACGGTGATTGCCCAATTGACCAGTATGATGATCAGTGGCTATATGGTGGAGCATTGGGGCTGGAATACCCCGTTTCTGATTGGAGGAATTGTAGCGATTGCGGCGCTGCTGCTTGCGCTGCGGCTGCCTGAACAAAAACAGGAGAAACGGCAAAGTGCGATCCAGATCAAAGACTTAGCAGGTGTTATGAAGGAGCCGCTTCTGGTAAGAGTTTCTCTGCTGTCAGTGTTGGCACACTGTGTGCTATTCATAACGATGTTCGGATATACGCCAAACCAAGCTCTGAATATCGGAGCAAGTAAAGAAAGCTTGGGCTGGCTGACGCTCGCTTTTATGATTCCGCATGCTGTCGCGACCCTCTATGGCTCACGGACATTTGGTAGGCTGCTAGGAGACCGGGGCACGCTTCTCTTAGGCTTCGCGGGAAGTGCATTGTTTACACTTCTTATTCCTTCAATGCCGACGCTAGCGACGCTCTGTCTGACTCAGGTAGGAAACGGATTTATGCAGGGACTGATTTTTCCATTGTTGCTAGGCAAATCGGTGTCAGAAGTAGATCCATATAAGCGTGCAACAGCTATGGGCTTCTATCAGGCGGTTTATGCAATAGGTATGTCGGCGGGGCCGTTCGTGGCAGGCTGGATGAGCGCTCTTTATGGCTTGACCGGAGGGTTCTGGCTGGGTGGAATTGCGGCGGCGCTGGCTGCGGTGTTGTCATGGATATGGATGAATGATTCGAAGCATTGAAAAGAAAGAGGCAGGTAGCGAAGTTATCAGAGCGTGTAAGGATGATTGGTTTTTTGTGAAAAAGAGGAATATAATAGAGATAGATAGGAAGCAAGGAGGAGAGCCCGGGAGAATGGTCAAGGTTATAATGTTGTGGTTTGTGGTAATTAATATTATCGGATATGTAGTGATGTCCGAAGACAAGAACAAAGCCCGTAAACGGCGAGAACGTGTACCTGAGAAGACACTTTTTCTGCTGGCAGCTATGGGCGGGGCACTAGGCGTGCTGATTGCCATGTATCGTAAGCGCCACAAGACGCGACATATGTCCTTTAGGATCGGAATTCCGTTACTTCTGTTGCTGAATATCTTTTTGTACAGCTATTTTTTAAGGTGATAGTCTTAATGATTACAAACTAGAAAAAGAGGTGGCGTACATGTTATTCTCTAAAATTTTACTCGCCTATGATGGATCTAAGGCTTCTAATCAAGCATTGGAGCGCGCAATTGAACTCGCAAAAGTAACTCCGGGCTCTACGATGCATGTCGTACACGCATTTGAATTTCCAAGATTTTTTATCGGAGAAGCTCTAGCACCACTACCGGCTTCAGTAAATAAAGAATATTATGATTTAGCAGTGCAGACTACGGAAGAAGTCAAGGGACGCCTTGAGGCTGAAGGCTTGAATGCTGAGGTTGAGCTATTACAAGGATCACCCGCTGAAGTGATTTTGAAATATGCTAAAGAACATGCTATAGATGTAATTGTTATCGGCAGCCGCGGACTTGGCGGAATACGTGAGTTTGTTCTGGGCAGTGTCAGCCATAATGTAGTACAAAGCGCTCGCATTCCAGTACTGGTTGTAAAATAACATAAAGTTAAAAGGGACGCTTATGGCGTTCCTTTTTTCAAATATAAGAAAGTATATGTTTCAAACTATACTTTATCCTTATATTTCTCGCATAAACGCTAACCGTCATACAGGGACGCCAAAGGCGTTTATACTTGATTATTAAGAAACGAAATGACTAGATTCATATCCAGTAGAGGAATTATATGTATTTCCATGAAGCCTATTCTACAGTTAATATAACATCTGTTGTTAGAGCTAATAGTGTACGGAAAGAAGTCTTTATCATCAAAATAAGTGGATATTGAGAAATTAAATACGTCTAAAAGCGAACGATTATTAATCGGAATTTACCAATGTTCGTGTTTGAGTTGACATCCTGTGTAGGGGATTGTTAAACTGATGTCATGAGCAACTCGTATAAAACCGGGGATATGGCCCGGAAGTTTCTACCCGGGAACCGTAAATTACCGGACTACGAGGAAATAGGATGATAGAATGCGGCAATGCGGTCCGGGTAACGGAATGATGCATTATGCCATTTTCCGCGCTTAATGCAGCCTAATGATAGGCACGCGGATTATTTTTTCCTAATTTCTTTACTAGTCCGATCCTCCCGCAGCAAAATGCGTCTGGTCATCGGGCTTTTTTTATTCGAATTTACAAGATAAAGATATCCATACTAGTGACTGGAAGGTAGGTCGAATCATGTCTGTGCAGGTAGCTGTTATCATGGGCAGTAAATCGGATTGGGATACGATGGAGCACGCTTGTGCGGTGCTTGAAGAGCTGGGATTATCTTATGAGAAGAAGGTAGTATCTGCGCACCGGACGCCGGACTTGATGTTCAGCTATGCGGAGGAAGCCGCGGGCCGGGGGATTCGCGTCATTATTGCAGGAGCGGGCGGTGCAGCGCATTTGCCGGGTATGGTGGCAGCAAAGACGATCCTGCCTGTGATTGGAGTGCCAGTGCAGTCGAAGGCGCTTAATGGGCTGGATTCGCTTCTCTCCATCGTGCAGATGCCAGGAGGCATTCCAGTGGCAACGGTAGCCATTGGTAAGGCAGGAGCCATTAATGCAGGCCTCCTGGCTGCACAGATTATCGGAGCATTCGATCCAGAAGTGCAGCAGCGCGTGCAGCTGCGGCGGGATGCGATCCGCGACGAAGTCCTTGAAAGCAGCGACAGCTTATGAGTCCGGAGGAGCTGAAGCTGCAGGAGGCTGGCGGCGTTACTTCGCCAGCCGCCATGGATGCGTCCGGCACGGACACGGTCCGGACGCTACTGCCCGGCGCGACCGTCGGCGTGCTCGGCGGCGGGCAGCTCGGGCGCATGATGGCGCTGGCTGGCAGCGCCATGGGGTACCGCTTCGTGGCGCTGGACCCTGCGCCGGATGCGCCTAGCGGTCAAGTCACGCCGCAGATTACAGCGGCGTATAACGACCGGGACGCGGCGCGGGAGCTAGCCCGCCGCTCGGACGTCATCACGTACGAGTTCGAGAACGTTGACGCGGGCGTTGCCGCGCTGCTGACGGAGGAATCGTACGTGCCGCAGGGCAGCGCGCTGCTGTATACGACGCAGCATCGGCTGCGCGAAAAAGCCGCCATCGAGGCGGCAGGTGTACCCGTCGCCCCGTACCGGAAGGTGGATAGCCTTGCGGAGCTGAAAGTGGCGGCGGCAGAGCTTGGACTACCCTGTGTGCTGAAGACAGCCACAGGCGGTTATGACGGCAAGGGACAAGCCGTGATCCGTCAGGTAGAAGAGCTGGAAGAAGCCTTCCGGCAAGTAGCACCCGGAGCCGTTGTGCCGGAGCTGGTGCTTGAGAAGTTTGTAGCTTTTAAGTGTGAAATATCCGTTGTTGCTGCACGCAGTGCTTCTGGTGAGGTTAAGAGCTTCCCACCGTCGGAAAATATTCATGTGAATAATATTTTGCATCTGTCCATTGTGCCTGCAAGAGTGGCAGAGGACATTCAGCGGAGAGCATGCGAATTGGCAGAGACATTAATCGCTGGACTTGATGCGGTTGGACTGCTGGCAGTAGAAATGTTCGTCACAGAGGACGGACAATTGTACGTCAATGAGTTAGCACCAAGGCCGCATAACTCTGGGCATTACACCATGGACGCTTGCGCGACCTCACAGTTCGAGCAGCATGTCCGGGCGATTTGTAATCTGCCGCTAGGCGATACAACGCTTTTGACACCTGTAGTTATGGTAAATGTACTAGGCCAGCATTTGGATGGCGCGATTAAAGCGACCTGTACACAGGACGAAAAAGATAATAAGCTGGGTGTTGTACCTAAGCTTCATATATATGGCAAGACTGAGAGTAAGACCGGCCGCAAGATGGGCCATATCAATCTGCTCTGCAAGGATACCGGAGACGGCTTGTCCTGGGTGGAGCAATCTAAACTTTGGAGGAACTAAAGAATATGATCGAACGTTACAGCAGACCTGAGATGCGAGCTATTTGGACGGAGGAAAATAAATTCAAGGCGTGGCTGGAAGTTGAAATTTGCGCTTGCGAAGCATGGGCTGAGCTGGGAGTAATCCCGCACGAAGATGCAGCTAAACTGCGTAAGGACGCTAAATTCGACATCGCACGCATTGATGAAATAGAACAAGAGACTCGCCACGACGTTATCGCATTTACACGTGCGGTTTCCGAGAGTCTTGGCGCAGAGCGCAAATGGGTTCACTACGGTCTTACTTCTACTGACGTGGTAGATACGGCGCTAGGTTACTTGCTGCGTCAAGCGAATGAAATTCTAGAGAAGGATATCATCAACTTTATTGAGATCCTTAAAGATAAGGCTATTGCTTACAAGGATACACCGATGATGGGCCGTACGCATGGTGTTCATGCCGAGCCAACTACCTTTGGTCTGAAAATGGCTCTATGGTACGAAGAAATGAAACGTAACCTGGAGCGTTTCCGCCATGCTGCGAACGGTGTGCAGTTCGGTAAAATCTCCGGTGCCGTTGGTACGTACGCGAACATCGATCCTTTCGTAGAAGAATTCGTTTGTCGCAAGCTCGGCACAAGCCCAGCTCCAATCTCTACACAAACGTTACAGCGTGACCGTCATGCTGAATACATGGCTGCTCTTGCTTTGGTAGCGACATCGTTAGACAAATTCGCTACTGAAATCCGCGCTCTGCAAAAGAGTGAGATTCGTGAAGTGGAAGAAGCTTTTGCCAAAGGTCAAAAGGGTTCATCCGCTATGCCGCATAAACGTAATCCGATCGGCTGCGAAAACATTTCCGGTCTGTCCCGCGTCATTCGCGGACATATGGTTACAGCTTACGAGAACGTGCCACTCTGGCATGAACGCGATATTTCGCACTCCTCTGTGGAACGCATCATCCTTCCGGATGCGACAATGCTGCTCAACTACATGCTGAACCGTTTTGGAAACATCGTGAAGAACCTGACTGTATTCCCAGAGAATATGAAGCGTAACATGAACCGTACGTTCGGCGTTCCTTTCTCCGGTCGGATCTTGACTAAACTGATCGACAAAGGCCTTAGCCGTGAGCAAGCATACGATACCGTTCAACCGCGTGCTATGCAAGCATGGGAAGAGCAAAAACAATTCCGCGATATCGTGGAAGCTACACCTGAGATCACTAACGTTCTTACCCCAGAAGAAATTGAAGATGCATTTAACCCTTCTTGGCACCTTAAGCATGTGGACACCATCTTCCGCAAGCTAGAGCTTATCTAAAAAAGATAGGTTAGTGGTGAACTAAGGAGTTAGATATAAAGGAAATTGGTCGAATGGTGTAATGGAGAGGAAGTTTGGAACTGTAGAAGCGTTAGCGTTCGCCTTTATGGTTGGATTTCTACCGCGAAGAGCGGTTTAAATCAGTAAATCCAACCATAACAGCGATCGGAAGTCCAAACATTCCTCGGAATTACGCCTTTGAGACCAGTTGCAGTAATCAAGATCATTAGTTCAAGGGAGGAAAGGTCATGACATCGTCGGCCGTATCCACAGCCGTGGAACTCATCAATGCGCCGCTGCTCTATAAAGGGAAGGTTCGTGAGCTATACGATTTAGGGGAGAATGTACTGATCGTCGTCACGGATCGGATATCTGCTTTTGACTATGTGCTGGACCCAGCGGTACCTGAAAAGGGCAATGTGCTTAACCGTCTGAGTGCGTTCTGGTTCGGAAAGACCAAAGAGCTAATGGAGAATCATGTCGTTCATATCGATGTGGATCTGCTCGGAGATATCGTTAAGGACAAGGAAGCTCTCAGAAACCGTGTTATGGCGGTACGCAAAGCAGAGCGCATCGATATCGAATGTGTTGTGCGTGGGTGCATCACCGGTGGGGGCTGGAGACAGTATCAAGAAACTGGCAAAGTGAATGGTATTGAGCTTCCTAAGAACTTGCGCAAAAATGCGCTGTTGGCACAGCCAATCTTTACCCCTGCGGCTAAAAACGATGTAGGTCATGATGAGGATATTCCTTTTGAAAAGATGCAGGAGCTAATCGGTGCTGATCTGGCACTCGAGCTGCAGGAGAAGAGCTTGCAATTGTTCTCTTTTGCCAGAGAGTATTGTGCTGAGCGGGGAATCATTCTTGCAGACTGCAAATTCGAATTCGGCTTGCTGGATGGCAGGGTGATTCTAATTGATGAGATTTTTACGCCGGATGCTTCACGTTTCTGGGCCAAGGACAAATACGCTCTTGATATCGAAATTGATAGTATGGATAAAGAACCTGTTCGTACGTATCTATCTGCATCCTCCTGGGATAAAAATAGCAAACCTGATCCACTTCCGCTAGAAGTAGTTGAAGAAACAACGCGCCGTTATCTGGACATTTATCATCGTCTTACTGGCAAGTCTTTATAGCTCAACATTGTGTGTTTACTCATGGGAATAAATGAAGTGTATGTTTTTAAAGCTAGAGTTACTTTTAGTAGAGTTTCAGCTTTCAGAAAGTATATACACATAAAAATTTAGGAGGAACTACAAGCATATGTTAAAAGCGACGGTATATGTCACCATTAAGAAGAGCGTTCTCGATCCACAAGGTGTAGCAGTGCAAGGAGCACTTCATTCGGTAGGTTTTCAAGAAGTTGAAAGTTTGCGTATTGGGAAATATATGGAGCTGACTTTGGACACGGATAACCGTGCTGAAGCAGAACTGCGACTCAAGGAAATGTGCGAAAAGCTACTTGCCAACACGGTGATCGAGGATTACCGCTACGAATTGGAGGACTAAACGACATGAAATTTGCTGTACTTGTCTTCCCAGGCTCTAACTGTGATATTGATTGCTACAAGGCGGTAGAGGACAGTCTCGGCGAACCAGTCGATTATGTGTGGCATACAGCGACAGATTTGTCGGCGTATGATTGCATTTTGGTTCCAGGCGGATTCTCATATGGTGATTACCTGCGCTGCGGCGCGATTTCAAGATTTGCTCCTGTAATGGCTGAAGTTGCTAAAGCAGCAGAGCAAGGTAAATTCGTGCTAGGCATTTGCAATGGGTTCCAAATTCTTACTGAGGCTGGTTTGTTGCCAGGCGCGCTGCGTCGTAACATGTCCATGAAGTTCCGTTGTCATGATACAGTGCTTAAGGTTGTTAATAACGAAACCCCATTTACTATTGATTATGCTAAGGATGAAGAAATCATCATCCCAATCGCTCACGGCGAAGGAAACTATTACTGTGATGAAGAGACTTTAGCAGAACTGAAAGCTAACAATCAGATTGTGTTCACATATAGCGATAATCCTAACGGCTCTGTAGCTGATATTGCGGGTGTTAGTAATGTGCAGGGGAATGTAGTCGGCATGATGCCTCACCCTGAGCGTGCAGCTAACAGCTTGCTCGGATCTGAAGATGGCAAACGAATGTTCACATCTATACTGAAGACTTGGAGGGATCGTCATGACGCAGCAAGTATCCGTTAAGGAACCGACCGCAGAACAGATCGCAGAGCAGAAAATTTACAGCCAATTCGGTGTGTCGGACAGCGAATATGAGCTCATCAAGTCTTTTATGGGACGTTTGCCGAACTATACTGAAATCGGCGTATTCAGCGTAATGTGGTCCGAACACTGTGCATACAAGAACTCTAAGCCATTGTTGAAGCGTTTCCCAGTTACTGGACCACGTGTCCTGATGGGACCCGGCGAGGGCGCAGGGATTGTAGATATCGGAGACAACCAAGCGGTTGTATTCAAAATCGAAAGTCATAACCACCCCTCTGCAGTAGAACCTTTTCAAGGTGCGGCAACAGGCGTAGGTGGTATCATTCGTGATATTTTTTCCATGGGCTCAAGACCTATCGCACTGCTGAATTCCTTGCGTTTCGGCAAGCTGGAAAGCGATCGCGTGAAATATTTGTTCGAGCATGTCGTGTCTGGTATTGCTGGCTATGGTAACTGTATCGGGATTCCAACCGTGGGCGGCGAAATCATGTTCGATGATAGCTATGACGGTAACCCGCTTGTTAATGCAATGTGTGTCGGTCTGATTGATCATGATAAAATCCAGCGTGGTGTCGCTAAAGGTGTAGGAAACCCAGTCTTCTACGTAGGTCCTCCTACTGGACGTGATGGGATTCATGGGGCTACTTTTGCATCCGTTGAACTAAGTGAAGAGTCCGAAGCAAAACGTACAGCTGTACAAGTAGGCGATCCATTTATGGAGAAGCTCGTTATGGAATCTTGTCTAGAGTTAATCGACAGCGGCATTGTTATTGGGATTCAGGATATGGGTGCGGCTGGACTTACCTGCTCTAGTGCTGAGATGGCAAGTAAAGCGGGCAATGGTCTGGAGCTGTATCTTGATCAGGTGCCACAACGTGAAGACGGCATGACCCCTTATGAAATGATGCTTTCGGAATCGCAAGAACGGATGTTGTTCGTAGTAGAACCGAAGGATGAAGCTCAGGCGCAAGAGATTTTTGATCGCTGGGGTGTAATCTGCTGTAAGGTCGGTAAAGTAACGGATGATGGTCGCTTGAAGCTATATCATCACGGTGAGGTTGTTGGCGACATGCCTGTAACAGCGCTCGTGGATGAGTGCCCAGTATATAACAAACCATCTGAGGTTCCTGCTTATTATGTAGAAAATGAATCGGTAGATACGCTTCGTTACGCGGAAGTTACAGATCTGGGCGGCGCACTGCGTACAGTGCTTGGATCGCCAACCGTAGCAAGTAAAGCTTGGGTATACAACCAATATGATTACATGGTTCGGACTAGTACGGCTGTTCGACCTGGATCTGATGCGGCTGTAGTTACCATTCATGGTACACGTAAAGGACTTGCGATGACCACGGATTGTAACGGGCGTTATGTTTATCTTGATCCTGAAGTGGGCGGACGGATTGCAGTCAGCGAAGCGGCTCGTAACATCGTTTGTTCGGGTGCTGAACCGCTTGCTATTACCGATAACCTAAACTTCGGAAACCCTGAGAAACCTGATGTGTTCTGGCAAATGGAGCGTGCGGTTGATGGTATGGCTGAAGCTTGTCGTGTGCTGGATACTCCGGTTATCGGCGGGAATGTCAGTCTTTATAACGAAAATACTACGGGATCCATTTACCCAACGCCGGTTGTCGGCATGGTTGGTTTAGTAACGGATACGGATCATATTACGACTCAAGGCTTCAAACAAGAAGGAGATTCCATTCTTCTGCTAGGCGTAACAAAAGCTGAGCTTGGTGGTAGTGAATTTCAATATGCTGTTCATGGTGTAACCGAAGGCCGCCCTCCAGCTTTGGATTTGGCTACTGAGAAAACACTGCTGAACGCAGTGCTTACCTCGATTCGCGGCGGTCTGGTGCGTTCAGCACATGACTTGTCCGAAGGCGGTCTTGCTGTAGCACTTGCAGAGAGCTGTATCAGTGGTGGTATTGGTGCGAACGTTGAACTTTCTGCTAATGGACTTAGATCCGATGTAGCTTTGTTCAGTGAGAGCCAATCACGTATCGTGCTGACGGCAGCACCTGAACGTGCGGAAGAGCTGAAAGCAGCGATTGCTGCCAGCGGCGTTCCAGTGGAAATCATCGGAACTGTAGGTGGAGACAGACTGCGTGTAAATCTGGACGGTGCATCCGTATTAGATGAAGCTGTAGCAGAATTGAAATTCGTTTGGGAGGATGCTATTCCATGTCTTATGAAATAAAGACCGGGAAAGAGCAGGAGACTCCTATCCTGTGGACTGGTGACTTTTACAATGAAGGAACGGGCTCGGGAGATATTTTTGACACATTAAAAGAAGAATGCGGCGTTTTCGGGGTCTTCGGACACCCGGAAGCGGCGTCCATGTCTTATTACGGCTTGCACGCCTTACAGCACCGTGGGGAAGAAAGTGCGGGCATCTGCGTAGCAGATGGTCGTGATTTCAACTATCACCGCGGGATGGGGTTAGTAAAAGAAGTATTCGACAAGGACAAAATTGCCTCACTGGTTGGAGACATGTCCATCGGGCATGTACGTTATTCCACCAGCGGAGACAGCCGCTTAACTAATGCACAGCCGCTCGTATTCAAATATCGTGACGGTGATTTGGCGATTGCTACGAACGGTAACATAGTAAATGAACCGTTGATTCGTAAACAGCTTGAGCAAAGCGGATCGATCTTCCAAACCACTAGTGATACAGAAGTGCTGGCGCATCTGATTGCGCGTTCGTCTAAGGATTTTGTTGAAGCGGCTAAGGATGCGCTAAAACAACTGGTTGGCGGATTTGCTTTTCTGCTTATGACGAATGACAAATTAATTGTCGCTTCGGATTCCCATGGTTTGCGTCCGCTTGTAATGGGACGGATCGGCGACGCCTATATTTTTGCTTCCGAATCTTGCGCCTTAGAAGTTATCGGAGCACAGTTAGTCCGTGATATCGAACCTGGCGAACTGCTCGTGCTTGATAAAAATGGCCTGTTAGAGGACCGTTTTACCGAGCCAAAACGTAAAGCGCTATGCGCAATGGAGTATATTTACTTCTCTCGCCCAGACAGTGATATGAATGGCGCTAACCTGCACACCGCCCGTAAGCGGATGGGTAGCCGAATGGCATTAGAAGCTTTCGTAGATGCTGACCTCGTAACTGGTGTACCGGATTCTAGTATCTCGGCAGCGATTGGATTTGCGGAGCAGACGGGCATTCCTTATGAGCTTGGGCTCATCAAGAATAAGTATACAGGCCGGACCTTCATCCAGCCGAGCCAAGAGCTGCGTGAGCAAGGTGTGAAAATGAAGCTAAGCGCCGTGCGCAGTGTGGTCGATGGCAAACGTGTTGTCATGATCGATGATTCCATCGTGCGTGGAACAACTTCACGTCGGATCGTCAATCTGCTCCGCGAAGCGGGAGCCGTAGAGGTTCACGTGCGGATTACATCGCCACCCTTCAAGAATCCTTGCTTCTACGGCATTGATACCCCAGACCGCCGCGATCTCATCGCGTCGTACAAGTCCATTGCGGAAATGTGCGAAGAGATTAATGCCGATTCCTTGGCATTCTTGTCACCGGAGGGCTTAATCACTTCCATTGGTGGTCACAACAAAGATGATTACAAAGGCGGGCTATGCCTTTCTTGCTTCGATAATGATTACCCGACGCAGGTTGATTTTGGCGGGGCGGAAAAAGACGGCTGCGGCTGCTAGTTAGGGGCCATCCCCCTAAGTTGCCCTTGCAAAGGTGTGGGTGTTCGCTTGTTTCGCTTAAGGAGGTGCATGGCGCAGCTCATGCACCGAGGTCTTGAGGTCCGTGTGCAAGGCGCGCACTGCGGCTTGCAGTAGGGTGAAAGCGTTGGTTGGAGGGAGTTATGGAGAGGAAGTTTGGAACTGTAGAAGCGTTAGCGTTCGCCTTTATGTTTGGATTTCTACCGCGATGAGCGGTTTAAATCAGGAAATCCAAACATAACAGCGATCGGAAGTCCAAACATTCCTCGTAATAACTCCAATAACCACCAATGAAGTTAGTCCCGAATGCGCCCAAACGCGCTCTAAACTATTAAAAGATGAGGTGTCCCAAGTGTCGGAAGCTTATAAAAACGCCGGAGTGGATATTGCGGCTGGTAATGAAGCGGTAGAACGCATGAAAAAGCACGTAAAACGTACTTACCGTCCAGAAGTAATGACGGATCTTGGTGGGTTCGGAGCGCTGTTTGGCCTCAATAAAGATAAATATGAAGAGCCAGTGCTCGTATCGGGAACTGATGGTGTAGGCACGAAGCTTAAGATCGCGTTCGCTGCGGATCGCCATGACACGATTGGGATCGACGCTGTAGCTATGTGCGTGAACGACATTGTAGTGCAAGGCGCGGAGCCGCTATTTTTCCTCGATTATCTGGCTTGCGACAAAGTCGTACCGGAGAAAATCGAAGCGATCGTAGCAGGAATCGCAGAGGGCTGTCACCAAGCAGGTTGTGCGCTGATTGGCGGCGAAACGGCTGAAATGCCGGGCATGTATTCAGCGGGTGAGTATGATATCGCTGGATTCACAGTTGGCGTTGCTGACAAAGCGAAGCTGGTAACAGGCGCTAACATCGCTGCTGGAGACACAGTGATCGGTTTAGCTTCTAGCGGTGTGCACAGCAACGGCTTCTCACTGGTGCGTAAGCTTTTGCTTGAGGAAGATGGCTATGGCCTGAATGATGTGCTTCCGGAGCTTGGAGCTCCGCTTGTGGATGTACTTCTTGCACCAACTAAGATTTATGTGAAGCCTTTGCTGGCGCTGCTGGAGCAGCTTCCGGTGAAAGGGATGGCACATATTACGGGTGGCGGATTCATCGAGAATATCCCGCGCGTATTGCCTGACGGTGTAGATGTGGAGATTAATTACGGATCGTGGCCGATTCTGCCGATCTTCGGATTGATGCAGAACAAAGGAAACGTAAGCAACCGTGATATGTTTACTACTTTTAATATGGGAATTGGACTTGTTCTGGTAGTAAGTAGCGCTGATGGAGAACATGCTCTTGAACTGCTCAAAGCGAGCGGAGAAGAGGCTTTTATCATTGGTAAAGTGACAGAAGGGGAACGCAAAGTAACCTTTACTGGAGCTGAAGTGTGATGCAATGGAGTCGAATCGCTGTTTTTGCTTCTGGGCAAGGCAGTAATTTTGCTGCACTGATCGATGCACAGAGAGCAGGCTTGCTTGGTGAGGGCAATATTGAGTTGCTTGTATCTGACAAGCCAGAGGCACCTGTAGCTAAGCGAGCGGAGGATGCGGGCATTCCCGCCCTCTTGCTGCGGCCAAAAGACTTCGCCAGCCGTGAACTCTACGAAGCAGAGATTGTAGCAGAGCTTCAGCGGCGGGAAATCGGGCTGGTTGTGCTGGCAGGATACATGCGTCTTATTACGCCAGTGCTTTTAACGCCGTATGCTGGACGAATTATTAACATTCATCCATCGCTGCTGCCTGCTTTTGCAGGAAAAGATGCAATCGGACAAGCGCTGGATTATGGCGTGAAGCTGACGGGTGTTACTGTGCATTTTGTCGATGGAGGTATGGATACCGGGCCTGTTATTGCTCAGCGCAGCGTAGCCCTGCAGGATAACGACACGGCGGAATCATTGGCAGAACGTATTCATAAGGTTGAGTATGAGCTGTATCCCGAAGTGGTTGGCGCTTTTGCCAGCGGGAAAGTGGAACTGAGTGGAAGAAAGACGATTATCCGCGAAAAGTAAGCTACACCGCAGCCATTCGAAGTTTTGGATCGACATTTGGTGACAGACCGAGATGTTTCAGGGTATTTCTCGGGAAATATTGCATAAGCGGCGTTATGTGTCGCGTTGTGGGTTTTCTTCATATTAAATCGCACGTACAACCTGAAGGAGGACTATTCAAAGTGAGTATCAAAAGAGCGCTAGTCAGCGTATCGGATAAACAAGGTATCGTGGATTTTTGCCGCGAGTTGTCTGCATTAGGCGTAGAAATTATCTCTACAGGTGGAACAAGCACGCTTTTGGCTAAAGAAGGTGTTCCAGTTATCGGGATTTCCGATGTGACAGGATTCCCAGAAATCATGGACGGACGTGTCAAAACCTTGCACCCTGCTGTACACAGCGGATTGCTTGCGGTTCGTGATAACGAGGAGCACACGCGTCAAATGAAGGAGCTTGGTCTGGACTACATCGATCTGGTTGTTGTGAATCTGTATCCGTTCGCGGAAACGATCGCAAAACCTGACGTATCCTACGAGGAAGCCATCGAGAATATCGATATCGGCGGACCTACGATGCTGCGTTCTGCGGCGAAGAACCATGCTTTTGTCAGTGTAGTGGTGGATGCTAATGACTACGCTACTGTACTTGAAGAGGTTCGCGCAGGTGGAGATACAACGCTAGAAACACGCAAACGTCTTGCGGCAAAAGTGTTCCGTCATACGGCGGCTTACGATGCCTTGATTTCCGATTATTTGGCTAACGTTACTGGCGAGCCTCTGCCAGAGCGCTACACCGTGACTTATGAGAAAATTCAGGATCTGCGTTATGGCGAGAATCCGCATCAAAAAGCAGCGTTCTATCGCAAGCCATTGGCGGCACTGGATACACTCACTGCGGCTGAACAATTGCACGGCAAAGAGTTGTCTTATAACAATATCAACGATGCTAACGCAGCACTGCAAATCGTGAAAGAATTTGAAGAGCCTGCTGTCGTAGCGGTTAAACATATGAACCCTTGTGGTGTAGGTGTGGGTGAAAGTGTATACGAAGCTTATCAAAAAGCTTACAACGCGGATCCAACTTCTATCTTTGGTGGGATTGTAGCAGCAAACCGCATTATTGATGCAGACACAGCGAACCTGCTGAAAGATATTTTCCTCGAAATCGTGTTGGCACCAGGCTTTACGGAAGAAGCACTGGAAATCCTTACGAAGAAAAAGAATCTCCGTTTGCTCAAAATCGGTAACCTTAGTACGGCTAGTGCGCGTAAGAGCAGCTTTGTAGTTACCTCTATTGATGGAGGAATGGTTGTACAGGAGAGCGATGTGCACTCTGTGAACCCAGATGATCTACAAGTCGTTACGGACCGTAAACCAACCGAGGAAGAATTGAAACAATTGTTGTTCGGATGGAAAGTAGTTAAGCATGTGAAATCTAATGCGATTGTGCTGGCTGCTGATGATATGACCGTTGGCGTAGGTGCAGGACAGATGAATCGCGTTGGTGCAGCTAAAATTGCAATCGAACAAGCTGGTGAAAAATCTAAGGGAGCCGTACTCGCTTCCGACGCGTTCTTCCCAATGGGCGATACGCTTGAAATGGCAGCAAAAGCAGGAATCACTGCAGTGATTCAGCCAGGCGGCTCCATTAAAGACGAAGAGTCAATTAAGGTCGCTAATGAGTATGGTATTGCTATGGTCTTCACAGGCGTCCGTCATTTCAAACACTAGAGCACTGGGAGGATCATATTCGGATGGATATTTTAGTGGTTGGCGGCGGCGGCCGGGAACATGCGATGATTTGGAGTCTATCCCAAAGCCCCAAGGCAGGTAAAATCTATTGCGCACCCGGCAACGCCGGGATTGCGCAGTTAGCCGAATGTGTGCCGATCGGAGTATTTGAGTTCGATCGTCTGACGGCTTTTGCGAAAGAGAAGGAAGTAGGTCTTGTTGTAATCGGTCCAGATGATCCACTCGCTGCTGGGATTGTGGATGCTTTTGAAGCACAGGATATTCCTGTGTTTGGCCCACGCAAGAATGCGGCGGAGATCGAAGGCAGCAAAACCTTTATGAAGGATCTTTTGCATAAATATAATATTCCGACAGCAGCCTATGAGAAGTTCGACGACTATGAAGCTGCGCTAACTTATTTGCGGGAACAGCCGCTTCCGATCGTAATCAAGGCAGATGGTCTGGCTGCAGGAAAAGGCGTGACGGTTGCTTATTCGTTGGAAGAAGCAGAGCAAGCGCTTGCTGATATTATGGTCACTAAGGTATTCGGTGAGGCAGGCGCTCAGGTTGTTATTGAGGAATTTCTAGCTGGACAGGAAATGTCGATTCTGGCTTTTGTCGATGGAGAGACGGTGCGTCCTATGGCTGCTGCCCAGGATCATAAGCCCGTATTTGATGGGGATAAAGGTCCTAATACCGGCGGAATGGGTACCTATTCGCCTTTACCACATATTGATGAGGCTATTATCCAAGAAGCGATCGAGACCATCATTAAGCCGACGGCAAAAGCTATGGTGGACGAAGGTCGTCCCTTTAGCGGTGTACTATTTGCGGGACTGATGATTTCTCCTGAAGGGAAACCAAAGACGATTGAGTTTAATGCTCGTTTCGGTGATCCTGAGACTCAGGTCGTGTTGCCTAGACTCAAGAGCGACTTGCTAGAAATCTTTCTGGCGGTCACAGAGGGCAGACTTGCAGATATCGACATTGAATGGAGCGACGAAGCGGCTGTATGCGTAGTTCTCGCTTCGGGAGGATATCCAGGCCCTTATCCAAAGGGTGTACCGATTGAAGGTCTTGAAGACAGCCAAGGAGGGCTGATCTTCCATGCTGGTACGGCGCGTGGTGAAGACGGAAGCTGGGTGACGAATGGTGGCCGGGTACTAGGCGTGGTAGGCCTAGGTGCTACGATTGCTGAAGCTCGTGTTGCAGCTTACGCTAGAGCCGAAGGAATTTCTTTTTCCGGAAAACAAAGCCGCAGCGACATCGCTATGAAAGCTTTGGTATAAGGATAAAGAACTGTATCTAGCATTTTTTGCGCTTAAAGTCCTAAAAAAGGACTGACAAGTGATAGAAGAAGTGCTATAATACTACACGTACGGGGGAAAATGTGCGGATATATACAGATAAGGGTCTTTCCGATCATGGGAAGGCCCTTTTAAATCGGAGTCCTTCAGACTTTGTGAAGTAACCTTATAAAGGATGCCTCGTGCCTGGAAATGATGATACTTATAGTGCATACTAGCGATACGCTTATGGCGAATGGCTACTCACAGATTTAAGGAGGAATTCGTTTTGAGTAAGATTGGAAGAAATGATATGTGTCCTTGCGGAAGCGGGAAAAAATATAAGAAATGCTGCCTTGGTAAAGAAACTTCTGCAGTAGAGTCCATCATGCAACTTGTAAACAAGGAAGAAGCGGCAGCTAGCGAGACTGTGGCTGAGAAACAGGAGCCCGTAGCACAACCTGAAGTGAAGCTAACTCTTGCTACGCTCAGAAAAAAAGTGTCACGTGATCTGAATTGGGAGCATCCAGCACATGAACAACTGGCGCTGCACCTTATTGAGAGCATGAGAGAAAGCTATGATAGAGAGCTTATTTGGGAAGCTCTAGTTCTGTGGAATGGTTATTCCCGTAAGACTAAGCCTGCTGTGAAGAAAATGGGCTCTTTCTGCGCGGCGATCGAATTTATTTTGTCTGAAGAATATGGCTTCTCCCTAACACAAGCGGATCTTGCTACCAAACATGAGGTTACTACGCCTACCATCTCTAGAAAAGTCAAAGAGATGCTCAATTACATTGAGGAATACGGCATGGGTGGTGCGGAAGAAGAATTACTTTTGCTGAATATCTCAGGCAGTCCGAAGGATCAGGAGCAAGCACTATTACAAAAGGCTATGCAAACCAATTCATCCAACCGCCGGATACAGTTAGCTGAAGCCGCATTAGAGGTTTATCCGGACAGTCCGGATGCTTATCTCATTTTGGCTGAGGAAGCAGAGAATGAAGCAGATGCTCGTGCTTTTCTAAAAGCAGGGATGGATGCAGGTGAACGTGAGCTTGGGGAAGCCTTTTTCGCTGAGAACAAGGGACATTTCTGGGACCTCCACGAGACTCGTCCATACATTCGAATTTGCAAAAGCTACGCCGACTCTTGTTGGTTTAGCGGAAATGCAGAAGAAGCACAAAAAGTACTTGAGCACATTTTAGAGCTGAATCCTGAAGATAACACAGGTGCGCGTTACCTTTTAACGGCTGCGTATCTCTACACCAACAAGCTCAAGAAGACAGAAAAGGTGCTGGAAAAGTTCGGCAATGATGCAGCGGCGACAGTAGCTTACGACCGGATGGTCTTAGAATATAAGAAGAATGGGATTACTTCCCAACTGAAAATGTTGTACCGCGTAGCGCGGAATGTGAACAAGCATGTGCCGGATTATTTGTTAGGGATCAAAAGATTGCCGCATAACCTTCCGGATTTTGTGGGAATGGGCGACGCTAATGAAGCTATCGAATATGTTATTGTACACTCGCGTTTGTGGACAAGCCTACCTGATCTGCTGAAGTGGATGCTGAAGCAACAGGATTAGTAGAATTCAGATCTTGGACGGACATGAACTTAAAGAGGCTATGGGAGATTCCTGTAGTCTCTTTTTTTAAAATATAAGAATTTATTTGTTTCACGTTATAAATTACCTTATATTTCTCGCATAAACGCTTACCGTCCTTATAGGGACGATGAAGGCGTTTTTGCATGTATAAGAAAGTATAAGATTTGCATCAATAATTGTATTGCATACAGCGGACAATGCTTGAAAAAATGTCTTTGGGAGAGTATGTTTACAAGAAGTAGAATGAATAGATGATAGTGAGGCGAGAGGGTTATGAGAGAAGAGGAAGACCGAATCGTAGGAATGGAAGATATCGTACGGGCTCATCACGTACTGCGGGAGGTCATCATCCGGACTCCACTACAGCGTGACGCCGTACTATCGGCCAAGTATGATTGCGATGTATATTTGAAGCGCGAAGATTTGCAGATTGTCCGTTCTTTTAAAATCCGCGGAGCTTATAATATGATTCGTAGTCTATCTGCAGAAGATAGAGCTAAAGGTATTGTCTGCGCGAGTGCAGGAAATCACGCACAAGGTGTAGCCTATTCCTGTAAGGCACTTGGAATTAAGGGCAAGGTCTATATGCCCAGCACTACACCTAACCAGAAGGTTAAGCAAGTTCGACGGTTCGGCGGTGAGTTTGTTGAGGTCATTCTGAAGGGCGATACCTTCGATGATGCTTATGATGAAGCGCTGCAAGCTTGTATAGATCATGGAATGACGTTGATCCACCCGTTTGATGAGCCGAGAATTATTGCAGGCAATGGAACGATAGCGATGGAAGTGATGGAGAACCTGGATCACCCTGCGGATTTTATGTTCGTAACGATTGGTGGGGGCGGTTTGGCAGCAGGAATAGCCACTTATGTGAAGACGGTGAGTCCATCCACTAAGTTGATTGGTGTGGAACCGCTTGGTGCTGCTTCAATGACTGAAGCGATCAAGCTTGGAGAAGTGGTAACGCTAAAAGAAATTAACAAGTTCGTGGACGGAGCGGCTGTAAAGCGCGTTGGCGGACTGACTTATGATATTTGTTCCCGGCATCTGGATGACATCGTGATGGTACCTGAAGGCAAGGCTTGTACCACCATTCTGGAGCTGTATAACGAGAATGCTATAGTGGTTGAGCCAGCGGGATCCTTACCTATCGCAGCACTTGATCAGTACCGTGATCAAATCCGCGGGAAGACGGTCGTCTGTATCATTAGTGGGGGTAACAACGATATTGACCGTATGCAGGAGATCAAAGAGCGGTCACTGATTTACGAAGGCTTAAAGCACTACTTCATGGTGAACTTCCCACAACGGGCAGGTGCCCTGCGTGAATTCTTGGACGAAATCCTCGGTCCAGAGGATGATATTACCCGTTTCGAGTACATCAAGAAGCATGATAAAGAAAATGGTCCCGCGCTTGTAGGCATAGAGCTATTGTCCATTGAAGCTTATGAACCACTTATCGAACGGATGCAGCAGAAGGGTGTAGATTATGTAGAAATCAATAAGGATTCCAATCTCTTTAACATCCTTATTTAATTTCTTTCATCACTTTAATCATTTCGTTAATGAACATAGAAAGGCCCGTCCCGGAATGAATGGGGACGGGCCTTTTGTATATCATACTAGAGAGGTAATTCAGTCTTACGGTATTGTTCGACTTCATCTGTTAATTTATAATCTTTGTCCTTCATCAATTTCATGAAGCCATCTAGTTTCTGCAGGAATGGGCTGTTGTCTTTATTCTTGGTGAGAATGCTAGAGTAGGCTTTCTGCGCCTCCAAGTCCATTTCAAGATTGTCATAATGGAAAAGGGGCGTGTTATTCTGGCCGTAAAACGTATTGTTAACATAGATAGAATATAAGGATTTCACAGCTGAAATTCGGTTCGATTTCGGATGATTTTGAATAAATTGCTCTTGAGATAGTGCTCGCGCAGCTACATCGGTCCAACCAATGACCAGCCCGTTATCCTTGGAGGAGGGCAGATCAGACTCCGTAGCCATAATGGATAGATACGCGCTGATATCGTCAGTGACATAAAGCTTATATTTGCGGTAAGCCTCATAATCGATCACCGGGAAAAAAGTGCCTTCCGCGGTCTCCAGTTTATATCCATTTTCGCTGGCACTCTTCAGCAGTGTGCGCATAGTGAGATCTTCTGTGGCATCAGCAAGGGTCTTCATACTTGCGCCAGCTTTATAGATGGCGGTGAGCTTCCGCTGGACATTGCTGGTACTGAATTTGCTCTCCCACGCCGGAAGCGCCGCCTTGTGCAAATTCTCAAGCTTCAGTGTCATTATCGTGGCACGATACGAACCTACCGCATACATATTGGCGTTCAAATATTTAATAGCTTCGGGTAACTTGTTAGAGGAAGACAACAGCGGCAATGCTGCTTTATAGATAGCCTCCGCATGATTATTGTTTGCTGTCAAAGCATTTGCCTTAGTGCCTCCCACAGGAGGGCTGGCAGCGCCTTCAGCTTGAATCGTTCCTATAGGTACCGCGCCTAGTCCCAATGTTACTGCTAGAACAGAATAGAGAATATATTGCTTCTTATTCATGAAAGTTCCCCCTGTCTATCGGATGAAATATGGGTGGAGCATGACTTTTATTTTCTAAAAAATATAAACTTTAGTCCAATTGCCCCAATCAGGGAAACAATTAAGCTTACCCACGGGGATAAAGTAATGACCGGAAACAATCGGTCGAGGTACAAGCCAATGAATACGGCAACTACGGCGATTCCGATATAGACGCCAAGGCCCTTGATATCAAAGGGCTTGGCTTTAGGTGCATCCCCCTCAGACAAGGAGGTTAACCATTTCATAATAAGTTCGATCAAGATAATGGAACCTGCCCCCACAGCGAAGAGGGTGAAGAGGCTAATCTCTCCGAACATCCCGGAGGATCCGTTAGTCCATTGCAAGAAGAGTCCACCTATAGCAAAGATCCCGAACAAACAGGTTAGAGCCGCGCAGGGAATCATCAAGTAATAGTTCCATTTGCTGCGTGCTGAGCGTGTGGGAGCGCTGTCTATGATTTCTTTAAAATAATCATCCGGATTCTCGCCAAACACCTGTTTAGCGTTTTTACCTTTTTTTTGTTCTTTCAGAAGCAGCTTGGCTGCATCCAGTAAAAGTTCTTCAGCACGGAGAGCCTCTACCCTACTGGCGCGCATCGTCAGGATCATATCTTCAAAATAGGATCGATTGAAAGGCGTCATCTGCTCGCGCAGGGCGTTATTTTCCTTAATCATATCTTTCACTTTCATAATAGGGATGTAAACCTCCAGTAGTGTTAATCGGTATAGTCTTTAACCTAGAGTATACGTTTGCCTGACAGGTCAGCGCAAGGACAAGCATTTCTATTTTCCTATGCATAATCCTTTTATAAGAGTGAACACTGATAATGTTGTTGCTTGATCAATATAGCTTTGGGAAAGGTTGGGAGCTTTATGGAACATGAGAACAAGAAAGAACAGGACAGAGTCATGGGCAACGGTTTCGAGCCTACGCCCAATCATTCAATGGGGGATTGGGGCGGTTCTGATGGATTCAGCATGTGGAATTCCACAGAAGAACCAGCAACAGAGGGCGCGCTTAAGGATTGGGAAGGCAGTCAAGAAACCCATGAGATGTTTAACGACAGCTATGATTGATTGACGACCCTGGAAGCTCATCATGCGATTGAAAAACAGCCAGTCTCCATTATTTTGGAGACTGGCTGTTTGACGTTCCGGTTTATACTCCGAATTTGCTCTTGCAAATTACTAAGATCTGTCCCGTTCCTGTTGACAATATGAACGAAATCTTTATAATAAGAATATAATTCACACTAAGTTAATCGGAATTCTAATAAATTAAAATAATGATTAAATATAGGAGGTTACGGCAATGGAACGGAATATTGTAATTCGGCATAACGGAGAAGAATTGACAGCGAGCATCCATTATCCGAGTAAAGAGAAGGGAACTTCCACACGTTGCAAGGACAGATTGCCATTAGCTGTAATCTGCCATGGATTTGTGGGTAACCGGATTGGAGTCGATCGGATATTTGTCAAAGCAGCTCGTGAGCTGGCGCAAGATGGGTATATGGTCATTCGATTTGACTATGCGGGCTGCGGCGAGAGCAGCGGTAATTACGGCGGGGAGGATATGGAGTCGATGATCGCTCAGACTAGAGCGGTGCTCGATTACGGAATTAGCTCTGCCGATGTGGATCCACAGCGTGTGACGCTTATTGGCCATAGTCTGGGTGGAGCGGTTGCGCTTCTGACAAGTATTCGTGATCGCCGCGTGAAGAATCTCGTGCTGTGGGCCTCCGTGGGTTATCCCTTCAATGATATTGTGAAGATCGTAGGGCGGGAGGCGTATGACCGTTCGGTGAAGAATGGATCAGCGGATTACGTGGGCTACTCGTTCACACCGGTATATTTCAATTCTTTGGCGGCCTTCCAGCCTTTCCAAGAGGCTAGTAAATTCAGCGGTGATGTGCTCGTCATTCATGGTACGTCTGACGATGTCATCCCCGTGGATTATGCATTCCTTTACCAGAAATTATTCTGGACGCGTCCTGAGGGACGATGCGATAAAGAGATCATTTTTCAAGGTGATCATACCTTTTCGTCTGGTCCAGCACAGCAGCAGCTGCTTAAGCGGACAAGAGAGTGGATGAACGAGCAGGAGCATGTGCAGACAGAATGGCAAAATTGGATGATATAGGTGATGGACTTTACTCGCAATAACTTGAAATTAGCGGTAAAATAAAGATGCACACCATATACTGGGTTATGGAGGTTGGCATCCTATGAAATTACCGTCATTTTTTATCGCGCACGGTTCTCCGCTCCTCGCACTGGAGGATAACGAGTATACCCGTTTTCTGGAGCGGCTTGGTCAAGAACTAGAAGCACCACGGGGTATAGTAGTATTCTCAGCGCACTGGGATAGCCCAGAACAGCTACTCACCATGGATGAGAAGCACGAAACACAACACGACTTCTACGGATTCCCTGAAGAAATGTATACGCTGACCTATCCAGCCCCAGGCGATCCAGCTCTAACCAAGCGGATTTCCGAGCTCTTTAAGGGTAACAATCTTTCACATCAGCCCGTTCTGGGGCGAGGACTCGATCACGGAGTCTGGGTAATACTGAAAAAAATGTTTCCGAAAGCCGATATTCCGGTAGTCGCTTTATCCGTCGATTCACTACGTTCTCCCAAAGAACAGTACAATATCGGGCGGATGTTAGCCCCTCTGCGTGACGAAGGCATACTGCTGATAGGAAGCGGTGGACTTGTTCACAATTTGCGGATGCTTAATGAAAGTGATCAGCCTGAAGAGTGGGCGCTTGAATTCGATGCGTGGATTGCCAAGGGGTTAGAATCTTGGGATTTACCTTCACTGTTTGCTTATGAGAAAACAGCTCCGCATGTTCGTGATGCGGTTCCATCTTACGGAAGAGAGCATTTCGCACCTCTCTTTTATGCGATGGGAACAGCGGATGGCAGCAGGAAGGCAGAGCGAATATTTCAAGCGTATCAATATGGGACATTAAGCCTCAATTGCTGGAAGCTAGACTAAATGGATAAGATACACGTAGGGTACAGCCGGAGATCGGCTGTGCCCTTTTTTTAAATATAAGAAAGTAAAGTTTCACGCTATGCATTATCCTTATATTTCTCGCTTAAACGTATATCGTCCTAATAAGGACGCTGAAGTCGATTACACTTGATGCAAGCGGATCAAGACAAATGGGACTGGCTGTGATTAAATGGAAGAAACCAGTTAAGATACATAAAACGTTTAGGAGGAACTACAAGCTTATGAAAGTAAACTGCTCTTCTTCCCGTCTATTATCTGCCCTTGTACTAAGTACCCTATTGCTCTCCGCTTGCGGAACAGAGAGTGCAAATAATGTAATTGCCCCGACACAGCAACCTACAGCAGATCCCGCTCCAATTGAAACGATCCAACCATCGCCTACAGCAGATCCATCTGCTGAACTTGTTTCGGGATTAACAGGTCTTCCCGTTTCTGAAAACAGTCTCCCACGTCCCTTAGCTGTTATGATTAATAATGCTCCAGCGGCCCGGCCACAATCGGGGGTGAGTGAAGCGGATATTTTATATGAGGTTCTTGCTGAAGGTGGCATTACGCGGTTGATTGGTATTTTTCAAAGTCATACTGGAGTGGTCAAAATCGGACCCATTCGCAGTATCCGCCCTTATCTGCTCGATATTGGCGAGAGCTACGGTGGTGTGACGGTGCATGCCGGGGGGAGCCCCGCGGCTTATGCCATTTTGCAAAAAGAGAAAAAAGCAGATATGGACGAGATCGGTCGTGCCGGAGCTTATTTCTGGCGGGACAAAGCACGTAAAGCCCCTCATAATCTCTACAGTAATGCAGCGAAGCTGCGGGAAGGTGCCGAGAAGCTGGGTTATGAGAAAAGTGTGAAAGTGCCAGGGTATCTTTTTAACAATCCAGATTACATACCAACAGGCGGAGAACAGGCCGCTGAGTTTAGCGTAAACTTCTTACTTAAAAGCTATAAAATTGACTATAAATACGATACTCAGCTCCAGACCTATCAGCGTTACGTGAATGGTAAACCACATTTGGATTTGAATAACAATAAGCCAGTAGAAGCTGCAAATGTGATGGTGATGGGTTCCGATCATAAAGTACTTGATGATGTTGGAAGACTTCAGGTTGACGTGGAGCTTGGTGGAGAAGCGCTGCTCTTTCAGCGGGGACAGGTCACAAAGGGCAGATGGTCGCGTGAGCCAGGTAATGTGATTCGGTTTGTGAAGGATGGTAAAGAAGAGCTAATGTATCCAGGAATCACCCATATTTTGGTCGTCCCTAATGCACCTTCTTTTAGCAGTCATGTGGTATATGGCGGAGCAGATAGTGCAACCTAAGAAAGTCGGAATATCCAGTGTTATACAGATTTGTGTTCGGAATTATGGGTAAGTGTTAATAGAGTGTAAAAAAGTTCATTTCTATAGCTTCTATACCTTCTACGGATATGTTAAGATAACAAGGGTTGTCATTCATTTTCATGCTTTTTACATATGGGTGACTCTGTACTCACGGTAATATTATGTAAAGGGGTTTAAAACAATGAAGTTGAGAAAAAAGGACATATTCTTTGAGACGCTGGAAAATATGGCGGATACCATTGTCCAAGCTGCAGATTATTTTGCTCAGAATATCACTGATCTCCAGAATAATGTCGATAGTTTCGCTGCAGAGATGAAGAAGTACGAATCCCAATGTGATACTTACACGCACACCGTAATTAAGGAATTGAACAAGACGTTCATTACGCCACTTGAGCGTGACGACATTATGGACTTGATTACAAGCATGGATGATGTCATTGATGGCTTGGAGGCATCTGCCTCACGTTTCTATATGTACAACCTTCTTGACCCGGATGAATACATTGTACAATTTGCCGAAATCCTTCGTCAGTGTGCTTATGAAATCCAAAAAGCGGTTCATTTGCTTTCCCAGAAGAAGCTGCTGGCCATTCGTGAATATACGATCCGTTTGAATGACCTTGAGAATCAAGGGGACGAAGTCCTTCGTATTTGTACCAAAGCTCTATTTGAAACCGTTAAGGACCCGATTGAGCTGATTAAGCGCAAGGAATTATATGAGCGACTCGAGACCACTACAGATAAATGTGAAGATGTAGCCAACATGTTGGAATCGATCATCATGCGCAACTCATAAGGGGTACTAGAATATGGAAACATCGATATGGATTCTTGGAATTGTTATATTTCTCGCGCTTGCGTTTGACTTTATTAATGGTTTCCATGATACGGCCAACGCGATTGCTACCTCTGTCTCTACACGTGCGTTAAAACCTCGAACAGCTATTATTATGGCGGCACTGATGAACTTTGTCGGAGCTTTGATGTTTACAGGTGTAGCTAAGAAAATTGGCGGAAGTATCACAGACCCCACGTTGCTGGAAAATGGTCTGGATATCATAATAGCCACGCTGATTGCTGCGATTATTTGGAATTTGATCACCTGGTGGCTCGGAATTCCGTCCTCCTCCTCTCATGCACTGATCGGCGCTTTGGCTGGTGCAGTATATGTGGGTGCAGGTTCGTCGCATATTAACTGGGGCGGATTTGTGGAAATTGTCGAGGGCTTGATCTTCTCGCCAATTATTGCATTTGTTATCGGTTATATCATCATGACAGTCCTGAAATGGATTTTTGCAAAGCGTAGTCCACATACGGTTAATAAGGGCTTCCGTTCCATGCAGGTTGTGACGGCGGCATTACAGTCGTTTACTCATGGTACGAATGATGCGCAGAAGGCGATGGGGATCATTACCTTTGCCCTCGTTACATCAGGACGCCAAGAGACTATGGATGTAATCCCTCTATGGGTTAAGGTTGCTGCGGCTACGGCTATGGCACTCGGTACCTCCATTGGTGGTTGGAAGATTATCAAGACCATGGGTACGAAGATTTTCAAAATCGAGCCAATCAACGGCTTCGCGGCTGATATTTCCGCAGCTTCCGTTATTTTCTCGGCAACACTGCTTCATTTGCCAGTCAGCTCCACACATGCTATCACTTCAGCTATCCTGGGTGTTGGCTCCGCAAAACGCTTCTCTGCCGTGAAATGGGGAGTGGCTGGACGTATTGTAGTTACTTGGTTTATTACGATTCCAATCAGTGCGGTATTAGCCGGTCTGATTTTCAAAATCATTTTTTAAATCCCTTTAATAAAAAGATGTCAGTTAGCCTTTGGCTGCGGACATCTTTTTTTGGTGTTTGGGTGGTGAGGGAAGAGCGGTATAAATCCCGTAGAATTAGCTAAGTTACGTCGAAGAAGCATAAAGAGGGGCATAAATACCCCAGAATTGGTGAAATAGCGTCGAAAAAGCATAAAGAGGGGTATAAATGCCCCTGAATTGGCGAAATAGCGTCGTATAAGCATGAAGAGGGGTATAAATACCCCAGAATTGGTGAAATAGCGTCGAAGAAGCATAAAGAGGGGTATAAATGTCCCTGAATTGGTTAAATAGCGTCGTATAAGCATAAAGAGGGGTATAAATGCCCCTGAATTGGCGAAATAGCGTCGTATAAGCATGAAGAGGGGTATAAATACCCCAGAATTGGTGAAATATCGTCGAAGAAGCATAAAGAGGGGTATAAATGCCCCTGAATTGGCGAAATAGCGTCGTATAAGCATAAAGAGGGGGATAAATACCCCAGAATTGGCGAATGACGTCGAAGAAGCATAAAGAAGGGTATAAGTGCCCTAAATTTGCAGAGTCTAGCTCGTACAACCGAGAGTGGTTAAAGCTTGGATAAGGTGCTTATGAGCTTATGTCTGGGCGTAGCTATTTGGCATCTGTCGAATCTAAGCGGCGGGTTAGAATTTAAACTAACTAATCATTAACAAATCACTTGATATGATTTGATTAAGTACGGTGACAACCCAACCCAACCCAACCCAACCCAACCCAACCCAACCCAACCCAACCCAACCCAACCCAACCCAACCCAACCCAACCCAACCCAACCCAACCCAACCCAACCCAACCCAACCCAACCCAACCCAACCCAACCCAACCCAACCCTATCTACTCTATCCATTCTATCCCCGCCATCTTTACACAATGAGCCGAATGATCAGAGGGAGAAGAGGCTGAACGAAACTTACTAAAGAGTATTCCATCCTTTCCGGAATGGGACGCTACAGAATAATGGAACCTCAGAGCTATGACTTCACGGTTGAGATTCTTTTTTGTTATTTTTGGAAGACTTCTCTTCTTGCGGTACAATAGATGCGTGGAAGAAGATGAAGCGGAGGAACATTTATGATACGTACACTTGCGGTGACGCATACAGGTGAGGTGCTGACAGACATACCTTTGCAGGATATCCGGCGGGAGGATTATGCATGGATATGGGCAGATTTTGCTACACCTACGGCAGAGGAGACGCTGCTGCTGGATCACTATTTTCATTTTCACCCTTTGGCGATTGAGGACTGTATGCATGTGCTGCAGCGGCCGAAGCTGGATCATTATGAGGAAGTACAGTTTTTTGTACTGCATGCGCTGAATGAAGAGACGCTGGATGCTGAAGAGATTGACCTTTTTTTGAGTGCGAATTACCTCGTGTCCTATCATCATCAGGAAAAAACAGAGATGAATGAAGCTTGGGAGCAGGTGAAGCGTGAAATACATAGTCGTAAAGGCTGGTCGGGTGGTCCGATGGCGGCTGCATATACTGTAATGGACAAGCTGGTAGATAAGTATTTTCCATGCCTCTATAGTTTAGAGGACGAGCTTGCGGATCTGGAGAGCAATGGCGGCAGTGAGTCGGTGGAGGATTTGATGAGCCAAGTGTTTAATGTGCGCGGAAGGCTGCTCAAGATGCGGCGGACGATTGTGCCGATGCGCGATTTGATGTACCGGATCGTGAATTCGCAGCATGTCCAGAGCAACGGTGAGGAACGGATTTATTTTGGCGATATCTATGACCATTTGTTAAAACTGTCGGATATGATTGAGGCGGATCGAGAAATGACTGCGGATCTACGTGATAGCTACATTTCTCTTAACTCCAACCGGATGAATTCGATCATGAAAACACTAACAGTAATCACCACCGTATTCATGCCGCTGACACTGATCGCCGGAATTTATGGGATGAACTTTGTGGTGATGCCTGAACTCGAATGGAAGTATGGGTATTTTGGCGTTCTGCTGTTTATGCTGGTGGTGGGTGTTAGTATGTTCAGATGGTTCCGGCGTAGTGGATGGTTTAAGTGAAAAATAAAACGTCACCGCTATTTGCGGCGACGTTTTCCGGTAGTGGGAGTAGAGCGCCGGCGTGTGGTTGTAGTGGATTTGCGGCGGGTCGAGGTGGAACGTCTTTTTTTGCGTCTGTTAGGGCTGTACAGCGCCGCATCCTCTTCGGCAGCTAGTGCACCTGAGGAGCCTTTGTTTTTGCCGAAGCTACCCATGAAGAGCTTAACCATCGGAGCCATCTGCTGGAAGCCGGACATCACCTTCTGCACCTTACCCATGGAGTTTACGATCCCGTCAATACCGCCCATTCGGTCGATGATACCTTTGATTTGCTCCATATTCCCACCGATTCCGCCCCCGCCGCCTAAACCGCCTAAGCCGCTAAGCAATCCGGCAAGCCCGCCGCTTGCCTTTGTTGTAGCTTCAGCAGCAGGTAGTGCTAGCGCAGTTTCGGTGGCTGCTTCTGCTCCTAAAGGGGGAAGGATTCCGCTCTCTCCTGGGGGGGATGAAGGTGCATATGGACTGAGCCCGGGGTAAGCAGATGCATTATAAGTATCGGTCAGTGAACGCTGGTTCCGGCGGGAATGATTATAGTAATGATCAGGCATAATATCACATTCCTTTGTTAGTGGTTTGCTATACTGTATGTCATGGGCGAACATACGGTATAGACGAATGCCCGGGTTACCCGTGATAGGAGCGGAAAAGGGCGAATGCCTATAATCGTCTTTAAGAAGTGAAAAAAGCGTGTACATGCTTGATTTTCGGCGCTTATGTAGTACTATAGTGTAGGTGCTATTTCTTATGTAGGAAGAAACAAACGTAGTTTGATACATATTGAGTGTGCGCCACGGGTGGACGTTTGTCCATCGATTTCACTCTTTACAGCGTGAAATCGTTAATGCTTGAAAAATGCGCTCCAGTGCAATATAGTAAAGGCAGGATAGTCGCATGAGGTTTATGTTTCCGGAGCTAGTTTTGTACGGAGCTTAATTAGAGAAACTAATGCTGATAGAACTTTTAGGGGATGAAAAGCTGATGCAACTTAAGAAGTTGAATGATAAAAGTATCGACCAATTATTTGAAGCTATTTTAACGTTGAAAAATATGGAAGAATGTTACGTGTTCTTTGATGATTTGTGCACTGTGAACGAGATTCAATCGCTGTCGCAGCGACTGGAAGTAGCGCGTATGCTCGGCAAAGGCTCCACCTACAACCAGATCGAAGCAGAGACGGGCGCAAGCACAGCTACGATTTCCCGTGTAAAACGTTGCCTGAACTACGGCAATGACGGATATAAATTAACGCTGGAACGTTTGGGACGCTAATTTATGGTACCGGGCGTACTTATTATCAGTCATGGCTCTCGCGATAAGGCTTGGGTGTCAATCGTAGAGGAAGCCGTAAGCGGATTATCGCTAGGTGAAGAGATTCCTGTTATGGTCTCTTTTTTAGAGCTGGTAGAGGGCCGTCTGATTCAAGATGGAATAAATGAGCTGGAACACGCAGGGATCACAGATATTATTGTGATCCCATTGTTCGTCTCCTCAGGAAGCACACATGTCGATGAGATAGAATATGCACTTGGCGCCAAACCTGAGCCTGAACGTGAGACGGATTTAGCGCTGTTCTCAGTGAAGGCTAAAGTTCACTACGGTTATCCTATCGACGATGATCCGGACATCGCTGTAATGATCTGGGACAAGCTACGTGAGCTGTCTACGGAACCGAAGCGAGAGACGGTTTTGCTTGTGGGTCATGGCAGTGTATATGATGGCTTCCGGCAGCGCTGGCAGAAAGGTATATCTTCGCTGGCGGGACGTGTACGTGAGGTAAGTGGCGTAGCGGCGGCCGACTATGGTCTGCTGAGTCCGGATAGTATAAGAAGCAAGGTAGAGTATTGGCAGGAGCAGGGTCACGAGGTACTGGTGGCGCCGCTTTTTTTGAGTGAAGGCTATTTTACTAAGCATGTGGTTCCTAACAGACTTAAAGGGTTAACCTATAAGTATTCTGGTCAAACGCTTCTGCCCCACCCCCTTCTTCCGCATTGGATTGAGAGACAGGTAGAGACACTCCTCGAACAGATTCGAATGAAACGATAAAGTACCTACCCTTGAGCACACTTAATCATAAAAAAAGTGCCCACATCCGTGGATAATACGGGATTTGTTGCATACACATATAAATAGTTGTTTTTCTCTAAACTCAGTGTCATTAATTGCTGTATAATGGAATATTTGCATGAAAGGGCCTTTAACATTGATTGTAGTGGTCCGAATTAGGTATAATCAATTAGGTTATTCTATTATAAAAACAGGTGGCGTTCCGGTAATGAAAACTGCGAGATTGATTTATAATCCCACTTCTGGACGGGAAGAAATGAAGAAGCGGCTCGCCGATATTTTGGACCGGCTGGATATTGGTGGCATTGAAGCTACCTGCCATGCAACAACCGGAGAAGGCGATGCTATGCTAGCTGCTGCAGATGCAGTAGAACGCGGTTATGATTTGATCATAGCAGCCGGTGGCGATGGCACTTTAAATGAGGTTATAAATGGTATGGCGGAGAAGCCTAATCTTCCCCCGCTCGGCGTTTTGCCGCTTGGTACTACTAATGATTTTGCACGTGCAATGGGGATCCCGAAGAACTGGGAAGATTCCTGTGATCTGATCATTCGCCAAGAGACACGTCCGATTGATATCGGTAAGGCAAATGACCGTTATTTTATTAATATAGCAGGCGGCGGTAGTCTAACCGAACTGACATATGAAGTTCCTAGTAAGCTGAAGACCATGATTGGGCAGCTTGCGTACTATTTAAAAGGTATTGAAAAAATGGTCAGCCTATCTCCTCAGGAACTAATCATTCGTGCCAATGGGCAGGAAGTTATTCATGATGAGTTTATGCTGTTCCTGATTGCAAATACGAATTCTGTTGGCGGCTTCGAAAAGCTTGCTCCCGGCGCTCGGATCGATGACGGTCTATTAGATGTTATAGCGGTTAAAAAATGCAACCTGGCAGAGTTTGTCCGTTTGGTCAGATTGGCTCTTCGTGGCGAACATTTGAATGATAAGAAGGTTATTTATTTCCGTACGGATGCGATGGATGTAATCTCTCCAGGACATGTCCAATTGAACTTGGATGGAGAACTGGGTGGAGAATTGCCAGGGCGATTCCGGATTTTGCCACAGCATTTGCGGATTTTTGCTGAAAATAACTAAGCTAAGAGCGATTGAAGATTATTGTGGGATATATAGTTATGATAAATGGGTTTATACAGCGATGATAATGAAAGAAGTGAACTATAAATAATGAGTAAACACCGCAGTGGACGCAGCACCAGCCGCCCAGTCGGCAAGGCGCCTGTCGCCGGACTGCCTGTGAATAAAAATGATGAGGTTATGCTCGATATTATCGGCATGACCCATGAAGGTGAAGGGGTAGGCCGCGTAGAAGGCTTTACCCTTTTTGTGCAGGGAGCTCTTCCCGGAGAGAAGGTCCGGGCAAAGGTGCTCAAGACCAAGAAGCAGTATGGCTACGCCAAGCTGCTGAATTTAGTAGAGGCGAGCAGCGCCCGCATCGCGGCGCCTTGCGAGATCTATGACCAATGCGGCGGCTGTCAGCTGCAGCATATGGACTATGCGGCACAGCTGGCGTGGAAACGGCAGCTGGTGGTGGACAACCTGGAGCGGATTGGGAAGCTCCGGGTGAGTGGTGGGGCTGCTGGCGGAGACACTGAGGCGGCTCAGACAGAGGGTATTCTCGTCCGCCCAACACTGGGCATGGACGAGCCTTGGCGATATCGCAACAAGGCTCAGGTGCCGATTGGCGTAACAGAAGGCGGCCTTGTGGGCGGCTTTTACGCGAGAGGAAGCCACCGGATCATCGATATGGAAACATGCTTGATTCAGCATGAAGATAACGATGACGTTGTGCGGAAGGTGAAAGAAATCGGACGGAAGCGCGGCATTACTGCTTACGACGAAGAATCCGGCAAAGGCTTACTGCGTCATGTCGTAGTAAAGAAAGCCTTCCGTACTGGTGAGATGATGGTCGTACTCGTCACTAATGGCGAACGTATCCCACATCTGGACGAATGGATCACTGAGATCTGCCGTGAAATCCCAGCTGTTACAAGCATCTGCCAGAACGTGAATACTAAACAGACGAACGTAATCTTCGGTGATACAACGCGTACCCTTTGGGGGAACGATGTTATTTACGATTATATCGGCGATGTGAAATTCGCGATTTCTGCCCGTTCTTTTTATCAGGTTAACCCGGCTCAAACTGAAGTTCTTTACGGTAAGACGGTGGAATATGCAGGACTTACGGGAAACGAGACTGTTATAGATGCTTATTGCGGTATCGGGACGATTTCATTGTTCCTTGCGCAGCATGCTAAGCAGGTCTACGGTGTAGAAATCGTACGTGAAGCGATTGAGGATGCTCGGGCGAATGCCACTTTGAACGGTATGGATAATGTAGTGTTTGAGGTAGGTGCATCTGAGGATGTGATCCCTAACTGGAAAGAGCAGGGGATTACGGCGGATATTATCGTGGTCGATCCTCCGCGAAAGGGCTGCGATCCGCGGTTGTTGGAGACGATTCTGGCGATGAAGCCGGAACGTGTGGTGTATGTATCGTGTAATCCATCGACACTGGCAAGGGACTTGCGGGTGCTCGAAGATGGCGGATATAAGACAGTGGAGGTGACTCCGGTGGACATGTTCCCGCATACGGTGCATGTAGAATCGGTAGCTTTGTTGGTGAGGAACCCTTGTCAAGTAGACACTAAATCATTGCTATAGTTTTAGTGATAGTACCAGAAAAGAAATGGGCAATTTTAATTCCACTAACGGAGAATGATAAAAGAGCCGCGAGTTAGACGAGCGTAGCCTCTAGGCTCCACCATAAAAAACCGCCCTGTTCGCAATGTTGCTTACAGGGCGGTTTACTATGTCATAGAGGGCAACTTGAAAGTTAGCAGTCAACCTGCACTCAACAAACTATCTTGCACGTTTTTAAGGCTAACTTATTAATAGAGCACTTACACAAACATAAGATTACTCTGCTACAACTTGTTTACCTGCAATCCGGCCGAACGTGAAGATATCAGCGATGGCATTACCGCCAAGACGGTTTGCACCATGAATGACCCCTGTTACTTCACCTGCAGCGAACAGCCCAGGGATGACTTCGCCTTTTTCATTCAATACGCGAGTCTTCTCGTCGATCACCAAGCCGCCCATTGTATGGTGAACGGATGGTACAGCTTTTTCAATGTAGTAAGGGCCTTTTTCAAGAGATTTCAATCCACCGCGATGTTTGAAATCAAGGTCTTTACCTGTTTTCGCATAATCATTTACTTTATTAATCGTTTCTTTCAAAGTGTTCACGTCAATTTTAAAGAAATCAGCCGCCTCTTCAATCGTATCGGCTTTAAAGAGCAAGCCTTGTTTAACGAGTTGATCGTATTCGTCTTTATGAACTTCGATCGTTTTACCAATATCCTCAATGCCTTGATTCCATAATTGATACGTATATCCGCCCGTTTGGGCAAGAATTGCTTTAGAAATAACGTCACGACGTTCTAATTCCTCAACGAAGCGCTTGCCTTCTTGGTTAATCAGGATCGCACCATCGAAGCGGGAGTCTGCAACCAGGGAAATAACACCTGTCTCAGGATTACAGATTGGATACGTTTGAATACTCTCCATGTTTGTCAGTTTGGCGCCAATCGTTTCTGCCATAACGATACCGTCACCTGTAGATCCTGGTGTATCGGTAGACATATATTTTTCATCCATTTTAGGATTATATTTTTTACGCATCTCTACATTGGATCCAAAACCACCGGTAGCGATGATGACGCCTTTGTTCGCATGGAATGTGATCTTGTCGCCAGTACCTGAAGTCGCAGTTACACCTGTTATTTTGCCGCTTTCGTCCTTCAGCAAGGTTTCGGCTTTCATATTCGTTTTGATCGTGATTTGATCAGCGTCTGTTTTGGCTTTTAACTTAGTAATCAATTCAACACCTGTATGACCTACAGGAATCAACGCACGTTTTCTGGAATGGCCTCCAAATTGGAACAGATGATCAGGTAAGAACTCTACCTTGATCTCATCGCGCAGCCATTCGGCAGATGATAGAGCATTGTCGGCAAGAATACGAACCATCTTTGGATCCCCGAGGTTGTCTCCGCCTTTCATCGTATCATTATAGAACAATTCAGCCGTGTCATCTGTGATGCCAAGAGCACGTTCAACCCAGTTGTCAGGCGCATTCATCTCACCACCGGAGATCAATGTGTTGCCGCCAACAGCTGGCATTTTCTCGAGCAGAACTACATTAGCTCCAGCGCTCTTCGCTTCGATAGCCGCACTAAAGCCAGCACCCCCGGCACCGATGACGACAACATCATAGGTTTGCTCGGCTTCTTCTTTGTCTTTGCTTCCACTGACTGCAGCGCCAGCGACAAGGGTAAGTCCAGACTTCGTAATTGCATCTTGAATGGCTTCGAGATATCCTTTGCTTGTAACCGTAGATCCGCTAATGGCATCAACTTTTGCGCTGTTAGTTGCCATGACATCTTGCTTGAGCTGCGTATAAACAGGTTCTGCAAGTACTTCATTTTCCTTATGCTCTGTTACTTTAATGTCAGTGATCTTGTTATCTAATAAGGAAACTTGTACTTTAATATCGCCATGTTTACCTTGCCCAACTCCTTCAAAGACTTGAACTCCGTTTGCATCTGCAGCGGGTGCTGCGTCTTTACCGCCGCAGGCAGCAAGCGTGAACATAAGACTGAGGACTAGTAGAATAGATAACAGCTTTTTCGTGTGAGTTCGCATAATATCTCCTTCATTCTGTTGTGAATTGGTTACATACACTAGGGAGAGGAAGATTTGCTAGGCAAATCCCTTATCTCTAGCCTAGACATGAATGTTATTTCATGTGAAAATATGCACAAGACCTATTATAGATTTAGTACAGCATTATGTATTTGCACAGATTAGCGTTTTTTTGTCTTTTTCGGGCATGTAAGAAACGGATATTGTGAAGGGCTATGATTACAATGAAATCAATTCACTTAAAAATTACGTTAATCGCAGGAGGCTGCTTCTTGCTGCTGTTCGTTGCATTGCTTGTAACAATATATTTGGAGATGAACCATACGGTTGTCCCTTTGAATAAGAACTTAACGCAGCAAGTGGTTAATGCACGCAGCGACCAGATCGATTATTGGTTTAATCAGCGCATTGGAGAGATAGACATGCTTGCTTCTCTAGCTTCGGACCATCAGTGGACACGAGATGAATTGCTGCAAGAGATCGATAAGTTCGAGGCGAAGAAGCAAGTAGAGTACGAATCCATACGCGTGGTGGATATTCACGGAAATTCCTGGTCAGCAAGGGACAAGCCTTTTTCGATACTAAACCGACCCTACTATCGAAAACTGCTGAATTCAGATTCCAATTATGTGGTGAGCAATCCGATCGTATCCAAAGCGAATGCAGTTGAAATCGTCGTCATTCTCTATCGCGTGAATCCATCGGTGAATGATGAGGTAGCTTATATTGCCGCAGCCGTCTCCGTCAAGAAGATGAAGGAGATTGCTCAAGATGTAATGCTATATGACCAGTCAGGCCAGCTTATCATCGATTGCAGAGAGCTGGGTGAAGGAGATGGAGCGGAGGATGCAGCAGATAAGAAGAACATGAGTGTATTTGAGGCTCCAATTCAAAATGTGGAAGGCTGGAAGCTAGTACTCGAAGTACCGAATTCAAGTCTATCGCTAGCGGTGATCAAAACTCAGCGGACCGCATTGCTGGTAGGCGTTCTTATCGGTAGTGCGTTTATCGTCTTTCTGATGCTGCTTGCTTCTTCCATTATTCGTCCAATTCAGTCGCTTCGCCAGGTAATGGAAAATGTGCAGAACGGCAACCAAACCATACGAGCAGATGTTACGCGCTCGGATGAGATCGGCGATCTTGGGCGAAGCTTCAATGACATGCTTGTTCAATTATACGCTGTGGAGCAGGACCGAAAGGAGATGGAACTCAGACTGATTCATGAGCAGATCAAGCCGCACTTTTTATACAACACATTGGATACGATCCAGTGGATGGCAACGGAACATGGAGCAGACAATGTGGTGGAGATGGTGGAAGCGCTTAGCGCGTATTTCCGATTAGGGCTTGGCACAGGCAGTCCCTACATTCTGCTTGATCAGGAGTTGTACCATGTCGAGAGTTATCTTCATATTCAAGGCGTACGATATGAGGAGATTCTGGACTACGAGCTTCGATATGATGAAAAGCTTGCTCAGTGCCAAGTCGTTCGCTTCATGCTGCAGCCGTTGGTGGAAAATGCGATTTATCACGGGATTAAGCCACTTGGGGATCAAAAATGCAAAATTTCGATTACAGCATATAAACAGGTCGATTATTTGGTCATTAAGGTTGAAAATAATGGGGTTATGATTCCTGAAGAGAAGCTTGAACAGATGAATCAAGCCCTTCTTGATGATAAATATGATCGTTCTGCCACAGGCTTTGGGTTATACAGTGTAAACCATCGCATTCGACTAGCTTACGGAGTGCCATATGGCCTTGCAGTGAAGAGCGAAGATGGCATTACCGTTATGGTCATTCGAATACCTTTGGACGGGGAGTGGAATGAAGATGTGGAAGATTGTCATCGTCGATGATGAAACGATCATTCGCAAAGGCTTGCGACAATACATTGAGGAGAGTTCGTATCTTTTTGAAGTTGCAGGAGAAGCAAAAAGTGCAAACGAAGCATTGAATATGGTGGAGGAAGCCCCACCACATGTATGTCTTGTGGACATCAACATGCCGAATATGAATGGGCTCGATCTGATAAATATATTGCGCGAACGCTGTCCGTCGGTTCTGGTTGTCATCATCAGCGGCTACGATAACTTTGAATATGCGCGTCAAGCCGTGCAACTGCAAGCATTCGATTATGTATTGAAACCTGTGCCGAAGAGTGATCTGAACAAGCTGCTTCATCGGATCGATGAGCATCTTCAGGCAAAATATCCTTTGCATTCACATGAAAGCAGGGTGGATAAGGAGCTGGGGCTTCCCGGGTATACAGGGGATGGAACAGTGCTTATCCAAAAAGTGACCGAGTATATTGACAGTCATTATCAGGATCCGGAGCTGTCTATTACTCGAGTAGCAGCGCTATTTCATATCAACCAAACCTATCTTAGCAAGCGTATGAAGCAAGAAATCGGTGCTTCATTCCTTGACTATGTCACCGAGCTTCGGATATCGAAGGCGAAGGAGATTCTGGATGACGTAATGCCGAATATCAAAATCGGGGATCTGGCCGTGAAGGTAGGGTATAAGAGCCAGTACTATTTTAGTCGTGTGTTCAAAAATAGAGTCGGCTCAAGCCCCTTAGAGTACAAAAAGCATCCGTTCGGTTATGGATAGGGTATCAAGTTAGTAGAAACGCCGCAGCAATTAGGCGCCACCATATATAAACACGACGCAACCTCGAGGGGGTTGCGTTTTTTATTTGGCGGATTGCTTAGAGGACATTGATAGAAAATAGGTAGGACCTAAGGAGGTAAGCGCTATCTTTATACCTATAAAGACGCGACGTGAAGGCCTTCATGTCAACAAGTGTATACCCAATGTCATTAATTATCTATTTGAAAGAAAGGCCACTTTTCATAATGTTACTATAAGGACATTGACATATGTTATAAGCTTCTGTGACGTGTCGGAATCTCGGAAGGGAGGAAAGAGCATCGAGGTAAGCTGAAATGGAAGCGCATACCATTTAGGAGATTGATGTTTCTTGACTCAAGAATCAGAAGGGAGTTCGTACGATATGAAGAGGAGTAGACAATGGGTAGCTCTCGTCATGGTTGCGATCATGATCGTAACGATGATGCCGATCGCGCAAGCGGAAGAGGCGCTGCCGCCTACACAGACAGAGGAACAGACACCAGCGAACCCGCCGGGCGAAGCCGATCCGGTCGAGGTGACGAATCCATCAGACCTACCGGGAGCAGGTACGGAGGGTGTTATTGCGTCAGTGTATGGGGCGGTATATCACAATCTTGCAGCGGGCTTATCTTATGAGTGGTCGCAAGAGCCGGAAGCTTCCTATCCGGATGAAGGCAACACACTTACGGATGGTATATATGGGGCAAGCAATAGATCCGACGTGTCATGGGTTGGACATCATTTGGGTAAGACACGCGAAGTTGTGTTTGATTTGGGGGCGAAGAAATCACTCACGGGTATTAAAGCCAATTTCCTCGAAGATTGGCCAACGAACAATGTACTCGTGCCACTCACGGTATCGATGTACGTCTCCGATGACAAAGTGAACTGGGGACTGCTCAAAGACAATGCCACGCAGAAGCTGTGGAATGACGGCAAATACACGGAGACCTATGTGTGGGATGGCAGTAAGGATGGTATCAAAGCCATCGGCCCAGATGCGAAGATCGCCTATGCTCGCTATGTGAAAGTGACATTCACAATGCATACGCGTGCAATGACCTTCGTGGATGAGATTGAAATCCTCGGTGAAGACGGCAAAGTTGCCGGAGCCGTAACTGTTCCAACGAATACGCCGCAATTCTTGGCGGCAGGCGAAGCGACAGCGGGTATCGAGCATCTTGGACTTTTGTATAACGGGCAATATGCGAATGACTTAGGCATCTGGACGAAAGAACGGATCATTCCGAATATTAGTTATGTCGATAAGGACGGCAAGATTAAGGATCGACTCTTCGACGGCGTCCTGTATCTTGGCATTAACTCTCCAAATCCAGGTCGTGATTTCGGCGGGCGGGCTTATCTGGAAGATTGGCAATGGTATCTGGATAAGACCTTTGCGGTAGGCGGTGATATGGATGCGTTAAACGCAGCGGCTAAGGAAGTATCCGATGCGTTGAACGAGTCTGGCGTGAAGGAAAAGGTTGTCCTCATGATTCCGGATCCAGGTGAATCGATCACTAATTTCGGAGCTATTGAACAAGGTGGAGAATCGCTGAACTTCAATGATTCCGTTGGCAAAGAGAAAGCCCTTGCGAACCGTGAAAAAGCAGTTCAATGGTGGCTGCAGCAAGTCAAATCGAGATGGGAAGCAAAAGGTTACGCTAACCTCGAGCTTGTAGGTATGTACTGGTTCGAAGAGCAAATCAGCACAAGCCAATCCGGACCGGATCTGATCCGTTCGGTGAGCAGCACCCTGCATGACATGCAAATTAGCGGCAAGGACCTGAGGTTCTTCTGGATTCCGCACTTCTTCGCTTATAAAGCGTTCATGTGGAAGGATGTCGGCTTCGATGCGGTGACGATCCAACCGAACTACTTCTTCGAGCCGACGGATATCGAGCGCTTGGAGGATTCTGCGAATCTGGCGAAGCAGTATGGCATGTCCAATGAACTCGAGTTCGATGATCGGATGCTGACGGACGGCGTGTTCCGCGAGCGGTATATCGATTACTTGAACAGCGGTGCGAAGACAGGGCTCATGAAGGATGGCTTCAAATCGTATTACCAAGGCAACAATGCAGTCTATAACACCGCGGTAAGTAATGATCCAGCGACACGCGTTCTTTACGACTGGCTGTATCAATTTGTTAAAGGAACGTATCAGGTCAACGAGGCTCCGCCTTCCGAGGTAGACGTGCAGATGAACGGCAAGCCGTTCCAGAGCGGGATGAAGCTACCCGATTCAGAATCCGTATCCTTTACATGGAAGCTTAGAACGGATGATGGTCTGACGAAAGTGACGGCGACGTATGACGGCAAGCCTTATACAGCGGGTACCGTTATTTCGCTTGCAGGCAAGCTTGGCAAGCATGAGCTTAACATTACCGTTACGGCGGGGCATATGGTGACTAAGTCATATGTTATCGAAGCAACGACAAATGCATCTGGTATGAAAGCGTTAGTCGACCGCTTCGAAAAAGCGAAGCAATTTACGAATTCTGCAACGGTGCGTTCTTTGAACAACTATTTGGAAATGATGAAGCGCTATGAAGGGAACGATGCAGCGCAAGTCACCAAGTATCTCAAAGGCTTTAACGCAAAGCTGGATGAATTCAAGAAGGCGGGTACGATAAAAGATGAGGCGTACAATACGCTGAAGGAAAGCATCTATTACCTCATAGGCAATTTGGCGCAGAATAAAACGGTAGAAGCTTCGTCGACCGAAGGCAATAATGCGAATTATGCACCGGTTAAAGCCGTCGATGGATTCCCTGCTTCAAGATGGGCGAGCGAATACGTGGACAATACTTGGTTCCTGGTCGATCTCGGTGAAGTGAAGGAAATGGATACAGTTCGAATCGATTGGGAATATGCTCGTGCAGATAAATACAAACTTTTTGTGTCGAACGATAAGCAGAACTGGATCAATGTCATGCCAAATGACGGAATTATTACCGCGCATGATGGCAAAGAAACGATTCAGTTCAACCCGGTCAAGGCAAGATACATGAAGTTACAAGGCATAAAAAGAGCAACCGATTACGGATATTCCATCTACGAGTTTGGTGTCTATAACCTCTCGGGCGCTGTAGACGTGAAAGGCATTGAGGGCATACAAGTAAAGGTTGACGAGGAAGCGAAAAAAGTAACGATTGATGGATTGCTGATGAATGGCGTCCTTACAAATGTGAAGTTGAAGGTGCTTGATTCGAAAGGCAAGGTTCATCTCGAAGATGAGACGAAGAGTACAGTCGCGGGAAGCTTCCAATTCACATTCAAACTTACGGGTAATTTAAAGGGAACCAATGAGGCGTATCTATCGACTGGCTATATGAGCGAGCCTGTAAAAGTGACCTTTGAATACTCAAAAGAAAACCCAGGTAAAGGTCACGATAAGTAATGGATAAATAATCCATCCAAGCAGTAATACGACCCGCGCTGAAACTTCCTGTACCGGTTATCGAATTATCTGTCCGAGTAAGACTAATAACCGAAGTAACAACGTTTGAGGCGTAACATAACAAGCCGATTAGGTGCCAGACCACGGGGTCTATACCTAATCGGCTTGTTTCTATGTACAGTATCAAGATATTATTCAGGTTTTAGTGGGATTGTATTATGTATTGTATAATAGAACGACTGCCTCAACAGGTATTTATAACATAAAACATAGGAGGATACATGTCCTGGAGCAAATTGAAGCAACAACTGGAGAGTTTTCTCTGTCCTGCGTTATACGGCAGGGTTGAATATCGCGCAAGTAGTTACCGTTATTTACCTGATAAATCAGGGAATTGTTATATTTCGGTAGATAAAAAGAACGTACTTAATATGAATGATAGAACTAGCTCAATTAGATGGTATCAGACGGAGCAGGAGATTAAGAATGATTCAGATCTTCAAATTCCTATCAACCATGAAGACATTGAAGCGGTTAGAAAAGATAGCAAGGGGATCATCCCGGAGGATCGTTTAATAGTCATTGCAAGAAGCAGAAAAATATCAGAAGTTGCAAAGGAGCTTTTGTCAGCACAGACGTCATTAAGTAAATCGAATTTTATTGTTATAGCTACTAAGTATTTATCTATTTCCATAGAGGAGAGCTTAGAAAGTGACGATATCTTATTGAATATTCTAGCCTTAGTGGACAGACGAGTTGGAAAAAAGCGAATTTTAAACATGAGCGAGAAGATGAAGTTAAAGCATCCAAGTGTGCAATATTTTTATGAACTAAGGCGTAGTACATTATAAAAATAAATAACTTCATTGAATATTCAAGAAACACTCCCTACAAAAATCCCTAATTCTACGCGACTTCTTCCCACCATAACAATAGCCATGATAATGAGAGGGATGTTCGCATATGGTGCATATGGAATCGGAGAGTGTCGCTCTACTGGTAAGGAAGGATACAGTGTTATGAAATCCTTATATTTATTGGACTTTACGGACAAGTATGAGGAAAAATCGTTGTTAAAGAGATGGCATCATTGCCGTCTCTTTTTTGTTTCACTTTTTTAGTATTGCGCTGACTCTGGTTCCCGCTACCGCATCTTACGATCACAAGTACGAAGACTGCATGAAAATTAGCGTTGATGCTTATGTTCAAGCTCTCTCTGCTCTGCTAGGTGACGGGAATCATAGACGTACTTGCGTGATGTTGCTACGATGTTCCATGGAAATTAAGTGAAAGTGATCACAAGAAATTACAGAAGGAGTTATTTATCGTGAAAAGAATCGTAACACTGAGCACCCGCAAACTGATGGATACCGCAAAACACGGCGGATGCGGCGCATGCCAGACATCTTGCCAATCCGCTTGTAAAACTTCCTGCGGCGTTGCAAACCAGAAGTGTGAAAATGCAATGAACAGATAGGATTCGGAATTTTACCGCCCATTGCTCTGCTGATGGGCGGCTATTTTTAAGAAATGGATACTATCCCTAAAGGATGGCAAAGCCATTTCTACTTGTGTGCAAAAGGAGCTTGATTAGTAAGTATGATTCATCAATATAAACTAAACGGATACAATATCGTGCTCGATACCTATAGTGGCTCGGTGCATGTTGTTGATGACCTAGCATATGAAATTATAGCGGATTATGAGAAAACTTCTGCCGACCAAATCGTGACAACGCTGTTGGATAAATATAAAGATGATTCCAGCATTTCCGAGAGCGACATTCGAGAAACCATCGCGGATATCGAGGAACTTAAAAATGATGGACAGCTCTTTACAAAAGATGAGTATGAGAACCTCTCGCTCGATTTAAAAAAACGAAAAACTTATGTTAAGGCACTCTGCCTCAATGTTGCGCATACCTGTAATTTGTCATGCGACTATTGCTTCGCTAGCCAAGGGAAATACAACGGAGATAGGGCAATCATGAGCTATGAGGTTGGACAAAAAGCTATCGATTACCTGCTTGAAAATTCGGGTCATCATCGAAACCTGGACATCGACTTTTTTGGCGGGGAACCGCTCTTGGCTTGGAAAGTGGTTAAACATATCGTAGCTTATGCAAGAAGCAAAGAACAAGAATACAAAAAGAAGTTCCGCTTCACCTTCACGACGAACGGGATGCTGCTGAACGATGAGGTCACCGAGTTTTTAAATCAGGAAATGTACAATGTCGTATTAAGCCTAGATGGAAGAAAAGAGGTTCATGACCGACTTCGCCAAACGGTTAACGGAAAAGGCAGCTACGATCATATTGTTCCGAAGTTCAAGGAATTCGTTCGTAAGCGCGGGGACCAAGAGTACTATGTTCGAGGAACTTACACTCGTAACAATGTCGATTTCACCAACGATATATTTCATATCGCAGACCTTGGTTTTGACAAGATCTCGATGGAACCAGTCATCTGTGATCCAAAGGAACCTTATGCACTTACCGAGGAGGACCTGCCGGAGATCTACAACCAGTACGAAATTCTCGCCAAGGAAATGATTGGACGTGATGAGCAGGGCAAGGGGTTTACCTTTTATCACTACATGCTTGACCTCTCGGAAGGACCTTGCATCCAGAAGAGAATTACTGGCTGTGGTTCAGGAACCGAATATCTTGCTGTCACCCCTTGGGGAGAGCTTTTTCCTTGTCACCAGTTCGTCGGGGATGAAGAATACAGCATGGGAAACCTCTGGGATGGCATCACAAAACCTGAGCTGCAATGTCAATTCCAAGAGAGCAACTGCTACTCGAAGCCGGAATGCAAGGACTGCTGGGCTAAACTCTACTGCAGCGGTGGTTGTCCTGCCAATGCACTGCACGCGACGGGTTCCCTCGTCGGAACCTATGACTTCAGCTGTGACGTCTTCCGCAAAAGAGTCGAATGTTCCATGATGGTAAAGGTTGATGAATCTATTAGAGCGATGGAAGGGCAATCTAGCTAGTTAACGTAACGGATGAAAAAACTCTAACCGAGAAATAGACACTTTTAAATAAAGTGCCTTTCTCGGTTTTTTTTGTATTAACTAGAACTATGATTATAGATCGTTTTTTCCATCGGCAATCAGGATGAGGAATTCAAAACGTGACGGCCTAATCTGTTTAATAGACAGAGAGGGCTTTTTTAATGTGCGAATCTATGATTTTTTCTTTGAACACAAATATATATGACTAAAGTCATATTAAATTCGTGATTTAGCGTATTTTTTTTGTCGAAAAATAAACTATTTTCTAAGAAATGTCGATATAATAGGATAGAAATCTGCTTTTCTGTATTAACTGCAATTACGGAAGCGTTAACAATTATATGAATAGTCATTCGACAAGGAGGAAAGCAATGTTAAAAAAGTTAGGCAAGATTGGATTGGCTTTTATATTAGTCATTGGACTGCTACCGATGATTTCACTCCGGGCATACGCTGCCATCCCCTCATTCACCAAAACGGTGGACTTTCCCATTCAGACTCCAGTTACAAACGCCTCGGGTAAGAATGTTTCTGATGTTGATGTTCTTCCTGACGGAAGTACCGCAGTAGTGTTGAACACATTCGCTTATCAAGGCAATTCCTATGTTTATTCTTATTTTTTAAAGATTTTTGACCGCACGGGAGCACTTAGATCAGATGTTGATCTGAGTAGTCTAATGGATACCTATTACAAAATGATTGATGTGAATATGCTTGCGCTAAGTGATGGAAGGATTCTGATTACTTACCATAAAAGCGACAGCGGCGATAACAATTTGCAATTGGGAACCGTTAGGGAGAGTACTCCCAATGCCTATTTTATGGTGCTAAACCAGTCAGGACAAAAGGTGGTCGGTCAGACACAGATTAATACATACTCTGCCGCCAGTACCCCGGCACTCACGCGCTTTGTCTCTATAACGGAATTGTCTGACGGCAATATAGCTTTTTCCTGGCAACGGAACGACAATATTAGCACGGCTACGCGTGTGTTCACTGTTGAGGGTAACCCAGTTTCGGGAGAAACACTTCTGGTTTCCCATAATGCGAGCATGTCTAATGTATCCGCTGGAGACGGTGTATATATGGTTGCTTACAATTCAGGAGTAGGACCCCAGACGGATACTGTTTATCTGAAAATATTCAGTAATAGTGGGACTCTGTTAAATACGATTAATAAAGGAATAAGAACGGATGAAAAACAGCTGTTTCTATCCACGTTGAACAACGGGAATTTCATGTTCAGCCAATATAACTATAGAAACGACTCATCAATGGTTTCTTTATATGATAAGAACGGTACGAGTAAGGGTGATTTTACAGTAAGTGGCTCTCTAGGCGAATCTTCGGCTGCTATTTATAGGGATGGTGCAAACCCGGGCTTTGTAACCGTAAGTACGGACCCCACTTCTACCAATGCCATCAATGATGCGTACAACAACTTTAAAGAATGGTCGGGAACGCAGTATGCTTACCTGAATTATTATGACAATGACGGTAACTTAGTCTTTACATCGGATCAGCCGGTGGATTCCGCTCCGGTGGCTATGCAGGGTTTCAATGAAGCCACTTGGATGTACGCTGTGGAATATTATCCAAGCTTCAAATTGTATCCCACCTTTGGTGACAAGCTTGTCTTGGTGACAACCGATAATACGGATGCTGATCATTATAGAATAACCGCTAAAATATTTGAGACGGGAGCTCCGGCACCAGCGGCTATCATTGACTATGCGGCTGAGCAACTGACCGGACTGACGCCAAACAGCGCCTACTCGGTTAACAACGGTACAGCGGTAACGGTGACAGCGGATGGTAAGCTGGCTATAGACAGCAGCTGGTTGGGAACGTCAGTGAGCATCGTGAAGAAAGGCGATAGCTCGTCGACAACGGATAGCCCGGCACAAACGCTGACTATTCCATTCCGTCCAGGGGCACCGACTGGTGTAACGGCGACGAATGAAACGGCGATAAGTGCTAACGATGGTACATTGACTAACGTAACAACTGCGATGGAGTACAAGAAGGGTGTGGCGGGTACTTGGACGAATATTTCAGGTGCAACCGTAACGAGACTTGATCCGGACATGTACTATGTCCGGACAAAAGCGACGGTGACGGCGTTTGCGTCAGAAGCGAAGAGCGTGACGGTGGCTACGTTTGTGGCAACACCGGAAGTGACACCGGCAGCCATCATTGATTATACGGCAGAGCAGTTAACCGGTCTGGTGCCAAACGGCTCGTATACGGTGAACGGTACGGCAGTAACAGCGACAACAGATGGTAAGCTGGCCATTAACAGTGGTTGGTTGGATACGTCGCTGAGCATCGTGAAAAAAGGCAATGCCTCGACGACATTGGATAGCGCGGCGCAGACGCTAAGCATTCCGCCACGTGCAGAGGCGCCGACTGGTGTGATAGCGACGGATGAAACGGAGATTAGTGCTAACAATGGTACATTGACGAACGTGACAACCGAGATGGAATTCAAGAAAGGTACAGCAGGTGTATGGACGAGTGTAGCAGGTGTAACCGTAACGGGACTTTTTCCGGACACGTATTATGTGCGGACGAAAGCGACGACTACGGCATTTGCTTCAGAAGCGAAGATCGTGACGGTGGCTACGTTTGTGCCAACGCCGGAAGCGGCACCGGTAGCCACCATTGATTATGCGGCTGAGCAGTTAACAGGTTTAACGGCAAGCGGCTCGTACACGGTAAACGGGGCTTCGCTAACAGCGACAGCTGATGGCAAGCTAGCTATTGATAGCATTTGGTTGGGGACGTCATTGAGCATCGTGAAGAAGGGCAATAGTTCTACGACAACGGATAGCACAGCGCAGACGCTAAGCATTCCGATCCGTCCAGGGGCGCCGATAGGTGTGACGGCGACAGACGAAATGGCGATAAATGCTAATAATGGTACATTGACGAACGTGACAACCGAGATGGAATACAAGAAGGGTGCGGCAGGTGCATGGAAGGATGTGACGGGTGTAACCGTAACGGGACTAACTCCGGACACGTACCATGTGCGGACGAAAGCGACTGGGGCGGCATTTGCGTCAGCTTCAGTGCAAGTAGCGGTGGTTGCTTTTGTAGCAACACCGGAAGTGGCACCGACAGCTGTTATTGATTATTCGGCTGAACAATTGACAGGTCTCACGCCAAACAGCTCGTACACAGTAAACGGGGGTTTGGCAACAGCGACAGCTAGTGGACAATTAGCTATTGGTAACAGTTGGTTGGGAACGTCGCTAAGTATTGTGAAGAAAGGCAATGGCTCGACGACAACGGATAGTGCGGCGCAGACGTTAAGCATTCCGTCCCGTTCAGGGGTGCCGACTGGTGTAACGGCGACGGATGAAACGGCGATAAATGCCAACGATGGCAAATTGACGAACGTAACAACCGTGATGGAATACAAGAAGGGCACAGCAGGTGCATGGACGGATGTGTCAGGCACAACCGTGACAGGACTTATTCCGGACACATATTATGTGCGGACGAAAGCGACTTTGACAGCATTTGCGTCAGAAGCGAAGATCGTGACGGTGGCTACGTTCGTGCCAACGCTGGAAGCAACACCGACAGCCATCATTGACTATGCGGCAGAACAGTTGACAGGCTTGACGCCAAGTGGCTTGTACACGGTAAATGGTTCAGCGGTTACGGCGACAGCGGATGGTAAGCTGGAAATTAATAGTAGTTGGATAGGAACATCGCTAAGCATCGTGAAGAAGGGCAACAGCTCGACGACAACGGATAGCGCGGCGCAGACGCTAAGCATTCCGTCCCGTTCAGTGGCGCCGATTGGTGTGACAGCAACGGGTGAAACGGGATTGAACACAAACGATGGTACGCTCATCAATGTTACTACTGCAATGGAATACAAGAAAGGTACAGCAGGTGCATGGACAGATGTACCTGGTACAAGCGTGACGGGGCTTACTCCAGACACGTATTATGTGCGGACGAAAGCAACAGCGACGGCATTTAGCTCAGCTTCGGTGCAAGTGACGGTATCGGCATTCACGAAAATGCCAGAAGCGACGCCAGCGGCCGTCATCGACTATGCTACTGAACAGTTGGCAGGCCTGACGCCAAGTGGCTCATACATGGTAAACGATACAGCGATTACGGTGCCAGTAGATGGCAAGCTGGAAATTGATAGCAGCTGGTTGGGAACGTCACTGAGCATCCTTAAGAAAGGTGACGGTTCAACAACTACGGACAGTGCGGTACAGACGTTAAGCATTCCATCTCGTGCAGCGGCTCCGGTAGGTGTGACTGTTACGGATGTAACGTACAATGGGGCTAATAACGGTACCGTTCAGAATCTGACAGTCCAAATGGAATACAAAATAGGCAGCACGGGTCTTTGGACAGAAGTTACAGACACAATGATTACGGACCTTGCGCCGGACACGTATTATGTTCGGGAAAAAGCAACGGCAACAGCATTCGCTTCTATTGCTGCTCAGGTTATCGTTCATGACTCGAATGCGGTCATTCCGTCCGCGCCTGAAGTCACGGCTGATGATCTGAACAATACGATTGTTGGTCTGGACACAAGTATGGAATTTTCAGTGGACGACGGACTATACGTACGGTACGACGGAACCAACTTACCCGATTTGAGCGGTGAGCACATTGTTAAGGTACGGGTGGTAGCTAGCGGGTCCGTTCCGGCGGGACCGGCAACCACGCTGACCTTTACAATTAATATGCTTAACCCTGCGGGTGGCTTGAACGTGATTGCCATCGATCCAAGTGGCTCGGCAAATAACGGCTATACGCAAATCACCGTTACGCCTGCACTGGCTGAAGGACATAAGCTCTTTTATAAGAACTTTGGCGCTGGTAGCACCGTCGTACCAAATGTGGGAGATGTCCTGATTGGATACACGCTTGTAGGCATTGAAGGATTGGTTCCTGCGGCCAATGGGGATACGATTGGGATTGCAGAGGTAGATGCTGACAGCAAGGTGGTGAAATACGGTAGTGCAACAGCAGCTGTGGTGGCTGATACCGTAACACCTGGTACTGATCCGGTCAGCCCAGGATCCGGAAACAACTCGAATAGCGGAACAACCCCCGGTAAGGCTAACACAGTCGTAACCGATGTGATCGTCCTTGTTAACGGTAAGGAAGAGAACGCAGGCAAAGCAACAACAACGGCCTTAGGAAACGTGGCAACAACTATTATCGTCGTCGACCCAGCTAAACTCCAAGTGAAGCTGGACGCGGAAGGTAACGGGGCGGTGGTGACCGTTCCGGTGACGCAGGATTCCAACATCATCGTCGCTGAGTTAAACGGTCAAATAATTAAGAACATGGAGAACGCATCGGCTACCCTAGTGTTTCAGACAAGTAAAGGTACTTATACTTTGCCAGCCGACGAAATCAATATTGATGCGTTAGCTAAAAAACTTGGAAGCGGCTTGAAGCTGGAAGATATCATACTGAAGATTACGATCAGTGAGACCTCGCCATCTATGAACCAAGTAGTGACAGGTGCTGCAAGCAGTGGTGGATTCACACTTGTTGCACCGTCACTAGATTTCACTGTTACCGCTACTTACGGTACATCGACAGTGGAAGTGAGTCAGTTCAATGCTTACGTAGAGCGGATAGTGACACTTCCAGGTGGTATTGATCCGAATCGGATTACGACTGGAGTCGTTGTGGAGCCAGATGGCACAGTGCGCCATGTACCGACTAGATTCGTTCTGAAGGACGGCAAATACTACGCAGTTATTAAGAGTGTGACGAATAGCTCGTATTCGGTGATCTGGCATCCGCTGACTTTTGCGGATGTGGAGAATCATTGGGCGAAGGACGCCGTGAACGATATGGGATCTCGTCTAGTAATTAATGGAGTGAACAAAACGATCTTTAACCCGAATGCAGATATCACCAGGGCAGAGTTCGCGGCGATCATTGTACGCGGTCTGGGACTGAAACTTGGTGAAAGTAAGACAGCATTTGCGGATGTATCAGCGAATAGCTGGTATGCAGGTGCGGTTGAAACGGCATCGAAGTACGGTCTGATCACCGGTTTTGAGGACGGGACATTCCAACCGAATGCTCCAATCACTCGCGAGCAGGCCATGAACATTATCGCTAAAGCGATGAAGTTAACAGGCCTTGCGGACCAGACTGGCACAGTGGATGTGACAAACGTGCTCGCAGCCTTTACAGATGCCGGTAACATAGGTGTCTGGGCTAAGGACAGTCTGGCGCTTGCGGCCAAAGCTGGCTTGATTAGTGGCCGTGGTGACAATAAGCTGGAGGCAAAGGCTAATGTCACCCGCGCGGAAGTGGCAGTTCTGATTCAGCGGTTGCTGCAGAAGTCGGGGCTTATTGATTAAATTGTGAAGGGTAATGAAAAGCGGATTCAGCATAGGGCTGAATTCCGCTTTTTTTTCTTGATAGGGCTTCGTAAAGATCTGTTTGGAGAAGGATTGGTCAAGGCACGTTTGATTATTTGTGTAATTTCGGATTCTTCTGTCAACATAAGGAGGGATTACAAGGGGGGGGAAGCCCACAGCTTGTCCGATTAATTCATCATATGCAGGAGTTTGTCTTTATAGATGAACCCTATCAATTGATTCGTGCTGATTTGATAGAAATAGTAATTGGACAAATTCAAGCACTTAATACGGAATTAGTATCTGTGAAAATGCAGCTACAATACATAGAGAAGTATAAACATAATGCGGCTTTTGTCTGCTTGCTGGAGCAGGATCAATCCAATCTGATTAAATACCTTGCACCTATTGTATATATGGATGATATAGACGAGCATGCCAAACGCTTTGATAATTTAATATATAGTCTAATGCTTGCACAGGTTGAGGAATCTCCTCAAATGATGAGGGCTCATCGTATAAAGTTTGTTCACACTGTCTACCCCACTCATGTAGAATGCATAGTATTGATGGAAAGAAAGTCGCAACCCCAAAAACTCGTGAAAAAAACGGGGGAATCATCAAATTCAAGTGTGTCTTTATTTATGCGAACAATGGTGATTGCAGGTTGTGGCTGTTTTTAACAGGGGGTTATTCATATTGAACAAAGAGGTTAGCCAAATGGCTAAACCCCTTTTTAAGTTGCTTTTGTAAGTTGTAACTGATTTCTATTCAGTCGTCTTTGTGAACGTTTAAACAGTTAATTCATCTTGTGAATCAAAGCTCCTCTTTAGAGTTCTTCATTGGCTTTGAAGCATGGAGATGTTAGAAGGATCCTACCATGAAAAAACCAAACAAAATTACTGCTGATTTCTAAAAAGAGAAAATATAGGTATTTAGTGCTAATAAAATGGATACGAAATACCGATGTAATATTATGGGTGGTGACAATATGAGAATTGCGCATAACATCTCTGCATTAAATACATTAAATAAATTAAATAAAAATAACAAATCCATAGGAACTTCATTAGAAAAGTTGTCTTCAGGATTATTTATTAATAAAGCGGCAGATGATGCAGCGGGATTGGCAATATCGGAAAAAATGAGAGCGCAGATTCGTGGATTAGCTCAAGCTGGAAGAAATATTCAAGATGGTATTTCACTAATTCAAACCGCTGAAGGGGCATTAGGGATAATACAAGACCCTAATCTTTTAAGGTTAAGAGAACTTGCTGTACAGGCTTCTAATGGTACTTTAACTGATTCAGATAGAAGTCATATTCAAAAAGAAGTTCAACAAATTAAGCAAGGGATAAATGAAATTGCAAATAACACAAATTTTAACGGAATTAACTTATTGAATGCCAGTTCGAGCAATTCAGGAACCTATACAATATATACAGGTGAGAATATTTCTTCATTAACTAGTTCAACTTTAATTGGAAATAGTGACAATATTCATAATGCTGCAGGGGTTGAAATTATTGCCGGGGTGAATGATGAGCTGACGGTGAAAGTTGATGGGAATTCTTATTCTGTTACTATTGCCTCAGGGATGTATAACGGCTCTTCAACTGCTATATACAATGATATTAATTCCAAACTTGCAGCATTAGGGGCACCTGTAAAACTTACTGATGTGTATAGTAAGTGGGATGATACTCATATGAGAACATTACTTACGAGCACAATACCAGGCAATCATATGATCGAAATCGAGGGAACTGCATTTAATGAGATATTTGCTCAAGAAGATAACTTTTTGGGGAATTATCAAGTGTGGGGAAGAGAGGCGGATTTTTCAATAGGTTATACCGTGGTTTCAGGTGTAAACGATACGCTTGATTTTAAAGAAAATGGAGTATCCAAAACGATTGTGCTAACTGAGGGGGCCTATAGCAGAGATGAGTTTATTATTGAATTAAATAAACAACTCACGAATGTCGGAGCCCAAGTTACGGCGTCTTTTACTGGTCCAATTGGCGTAAACACGAGCGCAGGGCCGGGTAATACTCATTACATGCTCTCATTGAAGCATAATTCAAGCAATTCTAAGAATGCCATACAGTTGGTATCCGGCAATGCATTGAATCCATTATTTATACGTTTGGCTAATCCTGGTGATGTTTGGACTCCAAGTACAAAGAGTTACCTCTTAACCAATATTGATATTTCAAACGGAATATCAATAGAAAATAGTCAAGATTGGGAATTTACCGTTGATGGTTCAATCAAAAAACAAGTTACATTAGGCGCAGGTTCATATACTACTTCCGATTTCATTAATATCCTTAATAATCAATTTGACAAAATTAGTGCTGGTATAATTGCTAAAAATGATAACGGCATACTTAAGTTTGAGCGAGAAATGAATGGTAGTAGTTATACGGTATCTGATCTAACAATCATTGATGCTGCTAAAAATAGTAATACATTACATTTAGAAGTAGGTCCGAATGCAGGTAATATCTTTATAGTTAATTTATCAGACGCGAGGACAACTGCCCTAGGCATTAATGGGATTGACTTTTCAACAATACAGGGTGCAGAATCAGCAATATCCAAAATTGATAAAGCAATAAAAATAGTTTCAGCAGAGCGGTCTAAGTTCGGTGCTTATCAAAATGCATTAGAACACATACATAATAATGTTTCGAATTACGGAGTTAATTTAACGGCAGCGGAATCAAGGATAAGAGATGTGGATATGGCGAAAGAAATGATGAGAATGACTAAGAATAATATCATTGCTCAAGCATCTCAAGTGTTATTGGCTCAAGCCAATCAAAAACCACAAGATGTCTTAGAATTATTAAATATATAAGTTTAGTTCCTTCTTGCTTAAGAATCAACCAAGGCTAAGATGTATGGGCTATTATAACAATTAAGCGAATACTGCCACATCAGGACTGTCCAATAAGTGTGGAAAGTGTGGCGTTTCTTGTGCGAAAGTTGTAGCCCCACAATAAACTCGTGACTAAAATCGAATGAAGACGTGATAGACATCGGAGAAAAGCATGAGTGAAGAAGTGAAAATCTTATCCATCAAGCCTTTCCCCTGTCTTTCTATCAAGATATTATTCAGATTATTATAAAGTCGTGATATAAAAAAAGGAAATAATTGGGGAAATTACGGTTTTTTAACAGGAGTTTATTAATACGAACAACGGAAATAACGAATGAGAAGTTATATGGGATTGGGGGATTGCCTTCTCTTCATTGAAAGGTATTATTTGATGTCTACCTAGCAATAGAAATCATCTGTAAGCGACTGAAGCATACAAAGTAAGAATCAGAAGTTGCTTCAGTTCTCCATCTTTTTGGACGTTATACGTACGTACTTACGCTTGATCGCCAAATCTTTTTTCAGCAGTAGAGTTCACCATCAACATCACTTCACTAACCCTCCCCCAACAGCTCCCCAACAGAAACATCCAGAGCTTTCGCAATGGCAACCACCTCATAATCCTGCACGAGTCTATATTGACCCTCCAAGCGCGATAAACTGGTTGGACTGATGTCTAAGCCGAAGGTTTGCAACCTGGCAAGGAAATCCTTTTGCTTCATTCGCTTAGCTTTTCGAATGGCTACAACTCGGGTTCCGATGATATTTTTGTCACCCGGGGGCTCTTTGCGATGCCTCATTTTGGTGTCACCTCACAATTTAACCAAATTGTATGCGAGGTAAATATTGTTTTAATGCGGATATCGAATTAAAATGAAATAAACCGATAAACGCATTAAAATTTCCATACATCGTCTACAGATATAGCTTTTCCCGGAAGGTGGGGGTGCAATGCAACATCTGATGTACAAATATGAGGAGGAAAAGCGCAAGCTGAATGAACTCGGACAGAAATCACTGGAGCAGGGAATTCCGTTAAGCAGTAATGAAGCGGTTCAGGCCCAGAGCCGTAAGATGGACGAACTCATTAATCGGATGTATCAAGAAAAAGTTGGACATACAGCATCTTTTCGTTTGAACTTTTGTCTTGGAGGAGATGTGGTGGGCTTTCCTGTATGGTTTTTACAGACAATTCAAGGTCGATTGGATGAGGTGACCGCACAGATTGAACATCAATCCGAGCCTAGACATGTTTTTGAAGAAGAGCGCAAAGCTTTTCAAGCGTTGTTTGACTCCATGGACATTGCACGTATGCCAGAGTTTGAGTACTGGGAGGATAAGCTTCAATTGAAGCAAGCCGTTCTTTATGAACGTCTATATCTACAAGGACTAAAGGATGGCATGCAGCTTGCAAATGCCTTTACTGTTCCTTCAGCTCTCTCGGACTAAGGCATGCCCTATAGCTGCCGGAAAATACATAAGTATCGGAACCAAAGTGGATAAACGCATACTTTATTTTCGGACTGTACATGCGACAGTCTTTTTTCTTGTATATGTTTGGAATTTTTGCTTTTTTCGATGCTGTTCATCCAAAAAAGAGAGCAGGCCTCCACTCATAATTCGAATAAAGGGATATGTTCCCAAATTGTCGAATAACCATACATATTATAGAATCAGATCATATGAGGTTCTCTTATGCTGAAAACTCTATTTTCTCTCTTTATAAGATCCGAATCCAAACCGCCACAAGCTGAGCGTTGGAAGCTCCGTAAGCTTTACAGCATCAATCCTAGGAATAAAAAATGTAATTGTGCCACTGGGTACTCCCATAAGTAAGATAGATAAAATCAAGTATTTCGGAGCCGATGTAATGCAATTAGGTAAAAATTATGATGAGGCTCATTCATTAGGTATGAAGTATATTAGTGAACGCGGCTTAACCTATATTGACGCATACTATAGTGATCCAGAAATCTATGGAGGGCAAGGGACCGTTACAATTGAAATTGTGGAACAGAATAAAGATATTGATACCATAGTAGTTCCGATAGGTGGTGGAGGTCTTATTACAGGGATCGCGGTTGCGGCTAAAGCGATTAACCCAGCTATCCGTATTATTGGAGTACAAACAGATGCTTGTCCTGCAATGTTGAAATCTTACGAAGATAACATCTTCTATGAAGAATATCCTAACGAGGAGTCATTGTGTGATGCTCTTCTTGGTGGAGTCGGGAAACTGAGTTATGAGATGGCAAAAGATTATGTTGATGATTTCATAGCAGTATTATTAATAGGTAATTCAAAGAGTCATGTAGGCATAGATTGGTAACTACATGACTCTTATTTATCTCAGATTACGAAGATAGTTCTTCATCGCTGGGTATGATTCCATAACGCTCTAAAGCTTTTGACGATGATTCGAGCATCCGCTTTTTCAAATAATCGCCTTCGACCACCCAAACCCGCTTTCCCAGAAAACGTATCTTGGAAAGTAAATACTCGAGCTCATCCCCAAGCAGAGAAACTCTGACTCGATAGGTATCCTTCTCCGTATCATACTCAACATTTTTTTCAAAGCTGGAGAAGGCGTATAGAATACGGGATAGCTCTGCGTTATAAACGCGGACAATTTCAATGATGACTTCGGTTTTGCGCGATTCAAGCGTTTTTCCGATCTTCCTTAGAATGTTCTTTGCTGCTGAGGGTTCGATTGGTTCTGATGTGACGGACTGAATCTTCTTTAGCCGGGTACTCATCAAGGAGTGATGCCGAGTGTGATACCAGAGCAAATACCATTCTCTTTTGACCATGGAGTATTCCAGCTTATACGGAAACCCCAAATGATCCTTATTAATACGGTCGCCCTTAATCGCGTAGGTGATAAGAATGCCCGTTTTATTCATGATATGCCGGCGCAAAGATCGCAGAAGAGGGTGGTAGACCTGTTTTTCTAGCGTACGGGCTTTTTCAATCAAATGATTGGAAATATCCATCCCCTGTTCCGACTCAAGGGCAGTACGTAGCTTGTCCATAGTATCCGCAGTGAAAGCATCAGCTGCCGAGGGATGCTCCAGCATCGTCTTCAGCCAGGCCCGTTCGTGCGTAGTGATCATGAAAGTACCGGAGTCCTCCAATCGGGAAATGATCTGGTGATTGAATATTTTCTCAAACAGATTCATAGTAAGCTTGGATCTCCTTCCATTCAGCAATGATTTCCTGGCGAAACGAAGCGGGCTCCAGAACCTCGCAGCTAGAACCGAAGCTACGCAGCCATGGCTTAATTTCAGTCACCCCGTTTACGATGATTTCATAAATAAACGAATGTTCATCCTCAAACACAATTTCCCCCCATTGTCCCTGCAAGAGTACCCGTTCCTTGATGAAGTTCGGTTCCGAACCTCCCGGATTAAAAAACCGGACACGTACGGTCACCGGCCGGCCAGTATCTATCAACCAGCTGTACCTAATCTTCTCGGCAAGCTCTTTGTTCTTTTCGTCGTACCAGATCTCATCCACAGGTTCAGCTTCTTCGATTTGCGTAATTCCTTCCATCCGGTATTTCCGAATACCCTGTCTATCATATGAGAGCAAATACCATCTTCCATATTGATGATCGTACACAATTTTAAGTGGAACCACCTTTTCAGCTTTGCCCTCTGGTTCACGTTCAAACAGGGGATTGGTGTTTTTGGATGCGTAGCTTTTCTCAGACTTCGGTGAGAAATAAAGAAACCTGACTTTGCGGCGATGGCGCATGGCATGAAGAAGTGTAAACAGATGCGCCTCATCTAAAATCCTCGAGTAATAGTGATATTTATATAAAAATGGTTCAACGGCATGCCGCTCAACTTGATTGCGGAGAAGATGTTTTTTTAATCCATCACGCAGTAAATATCCTTGAACGGAAGGGACTTGAGTGTTCGCCATCACATCTACAAAATCATATAAATCGATAAGCTCTTCATCCAATAAGCTTCGAATCAAGTCGTCTTGGATTCGATACCGGTACGGGCGAGATCCCGGCTCTCTTGTAATGACTCCGACCTCCTCCAAGTATTTGAGATCCGAGCGAATGGTCTTTTCGTCAGGTAAAGGTAGATCAGAAGGCAGACTGCTGCAGCACATCTCCAATAAATCCTTCGCAGTCAAGGATTGTCCATTCATTGCACCTAGAAGCAGCGAGACTCGCTGGCTTTCAGATTCCTTTACGGATTTGGCGCGGAATAGAAATAAGAGTAATGGATCGGTGGAGTCATAATATCTGAGGCGAAAGGTCTCGGAAAATTCCCTGCTCTGTTCATCCGCCAAGTGCTGGTGCGTGGAGCTAGCTACTTGTTTGAGTCGTCGGATCGTTTTATCAAAGGTGTGAACGGAAATCCCCAATCTGTCTGCGAACTGTTGTCTGCTGAATGCCCCACTCGTAAGCACCAGCATTCGCAGAAACTGTATTTCTTTATCAAAGCTTTCCTTAGCCAAAGGTATCCTCCGTTCAAATGAAGCATCTTCTTCCATTGTAACAGGGGAGGGATTTGGGTGTAATGGAAAAGTTTATATGCAGTCGTAATACTTTCACCATGTTCGTTAAGGCTGAAATGAGCGATTATAGAACCTGTAAGACAGCATTTAGCAAGATGGTAAACGCCAAATGGCGTTTCATCATACATTGGTTCTTATTTGGACGGTCGTAACGAGGCGCGGATATCGATGTATCCCGCAGTGCCGTGCATGCTATGTTACGGTATCCTGTACGATCGGATCGGTAGGAATCCCTTATTAGGGGTTCAATTCCCCAATCGCCTTGGACGCGATTCTGGTAGAGCACTCGACTTCAAATCGAGCGAAAAATTGAAGAAAAGACCAAAGGCTAGAATCCCTTGCAGCTAGCTTTAGTGCACTGAAGTAAGGCTTTGCAATCCGTGGATACCGCTTGTGCGAAATTTCAGGAAGTTCTCTTAGATTAAAGTGTGAGAATATCCATGAGAACAACAGATAAATCGCTTAGCTAAAACGAGATTCCGCCAGAACTTCAGTGGGATTCTAAGACCAATGGTCGAACTAATTAGGGGGAAACATTATGTTGAACAAAGTAACGATTCAAGCTGACGAACGTGGTTTGCTATTTCATAAAGGAAGTTATGTGAAAAAGCTGATGCCGGGGAGCTATCACTTTTCAATGTGGTCAAAATCCACCGTTGTGGTGTTGAGTATCGCTAAACCATTTAATGTGGAAGGAAAAGATATGAAGTTATTCCTTCATGATGAAGATCTCGTGCGTGAGCTCGATATCGTACGTGTACAAGATCACGAGTATGTTCTGTACTATGAGGACGGGAAATTTGTTCAATTACTTAAGCCTGGTGTCTACGCATTCTGGAATATACTTAAAGAACACACCTTTTTCCATGCAGATATCAGACAACCTGAATTGCCTGTCGAGGTAAACCGTGCAATTATAGCGAAGCTAACATCTAGTGTGCAGTCCTACGAAATTGCGAGCTACGAATCTGGATTTCTGTTTTATGATCATGTATTACAACGAGAACTTCCTCCTGGCAAGTACCACTTCTGGAGAGGTCCAGTTTCGACTGTGGTAAAGACGATTGATTTAAGACAACAACAAATGGATCTCATCGGCCAAGAGATCATGACGGAAGACAAAGTTTCGCTGCGGCTTAACTTCGTTTGTCAGTACAAGATCGTAACGCCATTACGTGCTCTGAAAATGAAGTCATTTGACGAGCAAATCCATATCCAGCTTCAGCTTATGCTGCGGGAATATGTCGGAACGCTCAAATTGGATGATCTTCTGAAACGAAAAGAGGACGTTGCGTCGTTCGTCCTATCCCGTTTACGTGAGAAGGGTGAAGAGTTCGGAGTAGATTTCCTGAGTGCTGGGGTTAAGGATGTCGTTTTGCCAGGGGAAATGAGAGATATAATTAACACTGTTCTGCTTGCGGAGAAAAGAGCACAGGCAAATCTAATTACTCGTCGTGAAGAAACGGCCTCAACCCGAAGCTTGCTTAACACCGCAAAGCTAATGGATGAGAATCAGACGCTGTTCCGACTGAAAGAGCTGGAATTCCTCGAGAGAATATGCGAGAAAATCGGATCCATATCTTTTACGGGTGGCGGGGATTTGTTGGAGCAATTAAACTCTTTGCTTGGTGAACGAAAAGCGACAGGCAAATAAGGAATATCAAATGGAATAGATAAGTGCCACTCTTAATGGAGATTGGCATTTTTTTGGTTTTTTTCTGAAAAGTTTCTGTATATTCATCCAGTTCACAATAGGTTCATATAAGTGGTTTAACTTATGGGTATCAAGAGTTTAGTACGATATTTGGAGGAAGAAACCCATGAAAAAAGCAAAAGAAAATTTAGATTACCCGTTTTACAATGAATTACCTGTACAAATTCCTGTTATGAAATGGCTCGTTGTAATGGTAGCGATTGTATTGGGATTTATCGCGTTGACCACTCGAATACCGTTTATCCCATTGAAAGTTAACGAATATTTAGCACCTATATTGTTCACGGGAATTCCGCTTGTTGCATTCATTTGGGCATCTAAGGGTCATGCGAATCACCTGTTTCGTAAAATTACAAAGAATGATGTTAAGTGGGGTGTGCTGTTCTTTATCTTTAATATAATTGCTACTCCGATTGTCGGTCTCATTCTAGTCTATGTAGTAAAAGTTAATACTGTAGCTGATGCGGTAGTTAATGTCTTTGCAGAACTTGATTCTCTTGGTAAAGTATTGATGTTTGTCAAAATGGGGATTCAACTTGTTGGTGAAGAATTGTTAACCATTTTACCATTCCTGTTTATATTGCAATTGTGTGTGGTGAATTTCAAGCTTTCTCGCAGAGTGGGAATCTGGATTGCATTTCTTGTTACAGCAGTGATCTTCGGAGCCATTCACCTACCAACCTATCATTGGAATCTCGTACAAGCACTTGTAGGTATTGGCCTTGTACGTCTTGTTCTTACAGGGGCTTATATGAAGACTAAGAATATTTGGGCATCTAGTATCGCGCATATTTTGAACGACTATGCAATTACATTGTTCAGCTTGCTTACAGCTTCGTCCGTAGCACCATTCATCATGCAGCATTTCATTCGTTGAATAAATATGCCAATATTGGGTTTAATTAAGTATAGTTGAATTTATTGTTGACAATCCCACCGGATTAAAATATAGTAATCCCATCAGATTAATACAAATTACAAATACTTAAATTTAAGTATTCAAATGTTTAAAACGGAATATGCTGACTGGTTCAACCAGAGGCTCAGGGGACAAACGCTAGTCGTTGTCACCTGAGCCTTTTTGTTTACTTATCCGAATAATAACTAAAAGAGGTGAAGTCCATGGCTGCTTCTGAAAAAATCAGGTTTGAGAGTGTCACCAAAACCTTCAGTGTCCGAGATTCCAAGCAAAAGGAGGCAACAGGGCAATTTACAGCGGTAAAAGAGTTGGATTTTTCCGTAAAAAAAGGTGAGTTTATAACGATAGTAGGTCCAAGCGGGTGTGGTAAATCAACTTTGCTTGATTTGATCAGCGGTTTATCATCACCAACACAAGGTCGCATTTTAATAGATGGTCACCCCATAACAGGTCCAGGGCTTGATCGGGGCATTGTGTTTCAGCAGTATGCTTTATTTCCGTGGAAGACCGCGCGCAGCAATATTGAATTTGGATTGGAAGCAAAGGGGATTCCTAAGCATGAACGTAGAGAGCAGGTTGGGCATTTTCTTTCGTTAGTTGGGCTTAGTAATTTCGGAGATCGTTATCCACATGAGCTTTCCGGGGGGATGAAGCAGCGTGTAGCCATTGCCAGAAGTCTTGCCTTTAACCCAGACGTCTTGTTAATGGATGAGCCTTTTGCCGCACTGGATGCCCAAACAAGAGAATCACTGCAAAGTGAGCTTTTACGAATTTGGCAGAAGACCCAAAAAACCATAATTTTTATTACGCATGGTATTGATGAGGCCGTTTATCTTGGGGAGCGAGTAGTCGTCTTGACACCTGGGCCCGGAACGGTGAGGAAGATTGTAGATATTCCGCTAAAATCACGATTGGAAGATGCGGATATTCGCTCACATCCTGATTTTGTGAAGGCACGTCATGAAGTGTGGGGTTATTTGCATGAACCTGAATACAGAGGTGCGTATATTTAGTTGATAAAGGAGGGTATTCCCATCGAATCCGTAAAGACTGCTCATTCAACGTTACAGCTGAAGAAACGAAATCCTGTTTCTTTTTCCGGCGTGCTTAAGGTGTTTAAACAGTCTATTGTTTTAGTCTTATTGTTCTTACTATGGGAAATCGCACCACGGGCGGGCTTAGTTGACGCAGCATTTTTCCCACCTATTTCTGAGGTAATCACTGCTTTGTGGAATTTGATTGTTTCAGGTGAGCTTTTCACTCATTTCTTAGCAAGTATCATTCGTTCGTTCAGTGGATTTGCATTAGCCTTATTGATTGCGATCCCGTTAGGATTACTGATTGGCTGGTATCCATTGGCCCGAGAGCTGTTAAATCCAGTGTTGGAATTCTTCCGAAATACGGCTGCGCTCGCTTTACTTCCGGTATTTATGCTGCTGTTAGGGATTGGTGAAACCTCTAAGATTACAATCGTCTTATTTGCTTGCACTTGGCCTATTCTTCTAAACACGATTGCTGCTGTAGGTAACGTCGATCCCTTACTTATTAAAGCGGCTAAATCCATGAATATTAAGTCGTTCAAATTATTTCTGAAGGTGATTTTGCCGGCATCCGTGCCAACTATTTTTACAGGTATTCGGATGGCAGGAACAGGGGCGATATTAGTATTGATTGCTGCAGAAATGGTAGGGGCAAAAGAAGGCTTAGGCTATTTAATCACTTATTCTCAATATAACTTCCAAATCCCTCAAATGTACGCCGGTATATTAACCATTGCCTTATTGGGCTTGCTAATCAACCAAGGCTTGACCTTACTCGAGCGTAAATTTTCTAAATGGAAGCAACCGGTGAATGAATAGAAGGATGATTTTGAAATGATATTTTTTAGGAATAATACCAACTAAACAAATTGAATTAATTATATATTGATTGAACTTAAAAAATCTAAAAAGGAAGAGTGGCGGAGGGGAAGTTTGGAACTGTAGCTCAGAAAAATAGAATTCATTTGGAAAAGGAGAAGCGAGATGAACAAAACAGTAGCACTGCTTATACTTGTAGGCTTGGTTAGTGGGATTTTATCTGGCTGCTCAGAGGGTAAGTCCTCCGCGAAAAGTGGAGAAGATCAGATCCTGCAATATCAGTCTGCCCCTGGAAGTGTCTCTTTCCCAGAGCTAGCTGCCGATTTAGGCTACTTAGGAGATCTGAAGTTAGAGTCTATTGGTGACAGCGTGGGTGGTCCAGAAAGTATTCAATTAACCGCGACGAAACAAATTGACTTTGGTGCAGCATTCAATGGAGCCATTATTAAATCTTACGCCAAGAACGTAAAAATAAAGTCGGTCATTGGCTCCTATGGCAGTGATAAAAATACGTATGTAGGTGCATATGCCCTCGAGGGGGGAGCTATAAAGTCGGCTAAAGATTTTATTGGTAAAAAGGTAGGGGTGAATATTCTCGGTGCTCATTCGGAATTCGTCATTAAAGATTATTTACGCCAAGGCAACTTGACCGAAAAAGAAATTGAACAAGTAACCTTGGTTACAGTCCCAAGTTCTAGTGCAGAACAGATTCTGCGAAATCATCAGATCGATGTGGTTATGTTAAGCAGGATTGCCCGAGATCGGGCTTTAACAACAGGAGGAGTCGCAGAAATTTTCAAGGATATTGATGTGTTTGGGACAGAGTTTACTGCGGGTGATTACTTTTTCACAGATCAGTATATCAAGGATAATCCTAATACCGTCAGGCAATTTGTAGATGGAGTGGCTAAGGCGATTGAATGGGCCCGAACGACACCTAGGGAGGAAGTAATTAAACGATTCGAGGAAATTATTAATAAGCGTGAACGCAAGGAAACCACAGATAATCTTAAGTTTTGGAAGAGTACGGGCATCTCTGAAAAAGGCGGTGTGATCACACCATCGGAATACGATGTTTGGATTGATTGGCTTGTGGCAAATGGGGAGCTTAAAGAAGGCCAAGTGAAACCGGAAGAGTTATATACGAACGAATTTAATCCTTTTGCTAAATAATTTTCTATATAAGTTGAAAAATAAACAATAGGAGTGATTAGCATGACAAAAAAACAAATGAAACTCGGGGCATTCATTAATCTACCTGGTCATCATGTAGCAAGCTGGCGTCATCCTTCTTCAGGGGCAAGTCGGGCATTTGATTTGGAGTATTTAACGGAGATTGCACAAACGGCTGAGCGTGGTAAATTCGACATGGTGTTTTTTGCAGATGTATTGGGTCAAAAGCTTTCGGGAAATGCACAATCATCATTGAAGCTAGACCCCGTTATTATTATTTCGGCACTCGCAGCGGTAACTAAGAATATTGGGTTAACGGCCACTTTGACGACTACCTATAACGATCCATACCATGTAGCGCGTAAATTTGCAGCTATTGATCATTTATCCAAGGGGCGTGCCGCCTGGAATGTAGTAACATCAGCCAATGAGGGGGAAGCTCTCCTGTTTGGTAAGGATAAACATTTGCAGCATGCATCACGCTATGAACGTGCAGAGGAATTTGTGGAGGTTGTCAAACAGCTCTGGTTATCCATTGAGTCTGAGGCGCTAGTCATCGATAAGGAAAAAGGCCGGTATTTAAATGTAGACAAGGTACATCCCGTTGACCATGAAGGAGCCTGGTTTAAAGTACAAGGTTCACTTGATTCATCAACAACACCACAAGGACATCCAGTGATAGTACAAGCCGGGTCGTCTGAATCTGGAAAAGAACTGGCGGCGAAGACCGCGGAAGTTATTTTTACAGCATGGCAAACCCTTGAAGAAGCGCAAACCTTTTATCGGGATGTAAAGGGTCGGTTGGATAAATATGGACGTAAGCCGGAGGACTTGAAGATCATGCCGGGTGTGTTTATTACTGTAGCGAAAACTGAGGAAGAAGCTTTGTTGAAACAGCAGCAATTAAACAGCTACATTTTGCCTGAGGTAGGATTATCGTATTTGTCAGCTTTCACTAACATTGATCTGTCAGGGTATGATGTCGAAGAACCACTTCCGGAATTCAGTTCCATTGAAGATGAGACCAATCCGCGTATCCGCTACAACATTATTCGTGATATTGCCAAACGTGAAAATCTGCAATCCATACGTGCAATTTATGAACGGATCGCTGGAGCACGCGGACACCGGGAAATCGTTGGAACCCCTGAACAAATCGTAGATCAATTAGAAGAATGGTTCTTAAATGAAGGGGCAGATGGATTTAATGTGATGCCTCCCCATTTCCCAGAGGGCTTTAACGATATTGTTGAATTGGTAATTCCTGAACTACAGCGTAGGGGCTTATTCCGCACTGAATATGAGAGTAACACGCTTCGAGGAAATTTAGGACTATCTGTACCTGTTGTACCCACATTTGAAAAAACACTAACCGTTGCGAGCACAGGAGGGAATGTGTAATGAGCAAAGCAGTCATTATTAATGGAGGAAATACTAGAAAGTCCCGGTTGACTGCTATCCATCAGCAGGTTGGAAGATTTTTAGAACAAGAGGGGATTGGGCATCATTCGATCTATGTCCATGAGCTACCTGCAATTGATTTGCTTACGGCCAATTTTGCCAGCGAGGAGATTCTAGAGGCTAATGCGCTAGTGGAAGAAGCAGATATTGTTGCCATATTAACGCCTATCTATAAAGCTTCCTATACGGGGATTTTAAAAACCTATTTAGATCTCCTTCCGCAAAAAGCGCTGGTTGATAAGCGAATTGTACCTATTGCTATTGGGGGTTCGTTAGGTCATCTTCTAGCTATTGAATATGCATTGAAACCTGTATTATCCGTGCTGGGTGCTACTGAGATTTTTAATACGGTTTATTTCTTAGATCGGCAAATAGAACGGTTAGAAGCAGATGGTTATCGTATTGATGAGGAAGCAGAGCAACGCCTAAATGTAGAATTACTAAAGCTTGCACCTGCAAAAATAATTAATTAAGCTAGGGGAGCAGTAAGTAAGGGAGTAACATTAACGCAGCCTTTCGGGGTGGCGTTTTTTTGTGTTGTGATTATTAACCCCATGAACGATCGCTGAAAAAGGTCCTCCGTCTCCATTTGGTGAACTATAAGTTGTATGATGGTTTCTTAATCCCACAATTATCAAAAGATTTGTTAATGGTTTGGGCTTTTCTACGTATTAACTTATGTAAGTTTCTTCACAACAAATTGCGCAATTTGTTTAGCTTTTCGATGAAGGTGAGGTGGAAGGAGGGTGAAGATGGAAGTTATCCAGGGTACTGCGGACCGTTACAAGAATATCGAAAGATCACGTGGTGCCATGATGTCAAAAGAGGAATTTACCCGGATGTACGATACGTACTACAAACGTGTTTACAAATATATTAGTTATCGTATTAATAACCACCACGTGTCGGAGGACATTTGTAGTCAGGTGTTTGAGACGGTGATGTGTAAGTATTACAGCTTTTCAGAAGAAAAATCGAATTTTGAGGTTTGGTTGTTTGCCATTGTAAGGAACGCTGTGACGGATTACTTCCGGGGGCAGAAGAAAAGAAGCTACACCTCACTAGATTCTTTGCTGGAGCTCATATTTCCCAAGCCGTCTCCGGAGGAATTGGCGATTCGTGAGGATAATAATCAAGCACTGTTTAAGGCGCTCTCCAAGCTGCGTGAGAAGGAACGTAATATCATTGCAATGAAATATGGGGCTGGGCTGAAAAATTCCGAAGTCGCACAGATCATGGGCGTCAGTGAGTCCAATATTGGTGTCGTATTGCATAGAAGTCTGAAGAAACTGCATATTTCCTTAAAAGCAGGAGGATTCAACCATGAATAAGAAAAATGATGATCTCACAAAATTCAGCAAAACCATAGAGCTGCTTGAGAATGTTGAACAGGATAACACAGCCGCCAAAGAAAGAATTTATAACCGTTTAGTATACAAGCTGGACCATGGAGCTCTTGAACTCAAATCAGAGAAAAAGGACGGGATAACGATGAAAAAAAGTAGCTGGAGAAATGCAATAGTGATTGGTAGTGCAGTAATTTGTCTAGGTGGAGCATTCTCTGCAACCTCCTATGCACAGGATATGTTCCAATCAATCATGGCAAAGTTTGAAGTAGGAAATCTCGAAATCACGCAATACGATAAGGAAATCCCTTCGGCTGCACAGTCAATGACTCCATCTGAAGAGGGGAAAGGCGGGAAGAATGTTGCCATTGAATTGCCGGTTGCACCCAAGTTGACCCTGGATGAAGCACGTGCAGAGCTTGGAATGAACTTCCCGGCACCAACCTGGATGGCAGACTATGAGTTTGTGAATGTTGTTCTTCAGGGGACCAGCATGGTTGAAGTGCAGTATAACTCCGGGGATAAAGCTGTTAATTTCCTAATCTCCAAGGGCGGCGACAATGGGATCAGCACTACAGAAGAAGTGAAGACAGAAGTAATTAACGGGACTAAGGTTTATTTTGCAAATGGAATTGTGATTTGGGAAAAAGATGGCTTTACCATTGAACTTTACGCTCAAGAAGACTTTGACAAAGCTACACTTGGGAAGATCATCGACAGTTTCAGCATCGGTGCTCCTGTGCAGTCCTTAGGGACTGAAGAAGTGAAAGAGAATTTACAGAAGAATGAAGGAGTAGTTGCAGCTCCAGCTTCCGTTCCGGTTGTAGATTCAAAATAAGATGGTCTACTTAGGGTAGAAATGCCCATAGATACACACAAAGAAGACGCGAGGGGATTCCCCTGAGCGTCTTTTTTGTTACGAGGCTATATACTTCCAACCATTGCTAGCTTCCCAAAACAAAAGTATAATTGAGAATAATTATCAATCAGCGATTTTAATAAAATTCATCCAAGCAGTAAAGAGGTGACAGAATGCAAAAACAATCTCAAAAGACAGATTTAAGTGAGGTTAGAAAATACATAGAAAAGAATTTCACGAAGCCCTTATCTTTGGCTCATTTAGCAGATCTTACTGGTCTTAGTTCCAGTTATTTTTCCTCAGCGTTCAAACAGGAATATATACAAAGTCCAATGGAGTTTGTTACCCAGCTGCGGATTCAAAAGGCTAAACAATTATTGCAAAAGGAAGACGTTCGCTTGAAGTTTGTAGCAGAGGCTGTTGGATATAGTGATGAGTTTTATTTTAGCCGAGTGTTCAAAAAGGTCGAAGGGATATCCCCAACCATGTATTCTAGCCAGCAAAAATCTAATATCGGTGTTGTAACTGGGAATATGATGGGGTATTTACATGCGGCAGGAATCATCCCATTTGCTGCACCCTTAAGTGCAAAATGGACACCGTACTACTATAATTTGTGGTCGCAAGAAATCAAGCATAAGGTAACTTTGACGCAAAATAAAAATTATTGCAGCCCAAATGAGCTATTGCATTTGCCAATTGATCTTCTTATTTCTCCAAAAGATTTGTCGTCAGAGCTGGTAAAACAGATAGAGGAGCATTTTCCAATCTATTGGTTGGATGATAAACAAGATTGCTTAATAGCATTAACTGAACTTGCTGCCCGATTAAATAAACAAGAAGAAGCGAAACAATGGATCACACAGTATAGGGCAAGATTGGAAGGCGTTCGTCGGGAGTTAGGCTGGACCACTACACCACCTAAAGTTCTAGTTATACGTATCTATCAGCAGCAAATCTTTGCTTATTGCAATACAGGCATCGAGCATCTTTTGTTTCAAGATTTGGGAGCGGTATCTAGTTATGAGCAGCCTGGTCTGTATAATGCCGAGATTACTTTTGATGAGCTAGGTAAGTTGGAGGTAAATAAGCTGTTTACGATTATATGCCCCGATGATGAGTCACGCGCAACATGGCATCATTTGCAGAGAGACGCTGGATTCAAACAGTTAGAGGCTATTAAACAGCAACAAATCTATGTTATTCATTCTGATCCTTGGTTCGAATATTCGCCTGTAGCTTTAAAGCGGATGCTAGAAGAAGTTGCTGTGATGATGATACCTTGAAAATGTACATGAGGAATCATAAGATGTTACATGGTCAATGAGCCCTATCTCTTATACACTCAATACTGAGAATGATTATTATTGAGAAAACAGGAAAGAGGGAAGGTCAATCATGAAGGGGTTTAATACAAAGATAATAAGTTATGTTGCAATGGTTGGTTTATTATCCATTCTACTAACAGCTTGCGGCAGTAATAATACAGCGAATCAGCAAGCAACAGATACTCCAGCAACAACTAGCGAAGCGAGCGCAACGGAGGAACCAGCTGTAAAAGAAACGGAAGTAGCGGCTAGAGAGGCGTTTGTAGTAACTGACCAAGTAGGCAATACAGTAAACATTCCCGGAACTGTACAAAAGGTGTATGCGCCTGGACTAGAGGATTACTTAGTTACGCTTGGTGTAACCCCGGTAGCGCAATGGTCCACGGGTGAAAGACCGCAGCAATATCTACAGGATACGTTAAGTGGTGTAAAAGAAATCAGCTTCGCTAATGGTATTCCATCTCCAGAATCTGTAGTGGATTTGGAGCCGGAATTAATTATATTCCCAACTGCTTTTTATGCACAAAATGGTGTTTATGAAAACTACTCGCAAATTGCTCCAACTTACGTGTTTAAGAATGCACTTGGTAACGTAGTGGAAGCAACAGAAACGATTGCGAAATTGCTAGGATTAGAGGATAAAGCAACAGAAGCTATTGCTGCTTATAATACAAAGCTAGAAGAGACTAAAGCACAGCTAGCTAGCGTTTCTGCCGGTAAAAAAGCGATTTATATTAACGCGAATGCCCGTAAGATCTTTTTAGTGGGTAACTTCCATTACGGGGGATATGTGCTGAGTGAGCTAGGTTTTGCTCAAAGTACTCTTGTAGAAGGTGAGATGTCTGCGGATATTTCGCTGGAGATGCTGTCTGATTTAGACGCTGATTACATTTTTATTAACGATAATGATGGTCTCGGGGATGCCTTCCTGGCAGACATTAAAGCTAGTCCTTTATGGAAGGCGCTGCCTGCAGTCCAAGCGGGTAAAGTGTTCGAGGTGGATGGCGATCACTGGAGATCCAGCGGATTAATTGCTTATCAAAAGACGATGGACGATATCGTGAAGTTCCTAAAGCCATGATCATCAAACCGTACGTAAAGCCCAACTATGAAACGATGCTGATCACGAGTAAAGCTAATCATAAGGACTATGAAATCTTTATTGCCAAACCTTTAGATGAGCCTGCAAAAGATGGCTACGGCGTCATCTATGTGCTAGATGGTAATGGGCTTTTTGAAACTGCAGCTGAAATCACCCGATTGCTGACGCGTAAGCCCAAAGGATATCCACCCGCGATTGTTGTCGGCATCGGCTATCCTGGGGGTGAAGCGTTTGATACAGTGCGTCGAACCTATGATTTAACCATGCCAGCCGAGCTTGCGAATTTACCGAAACGTCCTAACGGGGAGCCTTGGCCTGAATTTGGCGGGGCAGATGAGCTGCTTGCTTTTTTTGAAAAAGAGTTAATGCCAGCCATTGCCCAGCGGTTCGTTATAAATGAGCAGAAGCAAGCATTGTTTGGTCATTCCTTTGGCGGATTATTCGTTCTGCATGCCTTGTTTACACAACCTACCTTGTTTTCGCATTATATTGCAAGTAGTGCTTCCATCTGGTGGAATGATTATTCACTATTAAATGAGTATGAGAATTTTAAAGCTGATTTACACAGCAATACGTTAAGTCATTTACCTAAAACGCTTATGATTGCCGGTGGAGAAGAGCTGGATTATATGGTCAAGGATAGCTTGGATCTATGTAACAGCATGATGTCCTTACACATTCCAAGCTTCGAAGTAAGCTGGGCATTGCTTGCGCAAGAGGAGCATGTGAGCGTAATCTCGGGTGCGATTAGTCGAGCCGTCAAATTTTTGCTTACAACATCCTCTGACTTGCGTTAGAAATTATATTCGTTTGCATCTGAGCTGGCCCTTGGCTGGCTCTTTTTGTAAGTGAAGGGAAAGGGTTGGAAATATTGGTCACAAATGTTCAGAAATCATCTCTAACAGGAGAAAAAAAGCTTTCCTTTTTATTATTGCTAATCTTCATGCTCCTCCTATTAATAGGCGTATTAGTGCTTGCTATGGCCCTTGGCGCGAAAAAAATACCCTTTGCAGATGTATTCATGTCGATCATTGCTTTTGATGATAAGGCTTCTACCCATCAGGTGATCCAGTCGATTCGTTTACCCCGAGTACTTGCCGCTATGGCAACAGGCGCTGGATTTGCAGTAAGTGGAGCGATTATTCAAGGGATTAGTCGCAATCCTTTAGCGGATTCGGGGATTCTTGGATTAAATGCTGGAGCAGGTGTCACGCTAGTTATTGCTATGGTTTTCCTGCCTACGCTTACATTTACAGGCACACTTTGGCTCTGTATTCTAGGTGCGGGATTGGGAGCGGGTTTAGTCTTTAGTGTTGGCTTATTAAGTAAACGAGGAATGACACCTATTCGACTTGTACTGGCGGGTGCTGCCATATCTGCTATGCTAACTGCCTTAAGTGAAGGCATAAGTATCTTTTTTTCAGTGGCACAGCAGGTGGCCTTTTGGTATGGAGGAGGTTTAAGTGGGATTAGTATGGCTCATTTACAGCAAATGTTGCCTTGGATGCTCCTTGCTCTATTACTTGCCATAGTAATTTCAAAGTCGATTACCATATTATCTGTAGGGGATGAGACAGCGGAAGGTCTAGGCGTTAATATTAAGCTTATCAAGAACCTCGCGCTTTTATCCGCTTTTATGTTAGCTGGGATTTCATGTGCTTTAGCTGGATCTGTAAGCTTTGTTGGCTTAATTGCTCCGCACTTGGTACGTTACATAGTGGGTGTAGATTATCGTTATATTATTCCATTATCCGCAGTTCTGGGGGCCATCCTTGTTGTGCTTGCTGATTTAGTGGCACGTATCGTAAATGCCCCTTATGAAATACCTGTAGGTGCTGTAATTGCAGTTATTGGAGTTCCGTTCTTTCTATATTTGGCACGTAAAGAAAGGCGGGAACTATAATGAAGCTGCGATGGAAATTTATAATCATAGCAATCATTTTACTGCTAGGCTTTATATATAGTGTATCTACTGGTCAAAGCAGCTTAAGCTTACAAGAGTTATGGCAAACCCTATTAGGAAATGGAACATCGAGGCAGGAGCTTGTACTTTTTCAGTTTCGTATTCCTCGAATGATATTGGGGTTTCTAGTGGGTGGCGCGTTGGCGATAGCAGGAATGCTGCTACAAGCCATTAGTCGAAATGCCTTAGCAGACCCAGGCATACTCGGGATAAATGCTGGAGCTGGATTATCCATGATGTTATTTTTGCTGTTACAAAATAGCTCTACTGGCCTACATACTTATGTTCAGCCATTCTATGCCCTATTGGGCGGTTTTATTGTTGTGGCCCTGTTATTTTTGCTTTCCTATGATCGCAATCAGGGCATTATTCCCATACGATTAATTTACACAGGTATTGCTATTGCGGCTGCGATTAGTGCCTGTTTAATTGTGCTAACCTTCGTATTAGATCCTTCGCAATATCAAATGATCAAGGTGTGGCTGGCAGGAAACATTGGGAATAGTAATTGGAAACACGTATATGCTATGCTACCTTGGTTACTTATTATTGTGCCTTTATTAATTCGGAGCCATCTTATATTGGATGTGCTAAGGCTTAACGATCCTGTAGTCATTAGTTTAGGGGTATCTTTAAATAAATATCGCGTTTGGTTTTTAGTGTGTAGTGTATTATTGGCGGCACCAGCGGTTGCCGTTAGTGGAAGTATTGGATTTGTAGGTTTAGTGGTTCCACATTTAGTTAGACGACTCTTTCGTGGTCACAAAATAATGATTCCCGCATGCCTATTAATAGGTGGAGGATTAGTTGTTATTGCAGATGCGCTTGGTAAAATGGTAGTAGCCAATACTGAAATACCAGCAGGAGTAATCTTGGCTTTAATCGGTGCTCCATACTTTTTATATTTATTGATTAAAAGTGAATAATTGAAAAAAGCTTTGCGATTGGTGCTGGATATAAAAAAAGAATGCCTTGATTATGCTATAATCCAAGGCATTCTTTTTTATATAGATTTCGTTTTCAGCTTTTCTAAAAGCTCTTTCCACCAGTGAATAGATTGCTCTAGTTGAGAAACGTAGTAGCTTTCCATGAAATCTACGACTTCACGAGTGGAGCTAACTACATCTATTTGATGGTAAATTTGATTTAATTGATCTTTTTTTATAAGTGACTGTTCAATTTTCTTCTCGATAATCGGGATCACTTTATCAGTCTCTACAAAACGAAGATTCACAAGAGCGACAATCATATCTGAAATAGATTCTGCATCTTCTATTACCTTATAAATTTTGAGCGGGAGCTGATTGCGCCCTTTATCAGTAATGGAAAACACCTGCTTGTCTGGGCGATGTTCTTCTTTGATAATCTCTACCTGTTCAACTAAGCCCTGTTTCGAAAGGGATTCAAAATGATAATATAGTTTGCTTTCAGATAGATTTAGCAATTTATCAAATGGAATAGGGGTGGATAGTTCTTTTTTTAATTTATAAGGATAATTATTTTCATCCATTAACTTACTTAAGATATAAATTTGAATTGACATCACAGAACCCACTCCTAATTGTTGGCTAAACTCTATCTTACCAAACCTAGGCGGTTATTTCAGCTGTATTTTTAACTTCAACGGGCAGTATAGCTTCTTTAGTCAGAGGTACAGGTTTATGAACAAACCGGACGATTACAATGTTAATCATCATAGCCCCGGCAAATACGCCTGCTAATCCCCATAAGAAGGGTGCTGGACTGATGGAACCAAACATTTGTGCCAAATAAGCTTGTACAGAATAATACATCGGTGTGATGCGGCCGAACCAATCGTATGGTGTATACATCATATCACGAGGCATGGTAGCACCATTGGCGATGGTTTGCATGAGCAGGATTGGAATATTTAAGACCATACCGCCTTCGCCAACTAGGAAGACCATAATCGCACACACGTTAAATGCAGCCATATACATTAGAATTTGCTGAGCAGCAACTGGTAACAGTAAGGATAGGTCTACATCTGCAATAGAGAATGCAATGGCTAAAGCAACGACTGTTGATAATACAGCGATTAATAAAGCTGTTAATTGAACGAACATAAACAGTTTTGTCTTGCTTGCTTTCCCGCGGTTCGCTTTAAAAGAAGCAACTAATTGCATGGAGGCAATCATTGCCCCAACATAACCAGCCATAGTTAAGAACATAGGTAGCATGTTGTTGTGCATGCCGTCCGGAACATCATTGATGACAACATAATTCCCGACATAACTATTCTCAATTTGTGTAGCCATTGCGGTGGCTTGTTCTTCTGGTACGTTAAAGTTCATTAACACACCTTTTGCGGTTTGCTCTGAGAAGTTCGCGCTTAATTGTTTGTTAATTTCTCCTACAACGGAAGACATGGCTGAAGATACCATGGTGGCAGAGGCTTCGTTGACTGTGAAATCAATACTTGCGGATACCTTACCGCTTTGAACGTTGGCGGAAAATTCTTCTGGAATATGGACAACTAGAGCTAACTTATTATGCTCTAATTCATCCATCGCCTTTTTATTCGATACATCGGTTTTTATCGTTTTGAATGGTAAGCTCTCCGAAAACTGACTCGAAATCTGAGCCCCATATTTACCTGCATCATCGTTGACGATAGCAATTTTTAAATCATCCATGTTCCCTGGAAGTGCTGTATACCCTGGTAAGAAAATACCAAGCATCGCAATGGCATAGAACACACCCATAAAAATAGAACCAATGGCCCCTTTGGACTTCAAAAACTGTGAAAACTTCAACTGTATACCTTCTTTCTTCTCAATAACACTTTTATTTTAGTACTCTAATTAAAGTACTTTTAACTGAGTGAGGTTTATAGTACGATAATTCATTATAAATGTCAAATTTAAGATACAATGGATAAGTAGTGAATGATTAAAAAAATGAATAACTGAAGGGACTTCGGACATGAACAAGGTTATTGTAATTGGTGCAGGGATATTAGGGGCTTCAGCAGCTTATCAGTTAAGCAAGTTAGGTGCTGAGGTCATCATTATAGATCGTAAAGATGTTGGACAAGCAACAGATGCAGCAGCAGGGATTATTTGTCCATGGTTGTCTCAACGCAGAAACAAAGCATGGTATCGTCTTGCTAAGGCGGGAGCAAGCTTTTATCCAGCACTTATTCAAGAGTTGGAAGAGGCAGGAGAAACCGAGAGTGGATACGCAAAAGTTGGAGCGATATGTATCCATGATGATCTGAAAAAATTACTCGCGATGAAAGAAAGAGCGGAGCTTCGTAGAGAGGACGCCCCTGAAATAGGTGAGCTTACGATGCTGACGGATCTTGAAGCACAAGAGAAGTTTCCATTATTATCGGAAGGTTATCATGCGCTTCATGTATCGGGTGCAGCAAGAGTGGATGGACGTGAATTACGTGATGCTTTGCTAAGGGCGGCACAACGTAACGGTGCGCAAATGATTGAGGGAGATGCAATTCTTGAGCATGATGATCATGAAATTAAAGGGGTTCGCGTAGGAGAACAGACATTCACAGCGGATGAAGTGATTGTGTGTGCAGGGGCTTGGTCTAACGCTTTGCTTCATCCGCTTGGGATCATGCTTCAGGTGCGTTATCAGAAGGCTCAAATTATGCACTTGAAGCTTGCTCAACAAGCGAGTACAGGGCAATGGCCTGTGGTAATGCCGCCTACAGATCAATATATACTTGCATTTGCGGATCAAAATATCGTGGTAGGTGCTACTCACGAAAATGATGTCGTAGGTTATGATACTGCTGTAACCGCAGGAGGAATGCAAGAAATTCTAAATAAAGGTCTTCAAACGGCTTCCGGTCTTGCAGATTGTAGCCTAAATGAAATAAGAGTAGGGTTCCGTCCATTTACAGCAGATTTTCTGCCCGTGTTGGGCAGGGTTCAAGGATGGAATAAACTAATTGTTGCTAATGGACTAGGTTCATCCGGATTAACGATGGGACCCTTTCTTGGTGAACAGCTAGCCAAGCTGGCCATGAATCAACAGGTAGATATTCCGCTTGAAGACTATGCATTAGAGCATGCGATAAATTGATTAGAACGAGCATGTATGGAGGGAAAGTCCAAACATTCACCGCAGTCACGCACTTACCTTAATAGAAAAATCTTAAGTTCAACTAGTATAGCGAAGGTTTTTTTTATCCTTTATACTGATAAGACCAATTTATCTTCCTAGGAGTTGTCTAACGAATCATGATAAAGAAAGAAGTCGCGCATATACGCAAGCAATTTAAGCTGGATCACGATTTAATGAATATTTACGATATTCTCAACGTGTATATTATGAAGGAAAGCAACGAGATCTATCATTGGGAGCGCCTGCCGTTTGGAATGGTGGACAGAGAGAAGCAGGAGCTGTATATGGGCAATTTCAAAAAGCTCTTGACCGGCGAACTGGATCAGAAATTGTTCGAGTTGAAGTTTCAGGCGGAAGCGGAGGAGCCAGCGCAGGTGATGCTTCACCAAGCTTTGGTGACAGGGGATCCAGATGAATGGCAGGACCTGATGCTGCTGTTGGTGGACAGAATGATGGCGGATACCCATTATGAACGCGATACGGTGATCACTTTCGTTCGCGGACAGTATTACCGCCCGACCAAAGATAGAAACGATGAAGCCGAGGAAAGTGAGAAAAATGAAATGTTCGCGCATCCGTTTATTCTATGCAGCGTGAATTCCACGGAGAAGCAACGGAAAGCTCTCTTATTTGATTATGTGGAAAGGGAATTTAAGTACAATGTCATTGTAGATCCGATCGTCAAGTTAAGTACGCCGGAGCAGGGCTTCTTTTACCCAAGCGTGACGGATAATTATTCCGATGTGAACCGCATTCTATATTGTACGGGAAAATCGAACTTTCCAGATCCGCATTTCATCGAGCAGGTCTTGAACGCCGAAAGATCCGTGACGGCACTGGAAGAGAGAGCTATTTTCGAAGACATTGTGAAGGAAGTGGCGGGCGAACAACTTGACGCGACCACCATTGCTCAGTTGTACGAGGAAATCCATCAGGTCATCGAAACCAATCAAGATGAAGAAGAACCTCCTAAGCTCGACTATAGAGATGTAGAACGTGTGCTGAAGGTAAGCGGCGTTGAAGACGTGACGATAGAAAAAGTGGAACGTGCGTTTGAAACCATCGTAGACGATAAGCACTATGAGATGAAGGCAAGTAGCGTGATGCCAAAATTCACTACAAAATCGATAAAGATCGAAACAAAGGTAGCTACGATTTCGGTCAGCCCACAGGATTTGAAATATGTGAAGCAAGTGAATTATCAAGGTAGACGCTGCATCCTGATTGAGGTTGACGAAGATGCTGTGATCGAAGGATTTACACTCACTACAGAAACGCTTTAGATTTTTTAATAGCGGGCTATCCTTAAAGTCTTTGATCAAGACTTGGGATAGCCCTTTTTGTATCAAATATGGTACTTAAAGATATAGTTGATATATTCTTTTGCACTAGTATTAATTTCTTCATCGCTGGCTTGAAATGAAGCTCCAAAAACAGCAAAATACGGTAGAGCTTCTGCACCTACATGTTTGGCACTGGCTTTAAAGGGTGCAATTACTTCGTCTACGGTAAAAGAAACAGAGCCCTCAGGTTGATAATTTTCTTTTTTATCGCCTATGGATATAGCAAGCCCTAACTTTTTCCCGTTAAGCTTGTCGCCGCTTGATCCATAAGCCCATCCGTAAGCGAGCACATCGTCAAACCATTTTTTCAATAGAGGCGGATAACTATACCAATACAAAGGGAATTGAAAGATCACATGGTCATAGGCTTCCATTAGATTTTGCTCTCTAGGAATATCAATGTTCCAGTCAGGATACTCTTTATAAATCTCATGAATGGTAATATCGTTTGGATATTGCAGTAGCTCTTCTTTCCAGCGTTGATTGACCCTCGAATTCTCAAGGTTGGGATATGCAACAATCACCAGTGTTTTCATAATGAATCTCCATTCCAGGCCTATATTAAGCGTATTTCTTCAAAATGCTGTGCCTTATTTTTATGAATATCATCATTATCCTGCAGGTTTTAATAAAAGAAAATACACACAATAAAGTAAGATGGTTACTTTGAAGTGCGTACTAGACTCACAAAAAAATATATGCAAAATGAAGTTTTGGGTAAGTTTAATTAGATCTGTATGAACGAGGTGTTATTCTATGAAACAATATAATCTAGGGATAGAGGCAACACTAGAAATCATCGGTGGAAAGTGGAAAGCTTTGATCATCTGCTTATTGATGTCCGATGCCAAAAGAACAAGTGAATTGCAGCGCAATATTCAGGGTATCTCACAAAAGGTTCTAATCCAGCAGCTTCGTGAACTTGAGAGGGATGGACTTGTCAAAAGATTCGTTTACCAGCAGATGCCACCAAAAGTCGAATATAGCCTTACGGAATATGGCGTTACAGCCATTAAGATCGTTGACGTTATGTGTTCTTGGGGAAAAGAAAATATTAGAATCAGACAAGAACAAGGAGAAGAGATCGTCTTGTCGGAGGAGTTGTAACTGTTGTAGCCGTCGAATAGGTTTGTACTTTAATTGGATCAAACTGATTTTACAGAATTGTTATCAAACTATTAAAAAAAAGTAGGGTAGCTCAAATCCCATAGTATAGCCGATGAAAGCGTTTCTATTGATTTTGCGACCGCTATCCCCCAAAGAAATTGGCATTATTTAGTGCTTGAAGTTCCTCTGATTTGGATATTTTATTTAGTTATTGTTTTATTTCAATAGGATAATGTTACCTTAACGTCACTCTGTCCTATGTTTCTAGGAATATAATGAGATTGTATTCGACACCAACCTTTATAAACCATCGGAGGAAACACAATGAAAATGAAAATTAAGAAAACATTATCCGTTGCATTATGTGTAGCAGCAGTCGCATCTTTCTCATCTCAAGCAATGGCCAATCCTGTCACAACGCCAACCAGTTCAACCGTAGCAACATCCACTAATCAAGTTGGACAAAAATTTACACTAGCTGGTGTTAAAACGAACGCCAATACAGTATTGATAGCAACAAGCACGGTTGATCTTGATTTGGATGGCGTGAAGGACACTTTATATCTCATTGGCGACAAAAATGAATCTCCTGATTTCGACAACATTAATCTCATCGTTGTAAACGGCAAAACAAACAAAGTGTTAAACGCAGGGATTAAAGACTTTGGTGGTTTGAACGCGAAAATCAGCTATGTGAGTGATTTCAATAATGACCATGCACTTGATGTGATGATTACTGCGTACTCCGGTGGCAACCAAGGTTCTACCAATGCTAGAATCGTAACTTTCAAGAATGATACCCCTTCTATTATTCTGGGCGGGGATTTGAAGGTGAAAGGCGAACGGGCATTATTCAGAACATTAGAAGCAGTCGATGTGGAAAATGATGGCGTGAACGAACTGCTTGGAATCAGAATCCTCCATGGTGAAGCTACTTCCGTGGTAACAGGCTATGAAAAAGTATGGTTTACGTACAAAAACGGCGAATTCCAAGTTAGCAAAACAGAAACTACTAAAGAAGATCCATTTAAACAACCTGCACTTGGAGAACTGACTGTTGGCCAACCTTTCGCATTGCAAGGTGTTAACACAACAGATAAGACTGTTCTTATCAGAAAACAAGTTAACGATGTTAATAAAGACGGTGTCCAAGATAAAATCTATCTGATCGGTGACAAAGCAGATGAACTTGGTTATGTAAGCAACATCAACCTGGTTGTTGTCGATGGCAAAACAAATACATTGAAGGATGCAAAAATCAGCGGTTTCGATGGCTTTAAACCAGAAATTCAATGGATTGGTGATTTCAACGGTGACAAAGCAAATGATGTAATGTTTACAGCATTCTCCGGTGGTAACAATGGTACAACAGATGCTTACATATTGTCTTTCACAGGTGATAAGGTACAACCGCTTTTGAGTGTAAAACCTGTTGTGGATGGTAAACCAGCATTTTTCAACACTTTAGAGCAAGTGGATCTTAATAAAGATGGTGTATATGATCTGGTGGGAACTAGAAAAATTCGCGGTGATGCTGAAGCTATAGTTCTAGGTGAGGAAAAAACAACGTTTACTTTTAAAGACGGTGCTTTCAAGGTTGTGGGTACAGAAACCATTAAATCCGATAGCAAATCAGTGACTACACCAGCTACAACTACAACAAGTGATTACACCGTTGGCAAACGTTTTGAGCTTAAGGGAATTCCAACAACAGCAAAAACAATTCTGCTTGCGAAACAACAAGTGGATGTAACTGGTAATGGTGTTGCGGATAATGTCTTACTGATTGGTAACAAGGATGCCGCTAATGGTGATCTGGTTACAGATATCAATATCGTCGTTCTAGAAGGTAAGACTAAAAAAGTGATCAACAGTAATATCAAAGACTTCTCGGGTTACCAACCAAAGATCAACTTCGTTGGCGATTTCAATGGTGATAAATCTAAAGATGTCATGATTACTGTATACTCTGGCGGTAACAGCGGTAGCACCAATGCTTACGTAGTATCCTTCAAAGACAGTGGTGTTAAAGTTCTTCTAAACGAATACGTGAAAGTGAATGGCAAACGTTCGCTCTACAATACAATGAAGGCTTCTGATGTAGATAAAAACGGAGTCTATGAGATTGTTGCATCAAAAACGATTCGTGGTGAAGCTACTTCCGTAATTAAAGGCGTAGAAACCTCTGTTCTTGCTTACAAAAACGGAGCATTCCAAGTTCGTTCGACAACTATGAAGAATTCGAAATAACCTTATAGCAAAAACTTAATTGTGAGGGAGTCTCCCAGTAGCCATAAAAAAGTGGCTACCGGGGGACTCTCTTTTTTTTGGAGTTGGATTGACTTGTGCTCTTGGTGAGAACGCCTAAAATTAAACTCTCCCTTGCTCAACGAGCTATCCGGATTCATTATTAAATTACAAAATGACCCGTTGATCTAAAGGAGAGAAAACAATCTTATGGAACTAAAAAAAATAAATGAATCGATTTATTATTTAGAAAATGTTAGAGAAACAGACAGACCTGTTTTGGGATATGTTGTAGGTGAGAACTTTTCAATTATGATTGATTGTGGCAATTCAAAATCGCATTTTGATGCCTTTATAACGGGTTTGGATGATCACAATCTACCACGTCCCAAATATGCTTTGATTACGCACTGGCATTGGGATCATACCTTTGGTATGCATGCTTTTGAGGGGGAAACCATAGTATCTTCAGCAACGAATGAGGTACTAAAGCGATTGAAAGCGTGGAAATGGGATGAAGAGTCCGTTATAAAACGTCTAGGGACAAAAGAAGAAATAGAATTCGCCTATAACTGTATGAAAAAAGAATACGATACGTTCGATAAGATTTCGGTCAGCACAGGATCGATTATTTTCGAGGATTCTTTAACATTGGATTTAGGGGGCATCACTTGCCAAATCCTCAAGGTAGGAGGGCCGCATGAAGCAGACTCTTGTGTTGTATATGTTAAAGAAGCGGAGGTTTTATTTGCAGGTGATGCACATAGTGGAGATTATTATCATGGAGAAGGTAAGATTGATCCCATAAAAATGAAGGAATATGTTGAGTTTTTAAAAAATCTTTCATTTACTACGTATATCCCAGGGCACGACGCCCCTATGAGCAAGGAGCAAATCATTCATGTGTTAAATAGATTTTGTGAAATGAAGTAAACAGGGACTCCCTTTCCCTATACCCACCCCGTAAACTCTAATATAGATGCTTTTGCAGATTGGGTTTCGGAATGTGCGGCTTTACGCCATTGTTTGGGAGATTCGCCCATAAGCTTGGAGAAACATCGGTTGAAGCTGGAAATAGACTGAAAACCGACTCGTTCAGAGATGGAGAGGATGGAAGCATCCGTGCTTTTTAACTGCTTGCAGGCCTCTTCAATGCGGGTGCTGTTTAGGAAATCTAGAGGTGCGGTCCCCATGATCTCATGGAATTTTCTGCGAAAATGAGTGGTGCTTAGATGGCACAGATCAGCTAGGTCATTGATGGTAATAGGTATCATATAGTTTTTGGTGATGTATTCCAGAACTGGAGAGATGACAAAATCACCTTTCAGGTTATGGTCTGTTTCTTGCTCTACTAAGGGTTTATTCCGGGAATGAATTCTAAGCAGTTCTATATAAAGGGATAACAATAAGCCGTAGGCGCTTTCCTGATAGAAATTATTTTTTTGCTTCAATTCCTCTACGACCGATGTCGCAAGGGTATAGACCTTGGGATGTTCCTCCTTGTTCAAAATACAATTCATTCCCTTGATCGCCCATAAATTTGGCTCGAAGTCACTATAAGCGCTTTTGAATGAATGCTGAAAGAGCTCCTCAGGTGAAAAAAAGATATAAGACCAAAGACTAGCTTCATTTGGCGAACTATACGTGGTATGAGGCAGATACCTAGGGATGAAGGTCACATCTCCGGCTTTAAAGGGTACGGATTCACCTTTGATCTCCATGATGCCGCTATCCGAATGACAAATGCCAATCTCTAAATGGTTATGGAAATGGAGATGTTCACTTTTGATATCGGAAATCTTCCAACGTTCACCGCTTAGCAGTAAAATAGGAAAGTTTATCGGCAAGCTGTAGTGGCGGTATTCAATGACGGGCTTCTTTTTTCTGGGCATATTCTCAATACTCCCATTCTTATTACGTAGGTTGAGTAGATTATAGGTTAAAGTGATTTCAAGTTCAACAATATAGATGTACTTTACAACTTGAGGAAAGGGAAAAAAGTGGCGGAGGAGAAGTTTGGAACTGTAGGAGCGTAGCGCCCGCCTTTGTCTCCGGATTTCAACCGCTAATAGCGGTACAAATCAAGAAATTCTTACGACAACAGCGGCCGGAAGTCCAACATTCCCCGGAATTGCGACTGACCCTGTACTCTTAATGGTCGAAATTGCATAGTTTAGTTATGAATATGCTTAGAATCAGACCATTTTACTCCTTACAATGGAGTTAGTAAAGCGTTTACATAGGACGGACAGCTCTCAGCGCCAATGGGGGCGTGTGCGAAAGAGAGGAGAATCAAGATGCTTCAATTAACTTATGACAGAGAAGAGATTCTAAGCGTTATCGACAAAGTCGTTAGAAAAACAATGACGATGGATTTAACATGGGACTGGCCTTGTGGTGTGGCTTATTATGGGGTAACCAGAGCTTATAAAACGACAGGCAATAAAGAGTATTTGGATATGCTTGTCCAGTGGGCAGATGAATATATCGAGCTGGGCCTGCCGGACTGGACGGTAAACACCTGTGCCATGGGGCATATGCTGATCACCTTGTATGAAGAAACAGGCAATCAGAAATATTGGGATATTGTAATGAGCAAGGTGGATTATCTGCAGAACCATGCGCTTAGATTCGGAGATCATGTGCTGCAGCATACCGTATCCGTCTCTAATGATTTTCCAGAGCAGGCATGGGCAGATACATTGTTTATGGCGGCGTTTTTTCTGCTACGCGTAGGAAGTAAATTAAACGATCAGGAAATGATCCAGGATGCCCTGAATCAATATTACTGGCATATCAAATACCTGCAAGACCCTAGCAGCGGCCTCTGGTACCATGGCTACAATAATGTGAAGCAGGATCATATGTCCGGACTATATTGGGGCAGAGCAAATGCTTGGGGCGCATATACCATGTCGCAAGTCAAAAAGCTTTTGAAAGAATGGTATTTGTATCCGGCGTGTATGGACGTGGAGTGTTCGCTGCGCGATCAATTGGCGGCACTCAAGCTTTTGCAAACGGAGAACGGCCTGTGGCGGACAGTGCTTGATGACGAAGAATCTTATGAAGAAGTATCTGCCTCTTGCGGGATAGCGGCTGCAATGATCAATAACGGCAATCCGCTGCATACCAAGTATGTGCAAAAGGCCCTGAAGGGTGTTCTAAGCAATATCAGCGAGGATGGACGAGTACTGGGTGTATCGGGTGGAACAGCGGTTATGAAAGACCGGGAAGGCTATCGCAATATTCCAAAAGACTGGATTCAAGGCTGGGGCCAAGGCTTAGCACTCTCGTTTCTGTCCGATATGCTCAAATAGGAGGGATCCAAGTTGTCCAAGCAAACAACGGGGGCCTTTACACTACCGGGCGAATCCGGTTATGAGGCACTGACCTTAGAGTTAGCTGAACGGTGGGGTGCCGATGTCATCCGTGACAGTGACGGTACACAGTTGTCCGATGAGATTATCAACGCAGGATACGGCATTTATTCTACAATCTGTATCATCAGAGATCATAATGAATGGGCATCTCAAAACCCTGATAAGCTACAGCAAAGCTTTTTAATTACTAATCCGAAGGTAGCGGTCGAAGATTATTTATCCATCTATTTGATGGAGGACTTTTTCGCTGAGCAATTCCGAGTAAATGATTCCAAAGAGGCGTTTAAGTACTGGCAGGTTTTTGACCGAACTACTGGTGAAGAGGTTCCAAAAGAACAGTGGAATTATGAACGGGAATCAGGAAATGTAGTCATTACTGGAATTGCGCCTTGGCACAAATATACGGTCAGCTTCATGGTCTACCGGATTTGGGAAGAGATCTCCATGTACAATCACACCACGAATCACTGGGAAAAAGAACATTTAATGCAGATTGATCCCATCTATGTTGAAACGCAAAAGTATTTGCTCCACTTCCTTGAAGATTGGTGCCGTAAGCATAAGGAAACAACGGTGGTTCGGTTTACGTCCCTATTTTATAATTTCGCCTGGATCTGGGGCAGCAATGAGCGCAATCGCCATTTGTTCTCGGACTGGGGTTCATATGATTTTACGGTAAGCTCAAGAGCGCTTGATCTGTTTGCTCAAAAATATGGGTATTCGCTCACGGCCGAGGATTTTGTGAATGGTGGAAAATATCGTGTGAGTCATATCCCGGCGCAGCAGCGCAAGCTGGACTGGATGGCATTTATCAATGATTTTGTCATCGAATTTAGTAAGAAATTAATTGATATTGTGCATGGGTACGACAAGCTGGCATATGTCTTCTATGATGATAGTTGGGTTGGCATGGAGCCTTACAATGATCGTTTCGAGGAGTTTGGTTTTGACGGGATGATTAAATGTGTGTTCTCAGGGTTCGAGGCAAGAATGTGTTCAGGTGTAAAAGTAGATACCCATGAGATTAGGCTGCATCCCTACTTGTTTCCGGTTGGTTTAGGTGGTCTGCCTACCTTTATGGAGGGAGGGAACCCTACACTAGATGCCAAAAAATATTGGATCAATATTCGGCGTGCTCTGCTCAGAGAGCCTATAGATCGAATTGGATTGGGTGGATATTTGCATCTTGTAGAGCCTTATCCGGATTTTTGTGATTATATCGAAAAGATTGCGGGTGAATTCAGAGAAATTAAAGAGCTGCATCATAAAGGCAAACCGTATCATATTAAGACGAAGGTAGCCATTCTGCACGCTTGGGGCAAATTGAGATCGTGGACCTTGTCTGGGCATTTCCATGAAACGTATATGCATGATTTGATTCATATCAACGAGGCTTTATCCGGATTGCCGATTGAATTACAGTTCATTGATTTTGAGGATATCCGTCAGGGAATATTAAAAGATTGTGATGTAGTGATCAATGCCGGATCTGCTGGCTCAGCATGGAGTGGTGGAGAACGCTGGAGGGACAACAAGTGTGTGGACTTACTGACAAAGTGGGTGTATGAAGGTGGTACTTTTATAGGCGTGAATCAACCTTCAGCGCTTGAAGGGTATGACAGCTTTTTCAGAATGGCACATGTTCTCGGTGTAGATGAGGATACAGGCTCCAGAGTAGCGCATGGAAAATGGACATATGAAGTGAAGGATGAGCTTGGTGTAGTACCTATTGGGGCTAGCATAACACCCAAAAATAACATTTATCTTACTGATGGAGCAGCAGCGGTTGTGACTGAAACGGATGGTCTAATAACACTGTCCACCCATGCTTTCGGTAAAGGAAAGGGGATCTACCTTCCATCTTTCCAATTCAGCTTTGAGAATACAAGATTGCTGCTGAATTTGATTCGTTTTGCGGGTAATGAGTTCACGGAGACCAAGTACATTACGGACAACTTATATACAGAGTGTGCTTATTATCCAGAAAGCAAAATACTCGTGGTCATTAACAATAGCGATCAGCTTCAAAAAACTACGATTCATACGGAATATGGACAGCAAACCTTGGAATTAGATCCGTATGACACGATTATTAGAACTATTGGGGATTAATAATATCGGCATAGGAACGGAAAAACCATCCATGGTTATAACATATAAAAGCTCAAGCTGCGGCTAACCTGCCGATGCTTGAGCTTTTTGCTGTAAAGCGAATATGCTATACGTTGAGTTTGCAGTCTATTTTAATACTAATTTAGGAGTTGCAATACAGCTTGAGGATTCTGATTTGCTTGTGCCAGCATTGCTTGGGTAGCTTGAGTTAATATGTTGGTTTTTGTGAAATTCATCATTTCTTTAGCTATGTCCGCATCACGGATACGTGATTCTGCCGAAGCTAAGTTCTCTGCAGAGTTTTTCACATTGTTCAATGTGTGCTCCATACGGTTTTGTAATGCACCATACATCCCTCTATAGTTTATTACTTTTCCTATGGCTTTATCTATTTGAGCTAATGTCTTATCAGGTATACCGGGCGGCAATATTCCCATATTTGCAATGCCCAATCCTTGAGAGGTTACATTGAACAGGGGGATGATGATTGTTTGATTATGGTTAGCCCCTGCTTGAATATCGAGCCTTGGTGGAACATAGTCAATATCCTTTATATCCGTTTTCACTGTTGTTTCAATATGCTTAGTTTCTACTAGTTCATGTGTTAGTTCAAATACATCAAGATTTAATGAAAACGGACCATAATTGAAGCCCAATGTTACACTCGTACCAGAGGGGATAGTGAGTTGCCAATCAAAATTTATTTGTGGTTGACCTGCTGCCGGATTATTAATCGTAAGCTCTGAAGGTGCCAGAAATCCAAGCAAATCGTCAAATTTTAAGCCAGCGTTGGCATCTGATCCCGTTAGGTTAAATGAACTTCCTGAAGGTGGATTTATTATGGTATTTCCGGTAGCTAACGGATTTCCTCCTGCATCAGTGATAACTGAATTTATTGGAGGGGCGATTATATTATCTAGTTTGATATTGGCATCGGTTGGATCCATATTATTAATTACATATTTGATTTCCATGGAGTTATCAGCCAGTACAGTCCTATGTCTCATAATTGATAGGTTTGTGCCGGAGAACCACATATGATCCCAGGCAGGATCTGATCCTGAACCACTGCGAGATGTATACTCGATGGGTCTTAAACTTCCATTAACTTCAATATTTTCGAGCATTGAACCGTATACATCGCCAAGATCTTTGGGTCCAAAACTGGTTTTATTCATTCCAACAGAGAACCAGTAGGCAGGTGTAGCATATTGTGGATCGTTTGATGCTGTTAACGTTTCATAAACAGTATTATTTGTGTCCGTCTTAGTTGTTGTTTGAATATCAATATTATATTCATTATAGCCTGCTCTTCCATCTGGAGAGGCGATTGGAGAAATATTATTGGTATTTGAATATGTATTGGTCGTTACTGATGTATCTGAACTACTAATTACATGTCTTGTTTCTGCTGATGTTCCTTGAGGTTTGTAGACTATACTGTTAGTTACTCTAGTAGTTGGTGGCGGGTCACTGATAGTATAGGCTGTATTACTGCTCGATCGATCAGCAAGTATCTTATAATCATCTCTAGCCAATAAGTTAATTGAATTAAATTCTGTTCTCCTTGAAAGGCTGTCTATTTCTTGGGTAAGTTGTTGTATTTCAGCCTCAATCTGTTGCCTGTCGTTATCCGTATTCGTATCATTTAGACCCTGAATAATCAATTCCCTTTGTCTTTGTAATATATCATTTATCTCTTGTAGGCCGCCCTCTGCTGTTTGAAGGAGTGAAGCGCCGTCCTGTATATTTCTGGATGCCTGATCCAGTCCTCTAATTTGTCCCCTCATTTTTTCAGATATTGACAATCCTGCAGCATCATCAGAAGCTTTATTGATGCGTAAGCCTGATGATAGATTTTCCATACTACTAGAACCAGCTTTAGCATTTTTCCGTAACAAGTTATTTGCATTTAGAGCAGACAAATTGTGCATTATTATCATAATTGATACCTCTAAGAGAAATAATGTGAATTCCCATACATATTATCACAATAATAGATATTGCGTCCATGAATGCATTAAAGCAGCTTTGCAGAATGAATCGGCTTATTTTTTTTGGATTTTTTTAAATCCTTACTATATTTGAAAAGTTTTATTTATATGAAGACCCGGGTTAGCCATTCCGAAATTAGATCATGCTATATCTTGTAGCCAACTATGTTAAACCAAATGGGTCAAAATAGAATAAACAACTAGAGGAGGCTTATATATTGGATTGGCAGGATTTAATATTTAAGTTTGTTGGTGGACTTGGGATTTTTCTGTTTGGTATTAAATACATGTCAGATGGGCTTCAGAAATCCGCTGGGGATAAAATGCGTGGCCTGCTCGAGAGGTATACATCTAACCCGATTTTGGGTGTTCTTGTCGGGATTAGCGTAACTGTATTGATACAATCTTCAACGGGGACAACGGTTTTGGCGATTGGGCTTGTAAATGTGGGCCTTATGACTTTGCGACAAGCCATTGGAATGGCAGAAAAAGGGTGTCGCCCGTAACATCATCTGCACCGCACTGAACTATCTACAGCAGCAGGGCAAAACAATCGCCACATTAGGCACGCATGGTGATAATAAGAAAGCGATTAGGCTATATACTCAGATCGGCTATGAGTTGTGCGGTTCTAGATTTACTGTTGGCTATGAAATCAATTAATAAGCATTTACTAGACGACTTCGGTCGTCTTTTTTATTTACAAGGACTACTGATCTTCTTTATTGAATTATTACTAATAAGGTATTATTTTCAAAATAATATGTTTATTTAAAAAGGGAGTTTAGAGGAATGATTAGAATCTGCATTTGTGATGACGAGCAATTACATAGTTCCAAGTTAGAGAAGATTATTATGGATAGTGCAGGTTTGTATCAAAACATAGAGCTAGATATAGATATTTATGAATCCGGAAAATCATTGTTGAATGCTTTGAAAGCTAGAAACGAAGAGTATCAAATATTATTCTTAGATATTGAAATGGAATTTTTAAATGGAATCGAAGTCGCTAGGGAAATTAGAAAAATAGATAAAAATATGATTATCATTTACGTCACCAGCTATGACAATTACACCATGGAAAGCTTTGAAGTTTCTCCTTTTCGATACATACTAAAACCAATACAAGAAGAGCAAATAAGTAAAGTTTTACTTCACGCCATTGATGAGGTTAGAAGGAATAACCAGTACTTATTCTTCAAAACTCAAAATCTTAACTATCAAATCAAAAGTGAGACGATTCTATCCATTTCATCTGAGAAAGGTAGGATTATACATGTTGTAACCGTTGATGACGAATTCTCATTCTATGGCACGATAAAAGAGATTGAAGAAATGCTTGATCCCTTGTCCTTTATAAAAGTAAATCAAGGCACCATTTTAAATCTAAATTATGTCCATATTGTTTCGGGAACCGATATTATTCTCACCAATAAAGAAAATTTAGCAATTAGTAGAGGTCAGAGAAAGGTAGTTAAAGATGCTTATAACAACTTCATAAAAAGGAGGATTGGCTATTGAGAAATATTGAGGTTATTAGCATTGCAGTTCTAGCTATTCTCTATACGCTTGTTCAGGTAACATCGATCTCTATTTATTTCAATGGATTTCTTAACCTCAGAATTTCAAAGTATAAATTTTATTCCTTAACATTTCTCGCTATGGGAGTAATAAAATTATTGTCTAGTGATACAAACTCTATGGTTAAGTTGTTTTTATTTGTTGTTCTTTTGAGTATCTGTATACTGTATTCGTTCTACGGATCAATGGCTCAAAGGATCTACCACATTATCTTTTTTACGCTGATCACTACACTTGCAGACTTGGCGTTGTCTATTATTACATATAATTATGATCAAAAATTTGAAGGTCAGTTATTCATTATGCTAGTCGTATATTTTAGTGCAAACTTTTTATCGTTGTTAATTGTGATGTTGTCGGCAAAGCTGTTACTCTATTTTAGATCTGATAATGAGATCGGATTAAGTAATAAGGAATGTTTGTTATTAAGTATTGTGCCTTGTCTATCATTAATGAGTATATATTGGATTTTTCAGTATAAAGATATCAATCAATTCGTTCCATGTGTTTTTTTGTTAATTGTGAATGTGTGCATTATGCTGATTTACAATAGTTTAGAAGGGAAAAATTTTCTTATACATAAGTACTCCATAATGGAGACACAAAATAAATATTACGAAGAGAGCTTAGAGAATCAAAGAGAAATGTCTAAGCTAAAACATGATCTGAAAAATATTTTATTAAATATAGCCTATGGATTGGAGAGGAAAAAAACAGACGAGGTAAAAGAGGAGCTACAGGAGTTATTGAAAACCAATGTATTCTCATATAGATTATTAACCGGGTGTATACCCATCGATGCCATTCTTAATAGTAAGCTAGAACAAACCAAAAAGTATAATATAGAATGCACTTTAGATCTCCAAGTTCCTCATGACTTATTTATAGAATATACCATTGACCTAGCGGCCATATTAGGGAATCTTTTAGATAATGCCGTTGAAGCAGTACTTAGATTAACAGAAGAAATAAAAAAGGAAATTGAAATCAAAATAAAGTTTAGTGAGGGTAAATTATTCATAATCATTGTAAATTCGTCGAATCATGTGAATGTGGATTTCTCCTATGGGCGATTAATTTCTGAAAAAGGGAAAAATAGGTATGGCATTGGAATCAGCAGCATCAATGAACGAGTCAAAAAGTTAAAAGGATACTCAGACTTTTCGTACGATGAGGGCTATTTTAATTCAATCGTAGTTCTACCAATTCCATAAAACAACAAAAAGGCGACTTTCCATTCAAAAATTGAATGAGAAATCGCCTTTTTATTGTGCAGATTACAACGAGTATTGTGCAGATTACAACGAGCATCAAAAAACAAAAAAAATTTGGTTTATGATTTCAATGTAGGTTATCAAGGGCATGAATATTCCAAAGTACAAAAGAAAAGTGAAATAGGGGGGGGCAAAGAGTCGCCATTGCGCGGGCTTTCATTATGCAAACTGTATCCATTTCTTTTTTTGGACATGAGAAGTCTAAATCAAATAGGAAAGGAGGAAGAACGTTATGATTCCATTAGTTGTATTAGTGGTTGTATTTGCTTTATTGACTATAACGCTATCATGTCTATGGCTCTACAACGATTGTTTGTATCGAGGAATAAATCCTTGGATTTGGGTATTCTTAATGATTGCGACCACTCCCATATTGGGATTCATTTTATATTCTCTTATTGGAAAAAGAGGAATATCAATTACGGGTAAGTCTAGAAAGAATAAGTATATAGGATCTGCGGTTTTTATTACCATACTGTTGCTTATCTTTTCAAGTATCGGATTAGCATTTTATTCAGTGACATAGGTAGAAAAGTTAGATTCAAGCTGACAGTGCTCTGTAGAGTTTCTACAGAGCTTTTTATTATTGTTATAATTCATTTCAATATTTTACCGCCTATGCTACTATATCTACGATCATAAAAGGAATAATTTAGAAGATTGGGTGGATTTCATGGAAATCGGTGCTGTAACTTTGATTGTAAAAGACATGGAAAAGATGGTCACATTCTATCGGGACGTCATGAATATGGCTATAGAATGGGATGGTGGCGTATTTACCGGGGTTCAGCTAAAGAGTGGTGTATTTTTTAATTTGTGTCAGCGGGATGCGCTGAGTATTTCAGGACTAGGTTATCCCAATGGGTTGAATGGGACAATGGAAGTCTCATTTGGCGTTCTCTCACCTGAAGAGGTCGACAAGGAATTTGAGCGTCTGGTGAAGGCAGGTGCAACTCCTATAAAAGAACCTATTTCACAGCCCTATGGGTTGCGTGAAGCTGTTGTGGCTGACCCAGAAGGCAATTTGCTTGAGATCGTAGCGGGCATTCCACAAGAATAATTGAATATATACAATCACCCGAAAGGAAGAATTGCTCTTGAGAACCCCTATAACTAATATAAACTGGCTTGAATACCATGAAATCATGGATGAGCTACTCTATCATGAAGCCAGCTTAACCACGCATCCGATGGATGATGGCTTTGAAGCTGAGGTTCTAAAGATCAATCTAGATCAGGAAAGCTATGTCTTGAAAACATGGAGTAAGAGCTCCAAACCAGATGTTCAGTTTCAATACCGTTTATTGGAAGTCCTGTCTGAACGAGGGGTAGCCGTCTCTAAACCAGTGGGTTGGGGAATCAATCCGGACGGGAATAAGGTGTTGTTAACAAGCTTTGACGGAAAACCAATTCATAAAGTGAATAATAAGACAATGAAGGAGCTCGCGAGCATTTTAGCCAGAATTCATCAAATAGATATCGCTGAGCTGGAACATATACAACTACCTAAGTACGATTTCATCGACTACTTTTTTCCTGAAGTGAGAGAGCATACAGACCTTAATCAAGCTGTGATTTCTCTAGTGGAGCAAACTCCTATGAGACAAGATCGTATCATTCATGGAGATTTTCATTTAGGAAATATAGTAGAGGAACAACAGCGATTTACCGTCATCGATTGGACGAACGGCCAGTTGGGAGACCCTAGATATGATTTTGCATGGTCACTTATTCTGCTGAAAGTCCACATCTCCGAGCGTTACGCTGATATGTTCCGTTCTGCTTATCTATTGGAGAATTTTATGGAGCAGGAAGAGCTTGAGGTGTTCGAAGCATGGGCTTGTCTAAGATGGATCTTACTGAATAGACGAGGCAGTACACCTAAAGGACCTAATGTATCGAAGAGGGTAAAGAGCATACTGGGCAGTAATCGCTTCCTGAAAGATTTGGATTTCCAAGGGTTTAAATGAACTTCATCTTAAAAAGAATTACAATACAGACCGCAACCCTTTGCGAGGGAGGCGGTCTATTTACGTTTGTTCGCTGCTTTCATTCAATATTCAGTTTGGGTGTTTATAATGCTTTTTATGAATCGGGGGATGTGCTTGTATAGACTTCGACTGTGAAAAGGAGGTTTTCCATGATAAGGGCAATTCAAAAAACATTGTATCTCATACTGGCATGCTTCATAGGACTGTTTATCGCTTCCTCCTTTTTTATCCGGGCGAAATATAATTATTTCGTATATGGGGACACGCCAGTTTTGGAGAAGCAACAGCTCGGCCTTTTTATTCTAGGGATTGTGGTGGTGCTGGCGTTAAGCGTTATTTTGTATAAAATATGCCTGAAGCTTAATCAGTACAGTTGGAAAATCGTCATTCCAGCCATATTGCTATGTTCTTTTGCCATTCAGATCGTGATCATTTTTCTATTTCCTCGCTTGCCGACGGATGATTCGCAGACGGTGCTTTCACTGGCACTCGATATGCTGTACAGAAATGATTATTCATCTTTTGACACGACAGGTTATCTGCATATGTTCCCGTTTAACTTCTCGATTGTTGTGTACTTAAAGACGTTGCTACAGTTATTTCCGGATAATTACTTGGTGATCAAAATATTCAATATTCTATTTACACTCTTAACCTCGTTAATGATTTACCTGCTGTATAAAGAGCTCAAGGGTAAGTCTGAGAATCATGATTATGGCATTCTCGTGTTTGCCGCTACCTATATCCCTTCTTTGTTTATGAGTAATTTAATTTATAACGATGTGATCGCGACTGCCTTTTTGACAAGTGCTTTATATTTTGCTGTGAAATTTATCAAAAGAAAGTCCTTAAAGGATATTGTCTTCGTAGCCATCTTCTTGGCAGTCGGCAACTATTTCCGAAGTATCGGTGTTATTTTTCTGATTGCTGTGGTAGTCAGTCTATTGTTCAACATGCGTGCGATCGGGGTAAAAAAAGCTCTAAGCGCGTTGTTTATTACGGCTTTATTGTTTAATGTTCCAGGCTGGACGCAAAATGCTGTGCTGCAGGCGACGAATGTCGTAGATGAACCGATTAACGAAAATTCCGCACCGGTCTATATGTGGCTGAATATGGGGATCAATCTGGAGACGTTTGGATTCTGGGATAACTGGCAGAGCTATACGATCTATCAGCAGGATGCCAATTATAATAAGGCAGAAAGTACGCAGCTATTTAAAGAGGAAATCAGTCATAAACTCTCCGAGGCGAGCCTAAGGGACGTAGTGAAAATGTATTATAAAAAAATCGTTTGGACCTGGACAGAAGGAACATACCAGATGGAACGATATGGACTTGGGAATGATGGATCATCCAGTAACGGTGGAAGAATAGGCTTTGTCATGGACCGTTATAGCTACACTAATGCTGCTACGGATCTATTTAAGGGGGATTCGAGCTACCGCAACGGGCTACTGTGGTTGCTGTATGTCCTAAATTTTCTGATGTATGTTTTTATACTCGTTCGCTTAATCGGTGGAATAAGAGCCAAAAGATTTGAAGAGACCTCTTTGATTCTTGTGGTGCTGGGCTTTATCGGATTCTATCTACTATGGGAGATTAAGTCTCGATATATATACCCGGTATATCCGCTGCTGATCGTGTTATCCTACATGGGTTTTAAAGATGTATATGATTATTTGTTAAAAAGATATTTTCCACGTTGACCATGTTTGCTCGGAAAGAGGGGGTTCAAAGATGCGGATCAAGCGATATCTCGCTTTGCTCATAGCAGTGCTTAGTTGTTCCATGGTGCTCATCTCCTGTGACGCCATCACCGCTCAGAAGATATCAAGTACAGATTCTGGTTCAAGGGCGAACGGGGGACAGAGCTTTAACGGTGGCCGGGGTAAAGATGGAGGTAGCTCTCCCGGCATGAATGGCGGGACAAGAAGAAACGGCAGCCAAGGTACAGATGGAGGAGTTAGCGGGCAAAGTGGGCGACAGTGAACAAATTTCATGAACTTGCCCCAAGCCTACGAAGATTAAGTGTGATAGGATAAGATTACATTTAAATTCCCCGCGGGGGTAAGAAAAGAGAAAAGGGAGCAACATGAGAATCATTATATCGCCTGCCAAGAAGATGAAGATGGATACGGATTTTATGGATTGCCGCCAGATGCCGCAATTCATAAGCGAGTCGCAGACTCTTCTGGCCTTATTACAAAAGTTGAATTATGAAGAAGCTAAATCGCTATGGAAATGCAATGATGCCATCGCCACGCTGAATGTGGAGCGAATTCGGGATATGGATGTAACACGGAATCTTACACCCGCTATCTTTTCTTATGAGGGTATCCAGTACCAGTACATGGCACCAGGGGTACTTCAAATGGAGGAGCTGGAATATCTTCAGCAGCATTTACGGATATTGTCCGGGTTCTATGGAATCGTCCGGCCATTTGACGGCGTTGTTCCGTACAGGCTGGAGATGCAGGCTAAGCTTAGCGGACCAGGTTTCAAGTCTATCTATGAGTTCTGGAACAGGAAGCTTGCAGATCAGCTATTTTCGGAGAGTGATATCATTCTGAATCTGGCCTCTAAGGAATACAGCAAGTGCATCTCCCCGTATGTTGGCGGAAACGTTCAAATGATTAGCTGTGTATTCGGGCAAGAAATCGGCGGTAAGATCGTTGAGAGAGCGACCCTGGTCAAGATGGCCAGAGGTGAAATGGTACGCTTCATGGCTGAGCGGCAAATCACCTGTGTGGAGGATATCAAAGGCTTCGACGGGTTTGATTTCAGCTTTGCTGATGAGCTGTCGGATGAGAGTACGTATGTGTTTATACAAAAAAAGAATGAATAGAGTTAGTAGTACTACGGGTAATCTTGGAGATGGTTGAACAACCAGCTTCAGGGTTACCTTTATTTTTGATTAGCGAAACTATATGGGAAATTCTAGTTTTTTAAAGGGGATAGATTGCAGTATAGAGAATAAAGTTCGGATGGAATAAGAACAGGTGAAAGAGGAGGGCTTATGATTTTTAAAAGAGATCCATTGGACAAACAGAGCTTACTTAAAGAATTGGATTCACTAGGCTATTCCGACAGAGTCAAAAAAGTAGCGATATTAGGCCGTGATCATCTTGGATCTGTCCAGTACTCCCAATTACTAGCCTCCTTGCTGGAGGATGGCGTTTATGAAGCACGTCTTGCCTTAATCGGTGCCATTGCAACACATGATGCCCCTATTATTCTGTCAGCACTGCGGCATCCCATGGCAAGTATCAGAAATACGGCTGCGGGGCTTTTGGCAAAGGTGGCTTCAGATGCTGATATTGAACATGAGCTCCCACATTTATCATATGATTGCCGCCGTAAGCTGCTGCACAGTATTTCACAGATTAACCGTCAGGAATTGGCGGAACGTTTATTGCCTATGGTGTACGCCCGGTGGGGGGCGGAAGAAGCCGCGATTATATTGCAGGCCTGTTATTCGGAAACAGTTAGTAAGTGGCTTGCAGATATCGGATATGCCATAAAAGACTGGAAGAAACTAGCCAGCAGGCATCTTGACGTAGTAGCGGAATACTTTGAAACAACGCTAGAAAGCACACCACCCAGGGAAAAAGGATATGTCTGGTGGAGGTTCTCATCAGCTATGGAGATCCTATGCAATCTGAAGGCGGGTCTGGTACTTGCGTGTGCGATGAATCATGGACCCGAGGGTATCATACATCCTGCGTTAAAGGAACAACTTGGCACGCTTGTACGCCAAAATCCGAATATAGTGTATCAGCTGCTGACTCGAACGGAGTCGCGGAGCGATCTGATTTCTTATGGTGTGCCTGAAGGGGTTCTAAAAAGAAAAAAATATTTATCCATGGAGCAATGGATTGAGATAGCGAAATTACTCGCAGATCACCCGATGCATTTAGCGAAGTTGCTGCATAATATTGCACCTTCCAACCGCCAAGTGATTTTTGATGCCGTGTATGAAGAAGATAAACGCCAAGACCGTGTTTTTCCGGAAAGATTACTTTATGTATTACCGCATGCCTTGCGTGACAAGGAAGCCACCCGGATGCTTGGCCTTCGTGAAATCAATGATGACCGGGAGAGAACAATCAGACTCACCGCTTGCCGTTCGATTCTTCATTCAAGAGCGGGGCTTGAACAAGCAACAAAGGTATCCAGTTCAGAAGAACGTTCCACGGCGCTTATGCAACTGATCAGAAGTACGGTTCTGTCGAGACAGGGTATGCATGAGACTTTGGTATTTTTGGGCCGGATTAGAAATGAGCAAGATCCTGTTCGAGGTTTTGTGTTTAAGGAGCTTTCAGAAAGTCCTGCATCTGTGTTCACCGATGCCCATGTACAAGAACTTACTATGCTTGTTGATGGTGTTATAGATGCCAGAGATACTTCGTATGGTACGAAGTTTTCCGTTCAACAACTGGCATTTGCTATTCTCCGGCATAACGCATTAAATCCTCACAGTGAGTTGTTCAAGTTCTCTTTAAATACGATCCGGAAACTGGCCCAGCAGAACGGACAGCTTTCACTTCCATCGCTGGAGAAGAATTTACCCCAAGGAGTAGAAGAGGTCATCTTGGATGAAATCTATACATTAGCTGTACAGGGCAACAAAAGAGAAGACTACAATCTGGTACTTAGCCTGGCTAGCTCATTTGGTAAAAGAGGTTACGGCATCATAAAACTTCAGAATTTGTTAAAGGAAGCAACGAGGGCAAAGGCAGATTCTACAGCCATACAAGCGGCCAGATACTGGCTTGCGCCTCGTACAACACGTGATGCCAGAGTTAAGGAATTATTAGCTTTAGATAAATCGTATATTACGATCCATGAAGTATTCCAGCATCTGCATCTGAAGCGTCAAGAATGGCTCGATCCTTTTATTTCAGGGGCTGTCATTAAGGGCAAGTTCCTATCAGGCAAAACGATCTATCTTGTGCCGGCCGCGGATGGATTCCACAGATGGCTGCCACGTCAGCAACAAGCTTTAAGTGCCTTATTAGAAAAAATTGCATACGATGCCAAACGTAATCTTTGGGAGCGTGCAAGAGTTATTAAGATCATGGCAAGCATGCCTGATCTCGGTTCGGATAGGTTACTTGGGCTTATGCAGGATAAGGATGTAACTGTAGTAGAAGCTGCACTTCATGCCTTTTCACTTATGGAAGAACCGGAGAAGGCACTTCCCATTCTGCTGGAGAATCTGGATGGGGACCGGGCACGTGTAGCCATGTACTCGATACCCAGATGCATCCGCAGGGTGAATCCGGTGTTACTGGTTACCATGCTGAAAGAGCTTCTGAATCGGGATAAGCTGAAGATCACTGTCAGAAAAGAGGCCATCCGCTTACTGGGTGCTTATAGAAGCGATGACAGCATTCCGCTATTGATGAACGAGTTCGAGAAATCAAATGCACACAAGGATGTAATCATTGCCATAGGGCATGCTGCAAAACAGCTTTTAGATGATGAGCGCGCTTGGGAGATTTTAAGTGCAATGGCTGCTTCATCAGAAAGTGATATCGCAAGAAGCTTGTTATCCCAACAGCCTAATGATCTTCCGCTAGACTATAGACTTCGCTATTTAAAATTAATCATTGAAATCGGAAATCATCCGGATGGGTTTGTCGGCAAGTATGCTTTCAGTTCTATGATGCGGTGGACCAATGGAAATGAAGGCATTGTTGCAGCTGCCACCGCTCAGGCTATTATGGATTTGGAAGACAGCAACAGATGGGAATTTGCCATGAACACGCTAATACAAACCTGCCGCGATGGTAAGATCAATGAGGTTGTAATCGGCGTTTGTCAGAAATTAGCTAGTGCGGCGATAAGGGATGAATGGAATGCAACTACCAGTAGAGATTTGCCTCATCGGCAACGTCTCCTGAAACTTATCAACCAGCTGAACGCTTTGCCAACAATCACCCGGGTGCACCTTAAACCTTTGTATACGGGATTGATTGAGTGTCTAGCATCGGATGAGACTTTACAGCAAGTTGTGATGAAGCTGTATATAGCAGTAATAGACTGGAATAATGTGCAGGAATCCGCCGCTTATCTGAATCAGATGGTTAACTGTATTTCAAATCAGCCGCAGCTGTTGAGCGACGCCTACAAGCAGGTTGCTTATAATTTAAAAGACAGCACAGGCTACTGGAGTCCGGAGACCTTATTGGATATTGTAGATGTGCTAGGGTCTGAGGGGAGTTACGAATCTCAGTATATTGGACTTTCGTTGCTTGAGGTTGCCGGAAGTGCTCTACTCTGGAGTCCAGAGCCTGCAGAGCGTTTGAGGGTGTACAGAAATCACACGAATATTGCGGTTCGCTCACTTGCGCTAAATATTTGGACGGTGATAGATTAGTTTTCATAGTTTTAATAAAATATAAACACCAAAAAAGCTCAAGCTACAATTCGGCCTGAGCTTTTTTGGTGTTTATTCAATTAAGCTTCCATCTTCTGCGCCGTATAAAGGCGGTGGTAAAGCCCCTTTTGTGCGATAAGCTCATCATGTGAGCCGCTTTCTGCGATGCCTTTGTTAGATACATACATAATGCGGTCGCAGTTTTTTACGGTGGACAGGCGGTGCGCGATAATGAATGAGGTACGTCCTTTAAGGAGCTCATTCAGACCTTTTTGCAGCAAACGCTCAGTCTTCGCATCGATCGATGAAGTGGCTTCATCTAATATGAGAATTCTCGGATCAGCCAAAAGCGTTCTTGCGAACGAGATGAGCTGCCGCTGTCCCTGAGACAGCTTGGAGCCACGCTCGTTGACCTCCGTCATGTAGCCTTGATCGAATTCACGGATGAATTCGTCGGCGCACACGGCTTTCGCCGCAGCAATCACTTCTTCCTCGGTGGCGTCGAGTTTACCGTAACGAATATTGTCCAAGATCGTACCGGAGAAGATGAAGCTGTCCTGTAGCATAATCCCCATCTGGCTGCGCAGGGACTTCAGCGTAACCTGCGAGATATCCTGATCGTCGATAAGAATCTTACCGCTAGAAATATTATAGAAGCGCGAGATCAGATTGACGACCGTAGTTTTGCCTGCACCTGTTGGTCCCACTAGAGCGATGCTTTCTCCCGCTTTGATCTTAAAGGAGATATTCTCCAGAATATTGAGTCCTGGGTCATAGGCAAAGGTCACATCGTCGAAAGTGACATGGCCCTCTACAGGCCGCAGTGTCTTCGCATCCGGAATATCACTGACGGTAACGGGTTCATCCAGCGTCTCGAAGATACGCTCGAGATAGGCAACGGCGTTGATGAAGTTATTGTACAGGTTCGAAAGATTCAGAATCGGCTGCCAGAAGCGGGCAGCGTAGCTGCTCATCGCCAGAATGACGCCGAGGGTCATGTCTTGAGGACTCAGTGTTAGTAGGCCTACAAGGAAAATCAATGATGTAACGATCGTAGACAAGTTGTCTACGGAGAACGGAATAAGTAAGTTGTAACGTTGAGCCTTCATCCATTCTGTACGGAAATTACCCGCGAGACGTGTGAAGATTCCTTCGTTGCGTTGTTCCCGGGAGAACATTTGCGTCACACCAATACCGCTGATACTTTCTTGCAAATAGGCGTTTAGGTTGGAGCTTTTATTGGATACTGCTTGCCAAGCCCGGCGTTGCCGAGTTTTGATCAGCATCATGATGACAAAGAATACTGGCAGCCCTGCAAGGATGACAAATGATAGACGAACATCAACAGCGAACATGAAGGCTGCGATAAAGAGCAAATTCACGATTTCCAGAATAAAATTGATAATACCGTTGGATAACACATCTGAAACGGCGTTAACGTAGTTTACGACCCGGATGAGAATCTTGCCTTGCGGACGGTCGTCATAATACTTAAAGGGCAACTCTTGCAGATGCTTAAACAAATCTGTACGGATGTCAAAAATAATATCCTGCCCAACACTCGTCATGATACGTGAACGAATAGTAGCCAGATAAACGCTGACCACAATGGTCAGAAGCATCAGTCCAGCCCAGCCCAGTAGCGCAAGCTTCGCTTTTGCCGGAATGGTCACGTCGATCACATGCTGCATGATCAGTGGAGCTGATAGTGAAATGGCCGCTGAAAGTGCACTGAGGATAAATGCAACAATCATTGGCGTTTTCTTTCGTTTGATGTATACCATCGCACGCCGGAAGTGTTTTATATTAAACGGCGATTCCAGATTCTCATCGACGTCGAATTTATTCCTTGCCACTTGCGGTCACCTGCCTTCCAATACCCTCGTTCTGCAGTTTAAACACATCGTAGTAGTAGCCTCGTTTCGCTAGCAGTTCGGCGTGGGTGCCTTCCTCAACCAGCTTCCCGTTATCCAGAATGAGAATACGGTCAGCCTGCGCGGTCGTAGATACACGCTGCGCGATAATAATCTTCGTGCAAGGATAATCCAGCTCGCGTAGACTTTTCTGAATATGCTCCTCTGTCTCAAGATCGACAGCAGAGGTCGTATCATCCAGAATGAGGATCGGACGGCGAACTGCCAAAGCACGTGCTAAAGCGATACGCTGTTTTTGACCTCCAGATAAGCCGACTCCTCGTTCTCCGACAACGGTATCATAACCTTCAGGCATTTTGGTAATGAAGTCGTGTGCGGCTGCGAGCTCGGCAAAGCTTATCGCATCTTCTTCCGGAAGATCAGGATCACCATAGGCGATGTTTCCATCGATAGTATCAGAGAACAAGAGCACATCTTGGGTCGCCATGCCGATATTATCACGCAGTTCATCGAGCTCCAGCTTTCGGACATCAACGCCGTCGACGAGTACACGTCCTTCGGCTACGTCATAGAAGCGAGGAATCAGGTTGATGATTGTTGTTTTGCCTGATCCGGTCGAGCCCATGATTGCTATGGTTTCACCAGGTTCTACGGTAAAGCTAACATCGTCAAGTACGATAGCGCTGTCATATTTGAAGCGGACATGATCGAACTCAATACGGCCTTCGTAACGGCGTTTGTCAGTAGACGCATGCTCGTTTACGATATTAGGCTTTGCGTAATAGATATCAATGATTTTGGACAAGCTCGCAAAAAAGCGCTGAATGTCGTTGATAATAATACCAATGTTGCGCATAGGGTTGGATATAGCCCAGATCAGTGAAGAGAAAGCTGTAAATTCACCGAAGGTGATCCGGCCGTTCATCAGGAACAAACCACCTGCCAGCATTAGAATGACGTTGAAGCCCTGAGCGAAGGATTCCAGAAAAGGAAAGTAATCAAGCCATACAAGGGCGGCCTTTTTGTTCGCTGTAGAGTAATTGACATTCTTCTCCGTAAATTTTTGAACTTCGAACTCTTCGCGGGCAAAAGCCTTAACCACACGGTTGCCTGAAATATTCTCCTGAGTAGTCGTGTTAAGCTGGGACAGCCGCTCACGCAGGTCAATATACATAGGACGGACGCGTTTAGCGAATATGTAAGCCACGATAAAAATGGGCGGTGACAGGATTAGCATCCACAGCGTTAGCTGAGCATCTATAGTGAAAAAATAGATAACAGCAGCAATGAAGATCGTTAGCGATTCAATGATCGTTTTGAAAATCCATGCCATCGAGTGCCGAACCATGTCCAGATCCCCGGTCATCTTGGTCATGAGATCACCGGTACGGTTACGGTCGTAATATTCTCTGTCCTGTCCTTGAATCTTGTTGTACAAAAAAATACGGATATTGTACATCATGTTTTGCGAGGATCTTTCGTACTGCATGGTTGTAATATAAGCAAGTCCTGTGCGCAGTAGAGAAAATCCAATCATGCCCAGACAGAGCATAATCAATAATTGCCGTTCTTGTGTAAGATTCTGCAGCGCATTGTCACCTGCTATAAACGTATCGACAATGCGCTGACTGATGTAAGGGTTTACAATCGTAAGACTTGAACCCACTACTGAGAGGCAGAGCGCTAGAATGTACCGTGTCCGGTTGCCCTCTAGGTTCTGCCATAGCCATTTCAGTTCGAACATCTGATCACCTGTTTCTGATTGTTCTTGTTCTTTCACTCTTGCCTGAAAAGAGTGAATAAAACAAAGTGATTATAACATTATCAATTGACTAAGTATCGTTTACGGTAAAATTTCCTTGTTACATTATTGTTACAAAAAAATGAACTTATTAATGATGTGAATTTATCCTTGAGTAATGAGGGTTTGCCATTCGGGCTTGGGCGTTCTAATTATGATAAACTGAAACAATGTAAAGTGATTAGGCTTGGTTTGGATAGAGACAGGAGGATGGAAAATGAGCTTTGTTGCTGTCAAAAATGAGTACAAGCGTTACAAAATGGGTGAAAGTGTGATCGTTGCCAACGACGGAATTGATTTTGAGATAAATAAAGGTGAGTTTGCAGTGATTGTCGGCCCCAGCGGTGCGGGCAAATCGACGGTGCTTAATATTCTTGGCGGGATGGATTCTGCTGACGAAGGCCAGGTCATTGTGGACGGTACGGACATTGCCAAGTTCAGTGCCAAAGAGTTGACGGGCTACCGCCGCAATGACGTGGGTTTTGTGTTCCAGTTCTATAACTTAGTGCCGAATCTTACCACACTGGAGAATGTTGAGCTTGCTTCTCAGATTTCCCCGCGTGCACTAGATGCGCGTAAGGTGTTGGAGGATGTGGGACTAGGTGCACGGCTGGATAATTTTCCGGCTCAGCTGTCTGGTGGCGAGCAGCAACGTGTTGCTATCGCCAGAGCGCTAGCTAAACAGCCGAAGCTGCTCCTTTGCGATGAGCCAACAGGTGCGCTAGATTACAATACTGGTAAGCAAGTGCTTAAGCTGCTTCAGGATACCTGCCGTAACACAGGTACTACGGTCATCGTAATCACGCATAATTTGGCGATTGCGCCAATGGCAGACCGGGTTATTGAGATTAATAATGCTAAGGTACGGAAGATGGTAACCAATCCTTCGCCAGTATCCGTTGAAGATATCGAATGGTAAGGAGAAGGCATCTATGAAAAAGCGCGCGTTATGGAAAGATATTTTTCGTGAAATTAGGCATACCAAAGCCCGATTTATTTCGATTTTTGCAATTATCATGCTGGGCGTTAGTTTCTTTTCTGGCATCAAGTCAGCCGGTCCAGATATGCTGGATACAGCCGGAATCTTTTACAAAGAGACGAGGCTGATGGATCTGAAGGTGCAGACCAACTATGGTTTGACCAAAGATAACATAGATCTGCTGAGCGATGTACCGGGGATCGATGAAGTCCAGCCGGGTTACAGCGCAGATGTGTTCAGCGGCGATAATGCTTTGATACTCAAAGTCCATTCTTACAATTCAGATAAACCGCTTAACCAGTACAGTATGATTGAAGGACGTCTTCCAGAGGATTCCGGAGAAATCGTATTGGATGACAAGCTGGCTGGAAAGTATGCGCTAGGCGACAAAATAACGTTCAGCGGAGCTGGAACGGATGCGGTTTTGTCGAACAACTTTGAAACATTGAATTATACTGTTGTGGGCTTTGTGCGAAGTCCTCAATTTATAGAGAAGAGTACCCGGGGCACCAGCGGAATTGGTAAAGGGACGGCGGATGCATTCGCAGCGATCCCAGAGTCGGATTTTAAGCTCCCGGTCTATACGGAGGCCTATCTATCCTTCAAGGATACAACCGGAGTGAAGGCTTATTCACCAGAGTATGAGGGATTGATCGAACAGCATACCAAGTCAGTAGAGCAGGCGATGTCCAGTGTGCCGGAAGCTCGGCTTGCGGAGATGCGCGCGGAAGGCGAGAAAGAGCTGTCCAGTGGACGAGGCAAGGTGGCCGCCGCCGAGAAGCAGCTCGCCGATTTAAAGCGCCAGCCAGAAGTGGTGCAGCAGGGACAAGCTGCAAACATAAAAGCCATTGCTGATGGGCTGGTCTCTGCCAAGGCGGAACTGGCTGCAGGGGAGCAAAAGCTTGCAGAACTAGGGCTCCCGAAGGTCTATGTCACTGACCGCAGTGCCAATCCGGGATATGCCGAATATAAAGACAACGCTGATCGATTATCGGCAATTGCGAGTGCTTTCCCGGTATTCTTTTTCCTGATTGCTGCGCTGGTCAGCTTGACGACTATGACTCGAATGGTCGAGGAGCATCGTTTGCAGATCGGGACACTTAAAGCGCTTGGGTATGGCAACCGTGACATTATGGCCAAATTCTTGGTTTATGGTACACTTGCCAGCTTGACGGCTTCGGTTGCGGGACTTGCGCTCGGTTTTACCATGTTTCCAACCATTATCTATAATGCGTACAGTTCGCTTTATAATCTGCCGGATCTTATCAAAAGCTTCTATCCGTCGTATTCCATCATTTCCATTATAGTGGCGCTTATCTGCACTACATTGACGGCTTGGATTGCCGCACGTGTAGAGCTGCGTAGCAATGCTTCTGTGTTAATGCGTCCGAAGGCGCCAAAGAGCGGGCAGCGGATTCTACTGGAGAGAGTTACGTTTGTATGGAAACGGCTGAGCTTTGTTCAGAAAGTTACCGCACGGAATTTATTCCGCTACAAGCAGCGGATGTTCATGACTGTGTTCGGCGTGGCCGGCTGTACGGCGCTGATTCTGACCGGGTTTGGTCTTAAAGACTCGATCGGCAGCATTGCCCCTCAGCAGTTCGGCACGATTATGAAATATGATGCACTTGTAGCGCTGCATGAAGATGCGTCTGCTGATGCGCGGGATGCCTACGAGCAATTGATCACTGGCGAGTCCACTATAACTGGATCACTAAGTGTGGCACAGGAAACGATGAAAGCGCACAGCAGTGGTGTAAATGATCAGGATGTGCATATGTTCATCCCTGCATCTGTTGATGCGATATCCGATTATGTGGAGCTGCGGGATCGAGTGAGTGGAGAAAAACGCACGCTTTCGGACGAGGGCGCTATAATCTCGGAGAAGCTGGCTAAATTATACGGGCTTGAGCCCGGCGACCAGTTGAATGTGGTGGACAAGGATAACGAGACATTTAAGATTAAGGTCATAGGGATTACAGAGAACTATGTAATGCACTATGTTTATATGACACCTGCGTATTATTCTTCCGTATTTGGACAAGAACCGGTGTTCAAAACAGAGCTACTGAAGTATACCACGCACGATAAAGCATGGGAGGACAAGTTCGGCGAGAAGCTAACAGATAATGAGGGAGTGGCCGCGGTCAGCTTTTCCAGCAACGTAGGTACTGCCTTTGATGACACCATGAAGAGTATGGATGTTGTAACCTTGGTACTCATTGTATCGGCTGCTGCTTTAGCTTTTGTCGTCCTCTACAATTTGACCAATATTAATGTCTCTGAGCGGATCAGGGAACTATCAACCATCAAGGTATTGGGATTTTATGATAAGGAAGTAACGTTGTATATTTACCGCGAGAATATGCTGCTAAGCCTACTTGGCATTGTAGCCGGATCGGGTCTTGGCATTATATTGCACAGCTTCGTCTTGAATACAGCTGAGCTGGATGCGACGATGTTCGCGCCGATTATTAAGTGGCCAAGCTATGTGTATGCCGCACTCTTAACACTGCTATTCTCAGGGATAGTCATGGCTTTCATGCATATTAAGCTCAAACGGATTCATATGATTGAGGCGTTGAAGTCGGTAGAATAAGCGGAGCTTTCACACCAAAAACAAAAGTATATCCTACTTAAACACAAAGGACCGCTTCGAACAGCCATTGTTATGGCTACTCGAAGCGGTCTCTTTTGCTTTGAGAGGCGATGGAATCTTTTAACGTGAGTCGATCGATAACTTCATATGCAGGATAGGAAAAGGATTGCCCTGTTCATCCAGTGCAGAACGCTCATAAACTTGAAAACCCATATGCTCATAGAAACCTAAGGCCTGCGGATTTTGTTCATTTACATCAACGTAGCGTACGTTCAGTGTCTGTATAGCATAAGCAACGAGCGATTTACCAATTCCTTTTCCCATTGCAGCAGGTTCTACGAATAGCATTTCAATCTTGTTATCTTGAATCCCTATGAATCCAAGCGATTGGTCATGGTCATCTATAAAAGCAAGCAGATGACTTATATGCTCCATCCCTTGTATAACCAGTGGCCGCAACGCATCAATGTCCTGTTCAGACAGGAATAGATGTGTATGCCGCACAGATAATTCCCAAATATTCAGTAGACGGTATAAACATTCTTCATTTCTAGCGGTGATTGGTTGTATCGAGTCCATGTCTTCCCTCACATTTCCACTTAATTCGAAGAAGATGAAGCTGCAGCCGCAGCCGACGCAGCCGCAGCCCCAGCAAGAGCAGCCTGCTGTGCGATCACAATATTAGTGATGCTGGTGGAAAGCATCGAGGTTACAATGCCGCTTTGCACATCCTCTACATATTTGAAGGCTACCAGCGCAGCTGACAGCAGTAGCAATTCCTGCTTTACAATGGACCAGCTGCCAAAGCCTTTTTTGGTACGCAGTAATTCGAAGGTCTCTGAGACTTCCGTAACCATGTCCTTATTGTTGGAGGAGAGCAAAGTTAGCACGCCCAGCGAAGAAAGGGTATATTCCTTATCTAACCGGATGCCATGTGCACGGAACGCATCTCGTAATGCCAGTACACGATCCGCTGCTTCTGAAGCTTCTTTTCCAAGAACCAGTACCTGTGTCAGAGCTTGCACACTGTTCCCCGACATAAATTCAGGCTTTAGTGTAGTGTAAAGCTGCTCCATCCGGTCGATGCCGCTGTCCACGTCGATATCGGAAAGGCCGAGCATGGCAGAGAAGATATAATCATCATGTCCGGTAAGGAAACGGTGCTTCGCTTTCATACTATCGTAAAACATCTTTGCGCGTTCTACCGTACGCTGATACTGATCTGTTGTCGTATTAGCGGCGATTTGATAAGCGGCAACGACGAGATAATCAGAGGCTCTAAATTTGATGTCCTTCAATAAGTCATACACGGTCAGCGTGTTAGCAAGCTGTTGTTCCTTGTCAGCAGAAAGAGAGAGCATAGTAGCAATACTGATTGCCGAGTTCCCCCTAAACGAAGAAAACATTCCGGTATTTTCTTTAATAAGCTCGTGGCTCGCACGAATCGCATCCTCATCTGCACTTTTATTCTCTGCTGTGTACAGTAACCCCGCCAAACGGCTAACCATTGCATTATGCCAAGGAAAAGCCTTTTTGATCCTCTGCGCGTTCTCTGCGAACAATTCAACCCTTGCAGCATACTGCTCATTCATTGGATACACCCCTCAGTTATCTATAATTCATAATATTACGAAAATTTTCTGAGTTGGATTCATTTGTTTGGGGTGTTTATTGTTTTTAGATCGTAACCAGCTCTTTAGCATACCGTTTGCCTGACGAAAGAAGGCTGTCGCTCAGTTCAGGGTCATTTACAGTCCTTGCAAGAACTAGAGAGCCAACCATGGTGCTGAACAGTGCGCTACCTTTGGAGGGTTCAATTCCCGCCAGAGCGGAGATAAAAGCAATCATCCGCTCCAGTTCCAGCGTGAATACTTGCCGAACTTCTTCGGAAGAATGAGATATTTCGGCAGAAAGGGCAGGGATAATGCAGCCCATCTCTGTTTTGTCGCGGTGATACGGACTTAAATAATAGTCAATGACCGCATTGATTTTGGGGTTCTGCTCTTCCTGGTCCGCGACCTTCTGCAAAAGTGCGATGGTATCGCTGATGGCATACCGGCAGGCTTCGGTGACGAGTTGTTCTTTGTTGTCAAAATGTGAATAAAACCCGCCGTGAGTCAATCCGGCTCCCTTCATAATGAATGGAACACTTACATCATGAATGCCATGGGTGCGAAAAGCCTGGGCAGCACTTTCAACAATCGTATTCCGTACTTTTATTTTATGGCCTTTGGGATAGGGCATCATAATCACTCCATAGCTTCATAATTCTACTTTTAAAATATTATATGCATCATAATAAAGCCTGTCAATTTAACGATTCTGAGCACTGTCTGCTTATGAAAGGATAATCACGGTTGTTGACGGTTTTAAAATATGATGGTAATAATATATTACGATCATCATATTTTAAAATAGCAGGTACAGGAGGTATCAGGAGATGGGGAATCTTGAGTTCGTAGAAACGTTGGTCATTGGATCAGGTCCGGGTGGGTATGTGGCGGCGCTGCGATCTTCACAACTTGGAATGAGAACGGCGATTGTTGAACGCAATCAGCTAGGTGGGGTCTGCACTAATGTTGGGTGTATTCCCTCCAAAGCATTAATTGCTGAATCCCATCGTTACGAGTTGCTTAGACCGTTCAGCTCTGCGGATGCGGCAGTGTCATTTAAGAATGCTCAGGATTTCAAGCAAGGAATTGTGAATAAGCAGGCAGGTGGAGTTGGCTATTTATTAAAGACTGCAGGTGTGAGCATTTTGGAAGGGGAGGCCAGATTGGTCGATGAGCATACCGCTATTATCAGTCAGTCCGGACAAGAGCAAAGCATTTCTTTTAAAAATGCCATCTTAGCCACAGGATCACGTCCGATTGAGCTGCAAGCCTTTCCAGTTGGCGGACGTGTTTTGTCTTCGACAGAAGCTCTGTCGCTCCGTGAAGTTCCAACTAGCCTAGTAGTTATTGGCGGTGGATATATAGGCGTTGAGCTGGGGCAAATGTATGCCAAATTTGGAACAACGGTAACGATTCTGGAGGGAGGAGATCAAGTGCTGCCTGGATTTGAGGCGGAGCTTGTGAGCCCTGTTGGAAGGCAGTTGAAAGCTGATGGGATTAAGATGATTACCGGAGCGACAGCTGTGAACGTAGTGCAGAGTGCAGACGCCATCACACTGCATTATTTGAAAAATCAGGAGCAGCTGCATGTGACAGCGGAATATGTGTTAGTCACTGTCGGCAGAAAACCAAATACAGACGGTGATTTAGGGCTGGACCGTATAGGTTTGCCAGTGACGAGCAGGGGTTTCATTGAGACAGATGAACAGTGCAGAACGGCTATCCCGAATATTTTTGCAATTGGGGATATTACGTCGGGTCCAGCCCTTGCTCACAAGGCGTCCTATGAAGCTAAAATTGCGGCAGAAGCCATTGCCGGTCTTTCCTCCGAGGTTGATTATAGAGCCATTCCGCTTGTTGTTTTTTCTGATCCAGAGCTGGCCAGTGTTGGCTTAAGTGAAACAGAAGCAAAGGCAAAAGGCATCCCGCTGGTTATTGGCAAATCTTCTTTTGGGATTAACGGGAGAGCATTGGCCTTGAGGGAAACGGAAGGGTTCGTCAAAATTGTAGCGGACCCAACCTCGGGAATCGTTATGGGTGCCCAAATTGTTGGAGTAGAAGCATCTACACTGGTGTCGGAGCTTGCCCTTGCCATTGAGATGGGAGCAACTGTAGAGGACTTGGCGATGACCATTCACCCTCATCCCACATTGGGAGAAGTGATTATGGAGGCTGCCGAAAATGCGGCTAAAAAAATGGTAAGGGGAGAGAGTGGGAAATGAAGATAAAAGCAGGTTTATATATTGGAATTGCGATTGCGTTAATCGTTGGAGGTTCGCTACTTGCTATAAAAGGAAAGGATGCTGTCAGTCAAGCTGAGAGCAGGAAACAAGGGATTCTTGATGCAGAGCAAAAGACTATTTTTTATCAGAACAGTCCAGGGTCAATTGTAGAGGTCAGTGTGGCTGTAGGTGATTCTATAAAACAGGGAGAGGTATTGTTCAAGGTTAAATCCGCTGAAGAAGGAGAAACAGATGTACTCGCGCCGGAGGACGGGTCGGTCAACAGGATTGTTGTAAAGCCGGGAGATCAAATACAGCTAGGAATGCCAATGGCGGTTTTACAAAAAAACAACTTTTATACAGACCTTTACATACAGGAGAGCGAAATCCAAAAGCTAAAGGTGAATCAAAGTATCGACGTTCATTTTCCGTATTTGAACCATCCAAGCGAGGTGACGGGTGTCGTTACTTCCATCGCAGCCGCCCCTCAATTTGCGAGCTTACGCATGTCACGTGAAAAAGGGCAAGCCGATTTAAGCATGTTTCTTGTCCGTATAGCTATGGATGCGAATGCTGATTTGCTTCCGGGGATGACAGCGGAGGTGAAGCTCGATGAAGTCACTGATTGATGAGTGGAAGTACGTGGCGGGCAGTAAGTATTTACGCCTGATTTTTATTGGTCCGCTTATCGCGGCTATATTTTTTGGCTTGATGTTCTCGAAGAATCAAATCAGCGAATCGCATGTTGTAGTCATTGATGAGGATCACAGCTCGTATTCACGACAGCTGATCTCTAAAATAAATGCTTCTCCATATATGAAGGTAACTAATGTGTATGCCAGCCCCTTAGATCCAGAAACATTATTGGCAAATGAGCAGGCTGTCGCGGTCATCACCCTTCCCAAAGCGTTAGGGCTGCATCAGCAGCAGGGGATATCAACGAATCTCGGCATCTTAATGGATAACACCATGCCATCAGGTCTAACCGGCATCCGAACTGCGATTCAGGAAGTCATCCAGACGGAAAATATGACTCTTTCTATGACCCGTCTCCTCCAAAAGGGGATGTATGCCGAAACCTCTAAAGGACTTGCTTCTCCGTTGTCCCTGCAGCAGCGGATGTTGTTTAATCCAACCACAAGTTATGTGAGCTTTATGGTCATTGGATTTGTGAATATTGTGGTGCTGATGATTACAACAAGCGCAGCAGGTTCAATTGCCCCTCGCTTGCGGCAGGAGGGGGAACTTTTTGCAAACGGGAAGTCTCCTTGGCAGATTTGGGTTCGTAGTGTACCTTACGCTGTTTTATCAACGATCTCGCTGCTCCTGTGTTATGGCTTGTTAAAGCAGGTGGGGGGAATGCGCTTTGAAGCAGAACCTTATCTTTTTATTATTCCGCTGTTTGTGTATGCCTTTGCTTTGTCACTTATGGGCCTGTTGATTGGTTATACTGCCAAAGACGTATCTAAAGTTAATTTACGAACTAATTTCGTATTGTATCCGTCGTTTCTTGCCACTGGAATCCAATTGAGCCCATTAGCGTTTCCGGAGTTTTTTCAAATTTCCGCTTGGGCATTGCCGATGAACTGGCTTAATCGTCTTATACGCGGGATGGCTTTTCGGGATGTGGCGTTAACAGCCTACAGTCAGGAGCTGGGAGCACTGCTGATCATTATTGGTGTTGTATCCTTATTCATCGGATTGCTGGTGCTCAGAGAGGCGAACAAACCCGAGGTTCAGCTCTCGAAATCAGTCCCAGCTTCAGTAATCTAATCTACTCTAGTCGTGCAAAACGTTGTTCTGTTTTATTAAGATGCTTCACCCGTTCTTCTAAGCTGCGATCTGACATCCCGGCATAATTATACCAACGGAGGTTCTTCCGTATTCCCATTTTGCGGAAGGTTCCTCTGAACAGAATTTTGGTGATGGGGTTGCCAAAAATCCAGCGATAAAAGAAGTCGGGCGTGTTCATTACGGTCAGCAGTGACACTCCTTTAAGATTCGTGAGCAAGCATTTGAAGGGCCTTCCAGGTTTAATTTCCTCGTAGACAATACCTTTTGCGAATACCTTATCAAGAAAGCCTTTGGTGAGAGCGGGCATGGCCTCCCACCAAATGGGGAATAGGAAGACGATATGATCTGCTGCCATAAGCCGTTGCTGATAATTAGCGACTAGGGGGTCGGTGGTTTTCTTTTGTCGCCAAGTAGCAAGTTCTTCGCGCGACATGACTGGATCAAATCCATCGGCATGCAGATCGATAAGATCAATCGTATGCCCTTTAGTGTTAAGACCTCGCATTACGGAGGCTAATAAGGCTGCGGAATAGCTTCGCTGATGGGGGATATTCTCGGACGCTGATGCTCCGTATGGATGATCAAAAATAACTATGACATTCATATAAATACCTTCTCTTCGTTTTATTGTTTCCTAGAAATAAAATATTAACTACGGAAATAATAATACGTTTTAAGTTTCCTTGTTGTCCATATTATTTCTAGGAAACTTTATTTATGAGCTGTGTCTTGTTAAAATGAGCCTAAGATGAATTTACGAGGAGACTTAACAGTGACGTATTCTTTCGAGAACTTACCTAATAAGGATATTTTGATAAAAAAACTGATAGAGATGATTCCCCAATTACAAAAGCGATTTCAATCGGAGGATGATGAAGAGAAGGCGTGGTTGATTCAGAACTGTAGTAATCCCCTTATCATTGATTTCCTCCAAGACTCCACAGTCATGATGCTGCATGTAATAGATGCAATTGGACAGCTTGAGCCTGTGAATGGCACTACCATTTCGAAGCATTTCGGAATTCCGAAAGGTAGCGTGTCCAAAATCACTAGAAAATTAGTTCTGCAGCAAATTATTCGCACGGAATTTCTCCCCGATAATAAAAAAGAAGTGCTGTTTCTTACAACACCTCTTGGAAAAGAAATATTCAATTTGCATCAAGCACTACATAAAGAGATGAATAAAGGGGTAAATCGGTTTCTACAGAGATATAACACAGATGAATTGTTATTTCTGATCCAAGCGTTCGAGGATACTTTAGAAGCATCATGGGTTCATCCGGAATCGGTTGCTGAAGAAGAACCATTAAATGCTGGAGAATCTCTTGAGGCAATGGAAATCGATGAAATGAGTCAAATCGTAGACATGCTTAACCAACTTGATACACGCAATCTTAAGAAAGCTAAGGCCATTCTTCAAGATGTGTTTTTTACCTCTTTTGAGTAGCTTTATAATTTCTGATAGTGAGTTAAGAGTTGCTCTAGCTTATCCTGAATCATTTGTTTCAAGCCTTCAGGCTTCACCGCTCTAACATATTGACCATATCTCATGAAATAATTAGCTAGAAATTCTTCTTCGCCTAGATTATAGAATCCCTTTATGACTGTTTTCGGGCCAGCTTCTATTTTCATAGAGGGGTAATGCTCTTTATAAAAAATATCTTTGGCTTGCTCCGCAATCTCAACTTCAAAGTGAATACTGTTCTCGGATTGATAAAATTCTAAGGAACGACTAAGAAGTTCTTCTATAGAATAACGAGCTTTGCTTTCCTCTTCTTCAATGAAGGTTATTCGATCACCTCTAAACACCCTATATGTATTCGTATTTAACTCTATTCCAGTAGCATACCATTGACCAAACTTCGCGGAAATTCTGAAGAATTGTACAGGGTAGCTTTTTGTCTGGTTATTTTTTGTATATTCAATGGTACAGGCACATTCATTTAGAATACTTGCCAGGATTTTATCTAAAAAACGACTGACATGCTTATGCTGATACATTTCGAATTGTAGAACTTTTTTCATTTTATGAATCTGGTTGATTTGTGTACTCGATAGACAGTGCTCGAACTTTTCGTTTAGCTTATTAACACTTAAATGAAAAGGTGTAGATTGATAAGATTCTAGCGTCAGCATAGCAAAGTACAGTGCATAGACTTCATCTATCGTGAAAATAATAGGGGATAACAATCTATTTTTCAAAATACCATAACGTCCGTGTCTTCCATGTTCCGCGAAAATAGGCATACCCAATTGTTCTAATGAAGTAACATCACGTAGCGCTGTGCTTTTTGAAATATTGTATTTCTCCATAAGGTCACTTAGATTGAAAAACTCTCGCCCGTTTAAGTATCTCATCATGTCATTTAAGCGTTCTGATTTCTTCATATAAAAAACTCCTTATTAAGGTGTCATGTTTTGATACCTTTATATATGATAATAAGTTTAAGATCACATATCAAATATACGAAGGAGATTTACACTATGAGTACAACATTAGAAGTAGCTATTTTCTTATCGATGAAGGGAAGAGCCAAGGAAGCTATAGAATTTTACAAAAAGCATTTTGATGCAGAGGAATTGTTACGTGTTACCTATCAACAACTAGCAGAACGTGACAGCTCCATACGGCTTACGGATGAAAATAAGGATTATATTACTCACTCTGTCTTGTTAATCGGCAAAACCAAACTAATGATCGCAGAAGAAACCATGAATCCAAGTGAAGAATATACAATGGGTAATAACACTTCATTATGTATTCAAAGTGCTGACCTAGAGGAAATTGAACACTTCTATAGTAGCTTAATCACGGATGAGCGCGTGAAAATTATTACTCCTTTATCTAGTAATGTGTTTAGTAAAGCCTACGGTATCATTGAAGATCCCTTTGGTATTCAAATTCAACTCATGTTTGATGAAAGATTACAGTAACAACTTTGCTTCTAAAGTAAACCCAGTTCACCGTTCAGCTGATCATAATTCAGGGATTATCCTGATGTTGGTCGGCTTTTTTGTATGTATTGATGGCTATTTTTTATGAAAAATATTGAATTATTATGCATAAAGATGTATAGTGTTTTTTAATTAACGTTAATTAAGTAAGTAAGGGATGTGGAATGTCTTGACCAAAAATAAGTTGAAAGAAGTAGCGATGCGACTATTCGGAGAGAAGGGTTACGAGGGTACGGCTCTCTCTGAAATTACGAAGGAAGTTGGCGTGAAGACTCCGGCGATCTATGCCTTTTTTGAGAATAAAGAGGATTTGTTTATGACGGTCTTTCGTGAGGCTATGCAGTCCTATAACACTTATATTCAAGAGCTGTCGGAAGAACAGAAAGTACTGAGTGCCCAGGAAAGTCTACGAGGCATATTGTCTAGACAGTATGAGTTCTATCAGAAGAGTCCTGAAGCAAGCAAAATTGTGCTGAGGTATGTGGTCTTCCCACCGGCATTCTTAAAGGAAACGATTGAGGAAGCATTCCTAGAGTCCGACGCGATGCTGACGAAGATCATTGAACAATTCATCTCAAAAGGGATGGAAGAGGGCGTAATTCGCGATCAATCCGTGCAGCTTCTCACAGATGCTTTTCTCAACTTGATGGATGGATTAAGCATGCAGTATTTCTATTACACTTCTAAGGGAATTTATGAGCGTAAGCTGAACCATGCGTTTGAAATGTATTGGAAGGGTGCGTCCTCATAGCGCTACAGAAGAAGATAACAACAAGGGGATGGGGAGAATGGCAGAAGTAAGTGAAGTAAAGGGGAACGAGCTCAGCTCGGGGGATTTTGAGAGAGAGCCGGTTCCAGCGCATTTGCGTAAAAAATGGCTATCTATGTCGCTCGTCTGGATCGCCATCGGGATTGACCTATCAGCGATGTTCTTGGGTGCTCAGCTTGGCAATGGAATGAATCTGACGGATTCACTCACAGCAACAATAATCGGTTCGTTAATCCTAGGGGTGATCGGAGCGTTATGTGCGTATGTAGGGGCGAAAACAGGGTTATCGACATCGATGATCTCTCGGTTTCTATTCGGAAATGTGGGTGCGCGTGTCGTAGCAGTTATCCTCGGTATTTTCTCACTCGGTTGGTTTGGGGTGCAGGTCGGGTTCTTCGCTTCGAATATGCAGACTGCTTTTAGTCAATTATGGGATATTCATCTGTCCTTAGGGGTGCTTTCATTCATAGGTGGGCTTTTGATGATGTCGACAGCTATTTGGGGATATCAATCTATTGAACGACTAAGCACCTGGTCCGTACCATTGCTTATTTTGTTTATCGGTGTGGCTATTTATTCCGCGTTTCACACCAAAGGAGCTTCAGCCGTGTGGGAACCGATTAGCGGAGCAGCGATCCCGATGGGGACAGCGATCTCGCTTGTTATTGGTATCTTTATTGTCGGCACGGTGCTTTCACCGGATATCGCTCGTTGGGCGCGCACACCCAAGCATGCTATAACCGCGGCCTTTATCGGCTTCTTTGTGGGTAACAGCTTCATGACGATTGTAGCTATTTTTCTATCTCGAATTATGGACACAGATGATCTGACGAATATTTTCATTGCGCTAGGACTTGGGCTTCCAGCCATTATCGTCTTAACCCTTGCCCAATGGACGACAAACACGAACAATTTATATTCTGCTTCGCTAGGGTTCTCTGTCGTGTTCCAAAAGGTTCCGAAAAAGCTAATTACTATTGTGGCAGGTATCTTTGCTACGTTGCTTGCCGTACTTGGCATCTATGATAAGTTTTTATCTTTCCTAAATATTATTACGGTGTTTGTCTCTCCAATCGGGGGGATATACACGTCCGAATTTTTGCTTGTAGATCGAAAGAAATTCACTTTTGAAGGTCTGGATCGCAATAAGAACTGGGTGATTCGCTCCTTAGCGGTGTGGGTTGCAGCTACGTTGTTCGCTTTTATGACAACCGCAGCGCCAGATGGATTTGGATGGTTCCAAATCACGAGCGTACCGGCATTAGATGCGTTTATGTTCGCCTTTATCGTGCAGTGGATTGTCGGCAAAATCATGACAAAGAAGGGATAACAACATGAGAAATCACAAACTAACAGAATTAAATGAACAAGCGGTGCAATACATTGCTGTTGGTGCAGCCGTTCTTGGAACAGGCGGGGGCGGTGACCCGCATATTGGTAAATTGATGGCGATGGAAGCCATTCGCAAATATGGTCCTGTTCGTTTAGTAAGTCCTGAGGATCTGGAGGACGATGCATTGGTTGTTCCTATATCCATGATTGGCGCACCTACGGTTATGAATGAGAAGATTCCTTCGATTCAGCAAATGATCAAGCCTTTGGATATGATTGAGAAAGAGCTTGGACGCAAGGTGAGCGCCATTATGCCGATTGAGGTCGGTGGCGGTAACTCTCTGGTTCCCGTAATTACGGCTGCGGAACGCAATATTCCTATCGTAGATGCGGATGCCATGGGACGGGCTTTTCCAGAATCGCAAATGGTGACGTTCTACTTGGACGGTATTGACTGCAGTCCGATTACGATGGCAGATGAACGCGGCAACGGTGTGCTTATGCATGCGATCGACGGTGTTTGGGAAGAGCGGATGGCGCGTGCGGTTACGATTCAAATGGGTGGATCAGCTTCGATTTGTGATTATCCGGTAACTGGAGCGCAGGTAAAGCAAAGTGCAATCCCACATACCTTGACGCTTGCGTATGAAATCGGAAAAACATTGTTCGAGTCCAAGGAATTGAAGCAGAATCCAATTGAAATGCTGCTGAAGCAGCTGAATGGATATGCGTTGTTCCAGGGGAAGGCAGTAGACATTCGCCGTCGTACAGAAGGCGGATTTACACGCGGTGAAGCGATCTTCGAAGGTACAGATGCTAAAAAGGGACGTACGATGACTTTGTTCTTCCAGAATGAGTTCCTTCTTGCCACAGAAGATGGACATTCAATTGCTATTACTCCTGACCTGATCTCAGTGCTTGACCAGGATACCGGTATGCCAATCACGACTGAGAATTTGAAATACGGTGCCCGGGTGAGTGTGGTTGGTTTCCCTTGTGATCCGAAATGGCGTTCACCAAAGGGCCTCGAGACGGTAGGTCCACAATATTTTGGCTATGATGCACCTTATGTTCCAATTGAACAATTGGCAGCAGAGAAAGGGGGAGCAGAGTAATGTCTCATACGAATGTAAACAACATGGAAGAAATATACCGCATTGGGATTGATGTCGGCGGGACAAATACAGATGCAGCCTTGCTCGACTCCAAGCTAAACACCATTCATACGATAAAAGTGCATACCACACGTGATGTGAATGAAGGCATTACTGAATCCATCCGTCGTTTGTTAGCAGAGAGTAGTGTGAATCCGGCGCAGATTCGTTATGCAATGCTCGGAACTACGCACTGTACGAATGCTATTGTGGAGCGCAAACACTTGGGGAAAGTCGGCTTGATTCGAATCGGGGCACCGGCAACAACTGCGGTTCCTCCACTTGCAGATTGGGACGATACACTTAAGGCAACGGTTTGCCCACATGCTTATGTTGTTCATGGCGGATATGAATATGATGGCCGCACGATTGTTGAAATGGATGAAGAAGAGATTCTAAACTGCTTTTTGAAAATGAAGGGTGAAGTCGAGGCGGTTGCGATCTGTGGTGTGTTCTCCCCAGTGAATACCTCGCAGGAGAAACGTGTCGAAGAACTAGCAAAGCAAGTACTTGGCGCAGATATGCCTGTGACGTTGTCTCATGAGATTGGAAGTATTGGATTGCTCGAGCGTGAGAACGCGTCGTTGCTGAACGGCGCATTACTTAACGTCATTGCTGGAGTCGTAAAGGGCTTCGAAGAGGCGCTTCACACTTATGGAATTGACGCGAGCCTATACATCTGTCAGAACGATGGAACACTGATGTACAGTGAATATGCGCTTCGTTACCCGATTCTGACGATTGCTTGCGGTCCGACGAATTCCATTCGGGGCGCGGCACACTTGTCAGGTCTGAATGATGCACTTGTTGTTGATATCGGTGGCACCACGACAGATATCGGCGTCTTGATGCAAGGCTTCCCGCGTCAATCCTCCGCTGCAGTTGAGATTGGCGGGATTCGCACGAACTTCCGCATGCCGGATATCTTATCGATCGGGATCGGCGGCGGTACAATCGTTCGCTTAGATGAAACGCAGGATCAGGTAACAGTGGGTCCGGATAGCGTGGGGTACGAGCTATTGAAGCGCGGCCTCATCTTTGGTGGTGATACGCTCACCGCAACTGATGTGGCGGTGAAGCTTAATCGATACGAGTGGAAAGATGCGCAGACTGAGGCACTTGATGAATCGATCTGCAAGAGAGCAGATGAGATCATTACGCGGGATATCGAGGAAGCGATTGATCGGATGAAGACAAGCTCAGATCCTGTTGACGTCATTTTGGTCGGTGGCGGAAGTATTCTTGTGGCAGACAAGCTTGAAGGTGTATCACGGATTGTGAGACCGAATCACTATGATGCTGCGAATGCGATTGGCGCTGCGTTAGGTGAGGTGAGCGGGGAGACAGAGCGCATTTATTCCCTGGACGAAATGTCTTATGATGAAGCTAAGGAAGATGCCCGCAGCCATGCAATAGAGCAAGCTGTTCTAGCCGGTGCAGATCGCGATACCGTTCAGATCGTATTGTCTGAGGATATTCCGATTGCATACTTGCCGGGCAATGCCTTGCTGGTAAAAGTAAAAGCGGCTGGACGTTTATAAGATGATTATGGATCTGCCTTGAGGAGTGAACTCTTCGAGGCGGATCTTTTTGTCTTTATAATTGTATTACCAAGAAAGAAAGGGGATTAAGAATAGCTGTCGAAGTGGGTTATGTACATATTGTAACGATGGGAGAGAGGACAATGAAAGTGATTAGCACATTAGAAATCGTAGATGTACAGACTGGGGAACGTACTGCGCTCCGCTCATTTGATTATTTAATCGAGGCACCCAATTGGACTAGCGATGGTAAGCGTCTTATTTATAATAGTCGAGGTTGTCTCTATTCGTTCGATATCGCAACCTGTGAGCTTGTTCAAATTGACTCGGGGTTTGCTGCGGAATGTAATAACGATCATGTTCTGTCTTTTGACAACACTAAGATCGCAATTAGTCACCATACGAAAGAAGATGGTAAATCTCGTATATATATTCTTCCCATGGAGGGTGGCGAACCGGTTCTAGTTACACCGAATGCTCCAAGTTATTTACATGGTTGGTCTCCAAACGGTGCTGAGTTAGCTTACTGTGCAGAGCGCAATGGTCAGTATGATATTTATACCATTCCAGTAGACGGGGGAGTAGAGGTACAACTGACGGATTCGTCTGGACTGGATGATGGGCCTGAATATTCACCAGATGGAGGGCATATTTGGTTCAATTCGGTGCGTACAGGGCTGATGCAGATATGGCGAATGAATGCCGATGGCAGTGAGCAAACACAGATGACTTTTGATGAGAGTAATAACTGGTTCCCGCATGTATCGCCAGATGGTCAGACGATTGCCTACCTGAGTTACCGCAAAGGAGATGTAGATCCCGGCGATCACCCTGCGAATAAGGATGTTGAGATTCGATTGATGGCAAGTACGGGAGGAGATTATCGCACACTAGTACAATTGTTTGGAGGACAAGGAACGATTAACGTGAATTCGTGGTCTCCGGATAGTAAGCGCTTGGCGTTTGTAAGTTATGTGGTGGAGGAATAGGAATAAAATACCGATAAAAATTATAGTATTTTTATTTATATATAAATGGGGGAAAAGTTGGATGAAGAGGATTTTTAGTGTTTTGCTAATTGTATTACTGGTTATACCAGCGCTCGGCACTACAACCTTTGCGAGCAGTACGGTGAAGGCTAAGGTAACCGAGAGCAGTACATATCTTGACGGAGAACAAAGGGACCTGAACGGATTCAATATCTCGAACAATAATTATTTCCGGCTGCGCGATGTAGCGGAGTATTTCTCGGGAACAGCCAGTCAATTTGATATCACTTGGAATAAAGCAAACAATGCGATAGAGATCATAACCGGGCAAGCCTATACTCCCGAAAAGAAAGCTAGCAGCAACTACTATAGTCGCAATAGAAATTATTCAGCTACGCTGTCGACCTCTAAAGTGCTAGTGAACGGACAGCTACAGTCGATTACGGCGTACAATATTGACGAGAATAACTATGTTCAGTTGCGAGATTTGGCGGGTAAGATTCCATTCGATATCGAATATGACGTTCAGTCTGATCGAATATCCTTGTTCTCAAAAGTTCCAGATCATGCTTACCGGGTAAAGACGGCGGTGAAAACCGAAAGTAACGCTGTATCTTCTTATTTTCCCAGATGGAAAAGTACGGCCACTTCTTATCTTGTGAATAATAATGATGGGACTGTAAGTGTCCTTGAGGCGAATAAGGAAGTTACGATTGAATCATATAATGAGAAGTTTGAACTAACTGGAAATAAGAGTATCCCTTTTGAGCTTCCGATATTTGGTGGTTTCTATAGTGGGGAGAAGTATAACTATATTGCTTTTGGACAAGAGAATCGCGAAGAGAATGATAGCAAAGAAGTGATTCGTATTGTCCGTTATGATAAAGGCTTCAATAGAGTAGACAGTGTCTCCGTTAAGGGTGGCGAGAGTTATACGGTTAGCCCTTTTGATTCTGGCTCTGGTAGTATGGCCGAGGCTGGTGATACGCTTGTATTCCACACTTCACGTACAAGGTACACGACAGAAGATAAACTAAATCATCAATCCCAGCTGACCATTATCGTGAATACCCAAACAATGACCGTGACGAATGATCTGGGAAGATTCCAGAAGAATCATGTCAGCCACTCTTTTGATCAATATGTATTGTTTGATGGTGCTACTCATGTTCTAGTGGATCATGGTGATGCCTATCCTCGTTCGATTGTGCTGAATAAAGGAAATGGAACCAGCTATAACGAGGTAGACCTGTTTAATATTCCCGGCAAAATCGGAGCGAACACCACAGGCGTTTCTATAGGCGGATTTGAGATGTCTTCGGCGAACTATATTGTCGCTATGAATACGATTGACCATTCGCTTGTCAAAGAATATACGTCTTATGAGATGGTGGGACTAGAGAAGGATCAGAGAGATATCGTTCTTAGTGTTCTGCCAATAGCCAACCTGTCTAGCACAGCAGTGAACCACATCACCTTGGCTAAATATGTTGGTACGAACCAGATCGCTTCCATTCCTAAACTAGTAAAAATCACAGACGACAAAATGATGGTGCTGTGGCAGGAGTTTGATAAAGAGAATCATCCGGGTGACCTGAAATATGTTCTTATAGATGGAGCGGGTGCAACCACTGGCGGTATCCAAACGATTAAGAACTTTGTACTATCAGAAAGCAGCCCTATTGTTAGCGGCGACAAAATTGTATGGTATACCAACAACAAAGGATCCCGACTGTTTTATTCGATCCCATTAAAATAAATTACCAGCAAAAGGTTATCCCGTTAATGCCTACATGAGGTATTACGGATAACCTTTTTTTCTACCAAACTCATATGCCGTTTCCCTATCGATATGCTCGTTTACAAAGACGTGCTAACATTTGTACCCCTGATCATCTAACAAAAAGACACCCGTGTACGCCTCAGACTTCTCACTCCAACAATATGACTCCCCATCGCTAACACCTGTCTGTTTCGTAATTCTGACGCCTTGGATAAACTGAAAGCGCATACTTCCTTTGGAAAGGAGTCCAACGATATGAACTTTAATCTTAACACGGTACCCTTCAGCCGAAGAGGCACCTTTCTGGCTATTTCTGAACTACCTGAATCGGATGTCAGGGCGGAGGGACTTTACTTACGGACCGTGCGTGGTGGGGATGATAAATTTGGTGAAGCTTTTCAAATTGAACTGCTGGACGAGAGTAATCAGTATATTCCGTACGAGGCTAAGGCAGAGCCTGCACTGCTTCGATTGAATACGGATACCGACAATATCTATGCGGAGATCTGTATCACAGATGGTCGTACGGTCCGTTTCAAGAGCAGAGGATGTGGCATTCGCCTCACCTTCCGTACCTCAGCCTATGATTATGCTTATGAACACAGCGCAGGCAGTTGGGAAGTAAACAGCTTCACCCATGAATGCCGGTTCATGCTCACCCGGTTAACCGGGGCTCTCCGGATGGAGGTACCTTGGGACAAAATCAAAAGTTCCCGCATTGTGGCGGAGTTCATCCCTGAAGCGGGTACGGAAATTGCCGAGTTCGCGGTGGAAGAATTCCGCACGGTATGGGAACGGCGTGATGCCTGGACACCATGGGAGGAAGCGGTACTAGCGGTGCAACAGGAATATGACCAATGGCTGGGTGCCAGCTTGACCGTTCCCGAACGCTGGCAAGACGGCCGTGAACTGGCGGCTTATATTACCTGGTCCTGCCTGGTTCCCGCGGAAGGATGTTTGACCCGGCCAGCAATGTATATGTCGAAGAACTGGATGACGAATATTTGGAGCTGGGATCACTGCTTCAATGCGATGGCTCTGGTCAGACATCACCCGGAGCTGGCCTGGGACCAGTTTATGATTTTCTTCGACCGCCAGGATGAGAGTGGCCTGATTCCGGACTTTATCAACGACAAGTACGAGCTTTGGAACTGCAACAAACCCCCTATTCATGGCTGGACGCTGGCCTGGATGATGCAGCGGACGGATTATATTAAGGAATCCCATCTTCGTGAAGTATATGGGCCCTTGAGCAAGTGGACGAACTGGTGGTTCCATTACCGGGATAACGACAAGGACGGTATACCACAGTACAATCATGGAAACGATTCGGGGTGGGACAACAGTACTGCCTTTAATAACGGGATTCCGGTGGAGAGTCCGGATCTGGCAGCATTTTTAATCTTGCAGATTGAACTGCTTGCCGAAATTGCCGGGCTTCTGGGGCTTACCGACGAAAGCACCGCATGGAGACGATTAGGCGAGGAGACCCTGGAGAAAATGCTGCGTCATTTCTGGAAGGATGGAAGGTTCACCGCTTGCCGTTCTGGAACTCACGAAGCATCCGACGGCGACAGCCTGCTGCTCTTCGTGCCCATTCTGCTTGGCAAGCGGCTGCCGGAGCCAATCCTGCGCGCACTGCTGGATGGCCTGCGGGATGAGAGCCGCTTCTTGACGCCGAACGGCTGGGCTACAGAGAGTGTGCAGAGCCCTTACTACATGCCGGATGGCTATTGGCGGGGCCCGATTTGGGCGCCATCAACCATGTTGCTCGTGGAAGGTGTGGCCGCGGCGGGGGATGTTGAACTGGCAAGCGAGGTAGCCCGCCGATTCTGCAATATGCTGAACAAGAGTGGCATGGCCGAGAACTTCGATGCCCTGACGGGGCAAGGGCTTCGCGACAGGGCGTTTACTTGGACCTCAAGTGTCTTCTTAATCCTAGGGCACGAGTATACAACTTAAAAACATACGGGCACTTCCTCCTGGTCAAGACCGGCGCGAGGGGAAGTGCTTTCCCATTTTCCGAGATATTCCCGAGTGTGCCAGTCCGTGCTACACTTCAACTATAAAAATGAAATATATAAGGCGGGGATGAGAAGTCATGTGGAGTCATTTCTTTAAGAAGTTATATCATCGCTTCTCTATTCGCTCTTATTTCAGCATCCGGACTAAGCTGCTCTTTTGCTTTCTTATAGTCGCGATTATTCCGCTACTGTCACTGGGAGCCTTGAACTATTATCAATCCGCTATAGTCATCAACTCTCAATTCGGGAAATACGGGGAGAACACCGTGGCACAACTTGATCAGCAGATCAGCTCCGCTTTGAACCGGATGAATCAGACGACAGGAACAATTTATTCGTATCTCCTTGATCCTGCACGGGTAGGACTAGGTGATCACGTTCCAACTACGTATCAGGAGATTATGGATAAAGATGACTTCGAGGCGCTGCTTAAATCACTTAAGACGGATCTGACAAGAGGTATTTATCTGATTACCCGCTCTGGTTATTACTATGGAGAGAATAATCTGAATGTCAGTAAGCTTAATGATATCCCCGCCTGGCGGGCCCTTACTTATTCATCCAAAGGGCCCTATTGGCTGGGCTTCTATCCTATGAATCATGGCATGGAAGCTTCGGATACCGGAGAACCTATACTGGGGCTCGCTGTACGGATTAATAATCCGGCTGGAACCCAGCATGGAAGCACGATCTTAATTGAAGAGAATGCGCAGGTTCTTCTTGATATGTTCCATATGTTTGAAGAAGATACCAAAGCGCATTTGACGATAACTGATTCTGAAGGGCAACCCGTTTACCATTCAGATTCTCCATTCACTCCAGACGGTAGTGACGTGGTGTGGAATAGGACACTGGCAGCCAACGGATGGAAGATTGAAGCAAGATTGCCGGCCAAAGCATTTTATTTTTCCTCGAACCTGATCCGCTCCAACACAGTACTTGTAGCCATTGTTTCTTGTCTGCTTGCCTTTGGGCTAGCTTATATATTCTCATCGAAATTCACAGCTCGAATTCGCAGGCTGAAAGACTCGATGCAGAAGGTCAGCTTTGGCAAGCTACACACGAGGACTCTGGTGGAAGGCAAGGATGAACTCGGCAGCCTGGACACCAGCTTCAACCGTATGGTGGGGGGAATTCAATCCCTTGTGCAGGAAGTGGAGCAGAGTGAGCGGCTGAAGAAAGAGGCCGAGCTTAAGGCATTTCACTACCAAATTAATCCACACCTGCTCTTCAATACGCTGAATTCTATCCAGTGGAAGGCAAGGCTCCAAGGGGCAGAGGATATCCGCCAGATGCTCTATCATCTGACGATGGTGCTCGAAGGTAATCTGGATATCTCTCAGGAGTTGATCTCGTTAGGCCGTGAACTCCGCATGATTGAGCATTTTCTGAAAATACAAGAGATCCGTTATGGGTCCGCATTCAGTTATGAACAGACCTGTGACGAAGAGTTTAAGCCGTATCTGATTCCCCGTATGACCCTTCAGCCGCTCTTTGAGAACATCTTTTTTCATGGATTTGAAGACGGGAAGGGGAAGATCTCGTTAAGTGTACGGGAGGAAGGCGAGCATCTGTTGTTAACATTGTCTGATGACGGTGCAGGGATCACTGCAGAGAAGCTGAGGGCGCTTATGCTAGCAAAGCCGGAAAGCAAACCGCAGGGACGCGGAGGACTCGGCGTTCAGAATGCGAATCAGAAGTTCAAGCTTCATTTCGGACAGCAGTATGGCTTGACGGTGCATTCTACGAAAGGTGAAGGCACTACTATCGTAATTCGGTGGCCCAAGAAGGAGGAGAGTCCGCATGGAGACAACCAAGACCATTAAAGTGTTAATTGCAGATGATGAGAGTATCGTGCGCAAAGGACTTCGCTCTACAATTCCTTGGCATAAGTATGGGATGGAAGTGGTGGCGGATGCGCCGAACGGCCTTAAAGCCTGGGAGGCCTATCAGATTCACCTGCCTCAAATAGTGATCACCGATATCGTCATGCCGGAGATGAATGGGATTGAACTGTTACGCAAAGTTAAAGAGGTCGATAAGGACACCCGGATTATTCTGCTGAGCTGTCACCGTGACTTCGAATTTGCTCAGCAGGGAATTAAGCTTGGGGCTTCAGGATATCTGCTTAAGACTGCCTTTGAAGATGAAGAGCTGGAAGGAATGCTGGAGAAGTTCCAGAGGGAGCTGACATCGTCTGCTCCCGTAGCGGATGCTGAAACAAGCGAAATCTATGGAGAACGGCTGGGCTCTCTCTTGTTTGCCTGGCAGAGTGGACACAGCAGCAAATTTGTTGACGAAATAGATAAGCTCATTAGGGAGAAGCTGCCGCTGAATAGGGAGCCCTTGTACATTTATCTGATCAAGACCTGTGGATGCGATTGTACTTACCTGGATCTCGTCAAGCTTAATGAGGATGAGAATAGCCGGATGCCCCACAGTGCACCTGTTATCATCCCTTACGGTGAGGACCTTTGCTACTGGATTGTACCTGGTGACGAGCAGGAAATTTCGGACAGTCTGCTCGTTCAGATGAAAAGCCAAATCGAGAAGCTGAAATGGGCTAAGAGAGGACCGCTGGGCAACGCTGAAGATTTAAGCAAGGCCTTCATGGCGCTTCACAAGGAAGCGGAAGTGGAGAAGCTGCATGGTATTTCGTCTCAGGACTGGCCTGAACCGATCTGGAAGGCCGTGAAGCTTCTGCATGAGAACCCTGGAGCGGATTGGTCGGTTAGCGATTTGGCGAGCCAGGTGGGACTTAGCCGAAGCCATTTCTCGATCCTGTTTAAGAAGACGGTGGGCGACAGCTTTGTGGCTTTTCAATATAAAAGGAAGCTTAAGCTGGCCAAGGCATTGCTGCGGGATACACAGTTGACCATGCAGGATATTGCGGAGCGTACAGGGCTGGGTGATAGCAAATATTTCAGCAAATGGTTCAAGCGCTGCACGGGTCAGACGCCTAGTCATTACCGCATACAACAAAAAGACGCTGTGATTCGAACAGATGGACACCCTGATCTGTAAATCGAACAAAAGTACGCAAACATTCGAATAGATATCGGTTTTGAACCGCTTTCATAAAAGTTAAGATGAAAGCGGTTCAATTATTATTACCTCATTCAAAGGGGAGGCTGCCACAGTGAAAAAGAAAATTTCTCTTATTGTACTTGCCACTACGTTAATGGCAACTATGGTCACAGCTTGCGGGGGGAACAGTGAGCCTTCATCATCCACAGGTGCTGCAGGCTCAGGGGAGACGAAGACGCTTCGTTTTGCGACATGGGATACCGGAGACGCGCTCAAGATTGAGCAAGACATCGCCAAGAAATTCGAAGCAGCCCATCCGGGCACGAAGGTTCAGGTAGAGGCTTATGCAGACGGTTTTGACCAGAAGCTTGCCGCCGGATTCGGGGCAACCAATCCGCCAGATGTGATGTATATGTGGGATTTCCCGACCTATCATCAATCCCTGGAACCACTGGACAGCTATTCGAGCAAAGATAAAGAATTGAACATCGAAGATTTCTATCCGGGATTGTTCAACTATGGCAAAATTGACGGCAAGCTATATGGCATTCCGGCAGGGTTCACCACACGTGTGGTCTATTACAACAAGAAGTTGTTCGATGATGCCAAGATCCCTTATCCGAAGGATGGATGGACATGGACGGAGTTCCAGGACATCGCGGCCAAGCTCAGCGATAAGTCGAAGAAGCAGTACGGGTTCGGGGTTCGGGCAGAGAACGATACGTATGACCTTCAGAGCTTCGTATGGAGCAACGGAAGCTCGTTCATCTCTGATGACGGGAAAACGATTGAAGGATTTATGAACAGCAAAGAGACAGCTGAGTCTATCCAGATGCTCGGCGACATGGTTAAGAACGGCTCGGCTGTGCTGACCGGAGGCAAAGGCCAGCAGAGCGGAGATGACATTTTTAAAGCAGGTAAAATCGCTATGTGGGAGAGCGGTATCTGGCCGCTGGAATCGTTCAAGACGGCTGGTATAAATGTAGGTACGGTCGAAATCCCGGCGTTCCCAGGAAAACCGGTCAAAGGGGTGCTTGCGGAGTCCGCTTTGTCCATCGCCAAGGATTCGAAGCAGAAAGATCTGGCCTGGGAATTCGTGAAATTCTATGTGTCTAATGATTCGATCAAGATGCGTGTGGCGGATCTGCCTGTAAGGGTCAGTGTCGTAAATGAGCTGAAGAAAGATCAGGACCCGCTTTATAAACCGTACTACACGATGCTGGAGCGTTCCAGCAATACACCTGCGTTCCTGCTCAATCCGAAATGGAATGAAGTGAACCGCCAGCTCTCTGCTGCGGTGGAAGCGGTTATGCACGGCAGCAATGCCCAGGAAGTGCTGAATCAGGCTGTTAAAGATAGTCAACGTTATTTGAAATAACACATTTACAGAAAGAAGGTTAAGAGATGGCTCAGACCTTTCTGCATCAAGCAGGGGAGCCTATGGCCCAGCTCAAGCCTACACGAAAACGTAGTTGGGGTAGGGTTGTTCCCTACCTCTTCATTTTTCCTTGGATCTTCGGATTCCTCGTGTTCACCTTGGGGCCATTGTTATTTTCCCTTATCATCTCTTTTTTTGATTGGCCGATTGTCGGCGAAGTACACTTTATCGGGTTTGGCAATTATGCGGAAATGTTTACGGATGACCCGTTATTCTGGACCTCACTCGGGGTCACCCTCAAATTTGCAGCTCTGTTCGTTCCATTGAACATCATTGTGGCGCTTGGGCTTGCGATTCTCTTGAATCAGAAGACACGGGGCAGTGCTATATTCCGAACCGCCTTTTATATTCCCTCCGTTATATCCGGTGTCGCTCTGGCTATGATCTGGTCTTGGGTGTACAGCGGTGATTACGGGATTCTGAATTACTTCCTGTCCCTGATCGGTATTCAGGGCCCTGATTGGCTCAATGATAAGCAATGGTCATTAGTAGCGATGGTGATTGCAAGTCTCTGGGGACAAGGATCGATGATGCTGATCTTTCTGGCTGGCCTTAAAGGGATTCCAAGAGATCTTTATGAATCCGCTTCCATTGATGGGGCAGGTAAGCTCAGACAATTCTTCAGTGTGACGATTCCGATGATCACTCCGACGATTTTATTTAACTTAATTACATCCATCATTGCAGCCTTCCAGCAGCTGACTCTGGCTTTATTGCTGACCGGAGGCGGTCCAATGAAAGCAACCTATTTTTATGCCATGTACATGTATGAGAATGCGTTTAAGTATTTCAAAATGGGATATTCGGCAGCTAACGCCTGGTTCATGTTCCTGATCGTGCTCGGCTTGACCTTTCTTGTGTTCAAATCCTCGGAAGCCTGGGTGTTCTACGAAGGTGAAATGAAGAAGAATCCTCAGGAGAAGCTGAAGGCTCAAGGAAGGAGACGTTCTTTGTGAAGAAAATACTCGTATACGTTCTGCTGCTCTTGTTTTCACTGTTGTTCATAGCTCCGCTGTTCTGGGCGGTTACGACTGCGCTCAAGTCACAGTCCGAGCTGTATCTTTTTCCACCTAAATGGATTCCTTCTGTATGGAAGTTCAGCAATTTTGCAGAGGCGTGGAACATTCAACCTTTCAATATGTTTCTGAAAAATACACTGATTATTACCATCCTGTCGACGTTTGGTCAACTGATTTCATGCACGCTCGTAGCCTATGGATTCGCAAGATTCCAGTTCAAGGGCAGGGATTTTCTGTTCCTGGTTGTGTTGGCAACCATGATGATTCCCTGGGAAGTCACTATGATCCCACAGTATATGCTGTTCAACGTTCTGGGATGGATTAATACGCTCAAAGCTCTTATTGTACCGTCTTTCTTCGGGTCCGCCTATTTCATTTTCCTGCTGCGGCAGTTCATTCTCACCATCCCGCGGGAGCTAGACGAAGCAGCTACAATCGACGGAGCCAATAAGCTGACCGTATTAACACGGATTATTGTCCCACTGATGGGGCCTTCGCTGATCCTGGTCGCTGTGTTCCAGGTTATGGGATGTTGGAATGATTATCTGGGTCCGCTCATTTTCCTTAACGACCAGACGAAATACACATTGACCCTAGGGCTCTCACAGTTCAAAGGGATGTACGGTGTGGATATGCAGTCCATTATGGCGATTACAGTTCTGATCTCGATTCCGCCGCTGGCAATCTTCTTTTTCGCTCAACGCTACATCGTTGGCGGCATTGCGACTACGGGCATCAAAGGTTGATTCGCCGCAGCGGGTTCGGAAATCTAATAACAGCACACAGCGCAGAGTAGAGAAAAGAGAGGAGAAATGAACCATGTCACAGCAAACTATCGGGAGGGACTGGGATGATCTTGGCATCCTTCAGCGAGGGCGGGCCAAAAGCCGGGCCTACTTCATCCCCTATTCTGACTGGTCAGGGGCACTAACTTACAATAGGGGGAGCTCCCCCTGGTTCAAATCCTTGAATGGCATATGGAAGTTCAATTATGCAAAGGGGCCAAAGTGGGCTCCGGATTATTTCTACGAGGAGGCGTATGATACTTCCGGCTGGGATGAGATTCAGGTACCAGGGCACTGGCAGCTACAGGGATACGGAACTCCACATTATACGGACCTATATTATCCGTTTCCAGCAGACCCCCCGCATGTGCCTGACGAGAATCCGACAGGCAGTTATGTTAGAGAGTTCATGCTGCCTGAATCCTGGAACGGACGGAATGTCGCCATTAAGTTCGACGGGGTGGATAGCGCGTTTCATATCTGGGTAAACGGCAAACCGGTCGGATACAGTCAGGGCAGCCGCCTAACCTCAGAATTCGATCTCACTCCTTATGTGAAACCGGGCCACAATACCTTAGCCGTTAGAGTGTACCAATGGTCGGACGGCAGTTATCTGGAAGATCAGGATATGTGGTGGATGAGCGGAATTTTTAGAGATGTGTATCTGCTCTCCGAGCCGTCTTCGCTCCGCATTGCCGATTATCGGATTATAACGGAACTGGATGAATCAAGCCGTGATGGGATCTTGTCTGTTCATGTGAACATACAAGGGGAAGCTGCTGAACAGGGCAGTCTGCGGCTTGAACTGCTTAAACGAAGTGGTGAATCTGTTGCATGGGCTGAGGATCGGGTTACTGCAGGAAAGAATGTGCAGCTTATAATGCCGGTAGGACAGCCGGAACTGTGGAGTGCGGAATCCCCCAATTTGTACCATCTGAAGATCACTTTGTTGGATGAAAGTGGAGATACGGTAGAGATGACGGCACAGCGGGTTGGATTCCGCACAGTTGAGGTGCGCGGCGGACAATTCTTGGTGAATGGAAAGGCGATTCAACTCAAAGGAGTCAACCGTCACGATCATCACCCGGATACAGGTCGCACAGTCACCGTCTCCACCATGCTACAGGACATCAAGATGATGAAGCAGCACAATATTAACGCTGTAAGAACCGCGCACTACCCGAATGATCCCCGGTTCTATGATCTGTGTGATGAGTACGGCTTATATGTTATGGAAGAGACCGATCTGGAGACACACGGATTCGAACTGCTAGGCAATATTTCCAGACTCAGCGATGATCCTGCCTGGCAGGAAGCCTACGTGGAGCGCGTTCAGCGAATGGTTGAGCGCGACAAGAATCATCCTTCCGTGATCTTCTGGTCGCTTGGGAATGAGTCCGGCTTCGGCTGCAATTTCCGGGCGATGGCGCAGTGGTGCAGAGTAGCTGACCCAACACGGCTTATTCATTACGAAGAAGATCGCGAAGCTGAGGTCTGTGATGTGGTAAGCACGATGTACTCCTCCGTTGAGAAGATGGAAGGCTTCGGTCAGTTGACTGATCATCCGAAGCCGCATATTCTGTGTGAATTCGCGCATGCCATGGGCAACGGCCCCGGTGGATTAAGACCTTATTTTGATACTTTTGACAAGTACGATAGACTGCAGGGCGGCTTTGTGTGGGAATGGATTGACCACGGGCTGAGCTGGAAGACGGCGGATGGGAAGGCTGATTATGCTTATGGCGGGGACTTCGGGGATGTGCCCAATAACAGCAACTTCGTCATAGATGGTCTAGTCCGCCCGGACCGAACGCCATCACCGGGCCTGCTTGAATATAAGAAAATTATCGAGCCGGTTCGCGTCGAGTATATAAGCAGGAACAAGGTTAATGTGATTAACCGCTATGATTTCCTGACACTGGATCACCTATATGCTGATTGGAGCATCACCATGGATGGACGTACCGTTCAAAGCGGGGTTCTTGCACTGCCAGAGATTGAAGCGGGCGGACAGGCAGAAGTGGAGATTCCTTATGACCACAGTCTTGATGCTCTCCTTCGCAGTGAGGGTGCGGAACAGTGGCTGAACATCTGCTTCTCGATCGCCGCTGACTGTCTTTGGGCGGAGCAGGGGCATGAAGTGGCTTGGGCTCAGTTTCTAATGCAGGATGAGTTGGGAAATCGTGTTGGCGATAGTCATACAGGGCATTCAGATGACCATTCCAATGCTGCTATCGGGATGAGAAGTCAACAGATCAGGCGGAATCTTCAATGCACAGAAGCTGCTGGGCAGATCATTCTCGCAAATGAGGATTTCCGTATGACCTTTGACACGCGGAGCGGGCGAATCGATTCGCTTCGTCTGAATGGCAAGGAACTAATGAAAGCCGGACCGCGGCTGAATTTCTGGCGTGCGCCGATCGACAATGACATGTATGTGCTACCGGACTGGCGCAAAGCACACCTGGACCGGCTAACAGAACGTGTTGATGAGGTTAGCTGGGCCCGGCTTGATGAAGGGAACATCCGCATCACTGTGAGTTCAAGGATTGCTCCGCCAGTTTTTGATTGGGGTTTCCGGTGTGTAATCACCTATACCGTAACCAGTATAGGGCAAATCACTATGGATGTGCAGGGCACACCGGAGGGCAAGCCGCCAGAAATGCTGCCTAAGATTGGACTTCAGATGGAGATTCCAGGCGACATGGATCGAGTGAAATGGTATGGCCGGGGACCTGGTGAGAATTATTCGGACAGCAAAGAGGCATGCCGTGTTGGAGTGTACACAGCTTCAATTGATGGACTATTCACTCCATATATATATCCGCAGGAGAATGGGAACCGGATGGATGTCAGATGGATATCCGTCACAGACGCATCCGGACTTGGTCTACTTGCTGCGGGTATTCCGACACTTGAATTCAGCGCGCGCCGTTATACGGATAAGGATCTTGAAGAGGCACAACATGCAAGCGAGCTTGTTCCGCGTGACTTTGTCACACTGAATCTGGATTACCGGCAGAATGGGCTGGGCAGCAACAGTTGTGGACCTGCCCAGATGCCGAATCATAAGGTAACATCGGAAGCTTTTACATTCCGTATTCTGCTCATTCCGTTTTTATCAGAAGATACCACGCCAGAGTGGCTTGCTAGACAAATGCTGTACGGGTTACCACAATCGCATCAATGAGAGGAGGGGTCAGAATGCTCCACACACAGGATGTACTCAATTTAAGCGGAAAGATAGCTGTTGTTACCGGAGGTGCTTCAGGTATTGGCCTTGCTACGGCCGGACTGCTTGCGGATTTCGGAGCACATGTGGTTGTGCTGGACATCAATGTAAGGCAAGGGGAGCAGGCTGTTCATGAGATGAAAGAGCGGGGAAGGAAAGCAAGCTTCCACCGCTGCGATGTCTCCTCTTCGGAGGACTGTAAGCGTGCTGCCTCAGAGATTGAGAACGCGTACGGCAAGGTCGATATTCTGTTCAATAATGCGGGGATTATCCGCCGTAAGACCGTTGTCGAGCTTGAGGAAGCCGACTGGGATCTGGTAATGGATGTATCACTTAAGGGAGTTTATCTACTCTCCAAATATATAATCCCGGTGATGGAGCGCGGAGGCGGTGGCAGCATCATTAATACCGGCTCCGGCTGGGGCCTTAAAGGCGGGGACCGTGCCGCTTCCTACTGTGCAGCCAAGGCTGGAGTGGTCAATCTCACCCGAGCCATGGCCATTGACCACGGTTCCGCAAACATTCGCGTGAACTGCGTGTCCCCAGGCGACACGGATACGCCGCTTTTACGCGATGAAGCCAAGCAGCTTCAACAGGACGAAGCTACCTTCCTCGTAGCCTCTGCTGGGGGACGTCCATTGGAGCGATTGGGTACACCACGTGATATCGCAAATGCGGTATTGTTCCTAGCTAGCGATCTGTCTTCCTGGGTCACCGGAAGCGTACTTGTTGTGGATGGCGGCGGCATTGCCTAACGGTTAAAGAAATAAATACTTTAAATCAACCTTTTAAGGACGGAGGCGTTAACCTTGTCTGAACACAGAACTTATGCCCATCCCTATATCCCGAATACAGCACCGGAAGTCCGTGAGGCAATGCTGAAGGAAATCGGCCTGAGCTCCGTCGACCAGCTGCATGATGCAATTCCAGACAGTCTGAAGCTTAAGCGGGAGATGAATCTTCCTCCAGCTATGAATGAATATGAGCTTCGTCGACATATCGAGGCTCTGCTTGCGAAGAACAAGCATGGCGCCGATTATATCAACTTTCTCGGGGCTGGCTGCTGGCAGCATTTCGTTCCGGCTGTATGCGACGAAATTAATCAGCGCTCGGAGTTCGTGACGGCTTATGCAGGAGAGCCTTACGAAGACCACGGCCGATTTCAGTCCTTGTTCGAGTATCAGAGCCTGATGGCCGAACTCGTCGATATGGACGTAGTTAATGTCCCTACCTTCGACTGGGCACAGGCAGCCTCCACGGCCATCCGAATGGCAGGTCGGATTACAGGCCGCAGGATTGCGCTGCTCTCCAGATCCGTCGATCCGGATAAAGCCAAGATCATTACCAATTACTGTACACCTGTAATGGAGATAAGGTACGTGGAGATTGATTCGGTGACAGGAAAAATAGATTTGGATGATCTGCAGGGCAAGCTTGAGGAAGGAGCGGCGGCGTTCTACTTCGAGAATCCAGGTTATCTCGGAATTATTGAGGATCAGGGTGCTGAAATATCTGAGCTTGTGCACGCGGTAAATGCTATCTCTATTGTGGGCGTTGATCCGATCTCCCTTGGCGTACTGGAACCTCCAAGCCGTTATGGCGCTGATATTGTCTGTGGGGATTTGCAGCCGCTGGGCATGCATATGAACTATGGTGGGGGTCAAGCCGGATTCATCGCTACCCGGGATGAAGAGACTTATGTGATGGAATATCCGTCCCGCCTGTTCGGTATTGTTCCTACTGAAGTGGAAGGTGAATATGGCTTCGGTGATGTAGCCTATGAGCGTACATCCTTTGCCCAACGGGAGAAGGGGAAAGAGTCGGTGGGAACACAGACAGCCCTGTGGGGAATTACCGCCGGAGTTTATCTATCCCTGCTTGGACCAGTGGGGATGCAGGAAGTAGGGGAGACCATTATACAGAAATCTCAATATGCGGCGAATAAGCTGTGTGCCATTCCCGGGGTCTCTTTGCGCTTTAAAGATACAGCCTTTTTCAAAGAATTTGTCTTAGATTTCAACGAGACTGGAATATCTGTTGCTGAGATTAACAAGCGTCTTTTGGAAGTAGGGATTTTCGGAGGAAAAGATATATCCTCCGCATATCCCCAGTGGGGACAATGTGCTCTGTACTGCGTAACTGAAATTCATATGCAGGCAGATCTGGACCGGCTTGCCTCAGCTATCGAGAACATTGTCTGCAAGAATTAATAGTACAGAAGAGTAGGAGGAAAGCCATGAAACGGATTCGTAGAGATCATAAGGTACGCCGCTTTCACCAGGCCAAATGGGATGAACCGGTGATCTTCGAGCTTCACCGATCGGGTGAGCGCGGAGTGATCCCGCCGGGCACCGAGGCTGGGATTGCCGAGGTTGTCGGTCAAGGCTCCGCCCGAATTCCATCAGCGATGCGGCGAAAAGAAGCACCGGCGCTGCCCGAGATCGGTCAGGCCAAAGTTCTTAGGCATTATTTAAGACTCTCTCAAGAGACTTTGGGTTCCGACCTTAATGTAGAGATCGGACAGGGGACATGTACTATGAAATATATTCCCCGTATCAATGAAATGCTTATACGTACCCCAAATCTGATGGAACTGCATCCTCTGCAGGATGCTGGATCCGTTCAAGGAATTCTGGAAATCTACTATAGGCTGGACCAGGCGATGCGTGAAATATCAGGGATGAATGCTTTCTCGTTCCAGCCAAGCAGTGGCACCCAGGCCTTGCTGGCCATGGCTTCCATTGTACGCGCATATCATGATTCACGTGGCGAGGGAGACCAGCGGGATGAGATCATTACGACGATCTTTTCACATCCGTCCCAAGCGGCGACCGCAGCTGTTAAAGGATATAAGATTATTACACTGCATCCTGACGAAGACGGATTCCCGGATCTGGAGAAGCTGAAGAATGCCATTTCTGAACGCACGGCGGGTTTCGTCGTGGCCAATCCGGAAGACACAGGGATATACAATCATCGTATCCGTGAGTTCACGGACGTGGTTCATGAAGCAGGAGGAATCTGCTTCTACGATCAGGCGAACGCGAATGGGCTGCTGGGTATCACCCGGGCCAAGGAAGCCGGGTTTGACATGTGCTTCTTCAACCTGCATAAGACCTTTGCCGCACCTCACATGTGCGGAGGGCCGGCTACAGGCGCTCTTGGGGTAACCGATTCCCTTAAGCGTTTCCTACCCGGTCCGCTTGTTGACTGGGACGGTAGTCGTTATGTCCTTGTAGAGCAAAGCGGTGATAGCATCGGCAAAGTCCGCAGCTTCCACGGCGTGGCCCAGACTGTACTTCGTTCCTACGCTTGGATTATGAGCCTGGGGCCAGACGGTCTTAAGAATGTGGCCCAAATCGCTGTACTGAATAATAACTACCTGTATCACAAAATTCTGCAAATCCGCGGAGCCAGCGCTCCTTACATCAAAGGTCGACGTCTTGAACAGGTAAGGTACAGCTGGAAGCAGCTTACGGATGAGACTGGGGTAACGACAGAAGACATCACCCGCCGGATGTGTGATTTCGGCCTGCATTATTGGACATCCCATCATCCGTACATCGTTCCGCAGCCGTTCACCCTGGAGCCGACTGAATCTTATTCGAAGGAAGATCTTGATGAATATATCGAGGCGCTGACCCATATTTCGAATGAAGCTTACACGCAGCCGCATATCGTCAAACTAGCTCCGCACAACAGTACCGTTCACCGGAATGTGGAATCTTCTCTTGATGATCCTGCAAAGTGGTGTATTACGTGGCGGGCTTATCTAAAGAAGACACAGCCGGAATAGGGCTTGGTCCCTACAATTAAAATATACATTTGAAAGTAGAGGGGCTCCGTTTGGAGCCCTTCCTATTTGACTGTATCACCAAAGAAAGGGGTTATGGGTATGTCTGGGTATATGAGGAACTTGCTGCGCCTGTCTGTCGGCGTCCGCCGGTTTCTTATGACCGAAGCCATGTATGGCATCGGCATCGGTATGTATTCGCTAGTTCTTAATTTGCATTTGCTGTCCAAAGGAATGAAGGAGGATGAAATCGGGCTGCTCATGTCCATAGGTATACTGATCATGGGTGCATTGGCTATTCCTGTATCCATATCGGCAAACCGTATAGGTCGTAAAAAGCTGCTAGTATCCGGCATCATGTTTATAGCGGCAGGAAGTGCACTTTATGCGATTGGCAATCATTCCGGCATATTCTATTTGGCTCAAACTTTGGTCTCGATTGGCCTTACTCTTGTGGAGACGACTGAGGTGCAGTTGCTATTTCACTATTGTGGCTCGCGCAAGGAAGAAGCAAGTGCCTTCTCCCTGATGTTTGCCGTGTTTACGGCATTTACAGGGGCAGGAACCCTGGCTGCCGGATACTTGCCGAATTCGGCTGATAGCGGGGATGGGTATGGGCTAACGCTGCTGCTTGCTGCACTGGTTTTCGTTGTTCACAGTATGATTAGAGGACTCTGGCTTCCCTCTGAGGGGAGGGAAAGCGAAACGGTTAGAACCTCTGAAGTTCTGGAAGTGAACCGTGAAGTCTCTAGCTTGAGGAAAAAGCTGCCTTCCGGCACACTCTGGCTGTTCTCGGTATTCATGGCCCTGCTCGGAGGAGCGATAGCCATCACTGGGTCATTTCTTAATGTAATTGTGAAGTATAGACTGAACTGGATGGATGATAAAGTGTCCATTCTGCTGGCGGTAAGCGGAGTTGTTTTGTTTGCAGCTTCTTTAATGACGCCTTATGTATTAGAGCGTTTCGGCCACAATGTGGCGATCGTATCTGTCTTTTTGGTTAACATACTCGTGTTCGCCTTATTATCCTGGGCTATGCCGGTCTGGATGTTCACAATCGTGTTTCTGGTTCGCGGGGGAGGGCTTACGATGCTGTCTAATCTGCTGGATAGTCAGTTGATGTCTGCCTTTAAGGAGCGGGAGAGGAATCTCTACGCAGGGATGAGATCCGTATTTCGGAGCCTCGGATCATCCGGCGCCGCTCTGCTTACGGGATGGATTTTGATTGGACAGGATTATGAAATCCCCTTTTTTCTGACATCTGTAGTATTGCTTCTCTGTCTGGTTTATTATATCTGGTTCATCCGCCCAATTCTGGATAAAAGGCTGAAAGAATGAATGGCTGAATACAATTTTCATAAGTAATTCAATCTGGACAGCAGTGTTAATAAATATATAAGGGGCTGTCCAAAAATCCATGTAAAATGGATATAGGACGCCCCTTTGCATTGAAGTAGGCTTTCGCTTTTCCTTCTAACATAACCTGCATTAAATCCATCCAAAGAAGAACTTATATCTTATGGGTTTGTTGTTTCTTTTTGCCCACTCCCTAATTTCCTCTATGCCATTAGCCGTATTCTCCTTTTTAAAAGTAAAGTACAGATGTAGTGGAACCAACTTTTTGTCAACAGTCTTAATTCCAATTCGTTTACCATCGATAAACACTGAACTTATTTCATCCGCATCGTATCTTTTCTTATTTAAAGAAATAATATAATTGTCGCCAAGTGTAATACTCTTGGAACTGAGCAATCGATAGAGTAAAAATATGATAATAATGAATATAAAGATGAACCATATTCTTGGAAAGAAGAACAGGAAGTCAGGTATGCGATTAGTACTATTATACATAGTAATTATTAAGGAAACTTCTAAAAAACACATTGCAATTAGTGTTTTCATTACGTTTGGATATTTGATTGAAAGAGACGTTTCATGAAATCCCAAGTCACTCCATCCTTTCTCCTAATTCAAAGGCTCCACAATGATTTTACCATATATTGTGATCTCAGTGCTTGATCAAGCTACGCGGGCTAATGCTCTTTTTTTATGTGTAAGGCCTCTTCTCAGGAGTGACCATTGAATTACAAACCTTTGGAAGTTATACTTTGATGAGAAATACGGACCCGCTTATCCTTTAACAGATCCGTCCTTAATAGGGTAGGGATCTTATTTTTCGTAGGTATAATTTCATTCAGATATGGAGGCGTAACCTTGCAGCTAATTAATCAATCCGAAATACAAGAGAGGATCGACCTGCTTAAAGATCAGGATCTATATATCCATCTTGAGATGACGACGGGAGCATACGCTGCCCATTTCGATAGTTCTAAGCACCCAGCGGCTACTTTCATTACTAATGCTGTGATCCGATATTCTCATGGTTCGATTTCCGGTCATGGACCTTATCGCGTAGGCCTAAAAATGTCACAAGGCTGGGTGTACTCGGAAGGACTAACTCACTATGAAGAGAGTGAGACCGAAAGATTAATTCTGGCCGGTCATGACAGCCAAGGCAAACTGGTCGTATCCTTGCAATTAAGCCGGGAGCCGTTCTAATGGTAGAGGAGATGAGGAGTTCAGTGGAAAGACATATTCTAGTTATATTACCGCATCCGGATGACGAGGCCTTCGGTATATCCGGAACGCTTGCCAAGCATGTGCAAAACGGCACCCAAGTCACCTACGCTTGTCTGACACTTGGAGAGATGGGCCGGAATATGGGCGTGCCGCCATTTGCGAATCGGGTAACCCTCCCAGAGATCCGTAAAAAGGAGCTGGAAGAATCCTGCCGAGCGATTGGAATACAGGATTTGAGAATGCTTGGTTTCCACGATAAAACGATTGAATTTGAAGATCAAGCTCTGCTCGAGGGCCATATTGATGCGCTTCTGAAGGAGCTTAACCCCTCACTGGTCATTACATTCTATCCGGGGTACAGCGTTCATCCCGATCATGATGCTACCGGAGCTGCAGTGGTTCGAACGGTTGGAAGAATGCCCAAGGCAGAGAGACCTCCTGTTCACTGTATAGCTTTCGCCAATAATATTGAAGAGATTGGAAAGCCTCAGGTAATCATTGAAGTGAAAGATTTCCTGAAGCAAAAGATGGCATCCATTCAGGCGCATAAATCCCAATTCCAAGCCGCTGAACTGTTAGGCAGCAAAACGCTAGAGGATAAAGAAATCCAAGATCGTTTTGGAACAGAGCATTTCTGGATCTATCCATTTGAATGATATTAAGTCCGAGCATAAACGCTCGGACTTTTTCTTTGGGGCCCACTGCCGTGGTCAGGCTTCATTTTTCTAATATAAGGCATGAATATCTGTGTCTTTTTTCAAATATATGGTAAGGTTTAGGGGGTTGATCAACCAAACCGGTTTCGTCAGGCCAGGAGGTGTATTCGTTTGAAAAAATCATATTTCAATCTCATTTTTGGAGTAGTCATTCTTTTGCTGGTATTTACTGCATGCAGTAAGGACAGACCCCAGTATGCTGAGCTTTTCACACATGTGGAAGAGCATCGGGCTGTGTTCATGGAACCGCGTGAAGAAGGGCTTGCTGCTTTGCAAATTGCGGATGCTGTGGGTGAATACGATACAACCTTGGGTACCATTATGCAGGATGATATCTTAACCTTGAATCAAAAGGAGTTTATACAGCAGATTGTGGTAGATGTTAAGACCAATAAAATCATTGGTTACCGGGTAGGAACGGTCTTTCCCAGATCGGAAAGCGGTTATCAAGATGCGAGAGAACTGGTACGTGCTTTTATGAACCAATACAAACCTGCGGATGAGGAGGCGGCTGACAAAGTCGAAAAATCCATCCAAACGATTGACAGGATGGCTCTTCCGCTAAAGCCATTAACAGGCTCTATCGAAGAATCATGGTCATACGGCAAGGACGAGGATAAATTGTATATAATCTACAGAATGTCGAACAGTTTTCAAAGTGATGATGAATTGCCTTTGAACTTTTATTTCAGCTATGAGGGGGAGTAAGGAACGAAGAAATAAGATGTGATTTACAAAAAAATACACAAAGACTATTATATTTCTATAGGTAATTATATCCTTTTTTTCCTAAACAATTGTTCGGACTAAATAACTGGAGGATCAAATGAAAAAGCACGACAAAATCATTTCCTTCATCTTCATACTTGTTATGATGGTGACGGCTATTTACTGGGCCATTTCGACTCAGAGCTGGACCATGCTGGGCACCCTCGCTTCTGTGGTCTGTTTCGGGCTTTTTGTGCTATTGGGGCTCCGCACTATACCTGTATTGACGGATTTTGTTTTGACGAATCCAGCACCTGAAGTGACTTGGAAGAGTAAGGAGCAGGATAGAAGACAGGCTTGGCTTTATATTATTGGATGGATATTGGCGAGTCGTATCCTGCTTATGCTCATCGGGTATTCATTTTTGATCATACAGAATGGCTATTCAGGTGGTCTGCTTAGCAAAATGGCAGAGACTTGGCATATCTCTGGAATTGATGCTTCTAGTTATTTGGGCATTGCTGAGAATGGATACGTGACCGAGGGTGATGCGAGATTCCATATCGTGTTCTTTCCCTTTTTTCCAAATTTAATAAGAGTAGTTCAGGCATTCGTAGGGAATTATCTCGTTTCTGGATTCATCGTTTCAAATATCACTTCAATTGTCGCAGCCCTGGTCGCTTATGAGCTTGCTGCACTAGACATGCATCGAAAGAATGCCATGCGGGTAGTGAAATACATTTTCATATTCCCTGCCGCGTTCTTTTTCTTCATTCCGATGACCGAGGCTCTATTTCTGGCATTATCTTTGATGTGTTTATATTTTGTGAGAAAAAAGGAATGGCTGATCGGATGCTTATGCGGTGCACTTGCAGCTTATACACGTTCTCCCGGAGTGCTTCTGATTGTACCGGTTGCGATTGAATTTGGACGGGATCTAATAGGCAACTATAAGCTATTAAGTAAAAAAGTCTTTATACATAGAATCATCAGCGCTGTATGTTTTCTCGCTATCATATCAACGGGCTTGCTGGCCTATCTGTTTATTAATTATCACGTGACGGGAAATGCGTTTCAGTTCAGTATTTACCAGAGAGAGCATTGGTCTCAGCGGTTTTATCTCTTTTTTGATACGGTAAGATATCAGATGGAATACGCTGTGGGCACCTTTAAGAGTGGAGATAGCCGTTCTTTTCTCGGCTTATGGCTGCCTAATCTAATCGCTATATTCTCAGCACTAATTATCATGTTCATGGGTGCAAAAAAGATACGACCTTCATACACCGCCTATTTCATCGTGTATTTTGCGTTCGTAGTGGGAGCTACCTGGCTGCTGTCAGCTCCGCGGTACTTGCTTGTTGCATTTCCACTAGCTTTTGCTGCTGTCGCGATCACTGAAGAGAAATCAAAGGATGCTATCCTTACTGTAGTTTCTGTTGCGGGGAGTCTTTTGTATTTAGCGATGTTTGTGGCAGGATATCCAGTGTATTGAGGAATCATGTTAAAATAGGGGGGGACGCTTAAACGCGTTCTCCTTTTTTTTGCGAATAACCTTATAGAAACGATGGTGGGTATGAAGATTGAGTACGACAATCAGGTGATCGAGTTTAATGTTCAATATGGAAACGGCAAGAAAATCTCCATTCACATAGATTCTTCAGGGCGTATAACGCTCAAAGCTCCCAAGAAAACAAGTGAAGAGACGATTAAAAGCGTGGTTGAGCGTAATGGGAAATTAATAGTGGAGAAGCTGCAAAGTATTGAAGCGAACCGAGAAACACCAAAGCTCAAAGAGTATGAAGACGAGGGTAAGTTCCTGTATCTAGGCAAATATTATTCGCTGCAAGAGCTAATAGAGACAGGGGATTTAAATGAGGAAGAGCTTAAACTTAAGCTGAAGAAATTCTATTTCGCTAGCTGTAAGAAGGTTGTAGGTGAACGGATCAATAAATATCAGACACAGCTTAGAGTAAAGCCTAAGACGATTGACATTGTTGAGTCTAGAACCAAGTGGGGAAGCTGTAGCTCGGATAAAAAGCTAACCTTTAACTATCGCCTAGCGATGGCTCCAGTGGAAGTTATCGATTATGTAATCATCCATGAACTGTGTCATTTACTTCATATGAATCATGACCGCTCTTTTTGGCGAAAGGTTGGAAGCCTCATGCCGGATTATAAGGAGAAGGAGGAGTATTTAGCTAGATATGGGCGTGCTATGACGCTGTGATAATCAGAGAGTAATTCAGATGGTCCATTTTCTGGTGAATAAAAGGAAGGGAAGAGGTAAAACTATGTTCACAAAATAGAACTGGAAGAAATTTAAATGCGGAGGTAAATGATGACACAGAATAAAGGAAATTCACAACGCCAGATTCGAACTTCAATTCTTTGTTTGATCTGTGCCTGTACCGTCCTATTAAGTGGCTGCTCTAAAGCTGCCAATGAAACCACACCAGTAACTCCAACGCCTACAACAGAAGCCACTGCACCTGCGGCTACGAACAATGCAACAGAACAACCCAATGCATCATCCGGTACAAATACAGAGGGACTTCCGGCGGATGTTAGCGTTCAGAGAGTCATTAAGGAAGTCACTTTAAAGGACGGCTATCATAAAAAGATTGAGCTGCTGACAGACGGAGGCAAGCGGGTTACCATTACGGATCCGAGCCAAAAGATTGTTTTGCAGCAGATTGAATATGATGGGAAGATTACTACGTCTAATGGTAAACAGGTTACCGTTAAAGTCGAAGGTGGGGGAGAGCAGACCCTAACCATCCCCGATCATGTAGTGATCGAAGATGAGGACAAGCTTGGATTGATGCCAGGTGTTGATATCGAATGGACAGTGAATGCCGAGGGTCAAATCGAAAGTGTTGAGCTGGAGGATTAAAAAGATATCGGGGTGGCTAGATGAAATTTCTAATCGTATTTGGCAGTATAGTGGTTCCCGTCGCCATGCTAATGATACAACGGAAATGGATAAAGTGGCGTATTGTTTTTAATGTAACTTCTGTGTTGTCTACGCTTATTTTAGGTAATATTTCTGCCCTAGCTATATATGAAATATTAAGAGATAACACGGTATTTATGACCTCGATCCATGCGATTTTTTTGAATCCAATGTTTCTTTTAACGGGAGCATATCTTGGAGTATATCTGGTCTATCGCTTGATGTTGATGACGTATGAAGAAGTATATGTATGATGTAGTTAAAAAAGGAGTGTCCCCGTGAAGGGACACTCCTTTTTATATTATACAGCGAAAGCTAAGAAGACTTTCCTACAACGTTTGTTCCACTCTTCGTGATCTTGTACGTAAGGATATCACCATTCCAGAAGTAGAATTTCAAGATGACCTCTCCATCTTTTACATCTTTAAAGAAGGCTGGTAGCAGCTTGATTTCTTTCGTGTTATAAGAGGGTGAGAACGTATTGCCGAACTCCTTGAATGGTGTCCAGTCTTGCGGGCCTGCATTGCCACCAGCGGTATAGACAGCCTCCATCGTGGCAAGCTGGTTACCATTAAAGGTAGTTGGAATCGCAAACGATTCAGTCGTACCTTTGGCATCACTTAATTTGGCAGTGTCATTCACGATGATCTTTAGTCTCCACGCAACACCTTTGTTGAATTTCAGCGTTAACACGGCATTTTCACCATATTTTTGGGAAGCTGTGAGTTTTTTGAGTTGGCTGGCTTTGAGTGTGAGCTCCTCGCCATTCAAGGTGTAATCTTTTCCCTTTGTTAGATACTTCCCATTTGCACTAATCGTGGTTAGCTTATTGCCGTTTAGGTTCAGCTTCACCTTGGTGTCTTTGATCGCTGCACCTTTTTTTAGATAGACCAGATCGCTTTCAGTGCTGGAGGAACGTTCCTTCAGACCAGACATTAATACACCCTGCAGCTCAGAATCGGACCACTTATACGTTTTGCGGTTGAAATGCTGCCCATTATCCCAGAGCATGGAGGTCATTTTCTTTTCTTTTAAATAATAGGTAAGGTACTCGAAGAATTTCAGCTTCTCGCCTTGTTCAATCACACCTGTATCTTTATCGAATCCTAGCAGTCCAAACTCACCAACGATAACAGGGATTCCTTTGGCTACGAATGTGTTGTAAACGTTATCAAAAGTTTGGATGATATCGTTTTTTGTATCTTTTTCAAACGTGGTGTAACCAGCGATATTCACACTGAACGGCCAGAAGCCATAGTAGTGAACGGTCGCAATTATGTTCGGATCGTTAAGAGCTGTAATCGTCTTGTAGAGCTGATCCATTCTAGGTTGGGTAGGAGAAGTCTCTAATGAAGGTAGCACTAGCGGACGGACATCATTCTTTCCACCTGAGTTTCGAACGATCTGATGGAAGGAATTGTTGAGCTCTGCAAGCATCTGTTCCATCTTCGCTTCATCCTTACTTCCGCCATCTGTGAAACGAGGTTCATTAATACTTTCGAACATCAGCTTATCGGATTTATCCTTGAAGCGGTCCGCAATTTGAGTCCATGCTGCATTATAACGCGCCAGCGTTTCCTCATGCTTCTCTTCCATATGACTTACCCATAACCAGGAGTCGTGATGGACGTTAATCATTACATATAACTTGGCGTCCAGCGCCCAGCCTACAACTTCTTCGACACGGTCGAGGTAAGCTTTTTCAATAGTGTAGTTCGGTGCTTCGCCTATGTGTGAATCCCAAGTGATAGGAATACGGATACTTTTGTAGCCTTGTGCGGCGATTTTCTTAATCAGTTCTTGGGTCACACGCGGATTGCCCCAGGAGGTTTCATCCTCACCTGTAGCATCTAGAGTATTGCCAAGGTTCCATCCGGGCTGCATATCGTCTACATAGGATTGGATCTTACTCTTTGGTGCTGCCTTAGCTTGTTGCTCGTCCTTAGTGGCAGCGGCGGCAATGGATGAGAACAAAGAGAGCAGAAGAGCGGTGACAAGGGTCAATGATAAGAATGATTTCTGGATTCGAGTAGTCATTGAATTCTCCTTTGTAAGATCATTTTTGAGGATGCTTAAACCTGACCTTCCTTAGTACTTTGGTGCTTAGATGAATACGTACACCTCCATGAATTCGTTGTAAACGCTTACCAAATACCCTAACATAGAATAATTTCAACGAGTACCTTACTAATTTGTGGTAAATTCATATATGAATTAGTGATTTGCAGTGATTCCAAAGTTATGGAGGGCAATCCAGTGAGCAGATTTCATTACATAGGCTCGGCTACAGAGCTTCCATTAGGAGAAAGAGGCAGTGTACCGTCAGCAAAGACATATAATGAAGTGAAAAATTCCCCGGAGTATAAGAAACAAAGAGAGGCTCTGCGCCTGCAAGGCATAATTCCTTTGGATGACATCGCAGATCTATCTCATTTAAGAGATGAGGACTGTCTTGTATATGACTCGGAAGAAGATGCAGCGGGAGTTTTTATAGAGGAACTTGGGTATTGGAACGATGAGATTCGCAAGCATTTTCGGAGTCCGTATGTGTACCGGATTTCACCGAATTGGGGCGGCTTCTCTGTATCCCCTAAGCTAAAAGATACTCTACCGGGATCGTATAACGCCTCACTCAAGTGTTGTCGGGAGTTATTTAGGCTTATGATAGATTATGGGGTATCTGGTGCCGAGTTTGAGCTTTATACATGCTGGGCTGAGGAAGAAGGGCTCCCACGTAATAAAAAGTATGATCGAATCTTTGATTTGGCCTCTTTGTCACTGGAGGAGGGTTTTGAGCTGAGAGAAAAAGAGTATATTGTGGTTAAAAAGATTTGATATTCAATAGGATTATCGCTAACTACTCGTTATACAAAAAACAAATATTGCATGACAAAAGCAACTATATTAGATATGATGAAGCATGGAAAAATTAATATTAGCAATAGGTGCCAATTATGAATGTTTCGGAAATACAATCATAGATTGGTTAAATGGAAAGCGGGTGTGAATCCCGCGCGGTCCCGCCGCTGTGAAAGAGGAGTCCTTGCAAGGTACCACTGGGAAACTGGGAAGGTAGCAAGGGTGATGATACTTGAGCCAGAATATCTGCCTGTTTCTGATACACCGTTAAACTCTACGAGCGATAGAGAGGTGTTTGATATAGTATATGCCTGCTATTGTTGCGGTTCACTATCTTAAACCTCTTGACGTTATGTTGAGTGGTTTTTTTGTAGTGCTATGAAAGTTTATTCTGTTTTTTAACATAGGAAGAGAAGGGAAGGGTTATGGAAACATGAAGAAAAATAAGTTTTTAGCTTGGTTACTTATTGTAGCAGTATTTATCACGACGTTCTCTACAAGCGTAATCCCGGCTCATGCGAATGAAGCAATTGCCGATAGTGCAGTTGTAACAACAGAGGTTGATCAAGCTCTAGTAGAGCAGATTAATGCGCTAGTACAAGAGCCAGATACAGAGAAGCCTACGATTTCAATAGAAGGTATACAAGATAAACAGGAAGTATCCAGTAAAGATGTGAGCTTCAAAGTAGTGGTTACAGACAATGTCTATAAAGACATTATTCCAGTAGTAAAGCTGAACCAAGTCGTTCTGTCAGCTACTAATGGTGAGTACAAAGCATCTCTAAACCCAGGTAGTAACGTAATCGCAGTAACAGCTATAGATGGCGCAGGAAACAAAGCAGATAATGTAACCTATCAGGTTACTTATAAAATCACTGCTAAAGAACAGTTAGATAAAAGCTTGGCCTACATCGTTAACACCGTAAAGAATCCTTCATTTGGAACAGGTAGCGGAGAATGGTCGATTCTTTCTCTAGCACGTGCGAACTACAAAGTACCAAGTGGTTATTATGATCTCTACTACAATAATGTAACTAAGATGGTTGAAAGTTTATTGGCAACAAATAATGGTAAACTCCACCCATATTTCAGTACAGAGAATTCCAGAGGGATTCTAGGTCTTGCATCTATCGGAAAAGATATCACGAATGTTGCAGGATATGATCTGAGAACTGCGCTCGCTGATTATCAATTGGTTAAGAATCAAGGGATTAATGCTCCTATATTTGCTCTGATTGCCTTAGATACTCGAAATTACGATATTCCTGTAGTTGAAGGGGATAAAGAGCAAACCACAAGAGAAAAACTGATTCAGCTCATTTTAAGTAAAGAAATAACCAATGGTGGATGGGCTTTTTTTGGTTCTCGGGCCGAAGTCGATATGACTGGAATGGCCGTACAAGCTCTTGCGCCTTATTATGATAATCCGAATGTAAAAGCTGCTGTGGATCGGGCAGTCGCATGGTTGAAAGATAACCAAAACAGTCAAGGTGGATATTCAAGTAGCGAAAGCATCGCACAAGCTATTGTTGCTTTAACAGCAATTGGCATAGATCCACACAGTGACCCAAGGTTTGTTAAAGAGGGTAAATCCCTAATTGATGCGTTATTAGCCAACTCTGGACCTGATGGTGGCTTTAAGAGTAGACCAACAGGAGCAGTAAATGGTATGGCAACAGATCAAGGTACATATGCACTGGTTGCTTATGATCGTCTGATCAATCATAAGAATCGTCTATATGATATGTCTGACGAAAAGCCGGGACCTGTTCAACCAGAAGATCCGAAAGAAAAAGAAATAGAGTTACCTTCGGGTGATAAGCCGGAAGTTGTAATCAAAGATGATGCTCATGATTATATCATTCCGATCAGCTCTGGAGACAGCAACAAGGAAATAACGGTAGTTATTCCTAAAGATCAACAATCGAAGGTTAGTGTCAGTTTACTTAGTAACAGCGATCTTCCTCAGATAGAGGCTACCAAAGGTGACGTATCTGTAGTCATTCCAAAGGGTGCAAAAGTTACAAGTGGGGATGCCTCTGCGATTGAATTGATCTCTCCTTTAACAGGCACAGAATCTGAAATAAAAGATAGTCTGAACCAGGTTATTTCTCAGGACAAGAAGCTGGAGAACATTATCCAAGCTTTTTCCATGGGTGGCAATGCAAAGGTAGAATTCAGTCACTTTATTACGTTAACCTTTAAGGACCTTAAAGGAAAAGATGTAGCCTATATTCAAGACGGCACACCTCATGCGATTCAAAAATTTGCAAGTGACGCCTTAGGTTTGGCAAGCGGCAAGTCAGAGTATGCATATGATAATGGAAATGATTTAATCGTAAAAACCAATCACTTCACTGATTACATTGCGTACACCTCCAGCGCAGTACAAACACCTGGTGATGGTGGAAGTGGTACTGGCGAAGGTAACGGTAGTGGCAATGGCAACGTTGGCGGTGGTGGAACCACTCCATCGAAGCAATATGTAACCCTATCCGTGGATAAGCTTACGATCAATAAGGGATACGTTGTTCCATCGGCACAGATAGAGCTCCAACCGGGTGACACAGTATGGTCTGTATTAAAGAGAGTGCTCGACAGCCGAGGTATCGTCTATAAATATAAATGGACAGAAATATACAATAGTGTGTATGTCGAATCCATAGCGGGTGATGGAGAATTTGACCATGGTAGCGGTAGTGGATGGATGTACAATGTGAATGGACAGTATCCGGATTTTGGGGCATCTCAATATACCCTGAGTGCTGGAGATAGTATTCAGTGGCGTTATACAACACAGTGGGGTGCGGATCTAAATGCACCGATACCAACTACAAGCCCTACTCCAACCCCATCTGCCACTCCTAAACCAAGTGGAGTTCCAGGAGCGGGTGGAGGAACTAATCCAGAAGCCAACGTTGATCCAAATCCGAGTCCATCGCCAACAGCGACTCCTAACGATATCAAGCAAGTGTATAAAGACGCCGATAAGATCTCATCCTGGGCGTTCTCAGCGATTGAAACAGCTACAGTAAAAGGGTACATCCAAGGTAACAATGGTCAGGTAAATCCGAAAGATCACATTACAAGAGCAGAATTTACTAAGATCCTAGTATCAGCATTGGAACTTGATATCAAGAGTGACAAAGGAATTACCTACAAGGATGTCGCTCTGGGAGATTGGTTCTATCCATATGTGAATGCTGCTCATAAAGCAGGGTTAATTACAGGCTTTAATAATGAATTTAAGCCAAATGATAAGATTACTCGCGAACAAATGGCAGCCATTATTGTCAGAGCATTATCAATCCCGGCTACGAAGCCTGGGACAGCTATTAAAGATATCAATACTGTGTCTGCGTGGGCAAAAGCAGATGTGGAAACCATTGTTGCCACCGGACTTATGTTAGGTGACAATAATCAGTTTAAGCCTAAAGAGCTTGTAACTAGAGAAATGGCAGCTGTTGTAGCTACTAGAACCCATGATTATAAGAGTGGCGACAAAGCAGTTAGTCCATACATTCAGAACACAGCAGCCTTTTTGCAAAAAACAGTAACAAACCCGGTCATATCCTCGGTTGGCGGGGATTGGACAGTGTTCGGGCTGGCACGTTCTGGTGTGAAGGTTCCAGATAGTTATTACGCTAAGTACTATGCGAATGTAGAAGCCACCCTTAAAGAAAAAGCTGGGAAGCTGCATAGCGTAAAATATACGGAATATGATAGAGTTATTTTGGCATTAACTTCAATCGGCAAAAATATTGATAAAGTGGCGGGTTATAACCTTCTTGAACCACTCGCTGATTTTGATACTGTAATCAAGCAAGGCATTAATGGACCTGTGTTTGCCCTGATCGCTCTGGATAGTAATCATTACGACATTCCAGTGGTTAAGGATGTAAAGACGCAGACAACTAGAGAGATGCTCATTGATTACATTTTAGGTAGAGAGATCAACGGCGGGGGTTGGGCACTAGGCAGTAATGCTACTGCGGCCGATCCGGATATTACGGGAATGGTTATACAAGGCTTGACCCCTTATTACAAAACGAATGCCAAAGTAACGGCTGCTGTGGATCGTGGAATTGCTTGGTTATCCAAAACGCAAACAGCAGACGGTGGCTTTGCAAGCTGGGAATCTACGAATTCCGAGAGCATTGCTCAGGTGATCGTAGCTTTAGCTGGACTTGGTATAGATCCACATAAGGATTCCAGATTCATTAAAAATGGCCGTTCAGCGGTAGATGCGTTGCTTGGCTTTGCTGCACCTGAAGGTGGTTTTTATCACGTGAAGCAGGGTGGCGTAGGCAACGGAGGCGCGAAACCCGGAGAAGTAGATCTTATGGCTACGGATCAAGCGATGTATGCACTGGTTGCTTATGATCGGTTCGTTAAGGGTCAGACGAGTCTTTATGACATGACAGACGTTAAATAGAACTTTATTTAAAGAGATAAGCAAGGGTAGCATGTATACCCTTGCTTATTATTTAAGGTGGGGAACTTAAGAAATGAATAAGAAAAAATGGCTAACAGCGATACTAATTATTGGTGTGTTGGCGATTGCCTTCTTTTGGGGCGGGAATTATCAGAAGAGCCCGAACAAGGTTGCGAGTAACAGTGTTGAGTCTCAAGTTGTAGAATCAGCCAATACGGCCTCCAATCAGAATGTTGATGTAGAGCCTACAACCTCAAGTGATGCCGAGACAACGGAGATAGCTCCTACAGCTACACCTGGTGAAACAGCTAAGCCTAAGCCCGTTGAAACGTTAAAACCAACTGAAGAGGTAACGCCAACCGAAACTGCGGTAACAGAGGTTGAAAAGCCGACTGCAACACCTAAATCGGATACACAGGCACAACCAACCGCAACACCGAAAGCGGCTAAAACGTCCGTGCCGGAAACGAAAGCGACGGCAAAACCAGTAATCAAACCGGATTCAAAAGTAGCGACAACAGAAACAAAGCAGGAACCGAAAAAGGATAAATTCCTTACCGATCCAGTGCCGAGCGGGAAACCTAAGCCCGTGGAATGGCAAGATGCAACGGTAGATAAGAAGAAGCAATTAACGGCTACTTTGTCCGTGTCGGCAGCAACGATTTTAGATAATATGGATATTTTCAATAAGGATAAGGTTGAAGTATTGCCGGCAGATGGTATCATTTATAAAGCGCAGAAGGTAACCTTTTATGAAGGTGAGTCTGTGTTTGATGTTTTGCTAAGAGAGATGAAGAAGAATAAAATCCATATGGAATTCAGTATGACTCCGATCTATAACAGTAATTATATTGAAGGCATAAATAATCTTTATGAATTTGATGCTGGAGAGCTTAGTGGATGGATGTACAAAGTAAATGGCTGGTTCCCTAACTACGGCAGTAGTCGTTATGTTCTCAAGGATGGCGATGTCGTTGAATGGGTATACACTTGTGATTTAGGTCGAGATGTAGGTGGTTATGTAGCCACAGGAGGAGCTCAGAAATAATGAAGGATAGCTTTTCTACCTTTCATCCGTTTGTGAATTTTCTATATTTTGTCGTTGTATTGCTGTTTAGCATGGTGTTCATGCATCCCATATTTCAGGTGATTGCCCTTATCAGTGCAGTAGTCTACTCCTTTATGTTAAAAGGAAAGAAAGCCGTTCGGTTTAATCTGCTGTACATGGTTCCTTTTCTACTATTTATGGCGATTATGAATCCTGTTTTTAATCACCAAGGGGTAACGATCTTGTTCTATTTGAACAATGGAAATCCCATTACGAAGGAATCCATTCTTTATGGCGTAGCAGCGGCGTGCATGTTTGTGACGGTAATCATATGGTTCTCCTGTTATAACGTCGTGATGACCTCGGATAAGTTTATTTATATATTCGGAAAAATACTGCCGGCACTGTCGTTGATTTTTTCGATGGTGCTTCGTTTTGTTCCTAGATATTTAGCGCAAATCAAGGTGATTTCGAATGCCCAAAAATGTATAGGCCGGGATGTCACGCAGGGAAATCTCCTCGCAAGGGCGCGGAATGGGATTACGATCCTATCGATAATGACTACTTGGGCCCTGGAAAATGCGATTGAGACGGCGGATTCCATGAAGTCAAGAGGATATGGATTGCCTGGACGTACAAGCTTTTCGATCTTCCGTCTAGATGCCCGGGACAAAGTAGCCCTCTTGATCATGACAGGCTTAATTGCGATGGTAGTCATCGGCGCTGCGATGGGTGAGAACACGATGAGATATTATCCGTCGATTAAAGCGAGCGCAATAACACCTTTTAGTATCCTTGTATATATCGCTTATTTTGCGCTATGTATGATCCCTGTGCTCATCAATATGGTGGAGGCAATGAAATGGAAATCTATCGAATCGAAGAACTAAGCTTTGCTTTTCCTGAACAAGAGCAGATGGCTCTTTCGAATATCAATCTTACGATTGCAAGCGGAGACTTTATTACTGTGTGTGGAAAGTCAGGCTGCGGAAAAAGTACCTTACTAAGACAACTGAAAACAATCCTAACCCCACATGGCAAACGCCAAGGGGCGATTTATTATAAGGGTCAACCTGTAGAAGAGATCGATCAACGGACACAAGCAGCGGAAATCGGTTATGTACTCCAAAGTCCGGATAATCAAATTGTGACAGACAAGGTGTGGCATGAGTTGGCCTTTGGCCTTGAAAGCTTAGGTTATGACAATTCTACGATTCGTTTGCGCGTGGCTGAGATGGCGAGCTTTTTCGGAATTCAGACCTGGTTCCATAAAAGTGTGACTGAGCTATCGGGTGGCCAGAAGCAGCTACTCAATTTAGCAGCGATTATGGCTATGCATCCCTCGGTTCTAATCCTTGATGAGCCTACCTCTCAGCTAGATCCCATCGCCGCTTCCGATTTTTTGGAAACGGTCAAAAAGATTAATCGCGAGCTTGGAACAACCGTTATCATGAGCGAGCATCGTCTAGAGGATGTTCTTCCGCTTACAGATCGGCTGATTGTGTTGAATGAGGGCGTCGTGATTGCTGATGATACCCCGCAAAGGGTGGGAGAAGCTCTAAACAAGCTGAATCATCCGATGTTTCTGTCCATGCCCTCACCGATGCAAATTTACGCAGGCGTAGAGAATGACTTAGCATGGCCTGTTACAGTGAAGGAAGGACGCCAATGGTTGGATGCTTTTCTAGAGGAGAAGACACCTGCAGCGATCGCAGAATCTCAGCCAAGCTCGAAAGTGGACGGGTCTGTAGTCATAAAGTTTAAGGATGTATGGTTTAAGTATGATAAACACGGATCGGACATCATTAAAGATTTGTCTTTTGAAGTAAAGCAAGGGCAGTTCTATTGCATAGTTGGTGGGAATGGAACAGGGAAGACATCAACACTCTCCTTGATGAGCGGCATCCTTCAGCCCTATCGAGGGAAGGTTCTAATCGGTGGAAAGAACCCAGCAAAAATGAATGCCAAAGAACTGTTTACTAACAATCTGGGCATCCTCCCGCAAAATCCGCAAACCTTATTTGTGAAAAAAACAGTCGAGCTAGATTTATACGAAATGTTATCTCAGCTTCCTTTGACGAAGGAAGAAAAGGTGGCTAAAGTTGAGGCTGTGGTTAAGTTCGCAGAACTGGAACATCTTCTCTCGATGCATCCGTATGATCTTAGCGGGGGAGAACAGCAGCGTACTGCGCTGGCAAAAGTGCTTTTGTTAGAACCAAAGATTCTGCTGCTGGATGAACCGACGAAGGGACTGGATGGACCTTTTAAAGAGAAATTAGCTTTATTCTTACAGAAGCTTAATGCTGAAGGTGTTACCATCGTAATGGTTTCGCATGATGTTGAATTCTGTGCCAAATACGCGGAGGTCTGCGCCATGTTCTTTGATGGAAGTATCATCACTACGAATGAAGCCCAGAGGTTTTTTGCTGGAAACAGCTTCTATACGACTGCCGCCAACCGTATGGCGCGTCATGTATGGAGCGAGGGAGTAACGATAGAGGGTGTGATTGATTTATGTCAACGAAGCAGGTGACGGGTCGTCGTTTGAGTCGTCGAACTTTATTAGCGGGACTGCTAATCTTTATAGTTATTCCAGCTACAATTTTGTTAGGTATCTTTGTCCTAGATGATCGCAAATATTACTTTATCAGCCTATTGATCGTCCTCTACACGATGATTCCGTTTGCGTTGGTGTTCGAGAATCGGAAGCCGCAGGCGAGGGAACTCATCGTCATAGCGGTGCTAGCAGCTATTGCCGTTGCTGGACGCGCAGCCTTTTTCATGTTGCCGCAGTTTAAGCCGGTTGTTGCCATTGTCATCATCGCAGGGGTGAGTTTGGGAGCTGAGGCAGGATTTCTGGTCGGTGCTGTTGCGGGCTTCGTCTCCAATTTCTTCTTTGGGCAGGGACCTTGGACGCCTTGGCAAATGTTTTGTTTTGGCATCATTGGCTTCCTGGCGGGCATTTTCTTCAAGAAAGGTCTGCTTAAAAAGACTAAGCTGTCTCTCTGTATATTTGGAGGGCTAGCAACGTTCTTGGTATATGGAGGCATTATCAATATAGGCTCGCTGATGATGTTCACTTCTGAGTTCTCATTATCGGCTTTGATGACGACTTATGTTTCCGCCTTTTGGTTTGATATGGTGCATGCCATCTCGACGGTGGTGTTCCTCTTTTTCATTGCTAACCCTATGATTGAAAAGTTGGATCGGATAAAAACGAAGTATGGGTTGATTGAGCCTTAGGTTTTGGAATTGGGTGTTTGGTGTTTTAAAGTGCTGCGCATTGCGCTGGCGGACGCTCCGAGAACGGACTGTTGTTACAATCGCTGTTGTGTCCAGATTTTTTTGAATTTTTCCCCCTAGGGTAAAATCCGGACACAAAGGCGAACGCTCCGCTTTTCCACAATCAGTCCGTTCTCTCCGCTGCCATCAGCGCGAAACCCAAACCCACATCGACGAAAGGCTCAAAGAACCCCCCTTCGGTTTTTAGCCGAAGGGGGGCGGTAGTACCTAGTGGCTGGAGGTTTGGCCACTATAAGATATTACAATCGGTATGGAATTCTAGTAGCGATGCTCCTAGATCTAACCTTAAAAAACAGGCGATGCTCCGGTCTACCGGTATCGCCTGTTTTTTGATTATTCCCTTACGATATCCATAGGCGCTGAGGTATCTTCAAAGGGCTTAAGGCTCTTTCGGCTGGGAGCAGGCGGGGAGACGGGCAACCTAACGATAATAGTCGTTCCCTCTCCGATAGCACTGTCTACCTCTATCCTTCCTTGATGCAGAGAGACAATTTTTTTAACGATCGCAAGTCCGAGACCGTTGCCATTGTTGTTTCCGTTCCGCGATTTGTCTATTTTATAAAATCTTTGGAATACGGCGTTGAACTCTTCCGGGGACATCCCGATTCCATTATCGCTGACGGTGACGGATACTTCTGCTGCACTACTATCTATACTGATGCGGATATTCCCGCCTACCGGTGTGAATTTGATGCTGTTGCTGAGCAAATTCATCCATACTTGCTTCAGCTGATCTTCATCACCCTTAATTTTGACCGCTTCCGGCAGCTCTAGATCGATAACGATGCCTTTGGCTGACCATTGGGGCTCACAGGTCACAACGATGGTTCTAATCTGCTCGTCAAGATTGAAGGGACTTGCGTTGAAGGGATGATGTTCAGAATCCAGGGAAGCGAGCTTCAGTAAATTATCACTTAGCCTCGACAGACGTTCACTCTCCGCAATGATGATATCAAGATATTCGCTGCGTTCCTCTTCCACGATCAAATCATGGTTCTGCAACGCCTTGGCAAAGCCGGAAATGGACGTAAGCGGTGTCTGGATTTCATGAGAAACGTTGGATACGAAATCCTGCCTCATTTGTTCCAACTGCTTCAGCTCCCCTGCCATCTCCACATAGCTTTGTGTCAATTCCCCGATTTCATCTATTCGGTTCACTTTAAGCTCCACCTCGAAATCACCCTTGGCCAGTCTTTTTGTTGCATTCGTCAGTGCTTTGATCGGCTCCACCAAATATCTGGCGGCTATAAGAATGCATACACTACCCAGCAAAAGCACGAGCAAAAGCACAAAGAGCACCATCCGATTGACGATATTTTCGTTCTCAGCAGAATACTGCAAGAACATCGCACGCCACTCCCCGTTCAACATAAAGGGCATCCCGATAAAAATATCCTTATCTTCCGCGGAGGAACGGTAGAACTTTCCTTGTAGTACTTGTTTGACAGCTTCGGGGGGGACAGTGACAGCCGGACTACCCTTGAGCCCATAAAAGGTATGTTCTCCAGCATGATTGTACAGGTGGATAGGGTGTGCAGATACCTTAACCATACTATTCAGGAACTCGTCCGTATCTTTAGGTTTGGCGTCATCATAGCGGTGAATGATCTCTTTTCCCACTACGATCATTTCATTCTGTCCCTCATAACTTATCTGTTTCTGAAAGACATACAAGCCAATGAAAAAGGAACAGATTAGACTAAAGATAATGATGCCTAGAAACGTGAGAATGACGCGTACATATAACGTCTTGATCATGGCGTAGGGATCAGCCGATATCCCAGGCCGCGGGCCGTTTCGATTTGAAATTGCTCGCCCTTGCCGCTGAATTTCTCCCTCAACCGACTTATATGCACATCTACAGTCCGGCCGTCTCCTTCATAATTTAATCCCCAGATTTGAAGGATCAATTGTTCTCTTGTGAAGATTTGCCCAGGATGACTGGCCAGCAGAAACAGCAGCTCAAATTCCTTCAAAGGAATTGTGACCGGTTCTTCACCACGCGTGACCTGAAAAGTGCGCCGGTTGAGCGTCACATTGCCCAACTGCACAGACTGGGAAGAGACGACCAACGAGCGTTTAAGCAAAGCTTTTACTCGCATTACCAATTCAAGCGGATCAAATGGTTTCGTTAGATAGTCATCCGTACCAAGTTGAAAGCCTTTCACTTTGTGTGCGGATTCCGCTTTAGCCGTCACCATGAGGAGGGGGATGTTGGCATCCCAGCGCCTGATTTCTCTGCATAGATCCCAACCATCCAATCCTGGCATCATAATATCTAGAATGACGAGATCGACACGCGAGTTCTGTATAATGGACAGAGCTTTGGTACCATCCCTGGCTTCTTTGAGGTCAAAACCTTCTTTTCGCAAAAATAAAGACATTAGCTTTCGGATGTTATCATCATCATCAGCGATAAGTATAGTAGCCACGATTTTCCTCCTCTATTAAGCTTTCATTATATCTGATTTGTACTTGGCAAGTAATGGTGTTATCCGAACTGCCAACCTAACAGGTTCCAATAGTAGAAGAACAGAGTCATCGCCACAGCCGAAAGCGTCACTAACGTATAATGCACACGCTTGAAAGCTGTCCAGTATTTATTCTTCCAAACCAGTATAGCCGAGATTAGTAAAGCTAAAGTCAGACCAACCAAAATGATTGGCATAACTAAACTGAGAGAAAGCGAAAGACTGATCCCGCTGAACTTCTGCATCATGTCCATGGACATAACCACCATAAATATCGTGACGAAAGATAACAGCGCCCAACCAGCAGTTCCCGCAGATAGGCGGATGGCCCACTTTTCAGGTGGCGTCATCGCCTTAATCTTGCGTCTGGAGAAGATTAGTCCGAGCAATGCAGTGATGAAAATCAACCCTGAGAACCCTAGTACGATAAGCCAAAATTTATTCTGATCCAAAAGAGGCGTACGCTCCAGCGGCATATCCGGTACCATCCCTAAGATCATATGTGTAACCTTACCGGACTCATTCGTGCGGAAGGCAATTTGTTCGGTACCTCCCTCGAGTTGGAACATATTCGGACTGACTTCACTATACAATTGTTGTTCACTACCACTTCCCAAGGATAGCTTATTATCCTCAACCGAGACATTCAGCTGAGCGAAAAAATTGAAAAACTTATCAATATCACTGATGTTTCTGCGGGTAAATTGATAGGCTCCTGCAAATTTCTGAATAGATTCATCAGAAGCGATGTATTCAGCCTGACTCGCATCAGGAGCAGGGTAGTAGCGGTTGAAAAAGGCTTGGATGAGGTTTGCTGCGGAATCACCGCCCTCACCGCCGTTGTAGGATACAAAGATGCCTACATGCTTGGCAGGCACAAGATACAATCCCGTATTAAACATGGGGTCAGAACCACCATGAGTGATCAGCGTGAGCCCATTGATTTGTTTCTCTGCGAACCCAAGATCCACTCCCGGCAGACGTTTATCAAATTGAAACGCCGTTGAATGCATTAATTCTGCCGTCTCGGGTCTCAGAATCTGCTGGTCTCCATATTTCCCGTTCTGCAGATGGGCGATCATGAAATGCGCCATATCTACTGCTGATACTGTACCCGAGCCGGCAGGACGAAAGCCGCCCTCGAAGGTAGGTGTGCCTGAAATAAAACTGCCGTTCTCGCTGTTGTACCCCACAACTTTGTTGGGCATGAATGACTCCGGTAAAGGTTCTACTACAGTCGAATATTTCATGTCGAGCGGATCAAAAATATATTTCTTTATATAATCATTGTAAGGAACACCGCTAACTTCCTCTACAATTAGACCTGCGAGTGTAGCACCGTAGTTCGAATAAGAACTTATCTGTCCGGGTGGTCTTACTCGTGCCAACATATGCTTATTGAGTGTTTCCGAGATTGACCCCGGCAATTTGGCAGGGTCTGTAGTGATTTGATAACCCACTCCACCCTCTTCAAACCCTGCTGTATGTGTCATCAAATGGCGCATAGTGATAGGTTCAGGATAAGTAGCAGGGATCTTCACTGATTTCAGGTAGGTGTTAATATCCGTATCTAGATCAATTTTGCCTTGCTCGACCAGTTGCATCACCGCTGTCCAGGTGAACAGCTTTGTCGTTGAAGCAATTCGAAACATGCTGGTTATCGGGTCAACGGGTGCTGCCTTTTCCAGATTGGAACTGCCATAACCTTTGGCCAAAATAATCTTGTCGTCTTTTACGATGGAGATGACCGCTCCCGGAATTTGCAGCCGATTCATGTCTTTTTCCATGATGCTATCAACGAAGGCAGTCAGACTCGCGGTATCATCGAGATTGGCGGGTACTTCAGTCTGAGTTATGGGTAGCACGGTTTGATCCGTTTTGGTCTCGGCCGATGCCTGGTACCCGGGCAACACCAGGCTTGCGCCTAATCCGGCACTAATCACAGCCAATAGGGTTAGACCAACGATCAGTCTTTTTTTTATAGAAGTTAACATTATTATCCTCCGCATCATCATTTATTGGGCTTGGATGATCATCCACCTAACGCTTATAGACATTATCAGAGTAGTGTGAATGGAACGTTAACAAGACTATAAAAAACAGACTGCCATCCGCCGCCTTCAACGACAGAGGGTACTCTATTGTGAAAAAATTGAAATTCCAGTTTCCTTTTTTACCTGATAAATTAAAATAAACAGCGGTAGTTTAGGACGTTATTTCCTTGTCCTAAGTTATCGCTGTTTCTATTAGAATCAGTGAACTCTTCTACATATCCCCACTTATCGATCAGCAATAACACCGTGCGTGGGAACCCCCGCATCGGGACGCCGATGGGTGGCTTCAAGCGTGGAAAGATCACCATCCAGTGCTTTTAGTCCGGGGAGCAGCAAGGCTGCGCTAGCACAGAGCATTGGAAGTAGTCCGGCGATTACAAAAAGTGCGGGCACCCCATAATGCTGGGCAATCGCGCCACCGGCAAAAGCACCAAAAGGCTGCAAGCCGCCACCGATCAGAAAGCGAATAGAATTGACTCTTCCTTGCAGATGGCTCGGAACTAGACGTCCATGGAGTGAAGAGCTTAAGGAACCGAAGAAGGGACCTAACGTCCCAGTAGCAAATACAGCGGCGAGAGCAAAAGAAAAACTAGGGAATAACCCCCATAAGGTAGTCACTAAACCTATGGTCCCCAGACTGCTAAGCATGACAAGCCGTCTTTTTTTAATTTCCCCTATCATGGAAATCACACTTAGCCCGACTAAGGTTCCCAGTGCGAAAACTGTACTTAGCGTGCCCATCGTGGCCGCATCGCGGTGGAGCACTTCGCGTACAAAAGGGACCATCATCGTCCAGACGGCAATTGAGCTTAAATTACTGATGGAGGCCATGATCATAATCGTAAGCATTGCAGGAAATTGTTTATAGAAGGTAAAGCCCTCGGCTATCTCGCGAACGTAAACGGTGATGGAGAAACTACCTGGGGCTGGAGAAGGTTTCGGTAGTTTTTGTAAGCACAGCAAGGTAGTGATGGCGGCTGCGTAACATATCATGTTGATGCCAAGGGCGGGCAGCGCTCCACTAGCAGCGGTCAACGCACCTGCTAAGGCAGGCCCCAGCAGGACTGCTGCGCTTTTGCTGCCATCAATGATAGCAAAAGCTCGCACCAGCTTCCGGCTGTCGGCAACGCCAGGAATAACAGCCATCGCTGTTGGCATAAACAATGCGGCGCAAGATCCGCTGAGACCCGCGGCGACAAACAGATGCCACAGCTGCAATTGGCCAGCCAGGCCCATGCCGAGTGGCAGTGCTATAGCCAGCAAGCGAATGGCTGCCAAGCAGGCCATAAAACGGATCCGGTGCAGCCGATCGGACAACGGTGAACCGAGCAAGCGCAACAGCAGCTCAGGTATGCCGGAGCTGAGCGCGAGTGCTCCCATCGCTAGCTTAGAACCGGTTAGCTCATAGACGAGCCATTCCATAGCCAGTAAGCCAAAAGCATCTCCGAAAGCGCTTAAAGTGATGGTGGAGAGTAGACCGTAATAGCTGCGTTTTATCATTGCTTGGTAGCTCCTTTCTTAAAATAAGAAAGTATAAGTTTTGCGCCTATACTATCTTATATTTCTCGCAAATACGCTTACCGTCCTTATAAGGACGCCAAAGGCGGTTATGCTTAACTCTCCAGATACGCCTCAATCTGCTGAGGCAGTCCGTTTAAGGCTTCTAAACGTAGGCTGTACGAAGTGCTCTTAACATTGCTATGGACAATGACCAGGCCAGCTGCGCGCAGTGCAATAAGATGGTAGTGGATTGTACTTTTGGAAAGTCCGACCTCACGTACGATTTCTGTGAAATTGAGCTGTTTGCCTGTGAGCAAACGAAGGATAAACAGCCGCGTCTCATCTGACAGCGCTCGGGTAAGGCGGAGTAATGCTGGAGCAGGCCGTCCAGCTTCCGGAGGGAGAGCATCACAAGAGTAGCTAGTAAACACGAATTCATCATACATAGAGGTAGTAACCAACGGACGAGCATGATACTGCGGAATGATAATGACCTGCTTCAGATGATCAGTTGGATAGAGGCGCATTCCGTCGGTAGCTGCTTCAAAGACTTCCATATCATTGCTCCCGCTTAGCATCGCGCGTCTTGATTCGGCTTCTTGCTCAAGCCCTTTGATGATATTAGGATCGATTCCACTGAAGTAACCTGAGTTCCATTCGCGGAGGATGTCAGCGGCAGTGTCCCTAAGCTCCGCAAGATTGGAAGGGACCGATTGGCCGAAACGTCCGGATATTTCATACAGTTCGCCCGAAGATAAACCATCGAACCACTCCAAAAACCCCTCCACCGAACGCTCTCCCGGACAGCACCAAATATAGGGAGCCAAACTGAAATCATCAAGTTTCTTAACGACTTCCTGCATTTTACGTAGCAGCATTGGCGCGAATCTGGCTTGAACATCGCGTACCCAGAGCTTACCGGAATCCATGGCAGTATGGTTCTGCTTACTTAGAAAAGCAGTCATACTACTAACACATTCATACATGGGTGCAAAATCGACCTCTACTTTATAATCCAAGAGCTGCTCCATTCTTTCAGTGAAATACTGAACTTGTTATTAGTTCTATAAATATAGAACTGATCGTTGGTTTTATTCTAAACGAACTAATCGTTCTTTTCAATAGCCATTTCGCCGAAAAATCCGAACTCAAAATATTGTTCACATATAATCAATTGATTATATAAGTGCGTGGTTATATAATGGATTTGAAATTAGATGAAGAAGGTGTAATTAGACTTGAAGGACTTGAAGGACACAAACGATTTGACTCAGGGTCCTATTATGCCTACCTTAATGAAATTAACGCTTCCGATTATTGCGACGAATTTCATCTCTACTACTTATGGTCTAGTCGATATGATTTGGGTTGGAAGATTAGGAAGTGGTCCGGTTGCCGCGATTGGTACAGCGAGTTTTTTCATTAATCTAGCGATTGCTTTATCGACTATGGTTACGATCGGCACAGGGATTAAGGTGGCGCATTGTATGGGATCTGGTCAGTTAGAGAAGGCTAAATCTTATATAAAGAACGGATTTATGATGTCTATTTTATTAGGACTTCTCTATATGAGTTTAGTGCTACTAACCAAGAATCAGTTGATTGGTTTTTTTGATCTTGGAAGTGATGAAGTAGAGCGGATGGCTAGACAATTTCTAGTGATTTCGATATTTGGATCGGTATTTTCCATCGTGAATACGTTATTCGCAACTCTCTTAAACGCTATGGGAAATAGTAAACAACCGTTTCAGATCTTCTCCATTGGTCTTATGGTTAATATTGTCCTTGATCCATTTTTGATTTTTGGCTGGGGCAGTTTTGAAGGATGGGGAGTAGCGGGGGCAGCTATTGCAACATTAACGGCGAACATTTTGGTTACGGCTCTTTTTATCGTGAAGACAAGAAAGTCAGAACTCATTTCAAACACATCCGCGTGGGACAGTCGTCAAATGAAAGAAGTCATCCGCATGGGGCTACCGATAACGATCCAACGGGTCACCTTTACGATCATATCGATCATCATTGCCAAGATCATTGTACGATTTGGAGCGGATGCTATTGCGGTTCAAAAAGTAGGAATCCAAATTGAATCCATTTCCTATATGACCATTGGCGGACTACAGGGAGCTATTGCTGCCTTTTTTGGTCAAAATTATGGAGCACGTCGCTTCGATCGTATTGGGCAGGGGTATCGTCAGGCCTTAATTTTAACCTCCATTTTTGGCGTGATCGTGTCGCTTATATTTATTGCGTTCCCGCAGCAGCTATTTTCATTGTTTTTATCAGACCAGACAAGTTTGGAATTGGGCGCAGATTATATGCGGATCATCGGTTACTCACAATTATTCATGTGTATGGAATTGATGACAGTAGGTGCTTTTAACGGCATGGGTCAAACCCACATCCCGCCGATCTTTAGTATTTCATTTACTGCACTCCGAATTCCACTAGCCTTACTCTTATCCGAACCTTTTGGCTTGAATGGGGTGTGGATGTCGATTGCGCTAAGCAGTGTGTTCAAGGGTGTTATTCTTGTATTCTGGTTTAGAAGATCTTTGTTCAGAATGAATAAACAGCAGGCAAATTACTAAGCAAAGGATGAGCGTAGGAATGGCTTTATTAAATCGTAAACTCATACAGCTTTTAAGGGATAACCATTTGAATAAGGAGATTTTTCACGGAGAATTTGGACTGGAAAAAGAAAATGTCAGAGTGGATCCAGAGGGAAGACTTGCGCTGACACCACATCCAAAAGCCTTTGGAAACAAGCTGGAGAACCCCTATATTCAAACGGATTTCTCAGAGAGTCAGGTTGAAATGGTGACACCCTCTTTTGATTCTATTGAAGAGACTTATAACTTTCTGGAGGCGCTGCAGGATATTGTGTCGCTAGAGCTTAATGAAGAATATCTGTGGCCGAGTAGTAATCCTCCCATGCTACCGAGTGATAAGGACATTCCCATTGCCAAAATGGGTAATCCGGTAGAGGACGAGTATAGACATCAGCTAGCCGATAAGTATGGTCGTAAAAGACAATTGCTGAGTGGGATCCATTATAATTTCTCTTTTGATGAACAATTTCTAAAAAAGCTTCATGATATCACAGATCCACAAAAGAGCTTTAAAGATTTCAAAGATGCTACCTATTTAAAAATAGCCCGCAACCTATTGCGATACCGCTGGCTTCTAATCTTTTTAACAGGTGCTAGTCCTGTTTTTGATAAGACTTATATGGAGCACTGTGTGGCACGTGGTGAATCAGATGATGACAAAAGCTTCTATTATCTGAATATGAATTCCCTGCGAAATAGCGAATGCGGGTATCGGAATGAAAAGCCTCTCTATGTGTCTTTTGACTCGCTTACGGAATATGTACATGATTTACAAGCGTTGATAGAATCGGAAGAATTATTAAGTGTAAAAGAGTTCTATAGCCCGGTTAGAGTGAAGACGGCAAGAGGTAAACATCCGTTAGAGGAGCTGCTGCAGGATGGGATTGCCTATTTGGAGCTTCGTTTTATTGATCTCAATCCACTCTATAAAATAGGAATAAGCAAAGAATCAATGACTTTCATTCATCTGTTTATCCTGTATATGTTAATGAAAGAGGACGAACCGTTCGGGGTAGAGGATCAGAAGATGGCGAATCTTAATCATGATCAATTGATCATGGAGGGGATCAAAGGCTGTTTGCATGATTACGGAGATTCTTGCGGGACAATGGAACAGAAGGCTTTAATTTGTATGCAAGAGATGCAGGATATGATACAGCTATTGAACCCAGAGGATAAACAGTTCTCGAACGTTCTGAACGAAGCTAAGGATAAGATTCTAAATTCAGATCAGAGCTTTGCGGGAATTGTGAAGTCGGAAGTTCAACAATCCTCTTTTATTAAATATCATCTGAATAAAGCCAAACAATATGCTAAGGAAAGTCTTGCGAATGGATACCGATTTGTAGGATATGAGGATTTGGAGCTATCTACACAGCTTCTGCTGAAGGCAGCGGTTAAACGTGGGATTAAGTTCCAATTGCTCGATCGGGAAGAGAACTTCGTTGTACTTACGAAAGGCGATCATAAAGAATACGTTAAGCAGGCTACGAAGACATCCCTGGATTCTTACAGCACGGTACTAATTATGGAGAATAAAATTGTTACGAAGGAAGTTCTCAAACAACAAGGCATTCGTGTTCCCTCAGGTGAGGCATTTGGAGATCTGGAAGCGGCAATGAATGCATATGGCACTTATCGTAATAAGCGAATAGTGATCAAACCCAAATCAACCAACTTTGGACTCGGCATTACTATTTTTACAGATGATTTCTCCAAAGAAGATTATCAAAAAGCCTTCGCAATTGCCTTCGAGCATGATCGAACAGTGCTGCTTGAGGAATTTATGACGGGGAAAGAATATCGTTTTCTAGTCATGGGTGATGAAGTAGTCGGAGTATTGCACCGGGTTCCGGCGAATGTGGTCGGTGATGGTGTACATACGATTGAAGAGCTGGTCCACGAAAAGAATAAGGATCCGCTAAGAGGTCGTGGCTACAAAACTCCGCTTGAGAAGATTCGGATTGGCGAAGCAGAAGAGATGTTTTTGAAGAATCACACTATGACTTGGAGCGATATCCCTCCATTGAATGAGATCATCTACCTGCGGGAGAATTCAAATATTAGTACCGGTGGAGATAGCTTAGACTTTACTGATGAGATTCCGGGCTGCTATAAAGATCTAGCCATTCAATCAGCTAAAGCTGCAGGGGCCACTATTTGTGGAGTAGACATGATGATTGATGATATTAGGGAAGAGGCGAAGGATACCAATTACAGCATTATTGAGATCAATTTTAATCCAGCGATTCATATCCACTGTTATCCTTTTAAAGGCAAGAACCGCCAAGCGGATGAACGAATTTTGGATCTATTGTTTGGAGAATGAACAGAAGCTCAACCAGTACTTTTGGTTGAGCTTCTGCTTTTAAATGAGACAATTCGCTCATCCACCCGCTGCATATTAATGCTAGAAGTTACCCGCTGCCGCAACGCCACTAAAGTTTCTGGCTTGGACATTATTAAAGGGATCTGTTGCAGCAGCATTAGTGAAGATCTCCGCCGTGTACTGAATTTGACCTGCTGCGACCGCTGCTGGCGGTGGAACATCTACTGCTGTAAAGCCGAAAGCCTCGTTTTCTCTGCTGATCGCAACACCAAATGTTGTGGTGAAAATGATGGTTCCGTTTCTGCGAACATTAACGGTATTAGTGTTGAAAAGAGGATTGTTTTCTACTTTTAGAAATCCAGTCAAAAGTATGCGGACATTGCCTTGATTATCTGCCGATACGCCTGCGGTCTGAATACCAATATCCCCAAAAACAAGGGGAGTCGCTGCTAGTGGAATAACTGCTGGTGTAGCATCCGAAGCAGCTTGGTTGGAAAGTCTTAAATCTACAAACTGAATGGTCATATTATACTCACCTCCTAGAAATAGAATATGAAAGAGTAAGGTTCGATTCTTGGATTCGTATGAAATTCATCAGCTACCTACTTGTAGAGCTTGATTCCGACCCCTTGTGACACTCTTGTAACAGAGATTCGCTACGATAGGCTACGAGGTGAGAAAATGAAGAAATCTAAAGCTTTTATCGTGTTGATCTTATTGTTGGTTGTCGGATGCAGTTCGGTACCATCACAAGCCAATCCAGAACTGAAGAAGGAAGAGAAGATAGAAAGGAATGAGAAGTTAGTCTTCTGGGATGGACAGAGAAAAGGAACTAATTTCATGAATTCAAAATCTTTACCGGAAAACTATGATGCTGCCAAAGAGCAGAATATGGAATTCATTCGTTTGGCACCAGATAAATGGGCAAAAGACAGTGACTATTTATTTAATGACAAACCGGATGCGAACCCGGATAAAGATTTTCTAATAGGGAATGCAGATAAGTATGAAGGGATTGTTGAGGAGGATTTTGCCGAGTTAAAAGCGGACTTAGATGCAGCCGAGGCTCGGGGCTCCAAAGTGGTGCTGACCGTCCTCAGTCTCCCCGGAGATCGCTGGAGGCAGTTCAATAATTACAAAAATGATGATCGGATATGGAAAGATTTCAGTTATCATGAACAAGCAGCAGTGTTTTGGAGAGATCTAGCAAGCCGGTTGAAAGATCATCCTGCGGTAATCGGTTATAACCTGATAAATGAGCCGCATCCAGAGACCGCCACGGGATTTAATGACTTCTGGACACAGGACTACAGCGAATGGTATAGCTCAGTAGAGAATACCCCTGCGGATTTGAATCTTTTATATAAGACGATAGTGACCGCTATTCGTACCGTAGATACCAAGACGCCAATTATCGTAAATTCTGGGCTGTATGCTACACCTTGGGCTTTTAAATATTTAAAACCGATCGATGATGAGAATGTGTTGTATGCTTTTCATATGTACGAGCCTTACGAGTTAACCAGTCAAAATAAGAAAAAAGGGTTTACCTATGAGTATCCTGGAACGGTAAAGGTCGGGGATAATAAAACGGAAAAAGCTTTTAAAAAGGAAGCCTTAAAGGAATTTCTGGAACCTGTTGCACAGTGGGCAAAGGAACATAACATCCCCGCAAATCGGATTGTTGCAGAAGAGTTTGGAACGAATCGACTAGTAAAAGGTGCAGATCAATACATGGCTGATTTAATTTCGATTTTTGATGATTTCGGCTGGCACTGGGCATTTTATGCTTTCCGCGAGGATACTTGGGACGGTATGGATTATGAATTGGGAAGTAAGCCCCCAACCTGGGAATATTGGCAAGCGATAGAAAAAGGCGAACAGCCTCCTCGAAAAGTAGTCGATAGCCCGATATGGGAAGTATTGAAGAAAGGACTTGAAGGAAAGGAGTAAATGATGCTACTTGAACATTCTAATTGCTGATGATGAGAAACACATGACCACTATATTGAAGACTTATTTCGAAAAAGAGGGCTATAACGTTTGGGTAGCAGCGGATGGGGAGGAGGCGCTGGAGCTCTTTTTTTCGAATAAAATCGACCTTGTGGTACTGGATTGGATGATGCCTAAGCGAAGCGGGATTGAGGTGTGCAATGAAATCAAGCAGGTTAGTTTAGCTAAGGTGGTCATGTTGACCGCTCGATCTTCCCATGACGATGAATTTAGCGCATTAGATATCGGTGCAGATGAATATATAAGAAAACCATTCGATCCACGGATCTTAATGCTGAGAATCAAAAAAATGCTGGGTACCGAAAAAGTAGCTGCTATACGGGACTTAGAAATTGATTTTGAGCGAAGAAAAGTGTTCAAGAATGGGGAGGAGCTGTCCCTATATAAAAAAGAGTTTGAACTGCTAACCTTCCTATATGAGAATAAAGGCCGGATTTTGTCCAGAGATTCTTTGTTATCTTCCGTTTGGGGGATGGATTATCTTGGTGAAGAGAGAACCGTGGATACACATATCAAAAGATTACGCGATAAGATTGGGGCTGACCACGTAATTACACACAGGGGAATGGGGTACAGCTTCCATGATAAAAATCAATAAAATAAGCACGAAGTTATTGATTATGGTAAGTATTATTCTGCTGATTGTGTTTGGGACGTCCTATTCATTACACAATTTTTTCTCGTCCGATTATTACCTTTATAAAATGAAAACCAAAATTAACGACATTTATGACGAAGTAAAGGATCTCAGTCTGGATCAGCTCATGGAGAAAGAAACAGCGATCGAGAACAATAACAATGTAACGATAGTTAGGGTTGAGAACAACGGAAGCGCAACAATAATCAATGAGAACATTCAATTTGCGTTGTACAAAGATAAAGTGGCACTTAATAAGTTCTGGATTACGGAAGAAGTTTTGCAAAAGGTAAATGAAGGGAAAACGGTGAATCTATTATTTAATCAGGGGAAATTGAAGTCCAGCCTGTTAACGAAAATATATGAGCAGGATGGTAGCTTAATCCTCATCGGCACAGTGGTTGTGCACAATACAGATGCTTTAAACATCGTAAACCAATTCAGCTTCTATTCTATTCTTTTGGGGATTATTATCAGCTTGCTGTTAGTGGCTTATTTTTCGAGGAAAATCATTACTCCGTTAGAGCAATTGCAGGATGTAGCGAAGGATATCTCCAATCTTGATTTTAAACAAGTGACGATTAAGTCGGGGGATGAAATCGAAGAATTATCAAAGAGCATTAACCAGATGAGTCAGCGTTTGAAAAGCGCCCATGCAGAGCTGGAAAAGAAAAATCAAAGCTTAAACACTCTGATCTCAAGCATTTCACACGAGGTAAAAACACCGTTATCCTTAATCCAGGCGTATACCATTGGCATTCAAGATGATTTGGATGATGGTACGTATACGGATATCATTTTGGAACAGGTGAAGTATACGTCTGATATGGTGGATTACTTAATTAAACTGTCCAAGATTCAAAAGACCGAAGTGCATAAAGAAAAATTCGATCTTAAAGAGCTTCTGCTCAAAGTGATCTCACAATATAATATTACGCTTAAAAATAAAAACCTGACATTACAGACCGACTTCCATTCGGTTGAACAATCCATCGTTGAAGAGGATATTAGCCAGATAGAAATTGTATTCAACAACTTAATTAGTAACGCCATTAAATATGGGGAAGAGAATGTCTTTGGAATCTCAGTAGCGAATGATACCCAAGGCACTTTGAAATTCACCATTACTAATAAAACCACGCGCCTAAAAGAGAAGCATCTAGCGTATATCTGGGACCCGTTCTATGTCATCGAGGAGTCTCGGAATAAAGAAATCTCCGGAACTGGACTTGGCCTGTCTATTGTCGCGGAGATTCTAGCTAAGAATGGTCTGAAATACGAAGCCACATTAGAGGATTCGTATATTAGTTTTAGTGTTTGGTTTGATGTTGAGGTTACAGAAAATAATTGCTAGTGGGAGGAAAATGTCCCTTAAGAAATCTTCAGTTACTGTGGCAACTCTTTCACTCTTAATCAACCTCATAATGAATATGTATCAGGCACTATCAATGATTAAATGTTTAGATTAGGGAAAGCCTCCCTAATTATGTGAGATTAATCGTGCTCCAAGCGATAATTAGGGAAAATCTCCCCAATTATCAGGGTGTTTCATTCATAAAGAGGGTATTCTCGTATTTATTAGGGAGGATTTCCTTAAAAGTCACAATTTGAGCCGATAATTGACTAATTTTAGGGAGGATTTCCCTAATCCGCAAAGTGGTGTGATGTGAAGCTTAATGCAATGCTAGTGGAATTGAATTGCAGCTCATAATAAATGAAGCACTCCTTCAAGGAGGATTCATTCGCTTTAAAGCTATCAGCAGAGACACGATTCTACACATAATCGTGAATGGTTTTTAGATTTAACCCATAAATATGGTGAAAAGTAACGGAGGGAATTTTGGAACTGTAGGAGCGGAGCGTTCGCCTTTGTCTCCGGATGTTATCCGCTGATAGCGGTAAAATCAAAAACATCTGGAGACAACAGCGACCGTAAGTCCAAACATTCCCGCAGTTACGTCCCGTCACCAGATTTATCGTATTATCTCCTTAGCCATCACCTAATCCATCACTATATCATCAATTCAGCTTCAAGATCGAAGCATTATCAACAAAAGTAGCTGTATTAAACAGCATCAATACATCCTTGATATCATTCTGAGCCATGTACTCACTGATACTCCCGTTATAATAACGAATGTCGATCACGTGGATCTCAGGCACATGCTGAGTCAAAAAAGGGATGACACTATGCGCATAGGAGTCCTTGATGACGAGCAACTTCTCCTGTTTGACCACTTTAGGATCAAGCTGGCTTGTGATTTTCATGAGGGCATGAACGCCCCCTAGGAAATAAGAGTACTTATCTTTTTTCTCCAAATAGCTTGAATCGTACATACTTGTTAAAGTCTCACCCGTATCTACAATATGTATCTTGGTGGATACATCATGAACAGGCTCATACATTTGAATGGAATCTGGCACCACTCCGATAAATTGACTCCGCGTATGGTAGCTTCCAAGGAACGAATCGCTTACCGTCTCAATCTCGAATTCGCTCTGGGACAGAGGATGGCATCCCATACTTTCAGCATACGCTACGTAAGCCAAGTAAGCGCCGTAGGTTGTCCAGTGATGATCGGTCCGATAATAAATGTCCTCTGCAGCATGCGGAGCAAGCACATCAAATCCATTTATAAAAGTTAGGCTATCACTTACTTCAACAGCAATCTTTTGATTCACCTCGGCTTGCGAATATACGGGTGCTAACCAGGGCAGACGCTCGTTGTACAAGCCTACCGATGTCGGCGCAAGCAGAAAGGTCGTTTTGGCTTCAGCATTTTTATCGGCAAAACGCTTCACAGCCGCTGTATATTGCTGAACCTTTTTGTGATCAGGTGCCTCGAATTTTTCGAATAAGTAGCCGTCTTTCCCCTTATATATTCCGTTATTTTCTTGCTGCAACCTCATTTGCTCCATCGCCGATTTCACCCATACCCATTTGGCGCGAAAAGGGAAGTGATCGGTTACGAAGCTTTCCGCCTCTTCCGCGTAGGTGTGGGATAATAAATTGTCCCATGTCAGTTGGGGAGCGCTTTGCAAATATCGGTTTTCTAGCTCAGAGAAACGTTGAACTGGCAATAAGAAAAAGGTTATACCCACCAGAAACAGCGTCGCGACAAATCCCGCCACTAGTATTCGATCCGTTCTCTGCTTCATAAACAATCACCCCCTAGAATCGGAAATATAAGAACGGGTTAAAGGTAGCATCCACTAAGTAAGCGACAGATAGGAAGAATAGCACACCATACCAAACAAGAGAAGGAATCGTTCTAGCATCCATACGCTTGGGAGCTTTTAAAGGTGCAGAGGCTAAAGTTAGTACGACGAGTAGAATCGCGTTAGTGTAAGTGAAGTATAAAGTAGTGGTATTCCACAATGGCTGACCGTTAAAGCCGAGCATCGCTTGCAAGTAACTAAGCACCAATGGAAGTTCTTCAAAGGCGAACAAGACCCATCCGATGAGAATAAGTACAATGGCATATAGATGCCTAACCCAGCGCGGTAGGCGGCTCAGTAGCTTTAATCCCCACCATTTTTCAAAGATAAGAATAACCCCAAAGTATAATCCCCAGAGTAGAAAATTCCAGCTTGCTCCGTGCCAGATTCCCGTCAACAGCCAGACGATGAGGATATTGCAAACTTGAATGCCTAAACCCCGGCGGTTGCCTCCAAGCGGGATATATACGTAGTCACGAAACCAACTGCTAAGGGAAATATGCCATCTCCGCCAGAAGTCGGTAATGCTCTGTGAAATATAAGGTTTGTTGAAGTTCTCGTTAAAGCGGAAGCCGAACATAAGTCCGAGGCCAATCGCCATATCCGAATATCCACTGAAATCAAAATAGATCTGAAAAGCAAATGCAATAATGCCAATCCAGGCGGTTAAAGCAGGCATGGAATCTAGATTGGAGCTGGAGATGGTGTGCCAGAGCAAACCGATGTTATTGGCAAGCAGCACTTTTTTGGCTAGTCCGATAATGAATCTTCGTACACCCTCTGCGAACATGGGGATATCCACCGAACGCGCTCGTAATTGCTCTGCAATGGTGTTGTATTGAACGATAGGACCGGCTACTAATTGCGGGAACAAGGCTACAAACGTTCCGAAATCAATCCAATTTCGCTGTGCTTTAACAGTTCCTCTGTATACGTCAATGATGTACGACATGGATTGAAAGGTATAGAACGAAATCCCAATAGGTAGTGGTAAATCAGTTAATGGGATATGAGTACCGAGGAGTTCATTTACATTTTGGATGAGAAAATCTGCATATTTGAAATACGACAATAAGCCCAGGTTAATAACCATAGAGCTAACCACAATCCACTTGCGCTGTACCTTAGTTAGCTTCGGTCTACTAAGAAGTAGACCAAAGCCGTAATCCGTAATGGTGGACAGCAACATAATTACAATGTAGACGGGTTCGCCCCAAGCATAAAACACCAGACTGCTTAAGAACAATATGAGGTTTTTGATTCGCCAAGGCGAAACATAGTAGAGTGCAAGGACAGCCGGCAGGAACAGGAAAAGGAACAGTAGGCTGCTGAATACCATCGCTAATTATTTTTTAGTAAACAAGGTATCAAATTCAGTCACCAGCTGATCAGCACTCTCCGAAATCACGAATAAGATGTAATTGCCTTTTGTGACCAGCTTATAATTTTGGGCGTTCTCATACTGATCCGGAAGGTATTGTTCGAATTGCTTTTGAATATCAGTCGCACGCTCTTTGACGGCGGTTTCGACAGTAGAGATATCTTTTGCATCTTTAACTTTTAAAATGGCAATTTCGTTACTTTTCACATTCATCATTGGCATTCTAATGCTATAATCTTCAAGTAATGATGGAGCTAGATGGTACAGCTGAGCTACCATATCTTCTTCAACTTCCATTAATGAAGGCTGTTCCACTTTTGCGAGCATCTCGTCGATCATTTCTTTCGGCGTCAGATTGGTTTCGACAACGGCTTCATTGTTACTGCTGGAACAGGCGCTAAGCATTACACTTAATACAATAGTTAACGCTAGAATGAAGGTATGTTTTTTCAATTAGGTCACTCTCCTTGGTGTGTTTGATCTACGTTTCTCTAGTTAACTAACGTAAAGAGTCTATAGAATGTTGCGGGACACTTTCTTTCGAATACTTTACCCCAATTTTGTGGAAATATGTTTGAAGGAAAAGGTCATGCAAAGATCTTCCTCTCTTAGCTTGCGCAATGGTTGGTTATACTGTTAATGTTAGATAGATAGTTTTGAATAGAAGGGGATTGAACGGAATGATCGAAGAACTGAACAATAATGGACTACCGGAGAATTACGAGGAATTAAAGAAAGCTGCCAACCGCTCTGCGGATTGGAGAGCCCGTCTAGAAGCTGTTGAAGAACTGGGACAGACTAACCACAAACAAATTATCGATATCCTGACGCGTTTAATGGAGAGCGATCCTGTATATACAGTTCAAGAAGCGGCTTACCTTAAACTGAAGGCATTCGGCGAAGATGTTAAAGTACCGTCCAAGAATAAACCGGAGCTAGTAAAAGGCGTATCCAAAATACTCCTGAGAATCAAGAAGAGCTTGCCAAGAGATCATTCGTACGAAGATTTCAAAGAGAAACTGAAGAAGATGAGAATCGACGTGTACGATATTTACGAAGGCGAAAAGGGCGCTGACTTTGACGCTTGGCTGATGAAGATGTGGAATTCCTCGAACAAGTAAAGGATGACAACATGCAAACTAACAAATTGACAGAACAATTTCAAGAATATCTTAAGCTTTCCGCTGACTTACGTCCTGACTATATTGCCAGCTTAGGTAAGGGTGATAATGAAGCGAAGATTACGGCGATTTTTCCGGAAGCCCCTGAACTGCTGAAGGCCATTTATAACACAGTTTCGGGTACAAGCAGTGAGGAAGAAGAACCAAGTCTGATCGAATTTATTCCAGGGTATCGTCTAATTCATATTAATGAATATGAAGCAGAGATGAAGATTTTAGCTGGAATATTGGAGGAAAAAGGCCATCAAGCGGATGGCGTTATCTTGCCGATCTTAACGAACTACGGTAGCGACTTCATTTGTTACTATAAATCTGCAGATGGTGTGGAACGTGTATGTGACCTGCTGCATGATTTTGGGGATCTGATTGTCATGTATGAATCACCTGAAAAGTTCCTGGAGACTTTATGTGAGTTCTACAAGCAGGAGGTTTATTTCCTGGATGAAGAGGGTTACCTCGATTGCGATTTAGTAAAAGAGGGCGAAGTAGGCGCGGCTCTAAACCCGGATGCGAAATATTGGTCCGAGTAACAAGCTGATACCCTATAAAGAAGAGCAGCAGTCCTATTACGGACTAGCTGCTCTTTGTATATTAAATATCTACTGTTATGTTACTCCTGTGCAGCACGTTTCTCCTGCTCGCGAAGCTCTACTCTCCGTATTTTTCCGGAGGTCGTCTTCGGAAGATCTTGAATGAACTCGATTTTGCGTGGATATTTATAAGGAGCGGTCCACTCTTTAACATGGGATTGCAGCTCCTTCACAAGCTCTGGAGAAGCGGCGGTCTCATCTTTTAGTACAATAAAAGCTTTAACGATGTGTCCGCGGATTTCATCCGGACTTGCTACGACCGCGCATTCCTTAACCGAAGCATGTTTCATAAGGGCTTCTTCTACTTCGAAAGGACCTATGGTGTAGCCCGAACTAATGATAATGTCATCTCCACGGCCCTCGAACCAGAAATAACCCTCTTCATCTTTCCGTGCCCGGTCACCAGTTATGAAGAACTCGCCGTGAGTAGAGCTTTCTTTTCTGCCAGGGTCTTTGTAATAGGTATGGAATAACGCTGGCATGCTTAGGTGCACTGCGATATCTCCAACAACTCCAGCAGGTAACGGAATGCCGTCCTCATCTACCACTTCAATTAGACCCGGAGCAATAGACTTACCCATAGAACCTATTCGGATAGGTGTATCTTTGAGAGTACCGATAATAAGCGTACTTTCTGTTTGACCGTAACCATCACGAATCGTGATATTGAATTCACGCTGGAAGGTGTTGATAACCTCTTGATTCAAAGGCTCTCCAGCGGAAACCGCGCAGCGTAGGTGGGACAAGTCATACTGATTGAGATTTTCTAATTTGGCCATCAAGCGATATTCGGTTGGCGTACAGCATAATACCTCGATGTTGTGATCTTGTAACAGCTGCAAATATTTTTTGGGATGAAAAGATCCACTATATACAAAGCCGGTCGCCCCGTTGCCAAGGACGGTTAGGAAGGGGCTCCAGATCCACTTCTGCCAGCCCGGTGCTGCTGTTGCCCAAACGGTGTCGGTTTCTTTGATATCGAGCCATTGAGGCGATGTGATACGTAAGTGAGCATATCCCCAGCCATGACTGTGAACGACTGCTTTAGGGTTGCCAGTTGTTCCAGAGGTATATGCCAATATCGCCATATCGTCGCGGTGGCTTTCGACTGCTGTGAATTTATCTGGCTGATCAATCATTAGGCCTTCCAGATCTAGCCATCCATGACCGAGCTCGTCAGGGTCGCCGGATACGGAAAGACGGTAATCCAGAGCAGGCAGATCGTCTGAGATTTTATTAACTTCATCAGTGACCTCGGACCAGGCAATAACAGCTCTGGCTTCGGAATGCCGCAGACGATAAGATAAATCCTTTGCGCGAAGCATTTCTGATGAAGGGATAATGGCAAGTCCTAGCTTCAGACATGCTAAATAGATGACATAAGCGATGATTCGACGGGGAACCATTACAAGAACACGATCCCCTTGCTGAAGGCCGAGTGCTGCGAGCCCTCCGGCAAGCTGGTTAGCTTGCTTGCGAAGATCTCCGTAAGTGATCTCCTCGTAGTCTCCTTGTTCATTCAACCACTTAAGCGCAATCTTTTCCGGAGCATGACGTTCCATTTCCGAAGTGAGATTGTAGTACTCAGGTGCGATCCACTGCTGATTATCCAATATGAACCTCTCCTATATAAAACAAGATGTGTATAACTGTTATGCTTAGTATAGCACGTTATCCTAGTACCAGGTACTAGTACCTTGATGCTTAAATTTGATATCATAGGGTTCAGAAGGTTAAGATAACTTGTGTAAATATAAATCCAGAAAGTGAGAACTATGTTATGAATCACACAACTTTTGATGAAATATTCGCCATTATGGAAGCCTCTTTTCCTACCTCCGAGATCAGAACCTATGAGGGACAACAGGAGTTATTGGATATTCCACATTACCGATTGATTACCGAAGTGAATGCTGAGGGGAAAATCATTGCTTTTATAGCTTGCTGGGAGTTTCCAGGATTTCGATTTGTAGAACATATTGCCGTGGACCCAAGTATAAGAGGTGGGGGCATTGGTAAAAAGCTGATGGAAGAATATATCCGTCAGTCGGGCAAGCCTGTGCTTCTTGAAGTAGAGCCGCCACTGGGTGAAATGGAACAACGGAGAATTGGCTTTTATGAGCGACTGGGCTTCCATTTGAATCCTTATGCGTATGTGCAGCCCCCTCTGCGTGAGGGAAATGCGGATTTACCGCTTCAAATTATGACTTACCCTAACCCTGTCGATGTAGAAGAATTCAATCTTTATAGAGAAATTTTATATACAGAAGTGTATAAGGTTACAACGCCGTATCAAAGTTAATCTAACAGCAATCCGTATGATCCTTTTTAGGACAAGCGGGTTGCTGTTTTTATTTTTTTTGAATTAATGATATTTTGATTTTTTTAATTACAAAATGGGTACAAGTAAGAAACAACTTAGAGACATAATCTTATTTTGTTTGAGCTAAAGTAAGAACAAAGATTGAACTTTCGAGGAGGGCTTACTTATGAAAGACAAAAAAATAATTATAGCAACAATGGTGTTTGGGATGGTAGTCACAGGATCAGCCGGTGTGTACGCAGGAACTAAACTTCAGAAAATTACGGCATATCTCAATCACAGCATTGGATTTAAGGTGAATGGCACGGCTTATACGCCAGTTGATAATAAAGGAAATGCACTGGCACCAATTACGTATAACAATACAACCTATCTTCCTGTACGTGCGATTGCTGATGTGATGAAGGTGCCTGTGACCTTTGATGCGGTGAACAATCAGGTTATCCTTGGTACAGGAGGCTCGGTGACTGACACTATTTCTCTGACTCCTGTACAATACAGCAACACTCAGAAACAAGAGATTGTTAAAGCCTTCGCCAATTTCCAAGGTTTTGAAACAGCCTATGCACCTACTCAAATGGTGAGTGGAGACGCATTTCAAAAAGTAGTGGGTTCAGATGATGGTGTGAACTTTCTGTTTAAGCAGATGAAGGTGAACATTTCTCCTCGTGATTACGCTTACGAATATAAAGGTGAAACCGTAAAGCTCTCTAACGGAACCGAAGCTAAATGGTATAGTCCATCTACCGATTCGTTGTTCTTGACCTATAAACTGGATGATCGTTTTGTTACTATTAGTTCCCCGAATAAAACACTGAGTAAGACGCAATTAGAAAAAGTAGCAGTGAATGTAGTGAAATGGACGAAATAAGCCCTCATTAGCACTTATCTTTGTGCCTTAAAAAGTAAAGCAGCAAGTCTCCCATAGTTGGAGAGGCTTGCTGCTTCTTTGTCGTGTTTGGGAGCCAACGATTTAAACGCTTTTACTTACTGTGCTGTTTATTTGGCAGCTTTTGACTTGGTGTACTTTTACCGTGATTTTCTTTATTCTTTTCAGCTTTCTTTTGGGTGTCATGTACTTTTTCTACAAAAGCATGAGTATCGTCCATGTTTATCCTCCTTGATTGGCAACCTTGCCGTTACTGTAACCACTTTTGTAAGAATACATACACGATGTACTTTACAAACTTCTATGTTTATAAAGACATTGCGAAAATATTTAATAGTTACTATAAATGGATGCAAGCATTTCATAGAACAGTAAGGGAGACTGATTATGAATAGGTTATTTAAACAAGCTGTATCCATGACCTTAGCTTTCGTTATGGTACTGGGAATTACATTCACAGGAATACCAGCTTATGCTGAAGACAGCAATGGGGATGCTGGACTACTGCAATTACAATCGTTAGAGCCTGTTACATTATTGGCAGGGAATTCTACGTGGAAGTATCTAGATCACGGAACAGATCAAGGGACGGTATGGCGGTCCGTGTACGATGATTCAACATGGGCGTCTGGCCAAGCGCCGCTTGGTTATAAAGATAGTGGATCCGGAGTCAGCAGCAAGCAATTTGGTGCTCTGAACACAAATATAAGCTACGGTTCTAATAAGAGTATGAAATATCGTACTTCTTACTTCCGTACAAACGTAACGGTGAATAAGGAAGAGATTGCGAAATCCGATAAAATCTTGGGTAATTTCGCATTTGATGACGGAGCTGTACTATATTTGAACGGTAAAGAAATTTACCGTGAGGCTATGCCAGCGGGCGGAATTAATTTTCAAACAAAAAGTTCAACTAACTTAAGTGATCCAAACGAATATACCAAGGTAGACCTTACCGAAGTAGTAAAGGCTAACTTGAAGGACGGAAGTAATGAGCTTTCAGCTGAGGTGCATCAGTCAAGTGATGGTAGCTCTGACCTCTATTGGGATATGAACCTGATTGCTTATCCGGTAGTAGAGCCTGTAGAACCTGGAGTTGGTAAGCCTGAGTCCATCGCACTGACTTTTAACGGAAACCCTCAGACTAGTATGGGATTCAACTGGTATGCACCTGAGAGTGTGACGGGTACCAAGCTTGAAGTAGTAGAAGCTTCTAAATTAGTGGACGGTCAGTTCCCGGTAGGTGTTCAAACTTACGAAGGAACATCGGTTACAACAAGCGTGTATATGACCAAAGCGGATAAGTCAGCTAAAAAACCAGTTGTACTGACTAGCCATAAGGTCATTGCTGATCATCTGCAGCCGGGAACGGAGTATGCTTACCGTGCTGGGGATGGACAAGCTGACAATTGGAGTGACATCGGAACGTTTACAACAGAAAGCTCCAGTAATCAGGCATTTAAGTTCTTATATACAACGGACTCTCAAGGTACAACTGAAGGTGATTTTGATATTTGGAATCATACCCTTCAAGAGGGATTGGCTAAATTCCCGACAAGTGAATTCATTCTGAATTCCGGTGATTTGGTAGACAACGGTGATATTGAGGAACAATGGGGATGGTTCTTCAATAAACCAAAGGATATTCTAGCAAATATTCCATTGGTTCCACTGGTAGGTAATCATGAAAGTAAGAGTTATAGCAATTACACAACTCATTTTAATTTACCTAATGTCTCGAATACGGGCGCAAAACCAGATGGCTCGGTATATTCTTTTGACTACGGTTCAGCACACTTTATGGTTATTAATACAGAATATTATGGTGCTAGCTCGAGTCTTGAGAATAACGAAATTTACAAAAAACAAGTAGAGTGGCTGCGCAGTGAAGCCGCGAAAAGCGATCAGAAGTGGAAGGTTGTGCTTTTGCATAAATCACCTTATTCAGTTGCCAGTCACACAAATGATACAGATGTACTCTATTACAGAGCTAATTTGACAAAGGTATTTGATGAGCTTGGTATTGACATGGTTATCGGAGGACATGACCACACCTATACTAGAAGCTATCAAATGTACAACAATCAGCCGTTGACGGATATTAAGCCGGACAAAAACGGAGTGGTAACTGATCCTAAGGGTACGTTATACCTGATTACAAATGCAGCGGGTAATAAAAAATATAATGTTGGCGCAGGTCCGTTTCCTTTTGCAGCTAAATACGAGCAGCCTGGTAAGGAAATGTTCACAGGAATGACTGTAACGAATAATGATTTTTCATACGAAGCCTACACCACGACAACTGGTGGATCTACTGACTTGTATGATAAATACAGCATTCATAAGTCTGATGTAGCTGTTAAACCTGTGCAAAATGCAAAAGCTACTGTAGCAGATGGCGGTAAAATCACGTTAACTTGGGATGCGCCTGCATCCGGTGCACCGGTATCAGGATATCGCATTTATGAGCAAAATGATCTGATATCTGCAAACTGGACTCTCAGTGTTCCTAATACGGAAGGTCAAACTTCTTATAGTTACACTGTAGAAAATACTAATCCGAACCAAACCTATCAATTTGTTATCAAAGCGGTAAGTGACAGAACCAATTCAGAAGCTAAAATTGCTTCTACCGATTCTATCAAAAAAGTTACAGTTACCTTTAACGGCGACCCAGTGAGTGCAAAAGGATTCACTTGGTACACAGCGTTGAAATCTTCAGGAAACGACCTGCAGGTTGTAGAGAACACGGGCGTTACTCCAGACTTTACAAAAGCTGCTGAGTTTACAGGACGTTCAGCTGTTTCCAGAAATTCAAAGGATGAATTAGTTCATAAAGCTGAAGCTTCTGGCCTTAAGGCTGATACGAAATACTACTTCCGTGTAGGTGATAAAGCACTGGGATTGTGGAGTGCAGTGGGAACTTTCGAAACAGCTGCTAAGACAGGTGCATTTACTTTCATCGATCTGGCGGACACACAAGCTAAGACCGAAGATGAGGCTATTCTTTCTGGAGAAACGATGGCAAAAGCACTTACGACATTCCCGAATGCTGAGTTTGTGGCGATTAACGGAGATATCGTAGATACTGGAACCAATGAATCACAATGGAATTGGTTGCTTGGCCATTCGCAGGAAACCTTGCTAAATACGACTATTGTTCCAGTTGCGGGGAACCATGAGGATAAAGCGAATGCCTTCTATGAGCACTACAATATTAAGGAAGCTGCAGGCTCACCAACAGAAACAGGAGCATACTATTCCTATGATTACAGCAATGCGCACTTTGTAGTCTTGAACACGAATGAGAATTCGGATGAATATGCTAACTTCAGCAAAGCACAGTTGGATTGGATGAAGGCCGATGTAAAAGCAGCGAAGGCTGCTGGAGCGAAGTGGATTATCGTCGCTATGCATAAAGGACCATACACAACCTCTAACCACGCTACTGACAAAGATATTATGGGCGCAAATGGAGAAAGAGCGAAAGTCGCTCCAATGATGGCTGAACTGGGTATTGACCTGGTGCTTCAAGGTCACGATCATATCTATGCACGAACCAAGCCAATCAAGGCTGACGGAACTGCAGCAGACACAGTGAAAATCAAGGAAAGCTTCAATGGTCAAACGGTAGAGTACACAGTAAACCCAGATGGAACAATCTATCTGATTCCAGCTACGGCAGGAGCGAAGGTTTACTATAAGAACATGAAGAAAGAATTGGGAGATGCTTACTATAATCTCTTTGAAGTAGCCAATGAGAATACAGCAGCTAAATACGGAGCGGACCCAAGTGATGCTACGCGTCCAATGCGCGGTCAAGTTCAGACCTTTGTTGGTATCACTGTAGATGCAGGGAAGCTGACAGCTGTATCTTATGAGATTGATCAGAATGTTAATGAGGCTAGACCATATGTTCTTGAAGAGTTCGGTATTGTTAAGGGCGATGAGAATGGTGGAGTTACACCAACACCAACGCCAACAACAGCACCAACAACAGCGCCAACAACAGCACCAACAACAGCACCAACAACAAAACCGACACCAACACCAACACCAACACCAACAGTAGCGCCAACAGCTACACCAGCACCGACAACGGCGCCTTCACCAACTGCGACGCCAGTTAGTAAGCCATCTTTAACGGATACTAGCAATCACTGGGCGGCTGCTGTTATCGAGAAAGCAGTAGCAGCTGGCTTCGTTAGTGGTTATCCGGATGATACTTTCCGTCCGAATCAGAAAGTAAATCGGGTTGAATTTATCACAATGCTGGCACGTGCATTGCAATTGCCGGAGAATGGTGACACTTCAAGCTTTAAGGATTCTGCGAAGATTCCAGCATGGGCTAAGTCTTTTGTGGCACAGGCTGTATCTCTGCAAATTATCAGTGGCTATGATGATGGAACATTCCGTCCTACGCAGGAGCTAACACGTACAGAATTAGCAGTTATGATTGTTCGTGCTCTTGGTATTACGGTAGATCCTAAAGCGACATTAACCTTCAATGATGCTAAGGATGTACCAGCATGGGCAGTGCCATATATTGCAGCAGCAGCGAAATCAGGCCTTGTGAATGGTGTAGGGCAGAATAAATTTGCACCTAACCAGAAGGCAACAAGAGCAGAGGCGGTTACCATAATACTTGCATTATTAGAAAAAGGGCAAAAGTAAACTATTATCTGCGTGAAATGAACTCAAGCTTAGCTTGTATCTAACAAAGGGGTCTCAGCTTATCTGCTGGGGCTCTTTTGTGTTTATTGCTTTTTTTATAAGAGGCCATCACTTTGCCGGAAAACATCACTAAGGAAGTGGACTATTATGATGAAGAAGTAACAGAATACAAAATAATATGAATTTTAAAATAATGCTTGCAATGAATCTCTATACATGATATATTCTAAGTCCGGCCAAGAAATACACATGCCGAGCTCGAAAAAGAAGTTAAAAAAAGAGCTTGACATTAAATAGCCGAACATGATATAGTATAAGGGTTGCTGCTGAGACATTAAACGGCGCCAACGAGAACTTGATCTTTGAAAACTGAACAACGAGTGAGTAGGAAATCACGAAAGTGAAATCCAAAATTAGAGAATTAATTTTCTCGTCAGATGTTTCAAAATGAGCATATCGCTCTTTTCAATACTAATTGGAGAGTTTGATCCTGGCTCAGGACGAACGCTGGCGGCGTGCCTAATACATGCAAGTCGAGCGGAGTCATTTTGAAAGCTTGCTTTCAAAATAACTTAGCGGCGGACGGGTGAGTAACACGTAGGCAACCTGCCCCTTAGACTGGGATAACTACCGGAAACGGTAGCTAATACCGGATAATTTCTTTTTTCTCCTGAAGAAAGAATGAAAGACGGAGCAATCTGTCACTGAGGGATGGGCCTGCGGCGCATTAGCTAGTTGGTGGGGTAACGGCCCACCAAGGCGACGATGCGTAGCCGACCTGAGAGGGTGAACGGCCACACTGGGACTGAGACACGGCCCAGACTCCTACGGGAGGCAGCAGTAGGGAATCTTCCGCAATGGACGAAAGTCTGACGGAGCAACGCCGCGTGAGTGATGAAGGTTTTCGGATCGTAAAGCTCTGTTGCCAGGGAAGAACGTCCGGTAGAGTAACTGCTATCGGAGTGACGGTACCTGAGAAGAAAGCCCCGGCTAACTACGTGCCAGCAGCCGCGGTAATACGTAGGGGGCAAGCGTTGTCCGGAATTATTGGGCGTAAAGCGCGCGCAGGCGGTCATTTAAGTCTGGTGTTTAAACCTTGGGCTCAACCTGAGGTCGCACTGGAAACTGGGTGACTTGAGTACAGAAGAGGAAAGTGGAATTCCACGTGTAGCGGTGAAATGCGTAGATATGTGGAGGAACACCAGTGGCGAAGGCGACTTTCTGGGCTGTAACTGACGCTGAGGCGCGAAAGCGTGGGGAGCAAACAGGATTAGATACCCTGGTAGTCCACGCCGTAAACGATGAGTGCTAGGTGTTAGGGGTTTCGATACCCTTGGTGCCGAAGTTAACACAGTAAGCACTCCGCCTGGGGAGTACGGTCGCAAGACTGAAACTCAAAGGAATTGACGGGGACCCGCACAAGCAGTGGAGTATGTGGTTTAATTCGAAGCAACGCGAAGAACCTTACCAGGTCTTGACATCCCTCTGAATCCACTAGAGATAGTGGCGGCCTTCGGGACAGAGGAGACAGGTGGTGCATGGTTGTCGTCAGCTCGTGTCGTGAGATGTTGGGTTAAGTCCCGCAACGAGCGCAACCCTTAACTTTAGTTGCCAGCAGGTTAAGCTGGGCACTCTAGAGTGACTGCCGGTGACAAACCGGAGGAAGGTGGGGATGACGTCAAATCATCATGCCCCTTATGACCTGGGCTACACACGTACTACAATGGCCGGTACAACGGGAAGCGAAGCCGCGAGGTGAAGCCAATCCCATCAAAGCCGGTCTCAGTTCGGATTGCAGGCTGCAACTCGCCTGCATGAAGTCGGAATTGCTAGTAATCGCGGATCAGCATGCCGCGGTGAATACGTTCCCGGGTCTTGTACACACCGCCCGTCACACCACGAGAGTTTACAACACCCGAAGTCGGTGGGGTAACCCGCAAGGGAGCCAGCCGCCGAAGGTGGGGTAGATGATTGGGGTGAAGTCGTAACAAGGTAGCCGTATCGGAAGGTGCGGCTGGATCACCTCCTTTCTATGGAGAATCGTCTTCTGCAATGAAGACATTCAAATCGGAAGTTAAGCTTCCAAAATCTCAGGTTTAGGCCTGTTACTCACTCGTTGCTCAGTTTTGAGAGTTTAAGCTCTCAGTAAGACTTGATCCTTGAAAACTGGATACCGAAACGAATTTGCGTTTTAGAACATCTTTTAGCAACTTGTGTAAACAAGTAAATGTTATTAGTGAGATTTTTCTTAGGAAAAATCAAGGTTAAGCTAATAAGAGCACACGGAGGATGCCTAGGCGCCAGGAGCCGACGAAGGACGTGGCGAACAACGAAACTGCCTCGGGGAGCTGTAAGCAAGCTTTGATCCGGGGGTGTCCGAATGGGGAAACCCAGCTGTGGTAATTCGCAGTTACTCATCTCTGAACACATAGGAGATGTAGAGGCAGACCAGGGGAACTGAAACATCTAAGTACCCTGAGGAAGAGAAAACAATAGTGATTCCGTCAGTAGCGGCGAGCGAACGCGGAACAGCCTAAACCTAAGAGCTTGCTCTTAGGGGTTGTGGGACGTCTCACATGGAGTTACAAAGGAATATGGTAGGTGAAGAGGTCTGGAAAGGCCCGCGATAGAGGTAAAAGCCCTGTAGCCTAAACTGTGTTCTCTCCGAGACGGATCCCGAGTAGTGCGGGGCACGTGAAACCCCGTATGAATCCAGCAGGACCATCTGCTAAGGCTAAATACTACCTGGCGACCGATAGTGAAACAGTACCGTGAGGGAAAGGTGAAAAGCACCCCGGAAGGGGAGTGAAATAGAACCTGAAACCGTGTGCTTACAAAAAGTCAGAGCCCTATCTATGGGTGATGGCGTGCCTTTTGTAGAATGAACCGGCGAGTTACGTTTAACATGCAAGGTTAAGTCGAGAAGACGGAGCCGCAGCGAAAGCGAGTCTGAATAGGGCGATTGAGTATGTGGACGTAGACCCGAAACCGTGTGATCTACCCCTGTCCAGGGTGAAGGTGCGGTAACACGCACTGGAGGCCCGAACCCACGCATGTTGAAAAATGCGGGGATGAGGTGGGGGTAGCGGAGAAATTCCAATCGAACTCGGAGATAGCTGGTTCTCCCCGAAATAGCTTTAGGGCTAGCCTCGGTATAAGAGTAGTGGAGGTAGAGCACTGATTGGGTGCGGGGTCCGCAAGGATTACCAAGCTCAGTCAAACTCCGAATGCCATATACTTATTGCCGGGAGTCAGACAGTGAGTGCTAAGATCCATTGTCAAAAGGGAAACAGCCCAGACCATCAGCTAAGGTCCCCAAGTGTGTGTTAAGTGGGAAAGGATGTGGAGTTGCACAGACAACCAGGATGTTGGCTTAGAAGCAGCCACCATTGAAAGAGTGCGTAATAGCTCACTGGTCGAGTGACTCTGCGCCGAAAATGTAACGGGGCTAAACACACCACCGAAGCTATGGCTAGATACGTATGTATCTGGGGTAGGGGAGCGTTGTATGTGGGTTGAAGGTGTACCGTAAGGAGCGCTGGACAGCATACAAGTGAGAATGCCGGTATGAGTAACGAAAAGATCAGTGAGAATCTGATCCGCCGAAAGCCCAAGGTTTCCTGAGGAAGGCTCGTCCGCTCAGGGTAAGTCGGGACCTAAGGCGAGGCCGAAAGGCGTAGTCGAAGGACAACAGTTTGAAATTACTGTACCACCGTAATCCGCTATGAGCGATGGGGTGACGCAGGAGGGTAGTGACGCGGACTGATGGATATGTCCGTCTAAGCAGTGAGGCTGATGTGTAGGCAAATCCGCACATCGTTAAGGCTGGGCTGTGATGGGGAGCGAAAATTACAGTAGCGAAGGTCATGATCTCACACTGCCAAGAAAAGCCTCTAGCCAGGAGAAGGTGCCCGTACCGCAAACCGACACAGGTAGGCGAGAAGAGAATTCTAAGGCGCGCGGAAGAACTCTCGTTAAGGAACTCGGCAAAATGACCCCGTAACTTCGGGAGAAGGGGTGCCCCGGTAGTGTGAATAGCACGAGGGGGCCGCAGTGAAAAGGCCCAAGCGACTGTTTAGCAAAAACACAGGTCTGTGCGAAGCCGCAAGGCGAAGTATACGGGCTGACGCCTGCCCGGTGCTGGAAGGTTAAGGGGAGTGGTTAGGGGTAACCCGAAGCTATGAACCGAAGCCCCAGTAAACGGCGGCCGTAACTATAACGGTCCTAAGGTAGCGAAATTCCTTGTCAGGTAAATTCTGACCCGCACGAATGGCGTAACGACTTGGGCGCTGTCTCAACGAGAGATCCGGTGAAATTTTAATACCTGTGAAGATGCAGGTTACCCGCGACAAGACGGAAAGACCCCATGGAGCTTTACTGCAGCTTGATATTGAATTTGGGTACGATCTGTACAGGATAGGTGGGAGCCGTAGAAATCGGAGCGCAAGCTTCGGTGGAGGCGCCGTTGGGATACCACCCTGATCGTATCTAGGTTCTAACCTAGTACCCTTACCGGGTACGGGGACCGTGTCAGGCGGGCAGTTTGACTGGGGCGGTCGCCTCCTAAAGAGTAACGGAGGCGTTCCAAGGTTCCCTCAGAATGGTTGGAAATCATTCGAAGAGTGCAAAGGCATAAGGGAGCTTGACTGCGAGACCTACAAGTCGAGCAGGGACGAAAGTCGGACTTAGTGATCCGGTGGTACCGCATGGAAGGGCCATCGCTCAACGGATAAAAGCTACCCTGGGGATAACAGGCTTATCTCCCCCAAGAGTCCACATCGACGGGGAGGTTTGGCACCTCGATGTCGGCTCATCGCATCCTGGGGCTGAAGTAGGTCCCAAGGGTTGGGCTGTTCGCCCATTAAAGCGGTACGCGAGCTGGGTTCAGAACGTCGTGAGACAGTTCGGTCCCTATCTGTCGTGGGCGCAGGAAATTTGAGAGGAGCTGTCCTTAGTACGAGAGGACCGGGATGGACGTACCGCTGGTGCACCAGTTGTTTCGCCAGAAGCATGGCTGGGTAGCTACGTACGGACGGGATAAGCGCTGAAAGCATCTAAGCGTGAAGCCCCCCTCAAGATGAGATTTCCCAATTAGTAAGACCCCTTGAAGACGACGAGGTAGATAGGTTGGAGGTGGAAGTGCAGTAATGCATGGAGCTGACCAATACTAATCGGTCGAGGGCTTATCCTATACTTAGAACGCAAATTCAATTCGGATTCAGTTTTCAGGCGACTCAAGCCTGAGCATTTACGATGTAAATGCCCGTTTGGTGGCGATAGCGGAGGGGTTCCACACGTACCCATCCCGAACACGACCGTTAAGCCCTCCAGCGCCGATGGTACTTGGACCGAAGGGTCCTGGGAGAGTAGGACGTCGCCAAGCGGACAACCACATTACCCGTGGTATTTTTTTTGCCCTTAATATTGATGTGTCTTAAAAAGGGCCTTTAGCTCAGCTGGTTAGAGCGCACCCCTGATAAGGGTGAGGTCGGTGGTTCGAGTCCACTAAGGCCCACCATATTCCCTGATAGCTCAGTTGGTAGAGCACTCGACTGTTAATCGAGTTGTCACAGGTTCGAGTCCTGTTCGGGGAGCCATTTATGGAGAGGTGTCCGAGTTTGGCCGAAGGAGCACGATTGGAAATCGTGTAGGCGCCACAAGCGTCTCGAGGGTTCGAATCCCTCTCTCTCCGCCACAAAGTTTATTAGCATGGCCCGTTGGTCAAGGGGTTAAGACACCTCCCTTTCACGGAGGTAACATGGGTTCGAATCCCATACGGGTCATAACATGGAGGCTTAGCTCAGCTGGGAGAGCATCTGCCTTACAAGCAGAGGGTCGGGGGTTCGATCCCCTCAGCCTCCACCATATTCATTTAAGAACGACGCGGGGTGGAGCAGCCCGGTAGCTCGTCGGGCTCATAACCCGAAGGCCGCAGGTTCAAATCCTGCCCCCGCAACCAAATTTTCCTTAAGCATGATGTTTTGGGACTAGCTGGCGTAGTGTAAATGAATAGTATATAATTATTAAATGACGCGGGGTGGAGCAGCCCGGTAGCTCGTCGGGCTCATAACCCGAAGGCCGCAGGTTCAAATCCTGCCCCCGCAACCAATTTACTCTTATGCATTATGTCTATGGAACCGTGGTGTAGTTGGCCTAACATGCCTGCCTGTCACGCAGGAGATCGCGAGTTCGAATCTCGTCGGTTCCGCCATTTAGTTAATTATTGTTGGGGATTAGCCAAGCGGTAAGGCAACGGACTTTGACTCCGTCATGCATAGGTTCAAATCCTATATCCCCAGCCATTTATGAGAGCCATTAGCTCAGTTGGTAGAGCACCTGACTTTTAATCAGGGTGTCGAAGGTTCGAGTCCTTCATGGCTCACCATTATTTTCAAAGTGTGCGCGTGTGGCGGAATGGCAGACGCACCAGACTTAGGATCTGGCGTTTCACGACGTGGGGGTTCAAGTCCCTTCACGCGCACCATGTTTTGCGGAAGTGGCTCAGCGGTAGAGCATCGCCTTGCCAAGGCGAGGGTCGCGGGTTCGATTCCCGTCTTCCGCTCCATAATTTTTGCGCCCTTAGCTCAGCTGGATAGAGCGTTTGACTACGAATCAAAAGGCCGGGAGTTCGAATCTCTCAGGGCGCGCCATTTTTATTACTAAGTAATTACATGTTTTGACGGGATGTAGCTCAGCTTGGTAGAGCACCTGGTTTGGGACCAGGGGGTCGCATGTTCAAATCGTGTCATCCCGATTTTATACCTTTGCGGGTGTAGTTCAATGGTAGAACTTCAGCCTTCCAAGCTGATAGCGTGGGTTCGATTCCCATCACCCGCTTATAATTAAGAAACATCTGTCTATTATAGGCAGGTGTTTTTTTGTATAGTTACATTCATATGGATACAATAGAACTTAGGGCTTTTAGTTGAGGAGGTAGCAATGTTTGAATTTGAAGCTAAATTAGTGCGACCTGATGCAAGTGGGAGCTGGACTTATCTTAACGTCCCTTTTGATGCCGAACAAATATTTGAAACAAAGTCCAGAATACAGGTAAAAGGAAGTGTAAATGGAATCCCCTATAGAGGAACGCTTATGCCCCATGGAAACGGAAAGCATTTTATGGTGGTAAAGAAGGAACTACGGGATCTAGCCAAAGCTCAACCTGGTGATATTGTGCATGTGACGATGGAGCAAGATCATCAATTACGGGAGGTAGAAGCCCCAGAGGATTTCCTTGATGCGTTGAGTAGCCATGAGCAGGCAGAAGCTTATTATAACGGTCTGGCTTATTCTTATCAGAAGGAATATGTATCTTGGATCGAAGCGGCGAAAAGACCTGAAACCAGAGCATCTCGTATCGAAAAATCAGTCAGTAAACTGGGTGAAGGATTGAGGCTCAAATAAAAGTATGAAGAAGTGCTTAACAGGCTGAATAGATGAACAGCGTCCTCTTCCATAAGATTGGAAAGGGACGCTGTTAATGTTGGTGATATGTGCGAGTGGGCTTAAATAAGAACGGCCACCTCACCACAATTCACAAACTTAATACTTTCGATTTTTACTGATAACTCACCTGAAGGAATAGCTAGCTGACATGTACTGCCGATCTGAGCTAACAGCAGCTGCATGCCAATAGGCGAGAACATTGAAATCTTGTTATCATTGGGTTCTGCCTGGTTTGGAAATACGATGGTGTAGGTATCTGTAGTATTGTCGTCTAAGTAGCGTAGCTGAAGCTGACTTCCAATCAATACGAGTGAATTCAATTCTTCACCATTGAAACGGGAAAGTAATTGTTCCAGCTCGGAGCAATAACGGGACAACAGCGTTTCAGCATTACTTCTTTGTTTGCTTCGTTCCGGGAAATACTGATTTAGAAATGCGATTTTTTCCTCATCAAAATAAATAAGCTGCTGGACCAGTTGTGTCCTTGAGCCTTCATAAATTAGACTATGGTTCATAGTAGATTTCACCCCCTCTAAGTAGCACATTCTTTGCAAATTTGTTATGACGCGTTGCCATATTAAAATCCCTCCTATACAAATAGAGGTCCCCTAGAGGGAACCTTCTGATCAGTATAACAGCTTCTATATGTAAATCCAATCCATTTTGCAAAGGCAATAAATTCTTACTAAATATTGTATTTAAAACGTTTGACTATTGTATAGTTGGGTGCTATGATAGGCTGATGTTATAGGCATTTCGTAGAAAACTGCGGAATGCCTATACTATATTTCGAAGATAATTTTACATTAAATGTTACCAGGGGAGTGATACGCCATGTACATTTCGTTGAGTTCACCTATAGAATCTAGACATAAAAAGTAACTATAATTTATTAAAGGAGAGATCAGGATGATTCAAGTAAAAGAGTTTGTAGATGCTGATAATTCGTATGCTGAGAATAAGGCGAATGAGTTCTTGGCAGGGCTGCGTGAGGAACAGGTTGTGAATATCTGTTACGGTTCGGTAGTCAAATCTTCACGTGATGGGGCAGAGCATCAAAGAAGCAGTATACTGGTCGTGTATAAGACAAATGAAGGGCAATAACTGGAATACTTTTTTTTCGTGCTTATCTGTTGTCTCCACGCTATGCATCGTGATCGTTCTTATATATTATATGTTTTAGCTTTTCTTATGAACAAAGAGGACCTTTCCCATTTACGGGTAAAGGTCCTCTTTGATTGTATAAGTGCAATTACAGTCTTATATTCCGTCTGGGACGGATAATCCTAAACCGGATGCAACACGCTGTCCCAGTTCTGGATCAGCTTTATAGAAATGAACAATTTGACGAAGTTTAATATCGTTACTTTCAACTGGTGTCATAGCGCCTACGATATTTTGAACAAGACGTGTACGTTCTTCTTCACTCATCAGGCGATACAAGTCACCAGGTTGTGTATAATGGTCATCACTATTATAGGAGACACTGTCGGCATTTCCAGATACTTCGAAAGGTGATGTTTTGTACTGTGGTGCTTCTTTAGGTCCGCCTAAGCTGTTAGGCTCATAATAGGCACCGGATCCGCCATTGTTGCCGAGTGCCATGCCACCGTCACGTTGATAGTTCTTCACTTCTACTTTTGGACGGTTGATAGGCAGGCTGTTATGGTTAGGACCTACACGGTGACGATGAGCATCGCCGTAAGCAAACAGTCGACCCTGTAGCAATTTATCAGGAGAAGCTTCAATACCAGGGACGAAAGAGCCAGGAGAGAACGTAACTTGCTCTACTTCCGCGAAGTAATTCTCTGGATTGCGATCCAGTACCATGCGGCCAACCTCAATTAATGGATAATCTTTTTGCGACCATACTTTGGTTACATCGAATGGATCAAAGCGATAAGTGTTCGCATCTTCGATTGGCATAATCTGCACGTAGAGCTTCCACGCTGGGAATTCTCCTTTATCAATAGCATTGAACAAGTCTTCTGTATGATAATCTGGGTTCTCCCCAGCTATTTTGGCGGCAAGATCTGGAGCAAGGTTCTTAATGCCTTGTTCTGTTTTGAAATGATATTTCACCCAGACGGCATTGCCTTCGGCATTTACCCATTTGAAGGTGTGGCTTCCGAACCCGTGCATATGTCTTAGCGTAGCTGGGATTCCGCGATCTGACATCAAAATCGTAACCTGATGAAGAGATTCCGGCGATAAAGACCAGAAGTCCCAAACCGCATTAGGGTTCTTTAAGTGTGTCTGTGGATCACGCTTCTGTGTATGAATAAAGTCGGGGAACTTGATTGCATCACGAACGAAGAATACAGGTGTATTGTTACCTACGAGATCATAGTTTCCTTCTTCGGTATAGAACTTCACAGCAAAACCACGTGGGTCTCTTACAGTATCAGCAGAACCTAGCTCCCCAGCTACCGTTGAGAAACGGATGAACATTGGGGTACGCTTGCCTACCTCAGATAAAAAATTAGCTTTTGTATATCGAGTTAAATCCTGAGTGACCTCAAAATACCCATGAGCGCCAGCACCCTTAGCGTGAACGACACGTTCAGGAACACGTTCTCTGTTAAAGTGGGCTAATTTTTCAAGCAGATGGACATCTTGCAGCAAAGTAGGACCACGATCACCGGCTGTCATTGAATTTTGATTGTCGCCTACTGGAGCACCCCAGCTGGTCGTAAGATTATTATTATTGGAGCTCATTAATAGAATCACCTCGTAAGATTTGATTTTAGATTTAGTATAAGTTCTATATTAATGTTTTTTGGGGAAAATGCAACACTTTTTGAATATTTGACACATTACAGTATGTGGTAATCGTCGTCCCATTCAGATATATATGATAGATAGAGTGATTAATTACTAAGCAGAGTTAAAAAAGAAACAGCGCACCTCTACCATCACTGGAGGGTGCGCTGTTCTATTTTGATATAGGAATATCCGTTTTCTATACTTAGTTTTTAATGTACATTCTGTTATAGTATTCATCCAGCATTCTTTTGGTGGCAAATTCGGTGCGAGTGGTTTTGATACTCTTCTTCATCATTTGTACCCACTGTTCACGATTCTCATAATAGGTTGGGAGTACTCGATTCAATAGGGTGTCGTATAGCGCATCACTATCATGCTTATCCAGAACCTCGAAGTCAGTAGTCTCGAAGCCGTCTCCGATCTGCCAGCCATTCTCGCCATCTATACAGGCTTCCGGCCACCAGCCATCTAGAATAGAGCAGTTCAATACGCCGTTCATGGCTGCCTTCATCCCGGAGGTACCACTTGCTTCCAGTGGTCTACGGGGATTGTTGAGCCAAATATCAGAACCGCGTGTCAGCTGTGCGCCGATAGTCATATCGTAATTCTCCAAGAAGACAACACTCTTCGGATATTTTTTCATCATCGCCACTAAATTGCTGACGATTTTTTTGCCGTTATCATCGAGTGGATGGGCTTTGCCAGAGAAGACGATTTGTATTTTGCCGGACTCCAGATAAGGCTCAATAATTTCCGGCTGCGAGAAGATCAGGTCACTGCGTTTATAAGGAGCAGCTCTGCGTGAGAAGCCAATGAGTAGATTGTCAGCATTTAGACTAATGCCGGACCGTTTTTTTATGAAATCAATCAGTTCACCCTTAATTTCTTTATGCACTGCCCATAAATCGCCATTTTGTTCATAGGCTTGTGTCATTCTTTCATCTACCCAGGTAGGGGTATGAATGGCATTAGTAATGCCAATGATGTCCGATCTTCCGGCAACTTCTTTCCACATCTTATTGGCTGTATCCGCATGAAGCTGAGCCACTGCATTAGAAATACGTGAGAGTCGTAGACCGGCAACCGTCATGTTGAACGGCTCGCCACCGATACGCTCCATCTGGTCGCGGGTTAAGCCATTGAATGCACTCATATACTCTAGGCGGTCGAGTGGATGGGTTTCGTTGCCTTCTTTTATCGGCGTATGTGTAGTGAACACAACCTCTTCCCGAGTAGCTTTCCAAGCTTCCTCAAAGGTGCTGCCTCCGGACATCTTTTCACGAATGAGCTCGATGGCTGCTAAGGCTGCATGGCCTTCATTGAAATGATAGACATCAATCGGAATGCCGAGAGCACGCATAGCTTTTACTCCGCCGATCCCGAGTACGATCTCTTGAGCGATCCGTTCCTCACCGAACCAGCCGTACAATTGTCCAGTAATCCATGCATCATTATTCTCGGGGATATCCGTATCCAGTAAATACAACGTGCTGTTGCCAAAATAATCAGTCTTCCATACTTTGCACACCACATCGGTCTTTCTGACTTTTACAGTTACCTTCACCCCTGTATCTTCAAGAAAATCATAAACATAATTGTGATAGGAGTCGTATGGATTACCGTTTGCATCAATTTTTTGATCCGTATAACCTTGTTTCCACTTCAGCCCGATAGGGATGATAGGAGCATTGATGTCTTTAGCTCCCTTAATGTAGTCACCAGCGAGAATTCCAAGCCCTCCGGCATACATTTTAAAATCGGAATGTAACCCGTACTCCATACTGAAATAAGCTACTGATGGTAATTTTTGTTCGTTCACTTGATAAGCCTCCTAATCACGGATTAGATTGAATTGCAGTAAAGCTGCTGGCATTATCTACGATGCAAACGTTTGCTCAAAAAACAGTCAACAATCGTTGTGGAAGCGATTGCACCATCATTCTAGCACACTTTATCTACAAAAGCATAACGTCAATTTGGTGAAAATAGCCAATTAGGGGCAAAATCAACGGAAGTGATTGATAAAGTGAAGAGAAGACCCTAAGATAAAGAGATTGAAGAAATAATTATTGGTGGTGTTTAAGTTGGGTATAGTTGTGATTGGAAGCTTAAATATGGATATGGTAGTACGTACGAACCGGGCACCGAATGCAGGAGAAACGCTTATGGGACAAGCATTTGCTCTATCTCCCGGTGGAAAGGGAGCGAATCAAGCCGTTGCCGCAGCACGTCTGGGTGCTGAAGTTAGTATGATCGGCAGCGTCGGAAAAGATACCTTTGGAAGCGAAATGCTGGAGATTATTAAGCAAGAAGGTATTCATATAGAACATATCTCAGTGAGTGAAACGGAGGCAACAGGTGTAGCTTCAATCGTTATTGAAGAAGATGGAGAGAATCGGATTATCGTTGTACCCGGAGCGAATATTGATCTCTTTGCAGAGGATATACAGGCGTTAGAGACTGTAATCGGCCAGGCTGAGATGATTGTGATGCAGCTTGAAATGGAACTGGCGATGAGTGAGCATGCTATTGCCATTGCACATCGTCATGGAATTCCGGTCATTCTGAATCCAGCACCAGCTAGAGTGCTTAAAGACGAGATGCTGGGTCAAGTATCATATCTGACACCTAATGAGACAGAAGCGGGGATTTTGACTGGAATGACTGTAGATAGTTTAGAGACTGCTGAGCAGGCAGCCCGTATTTTGCTGCAAAAAGGTGTTAAAAATGTGATCGTAACCTTGGGATCTAAAGGCGCACTGATCGTTAATGCTGAAGGCGCTAAGTCAGTTCCTGGATTCCCGGTCAAGGCGATAGACACGGTTGCTGCCGGAGACTCATTCAATGGGGCATTAGCCCAGCAATTGGTCTTAGGCAAAACGTTGGAGGAGGCAGTGAGCTTCGCTAATGCTGTTGGAGCACTGGCTGTAGGGAAAGAAGGCGCGATCCCATCGCTGCCGCAGTTATCAGAGGTTGAACAGTTTCTAAAACATGTATCGGCAGTAAAATAAACAATACAGAATCTATAGCAGACGACTGGATAAGGGGCTGAAATAATGAGCAGGACAGTAATCGTTAAAAATGTGATCATTGGCGAAGGAATCCCTAAAATATGTGTTCCGTTGATTGGAGCTACCTTGTCTGAACTGAAACAGGAAGCCGAATCATTAAAAGAGCTTAGTCCCGATTTAGTGGAGTGGCGGACGGATTTTTTTGATGAAGTTGAAGACGTAGAGGCGGTCAATTCAGCACTAAAAGAAATCCATTCTGTAATTCCGGAGTTACCGCTGATTTTTACTTTTCGGAGTGCCAAAGAAGGCGGCGAGAAGCAGGTTAGCACGGAATATTACATAGCATTGAATATAGCTGCAGCTGAAAGTGGTCTAGTAGATATAATTGATGTTGAATTATTCAATGAGGAACAGGATGTAAAGCTACTAGTCGAGACTGCTCATACTCATAACGTGTCTGTCATTATCTCGAATCATGATTTTCATGGAACACCTTCTCAAGAGGAGATCATCTCGCGATTACGCAAGGCACAGGAGCTTGGCGGGGATTTGCCTAAAATTGCGGTGATGCCTCAGAATGCGGGGGATGTACTGACTTTACTGGAAGCGACCCATATCATGAAGGAACAATATGCAGATCGCCCGATTATTACAATGTCCATGGCGGGAGCAGGGGTAATTAGTCGTCTAGCCGGTGAAATATTCGGTTCAGCGCTTACCTTTGGAGCGGCGCATAAGCCCTCTGCGCCTGGACAGGTAGCTGTGGTTGAGCTGCGAAATGTACTGTCACTGCTGCATCGCAGTCTATAGGAGCTAGAGCAATCAGTGAGGTTCCGGATAATAGAAATAGAGCGGCGACCGGATTTCCGGTGCCGCTCTATTTCTATTTTATTATTTTGTTCCCGTGTATACGTGAACGGCATCTCTTAGGAACGCTGCAAGTCCAGGGCGATGCTTGTCGTAGTACTTGGTAAAACGTTCATCATCCACATACATTTGCGCGACACCGGCATGTGCCTCTTTGGAATAGGAATCCCAGTAGAAGGAGAGCCACTGGCGGTGTAGATCAGCACTTTTTTGCGCCAATACACTGGCAGGATCTCCATGCTCCATCGCTTGCACAAGTGTCTCGAACATTTCCTCCTCAAGCTGCTGTATAGCCGCATATTGTTCTTCAGTCATACCTTTAAGCTTCTTGTTGGATTGTTCTACGGTGCTGTCCCCATATTTCTCCCGTATTTCTTGACCGTATTTCTTCTCGTTATCCTCTACCAGCTTTTGCTTGAATCCTTCGAATTTTTCAGCGTCACTCATAGTCATTCTCCCTTCTTGGTGAGCCAGCGTCTGTTCGACGTTAGCGATTAATAGATCTAATTGATGTCTCTTTTCAAGCAGCTTGTCATGATGCTCCCGTAGCGCTTTGGCTCCGTCGAATGACGGTTCAGTCATAATAGCTTTGATACGTTCCAGACTTAAGCCAAGCTCTCGATAAAATAAAATTTGCTGTAGAAGATCTACTTCGGTGCGGCCATAGATACGATACCCCGAGGAGTTGATTCTCGCCGGCTTAAGAATGCCAAACTCGTCGTAGTAGCGCAGGGTTCGCGTACTGATTCCAGCTAGCTCAGCGAGCTTCTGTACTGTGTATTCCGTAGTATCACCTCCCACAAATTCAATGTACACCTTTACGTAGCGTGAAGGTCAAATGTTTTTTTAGCGTATCCCAAACAGCGGCAGTTACCCGCTGAAGATCATTGGGAAGACTGCCGCTGCTATGATTTGCTGATGTTGAAGTTATTTTTGACCCATCTGCGCCGCAAAATAATTTTGTAATTCCTCTAATTTGCGAGGATCAGCTAGGGTTGTTTTGTCTGAGAAGTAATGTTCGAGAACAAGGTCCCAGGTAGGTACTATTTTTTGTGAGTTCATCGCTTTAATGGCGACTTTGACCGTCTTGCGTTCTTTGGCATTAGAAAAGGTATCTACGTAATGCTGTGAGCGCTCAAAATCCAGATCCTTAAACACAGCGCGGAAGATTTCCGAAGTCATCTTTGCGTCATCCAACGCACGGTGAGCAGATCCAGACGGTTCAAGTTCAAATAAAGCCATCGCACCTTCGACACTGATATCATTGCTTAGGCCACGAGCTCGCAGCACACCCTTCAGTAAATCAAAATACGTTGCGGACATCCAGTAGGAATCGTCCATTTTGTGCATACGCACATCCTGAATGATTCGCTTCATGTCCTCGCCGCCCCAAGTAAGCAGCAGCACTCCGTCCGTACTTAGATCGAGCCACTCTCTAAACGCAGTGATGACTTTCGGAAAGCGGGCTGCGATATCGATTTCCTCTTGAGGAATACCGGTTTTTTTCTTAATGAAAGAATTAAGGGTGGAGAAATATATGGGTTTGATCAAGGAAGAAAATTCATCCTTATACTGCAATGAAGAGTCTAACCGGACAGCTCCAATCTCAATGACCTCCATAGGGTGCTCGCTGGCAAACTTACGGCCGTTGAATTCGATGTCCAGAATAATATAATCCACAGGTACTTGCCTCCGTTCCATGACTGACGCTGTAGTACTTAATACGTCGACTACTCTATTTTAACAAAAAAAGCGATGTAATGGGGAGTATGGGAACAAGCTAATATTGGAACATAAAAAAGAACCAGCACTATGCGGGTTCTTTTTATAACTATTAATGAGCAAAAAGATTGCAGACAATAAAGTAAGACGATTAATGTTCTGAACCGGCAGCAGGTTCAGGCTGATGAATTGGCTGTTCCAGCAGGACAGATCCGTCTTCAAGACGAAGCCAGGTATCGAAGTCTTGGGTGCCTTGGGTCAGTCTGATGACGCGTGCGCCCCGCATAAAGCCTTCTTTTCCATAAGTATTGTAGCCGGTAGCACGGCCATAGGAAAGACGTATACCATACAGGCTGCCCGTAAAATCATTGATATGGTCATGTCCGCAGAAGGTGCCAAGCACATCACCCATTTCAAGCAAAGCCGAGAATAATCCCGAGTTAACCTCAGGTGAGCATACACGCTCATACTTATATCCGTGACAGACTTGTGTAGACCAGACCTCACGATATTCCGGAATCGGGATATGGAAGAAAGCCAATGCAGGCAGCCTGTTTTTAGCAGTTTTAGGATTCAACCGAGCGGATTCAGCAGTTAGCCAGTTGATTTGATTCCGGTTAATCCAATTGTAGCCTGGGATATGCTCCATCTCGGAGTAACTGCCCGAGTCAACAAAATAAAGGACAGCGGCTGCTTGGCCATCCTGATCTTTTATTTCAAGCGTGTAATTGCCTGAACCTTCAAGATCCTCTGGACCGGCTTCGGCCAGACAGTGGGGATGTTCTAATGCTATCTGCATCAATTCACTGCGGGAAATCAGGGTTTCTGTATCATGGTTACCAAATACGAAGGCCCAAGGGGTACCTGTTTTTTCTACAGCAGCGACAGCATCCCGAAATGCTTGGGCAGGGTCTTCACATGCCTTTTCGCCAGGAGAGACAGGGGCAGTGTAAATTAGATCTCCCGTGAAGACCACAAGATCAGGTTGTTCTGCTTCTAGAACACGTTCCATCAGTTCCCGGGTACGCTGATCTTCGGCTCTTCCATCCATCCAGTGAAGATCAGTGAACTGTACAATTTTCAAGGTTCCATCTTGCTGAAATGATAAGCTGTGTCTCATTGGGGTTATCTCCCTTACTGTCTAATATAGTTAGCCGATCCAGATCCGCTGGGTGAAATGGTCTCCGGAGCTTCTACCAATCATAATATCAAATTCCCCGGGTTCGAAGACCATTTGATCATCTTTTCCGTAGAACATCAGCATTTCTCTAGTGATCTCGAAAGAAACCACTTGTTTCTCATGCGCTGCGAGTGTAATTTGTCGGAAGGCTTTCAGCTCCTTGACCGGGCGTACGACACTTGCGCTAACATCATGGATATAGAGTTGAACGGTTTCCTTGCCGGTGATGTCTGAAGTATTCTCCACCTCAATGGAGGCAACAATCCGACCCTTAGCATCAACATTGAAGTTGCTGTAATCAAAACTGGAATAGCTCAGACCATAGCCAAAACAGAAAAGAGGGTCATTAGGGCAATCCAGATATCGGGTTACATAACGCACATTCGGATATAGGGGATCATAGGGACGTCCCGTCTGATAGGCATTGTAATAAACAGGAATTTGACCAACAGAGTAAGGGAAGCTCATAGATAAACGAGCGGACGGATTATAATCTCCGAACAGCACATCAGCTAATGAATTTCCGGATTCTGTTCCCAGAAACCAGGCTTGCAGTAGAGCATCGCTGGCCTCAAGAACAGGCTTTAGTTCCAGTGGTCGGCCGCTAAATACAATGGTAACAATCTTTTTGCCGGTATCTTTCAGACGCCAGATCAGCTTCTCCTGATTGGTCGACAAGCGCAGATTGGTTTTGCTTCCGCCTTCCCCGGTATCCTGCTGATTCTCACCGACAGCAGCGAGAATTACATCGCAATCTTTTAGGCGCTGAAAGGCTTCTTCGATTTCATCCTCCACATCAAAAACACCCTCTAGCATGCTTCCCAGCTCACCAGTCATGGCCGTAATAATATCCGCGGCAGATGTTTTTTGAGAAATGCCGTTGTAGAGTGATACGGCCGGGTCTTTTTCCGTTCCAGACCAGCCGCCCAGCACATGAATAGAGGTAGCGAAGGGACCAGCCAATCCAATCTTCATACCGTGTTTCAGGGGCAGAGCGTTATTGTCATTTTTCAGCAGCACCACTGAGCTTGCACCCAGCTCTCTCGCAGCTTGTAAATTCTCCGCGCTCGGCGTGGGCGCCTCATCTACTAGTGGATCTGCATCCTTGAATGGATTGTCAAACAAGCCGAGAGCGTCCTTGAGTTCTAGCACCCGGATAACGGCTTCATCAATCAAGGAGATATCAAGCTTGCCTTCCTCGACGAGAGCAGCGCCGTGGTTTAGATAATGGGTGGACATCATTTCAATATCTAGTCCGGCAGCCAGACTTTTCTCAGCTGCTTCACGACCATCTTCGGCAGCGCCATGAGGGATTAGTTCATTTACGGAATTGAAATCGGCGATGGTAACGCCATCGAAGCCCCATTCCTCACGCAGAATCCCGCGGAGAAGTTTGGAATTACCGCTTGCAGGTATACGATCAATCGTATTGAATGCGGCCATCACCATGGCTACACCAGCATCTACAGCAGCTTTATAGGCTGGTAGATAGAACTCACGTAATACGCCGAGGGACATATCCACCGTATTGTATTCTCGACCGCCTTCGGGAGCGCCATAACCGGCGAAGTGCTTCACACAGGCAGCGATACGACCTTTTTCTTTTAGGTCTTTGCCCTGATAGCCCCGTACCATGCTCTCAGTTACACGAGCATTCAGATAAGGGTCCTCACCGGATGTCTCCATCACTCGTCCCCAGCGCGGATCGCGTACAAGATCCGTCATAGGCGAGAAAGTGAGGTGAATACCGGCAGCTGCGCTCTCCTTGGCTGCAATTTCAGCGAACCTTTCACAGGCCTCCATGTCAAAGCTACAACCTATCGCAAGCGGGATCGGTAGGATCGTTCTGTAACCATGAATCACATCCGCCATGAAGAGTAAGGGGATTTTCTGACGGCTGGCTTGCAAATGCCGGGTCTGTAGATCAATCACATTCCTGGCTCCAATGCCGTTCAGAACGCTTCCGATGTTCTGCATTACCTGCGGCTTAATGTTCAGTTCCTTGAATGGACCGGTTAAATCTACGGTATCATCCAAACCCCAATAGTGAGGGCCTAGCTGGGTTAATTGGGCCAGTTTTTCTTCTAGAGTCATATCGTTCACAAGATCTTGGATAAACAGTTTAGTCATGGTTAACACCTTCCTCGTGAGCGCATTGAAAGTTATTGTGACAAATAGATGTGCTATACCAATAAGAAAGCGCTTGCTATTTGAGTTCGCCGCAGTGCACACGCAGATAAATATAATTGGATGAGACATGCAATAGATAAGAACGGGGAGTTCATTGTCAGACATCATATATAAGACTGACATGTCTATGAAAGAACAGATAGAAACGTTTCCATTAACGATACATATCGATCTTAGTCCGAAGACCATAAAAAGTCAATTATCTTCGCAAAATCGGCCGATTCATTATATTTAGGTTGTAAAATGTGATTTTTATTACTAGAAAAACAAAAATAAAATGAATTGACAGCGCATACATCTAGGGAGTATGATTTTCGTACAGGGAGTTTCAAAGAAATTATGGAAACGTTTCTATATCATCCGATACGCTTTATCATAAAGGATGAGCAATCAGTTTCAAGCTGGTTGCGGGACAAGAAAGGAAGCTAAGTTATGCATGTGATGAAATGCATCTTTCAAATTGGAGGTGGGCTCATTGGCAAGAATTAAGCTTGCGGGTGGAAATATTGTCCGGGAAGTCATTAAGAACAAAGTGCTTTTTCTAATGTTGCTGCCTGTAATCCTATACTTCATTATTTTTCACTATGCGGTAATGCCTGGCGCTTACGTCGCATTCGTAGATTACAAGCTCAATAAGGGTATTTTCGGAAGTAACTTTATCGGTCTGAAAAACTTCGAATTTCTGGTTCAGAATGGCGATCTGTGGAATATTACCAAGAATACACTGCTCTACAACATCGTCTTCCTAGCTCTGGGTAACATTATTCAAATTGTGTTTGCCATTATGCTTTCGGAGATCTCGGGCAAGTGGTTCAAGAAAGTGTCTCAATCCGTTATTCTCCTACCTTACTTTATCTCTATGGTTATCGTCGGTGTGTTTGCCTACAATATATTCAATTTCAATTCCGGGTTCATCAATACGATGCTAACCGGAATGGGGCTAGACCGTTACGAGTTTTATTCTGATCCAGGCATATGGAAATATATCATTGTAGCCTTCAAGATCTGGGCCGCTACCGGATATGGAATGATTGTCTATCTGGCAACGATCACAGGGATTAATCATGATCTGTACGAGGCTGCTTATATGGACGGAGCCACTACCTGGCAGCGGATCCGTTATATGACCTTACCGATTCTGAAGCCAACCTTTATTCTGCTTTTACTGTTTGGTATGGGTGGAATTCTCAAGGGCTCCTTTGACCTTTTCTATAATCTGATCGGTACGAACTCGGTGCTGTATCCGCAGACGGATATTATCGATACCTATGTCTTCCGTTCACTGGTGGGACAATTCAACTTCTCTATGGGCGCCGCTGTGGGCTTCTACCAATCCATGTTTGGCCTGATTCTGGTGCTAGTAGTTAACTTTATTGTACGCAAGGTCGAGCCAGACAGCGCATTGTTCTAAAACCAGACACGAAACAGGGGTGATGAATATGGAAACTCAAAAAATCAAACAGGATTCGGGAAGTATTATCATAAAAGTGATTAGCTATATCTGCATTAGTATCTTTGCACTGTTCTGTGTATTTCCCTTCGCACTAATGATCTCCTCATCGTTCATGAACGAGCAGGAAATTGTCCGTGAAGGCTACAAGCTGCTGCCTAAGGAATTTTCATTTAAGGCTTACGAATTGTTATTTAACAACTCTACGCAATTGGTAAATGCTTATAAGATCACTATTTTTATAACCGTAGTGGGTACGGTCCTTGGACTGTTCATGATGTCGATGGCTGGCTTCGTGCTTAACCGCAAGGATTTCAAGTATCGCAACTTCTTTTCCTTTCTAATTTACTTTACGACACTCTTCAGCGGTGGCTTGATTCCAACGTATATCCTGATGGTCAAGCACCTGCATATGAAAGATAACTTATTTGCCATGATTCTACCGGCTGTAGTTGGCGCTTGGTCGATCTTCCTGATGCGTAATTTCATGAAGGCGATTCCGGATTCCTTATATGAATCTGCTACCATTGACGGTGCTGGCGACTTCCATATCTATTGGCGGATATTTATTCCGCTGGCGGTTCCTTCCTTAGCTACCATCGGGCTTTTCTCGGCGATAGGCTTTTGGAATGAGTGGTACAACGGGATGTTATATATGGACTCCCCGACGAAATATCCACTCCAATACTTTTTGCAGCGAATGGTCAATCAGACGAATCTCGGTACACTAATCAATTCGGGGGCAGTTATCAATACGGCTGATCTTCCAACGCAATCCATCAAGATGGCTACAGCTGTGCTAGCCACCGGGCCAATTATTCTCCTCTATCCATTTGTACAGCGTTATTTCGTAACAGGCCTCACTGTTGGGGCTGTAAAGGGTTAATGGACGTCTCCTTTTCGAAGGCACGTTTATTATAAATGCAATTCATAAATAGAAAAGAAAAGGGAGGCTTACCTAATGAAAGGTAAAAAAATTGCGTCTTCTTTAATTGCTGTACTCATGCTTACTGGGGCATTGACAGCCTGTTCATCGAAGAACAACGAGGCAAGTAATGATCCGGCAGCTACGAAGGCACCAGAAGCTTCAACGAATGCAGGAGGAGTAGATACTTCTAAAGAAGCTAAGTTGGTTTACTACCTGTGGGGCAGTGAAGGCGTTCAAAATAAGGCGATTCTTGCTGAGATTAACAAAAAGCTTAAGGCTGATCTTAACGCTACAATTGAAGTGAAGTATATTGACTGGCCGGATATCAATACGAAATATCCGTTGCTATTTGCTTCTGGTGAGCAGTTTGATATGTCTCATGCATCTCCTGGAGCACCAGTATCCTATTTCACATTGGCTAGTGAAGGCGCTCTAGTGGACCTTACCGATATGCTCGATAAAGTTGCTCCTAAGCTGAAGGCAGAAATTCCTGCTAGTGTATGGGAAAATACTAAATACAAAGGTAAAATCTATGGTGTTCCGAGTCTTTATAGCGAATATACACCGAATGGTTATGCCTATCGTGTAGACTTGCTGAAAAAATATGGCATGGAAAAAATAACCACTCTCGACGATATGGTTAAATACATGGATAATGTTGTTGCCAATGAGTCCTTCCCACCAATTAACGGTAAGTCTGAAGATGCGGCCAATATGTTCAGAATGCTCGTAGATACTACAGGAATGTGGCTTAACGCACCTGGTATATCTTTGAATGAACTGAATCTTGTGACGAAAAGTCCAGAGGACTACAAGACCGTCTTCCATCCAGCATACACTCAAGAATTCGAAGATTGGGCTGTGAAGATGCGTGAATGGGCAGATAAAGGGTACTGGGGCAAAGATGTGCTGTCTGCAACTCTTGGAAGTAAAGATAACTTCAGAGCAGCAAACTCCGCAGGTTATTTGACTCATGCTCAGGACTGGATCGGCCAATACGGTGCAGATTTGAAGGCACAACCAGAGGCAGAAACTGCATTCTTTACTTTTGCGGAAGCCAACAAGAAGATCAAACGTAAGATGGGCGTTGACAACTCGACTGTAATCAGCACGAGCTCCGAGAATCCAGAGCGCTCTCTGATGGTAATCGAGAAGTTCATGACTGACGAAAGCTACTACAACCTCATCCAAAACGGTATTGAAGGCAAACAATATGTTATGGAAAATGGTGTTAAAAAGCAGCCTCCAGGCTTCAACGAAAAAACGGACGGCGGAGGTTTCGCTGCTTGGTCACTTCGTAACGACAAATTCGTAGTTCCTACGGATACAGAAAACCCAATTCGTAACTCCTTGTTTGCAGAGTGGGATAAAGTCGCTATCGATGATCCATACAATGGCTTTAGCTTTGATCCATCGAATGTAACTACAGAAATTGCTTCCATCTCCAACGTGAATTCCCAGCTTGGTATTCAATTGATGCTTGGTAAAACAAGCAAAGATCCTAAAGCTGCTGTAGCGGATTACCGTGAGCAACTGAAAAAAGCAGGAATTGACAAGGTTATTGCCGAAGTAGAAAAGCAATTGGCTGAGTTTGTTCCAGTGAACTAAAGAACGTTAAAAGGTGTAAGGGAGCTATAGTAGCATATAGCTCCCTTACTTATAAGTGGGGGAGTATAGTGGACGTAAATATCAAGGATATCGCGCGGATTTCCGGTGTGGGCATCTCGACGGTTTCCAGGGTCATCAACAATAAGGGGCTGGTGAGCAAGGCTACACGGGAAAAGGTTCTGAATGTTGTTAAGGAATACAATTACATTCCCAATTCCAATGCGAGAAATCTAAAAACTACGGAGTCTAAGAACATTGCACTTATGGTTAAGGGGATTACGAATCCGTTCTTCTCTAATATGATCAAAGAAATCGAGCGGCAGGCTAATCTGCGAGGGTACCCTTTCCTCATTCATCAGGTAGAGGATGGAACGGATGAAATTAATGCGGCGATTCAGCTGACCAAAGAAAAGAATCTATGCGGGATCATCTTCATGGGCGGAACTTACAATCATTCCGAAGAGAAATTCAAGCAGCTGACGGTCCCATTTGTTCTGACAACGATCACCTCTACACAAGAGGTGGACCCTGATATCTTTTCTAGTGTCACCATTAATGAATTGAAGGAAGCTTATAAGGCCACCAATTACTTGATATCACTTGGGCATGAGAATATTGGTTTTCTAGCCAAGTCCCCATTACTGGATGAAACGACAGGCAACCGGCGTTATTTGGGCTACAAAAAAGCACTGGAAGAACATAATCTGCCTTATGATGCACAGCTTGTGGAAGATTGTGAATACAGTCCTAGCTCTGGATTTGATGCAGCGCGAAGATTGCTTAAAAGGAATAAGGGAGTAACCGCAATATTTGCAGCCTCCGACACGATTGCTATCGGTGCTGCCAAAGCGGTGCTTACCGCAGGGTTGTCTATTCCGGATGATATTTCAATCATTGGCTTTGACGGGATCGAAATGGCTGAATATTTTCATCCTTCACTTGATACGATCAGCCAACCGGGTACAGAAATGGCTTTATCCAGCGTGGGCGTTCTGTTTGATCTAATTTCTGGAAGGTCAGGTCATCAGCATATTGTCTACGATGCGGTATTGCTCAAGCGAGGCTCTTGCAAGATGCTCAAAACACTTAAGGTTTAATACTGACTATAAAAGCTATCATTGGAGTGGTAACCCAAATGCAAGACACATTGAGAATAGGTACTCTAGTTCGTGGCGGGGAGGCGGTCACCGTGATTCCGCAAATCGTTCAGCATGGTTTTGAATCCTTTAACCTGAACTTTTGGCAGACCACAGGTGAAACCAATCTTGTAGAAACAGCTGCACGACTTAAGGAACTGGCTGCTGAACATGATTTTGTCATCTCTTCTGTTGGGATTTATGGCAATCCACTTTCAGGGACAGGCGACAACGCTGACACACTCGCCAGCTGGGAGCGGCTGATTGAACATGCGCATTTATTCGGCACAGATATTATCGGCGGATTCACTGGACGTCTTCCAGGTTCTTCGATTGACGAGTCGATTCCGAGATTTGCAGAGGTGTTTAGTGAATTGTCCAAAAGGGCAGCCGATCGTGGCTTAAGAATTGCTTTTGAAAATTGCTCTATGGGTGGAAACTGGCAGGCCGGAGAGTGGAATATCGCTCACAATCCTTCAGCCTGGGAGAAAATGTTCAATGCTGTACCAGCAGACAATCTGGGTCTGGAATGGGAACCGTGCCACCAGCTGATAGGTCTCATTGATCCGATTCCGCAGCTACGCAAATGGGTGAATAAGGTATTCCATGTACATGGCAAGGATGCCACTATTGCCTGGGATATCGTCAAGGAATACGGAATTCACGGACCTAAGTCTTATGTGTGGGACCGGACGCCTGGCTTCGGAGATACGAACTGGGTGGATATCATCTCGATTCTGCGCCAAGCCGGCTATAAGGGAACTATTGATATTGAAGGCTGGCATGATCCTGTCTACCAGGGTGAACTAGAAATGACTGGACAAGTACATGCGCTAAATTATTTGAAGTATTGCCGAGGTGGCAGTTTTGTCCCTAATCCGGTGTAAAGGATATCAAATAGTAACAACCCAAAAATGACCTCAAAGCCCACAGTGAAGTGGAGGATGAGGTCATTTTTATTTGCATAACTTTAATCCCGAATAAGATATCCTTGCCCAAGCTGGATTTCTTTAAAGCCTGCCATGTGGCGAGCTTGAAAGTGGATCGGCTTAAATCCACCTATAATAATGATGTTTTTGATATCCGCAGCCCCATCTGAAGGCAGTGAAAAGGATTTGATATAGGTGAATTCTTCCGCGAGCGTGGTGTGAATCGCGTTAATATGTGGGTCATTTTCACCTTTTCCCATTAGATTCATTAGGAGATACCCTTTGGCATTCAGTTTTGAATACACGATGCTGAAAAATTCACTGGAGATTAAGTGCCTCGGCGTGCCCGCGGCGGTGAAAGCATCCAAGATGATGTAATCATATTTCTGTGGTTCTTCACCTTCAAGGATCTGACGTCCGTCACCGATCACTACGTTATCTTGGATGTATCCAAAATAGCGGCGGCTTAATTCGACTACTTCGCTGTCTAGCTCAGCTACTTTAAATCTTTTGTCTAGAAAATGCCCAGCAATCGTTCCAATCCCATGACCTATAAGAAAGGCATCCTCGAAAGAGGGAGCATTGCATTCCATCAAGTGAATGATGGCTCGCGGATATTCAAACACAATTCGTTCTGGATGATTGAGATCCAGCGCACCTTGAATGGCCTGATTGGAAAACTGCATGACGCGGAACGCACCTTGTTCACCGTATAGTTCTGTGGTGTCATAGACGGTGATTTCATGATTATCGCTGCTCGTGTGAATCTGTGATTGCAAGTGATCAAACTCCTTATACGATAGAAATTCGTTTATATTCATTGGGTGTAACGCCGACTACACGTTTAAAAAGCTTATTGAAATAGGCAGGATCGCCATATCCAACTTCTGCTCCAATCTCGTGAATCTTTAGGTCAGGGGCATTCTTGAGCAGATGCTTGGCTTTGCGTAGCCGGATTTCCGTGATGTAGTCCGTTAATGTAAGTCCAGTCTCTTGTTTGAACAGCTTACTTAAATAGCTTGGTGTCAAAAAAACCATATTCGCTAAGGTGTTCAGATCCGCATGTTGATTATAGTTGGCTGATATCCAGCGCTTTATGGTTTCTACAGCTGTACCGGACATCTCTAGGCGATGGGCTCTGATCTCAAATAGAATGCTTGAGAAATGGTTGGTGAAACTACGCTCGATTTCACTGAAGCTCATACTGGACGCGATGCTTTCATCCAGCCCAAGATAGGGTGCACCTTTGTAGAGGGCCTCAAATTCTTGCAATTCTTTCTGCGCAGATTCAATAACCCATCGACAGACACGGAGAATTTGATGAGGCATAGCTTGTTGTGATTTCAGAACTGAGAATAAGTTATGCACGCGCTCTAAAGCACCCTCCATATTCAGGATCTGCAGATCATGGATTAATGGTTCCTTGATCGCATTAAAAGGCTCAAGGATATTTATCTCAGACTGCTGAATGTTCTGAATATTTGCATAGTGCAGTCGGTCAGGATTATAAATGCCGACGCTGCAGGCTAACTTAGCATCTAGATATGCTTGTCTAAGCTTGGCGGTATCATTATAGGAACTGCTAGTACCTACATGCAGTATAATACCATTGGCAGAGATACGGATTCTGTCGCCGATTTCATTCCTATCGCTGTCTGAGAGTTGCTTTGTAGAATACAGGATACAGACATGCAGTCCATTTTGAATCTCTAAGCTGTCGATACTAAATGCCATCACTTGCCGCAGACTGTCTACACAAAAACAGACGGGTTCTCTTGATCTTCCTTTGAACACAAAGACTGAGAAATAAGGCTGGGGCAAAGTAAGGCTCGACAAAAGCAAGGGTGAAGGGGGCTCGTCGCCTTGAAGAAGGGTCAGTAAGAGACCAGAACGGTGACGTACCTCCTTGTCACGAGAGAACTGCTGCTCTTCCTCTAATTGATAAAGCAGCTCGAATAATTGCTCCTTATCGATTGGCTTTAATAAATAGTCTACTGCAGAGCTGCGTATGGCTTCTCTGGCATAATTAAATTCAACAAATCCACTCATTAGAATGGAGCGGATTTGTGGGTGACTGCCTTTTAATTGTTTAATTAATTCCAAGCCGTTAATTTGCGGCATACGAATATCAGTAATCACAACATCAAGTTGAAGTGAAGGTAACTCGTCAAGTAGATGTTTCCCATCGGAGTAGGTGCCGATGACCAGAAATTCAGTGTTTTCTTTGCTGATCATTCGGGCCAGACCTTCGCGGATCAGGATTTCATCGTCAACAATTGCAATACGCAGCAATCAGAGCATCTCCTCTCTGTAATTCATATCATCTTCACTAGGAGTAGTGAAGGTAATGTCCTCAATGCGCAGCGTAACACGAGTACCCACTCCGAGCTTACTCTCTACAAGGAGCCCGAATGAGCTGCCGTAATGCAGACGGATTCTCTCATTCACATTTCGTAGGCCAATACCAAACATTTCACTTTCAGTCCCATTTTGCAGACTATTATTTAAAGAATGAAGGGTAGCTGCATCCATACCGATGCCATCATCTTCTACACAGAATACGACATTTCCATGCTCACTCCATGCGGTGATGCTTAAGGTACCGAGACCTATTTTTTGATCTAAGCCATGAAAAACTGCGTTCTCCACAATGGGTTGGAAGACAAGCTTGATTACAGGAAGATGTAGAAATTTCTCAGGCACATCAATGTGTAGATTGAACTTATCTGGAAACCGGATTTGTAGCAGATGATAATAATTTCGTACATGATCCAGCTCTTGTCTGATCGTAACGGCTTCTTCGCTTCGGACAATACTGTAACGCATCTGAAGTCCAAGCAAATAGGTGAGTTTCGCTACACGGGGGTCATCATTGCTCTCTGCCAGCATACGGATAGACTCCAGCGTATTATAAATAAAATGGGGATTGATCTGATTCTGAAGTGCCCTCATATCAGCCTTCTGCTTACGCTTCTCAGTGAGGGATACTTCCTGTAGCAGATCCTTGACCCTTATGATCATTCGATTAAAATGACTGCCAAGCATTCCAATCTCATCATTATATTTGGAGTGCTGCCAGACATCTAGATTACCGTGCTGTACCCGTTTCATTAGACGGACTAAAGATTTAAGGGGTTTGGTCAGCGCATGTGAGATGAACGTCGCAACACAAAGTGCAAAAGCAATAATGATCAGTGTAGTTAATATAAGAGCATTGCGATTCTTCTGTACAGGTGACAGGATCCGGGCCAAAGGAATCGTAACCATAGTCGTCCAACCTGTCTGTTTCGAGACGGTATACACTGCAAGATAAGACTGGCCATTCATTTCTATTTGAAAATGATCCTGTTGCTGATTCACATGCTGCAGCAAAAGCTGCGTGTTCAGACTTTGCCCCTCGCCAGTTTGTATCGAGTCTGAGGCGTCTTCGCCGTCATAGATAAGATCTCCGGTATTATCTACAATTAGTGTGTTGCCTTGTGTAACTGCGTTTACGGGATCAATGATCCCCTTAAACAAGTTGATGTCTACATCAAATACGAGAATTCCTATATTATCTAGCGTGCTTACAGAATTAATGGTGCGAAGTACACTAAAAACTTCTCTATGGACATTGGAGTTTATACGTATCGTATGTCTGCCTTGAATGACAGGAGCGGCCCCAGCTTCTTCACTTAAGGTTTTCCATTCGGCTAGTCGTTCTTCAGGATACAGCTCGTGGATCCCGGGGACTCTATCATAAAAAACAGAACCGTACTGATCCACCATGTACACGGCGATGATCTCTTCCTTCGTATGCTTCAAGTAGCTCAGGAACATCGCCATGCCAGTACTTTTATCCCAGTCGGTATTTTGCTGAGTTAGGTAGAATTGTACATCGGTGTTGTACAGCGGTAGCGCTGTGTATCTTTTTAGATCGGCAACATAACGGTCAATGGTATCAGAGGCATTCGATGTCATTTGGTTCGCGCCTTCCGTTGCATTCACAAGAACAGAATTGAACATGGAGCGGGAGGACAAATAACTAACATAAGTGATTGGAAGCGAGATCAGAAAGACAAATACGACGATCAGTTTTCGCTCCATTGGAAGATTGGCAAGGAACAACCACATTTTTCGTAAGGCTAGCCGGATGAATGATACCATTTGCGTTATCCTTTCTTAAAGTGAACTACCTTATTTAACTGCGCCGCTGGTTACGCCTTCAAAGATGTAACGTTGTAGGAAGAAATATAGAATTATTGTGGGGAGCAGGATAAGCAGAATGGCCGCACAGATCAAATTCCATTCGCCCGAATTGACCCCTTGAAAACGCATCAGGATCGTCGTAACTACGCCCAGGCTTTGTTTTGGCATATATAGATAAGGGATGTACATGTCATTATAGATACTAATCGTCTTCAAGATAATCAAAGTAGCCGTAGCTGGCGTCAATAATGGAAAAATAATCGAGCGATAGATTTTAAAAAGAGAAGCACCTTCTACCATCGCGTTCTCATCTAGATCCACGGGAATGTTCCGGATAAATTGCAAATAAAGAATAATTTGAATCACATCTGCTCCGATATATAGCACGATAGGGGCGCCGAGTGTATTATAAAGCCCCATGCTTTTGATGATACCAAAAGTGGCTACTTGCGTCGTGATGCTAGGAATGATAGTAGCTATTAGATAAGCACCAAAGACAACAGGTTTTAATTTAAAAGAGAAGCGTCCCAGTACAAATGCTACCATAGTTCCAAATAGAATGTTCAGAATTAAAGTAATAGCTATAATAATTAATACGTTACCAAATCCGTTAAGTAAACCTCCACGTTGGAACACCGCAATGAAATTATCGAAATTAAAAAAGCTTTTTGGCAGTGCCATGGAGCTACTACTGTTAAATTCATCAGTCGATTTGAAGGCATTTACGATAACTACATAAGGAGGGAAAAGCACGACAAATACGCCGATGATTAGCGAGAAGTATTTAATAACATCTGTAAAGCGGAATTTGGAGTTTGTCATGTCTATTTGTCTCCTCCCCGGCTAAGAACTAGTTGCTGTACTAATAGTACGATGACGACAAAGAAGAGCAAGATAATACTCATGGCAGAAGCGAGACCATAGTTGTTGTAAGCAAATGCAGTGTCTACAACTTTCTGTACGTAAGTTTCGCTGGCGCCTGCAGGACCACCCTTGGTCAATACGAATGGGAGATCAAAGACTTCCAGTGCTCCTGTGACGGTAAGAAATAAGTTAAGCTGAATGACTGGCTTCATATTCGGTAAAGTAATTCTCCAAAGGGTTTGGAAAGGTCCAGCACCATCAATCTTTGAAGCCTCATAGATATCGTTTGGTATGGCCTGCAAGGAGGCGATGTAGATGACCATGTTATAACCCATGAAACGCCAAAATCCTGTGGATGCCAGAGAATAGTTGACCAGTCCCTCTGTTCCAAGCCAGCTGGTCTGTCCTAGTCCGGTTAGACCGATGCTATTCAGGAACATATTCAGAGATCCGTTAGTAGTATCAAAGACATAACCAAACATAAAAGCAACAGCAACTCCGTTCATGATGTAAGGAAGGAAAAGTAAGATTCGGAATGCGTTTTTCCCTTTGAGCTTACTATTCAGAACAACCGCAAAATAAATGGCGACTATGTTCTGAACAATTCCCATAGCGAAGTAAGCAAAGTTATGTGTAAATACTTTGAAAATATCAGGATTAGAGAAGACCTCGCGGTAATTAGCAAGTCCGACCCATGGTTTCTCAGGGCTATAGCCATCCCAATTGGTGAAACTGTAATAGATCAGCTTAAGCGCTGGATAATACGTGAATGTCGCAAGGAGCAACAATGGGATCGTAAGGAATGATACGATGATTATCATTTTTTGTTTGTTATAGGAAAGTGTTCCGAACATCGCTAGCCCTTCTTTCATAAAAGCTTGGTATGGAAAGGCAAAATGGACTATCCGTAAGGGCGATAATCCATTTTGCACCGTGTTGTACTTCTGGTCAAAAGTTTGTATTAATAGCCGAGATCTTTCTTAGCTTTAGCCCAGGCTTTATTCCATTTGTCTAATACAGTTTGCGGATCTTTGGCAAGCACAAATTCCTGTACAACAGCAGGGAGATCTAATTGTGCCTTGTTGCCGATTTCTGTAACCTTCGCATCGTCAACAGTTCCTTCTACTAACTCTACTCCGGTAGCTTGGAATTCTTTTAGCTGAGCCAGATTAGATTCTTTTCCTTTTAGTGGGGAGATAAAGCCCGCGAAGTCCTCATAGCCGGAATCCTCAATCATCCATTTTACGAAAGCTTTGGCAGCTTCTAAATTTTTGCTGTTTTTAGCAACAGCATAGAAGAAGTCAGGGCTAAGAGTAGCGGATGGTTTACCTGAATTGTCATAAGGGAACGGGAAGAAGCCAACATCGTCTGAAGGAGCTCCTACTCCAATAACTTGGTTAATGACCCAGTTGCCGAGATAGTACATGGCGAACTTACCAGAAGCGATGTCTTTTTTCGATTGCTCCCAGTTGGTGGAGTTGATGTCTTTTTCCAGATACCCTTTTTCGTTGAGCTCCTTGAGCAGGCTAAAGGCTTTACCATAGCCGTTGTCTATGGTAAATGGTGTTTCAGAGTTCAGCTTCTCATTAGGGAAGTCGGGGTTGCCTGCAATTAGGCGCGGAGTATCATAAGCCCATGTACCCAGTGGCCATTTATCTTTGAAGTTAGAGGACAGTGGAATGACACCTTTTGCTTTCAGCTTTTCGCAGGCAGCCAGGAATTCATCCCAAGTCTTAGGGGTTTCTGTGATGCCAGCATCCGTAAATGCTTTTTTGTTATAAACAATCCCGGATGTAGAGTTCCCTGTGGTAATTCCGTACAGCTTGCCATCAAAGGATTTGAAGTCTTTAAAGGTGATTTGATCGTTCAGGCCGAGATCATCCAGTGAAGCGAAGTATTTCGGTAGGTCGGAGTTAGGAATGGTAGGAATGAACATAACGTCAGGAAGCTCGCCGCTGGCCATTCTGACTTTAGCCTGTTGATTATAGTCGGTCTGGGAAGCCTCGAATTCGACTTTAACGTTCGGGTATTTTTCATTAAAGCGCTTTAAATATTCATCGTATTCTTTGCCAATCATGTCTGTTCTGTTAGTCAGGAAGGTGATTTTGCCGCTAATGTCAGCTCCTGCTGCAGGTTCGGCTGTTGCGTTGCTTGTCGTGTCACCGCCGGTAGTCTCTGTGTTAGTCGCTGCGGGCTTATCGGTTGCAGAAGCCCCGTTATTGGTGCTGTTGCCATTGTTCGAGCCGCAGCCAGCAAGCGTTGATGATAAAATCATAACCATAACAAAAGATAACGAAAATAACTTATTTCTCATAACTTAATCCCCTTTTCATTATTTTGTTAGCGTTTACATGAACATTATAGCTTTAAATAAAGCGTTTAGAAATGTATTGTATTATTATTTATTGTCTTTATTTGTTTTGTTTGAACGATTATAATTAGTGTATACCTAACGAATGGATAACAAAATACCAAGAATAACAAGTGGATTCAATGAAATGCTAGAAGAGGTATGTTATTTTGAAAGATGAATAGGCTTACAAAACTTAAGCAGACGCTTTCGAAGTGAGTTTTGTACGAAGTCACTTGGAGAAGCATATGCTCTACAAAACTTTTAGCAATTAGGAGGATATTATGAAACATCTAGAGATGAATCTTGCGAAGTGGGAATTTAGAAGCTGTGGTGACGAGGAGTGGCTTCCGGCTACTGTGCCAGGCACGGTCCACACGGATTTACTGAAGAACGGAAAGATTGAAGATCCCTTCTATGGAACAAATGAACATAACCTACAGTGGATTGATAAGAAGGATTGGGAATATCAAACCACTTTGCAGCTTGGTGAAGAGTGGTTGGAGCTTACTTGCACAGAACTGATTTTTGAAGGTCTTGATACATATGCAGACGTGTATGTGAATAATGTACATGTGCTCGCTGCAGACAATATGTTTTTGGCGTGGAGAGTGGATGTTAAAGATCAGTTGAAGATTGGTGAAAACCATATACTAGTGAGATTCCGCTCTGTAGTTAAAGAGGATCTACCTAAGCTAGAGAGGCTGGGGTATGCGTTACCTGCACCGAATGATGAATCCGAGCTTGGGGAACTAGAGGAACAGCGGATTAGTGTTTTTGCCCGCAAAGCACCTTATCATTACGGCTGGGATTGGGGTCCGCGTTTCTTGACTAGTGGAATATGGCGTAAAGCGGCCCTTAAGGGACGTGATTCAGTTCAAATCATAGATCTCTATATCCGCCAAAATGTGATCACAAAGGAAGAGGCTCAATTAACCGCAATTATTGAAGTAGATGCTCCTGCGGCATGGGAGGGAATGCTGCGAATGAGTGCTGATGGTTTAGAGTCGATGCAAGCGGTTTCCTTGAAGAGTGGCAAGCAACAAATAGAGATGGATATCGTGGTAGATCAGCCGCAGCTCTGGTGGTGTAGAGGGCTGGGCGAGCCACATTTATATACATTCCAAGCGGATTTGGTGAAAGGTAAGGAAGTTGAAGTTAGCAAAAGTGTAAGAACCGGTCTCCGCAGCATTCAATTGATTCGGGAGCGTGATGCGAAAGGGACTTCATTTTCTTTTGTACTGAATGGTGTGTCGGTCTTCGCCAAAGGTGCCAATCATATTCCGAATGATAGCTTCATCACAGAAGTAACTGAGGAGCGGTATCGGCATGAAATTGCCACGGCCGCAGAATCAAACATGAATATGCTGCGAGTGTGGGGCGGCGGTTTTTATGAAGAGGAGATATTTTACAAGCTCTGTGATGAATACGGGCTGTTGGTCTGGCAGGACTTCATGTTCGCTTGCAGCATGTATCCGGGGGATGAAGCGTTTCTTGCGAATGTGAAGAAAGAAGCTGAGTATAACGTCAAAAGATTGCGCAATCATCCCTGCATCGCCCTATGGTGTGGCAATAACGAGATTGATTCGGCTTGGTCACAGTTCGAGGAAAATATGGGCTGGGGCTGGAAAGAAAAACTCAGCGCGGAGCAAAGAGCTACAATGTGGGCTGATTATGAAGAAATATTCCACCGGATTCTGCCGGAGGCTGTAGCCGCGTTCCATCCAGGTGTAGACTATTGGCCGTCTTCGCCAATGCGGAATTTTACTGGAGATATGAATCAACATGCGACGCGGATTGTGGGCGATGGGGATGTGCATTACTGGGGCGTGTGGCACGGGATTGAGCCTTTTGAGAATTATAATACCAAGGTTGGCCGCTTTATGAGTGAATACGGATTCCAGTCGTTCCCGGAACTAAAGACCGTAATGAGCTATGCTGAAGAGCAGGATTTGGAGCTTACCTCAGAGGTGATGCTGGCTCATCAGAAGAATGGACGCGGAAATCTGTTGATCAGGGAATATATGGATATGTATCTGCCGCAGCCGAAGGATTTTAAAGCATTTCTGCATATGAGTCAAATTCTGCAGGCCGAAGCGATTCGAATCGCGATTGAAAGTCACAGAAGAAATAAACCTTACTGTATGGGCACTTTATACTGGCAGATGAATGATTGCTGGCCGGTCGCCTCTTGGGCGGGGATGGATTACAACGGACGCTGGAAAGCATTGCAATATACCGTGCGCTCAAGCTTTCAAGATGTTCTGTTGTCTATTGACGGTACCGACCACGAGCGGATTGACGTTCATGTCGTATCTGATTTAAGAACAGCAGTCACCGCTGATTTGGGGCTTAAATTGTATCAGTTTAACGGTTCGGTACTGCGAGAGTGGACACATCCCGTTGAGCTGGGAGCCGATTCAGCGGCTATCGTATTCTCGTCTCCAGTGGCGGAACTATTAGAAGGTCATGGATCGAACGATGTATTGCTTGAGATCAGCTTGCAGGCTAATGGCGAGATGATAGATCGTAAAGTGCACTATTTTATCCCGGAAAAAGAAATTCGGTTGCAGCGTTCAGTAATTAACATAATGGAAACTCCAGATAGCGGAGGTCTAAGCTTCACTGTGACAAGCGATGTATTAGCTAGAGGCGTATACCTGACCTCAGAAGATGAAGGAATATTCTCTGACAATTACTTTGATCTTCTCCCAGGGCAGCCCAAGACGATAACGTTCTCGGAACGCGGGAACGATGGAAGGGACTGGATTCCAGGCGCTCCTAAGGGATTGAAGGTTCAATCGATGGTTGATTTTGTGAGCGAAGATTTACTGTAAATCTTAAGGAGAGATAATTTATTTCAAAAGGAAACAAGCCATGAGCTCGGCTCTTGGTTTGTTTTTTTGTGTGCTGGTTTAAATGTTGTTTTTCCTATTCATACTCCGTTCATGTTAACGTCATAGAGAGTACATCTTCATTAGTTAATCTTAGCTTAGCAGTTAGTTATGGTAGTCCAAAACACAGCTGATGACAGGAGAAGATACGAGTGGAAATAAAAGAAAGAATGAAAATGAAGGCGGGCACGAGAACAAGTAAAATACTAAACATACTACTTAAAGTAGTAGGAGCAATAATCATCGCAATCGTGCTTTTTCTCGCTATTGTCTATACAGTTAATTTGATCAGCAATAAATCGGAACAAAATAAAATAGAACCCTATGGTCAGTTAGTACCCGTAGATGGGAAAAACATGAATGTTTATATTCAAGGAAAAGGTGAAGAAACAGTCGTGCTACTACCGGGTTATGGCACAGCAGCGCCAGCTCTTGATTTTAAAGCATTAATAGATGAACTGTCGCCGTTTTACAAAGTTGTCATGATTGAGCCTTTTGGGTATGGATTAAGTGATCTGACCAAAAAGGAGCGCAGCACAGAGAATATTGTAAGTGAAATTCATGAAGCTTTACAGGCTCTTAATATTGACCGTTATATTCTAATGGGCCACTCTATTTCAGGCATATATGGACTAGATTATGTTAACAAGTATGAAAATGAAGTGAGTGCATTTGTCGGGCTTGATAGTAGTGTTCCATCGATAAGCGAGAGGAAGATCGAAGCTTCGGAATTAAGAACTATAAATCTGCTCAAAAAATCAGGTCTAATCAGATTGCAAATGAAATTTAGTGCTGACCCAATTGCTGAACTACCATTTGATGATAAAACAAAAGAACAAATGAGACTGATCAATCGCAAAAACATATTTAATCCCACCCAATTAAATGAAGCTGGATTGATGTATTCTAATTTTAAATCAGCTGAAAGCTTAACATTTCCTAAAAATCTTCCTCTTATTTTCTTTATACAAGCGAATCAACCAGCAACGGATAGATGGATACCAGAGCATGAAAAGCAAGTAAAAGACTCTGTACATGGAAAAGTGCTGACATTTGAAGAAGGACATTATTTATATCGTACTAAAGCAAAAGAGATCGTAGAAAACTTCAGAGTATTTATGGAAGAAGCTAAGTAAATGACTGTTTGAGCCGAACGAACTTCAGGGTTTTCTCTGATTGTCGTTCGGTTTTTTCTCGTTTAAGGAATTATGATCCAAAAGCCTGACGGTACTTTACGGGGGACATCCCCTCGAACGTTCTGAACACTTTAATGAAATAGCTGGACTGGGCAAAACCGGACTGAGTCGCAACCTGAGCAATGGAGAGTCCAGTAGAAACCAGTAGAAGCTTGGCTCTGGCCAGTCGACAATCCGTTAAATAACGGTTTGGTGTTTTGCCCATAACCATTCGGAACAGCCGTAGAAAATGATAGCTGCTATACCCGGTTAGTCTTGCCATCGACTCCAGTGACCAAGGACGGGCACATTCGACATGAATGATATCTGCGGCACTGCGGATAGACTGCCTGACCTCGTGCGGTACTGAGCCGTGAAGCGGTTCGGAATTCTGTAGCAATTTCACTAGAAACTCATACAGAAGCGCGGATAGCCTTGGCTCACTACGTGTTACATAGGAAGCGCTCAGCAAGTACATTTCCTCGAATAGCTCGTCCAGCTTAGCGTCCAAATCAAAAGTGAACAGGTATGCACTAGACTGGTCCACTTCTTCTAATAAGGGGAGTACAATTTGAGTGCTAAAATGAACCCAACGAACATCCCAAGGCTCTCCGGGATCAGAGCCGTACTGCTGGTAGGCCCCTTTAGGGTAAAGAAACCCTCGTCCTCTGCTCATCGGAATACGTTCGCCCTCATGGAAGACATAACCCTCCCCACCAAAGATTAAATGCAGGTTATAGCTTCCCAGGAATCCTTCACTTCTTCTCTCGGTATGCTGTGGGAAGTGACTGTAATGTCCCAAAAATTCAGGATAACAGACATATTTTGAAAAAGCTGGCGTCGGCAAATACCATTGTTTCTTCATGTTATATGGCACTCATTTCTGTCGCGCATCAGAGCGCTAGTTGGATTAAGGTAATTAACGCAAGATAGTTATATGATCGCAATATTTTGTTATATAAGCCTTATTAATACTGATACTACAATAGAATTATGAAATACTGAAAGCATATTTTTAATACTTTGGAGGTAATCATGAAGAAACCTGTCGCAACAGAAAAATTCGAGCTTGGCGTCTGTTATTATCCGGAACACTGGCCGGAAAGTATGTGGGAGGACGATTATCGCCGGATGCGAGAACTAGGCTTTACAATCATTCGGATCGGGGAGTTTGCTTGGTCTATTTTTGAACCAGTCCAGGGTGAATTTCAGTTCGGGCTCTTTGATCGGGCGATTGATTTAGCTCATAAACATGGTCTTCAGGTTGTGCTCGGTACGCCGACGGCAACACCTCCAGCTTGGCTGACCCATAAGTATCCAGAAGTATTAAACGTGACGTATGAAGGTGTTACCCTTCAGCATGGCATGCGCCGTCATTATAATTACAGTAGCCCAAAATACCGTGAGCTGTGTGCTAGGATTACGGAACAGATGGCTGAACATTATGGCAATCATCCAGGTGTGGTCGGTTGGCAAATTGATAATGAGCTCAACTGCGAGATCAGTGAATTTTATTCAGAGAGTGACCATAAGGCTTTCCGGGAATGGCTGCAGCAGAAATATGTCACGCTTGAGCGGCTAAACGAGGCTTGGGGGGCTGTTTTTTGGAATCAGAGTTATAGTGATTGGTCTCAAGTGTATCTTCCGCGTCCTACCCCGTCACCCAAGCAGCCCAATCCCCATCAGGCTTTGGATGAAAAGCGGTTTATATCGGATAATACGATTTCTTTTGCCGAAAACCAAGCGGACATCATCCGTAAACTTGCCCCTAAGCAGTGGGTAACAACGAACGGTCTGTTCGGGCATCTCGACAGCCATGAATTGACGGATGAATTACTGGATTTCTTCAGCTATGATTCCTATCCGCAGTTCTCGACTATTTTTTATGATCCGAATGAGCGGAATCCGCTGAATGACAGAGGCTGGGGACTTTCATTATCTGTTGTCCGTTCTATTTCCCCTAATTTCTGTATTATGGAGCAGCAGTCGGGACCGGGTGGCTGGGTGAACCGGATGGATATGCCATCTCCGAAGCCGGGACAGATGCGGTTATGGACCTATCAATCGATCGCTCATGGCGCAGATATGGTGCTGTATTTCCGCTGGCGGACAGCCACGATGGGCAATGAAATTTATTGGCATGGCATTAACGACTACCATAACCAGCCGAACCGAAGAGTACGGGAAGCGGGACAGATTGGTCAAGAGCTGGCGGGGGCAGGGCAAGCACTTATCGGCACCCGTAATCAGGCTAACGTTGCTATTGTTCGTGATTATGCTAATGAGTGGGATGGAGAGTATGATGTGTGGCATGGTCCATTTATGTGGAAGAGCAATAAGGAGTGGTACAAGGCACTCCAGCGGAAGCATATCCCGAATGACGTACTCTATTTACGCAAAAAGACGACGCTGGAAGAGCTCGCACGGTACGATGTGCTTATCTATCCTCACCCGGCAATTATGACAGATGAGACAGCGTCGCTTCTGGATGAATACGTTCAGCAAGGTGGAAAACTGATCTTCGGATGCAGAACCGGCTATAAGGATGAACGCGGCCAATGCTATATGCGTCCTTTCCCAGGTGCTGCTAGAGATCTATGCGGGATCACAGTCGAAGAATTCACAATGGTTAAAGGTAGTCGTCAGCCAACGACGATTAGCTGGTCAGGTGCGGCCGAAGGGGTTACTGGAGCAGATGATTTTAATGATATTCTCCGGATTGAGGATGATTCGGTCGAAGTCATGGCGGTCTATGCCTCGGACTATTATGCGGGAAAACCGGCGGTTACAAGAAATCGTCGCGGCAAAGGCGAGGTTTGGTATTACGGAGCAGTCTTTAATGAACAAGCAGCATCCATAATCATAGATCAAGTCAGCCTGCAGTCGCCAGTAGATTGGCTGGTGCTCCCTGAAGATGTAGAGCTGCAAGTTCGTAACGGGACTTCTTCCAGTTATACTTTTTTGCTTAATTATAGTGAAGCTCCTGTCGCGATCCATCTTCATGAGACCAAAATGGATTTACTGAGCGGGACAACGTTATCGGGTGAGGTTACTATGGAAGGCTTTGGTGTATTGATATTATATTAACGCTATGAATAAATAATGATATTAATGGAGTTGCGTATTAGAGAACTAATATGTAACTCTATTTTTTTATAGAAGATATTCAAAAGGATACTTTTTAAATATAGTTATTAATTCCAACAAAATACAACGAGCAACAGGTACAATATAAAGAATATTCTAGATTTGAAGGAGGGAAGTCTTATGATCATTGAAGCTGAGAAAGTATTGCTGCAGTATTCGTTCATCGATCCCATCATTGAATTCATTAGACATAATGAGAATATTACATTTAAAGTGACCGACAAAACGGATAACAAGAATTATTTGTTACGTATACATAAACCAATATCTGAAGGGTTCTCAGGCTTACAACATACCCGAGATGGATTACAGGCAGAAATGTTTTTTCTGCGAGAAATCGATCAGAAGAACATATTAAAAGTTCAAAGACCTGTTCTAAATCAAAAAGGGGAACTGGTTACTGAATATAGTTCGGAGCAATTTGGTACTAGTTTGGCCACTCTTTTAGAATGGATCGAAGGCTCGACGCTAACCCAAGATGAAGATAACATTGAACAGATTGTTTATAGATTAGGTAGAAATCTTGCTAGTTTACATGAATTCTCACGAACGCTAATGCCCTTGGAGTTACATAGACCTGTATACAATGTCACAAAGATTGATGAAACTTTAATAGAACTTGGAAAGGGAACAGACAATGGAGCCCTTATTCAGGAGGATTACGAAGTTATTAGTAGCGTTCTACTCGTAGTAAAAGAACAATTAGCAGAGCTAGACGCTAGGGACAACTCATGGGGATTCATTCATGCTGATTTTCAACTGGGCAATGTCCTTGTGTCAGAACAAAATCCTATCTTAATAGATTATTGTTTATTTGGTTATGGTTACTACCTGTTTGATTTGGGCTCTGCATCTTCCATGTTGAAAAGTGAGCTGCGCAAAATGCTTTTGGAGGGTTATGCTTCTAAATCAAGCTTTTCGCTTGATGAGATTCGGTACATTGAAGGACAAATATTTATGGATATTTTTATTAGTTACGTATTTTTTATTCATGACTCTGAGAGGAACGGTTGGATAAAAGAGCACGCCTCCAAAATATGCAGCACGTTATGTCGGGATTTTCTTGAGGGAAAAGAGGTATATTATTCGTTTTAACGATGGTGTGATATTCTAATGGGGAATGAAAAATGAAGGGACTGAACTATGCGCAGAGATCATTATTTTTAAACCAACTATTAAAATTTAATGGAGGTAAAAATAATGTTAACTACAGAGTTGCACACAGAACGATTACATTTAAGAAAAATGAAGGTATCGGATTCGCCAAGTTTGTTTAAAATTTGGTCTGATCCAGAGGTTACCAAGTTCATGAATATTGATAGTTTTACTGATGAAAATCAGGCAAAAGATATGATAAAACTTCTTGATGAATTTTCTCTAGATAACAAAGCTATTCGTTTCTCTATCATTGAAATGGAATCCAATGAAATCATAGGTTCTTGTGGTTTTAATTCCTTAGACTTTGAAAATGAGAAAGCGGAGATTGGATATGACATTGCTAGAGCATTTTGGGGAAGAGGCTATGCTTCAGAAGCTATAAGTGCTTTGTTAGATTACGCATTCTCAACTTTGAAGCTGAATCGAATCGAAGGAAAAGTGGAACCCGAAAACGTGAATTCAGTAAAAGTCTTGCAAAAGCTGAACTTTATGTTTGAGGGAACCTTAAGAAGGTATGAAAGAGTAAACGGAAAGTTTATAGATCTCAATATGTATTCAAAATTAATAACAGATTGATTATTTAATCCCAGAGGTTATATAGGTCTCCATAAGGAATAAAAACTTATACACTATAAATATAGGAGTTGACCAGATGGAGACAATATTAACAGAGGAAATGATCTTGGATGACCTACTAAAAACATTTCATCGTTTATTCGGTTTGAATGTAATTGAAACTACTTCGATAAAACGAGGCTGGTTAAACTTAAAGTGGAAAGTTACGACGGATGCAGGGGAATTGTTACTTAAACAATACAACAAAGAAAGATATAAATTATATAAGTCAGAGGAGATATTGTTAGCACTCTCTCAACAGATTAGATTGTATGACCAAGATCTAGCGTGCCCCAAAGTGTTATCACAGAATGAAAGTATTTTGCTTGAATCTGATAATGGAGAACGCTTCCTGGTGATGGAGTATTGCCAGGGAAAATTAATTTCACCAGGTAAAATCAATGTCCATCAAATATATGATTTAGGTCGAGCAACAGGAAAAATGCATCGATTGTTAAATGACGGGACACTTGGCATTAAAAATAGTCCGCAATTTATTCCTCCAAGTCGTGAGGAGCGCTTAGCACATTGGAACTCCGTTTGGGAAAAGACTAAGGGACTTGGTAAACCTCAGCTGCTTGCTGAGATAGAAACTCAATTTAAAGCTACTGAAGAAATGAATATAGAACCACTCGAATTACTTCAAACAGGATGGGCACATCGTGACCTTTGGGTAGATAATCTTTTATTTAATGATAACGGATTATCTGCAATTCTAGATTTTGATCGACTAAAATATGACTATCCGCAGCTTGATGTAGCTCGTGCTGTGATGTCATGTGCCTTAGATGATAATTTAGATGTCTCCCTGGCTTCGGCGTTTATGGAAGGGTACAGTGAGGAACGCGACGTGGTAGAGGGCTATTTAACACATTCATTACAGTTGTTGTGGTATATGGAAAGCACATGGTGGATTAATGCTAACATGGATCAACATAGTGTACCGCCAGCTCGCTTTGCGAAGGAAATGATTTGGCTTGCAGAAAATCAAAAAAATATGTCCGCTTTGTTAGGAAATCTTTAGACAGCGTAAAATTAACCACTATTCGTTAAGCTAACGGGTAACTATAGCTCAACTAAACAGCGACAGTCTAGGGCTTTGTCTCCACGTCCATGACTGCCGCTGTTTCTATTATTGAGGTAATTCGATAAGAACAAAACCTTTTTCCCCATAATCTACATTGACTTGGGTTTGTCTCACCCCTATGATGATTATTAATATAAAATAAATGGCACGAAGAGGAGCGAAACATCATGGCTTTGGAGATCGAACGCAAGTTTCTGCTGCCGGAATTTCCGGAGCAGCTTATTCAAGAAGGCGAATTGAAGATTGTGACCCGGCATAATATCGATCAGACCTATCTGGCGATAGACGGCGGACAAGAGCTGCGTGTGCGTAAAATTACGGATCTGGACTCAGGTGAGGTAACGTATACACACACGTTTAAGGATGGCAAAGGGATCAAGCGCGAAGAGATCGAATATTTTATCTCAGAGGGTTTATATAATCAGATGATTGAAGCGGTTAATGCGGTAGCCTTGGTCAAAGAGCGGATTACGGCGGTGTGGAATGGCACAACGGTTGAGATCGACGTCTATTCTCAGCTGAAATTGTCCGTTCTGGAGGTTGAATTTGAATCTTTGGAGGAAGCGGAAAGCTTCAAGGCGCCGGAATGGTTCGGCAAGGATGTCAGCACGGAACGGCAGTACAGCAACAAAACCGTCTGGAAAGAGCTGCAAAATAAGACAAAGAATTAACGGACTTTAGCGCGTAAACGTGGTAGTATATAGGGAAAACAGGCAACGATTAAGTGAAACTTATATTTATATATAGTATATGAGGGGTTCAGGAGGATGAGCATGAAGTATATAAGCACAAGAGGCAATGTGGAACCTAAAGGCTTTATCGATACGGTGTTGATGGGACTTGCCGATGACGGCGGATTGATGGTTCCTTCCGAGATTCCTGTCGTTTCAGCAGCTACTTTAGAAGAGTGGAGAAGTCTTAGCTACCAGGAATTGTTCCTGAAGATTTTCGCCTATTACACTAATGATGAGATTCCTTTAGAAGATTTGCAGGAAATGGTCAATACTAGTTATGGCAATTTCCGCACGCCGGAAGTAACGCCTATTCACCAAGTGAATGATTCTTTATATGTCTTGGAATTGTTCCATGGCCCTACTTTTGCCTTCAAAGATGTAGCACTGCAGTTTATGGGTGAGCTGTACTCGTATATTTCCAAAAAGCAGAACAAGATCATCCACATCCTCGGAGCAACCTCGGGGGATACTGGGGCGGCTGCGATTCAGGGTGTCCGCGGTAAAGAAGGAATCAAGATCTGTATTCTTCATCCGCATGGTAAGGTTAGTAAAGTGCAGGAGCTGCAGATGACTACGGTTGATGACAGCAATGTACTGAACCTGTCTGTTCATGGTAACTTTGATGATTGCCAAAAGGTGATTAAGGATCTGTTCGCGGATCTCGACTTTAAGAGTCGCTATCATCTGCGTGCGATCAACTCCATTAACTTTGTACGTATTCTGGCACAGACTGTCTATTATTTCTATGCTTATTTGCATGTCGATGGCAGCAGCGAGAAGAAGATTAACATCAGCGTGCCTTCCGGCAACTTCGGTAATATTTTCTCCGGATATTTGGCGAAGCAAATGGGATTACCAATTAACAAACTGATTATTGCTACGAATGAAAATAACATCTTGGAGCGTTTCGTGAACACGGGTGAATACAAACCGGGCAGCTTCACAAGCACATACAGTCCTTCGATGGATATCCAAGTGGCGAGCAATTTTGAGCGTTATCTATATTATTTGGTAGGCGAGGATTCCGAGAAACTATCCGCGTATATGTCCAAGCTGCAAACCGAGGGCAAGATTACGGTTGAAGGTGAGGCGCTTCAGCAGGTGCAGAAGGATTTTGCAGCGCTTGGCGTGAAGAATGATCAATGCTTGAATACAATTGCTAAGTATCAAAAAGAATATAGCTACCTACTTGATCCGCATACTGCATGTGGAATCGCAGCTTACGAAGCTTTTAATGGCTCGGATGAGATTGGGATTACCTTCGCGACCGCACATCCAGCTAAGTTTGATGAGGCGATTACTCTGATTGACATTAAGCAGGAATTCCCGGCACAAATTAAAGCGTTGTTCGAGATGCCACAACACCAAACCGTAGTGGATCATGACAAGGATGAAATTGTGCGTCAATTGCAGGCTTTTTATAAATAAGTTGTAAGTCCATATGGCTCAGCAGGCTCCTGTTCTTAAGTTAAGAATGGGAGCCTCTTTACTGCATCTTTCGACAAATAATGTCGCTGTTTACTATGAATAGTTTGATATCGACAAAAGATGAAGGGGTGGTGCTTTTTTTCACAAAGTGGATCTATCGGAATTTGTCGGAAATTTGTCCTGAAAAGTAGACATGACTACCCTGAGAGTGAGAAAATAGCATATAGAGCTTTAGTAAGAACTAAAAAGGACGGGATTATCATGACAATTCGTTTCGGGGTCATTGGAACAAACTTTATTACAGACCGCTTCGTGCAAGCCGGCTTGGAGAATGAGGAGTTTATCCTGACAGCCGTGTACTCCCGCACAATGGAGAAAGGTCAGGCCTTTGCTGCAAAATATGCTGGAGCTACAATTTATACGAATTTGGAAGATATGGTTTCCAGTAAAGATGTCGATGCTATTTACATTGCAAGCCCGAACTCCATGCATGCTGAGCAGGCGATTATGTGCTTAAATCATGGCAAACATGTGCTCTGTGAGAAACCAGCTGCCTCAAACAGTGCGGAGCTTAGAGCAATGATTGAAGCCGCTCAGAACAATGATGTGTTGTTGGTAGAAGCAATGAAATCGACCTTCATGCCGAATTTCGGAGTGATCAGAGACAATTTGTATAAGATTGGCCAAGTACGTCGTTATTTTGCAAGCTATTGTCAATACTCATCGAGATATGACGCCTATAGACAGGGAACGGTATTAAATGCTTTTAACCCAGCCTTCTCTAATGGCTCGTTGATGGATCTTGGTGTTTACTGCCTGTATCCTATGGTAGTGTTGTTCGGGAAACCGAAGTCTGTAAAGGCCGTGGGTCTAATGCTCTCTTCTGGAGTGGATGGAGAAGGAAGTATTGTCATGCAATATGATGATATGGATGCAGTTGTGATGCATTCCAAGATCGCTGATTCCTATTTGCCAGCCGAGATTCAAGGGGAAAGTGGTACAATGGTGATCGATAAGATCAACCAACCCTACCAAGTGAAGATTCATTATCGCGACGGAACCGTCGAGGAGCTTACGCAGCCTCAAGTATTCGAGTCTATGTATTATGAGGTTGAGGAATTTATCAACTTAATTAAGAATGGTGAACGGGAAAGCAGAGTTAATACACATGCGAATTCCTTGGCAGTAGCAGAAGTTATGGAGGAAGCCAGAGCACAGATCGGCCTCCGCTATGCCGCAGATCTATAAATAGAATGGGGAGCAGCACTTGAAGACTTTTAAAAAGGTATACATTGAGATAACAAGCGTCTGCAACCTGGCCTGCAGCTTTTGTCCACCAACCGCCCGAACGAAGAACTTTATGAAGCTCGATACTTTTAATACGATATTAGATGAAATTAAGCCACATAGTAATCATATTTACCTTCACGTAAAAGGTGAGCCATTGCTGCATCCCAAGATTGGTGAGCTGCTGGATGCGGCACATGCCAAAGGGTTCAAGGTCAATATTACTACCAACGGTACGTTAATTCATAAGGCTGGCCCTAAGATTCTCGGCAAACCTGCACTTCGACAGATGAACTTCTCTCTGCATAGCTTTGATGGGCATGAAGGATCTGAGAACCGCGAAGGGTATTTGTCGGAGATTATTTCTTTTGTACGGGAAGCCTCCGCGCAAGGGGTCATTATTTCCTTCCGGCTGTGGAATTTGACGGAGGATAATCTGACCAATCTGGAGAAGAATCGGAACCGTGAGACCCTTGCTGTGCTGGAGGAAGCCTTTAACCTTGATTTCAAGATCGAAGAAAAGGTTGTACCTGGCAGCGGCGTCAAGGTTGCCCCACGGGTATATCTCAATCAGGACCATGAGTTCCGATGGCCTGCACTGAATGAGCCGGAAGATGATGGAAAAGGGTTCTGTCATGCACTACGCAGCCAAGCGGCAATCCTTGTGGATGGTACCGTTGTACCGTGCTGTCTGGATGGTGAAGGAGTCATTAACCTAGGAAACATTCATGAGACTCCTTTCTCAGAAATCGTAGAGGGTGAGCGGGCGAACAATCTGTTTTACGGGTTCTCTCGTAGAGAGGCAGTAGAAGAGCTGTGCCGCAAGTGCGGATATCGGCAACGGTTCGGAACTTGAGGATTGGAATATAAACAGAATCGGGACATGGCAATTTCATGAATCCTGGTTCTGTTTTTTAATTAACGGGAGTGTATATATAATAATAAGTCTTTATAGTCTCCACTTTGGAGCGAAGGAGGAGTATATGCTGAAATCGTTGGAAGCCATCACCTTATACCGTGAAGGAATACAAGATCATTTGGAGGATAACCTCTGGCTGAAGCTTATTGTCCAAGCCGAGGAGCAGATTGTAAATTTGGAGCGAGTGGAATCTCTGGAGGAGTTGGACCGCAGGAATCCCGTGCTGGATTATGTGGAACGCAGTTTGCAGCTGCTAGACCAGCTTCCCCGTTCGATTTGGATCAAAGAGCTTGTGGAAGAAACATTAATCTGGTCAGAAACAGCTAAGGGTGGCACATTGAAGGAGCGGTTACTTTGGCAGGAGGAAGGCATTAACTGTTTTGTACATAACATTGGCTCCGCACAGTTATACGGGAAACATTTGAGCGGTACGGTCTCTGACAAAAGTGCACTGGTTCATCGGCTTATTGAAACCCATGGACTGATAGGACAGCAAATCCGTGGGGAGGTGCCTCCGGAAGTAAATAAGCCGCTTCGTGATCTTGTGGAGGAACAGTTACTGACTGCCGAGGAACTTGAACGTTTGCTAACCGTACTCAATTATTGCATCATCGGAGCTGTATCCCCCGAGCTATGGCTGAATGTAGAGCATGAAGTGAAACAGCTTATTACTCTGATTGCAACCGGTGAACTTGCTAGTCCAATGCCGATGAAAGAAAGACTGCGCAGAATGCGGCTAGGTCCGATCTCTAGAGGAGAGGATTTCACTACGGAATGGGCAAAGCTGACACAGGAAGGCTTCCATGCGGAACGGTTGGAGTCTTTAAGTAACACTATCTTCTGGTATGTGGAATCTGCAATGCAGACTTTCTCGTTGGAGCAATTTCTGAAGGTGATGTTGCTTGCAGCTCAAAGGGCTCAGAATGAACCCCTACGTCATATCAGCTTCGAGCAGGTTATGAACAGCATTTACTATGACTACAAGGGTGTTAAGAAGATCAATGTTTATAAGAAGCGGATTATAGAAAAATATTTATCGGAGCTTAGATGGGAGGATATCGAAAAAGGGACTTTACCTGATGAGAATCCTCATCTAATGCTTCGTCCATACGCTAAGGAACATCTGCCAGACACGGTGTTTTTTCAGTTTCAATTCTCGGCAGCGGCAGAGAAGCTGATCGAATTCTGTATGGAAGCTGAAAAATCGCCCTTGTATGAACGTGCTGTATTGCTGTTATTCGACTTGTTCGAGCTACGCAGGGACGCCTTCGACCGTTTTCATAATGAAGATACCTACTTAAGTCAAATGAATAATACAGCAGATTATAAGGCTGTGATTCTGGAGCATGTCATTGGGAAAAAAGTGCTGGATATCGGCCCGGGCGGCGGTGTGCTGCTGGATTTGCTGGAAGAGCGGATGCCAGAGATTACCCCTATCGGCATTGATATATCGAGCAATGTAGTGGAAGCTCTGCGGCAGCGCAAGCAACGGGAAGGTCGTCAGTGGGAGGTCCTGCAGGGAGATGCGTTGAACCTTGAAGATTTCGTGGAGGCTGGAACGGTGGGTACGGTAATTTTTTCTTCGATTTTGCATGAGCTATATTCTTATGTGCCGCTTAATGGTAAAAAGTTCAATCATGACACCGTCTCGGCCGCCCTGCGAAGTGCTTTTGATGTATTGTCAGTGGGCGGGGTTATTATTATCCGCGATGGGATAATGACCGAACCCACAGCATTGCTGCGGAAAGTTCGTTTTCTGGAGGATGACGGTATGGCGTGGCTGGAGCGTTATGCGAAGGATTTTTCCGGACGTCAGCTTCAGTATCAGAGATTAGGGGAAGAAGAAGTACTCATGCCTGTTAATGATGCCATGGAGTTTTTATATACGTATACCTGGGGCGAAGAGGCTTACATTCATGAAGTACAGGAACAGTTTGGTTATTTTACCCCTACGGAGTTTGCCTCATTTATTGAACAGACTTTAGGAAAGCAGGCGAAGATTGAAGTCTTCCGGCATTACTTGCAAGAAGGTTATACCGAAGCGCTGCGCGATAGAGTAAGGTTCATGGATGAGAGCGGACAGGAAGTGGCCTTGCCAGACAGCACCTGCTTTATCGTGATTCGGAAGGAATAGTTGTTGAAAGATAACATCATCTGCATATAAAAAAGCAATCGGCAACCCCTTTGATGTGGTAGAGGTCCGATTGCTTTTTCTATATAGAGAATTTTGTCTTTGTTAGATTAGTATTTCTAGCTGCGACTTATCAGAATCTTCGGCTAAACGCTGAATTTCTTGGTAGGTGGCTAATTTCTCAGTCCGTTCCTGATCTTTAATTTTATCTCCGGTGTCTTTTATGGTATCGCCTAACGTTTCATTCATTTCCGATATTCTATCTTCGATTTTGGATAACTGCTCACGTTTGGCTGTTGCAGAATGAGTAGAACGAGCTTCATCCGATTCGATTTCCTTGGTCAGAACTCTTGCATCGCCATGCATCTTAGAATGGGTAGAAGAAACTACCTCCATTTGTGAAACATTTTGGCTTATAGCAACAATCGTATTCAATCTTTCGTTTTGTATCTCTTGCTCGGTTTTAGGTTCATCCGATAGATCTTCTTTTTGAGCTTTTTCTAAGTTCTTTTGTTGCTCTTCAAAGGTGTACTTCGCAATTTGTTGGTCAATCGTTTGGAGCTGTTTATCAAATTCCTTGAGTTGATCTTGAATAGAATCAAGGTTATGTGAGTTTTTGGTGGTTCTTTCAATTAGGCTGTTCTTGTTATCGATGATACTCTGTTTTTGTTTAAGTAGAGAATCAACCATTCCGCTCATTTGAGATTGATTTTGAAAAGCTGCTTTTGCAGATTTACTTATCGATAAGTGGTCTCCGCTACCACTTGTCTTGCTGTTTGAATTTATGGTTTTATCGTTAGTTTGGTGACTAACAGCTACAATAAGTCTCGTTCCCATAGCAGAGGTCATATTCGTTATATGCATGGCTCATTCTCCTCCTACGACGATAAGATCTATCTATAATATATCGGTAGATGAACAGGAAGAATTAATAAAGAGAGCCATTAGCTTCAGAACGACCGATGAATAGAAGTCGAACAACAAGATGTCAACAGGACCCCTTCCTAAACTCCGAAGGCGAGCATTTCATCGCTCTGCGAAACACTTTAATAAAATAGCTCACATTATCAAATCCGACCTCGAATGCGATGTCGGATATTTTTCTGTTGCTTTGTTGCAGTAGATCGGCGGCTTGGCGAATTCGGTAAGAGTTAATGTAATCTACTGGAGTCTTACGGGTCATTTCTTTGAAAAAACGGCAGAACTGTCCTTCACTCATGGGGATAAGGTCGGAGAGGTCCCGAGTTCTAATCGGCTCCTGATAGTTATCCTGAATATAGAGAATAATCTTCTTAAGTCGATTGATCTTAGTAGTATCAGCGTCATCCAGCTGGCTGCGGTTTACAAAACGATCCTCTGGAGCAATCAGCGAGAGCATGATGAGTAACGTGCCTTTAATAAAAGCTTCAAACCCGGGAGATTGCGCGGCGTAGGCGTCCATCATGCGTTCTAAGTGCCCGAGAAGTTCATGCTGCCATTTCACAGCCGGTGTTAGGTGGCGAGGAAAGCTTTGTCTTTTCTCCTGAAGGGGTAAGATGGTGTTCTGCTGGATCGTATCATATTGGGCACTAGCGAGAAGATCAGGAAGAAACACGAGCGCACAAAATTTGCAAGGCGTATCTTCGTTCAGTACATAGGCAGCGTGAATATCACCGGACTCGATAAATACAGCCTCACCGGCTTTAAGTGGGAAATATTCGGTATCCACCTGAAACAGAATTTCTCCTTCGAGCAGCATAAAAAACTCCGCTTCTTCATGCCAATGGGTATCGAGGACATGTGTTCCAGCTGGTAATTCTATCCAATAAGCTGCAAGCGGAAACATGCTATCGCCATGCACTCTGTCTTCTTTTAGCAAACTCTGGGTTGTACGGTCCATAAATGCCACTCCTTTCGGATAAAACATCAAAATAGTGTTATAAACGAGCTATATAGTATTAGTTTTGTTTATTTTTTATCGGTATAATGCAACTATAAACACCAAATTGAAAGGTGGCAAGTACACAATGAAATTTACTGATGGTCTCTGGCTGGTGCGTGATGGTATCACGATTAACGGTGCAGTTCAAAATTATGTTGTAGAAAAGACTCCAGATGGATTAACAGCAATTACTCAAACAACTCCAATCACAGGGCGTTCAGCGACGCTGAATTCAACCCTGCTTACTGTAAAATTTCATTCCCCGCTTCCAGGTGTGGTAGGGGTTAAGATTATTCATCATGATGGCGTACAAGAACGCGGTCCAGTCTTCGAACTCACGAAAGGTACTGGAGATCACGTTAAGATTGAAGAAAATGATTCCGAGACTGTGCTGATCAGCGGCGGACTGCGTGTAGTGATTCGCAAAGGCCAACAATGGGCTGTGGATTTCTATCGTGGAGACGAGAGAATTACAGGCAGCGGTTTCAAGTCCATGGCTTATATCACGGATCAAGACGGCAACACGTATATGCGTGAAGAGCTGGATCTCGGTGTAGGTGAATTCGTTTACGGTTTGGGCGAGCGTTTTACCGCTTTTGTAAAGAATGGACAGACCGTAGATCTTTGGAACAAAGACGGTGGTACTAGCTCCGAGCAAGCTTATAAGAATGTTCCTTTCTATGTAAGCAGCAAAGGCTATGGCGTATTTGTTAACCACCCTGAGTTGGTTTCTTATGAGATCGCTTCGGAAAAAGTGAAAAAAGCGCAATTCAGCGTAGCTGGAGAAAGCTTAGAATACTTCGTGATTGATGGTCCTACCATCAAAGAAGTTATCAGCAACTACACATCACTTACTGGCAAACCTGCACTTCCTCCAGCTTGGACATTCGGCCTGTGGCTGACGACCTCTTTCACTACCGACTACGATGAAGCAACCGTAAACTCCTTCGTAGATGGTATGGCAGAGCGCGATCTGCCGCTGAGCGTATTCCACTTCGATTGTTTCTGGATGCGTGAATATCAATGGACCGATTTCCAGTGGGATGAGCGCGTATTCCCTGACCCAGTAGGCATGCTGAAACGACTGAAAGATAAAGGGCTGAAGATCTGCGTATGGATCAACTCTTATATCGGGCAACGTTCCCGCTTGTTTGAAGAAGGCAAGAAAAATGGTTATCTGCTCAAAAAACCTAACGGTGACGTTTATCAATGTGATTTGTGGCAAGCAGGTATGGCACTGGTGGACTTCACCAACCCTGCGGCTTGTGAATGGTATGCCGGCTACCTGCGTGATTTGGTAGATATGGGCGTAGATAGCTTCAAGACAGACTTCGGTGAGCGTATTCCTACAGATGTAGTTTACTTCGACGGATCTGATCCGATGAAAATGCACAACTACTACACTCAATTGTATAACAAGGTTGTATTTGAAGTGCTAGAAGAGAAGCTTGGTAAAAATGAAGCGGCATTGTTCGCACGTTCTGCAACTGCCGGTGGCCAACAGTTCCCAGTTCACTGGGGCGGTGACTGCTACGCAGATTATGAATCCATGGCAGAGAGCCTTCGCGGTGGATTGTCTCTAGGATTGTCTGGTTTCGGTTTCTGGAGTCATGATATCGGTGGCTTTGAGAACACGGCTCCGGCACATGTATTTAAACGCTGGTTGGCGTTTGGACTATTGTCCAGTCACAGCCGTCTGCATGGTAGCACTTCGTACCGTGTGCCTTGGGCTTATGATGATGAAGCTTGTGATGTTACCCGTTTCTTCACCAAACTCAAATGTAGCTTGATGCCTTATCTGTATGATGTAGCAGGACAGGCTCATGAACATGGCTGGGCTTCTATGCGGGCTATGGTTATGGAATTCCCGGAAGATCCTACTTGCGAAGTGTTGGATCGTCAATACATGCTAGGTGAATCCTTGCTTGTAGCCCCAATCTTCCAAGAAAACGGCGAGGCGAAGTACTACTTGCCGGCTGGTCGCTGGACTCACTTGCTTACTGGTGAAACCGTACAAGGTGGATCATGGCGCAAAGAGAAATATGATTTCTTTAGCCTGCCACTATTCGTTCGCCAGAATTCCTTGCTGGCAATCGGCAGTGTGGATAACAAACCGGATTACGACTATGCGAATGGCGTTAAATTCGGCTTATATTCACTTGAAGATGGCACTACGACTTCTGCAACCGTTCGTGATCTCAAAGGTACTCCTGAATTGACTGTGAAGGCTGACCGTAAAGGCAGTACGGTAACAGTTACTGCGGAAGGTAGCGGTAAAGAATTCTCGCTTTCACTTAAAGATCTGGGAGCTATCGCTTCTGTAGAAGGTGCAGAGCAAGTAGATGAAACTACAGTAAAAGTAAACGCAGGTGCAAAAACCGTATCGTTTACGATTACATTGAAATAAGATTGTTTCTTAAAGCATATTGATATAGCCATAACCTCTCTTGTAAACTGGGTGGACGATCTGTTCTCTTGGTTTATTAGAGAGGTTTTAGTGTTACAATCTTACTGAATAACGGGGGAACGTTATGGATACTAATTTAACAAAGGGAAGTGGAGTATTGAACCAGACGGAATATACCTCAGCAACGGTTCTTTCAACTGCAGCGAATTTTATAATGAATAGGCAAGAACCATTTACGCATACCTTCCGGACTTATATTCGTTTAAGGGAAAATGGTACGTTGAAGTTGAAGTTCTGGCATAGCAACGCGGTGGATTCTACATGGGATCAAGGGCAAGAAGCTGTAGGCAGTGAACCTGGAGGCGACTGGGTTATCGAGACAGCTTATATCGCTGACGGAGGAACAGAACCAGACGGAACAATAGCTGAGAATACACAGCATGCACTTACCTTTGAGGGCAAAGCCTCAAAAACCGTTGCGGCTGGCGAATGTTTCTGGAGTGATGAGACAAGCATTGTTCTGCCGGAGGGTCATTACTTGGCGTTTACGTGGACGATTAAGACACTCACTGCAGGTAAATCGATTCCTTTCAATGTTGAAGGGATGCTGGTTTCAGCTTATGACGCGCCCGGAAATCTTGCCGCACAGCAATCAGCGGATGGTTTTACAGCGTCTGATAATCTCTTGGTACTGCCAAGCTTCATTGGGTATAAGAGATCTGTTACCAAGAAACTAGTATTCTTGGGGGATTCGATTACTCAAGGTGTGCGGACATTAAAGGATGAGTACGAATATTGGGTCGCGAGAATTGCGGATGGTCTTGGCACGGATATTGGTGTATGGAATCTCGGCTCTGGCTGGGCTAGAGCTTATGATGTCGCTGCAGATGGTCCATGGCTAAACAAAACTAAGCAAAGTGATGAAGTGATGATCGTACTCGGAGTAAATGATATTGATATTGGCTGCCGTTCGGCGGACGAGCTTCTTGGTGACTTGCAGACCATTATTTCTAAGATCAAGGGGGCAAATGCTGAAGCTAATATTATTCTAAGTACGGTGCCACCGTTCAATTTTCAGGGTGAAAGAGAAGAAACTTGGCGCAAGGTGAATCGTGAGATTTTGTCTAATCCGCCTATAGGTGTGAGCCGGGTGTTTGATATAGCAAGCCTATTGTCATTGCCTGCACCAGACGATCACCGGATCAGACCAGAGTTTATGAGTGGAACAGACGACCCGCATCCGAACGGCATAGCCGGTAAGACGGTCGCGGACGCCTTTTTAAAAATATAAGAAAATATAAGTTTCACGCTATACATTATCTTTATATTTCTGCGAGAAAACGGTTGTCTTCCATAAAGGAGACAACCGTTTTCTCGTAGCGTGGTATTAATTAAATTTTAAACTGGTTTCGATAGTCCTTGGGTGATACACCAACCTGTTTCTTGAATACCTTGCTAAAATACTTCACATCATGAAACCCCACCATTTCGGAAATTTGCGACAGCTTTAGACGAGGGTTCTGCATAAGTAATTTAGCTTTATCTATCCGGACGTTAACGATGAAATCGGAGAAATTAATGCCGTATTCCTGTTTGAATCGGCGTGAAATATATTCGCGGCTAACAAAGAACTTTCCGGCAATTTCCTGCAAGGATAGATCAGAGGCATAATTAAGTTCGATATATTTCACGATATCATGCATAGGATTGCTTTCTTTAGCTTGTTTAGCGGCTATCACTTCTGATATTCGCTCCATCAGATCAAATGACCAGTCACGCCAAGCAAATAAGGAGAACGAGTAACCATTCGTATAAGGAGCTGGGTGAAGCTGGTCGGCCTGTTCTAACTCGGCTAGTGCGCTATCGGCATCAGGGCCTAACGTTTCCCGTACCAACTGGGAACGAAATAAGAGTGCATCATTCTTCCACGAGTTTAGAATCTCTGGTGTAACAATTCCGCATCGGCTAAGCTCGTCCACCCAGTGCTGTGCTGCCGCGGACAATACATCAGTGCTTCCGCTGATGACCGCCATTTTCCAATCTTCCTTCACATGTGCGAAGATCGTCGGCGATGCATGTCCTTGAATTTCTGTCTTTGCGGTTTCATTGCGCTCTTTAAACTCTTCGGAGGAAGTAGAAAAATGGCAGTAATCCTCATGAATTAATAAATTTCTACGCTGTAAGGCCTCAGCCACCTCTGCACGCTGATAAGATAATTGCTTAGGCAGGTTACCGATGCAGCTAATTCCGAAATGCATTCGGACCTGCAAAGTAGAGTAGATACCCTGATTAATTCTCCCTATAAGCTCGACAACAGACGTTTGGATATCCCATAGAATGATGGCAATCTCCGAAGGACCTCCCCAGTAACGAAAAGCCACACCCTTACGCTGACCTTGCAAAAATTCATTACAAATATTGACGATAGCGTAGTTCAGGAGACCGGTGTCTCCTCCAAAACGGTTAAGTAGGAGATTATTTCCTGTATCTGTCTGCACCAGTATTAGGCGCGAAGAGAGGACGTTTTCCGGGATAATGCCATCGCTTCGCAACCTTCGAAGAGATAATTCCGAGTTGATCGGATCATCGATTAGCGCGGATAGCAGTTTTTCTCCGTAGATGGGCTTGAACTCATTAAGCTGAATGTTCTGCTTCTGTCGTTCGCTACGGTCAGCTTCCTCTGAACGCCAAGCAGCCACTGCCTTAGAAATTGCTACATTGATTGCCTCCGCTTCAATGGGCTTAAGGATATAATCAATTCCACCATGACGAACAGTCTGGCGCACGAACTCGAAATCATTATGTCCGCTGACCACAATGAATTTGATGTTGCCGGCAAATTCGTTAACCCATGTCATTAATTCTACGCCATTACCGGATTCCATCATCATGTCCATAATGACCAAGGCTGGTTTCGCTTGCCGAATGATCTCAATAGCTTCATTTCCGTTTCCGGCTTCCAGAATTTCATTGATTTGATGTGCGTCCCAGTCGACAAGAAGTCTAACAGCTTTTCTAACTCTCGCCTCGTCATCAACAATTAACGCCTTCATATCGTCTCACGCTCCGCTATAATGTCTATTTCCAGTCTTACAACCACTCCACCTGCTCTGAGGTTGTCCACCGTCAAGATGGCGCTATCTCCGCATACGAGCTTGAGCCGAGCCAGAACGTTCGGCAGACCAATACCAGATCCTGTAGCTTCTTTGTCTTGCTCTGTATTTCTTAATAAATCTATATCTGTTCTAGTGGAATGTTGAAGCTTCTGCCGCAAAAGATCCAGTTTCGCTGAAGGGATAGCATTTCCATTGTTTTGAATACAGATTTCCATTCGCTTGTCGCCCAATTTGGCCGCGGTGATCTCAACAAATCCGTCTGAGCGGGAATGGTTAAAACCGTGTTTGAAATAGTTTTCTACAATAGGCTGCAGAATCATCTTAGGCATAAATGTCTCTAAAAGAGCTTCCTCCATATCGTAACGGAAACTGAATTTATTTTCAAAACGTTCCTTCTGTAGTTCGATGTAAGCTTTGACATGATCCAGTTCATCCTTAACCGTGACAATCTTCTCCTCATTGTACATGCTGTAGCGCATCATTTTCGCTAGTGCAGAAAGAAGAGAGTAGATTTGGGGTACTTTAAGTTCCAAGGCAAGCGTACCGATGATCTGCAAGGTGTTGTTAAGGAAATGCGGATTGATTTGCGCTTGCAAAGCCCGCAATTCATTCGTTTTATTAGTTAATTCCAGCTTGTATTCTCTTAGGATCAGATTGTTGATCGTATCCATCATACTGCGGAACCGTTCTGTAACAACACCGATCTCGTCTTTGCCCATGGGACGGATATCGATATCAAGCTTCCCGGTCTGGACCTGATTCATATAGCGGGTCAACTGCTTAATCGGGGCGGTGATTCGAAAAGAGATTAGGATCGTTAGCGTTGTAATTGTAATCAGCAGCAGGACCATCAGTGCTATATTGATCGTTGCCGCCTCATTGGCTTCTCGGAAAAGATAAGATACGGGAATCTGCTTCACCAGCGTCCAATTTAACCCTGGACCTTCGATATTCTGGTAAATAAACATAGCTTTATCCTCTTCAAAGTATCCTTGTGAGCTTTGCTTGTCCCTGATGTTCGTATCGTACCAAGCTGCATTCAGTTTCTTGCCGTATTCTTCACTATTGTCCCCGTAGACAATGTTTCCGTTGCCATCCAGCAGCCAGATTTTCTCCTGCTTCTGATCATATAACTGACTGATGATGTCGGTTAGAGCCGTTAGCTTGACATCAATCGACAGGTAACCAAGCGCTTTTGTGGTAGGGACTCTTTCGATTCTTCTGTGTAAGGTAAACACTGGCTCCGGTATAAATTGCGGGATCGGTGCCGTTAGGCCGTAGCTATGACTTAAATGCGTACTCTGTAAGGATACCGCAGAATCGGTAGTGATCTTGGAATCAGGATAAGGTGGAACACCCTGCCAACGTTTCGGTGTATTTTGGGTGAGCAGAGTGGCTTTGCTGTCCTTGACACCGTATAAATAGACCTGAGATATGTCAGGCATAGATGATGAAATGTAATTCAGAGAAGAATAAATTCGTGCATTTGCTAGCATATCCTCGTATCCAGCTTCGAGAGATCTGTAGAATTCTGAATCTGAATAGACGATAAGGGAGAGTCGATTGATTTCCTGAATCAGACTTTCAATGTTTCTAGTACCTTGAAAGAGAAGGTTCGTATTCTCATCTACTGCTCTTGTTCTTAAGGATTGAGTACTAAAGTGGTAGCTTATAAACATCGTGGCCATAATACAAATTAGTGTTGGAAGTAGGATGAAAACGATCATTTTTGTGCGAATCGTGTTCCATTTCATCGAAATTTGTCACATCCGATCAATATTTTACACCTGAAAGATCACTTCCGTAGGTGTGAGGTACGCTCAAAAAAACAGATAATATGTGTATAAAGCATAAACAAGTAAGTGAGCAAAAGAAAGGGGGGGACAATAAATGCGCGGCACTAAGTTGTCCCAGTTAGGTCAACAGGTATTCTTCGTTGGTCCTGCAGTTTTGTTTTTTACCTTAATAACGATTATCCCATTTATCATGGGGATGTATTACTCCTTCACAGACTGGAACGGTGTATCCGGTAATGTAAGTTGGGTCGGATTTCAAAACTTCTCCACTATATTTACGAATGACCCCGACTTCTGGTCTTCCTTTTGGTTTACAGTAAGATTTACTGTGTTAGGTGTAATTTTGACTAATGTGGTAGGGTTTTTCCTAGCTTATCTGTTAACGAAACCATTAAAGACACGTAACATGCTTCGGACGATCTTCTTTATGCCGAACGTTATTGGGGGATTGTTGCTCGGGTTCATCTGGCAATTTATCTTCATCAAAGGGTTCGCAACAATGGGAGAACTCACAGGCTGGTCGTTCTTTAATCTTCCTTGGCTGGGTGATGCAACAACCGGCTTCTGGGCGATTGTAATGGTTTTTGTTTGGCAGTCTTCCGGTTATCTGATGGTTATCTACATCGCTTCTCTCAGTAACGTATCGAAAGAAGTCCTGGAAGCGGCTGATATTGATGGTGCCTCTCGTTGGCAGGTACTACGCAACATTGTAGTTCCATTAATAATGCCTGCTGTAACTATTGGTTTGTTCTTGGCCATTTCTTGGTCCTTCAAAATGTTCGACCTTAACCTTTCCTTAACGAAAGGTGGACCGTTCAAATCTACTGAATCGGTTGCTATGAATATTTACAATGAAGCCTTCCTGAACAATCGTTACGGTCTGGGTACTGCTAAAGCGCTGCTGTTCTTCGTTATCGTGGCGATTATCACCCTGATTCAAGTCCGTATTACGAAGAGCAAGGAGGTAGAAGCTTAATGAACGCCAAGACAAAAAGCAGATGGAATATCGGCGTGGAAGTGTTGATGATTCTTCTGGCCCTGCTCTTTCTTTCTCCATTTTATTTCTTGCTAGCAAACTCAGTGAAATCCTTCGGTGAAATTCTGAGTGATGCTGCAAGCTGGCCACAGACATTTATGTGGTCGAACTATACAAGTGCTTGGAAATTGGCACGTTTCGGTGAAGCTTTCCGAAATTCGGTCATCATAACGGTTATCAGTGTTATTCTAATTTCTCTGTTTAGTGCGATGGCTTCCTATCGTATGGTTCGGGCGAATACGAAATTTAATCAGTTTTTGTTACTGTTGTTCGTAGCCGCAATGGTTGTTCCGTTTCAAACGATCATGATTCCAATCTTGAAAGTTGTAAATGTAATGGGAGTAAACAACTCCTTCCTGGGTTTGATTATCACGAATCTAGGGATCAGTGTTCCAATGGCAATCTTTCTATTCCACGGCTTTATCAAGTCCGTTCCGCTTGAAATTGAAGAGGCGGCTACAGTTGATGGATGTAATCCAATTACCGTATTCTTCCGCATAGTACTTCCTTTGCTGAAGCCAATGGTAATGACAACGATTGTGCTTAATGCACTTGGGATATGGAATGATTATCTGCTGCCTTCCTTGATTCTTCAGGCACCAGAACTTCGGACCATTCCGCTGGCGACCTTCTCCTTCTTTGGTCAATACACCAAACAATGGGATATGGCGCTTCCGGCTCTCGTAATCGGGATTGCTCCAATTATCATTTTCTATCTGTTCATGCAGCGTTACATTGTTGAGGGAATAGCGGCTGGCTCGGTGAAAGGTTAACACCGAGCCCTCCGTTCCAAATATTTCATAAGTAGTCCACTATCTTAAGGGGGAAAATATAATGAATAAGAAACGCTCGGCAGTTGCACTTTCGGCAGTAATGGCTATGAGTTTAGCATTAACAGCATGCGGTGGAGGCAATAACGCTTCTAGTAACTCACAAAATGGAAGCGCTGGCACAGATAAAGGTGAAGTAAAGACGGTTAAGATCTTTCAATTCAAAACTGAAATCGTTGAAGGTCTTAATGAGCTTAAGGTTGAATTTGAAAAAGAACACCCTAACATCAAGCTGGATATTCAAACCGTTGGTGGTGGTGCCGATTACGCTGCAGCACTGAAGACTAAGTTTGCTTCCGGCGACGCGCCTGACATTTTCTCAAATGGTGGATATGCTGAAATGGAGCTTTGGGGAGATAAGATGGAAGATCTGTCCGATCAACCTTGGGTGAAAGATCTGATTCCTATGGCAGCAGAGCCAATGACTAAAGACGGTAAAGTGTACGGTATGCCAATGAACCTTGAAGGAATTGGTTTTGTATATAACAAAGACCTGTTCGAAAAAGCAGGCATCACTGAAACTCCTAAAACATTGTCACAACTAGAAGATGCAGCTAAGAAATTGCAAGCGATTGGCGTAACTCCTTTTGGTAATGCGTATCAAGAATGGTGGCTCCTTGGTAACCAAGGGATCAGCGTAGCATTCGCTCAACAAGATGATGTAAATGGCTTCATTAAGAGCTTGAATGATGGTACCGGTACAATCGTAGGTAACAAAGTGTTTGAAGATTGGAGCAACTTGCTCAACTTGACTTTGAAATACGGACAAAAAAATCCGTTGACTACAGATGCTAACACTCACTTGGCTATGTTTGCTAAAGGTGAAACTGCAATGATGCAAGAAGGTAACTGGGCACAAACCCTTGTTGATAACATTACACCTGACATGAACATCGGTATGTTCCCTATGCCAATCAATGAAGATGCTGCAAAGAATGACAAAATGACTGTAGGTATTCCTGCAAACCTTGTTATCAACAAAGATTCCGGATCTAAAGAAGAAGCTAAAACATTCTTGAACTGGTTGGTAACTTCAGATATGGGTAAAGAGTACATCGTTAAAAAATGGAAATTCATCCCTGCGTTGTCCACCATCGAAGCAACTCCTGAAGATATCGGTAAGCTTGGATCTGACGTATGGAACTATGTAAAAGAAGACAAAGTATATGGTTTGCAATCCTCTAAATTCCCTGATGGTGTAACTCAAGAATTTGCTAGTGTGATTCAACAGATGATCGCTGGCAAGGTTGATGTGAATGGCTGGATGACAGGCATGCAAGCAGCTTGGGACAAGCTTAAGAAATAAGTGAAGCTCGTTCATAAAGAAGATTAAAATGGACTAGTGGTTAACAAAGGCGTTCTCCGTATACCTCATCATTATGAGACGGGGAGCGCCTTTTATTTTGGTGATAACAAGATAGGGGGAGAGGACGCCGGTGAAGCGATATGATCTTATTCAGATAGGTGTGGACTATTACCCGGAGCATTGGGAAGAATCCATGTGGGAACCAGATATCAAATTAATGAAGGAAACAGGTGTCAAGGTAGTTCGAGTCGCCGAGTTTGCATGGAGCCGGTTAGAGATAGCGGAGGGCAATTACCAGTTTAGGTGGCTGGACCGCGCGCTGGATCTTTTTCATAAGTATGGATTACAGGTTGTGATTGGTACGCCCACAGCTACACCTCCTAGATGGTTAACTACGAAATTTGCGGACGTGCTGCCGGTATTTGCGAAGGGAGAGACCTTTCATCCAGGGGTACGCGGACACCGCTGCTATAATAGTACATCTTTGCGCGAATACGGAAGTCGTATCACGCAGCGACTTGCGGAGCACTATAGTAAACACCCGGCCGTTATTGGTTGGCAGACTGATAATGAATTCGGGATGTTAGATTGTCATTGTGATGCTTGTAATATAGCGTTTCGCAATTGGGTGAAAGCCAAATATGGCAGCCTTGATCGGGTGAATGCAGAGTGGGGAACGGTTGTGTGGAGTGGAGAATATAGCGATTGGAATGAGCTTACTGTTCCACTGGGCGGATCACCACATCAGAATCCATCATTCCTGCTAGATTATCAGCGGTTTCAGTGGGATTCGGTGGTAGCATTCCAGAAGACCCAGATTGATATTTTGCGGTCTGTTTGTCCGCAGCATTTTATCACTCATAACTTTCATAGCTATCCACAGCGTCTGGATATGTACGCAGTCGGTGCTGATCTGGATGTCGCTGCATTTGACTATTATCCGAATACTTCGCCAACCAAGCAAGCGACAACACCATATAGCGGAGCACTTTCACTAGATGTAACCCGTGGTATTAAACGTCAAAACTTCTGGATCATGGAGCAGCTAAGTGGTTCACCAGGTTGTTGGATGCCGATGTGGAAAATGCCGTATCCTGGGATGATTCGTGCTTATGCGTGGCAGACGATAGCCAGAGGTGCGGATACCGTCGTTCATTTCCGCTGGCGTAGTGCAGTCGCGGGAGCAGAGCAATTCTGGCACGGACTGATTGATCACAGCAATGTCCCAGGACGAAGGTTTGCGGAGTTCACTCAGTTATGCCATGAGGTTAATACACTCGGGGAGAAGCTAACTGGAACGACGCTAAAGAATGAAGTAGCTATACTCCATTCTCATGAAGAGAAAGCAGCGATGGATATTCAGCCTCAGGCTGAAGGATTCGATTATTATGAGAATATTAAACAGATACACCGTGCGGTGACGAAGCTCGGTATGGGTTGCGATGTTATCGATCTTAGACAATCGCTGGATGGATATAAAGTAGTGATTGCTCCGAATTTATATTTGCTGGATGAGGAGATCGTACGTAGTTTGGAGGATTTTGCACTAGCTGGCGGAACTTTGCTTATTACCAATCGAAGTGGCGTGAAAACTACAAATAACATCGCAGTCATGCAACCACTACCGGGGCTACTGAGCTATTGCACAGGGGTTGAAGTGCTGGAGTATGATCCAATAGGTGCTGAAACCCATAAGGTCGTTGATGCTGAGGGTAACCAATATGAATGCACGCAGTGGTGCGACATCCTGAGACCTGTTGTGGCATGGCCGATTGCGTGGTATGGCGATGATTTCTATAGTGGAACTCCGGCTGTAACCGTCAATGCTTTTGGAAAAGGTCAGGTTTATTACTTTGGGACTCATATGGAAGAGAGATTCTGGTCAGTTTTATTGGAGCGCCTTTCCAAACAGCAGGGGCTGTTTAGATTTGAGGGTTTGCCGGATGGAGTACAGGCCTCTGTACGTTCGGGAGATCAAGGAAGCTTCTTATTCTTGCTTAATTTGAGCCGGGAGTCTGTGACGATCCCGTTACCACAGGAGTATAACAGTCTGCTGAATCAATCGATTTGTTCAGGAGAACTGCAGCTTGAGCCGTATGGTGTGGAAATTCTGGAGATGTAGGATTCTAAGTAACCGTTGATGGTGAGGGGGCTTTATCTCCTGGGGGGTTAACCCTTGTGATTGAGATTGAGATTTGTGATATGTGATTGCATGAAGTGCAATTAAATGTACTCCTTGGGTCGGGAGAGCTGTCGAGACAAGCCAGTTTGTGCAGTGAAGAATGCTGCGTTTGGAGTGAAGGGTGAGTTTGTACGGTGCGGAATAGCTGCACTTTCTACACTTATTTTATGCTCTCGGCCTATGAAATGGATTTAGTTGTATTTAGTGCAGCTATAATGCAAAGTATCGCGGTTCACAGCCAAATGCTGAGAATATAACTGCACAGAATACACTTATATGGATATTTTGTGCTGAACAGGCTGATTTAAGTGTACAAAATGCAGTTACTCTGACACACATGCCATACTAATGAGATCCACACAGCGATAAGCTCTGTCATACGCAACCTTATGTAGCATTTCACCACGCAGGAGGCGATTAAGCTTTACGCCTTAGAGTATTAGTGAAGTCGTCTAAACTGCTCCGGTGTAGTCCCTGACTGCTTGCGAAAGGTGGCAACATAATGGCTAACATCACGGAAGCCTACTCTCTGCGAGATGATTTTTACGGTAAGATCCGGCTGGCTTACAAGCATTTCTTTGCTTTTACGGATACGTAGCCGTACGAAATAGGCATAAGGAGATAGCCCAAAGGTTTGTATGAATAGATTGTTGAGATATCGCCCTGAGACGCCAAGCTGATCGGCTAGATCGTTAAGTCCGAGATCAGGATCACCATAATGGCTGTCCATCCATTTCAGTAGCGGCTGCAGCTTATCCACATTGCGGGATATCGTAGTATTGTTATGCAGTTGCCCATATTTGCTTAAAGTAAGCAGAAAGCGATAAGCATCAGTGGAGGCAGTCAGACCAAACATGTCCTGTGAGGCATCATATTGATCAAGTATTTCTCTTAGCAGCTTGGAGAGAGGCGCCTCTTTTTCCCAGCGGTAAAAAGAATTCATATTCATCCCCAGTGTCTCCAAAATAGACCCTGCAGAGCTGCCTCCGAACGTTAAATAAGAGGTGCTCCAGTTAGCAGCCGAAGCTTCATATCGATGTGGAGTATAGGGGAGAAGTAATACACCACTGCCTGCGGGAAGGGAGAAGCTTTTATTCTCAAAATGAATCACCCCTTCACCAGACGCCGTTTGGAGCCAATGATAGGTTTCGTAGCCATCTAAGCGGGATACTTTTTCCTGTTGATGATTGTGACCGATACTGTCTAATGTGATAGGTAGATCCTGTCCACCCTCATGGGGGAACACAATTCTACGATGCACGATTCCCTTCAATGACTCCATCTCCTCTTAGTTCCATATTCTTATATGCTGGGAAGATTATTTTATATTTATAGCGTCAGGTTAACCGATTACAATATATATATAATTATACTATAAAGGATGTGCGAAGTGTGATTAACGATAAATTACCTAAGATTTGGTACGGTGGAGATTACAATCCAGAGCAATGGGATGCGCCTGTATGGGCAGAGGATGAGCGTATGTTTAAACTGGCAGGAATTGATGTTGCCACAATTAATGTGTTTTCCTGGGCGCTGATCCAACCTTCCGAAGACAATTATGATTTCTCATCACTAGATGAATTAATGGATAGACTATATAAAAATGGTACTTACGTATGTCTGGCAACAGGTACAGGAGCGCACCCAGCTTGGATGGCTCATCGTTATCCTGAAGTTACTCGTGTTGATGTGAAGGGCAGAAAACGCAAGTTCGGTGGACGTCATAACTCGAATCCAAACAGTCCGGTTTACCGCAAGTTTGCAGCGAAGCTGGCAGGAAAGCTGGCTGAACGTTATAAGGATCATCCGGCGCTTGTAGCTTGGCACGTTTCGAATGAGTTCAGTAATTATGATTATTCTGATTTATCTGAAGCGGCGTTCCGTGTCTGGTTGAAGGATCGTTATGGTTCTCTGGATGCATTAAACAAAGCGTGGAATACACGTTTTTGGGGACATACGTTTTATGATTGGGAAGAAATTGTACTGCCTAGTGAGCTGAGTGAAGAATGGGATGGCAACCGCACCAACTTCCAAGGCATTTCATTAGACTTCCGTAGATTTATGTCTCATAGCTTGCTGGAATGCTACAAAATTGAGAGCGATGCGATTAAGGAGCACAGTCCTAACGTACCTGTTACCACTAACTTGATGGGCTTTTATGATGAATTGGACTATTTTGAGTGGGCTAAACATATGGACGTCATTTCTTGGGACAACTATCCTTCGCTGGATACACCGGTCAGCTTCACAGCCATGGCGCATGATCTCATGCGTGGATTGAAGAATGGACAACCGTTCATGCTGATGGAGCAAACGCCAAGCCAGCAGAACTGGCAGCCCTATAACTCTTTGAAACGTCCAGGGGTTATGCGCTTGTGGAGTTATCAGGCTGTTGCGCGTGGTGCAGACACTGTTCTGTTCTTCCAACTGCGTCGTTCAATTGGTGCATGTGAGAAGTATCATGGAGCTGTTATTGAGCATGTCGGACATGAGCATACGCGTGTATTCCGTGAATGCGCTGAGCTAGGTAAAGAGCTGGGACAGCTTGGAGATCAGCTATTGGATGCGCGTAGTGCAGCTAAAGTAGGGATTATTTATGACTGGGAAAACCGCTGGGCCATCAACCTTTCAAGCGGACCATCCGTAGCTTTGGATTATGTGAATGAGATTCATAAATATTATGATGCACTCTACCAACAAAATATCGAAGCCGATATGATCGGTGTAGAAGAGAATCTGTTCAAATATGAGATTGTAATCGCACCTGTGATGTATATGGTTAAGCCGGGTTTTGCTGAGAAGGTTGAAGCTTTTGTAAAAGCAGGCGGTACATTCATTACGACTTATTTCAGCGGAATTGTTAATGAGAACGACCTCGTAACCGTAGGTGGCTACCCTGGGGAACTGCGCAACGTACTCGGGATCTGGGCTGAGGAAATTGATGCACTGCTGCCAGGGATGAGCAATGAGATTGTGATGGACAAAACGTGGGGGAATTTGAGTGGTTCTTACAAATGTGATCTGCTCTGCGATCTGATTCATGCCGAAGGCGCTGAGGTTTTGGCAGAGTACGGATCTGATTTCTATAAAGGAATGCCAGCCTTGACTGTGAATAACTTTGGTGAAGGTAAAGCGTATTACGTGGCTACCAGCCCAGAAGCGGGATTCTTGAAAGGATTCTTAGCCAATCTGTGTGCCGACAAAAACATTCAGCCGCTAGTAACTGCACCGGAAGGTATCGAATCTGTGCAACGTGTGAAGGAAGGCGTATCCTACCTATTCTTGCTGAACCACACCACTGGTGATTTGAGTGCGGATATTGGTGCTACTGAGCGTACGGATCTTCTGACTGGCAATAAGGTTAGCGGTTCTGCTGTTGTGCCAGCCCGTGGAGTATTGATTTTGTCAGATAAGAACTAATTCGTAGTATATATAAAAAGATCTCCGGGGAACCAGCTTTTCCCCGGAGATCTTTTTTTGTGGTGCAGCATTTCATTAGCTGCTGCTGCTCGCGCTGTCATCTGGAGTAGCTCCACCCGGATTGCCATTACTTAATGTAATGCTCTCCGCCACGGTGGAATCTGATTTAAGTGTGTATTGGATAATATCATCAGCCTTCAGTTCTGCTAAGGTGATCGCATTTTCTTGACGCGTGCCATTGTCGAAGGTAACCGCTACGATTTTAGTATCCGCATCAATGGTAATGTCTGTGGTTTCATCGGAGAAGCTTTGCTGCATTCTACCTCCCTGTGGCCCACCGCCTTGTCCTCCGCCACCTTCCGGCATTTCCCCTTGTGGCATCCCACCCTCGGGCGCAGCGCCATTTCCTGTACTTTGATCGCCATCAGGTCTTTCCGGTGGGGTACCGCCTTGACTGTTCTGCCCGTCACCTTCTCCAGCACCTTGTCGGGGCATAGACATGTCCGATTTATAGATGGTAAGGGTAGTATCGCTTACACTCTTAATCTTACCGAAATTCATGGACATATTAGGTCCGCCATTCTGTTGATCGCCGTTTGCTTGTGGTTGTTTGGCTGCTGAACCCCTGTCTGCTTGGTTATTTGCAGCAGTTGCTCCTTCGGCCTCTGAATTCGCGCTGCAGCCAGCCAATAATAGAGAAGCGAGTAGGCCTCCAGATATTAGAATAGGGACGAACTTTCTCATTTTTTATTCCTCCTTAGTAGGTTAAAGATAGATTAGGAGAAATATAACAAACAGTTCTGAAAGTTTGCTTAATTTCCGCTGAGAGTTTGCCTAAAGAAATGAAATATGCAAATGTTATATAATGAACAAATATGTAGACTTAAAGGATAAGCCAACGACCAGGAAAGAGGCAGCACATGAAGACTTTACTAGTAACGGGGTATCGTGCGCACGAGCTCGGTATTTTTGACAATAAGCATCTAGGGATTCCTTATATCAAAAAGGCACTAGCTAACCGATTAAAACCTTTGATTGAAGAAGGCGTGGAATGGGTGATTACGCCCGGCCAGTATGGTGTGGATCTGTGGGCATGCGAAGTGGTGAGCGAACTTAAGCTGCAATATCCGGACTTGAAGCTTGGGATCATTACAGCGCATACTGGTCAGGAAGAGAAATGGAAAGAAGAAAAGCAGAACGATTATCGGCGTATTATTGCGGGTGCGGATTTCTTCGGGGCGGTCAGTAATGCTCCTTATGACGGTAGCTGGCAGTTTCGGGCTAGAGACGATTTGTTGTTCCGCAAAAGTGACGGAATATTGCTCTTTTATGATGAGGATGCGGCGGAGGGGAGTCCGAAGTTTTTTAAAGAGCGGGCGCTGAAGCTGCATGCTGAAGGAGAGTATGAGTTGTTTCTAATTCACTCTGATGAAATTCAGAATATTGCCGATGAAGAGAATCAACGTGACTATGAGTAAGTATATGTAGATTTTGGAAAAGTAAAGGCCCGTAAACAGTGAATGAGACCATCACCGTTTACGGGCTTTTTGATATAAGAAGTGATCAGATAAAACTCTTTAGCGATGGTGCTTTTCGCACCTTGTAGTTTTGTTCATAAGCATAGGCGAGCTTGATGAGTGTAGGCTCCTGATAAGCTTTCGCTGAGAAGGTTACACCGAAGGGGGCGCCGGCTGATGTATAACCGGAAGGCACAACGATGGACGGATATCCTGCTCTGGAGGTAATTCTGGCGCCGAAATCGGCAGGGAACAGCAGGGCATCCAGATTGTGCTCCTTCATGGTGGCGTCGATGCCTTCTTCCTTACATAGTTTTAGGTCAGTCGCACGGTGTAGCAAATACTTTGGTTCGGTTTGTGTGCCGGAAGAGGTATATTCCGCATCTATTAACGTAGCTTGACCATATCTCAAAGTCTCCACAGGATGTTCATGATTAAAATCAATAATATCCTTCAACGTTCGCATCGGTGCCCCAGGGCCCAAACGAGATAAATAAGCGTTCAAAGCTGTTTTGAATTCATTCAATACCACAGAAGAATAACTAATTTCCCGGGCGGTCTTAATATCCGCAGGATCAATAATAGTAGCTCCAAGCTCTTTCATTCTATCTACAGAAGCATTGAACAGTGCAAGTTGTTCTTCTGTCAGCTCCTCGAAATAATAATCACGCGGGATACCTATTCGAGCGCCTTGCAAGCCATTCTGGTCTAGGAATACAGTGTAATCCTTGTGGATTCTACCTATATTCGTTCCCATTGCTGCATCTTGAGTATCATTGCCGAGCATAGCGTTTAGCAGCAGAACGGCATCACGAACGGTTCTGGCCATAGGGCCAGCAGTATCTTGTGTATTGGATAGCGGAAGGATTCCCGAACGGCTGAGCAGTCCAACGGTTGGCTTAATGCCAATAATGGAGCCCAAGTTGCCAGGGTTAAGGATCGATCCCGAGGTTTCTGTGCCGACAGAGACTGTACAAAAGTTACAAGCGACAGCTACCGCGGAACCAGCACTGGAGCCACCTGTTGGTGTAGATATATTGTAGGGGTTAAGGACCTGCCCGCCGCGGGAGCTGTATCCGGAGGGCATGCCGGTTGTCATAAAATTGGCGAATTCGGTCATATTGGCTTTACCCATAATGATTGCTCCGGCTTCACGCAGTTTGGTAACTATAAACGCATCTTCCCCGGCAAAAGAATTCGCCAAAGCCAGCGAGCCCGCGCTAGTATGCATTTTATCCCCTGTATTGATGTTATCCTTCAATAACACAGGTATGCCGTGCAGGGGTCCCCGGGAGCCTTTGATCGTACGTTCAACATCTAGAGATTCTGCGATAAATAATGCATCAGGATTGATCTCCAGCACAGAGTTAATCGTCAGGCCATTTTTGTCATGATCAGCTATGCGTTCATAATACATGAGAACTAGTTGTTTTGACGTAAGTTCTCCGGCTTCTAATGCAGCTTGGATCTCCGGTATAGTGGCTTCTACGATTTCAAAACTCATGTGCGTTCACGCTTCTTTCCCTTTAGGATATAGCTTCCCCTTCATCTAACCATAATTTGGGTTTTAGTGGTAGTATTCTTTTTATACTACAAATTATTGAATGATGGTCTCGGTAGTTAGAGGGGATATTAATGTTTTTTATTAGCGAAGTTTTGGGTAGAGCTTGCAAGCGCGCAACTGAAAAAAGGTGTCCAAATGGCCAAAATAAATGGCTGTTAGGACACCTCTTTTTATTTTTTTCTGATAGGAGTTATTATTACCCCTGCTTACTCCTGTGCTGTAAATCCCTCTTCTGCTAAATATTCTTTAGCTTCCTCAAGGGTCTCAAAGGCCATTTCTAGATTAAGGTCGGCATAGACATACCATAAATCATCCTCAAGCTTTAGAGTCAGTGTATGGCCCTCATCATTAGTCCAGAGTGAGTCGGCGGCTGCCGCAGCCTTTTTCTTTCTTTTGCTGGCTACAGGGGCGTCTGGAATGTAGATAGACAGTGAGGTGATGGAGGCATCCAGCAGACTCCGCAGCTCGGCTTCCGAGTAGTCGCGAATGTTCACAAAGCCCTTATCATCTGCCTCATAGCCCCGCAATAAGCCTGCGAACACATAACCATTCCCATTAGGATGCAGATGGTAAGCAACGGTTTTCTTATCATGCTGGCTTTCCTCGTAGTGATAGTTCACGCGCCCAAGGGATACGTTTTTACGTTCCAGTTGGGGGTAAGAGTCGAGAATCGCTAATTTTTGTTCAAAAGTAAGCATATACAGCCTCCGGTTTTCGGTGTGATTGTGCACATGATTATACCATGACGATGGCCCGCAGACTATTTTTTAGTGATCAAGCGGCAGAGACAGCACAAAGGTACAGCCTTCCCCGGAGTGCTTCTCAAGCACAAGGCTTCCGTTCATAGATTCGGCCAAAAGACGGCTGAAGGTGAGACCGAGTCCCAGACCACGTAGTGTGCTCTGTTTGTCGCTACCTCGGAAAAAAGCCTCGAAGACATGCTCACTATGATTTGATGAGATGCCCAGCCCATTATCCTGAACACGAATCTCCGCCATGCCATGACCTTGCTGTTCAAGCAACTCTACTGTAAGCTGCACCATTCGGTCTGGGGCTTTGGCTTGTACACTGTTATTAAGTAAATTGACGATGATTTGTTGGATACGTAGCGGGTCCCCACACAAAAATAAGGGAGTTCTTGGCATATGGAGCATAGGCTCCGCAACTTCATCCGCTTGTGTCAGCTTCCATTGATACACGATTTCAGATAACAGTGGCACGGCATCCAGTCGATCGTGACGGACAGAGACGATTCCTGCAGTCAGTGCGTTGTAATCCAGAAGATCGGCAACCATCCGTTGCAATCGTCCAGCTTCCTGCAAAGCAATATCTAGAAATTCCACCGCCTCATCGTCTTCGACGACCCCTTCACGAACGGCATGGATTAGGCCTTTAATAGAGGTCACTGGTGTCTTTAGTTCGTGGGATACACCGGCTAACATAACCGCACGGGACTGCTCAAATTGTTGTAACTTGCCTGCCATCTCTTCAAAAGACAACATCAGTTCATGGATTTCTCGTTCTTTGGCGTCCTTATCCAGAACGATATCATAACGGCCATGGCTGATTTGAGCGGCTGCTTTGGCTACTTTCTGGATCGGTTTTGCCAGTTTACGAGACAAGAGGTAAATGGTTAGCCAACTTAATATGATTAGAAATAGCAACAGAATGGAGAAAAAAATGATCTCCTCCTGCGGGATATGCCTCAGCGATTTCTTGGATTGAAGGACAATCACCTGTCCCAGTGCTTCTCCATCCGATTTTATGGACGCTACTGCAGCTTTGAATTCCGGACTGCGAGAGTCGTTAAGACTATCATTAAGTTTATGCCTCATCTCATCTTCAGTTAGTGGTGGCATAGAGAACAGCATCTGATTTTGCTGATCCGTAATGATTACACACATTTCTACGGTTAACTTGAAGAATCGTTTTCGGTCTTCAATGAGCATTCCAAGATTTTGGCTGATCTCTATTGAACCCTCACGATTTACGCTCCGGTCGGCAATCTCCTGTGCTAATAATCCAGTAGTCTGCATCCGGTTACTCATAGCTTCTTGTTGGATCCACCAGAACGTCGTTAGTGCAGTTAGCAGGAGGCCAACACTAATGATGAGCAGGTAACGAATCGTCCAATAGGAGAGAATCGAAGTACGTTTGGGGCTGCTTTTCTTTAGGTTGTCCATAATTGATATCCTGTCCCTCTCAGGGTACGGATTTCCCCCTCATCTACTGGCCAATGCGACAGCGCTTGGCGAAGTCTTTTGATAGACAAGTCCACGGCTCGGTCACTTCCTTCGTAATCCATCTCCCAGACATGTTCTATTAATTGCTCGCGAGTACATATTTGATTAGGTCTTTCAGCCAGAAATAACATGACCGACATATCACGTGGACTAAGACTCAGCTCAACCCCGTTTAAAAAGACAGCTCGTGCAGTAAAGTCGATAAACAAACTGCCATAATGCCGTTTGCGGCTGCCATCGGACCACTGCGAAGGACGGCGTAACACAGCATTCACGCGTGCCACCACTTCCTCAGGAATAAAGGGCTTAGACATATAATCATCCGCACCACCGTCGAGACCGGCTAGTCGGTCATTGATCCCGTCCCTTGCGGTGAGCATGATCACGGGACAGCTGCTTTTTTCACGGATCAGCTTTAGCAGTTCAAAGCCGTCCATGTTTGGCAGCATGATGTCGAGTAATACTAATGAGGGAGGTGTTATAGCAAAAGACTCCAGCGCAGCACGTCCGTCGGCTACACGGGTGACATGGAAGCCTGCTTTTTTCAGATAGGCACTGAGGACCCTGGAGATAGCTTCCTCATCTTCAACAATTAGAATGGATCTCATCATGTGGTGGTCCTCCAATCTATAAAATTACGACAAGTTTAACACATCATAGCTCGCTCTGCTCTGACTTCTTCCCGACTTATTGCTTTGTTAGAATGAGGGACGAGCTTGAAAATATACAGAATATTTTGAATATTGGAGGGAACAGGATGAAGAGAAAAAGAATAGCCTTGATCGCGGCCGGAGTCATTATCGTAGGAGTAGTCACAGGTTATACATTGCTGGATAAATCGCTGGGCAATAATGTACAGATCGAGTCCGTGATTCCAGGGCAAGCCACAACAGCCGGTAATGGAGAAAACACGACTAACACTGGAGCACCAGTAGGTATGGCGGTCACAGCCGACCAATTAAACGGTGATTGGACGGTTACGGATGCTTCTAAAGTATATTGGTCAGTAACCACCTCTAAAGAAACAGTAAACTTCGTGGATAACAAAGTTCAAGGTACCTGGAAAGTTAATATAGAAGATTCTACTTCGATGGTTGGAGAAGGGTCAGTAGATATGAGCGCTCTGGACTCTGGTAATGGTCAAAGAGATGAGCATGTAAAAGGGGAAGACTTTCTAGCCGTTACGGAATTTCCACAATCTACGTTTGTCGTTAAATCATTCTCGGAGCTGCCAACGGAATGGACCGAAGGAGCCGCTGTGCCGGTTGAAATGCAAGGAACGCTTACAGTGAAGGGTGTGGAAAAGGACGTTTCCTTCCAGTCTCAAGCAGCGTACAGTGGTGGACAGCTGATGCTGTCGGGTACAACAACAGTGGCTTTTTCTGATTTTGGCTTAAGCAATCCACACACCGTTGTGCTGGATACGGAGAACAATCTTGAGGTTCGATTAGAGCTTGTGCTGAAGAAATAGCAGCAGTCTTTCCTTAAGGAAGATGTTGCTGTCAATTTATAGAGAAACTGTACGGAAGAGACTTTCCCGGGCCTAATAGCTTTTGGGAGAGTCTCTTTGGTTTGGAATGAAATGTATGTTTTAATAGAAGTATCTGTCTAATAAAAAGCAATAAAGGAGGTGTTCCTTGTGATCCAGGTGGCGGCAGCGATTATACATAATGAAGAAGGACAGATTCTTATTGCTCGGCGCAGGCAAGGTAAATCTCAGGCAGGTCTGTGGGAATTTCCTGGCGGCAAAATAGAGCAGGATGAAAGCATCGCAGATTGTCTGCAAAGAGAGCTTCAGGAGGAGATGGGGATAACAATCCTTCCCTATGAAAGCTTTGGCGTGAACGAGCACAACTATGGAAGTGTCGAGATCAGACTGTTTGCTTGGAAAGCCCGATATCTGGGAGGTGTAATTGAACTTTTCGATCACGATGAATATAGGTGGGTGTTTCCAACTGCACTCGGTCAGTTCACTTTTGCTCCTGCAGATATTCCTTTTGTAGTACGGCTAATGGTGGGGTCAGATCAAGTGTGAAGGCAGTCTGAACATCAAGTAGAAAGGAAGAACTTAAGTGCCCGTATATGAAAAGCTAGTGCGTGATGGAATCCCTAACCTGATAGCTTCTCAAGGTAAAGACTTTACAACAAGAATATTAGAGTCCAAAGAATACATAACTGAACTACGTAAAAAATTGAAAGAAGAGTCGGAGGAGTATTTTCGGGCAGTGAGTAATGAAGAAGCTCTAGAGGAGCTTGCCGACATGCTGGAAGTAATTCAAGCGCTGGCGGAGACCCATGGAAGTAATAGCGCAGAGCTGGAGGAGCTTCGTGCGGAGAAAGCTGAAAGTCGTGGTGGATTTAAGGAACGGATATTTTTAATTGAAGTGGAAGGAGAATAACTAGAGATTATTGTTCCGTATAAGGAGGTTATTAATGTTGTCCAAAACCAAACTGATGATGATCTTAAGCGGTGTGGTAGCCTTAATTCCTGTAGCTATTTATTTATTCCTATATTCCAAAATGCCTGATAGGGTCCCGATCCATTACGATGGGAACATGGCTGATAGATTTGTAAGTAAGTCTAGTCTGGAGGTTATTTTGCAAAGCGGGCTTGGATGTTTGGGATTTATAATCATGAAACTCCTGCAGTTCCTTTTGCAAAAAGCGTTTATTCAGAGCTCGAACGAGCATTCAGCGGCTTTGAGCAGGATCTGGAATATTGCTATTTTGGTGGTGACGGTGGTGTTTGCTGGCATCAGTTCCTATACATTTATTAGAATGGTCTGATAGAATTAAAAGAGACTTAGCAGAAGGATTAGGAGGAACATGCATATGAAAATGGATAACGCTTACAAGGTAAGATGGGGAATTCTCAGTACAGGCTGGATTGCCCATCAGTTTGTTACTGATTTAGCTCACGCCAGCAATGGCGTGGCATATGCCGTGGGTTCGCGTTCACAGGAAAGTGCAGATAAATTCGCGAGGGATCATGAAGTACCACATGCTTATGCTACTTATGAGGAATTGGTAAATGACCCGAATGTAGACGCGGTATATATTGGAACGCCACATCCTTTTCACAAAGAAAATGCATTATTGGCGCTACGTGCAGGCAAAGCTGTCCTATGTGAGAAGCCTTTTACCGTGAATAGCGGAGAATTGGAAGAAGTGGTGGCCTACGCTAGAGATCATAAGTTGTTCCTGATGGAGGCCATGTGGAGTCGTTACATCCCGGCGATTGTGAAGGTTAGAGAATGGATCGCCGAGGGTAGAATCGGTGAAGTTCGCTTGGTGAAGGCAGACTTAGGATTTCGCACCGACTGGAATCCGGAAAGCAGATTGCTGAATCCGAAGCTGGGCGGAGGCGCGCTGCTGGATGTTGGGATTTATCCGGTTTCTTTTGCCTCGATGGTGTTTGGACCTCATCCTGAATCTATCTCCAGTACGGTGCATATTGGTGAGACCGGAGTGGACGAGCATTTCTCCATTCTGCTGAATTATGGCAATGGAAAAACCGCTTCGTTGAACGGTGGTATTCGTCTTAATACGCTGGAGGAAGCGCATGTGTTTGGAACAGAGGGCCGTATAATTGTTGAAGGGACGTTAGTGAACCCGAAATCTGCTTCGCTTTATATAGGGGATGAGAAGGTAGAGAGCTTTGTGGATGATCGAGCTTCTATTGGATATTGTTTTGAAGCAGAGGAAGTAGGACGTTGTCTACAAGCAGGGCTAACAGAAAGCCCAGTTATGTCACTGGATGAATCGTTAGCGATTCTGAAACTGCTGGATCAAATACGTGCGCAGTGGGGTCTTAAGTATCCTGGAGAGTAAATTTTAAAAATAGTAATACCCCTCGGTTTATGTGCTACTAAGGTAGCTCCGAGGGGTGTTTGCTATATCGATCGAAGGTGGGCGTCTAGTTCTGACTATTGGCGTTTTTACTTTTGCCTGCTTGGACCCATCCAGCCACTTCAACAGTACGCTTCGCTTGATGAAAAACAGCATCACGGATCCGATCCTGCTCTTCGATCATTTTACCGTCTCCATCTACACTGACACTTGTTCCGTAAGGGTTACCTCCCGCACCGAATGTGACGGGATCAGTATAACCAGGTGCAGCGACAATCGCTCCCCAGTGATACATCGATGTGTAGAGTGCCAAAATCGTAGCTTCCTGTCCACCGTGTGGATTCTGTGCTGAGCTCATGGCGCTGACGACTTTGTTTACGGTTAGTCCCTTGCCCCAAATCCCTCCGGTCGTATCAAGGAACTGCTTCATTTGAGAAGCGATGTTACCGTAACGGGTTGGAGAACTGAAAATAATCGCATCGGCCTCCACAATATCATCGGGTGTTGCAACGGGGATATCTTTTGTCTTCTCAGCCAGGGCCTTCATGGCCGGATTTGCTGCGATTTTATCCTCGGGAACCAGCTCCTGCACCTTCAGCAGTTTTACCTCAGCTCCCGCTTTCTCGGCACTTTCCGCGGCCCATTGTGCTAGCTGGTAGTTAGTTCCTGTGGCACTGTAGTAGATGACGGCTAATTTAATTTTTGACATGCTGGAGTCATTCCCTTCGAGTGTAGTTCCATACTATTAATTACCCCATTGATGCTTTTATAACCCAAATCGATAATTCTGCTCTAACTGGACAGACAGATGTCCACTTCCCTTGTGTATACTGAACTCAATTACAGGAAATGAGGGAGAATAATGAATACTTATTTTGTACAAAAACCGAAAATGACCTTGGCTGGGGTTAGCATACGTACGACAAATGAAGTGGAAATGGGGCCTGATGGGGGCTTGTCATGGCTGTGGGAAACGTATTTTCAGAGTAATATTGCGGGGCAGATGGATACGGTTAAGCCTGAGTATATCTATGCCTTGTATACAGATTATGAGAGTGATGCGTCAGGAGCTTATACCGTTGTGATTGGGCATGAAGTGGCTGGGGAGAGACATTTAGCGGATAGCGGCATCGTGAGTGCGGCTGTTCCGGAGAGCAAGTATATGGTATTTACGACGAAAAAAGGTCCGGTATTTGAAGTAGTCTCGCAAGCATGGGGGGAGATTTGGGCTTATTTTAAGGGCTCTACAGAGGTAAGAACTTATACGGGCGATTTTGAAATTTACGATTCGCGGAATTTTGATCCTGCTAACACGCAGGTTGAGATTTATATTGCGATTGAGTAGATCGGGTGAAAGATATTTTAGCTAAAAGAAATGTTTCGTGGGGATTTGGGGGCTGCCGAGAGGCAGTTCCTTTTTTCGCGGATGAGCTGAATCCCTTGGGTGAGGGTGAAGGGTTACTCAACGATTAAAACGAATATATATCAATAGAAGGAATGAGTAAATACGCTTCATATTTAAATGCGGATGTGTCGTTAACCAGTAAACGGTAAAAATTTCGTACCATTCGCTGTGTTAGGCTGAAGTGGTGCAACAGAACGGTAAAAATCTCCCACATTAGCTGCGTCTAGCCGAAGTTGCAATCTTCAAGGGCAGAAATGCCCTACATTTGCCGCAAAGAGCCCAAAAAGCAAGAAAGAGGGGCAGAAATACCCTTAATTTCCCCTAAAGAGCTCAAATAGCGAGAAAGAGGGGTAAAAATACCCTACATTTACCGGAAAGAGCCCAAAAAGCAAGTAAGAGGGGTAAAAGTACCCTACATTACTCTAATGATGCTCCAAACCGTTTGGAAGGAGATGGAGCAAGTGGAGTGTAAATGAAATAACTTGTTGAGTGAGTGAAGTGGATGAGCTTTGATGGAGTTGAACTAAGGAAGTGTAGCTGAAGTAGCTGGTTTAGTTTATATGTTCGATGGAGCATGACAGACCCAACATACAAATCACACACAAACCAAAACGAAACGGAGAACACCAAATGGGAAAACAATTCACGGCTATATTACCTGCACATCAGGAGTTTATTCTTCGGCAGCATCTTTTTTTCGTAGGGTCAGCGCCGCTTTCTGAAGAAGGGCATGTTAATCTTTCACCTAAGGGTCATGATTGCTTGCGGATTTTGTCTCCTAATCAAGTGGCTTATCTCGATATGACCGGTAGTGGTAATGAGACGAGCGCACATCTGCTGGAAAATGGAAGAGTGACGGTTATGTTTTGTGCGTTTGAAGGACCGCCGAATATTCTGAGACTGTATGGAACAGGGACAGTAATCCTGCCTGGTTCATTTGAATGGGAAGCACTGTACCCTATTTTTACACCTCTGCCTGGAGCTAGACAGATCATTTTAATTGATGTTCATAAGGTACAGACTTCCTGCGGATTTTCGGTCCCATTCATGAGTTATGACGGTGAGCGAGAGACGTTACAACGTTGGTCTATCCAAAAGGGCGAAGCAGGTCTGAAAGAATATAGACAAGAGAAGAACACCACAAGTATAGACGGGCTACCGACACCCCTTGGACAAAAAAACTAAGCGGACATGGTGATCCTAGGTTCATGTATATATAAAGTTTCTCATTCGTCACGATGAGCGATCTCTCAATTCGACTAAGCAGTTATCTCATATATTCTACTGTCCAAAACTCATACTACCCACGGATTCCACCACAAACACAGGTACATATTGCTCTCCCATGTCCGTTCCAACAAGCTGATAACCGTTCTGATATTGACCACTAACTAACGCGTTACCTGTAACGGAACCCAAGTCTCCTTGAAGCAAAATATAAACCCCATTCGAATAAGCCAGCATATTACCGAAGTTATCTGCGACGATTTCACAGTGAAAAGATACCTTTTCAAAAGGATGAAGCGCTACATCGGAAGCTGAAATTACCGCATACTCCTGAACAATCTCAGCAAATTGATAGCTGCCATCTACTTTACGATAACGTGCCGTCTGTCCAACGACACCGTCTCCGAGATCCGCGTTAGATACGAGTAAGGAATCATCGGACTGCAGTTCATAGCTATCTCCAGACACTGAAAACAACTGCGAAATACCATCCGATTTCATTTCATATGCTGTAAAAAGGGTACGTCCACCTTCGACCTCAGATTCAGCCAGAACCACGGGGGCACCAGAACCTGAAGAGGCAGCAAGCTGGTCATTAAAAGTTAGACTGCGCAGACTCTCGAATTTTGGTAAAATATTTCCAGTTAAAGTTATGACACTTTCGTCGCTATTCATTGCTGCATAATAGAGGACACCATTGCTATCCGTTCCAGCCACAATGACCTTCTTATCGTGTAGTCCCTTGCTGGAGATGATGTTCCCATATCTGCCTTGCTCTTCACCGCCCGGGAGAAGGCGCACAGGCTCGGCAATATTCCAAGCCAATCTTGTAGCGGCAATGATTGAAGAAGTATCCTCTAACGGAGCAAGATCACTGTATAGTTGAATAGCTTCAGCATATTGACCTTTACTGGTCATGCGCTTGGCATTTTTAAGTAGTTTAGCTTTACTAGTATCTACTAAGGTTAGTACTTTGGATGAAGTAATTCCTGCCGATCCTGCAAAATTACGATAAGCAACAGCATGCCCAGCAAAGGCGGTGATGTTATCGCTCTCTAGATCTTTGTTCAGGATGATCTTTCCGCTACTTTCTGCCTGCCCAAGTACCCATGGCGCTTCGTAACTATGCTGGCTGTAAGCATTCATCATGGAGAGGGTGCTCTCCAGCATGCCTGTAAAGTTTCCTGTGCCTGCTAAGGCTTTTAGTTTAGCTGTATCATGACTTTTGAACTTGGAGGCTAGCAACTCCTCCTTGGATGCAGCGCTTCCGTAATAGGCATCGGGAATCTGCAACAGATTCCATTTAAAAGTGTCTTCTTCACTCTTGTTTCCATCTTGGCTCTGAGCAAGTTCGGTAAGAAACTGCTCCTTAAATTCTCGGAAGTAGGTTGTGAACTGGTCAGAAATGCCTGAATCGGTCGATAACTGGCGATAATAGGATTCATAAGGACCACCGGGCTTCATATATGTAGCTTTTAAGCTGAGGAGAGTATCATAACTTTTCATAAATCCGGTGAAATCTTTAGTCGCAGCTTGTGCTTTAGTGGAAGATACCAAGGCATTCAAACCTTGGCGGATGGCCGTGATTGGTGACAGCTCATCAAGTCGCTTCGTAACCTTTTCTTCCATATAAAGAATGGAATGGTTTGCCGCCGCTAGGCGATACTGATTCTCTGCACTTATCAGATCGCCAGCAGCATAGAGACGGTCGGCTTCCTTGGTTATTTGTATTTTGTCGGCGATGAGAATAACCTTCTGTCCAAGCATCACAAACATGCTTATACACAAAATGATCATAAAGTTTCGCAGGGTTATTAATTGTTTGAACGTCATATAGAGTAGCCTCTTTTTCAAAATATAAGAAAGCATAGTTTCACATCATTCTTTATTCTATTGAACTTCGGGGTCCCAGCGGTATTTGGCTTCACGAATGTCAGCTACTCTTTGGTCCAAGCCGTTCCACGGTTCATGGGGATTCGCAGCAATGAGTTTGGATAACCGCATAAAGCGGTCTTTAGGCAGATCTTGCACGTATCGGCCGATCATACTGGAATAGAGCAGGGCATAACGCTTCATTCTTACTGCAGCTCCGGCAACTCCCGTAAGGATGGTCATACCATTATTCATATGACGAATTTCTACTTCATAGTTCTTTACGTATCGTAGTGTACGATCTTTGATCAGATCAGGACGGACCTTAGCGATCTCGCCGATATATTCGGCTAGCAGCGGCTCGAAATCCTTAAGAAGAAGCTGCTCCAGTTCTAAATCCATATCCTTGCGAAGCAAAAATCCATGCAGCAAGGCGATACGCTGCCGTGCGATCCGGTCACCACGAAGCAGGATGGAGAGTTCGCGCAGCTTCTCGTAGGCAAGCACATCATCCTCACGGAGTACGGAGACAGCCTCCTGACGGTTGATCTCCAGTCCCTCTTTGATGATGCCAATCCCTCGTCCAAGCAGCTCGTTAAGAGAACGAAGATTCTCGTTCTGCCGTGCTTTTCGCTGCGTATAGTACAATAGTCCAGCGAGGAGAATCCCTCCGGCACCACATAACATCATCTGCTCTATGCTATTCCCAAAATAGACGGAGGCTAGTGTAAGCAGTAAGATGAATAGGAGGCGCGTATGCATTTTTCTTCCTGCAATAGATGCAGCTTGCTTTTCTACCGTAATTAGTGAGTCTTTACCGCATTTGGTGCATCGATCTTCACCGAGAGCGGTGTATTGTCCGCAGTGGCGACAAATACGAAGCTTGTCATAAGCATAACGCGGGGCCTTGAAAGGCCGGAAGGTAACGGGTCTTTTCTTATTCACGGCCTTTATCGCCTCCGTTCAAAGCGGCTAGCAGTCGATCGTTAATATCATCACGTGTCAGTGGTTTGCGCTGATGTGCAGCATAAATGGAAATCTGAATTACGGCAATTAGGAACGTAATCCCAAGAATGACGTATGAAATCATGGAACAGTCCTTTCTCATGGACGCCTTGCAGATCGGATGTCTCATAGAATGATCACTCTATGCATCATTGCTACTTTGGTCCGGCGGTCCTAAAGTTGAAGTTTACAAGGTTTAATTATATCATAATGGCATACTATTTACAGATTTTAGCGACAGTGCTGAAGCTGTCATATGTGCCTAATATAACACAAGAGGAGCCCTATTTATGCTTCGTAAATATCAAAGTATTAGAACAACCAAGACTCTCTTTCTACGTATCTTTCCGGCATTGCTCCTGGCTCTTTGTCTAGCTGCCTCGCCTTTTGCAGCTGTTAAGGCCTATGCGGCTACGTCGGCGCAATCTCACATTGATGCGGTGCTTCTTATCGATGTCAGTAACTCCATGAAGACTAGTGACAAGAACAAGGTCGCGAACGAAGCGATGAAAATGTTCATAGATATGCTATCCACTCAAGGTGATAAAGTAGGTATTGTTGCCTATACCGACAAAGTGCAGCGGGAGAAGGCCCTGCTGGAAATTAACTCAGAGACAGATAAACAGGATTTGAAGGATTTTATTGATGGACTGGACCGTGGAGCTTATACCGACATTGCTGTCGGTGTGGAAGAAGCTGTGAAGGTGCTCCAGAATGGTAGCGATCCGAAACATGAGCCAATCATCGTAATGCTAGCTGACGGCAATAACGATTTCAACAAATCAACAGGCCGGACGCAAAGCGAATCGGATAAAGAATTGAATGCAGCCGTGGAAGTCGCTAAAAAGAATGGCTATCCCATTTATACGATTGGTCTTAACGCAGACGGCAAGCTGAATAAACAGAAACTCGCTGATCTGTCCACTGAGACAGGTGGTAAAGCATTTTCGACGGACTCCGCAGATGATCTTCCGCAAATACTTAGTGAAATTTTTGCTAGTCATCTGAAGCTAAAGGTAGTACCTGTGCAGTCGATCACTGCAAATGGGGATTATCAGGATGTGACCGTTAACGTGCCTAACGGCAGTGTTTTGGAAGCCAATATCTCAATTATGTCGTCACAGCCTGTGACCGCGAAGCTAACTGATCCTTCAGGAAATGCTGTCGCCATCCCGTCCAAGGATGTTGTGCTGTCGAAGTCTTCTACTTATAGCTTGATCAAGCTGTTGTCACCGCAAGAAGGAGATTGGAAGCTTCAGGTCAAAGGTGTGCCAAAGGATAAAATTGATATTAATCTAGTTTTTAACTACGATTTGGAGCTTAAGATCGATGCGTTGCCATCAGCAACCTATAAAAAAGGTGATAAAATTGATATTACCTCTCACCTGTTCAGCAATGGTACTCAGGTAACGCTCAGTAATTTGTATCAAGATATGAAGGCGGTACTGCTTGCTACAGATATCGATACAGGCGATGTACAGGAAATCGAACTGGATAACTCCGGGGATGTTTTTAAGGGCACCTTCGAGGTAAAAGAAAGCCATGACTATGAGCTGAAGGTTCGTGCAGAGGAAAGCAGTTTCTATCGTGAAAGTGCTCCTGTAAAAATCAGCGCGAAGGCAGGTGGCGCTGCAACTACCAGTCCTTCGACAGGAACGGGCAAAGAAGAACCTCTGAAAGAAGCTTCATCCAATACCTTGTATTACATTATTGGTGGTATTCTTCTGGTGTTGGCAGCCGCTGCCGCATGGTATGTGCTGAATAAGAAATCGGCACGTGGTTTTGTTGGACAGCTGGTAATTGAGGTTAAAGACGGCAATACGGGTGAGAAGACCTACCCACAATATAAGAAACTTGCTGGATTCAAAGGCAAGTTCACCCTTCATCAGCTGCTGCAATTAGCGCCTGAGCTGAAGGAAAGCGAGAGCATTATTTTCACACCAGCTAAGAATGACCGATTGCTGTTACGCAGTGGAGAAGGTATTACTGTAGAGAGATCCGGACGTGCTGCGGATGCCTCGCGTGGTCTTGAGCTGAAGAGTGGTGACCGCGTTTCAGTGTCCCTGCACACGGTAGATAAGACGATTTATCTCGAATATTTAGTATAGAAGTGGTTTTGCAAGAAATCTGAAGTACAGCTTCCGCAAAACTTTTAGGAGGATAAAGCATATGAAACCAGTAGTAAGAGAGCATATACAGCAATTGGATGTATCACTAGGCGGCGGGATTGTCAGCGATAAGATCAGGGTGGATACGATTGATAATCCGATCCTGATTATTGGACTAGGCGGCACGGGCATTGATGCCCTGCTGCGTCTTAAATATCAGATCAACCGCCGCTTTAAGCTGCCGGAAGATCCGATATCCAAGAAGAAGCGGGACAAGCCGGATAATGTAGAGTTTCTAGCTTTTGAAACGAATGAACAGGATCGCGGAAAGAAATACAAAGGGATCGGACTCGATCCACAGAATGAATTTGTATTGCTGGCGAATGCTGAAATCGGCGGATTGCTGCAGAACCGCAGTATCCTTGATTCGTACATCACGGATTGGCTGTCACCCGAGCTGAGTATCACAGATGGTATGAACGGTGCCGCTGGTGTGCGGCAGGCTGGGCGTCTGCTCTTGTTCACCAAGATTAATCAGGTTGTAGGAGCGATTGATAAGAAGATCAAGACCTTATCTGTAGGCACGAACAAAAAGCTGATGGTCTTCCTTTTGACAGGTCTGTCAGGGGGTACAGGTAGTGGAGCGTTCCTTGATATTGCCTATATCGTACGCGGTATTATTGAACGTGATTATGGATCAGCCGGTATTGACCGTGTGAACACACTGGGTTATCTCTTTACACCGGACGTGAACCTGTCTAATAAAAGTCTAAGTGAGCATACGCGTGAATATATTCGCAAGAACGGTTATGCGGCGCTAAAAGAGCTGGATTACTGGATGAATGTAGATAGTCGTGGGGAGCGATTCCAGCAGCAATACGGGAATATTTTGACGGTAAACTCTCCACTGCCTCCGTTTAATTTATGCCATTTGATCTCTGCAACGAATACCGAAGGTAAGCTGTTAGAGAATGCGTATGATTACTGTATGAACGTAACGGCTGAGAACATCACGAACTTTATGGCAAGTGAAGAAAAACAGTCTGGTGAAGAATTCGCCATCCATGACTATATCAGTAATATCCGCACCAATATTGCGCAGATGAATAAGACTTATCCAGCTAACTATGAGTACAACATTATCGGTGCCTCGTCTGCCGTGCTTCCGATTGAGGAAATGACGACTTATCTGGCTTTCCGCTTGTTTGATAAAATGGAAAAAATGTTCCAGCAGGCGCCTGGTCAAGAGGATGTAGAGAAATTCGCACGTAAGCTTGGGATTGATCTCGACAGTATGATTAAAACCTTTGAATCCCGAGTGCCTGAGCCATTGCCAGGTTACGAGAACAGCGAACGTCTGAGTCATGCCAATGTAGTCAAGAATCAAGTGGTAAGTATGGATACAGAGCTGGAGCAGAACTTCCTGGCTCGTGCCCGTGAAGAATATATCAAATCGAAAAAGCAGCTGCCTGGCGAAATTGTAGGACGTTTCAGTGAAGAGCTGGAGCGCATCTTCCTGCACCCAGAGCAAGGGCCGTTCTACGTTTCCCGCCTGCTGTATACCGAGAAGGGCTTCTGTATTTTGAAGCTGATTCAGTCTTATATTGAGGCTTTACGTGAAAGCTTGCTGCGTTTGCCACGCGATATTGAGACGGCGCAGGACAGTGCGGATGAGAAGCTGAGCGATGCACGCAGTGCTTTTGTATCCAAAGAGAAGAAGAAAAATGCCTATATTGACGCTAAAATCAATGAGTATTGGCTGCATGCCGATGTAGAACGTACTGAGCAAATGATTCAATTTTATGAGGACTTATACGAGCTCTTAAACGATGAAAACAGCCGGATTTATGGTGTGTTTACGGAGATTCTTAGTGCGCTTAGCTCGATTTTTGCCAAGAATGGGGACATCCTTATCAATGGTGAAGAGCAAGCGGATTATAAAGGAAACAAAACTTATTATTGGAACATTGTTAATGTGCCGGATATTTCGGCGACGATCTCCAAAATCATGGATCAGAAGGACGGCGACGACTTGATTCGCGACTTCACCCGTGAAATGCTGAAGCATTCCGGACGCTGGGTTAAGGAACAGGAGATTGATATCGTTCGCTCGATTTCAGAGTTCCTTAGTGATAAGTTCGGGGATCTGATCACCCGTTCGATGGAAGATTTCCTTGTGATGAAATTCGGCCATGAAGAGCCGCTGGATAAGTTCGTAGAGCGGATTATTGCCGGTAAATTGGACGAAGAGGCTGTGCCTACCTTCCACCTTAGCAACAGCTCGGGCAGCTTGCATTTCCCATCATGGGGCTTCGTTTCCGTACCTGTTAAAGCACCTGGCATCCTGAAAGGGATTCGTAATTATCAGAATAATGCGCTTGGCAAGTCGCAATTTACGATCAAAGAAAGCCAAGTAAAAAACCGTATTTTCTGGCTTAACACACGTAATGGTGTGCCACTCTTCGTATACACGCCGCTGCGGGTGTTTGAAGAGAACTATGAGCGGACCATTCTCGATAAGGAAGGGATCGGCCGCCATCTGGTGATGACGGATAAGAACAACTGGACGTATCTGCCTTCTCCGATTCCGGAAAAATCATGGGGTGACACCTACGTCAATTCTCGTGTACGTGATTATAACGCACGTGTGCGTGCAGACTTTGCAAAGGCGTTGGCAAGCGGAGTGATCATCGAAAAAGGTGTAGACGAGAACACAAGCAACAGATACTCTGTTGTGTTCACGAAACCATTTGATATGGATGCTCTATTGAGTGGATTTGATATGCAGTTAAATTCTTCACGTCCGAATCTCGGAGAAGTGAAGAAGGCGGCTGATGAACTTAAGAATCTGCGCGAGAAGGGCTTGGAACGCGAAGGCATTAAAGATATTTTTGGCAGCATTAACAAAGAAATGGCACAGGAGAATCTAATTCGTTCACCGCAACTGATTTCTCGTGTTCGTGTTGAGCTAGCCAAATATGCTGAACTGACTGCAAAAGCAACGGAGCTTGAAGGGCTGCTCCATCAATATCTGGACGAAGACAAGTGGATGGACCAATTCATCGAGGCGTTGTATACGGACAGCATTATCAAGAAAGGCGCACTCTACGTTTATGATCGTGATGAAGAAGAGGACGCTTGGGAGCCGTTTGCCAACTTGATGAAAGAACGTAGCTACGTGGAATATGCCGTGTACCGTCATTTCCGGGAGCTGGATGAGAAGAGCCGCAGCGTTCTGCTGCGTAAGGCAGCTCGTCGTGCGAGTGAAATGACTGCCGCTGAAGACGTAACCCCATTGCTCTATAAGCTGGAAGGGCTGTATGTATCCTTCCTTGAAGCACGCGACAGCTTGGAGTATGAACGGGTAGAGTATGAGAGCGGCGATGAGATGTATAGTTTCTACAAGAGTATGACTAGCAAACTCGGCAGCATCCGCAGAAAGTTGAAATAGGCCTATGATCAAAACACTGGCATTATCTTATGGTGAACAATATGCGGTACAGGAAGAGGCACAGCGCAGCAAAGGGGATGGACGCAGCAGCATCCATTACCCTGCCCTGTTTCTGTTCGTAGGCGACAAGGTTGCTCCGGCCATCGGTCCGGTGCTGGATAGCTGCGAACGAAAATGGGATAACGCCGGCGGTGTTATGGCATTACATGCTGTGTCAGGCACGAAGAGTGAGGACACAGACAGAAGCAAGAGGGGCTCTGATGCAGGAGGAAAAGACCGGGTGCTGGCCATGGCCTTGCCGGATATGGCAGGGTCAGATCCACGCATTGTGCGTCATGAACTTTACCGCAAGTTTCATGAGGATACACGTTATCTTGCTGAAATGAATAAAGTTATTCGGCGGCTGAGCAACAGTATAGCGGATTATGGACGGCTATATTCATCTTTTGACGTGATCCATCTCTCTATCATTACGCGGGTCGATGACCCGCTTAATGTATTGTTGCCAGAAATTACACTGCTGGCTCGAGCAATACTCAGCCAGTCCTTTAAGTCGGTACAGACGGATCTCTACGCTTTAATCAATGAGCGGGAGCAAGGGGATAATTTTGGATATTCCAGCTCAGTAGGGCTGGCTTTTCTGCGTGAATTGGACAGAATGCAAGCTACGGACTATACGTTTAATGCACCGCTGCTTGTAACCGAGGATGGTCTGTCGATTCCAGTGAGTCATGGTCCTTCCGCTTTATTTGACCTTGTGTATCTGCTCTCCGATAAGAATGAGCGCGGCATGATGTCGGCTCACGGCATGGATGATAACTATGAGATCATCTCCCATATTAGCCTACTTAAGAATCGTGTCCGCCCGACTTCTGATCAAGCTACAGGACACGGTGGTTATAACAATATGACCTTCAAAAGCGGTATTAGAGGTAGCACAGGAAGACAAGGCTACGCCTCCGCAGGCTTTTCTGGCGTGAGAAGACCTAATGTCCAAATTGCCTTGGCGGTGCTGTATCACGCCTTCCGGCGCCTTGCAGCGGATATGCGTGAAGGTAGTCCATGGACTATGCGCGAGCGTCAATCTCTATTAGGGCTGGATCCTGATAGTTTGCGGGAGCATAGGGAGCAGCTAGTCCCAGAGAAAGACGGCCTTGGTGAAATGACGGGGCTAATGAGCCATGGACGTCCATCCTACAATGAGCTGAAGCAGTTGTCACTTCGTGAAGCTGAACAGCAGCTGTTCGGTGATGGGGGCGAAGCTTATTTCCGTAATAATTTTGTCGCAGAGTCTAACCGGAGAGTAGAAGGTATTCATCCTCTTCGTGGATGGCGCACCCTATTGGCGGCACAGGAAACAGCTACGCCAGCAGTAACATTCTATCAGCTTGCGGAGTGGACAGCTGATCGCGATGAGGGTGGCAGTGTGCTGCATGCTTTGCGTCAGCATATGACTGGATTGCGTTCAGCACTTGTCTCCGCGCAGGATGAGCTTGAGGATCTTTATGCGGAAAGTGTGGAGCGCCAACCGTTCCAGCGTGTGCCGCTTTTTGACAAACGAACGGTACGCAACTTCATTCATTACTTATTCTCTGCGGTATATGGCAAAAAATATGAGCTATTATGTATGGAAAGTGAGCTTGCGCTGTGCAGTCGTTTGGAATCTGCGCTTGAGCAGCTTCACGTGGAATGTGTGGCCCGTGTGAAAGCTATGGAGACGCTCGAAGAAGAGTTACGTATTACTGTGATGGACAGCATTGGGCGAACGAACGAAACCACTGGCCAGAACGTGATGGAATACTATCGAGTTGTCACAGAAGATGTAATGAAAGAGATCGAGACCCGGCGTGGGCCAGGGATATTCTTTAGTGACAAGTACATGGGTAGCATTTCTAAGCTTTTAGAGCAAGGCAAAGAAGCGGTAGCGGAGCGTTTGATTGGCATTTGTCAGCGGGAAATATTAACGGCTGATCCGTTTGCTCTATCTTTCGAAGAAGAATTGCTGCGGCGTGCAAATGTTGCGGCTGCTTATGAGAACCGTCAGGTTCTATCCAAGGAAGAGTTGTTCAAGCGTCTGTACCATAATCTGGAGGATAGCGCGACGATCAATGTTCGTCTGTTCGAATACACGCAAGAGCATCGTCATGAGGAAAAATATTTCTTCGGAGACAGCGCATCTGAATTCCTGCGCTATGCATTTGGTGTGGATGAGACGACCCGCATTTATCGCTTAGGCTTTGTGCATGAACAGCGCAGGAGCGGAGTGGAGAAGCTAAATCTGATGGGTGGTTTCCATTTAGAAGACCTGCTCTACTACCGTAATGGTAAGGTTTATTATGAAACCTATGCTCAGAATGGCTATCAGCTTCATGGGGTGAGTGAAGAGCAGCTTCCCGAGATGCGCTGATGGCGTAATAGATGGGTACCCTCACTTTGAGTCTCTTTATTGCATTTTGTGCAATAGAATCATCGGATATAACCTTTAATTAGAGTTCTGTTGTATTTGATACAATAGATTTAAGTAGATTTCTGGAATAGGGACATTTCTCCTTATTTCCAATGCACATTATGCAATAGAATAGAAATAGATGTTTCTTTTATTCCATTCTATTGCACAAAGTGCAATCTGGGGGATGATTACACATCCGGGCAGCCCGTTAATCGGGCTACATAACCCCCGAACAATGTTAAGGCCATAAGAGTACAATTCAGGTTTCTCCCGGAAAGGAAGTATAACGATGCAGAGAAAAATCAATCTGCTCCTGCTCTTCTTCAGTCTGATCGGCGGCGGGGTCGCCTTTCTTTTTGGCGAGTGGCTGCTAAGCTGGTACAACGATCTGCCTTCCATCTTGCTCGTTGGCATTTATTTTGCCATAGTAGCACTCGGTATCGGCATCGGTTGTCTGCTTGCAGAAATGATCTCGCCACGGCTGAACGGAGCCTCGTGGAAGCAGCGTTACCTAGGTTTATCCTGGAAGCTCCTGCCTCTGATGATTGTCCTTGCACTTGGAGTTGGAGCATTAACAGAATTCGTTTATGAGCTGAATTTTGGCGGTGCTAAACCGGTTAAAAATGTTGTAATGGCTATCGATGACTCTGGCAGTATGGCGCAGAGTGATCCTGATAACAGCCGTTATTCAGCCGCTAAGGCGTTAATTGCGAGAATGGACAATGACAATCAGGTAGCGGTGGTGACATTTAACCACGAAGCTGTAGTCGTCCAGCCGTTAACACCACTCTCGGATTCGCAGAATCGTGAGAAGGTGTTGACTGCCATTGATAATCTGAAACCAACTGAGGGTGGCACGAACATTAGTGGTGCGATCTCGGAAGCACTTAAGGAGATAGACAGTGACGGCAGAAAAAATCAAGGCGCTATGGTCATCTTGCTGTCGGACGGAGTCAGTAATTTCGACACCTCACGAGAACTACAGACCTATATAGATCGTGGAATTGCCGTAAATACCATTGGTCTGGGGATGCAGGATCCTGCCGGTACCCAGTTGCTGCAGGATATTGCGAAAATAACGGGCGGTCACTATTATGATGTGACAGATACGGCTCTTTTGGGTGATGTATTCCAGCAAATCTATGATCGTTTGGGAGATCGGACATTGCTTACGGTGCGTAGTGATGCTACGGCAGATAGTCCATACTATGCTGCAGTTCGTATTTTGTCGCTGATGTTAATCGGTGCTGCACTTGGACTCGGTCTTGGTATTATGTTTGATAACCGTCATTTAGCAAAAAGCTTCGGGATTGGCGGCGTAATCTCAGGGTTGTTCGCAGGGCTTATTCTGGAATTTGGACTTAGCGGGCACAATTTCACTGACGGCCTAATTCGCCTCCTTGCTGTTCTTATATTGGCTGCAATCATCTCATTATTTACAGGCGTCATTCCGGTAGGTGAAGGACGTATTTACCGTAATAGAAGAAATAATGCAGCTCCTAATCCATCGTCAGAAAGCTTTCCTGATCGACGGAGAAATCGGAATAGCAAAGGATTCTAGTAGTTGAAAGGGGTTTACAGTAATGAGGTACGCCGAGGATAATGCTTCCGCTCTGGTAATAACGGATGTGACATCTCAAGTGGATGAACGGTTCTGTACGCTGAGATGGCGATGGCCGGACGGCGTGCAGGCGGTGTACATCCATAAGACCTCCGCAGAAGAGGCTTCTATTGGCACCGGGGATATTCCTCCGGTCGGAATGAAGCTCTACACTCGTGAGGAATACAAATCTAACAATGGATACCGTGATCGATTGGATGAGATCGGCCTAGTCTCCTATACCATATACGCTCGCCTTGCTGAGAACGGAGAGACACTGCTGGTGAGGCAAAGTGACGGTGCGAACCGTGTGGTGGTCAGTGCAGGCAAAGCCAGAATCTATTATTCCGTTCAACAAAAAAGAGGATTATTCGGAAAACAAAAGACCGTACATATGGCGATTACGGCAGAAGTTCCAGTGGCTCGAGATGTCCTCTGTTATGTTAAGAAACGGGGAGGACATCCGGCAGGGAAAGAGGATGGTATTCTCTTTCCCTTTGTACAGGATTTCGCCCCTGGACGCAATGTACTCCCGCCGATTGAGATCGGTAAGGATGATTTTGTACGCATCTTTTTCACCGACGGTCCTAAGTATGGGCTTTATTACGAGCTGGTGCCGGAGTAAGATCAGTCTATGCGTACAAGCGAGTGTTGGACAATGCCTGTCCATAGCAAGATACGCAGATACAACTTTTGGGAGGATGAGTAGATGTCTTTTTTTAGCCGTTTTATGAAAAAGAATCAGCCGGAGCCAAGGCCGCTTTTTTATGATATTGTGTGTCCGTATTGCTTCACTAAGTTCTCTCCGGAGGATGTAGTCTTTCGGGCTATGCATAGCCGAGAGGACGATGAGAATTACGCGCTGGGCGAGGATGATGCCTTGAATAAATACCGTGAGCGCTTTGGGCTCGATACGGTGGATGACATAGAAGCAATCATTAATCCGGCGGATATTCCGGAAGAATACCATCATTATACCGATCATGTGTTAACAGGGCTTACGGATCGTTATGGAGTGCTTACACGCAGACGGCTATGTCCATCTTGCCATAACGAGCTGCCTGTGACTGCAGGTAAGGTTCCAAGTAACATTATCTCGATTATCGGAGCTTCCCAAGTCGGGAAGTCGGTATATATGACCGCGCTGATTCATACCTTGCAGCATACGACAGCAGGTCATTTCGATGCCGCTTGTATGCCGCTCAACGCGGAGATTAGCCGTAAGTTCCGTACGCTCTATGAAGAACCGCTGTTTGAACGCGGGGATCTGCTAGCTTCCACACAGAAGGAGAAAATGCAGGAGCCGTTTATCTTTCAATTTGTTTTTAAGGATGAAGAAAAGCCGCCGCTGACACTTGTGTTCTTTGATGTAGCGGGTGAGGGCATGGTGGATCAGGATTATCTCGGACTACACGGTCAACATATTAAGAACTCTGCCGGTATTCTGTTTATGGTCGATCCGCTGCAAATCCGTTCGATCCGTGAGAAGATTCATATTAACATCGGTGATCGCCCGGGCGAATGGGTCTCGCAATATGACGAGCCGCGTGATGTTGTGCTGACGATGTTCGGTGATTTTATCGCTTATCAGGAAAAGAGCAAAACTGACATTCCAACAGCAGTCGTTCTTGCGAAAAGTGATATGCTGCATTCGCTAAAGGATGAGGATGGCGATTACATCAAGTCCAACAGTAATGTGTTCAATAACTATGTCCATCGCAAAACATTGAATATGGATGAATTCCATAACATCGACGGAGAAATCCGCAGATTTATTGGTAAGGTGGACAGACCTTTTAAAGATACGATGGATGTGTACTTCTCGAATACGGGCTATTTTGCGGTATCTGCGTTGGGCAGTAATCCTGTGAATCAGAAGATTGAGGGTGTAGTAAGCCCGATTCGTGTAGACGAGCCGTTTATTTGGCTGCTGCATAAGCTGAAGTATATTGAGGGGAGCGACGGCCCGTGAATGTTTTCTCAGGGTCCAAGATCGCCCAACAAATGTATACCCGCGAACGCCGCGGATTATTTCGTTCCACTGAAGGTTTTGATACAGTAGCGAAATCGGACAGTCTGGACAATAATTTTATCAAAAAAACACTGCATCCCTTCTGTCTCTACGATGCTCCAGCAGAGCTGGCCGCGCGTGGGGAGAAGGATGAGACTCTATATCCTAGTGCGCTGCACCTGTTCCATGCAGAGAATGGCGACACGGTTCTTGGGACGAGTCGTTATCAAGCAACGGATTTTACGGGCCAGCGGAGCGCCTTTTTTGCACATAACTTTGTAGTTCCGGCCTCACGTTCAGAGGAGATTATTCAGAGCTACGGCGACTTTCTGCATGCTGATTTCGCAAAAAGTTATGAAGGAGAGCTGGGCGGAACCTTACCGGAGCTGTCAGCTATTCCAGTTATACGTACGGATCGTCGCCCTGATCCTATAGCGGGTTTACGCTTGTTAGGGATTGATGAAGGGATATTTAAGGCATTGCTGCAAGCGGTGATGCTCTCTGTGGCAGGTAAGAAAAAAATCTATATCGCTCTAAATGTACCTATCACGGAGCTGTCCGCACGTGCGGTGGAGCTTACAGAGATTTTATATAGCGTGCTGCCGTATGAATTCCGCCGCAGATTAGGCGTGATTACGTATGCGAATGAACCGCAAAGCCGTAAATATATTCATCTTAGCTTTGTGGAAAAAGGCTCGCTCCGTCCCGGTGATCGCAGCATCGAGAAGGACTTCACATTCGATTTGGTTTCGGGTCGGATGGGGAATGTAGATTTTGGCGAGTCCCGTCAGCCGTATGCTGATCTGGTTTGGAAGCTTTTACTTCTGAATCCAGGGGATCTCGACGATTTCGTAAGTTTTGCTGATCAGATCCTTCGCGGAGAAAGTCCTGAGCATAAACTATCGCTCGCTCTCTATAATGAGTTAGCCGTATTTTATGAGATTGAGCAGGGGAATGAGCACTTATATACAGAGAACAAGAGCGCGGTGCTGAGTGGTTTACTCTCTTATCTTAAAGCGGAGGGGGCGATTCATTCCAGAATCCGACTGAATGATATTTTCTTGGAGCGGTTCGACCGAGAATTTGATTTAGTCCGGCAAAGGAATGTCCCGGATCCTGCAATTATGGAGTGCTTTAAGGATTATTTTGTGCTCAAGGATCATAATTACAAAGTCAGAATTGTTGATTATTTCATTAATGGTATGCTTCATAGCGTGGAAGCGGGACGCAAAGATGTTCTCAATGCAGCTTACGGTATCATTGAGAGTAATGATGAGCTAAGCGCTGCTTTTTTTCAACGGGTAATGTCTGAAGCGTATTTCCGTAAGCAGTTATTAGAACCTTATATGGAATCAAGACTAGTTGCTGCATCTAAATCTATGGACATTCTGAATTTTGTACTCCATTGGGGCCGTTTTCTGCCGGCTGCGTTAGAGCAACCTTTTGCTCAGGATGCAGTAAGGGATTACTTGCTAGAAAAGCTACAACTGGAGACTGATCCGGTTGCTGCGGTGGCGGAAATTCATGGCACTGTAGATAAAGCGGAGAAAGATCGACGTAGAGGGACAGGCGTATCTCCTAAAGTACTCTCGCTCATGCAGGATCTGGCAGCATCTGCAGACAGATTCTTGCTGAACCGGCTATCCCTTACTGAAATGACGCAGGAGGACTTACTGGAGGTTGTTTTCTTACGTTATGGCAATGTCGTGGATTGGCAGCCGCCACTAGATAGAATTAGCAAGCAGAAAGAAAATGCGCTCCGCGCTGCTTATCGCTGGTTTGGTGAAGAGAAGCCGAATGAAGAGATTTTTGCAGGCTTATCTCCAAAGGAGCTGGACGATGTACAACTGCTCGGTCGCCGTTTACTGAAGGAAGCCCGAGTGCTAGAGCCTTTTGAACGTCTGCCTCTAGCTTTCTACTACACCAGTCAGCGCGAGGGTGGTCCACTGGATTATGACGCACTCTTGGAATTAGTAAAGCATAAAGCCGGTACCGATAAGGATGTTATCTATCGATTTTTTGCATGGTCTCAAGGAAATTCTTTATTTACGATATCGAATAAAAAGCTTTATCCGGGTTACCGCCGGGCGATTCTGAAGTATTTCCAGAGCAGTGACCGCGAAGCCTTCAAGAATCGTGAGTTCCGTAAAAGCTATGTTGCTACAGCACGCCCTGCTCTTCAAAATGTGTACAATGAAGCTCGCTCCCAGCTCGCTTCCCCGCTGGCGCGCTGGATCAGCCGCAGTCGATTTCGACTCCTGATCTCCGGTTCCATCACGGGCATTCTGGTGATTATCGCAATTATCGTATTCAGTATGCTGCGTCCGGATGATCCAAAGACGGCTCTGCCGGGGACAAGCCCTGAGCCGACACCCGTTCAGAGTGCAGGCAATGAGCTGCCTCCGGCTTCAGTATACTTGAAGGATCAGAGCGTCGAAGGAGATAAGGGGAGCAGCATATTGGTGTTCACGTTTGCCAAAGCTGATGATTGTGTGCAATTTAATCCGCCGGAGATTAGTCTGATGACTTCTTCCAATGTGGTGGATAAGAGCTTTAAAGTCGCTGCTAGCCATGGAACTTGTCCAGTTCCGTCAGCGGATGCAACAGGCACTACTTCTGAACCGGCTGAAGGTGCGGACGCTGCTAACGCAGGAGCCGATGCCACACCGTCTCCAACGCCTTCATCTGATGCGGAGAATAACACAGTTGATCCATCCGCGACAGCTGTCACAGAAGGGGTACAGCCATCCTATCAGGTGGAGGTTACCTTAGAACCGGGAGCGACCATCGTAGAGAAAAGTATGATCAAGGCGGGAAGATTTACATTGATTGTAGATCCCGCTCCAAAGGATACACTGGGTGTTAACGCAAGTGCTGAACCTTCTCCAACTGCAAGTCCGGAAGGAACAGCTGAATAAAGGAATTTCTGAACAGCAGAACAATACCGAAAGGTTGGTTCTGCTGTTCTTTTTTTTTGTTACTCATACAAAGCTTTTCTATAGACATGCTATGTATTAATAGATATGATTATGAAAATAAGGTTATACCGCCCTTTCTAGGGGCGGTCTTTATGTTGTGCGCTCTTATTTTATGTAGTATCCATTCCTTTATAGAAAGAGGTTGAACAATGAAGAAAATAGTCACCTCCAAGTTTTTTGTACTTGGACTGGCCATATTCATGGTCATTTCAATTTTAGGAACATCCCTTGCTCCGGCAGGAACCATCTTCGCAGAGGCGGGTGTTAGCACCGGACTAGATGAATCTAGCGATGCAGCTGCTCAGGCAGAGCGGATTAATGTTGCGGATGCGACCTATACAGCTGCAGAATTTATTCTAAAGGGTGGCGTGCAGTCGGATTGGCAAGCGATTGGGCTGGCTCAAGCGGGATACAAACTGCCAGCAGGTTACCGTCTAGCTCTTGAGAAAAAGGTGAAAGATGCAGAGGGGAATTTCGCGAACGTAACGGATTATGCGAGAATTGTACTCGCAGTAAGAGCGGTAGGTGCTGATCCTACCAACTTTGCTGGAAGCGGAACAACACCTGGCTATAACTTAATAGAGAAGATCTATAATCATGACAAAATCAGTGGACAGACACTTAATAATCCAGTATATGCTTTGCTCGCACTGGACTCTGGTAAATATAACATTCCATATAACGCGAAATGGACAGCGGATAAGCTCATTGCTGAGATTCTCTCCAAGCAAAATCAAGATGGCGGCTTTGCCTTAACGACAGGCGCTAGTGAGCCAGATATGACAGCGATAGCTTTGACCGCTCTAGCGGCACATAAGCGTAATGCAGAAGCTTACACAGCAGGGCTACAAGCCATATCTTGGCTCTCTAATGCTCAGGATAGTCATGGAGGTTACGGAGATAGTGCTGAGAGTGCTGCACAAGCTATTCTAGGTCTCACATCCTTCGGTGTAGATCCAAGTGGATTAGAATATACCAAGAATAAAGTGAATCTGATCGGTAACCTGCTGAGCTACCGTCTAGCTGACGGAAGCTTCGCTCATAGCCGTGGCGGAAGCAGTAATATTCTAGCTACTGAGCAAGGCCTTCAGGCGCTTGTAGCCTACAATCTACTCTATAAAGGCAGTAACAGTAAGTTATACGATTTTTCTAAGTCATCCGTTCAGAATGCCTTAATCTATGCACCTGTTACTGTAGAGGGTCCTAAGAGTACTTTAGCACAAGGATATGGATATGCTAGCAACGTGCTTGGTGCATTAGAGAAATTGGCTCTTCAGACGAATTTGCCGATCACGAATCCTTCCGGTGCATATGTCACAGGAATTGGAAACATTCCCGCCGGAAGCTATGGCGGCTATGACGGATGGATGTATGCCGTATCCCGTAACTCTCAATGGATCAACCCTGATGTTGGAATGAGTGATTTTGCGCTTAAAGATTCAGATCAGGTCTTGGTTTATTATGCTGGAGATGATACTAAACTTGTAGATTCGGTAACGGTGTCCAAAGCAAGCCTTAAAGAGGGCGATTCTTTTACTGTAGTAGTGACTAGTAAGACATGGAAATGGGACGCTGTAACGAATACATCCTCCCCGGTAACTGCCAAAGCATCTGGCGTTCAGGTCCAAATTGGAAATCGCATCGTAACAACAAATGCTAAAGGCGAGGCGCTATTCTCAGGGAATGTTCCAGCAGGTGATTACAAGCTGACTGTAACAGGCTATCGTGAAGGAAAAGCGCCATCGATAGCTAAATATACTCAAGATCTAAAGGTAATTCCTAAGAATGTAACGGCTTCACTTACCGTTGAGGGTCCGCAAGGACTGATCGGTGAGGGGACTTTAAAGGCTTCCAATGCGCTTGAAGCTTTGCAGCAATTGGGGTTATCCAATGATTTTAAAGTAGATATCACGAAATCGTCGTATGGTAATTTTGTATCGGGCATTCATGGAGTTACTCAAGGCCTTTATGATGGCTGGTGGAGCTTCGTAGTATGGCGTAGCGGTGAATGGATCTATCCAAGTGTGGGTATGGACGCTTTTGAATTACAGGAATCCGACCGTGTTCTTGTATATTATGCTGGAGAAACCACACAGGTTGTTGATACTGCGGTTGTATCCTCTGCACAACCGAAGCCGGGTGAAGCTTTCACAGTAACAGTTTCTCAGAAAAAATGGGTGTGGAATAAGGATACCTTTACTTCCGATCCAGTGACTTCTCCAGCCGCTGGCGTGCAGGTCTTGATCGGTGATCAGAAGGTGATCACAAATGCTAAGGGTGTAGCTGCATTTGACCAAGGTCTACCAGCGAATACCTATACGATCATTGTTACCGGATATGCTAAAGATAGAGTGCCTAGTGTGGCGCGTTATACTCAGTCACTAAACATTGCTTCAGATGTTATTGCTCCTGTTAAAGCTACGGCTACCATTTCAGTCGTTGGGGATAACAAGAAGGGTACGATTCTGAACAGTACAACAGTATCGCTAAAAGAAGGCGAAACGGCTTATAGCTTATTGATTAGTCAATTGGGCGATAAGGTAGTATCATCCGGAAACGCTGGAAGTAAATACGTGAAATCAATAGATGGTTTGTCCGAATTTGATGGCGGACCTAGCAGTGGATGGAAGTATAAGACGAATAGAGATGCTGATCCAAGTATCAGCGCGGACAGCTACATTTTAGAGAATGGTGATATATTATATTGGTACTATTCATCGGGTGAATAAGTAGGGCTGATTATTCGTTAGGCGGACACTACGATTCGGAGTATTAGCGGATCGAGTGTCCGTTTTTGTTTTCGTTCGTTGCATTATTTGACAATAGAAACTTTTTTTCGACATTTTATTCATGATTTTATTTAAAAATCATCACACTATTCGCCTTTCTTACCGATAAAAATAGATAGTTAGTAAGATCATGTGAAGGCGGAGTGCAGATGAAGAATATGAAAGTGAAATTCAAAATTGGGATTCTATTGGTATTTTCTGTAGTCATGTTGAACATTGTGGGGGTAACTGGCTTTATCACCATGGACAAAATGGCCCAAAAAACAACAGAGACGTATAATGAAAACTTGTTGCCTGTTTCTTACGTGGGACAAATGCGTACAAACAATCGGGCCATTGAAGCTTTTCTCTTGGAGCGCTTGATGAGCGTTGATGTAAACAAGAACAAACAACTGAAAGAGAGCATTACGGAGAAAGTTCAGGAAAATAATAATCTTTTGAACAAGTTGAAGACCGTCCAGTACAATGATAGTGCGGTAGTGAATAAAATAAAGGAATATGAGTCCTCCTTAACAGACTATCGTGCACAAAGAGATAGTATTATTCAGGTTGCGGATAGCAAAGGTAGTCAAGAGGCCTTTCAAGTATTCACAGGTGAGTTTAGTAATTCTCGTGAGAAAATGATCAATATGCTTAAAGGAATAAGCGATTCGCTGCTAAAGGGAGCTGGAGATCATAATTCAGAGTCTACGGCTACCGCTAAGAGCATGAAGACTAAAAGTATAGTGCTGATATCGTTCTCTTGGATCATTTGTATCGTGCTTAGTGTTGCAATCATTCGACTGATTACGAAACCTCTTAAGGAACTGCAAGGTTTAATGAAGCGGGCGGAAAATGGGGATTTAACCGTCACAGCAACATATACCGCTAAGGATGAAATCGGCCAAATTAATAGCTCATTTAACAATATGCTGGAGAGCTTACGGAAGATGATGCAAGGCATTGCGGAGAGTGCAGAATTGTTATCAGCCTCATCGCAAGAGATGAGCGCTAGTGCTGAGCAGACCTCGCTGGCTTCGCAAATGATCGCCGAAGCTTCTGGAGAGATTGCAGCGGGGTTTGATGAACAGACGGAAAGTATTAATCGTACCTCTCAGTCTATACAAGCTATGACCAATAATATTTCGGCCGTAGAAAGTAGCAGTTTTGAAATGTCCGACCTTATGGGAGTCGCTTCTGGTTCAACAGATCAAGGGGTAATCGCCGTAGATAACATCATTGAACAGATGAAGGAAATCGACTCCGGCGTAACTCAGAGCCAAGAGATTATTAGTAACCTTGGGCAGCTGTCTCAGGATATAAATACAATTATTACAACGATTAACGGAATTGCAACACAGACGAACCTGCTGGCGCTTAATGCTTCTATTGAAGCAGCGAGAGCTGGAGAACATGGACGCGGCTTTGCTGTAGTTGCCGGAGAAATTCGGGGTCTTGCAGAAGCGACACGAAACAGTTCACTGAAAGTAACGGATATTATTACGCATATTCAAAAGCAAACTGAAAGAGCAGTAGAATCAATGGCTTTCGGCTCCGAGCTAGTCTCTCACGGCGTAGCTCAAAGTCAGCTCGTATCTCAAGCGTTTCATGAGATTCAAAGTTCTATTAAAGAAGCTACGCTGCAGACGGAAGAGATTAGAGAGGCAGTTGCACATGTCTCCTTAGAGTCACAAGGTGTAGCGGCAGCAATGGAACAGGTCAATGCAATATCCAATAAAGGGGCAGTGGGTGTTCAGGACACCAGCGCAGCTAGTCAGCAGCAACTGTCTGCTATGGAGGAAATGTCCGCATCAGCTCAGTATTTAGCGGTGCTGGCGGAAGATCTGCAGAAGACTTTAGCGCGATTTAAATTATAACGCGAAATGAAAAAAAGGACGTCCCAGAGCCATTTAGGCTTTGGAGACGTCCTTTTGTGTGTTATTGAATGGAGTTAAGCATACCAGCCCCATACGAAGATGAAGAGCGTACCAAAGATCGTAACTAAGCCAACGAATAAGGCATAGGCGATATTGAGGTAGAGTTCTTTCTTGGTATCAGCTGATTCTCCAATATGCATGAACAGGAAGAGCTGCAGGGAAGCCTGAATGAGCGCTGTAATAAGCAGGATAGCCATGTTCGCACTATTAGATAGATCAAGGTAGATTACAGCAAGTGCAGCCACAGAAAGGACAAGAGAGGCTAAGAAACCCATCACATGGCGAATTGGAAACAGTTGCTTCATCATGCTACATCAGTCCTTTCAGATAGACGAAGCTGAAAATAAAGATCCAGACAACGTCCAAGAAATGCCAGTACAGCGAGAAGATAAAGGATTTATTGGCCGTAGCCGGAGTAATACCTTGACGCTTCAACTGGATTAAGATAGCCGCACCCCACAGGAACCCGAACGATACGTGAGCTCCGTGTGTTCCCAGCAGTACAAAGAGACTGGATAGGAATCCGCTGGTTTGAAGTGTAGCCCCTTCGTGAACATAAGTGACAAACTCCATGATTTCAATACCAAGGAAGCCGAGACCCATGAGTAGGGTTAGTCCGAAAAAGACCATCATAGCTTTCTGGTAACCATGCCGCATAGCATGAACTGCAAGACCGATCGTAAATGAGCTTGTCAACAGCAGTAATGTTTCGATCATCACGGGACCAATTTCAAAAAGGTCCGGCCCGCTAGGGCCGCTGGCAAAACGGTCAACCATTACAAAGTAAACAGTGAACAACGTAGCGAACAGTGCAATCTCTGCTCCTAGAAAGACCCAGAAGCCAAAGATTTTATTACTATTCTCTTCTGTTGAGTATTCAAGCGGCTTAGACGCATCTATTTTCATATTGTCTCACCCCGCAATTTCTTTTCAGTAGCAATAACTTCTTCTGCAGGGATGTAGAATCCATGATCCCGATCGAAGGACATAGCAGCTAGAACGATGAGGATACCTACTCCAGAGAGAATGGCTGGAATCCAGAGACTGAATACCAGAGAGAATCCTGCAATGAAGAAGATAACACCCAGAATAAATGGTTTGCCTGAATTGCTAGGCATATGAATCTTAGTAATCTTGTCTTCGTATAGAGGTACGTTGTCTTGTTTAGAGAACCAGTAGGCATCGCGTGTTTTTACGGTTGGAACCACTGCGAAGTTGTAAGCTGGAATCGGACTTTTCGTTGCCCACTCCAGTGTACGTGCATCCCATGGATCTCCATTTGTATCTCTTGGTTCATAACGTGTACTCCAGTAGATGTTATACACCAGAATTACAAATCCGACTGTAAGACCTATCGCCCCTATGAACGAGACCATACTGAGCGGACCAAATCCGGTATCCGCAGAATAAGTGTATTGTCGACGTGTCATTCCCTTAAGTCCGAGAAGGAACAGTGGGAAGAACGATACGTTAAAGGAAATAATAATCCACCAGAAGGCATGTTTACCAAGACGTTCGTTCAAACGGAAGCCGAATACTTTAGGGAACCAGTAGTGGAAACCTGCGATAACGGCGAATACAGCACCTGGAATGAGAACGTAGTGGAAATGTGCTACCAGGAACATTGTATTATGGTACTGATAATCGGCGCTGGCCATGGCCAGCATGACACCTGTTACCCCACCAATCGTAAAGATCGGGATAAACGCGAGCGAATATAGCATCGGCGTCGTAAATGATATTCGCCCTTTTCGTAAGGTGAATAGCCAGTTGAATATTTTCACACCTGTTGGAACGGCAATGGCCATTGTAGTAATCGAGAAGAAACTGTTAACCATAGCGCCTTGACCCATTGTATAGAAATGGTGAGCCCATACTAAGAAGGACAAGAGGGAGATGATCAACATACTAAAGACCATGGATGTATATCCATACAGGTTCTTTTTGGAGAAGGTGGCGATAATTTCACTATAAATACCGAAGGCGGGTAGTACAACGATATATACTTCTGGATGTCCCCATACCCAGAAAAGGTTGGCCCATAACATATCCATACCGCCGTTGGCCATCGTGAAGAATTGAGAGCCGAATAACCGGTCGAACATCATCAAAGCGAGCGCAACCGTAAGCACTGGGAAAGCGAATACGATAATTACGTTCGTGATTAGAACGGACCATGTAAACATTGGCATTTTCATCAGCTTCATACCAGGAGCACGCATCTTCAGAATCGTTACAATAAAGTTAACGCCTGTGAGGAGTGTACCGATACCCGATATTTGTAGCGCGAGCGAGTAGTAGTTGTTACCCACCGTTGGGCTGAACTCTATACTTGCTAGTGGGAAGTATGCAGACCAACCAGCATCTGGTGATCCCCCGATAACAAACGAAATGTTAAGCAGCATTGCTCCGAAGAAGAAGAGCCAGAAGCTGACAGCGTTAAGACGTGGGAAGGCAACGTCTCTGGCACCGATTTGTAGCGGTACGATAACGTTCATCAGACCGATAATAAACGGCATGGCCATAAAGAGGATCATGATCAAGCCGTGTGTTGTAAATACCTCGTTGTAATGCTGTGCGTCAAGAAATTTCATGTCTGGGGCTGCGGTTTGCAGCTTCATCATAATAGCGTCAACGCCGCCGCGGAAAAGCATTAGTAGCGCAGCAAGGATATACATAACCCCGATACGTTTGTGGTCAACGGTAGTTAACCATTCGCGCCATAAATATCCCCATTTTTTAAAATAGGTTAGGCCGACGATAATCCCGATTGTAGCTAAAACAATACTTGCCATAGCCCCGTAAATCAGGGGTTCGCCATGGACCTTAAATTTATCCCAATCCATTAGGAAACGCTCCTTTCAAGTTGCTCAATTAACATGGACTAATGTCCTTCATGTGTAGTGCTCTGTTCATCCAGTTCTGGATTAGGTTCGCTGTTAAATTCTGTCTCGCTAGATGGTGCAGGAGACGGATGAATTTCTTTATTATCCTGATGTTCCATAGTTCCATTATCCATATCCATTTCTTTACCATTATTACTCATATGGTCGCCATGTTCTCCCGGAGGAGGGCTAAAGGATAAGTGAGTGTTGGTGTATGTTTTGCGTCCGACATATTCCATTTTCAAAAGATTTTTGAATTCGTCTTCAGTTAATGGACCTGCTGTTTCTTTAACATCTTTTACCCATTCTTGATAGTCCTTATCAGTCATCGCAAGGGCTTCGAACTCCATGTGGGCAAAACCCTTACCATTAAAGTTCGCATTTCTTCCGGTATAAGAACCTACAGTATCCGCTGAAAGATGCAGAGTGGTAAGCATGTCACTCATCGCATATTTCTGTCCTCCCAATTGAGGGATCCAGAGACTTGAGATCGTACCGAAAGAGTACAATCTGAACTCGACAGCGCGGTGAACTGGAATGTTCACGTAGTTTACGGTTTCAATACCTTCCTCAGGATAGCTGAAATGCCATTTCCAGTTGGAGGAGGAAGCGTAGATTACAAGCGGTTTCTGATCTTTATAATCCGCTGCAACGTTTTCTACATCTACTGTCGTTTTGACAGTGACCACGGAGAGGAAGGCCACGATAATAATCGGGATTGTAATCCAGATGGCCTCCAACCATTTGTTTCCTTCCTCGTGAGGAGGAATATAATCTTCATTACTTTTCTTAGCGCGGTACTTCAAAAGTACAAAGACATATAAGATGTAGACAACTGCTAGAACACCGAGCATCATAACAATGGAGAGGATGATCGTGTCAGACAGAGTTCTCGCAGCCGGCCCCTTCGGATTCAGAACAGCGATTGAACTGCATCCTGGCAAGAGTAAAATTAGGCTGAGAAATAAAGCGTATAACGGTCCCTTTTTGTTCATGCTTAAGCTCCTTCCTTCAATACTTCTATTAATTAACCCTCATCATTACCTTCATATATAGTAAGAACTAATGAGAAAGAAAGCAAAAGACTTATTTTTCCATATAATCCATAATAGACCTTAATAATGGCGATCAAGTTAAATATGTGTGATCAATTTGTTACAAGTTCCTAATGATATGATAAAGATCACTGTAGCCACGCTGTTTAATGGTTATTTATTTCTGTTCAAACTTTGTTCAATAATTTACTAAAGTTGCTAATTTGGACACATCTATTTTGTGCAAAAGGATTGGAATTTAACCATTTTTTGTTGGTGTGACAGGATTTGGCCGAAATCCGTATTTGGCGAATTTTGTCGAAATATCTGCAAGTCTTAAAAAGGGTAACAAATTATTCTGTATTAAGTTACAATCTCTCAAATTTCTACCTATTAATCTATGATAATGTTATAGGTAAATATACGAGATGGGAGATTTTTTGAGATGTTTAAAAAGAAAGTGTGGCTATTATTTGTAGTATTATTCGTATGTACGGGTTTGGTACGAGAGATAGATACAGTGAATGCAGCGGGTGCAGCAGGATCCCTGAAATTAGGGGTGAACGATAAATTAACTAAAATTGATGCAGTGTCGATAAAGGATACATATTATGTTTCACTGCGTGATTTGTCCCTAGAACTGAATCTGAATCTTACCCTTCAGGGTGTTGGCATTCATGTTCAAGGGAACAACGGTTCCATCGAACTGCTGAATGATCATGCAACAGCTCTTCTCCCTAATGGAAAGACTATTCCGCTGAAAACATTTGTGGAAAATGGTAGAACGATGGTTCCTGTGAAGATGACCTCTCATCTTGGATTTTCAATTTCGTTTAAGCCAGCTCAATCTTTATTAAGAGTGTACAATTCCGGGGCTAAATTAGACGATGCTGCATTCGTGAATCAACATAAAAAGGCTTTGCAACAAAATGTACCTACAGGGACGACAGGCACAAAGGGGAAAGTTGTATATCTTAGCTTTGATGATGGCCCATCCGCTACAACCTCTCAACTACTTGATATCTTGGCGAAGTATGATGCGAAGGCAACCTTCTTCATGTTAGGAAATAACATGAACGCACACGCGTCTCAAGTGAAACGCTTAGTGAAAGATGGACATGCACCTGCTTTGCACGGCATGACACATGTGAAAGATAAATTTTATGCTTCTCCAGCTTCTGCGTTGAAAGAGATGAATGACGATAATGCAATTCTGAAGAAGATTACAGGTCAAAGTACAACACTGATTCGTACACCTTATGGTAGTAAACCTTATTTAACAAAAGCTTATAGAGATAAGATACTAACTCAAGGGTACCATCTGTGGGATTGGAACGTTGACTCTGAGGATTGGAGATATAAGAACGATAGTAATTCCATTTATAATACGGTTATGAGAGAAGTTCATAGTCTGAAGAAGAGTAGCCCGGTGATTCTAATGCATGATCAAAAGGCTACACTTAAAGTTCTTCCACGCATCCTAGCGGCGCTGAAGAAAGAAGGCTATGCGTTTCATATTATTACTTCAGATATGGAGCCTAACAATTTTTGGAACGATAAGCGCTAAATCTGATAGTGAAATTAAATCATTCATATTGTTGAGACGGCAGATTTGATCTGTCGTCTTTTTTTTGTTGTCTGAAATCTTTGTAGATTTGACACATGTAGGCTTCTCTAATCTATCGACGTAGTTAATTTGTCATGTTATCATGATACTCTGATAACGTATTAGCGAACTAAAGCACACAGCACTGTGTCAACGATGGGGGATAAAAGAGATGAAGAAAAATGCACTTTTAGTTTTATTTATGATCATGGTTATTGCAGCTTTATCAGGCTGTTCGTCTTCTGGGAGCAAGGATGGAAAGCTGGTGATCGGGATTGATGATAAGTTCGCTCCGATGGGCTTTAGAGATGAGAGTAATGAAATTGTTGGGTTTGATATTGACTATGCAAGAGCTGCAGCTGAGAAAATGGGCAAAGAAATCACTTTTCAGCCTATTGACTGGTCAGCTAAGGAGTCAGAACTGAATAGTGGGCGCATTGATATGATTTGGAATGGTTATACCATCACAGATGAGCGTAAGGAAAAGGTAGTGTTCACTAAGCCCTATCTTGAGAATAGTCAGGTTGTAGTCGTATTAGCGGATTCCTCTATTTCCAAGCTTGAAGATTTGGCTGGTAAAGAGGTAGGACTTCAAAGTCTATCCTCCGCTGCCGATGCATTAAATGCTAATCCGATTAAAGACCAAATTGCTAATCTTTCGGAATTTCCGGATAATGTGCTAGCGCTCACAGATTTGAAGACTAAGCGCCTGGACGGTGTAGTCATTGATGAAGTGGTAGCCAGATATTATATGTCAAAAGAGCCTAATACCTTTAAGCTACTAGATGAATCGCTTGCTCCTGAGCAGTACGGTATTGGAATTAAGAAAGGCAATGAGGCACTACTGGAAGAACTTCAAAAGGCTTTGGATGAAATGAACAACGACGGAACGGCTGAGAAGATCTCCACGAAGTGGTTTGGTGAGAATAAGGTATTGAAATAGAAGGTCAATATATAGAGTTTATTGGAGAAATGAAAATGGATTATATAATACAAATTTCCGGGCCGATGTTAGAAGGCGCGCGTACAACTATTTTATTGTTTCTTATCGTTATTTTGGTGTCGATTCCGCTCGGGTTCCTAGTCACTTTGATGGCGAAGAGTGTGATCAAGCCCGTGGCTTGGATTGCACATACCTATATCTATGTCATGCGGGGAACACCACTTTTACTGCAATTGTTATTTTTTTGCTTTGGTTTACCACAGATTCCGGTCATCGGGGAATATCTGGTCATGGACCGCTTCGTTGCGGCGAGTCTTGGGTTTATTCTTAACTATGGGGCTTATTTCGCGGAGATCTTCCGTGGGGGTATGCTCTCCATTGATAAAGGGCAGCATGAAGCAGCCAAAGTACTCGGACTGAGTAAATGGCAAACGCTGCGCAAGGTAATTCTAGCTCAAATGTTTAGGGTAGCTTTGCCAGCCGTGGCCAATGAATCGATTTCCTTGGTCAAAGATACGGCTCTGCTGTATGCCGTTGCTGTACCTGAGCTACTGAACTATGCCAAAACAGCAGTAAATCGAGACTTTACTGTAACCCCCTTTGTAGTGGCGGGAGTGATTTACTTACTGATGACGCTGGTGCTCACTTTATTCTTCAAAGCACTGGAGAAACGTTTTAAATTCGAGTAGAGGGACTGTCTGAATATGAGTAACATGATAGAAGTAAGTGATTTACAGAAATCCTTCGGCAAATTGGATGTGTTGAAGAAGGTTAGTTTCAATATCCAGGCGGGAGAAGCCGTCGCTGTTATCGGGCCTTCAGGTTCAGGTAAGAGTACGATGCTGCGTAGTCTAGTACATCTAGAGGAAATTACGGGTGGAAGCATCTTCATCCAAGGCAAGCCGCTCGTGGAGAATGGAAAATACGCTAATGGAGCAAGTATTCGTGAGATCACGGCGTCCATGGGAATGGTGTTTCAACACTTTAACCTATTTCCACATTTAACGGTGCGAGGCAATCTAGAGCTAGCTCCAAGGATGTTGAAACGGGAGGGCGTGAAGGAGATTACGGCTAGAAGCGAGAACTTACTTTCTAAGGTTGGACTTGCTGAAAAAGCGGATGTGTATCCTGCAAAGCTGTCGGGTGGACAAAAGCAACGGGTTGCTATTGCGAGAGCATTAATGCTCAATCCTGATATTCTATTGTTCGATGAACCTACTTCCGCGCTTGATCCTGAACTCACGGGTGAGGTACTACGCGTCATCCGTCAACTTGCTGAGGAGAATATGACGATGATTGTTGTCACTCATGAGATGAACTTTGCTCGTGATGTGGCTGATCGTGTGATTTTCATGGACAATGGTGAGATTACGGAGTCTGGAACACCAGAGCAGATTTTTGATCATCCACAGCAGGAGCGCACTCGAATTTTTCTGAATCAAGAGACGAGAGTATGAATACCGCCTCAGGCTAATAAAGTGTCTATTCATGAGAAAAAACCCCCACAGTTTTTTATAACTGTGGGGGTTTTTGCGTTGACATAAAGATTGAACTGTATTAATAATAGTAGTACAGTTAATACACATCATCATGAACTAAGGGAAGACAGTGAAAGGAGGATGGTTATGTTCGAATTGGACGTTCGCAGTCGCAAGCCGATTTATGAGCAGCTGACCGATAAGGTCAAGGAGATGATTTTACATGGTATTTTGCAGACTGATGAACAACTGCCTTCGGTAAGGACATTATCCCAACAGCTAACCGTGAATCCCAATACGATTCAGAAGGCTTACCGTGAATTGGAACGTGAGGGGTATATCTATTCACTGCAGGGGAAAGGGAGTTTTGTAGCCCCAATGAAAAAAGAACAGAATGAGATTAAAAAAGCCGAAGTACGTGCTGAGTTGCTTAGACTGATGGCGGAAGCGGTATACCTTGGGTTCACCGCAGCTGAGATTAGTTCATTGTATGAGCAAGTGGAGAAGCAGAGAGAAGGAGGGAAAAGTGATGATTGAGATTCGAGGCGTCAGTAAGTTATTTCAAGGGGAGAAGGCAGTAGACGATATCTCTTTAACGGTACGTAAAGGGACGATTTATGGGCTGCTCGGCTCTAATGGCGCGGGTAAAACTACGCTGCTGAAGACCTTGGCAGGCATTTTCTCTCCAGATAAAGGGACCGTGAAGGTGGATGGTGAAGCGGTATTCGAACATCCGACGACTAAGCAAAGGGTTATTTTTATGCCGGATTCTCCTTACTTTTTTCCGCAATCCACCATGCTGCAAATGGCAGCCTTCTATCGCTCGATCTATCCGAGCTGGAATCAGAAGCGTTTTGATGATTTGGGGAACGTCTTTCAGCTCGATAAGAAGCGCAAGCTTAGTCGTTTCTCCAAAGGGATGCAGCGGCAAGCGTCATTCTGGTTATGTTTAAGCTGTATGCCGGATGTGCTTATTATGGATGAGCCGATTGACGGGTTAGATCCGGTAATGCGACGCCAGATCAAAAACCTGCTATTTCAGGAGGTTGCTGAACGCGAGCTGACGGTAATCATTTCTTCACATAATCTTCGTGAGATCGAAGATCTGTGTGATCATGTTGGGATTATGCATGGTGGGAAGATGCTGATTGAGAAGGATCTGGATGATCTTAAGGCGGATACACATAAGATTCAAGTGGCCTTCCGGGATGAACGGCATGAAATTCCGTTAGCAGCGAAGCTGCAAATATTACATCAAGAACGCCGGGGGAGCGTGAACCTGTACATAGTAAAAGGGGATCGTGAGCGAATTAAAGCGGCTTTTCAAGTGTACGAGCCATACGTATTCGATTTGCTTCCATTAACGTTAGAAGAGATCTTTATTTATGAAATGGGGGATGTCGGATATGACGCGCAGCCGATACTACTTTAATAGCAGTATTATTCGCCAGAATTTCCGCCAGCATGGCTGGATAGGGATTATATATGCACTTGGCCTAATGTTCGCACTTCCATTGCAGCTGTTTATGAGTATCGATCCAAATGCAAAACCGCAGGAAATCGATCATTTATTCCGCATCTCTGGTAATGTGCAAGCATTGTTCATTATTACGATCCCTGTTGCTGCTGGACTCTTTTTATTCCGATACCTTCAGGCAAAATCTCCATCAGATCTATGGCATAGCCTGCCTTTACGCAGAGAGCATTTATTTACGGCTCATCTGACAAGTGGACTTACCTTACTGTTGGTGCCGGTTTGGTTAACTGCAGGGGTGGTTGCGGTTGTTAAGCGATGGAGTGGTAATTTTTATATTTTTCAGGGCGCAGATATTTGGCAATGGTGTATCACAGTTAGTATTCTGACTTTGTTCCTCTTCTGCTTTAGTGTTTTTGTGGGAATATGCACGGGCCAATCTATTCTTCAGGGAATTATCATTTATATTTTGCTTATTCTTCCTGTTGTACTGATCTCATTAATCAATAGCCATTTAGTCATGTATCTTTATGGTTATGCAAATGCAAATGTAAACTTCCGTGATTCTAGTTTGCAGATGTGGTCTCCGTTTGTTCATATCGTGTATTATTTTACCGGCAAACCATTTACCAATACAGAATTGTGGATTTATGGAGTATTGTCCCTTTTATTTATTGGATTATCCTACCTGTTATACCGTAAACGTAATACGGAAAAAGCGGGTCAGGCTATTGCTTTTGGATATTTCAACCCGCTGTTTAAAGCAGGGGTTATGTTATGTACTATGCTTATTTCCGGGAATTATTTTGCACAAATGAAGCAACAGCAAATGGGCTGGGTAATTAGTGGATATGCCATTGGAGCCATTATCGGCTATGTTGCTGCGGAAATGATTATTCGGAAAACATGGCAGATTATGACGCGTAAAGTGTTAGCAGAGTTTGCGGTTTATGCAGTAATGCTGGGGTTACTTCTGTATATCCCGATATCAAGTGTTACCGGGTATGAAGCTAGATTACCTTCCGGTGATAAGATTAGTGGTGTGTATATGGGATCTAACTACCGTTGGTATACCCCCACGGATGATTTGTACACTACTACACCCTATATGGGGCAGGACCCTTTTTCCGATGATAAAGATTATATAGAAGCTGTCCGTAAACTTCATCAAGCGGTAATTGCGGTACGTCCAGAACATACTTCACAACAATACGCTTATGAATATTTTACCATCGCCTATCAATTGGAGAACGGTCACAAGCTAGTGAGGGAATACTGGATCCCTAATAAGGGGTTTGAATCAGAGCTCAAGGCGGTTAAGGATACCGAAGCTTACAAGTATGAAAAGTATAATTTAGCTCTCTTAGACAAAGACCTGGATTATATGTGGGTTACTAACAGGAATAAAAAAGTAGCCATCTCTGATCCTCAGGAAATTTCAGAGCTAAAAGAGATTATCAAACGCGAAATTTCGAATATGTCCTACGAAGTACAGATAGATAAGGACGGAAAACCTGATGTGGCTAATATCCAAGTAGAGGTAAAGGTAAAAGAGAACAGTAATCAAGTTTCTACAGATTATGGTTATTATTTTCCGTGGAAGTCTTCTTTCCATGAGCTTGAAAAGTGGATGAACGAAAAAGGCTATGCCGATAAAATACGAATAACAGCTGAAGATATCCAATCGGCAGAGATTGTAAAAGACGACTTTATGGATAAGCAAACACCTAAGAATCCTACGAGTCCTGAACAAAGAGTAGTGCTTGCACGTGAAAAGAATCGTACAGTTGTTACGAAGGATAAGGCACTATTAACGGATATTTTAGATCATCGTTTCAATTATGGAGTTGAGAATGGCAACTACATTGTGAAGCTGCTGTATAAGGAGGGTTATAGTGATTTCGTTATGTTAAAAGCGTCCGATATGACGCCTGAATTGAAAGCGTTGCTGAAATAAGCTAAAAATAAGGTAAGTAAAAGATTACAGAAAAAGACTACTGGTTGACAGAAACTGGATAGTTGGATTATGCTTTTGGAGATAGGTTAAGGATGAAATGGTACTGAATAAAATATAATTTGACTTGGGGGTAAGGACAGATGAATAACAATATGAATAATCAGCCATCGTATAATGCTTATCCATATTTGCGTCCATCTGTTACCTTGGCTTACAGGTCAGCCTTAGAATCAGTGTATTCATTTCCGGTGAATCAACAACGCTATATTAACCGGTAAGGAGTTCTGTATTTAGGTGAAGCCCGGCCATGGACGATGGAGTCCATGGCCTTTTTTGCATATTTAGAAGGTTTAAGGGAGGGGTTAATATGTCGGAAATACATCAATCGATCATTCAGCAGCTTCGGACCATTGAATCTGAAGAACAAGTCCGCATTTTGTATGCGTGTGAATCGGGGAGCCGGGCTTGGGGATTTCCATCCAAAGATAGTGATTATGATGTTAGATTCTTATACATACGAAGACCTGAGGCATATTTATCTATTTTTGAGCACAGGGATGTAATAGAACGGCCGATCAGTGACATGCTTGATATTAACGGTTGGGACTTGAAGAAGGGGCTTAATCTATTTCGGAAATCTAATCCGCCTCTGCTGGAATGGTTAGAATCACCGATTCGCTATGAAGAAAAATACGCTGTAGCCGAAAGTATCCGTGAACTCTCGCCACAAAGCTTTTCGCCAAAATCATGCATTTACCACTATTTGAACATGGCGCGAGGAAATTACCGGGATTATCTGCAAGGCAGTGAGGTTAAAATTAAGAAATATTTTTACGTATTAAGACCACTCTTAGCATGCGCTTGGATTGAAAAATACAACGAAGTGCCTCCGCTCGATTTTAATGTGCTTGTACAGGATTTGATTCCACAAGGTTCAGAATTACAGGAAGCCGTGCAGAACCTGTTATCTCGTAAAATGTCCGGTGATGAACTAAATCTGGAGCCGCGCTTGGATGTTATCAATACTTATTTGGAGGAGAGAATTGCTCATTACGAGGCGGTTGCTTCTGCTTTTGAACAGAGTGTTGGTGTTATGGATGAAGCGTTAGATGTCTTGTTCCGATCAGCACTGATAGAGGTCTGGGGAGAAACGGGGCAATGGAACTGGTAAGTTCACAATTCAATAATTGTTAATTAAGGAGAGATGAAGCCTATGCATTTGATTATCAAGGCGACGGGGTCAGGAGCAGGGATGTTGTCCCATCTGCTGGCTAAAAACCCGCATAATTTATATGACAGGAGCGATAAAGAAGCTAGAGTGCGTATAGTATTCACTGCAGCTTCCGACGAAGAGACAGAGGCCGTTATCTATGTCACACCAGATCCAATAGCTCTAGTTAAAGGAAATACAGCTCATAATGACATCACACAATATATTAACGATCGGGAGTTTGTTACGAGCAGCCGGTTCTGCTCTTATATCCGTCCAGCGCTAGGTACAGCTCTTAATGGAAAGCCTAAGGAAGTATTTTTGCCTTGGGTAGATCACAAATTTCAATTGGAGCTGTCCTTTGGCCCAGTAGCATCGAACCTGCCTGATCACACGATTGAGGAACTGTTTCATGTACTTGGCTACGAGCTTGAGCTTGAAAGAGGAGATGCAGTGTATTCTTTTGATTTAAAAAGCCGCAGTTCTGCACGATACATTAGGCTGCGGGGAGAACAGACGCTGCAAACGGCCCTTCGTCAACTGTTCATTCTGATTCCGGCATTAGATGATGATAAGCATTATTTTATCAGTGATGATGAGATTGAAAAAATCAGGCGTTATGGCGAAGGTTGGTTGGATAGTCATCCGTTGCGTGCGTTAATTCTCAAGCGGTCACTACGATTTGCTAATCTTATTAAGCAATTTGATGGTGAGGAATCCACCCCTTCTTCTGAAAAAGTGGCTATTACTCCTGCTGAGATTTCAGCTGAGCCTAAAATTAGATTAAATGATCTGCGTTATGCGGCGATTGCAGAAACAGTAGAAGGGTTGGCCTTCAAGAGTAGTATTGTTGACTTTGGTTCCGGTGAAGGAAAACTTTCGGCAAGACTCGGAAGTGTGCCGGGCGTTAAGCAGATTTGGGCGGTTGAGCCTTCGGCAAACTCACAGTTACGCGCAATAGACCGCTTCTCGAAGCTTGAAGACCGAGAAGGAGTTACCGTGCCGACGCCTGTTACAGGTTCTTTGTTCTACTTCGATGAATCGCTGCGGAACAAGGATATTATGATTCTATGTGAGGTTATTGAGCATATCGACGAATATAGGCTGGCTCGAGTGATGGAGACTATTCTGGCGGAATATAGTCCTAAGGTATTGATCCTGACTACACCGAACAAGGAGTATAACGAGGTGTATGAGATGGAATCGGAAGAAATGCGGCATAGTGATCACCGTTTTGAATGGGGACGAGCAGAGTTCTCCGAGTGGTGTATGCGCTGGACGAGCTCCTTTGATTATTCGGTTGATTTTAAAGGAATTGGCGAGGGTTCTGACGCTTTTGGATACCCGACGCAGATGGCGATATTTAGGAAGGAGGGAGCAGTGTAATGACTACAGAAGAGCAAAAAGAAAAGCAACGAACCATTCTTTTTCCGCATGCAGGAATTATTGTATTGGTGGGTCCCTCCAATAGCGGCAAAAGTACTTTACTGCGTAGATTAGTAGATGAAGGCACGTTGTTGCAGACAGAAATCGTCTCATCGGATGATTTCCGTAGCATGCTTGGCGACACTGATTTTATGGATTGGAAGAATCGTCCCCGCGAAGAAGCAGATATTATTTTTAATGATTATCAGTTGCTCTCAAGTCTAGCCTTTGAAGCAATGAATTCAGTCATTGCCATGCGCTGCCGACTTGGAAAACTGACGGTGGTGGATGCTACACATCTGCAAGAGGAATACCGTAAGCAATATTTAGATTTAGCAGATAAGTATAATGTTCCATGTATGGCCTGGGTGCTCGATGTTACAGAGGAAACGCTGCTGGAGCGGGATGTACAGCGTGAGCATCCACGAGGACGCCAGCGGGTCAAGCAACAATATGGACAGTTCAAGCGTTCGCTACGGAGTGTTAAGGACGAGGGCTTTGCCTCGACTTATTTTTTGAAAAATACGGAGTCAGTACTTTTTGAACGTAAGCAGAACCCGCTTTGGGTTGAAATCGATAAAGGACTTGATATAATCGGCGACATTCATGGTTGTTATGAAGAGATGATCGAGCTACTCGAAAGATTGGAATATAAGGAAGACGAGAAAGGATTGTACAAACACCCCGAGGGTAGGCAGTTAATTTCTGTGGGGGATGTGATGAGCCGGGGCCCGGAATCGCTGAAGACGATGAGGTTTTGGAAAAAGCATGTAGATGCTGGAATCGCCCGCATGATCGACAGCAACCATGGCTGGAAAATCGCCCGCTACCTGGATGGTCGCAAAGTTACATTAAGTCACGGAGACGAGAATATCGCCGCTGAGCTGGAGGCGTTTGCGCTAGAAGCAGGCGATGAGGAAGCAAAAAGGCTTAGGGATGAACTTAAACAGTTTCTTTTGTCCGCGCCTAGCCACTTGTTGTTTGGCCGCAATGGCGTGCGGCGGGTCGTAGTTACCCATGCCGGAATTAGCGATGAATTTATCGGCAAGCAGTCCAAACGGATTCAGGACTTCTGCCGATATGGGGACACTGATGGAATGGATGGCAAGGGTGCTCCTGTAAGGAAAGAATGGTATGTCGAACACGAATCTGGGGAGATCATCGTCTGGGGGCATGATCCTAGACCTTTCCCAACCGTAGTAAAAAATACAGTGAACATCGACCAGGGTGCTGTATTTGGCGGATCTTTAACTGCGTACCGTTACCCTGAAGGAAAATTTGTTAGTGTTAAAGCGAAACGCGATTATGCAGGTGATCCGGACAGTCCGTTAATACGTTGGGAGCGGGGGAGATTCTCACCGCCTAACCTGCGTAAATTCGTGGAAGGCTACTCAGTCCAGACTGACCTTTATGGTGAAATAACTGCGCGCGGAGAATTCGTTAAAGCGGCCATAGACACGGTCTCCCACTTTACGGTTCCACTTGAGGAACTGGTATATATCCCACCGACCATGAGTCCGCCGCCTTCAGTGTCTATAGATGAGAACTATCTGGAGCATCCGCGTGAAGCTTTTGCTTATTTCCGCGCACAAGGTGTGAAGACAATGATCGCGGAGAAAAAGCATATGGGCAGCCGGGCCATCCTATTGTTATTCCGGGATGAAGAGGCGGCATTACCATATGTGGGCAGGCCGTCGTTAGGCACGATTTATACACGTACTGGCCGAGCTTTTTTTGACAGGGATACTGAATCTGAAGTGTTACGTAGGCTGAACGCGGATCTCGTGCAGGCGAATTATTTTGCGAAAAATAACACGGATTTGCTGCTCCTAGATGCGGAGATCGTACCGTGGAACTTGAAAGCGCGTGAGCTGATTTCCTCCCAATATGCACATGTGGCTGAAGCAGCACTGTTAGATCGGGAGCATCTTTTGGAGAAGCTGCGTGAGGCTGAAAGATCAGGGCGAGATGTTACCTCGTGGATACAGGAAATGGAGGAGAAGCTCCAGAATGCTCATCTTTTTAAGGAAGCTTTCCAAAAGTATTGCTGGGACGTAAGTGGATTAGAGGGGATTAAGATTGCTCCCTTCCACACGCTTGCGCATAGCGGACAAACTTTCTTTGAGCACAGCCATCTTTGGCATATGGAGCATAATCGTGAACTAGCGGAGTTGTCACCTTTATTTATGGAGACTGAATACCGCACGGTTTGTAATGAAGCGGACGAGGAACAGATAATCCGTTGGTGGGAAGAGATGACGGAGGATGGGCATGAAGGGATTGTTATCAAACCGGAAACGTTTATAACACGTAATGGAGATAAACTGGTTCAGCCTGCACTCAAGGTGAGAGGGCGTAAATATTTGCATATTATCTATGGAATAGATTATTTACAGCCGGACAATCTTGAACGCTTCAAGCAGCGCAAAACAAGCAAAAAAGAGCGAAATGCCTTAATGGAATGTGCGCTTAGCCGGGAATCGGTGGAACGTTTTATTCGTAAAGAGCCGATAGAACGCGTACATGAATGTGTGCTTGCTGCGCTGTCTTTGGAGTCTGATCCTGTAGATCCACGGCTGTAGAGAATAGAATAGAAATGAGTTATGAATTGAGGTAGAAATATAATGTTAAGCAATGCTACAGAAGTGTCGTTAAGTAAATTTATGACTAAATTGCTCCGGCATACTCCAGAGCAGTATGGCCTTATTTTGGATCCTGAGGATGGTTCCTGTACATTGGACGATTTGTTGTCCGTACTTGTGAAAGCTCCTAGATGGTCTGAGGTGACTGTGGGAGATATTCAGCAAGTGGTTGCAGGCTGCGAGAAGCAACGATTTGAAATCAATGGAGATCGAATCAAAGCTCGGTACGGGCATAGTCATACCAAAATTTCCTATGATCCGGGAACTCCGCCATCTACGCTTTATCACGGAACTCATACTGGCGTTCTCTCAGTTATTTTGGAAGAGGGACTCCAATCAATGGGACGCCAATATGTTCATTTATCCGAAGGGACACATTTTGCCAGTCTGGCCGGAAGCCGCAGAGGGAAATTGATTCTACTGACTGTTGATACGATTAGCGCTGGTCAAATGGGTGTAACTTTTTATTGTGCGGGTAATGAGGTATGGCTGGCGGACCCAATTCCGGCTTCCTGTCTTAATGTGTATACCCCATTGTAGAATTAGAACAACGTTTGGTTAGGAGGCATACTCACATGGATGGAATTTCAGATCACCTAGATCACGGATTACAGATTGTATTTATTGGTTTTAACCCGAGTATTCGTTCAGGTGAAGTGGGGCACCATTACGCGAATCCACGAAATAATTTCTGGAGAATCTTGCACAATTCAGGACTTACTCCTCGGCTATACGACGCGTCTGAGGACGGGGAACTACTTAAGCTGGGTTATGGTTTTACGAATATTGTTTCCAGGCCTACACGCGGAATCGACGATATTACCCGTGAGGAATATAATGAGGGCCGCGAATTGCTTCGCTCCAAGCTGGAATTGTATCGCCCACAGGTCGCCTGTTTTGTAGGAAAAGGTGTATATACAGAGTTTAGTCGTAGGACTAAAGCAAACTGGGGATTTCAAGGGGATGTACCTCCGAAGGTAGACGGTGTACGTGAATTTGTAGCTCCCTCTTCCAGTGGATTAGTGAGGATGCCTATGGAGGAAATTATAGGAATTTACCGTAGGTTAGCCGAGTTTACGCAAGAAAGCGACAGATGAGATGATGTGTTTGGTTGCAGAGTTATGGGCTTGAAGAAGTATGAACTTCAAACAAGAAACGAGCAAGTTTCCAGATTGGAAACTTGCTCGTTTTTATTACTTCAATGGACTAGCCGATGCGATTGTTCTTGTACGATACTAATCCGCAAATAATACATCAAGTCTCGATCAACAACAGAATGATAGAGGATAAGGATAGACAAACGCTGATCAAGCATAACACGGCAACGACTTGCTTCTGGCTCAAACCTGCACGAAGCAGGCGGTAATGAGCCTGGGTAGCGTCGGCCTGATAAATGGACTTGCCTTGGATAAAGCGTTTGACGACGACAAAAATATTGTCGAAGATCGGAACGCCCAGCGCCAGAATCGGGATGAACAGCGACAGGGCCGTAGCTTGCTTAAACGCACCGTCGAGTGCGATCACCGCAAGGATGAAACCTAGAAAGGTAGCCCCGGCGTCGCCCATAAAGATTTTGGCAGGCGGTTTGTTATAGCGCAGATAAGCAATGGTGACACCGACGAGTGCAATCGCCATAATCGCAGAAGAGGATTGCCCCTTAGTTAATGCGACAATAAATAGTGTTATGGCCGAAATAGCAGTTAAGGCGCCAGCCAAACCATCCATACCATCCGAGAAATTAATGACAGTGGTTACGCCGAAGATCCAGATAATCGTCAATAGAAACTGTAATACAACGGGTAGAACGATATAATCCCCTGAGAATGGGTTGTAGAAGCCTGTAAATGCGTTGCCGGAAAGATAAACAAGAACAGCCGCACTAACCTGCACAATCATTTTGGGCAGTGCCGGGAAATCCTTACCTTTTGTTTTGTACCAATCATCTATGGTACCTATGGTCAGCAGTAGTACGCCCCCTGCAAACAGCGCGACGGTTTCCATGGAGAATTCACGGGCAAATACCAGATAGGTAATGAAGAATCCAATGAATATGGCGTAACTGGCCGTAAGCGGTATAGGCTCTCTATGAATTTTACGCTCAACGTCCTGACGAGGCTTGTCCACAAAATCGAGTCGGAAAGCTAGTCTGCCGAGCGGCGGAATTAGAAAGTAGACGATAGAAAAAGACATTAGAAACGATAAAACGTATAATATGACGCTCACCACCGTTTTCTTTTTAAAATAACACAATTCGCTTAAAACTACCTTAAAAAAGTAAATTTTTGTCGTCTGACTGATAAGTTGACTTGATTGTATCACTGTAGTACCTTTTTGAGAAAAGAGTTTTGGGGGATATTTATGAAATACGACGTTATTTTATTCGATGCTGACGATACACTGTTTGATTACGGAATGGCAGAAAGTCACGCGTTATCTAACGCATTTCTACATGTTGGGATGCCCACAGGTGCTGAGGATTATGCTGCCAGTTATCAGGAGATTAATCATGCGCTGTGGCGTGATTTGGAGCAGGGGAAGATTAGTTCTGCTGCATTACGCGTGGAACGGTTTAATCGGTTATTCGCTGCGAATGCGCTGGAGCTAGATCCTGAGGCGTTTAGTGAAGCGTATCTACGTTTCTTAGGCGAGGGAACCTTTCTGATCCAGGGAGCGATCGAGCTGTGCGAGGAGCTTGCCGGCTGTCGATTAGCGATTATTACGAACGGAATTAAAGAAGTGCAAACTTCCAGAATCCAAGGATCACCGCTTAGTGAAACATTTGAGCAGATCATTATTTCAGAGGAGGCTGGTTGTCAGAAGCCGGAGACAGGGATTTTTGATTATGCTTTTGCCAAATTGGGGATTTCGGATAAGGAAAAAGTACTGATTGTAGGGGACTCCTTAACCTCTGATATTCAAGGCGGAATCAATTATGGGATCGATACTTGCTGGTTTAACCCGCTCGGTAAAGAGAATACGTCGGGTGTTCAACCGAAATACGAAATTCGAGTTCTGTCGGAGCTCTTAGACATTGTAGGCAAGACAACGGATCTTCAATAAAAAATAAGGTGTGAGCGCATCAGCGACTCACACCTTTTATTAAGTGAGCTGAAGAATCTTATTGCCGAGTATCCAGCGGCTTCAGATAAGCTTCGATTTGCTGGCGTTTCGATTCCAGAAATGGTGGCAGTGCAAGAGATTCGCCCAAACTTTCCATTGGCTCATCTGTTGCAAAGCCTGGTCCGTCTGTAGCTAGCTCAAAAAGAATGCCGTTAGGCTCACGGAAATAAAGGGAGCGGAAGTAGAAACGATCCACGAATCCGGAGTTAGGAAGCTGAGCTGTGCGTATATGCTCGACCCATTGCTTCAATTCCTCCTCGTTATCCACGCGGAATGCGACATGGTGCACACCACCTCGTCCTAAATGTTCCTGCTCTAGATCATTACGTTCCTCTAGGTGAACCTCTGCACCTGATCCGCCTTCTCCAGTCTCAAATACAATCACATCTGGCTGGCCCGCAATGGTTGAAGGATAAGTGCCTTTGCGGCGGAAGCCAAGCAATTGCTCCAGTACAACCGCCGTATGTTCTGCACTTTCTACTGTAAGATGTGCGGGACCTAGACCAACAATCCCATATTCAGCAGGTACCGGGCTTTTAGCCCAAGGGATGCCACCGGCAACACCATTATCATTTTCGTCGGATACTAGAATGAAACGTTGCCCTTCGTGATCACGGAAGGCTAAAGCCTGGCGGCCACCGATTGTTTGAATCGTTTCATGCTCTACGTTAAGCTCGGTGAAACGCTGCTCCCAATAGGTAAGTGCAGCATCATTTGGCACTCGAAGGGAGAGCGCGGAGATGCTGTTATTGCCTGCACGGTTGCGGCCCGCCATCGGGAGTTCGAAGAAAGTTAATTCGGTTCCGGGATTACCCTTCTCATCACCATAGAATAAATGATACACTGAAATATCATCCTGGTTTACTGTCTTTTTAATGAGACGCAGTCCAAGTACTTCGGTATAGAACCTAAAGTTTTCTTGCGCTTTACCTGTAATTGCGGATACGTGATGTAGTCCTTTTAATGTTAATGTCATGTGTAATTACCTCCGTGTTAATGCTAAATGTGAGTAAGTTATATTGTGATCTTTAAAAGATTTAGTGAGTATTATTAAGTTGCTATAATTTTAATAGTAAAATACGATTTTTGCAAGTAGATGTTTATGCATCATAAAATCCAGTTCATACATAAGGAGAGCGTACAATGCACACAACAACTAGCTTGATGAAACAATTGCAGGAGCTAAAGCTTGATCCATACGGGACTATTCTGGTCCATTCCTCTTTAAAAAGCATTGGGGAAGTAGATGGAGGCGCGAACACAGTACTGGATGTACTCAGTGAATATATGAAGGACGGACTGCTCGTATTGCCAACTCATACATGGGCTTATATTAATGCAGACAATCCAAGGTTCTCTGTTCAAGATTCCCCATCTTGTGTAGGGATATTACCGGAGTTATTCCGTAAACGTCCAGGTGTTATTCGCTCTTGGCATCCGACGCATTCTGTAGCGGCTTTAGGTGCAGATGCTGAGGAGTTCACTACGGGGGATGAACGCTGGGATACGCCGTGCGCCCGTGGTTCAGCATGGGGCAAGCTACTTGATCGAAAAGCGGAAATTGTACTGCTGGGAGTCGATCTTCGGCGGAATACGTTCATCCATGGCATTGAAGAGTGGGTCGATATTCCAGGCAGAATGACGGATACCCATGAGGAGCTATATACGGTGACGCCGGGAGGAGATGAAATCATGGTGCCTTCTCGCAGACATTGTGGCCTCTCTTGGTCGGAGCATTTTTGGAAGGTGGAGCGTGAGCTTGAAGAGGGCGGTGCCATGCGCAAGGGTAACTTTGGAGACGCGTTAGTCAGGGTATGTGGGACGGTAGAAACGACGGATATTCTAAGCCAGATGCTGACAGAGAATCCGGACCTTTTCTCGGATAATGAGCCACTGCATGGGGAGGACAAGCCGGTACCACTTCCAAAGACTAGGGCGTGAACAACTTAGAAGAGGCTAATTGAATGCCGATAAAGCATTTTTCAAACCACACAATCTGGAAGCCGCTATCAATGTATGGTATATTAATCTCACTAAAACATAGTAAGGAGATTGGAAATGGAAAAAACTTTGGTTTTTGGACACAAAAATCCGGATACGGATACCATTTGTTCTGCAATTGCTTATGCTGCACTCAAAAAGGAATTGGGCTGGGATGCTGAGGCCGTTCGTCTGGGCGAGGTTAGTGGTGAAACGCAATTTGCGCTTGATCATTTCGGAGTCGCTGCTCCTCGTCTGGTAGAGAACGTAGCTGGTGAAGCAAATCAGGTTATTCTTGTTGACCATAACGAACGCCAACAAAGTGCGAATGACATTGATCAAGTGCGCGTGGTTGAAGTTATCGACCATCACCGGATCGCAAACTTTGAGACTGCACATCCGTTATACTATCGTGCTGAGCCAGTAGGCTGTACAGCTACTATTCTTAACAAGTTGTATAAAGAAAACGGAGTTGCTATTCCTAAAGAAATCGCCGGATTGATGCTGTCTGCGATCATTTCTGATTCCTTGCTGTTTAAATCACCAACTTGCACTGCGGAAGATGTAGCTGCAGCACGTGAGCTTGCTGAAATCGCTGGTGTAGATGCTGAAAGCTACGGTCTCGACATGCTGAAGGCTGGAGCTGATCTTAGCGACAAGAGTATCGCTCAACTAATTTCCTTGGATGCAAAGGAATTCAAAATGGGTGAATACAAAGTTGAAATCGCTCAAGTGAACGCGGTGGATGTTAATGATGTTCTCTCCAAACAAGCTGAACTGGAAACTGCACTTACTTCCATTATTGCTGAAAAAGAATTGGATCTGTTTTTGTTTGTAGTTACAGATATCCTCAATAACGATTCTGTGGGTCTGGCTCTGGGTCGTGTTGCAGGTGCAGTAGAAACGGCGTACAATGTTAAGCTTGATGACAATAAAGCACTTCTCAGAGGTGTAGTATCCCGTAAATCGCAAATCGTTCCTGTTCTTACAGAAACAATTGCTAAGCTGTAACGCATTTTGACAATTGCACTCTGTTCGGTGCAGTAGCATTCATATAAGAGCCACGTCATCCATTGAAAGTTTTAAGGGTGACGTGGTTCTTTTTGTTTTACGACACATTCTGCTACAATACTTTGAGAGGTAAGAGTAACAACCAACATCTGGAATATAACAAAGAGATAGGGGATATTAAGAATGGAATTGTTTGCAACACTCGAGCAGGACGATTACGAGGAACTGTTATTTTGTCAGGATAAAGCATCAGGATTAAAGGCAATCATCGCCATTCATGACACTACATTAGGGCCGGCGCTGGGTGGAACACGGATGTGGACCTATGCTACAGAAGAGGAAGCGATTGTTGACGCGCTTCGATTAGCGAAAGGGATGACGTACAAAAATGCAGTATCTGGCCTAAATTTAGGCGGTGGGAAAACAGTAATTATAGGGGATCCCAAGAAGGATAAGAATGAAGCGATGTTCCGTGCTTTTGGAAGATACATACAGGGCTTGAATGGACGTTACATAACAGCCGAGGATGTTGGCACTACAGAAGAAGATATGAACATTATTTATCAGGAGACAGATTATGTTACAGGTACATCTCCTACTTATGGTTCATCGGGCAATCCGTCACCAGCGACGGCTTACGGCGTATACCAAGGGATGAAGGCAGCGGCCAAAGCAGCGTTTGGCAGTGATTCGCTCGAAGGAAAGACTGTAGCCGTTCAAGGCGTTGGGAATGTGGCTTTTTCGCTGTGTAAGCATCTTCATGAAGAGGGCGCTCGGCTTATCGTAACCGATATTCATAAAGAAGCAGTGGGGCGCGCAGTAGAGGCTTACGGCGCCAAAGCAGTCGATCCCGTAGATATTATCAGTACAGACTGTGATATCTATGCTCCATGCGCACTCGGAGCAACGATCAATGATGAGTCCCTCCGGGTAATTAAGGCGAAGGTGATCGCAGGCGCAGCCAACAATCAGTTAAAAGAGGCCTATCATGGCGATACTCTGCACGAAATGGGCATTGTGTATGCTCCTGATTATGTGATTAATGCTGGTGGCGTTATTAATATTGCGGATGAACTAAATGGTTATAATAAGGAACGTGCGTTTAAACAGGTTGCAAAAATTTACGATAACATCACCCGCGTGCTTGAAATCTCACGTCTAAATGGAATTCCTACTTCTGTTGCGGCAAATCAGCTTGCAGAGGAGCGGATTTCCTTATTAAGAAATACTCGTAGTACTTTCTTGCGTAACGGTCAACATGCTCTTAGCAGAAGATCACTACGGGGATAAGGTGCATAGGTACTTAAATTAGTCTTTCACAAGCAAAAACGCCGTTGGCGTCCTTTAAGGACGCCAACGGCGTTTTTGCTTGTTATTGTACCTTTTGTGGTTCTGGGTAAGTGACGCCCAGGGTGTCGACGGTTACTTTCTTCATCACTGGTGGCTCTTCTGGACGATCTGAACTGTCTGTTTTCAAGCCAACAATGGATTTAACCACGTCCATGCCTTCGGTAACTTTACCAAAAGCGGCATAGCTTCCATCTAGACTAGGATAAGCTGCATCCATAATAAAGAACTGGGAGCCGGCAGAATCTGGAGCCTGCGATCTTGCCATGGACAGAACACCTTCCGTATGCAACAGGTTATTAGTAAACCCGTTTCCAGAGAATTCTCCAGCGATGCTATATCCTGGGCCACCCATACCGGTACCATCAGGGTCACCGCCCTGAATCATGAAGTCAGGGATCACTCTATGGAATATGGTGCCGTCATAAAATCCTTTTTGAATCAGTGAGATGAAGTTGTTAACAGTGTTAGGGGCAACTTCAGGATAAAGCTCGGCTTTGATGATGCCTCCGTTATCCATCTCAATAGTCACAATGGGGTGGCTTGCTGTAGCTGAAGGGAGTCCTTCGTTAGCGCCAGCATTTGTCTCGCTGCTTGCGTTATTTCCTGCTGCTCCACTGCTGCTTCCATTATTACTGCTGGCATTGTTATTGGTAGGCTTATTACCGCAACCTGCTGCAATAACCATCACCAGGCATAACATGACCATTAGGATAGCAGATCTTGCTCGTGTAGACTTCACTAATCAATCTCTCCTTTTTCTTGAATAATCTCGTAGGTACTTCTCATAATAACCTCTTTGTCCCTTTACATGCAAAGGTCAGTTATGACATGTGGGATTGGCACATTCTCAAAAGAGGTTTACAATAATAGGAATGTTTCCGCGAGAACATCAAGAAAGGATGTGTAGATCATGCGCTTTTCATGGAAACGGAACTTGATCGTGCTTTGGGTGGGTGTCTTTTTTTGTAGTACGGCGTATTCGATCTCTATTCCGTTCCTCTCTATTTTTTTGAGTGACGAGCTTGGGGTTACGAATCATTTGGAAATTTGGTCTGGGGTTAGCTTTGGCATAACCTTTCTAGCCAGCGCTTTAATTTCTCCCTACTGGGGTTCCCTCGCCGACAAATATGGTCGGAAGCCGATGCTTATTCGCTCGGGCTTCAGTTTGGCAGCCTTATATCTGATTAATTACTTCGTGCATGATCCTTACGTCTTTCTGATCGTGCGCGTACTACAAGGATTGCTTGCTGGATTTGTTCCGGCTGCGATAGCCATGGTGGCTACGAACACACCTGAGGATAAGACCGGTTATGCGCTGAGTATTATGTCTACAGCCGGAGCAACGGGCAGTATCATTGGTCCATTGATCGGCGGTGTAGTGAGCTTTTACACAAGCAATCGGGTTGCTTTTTTATTCTCAGCAGGTATTGTACTCGTTTCGGCACTTATTGCTACTTTTTTTGCTAAAGAAGAGAATTTTGACCGATCTGCTCCGAGGTCTCATGTAAGTGATGATATCAAGGAAGCGCGAAGCAATCGCGCATTTATGACTTTGCTATCGCTGGCGGGGATAAGCACCTTTTCTGTTATGATTCTGGAGCCGCTTATTCCGATACATCTGCTAGACATGGGAATCGCCAAAAGCAGCGCCTCGCTAAGCTCAGGAATTGTATTCTCCGCTGTGGGTATTGCTACTGTGCTAATGGCTCCGCAGTGGGGGAGAATCGGAAGCCGGAAGGGCTTCGGGATGATCTTGTTCATTGGATTAATCGGTGGAGGTATCGGTAATATTCTGCAATTCTTTGTTACAGGGTATGTGGAATTCGCCGTTCTTCGTTTTGCCTACGGCTTGTTCTATGCAGGTGTGCTTCCATCTGTAAATGCAATGATTGTACAAGTGATTGAGCCTGGGTTTCGCGGACGTGCTTTTGGTCTCAACCAAGCGGCATCTCAACTCGCGACAATGGCCGGGCCTATTATAGGCGGTTTACTTGGGGCTTTTATCCAGATCCGCTGGGTGTTTGTGATCAATGGGGTGATGCTGCTTGTAGCAGCGGTATTGGTTAAGACCCGTAAGCTGGATTCCCAAATTGCAGCAGCGCGTTCAGCAGAATAACCGGCAGCTCAAGAGTAACCCTTACGGAGGAAAGTGCTCATATTGAAAAACAAATAAAGCCGCCGGATCCTAGCCCGGCGGCTTTATATAGTCTAATCTCCCTGTGATCCATTTAAGACGTCCGTTCCAGGCATGCCATCTACTGGTGGTGAAGCAGGGTCGATGATGGATCCAGGATACACCTCATCTGCATCAGGAATATCTTCCAATGGCGGATCCTCCTCTTCCATTTCTAGCAGCTCCTCGTCCTCAGCATTATCGCTACTTGTTAGTCCTGCCGTTTCAGCGGCGAGGAATGCATCGGATTCCAGTAAGTCATTTCTTTCGAGTGTTTCCTCAGGTTGGTTTAAACCAATATCCGCCGCCAAATATTTATCGCCAACCAACACGGGGTCGGCATCTTCATTGACAACATCCTCTACATCAATATCAGCTTGTATATAACGTTCATATGCAAAATCGGCTTCAGTTTTATTAGGTGTATCTTCCATAGCCGTTCACTCCCTCGGTAGGTTAAGATTTGGACTTCTCATATGTATCTTTACCCGATTGCCTATGATCGAATCGTTTTATAAATAATCAGGGAAATAACGCCGATAAATAACGTCTTTTTTCGAGAAAATTTACAAGAATAGGCAGGGATAGTGCGAAGGTTGTCGAAATTAAGAATCATATATGATCATTTAAACAACTAATGAATTACTGAGGTGCTACGATGAAGTTGCCAAAACCAAAGATAGCGGCTACTTTGCTATTATTTCTATTGCTAACAGCAATAGTGCCTTACGGTGCGGCGATAGTGAGTGCTGGATCATCAGACTCTGCGCTGCCAAGTTGGGAGATTAGATTTGGAAATACAGAAGCAGAGACTGTCGAAGAAGCTGTAGCAGCTTCAGATGATGAATGGATTCGCGTAACGCCTCATAATCACAAACCAGAGATGCCAAAAGGTACATCCTCAGCGTGGCTCCGGTTTTCTTTGCCGCAAATGAGCGAGAAATCCGCGTTATTCATTAATAAGGTATATGGAAATAGCGTCAAAGCTTATGTGAATAACGCGTTAGTATATGATTCTGAGAATAAATACAATTTCAACGGCAGCAAAATTCTAATTCCTTTATCCACAGAAGATGGAGGAAAGGAACTATACATATGGACACACGGAGGAAGCAAAGATTTAGGAATAGAAGGCGAAATAAGAGTAGATCGCTACAGTGAGCTGTTGTCCATTTATGTGAAGCAGGGCTTAATGGATATCATCATTGGGATGACGTTTATCTTTATAGCTATTGTCCTGTTTATTTGTTCATTATTCTTGAGAAAAGGATTTTTTACGGCCGGATTTTTGTTGGTGTTAATTCTCTTATCCATTGGAGTCATAGTGGTTACGTATTCTTCGTTTTTGCCGATCATCCTCGGAGATTATGGGAAAATCGTGCTTGTATTCTTTGATTTAGCATTGTACACCTTGTTGCCATCAGTAACCTTTTATTTTGAGAAAATATTCGGTTCAGGGAAAAAACAAATCGTCACCCGATTCCGTAAGTTTCAATTGGTTTATTCTATATTCTGTCTTTCACTAATGGTTATTAATATCCTTCTGTCGTATCAGCTGGAAGACTTTTATAGATTCATGACTGCTGATATTCTAGGCATCATTATGATTGTGCAATTTATATTATTGGTAAGCTTAGCGTTTATTCATACTTATCGCGGCAATGGGGATGCTATTGTTTTTACTACAGGATTTACAATCTTTGCATTTATATCTCTTGTCGAATTGATCGTATACTACATATCCAGAGAATCCTATCAATTATATTGGTGGAAGTGGGGGATGATGGTTTTCGTATTATCCTTAATCGTCATTCTGGGGAGAAGGTTTACGAGAAACCATGAACAACTCGTTGAATATTCTCGTAAGCTTGAGACGTTTAATAATGATTTACAGCGTTCCGAGAAAATGGAGATTATAAGTGAATTGGCAGCTTCTGTAGCGCATGAGGTACGGAATCCTTTACAGGTAACCCGTGGTTTCCTTCAGATCCTAGGAGAACGCTCAGATTATAAGGAGAGGGAGTATATGCAGATGGCTATCGCAGAACTGGATAGAGCTACGGTTATTATCTCAGACTTCCTTACCTTTGCTAAGCCAGGGCTAGAGACCATTGAGAGGCTTAATGTATCCGAGGAGTTACGGCATGTGTCGGGTATTCTCGCTCCGCTTGCGAATTTGCAAGGGGGAGTCATTGAACTCAACCTGCAGTCGGAACTCTGCGTAATTGGATCATCTGCCAAATTTAAACAAGCGTTTATTAATATTATAAAAAATAGCATCGAAGCTTTGCAGGATAATGGACTTATTAGAGTTACTGCCTGGAAATCCGAAGCCCATGTAATGATTAGTGTACGTGATAATGGAGAAGGGATGAATGGTAGTGAACTGGCCCGATTGGGTGAGCCCTATTACTCTAATAAAACAAAAGGAACAGGACTTGGACTTATGGTAACCTTCCGAATAATTGAGGCGATGGAAGGGACAACTGAGTTTCATAGTGAGAAGGGGGAAGGAACGGAGATTATCATTAAATTGCCAACGGCTAGAAAAAATTAGGAGAATTTAATGATTATTCCGTTTTTTAGAAGGAAAGGGTAGCATAGTGAGCGAAGTAGTAACACACAGAATATTGTTTCTGAAACTTCCTTCTGAGGTGCCTATATGCGCTTGATGGTTAGAATACTCCACATTACAATCACCCTTTCACTCCTCCTGATAGGTTGTGGCTCTATTATTGTATCGGCAGCGAACCCAAATCCATCCCAAGAAATTACAAAGTGGCAAATGAAATGGGGGGATGAAACAGGAAATGCAGGACAAGAGATTCCGTGGAGTGAAGGCCAGCAAAGCTGGATGAACGTAGATTCTAAGAAGGAACTCCCAGAGTTACCTTCAGGAGTATCCTCTTCTTGGACCCGCATTTCCTTACCCGATTTAAGTTATGTGTCTCCTTCGGTGTATATCGATACTTTATATGCTCTTCATGTGAGAGTGTATGTGGAGGATCGTTTGATCTTCGAGGAAAATCGTAAATATATCAAGGATAACTATTCTCTGCTGTTGCCTTTAAGTAAAGAAGATAACGGGAAAACACTATATATCTGGACAGAAACCATGCAAGACAGAATTGGAATTAAAAAAAGTGTAATGATCGGTGAACATAGTCAATTAATTAATGAATATATTGAGAATGGACTAAGTGATGTGATTTTGGGCTGCGCTTTTTTTCTGGTGGCTATCGTTCTATTTATAAGTGCTCTATACATAAACAGAGATTATTTCTCCAGTGTTGCTTCACTAGCAGTGGTTATAGCGGCTACCGGAATCCTTTCTATAACCTACTCCCCCTTCATCTATACCTTTTACAATAAATTGGGGCCAATTAGTAACGTTTGCCTAGACTTAGCCCTTTTTTCACTTCTCCCAGCGCTTACCTTTTTATTTGAGAAATTATTCGGTAGTGGTAAATTCAGTATCATTCGAAAATTTCGTCAATTTCAAGTGCTTTACTCTTCTTTTTGTTTGTTATGTCTTTTAATCAATCTCCTTTCAAATAATCGCTATATTGAGTTCTATTATTTTATTTCTACCACCATTATAGGGGTTATCCTTATCCTCCAATTCATCCTGCTGATCGCATGTGTGGTTATGTTCTCTCTTAAAGGAAATAAAGATGCTATTGTGTTTGCCATTGGATTTGGAACCGCTGCGTTTACTGTAGTTGCAGAGCTATTATGGTATTACATCCAAAAAGGGAATTATGATTTGTTCTTGTGGAAGTGGGGGCTGGTTGCTTTCATTATTTCCTTGATCGTAATTCTGGAACGAAGATTAGCCTATAACCATCAACAGGTTGTTAATTACTCTAGAGAACTAGAGCGTTTCAACAATGAATTGGAGCGTTCGGAAAAAATGGAGATCATTAGCGAGCTTGCTGCATCCGTAGCTCATGAAGTAAGAAACCCACTACAAGTCACCCGGGGATTTCTTCAGCTGCTTAGCGAGAAGTCCGTTAACGAAGAGCAAATTTATATGTCAATGGCCCTAAGTGAACTAGATCGTGCATCCAATATTATTACAGATTTCTTAACCTTTGCTAAACCAGAATTTGAGACAATCTCTAGTCTGAATTTATATGATGAATTCAAGCATATTGAGAGTATTATGCAGCCCTTGTGTCACATCAATGGAGGAAAAATGATTCTGGATGTATCCGGCCAATTATGGGTAAAAGGAAATTCCTCGAAATTTAAGCAGGCGTTCATTAACATTATCAAGAACAGCATTGAATCATTCAGTGAAGAAGGGTTCATTTATATGTCGGTGTACGGTGAAGATAATAAAGTGATTATTCACATCAAAGATAACGGGGAAGGAATGGACCCTGATGTTCTGCACCGACTCGGAGAACCATATTTCACCAAGAAAAATAAAGGAACAGGTTTAGGATTGATGGTCACCTTCCGCATCATTGAAGCTATGCAAGGTGAAGTGAGATTTACAAGCAAAAAAGGAGTAGGAACCGAATCCATTACCATACTGCCATTGGCAGAAGCTCCGGATGATTCCTACTCCCTATGAGGTTAATCCTGCTGTCTTACCAAGAACCGCGTGGTGCTGCGGTTGCTTTCAATACATCTGATGATGGACTTGGTGGGATTACAAGATAGAATTCATTTGAACCTTCTTCAACGGCTTTCAAGGTAACGCTGTCGGGAATGATTACGCCTAGCGCTTCTTGGAGAGCTGCTTTTGGATCTGCGAGTAGTCTTTGCTTAAAACTTGGATCTTCCCATGCCTTTTGAATGACTTGATTTCTAAGAACTGCTTCTGACATAATAATCACCCTTTCCAAAATGTATATATTTACCTTTAATAATATAACATAGCAATTGTGCTAAATCTATTCTTTTTATTACAAAATAATAGATTTATTGTATATTTTTTGACAAATAATAAAACAAGCCTCCACCTTGTAAAAGCTGCTTTTCTGCTTCGATAGAATCTGAGATCTGTTGTAAGTTCGTCACCAACATGGAGTGGAATGCTAGGAGATGAGGTATATCTAAGCTGGAAGCCATTACTTTGCGATGCGTATCCTGCGCTAGCTCAGCATAGGTACGTAGTCCGTTTGCTGTAAACAGGAAGAATTCGACCTCTTTTGATGTGAGTGTGGTTGCTTTATCAGTGGATAGATAGCTTCGTGTGAGTGAGAGGAGACAATTATAGCTGCCTTCTGATAAATCTACGTTCCAGTCTTCATAGTCGTCAAGCATTTGCAGTGTAAGTAGAACAGAGTCGATCACTTCCTCAGACTGCGGTACAAGAGAATCCTTACCAGATAGCAGAAGGGCAGCGGTACTGGATAGTTTGAGTGGACTGGCTTTATAAGGGATCTTGATCCGATCATTAAGAAAATAATCACTGGTGGTTTCATTACTAACACTGTCTGCCCATTGAGCGATATAACGATTGAACGATGTCCAGAAAGAGGAGTCATTCGGAAATAAAAGTCTGTAGATATTCAAAAATTCAACATAGAGTAGGTTCGCTAAAGGTAATCTTTCGTATGTAGAGGATTCTTTGCTGTCCATCAGGTCATCCTGTATGAAAAAATATAGCATGAAGAAGACATTGCCCATCGACATTTGACGGGTAATTTCTGCTGAGAGCCCACAGCTTTTCTGAAGCCAAAAGGGTAATAGATAACATATGTAATTTTTGTGGCTTTCCGCATTGAATACGTTAAAATGTTCAAGATAGGACATGCCTTGTGAATTTAGAGGCTCAGGAAATTCGGAGATAATCTTTCTACTTTCTTGAAATACTAAGCGGAGTTCTTTTTCGTAATCATTTAGCCAATCCATTGCATCCCTCCTACAATAAAATTGCAAAAAACTGGTTCTTTCGCCCTGATTATATCCTTCTCTTTATTCCATTACAACTAAAATTTAGGAGGTTTAAGGACGAATGGAGTGTTATACTTTTGGACAAATGCTTATGACTATTCGAATGGGGCAAAAGGCTGAAACGCCAGACGGCCGCATTGTGATGCGTACCTCTGCGGGACTTATTTGGACCAATGGGATATTGAATGGAAAAACAGTAGAAATCAAAGATTATTTGTTCTCTGATCTGTGGCAAATCTATGAGGATGAGGAAAGCATGAAAGAGGGAATCGGCAGAGAAAAGCATGAAAAGCGGGAGCGGGAAATGCTTGAAAATCAATATGAAGAGCTGCGCATAGCGAGTCGGAAACATTAAATTCAACGTTCGACTCGCCAATTGCAGCTAGGATGAGGAAATTACTTCGATTTCAATGCTTCGTATTGACCTCTAAGACGTAGAAGTCTCCAAATACTTTGATCTAAGCCACCGAGTCGGTTGCGCTCGGTCCACAATAGACGATATTGATGAAGTAGAACATTCAAATCATTGATTTGCTCCGTAATCAGATTAGGGTCAATCGAATCTGGCGCGGATGCCAGCTGCAGTTTAATTCTTCCAAGCTGCACAGCGTGCTTCACAAAATGGATTCCGTTACTCAGTTCCTTAAGAACAAGATCAGCATCAGCACATTGAAGATCAAGCCCCGAGAGACGTGCCTCGATAGAGAGCATGTATTCTTCGAGATTGTTGAAATGCTCTTCGGTAAGTTTCTCTACAATTAACAAATTGTCGAGATTAGTACGAAGAAGCAGGGACATTTCCGTATCATTTGAACGAATAATCTCGGACTCAAGCTGATAGTAATTGCCGAGATCGAGAAGTAATTGACCAATACCCTCGGAACGATCCGCGAAGATGAATGTATTTAAATATTTTGCAGTGTCTACATCTAGATTGTTATCTACATTCCAGGAAAGCGCAGCACCATAAACATATCCAGTGTAGCTGATTGGGAGATGCTGCCAATGCCCGTGATCACCCCAATCGGTAATGAGATAGCCGATAGAACCATTATTTTTGCCATGAATAGCTGCACTACGCAGATTGGCAAACATATTGTCGCTGCGCCCTGTAATGGAGTTCCATGAGCTGGTACCTGGGCAGACATAGAAAGGAATGCCTGCTTCACGGAATTTTAGGGTATCCGACTCAAAAGGATGTTCCGCACTGTAACCCCATTCCATAGCAATAATATCTTTAGGCAGGTGAGGGATCAGTTCGGGATGTTGGATAATAATATCGCCCCAGAATTGCATCGTCTTGCCGCGTTTCGTAACAAGCTCATAAATCTTCTGAAGAAAAGATAAATAGATCTGACCTTTGCCTTGTGATTCAGCCAGCGCTTTGCTTTTGCCAAGACCAAGCTCATACGTCTCATCACAGCCTACATTAAATTGATTAGAGGAGAAGTAAGGAAGCAGATCATCGAACATTTTTTCTAGCAGAGGGAGCACGGCAGGATCTTCGGTATCAAACGTACCGGGATGCATGAATAGTCCTTCTGGATATACATCCCCCATGTACAATTCCTTGGGAAGCATAAATCCCTCTGGAATTTCGGCTAAAGCATTGAATTCAGGACGGGAAAGCCAGCCTTCCATATGTCCAAAGCTGTTCTGGTTTGGAACAAGCTCAATATAACGCGCCTTACAGTAGGCATCTAGAAGCAAGATTTCCTCTCCTGTGATTGGAGTCTCAAGCTCCCACACTTGAGGGAAAGATTCGTACGCGAACGGCGTACCTTCTATATATAGCTGAAGCTGGTTCATCTTCAGATCGGCCATAAGGTCAATGATTCGGTACAAGGTTTCTTGCTTTGGAATTTTATTGCGGCTGATATCAACGGTTATCCCTCTAGCTCCAAAATCAGGTTCATCGCGAATATGCAGATGAGGAATAGATCTGCCGCTTTGTTCAATGATTTGTTTCAGAGTGGCTACTGCGTAGAAGGCACCGACAGGTGAGCTATAGGAGACAACGATACCGTTCTGATCAACAACTATTTCGTATGCCTGCTCAGATAATGACGGCACATAGCTAAAGATACAAGCGGATACGACCGTTGGACGTGTGCCAATAGATAAGGTCAAATGAAGATTTAAGGCTTGTTTAATCACAGCTTGCAGCTTTTGTGCAGCAGGCATTGAACTTTCCTCTCCCGTACTAGGAAGCACAATGCTTCCGCTTATTGGGAAACGGTATGAGTCCTGTGACAATGTGATTTCACGCGGATTAGGCAGAAGCAGTAGTGTAGAATGATTAAGCATAGCGTGGACACCTCTTATTCATGTAGAATATGATCAACTTCACAATAACCTTATCACTACTAAACAGAGGGGGGAATGTCTATAATGTCCAAGCGCATGGATTATATGATCAGTCCATATCCAATACGAATTATTGATCCGAAGGTTGAGTCCTCTAAGCTGAAGCTTAAAAATATTAGAGTAGGACAAGCCGGCCATTTGCCTGGAAGAACGTTATTCCGTTCAGGCGTAGTTTTTGAACACTGGGCTATTGTTTACATAGTATCTGGTGGTGGCACCTATATGGAGACTTCGGGGAAAGAACAGCAGGTGCGTGAAGGCAGCTTATTCTTTTTTCGCCCCGGATACAGTTACAATTTCGGCCCGCCACCTGGAGGGAGCTGGGATGAATATTATATTAATTTTAATGGGACACGTGTATCGGAATGGCTAGAGTCGGGTCTAATCGCTGGCGGGAATGTGTTCCAAGCGAATTCGATCATGGGTCTTTCGACCTTATTTGAAGAGGTACTACAACGAATGGAGAGTGGAGAACCTGCAGATGCGGATCGGGCCGCACTACTCGTTGAAAGGATGCTATTGGAGTGTTCTTTTATAATAGAAGAAAAAAGTTGGAATGCTCAGGCAGATTATATGCGTCAGATTCGGGAGGACCTGAATTTATGCATTTATGGTGAAATGGACCTAGAGCAAATTGCGGCAAAACATCATATCTCGATGTCTACCCTTCGTCGTCTTGTTCGGCGTAGTAGCGGGTATCCGCTTCATGAATATATTCACCGTCTTAAAATGGCTGAGGCCAAAAAGCTGCTTCTAAATACCCCATTACAAGTAAAAGAAATATCGGGCATGCTTCATTATAATGATCCATTCTATTTTTCACGTTTATTTAAAAAATATATGGGGATTGCGCCACAGCTTTGTCGTAGTAACATTTAAATCGACATCATACTACTAGAGTCCCAATGTGAATTGTTATAATTATATAATTGTTGTCGTTTTATGAGATATGTTAAAAATTATGGATTAATATTACATAAATACGTTAGTTCTTTATAACTATAGTGGATAAAATGACAAATTTTAGGTATAAAATCTTCTAAAAAAATAATAAATTTTTTGTAACTATTTTTCAAATGGAAGCGCAAACATGGGAAATGTCAGCTTGTTATTGTGATTTTTCTCATGTATGATGCTTTTATCGAGCACAGTACAATCTCGCATTTTCCAAAAAAACTGGAGAATAGGGTGGTGGGATGAAAATCAAACCAACTGCAGAAGACAAACTGATTGAGTATTACAGGTACTTCTCTTTGTCCCTCACATCGCTCATGTATCTTCTAGATAAAACGGGACCTTCCGTAATTTATAAATCCCTTGTTATTGCCATACTCTTTCTGTTTGCACAAACGTTCTCATTTTTTTATCGGAGGTTACGAAGCAGGCCAAAGACTCTCGTCCTGGCTGTTAGTATAGAGATGGTGGGAATTATTGCATTGACTTTGTTTACCGGTGGGTACGAGAGTTCCTTTAGGCTCTATGTGCTAAACCCTGTATTGATTGCTGCAGGCTCATTGTCCATTTATTTTGGATGGTCGCTGCTTTTAAGTTACATCAGTATTTTTGCGGTGCTCTGTTATTTTTTTATCAATTCTGCGAACAAAACTTTTTTGGAAATTGTATTTGTAAATGGGAATCTGTTTCTAACACTGGTACTTACGGTTATAATAATGCAGATCGTTAATCGGATGAAGCGGCAACGTGAAGAATCGAATGCTCGCACGAAAGAGACGATGGAGCATATCAAATCGCTGTACCATATCGTGGAAACCTCAAGCCAACATGATTTCATGAATATCGGTCAAGTGATCACCGATTATGTTGTTAAGCTAACGAAGCTAGATAAGGCTTTGTTTTGGTTCGCCAAGAAAAGCGGAGAACCAGCACCGCAGAGCAGGCAGACCGGCTGGCAGCAGGAAGAGGAACAGTTCTTATTCTCAGAACTGGGCAAACATGAACATGAATGGAGATTGCAGCGAGAGCCTATTTTTAGAAATCTTCCGGGATTAGGAGATTTCCTGCTGATGCCTGTACGGATGAGCACCCGATTTGTAGGGATGATTGGACTCAAGCTGGAGTCTACAGAGGGGCTGGAAGGCCGCAGATGGTATATTCAACAATTGATATTCTTATCTGAGCTAAGTGCGAATATTCTTGAAAGGCATGAGCTTGGTGTGATTGAGAACCGGTTGATCATCACGAACGAACAGAACCGGATTGCGGATGAAATGCACGACAGTGTATCCCAAAGCCTTTTTGGTATTGTGTATGCGACGCATTCGCTGAAGGAATCGTGGAAGAGAATGTCAGATCATGAGCTAGAAGAACAAATTGAGCTTATTCATGACTCTGCTACAAAGGTTGCTAAAGAACTGCGGATCACGATCTACAGTCTTAGCTCCAAGAAGAGTGGCGGGCCTACATGGCTCGGTATGGTAAGATCACATTTAAAGAGCTTATCTAGATTAAATGATGTTGATATTGAATTAAAAATAACGGGAGATGATTTCAGTCTCCCTTATCCTTACCACAAAGCGCTTTTTCGGATTATCTCCGAAGCCACTGGTAATGCCATCAGGCATGGTGCTGCCAGTCGAGTGGATGTAGAACTGTCTCTGAAGCCGACTTGGATTCGATTATTGATTTGTGATAATGGTGTTGGTTTTGATACTGATTTGTTATGGATTGAATCCGAAGATAGTGCGAGTGGGCTTGGCATGAAGAATATGCAATATTTGACGCAGTCGCTAGGTGGCGACTTCCAGCTGTCCAGTAATGAAAATATGGGAACGAGAATCTTGATTTCCATTCCTGTGGGTGTAGCTGAATTAAAGAATGCATAAACTTTAGGGCGGGAGGTCGTTTCTAATGAAAATCGTCATTGTAGATGATCATCCTCTAGTTAGAAGAGGGCTGGCATCCGTTATTTCGATGCAACCGAATGTGAAGTTTGCTGGAGAGGCGACGAACGGCCAAGAAGCGCTTCTTGTGATTGAGGAGACGCAGCCTGACCTTGTACTCATTGATCTTAAGCTAGCGGATGAATCAGGACTTGATGTCATCAAGAAAGCGCGTGCTCGTGGAATCGTTAGTAAGTTTATTCTGCTGACATCATCTGCAAGCAGAGAGGATTTTCTGAAAGCTGAGGAAGTGCTGGTAGACGGATATGTACTGAAAGAGGCATTGCCAGAAGAGTTACTATTTGCTATCCAGTTGGTCCATAAAGGAAGAAAGTATTATGATCCTGGTCTGATGGAAGATAAGATGCGAATGAGTGAAAGCAGTCCGACAGATGAATTGACCCCGAAAGAGAAGGAAGTCTTAATCGAACTAGGACAGGGCGCTTGCAACAGAGAAATTGCCTCACGTCTTTTTATTAGTGAATTTACAGTGAAAAAGCATGTCAGTCAGATTTTAGCGAAATTACAGGTGGCAGATCGTACACAGGCAGCGCTTTACGCAAATGCTGTCGGATTGACCAAATATGAAATGTCTTATGAGTGAAAGTTGAACTAATTTATAAGCATTGTACATAAACACGGACTCGATGTCCGTGTTTTTTTGTGCGTCAAAACTTAAATTAGCCCTAAATATGGCGCTAAAGTATACCTCACCCCCCTCTTAAGGAGTACAACGTCTTACTCCAAAGTGAAGAGGAAAGTGATGATATGAGCCATGTGGCGAATGGTGTGGATTGATAGAATTAAAGCAACAACTGAAACTTTCATGAATGCTTTCAGAATGTAATTTTAGCGGAAGGAGGGTTACTGTGGAAAAGACGATTCTGGATTACATTAACCTGATTAAAAAAAGGTTTTGGCTCATCATGGTGTTCGTTTTGATCTCCTGTGCTACGACTTACTACGTTAGTAAAAACTTCGTTGAACCCGTCTATTCCGCTTCCGGACAGCTGCTTGTCAACAATATTGCCAAGGCTCCCGAGAGCAACAATCTTAACGATTTGAGCTTTAGCCTGAATTTAATTGAGAGTTACAAGGAAATTATGAAATCACCGACCATCATGAAAAGCGTAATAGAAAATCACCCGGAGTTTGGTCTGACGGCTGATGAACTAAGTCAGAAGCTTGAGATTAAAACTTCAGAGAAGAGCCAGGTGATCAACCTCAATGTTCAGGATGAAAACTACACCAAAGCTGCCGGGATCGTAAATGCGGTTTCGCAGACATTCATTCGTGAATTGCCATCGCTGATGAGGGTAGACAATGTGACCTTGCTGACACCGGCCGATCCGACTGATGTTCCAGGGCCCTCGAACGGCGGGTTTGCGATGAATCTCATCATCAGCTTTGTTGTATCGCTTATGGCAGCCCTAGGAATTATTTTGCTGATGGAAACTCTTAACGGCACATTAAGGTCTGAAAAGGAAGCGGAATATGACCTTGGTCTTCCGGTAATTGCTTCGATCGCAACCATTCGTAAACGCGATTTGGGTAAGGCAGCAGGCGGCAACACAAGAGTGAAGGAGGGTGCTTATGTTGCGGCTAAATAAGAGTCTGGTTACGGATGTTAATCCATCCTCGCATATCTCGGAATCGTTCCGATCGCTACGCACATATATACGCCAGCTTGGAATAGCGCAGGGTAGCGGAGGAAAAGTGCTACTCTTTACGTCAGCAGAAGCTGGAGCAGGCAAGACGACGATTTTGTCAAATCTAGCGGTGTCTTTCGTCCAGGATGGCAAGAAGGTAGCGGTGGTGGACTGCAATCTGCGACATCCCGGTCTTCATACAGTGTTTGAAGTAGAGGGTAGTGACGGGCTTGCGGCTTATTTAAGTGGGCAAGAGGAGGCGGATAACATCGCTGTCCTCGGAAATTTGGCCAATCTTTCGGTCATCCCGGCGGGTAAAACGCATGTTAGTCCGCCGGATTTGCTAGGTAACCCTAAAATGACCGCTTTGCTCGAGGAACTAAAAGAAAACTACGATCTGATCCTGCTGGATTCTCCTTCGGCAGTCGACTTCAGTGATGCTCGGATATTGGCGCCTCAAGCGGATGGTGTGATCCTGGTGGCCAGATACGGAAAGTCTAAACGGGAATCGATTCGCAAAGCGAAGACGCTGCTTGAACAGACCGGCTCTAATCTAATCGGAATTGCCATGAACCAGGCGAAGTAAATGTTTATGCTTTCGAAGTAAGTTTTGCTCGAAGTCAAATCATTGAAGCTAATGCTCACAAAACTTAAGTTTAGGCTTTCGAAGTGAGTTTTGTACGAAGTCAAATCATTGAAGCTAATGCTCACAAAACTTTTAGGAGGTAAAGTGCGATGAAAAAGGTAAAAAAAGTAATCATACCCGCGGCAGGACTAGGTACGCGCTTTCTTCCTGCAACGAAAGCCATGCCTAAAGAAATGCTTCCGATTATCAATAAACCGACCATTCAATACATTGTTGAGGAGGCTATTGCTTCCGGTATTGAAGATATCATCATTGTTACCGGTAAAGGTAAAAGAGCCATTGAGGATCATTTTGACAATGCGTTTGAGCTGGAGTCTAGGCTTCTGGAAGATGGAAAGCTGGATCTGCTTAAAGAGGTTCAGCGTTCAGCCAAGGTAGAAATTCACTATATCCGCCAGAAAGAACCGAAGGGTCTGGGGCATGCCGTATGGTGTGCAAGACGGTTTATCGGAGATGAGCCATTCGGTGTCATGTTAGGCGATGATATCGTCACAGGAGCTGTACCTTGCCTTAAGCAGCTGATCGATCAATATGAAGAAACACAAAACTCGGTTATCGGAGTTCAAGAGATTCCTGATGAATTCACGAATCGCTACGGTATTATTGAACCGGATTTGCAGGACGGTAAATTGTATCGGGTTAACAATTTTGTAGAGAAGCCGCCACTAGGTACGGCACCTTCCAATCTGGCGATCATGGGCCGTTATGTGTTTACTCCGAAGATCTTTAAGTATCTCGATTTGATGGAAGAAGGCGCTGGCGGAGAGATCCAGTTGACAGATGCCATTCAAAAGCTGAATCAGAGCGAACGGGTATATGCCTATAATTTTGACGGAACAAGATATGATGTCGGCGAGCGGCTTGGATATATTTTGACAACACTTGAATTTGCACTGCAAAGTGAAGATTTGCGCTATCCGGTGATGGATGCAATGGCGGAATGGCTGAATAAAATGGGACAAACCAGCTTGAGTAGTTAAGTTGAGTTCGCAAAATTTTAGATGAGGAGGATGAGCATGCAAAAACTGCCGGAAGACTACGAGGCGGTCCTGCCGAAACTTTACATGCTGCATACCGATGAGAGAAGGAAAGAAGCGGAGTCCTATTTGATAATGAAACGGATGATCGATATCTTTTTTTCCGCTCTTGGTCTTCTCGTGTTAATGCCATTATTTGTTGTCGTGGCGATTCTGATCAAGCTGGAGGATCCGAAAGGAAAGGTGTTCTTTCGGCAAAACAGGGTTGGGAAGAATGAAAAGCAGTTCCCGATGTATAAGTTCAGATCCATGGTTAGTAACGCTGAGGAGTTAAAAGAAAACCTGATGGCCTATAACGAAGTGAGCGGTGCCATGTTCAAGATTAAGAACGATCCACGGATCACACAGATAGGGAGATTCCTGCGCAAGACGAGCATCGATGAGCTACCTCAGCTGTGGAATGTGCTGATAGGTCAAATGAGTCTGGTCGGTCCTCGTCCTCCGCTGCCTGAAGAGGTGGCTCAGTATACGGAATATGACAAACAGCGTTTGACGGTTACACCAGGCTGTACCGGATATTGGCAAGTAAATGCCCGAAATAGTGTCGGCTTCGACGAAATGGTACAGCTGGACTTAACCTACATCCATATTCGGAGCACCATGCTGGATCTAAAAATCATTGCTAAAACCGGACTGATGTTACTCGGTTCAAAAGATGCTTATTAATAATGTGGAAATTAGGTGAATGCCGATGCGTGAATACGGAGACGTTCCTAAGCTTTCCATTATCATCTGTACCTACAACAGAGCACCTTTATTGATCAAGACGCTTCAGTCACTTTTAAAGCTAGATCACTTAGAGCAGGCGGAGATCATTGTTGTGGATAACTGTTCCAAGGATGATACTGAAGCTTGCGTCAAAAAGTTTATAGGAAAGCATGGAGCTGATGTGAATATCCGCTACATGATGGAGCCGATGCAGGGGCTTTCAGCGGCTAGAAATACAGGAATTCTGGCTTCCAAATCGCCGCTGATTGCCTTTCTCGATGATGATGCGATACCTTGCCAGCGATGGATAACAACGATTGTCAGTACTTTCGAGAGTAAACCGGAGGTCATGGCTATGGGAGGCAAAATCGCTCCGATATTTGAAAGTAAACGTCCGGAATGGTTGATTAAACCCTTTGAGCTTCCGTACACGATTGTTGATTTAGGTAGCCGGATTAAGGAATATCCCAAGCAACTTCATCCTTGTGGGGCCAATATGGCGATGCGGAAGCTCGTATTCGACATCAGTCTTTTTCCCCTAGATCTCGGAAGAAAGGGTGATTCTCTGCTCTCCGGTGAAGAGACCTGGTTATTCGGACAGATTCAAAAAGAAGGGCATTCCATCCTCTACCATCCGGAAATGGCGGTTGACCATTTCGTTCCGGCGGCCCGTTTAACGGAAGATTGGATTATGAGGCGCTATTATAGCCAAGGCATCTCTAACGCTATGAAAAGCGAAGGACTAAAAGGCAAGCTGCTTCTAGTGGGAAAGACAGCCGCTAAGCTCGTGTATATCCTGGCTGATTCTATCCTCTCAAGAAGTAAAGGAAGAAGGCTTTTGAACAAATGCAGGCTGGAGAGTATTCGTGGAACGCTTCATATGATTCTCAATCGGGAGAGGCATTCCGCAGCGGGGTGAGGGATTAATATGACAAATTTTGAGTGGGGCTCCAAATTAAATGTTTTGCCATACGGGATGCTCTATCTCATGTCGGCCCTGTTCTTTGGAACGGCGGTCATCTACCAGCCGATGATTGCGATAGCTGCCGTGCTTCTGATTATTTTGCTGGGAATCTCAATTTCACGGCCTGAACTGATCAGTTATTTCGTTCTAATCACGACGGCAATATCGATTAACTTTTTATATGATGGCAGCATGTTCGGAATGGAGATACTGTCCCTTTATAAATTGGTTATCGTGATGCTGCTTGTTCCTTGTATTCTGGTCAATGGCTTGCGGTTTCGTCTGAGTCACCCCTTGTGGGCAATGGTAGCGCTGCTGGTGATTACCTTTGGGTCTTCGATCTGGCTGCCGGAAATGACCTCATCCATTGCAGTTAAAGCTTTTATCGGTCTATCCATTCCATTCGTATTTTTATTAATCAACTGGAAAAAGAATGTAGCTGAGCTGCAAATCAAAATTATCTGTATGCTTCCCCTTGTTAGTGTAGTGGTTGGTTTGTTGCTGCAGCTTGCGCATGTTCATAATTTTCTCAACATCGAGTATACAGGCGCTGTACGGATTCAGGGGGCTAATATTCCTGCGCATCTAGCGATGCTGGCCTTTATGGGAGTAGCGATTCCATTTATAGAGGTGAAGCGGAATCCGCAGCAAGCACGCTTTTTCTATATCATGTTAGTTCTAAATTTCTTTATCTTGATTGGAACAGGAACAAGAGGGCCTATATTGGCACTTGGACTTACCGTTCTCTATTACTTCTATGATATTCTCCGCCAATATTTGAAGGGCAGAACCTATCTGCTAATTCCGTTGATGGGTGCATTTTTCCTGATTATGGTCGCCGTTTTCTGGCAGCTCGATAATTTTGAGAAACGTTCCTTTGAGAGACAGACAGATACGGCTGTTGATTTATCAGGAAGGTCAGAGGCATGGGAGTATTTCTTAAACAAGGCTGCGGACTCTCCTTGGTCTGGTAGAGGGCTTGGAGCAGTGACGGTAGCAAATGATGGAACATTGTATAAGGGTTTTGTAGTTCCGCACAACGAGTATATCCGCTTTTACTTCGATGGGGGATATATTGGCGCTATTCTGTTGATGTTCTCTTTATTGGCTGTATTTATTCTGGTGTACAGAGCATTGGCTCCGCCGATCAAACCTTATTATCTGTTATTTATTGCAGCGTTTTTAATCTACTCATTCTCCGATAACACGCTGTCGACGGTCCAATTTATTATTCCGTTCTGTTGGTACCTGAACTGCCTGTATCGATCTTCACAGCCAACCGATTCCCCACAAAAAGAAGTGATACGATGAGTCAAGTGAACATGTTCGATGTCAATTTTGATAACTATGATTTCATGGATTTGCTTGATTACATTGATAAAACCATTCAGGAGAGGAATCAGTCTTATATCCTCACTTGCAATGTAGATCATGTGATCAAGCTTCGTAAGGATAAAGAATTTCAAACGGTATATTCGAAGGCAGGCGCAGTTGTTGCTGACGGAATGCCACTGATCTGGGCATCCAAAATGCTAGGCAAGCCGCTTAAGCAGAAGGTATCCGGCGCGGATCTATTTAATCGATTGGGCAACGCCTTTGAGCAAAGGAAATACCGGCTGTTCTTCTTAGGCTCAGCTGAAGGCGTGGCGGAACGGGCAGCGATGAATTTGAAAACAGCGCATCCCGGAATAAATGTGGTTGGCTGTTATTCTCCATCCTATGGATTCGAGCACAATGAGGAGGAGAATGAACGCATTATAGAAATGCTGACAGAGTGCCAGCCAGATATCGTGTTTGTTGGTGTAGGAGCGCCTAAGCAGGAAAAGTGGATTTACCGCCACTATACCTCTTATCAAGCTCCGATATCGATCGGAGTGGGAGCGACCTTTGATTTTCTGTCAGGCTCAGTGAAACGAGCGCCTAGCTTTATGCAAAAAACAGGGTTCGAATGGTTCTGGCGGCTAAGCCAGGAGCCGGGCCGGCTCTGGAAAAGATATCTTGTGGATGATGCACAATTTCTACTTTTATTACTTAAGGAACTGCGTAAGCGGGATAAGGTGAAGGAAGGAGGCTTGGAATGAGTGTATTTACGCCCCCATCACTTAGGTTCATCAAGACAGCTGGATTAATAGGGGGGACTGCTGCTGCAGGTGTCTCTCTTCCGCTGATCATCGGCTTCTCCAGTGCGATGCTGAGTTCATCGAACAGTCTGCAGGGAGTCATTCTCTCAGCCATCCTATTCCCGGCTTTCTTGTTAGCCATACTTAGACCGAAAATGCTGGTTGCTTATACCTTGCTAATCTGGGCCGTAGCTCCAGAGCTGCGCCGCATTGCTGACTGGTCAGAAGGAGTGTATCACTCTGTATCCTTGCTGAGCTTAGCTCCCTTGTTAACCGGTGTAACCTTGATTATTCCGCTGCTGAAGGAGATTCATAATATTCAAAAAGCCTCCACGCGGATCATGTTAATGTTCGCAGTAGCACTGGGTTATGGTGCTTTAATCGGTTTGGCTAAGAATGGCATGGGTTCAGTTTATGACTTAGCGAGTTATATTGTGCCACTGCTGTTATTGCCGTACTTTGCCGTCACGAAGTTCAAGCCGAAGGATATCGATCGACTGCTTACCGCTTTTGCCAATATTGCAGTCCTAGTTGCCATTTACGGGATTGTTCAGTATTTAACGGTGCCACCTTGGGATGTGTTCTGGATGAAACATGCGGATATGATGTCCATCGGAAATCCATATCCATTGGAAATCCGAGTGTTCTCTACGCTGAATTCGCCTGGACCAGCTGCAACATTCTTAGCGTTTGCTTTAGTTCCGATGATACTGGAGAAAAAATGGCGGGGAACATTGCGCTGGATCGGCGTTCTGCTAGTTGTAATCTGCCTGCTGACTACTTTGGTACGTGCGGCATGGCTGATACTCCTGGTGATGCTGCTCATGTATATTGGAACCTCTCCTTCTAAGGGAAAGTGGAAAACCTTGATCCAATTAGTTTTTGTGGCTGCTGCGTTGTTCTGGGTTGTGCCAAAATTGCCTGGCGCCGAAGGACTGGTTGCTCGGGTAGAGACACTTTCTTCTGTTCAGGAAGATCACTCTTATAATGAACGGCTAAGCTTATGGCAAAACATGTTGCCGATGGTCGCCGCCAATCCAGTAGGTCAGGGAATCGGTAGTGTAGGCCAAGGGACTAAGCTTGGTAATGACGGCGAGCTTGGAGAGTACGGAATTATGGATAACGGAGTTATCGCCTTACTGCTTACCTTTGGTATTCTGGGTGCTGTTTTCTTCTTCGGAGCTTTAGGCGCAGTTGTCAAACAGATATTCGCTAGAGTAATCAGCAGGGACCAATTGCAGCCATACGCCCGACTTGCTCTTGCTACTTGGACCGGTGCGATAGTCAGTTTGGTATCAGATAATGGGTTTCCCGGACTCAAGGGATACTTAATCTGGATGCTGATCGGTCTTGGCCTCAGCGCAAGGGAGATTACACAAAGTAGAAGGAAGGGAACACCGTATGCAGCAATTGAATGCAAAATCTCTCCCCGCTAGAACAATCTGGTCATCTTTTAGATTGTTCGCGAAGAGTAAGGATAATAGCTCGGCAGCCGTGAAGACAATGTTTGTCAGTGTCATGATCCTACTGATTAACATGTTAACGGGTGTACTGACCGCCCGTTATCTTGGACCGACAGGACGTGGGGAACAGACGGCAATGATTAACTGGTCACAGTTTCTGGCCTTTAGCATGAGCTTTGGGATTCCATCAGCTCTGATTTATAACGCTAAGAAAAACCCGGAGGATGCCGGAGTGCTTTATCGAATGGCATTGCTGCTGGGTATCATTTTTGGGGTCATAGCGATGATTATTGGTATCGTGGTCTTGCCTTATTGGCTGAAATCCTTCAGTCCGGAGGTCGTGACCTTTGCTCAGTGGTCTATGATTCTGTGTCCGATTATAGTGATCTCTCAAATTAACAATGCAGCTTTTCAATTCAGAGGTGAATACAAGAGGTTTAATTGGATTCGCTATCTAGTGCCGTTGCTTACACTGACGATGATTGGGATATTGATCGCGCTGGATCAGATGAATCCTTTTACAACTGCAGTTGCCTATCTCCTTCCTGGAGCGCCGGTATTTATCGGAATGACGATTTCCTTGCTTCGCACCTATAAGGTGAAGATGAGAGGGGCCTATCAGAATTTAAAAAGATTGTTTACTTACGGGCTTGGTTCCTACGGCAATGACTTGCTTGGCAATTTCTCTTATTATATCGATCAGATCCTAATTGCCGGTTTGTTAAGACCTGCTGATCTGGGGCTGTATGTAGTGGCTGTGAGTCTATCGCGGATGGTTAATTTTTTCTCAAGCTCGATTACTATCGTACTGTTTCCCAAGGCCTCTGAGCTGTCAAAAGAACAGGCAGTTGAGTTAACATTCAAAGCCTTTCGCATAAGTACGACTTTCACCATGCTTGGCGGAGTAGTCCTGATGCTCTTAGCCCCTTTAGTAATTCCGTTGATGTACGGCAAAGACTTCAATGCGGCATTAACCGTGTTTCGCTTGTTGCTCCTTGAAGTGACTATTAGCGGGGGGACGATCATTCTGGCGCAGGCCTTTATGGCGTTAGGCAAGCCGAAAATTGTTTCGATGCTTCAAGGTTTTGGCTTACTCTTGGTTATCCCAATGTTGTTCCTGCTCATCCCTAAGTTTGGCTTACTCGGAGCAGGGATAGCGATGCTGTCATCAGCAATCCTGCGATTCTTCTTCATTGTTCTCAATATAAAGTACACCTTAAAAGTTAAACTACCCCGGCTGCTCATTACCCGGGAGGACATCCAGTGGATGAAGACGACGATGAATTCTTACATTCGCAAGAAACCGATGGATATGAATGGATAATGCGAAAGACAAAGGAGGAAACCTTCATGGATTCAGTAAAAAGCGTGGTAGGCGGCCAAGGCAATTATCCAATATCGGCTGTCATCATCGCTCAGGATGACGAAGTTCGAATATCTAAGGCCATACAATCCTGCAGGTTATTCGCCGACGAGGTGATTGTGATTGACGGAGGCAGCAAAGACGGGACAGTTCAGCTTTCCGAAAGCTTGAATTGTCGTGTATACGTCAACCCATGGCCCGGATATGCGAAACAGAGGGAGTTCGGAGTAGAACGCGCGGTTCATGATTGGGTCTTCCTTATTGATACTGACGAAGTGGTCAGCGACGAGTTGGCCGCAAGTATTCTTGAACTGAAACCGAGGCTTAAGGATCAATCGGTTGCCTATTCTATCTACCGGATCGGTGATTTTATGGGCAGATGGCTGGATCGTGGCGAATATCTAGTGCGCCTTTACAACCGCAAAGCGTATGGAATTCGAAACAGCTTGGTGCACGAGATGCCCGAGGTTTCTGAAGAACGAACTATACGTTTGACAGGAACCCTCTGGCATTATGGTTACCGCAGTATTAACGATCATGTGGCACGTTTCAATAAGTATACTGACTTGGAAGCTGAAAGTGCGTATGCCAAGGGCAAACGATTTCGGGTCAGTCATCTGCTGTTAAGACCGCCAGCCCGTTTCCTGCAAAAGTATTTCTTACACGGTTTGTTCAAGAAGGGAATGTCAGGTTTCGGTGTATCCGTATTCTGGGTCATGTATGAATTCATGGTCGGCTTCAAGCATTACGAATTAATTAGATCGGGAAAGCTGACTCAGCACAATGCGAAGACGAGTCAGACCGAGAAGGAGAATAAAGGAGAGAGAAGCTATGCCGTACAGTGACGGATTGAACATTATGACGACTGGCCTTAGCTGGCCGTCGCTACAGCCGGGTGGGCTTAACACGTATTTCAAATCCGTTTGCGAGCAACTCTCCTCACGTAATCGGGTGCATGCGCTGATTTGCAGTCAAGAAACGCCTGCTACCCCTGAGGAATTGATTATTCACAATGCCGGAGATCCAAAAGATGGGATCTGGAAACGTAAGGATGCTTTCCAGCGTAAGGCGGCCGATCTGATGGGAGAGGGCAGTGGCCGTATAGATATTTTATACACTCACTTTGCTCCTTATGGTATTGGTCCAGCCTTGGAAGCAAAGAAACGTGGGATTCCTGTAGTGATGACTTTTCATGGCCCATGGAATGAAGAAATGAAAATCGAAGGTCAAGGCATTAAGCACCGGGTCAAAACAACCATCGCCAAATCCATTGAACATAGAGCCTATAAACTAGCGGATAAGTTCATCGTGCTTAGTGAGACGTTCCGGGACATTCTCCATAAGCTGCACGGAGTGCCTCTACACAAAATTTTAGTGATTCCAGGCGCAGCTAATGTGGAACGTTTTATTCCCGCTACGAATCGATTGGCGATTCGACGAAGCTTGAATTTACCTGAGGGAGCAACAACCGTGCTGACTGTCCGGCGGTTGGTCAATCGAATGGGACTACTCCAGCTGCTTGAAGCCTGGAAGCAAGTTGCGGAGCGTTTCCCGAATGCAATTCTGCTGATTGGTGGTAAAGGGCCGTTGCGGGGAGAACTGGAAGAAAAGATCGCCGACTATGGCTTAAGCAATAAGGTAAGACTGCTAGGCTACATTCCCGATCATGAGCTAGCCTCTTATTATCAGGCAGCGGATATGTTCGTGGTTCCCTCACAGGCATTGGAGGGCTTTGGTTTAATTACCGTTGAAGCTTTATCTTCAGGATTGCCAGTGATGGCTACACCGATTGGCGGCAATAAGGAAATTTTGCAAGGCTTCCGGCCGGAGTTGCTATTTAAGAGTTCAAGTAGCGACCACATGGCTGAAGGCATGATCCATATGCTTAGCAATCGAAAGCTGCTTCCGAGCCGGGATGAATGCAGAGAGCATGTACTGGAGAGATATACCTGGGAGCATGTTACGGATCAAGTAGAATCCGTGTTCCTGCAAGCCTTAGGAGAGGAGGTGACCACGTAATGCTTAGAGTGGCCTATATAGATCACACTGCTAAATGGAGTGGTGGAGAAGTAGCCCTGTTTAACATCCTTACCCATATTGGAGAACAGATCGATCCCCTGGTAATCCTGGCTGAGGATGGTGCCCTGGCTGAACGGCTACGTGAAAAAGGAATGGATGTCCGTATTATTCCGCTGGATGAGAGCATCAGAAGTCGTGGTAGAAATGCAGTCAACTTGGGAGCACCTGCTGCAGCCTTCAAGCTGTTGGCTTATGGTCGCAAGCTTGCGCCGCTTTTAAAAGCGGAGAAGGTAGATTGCGTGCACACCAATTCCCTAAAATCTGCATTATACGGAGCCATCGCTGCAAAAATAGCGGGCGTTCCATTGATCTGGCACATCCGGGATCATATTGGAGCTCCTTATTTAAAGCCAATCGTTGCCAAAGGAATTCGTTTGCTGTCGCGTCTGCTCCCAAATGGAGTCATCGCAAATTCACATTCTACGCTGAATGCTTTGGAGTTGCCGCGTTCGAAAAAAACGCTGGTCGTATACTCCGCTTTTGCTAAAGCGATTGGTAATGGAATCGGTATGCGGGACCAGAAGGATTTTAACGTACTGCTAGTTGGTCGATTGGCGCATTGGAAAGGTCAGCATATTGTGCTGGAAGCCGCAAAAAGCTTTAAGAACGAACCTCGTGTGAAATTCTGGCTGGCCGGAGACGCTCTGTTTGGAGAAGAAGCTTATAAGCAGGAATTGCTGCAAAAGATAAAAAACGACGAGCTTACTAATGTAAGCATGCTAGGGCATGTGGATGATATCCAAGGCCTTATGAATACTGCTGATTTACTGATTCACACTTCGGTAACTCCTGAGCCTTTTGGCCAAGTTATCGTTGAAGGAATGGCAGCGGGATTGCCGGTGATCGCCTCCAATGAAGGCGGGCCGGTAGAAATTGTAGTTCAAGGTGAGACAGGGCTACTGATAGAGCCTGGTGACGCGGCGATACTGGCAGACTCCATTAAATGGATGCTGGATCACCCAGAGGAAAGACGGCGGATGGCGGACAATGGGATGAAACGAGTGAAAGAGCATTTTGTTATCGAGAATACGGTCAAGGACATCGTTGACTACTATAAAGGTTTGTTGGCGGGCACCTGACAGATGAGATGACGCGGTAATTCTGAAGATGATGCTCCATAAAACTTTGAGGATGATTCACATGAAAATTGCGATAGCGCACGATTACTTAATCCAAATGGGCGGCGCGGAAAGAGTGGTGGAAGTCTTTCATCACATGTATCCCGAGGCTCCAATCTACACAACGGTTTTTAACGGAAGCCGCCTTACTGACAATCTCAAAGATGCGGATATCCGTGCCTCCTGGCTGCAAAAGATTCCGGGGGTAAAGACCAATTTTAAAGGGGTGCTGCCACTTTATCCAATGGCCATCCGTGATTTGGACTTTCGCGGTTTCGATATCGTCCTGAGTTCCAGCAGTGCTTTTATGAAAAGTATTCAAGTTCCTAAACATACGTTTCATCTTTGTTACTGCCATACGCCTATGCGCTTCGCATGGGATTATGACACCTACATGGAACGTCAGTCGAATTCCGGGCTGTTCAAAAAAATGCTTAAGGTATACATGCAGCAGCTCAAAACGTGGGACCAACGGACTTCCAAAAATGTGAATCAGTTCGTAGCCAATTCATCAGTAGTGAAGACGAGGATTCAGAATTATTATCACCGGGATGCAGATGTCATATTTCCACCGATTAATACAGCCCGGTTTACAAGCTCTTCAACCATTGGTGACTATTATTTAATTGTCTCCCGGCTTGTTTCCTACAAGCGGATTGATCTGGCAGTAGAGGCTTTTAACCGTAACGGACTTAAGCTTTATATCGTAGGGGATGGACCAGATCGCAAGCGTCTCGAAGGCATGGCTAAGGATAATGTATCGTTTCTGGGCCGGCTAGAAGATGAGCAAGTGACTGGAATGATGGCACAGTGTAGAGCGTTCATTTTTCCAGGAGAAGAGGACTTTGGAATTACACCGCTGGAAGCGAACGCTGCAGGAAGACCGGTAATTGCTTATCAAGCAGGTGGGGCACTGGATACTATTATTCCTTATGTAAATGGTGTGTTCTTTCAGCATCAAGAAGTGGAGGATCTGCTTAAGGCTATTTATGAGGTAGAGTCCTACGCTTGGGATATCGATCAAATCATGGAGCATGCACGTAAATTCGATGAGCAGGCGTTTATGGTTAAGTTCAAGCAGTATGTTGAGCAGGCCTACGTCAATTTTCTAAAAGGAGGATGATTGTATGAAGCTGACAGTAATCGGTACTGGGTATGTGGGTCTTGTATCTGGCGTGTGCTTTGCACTGGGCGGACATCATGTCATCTGTGTGGATAAGGACGAGGAAAAGATTAAGAAGCTGAAACAGATGGAATCGCCCATCTATGAGCCGGGAATCGAGGAACTGATTGAACTGAATCTTCGTGAGGAACGGTTATCTTTTTCTGCAGATCTTCAGGATTCGGTGCGGCATTCAGATATTATCATTCTTGCTGTAGGTACGCCATCGCTGCCTAATGGTGAAGCTGACTTAACCTACATTGAGGGTGCAGCTGCTGAAATCGCTAAAGCGATGGAAGGGCACAAAATTATAATGACTAAATCTACAGTTCCCGTAGGGACAAATGAGAAAATCTCCAAAATGCTCTCTAAGTTTACCCATCATTCTTTTGATATCGTGTCTGCTCCCGAGTTTTTACGTGAAGGGTCAGCGATTCGCGATACCCTCCATCCCGACAGAATTGTCATTGGTCTTGATAATCCAGAGCTGGAACCAACCATGCGCGAGCTTCATAAGGGTTTCACTGAAAATGTATTTGTAACAGATATACGCAGTGCTGAAATGATCAAATATGCTTCAAATGCATTTTTGGCCACGAAGATCTCCTTTATTAACGAGATCGCCAATATTTGTGAAAAAGTGGGAGCTGATGTAACCGAGGTAGCACAAGGAATGGGTATGGACCAAAGAATCGGGTCATCCTTCCTGCAGGCTGGCATCGGTTATGGAGGCTCCTGTTTCCCGAAAGACACTAATGCACTCATTCAAATTGCGGGCAACGTCGATTACGAATTCAAATTATTGAAATCTGTAGTCGAAGTGAACAAGGGACAACGGTTTATGATCATCTCCAAGCTGCATGAATCACTTGGCAGCCTGCGCGGTTCGACGATTGGGATATGGGGGCTTGCTTTCAAGCCTAATACTGATGATGTCCGCGAAGCTCCAGCCAGAGAGATTGTTGAGGCACTGGTGGCTGAGGGGGCAACAGTCAAACTATATGATCCAATCGCAGCTACAAATTTCAGGCAGCAATATGATCATCCGCAGCTTCGCTGGTGCAATCTTCCAGAGGAAGCGGCTGAGGGCAGCGATGCCGTATGCCTCTTGACCGATTGGAGCCTACTGAAGGAGATTGATCTGCATCAGCTGGCGAAAAGCATGCGCAATGGGGTGCTGATTGATGGACGCAACGTGTATTCCAAGGAGCAAATCGAGGGTACCGGCCTCGTTTATCATTCTGTCGGCCGCCCGCAGATGGGTGGCTTGAGCGGTTATTCTGCTAGTGTGGCTGGAGCGGTTTAATCATTTGTGTTAAGTGTCAGTCGCAACTGCGGTGAATGTTTGGACTTCCAGCCGCTCTTGTTTCCAGATTTCTTGATTTATATCGCTTAATAGCGGATGAAATCCGGAAAAGCTTATGCTTACGAAGTGAGCTTTCCTACGGAAAGCTTTTAGGCGGACGCTATCGCTCCTACAGTTCCAAAATTCCCCTCCGTCACTCCGTTCCCTTATCATAAGTTTTAAGCAATTTATAAAGTTAGAGTACTCTGATTGTTTATCGCAGTAGCAGATAACCTTGTTGTTGTAGTAGTACTTGCGTTGGCTGCTGCCTCCATAGGAGCAGAAGCAAATCTTTAGAAAAACGTGCTGCCTTCCGGCTGGTACAGCCCGGTGCAGTACGGTTCAAGCATTTAGAGGAAGTTGGTTAGGTAAAGAACGGAAAGGGAATTTGGAACTGTAGAAACGGAGTGTTCGCCTTTATCCTCGGATTTCTACCGCTGGCGGCGGTTCAAATCAGGAAATCTGAGGATAACAGCGATCGGAAGTCCAAAATCCCTTGGAGTGGTTCATACCTAATAAATTTTTTTAAAAATGCATCCGCTCGAACTAAGGCTAAGCGGAAGCTATACGTTTTGATAACAATTCAATTATGCTCATTTCCATATATTAAGGAGGGTTCATTCTATGAAAATGGTACTTCTATCAGGCGGTTCAGGTAAACGGTTATGGCCGTTGTCCAACGACTCACGTTCAAAGCAATTTCTAAAGGTACTTGAAAGCCCTCAGGGTGAACCAGAATCCATGGTACAACGTGTCTGGAGACAGCTGGAGGAAGCAGGGATGGCAGAATCATCTTATCTGGCCACCGGCCGTGGCCAAGTAGAAATGATACAAAGCCAGCTGGGAAGTCATGTGCCGATTATCGTTGAACCGGAGCGTCGGGATACTTTTCCGGCTATCGCCTTAACAGCTACCTATCTTTATTCAGTGGCAGGTGTTTCTCCAGCGGAAACGGTAGCAATATTGCCTGTTGACCCTTATGTAGAAGCATCCTTTTTCGATACCATAGCTATGCTTGAGGGGACCATGCTGGAAAGTGGAGCAAATCTGGCACTAATGGGTGTTGTTCCTGAACATGCCTCAGAGAAATACGGATATATTATTCCTACCACCGAAGAGGCGGGGGGAAATGGTTTTATGAAGGTGAGTCACTTTCAAGAGAAACCAGACCGTATACAAGCAGAACAGCTCATCGAGCAAAATGCCTTGTGGAATTGTGGAGTGTTTGCCTTCCGCTTAGGGTACTTGTTAGATATTTTGCAGCGTAAAGGGTTGCCTTTAGGATATGAAGAATTGCAGAAGCAGTATAAGCTATTGTCTTCCATCAGCTTTGATTATGAAGTGGTGGAGAAAGAAGAACATATTGTAGTACAGCCGTATGATGGATTCTGGAAGGATCTTGGAACGTGGAATACGCTGACAGAGGAAATGAGCAGCAAGCATGTAGGAAAAGGTTTTGTGACGGCGGATTCTGAGGGGACTTGCTTGATTAATGAGCTGGATATTCCGATTACGGTAATTGGTGCGAAGGATCTGATCATTGCGGCTAGCCCGGATGGGATTCTAGTTACCCATAAAGCTGAGAGCCCACGGATTAAAGAAGTGCTGAAGACCTTTGAACAAAGACCGATGTACGAGGAACGCCGCTGGGGCCATTACAAAGTTATTGATTATGTGAAATATGATGAAGGCAATGAAGTGCTGACCAAACGGATTTTTATATCCGAGGGGAATAATATCAGCTATCAATTACATCGCAAGCGTAGTGAAATTTGGACAATCGTCAGCGGCGAAGCAAGTATTGTTCTGAATGAGAAAAAACATAATGTGAAGGCTGGGGACGTGGTACGTATACCGGAAGGAACGAAGCACGCGATCCTTGCTTTGACGGATGTCGAGTTTATAGAGGTACAGACGGGTTCTGAATTAGTAGAAGAAGATAACATTCGTATTACTTTAGACTGGAATGATATAGAACTACAACAATTCATTTCATAGGTCTAACCTATCTATTTAACCAATCCAAAATTTCTTGAAACAGGTAAATTGACTCAATTATCAAAAAAAGTCATAAAAACACTAAATATATCATTAATTGTCGTCGATACTTACGGTAAGAGAGATTATTTCTCTTAAATTGAAAAGGCAAACCTATCGAAAGGTAGGGACGCAAAGCTATAGGGCCTTCGAAAGAGTGGCAGCCTGGCTACCGAAAGGGAGATTATTTTGAAAGCTTACCGTACGTATCGATTATTTGGCGCATTTCTGTCACTCGTCTTGTTTCTGACTGCACTTCCGCTTACTGTTGGAATTTCGCCGTCTGTTGTCATAGCTGCTTCAAATTCTGGAACGCCAGTTACCCCAGGAGCCTCACCTGAAGCCGTAAAGCTGCTTAACTATTTTTACTCGATCTCAGGAAAAGGTATTATTGCTGGTCAACATGACTATTTAGAAAGTCCAGATGAAATTAACAATATGCTGAAGGGAACCAGCGGACAATATGCCGCTCTTCACGGTTATGAACTGGGCGCGATCAGCGGTCAGTCAGAAGGAACGATGGCCTGGCAGCGTCAAAATGTGGTGAACAGCGCCATCAACTGGAATAAAGCGGGCGGGATCGTAGCTATGACTTTTCATGCTAACCTGCCGGGCACCTCTTATGACTGGGATAATGTAAAAAAAACACTTAGTCAGAATGAGTTCGATAGTTACGTTACACCGGGTACCAAGCAATATAACAATCTGATCGCTGAACTTGATAAGGTGGCAGTCTCTTTAAAAAGCTTGCGCGATGCCAATGTTCCGGTGCTTTGGAGACCCTATCATGAAATGAACGGGAACTGGTTCTGGTGGGGGAAGAAAAATAACTTTTCTAAACTTTGGAATATTATGTATGACCGTTTTGTTAACGTTCATAAATTAAATAATTTGTTATGGGTATGGAGTCCGAATGCTCCCAATGTTTGGTCAGATCCTTATGCGCTAACTTATCCAGGTGCTGATAAAGTAGATATTCTGGCAGCAGATATATACGAAAATGATTACCAGCAAAAATACTATGACAGCTTGTTGAGTCTAGCCGCAGGCAAACCGATTGCGATCGGGGAGAATGGTGAAATGCCTAATCTGGAGAAGCTTCAGCAATCACAAAGTAAATGGACGTATATGATGAGCTGGGGAAAAATGCTTTACGAGAATAATAGTGCAGATACAATTAAAACATTTATGAATAGCAACTATACCTTAACTAGAGATAAATTAAATACTAGTCTGGTACCGACACCTAGCGCTGCACCAGCGCCGGCACCTCCCGAAGAAGAGGGTGAGGCAGCAATTCCTCTTGTGAAGGGGCTTGCAGGAGAATATTACAACAACATACAGCTATCGGGAACAGCAGCTCTTACTAGAACTGATGCAATTATCGATTTCAATTGGCGGCAAGGATCGCCGGATGCCGCCCTCGGGGTTGATCGTTTCTCCATACGTTGGAGCGGTAAAATTAAGCCATTATATGATGAGCAATATACATTTTACACTACCTCAGATGATGGCATCCGTGTGTGGGTGAATGGGCAATCCGTGATTGATAGTTGGACTAAGCAAAGTGGTACTGAGCGTAAGGGTAATATAACGCTGAAGGCTGGCCAGCTATACGATATCAAGGTGGAGTATTACGAAAATGAAGGCGATGCGAGAGTCCGCTTGATGTGGGAAAGTGCTAGTCAAGCTAAAGAGACAGTTCCAGCAAGTGCACTTTATCTTCCGGATGTCTCCTGATTGATGAAAATTAAAGGTCGATCCTTAGTGGCTCTGCGTTATTGCAGAGCTACTAAGCTATAGTCCTCATTAGGTCAGAAGACGATTGTCCGATAACAGGTATGTTTATTTAGCACCTGTGGAGGCAGTACAGCTACCGAAAGGAGGATTTATTTGCGTAAATATTATAAGCAAAACAGATTGTTGTTTACTATATTACCGGTGTTTATTATTTTTTCCTTGCTGCCTTGGGGAGAGGTTAAGGGTCTTCCGAAGGCTATGAGTGTTTCTTCCGCTCTTCCTCCGGCTATACCAAGCAATCCATCAGCTTCTGAAGAAGCCAAGCAACTGCTGAGTACTTTGGTGAATCTACGTGGCAAAGGAATCCTGTCTGGCCAGCACGATTATCTAGAAAGTCCAGATGAACTGGTTCATAAGCTGAAGAATACATCGGGACAAAATGCCGTTCTACATGGTTATGAATTGGGGGCAATTAATAATCAACCCGAAGGGACGATCGCAGAACAGCGACAAGCTGTTATAGACAGTGCAATGGAGTGGCATCAAGAGGGTGGCATTGTAGCCATGACATTCCATCAGAGTTTGCCGGGGACTTCTCCGGAGTGGTCCAATGTAAACAGAAGTCTCAGTCAAGAGAAGTTTAATACTTATGTTACGCCTGGGACGGCTCAGTATAAGAGTCTAATCTCTGATCTAGACGAGATCGCTGGCTATTTGGGACAGCTGCGTGATGCCGGAGTTCCAGTCTTATGGCGACCTTACCATGAAATGAACGGCGGTTGGTTTTGGTGGGGGAAAAAGGACAATTTTTCAGCGCTTTGGAATATTGTCTATGATCGTTTTGTAAATACACATCAACTGAATAATCTACTGTGGGTGTGGAATCCGAATGCGCCGAATGAATGGGCAGATCCTTATGCTGCATATTATCCCGGTGCGGATAAACTCGATGTTCTTGCTGTGGATATCTACAATAACGATTATAAGCAGTCCTACTATGAGGATCTGCTCGCACTTGCTGATGGTAAACCTATCGGAATCGGGGAGAGTGGACAGCTGCCGAACCCGGAAGTATTAACCGAGAAACAAAATAAATGGGTCTATATGATGACCTGGGGAAAATTACTGACAGAAAATAATACGCTACAGTCAATTAAAAGCTTTATGAATGACTCGTTTATAGTATCGAGAGAGGATTACGTTCTCACAACAGGAGGCCCTTCGATAGCACCGGTAATCCCGGTAACTCCAACGGGTTTGACTGGAGAATACTATAACAATACTGATTTAGAGGGAGAAGCGGTACTTATCCGCGATGATCGTAAGATTGATTTTAATTGGCATGGCGGGTCACCTGCACAGGAGATAGATGAAGATCATTTTTCTGTTCGCTGGAAAGGGAAGCTCAAACCCAAATTCAGTGAAAAATATACGATTTCGGCATCCTCTGATGATGGAGTCCGTGTCTGGATTGACGGAAAGCTGATCATCGATAATTGGAAAAATCAAAGTGCAACCCTTCATAAAGGAAGTATCCCGCTCACAGCCGGAACACTTTATGATATCCAAATTGAATATTATGAGAATGAAGGAGATGCTAATCTTCGCTTGCTGTGGGAGAGTTCCAGCCAGAAGCAGCAGGTGATTCCACAAGGGGCATTGTTCCTTCCTTAATCTAATGAAATGATAGGGTTAGACATTCCGGAAGAAAGAGAGGACCTATGGATGGGAATAACGAGGAGAATATCTAATAGAAAAAATAGGATAACTGCAAACAAACCATTACTGTTATTACTGAAATTCACCGCATTAACCGTCTTGTTTCTGTTGTCTGTCTCTGTTTTCGGAACGAATAAGACGAACGATTATAAGGCAGGTGCCAATATACCAAGATTAGCTACAGGAAGTGATGTTGCAGCAGAAATACCGGATGGTACTGTGATCTGGAATCTGGGACAACATGATGGCTCAGCAGCTGAGTTCGCTGCGAGTGGCACTTCTGGCAGTAAGAAGATATTTAATGTTCCTTCTTCAGCGCTCAAATCATCGGCTCTTCAGAGCTTGCCTGCAGGCTTGAATGGAAAGACCCAGCCGGAATTAACGATCACCTATCAGCTAAATAAGATCCCGGAGAATGGGGTCTTATTTAGCGTAGGAATTCTGGATGCTTATAAATCCGTGCCGCAAATGAGTGTGTTTTCCAATCGTCAATTGTCAGGGATCATTCAAATTGCGGGCGTATCGGGCACAGAAAGTGAATATAGCTTTCAAAAATCCTATGAATTATACATTCCCAAGGAGCAATTGAAGCTGGGAACGAACGAATTGAAGCTGCAAACGGTTCGCTGTTTATATTGCAGTGACAAAGAAGACGAATATTCCTGGTGGACTTGGGATAATCTCCGTTTAGAATCTCTTAACGCTCCAATTTCCGAGCCTATTCATGGCAGCTATACACTGACCGGAACAGTAGTGAATAATAAGCAGTTTTACTTTGATGATGGTGCGGTTACGCACTTGCCTTATGTTATCAAATGGCTAGGGATGGCTTATAGCGGCAATGTGATGCGTACCAGCTGCGCCAGTGATGTCGGGAGATCCTGCTCAGATATGCTGGAATATTACAAGGTATTGAAGGATTACAACATGCAGGCGGTTGCTCTGTATTTGCATACTGGTGATATTAAGCTTAAGGCAGATGGATCGTTGCCTGCTGATGCGGAGAAAAAGCTGACAGATTATTTTGAACAATATAGCCCTTATTTTCAATATTATGAGGTAGATAATGAGCCAGGGTTATTTAATCGTTCTAAGGCAGTGAACCTGGCGATTGCGGACTGGTTGAATAAAAAGGGTAAGCAAATCGCGCCCCATTTACAAACTGTTGCTCCGGGCTGGGCGTATTGGCCGAGCTACAGTGAAGATTCCTGCGGTAATCAGAAGGGAACCGGGAAGGAATGTGGAGATCCAGATGGCTGGGAACGTGATCCAGAGCAACGTATGGAGCTGGAGAAGGTTACGGATTTGACCAATGGACACTCCTACGGCGACTCTTATATTTTTAGTAATGGAGGAAGCTTTACTGAGAATTTGAAGACCTTCACTGGCGCAGACAATGGACTCGGCAAAAAAATGCTGACCACTGAATTTGGTACCTCGGACAGTCATGTGGATGCCTATCAATACGGGGCAACGGAGCGGACAGCGGCTGTATTCGACCGGATCATGCGTGCACATATTGGTTATGCGGATATGTTTGTGCAGCATGCTGCTTTTTTTAAGGATTTCAGTTTATTCAAATACGGATTTAATTTAGAAGAGCATGATCCGGCAACCACAGAGATTTATTATACAAAAGAAAATGAGGATTCACGTGTCAGCATCATGAGAAGGCTCAGTCTTGCCTATGCTACACATGGAGCTCCATTAACTTACCAAGTTGCAAACAAAGATGTGTTAGCCGACAAGCTGGTATATGTTCGGGCCGTGGATACTTCTACATTGAAGCCTCTTGCTGGAAGCGGGGCGACTTCAAATAAGGTACTGGTTAATTTCGTTAACTTTGAGTCTACTCCACAGACCGTGAGTGTAAATGTGACTATGCCGAAAAACGGGGTGTATGAAGGGGAACGTTTTGGAAACGGGGATACGTATGAAAAAGCAAGAAGTTATGTAATAGGCAAAAAGGCTACTCCCACGTTAACCTTTACGGAGACACTTGCTCCAGGAGAGGCTGTGCAGTATATTTTGCAGCCTTCCTCTGAAGTAAAGCCGTTGGCACCTAAAGGATTCAAAGCCGCAGCAACAAAAGGTTTAGCTGTAAAATTAAATTGGTTGGAGGCACCAGGAGCAAGCTATGAACTGCTTCGCGCTGAAGGTAGCGGCGGGGAAATGAAGGTGGTAGCCACCGATGTGAAGCTTACAGAATATACGGATCATAATTTACGTGAAGGGACGTTATATACCTACGCGGTAAGGGTATCCGGCTCTAATTTACTGTCCGATAAAGTTCAGATTACAGCCACCGGACTGGTTCCTCTGGATCGTACTAAATGGAAGGTATCCTCAAATGTGAATACGGCAGCATCAGCTCCTAGTCTGGCTATCGATGGGGATCGGCGCACGCGCTGGGATACGGGGAAACATCAGGCTTCCGGAGAGTATTTTCAGATTGATCTGGGTGAAGCACATGAAATTGAAAGAATAGATTTGGATAGCACGTTATCACCGTTTGATTATCCAAGAGACTATGTAGTTTATATTTCTGACGATACTCAAAACTGGAACAAACTCACGTCTGGAAAAGGTACGAAAGAGCTTACTAAGATATCCTTTTCTAAAGTAAAGACGAGGTATATCAAAATTGTACAGACCGGATCCGGCGGGAATTATTGGTCCATTCAAGAGTTGCAGGTGTATTCCAGAGAATAAGGGTATCATTTGAATTTATATAATCATTTATAGCGCATACTAAATAACCTGCAAAATACACCAAGTAGCTCACGGCAGAGACACCATGCGGAATTAGGAGCATCGTACAATAAACGGAAGCCGTCCTTAAAAGGACGGCTTCCGTTTATTCTTGTTTAAATCCGTTAAATGAAACGAAGTCCAGACATATACGGCAAAGGCAAAGTAATAGCATCCGAATCCTCTGATCTCGCTGGATCAAAGAGCAGCGAGATCAGCTCCTTGTCGTCCTGCACGGACGACAAGTCGAGGCCCTTGCGGCAGCCTTCGGTCTGCCGCAATAGCGCTTCCCGGTCTGCGATGCAGACCGTCCCGCTGTTCGCGCCGCCGCTTAAGCTGGCGCCGGCGTCCCGCAGGAGCGCGAGCAAGCCGCGCTCCTGCCACGGCACAGGCACTTGCAGCGTGCCAACGCCGCCGCACAAGGCCGCCTTGGTCAGCAATGCCGCTACCGCGCTCGGCTGGCCGGCCCATTCCACCGCCGTCGCCGCGTTCGGCGCTGGTACGTCCGCAGCCGCGGGCACAGCCACTGCGGCGAACCCCTCGATGCTGCCGTCCCGAACGGCTACGAGTGTGCGCTGGGCTAAGCCCATCACACCCGCGTAAGCCTCGGTCCCCAGCAGCAGCGCCAGCTCACCCGGACTATATACATGTCCGGCTTCCCGTTCATTGAGCAGCCGGTAGACGGCGAAGAAGTCGCCCGGCTGCATTGGCCGCAGCGTCCATTCTTCTCCTGCTGCGGCTGCAAGAGCCTGAGCTGAGCTTGCGTTCAGCTCGGCAAATTGCGTACCTCCGAACGGTACGCACCCAGCTCGGGTGTATAGCGAACGATCACCCGAGACAAAAATCAGTGATGCCTCGGCCTCGGCAGCGTGACTCTGGCATAGCTGTAGAAGTTGGCCCGCCAGTCCTTGGCCCCGAAAAGCGGGATCGGTGCAGACAGCACCTATGGAGAATACATTCAGGAAAGCATCTCCAGTCTTGATCGTGGAGGGTACGAGCCCCATGAAAGCAGCAACCGTTCCGTCATCGGCAATAGCCGCGTAGGAATGACTGAGCCCAGGACGGAAAATAAGTGGAAACAGTTCTTTCATTGAAGTGGCACCCGGTTCACGAAAGACAGAATCTGCGAGCAGAGCCGCTTGGTCTAGCTCCGCAGGTTTAATTAATCTCAATTGCATAACATTCAACCTCCTATATGTACACACGATGGGGAGAAAGCATTTACATAAAGTATAAGGCCCGGGGAATGAAATCTCCAATCTTGTTTATATTATTCAATGTCTCAAAAGGATATCGAAAAGGGTAATAAAGTACATAAATAAGGAAGCTTCTTATATTTTAAAGCTAGAAGAGAAAGGGAAGTGAATAATCGGTGTCCCAACTTGCAGATAATATTATATTATTACTGGCAGCACTCCTGCTTGTAGGCGTATTTTCCACCAAGTTCTCCACTAAATTTGGAATGCCAGCTTTAGTGCTGTTTCTTGCTGCGGGGATGGTGCTAAGCCAATTTGTTTTTTTTAACAATGCTTCCTTAACGCAAATGGCCGGGATCTTCGCATTGGTTGTCATATTATTCGAAGGTGGCATGCAGACGAATATTAAGGATATTAAACCTGTTATTCGGCCGGCATTATCCTTATCAACGGTAGGCGTAATCATGACGACAGCCATTGTAGGGGTATTCGCTAAGCTGATCCTTGATGTGTCATGGCCAGAAAGCTTTCTGTTTGGAGCGATCGTTGGATCGACAGATGCGGCTGCAGTCTTCTCGGTACTTGGCGGTAAGAACATTGATAAACGTCTGACCTCGACGTTAGAAGCAGAATCAGGAAGCAACGATCCAATGGCGGTATTCTTGACAGTCTCGCTAATCGAATGGATACAGCATCCGGATATGGCGATATGGGGGCTGCTGTTGTCTTTTATATGGGAGATGGGCATTGGCTTAGTACTGGGTTTTGTGCTGGGGAAGATCGCAGTTTTCTGTATCAATCGAATTAACCTGGATTCTACAGGTCTTTATCCAGTAATGGCGATTGGCTTTGCTGTTCTGACCTATGGTTTATCAGCATGGGTACATAGCAGCGGGCTGCTGGCTGTTTATGTTATGGGCCTTACGCTTGGGAATTCCGAGCTAATGTATCACCGTACCATTATGAATTTTAGTCATGGTTTTGCTTGGATGATGCAAATATTTATGTTCATACTGCTTGGTTTGTTAGTATTTCCACAGGAGCTGGCGGAAGTGGCATGGCAAGGTATCTTGTTATCCGTCATTCTGATGGTTGTAGCTAGACCAATCGGTGTATTTATAAGCCTGCACTTTTCCAAATTTACGATCCGCGAGAAGACTTTGATTTCTTGGGCCGGACTTCGTGGAGCCGTTCCGATTGTGTTAGCAACTTATCCGCTGCTGGCTGATCTGCCTCACGGACGACTATTCTTTAATGTTGTATTCTTTGTCGTACTGACCTCGGCGGTGATTCAGGGAACTAGTATTTCCCCGCTAGCATCCCGATTGAAGCTTGTGGGGCAAGAAGATTCAGATCAGCCTTCCCTGATGGAGCTGGTTGCTCTTGGCAAGACAGATTCGGAGTTTAACCATATTGGAATTAACCCTTATATGTCCATTGCTGGACAGATGATTTCAGAAATAGGTCTGCCAGATGATATCTTATTTACGGCAATTATCCGCAATAAAAAGATTGTCACTCCGCATGGAAGTACTGTTATTGAGCCTGGGGATACTGTGTATGTCCTAAGTCCGAAGAGTAAGCGTGATGAGATGAGGGCTTTCTTCCGCAGCAGGAAAGGAAAGACCGCGGAGGAGGATGTTTCTTTAATCTAGAGAAGAGACTCTTTTACCAAAGTGTGACACACATAATAGGCTTCATAACATAAGCTGTGCTAGAATCGGCACAACATATAATCTCCAGAATAGTTGCAAAACACGAAAGAGTGTGTTAAATTGTATATAGATTTAGAACGAGTCTAAATACAATTATAATAAATGAACCATAGGAGGTTTTATTAATGACAACACAATTAAAGAACCATACTGAACTGCAAGCTGCTTTGAACCGCCAAACTGCGAACTGGTTCCTGCTCGGGGTAAAGCTTCATCATTATCACTGGTATGTTAGCGGATCTCAATTCTTCACACTGCATGAGAAGTTTGAAGAGCTATACAATGAAGCTGCGGGTTATGCAGATGATTTGGCTGAGCGTTTGCTTTCTATTGGTGGACAACCAGCCTCCACAATGAAGCAATATCTTGAATTGTCCGACTTACAAGAAGCTCGCGGCGGCGAAGATGCTAAAGGTATGGTACTTGAGCTCGTGAGAGACTTTAAGACTGTTGCTAAAGAACTGCAAGATGCAATTGCTACTGCTGAAGAATTGAGCGATCAACCAACTGCGGATCTGCTGATTGGCATCAGAAGCAGCATTGAGAAACATGCTTGGATGCTGAATGCCTTTATCGGTTAAGACAACATCCTTATAGGGATAGAATACACAAAGAGCGCCTGCGTATGGTTAACGCATGGCGCTCTTTTTTTGAAGCATTCTATTTAATAAATACTCCACCAAATGGCACGGCTTCGCGCAGAAATCGTTTAATAATTCCATCATCGTTATTATCTCTTTCAAATCGGCGATTCTGGCGTCCGGCTTGAAACAACACAGGGCCGTGGCCCGTCATCTTCCAATGATAACTCATATGCTGGCTAGCTAAATGGTTGCCGTAAACGGTAAGCTCCAGCTTCGCATTCTCAGGATAGGCAATAATGCTGCCTGCATCCACATAGAGCGGATTGTAAGGATGAAGCTCAGCTTCACATACCGTACCTTCAGTCAATATACCAATGATGCCGTTACCCGTAAATTTCACTTTCACAATATCTCGTGTAACGAGCACATTCTTCATACTTAGCACTCGTGTATCCATCGTAACTCCCTTGCTGTAGAAGAAGAGATGTTTAAAGTCGTACAATAAATCGCTCTTTCCATCAAGCTGCAGAATCTTTACCCGATAACCTGGTGGAAGGGCGGCGACAAAATGGCAAGGGCCAGACATATCCGAACGAATCAGTTTTCGCTTGCGATAGATGCCCTTTACATCCATAAATCTGTCTGCCCGTCCAGTGGCAGGCCCTTGATAAGCGATAATTTGTTGTGGGTGCAGCACATGAACCTCTTCCTTCTCCCCAAGGGTGAAGGCTACGGCTTGTCCGCTCCCGCTGTCGCTTTCATCTTGGACATCGATGTTCATTTTTCATCTCCCTCATGCTGTAGACGTGATCTTTACTGAATGTTCAAGATTAGCGCAGGCGGTCTCCTTTTCTAGAACGGTGAAGCATGCTGAAACGAACAATACGGATGAGTATAAAATACCCCAGAATTAGACCAATCCCCGTAAAAATAGTCACTTTGATTTTATGATAATATTCTTCGCGTGCCGTCCGGTCATTTTGCAACTCATCAACCATCTGCGTTAGTTGGCGATTCTGCTCCTGAAGGGCTTCGTTCTGTGTCCGGTAGGCCTCCATTTCCTGCATGGTATTCGTAAGCTTATCCTTCGCCTGTTGTAGCTCTTCAGCTGTCTGCTGAAATCCTTCTTTCAATTCATTGACTTCATTTGGAAGCTCAGAGAAGCTTTTGAATCCATTATAGATATCACTGAATATATTGGCTTGTGCTACTGGGGCCGGAAGAGATATGGAAAGAGTCAGCAGAAGCAGGAGCGAACATAACAGCTGTAGATATTTACGGTATTTACGTTGTTTCATCTATATAATCACCACCCAATTTAGGCTTGTATTTCTTTTATTTTAACACAGCTTGACAGCTTCTGACAGCGTACGCTAAACGTGAATAGGGCTTCTTGGGTCAGTAATATTTGCCTGTTTGAAGTGAGGTTACACTTCCTTGTAAAGAACGATTTGGCTGTGCTCAACATGATTGAGAAGAGGGACTATTTATCGTATACTTTGGACGGAAAGGGGCTGCTGCGGAATGAATAAATGGCTTAAGACAATGTTATTTTTGGTCGGATCTGCTTTTTTGACGAGGTTGATTCCATTCTCATCTTTGTTTCGGAATTTGGACACGATGATTCATGAATTTGGTCATGCGCTGGTGACTTTACTGCTGTCTGGCAGTGTGCTGCGGATTGAGCTATACGCGAATCATAGTGGGGTCACCTATTCAGCCATTCAAGATGGAGGCAGAGCGATACTGGTGTCGCTATCCGGGTATGTGCTTGCTTCCTTATTCGCATTGCTGCTCTTCTATCTCTACAGTAAAGGACGGCATGATTGGGGACTTATATTAGCTACTACAGTAGCATTGATTATGCTGGTAATGTACGTGCGGGGAAGCTTCGGAATGATGTGGTTAGGCGGGTTTATTGCACTGAATGTTTTAATGCTGGTGGTGTGGAAAAAGGCCAGCAAATATTATTATTTGTTATTAGCTTTTTTGACCTTGGAAGAGTCTGTAATGGGAAGTTTATTTCTCGTATATGCGGCCGTTGTATCCCCATCTCGTGCGGGAGATGCCAGTAACCTGGCAAGGATGACATCGGTGCCGGCCATATTTTGGGCAGTCCTATTTTTTATATTTTCTCTGCTTTGCGCCAAATGGGCGCTGGGACTATTTTTTAAGCGGGAGCGAGTGCAGCCTAAACTTCAGAGTCGTTAAAGTTAAAAACATAAAATTTTCGTCATAAACAGACAAAAGGGGCTGTTTTTGCGAGAGTCAGTCTACTTAGTATGTAGAATGGCTCTTTTTTTGTCGATAATATAGAACCGAACATACATTCCATGACATGGAGTTGTCCGCCATTATTGGTACATTAATAGAAGACCCAAAAAAAGAAAGAGGTGGAAAATATGATGGAAAGTATTACTCCTATATTTACGTGGGGTCAAGATCGTATTTTTGCAGGTGGAAATCGGGATGTTGTTTTACTTGTCGAATGGAAAGGAAATTTGCCTTCAGAAAATAGCCGACCAAGCAGCCACAAAGTGGTTGCACGTGATATTGAACTACGAGTTTGGCTTGAGCCACATGTAACTTTTAAGCGCTGTTATGGATGTGAAATGGAGGCTGGAGAAGGGAATTCACTCTTGCTTAAGCTTGGAAAAATAAAAACAGGACAACGCAAATTCATAGGATTGGAGTTCACTACTTCTAGTTCTGTAGCAGGTAAATATGAAGCATTATCCCTACAGTGGAAGTATAAAAAACCAACCGTAGAGCGTGTTCGTGAACTTCCCGTGAAGGTACTTGAGCTGGAGTACGCGCATCATACGCGCATTCTGAGCGATACTTGCTGCTTTTATGTTGAGAAGCATCTGGAATTGTTGAAGACGGCTGAAACGGTTGAAGCAGCAGAGGCACTACGAAGTAAAGGCCAGCATAGTGAAGCTCACGAAATGCTCAATCGACATGCGGATAAGATGTTGCTACTCGCAGTACGCTCTGGAGATCCTTTGCTGCTTAAAGAGGCTGAAATGTTGTATAAACAGATCGGGTTCGAGCATCAGCAACGAAGTAAAGCCGTTGGTGGAATTTAATATAGGACTCACTGCACGAGGATGCACATAAGCGAAAAAAGACCTATACATAAATTGGATTTTTCAGCGGATTCGGCGGAAAATTATAAGAAGAATTGTAATATAAAATGTGGTAACATAGTAAAAAAGTTCTATCACAATTTTACTTTTTTTCATAAAATAATGGGTCTATTTAACCATAAATCAAGGGGAACTGAATATGACAGACCGATTAATCCGACTGATGCGCATTATTACACTTGTTCAAGCCAAGCCAGGGATATTAGCCCGCGAATTGGCGGAACGCTGCGGCAACAGCGAGAGAACGATTTACCGGGATATGGACGCGCTTAGCGCCATGCATATTCCCATAACCCACCTGGGGCATGGAAAAGGTTATGCTTTTATTGGGAATTTTGCACTCTATCCCTTGGATTGGTCGGAAGAAGAAGCAAACGCATTTTCGCAATTACGCTATATTATGGAAGATATAAAACCAGCATTACCCATAGATTTTGAAAGCGCGTATGAAAAAGTAGTCGCAGCTGAATATAAACGTAAGGCGGAGAGAGAAGAAACAATAGAACGTGCAAGAAGAGAAGTAGGGGTGGGGTGGGCAGAAAGAAGCAGTTCGCATATGGAACAACACTCATTTCTTACTCCGATCCTGGAGGCTTTATTAAAGCAAAAGAGTATTCAAGCGAATTATAGTGAGAATGCATTAGAAGAGAAAGGGATCACCATTGATCCTTATTGTCTGGTCCCGCTGGAAAGTCGTTTTCATCTCATTGGATTTTGTCATCGTCAGGGTGTTATTCGTACATATCATATCAACGATTTTTCTAATGTGAAGCCATTAAATCGTTTTTTTTCGAAGGAAGCGTTTGATGTGCAAGCCTTTATGAAGCAGAAATGGTCACTCGATAGGGATAGTTTACAGGTAGAATTCAAAGTGAAATTCTCGGAACGGGTAATGGAAGGAATTAAGAAGGACGAATTGCCTTTTAAGCCAAGTAAAGTGGATCGTCAATCTAGATGTTTTCACTTTAAGGTTGCCGTGGAACAAGATATAGGATTTGTCCGCTGGATTAAGAGATTCGAAGAGGAAGCGGAAATCATTGAACCGTACTATTATCGTGAAGTAATCAGGCAGCAGTTGGAAAAATGGAGTTCGCACTATAAATAGTGATACGCTCATTTGACCTTCGTTCAATTCGAAAGATGGGGTGCTTGAGCAACCATTTAAATGGTTGCCGGTGGCATCCTTTTTTTGCGAGTAAGTCCAAGATACTCATTTCTAACTATCTAATTATAACAATATATAACTAAACATATCCAAACACAACTCAATCTATAGAAAATCGAAAAAACGTATGCTAGAATAGCATCTACATATATACATGTGAAAATGGGAGGAATGGAAATGTTTAAGAAATGGTCAGTCAGGATCTTTGGTGTATTAGCAATTTTTTTGGTTGTGAATTTATCTGCGGGCGCAGGGTTGGAGGTAGAGGCAGCCGCCAAGAAGACAGAGATTATAGTATCCGCTGCAGCCAGCTTGCAAGATAGCTTAGATAAAATGGCGCTTCTCTATGAGAAGAAGCATCCCGATATTGATTTGGTCTTTAATTATGCTGCATCTGGAACATTACAGAAGCAGATTGAGCAGGGTGCTCCGGCTGATCTGTTCTTCTCTGCAGGGGATAAACAGATGAATGCGTTAGTGGATGCTGGACTGATCTCTGACCATAAGGTTCTGCTTAAGAATCAGTTGGTTCTAGTCGTACCTTCGAATTCAAAAGCTTCATTAAATACAATCACTCAACTTACGGATAAATCCTTTAAGAAGGTAGCGGTAGGGCAGCCTGAATCTGTGCCCGCTGGGCAATATGCTCAGCAATCGTTAACTGCGAAGAAGGTATGGGATACGCTGCAAAACAAACTTGTATTTGCGAAGGATGTACGTCAGGTTCTGTCTTACGTCGAAACGGGGAATGTCGATGCAGGCTTTGTATATAAGACAGATGCATTGACTTCAAAAAAGACGAAGATTGCCCTTACTGTAGGCCCGCATGTTCACAAAGCCATTAATTATCCGGCGGGTATCGTGAAGGATTCGAAGAATCAGAAGGAAGCTAAAGAATTTTACAATTATCTTCAAAGCAAAGAGGCTAGTGATATTTTTGCAAGCTATGGCTTCTTGCTTTCTTAAATAAGAAATCATGAGTAGAAGCGGGGTGAATAAGGATGGAAATAAATTGGACTGATTTCTTCGCCCCGGTATGGCTTTCCGTTAAAATTTCTGTAATTACCAGCATCATTGTATTTATTCTTGCAACGGCCGCGGCCAAGGCTATGGCGGGTCGGAAATTTCCTGGTTATAGCTTGGTTGAGACTGTAATGCTTCTTCCTCTCGTATTGCCGCCGACAGTTGTCGGATTTGTATTATTGGTCGTCTTAGGTCGTCGCAGCTGGATTGGCAGATGGTATGAACAAATGACGGAGCATACGATCCTTTTTACATGGGGGGTTGCGGTTATCGCCGCGGTTGTCGTAGCTTTTCCTCTCGTTTACCGTACGGTGAAGGCGGGCTTTGAAGGCGTGGAAGCGGATCTTGAGGATGCGGCGCGTGCGCAGGGAGCGAGCGAACTGCAGGTACTGCGTTATGTCACATTGCCCCTTGCAGGTCGGTCACTCGCTGCTGGGTATGTTCTAGGTTTTGCCCGCGGTTTAGGAGAATTTGGCGCAACGATCATGGTAGCTGGAAATATTCCTGGCCGCACGCAGACTGTACCTACAGCGATCTATGTCGCGGTGGATGGCGGCAACATGACCCTTGCTTGGATGTGGGTGTGCTCCATTATTGTTATGTCTGCTGTGATGTTGATGTTTGTGAACCGGCGTACTTAATTATGCTCGAGTGAGATCGCTCCGCTGACTTCAGTGGGAATGTCGATTGGAAATCTTGATAAATTTAAAAAAACCTAGCCCATCCAGGAGTAACCTGGGATGGACTAGGTTTTTTTTTTCTTTAGAAACGCACCGTTAAAACAAAACCTCTTTAATAAGAAGCAAGCCTGTGACTATCAGGTTTCGTAAATAATCGTCCCGATTTCCGTGAGATCATATCCGTGAATGGACCCAAGCTCACTTTGAAAGGCTGGCGAGCGTAAAATATTAATCACGGTGGCGATCCATTGCTCATGCTCCGGTTTCTTAAGCATCACTAGATCGTAAGACTCCTGAATCAAGGGAATGAAATCAATGCCATCGACAATCTGAGCAGCTTTCTCGGTACCGATGGCCACATCAGCTTCCCCTCGTGCCACTTTACCAGCGACTGCCAAATGACTATTCTCCTCCTGCGCATATCCAGATAGGCTTGCGGCAGGAATGCCGTGCAATCGGAGTTGCTCATCCAATAACACACGTGCACCAGCGCCTCGTTCTCTATTAATCAGTGTAAGTCCATCCTGTTGCAGATGAGACCATTCATGAAGACCTTTAGGATTTCCCTTTTGAACATACAATCCTGCACTTCGGGTCAACAGACGCACTACAACATAAGAGAAGCCTACAAGGATTTTACGAATATAGGGAAGGTTATATTCTCCAGTATCCCCGTCGAGCAGATGCGTACTGACGATGTCCGATTCGCCCTGATACATGGCAATCAGACTATCTAGACTGCCAGCGTAAGAACGAAGAGGGCGCTCAGTGGGCAGGCAACGCTCCAAATAGGTGGCTAGAATATCGAGTGACATATCCTGACCCGTAATCACGAGGCTGTGTCCTGTAGCTTTACTATTAAATTGGCCAGAATGTGTGGCAACTTGTGTTAGATTTGCTCCAGCAAAAGTCAGCGGCGATGTCGATAGGGTCATGCCACTTCGAGCATTCTGTTTGTAGGCTTCTAAATCGGATTGATCCACACGCATCTGTTTTCCTACACGGTAGGAGGGAAGCTCCCCTTTTTTAATCAGATCATATACTTTTAATTTCGAGATCTTCAGTAAACGGGCAATTTCCTCAGTCGTATAGGATGTGTTATCAGACATGACAAAAGCCTCCAGAACTTCATAATAGGACAAGACTACCTTATTTTGAAGTCCTGTGCAATTAGGCTATTGTGCTTTACCTGCCTGCTGTGTATTGGATAATTTGATTAATTCTGAAACGGTGACAAATCGAAAACCTTGCTTTTCTAATTCCGGCAAAATAATTTTGAGCGCTTCCCTGGTTTGGGATTGTCCATGCACATGATCATGAAACAGGACGATGTCACCGTTATGTGCATTTCGAATAACCTTGTTCGCGATACTCTGCACGCCAGGGCGATTCCAGTCACGTGTATCTTGATGCCAGGACCATAAAATAGGCTTTAGGCCCATGTTATTTGAAGTATCAACTAGTGTCTCGTCATACATGCCACCCGGGGGTCTGAACAAAGCACTATGCTTTCCAGAAACCTTTATGATTTCTTCTTCGGTTAAATTAAGCTCCCGCTCAAACTGGGCTTTATTAATAGGTTTTCTAAAATAGACGTGATTGTAGGTATGGTTAGCTAATTCATGTCCTTCGGAAATGACTCGTTTCGCCACATCTGGATACGCTGCAATTCTTTTTCCTATGGCAAAGAAGGTGCATTTCGCATGATATTGACTCAATACCTTTAATATTTGATCGGTTTCAGAAGGGTCAGGACCGTCATCAAACGTTAATGCAATCACTTTTTGGTTAGTATGTACTTCCCAAATCATGTCTCCTCTTTTTTCGTAGTAGTCGCGGTTCTTGCTCGGGCTACCTAGAGCGGAGTTCGTGAAGCATAACAAGAGAGAGAGGGTAGTCATCATAATTTTGCTGCTAGTTTTCATGAATTCACCTGTTTTTTTTATTTTAGAATGCTCCTTTGGAGGGTCAAAATATTCATAGTTTCAGTTTTGTAAAGACAATCAGCCTTTTTTCATGTTCTTTCTTCTTTCTGCTATATCTCCCTGTACAAGTAATAAGATTCATTCTGGCTTCAGTAGACTTTCCAAAAATTCGTTCCAAGGGTGCTTCAGCAGTGGTGAAGATTTCTACAGATTCTACAATATAAGTTAGTTTTCGCCCGTCCGCATTGGATACCGTTATTTCATCACCGTGCTTAAGCTTTTTGAGGTTGAAAAAAATAGCTGGACCAATATAACTATCCACATGCCCGTCTAAAATTACATTTCCCTTAGCACCTGGTAATATTCCTGGGTACAGAATTCCTGCAATATTGCTATCCTTAGGGACATCCATTTGTCCATCTGGAAGCAATGTAACGGTCTCTATTTTGGCGCTTACTTTAATAGCTGGAATGCTAAGCTGAGTAGGCAGGATAGGTTTGGGTAATGATGGTTTAATATCGATCTTTTGAATAGTTTTAGTAGGAGTTATCGTTTCTTGCTGCTGTGTTTGTAGTGACTTCGTGTCTGGTCTGCTTTCCTGCGAATGTGAGTCAGTACAACTGGCAGTGGTTAAAGTGATGAAGGTTAATATAAATGAAGATATCCATTTTTTCATGTGTAAGAAAAGAAAGAGGGGATTCCCCCTCTTTCATCCTCCCTATTCAGTTTGTTCGCTAGCACCGCCATGGCCTGTTTTTGGCATTTTTGTTGCTTTCATGTGAATGCTCTTAGTGTTAATGCTTTTAGCCTTCATGCTCTTTGCATGAATTCCTTTAGTGGAGTGGCTCTTCATATGCATTTTCTTTTCATGCATTTTATGTTCTTTTTCTTTCTTCATTTTCTCAGCATGTACTTTTTTCTCATGTTTCGTTTCGGCTGGTGCAGCAGAAGCAGAAGCCGCAGAAGCAACGGATAGCATCAAGCAAGTGGATAAAAGAGCTACGGACAATTTCTTCATTATCATTTAGTGGATTCCTCCTAGATGTTTTTTGCCTACGAAGATTAATATCTCCATTTCAATTGCTTTTAGATTGGTGGATTGCTTCCATTGCAGTTTGGGATTGGGATAACGTTGTATTTTGATGTGAAAATTGTTATGAAAATGCCTTATAATGAAGTTCAATATATAGACATTTGGTTAGGGGTGGGAATATGACACTTATTGAAAAAAGAGAACACCGGCAATATCCGGAAATTACCCGCCTAGAAACGTCGAGAGCTGCTTATGAGCGTGATTATTCACGCTTGATTCATTCGCCTACTTTTCGTAGGCTGCAAGGCAAATCTCAAGTGTTCGGGGCTGGCACGGGTGATTATTACCGGACGCGTCTAACTCATTCACTTGAAGTCGCTCAGATTGCACGTGAGGCAGCGAAAAGTCTGCTTAGATCTTATCCAGAGGTGGAGACAAGTAAAGCGGAGAACCCAGGACTTGTAATAGATCCAGAGGTTGTAGAATGCGCGGCCATTGCTCATGATTTTGGTCATCCTCCTTTCGGGCATAAAGGGGAAGAGGTACTGGATAACATTCTGGACCAGCTTATTGAAAAGAAGACGAATGAGGCTGCCCTGCAATCAGGAGCAACGGGTGCAGATAGGCTGCTCATTCATGAGCAGATGAAGCAGCGCTATGAGCATTTTGAAGGCAATGCTCATAATTATCGGCTGATTATGTTTCTGGAGAAGCGTGAGAACATTGATGGACTAAATCTGTCGGATGCAGTGCTTCTCGGAATAAATAAATATCCGTTTCCCGGTACCTCACTTAAGAAGGGAATGTACCTTCACGAATGGGCATATATTTCGGAGATTCGCAAAGAGTGGGGAATACCAGCAGGTAAGAAAACGTTGGAAGCTCAGCTGATGGACCTTTGCGACGATATCGCTTATTCTGCACATGATTTGGAGGATGGAATTAAGGCTGGAAAGATTGAAGTGCATGAACACTTTATGCATGATTCCTATATTCAGCGGCTGATCGTAGAGAAAATTTCAACGTTAGAGGATTTCTTCTGGAAGGGTTGGGAGGAGGAAGGTATCCGTGCTAAGGTTGAAGAGGTGCTTAGTTCATTTCTTCGAGTATGGATGGAAAAGATGCCAACCTGCGAGAACGACTATTCCAGAACTCGGCGTGAAGTTAAGGCTTATTGGGTTAGCACCTTTGTCGCAAGTCTTGGGGTGATTCCTGATGGAGACTGGAAGAAGGTCACCTTTATAAAGGAAGGAAAAGAAGATGAGGATATGCTACGGACCGTAAGTGTGCTGAAGAGCTTCGCTTGGGTCACGATGATTCGTGATTTACGAGTACAGCGGCTTCAGAAACGTAGTGAATGGATTCTGCGCCGTCTATGGGGAGCTTTTCTTGATCCGCAGACATCCAAAGCCATTATTCCATCGGACTGGCTGCAACGCTTTGAGAAGGATCAGAAACAAGCGAATCCTATTTGGACGTGGGAACATATGGTGATTGATTATATCGCAGGGATGACGGATGCCTTTGCTGAGAAAATATACAATGAGCTATACGGGTTGAAAGTCGGATCGATTTATGACTTGGATTAGATAAAACAGAAGATTAAGTTAAGGCCAGCCTCCAATCCATTGGAGACTGGCCTTTTGTTTGTTTTTTATAGAACGGGGAATATTTTGTTAGTATTTTGTTATTATTAATTCGACTATATTTATGTTTCTTAACCCTGATATTCAGTGTTTATTATAACAAAATAGCTATTTATAAAAATAAGTTATTGTTTGTATGCTATTTTGGTGCTAATATAATAACTAAATTGTTATTGGTAATAAATGGGGAGGTGGTTGATAAAGAAGTCGAATCTTCTGCTTGAGTAATAATGAAAACCTTTACAAAACGGGAGGGTAAAACGAATGAAGAGGTTCAAAAAAAGCTTTGCTCTATTTCTTACAGCAGTAATGCTCGTTACAATGGCTGTGCCTGCGCTAGCTAACGGAAAAACAAATGAAAACCTCAAGGCGCACTGGGCTGGAGAAAGTGTAGAGAAGTGGCAGGGTAATGGTGTTATTCAAGGTTATCCGGACGGCTCTTTTAAGCCGGATCATAAAGTAACGCGTGCTGAGCTTGTAAGTATTATTAATAAGCTATTTGGATTTAGCACTCTTTCGGAAATGTCATTCTCGGATGTACCTGCTAAAGCTTGGTATGCAAGCGCTTTATCTATAGCAAAGCAAGCTGGCTATTACAAAGGTTTTCCTGATAATAAAGCGAAAGCGGATACTGAAGTAACTCGTCAAGATGCTGCAACATTAATTGCTTCTGTTTTTTCACTGGAGCCAGGCACTAAAGCGAGTGCCTTTACAGACCAAGCATCCATCAGCGCTTACGCTAAAGAGGCTACCCTAGCATTGAGTGGAATTCTATCCGGATATCCAGATGGTACATTTCGTCCGAACGACCCAATTACAAGAGCGGAGGTAGTCACTATCGTTGACAGATTGATTAGCGGCTACTACAACACAGCCGGTACATTCACTGGGGGAGATATCCATGGGAATATTGTCATTAACCAAAGTGGGGTTGAACTAAAGAATGTAGCTGCATCAGGCAACCTTTATTTTACCTCCGGTATTGGTGATGGTGAGGGTGTCTTGGAGAATGTAAAAGTACAAGGTAATGTACTTATATCTGGTGGTGGCGAGCATTCGATTCATTTAAAAAATTCTAAATTGGCTGCTGTAAAAGTGAATCGTCCTGAAGGAAAAGTTCGGGTCGTTATAGAGGACCGTATGGTCATCACTCAACTGACTATTGATAGTGCTTCTATTATAGAAGTAGGCTCAGGTTCTACAATCGATCAGCTTGTGATTGGTAACGGTGCAACGGGAACGTTGATTACAACAAAAGGTACCATTAGCAAGCTTGTAGTAAGTGCTTCCTCTGTAGTCTTAAATGGAGTGACTATAGTAGAAGGAACATACACTGTGAAGGATGGAGTTCTTGTAGGACAGGGAACAAGCACACCGGCGCCTGGGGGCTCAGGTGGAACTAGTGTAGAGCCTACAGCAACGCCAGTACCGACGGCTACTCCGGAACCTACAGCAACGGCTGCTCCAACGGCAACACCAGAAGCTGGGGTTCATATCGTTGACGTAGATGCATCGGCTGCTACCAAATCGTTATTTGCTTATCTGGATAGCATGAGCGGTAAACAAGTTATGTTCGGTCATCAGCATGATACTACCGTCTCTTTTGCCGGAAAGGATAAGAACGGAAATGTTATTTCTGACGTATACAGCTCCACTGGTGATTATCCTGGGGTTTTTGGTTGGGACACCCTTAGTTTAGATGGATATGAGAATCCTCCTGGAGTTAGCGGAGATTATGAAGCGAGTAGATTAGGATTATCTGCTGCCATGAAGCAGGCTTATGATTTGGGTGGTATTGTAACGCTAAGTACACATCCGTACAATTTTGTTACGGGTGGAAGCTTTAACGATACAGGGAATTCCAAAGGAGCAACGCGCTCGGTAGTATCACGTATTTTGCCGGGCGGAGATAAGAATGGAGAGTTTAATAAATATCTGGATCGCATCTCTGATTTTGCGAACAATCTTAAGGATGACGATGGCAACCTGATTCCAGTTCTGTTCCGTCCTTTCCACGAACAAAATGGAGGTTGGTTCTGGTGGGGTGCGGCTACAACGACAAAGAGTGAATACGCGGAACTGTACAGATATACAGTTGAATACCTACGTGATGTTAAAGGCGTTCATAACTTCCTTTATGTATTCTCACCAAACGGATCTTTTAATGGAAATGAAAGTGAATATTTAACGACTTATCCAGGTGATCAATTTGTTGATATTCTTGGAATGGATCAGTATGACAACAAGGAGAATGCGGGTTCGGAGGCTTTCCTCAGTGGTCTTGTTAAAGACCTTAAGATGATTTCTCAGCTTGCTCAAGACAAAGGTAAGATTGTTACCCTATCTGAGTATGGTTATAGTGCTGCTGGTATGAAAACAACAGGCAATAATGAGCTGGAATGGTTCACTAAAGTATTGAATGCGATCAAGGCTGACCCTGATGCGGCAAAAATATCTTATATGCTGACTTGGGCGAACTTTGGTGAAGGTAATAATCTGTATGTTCCTTATAAGAATGTTCCTAACAAAGCAGATCATGAGTTGCTTCCTGATTTTGTGAATTTCTATAAAGATGATTTCACGGCTTTTGCGAGCGATGTGAAAGATGATAATAAGTACAATCTCGAGGTTGAAGTGGCAGGAAAGAAACCTTTCCTCCACATTGTAACTCCGAATAATATCAGTACAATAACAGATGCCGTAACCGTCATTCGGGCCAAGGTATTAAATGCAGTGCCTAGCAAAGTGACTTATACTGTGGGTGATTCTGGAGTAGAGGTGGAAATGACGCTCGGTGCGGACGGTTACTATAGCGCTTCATGGCAGCCAGACGCTAGTCTGAATGGCAGTTCAGCAGAGATTACAGTGAGGGCATATGGAACTGGAGATGCTACACTTACACAGACTAATTCTGTATTCTTAAAAATCAATGAAGCGCCAATAAAGGTACTTAATTTTGATACTGACAAGGATTTGGAGCAAATCCAAAACAATGGTACTTGGTCAGGGCTCGCCAATAACGCAGAGACGATCAAGACGGTCTTGCAGCATGCGTCACTAGATGCTGACGGTAAGCTAGTTATTAACATTACTGAAGGGCTGTCTGCTGAGGATACTTGGCAGGAACTGAAGCTGCAATTGAATGATCTTGCACTGGATGGAGTGGAACTGTCTCAAGTTACACGTCTGAAGTTCTCCGTGTTAATTCCGGAGGCTGCTCAGAATGAGGCAAACAATGCTGCGGTACGCAGTGTGATTCAGTTGCCACCAGATTGGGATACAAAGTATGGCATGGACTCATCCTATAAATCTTTGTCCGATCTTGAGAAAGTTAACGTGGGTGGATCACAGTATTATAAATTTGATGTTTCGATTGTTCTGGATAATGCCGCTAAATCAACCGAAGCCACTGGTCTAGCGATATCTCTGGTTGGCAGTGGTTTGGAAGTGCAAGGTGAATTGCCAATCTATGTAGATAATATCGGTCTTTATAATACGTATACTGCACCTGTTGCTGACAAAGCACTGGTAGATAATTTTGAATCTTATGGCTCAAGTGATGAAGCACTGATAGCCAAATATCCTAAGGCTGGCGGAGATGACGTGAGCGTATCTTTAAGCTCCGAGCATAAGGCATCTGGGGATTACGGAATGAAACTGCACTATACGATTAATAATGCAGGTTATACCGGAGTAGGTAAAAGTCTGGGTTCGCTGGACTGGTCCGACTATAATGCACTCAGTATGTGGGTAGCTTCCGATGGAGACAACGCTTATGCTGAGAAAGGTGAGCCGCTTAAGCTAGTGGTGCAGCTTGTCGTTGATGGAGGATATTTCGAAGCCTATCCGGTCATTAATCCAGACAAGAACGGTAAAATAGTATTAAGTTTGAAGAATTTGACGGAGATGAGCTGGGGAAAAGCCGGAGAGCTTACACAGGAAAGATTGAAGCAAGTTCAGAGCTTTAATTTGTATGTGAATGCGATGGACGGACAGAGCCACGAAGGTTCGCTCTACTTTGACGATATTCAAGCGGTCTATGACGGGACACTTCCGGATATGTCGGAAGAAGGAAATGGAGGTTCGCAGGGACATGCGCCTGGCGTGTTATACACCTTCGCTACAGAAGCTGATATTGCAGGATGGGCTACAACAAACGGTTCGTCTGCCAACGCTCAACCTCCAGTATTTGATACCAATGAAGAAGCGGCAAGTGTACAATTTGATTTGATTAATACTGGCAATGATACAAATGGCAGCTCCAAAGAATCCTTTGAACTTGCTATTAATCCTGAGAAACTGAATATTACAGGGCTGGATACGATCAGCGCTAAGGTTAAGCTCTCGAGTGGTGCAGCTAAAGCGCGTCTATTCATCAAGACAGGTGCGGACTGGAAATGGAGCGACAGCGGTGATCCTGTGCCTGTAGATTCTAAGGGTTATACGACCTTATCTATTTCACTGCCTACTGCAGCAGCAGGGGTGGGCGTAGATTTGGCTGCTGTAAAGACGATTGGGATTAAAATTGAGGATGTTTCCAATGATGGAGGAACTGCGAAGCTTTATTTGAAGGAAGTATCTCTGGAGAAAGCTGTCCCGGATGTTCACTATGGCTTCGAGACGGGGAATGACGGTTGGGCTATCAATTCTGGTACAGCCACAGTATCTTCTGATGTATATGCTGAAGGTAATCAATCTTTGAAGCTTGATTTCGCATGGAATGGAGAGGATAAAGATCCTTTTATAGCAGCATCAAAAGTAGCTGCACTTGATCTGAGCTCATTCTCCAAGCTTACTGCTAAAGTTAGAATCGTCTCTGACCAGCCTGATGTTCAAGCGAAGCTGTTTCTTCAATTAGGTGGCTATGCAGTATGGGTAGATTCGGGTGCGAAGATAGCTGCTCAGGATGGATTCACGGAGTTCACGATTGATCTCAGCAACAATTCCATTCTATCGCCTGAGAATTTGAAGAAAGTAGATGCCATTGGCATTCAGTTTGTTACACCTTCTACGGCTGGAACCGCTACAGCTTATATTGACGAGATCATAGCTTCTAATTAAGCGCGCTGCGATCCAGGTATGAAATAAGGGTCCCTGCATGTCCATTAGGATTGCCTAATAGATATGCAGGGACTATTTTGTATGATCAGTTTATAGATAAAGTTGAATAGTATTCAAGCACTGTTCTTTCTAGTTCGGTGACAAATGCTTCTTTCCCATCCATATAAGCTTCAATGTCCTTCGGAAATTGATTCGCAAGATCCTCTTTTAGATTACCGTATTGTTCTGCTGCCTCGCCACTCATACCGAACTCGCCCATACATTCGTAACCGAGCTCTGTCATTTGCGCGTTGAAGTCATCAATGACTTCGATATTTCGTACAACAGGCATCATATCAATGATTGGTTTAGCTTTTAGCCCAGGAACAGAAGTGCTGCCAATATGGTGAATATCAATAAGTGCATCAGCGAAGATCTCTTTAATCTTACGAGATTCTTCTTGGAAGATAAGATTCCATTCCTCATTGTATTGTGTGACAGTAACATCCATTTCGCTAACCTCTCTTTATGTTTGATTCCTGGATTTTTTTATTATAGAACAAGTGTTCTTAATAATCAAATGCTAAATTTAATATTGGCGGGCATAATCAACGAGATTTAGGGATGGAGTGCCAGTAGATAAATAGGAATTTATATTTTCGGTAAAAATATTTACGATTCGATTAGCGTATTGATCGGTTATGCCAGCAGAATGAGGAGTGATGACTACCTGCTCCATAGTCCAAAGTGGATGATCCTGCGGGAGGGGTTCGGTTTCGAATACATCCAATCCCGCACCACGAAGCTGACCGCGATTCAGTGCGTGGATTAGAGCCTCAGTATCAGTAGTTGCTCCACGTCCAACGTTTATGTAATAGGAGCCTTGTTTAAAGGCAGAGAAGATTGCAGTATTAAATAATTGCTTAGTTTCATCGGTGATAGGGAGAATATTGATGATGAAGTCGCCTTGGCTCACAGCTTCTGGCAGATGGTCAGTGGTATATACTTGATCAAAATCAGCGAGTGGCTTGCCTGAGCGGCTTACTCCGATCGTCTTCATCCGGAAAGCTTTAGCGATTCTGGCAGTTTCGCTGCCGATGGCTCCAGTTCCAACAATAACGGCTGTCTTTCCGAACAATTCACTCTCACTTCCGTCAGAATTCCAGTAGCGGTTCATCTGATTGCGAACGGCTGTATGCAAATTACGTGTGAAGAGAAGCATGAAGCCAAAGATTACCGCAGAAATAGGCTCGGCATGCACTCCGCTCCCACTAGTCAATAGGATTCCACGTTCCTTAAAACGCTCTAACGGGAGCTTCTCAATTCCAGCAGACCAGGATTGGACCCAGCGAAGGGGCGAATCTGGACGAAGAAGCGTATCGGCGATGCCTTTAGCCCAGCCGATTACGATTTCAGCATCAGCTAGCAGCTGTAAATCCGGATTTTTGCCGTCACCTTGTATGAATGTATAACCGGGGGCTGATGCTTTGATCCTTTCTTGTTGCTCGACTGTAAGTGGTTGTAGACATACTATGGACTTAGTCATGATGTATTCCTCCTGCTCTAAGGTTTGATGGAAATGGATAATGTTATAGGATAAGGATACCAAATCTATAGGAGAAGGTGAAATTGATATGGATGCTAACGTGTCGGATAAAGATTCAGAACGATTATTTATTGCTGTGAAATTACCCTCAGAACTTGGGCAAGTTGTGGCGGAAGAGTGCTCTAACCTATCTCAAAAGTTTCATTTTGCAAAATGGACTCATCCAGAGGATTATCATATTACCCTGCAATTTTTAGGAGACACCCCAAAGACGAAAATCCCGGATTTAATCATGTCGTTGAAGCAGATGTCAGAGCAATGCAGCCCCTTCAAACTATCCTTAGACAAATGGAATACATTTGGTCTGCCAAAGGCTCCAAAAGTTTTATGGGTAGGGGTTTCTGGCGAACTAGAAGAGCTGAATTTACTGGCTGCGAGAGTACACACTGCTACACTTCCTTTAGGTTTTTCGGCCGAATCCAGGGAGTACAAACCACATCTCACAGTGGCTCGAAAGTACCTTGGAAAAATTTCATTTGATGATAAATTGCTGGAAAATTTACTGAAATTGGATGATGAAAAAAGATCAAAAATCTTTCATAGAGACTGGACGATTGATAGTTTTGTGTTGTATGCTACCAGAATGTATGCCATTCCTATGTATGAAATGATTGAAAATATTACATTTTAAAATCGGTATTTAAGTTTTCAAAGCTTCCGTTTTCGGTTACATACAATAGGAATGTGCCGTGAAATAGGAGGAATATCATGTTAATCTTTAAACAAAACCGCTGTATCGCGTTGCTTGTTGGCGTTATACTAGTGTGTTTCTCTGCCATAAGCTTAATGCAGCCTAATCAGGTTGCCGAGGGGAAAATAGATAATCTGCAGATGGATAAGCTGCAATCCACCAGCCGAGCATCGGTAATTAATTATTTGCAAGAAGAATCAAAATCTAGTAAGACGAGGGGCACTACAAAAGTTTCACAAACGAATAAGCTTTACAGCACAGTCAACCTGTTCAGTTCCACTTGGAAACCAGAGCAGAGTGTAGAATGGCTTAGTAAGAATAAAATAAAGCCACAAAATACATCGCAGGCTTCCATAGTTCGGGTAAAGGCTGATGTAGCACAATCTAATTCAGCTGCGCAGAAAGCGACAGCGAAAAAGAGCGCTCAGACTGTAGTTAAGACAGTCTCGGCATCTCAGAAAAATCCCCTCACAACATTATACTTCTCTCGGACCGAGCTATTAAGCCAGGAGCAGCAAAGTAAAGCAACCCGGCGCTACGCAGTATCCGAAGAAGAACTGCTTCTGCTACAAAAAATTGTAATGGCAGAGGCGGAAGGTGAACCGTACCAGGGCAAGGTGGCAGTTGCCAACGTTGTTCTGAATAGGCTACGGTCAGCCAATTTCCCCGACACGATATATAAGGTCATTTATCAAAAGCATCAATTCAGTCCTGTAGCTAACGGGCGTCTTAAACGTGTCAAGCCTAATGATGATAGTATTAAAGCGGTGAACGCGGCGCTCTCTGGGGTGAAGGAAGTTCCCGATAGTACTTATTTTTTCCTATCGCTTAAGCTTGCGCAGGATCTTACCGTACATCATTCGCAGGAGTATGTGAAGACCATTGGTAATCATACGTTTTATAAATAATTGACCTTATCTGTGAACCTCAGCTATTTATAGGGTAAACTAGACTATATAACCCTGGAGGTGGAAGAATTGTCATGAAGATCACTTATTACGGACACTCAGCGCTGCTGGTAGAAACAGAGCAAGCGAAAGTTATTATTGACCCTTTTTTGTCAGGAAATCCGAACTCCGGTATTTCACCTGATGACATTACTGTAGATGCTGTCCTGCTGACTCACGGTCACTCGGATCATTTAGGTGATGCTGTGCAAATTGCCAAACAGAATGATTGTCCGATCTTTGCTGTTTTTGAGCTTGCAGAATACTGCCGAATGAAGGGTGCCAAGGTTAAACATATGAATATAGGCGGCAGTCATATTTATGATGCTATTACCGTTAAATATACTCAGGCGTTTCATTCCTCATCGATTCAGGAAGGCGACGTTTGGATTTATGCTGGACAACCCGCAGGTATTTTATTGACGATTGAGGGGAAGACGTTATTCCATGCAGGTGATACCGCACTATTCAGCGATCTGCGTCTGATTGGTGAAAGAACTGCGATTGATTTGGCGGCTCTGCCAATTGGCGATATGCTGACCATGGGACCGGATGATGCGCTCCTTGCTGCGCGCTGGCTTCAAGCGGACAAGGTCATACCACTTCATTACAATACATTTCCGGATATTGCTCAGGATGCTATGGATTTCTGTAATCGTCTGCGACAAGAGGGGATAGAGGGATTCCCGCTTAAAGCTGGTGAAAGTATAGAAATTTAATAAATCCTGATTACATGTCTATACAAAAAAAAGCAGATAGCCGGGAATTTCCCTGGCTACCTGCTTTTCTTTATGGTGTAATGCACACAGGCTCTTCGCCTCGGGCTTGAGATCTTGCTCCTCTGATATCAGCTGTTTTGTCTGCGGGGTTGCCTAACATCTGCAGAACGGTAGTCGCGCAACTTTGCGGTTGATGTTTATCAGGGGCTAGACGGAGTTTACGCTGCTCTTCGAGAACAGAATACTCACGAAGCATCATAGAGAACCATTTGTTCACTACCTCACAGTCAAGTACCTCTGCTAGTCCTAGCTCTACGAAATATTGGCAGTTTTTCTCTTCCTGACCTGGAATAGCTTTATAGAAGAGCATTGGAATTCCCTTAGCCTGACCTTCGGTACAGGTCATACCGCCAGGCTTTGTGATTAGAAGGTCGGAAGCATCCATCAGTTTATTGATTTCACTGGTGTATCCAAGAATCCTGACGTTAGGATGATTAAGCCTTGGATTGGACTTCATTTTGGCTATAAGCTTCTCGTTACTGCCCATACAGAAGATGAGTTGGATGTTATCCATTCTGGCTGTGAGTGAATTCATAATCTCTTTGCCGAACATAAGTCCCCAGCCTCCACCCATTATGAGAACAGTAGGGATATCGGCTAGACCTAGTTCCTTGCGGAGCAGCGTCTTGTTGGATCGTTCCCAGAACTTCGGATGCACAGGAATGCCTGTGACCGTTACAAGCTCAGGAGCAATCCCTCGGCCTGTTAGAATTGATTTGACGCGTGGGGTAGAGACGAGATATCGATTGACCTCGGAATTTACCCAGCTACCATGTGCATCATAATCTGTAATTAACGTATACAGCGGAACCTCCAATCCACGACGCTTTAGTCTGGAAATGACAGCGGCCGGAATGGGGTGTGTGCAAATAATCAAATCAGGCTTTAGCTGTTCGATCACTTGAGAGGCATGTGTATAAAAAATCCGGTGAAGTGCCATCTTAGTCAACGGGTTCAATGATTTATGATATTGTGTCTTATACATCATGCCGACCAGCTTAGGCTGGCTGCTAACTGTTTTTCGGTAAGCGGAAAGAATCCATGGGGCGACCATCGGGTTAAGAAATTTACCTAGCTCGATGACTCGGCACTGGACATCCGGATTCAGCAGCTTTATTCCTTCGGCCAGAGCATAGGCTGCTCCTGTGTGGCCCGTACCGAAGCCTTCCGAAAACAGCAGTACTCTTTTCTTTCGCATAAGTTCACCTGCTACTTTCCTTTTCAATAGAAATGCGGAATTTCTTCTTAAATAGATGAGGGAAAACTGTTCTCTACTCACATTATACAAATAAGACGTAAATAGAAAGTTAAAACCCTGCAATAAATAAAAAAATAAAAGATTTTCTAAAGTATTGCAAACTGCAAAGCTACATGTTAAAGTAATGAATGACCAATTGACCGGATTAGTAAAGTGGTCAGATAGTCAGCGGTAATGATATTTTCTGGAGAAAGGAAGTGGGCACAGGTGGCAGTGGTGGATCGAAGACAGCAGGTGCTTCAGGCCGCAGCAAAATCATTTTCATTATTCGGATATAAGGCGACTACCATGGATCAGGTTGCTAAGATCGCAAATGTCGGGAAAGGAACCATCTACACCTTTTTTACAAACAAAGAGCAATTGTTTGATGAGATCCTGCGCGATATGATGGTAGAAATGAAGATGATTGCTGATCGCGAGATCAGGCGAGACAGACCTTTCTTTGATAACCTGCATCGTGTGCTGGATGCCCTGCTGGAATTTCGAAGTGAGCAGGAGCTATTCATCAAGCTTTCCCAGGAGAGTCGCGAATTCGGAACGCCGCAGGCAGGAGAAGGGCTCGAGAAGATCGAGAACTTAGTTTTAGAATATTTAGAACGGGAGGTGCAACAAGCCCTTGAAAAGGGAGAAATCAAACCTTGCGATCCTAAAATCGTATCTGTAGTCATGTTCAGGCTATATATTGTATTGACTGCTGAACTGAATAAAACACATACTCCCTTGGACAAGGAACAGATCAAGATGTACTTTCATTTGTTTCTCGCCGAAGGACTGGCACAGTAAGCGTTGATTCAGGATAGGGATGGCGTGATTAGATTGCTTTCCCTTAACAATTTCCAAGCTGTTTTAGGCATTGAAGAAGAGCCGAAAGGCGTTTTTTTATCCCCTAAATTGACCGAATGGGGAAAACGGTCACCTAGTGTTACGTAATATTTCGCAAACAAAGCATTTTAAAGAGAGCATAAGCTCATAAGGAGAGAACCAGAATGAAATCATTATCCGTATTTACCAAGGATCTTGGCGCAGCACTGAGAAATCCAAAGGTGCTGATTCCGATGATTGCCATCCTATTTATTCCGGTGATGTATAGCGGATTCTTCCTAAAGGCATTCTGGGATCCGTATGGCAAGATGAATGAGTTACCGGTTGCTGTGGTCAACCAAGACGTCGGTGCTAATTATGAAGGAAAACAACTTCAGGCCGGAGATGATCTGGTTGAGGAGCTTAAGGTAACCGATGGCTTTCAATGGAACTTTGTTTCACTAGAAGAAGCGCAAGCAGGAATGAAGGACAATACCTATTATATGGCGATTATTGTTCCAGAAGACTTCTCTGCTAAAGCAACAACGCTTTTGGATGATGAACCACAACCGGCAAAAATTATTTATGAGCCAAATGAAGGCTACAACTTCCTGGCCGGACAGATCGGTGGAACGGCTGTATCAGAAATTAAATCTAAAGTATCCGCTAAGGTAACAGAGGCTTATGTGGAGTCTGTATTCAATCAGATTACAGAAGTTTCTGATGGATTGGGCGAGGCGGGAGATGGAGCTTCCAAGATCGCAGATGGCGCTGGTAAGCTAGATGACGGAGCCTTGAAGCTGAAAGATAATCTTCTTGTACTGACAGATGGTACAGGTAAACTTCAAAATGGTGTAGAACCACTTACTAAAGGTGTGTCTGATTTAAATTCAGGTGCTACTGCAATTCAAACGGGTTCTAGCACTTTGGCAGGCGGTTTGCAACAATTGTCGGCTGCTCATACACAGCTTCAAGATGGCGTTGCACAAAGCGCTGCCGGCAGTAAACAGCTTAGTGACGGCTTGAAGCAAGCTGTAACAGGTGCCACACAGCTTCAAGCAGGTACGAAGTCTGCTGTAGATGGTACTACTAAATTACAAGCAGGAACACAATCTTTAGTTGACGGCAGCGCGAAGCTGGAAGCAGGTCTAACCTCTTCCGTGGATGGCAGCGCGAAGCTAGAGGCAGGCTTGCAGGCTTCCGCAGAAGGTAGCACAAAGGTTACTGAGGGCGCTAAAGCGGTCGCTCAAGGCTTGCAGCAATTGGCACAGGCTAGTCCTGAGTTGGCACAGAATCCGGCCGTACAGAAGCTCCTAGCAGCTAGTGCAGCTGTTGCACAAGGTAGTGAGCAACTGCAACAAAGTCAAGAGCAGCTGGCACAGGGTGCTACTGCACTCCACAGTGGGCAAGAGCAACTGGCACAAGGTGCAACTCAACTGCACTCAGGTTCACAGCAGGTAGCTGCTGGTGTAACTCAGTTGCATGATGGAGCACAGCAATTAAATGCTGGTAGCACACAGCTTTTGACAGGACAGCAAAAACTGGCACAAGGCGCATCTGCACTTGTAACAGGTGGCAATAAGCTGAATGCAGGGATGCAACAATTTGGTGCGAAGCTTAAAGAAGCTGCAGCTGGAGGCAGCAAGCTGGCTGAAGGCGGTAAAGCGCTTGGCGATGGTACCTCAAAACTGCTAAGTGGTGTAGGCGAACTAGGTTCCGGTATCAGTGCTGTAGCAGATGGTTCGAAAAAACTGGCTGACGGTGCAGGCGAGCTGAAAGATGGTATGGATGATCTGAAATCTGGATCAACAGAACTGGCAACTAAGCTTAGCGATGCTGCTGAAAAAACAGGCAGCGTGAATAAGTCAGATAAAATGATGGAAATGTTCGCACAACCGGTTGTGATTGAGGATCAAGTTGTAAATCATGTACCAAACTACGGAACAGGGTTTGCTCCTTACTTCTTATCTCTTGGTTTGTTCGTAGGTGCACTGATTTCTACAATTGTTATTCCAATGCGTGAATCAGCTGTAATAGGCGCAAGCCGTATGAATCGTTTTATCAGCCGTACGCTTACGTTCTCAATCATGAGCTTTATCCAGTCTATGCTGGCTGCTGTGGTTGTATTGTACGGACTTGGACTAGAAGTACAAAGTGTACCGCTATTCTTCCTATTTACATTCTTGACTAGTCTAGTTTACACATGGGTAGTTCAATCCATTGTTACTTGGTTGGATCAACCGGGACGTTTTGTTGTTATCGTTATTCTTATTTTCCAATTAACAACTAGTGCCGGAACATTCCCACTTGAATTGATCCCGAACTGGATGAAATTCTTTAACCCACTGCTTCCTATGACTTACACAGTTAGTGGTCTTAAATCAGTAATTTCTACAGGGGACTTCAGTGCAATGTGGAGTGACGTAGGTGTTCTTGCAATCTTCGGTCTTGGGTTCCTTGCTCTTACTTTCGCTTACTTCATGACCCGCAGTCGGGACAATGAAGCTGGAATGAACAGTGAACAAGCTATGACTGTATAATTTGAAAAAAAGTAATTAAAAAGCGTCTCCTCCGGGAGGCGCTTTTTTTTTGAGTTTAAATCATAGAACCCTTTTTCTTGCAAACATTCAAGGGTGATGAAAATTCTTGAAACGCTTTCATTGCATAAGTTCTTATGCGTCATTTATGCATAATTATACATAGATGAGTTTTTTTAAACTTTTGTCCACTAAAGCTGTGTCGCAAAAAGAAATGTTAATCAGCATCATAAAAAAGTTTAAATTGCGCTGTTGTCACCCCGGTGATAAAATAATAGCACTAATCTGGCTTGAATAATTATTAAAATTTTAATCTGAAAAATTTTCCAAAGATTACGCCATACTTTATAATAGAAAGGTTGCGTTCGATGAGACACACTGAACTGCCCGGAAAACAGGGCCTGTATGATCCCCAGTTCGAAAAAGATGCTTGCGGCATGGGATTTGTAGCCCATATTAAAGGCAAACCGTCCCATGATATTGTTAGTAACGCTTTAACAATGCTCTTTAATATGGAGCATCGTGGCGGACAAGGTAGCGAACCCAACTCTGGTGACGGAGCAGGTATCATGCTTCAAATTCCGCACCGTTTCTTTGCTAGTGAAGCCCAGAAGCTTGGCTTTGCTTTGCCGGAACAAGGCCATTATGGCGTAGGTATGATTTTTCTATCTCATAACGAGAAAGTTCGGGCTCAACATGAGGCTCTCTTAAGCAAAATTATTGCTGAAGAAGGTCAGGAAGTACTCGGCTATCGTGATGTACCTACCTATGATGAAATGCTTGGCAAAACTGCGAAGGCTGCAAAGCCTTTTGTGCGCCAAGTGTTTATCGGTCGCTCGGCCTCGGTTACGAACGAATTGTCTTTTGAGCGTAAGCTTTATGTCATCCGCAAACGTGCAGAGCTTGCGATTCGCTACGGTGGTGTAGAAGAGGCTGAAGCCTTCTATATCCCAAGCTTGTCATGTCGTAAGATCGTGTACAAAGGCATGCTGACTACAGAACAAGTCGGACAATTCTACCTGGATTTGCAGAACGAAGAGCTGGAATCAGCAATCGCGTTAGTTCACTCCCGTTTCAGTACGAATACCTTCCCAAGCTGGGAACGTGCGCATCCCTACCGCTTTATGATCCACAATGGTGAGATCAATACCTTGCGCGGAAATGTGAACTGGATGCATGCTCGCCAGTCGCTGTTCAAGAGTGAAGTGTTCGGCGAAGATCTGAGTAAGATCAAACCTGTTATAAACCCGGATGGATCGGACACTGCAATGTTCGATAATACCTTTGAGTTTCTTTATTTGAGCGGACGCTCCTTGACACAAGTAGCCATGATGATGGTTCCTGAACCATGGAGCAATCATGACAGTATGGACGCCGACAAGAAAGCTTTTTACGAATACCACAGCACTTTGATGGAGCCATGGGACGGACCTGCTGCAATGGGCTTTACAGATGGTGTGCAAATCGGCGCTATTCTGGACCGTAACGGCTTGCGACCTGCTCGTTATTATGTAACAAAGGACGACATGATTATTCTATCCTCCGAAGCGGGTGTACTGGACATTCCAGCAGAGGACATCTTATATAAAGACCGCCTGAAGCCTGGACGCATGCTGCTCGTGGATACGAAGGAAGGCCGTATTATCTCCGATGAGGAAGTCAAATCGGCTATCGCGACTGAGAAGCCTTACCGCCAATGGCTGGATGAGCATTTGATTAGTCTCGAAGAGCTTCCAGATGCGCCTGAGCTACCAAATCCTAAGCATGACAATGTGCAGCAGCTGCAGCAAGCGTTCGGCTATACTTTTGAGGACTTGCGCAAGGTGCTTGAACCAATGGCATCTACTGGCGCTGAAGCTGTAGGTTCCATGGGTTATGATGCGCCGCTCGCTGTGCTTTCAGACCGTCCGCAGCGTCTATATAACTATTTCAAACAAATGTTTGCTCAGGTAACGAATCCACCAATCGATGCTATTCGCGAAGAGCTGGTTACCTCTACTACGACTACAATTGGACCAGAGCGTAACTTGCTTAAACCAGAACCAGAAAGCTGTCGCCAAATCTCGCTGCACACACCGATTCTTTCGAATGAAGACTTTGCTAAAATTCGTCATGTTCGTCGTGCAGGCTTCAAGTCGATGTCTATTCCGATTCTTTTCCCAGCTGAGCTCGGAGCAGAAGGAATGCGTATCGCACTTGAGCGTATGAACGAGGCTGCTGATCGCGTTATGGCTAAAGGTCATAACATTCTGATTCTGACGGACCGCGGTGTGGACCGTGAGAATGCTGCGATTCCTGCTCTACTTGCGGTATCGAGCTTGCATCACCATCTGATCCGGCAAGGAACACGGACAAAAGTTAGTATTTTGCTTGAATCCGGTGAACCTCGTGAAGTCCATCATTATGCACTTCTGCTTGGTTATGGTGTGAGTGCAGTCAATCCGTATCTGGCCTTTGAAAGCTTGGATGATATGATCGGCCAAGGCTTACTGCGGGGAATCTCGCATGAGAAGGCTGTGAAGAACTATATTAAAGCTGCGACTAAGAGCGTAGTTAAGATTCTTTCCAAAATGGGGATTTCGACTATTCAATCCTACCGGGGCGCGCAGATCTTTGAAGCTGTGGGTCTGAACTCGGAATTCGTGGATCGTTACTTTACTTGGACACCTTCCCGCATTGGCGGTATTGGTCTGGAGGAAGTAGCAACCGAGGCACTTATCCATCATAACCGTGCTTTCACGGAAAAAGACGGAAATGATAAAGTGCTTGATTCCGGTGGTGATTATCAATGGCGAAACGATGGGGAAGATCATTTGTTCAACCCACAGACCATTCATCTGCTTCAGCACTCCGTGCGTAGTGGAGATTATAAGATGTACAAGAAATATGCTGCACTTGTTCAAGGTGAAAGTGAGAAGCATCTGACGATTCGTTCCTTATTACAGTTCAAGTCAGCTTATGAACCGATTCCATTAGAAGAAGTAGAGCCAGTGGAGTCCATTATGAAACGGTTCAAGACGGGTGCGATGTCCTTTGGTTCCATTAGTAAGGAAGCGCATGAGACCCTCGCTATTGCAATGAACCGGATCGGTGGTAAGAGTAATACTGGTGAGGGCGGAGAAGATCCAGCCCGCTATATCCCGGACAGCAACGGCGATTCCCGTCGCAGTGCGATTAAACAAGTAGCTTCCGGACGTTTTGGAGTTACATCTAACTACCTTGTTAACGCTGATGAGATCCAGATTAAGATGGCTCAGGGTGCTAAACCAGGGGAAGGCGGACAGCTTCCAGGACGTAAAGTTTATCCATGGGTGGCTGAAGTGCGCGGTTCAACAGCTGGTGTGGGCTTGATTTCACCTCCGCCGCATCATGATATTTATTCGATTGAGGATTTGGCAGAGCTGATCTACGATCTGAAGAATGCCAATCCACGTGCAAACATTAATGTTAAGCTCGTCTCTGAAGTCGGAGTAGGTACGATTGCTGCTGGCGTAGCCAAAGGGCGCGCTGATATTATCCTGGTAAGTGGCTATGACGGGGGGACAGGTGCATCTCCGATGAACTCCATTCGTCATGCAGGTCTTCCATGGGAACTTGGCTTGGCCGAAACGCATCAGACGTTGATGCTGAACAATCTGCGTGACCGCGTTGTACTGGAAACAGACGGAAAAATGCTTAGCGGACGCGATCTAGCCGTAGCTGTATTACTGGGTGCTGAAGAGTATGGTTTCGCTACTGCTCCGTTAGTAGCTGTGGGTTGTATCATGATGCGTGTCTGCCAAATGGATACTTGTCCGGTTGGTGTAGCGACACAAAATCCAGATCTTCGTAAGAACTTTACGGGTGATCCACAGCATGTAGTTAACTTTATGACCTTTGTGGCACAGGATTTACGCGAAATTATGGCGAGTCTTGGCTTCCGTACGATTCAAGAGATGGTTGGCCGTACAGATTGCTTAGACGCTGCTCAAGCTTCGCAGCATTGGAAGAAGAAGGGCGTAGATTTGAGTAGTCTGCTGCATGTACCGGAAATGCCAGAGGGAAGCACACGCTTCTGCAGTAAACGTCAGAATCATGGTCTGGAAGAGACGCTTGATGTCTCTAAACTGCTGGATCTGGCTGCATCTGCACTGGAATCTGGAACGGCTGTAGAAGCATCGTTACCGATTACGAACGTTAATCGTGCCGTTGGAACCATTCTTGGTAGCGAGCTGACACGTAAATACGGGGCAGCCGGCTTGCCTGATGATACAATTCGTCTTCATTTCACCGGTTCTGCTGGTCAAAGCTTGGGTGCATTCGTTCCTAAGGGGATCACACTTACGGTGGAAGGCGATTCCAATGACTACGTTGGTAAGGGACTGTCGGGTGGTAAGATTATTATCAAACCATCTCCAAAAGCTACCTTTGCAGCTGAGGACAATATCATTATCGGAAATACTGCATTCTACGGAGCAACAGCTGGAGAAGCTTATATCAACGGTATCGCCGGTGAACGCTTTGCCGTTCGTAATTCTGGAGCGAAGGTTGTTGTAGAAGGTGTGGGTGACCACGGTTGTGAATACATGACTGGAGGCCGTGTGGTTGTTCTTGGTGAAACAGGCCGTAACTTTGCGGCAGGGATGTCAGGTGGTATCGCTTATGTTTACGATCCAGAGAGATCCTTCATCGGCCGCTGCAATCTCGAGATGGTACTTCTCGAGAGAGTGGAAGAGCCAGAAGAGATCGAAGAGCTGCGCGAGCTGATTAGCCGTCATGTAGAGCTTACAGGCAGTAAGGCGGGAGCGCGGGTATTGGATCAGTGGGCAGATAGCTTGCCGAAGTTTGTTCGTGTCATTCCGAAGGATTACAAACGGATGATGGAGCAGATTCGCAAAGTGGAGCAAACCGGATTGACCGGCGAGGCTGCTTTGATGGCCGCATTTGAAGCGAATATGCGGGAGCTTGCACGTGTAGGTGGCTAAATACCTGCATTCTGAAAAAAACAGGTAATATTGAATGAAGAGATATAAGGGACTTGGACTCTTTCGTTTGCGGGAGGCCAGGTCCCTTTTTGTTCAAATCGAATCGAATCCTCGGTCTAAACAACGTTAGACTGTTTCTTTTTTGTAATTTTCTGAAAAAAACGGTATGGTAAACTTGTTTGTAAATGAAAGGGAGTGATACTGTGTCAAATACAGAAATACTGTCTGAACCTGTTGCCCGTCTGCAGGGAGTTACCAAGAAAATAGGCTCTAAGACGCTGGTGAGCGATTTAACGCTGGATATCCCACCGGGTCAAATATTCGGGTTTTTGGGACCAAACGGAGCAGGGAAGACGACAACAATACGAATGATGGTGGGATTAATTTCCATTAGTAGTGGGGATGTCCTGATTAGTGGTCATAGTATTAAAAATAATTATAAAGAGGCTATTGCAAGTGTTGGGGCTATTGTTGAGAATCCTGAAATGTACAAGTTTCTGTCCGGGTATCAGAATCTTAGACAATTTGCACGGATGGTACCGGGAGTCAGTAAGCAACGGATTGATGAGGTTGTGGAGCTGGTCGGGCTTGGTCAAAGAATTCATGACAAAGTGAAGACTTATTCCCTAGGTATGCGTCAGAGACTTGGAGTAGCTCAGGCGCTACTAAACCGACCAAAGCTACTGGTTCTAGATGAGCCAACCAATGGGCTTGATCCACAAGGCATACGTGAGCTTCGTGACTATCTGCGCCTACTCTGTCGTGAAGAAGGAACAACCGTATTTGTCTCTAGCCATTTACTTTCCGAAATGGAGCTCATGTGTGATAGTGTAGCCATTATTCAGAATGGGCAACTGCTTGAGGTAAAACAGCTAAAAGAGGTAGGCAATGTTACAATGCCTATCGGAGAAACCTTGTTTGAGGTTGACGATGCCGAAGCTGCACTTGCTCTCATTGGACAAGGAACATTAAAGAGCGGTGGGCTTGTAGTTGAGGCCGCACGTGAAGAAATTGCTGAGTTTAATGCCAGACTAGTGGCTGGTGGGATTAAAGTGTACAGTATCAAATCACTTGCCCGTACGCTAGAGGATCAATTCTTAGAGGTTACAGGAGGTGAAGGAATTGAGTAATTTTACAGCGTTGATACATAATGAGAACATCAAGATATATAGTCGTGCTCGCACATGGATTATGCTGATTATTCTAGCAGTGTTTAGTGCGTTTCTTCCGGCTCTTATGTATTTCACAACGGATAACCCTGCATCGCGCTTAGGCGTTTGGGACAGCTTCCAAATGATAGTGAGTGTTGTATTCTTCCTGAATACGATCTTCGTTGTTGTTATAGCCGCTGACTCCGTAGCGGGCGAATTTACCTGGGGAACCATCAAAATGCTGCTGATTCGCCCGTGGAGCCGTTCCCAGATCTTGCTCTCGAAATACATTAGCATTGTGTTGTTTAGCTTGCTTTGTACTGCAGTATTGATTGTTTTTGGTTTAGCTTCATCGTTTATTTTCGCCTCACCAACTGGAGACACACTGTCTTCGATTACAGCTTGGAGTCCTGCTGAGTATTCCTTTATAGATCTCCTATGCCGCTATGTCACTCTTTTCTTGACGGTTACGCTTGCTTTTATGATCTCTTCCGTATTCCGTGCAAGTGGATTGGCGATAGGGTTATCTATGTTTATCATGTTTGCCCAAGGTATTTTCGCTGCTTTGCTTAATCCGGATGTGTTCGAATGGGCCAGATATTTAATTTTCACTCATATGGATCTAAGGGTCTACATGGGATCTGATATTGGTCCAGGTGGTGCTACACTAGGCTTCTCCATTGCTGTGCTGGCAGTGTATTATGTTATATTCTTAGCAGTTTCCTGGTTTGTCTTCCGTAAACGGGACGTTGCTGGATAAAAATAGGATTAACCGGCTTCAAGCGTTTCTTCTGCTTTGGAGGAACGTTTTGCTGTCTTGTCCTTTTTCGTACTACTTTTGAGCTCACCTGCTTGTTCAGAGGTGGGCTGTTCTTGCATGGCGATGGACCCATTAAGCAGGCTGCCTTCCATAATACTGAGTGCTCCTGCAGAAATATTACCGTGCAGCTCGCCAGTACCGGTCATAATGAGCCTACGGTCTGCGGTAACATCTCCATATACTTTACCAGCGATAACGATCTCTTCTGCTCTAATACTGGAGCGCACCGTGCCTTCCTCACCTACAGTGACTACACCACTGCATATAATTTCTCCGCTAAAGGTACCTTCAATCCTCAGGTTCGTATCGCAATGTACTTTACCCTCGAGCGTACCCCCATGCCCAATCAGAGAGTCAGTAGACTTGATAGAGGCACGCTGCTGCCGCTTATTCCACATGTATATATTCCTCCTATTTCATATATTTTTACATTAACGTTTAGGGTTTAACATAATCCAATGGATCCACAGTTTTATTCTGCTTCACTACCTGGAAATGAAGATGAGGTCCTGTGCTTCGACCAGTGTTTCCAAGCAAGCCGATCTTCTGCCCCTTATTAACCTTGTCTCCCGCAGATACATTCATTGCCTGCAGATGCATATACCAGGTTTCAAGCCCGTTCGAATGCTTGATCACGACATACTTGCCTCTCGCACCCATCTGCTCGGAGGTAACGACCTCCCCGTCTAAGGCGGCATATACAGGATCGCCTAAGTTCCCGGCAATATCGACACCTGAATGGAATGCGGATAAGCCTTTGAAAGGATCTGTTCGGTAGCCGAAGCTTGAGGAGATGACCCTAGAATCGGTTGGCCAGAGTACCGCTGCATTTAGTCTGGCTTTTTCAGCTTGAGCTTTTTTTGCCTGTTGATTTGCTTGAACGTTATTCGCATGCTCCGCCAGAGTGATAGTTTGAGTAATACTTTCCACCATTTCATCGAGCATACCGTGGATCTCTTCGAAATCGTCTTTTGTTTCCTCCACTAGATTCAGCGATTCGTTCTGATAAGACGCGATATATTCTCCGCCTACCTGTGATGTGATTGTAGCTTTAGAAGATGTCTCATTTGGGATTGGCACAGCGTTACGGCTCGATAAGCCTAAGGTTGAGTTTGAAGCGGTTGATCCCTTTTTTGATTCTTTTGTTTCAGCGGCGGAGCCTTTGCTTTTGTTAATCAAAGACTGCAACTCCTGTTCCAGCGCATTTACACTCTTCAGCTTGTCTTTAATATTATCTGCCTCTTCTGATAGCTCGCTGACTTGAGTACGAAGCTGCATTAGATCCTTATCCTTGTCAGCGACCTTCATTTCCATGCGGAGATTGGTTAGTGATAGTGCGGCTGCCTCAGCTTCCAGTTGTGAGATCGACTGCGAGGCATGGAAATGCATAGAGGTGACCAGACTGGAGAGGGACAGGGCTGCTGCTGCCGGCAGGGCGAACGCAAGTGGCTTGGAGATCTGGAGTTGTTTGACTGGGCGTCCGGCATCCCTTACGACGAGCAGCGTAATCCGGTTATGATCTGGCTGACTCTTCATGGCTTCTCCTTTCTGCGGCATATGGCAGCCGCCTTACGATACACGAAGCTAACGACCTTACTTGCATTAGGCTCATCCCGAATTGTCTTACTACTCTATGTATTCCATATCTTTCAGGAACATGACAACGGTTTGTTTGAATAAAGAAAGAGAGTTACGGCAAAACCAGTAATAGAATCGTCGCAGCGAGTCTATTGGTAACTGTTTTATTAATGAAGGGGGTAGGGAATTGAAGATTTTTGCGATAATTCTAAGTCTTTTTATTATTCAGGTCGCAGTAATTGTATTTATGGAGTTTCGTCGCCCGCAAAGGGCTTTGGCGTGGTTGTTCATTTCATTCTGTTGTCCGCCGCTGGGTCTGGCATTCTATTATTTTCTGGGCCGTGATTATAGACAGAATCGAAAATTAAACAAAAGATGTACTACACTATTTCGTGAAATTCGTTCGCATGTCTCTGGCAATATTAAGGTAGTAAAGGATGTTACTGAGAGTGGGAACGCTCAGTTTGAGAATAATAAGGGTCTATTGGGTTTGCTTTCTAAGATCGCAGAAGGACCAATTACTGGTCATAACAAGAGCAGGGTATTATCATCTGCGAGAGAAGCGTATGATGCTATGCTGGAAGCTATGGAAGAAGCGAAAGAACATATACATATGGAATTTTATATTTATCGTGATGATGAGATCGGTGAGCAATTTCAAGATGTTATGATTCGGAAGGCGCGACAGGGCGTTAAAGTACGCTTGCTTTGTGATGGTCTGGGCAGTCATAAATTAAGTCGTAGGTTTATTCGAACGATGAGAAATGCTGGGGTGGAGTTCCACTTTTTTTTACCTCCGATTAGTTCTCTGTTAGACCGTCGTTTTAATTTCCGTAATCATCGGAAGATCCTGGTGGTAGATGGCCTCGTTGGCTTCACGGGTGGAATGAATATAGGGGATGATTATTTGGGGAAGGATCTCAAAATGGGATACTGGCGTGATACCCATCTGCGTCTCGAAGGAGACTCAGTATATTATATTCAGTATGTCTTCTTAAAGGATTGGAGATTGGCCTCTGGCGAAAGCACAAGCCATCCGCGTCTGTTCCCAAAACATAATTGTGAGTCACAAGAAGCCGTGCAGATTGTAGGGAGTGGTCCGGATGCTGCAATGGACGCCTCTCAAGAGATGTATTTTGCCGCCTTATGTGCAGCTAAACAGCGGATTTGGATTACTTCACCGTATTTTATTCCTGATCCTGCCATCTGCCGGGCCTTGAAAAGTGCAGTACTTCGTGGAGTGGATGTAAGAATTATCATTCCTGCGAAGCCTGATAATGTGCTTGTCTATCATGCTTCTTTGTCTTATTTAGAAAATTTACAAGACGCTGGAGTGAAATTCTACCGCTATACTAAAGGATTTATGCATGCCAAAATCATGATTATCGATAATCTGCTCGCTACAGTGGGGAGTGCAAATCTGGATATGCGCAGCTTTTATTCTAACTTTGAATTGACTGCTGTGCTGCTACATCCTGATGCTATATCCCCTCTAGTCACAGGGTTTGAGAAGGATCAAAAGCACAGTGAATTTATTGATCCTGTAAAGTTTAAGGAGAGAGGGCGAATTGTCAAACTCGGTGAAGGGCTGTGTCAGTTGTTATCTCCGCTATTATGAGCGGAAAGAGGACTAAATCTGAATTTTTCGAAGGATATAACGTGTTCCATTCATTATTAGGGCTTATTTTGTGATATAATAATTGTATAAGAAGAAATGTAAGAAAGTATAGATTATAATTATACTTCCGAATGTTTCAACACTATACTGTTAAATTGTAGGGGGAGTTCTATGAATGTGAGTCCACAAATGATTGCCAAAGAGGAAAAGAACAAGCTGCAGAAGACCGGAACACATAAAATGGCTAAGTTCGCGCAGCGAATGATCATGTTATCCATTGGGGCAGCAATGATGGCTGTTGCACTTGAGATATTCCTCGTACCGAATCAAATGATTGATGGTGGGATTACCGGTATCTCCATTATTTTATCACATCTATTCGACATTCCTCTGGGGATTTTATTGACGCTGTTAAACCTTCCGTTCTTGTTAATCGGGTATAAGCAAATCGGTAAGACCTTTGCCTTATCTACCTTATATGCAATTGTGCTTATGTCTATTGGTACTTCAATGTTGCATCATGTGAATGCTTTTACGGTTGAGCCAATGCTTGCTGCCGTTTTTGGGGGGATCATTCTTGGTGTAGGTGTAGGGCTAGTTGTACGTTTTGGCGGATCTCTAGATGGTACAGAAATTGTTGCGATTCTAGTAGCCAAGAAGCTTCCCTTCTCTGTAGGTGAAGTTGTTATGTTCTTCAACCTGTTCATCTTATCCGGAGCTGGATTTGTGTTCGGTTGGAATAATGCGATGTTCTCACTAATTGCTTATTACATTGCATTCAAGGTAATTGACATTACACTTGAGGGTCTGGATCAGTCGAAATCGGTATGGATTATTAGTGATAAATTCCGTGATATCGGTGAAGCCTTGACGGAACGTCTTGGACGTGGTGTTACTTATTTAGATGGAGAAGGCGGATTTTCCGGGGAGAATAAGAAAGTGATCTTCGTGGTTATCACCCGTTTGGAAGAAGCTAAGCTTAAATCCATTGTTGAGGATTGGGATACTGGTGCATTCATCGCAATAGGTAACATTCATGATGTTAAAGGTGGCCGTTTCAAGAAGAAAGCAATTCATTAGCTTACCATCCTAAAAGGACGCCGCAGGCGTTTTAGCTTGGCACTTTAGTACTATTAACTGAAAGAAGGTATTTTTACGAATAATGGAGCAATAAATACGGTGAACAAGACTCGATATGCCGTATTCTTATACAATATACCTTCTGTCCTTGAGTGGGACGCCTGATAAGCCCGTAGCATGAAATGATGCTGCGGGCTTATTGCTGTTTTGGGGCTCATTATTCGTGGCATTCCATCCCTATGGAAGCTTAGCAATGAGTTGTTTGACGGGCTGAGGTGGCACTTTTTCCAAAAGATCTCCCATCTGTTGCAGGCGTTCCTCAATATTGAGCAGATGAAAATCAGTAGGAGATACGTTCTGCTGAACCTCTTTCCAGAGCAATGGTGTGGATACTGTAGCAAGCGGCCTGGCACGTGGTGTGTAAGGTGCAGCTAATGTTTTGCCACTGTAATGCTGGAGGTAGTCAAAATAGATTTTATCTCCCCGATTCTTCTTCAGACGCTCCAAGGTGAATAAATCGGGGTGCTTTTCAGTAACATAACGACCCACAAAGTGTCCGATTTTTCGCAATCCATCAAAAGTAACGCCAGTCTCGATAGGCACGATGATCTGTACCCCGGTAGCCCCGGAGGTTTTGGGCACAGAGGATAAACCAAGGGAGGTTAGGACCGTCCCTACGATTGCAGTTGCTTCCATGATACGGGGCTCGACCTCACGTGACGGGTCTAGATCAATCATCCATTCACAAGGCAGCTCGCTACCTACATAATGCAAAGAAGGATGAAACTCCAAAGCAGCCAGATTACCCAGCCAGATCAGCTCAGGTAAACCTTGCAGCTTAATATAGTTAATATTCTCGTGAACAGCGGTCTGGACAAAGGCTGGAAGAGGATCAGGTGCATTTTTCTGATAAAAGGACATTCCAGAGATACCGTGCGGATAACGTATTACGGTTAGCAGCCGATCTCGACAATAACGCAGCAGGTAGGGAGAGAGGGCGGCGAGCTTTTCCAGATAGATCCGCTTCGTAATCCCGCAATCCGGCCATAGCAGCTTCTCTGGGTTGGTGATGGTTATCTCTTGGCCGTCTACAGTAATTGTGCCTTTGATGGCTGCTGGCATCCTGAACCTCCTCTCTGTTATAGGAATGAGGGTATTATGTGCCAGTCTGTTCCTTTTCATGAAAAAAATATTTCCAAAGTGTCCCTTTTGGATGATCATAAGAGTTATAAGGTTATACGGTTATGTGAAAGGGGAGTTTGCTGATTTTGGACGGGATCGAACACACCGTCGTTCGGGTACAGGCAGGCGAGGTAGAGTCCTATGCCCTTATCGTCGAAGCGTTTCAAAAGCCGATTTACCGCTATTGCTGCCGGCTGCTTGGGAGTCGAACAGAAGCGGAGGATGCGGTACAGGATATTCTAGTGAAGGCATATCAGCACATAGGCACATATCGCCCTATCACGAGCTTTTCTTCTTGGCTATATAAAATTGCCTATCATCATTGCCTCAGCCTGATCCGCAAACGTCAAAGACATTTGAAGATTATGGCGCTTTTTCAACCGGATCCTCCTGCAGAAAGCCCGGAACAGTTGATGGACCGTTACATATTTAACGAACATCTCACCTTTGCCCTCTTGAAATTGAAATTAGATGAACGAAATCTGTTAGTTCTGCGAATCTTTGAGGAACAGAGCTTCCCGGAGATTGCGGAGATCCTCGATAAGAATACTGATGCTGTGAAGAAGAAATACAGGCGTACGATTACGAAGCTTGGCAAAATGATGAATGCTCAAAAAGGGGGGACGGAATGGTGGGGCAACGAAGCTGTGTTGAAGAGAAAATGATAAAGAAAATGGACGCATTGGGGAACTGCGACGAACTAGATGTAAAAGCAGCAGTTATGAATCGGGTAAGGGCAATTCATGATCAACAGAAAACGATGGACGGAGAAATGACGAACCTCAGAGACGAGCTGGAGTCATTCGGAGAACCGGGAGATCCCGTTATGCAGATGCAAGAGAAGACTATCCCGCTTCCATCTAAATTTAGGAAAAGAATTCTCTCAGGGGTCTCCGCAGCTATATTGCTGGGGATGATCGGATTTGGTGCCCTTCAGCTGTCTGGACTTGGAGGTTTAACGGAGCATGGTAGCCAGTCTACAATTGATATCACCAAGCCTCCGGATGGAGCTATTACGCTAGTGAACAGCGGAGGGAAGGCTATTGTACAGACGGTGCACTATAATACCCCTATTCCTTCGACCTCTCCTGCGATAGAGAAGTATCTGAGTTTATTAGCGACTTATAAAGAGCAGGTGCTTGCTCACTTGAATGCTGGAGAAATGGCTGCTTATTATGTGAATGATACTGAGTTTACTAAGTTGGCCAAAGGTTTAGGCTATGGAAATCAATTGCAGTTCGCTTTCAGTTCTCCGGTGTATTCTAAATATCAAGATTTCGTAAAAGAATTAAAAGGGACTGGCGATTTCTGGCCCGAGCTGCCTTCCATACTCGCTAATGGTTATGAATTTGAGTACGCCACTTTTAAAGCCGCTCCTCCTTACTGGCCGATAGACAAGGAATATAAAGAAATGCTTGAACAATTTCAAAAAAAAGCAAAGGTCGATAAAACAGGCCAAAAGCTGTTTATGGAGAAGATCGCTGTGAATGCCATAGAGAGTGCTGAGGTTTCCTACCATAAGGAGGATCAAACAATTGAACTATCCTTAAGTCAGAGCGCCTATATGGGTGGTATAACGCAAGTGTCTATCTTGGAAGGTCAGACTGCCGAAAAATGGTCTGTGACAGGTACTGGTAAAGAAGCAGTTTTTATCGCTGCGAGTACAGAGAAGGGGGAGCAGACTTGGTCTTCCCAGAATCGTTTGTATTGGTATGATGAATCCAGCCAGACGATTCGTAGTCTAAATGATGGATTGAATAACAGTTTAACCCGTGAACAATGGCAAGTGATTGCCAATAGTTTTATTCGCTAGTTACTGTTGTTCTATCCGTACAATATGAGAAGCTGTCTCTCAAAAGTAGTGAAATCTACTTGGGAGGCAGCTTTTTTTATGGAATAGGAAAAGTAATGGATTTTACTGTGCCATGTGACGATATGCCACGCGTAGTGTTCTATGTTACTGGTTGGGGCGATATGCTATGTGTGATTTACGTGCTTTAAACTAATTAGGGAAAAACTCCCTAAAAATAACCGATATTCGCTCTAAATGAACGAAATCAGGGAATTCCTCCCTAATAATCATATGAATTTCTTTATTCATTGCCGAATAGGCCAAATTTCAGGGAAGTTTTCCCTAATTATAAGTCCGATGAACAGAAATCGCTGAATTTTAGGGAGAAATTCCCCAATTACTCTATAGGTGCTTCACATATTGCATCACTTGGCGCGTCACTTGTAATATTAAGAACAAAAAAAGAGGCTGTCCCAAAAGCCATGATGGTTGCTTGGGGCGGCCTCTTTTTTTGTGAGAAAAAGTCCCTTTTTCTCATGCTGGAGTGTTATAGAAGTGTAGTTGAAAACAGGGTGAGCTTACATTCACCCTATTAGAAGGAGAGGATGTTAGAAATTGAAGCTAAATGATGAACTCAAAAAAACACTGATCGCGCTCTCGGCAGCAACCTTGTTAGGAACAGGAGTAGTTGTAAGTGGGGTTGCGCCTGGCTTGTTTCTTTCGGTCGCAGCTGCCTCTGGGCAGCAGACTGCAGTACCAACCGATCAGAAGCTCCAGAAGGAACTGCAGGCCCTGGTAGCGGGATTGAAGGAAGGGACGTACTTGGCCTACTACGTACGTGACAAAGTCTCTAACCCTCAGGATACGATCAGCTTCTCTGGCAAAGGATTTGTTTTTAAAGACTACAAATCCTTTGCTGCTAAATTCAAAGCGTTGAAGGGTCCAGCTACACCACAGCCTGGAAATCTTCCTAAGGGCTTTGCTCTGGCGACAGCCATCATTTATCCACCGTCTGTAGCAAACGATTCAGAGCTGTATTTGCAATTAGAGCAGGAACTAAAGGCAGCAGCGGCGGCAGGTGATCCCAACAAACAGTTGTTTAGCAAGATCATCAGCTGGAGCCAGACGAACTTGTCTATGCAGCTGTATGCCAAAGGAAAAGCCAATTTTAGCATTGTAACTGGAGTGCCGCCCGCCAAACTTCCCGAAGGAGCGGTGCCTTTTGTACGAGCTTCGGAAACTAAGAAAGAACTGACGGTCAACGGTAGGAAAGTAATTCTTACAACCGATTCGGCTAAAGAAGCAAGTTTCAACACTAAGCTAGTGTGGCTGGATAAATCAGGCGCGATACAATATACCCTTTCAGACAATCGGGTCAGTAAACTGACGACAAATGAAATGTTGGCTGTAGCTAAAAGCATGATCAAATAACCAAGGGGTTAAAGGAGGATATTATAAAGATGATTAAAAAAAGTGCGGCTATCACGGTTTTGAGTCTGCTAGTGTTAATGAGCGCGGTAAGTGGAACAGCAGGCGCAGTGCCTGCAGGGAGCAATAATAAAAGCAAAGGTACGGTTCCAGTTGAGCAGAAATCACCACCGGTATCGCCAACGATTAAGGATTTGATTGCCAAAGAATATGCTGTTCCCCTACAAACGGGAGAAATTAAGGCTCTCTATGTTAATGACAAAAAATCTAATCCAGAGGAAGATTTGAGTGTAAGCTATATGCCATACAGATTCAGCTCTATAAACGAAGCAGCACAGAAGCTATCTTCATTAACTGGGAATTCACTCCTGATACCCGCTGCTCTACCAGACGAATATAAGCTACAGGATGTCATTTTAAATCCAGTGCTTCCGAAGTTTTTCAGTACAGAGTATAAAACCCTCAGAGATCAGGTAAAAGCTAAAGCACAAGCTGCTGGTAAAAAAGTAATCTCACAAAGCTTAAAGTGGAGCGATACAGAAACTTCTATCACTTATCTGCGAAATGGGGAGAGATTGAATCTAAAATCAGCTCCAGCATATACGCTTCCGGAAGGGGTTACTTTAGCGCAGCTGCCTGGCGACCAGGATGAAAATTTGACCATCAACGGGGTTGAAGCAGTTTACACGGTGTTTGGTCCTCACCATGGAGATCTAAAAGTCCAGCTTGTATGGTCCAGTGCGGATGGAAGTATTGATTATACGCTTACGAATACGAAAAATACTGCGCAGACAAAAGCAGAGCTGGAGACCATTGTAACGAGTCTTACAGCGCAATAAGAAACGTCCTCTCGATAAATTCGGGAGGACGTTTTTTTGGAAAGAGTTTATCCTTTTTGCTCCATAGTACATGATTCGGGAGGAAGATCTACCCTAGCTTGAGTAACCGGCTGACGAAGAGTGCCTGAGGTATTCCATTCCAAAAAATGAACTTTGAAGACAAGCTTCGGTTTTATCCAAAAAGCACCCTTCCCTCGCTGGGGATCAGCTGTAAAGGGCATTTGATCTATTTTTAAATGCTGTACCTCTGCAGTTAAGTCGCGTTTATCCTGTACAGTCAATTTTCCTGGCCCGGCATGTCCGATATAATGCAAATTCCCTTTATCATCATACAGCCCAAGAAGTAGCGCATTGACGATGCCGTCTCGGAACGTTACACCCCCGGCTACTGCCGTAAGATCAGAAATGATTTTGCGTTTCTGCCAGCGTTTATCTTTTCCACCGGGAGCATAAGTACTGTTGATATCCTTACAGACGATTCCCTCTAAGCTCTGACTCTGAGCAGCGGCGAATAATTCTGTGGGATCGGTATAACTGGGTACGGCCTGTACATGGGGATGCGGCAGCAGAATATCGTTTAGCAGCTGCTGCCGTGAGAATAAAGGCTGATCCATCGTCGATTGGCCATTATAAAACAGAATATCAAAAATCATATAAATGACAGGAACCTGATACCTAACGACGGAAATGGTGGAGCCATTCTTTAAGCTATCCCTCCGCATAACTTCGTGAAATGAGGGCTTGCCGTCCTTGAGTGCAATGATTTCACCATCAAGAATAACGGAATCAGCCTTGCAGTAAGCAGATACATCAGTAAGCTCAGGATATTGCGCTGTACGATAGTTGCCACGTCTGTTAATAAGCTGAGTAGTGCTTCCGTCGTAATAGGACAACATACGAACGCCATCCCATTTAATCTGTGCGATCCACTGGTTGCCTGCTGGAAGCTGCCCAGCCAGTATGGGTTCAAAAGGAATAATAGGCTGAAGCTTCATCAGCAGAGCCTCCTAAGATACGGTTGTTTTACTTTTTGGGCTACGGCGTTTCGGTTTTGGTGCAATGACAGGAATAGTTCCAGAAGCCTCGTTTTGCTGATCAGCAGGCTCAGCTGCTTTAGACTTGGCTGTTTTTCTTTTGGCAGCCGGAGCCGCTTTAGTTTTTGTTTTCTTAGTACCTGTTAATGAAGGACCCGGATCTGTAGGGATATGCTGTACAGCCTGAATACTGGCCTGTAATGCTGCCATTAGATCAATTACATTGCTTTCCTGTTTGGCAGGAGCGATATGAAATTCCTCGCCTGCAATTTTATGTGAGATTAGATCAAGCATACGCTGGCGATAATCATCGGTATATTTTGCCGGATCAAAAGGCGTGGATAGCTGTGAAATGAGCAGCTTGGCCATATCCAGCTCTTTATCATTCACCGTCCCTGCTTCTGGCAGGCCAGGCACTTGCGAGACCGGTCGCACTTCATCAGGATAAAAAATAGTCTCGATAGCGAGGCAATCCTCCAGCACACGAATAGCAGCCAGACTGCTTTTTGAACGAATCGATATTTTGGCGATGCCAATTTTACCAGTTTGACGCATGGCCTCCATAAGAAGCCGATATGCATTTGTACCAGCCTGATCCGGAGATAAGTAATAGGTTTTTTGAAAATAAATTGGATCGATCTCCGTCAGATCAACAAAGTCGAGTATGGTAATGCTTTTGCTGCTTTCGTCGGTCAATTGATCCAGTTCCTCTTTGTCGAATAGAACAAACTTCCCTTTTTCATATTCATACCCCTTGCCGATTTCTTCCCAAGCCACCTCTTTGTCACACACCGGACATTTACGTACATACGACAGTGGGCTGCCGCATTCCTTATGGATATAACGCAGAGAAATGTCCTTGTCTTCCGTAGCGGAGAACATTTTAACCGGAACATGCACTAGCCCGAAGCTGATGGCTCCTTTCCAAACGGTATGCATGAGAAACGCCTCCTGATCTAAGTTATTTGCTTTGGGTTAGTATGAGGCAGGAAAGGCTTTTCTAGCCGGGTGCATTTTTTGTGAAGCATGGGAAAATATAAAATCAGGCTAATAAAGCTGAGGAGGAGAATACTAAGTCATGGAACCGCGTGGAAACGAGTGGATCGATGCGCTGAGCGAGCAGGATATTCCAGCGACAGTTGTGGATTGGGACAGCATTATAGCTCCATCGGAAGCAAGTCAGGTCTCGGACTCGGAGAAGCTTGATGCGGAATCAACCCTCGAAGAAACTTCGCCATTAGAATCGTGAGATTTAGGTAAAATAAAGGAGGAGAACAGTGGTGGACGTCAAACGAGCACAGGATATTTATGCTTCTAAAGAGACGGTAAGTGTACATTTGGATGGAGAACCTGTATGGATTGAGCATGTGGATGCACAGAACGGAATGGCTACGGTTCAAGTGGGCTCTCGACCAACGAATACGCATACGGTAGGCGTTGAACGGTTAGAGGAGCAAGATCATTAACAAGCGTTTGTTCAAAGAGCTGAGATAAGCTAAATTACACTTTTATAAAAGAGACTCTTTATGCTTATTTTTGCGTAGAGGTCTCTTTTTCTATTGTTGGCATACTGGCATGGGAGATTGAATTGGGACAGTTGTTGCGATGGATGGAGCATACCGATATAATTAATAGTAATGGTTTTTGGCAGGTATATTTTAAAAGGTGGTAGTTGTAGTTGGACAATACAGACGAAACGGTGTTCACTTACCGTTCTTACAGCCTCCAGGATACGGAGTTGCTTGCAGCTGCTCTAGCTACTGCTTCAACACCAGGGATGATTATCGGTTTGGACGGCGATCTGGGCGCAGGAAAAACAGCATTCTCGCAAGGGTACGCTCGGCATCTCGGCGTAAAGGGGATCGTAAACAGTCCTACTTTTACAATTATTAAAGAGTACGAGGGCCGTCTGCCCCTATATCATATGGATGTATATCGGATTTCGCTTCAGGAAGCGGACGAGCTTGGACTTGATGAGTATTTCTACGGGCAAGGGGTCTGTTTGGTGGAATGGAGCAGTATTATTACGGATTTAATGCCGCCGCGGCATATGCATATATACATGGAAACAGTGGGGCCAGATGAAAGAATGATTACGGTGACCGGAATCGGGGAGCCGTATGGTGAGCTTTGCCGGCAGCTGATCCAGAAGTGGGGTTAAGGAATATGACGAATCAGAATACAGAGCCGCGCAAGCGGCTTTTAGCGCTGGATACATCAACTGCAGTATTAGGCGTGGCAGTTACAGAGAATGGGGAACTACTGCATGAAATAAATGCTTCCGGAGAACGGAATCATTCGGTGCATTTACTCCCGATCATTGAGCAGGCGCTGCAAGCAACAGGAACTACTGCTGCAATGCTGGACGGGATTTCTGTTGGTGTGGGTCCCGGATCGTATACGGGGACGCGTATCGCAGTTACCGCTGCCAAAACGCTGGCATGGGCATGGGATGTCCCAGTGGTCGGTATTTCGAGTCTACATGCAGTAGCATGGGGCGGATATCAAACAGCCCTCAAGAATAACGTGATGACCAAAGCGTCGGAACAAACTACCGAGAATAACAGCTACGGGCCTGATTGGATCATTCCACTAATGGATGCGCGCCGAGGACAGGTGTATACAGGATTATTCGCAGCTGAGGGAAATAATGCTCCTAGCCGTCTTGAACCTGATGCCATCCGCCTGATGGCAGATTGGGTGGAGTACTTAGCTGAACGTTTAGGACAGGCTTCAGTCGAAGGCAATAAGCCCGCTGTTCTTTGGTTTGTTGGGGAGACTGCAGTTCATGGCAGTGAGGATTCGCTTCGTCCATTGAAGGATCTTGGTGTTCCTATTGCAGTTCCTTATGAAATGGAAGGCCGCTGGACAGGATTTCTTGGAGAAGCGCGGCTTCAGGTAGAGAAAGATGATATCCATAGCTTGATCCCTAACTATACTCAGATCTCAGAAGCGGAGGCCAATCTGCGGTTAAGCAGAGAAGGGGGCTTAAAGAAACCATGACGGAAGCGGAATCAATGATAGCTCAAGAGGCTGAACTTGTTTTTCGTTTGATGAAGCTAACGGATATTCCTGACATTCTTATCATTGAACGGGAAGCCTTCACGATGCCTTGGACAGAGGAAGCTTTTCGCAACGAGCTGACGCATAATCATTTTGCAAAATATATGGTTATGGAGCTGGCAGGTCATATTATCGGTTATGCCGGTATGTGGGCCATCGTGGATGAGGCGCATGTGACGAATATAGCCCTGCTTGAAGCCTATCGTGGACGTAAATGGGGCGAGCGCCTGCTTGAAGAACTTATGAAGACGGCATCTTATGTGGGGATGAAATCCATTACGCTTGAGGTACGGGTATCGAACGAGGTAGCACAGAATTTATATCGTAAAAAAGGCTTTCGATCTGCTGGCACACGCAAAGGATATTATTCCGATAATCGTGAGGATGCGCTCATTATGTGGGCGGATCTGCCAGAGTACGAGGAGCATGGGAATATGGAAGGAAGCGTGGACTTGAAATGAAGACAGAAACGGGCGCAGCTCAGCCTGTACTAATACTTGCTATTGAGACGAGTTGTGATGAAACGTCGGTCGCTGTAGTCAAAGATGGCTCTGAAGTGTTATCCAACATCATCTCGAGTCAGATTGAGACACATCGCGCCTTCGGCGGCGTAGTACCAGAAGTAGCTTCCCGTAAGCATGTGGAAGTAATTACACTGGTGATAGAAGAAGCACTCGCTACAGCAGGGGTTACACCAGATCAGTTGTCGGCGGTGGCGGTTACACAAGGCCCAGGTTTGGTGGGGGCTTTACTTGTCGGGGTAGTAGCTGCCAAGAGCCTTGCCCTCGCATGGGGTAAGCCGCTAATTGGCACACATCATATTGCAGGGCATATTTATGCTAACCGTTTAGTGGCAGAGTTACAGTATCCATGCATGACACTAGTGGTGTCCGGCGGACATACTGAACTGGTTCATATGGAGCGGGAGGGTGAGTTTCGAATTATCGGACGCACCCGTGATGATGCCGTAGGCGAAGCATATGATAAAGTGGCACGAGCACTAGGATTCCCTTATCCCGGTGGACCTCATGTGGATCGTCTGGCCCGCGAGGCGACTGAGGTTGTACCGTTACCAAGAGTATGGCTGGAGCCGGGTTCTTATGATTTCAGCTTCAGTGGCTTAAAGTCGGCTGTGCTGAACGTTGTGAATCAGAGCAAGATGAAGGGTCTCACACCAGATGTCGCAGGCATTGCCCGCGGGTTCCAAGAATCTGTGGTTGAGGTGCTGGTGGAAAAAGCGGTACGCGCTGTTAAAGCTACTAGCTCCAAGCAGTTATTGCTGTGTGGAGGTGTTGCTGCTAATGCTGGCCTGCGCACGGCTTTGATCTCACGCTGTGAAGCGGAGGGGATTGAGCTTATTATTCCACCTCCGGTATACTGCACGGATAATGCAGCTATGATTGGAGCTGCTGCATACGTGAAGTGGCAGCATGATGGCGGTACTCCGCTGGATATGGTAGCAGACCCTGGATTCTCATTGGAACAATGGTCTGTATCCGCCTATTGACATCATTTGGAGCTAACGAGTATAATCAGTTCAATTATACAAGGAAACGCGATGAGCGGAAGTAGTAAGGATACTCTGGGATAAGAGAGCTGCGGGTAGGTGCGACGCAGTCGAAGGGGACCTGAACTCGTCTGGGAGCGGAACGGTGGAAGCATTACCGGCAATTGTCGCCGGAACGTTCGTACACCGTCTACGGGTAACCTCCGTGAAAGGGTGGTCGAGTATCTAAATACTGGACCGTAAAGTGGATGTTCAATTGGAATCGGCAGTAACTTAACCGGTACAGAGCATCAACAAGAGTGGTACCGCGAAGGTTAACAGCCTGTCGTCTCTTGAATGAGATGGCAGGCTTTTTTGTATGGATTTTGAGTAGTGAGAATGTATATAATACACGCTAAGAACGGGAGTAGTAGGGAATGACGGTGAACAGAGAGCTGCGGGGTGGTGCGACGCAGTCACCGAAAGTCTTGAATCTCGCCCGGGAGCGGAGCGGCGGAAATAAGAGTACGCTGCCTACGGCTGTCCCCGTTATCGGACCTTTCCAGATATCCTGACTCCCTCAGGATGGACCGGGAAGAAGAGCTGGACGCAGCTTAACGGCTTGATTATATGAATAGCCTATGCGTCAAAAAGAGTGGTACCGCGGAGGGGTAACCCGCCGTCTCTTTATTAGAGACGGCGGGTTTTTGCGTTCTTATTGAAGCGACTCGGGTTATGGACTCAGGCGCTATATAAGACGCCAAGAGTGAACCTTCTGCACATTCCAAATTGTGAGAGGATTCATTCGTATCAGCTGCCGGCAGCAGTGGGTGGGGAATTTAGCAGGACCACAAGTCGACGTGTGGATCTGCGCTGAAGCATAGGTTAGGGTAAGGAATCTAATAAGAGGAAAACAGGAGGAATTCAGATGATTATTCCAGTAAAGAAACGTATACAAATTTTCGATACGACTCTGCGAGATGGTGAACAGGCTCCGGGTGCAAGTCTAACCCCAGAGCAAAAAATACTGCTGGCCTATAAGCTTGCGGATCTGGGTGTTGATGTGATGGAGCCTGGATTTCCGATATCGAGCCCTGGTGATTTTGCAGCAGTACAGACGATTTCTCGTAAGGTGCGAAATGTGGAAATTTGCGGTTTTGCACGGGCGGTTAAAGGGGATATTGACGCGGCAGTCCGGGCAACCCAAGATGCTGAACGCCGGCGGATTCACCTGTTCATCTCCTCTTCTGATATTCATTTGCAGCATCAATTGCGTATGAGCAGAGCTGAAGTCGTAGCCAAAGCCCGCGAGATGACGGCTTATGCGCGTCAATTCTCTGATGTCGTTGAATTCACGGCGATGGATGCTGCGCGAACAGGAATCGATGATCTGATTGAAATGATTGAAGCTGTTATTGAGGAGGGCGCTTCTATTATCAATCTGCCCGATACGGTCGGTTACGCATTGCCACATGAATATGGGGAAATGTTCCGACGTGTGCGGCTAGGAGCAAGAGGTGGAGAAACGGTAAGCTACAGTGCCCACTGTCACAATGATTTGGGGCTGGCTGTAGCCAACAGTCTGGCAGCAATTGATGGAGGTGCGACGCAGATCGAAGTCACTGTGAACGGAGTCGGCGAGCGTACCGGGAACTGCGCACTGGAAGAGCTTGTGATGGCGCTCGAAACCCGCGGGGATGCGATTGGAGCAGAAACAGGCATTGTGCTTGATAAGCTGTATGATACTTCGCGGCTGATCAGCGGAGCGATGCATTTTCCAATCGCCTATAACAAACCAGTCGTCGGAAGAAATGCCTTCCAGCATGAGTCAGGGATTCATCAGGATGGTTTGCTGAAGGATCGTAGCACCTATGAGATTATGGACCCAGAGCGGCTGGGTATCCCGCGTAGCATGATCATTCTGGGCAAGCATTCTGGCAGACATGCGCTGAAGGACCGGGCGGCGAAGTATGGTATTACGCTGGAGCCTGCGGAGCTGGATGCACTTTATGAATCGTTTAAAGAGACCGCTGATCGCCAAAAGGTAGTGAGTGATGACCAGTTGCTGCAAATGGTGAGCAGTACAACTGGACAGCAAGCTCAGGTCTATGAACTGGGTGAGGTTCAGGTATTGGCAGGCAGTGCTCAGCGCCGGGTGGCCGCGGTTACGGTTCGCCATTTGAAGTCTGGACAGGAAACTTCTCATACTAGTACTGGAGATGGTCCGCTTGAAGCCATTATCGCTGCTATTGGGCAAGGCATCTCAGAGGACATCGATTTTGCGGGACTTGAGCTGCATTCACTTGGAAGTGGAGAGAACGCCCAGGCGGAGGCGGCTGTGATGGTAGAGTGGGAAGGTCTTAAATTTAGAGGCACAGCTACGCATCAAGATATTATCATGGCAGCAGGGATTGCCTATATTGCAGCCTGTAACGCTGCCCTGCTCTCTACACAAATCGTTTAATATACATCGACCCGCTGTCTGATTTAGAGATGGCGGGTTCTTTTTTAGCTTTTGATGACAGGTTTTAGGTGGGGTTATGTCTTTTGTCAAGTTGTGGACAACGTTATCCACATATTCTCTACGAATTGTGTAAAAAGTGCGTAAAATCAGCAATGTCAGCTCTTTTTAAAATGGCCTTATAACCATTTTTGTTAGCAATGAAACCTTGTGTGAATTGTGGATAATGTGGATAATTCGGTGGATAATAATTCCTGTAATTCGAAAATACCGATTTAACGCATAAAAAAAGCCCCTAAGGGGCTTTTTTAGTAGGGAGTTATACACGAAACCTGTGCATAGAGCTGTGGATAACTCTTTATGAACAAAATAAGAAATATGAAAAAATATTTATGAAGCGGATTTTACATTATTCGTCAGCAAGGATTTCCCATTCGTTAAATAAATCGGTAAGCTGAGTTTTTTTGTTCTTCAGATCCTCTTCATGACCTTGAAGTGCTAAATAATCCTGATAAACTTCAGGTTTAGTCATTTCATTCTCTATAAAAGCGATCGACTCTTCTAGTGAGGCAATGCCTTCCTCTAGCTCAGCAATACGCCGCTTCCGGTTACGCTCTTCACGCTTGGCTTGCTTGTCCGCTTCGAAGGAGGAAACAGCGTTTTTTTCAGGAACTGCAGCATCCTTGTTGACGTTTTTGGCGGCTAATTCAGCGGCATCTTTCGCAATTTCTTCTAATTCTCGTTTTTTCTCGATATAGTCATCGTAGTTGCCAAGGTATTGATCGATCCCCTCGGGATGAAGCTCAAGCACCCGTTCAGCCATTTTATTGAGAAAATAACGGTCATGAGAAATGAAGAGCAATGTGCCCTCAAAATCAATTAAAGCTGATTCTAGAACCTCACGACTGACTAAATCCAAATGGTTGGTTGGCTCATCTAGGATGAGCATATTTGCGCCGCGCAACATGAGCTTTGATAATGCAACGCGTGCTTTTTCGCCGCCGCTCAGCGCGGATATCTTCTTAAGAACATCTTCACCGCTGAAGAGGAAGTTGCCAAGGATCGTACGGATTCTGGCTTCCTCAATCATTGGATATTCACTCCATAGCTCTTCCATTACTGTGTTCTTTGGATTGAGGCGGGTCTGTTCCTGATCATAATAAGCGACCTTTACCTTAGTCCCCCAATTCACAGTTCCAGTTGAAGGCTCGCGGGTTCCGGTCATACACTGCAGCAGTGTAGATTTGCCGATACCATTGGGACCGATGAGTGCAGCAGTTTCTCCCCGGCGCAGTTCGAAAGAAGCGTCCTTGAACAAAGGTGGACCATCATTAAAAGCAACCGCAACATTACGGACTTGCAGCACTTCTTTACCAGACATGAAGTCCGGCTCGAAGGAGAAGCTGGCTTTCTTCAGATCGCCCATCGGTCGATCAATACGGTCCATCTTCTCAAGCGCTTTGCGTCTGCTCTGCGCACGTTTCGTGGTAGATGCTCGCACAATATTTTTCTGAACGAAATCTTCCATTCTTGTGATTTCATCTTGCTGTTTCTCATACTGCTTCATCCGTGCTTCATATTCGGCAGCCTTCAAATCTACATATCGGCTGTAATTGCCTGTATAACGCCGAGATTGATGACGCTCGATCTCTACAATAGTAGTTACAAGCCGATCAAGGAAATAACGGTCATGAGATACGACCAGAATTCCGCCAGCATAACTGCGAAGATAATCCTCAAGCCATGTTAATGTTTCGATATCCAGATGGTTCGTCGGCTCATCCAGCATTAGAAGATCGGGAGCCTGAAGCAAAATGCGGGCTAATGCGAGTCTAGTCTTCTGGCCACCACTAAGTGTGGAGATAGGTGTATCCGGTGGGAACTCGCCGAAGCCCATGCCGTGCAGGACACTGCGGATTCGTGTATTCATTTCATAACCGCCGTGGTCCTTGAACCAATCTGATCGGCGGGCATATCTTTCGAGCAGTTCTTCGTACCGTTTTGGGTCCTCTGCCAGCTTAGGATCGGCAATGCTTACTTCCATCTCTCTTAGCTCAGCCTCGGCTTCGATCAAAGGTGCGAAAACTGCCATCATTTCTTCATGAATGGTTTTGTCAGATTGAAGTCCGCTATTTTGGGCTAAATACCCGATAGTAGTTTCTTTTGATTTATGAATTTGACCGCTGTCATAGGACATTTCACCAGCCAGAATTTGCAGAAAAGTAGATTTGCCGGCACCATTAACACCCACGAGTCCGACACGTTCCTTTTCATTTACCTGAAGGCTTATGCCGTCTAGTACGTTCTGTATACCATATGATTTTGTAATTCCTGTCGCTTGAAGAAGCATAACGATGAAACCTCCACCCTTGCATATTTCGCCTTGGCATTTATACCTCAGCCGTATGAACAACTTATTCTATAGTTTACATGAAAAGCGTTTCCCAAGCGAGAGCTCGATATATCGGAAGCAGAGAATAACGACCTGGCCCAGAAACACAGTCCTATCCACCTTGGCGAACCGGGGAGAAGAGTGGTAAACTGGATTTACAAACAAGGATAAGCTTGGGATAAATATATGGGGGTGGCCGACGATGTCAAGCAAGGAGTCGGTGATCTCCAAAGCAAAGCAACAACTAAGAACTGAGAAGACCATCGCCCGAAACGAGCTCTCCTCGGACCAGAGAAGGGAATTGTCTTTTCTGGTCTGCAAGCATGCATCAGAGTGGCTGAAGACGAAAGACATAGCCTCACTGATGGCCTATGTATCTTTCCGTTCTGAACTCGATACCAACGCGCTTCTTACACAGGCGTGGAAGGACCAGCGTAGGGTACTGCTGCCGCGTGTCATTCCGGCAAGTGGTGCAATGAGTGTCCATATGGTAAACGCTTGGAGTGAGCTTGAGCCGGGGGCGTATGGTATCCATGAACCTATTGTATCCGGCAAAGATTCACAAGAGATTGAAGTTGTTACACTACCGGATGTTGTGTTTGTTCCGGGGCTGGCTTTTGATCTTCAGGGAGGCAGGCTTGGTTACGGCCGAGGATACTATGATCGATTGCGTGCGTCATGGGAGACGGAAGAGTATGCTGCTGCGAAGCCCCCTGTCTGGATCGGGCTAGCCTTTGGTATGCAACTGGTTCCGAAAGTGCCCATGGATGAGCATGATGCCTTTATGGACATGCTGATTACTGAAAATGGCATAGTGCACTGCCGAAAAGGAGAGTGAGTCGTGGAATTGACCCATTTTAACGAGCAGGGAAGAGCTCGTATGGTGGATGTGAGCGAAAAGGAGATTACGAAGCGGACAGCTGTCGCGCGGAGTAAGATCAAGATGGCAACTGAGACGCTTAGTGCCATCAAGGAAGGCAAGATCAGTAAAGGAGACGTACTTGCCGTTGCGCAGATCGCTGGAATTATGGCGGCCAAGAAGACGTCTGACTGGATTCCGATGTGCCATCCGCTCCCACTTACCGGTATTGACATCCGCTTCTCCGATAACAGCGAAGATGAACTTTATATAGAAGCAACAGTCCATACTACCGGAAAGACCGGAGTTGAAATGGAGGCATTGACCGCTGTTTCTGCCTCAGCACTAACGGTGTACGACATGTGCAAGGCTCTTCAGAAGGACATGATTATCGGACCAACGCTCTTAGTATCTAAAAGTGGGGGCAAGAATGGAGATTACGCGCTTGAACCATGATCAGAGCTGACGTTCGATGCGCTGAAGCAAGTGGGCTGCACTGTACAGCCAATTATACATAGAGAGGGAGGACAAACCTATGGCGTGGAAAACAGCAATCCTAACGGCCAGCGATAAAGGGGCCAGGGGCGAACGGGAAGACACGAGCGCCCAGGTTATTCGGGAGCTGGTGGAAGAGGAACTTGGAGGCGAGATCGTTGAATATCGGATCGTGCCCGATGAACAAGATGAGATTATCGCAGCTTTGATAGAACTCACAGATTATTTTCAAGCAGATCTGGTATTGACTACCGGAGGTACGGATTTAGCGATACGTGATGTGACTCCAGAGGCAACCCGGCGTGTAATCGAACGGGAAGTGCCTGGACTTTCTGAGGCGATGCGAAGTACGGTGATGCAAAAAAACCGTGCGGTGATGCTGTTCCGCGGGATATGCGGCATTCGTGGACGCACGTTGATTGTCAACTTACCGGGCACACCGAAGGGTGTTCATGAGAATTTAGCAGCCATTATGGATCAACTACCTGAAGCGTTACTCATGGTAACTGGCCAATACCGCCAATAACATTGTCATATTCTTGTCACGTCACAAGGATAAACTATTTATAGAAGATAGTGGATGTAACTGTGACATAAGTTATGGTATTATTAGATTATCGTAATCGATACCATGATCGGATAGACGGACAAGGAGGAATAATAATGTTTAGTGGAATTGGTACTCCGGGTATTATCTTGTTGGTTATACTGGCACTGCTCCTCTTTGGACCGAATAAACTGCCAGAGTTAGGCCGCGCAGTTGGACGAACCTTCCGTGAATTTAAAGAAGGCGCACGTGAAATCATTGGTGATGGTGATCCGGTGAAGAAGAGCGAAGCTCCTGTGCCGACGGCCCCGCAGACGGTCGCTGCAGATATTCCTCAGGACAAACGCCTGCCGGAATAATAAAAGATTTAACAATGGGGCAATCTCTCAAGTCTAATAGACTTAGGAGATGTCCCTTTTTCAATTTGGTTGCTGCTTTCTGCAGAAACGGGCACAGCTATACATAAAGTCGGTGTGGTGTTTCTATTCTTGTCATGGGATGGTGTCAGGATGTCTCTCGAATCGGAAGAAATGTCGGTGGTGGATCATCTCACCGAGCTGCGTAAACGGATTATTTATGTGCTGATTGTATTTGTTTTGGGATTGGTAGGGGGGCTGTTCTGTGCCAAGCCAATCTATGATTATTTAATTAGTACAGATCTAGCGCAAGGGTTTGTTCTGCATGCGTTCTCATTCTGGGATGGTATCGGAATGTATATGAAGATCGCAATGGCGGTTTCATTAGTCATTTCAGTTCCTTTTATTGCTTATCAGTTGTGGGCGTTTATTAGTCCGGGCTTACGACCGGAAGAGCGTAGTGCAACACTACGTTATGTACCCTATGTTTTTGTTCTTTTTCTAATCGGACTTTCTTTTGCTTATTATGTTGTATTTCCAATGGCGCTTTCGTTCACAATCTCTATCACCCGGAGTATGGGACTGGAAGAGACCTACGGAATTGCGCAATATTTCAACTTCATGTTCAGTCTGGTGCTACCTTTAGCGCTGTTGTTTGAGCTACCGCTGTTGGTGATGTTTCTGACCAAACTGAGGGTTCTTAACCCGATACGCTTGCGTAAAATGCGTCGATACGCTTATTTCACGCTTGTCTTTATTGCTGTAGTCATCACTCCTCCGGACTTCATCTCAGACTTTCTGGTGACGATCCCACTGCTTGTGTTGTATGAGTTCAGCGTATTCCTGTCCGCCTTCGTCTATCGCAAACAGCTTGCTGCGGATGCGGGAAGGGAAGCTCAGTACACCAAGAGTGAGGAATGATGATAAGAGGGCTGTCACTAAGTAGATTTTTCTACGAAAGAGACAGTTCTTTTGTTTTAAACCCCCGTTTTTTGAAATGTTCGGGCGTAGGTGGTACAGTTGAGACTACTGAAATCATACGCATATTTTCACACCCTGTGGATAGAATGTATAGAGTGTGTGCCTAGGACAACCAGTGAAACGTTATTTTTTACGAAAACAAATGCGAATTTGTGTAAAAGGACTTGAAATCCGGGCTCAAGTTGAGTATCATAAAAATTGTTGTTAGCACTACAAGCTGTCGAGTGCTAATGCTTATGGAAAATATGAGATGGACCAGATATTCATAGCGTCCAATTGATATTTTTCATAAACACCAGAGATTTTGAAGTAAGACAGGTAAGTTCTAAACTATGTTTTGAAGCAAAATAACATAATTTTAAAGGAGGCTATTTTTTCATGATCAAACCTTTAGGTGAACGCGTATTGGTGCTACCGAGCGAGCAGGAGGAAACCACTTCATTCGGGATTGTGCTTCCGGACTCCTCGAAAGAAAAGCCACAAGAAGGAACTATTATTGCAGTAGGTAGCGGAGCTTTGAAAGATGGAGTACGTGTAGCGCTCGAAGTAAAAGAAGGCGACCGTGTTCTTTTCTCTAAATATGCAGGAACAGAAATCAAATACGAAGGTAAAGAATATTTGATTATGAAAGAAAGCGACATTCACGCGATTCTTGACTAAGCGAGAGTCGATTATAAGCTAAATCTAAACTACTTAAAGTAACGTGATATACAAAAAATTCTAGGAGGTAATTACACAATGGCTAAAGAAATTAAATTTAGTGAAGAAGCACGCCGCTCTATGTTGCGCGGTGTAGATGCTTTGGCAAATGCGGTAAAAGTTACACTTGGACCAAAAGGTCGCAACGTGGTACTTGAGAAGAAATTTGGTAGCCCGCTTATCACTAACGATGGTGTAACTATCGCTAAAGAAATCGAACTTGAAGATGCATTCGAGAACATGGGTGCTCAACTGGTTAAAGAAGTTGCTACTAAGACTAACGATGTAGCCGGTGACGGTACTACAACTGCAACGGTTCTGGCACAAGCTATGATCCGTGAAGGTCTGAAGAACGTAACTGCAGGTGCTAACCCAATGGTTATTCGCAAAGGGATCGACAAAGCAGTTCGTGCAGCAGTTGAAGAATTGCAAAAAATCGCTAAGCCAATCGAAGATTCCCAAGCTATCGCTCAAGTAGCTGCTATCTCTGCTGCTGACGAAGAAGTGGGCCAATTGATTGCTGAAGCTATGGAAAAAGTAGGTAAAGACGGTGTTATCACTGTTGAAGAATCCCGTGGATTCGCTACTGAACTTGAAGTCGTAGAAGGTATGCAGTTCGACCGCGGTTACATTTCCCCGTACATGATTACTGATACGGACAAAATGGAAGCTGTTCTGGAGAACCCATACATCTTGATCACTGATAAAAAAATCAGCAGCACTCAAGAAATCCTTCCATTGCTTGAAAAAATCGTTCAACAAGCTAGACCGCTTGTTATTATCGCTGAAGATATCGAAGGCGAAGCACAAGCAATGTTGATCGTGAACAAACTGCGTGGAACATTCAACGCTGTCGCTGTTAAAGCTCCTGGCTTTGGCGACCGCCGCGAAGCTATGCTGCAAGATATCGCTGCCCTGACTGGTGGTCAAGTGATCACTGAGAAGCTCGGTCTTGATCTGAAGAGCACTTCCATTGAACAACTGGGTAACGCACGTCAAGTACGCGTAACTAAAGAAAACACAACAATCGTAGACGGAAGCGGCGACAAAGCGGACATCAATGCTCGCGTAAGCCAAATTCGTGCTCAACTGGAAGAAACAACTTCCGAGTTCGACAAAGAAAAATTGCAAGAGCGTTTGGCTAAATTGGCTGGCGGCGTAGCCGTTGTCAAAGTTGGCGCTGCAACTGAAACTGAATTGAAAGAGCGTAAACTTCGCATCGAAGACGCCCTGAACGCAACTCGCGCTGCGGTTGAAGAAGGTATCGTTTCTGGTGGTGGTACAGCTCTTGTGAACGTATATAATGCTGTTGCTGCTGTAGATGTAACTGGCGACGAGAAAACAGGCGTTAACATCGTGCTTCGCGCGCTCGAAGAACCAGTTCGTACCATTGCAGCTAACGCTGGTCAAGAAGGATCCGTTATCGTGGATCGCTTGAAAAAAGAAGCTATCGGCATCGGCTACAACGCTGCTACTGGCGAGTGGGTGAACATGTTCGAAGCAGGTATCGTTGACCCTGCTAAAGTAACTCGTTCCGCGCTTCAAAATGCTGCATCCGTAGCTGCTATGTTCTTGACTACTGAAGCAGTAATTGCTGACAAGCCAGAACCAGAAAAACCAGGTATGCCTGATATGGGCGGCATGGGTGGTATGGGCGGCATGATGTAATATAGGCTGTAAAGCCTGTAACATCGAGGGTTTCCCGCAAGAGAAACGCCGTTTGACCACAATGAATAAAAAGAGGCTTCTCACGAGTTCAATTTGAACTTTGTGAGAAGCCTCTTTTTTAGATCGTCAAATATCTGGTTAGACATCTTGTTCATATTGGATTAAATTATAATTGGCGTATTGTTTTAGTAAGCCTCTAGCTATAGGAGATGGGGGAATGCCCTTTTGAATGATGAGGGGCTCTGATGGGTAATTTTAACATCCTTATTTCGAAGGTATACAGGGAGATCGACGATATGCGAATCAAACCGATTCTAAAATTTCATTCAAAGAATATTCCAAGGCAAACAAGTCTGTTGGTACAGTGTTGACACTGATCAAAGTGGACTTCTTATAGGTTGAGTAAGAAATCAAATTCGCAAATGAAAATTAAAGTGTTACATGGCACTGGGGACGAAAGCTGTATTTGAGACTGGAGTGTAGCCAAACAGAACCATACTTGAAAAGAAAAAAAACTTATAAATAAAGGGTTTAACTCGACGTTTTATATGGGAACCAAATTAACTATGTTCTCGCATACAACACATGTGGAGTGTTGTTCACTGTTGGTGAAGCAGGGTCTTAAATAAGGGATATATTGGTGGAAATAGTAAAGAGGGGCGGCGAACCCCTCTTTTTGTTATTAAGTCCGCTATGGTACTATTTTAATTCTTGAACTAAAATATGTACCCATTAGGTATAGTGTGGTCACGTGATATTTCGCTAACGTTCCTCTTTATCCACATCGATATATGGAAACTTAGGAATTTTGCTTACATCATTTTTATTGTTTAAATATACATCTTGAATATATACTGAAAAATTCAAGGAATAGGGAGCATCACTTTCAATAACGAACGAATGTTGTACTTGCACGCCTACCACGCTCCAAATCTTGTTCTTTGGAAATGCTGTAAAATGATTACGTATAACAATTATTGGGAGGAATACATCAAATGCCAGACATAATTGAAGAGCTCAAGAAAATGTCTCAAAAAAAGGGATTTGAAAATAAAATTAATTTTCAACAGTTGCTGGAAAAATGCAAGACCATAGCGTTGTCAAGTGCAGATGTTGAATTTTTAACAGAACTATATTCTTTAGCAAAAAAATTGTATATTCGTAACACAATAATGATAGCACTTGTGTTTTGTGAAGATATTGATTTAAAGGATTTTATCTTCAAAGCCTTTAAAAAAGAACGCTATCTAGATATGAGATTGACTGCAATCCGAGGATACGCGAATTATGCTACTGAAAAAGAAGTAGAGAAACTGATGTCTAAGTTCATAGAAATTCTGATGAAACGTCCTGAAAATACACCATATAACTATCAAGAATATGAGTTGATTCGTTCTGCTTTTGGGTTACCGTATTTAGTAAATAGATTTGGATACGCTTGTTTTATTCAGGCATATGCACAAGAAGAAAAACAATACAATACAATGCCAGATGCTTTCAAGGGACATTTTACGATAGATGAAAAAGGAAATCCTGTCCAACTTCGGTCATTAGAAGAAACCACGAAAATGATTGATGAATTTTGGGGCAGAGTATAAGTATTTCCTAATTAATTCATTTATAGATTATGTAAGTCGGTGGGGGAAAGCAACGCTAGAGCAGGTCGATGAAATTGCGATTAAAGGGAACTTGTAATTTGCCGATCCCTTTTATGAAATGTATAAGGAGGAAAGAGAATTGAATCCGAAGAGAATATTGCTTACAAAACCGAGCGAAAATTATAAACAATATATTCATTTGATGATCACGGAGACTTCGTCAGATCTACATATTTTAAATATCGTGAAAGGCCGGTTAACATTACGGAAAAAAACCACGAATGCGGTGTATCAACAATATCCAATGGAAGAAGCGCTTTATCAGCTTGAGCAATTGTCTCTGGAATACCAAGCGAAAGGATATATCGAAGAGCCTGAATCGATTCTAGATGCAATAATGATTCCTGAGGATCGTGTATTAGATAAAGCGAAGTGGCACTTTGAAGGGGATTTCCCGGAGGATTTAACAAAAGATGCTGCTTACACCGCTACGGGCATGTTCATCACTTGGTTAATTAATAATAATTGGTTTTCAGAGGAAATAGAGCATCAGTTCGCTACTGAAATAGGGAAAGTAAAGCAGAAGCAGCTTACGGGTGCTGAATTCTATCGAAAATGTCTGGACGGCGTGTTTTCAACCCAAGAACTTGCAGATGAGATTAAACCATTCGTCAATGAATATTTGAATATTCAAAAGGACATTTATGCAGCCGAAGACTATGTCCATACCTTTCAAGGAGTTGGACTTACATTTTATCATGTTGCTAATACATGGGAAAATTATGACTTGATTGAACCTTTAATTGAACAACGTTTTAAAGAATTTTGGGAGAGAATACAAAAGATATAGGATGATTCATTACGTGGAATTCACCTGCATTTTTCTTCCTTGTACGTACAGAAAGACATTCGTGAAATTTTTAGATGGGTATAACAAGCCTTAACTTCGGCTCAAATGTAATAACTATTTCGTCAGGCACTGGGTGGGGGGATAATAAAAGAGCAACTGTTGTCAGCCGCCCCTTCATTGAGCAAATACTATTCCTGTAACTTGTTTTCAGTGTTTATACAACACATGTGGAGTGCGTAGTAAGGATATATAGGGAAGATTTAATAATTTAAAATGAGGGGCTTCCTTAAGAGAAGGTTCTTTTTTGTGCACATTTCAATTACTATGTATTAAATTGGTGGAAATTGGTATGATTAATTATGAATATTTTGAAGAGACAATTTCAAAGAGTTAAGAAAAATCCTAGATTTGATTAAAGTGAATACTTCATTCAATATAAAGAAGGCCAAAGCGTTTTGCTTGATTTAGTAGATGGAAAATTATATCCGAAGTAATTGAATATAATGGAATACTACATTACATGAAATTAAAGATGTACATGAATGGCTTAAGAATTAGGACTTACAATGATTAATAGGTTTACAAGGGAGCTGCTTCTAATGAATTTATACTACACAGGTGTGTGCCAACTATTAGATGGTAATCCAACAAGAGTTGAATCTGGATACTATATAAAGACTGATGACGAGCGAATTGTATATGCAGATAAGGTTCCATCAGATGTTCAATTGGTAACATTTCAGGAGCTGGAAGATGCATTGTTTGAAGGCTGCAAGTATGTCATTAATGAATTTGCAAATTCAGAGGATAACAAAGATGTATATGCTTTCAATCTGTATGCGGATGAGCATAACAGTTTTTATATTTACATAAACACAGAAGATTCATTTAGAAATTATGTAGATAGACATTATTCGAGCTATTCCGAAAAGAAGAAACAAGAAATTAAATATAATCAAGGTGATTTCACGTATCAACTGTATCCAAGCGATATGGGGACAAGTCAACAAATCATCGAGGAATGTGAAGAGATTGCAAGTGACTTACAGTATGTAGACCATATAGAAGATTTGTCGGATGAAGACATACCTGTAATCGTATATGAAAAAAGGATTTTCAATGATGGGTTTTTCCATGCTGCATTAAATGCAATAAAGAGACTGGGAACAGCATTTGAATTAGACAAATTAAATAAATCTAAAAACTTTATCCATTATGCAGCGACAGGAAATGATTATGTAGATTTCAGTCTAGTGATGAGAAAAACAATACAACCAGATTTGTTTTATACTTGTTTTCCTGAGTTGAAAGACAAAGACAAACAATTTGAAATTCATTTAGATCATATTAATAGTAAAAGCATTAAAGAAATTTTAGATTTTTGGGAAGAAGCTCTTCAAGGAGAGTTCAAGAAAGGATCTCCTTATCAGTATTTAAAAACAGAGTATCAAGTGTTTAAGGATTTGGAAAAGCTAGGAGATGATCTAGCTCTAGAATGTATTTCTAGATTAAGTAGAGTTATAGAAAGCGATTTGAACAACAAAATGAACATAAACAAAATTGGAATATACCTAAAAGCATTGGAATTTCTTGAAATTAATGAAGATTTACTTTCCAAGATCAGCTTAATTAAACAGCTAATTGATAATGCCTCCTTCGATGCTTTTCTAGAAGAGTTTATAGATAATGTCCAAAAAGATCTTAATACTATTATTGAAAGAAATACAATAAAAAACTGACTTTAAGAGGATGGAGATATATTAGTAGCGGTTAACGATATTGTCACACTAAAGAAGCTATTTAATGGGGAGTAATAATCTGCACAATTTGTTTTGAGGTTTGACCGTTCCCAAATGGATTTCATATTTAAATTTAAGGTGGAGAATTCTTCTATGAAATTGTACGTAACGGTTAAAAGCTTGGGTAAGCGTAAAAATGAACTGACAAGGCTTCCAATAGAGCTTCCAGTCATTCCGACAACGCTGAAGGAGCTCATTACCGAAGTTGTTATCTTGAATGTGCAGAAGCTAACCGAGAAGCAACAGAGTACTGCGCTGATTCCATTCTTAACGGAAACGGAGATTGAGGAGCGCGGAGAGAGTGGAAAGGTAGGATTTGGCTCGGTGTATAATGAACAGAGTCCTGGTCTTGCCAAAGCAGTAGAGACCGCATTATTAGCTTTTGAAGATGGGCTATATAAAGTATTTATTCGTGAAGAAGAGAATAGTCATTTGGAATCACCGCTTAAGCTTATGGAAGAGGACGAAATTGTATTTATCAGGTTCATAATGTTAGCTGGAAGCCTATGGTGAAGGGAGACAATGAACGATGGAGAAGCAGGAACGAAAGAAGCGTTATTATGCATCATTACAAGAGCGAGCTGAGAGGTTAGACCCTCATCTTTCTCCATTAGCGAAGTTAGTGGTTGAGTTGGGTCAAATGATACATGTGAGTCAGGATCATCATATTTTTTTGAAATGCGAAGAGATATTGCATTCACTCGCTGCGGGGAATAACGATCAATTATTCGAGCCGCTGGTGAAAGTTGTGAAGCAACTTACGAATGAGTACACGGGAGAAGTCTTGGCATATATTGCTGGTCATGCAACGGAATATCCATATAATACGGGATACGCACGCAGACCATTTCGTACATCGGAATGGAGTGCCCACGTGGGGCAAGTGATTAACAAGATGAGTTCGCTCATCTCTATGGATTGTTATGAATTTGATATTATCGATTATTTGACTTTGGCGGACTATCCTTTGAAGCAGGATTATGAGTTGGCACAAACGATTAGTGACGTTATTGCTTACGAGCTAGATCGTAACAATACAGAAGTACTTGCAGCACTTAAGGAAATTGTATATGGAGACAACCAAACGGCGTTACTTACTCACGGAATGATCAAAGGGATATTTATGAGTCATCATGAGGAATTGTATGTAATGATGGGCGAGCTATTGGCTGCTTCACGGTTGCAAGAGGGGCTTCGACAATCCATTGTGGAACAAATGGACGAGGGAACGTTGAAAGCGAATCTGTACATGCTGAAGGTTATCGTTGACCAAGGATTTGTTCGCTATAGTTCTGTCGTGAGAGCGCTAGGCGTATGGACAGGTATGGGACTGGAATCAACAAATCAGCGCATAGCCGGGCAGCTTATTGAAGGAGCTTATCAATCTCTGAATGATGAATCCGTACGTGAGTCCTGGTTGTCTAGTAATAATGCGAATCATGTCTATTTAAGCTTATGGGCTACAGCGGTATTTGAAGAACGTGACTTATTTAGTAAAATTGAGTATTTGATGGAGCACGGAGAGCTATATCAGAAGATCATAGCGCAGTATGTACTCGTTAACAGTAAGAATAACGATGTTCGTTATGGAATTGCACGACAATACTTAGATGCTGCGGATTCAGAATTACAGTATTGGATTCTATCCAATTATTGTTATGAATACAGACGTGTATGGCAAAGAGAGAATGATGATGCGCCAAGTATTACGTTTGATCGTATACCTCTTCTAGAGAACAAGGAGGAACGTCGACGTGAATTTGAACAGCTTAAGACGATGTTCCTAGGCGGTACTCACAAAGAGATATCTGCTCCTTCAAAAGTGTTGGATTTTGCACATGTTTATTACACTCCAGACCTCCCTATTCGCAAAATGCTATACCTTATAGCTTATGACATGGACAGTGAATGGCTCGCCCAAATTATTGCTTTGAAGGATCGATTAAGTGCGGATATGCGTGGAGAGCTGCTATCTCATTTCATGCAGAATATGGATCATTCCATCCAGCGTGAATTCATATTTGCCTCTTTATCAGATAAGAGCATGAGTAACCGCGAGCATGCACTCGATAAGGCGAAAAAATTGACGTTATCGGACGAAGAGTTGATGCTGGTGGAAGGTTTATTGAAGCTGAAGACAGGCTCCTTACGCCAAAGTGCTATCGAGCTGCTGTTGCGTCAGCCCGAGGACAATGTTACCGTCTCACTAACTAGGTTATTGCAAGGTAAGAGTGAATTGCAGAGACTGGCGGCGTTGGAGACGATTGTTGAGATTTTTGAGGATAATGAACGTACGAAGCAGTATGAAGTCTTGAGTTCGCTGCCTAAATTAATTGAGAACCCCACGCAAAAGGAACAGCGGTTGATCGGGAGGCTTAGTAAAAAAAGTGAATATACAGCAGCGAATGGCTTCGGTCTATTTGATCCGTTGGTTATCGAGCCTTGGCTTACAGAGACTCCGGTAATAGGAGAATTCGACTGGAAGAATATCTTCACTATGCCTATTGAAGATGTGATCCGTTTTCTCTCTGGGCTGGAGCAAGAAATTCATAATCATCGTGATGTTGAGTATGAGGTAGAGTATTACTCTGGTTACAAGGATACGCTGCTGTTGGGTACAGAATTAAGAAGGATTCATCCATTTCAAGAGGAAGAGGACGATACAGCGGAGCTTACGAAATATCCTCTGCACGAGGTTTGGAGAGATTACTTAGAGCGGAGTAATTTAGCGGCCTCTGAATTAATGGAGATCTACTTCTATTCCATACTGGACCCCCTTGATCAGACGTTGAACCATTATTATCGGTATTTCTCTGATGAGGTGGATTACGCTGAGCTTGAGAAACATACGCTGTTAGAGGGTTCGCGTAAGGAGTTTGCGGAGCAGTTATATCCTATTACTCAAATTCAAGAGATTAAAGATGCGCTCAAAGGATTTAAGTATAGTAGTCAGATCAGTAGCCTGCTTTTTGCTTACTTCATGGATAGCGATAAAAGCATAACATTTGACTTTACGATAAATGCCTTGAGTGCTGTGATGCAAGCGATGCCTAAAGAGAAAGTATCCAAAGAGTGGGGGATATTGAAGCTCTTAGCGAATCCATGGTTCTCTATGACCCGTAGTCGAGTGTATGATGATGACAGCTTTAAGCGAATGTTCCATACTTTCTATACATTTAATATCATGAATCCAAATGAGAAGGTTGATTCGGTACTTAACCTTAAGGATTACTTACGTGCTTTTGAAGCCGGAATGATCGGTACAGGGGAAGTATATCGGGAAATAGTAGGAAGTCAAGACAGTCGCAATCATATTCGCAATATTACATCTAAACGATATGATTGGATAGATCATAAGCCTGAGTTAGTTGCGATTCGTGAGACGGTTGTGGAGAGGATTCTAGAGGTAGAGCTCGAACGTGGTGATTTAGCTACTGAGGTAACACCTCTGGCCATGGGGCTGGAGCGGATCGAGGGTATGGAGCATTTCATTCATATATTATCTGGGCTGCAGCAAGAAACCTTCATCCGCGGCTATGTCTATGGATATGGGGATAGTATTACGAAGAAGGAATCTTTCAGTCATCTGCTCAAGATCAGTTATCCACGTAAAGGTGAAGAGGATACACTCTTGAAACAATTGCTGGAGGGTCTTGATATTTCGGAGAAAAGGCTGCTAGAAGCTGCTATGTATGCCCCTCAGTGGTTAGATATTGTAGCAAAATATTTAAATTGGGATGGGCTGCGCAGTGCAGCTTGGTATTTCCATGCGCATATTAACGAGGGCTTCTCCGCCGAGAAAGAAACGGTTGTGGCGCATTATTCACCGATTTTAGCGCAGGACTTTAATGATGGCGCCTTTGATATAAGGTGGTTTAAAGAGGCATATGATACGTTGAGAGAGAAGCGATTCGACTTATTGTACGATTGCGCTAAATATATTTCGGCTGGAGCTAATCACCGAAGATCACAGCTTTTCGCAGATGCGACATTGGGGAAGCTCGATATCATCGAAATACAGAAGTCAGTAGAAGAGAAACGAAATAAGGATCACTTGCTCAGCTATAGCCTTATTCCACTAGCTAACAATCGTGAGCAAGATATTCGTGAACGCTATGAATTTATCCAGCGTTTTCTAACGCAGAGTAAGAAATTTGGCGCTCAGCGCCGGGCAAGTGAAAGTATGACTTCGCAAATTGCACTTGGCAACTTGGCGAGAAATGCCGGATATGGAGATGTAATTCGGCTGATGTGGGATATGGAAGCACGAAAGCTGGACGATATGCAATCTTATTTCCAGCCATATAAGCTAGATGAGGAGACGACAGTACAGCTTCTTATTGATGAAGAAGGACAATCAGAGATTGGCATTACTCGAAAAGGTAAAGAGCTGAAAGCCATCCCGGCTAAGTATAAGAAGGATGAATATGTTGCCGCATTGAAAGAAATGAAGTCGGAACTAACAGATCAGTATCGGAGAGCCCGCAAGGAGCTAGAACGTTCCATGGAATCAGGGAATACATTCACTTTACAGGAATTGAAGGGGTTATCAGGGAATCCAGTGATCACACCTCTTTTGCGGACATTGGTGTTTAAGTCGGGAGAGATATTGGGATACTTCGATGCAACTGCAGGAGGGGTTATTGATCCAGCGGGTTCATTAATGCTTATAGGAGATTCAGAAGAGCTCCTTATTGCGCACCCCTTTCATTTATACGAGAGCGGTCTTTGGAGTCAGTATCAGAAGGACTTGTTCGATCGTCAACTTCGTCAACCATTTAAGCAGGTGTTCCGTGAGTTGTATGTTCCGAATGCAGACGAGCAGGCTCAGGGTACGATTTCCCGCAGATATGCGGGGCACCAAGTGCAGCCAAGAAAAACGGTCTCCTTGCTTAAAGGCAGGCAGTGGACAGTTAGTTATGAAGAGGGACTGCAGAAGGTATACTACGCTGAGAATTTGATTGCGAACCTTTATGCGATGGCGGATTGGTTTTCTCCTTCGGAGATTGAAGCACCTACGCTGGAAACCGTTCAATTCTTGGATCGGAACACGTATAAGAGCGTCACCTTGGATAAGGTTCCTCCCATTTTATTCTCAGAAGTGATGCGCGACATAGATTTAGTCGTGAGTGTCGCTCATGTTGGCGGTGTCGATCCAGAAGCCAGTCTGACAACGATTGAGATGCGGAGAGTGATTGTTAAAGAGTCACTGCGTCTATTGAAGATTGATAATGTTCGTTTAGATGGTAATTATGCTCGAATTGAAGGTGCCCTTGGCGAGTATGGAGTACATTTGGGCAGCGGTATGGTTTACAGACAAGCTACAGGAGCTATGCATATCATTCCTGTTCATTCACAGCATAGAGGTCGTATATTCTTACCCTTTATTGATGAAGATCCGAAGACAGCAGAAATTCTGTCGAAGATCGTGATGTTGGCCGAGGATAAGAAGATTAAAGATCCGCAGATTCTAATGCAATTGCAATCATAAATAAGCTCTCACACCACTTCTATTACGGCATGAGTATGATAAACCTATTTGTTCATTTTAAAAGGATAGCCCGTAATTATGGGTTATCCTTTTACCATATTCAGAAGGGAGTTCTATTATTGCGTTATGATATTGAAATTGCTTGCACATCTTATTTGACACTTCACGAACAAAAGCTGCGGATCAAGTCGTTTTTGATAGATTATTTTGGCACAGCTCACTTCTTTCTTGTTGAAACGGGCTTTTCTATAACAGCCGTACAAGAGGAAGTAGCCTTTTTTGAGTGGATGAATACAGGTAGACCGGATCGAACGACTAAAGAATTGTTTCTTTTTGAATGGGCGGAGCAAGAGAGATGGAGTGGGCAATTCCTATTGAAATGCAGCTTTTTTAATCGTTTGGAAGATAATAGCAGGCGGAAGCAATTCGAGAGAATCGTCTTGCAAATGAAAGAACATTTGGGGAAGCCCACCTTATCACTTCATATCGATCAAACAGGAAAATACATCGATGTACGGCAATTCCATCATCGTGCTGATGGGGAAGTTGGCTATGGTTTGCTTCCTTATGCAGAAGATGAGCAGGGACGTTGGCGTGAAAATTTGGGTGTTGGCTTATGGATATATCGTGAGGATTTTCATCTTTTATATGAAGGAATCAAGGTGGTATATCCGCGCAAGGGGGCAGGCTTTGAGGATTTTGATGACACTGGTATGAATTTTATTAGTAAGCTGGAATGGAAAATGGTCCTGAAGCATTGGACGCAACTTGCAATCCATAACCCATCTAGTGCTGAATTTATAGATTATGTAAGTCGGTGGGTGATAGCAACGCTAGAGCATGTGGATGAAATTGCGATTGAAGGGAATTTGTAATAAGTTATATTATCGCAGTTAGCTTCTAATCGACTACATAATTGTGTCGATGAACGATCACATTTTGACCACGAACACTACGAACGTATCATTTTTTTCTGGACATAAAGGAAGGAATTTTCCTGGATTGTGGACTTATAATTCAAGAAAAGGATCAAAAAACATATAAAACTCATCGAACGTCATGGGCGGCATGATGTAAGGTTTTTAAACCTTATATCAAGACATAGAGCCTCGTGAATTAGAGGTCATTGTCCAAGACCACTTCTTAATAGATTTATTAAGAAGTGGTCTTTTTATGTGGTTATGATTTATTTAAGGAACTTAAATAAATCATCTTGAATTTTCACTCCAGTGAATATATAATAAATTTAAGAGGTCAAAGAAGACCTATATTTTTTCGCTAATTATTTAACTTTGTTTATTAATTATATTAAAAAACAAGAAGGAGGCCATATGAAATCATTTTTGCCCAATGATATTAAAGATGAGAACAGGAAAATAGTTTTTGATATTTTGCTTCAACATCCTGAACTAGCGAAAGTCGAGATTACAGAAAAAACGGCAATGAGCTTTGTTACTGTGAGCAAGATTGTTACCTTTTTTGAACAGATTGGTTTATTGACTGTTACTGGTGAAAGTCGTGAAGGATCTGGCGGCTTAGGAAGAAAACGTACGGTTTACAGATTTAATGAAAACAGCTATACGACCATCGGAATACAGATTATTGGCAATACGATAACGGCATTACTCATTAATCTGCACAACAAGATATTAGAAACGTATTCGATTGAAACAGACATTCCTTTCTATAGCCAGCAGTTCACTTCGATATTTATAGAGATTGTAGAACATTTGAAGAGTAAAGCGAAGGAAACGGATAGTGTTGTATTGGGGATTGGTATTGGCGTTGATGGTGCGATCAATACAAGAAAGAAAACGATCCGGATGAGAACGCATCACAATAAAGAAAACGACTTTAAGTATGAAACGATTATTGAAACTCTCAAGAGCGAAGTGAACTTGCCCATTCTTCTGGAGAATGATGTGAACGCAGCGACTGTGGCGGAATTTCGGAATCTTGAAAACTCAGATCAAGCACTGACGAGTCTCGTTCATGTTGCTGCAGGTGATGGGGTCGGGGGCGGCTTGATTATTAACAAAGAGCTTCACCGCGGCGTTAATGCAAGTGCGGGTGAGCTGGAGTATATGTGCTTTGATTCAGAATATAAAAGGACTCCATCTTCAGTCGGTTGGCTGGAAAGCAAATTAGCTATTAAGTATTTGTTAAGCACATATGATTTGAATTCAACGAATGACGTAGAAGCTTGCATTGATTATGTTTCGAAGAATCTGGCATTAACGATTACCAATATGATCAGCATCTTGGATATCGACCAGGTCATTATTAGCGGTAAAACGGTAGCGCTGTTTCCGGAACGTATATTGGACCGCACGAAAAGCTATGTCGAGCAATATACGGAGTGGACTCCTCAAATTTCGGTGAGTAAGTTACATCAATCAACAGCAATCGGAGCAGCTATACTTATTCTCCAGCAAGAGATGATAAATGTCATTTCGGAGTAAACAAGAAGGAAGTGAGCAACATGATCAAAATCTTTGAGAATGAAGAGGAAGTAGCAAACGAAATTGCCAGAGAGATGAAAGATCATTTATTTACTGATCAGCATCCCGTGTTCTGCCTGGCTTCAGGGAGTACTCCACAAAAAAGCTATCAGAAATTTTCCAATGATGCGGACCTCCAATTGAAAATCAAGAGGCTTAACATCGTTAGCTTGGATGAGTGGGTTGGCATTGACAAAAGCTCTGAAGGAAGCTGCTATCAGATGTTGAATCAAGATCTGTTCTCGCAGATTTCACTGGATAGCAGACAGATTGTGTTTTTTGATGGAACATCGCCGGATATGAAGCAGGAATGCTTGCGAATTGATCACTTTATCGAGCAACACCCAATTACATTCAGCTTGATGGGCGTAGGTATGAATGGGCATATCGGATTAAATGAACCTGGTAGCCCAGTATTAAATTACAGCAGTGTTGTGGAGCTGTCGGAAACAACAAAGACTGTCGCTCAAAAATATTTTCATGAGCAGACTGAATTAAAGCAAGGCATTACATTAGGTTTGGAACAGATTGCAAGTAGTAAAAGAGTGGTTGTCGTCATAACTGGAGAGCGCAAAGCTGAAATCGTGAAGGAGATTTTCACAAACTCTGACGCACGGCTGCCTGCTCAGCAATTGCTCGGCTATGATCATATAGATTTCTTTTTAGATGCTGCAGCCGCCAAATATATGGATCAGTCATCATAGTTGAGGAGCGTAATATGGGTAACTTCGTTATTGGTGTTGATATTGGAGGTACAAATATAAGGGTTGGATTAGTGAATGAGCACCTTGAACTTGTTCGGAAGGAGTCGGCATTAACAAGAGATTTCCAAAATGCTGACGAAATTTTCAAAACCGTCAAGGAAATGACAGCGAAAGTCGATCATGAACAGCTAGCAAGCAAGATAGGTATTGTATTGCCGATTCCTTGGAATGATCAAACACAGTTTATTCGAGATATAACCAATATCCCTTGCCTAGAGAATGTTAGTATCGAAACTATCAGGGCGTTCTTTCCGAATTATGAAGTGTTTTTTGAGAATGATGTAAACGTGATCACAGTGCTTGAATCGGATCATGGAGCTGCCAAGCCGTATAATCAATCCATTTATATAACGGTTAGTTCAGGAATTGGATGCGGTATCATACTTGATAAGAAAATTATTCAAGGAGCTCATGGATATGCGGGCGAGATCGGAAGCATGATTATTTCCGACAGCAAAAGAAACCATTCAACGTTGTATAACGGCACTTTGGAATCCCTATGCAGCGGCATTGCTCTTGAAGCGGAAAGTAAGTTTTTATATGGCATTGATGCCACGTCGAGTTTGTTGTTTGAAAGATATCATATGGGAGATCGGCAAGCGATTGAAGTGATCGACAGGTGGGTTGAGTACTTTTCCAACGCAATTGTTTCTTTGATGCAAACAATTGATCCAAATATTTTTGTTATCGGAGGAGCGGTCATTCATCACAACCAGTGGCTGATTGATAGAGTGATAGAAAGCGCTAAAAAGAAAGTCCTTCCACATTTAAAAGAGAACATTAAAATCGTGTTGACTGAATTTGGACCTGACGCCGGAATTATTGGTGCTGGCTATAACGTATATAAAAAGGAAAAAGGAGCTTGAAGACAATGAAAAAGTTGAAGGTTGCGTTAATCGGAGCAGGAAGTGTTTCCTTTGGGCTAGGAGCACTTCAAGATATGGTGTTGTCAGAACGTTTAAAAAATCAAGTAGAGCTCGAAATCGCGCTTATGGACATTGTAGAAGAAAATGTGAATAGAACATACAAGTATGCAACCGAAATGTTCACGGCATTTTCTCATCCTGCGAAGATTTGGCGAACGACGAATTTGGAAGATGCATTAAGAGATGCTGACTTCTCCATCGTTGCGATTGAGGTAGAGAGATATCACTACTGGTCACAAGACTTCCATATCCCACGGCGTTACGGCAGCAAGCAGCTATATGGTGAGAACGGCGGTCCAGGATCAATGTTCCACACTTTGAGAAATCTAGGTCCGATGTTGGAAATTGCAAAGACAATGGAGAAGGTGTGTCCAAATGCTTGGCTAATCAATTACACGAATCCGGAAGCGAAATTGGTGGAAGCGATCTCCAAATTAACTTCAATCAAAGTGGTAGGCTTATGCCATGGTTTAGACATCGGTATTCATCAGCTAGCTGAATTTCTGGAGATGGATGGTAAAGATATCGCTGTTGAAGGCGGCGGATTGAACCACTTTGGCTTCTTCACGAAGATCTGGAACAAGAATACGGGAGAGGATTTATACCCTCGACTCCATGAAAAAGAAAAGATAGCTAACCGTTTGGCACAATTTGATCATGTTGGATTATCCAGAACGTTGTATCGAACGTATGGCTACTTCCCTTATCCGGGTACTAACCATTGCGGCGAGTATATTTCTTGGGCAGAAGATTTCTATGCTGGACTACCCCTGCAGTTCCGTTACGATCCAATAAGTGAGCAGCTGTGGAAGAAAGATTCTAGAACACCTGAATTTGTATACTGTGCAAGTGGCAGTACTTTAGATAAAGGCTTGTTCGAGAAAACAATGAACCAAGAGCTCTGGATAGAGCAAGCTTATACGTTCGATAAAGAAAAGGTTCAAATTAGTAATGAAAATGCAGTGCCAATTATTGAAGCGATCTTCTTCGAAGATGAAATCGAGTTGAATGCTGTTAATATGCAAAACAATGGCGCTATTAAAGGACTTCCAGATGATATGGTCGTTGAAACACAAGCGATCGTTAACAAAAATGGTATCGAATTTAAGCCAATGACGGTTGAACTGCCAACTGCCATTATCGGAACGATCCATATCCAAGGTACAATCCATAAGCTGTTACTTGAGGCGTTTGTTGAAGAGTCGAGAACAAAATTGCTGCAAGCGATTCTGCTTGATCCGCAAGCTCCAACCTATTATCAAGCTTGTGCGATGATCGATGAAATGTGTGAACTGCAAAAAGAAATGCTGCCAAAACTGGAGTGGAATTAGGTTATCTTTAATAAAAAAAGGCCTCTGTCTGATGAAATTCAGAACTGAGGCCATTAATTTTTATTACGAATTACTCTAATTCTTTATCTAAGAAAGGTTGCACCAATCGCCGCACCTCATCGGTTGAATTCGTCTCCATCAATTGATTTCTTAGTTCGTCGGCACCATCAAATCCACGAATATAGATTTTGAAGAAGCTCCGAAGTGGATTAAATAGACGTGGTTCATGTTCTTTTGAATATTTATCGTGAAGATCTAAATGAAAAAGTAGTAAATGAAGAAGTTCCTCCACACTATGTTCTTTAGATTCTAGTTCAAAAGCGTATGGATTCTTGAAAATACCTCGGCCAATCATGACACCATCCACGCCGTATTGTTCGACTAATTTTAAGCCTGTTGCACGGTCAGGAATATCTCCGTTAATCGTTAACAACGTATTTGGAGCAATTTCATCGCGTAATTGTTTGATTTCAGGGATAAGCTCCCAGTGTGCATCTACTTTACTCATCTCTTTTTTGGTACGAAGGTGAATGGAAAGATTCGCAATATCTTGTTTGAATATATGTGTCAACCAATCGCGCCACTCGTCAATTTCGCTATAACCTAATCTTGTTTTCACACTAACCGGCAATCCACCAACTTTTGCTGCCTGGATAATTTCTGCCGCTACTTTAGGATGTCGAATTAATCCAGCACCTTTTCCATTGGTTGCGACGTTTTTTACTGGGCATCCCATGTTAATATCGATACCACGAAAACCAAGCTTTTTCATATCCATGCACATCTGTTCAAAATACTCCGGTTTATTACCCCAAATATGAGCGACCATCGGTTGTTCATCTTCTGTGAACTTTAATCGACTAAGTACACTTTCTTTTACTTTTACTTTAGGGTGACAGTAATATTCTGTATTTGCGAATTCCGTGAAAAACACATCCGGTTTTGCAGCTGCACTAACCACGTGACGAAATACAACATCTGTGACATCTTCCATAGGTGCCAATATAAAAAACGGCTTTGGTAAATCAAGCCAAAAATTCTGTTCGTTACTCATTAAGTTCTCCTTCTTTTACAACATTTTGCCCATCATACATAGTATCATTTTTTTTCGCTTGCTGCACAAAATTGTAGAGGGTCTCTTTTTTTTCTATAATCGCTCGGGGTTATACCAGTACTGTTCTTAAATAAACGATAAAAATACGAACTACTAGTAAATCCAGTTTTTTCTGCGATATCAACAATGGTACATTCAGAGGTCTTTAACAGCTCTTTGGCTTTATTCAACCGCATTTCACTAATTATATCGGGTAGTGCTTTTGTAGTTAATTGTTTATATAACCGGCTCAAATAGATTGGAGACATCGAGAGTTCGTCTGCAATTGAATTTAGGCACAGGTTGGAATTGCTATAATCTCGCTCAATAATTTGATGTACTTTTCTAATGAGATCTTCTTGTTTTGTACTTCTTTTCTCTTCGAGTTTTTCACTTATTTCTTCAAATATCTTGAAATATGGAGTGTTGATTTCTTCCATGGTTTCAACATGATTTGGTAGTAAGAACGTTGTATCGAATTCGGGTAATGTTAAAATCGCATTGTTCTTTTTTAATGTTCGCAAGACGTTATTAACAGTAAGTGCTAAATGCGATACGACAAGTTGAACAACGGTAAAAGAATATTCTGATATCTCTCCTACGATATCAATATAGATGCTCCGTGCCTTTTCCGCATTTCCTGACATCAAGGATTCAATGAACTGTTTTTCTTTGTGAACTGGAAACATATATTCTTTGGTTTTTAAGTTCATAATGTCAACCGAAAAGAGGATGCTGCCGTATCCTTTGAATAATCGATGGTAAGAAGCCTCAAGTACTTGCTTGTAGACTAAGATGCATTGCTCAATGGATTCCTTCACAGGACTAAAGGTAATCGTGATGGATAATTTTAAATGTTTGGCGATTGACAATTGCATAAGCTCTGCCATTTCAATCAGCGAATCCCGTTCCGTTATATAAAGCGGATCATGAAAGTTTAGCAAAAGTAAAAGACTATCATCCCCCATATCAATGGCTTCGACTTGAAAGATCGGTGAGGAAATTTCTGTACAAATGTTCATTATGGCATATTTGAGCAATTTTATATCTTCTTTGTATTTCTCGAGGACTGTGGGGAATTGATCGATCCTTATCAAAACAATCAGTGATTTATTATTAACCATAAGCTCTGAATTGAAGTAATGTAATTTCTGTTGTAATACCTCAGCATTATTCGTTTCTCTACCTAAAATCGTATTTCTAAGAAAATCCTGCTTGAGAATATGTTGATGGTTACGTCTTTCTGTTTCCAGGGTTTTGAACTTGCGTATGACTTTGTCAATCGGGCGATATACGCTATGGGATAAAGTTAACGAAATCAACAATCCTAAGAGAAGAATGCCAATACAGATAAATAATATTCGATACCTCATTTCATTTATTTCTTGAGTGATATTGCTATAAGGGGTAATCCGAACATATTTCCAGCCTAATGAATCGGGTGTAGTAAACGTTATTAAAGATTTAACTCCATCCACGGTGTCTACAAAATATGTAGATTCTGATGTATCCTGAATAATTTTCTGTATATAGGTTTTATCAGATATATCAGTTAGCATCTCTTGCTTATCACTACTGGAATATAATATTCCATCCTGATTAATGATAAACGTGTTATTCTCCGAGATCTCTTTCCCCGACTGATCCATTCGCAGGCCTAACCATGATGCCGAGATATTGACAACAACAGCTGTATTTAAATCTTTATTATCATCAATGACGCTATAACATAAGTAAGTGTAGCTTGATACTGGAGTGGTCTGAACCGAACCTATGTTATAGGTTCTGGGAATCGGTTGAAAGGGGCGATGTTCTTTGAATTTCATAAAAAGGTCTAGAATTCCATCATCATCCAGTTCGGACTTCGGTTGAATTCCGCTTCGTGAATTATTGGAACTAATATAGAACTGATTGGATTTCGCATTATATACATAAATGGATTCAATGAATGGTAAGGATGCGCGATAGTTATCAAGTTGTTGCTGTGCAAAAATGACATCATAGATATTCAAGTCCGCATAATACAACAACTTAGATACCGCAGAATCATAGTAAATCTGGGAGGACAGTGAGGTAACAGTCTCTGTCATAGTAGATAATTGCGTTTTAATTTGATTTAGACTATTTGAATCGGAACGATAAACTTGTTTAAGTGCGATGCTTGTAAAGTTCATATAAAGAATAGTTGAAGTTATCAAAAGGGTAATAACAACACATCCAATAGAGCCAAGGAGTATTCGGCTGTAAACTTTTTTATGCTCTTTAGACCAATGTTTTATCATTTTTTGAAACCCCTTTCATCGCTGGTCTGAGTATAAATCATCAGTCTGGTGCTTTCAATCAAATTTATAAATCCAGCAGCCGAAATTAGGTTAAATGTAGTGAATATTCACAAAAGTACAGAAATTTCATACTTCACAAATACGGAGATTACAGCAATGTGTGTCATTGTACAGTATATTATCGAATCCGCTTCTTCTATGATTTGGAAGTAAGATTCACGAGCAATTCTATTCAGGAGGAGGTCAGTCATGTTTAAGAAGAAAGGTTTTTTTTATGAATTAAATAAGAATAAAATCATGTTTTTGATGATAGCACCGACACTGCTTTTTTTCTTAATAAATTCTTATGCTCCAATGGTCGGCATCTATTATGCATTCACAAGTTATGATTTTGCAGGTGGTTTATTTGGAAGTCCGTTTGTAGGATTAGACAATTTTAAATTTTTAACGCAATCTGGAATTCTGTTGAAGTTGACAATCAATACGCTTGGATACAACGTGGTTTTTATCATATTAGGTAACGCGGTATCTATAGGGGCAGCAATCCTATTAAGTGAAGTCCGAGGGAAGCTATTTAAAAAGTTATCACAATCCATTATGTTTCTACCCTACTTCGTTTCGTTTGTTCTGATTAGTGTTTTAGCGTTTAACATGTTTAATGCTGATTCTGGTTTTGTTAATCAGTTACTCAAATCGTTCGGATTGGATCCAGTAGACATATACAATACACCATGGCTCTGGCCATTTCTGATTACAGCATTTTATTTATGGAAGAACCTGGGTTATTCCATGGTCATTTATCTTGCATCCATCATGGGAATTAGCGATGAGTATTACGAAGCTGCCAAAATTGATGGTGCAAATATTTTTCAGCGAATCTGGTATATTATCATACCTATGCTGAAGTCAACATTTATCATTCTGCTCTTATTTGCACTCGGAAGCATTATGAAAGGTCAATTCGATCTGTTCTATCAGCTTGTCGGGAACAACGGAGTGCTCTTCAACGTTACGGATATTGTAGATACTTACGTTTATCGATCTTTGAAAGTTAATTTTGATATTGGTATGGCAACTGCTGCTGGTTTGTATCAGTCTATCTTCGGATTTGTAATGATTATGACAGTGAATTATATCATCAAGAAAATTAATGATGACTACGCATTGTTCTAAAGTAGGGAGGAGGGATTACATTGGATGACAACATTCTAAGTTCTAGAGTTTTCCGCATGATGGCTTACCTGATTATTATGATTTTTTCTTTGCTCTGTCTCTTTCCTTTCCTTCTGATCATTTCAGGCTCATTGACAGCCAATGAATCCATTATTCGCGACGGTTTTCACTTGATTCCTAAAGTGTTCTCGCTGGAAGGTTATGAAATGGTATTTATCTTTCCAACTCAGCTAATCAAGGCTTATGGTGTAACGATTTTTGTAACTGTGATTGGAACGTTGGTGGGATTGTTTCTTATTACGATGGCGGGTTACGTTCTGCAGAGGAAAGATTTCAAGTATCGCAATCATTTGTCCTTCTTCATTTATTTCACAACGCTGTTTGGAGGGGGGCTTGTGCCCTGGTACATCATGCTGACTACATACTTTGGGCTGGCAGACACCTATGCCGTACTGATATTACCTGGTCTTATGACACCTTTTCTCATTATTTTAATGAAAAACTTTATCAAATCTGCGATTCCGGAAGAATTATTCGAATCGGCCAAAATCGATGGCGCGAACGACTTTAGGATCTACTACAGTATCGTGCTGAAGCTTGCTATGCCTGGCATAGCGACTGTCGGTCTGTTCCTTGCTCTGACGTACTGGAACGACTGGTTCATGTCTTCTTTGTTCATTAATGACGTTAGCATGTATCAGCTTCAATACTACTTGTATAACACGATCAATACCATGATGTTCGTTTCTCAAATGGCCACTGGAACCGGTGTAACCCTAGGGCGTGACATTCCGACAGAGTCGACCAAGATGGCAATGGCGATCGTCGTTACTGGACCCATTATTTTCTTATATCCGTTTGTGCAGCGATATTTTGTGAAGGGATTAACGATTGGTGCAGTGAAGGGTTAGTACCGAAAGCAAACGAAGGGAACTCGTATGCGATCGGCTGACATAGATCATTTAATTAAGGGGAGGGTTAGTATGAGAAAAGGAAAAAAGAAATTGTTAACGATCGGCACTTCTTTATTCTTAACTGCAAGTTTGTTTGCTGGCTGCAGTAGTAATAGCACGAATACTAAGGAGGCATCGTCAGAATCAACAACGAATTCGAATTCGAATACCAGTACTCCAGCACCAGAAGCATCAGAAGCGACTGGAATCGACACATCCAAGAAAGTAGAGCTTCAGTTCTATATGCTGGGCGATGCCCCAAAGGATTTAAATCTCATTCAGGATGAAGTTAACAAAATGGCATTAGAAGATTTGAATGCAACCGTCAAATTCAACTTCACAACCTGGACAGACTGGGAGTCGAAGTATAAGCTTCTGTTGTCCTCAGGGCAGCCGATTGACCTGATCTTTACGGCAGAATGGACAAATTACCAGTCATATGCGGTGAAAGGGGCTTTCCTTCCGCTAGATGATCTCCTACCGAAGGCTGCACCTAAGCTACAAGCATATGTACCACAGGATTTCTGGGAAGCAGTCAAGGTTGATAAGAAAATTTACACCGTTCCAGCTATCTGGAAGGAGTATGTAAATGATGGTATTGCCTATCGGGAAGATTTGCGTAAAAAGTATAATTTGCCAAAGCCGGAATCACTCGAAACGCTAGAGCAGTATTTGGATGGCATACGCAAGAATGAACCGGATATGCTACCTCTGGCGGATACTGAGGTTAGTCATGTAGATTCCATCCGTCAAATGACTACTACGACTGTGAATACCAACGATAAAGTTCCATATGGACTTAGCATCATGTATGACACTCCAAGAGACGTAACCAGCTATTGGGGCTCTCCGCAGCATTTGGAAGATTTAAAAATGTTCAGGAGTTGGCAAGAAAAAGGGTACTTTATGAAGAATATGCTGAACATTAAAGATAGTGGTAGTGATATATTTGCTGCCGGTAAAGCCGCAGCAATTTTGGGAAGTGAGAATCCTAACCGCTTTGGTGATGCTGTTGTCAAAGTGAAATCACTGCATCCGAATTGGGAGCTAGGCTATTCCCCGTATCCGAACATGAAAGGATTCTCTTCACCCGTTCACCCGATTCATAATGGCTTTGCAGTTCCACGCAGCAGCAAAAACCCAGAGAGAGCTCTTGCTTTCTATGAGAAATTGGTCACGGATAAACGCTACAATTGGCTGACGCAATACGGTATTGAAGGCAAGCATTTTGAAATTGAAGATGGGAAATATTATAAAATGCTTGGTGATGCCCAATCAAATGGATTCACAAGAGAAGGTATGAATGGATGGGCATGGAGAAATCCGGAGTTCATGTTGTTTGATAAGAGCTATCAAGCTGTGCTAGACATGTTCGATGAAATGGATAAGATAGCAAAACCGAATATTTTCCAAGGTTTCGGAGAGGATTGGACGTCTTATCAAGCAGAGAAGGCGGCTCTTCTACAAGTTGAAAAGCAATACTTATATCCTTTGAATGATGGTATGGTTAAGGATGTTGAAGCCGGCTTGAAGTTATTTATGGAAAAGGCCAAAAAAGCTGGTCTCGATAAAATTCAAGCGGAATACACGAAGCAATGGATAAAGTATTTGGATGATAATAACATTCAGTAAGCTAGTCTAGAGTTACTTAGAGAGAACAACAGGATTAACCTCCTGTTGTTCTCTACTACAAGGGTGGAATATTTATGAAGGTTCTTTTTCATGGAACGGCTGCATTTGAAGGAATTCCCTCGCTATTCTGTCATTGCGAGACTTGCAAGCATGCCAAAGTACGTGGTGGAAAAAATATTCGTACACGCACTTCGGTCTTGATTGATGAAATACTTAAGATTGATTTTCCGGCGGACACCTTACATCATTCCATTCGTGATTCTGTAGATATGGATAAGGTTCGCGATTTATTGTTTACACATTCACATTCCGATCATTTGTATCCTGAAGATTTACTGATTCGTGCGCTTGGTTATGCTCAATTTAATGAAGAGGAAGAACTTCATCTATACGGTCATGATTTGCCTATTAAGCACTGTAGTCAATTGCTTGCCACGGAAAGGCATCGCTTCCAACTTCACAACTTGAAGCCCTTTGAAACCGTACAAACACAAACAGCTACGATTACGCCATTGCTTGCCAATCATGATTCTAAAGAAACTTGTTTATTGTATTACATAGAAAAGGATGAAAAAGCCATTTTCTATGGTCACGACAGCGGTTGGTTTCCCAAACAGACTTGGGACTGGTTGAAAGGAAAAAAACTGGATCTTGCTATTCTAGAATGTACGACTGGGAATGCCCCAAATTGTGAAGTTCACATGAATGTTGAAGATACTCTAAAAACACGGGAATGGTTAATCGAGAATTTTGTTATGAAAGCAGAAGGGCGAATCGTAGTCACTCATTTCTCTCATAATGCTCATCTGTTGCATGAAGATTTGGTTCATATTTTTGAGCCGAATGGGATTACAGTAGCATTTGATGGGATGCAACTGGACATATGAGTTAGCGCATAAGTGAAATGAGGATATTTCTATGATTTCAATGGCATTCTTTTTAGTTTTATTTTCAGGTATTACCCATGCGGTATGGAACCTATTTACAAAGAGAAGTTTGAATAAATACGTATTTCTCTGGTCGATTCATATTGTTGGTACACTTGCTCTATTACCTTATTTTATTATTGAGCTGCTTCAAGTTGAGCTTCATGCGGAGACACTTGGCTATATGGCGATATCTGCTTTATTTCAAGGGTCGTACTTCATTTTCCTCTCTAAATCGTATTCCTATGGTGATTTATCGCAGACCTATCCAATCATGCGAGGTACTGGTGTCATGCTAGTGACCTTGTTAAGTGTTGTGTTATTCGGGGATTCCTTAACTCTAGTAGGCTGGATAGGCTTTTGTTGTATCATAGTAGGGCTCTTTATTATTAGTGGAATCGTTAATCGTCATGCAAATCAAGGGAAAACGACTCATTCTATATCCATTCTTTATGCAATTGTAGTAGGGATGTGTGTTGCGGGCTATACATTAATGGACAAACTAATTGTCCAGCAATTATCTCCACTATCAACGCTTGAATTATCCAATATTAATTATGTAATCGTCGCTTTTTTCATGGTCATAAGAGCCGGTCGTGCACAAATTATAAGGGAATGGCAACAAAACTGGAAAATGATCTTGATTGGTTGTATTTGCTCGCCAGCTTCTTATTTTATGTTTCTGATGGCAATGAAGCTTGCTCCACTAGCTTCAATTGCGCCAATACGAGAAATTGGAACGGTTGTAGGTACGATTCTTGGCATACTTGTACTAAAAGAGAAGCAAGGAGTGCGAAGAATTATCATGTCGGCTGTGATTACCTGTGGGATCATCTCCATTGCCATATGGGGATAAGTTGATTTTACTAGAATTGAGGACTACGTTCTGACCGTATAGGGTAAAAATGAAAGGCCTCTCGTAGGAATACGAGAGGCCTTTCATTCTGTTAAGCATTAGATAGTTTTATACTGTCTAATTGACGGGGCAACTCACAGGTGAATATGCCTCATTCTAATTCTTGTTCTAAAACAGTTTTTACTAAACGACGTACTTCATCTGTTGATTTTGTATCCATTAATTGGTTTCTTAATTCGCTTGCGCCTCTAAATCCACGAACATAGATTTTGAAAAAGCGAAGAAGTGGTTTAAATGAACGTGGCTCGAGTTCATTTGAATATTTATCGTGAAGATCCAACTGTAATAGAAGTAAATTGAGAAAATCCTTTGGACTATGTTCTTTAGGTTCTTTTTCAAAAGCAAATGGATTGGTGAAGATGCCGCGGCCAATCATGACACCATCAACGCCGTATTGCTCAACTAACTTTAATCCTGTTGCGCGGTCCGGGATATCTCCATTTATAGTTAATAACGTATTTGGAGCAATTTCATCGCGTAATTTTTTTATTTCAGGGATTAACTCCCAGTGTGCATCTACTTTACTCATTTCTTCTTTTGTACGAAGGTGAATGGAAAGATTCGCAATATCTTGCTTCAATATATGTGTTAACCAATCCCGCCACTCATCAATCTCAGAGTAACCCAATCTTGTTTTAACACTAACCGGCAATCCACCGGCTTTTGTTGCTTGAATAATTTTTTCTGCAACCTCAGGATGTAGTATTAATCCAGCACCTTTTCCATTGGACGCGACGTTTTGTGCGGGGCATCCCATGTTTAAATCGATACCGCGAAAACCAAGTTTTTTCATATCAATACTCATCTGTTCAAAAAATACAGGTTTATCACCCCAAATATGAGCGACAATTGGTTGCTCATCTTCTGTGAACGTTAATCGACCACGTACACTGTCTTTTCCTACAGGGTGACAATAGCTTTCTGTATTAGTGAATTCTGTGAAAAACACGTCGGGTTTGGCAGCTTCACTAATGACGTGACGAAATACAACATCTGTGACATCTTCCATTGGTGCTAATATAAAAAACGGCTTCGGTAAATCAAGCCAAAAGTTTTGTTCGTTACTCATATTATCTCCTCTTGTTGCGATATATAAAAACATATAAGTTATAGCAAAGACCTTTTACCCAACATACATATTATCATTTTTTTTCGTTTATTGCACAGAAGAAAGGAGAATACATACAGCGAAATCAATATACATAGCTTATAGCTTGAAGTGCTAAAATAAGATGTATAAAGCTTTATTAATGGCAACATGAGATAACAATACAGTAGAAGTGGTGAAGATATGGGGATAACTGTAAAAGATATGCTGCAACTTCCTTCCTTTCGAGGAGCAAAGGTGCTAACTGGAAATAATAATCTACACCGCACCATTTCTTCTTTATCCGTACTAGAGGTTTCAAATGCGGATTATTCTTCTCGAATTGTCCATTCCATTCAAGAAGAGTGGTATGCGGAAGAGATAGTGATCAGCTCTTTTTACTCCATTAAGGACAGTGTAGAGAAACAGTGTGAAACGATTGAGTACTTGCACGAGCTTGGAGAAGTAGGATTGATCTTATACTATGTAGGAATTATCATTCCTGAAGTAGCTGACGAGGTACTGCAATTAGCAGAGTCCAAAAATTTCATCATCATTTGTATGCCGGAAAATGATTTTTCACTTCGTTACAACGAAGTGATTTATGAAGTGATGGAAGCGATTGTTCTGAACAATCAGACGATCAATGATAATTTTGTAAATGAAGCGTTAGAGAAAGTATCCCTTTTGCCAGAACACTCACGGAGCGTCGAAATTACGCTGAAAATATTGTCTGATCGGCTGAAAGCGAACGTCATCCTGACGAACACCCAGTTAGATATCGTAAATCAAGTAATGTGGCCCCGTAATTCATCGTTAAACGTGGGGTATATTATTGAGACCTTCGCCCCCTATCTGATGAATATGACGAAAGGACAAACAGAGCCTGTTTCAAATTGCTATGTGGAATACAAGAGTATTCATCAAAAAAACGGAGAAGCGCTGCATTTATTTTTGATTAAAGAGAACTCAAAATTACCTGCGAAGACCATCGATAAAATCAGCGAGGTTGTACAAGTAGCGATCAATTTGTGGGGGGATAAGCATAACGAGGTTAGCGAATATGCCTTGGTAAAAGCAATTATTAATGATGAAAGCGAAAAAATGCGAAGACTGGCTCATTTTCTCCACATTGATGTCTCTTCCATTCAGATGATGTGGTTAGTATATATTCACGATTTATCGCAAGAGAAACAAATTCGTGAAGAGCTGGAAGAGCATTTGTTCAAATATTATAAAACGGCGGTCATTCAAACTATCGATCATTGTATAATAGCCCTTATGGGAAATTGCTCTTACAAGTACAATGAGTATGAAATTGCAGGGGAGTATATTGACACGACGAATTCAGCCCCGCTTATTTCCGAAATGGTCTATGCTCCCCGAATGAGAAATACACAAGATGTACGACGCATGTATCGGCTGGTGAACAGTGTGGGACGGAAAGTCCATCTGATGTATGAGCATCGTAAATTGTACACAGCAGCCGAGATGCGTTCTATGAAACAAGCTATTGAGTTAAGTGAACAGGGAGAAGAAATACTTGAAGAATGGATGTCTGTGATTGACCCCATTCTAGGTGATCCAGAGTCGATAAAAACACTCATAACCTTCTTGTTAGATGCAAAGGGGAATTTTGATAACTGTGGGAAAATGCTGTTTGTTCATAAAAATACAGTAAAATATCGTATTAGAAAGATCAGTGAATTAATTGGCTATGATGTAACCGTCAACTCCGAATCTTACGATGTGTATATCGCTTGCATGATTTATCGACTCACACATAGCTAGTATAATCCGTAGTTTTTGTCGAATAAGACAAAAATCACGGATTTTTTTTTATTTTAGAAAAAGACGTAATCTCATGGTTCCTTCTATAATAAGAAAAATTACTTTTCGAGGAGGAGAACTAACATGAGAAAGGACGGAGCACCTCAGTCTTGGTTCACTCTGGGGATGGTATGGGCCGGAGCGGTGATCAGTATACCTGGCCTCCTGGTTGGGAATACGTTGATATCTGGTATGAGCTTACCTATGACATTATTGATCGCTTTTTTAGGGTACGCCATTATCGTTGTCCTTATGATACTTCAGGGGATTCAGAGTACGGATCTTGGGAAAACAACCGTTCAAGTCGCAGCCCAAGTCTTTGGCAAAAAAGGCTCGCGAACGATTTTATCCATTATTCTCGCTATTGCTTGCCTCGGTTGGTTCGGGATTCAGGCTAATGTATGCGGGGCGGCACTGGCGAACCTGCTGGCGGAGTATGGAGTGATAGTCCCAGTTCCCCTTGCTTCTTTAATTAGCGGTTTGGTTATGGTGATCTCAGCAATGTACGGAATGAAAGTGCTGAGAGTACTTAGTTATATTGCAGTACCTTTATTAATCGTGATTTGCATATATGGTTTAGTTCAAGTGTTCACTATGGATTCCGTGCAGAACATTTGGAGCTACCAGCCTGAGAAGCATATGAATTTCATGGATGGCTTAGCTGTAACAATAGGCTCATTTGCCTTAGGGGCTGTCATTGCAGGCGACTACTCTCAGTTCTCAAGAAAACGTTCTGACGTATTAAAAGCAGCGTTAATCGGAATTGTTCCTTCTGGCGTACTGATGATTAGTGTGGGTGCTATTTTATCGATTGCTTACCAGACTAGCGATATTGCGGCCGTCTTTATAAATATTACAACGCCTTTTATTGGGGGTACTGTTTTGATTCTGGCTGCTTGGAAAACGAATATGGTCAACGCAATCTCGGGTGGATTTGCGCTTACCAATGTATTGCATATTTCCAAAGAAAAAGAAAAATGGGCAGTAGGGATTGCTGGACTCATCGGGACTGTACTCGCTGTGATTGGTATCTTGAATTATTTCACGCCAGTGATGTCGATCTTGTCAGCTATGGTTCCGCCGGTAGCAGGGGTAATGATTGCATCCTATTGGATCATGAATAAAGGCGATAAGAACCGTTGGAAGGAAACAGAGGGCGTTAATCGTCTAGGGGTATTTTCTTGGCTGGTCGGATCCATTATTGCTTGTATGCCCGTTGTGCTGTCCTTTTTCCCAAGCTTACCTCAATTATCAAATCAGCCATTACTCGGTATCGTCATTTCATTTGTCTTATATATTGTCTGCTACCGATTTACTGCCTCAAAAACTGTCATATTGGAGGGAAATAAATGAGATATTTAGATGAACAATCGATTGAACATATTGCCGTAGGCGCTGCATTTTTAGGCACAGGTGGAGGAGGAGATCCTTACATCGGTAAACTCATGGCTCTTTCGGCTATTGAAAAGTACGGACCTGTAAGACTTTATTCTGTGGATGAAATCGAGGATGAAGACTTTTTCATTCCTTCCGCCATGATGGGTGCGCCTTCTGTATTAGTGGAGAAATTTCCGAAAGGCGATGAGTTTGTTAAGGTATTTCAGATGCTGGCCAAATATTTGGGCCGAGAAAAAATTACAGGCACATTTCCGATGGAAGCAGGCGGAGTCAATTCGATGATTCCGATCGTCGTTGCAGCACAGCTGAATTTACCGCTTATTGATTGCGATGGGATGGGTAGGGCATTTCCTGAATTGCAGATGGTGACGTTTAACCTGGATGGCATTTCGGCTGCGCCGCTCGCAATTTCGGATGAAAAAGGGAACATTGGTATTTTTGAGACGATCGATAATAAATGGACCGAACGGTTAGCCCGTACAGCTACTGTGGAGATGGGAGCTAGTGCTTTGGTAAGTCTGTATCCAACGACTGGGGCTCAAATCAAGAACAGCGGTGTCCATAACATCGTGACGCTATCTGAGCAGATTGGAGAGATCATTTCTTCAAACAACAGAGATGCAAAAGACAAGCTTGAAGAGCTTCTAAACCTGACATCCGGTTACGAGCTGTTTCAAGGGAAAATAACAGATGTCATCCGGGAAACCAAAGGCGGCTTCAATTTTGGGGAAATGAACCTAGAGGGCATTGAAGGAAATAAAGAGGAGCAGATGAAGGTATATTTTCAAAATGAGAATCTGCTTGCCAAGAAAAATGGCCAGGTTGTAGCCATGACCCCGGATTTAATATGCTTAGTCGATTATGAAACTTTATTGCCTGTTACAACAGAGAGCTTGAAATATGGAAAACGCGTACGCGTCATTGGCTTACCGGCACATCCTAAATGGAGAACGGAAAAAGGAATCGAAACGGTAGGACCGAGATACTTTGGGTATGATTACGATTATGCTCCTATTGAAGAATTGGTGAGTAAGGCGGTGGCTAAACATGTTTAGAATTGGAATAGATGTAGGTGGCACGAATACCGATGCTATTATTTTGGACGAGCAAAGCCGATTAATTCATAGCGTTAAATCCCCAACGACACTGGATATAAAAACGGGGATTGAGACGTCACTGCGTAATGTATTGAAGGAAGCGAGCATTGATAAAACGAAAATCACACATGCAATGCTTGGGACAACGCAGTGTACTAATGCCATTGTGGAACGGAAGAAATTAGCCAAAGTTGGTGTGATTCGGTTAGGATTCCCTGCTACCGCTTCTGTTCTGCCATATACGGCTTGGCCTAAAGACATGGTGGAAAAACTATCAGGAAACTATGCATTAGTTCATGGTGGGTATGAATATGATGGTAAGTTGCTCAGTGAGCTTGATGAGGAGGAGATTAAAGAGCTTCTAGTAGAATGGCGAAATAAAGTAGAATCTATTGCGATCATTGGTGTGTTCTCATCCATCAAAAATGACCAGGAGTTCAAGGTTCGAGACTTAATCTGGGAAGCATACGGGACAAATTATCCGGTTTCTTGCTCCTCCTTGATCGGGTCTGTTGGCCTGATTGAACGTGAGAATGCAACCATACTGAATGCGGCTTTATGCAAAGTCATCGAGACCACTAGCACAGGTTTTGAAAATGCGTTAGAAGCAGAAGGGATTCAAGGCGCTGAGGTGTACTTATGCCAAAATGACGGTACACTTATGTCGATTGAATATGCTAAGCAATTTCCGATCCTTACGATTGCCTGTGGACCAACAAATAGCATCCGGGGAGCTTCTTATTTAGCGAACATTAAAAATACGATGGTACTCGATGTTGGTGGCACCACATCGGATATCGGTGTCTTACAGGATGGATTTCCAAGAGAGTCTTCTGTAGCAGTGGAAGTAGGAGATATTCGCACGAACTTTAGAATGCCAGACATTATCTCTGTAGGACTTGGCGGCGGAAGTATTGTTCGCGTAGACAATGGCAAGATTACAGTTGGGCCGGATAGCGTGGGCTATAAGATCACAGAAGAAGCACTCGTATTTGGTGGAAGCACCTTGACTACGACGGATATTGCGGTTCGCCTTGGGTTAGCTGACGTGGGAGATAAAAGTTTAGTAAGTCACATCGATGAGCAATTTTCCAAACAAGTCCTATCCGTAATTTCTTCGATCATAGCCAAGGCGATTGATAAGATGAAAACTTCTTCCGAAGATGTACAGATTGTACTCGTAGGCGGGGGCAGTGTTATTATTCCAGATGGAATTCCCGGAGTAGCCAGCATTATTAAAGTAGAGAACGGTGGAGTTGCCAATGCCATCGGTGCATCGATTTCTCAAATTAGCGGACAGTATGAACAAATTTATATTTATTCGCGAGAGCCGCGAGAGCAGTCGTTAAGGGATGCTGAGGAAAAAGCGGTGAAACAAGCGGTATTGGCAGGAGCCGATCCTACTACGATTAAATTGGTTGAGGTTGAAGAGACGCCACTTGCCTATCATCCGGAAAATGCAACCAGATTAAGAGTTAAGGTTGTAGGTAAAATGAGTTAGAGACCTTTTGAACAGCTCTTTGAAGCAAAATAATTCCATGATGTAAAACTAGAAGCTTCTCATGAGTTCTTTGAACTTGTGTGAAGCTTCTTTTTTTATGAAAAATAGGATTGCTCAATATAGTCTAAATGAGTATTATGAGTAGGTATGTTCTTATAAAAATAGAGACAAATAGGATGGAGAGCACCATGACAACATCACGACAGAACGCATTGATTTTCTCGTTTACTTTTATGGCGTTTATTCTGGGTACGACGGAGTATATTATCGTTGGATTACTCTCGGAAATATCCTCGAGCCTCGGAGTAACGTTAGCGACAGCCGGGGGCTTGGTATCTGGTTTCGCGATCGCTTATGCCATTGGCACACCCATTATGATGTCTTTGTTCAGCCGTATCCCGAAACGGATTACGATTCTTGTATCGCTTGTATTGATTCTGCTGCTGAATTTGTGGAGTGCTATAACTGGAACCTACAGTATGCTGCTAGTGACTAGAATAGTTACTGCCGTACTATGTGGTTTTGTTCTTTCTGTAGCCATTACGGTAGCGAATGAAGCGGTGGACCCGGAGAAAAGAGGCAAAGCGATCGCTACAATTTTGAGCGGTTTCGCTGTTGCGAATGTATTTGGTGTACCGATCGGAACTTTTGTAGGGCAGTATTTCAACTGGCCTGCAGCATTTGTACTAAATGGGGTATTAGCCGGAATTGCCATCGCGCTAAATTATGCCTATATTCCACGCAAACTACCGAAGCCTGTGCCTAGCTCACTTAAGGATCAGATCGAACTGCTCACGAATGGACGCATTATTCTTGCGTTTCTCATTCCAGTTACGGCAGTGGGAGCGGTGTTTGTGATGTACACGTACATTACACCATTGCTGGAGCAAGTGATGAATATTCCTAAGAGCTCGGTTAGTGGCGTACTGTTTGTATACGGGATTGCCACGATTGTCAGCAACTGGATTGGAGGCAAGGTTGCAACCGGAAATGCGGTAAGTAAGCTTAGATTCGTATTTCTTATCCAAGCTGTGGTCTATATCGTCTTTAGTTTGACCGCATCGATCTCGATTCTAGGAATGATCGTACTAATGATGCTAGCCGTAATGTCGAGTATTGTTAGCGCACCAGCCCAGCTCTATTTGATAGATTTGGCCAAGCAGTATTCACCAAGATCGAAGGACCTTGCTGCATCGTTGAATCCAGTAGCGTCTAACCTGGGAATCGCAGGAGGATCCGCAATTGGTGGAGTGGTTGCCCAGCATGGAGGATTAATCTCCCTACCTATAGCTGCTTCCATCCTGGCGATATCAGCATGTGTGATTGCTTTGATATGCTATAAGTTGGATCAGCAAACTCAAGAAGGGGTTATTGCTCAGCATCATAACTTAACCTGAAGAGAAGTTATAGAGGTCGTCGGAAATCATCCGGCGGCCTTTTCGTATATCAACAAGTAATCTAGTAAAACAATACAAAAAAATCCGTCGGAAGGAAAAATCCCTTAGACGGATCGTGAGTTATTATATGCAAATCCAACCAAGGCCGGGGATTTCTTTCCAAGTGCAGTTACCAGGGCCGCTGCCAGAACCACTACCAGGTCCACTACCAGGTCCTCCGCCAGATCCACTACCAGGAGTAGCTGGCATTGTGGGAAACGGCCCTTCAGCCATGGATATCATTTTTACGTCAATGACAGCACTTTTGCCATCTGCAAATAGCACACTAATTGAATCAGCATTAACTGTATTGACATAGGCTACAACCTTTTGACCACTACTTAAGGTGAAAATGCCCCATTTTCCGAGGAAAGGTTGAATATCAGTGATGGTTAGATATGCAAATACTGGGCCACCACTAGAATGCGTCTGCATTCCTGGTAGTTGGGTGCCGCTTCCAGGATATATGGGCATGGGTCCGCCTGATTGCATGCCACCTGGAGTCATTGGTTGGAATGGGGGGAAACTACGACCTGGGCACACATAGTACGGATTTCTGAAGTAAAAATATCCCACTTATTAACCTCCTTAGATACCTCTAATTAACAGATACCTAAAGTCTATGCTCCTGCCTATGTATTGGTGTATGACACGAATAAGGGCTTCAACTTTACTATAATTGACTATATTTATAATTATGTTATAATTCAAACATATGTTATTAATATAACAATATATATTGGTAATGTAACAAATGAAATATCCTGGAGTTATTAGAAGGAGGAGTGTGATTCAGAACAGTAGTTGTTCCTGTGAGTTATTGGGGGAAAACCTGATTTGTAGCGGAAACTGAGGAATTACAACTTAAACCGATACATATTAGGAGCACTTATTAGTTGCAGTTGCACGCACCCAGAGCTCGGTTCTTCACCTTCAATGGCTATGGAAAAACTAGTTACATGTAGTGCAATAACAATTGTTAGAATATTAACATTTTAAACGTTTTAAAATTAATTATTAAGGGAGAAGTGAACAGAATGGATGTTAAAGATATATTAGGAAAAGTAGATCATACCCTCCTTGATGTTACTGCTACATGGGATGATATAAAGAATTTATGTGATGATGCGATGAAATACCAGACGGCCAGTGTTTGCATCCCAAGTGCTTATGTTAGAGAAGCTGCAAATTATGTAGAGGGCAAAATAGCAATATGTACAGTTATCGGATTTCCGAATGGTTATAGTACACAAGCCGTTAAAGTATTTGAAGCAACAGATGCAATTACAAATGGAGCATCGGAAATTGATATGGTAATCAATGTGGGCTTCTTAAAAAGTGGACGTTATGAGGAAGTTTGCGACGAAATACGTGCCATTAAAAATGCATGTGGAAGTAGAGTATTAAAGGTTATTGTTGAAACCTGTTTGCTCACCCAAGAGGAAAAAGTGAAAGTATGTGAGCTTGTTACAAAAGCTGGTGCTGATTATATCAAAACATCCACTGGATTTTCAAAAGCTGGAGCAACTAAAGAGGATGTCAGCCTGTTTGCACAGAACATAGGTCAGAATGTGAAGATTAAAGCAGCTGGAGGCATTCGCTCTTTGGATGATGCTAAAGCATTTATCGATTTGGGAGCAGACCGTTTAGGAACTAGTGCCATAGTTAAAATTGTAAAAGGGCAGGAAGTATTGGGGTATTAGATATGGTATAATTCTGATAATTATACTTTATTATTAGTAGTTAGGATGAACCGGTATGGATAAGCAAGAGAGAGTAAATACAATTGTATCAATCCTAAAAAATAAAAGTGGCGCATCCATTAAAGAACTTTCACATCAACTTGATGTCACAGAAATGACTGTTCGCCGAGATATTAAATATCTAAAAGAAAATAAAATCGTTCAAGTTGTTTCAGGTGCGGTTATTTATAATGGTTCTGACCCAAATGAGAATAAACAAGATGAATATGATTTGACAACTCAAAAAAATAATCGAGCATCAGAAAAATATAATATAGGTAAGTTAGCAGCTTCACTAATCGAGCCTAACGATATTATTTTTATTGATATTGGTACAACAACCGCTCAAATCATCGAACATATTCCGTCAAATCATTCTGTGGAAATTGTTTGCTGTACTATGAACGCATTAATTGAGATTCATAAAAAAGGATTTAAGGATTTTATTCTTATTGGTGGTCATTACCGTCCAGAACTTCAAATGTTTGAAAGCAGAGAAGGGTTGGATTTAATAAGTAGAACACGAACAACAAAAGCATTTATTTCTGCTGCTGGAGTTAATGCTAAATTAGGCATTACTTGCACGAACAGTTGTGAAGTGGACACAAAGAATGCGGCAATTAATTGTGCTCTTGAGAAAATTTTAGTGATTGATTCCTCTAAGTTTGATATGGTTAAATCCACTTACTTTGCTTCGTTAAATGATTTTGATGCGATTGTAACCGATAGAGGTTTATCAGAAGAGTGGATTGAGAAAATCAAACAATTAAATATTTCTCTTTATCTAGCTTAGAAATTCAGCGCGTGCCGGTACTCAATCGGTGCGCGCTGTTTGTTTTTATACTTTTAAACTACTTTCTTATATGTTATAACTAATGCTACATTCTGAAGATCATTTGGCATTTGATTAGTTGAGGGGAGATTTAGTTTTTGCATTCACCACGGACACAAGACAACAAGAATTCGTTATATATCATTTTACTCATTTCGGGGATTGTTCTGGTAGCCTTTAATTTACGCCCTGCGATTACATCGGTAGGTCCATTAGTGGGCATTATTCAAGAAGATGTGGGGCTTGCACACTGGAGTGCAGGTTTATTAATGAGTATACCTTTGATATCCTTCGCTGTTATGTCGTCTCTCGTTCCTAGAATCGCTGCTCGTTTATCCAACGAGAAGACGCTATTGTTAGGTTTGGTTATTCTTTTGGTCGGAATTTGCATTCGTTCCATTTCAATGACACTCTTTATTTTCGTTGGTACGCTATTGATTGGAGTAGGGATAGCCATCGGAAATGTTCTATTGCCGGTAGTTGTGAAGGAGAAATTCCCACAAAAGTTCGGTCTAATGACAAGTATCTATTCCACTTCAATGGGATTGTTCGCATCGTTAGCATCAGGTATTAGTATTCCTCTAGCCCATGGTCTGAAGCTTGGGTGGGACGGAGCCTTAATCGTATGGGGAATTCCGACAATCATAGCGATCGTGGTATGGATCCTTCTAATTAGATTAAATCCAGCCAAAGATAATGCAGTGAAAAGTGTAAGGATCAGTGCTAAGCAAATCTGGCGTTCACCACTCGCTTGGAAAATAGCGCTATTCATGGGATTTCAGTCTTCATTATTTTATATAACGATGTCTTGGTTACCTGAAATCTTATATAACTATGGCATAAGTAGGGGTACAGCAGGCTGGTTATTATCCTTCACACAAATTGTTGGCGTACCTGTTAGTTTTCTTGTTCCGATTCTTGCAGGACGACTACGCTCTCAAGTATGGATTGCATTCGCATTAGGCATGTGCTCCATTGTTGGTTATGGTGGCCTAAGCATGGGCTCATCTTACCCCATAATGATCCTAAGTATTATCTTGATTGGTATCGCTTTGGGAGGGAATTTCCCATTGGCGCTAAGTTATATCGGAATTCGTGCCCGAAACGGAAATCAAGCTGCAGAATTATCTGGAATGGCTCAATCCACGGGATATATGCTTGCAGCCATAGGACCTATATTGATCGGTTATTTATACGATATGACCCAAGTGTGGACGATTCCACTGATCACACTGATCGTTATCTCTGGAGTAGTTACAACGTTTGGAATGTTGTCTGGCCGAGATAAGTATGTATAAAAAGACTCCCCATGTAGTAGACAGGTGTAATAATGAACCCTGCTGCCGTATGGGGAGTTTTTTTAAATCGTTTTATTTAAAATACTAAATATCTTTAGCGCTATTTGAATTCGTAGTAATTCTTCTGAATGCTTTAAGTCCAGATTTAGGATTTCCTTTATTTTCTCAATGCGATAGATAAGTGTGTTTCTGTGTAAAAACATAGCCTTTGAAGTTTCGGTGACATTCAGATTGTTAATAAAGTAATTTTCTAAAGTTAACATGTAGCTTGTACCATGTAATTGATCATGATCATAGATTTTACCTAGACACTTCCGAAAAAATTCTTCTAAGGCAACGACTTTGATATTTGCTTCCAACAGATGGTAAACCGAATAATCTTCGAAATGTGAGACCTTGTTTTGAAGGTTTTTTTGTTGCATCAATTTAATCATTTCGTTCGCCTCAGAAAAGCTATTATGCAGCGAGCTGATTGTACTGTATTGCTGACCAATGCCTATTAAGAGTGTTTCCTTCGTTCTTTCAATAAGTACCTCAAGCAGTTCATTTGCATATAACTTGGCATCACTAATCGCAACAGGAGGTCTTTCTTCATTTTGCCCTACTAGAATGATGACTCTATTATTTCTATAAAAGCACTTTATTTCTCCAATCGCTTTATGTGACAAGTCATAAATGATGTCCACACATTTTTTTGCAATGGACTCCATTTTGTACTTTCCAATAATCATATCTTCAAACTTGTCTGCTTCATTCATTTCAATATTTATCACCATACTGTAATACATATAGCCCGGATTTAATCCATGTAAATAACATAAGGTTTGCAGCGCTTCATGGGATGATATTTTCCCCGAAAGTAAATCATCAATGGAGTCCTGCTTAATTCTTATTTCAAGTTCGCTAATTTCCTTTGCTTTGATCAGCTCGAGTGCCATGATGGTGGAGGCTTGCTGCAAAATAATGTAATCAAATTCTGATAGCTCTTGCACTGTCTGCCAAATCACAATATAGCCATAAATATAGTTAGAAGCAGCGACAGGAATCACTCGACATTTTATTTCTGCACCTTCTGAATGATAGGTCCTCTTAATAGACTTTTTCATTTCATTTAGATTGGTAGGAATAGTATCGATGAACGCTTTATTAAAAACAGGCTGTCGATTTGAAAAATCAAGATAATACTCAAGAGGACTGTTGTTCTTCGCATGTTCAGTGTGATGCAATAATCGCCAATCCTTGTCTACGACAATAATAGGATTACTAATCGTTTCGGATAACATGGAAGTTATTTTGGCAATACCACCGCCTTCGAGGGTGATTTTGAAGAACAAGTTATGTATATCTAAAGTCTTTCTATTGAGCAAATCATATCTTCCGGAAACCTTCTCATTAATGATCGAGATCATGTTAGAGAGTGTGTATTCAAAGGGCAGTTCTAAAAGGGGCAACCCATACTTATTGGCTTCATCAATCATGTTCTGAGGAAGCTTGTCAAAGTACCGTTTCATTTTTACAACCAATCCTGAACAGTTCAGCTCCGCAAGTTCCTTAATAATTCGATTTTGTAGTTCTGCATTATTTTTAAAGATGTAGCCTGTTGATAAGAGTAGTTCGTTCGGTGAAAGCCAGTCAAAGGCGTCAGGATTCTCAATAATGTTAACGATGGATATGGATTTATCAATGCCTTGTTCTCCAGCAACAATTTTTATTCCCTCTATAGCCTTGATCTTCATTAAGTCTTTAACGGTTAGCAATTTTTGGCACGCTCCTCAGACACACTTTTAACACATTCGCTTGTATAACATGCACAAATAGGATGCACTCTTTTTGGTTCGCTTAAACGATGACGATCCCTACCAGTATATTATATATTAAGTGCGTAAGGTAGTTACGCTCGTCGTTGCCTTTGTACGATGTAACCAAATCATATTATTCAATGCATTCATCCATCTGTTGAAGTGAAAAGGAGGTCAATCACCTTTTTGAAAATATAAGGAATTAAAACAGAGGTGACTCTAGTGAGATTTGCGAAATCCGGTGATGGCGATTTTATTCAACGAATCATTCATCATAAGTTTCATGGTTTTGTTCATAGCACGTTTAATCGCACAATCAATATTCAATGTATGGATCGTGGAGATTTGTATACTATTGCGTGTAAGGGAATCGATAATGCTCCTAATACACTTATTATTGACTTAGAACACTTTGAAGAAGCAGATATCAGGGTGAATGACATTGTAAGTTCGGATCATTCCGTTTTATCAATTGCTAATAAGATATCTATCACAATGAATGGTGTTAAGAAATGGAATTGTAAACTGCCTAAATATCCTTCAGAAGCTGATGTCTTAATAATGAATGTATCCACCATGAAGCAATATATCAAACTTCACGGAAATAACAGCAGAATTGAAAGGGCTTTCAAGAGCGACAATCCTTTTGACGATGAAATGTCTAGAATGCTTCATGAACGGACGCAGTTACTTGTATCGGAATTGCAAAACAAGCGAATCTCTACTGCAATCACACATGCAACTTCGCTCATAGGCCTTGGACCAGGCTTAACGCCAGCCGGTGATGATTTCTTGGTGGGATTGTTTACCGTCATGGGCATCGAGAATCATCAATACTTTTCACACCAATCGTTTTGTGAAGAAGTCGTCTTACATGCGAAGGCTTTAACCAATGATATCAGCTATATGGCATTAGCTAAAGCAGCAGGTGGCCAGGTAAGAGAGTCTATAAGTGACTTAATGGAAGCTTTATTTAGAGGTAGCGAAGAGGAATTGCTATTGGCTTTAGATAGGGTACTGGCTATAGGGTCCACTTCGGGTACTGATATAGCTCTAGGAATTGTTGCAGGGCTGGAAATGAACAAGTAAATGGGAGGTACAAGTATGACTGTTCAAGTTTTAGTAAAACAAAACACTTATATCGATTCGGTATCTTTGATGTCACTCTCAACAAAAGCGAATCAGATCGAAATCGTAGAACAAGCCATTATTGCAATGGGTACTGAAATGAATAAAGAGGTCATTAGAAATGTGGGCTTGATGACACCAGAAGTAGAAAGTGCCAAAACAAGTGATTTAGTGATTATTGTGAAGGCTGCTTCTGAAGAACTATGTGAGGGTGCTTTCGAAAGCATCAATGATTTGTTAACGAAAAAGAAAGATTCCTCTAAAGGAAAGAGTGAGGTTAAATACTCAACCATTACCTCAGCTGTAAACGGTACTCCTGAAGCTAACTTAGCGATTATTGCCGTAAATGGGAGCTACGCTCCTAGAGAAGCAAGAAAAGCTCTTGAAAATAATCTTCACGTCATGCTGTTTAGCGACAATGTAAGTATTGAAGATGAAATTGAATTAAAGACTTTAGCCCAAGAAAAAGGCTTGCTAATGATGGGACCAGACTGTGGTACTGCGATTATTGGTAATGTCGCTTTGTGCTTTGCGAATGCCGTGAGAAAAGGCAATATCGGGATCGTTGGCGCATCAGGAACAGGTAGCCAAGAGGTAACGGTTCGTATTCATGAATTTGGCGGTGGAATCACACAGTTGATCGGTACAGGCGGTAGAGATCTAAGTGAAGAGGTTGGCGGCATTATGATGCTGGCCGGAATTAAAGCGTTAGAAGAGGACGATGCAACAAAGGTTATTGTTCTCGTATCTAAACCACCAGCACCAAGTGTAGAAGAGAAAGTACTAGCACAAATTAAACAATGTAAGAAACCAGTCGTGGTTTGGTTTGTGGGTGGGAATGAAGAAAAGGTTACCCAAGCTGGCGGTCATTTTGCAAAAATGTCAAAAGAAGCGGCACTTAAAGCGGTGCTTTTAGCTGGAGCAGACGAATCGAAGCTTAACAAACGTGCGTTAAATCTTCCGCTTATTGAAGAAGTGCGTGCGAAGTTAAATCCTCAGCAAAAATATATCCGTGGACTATTCAGTGGCGGTACGCTCTGTGATGAAGCGATGCACATTGCTATGGAGAAATTCGATAATGTCTACAGTAACATTCAGAGAGATCCTAAATATCGCTTAAAAGATGTTAGAGTAAGCCAAGATCATACCTTTATTGACTTCGGAGACGACCAATTTACACAAGGCAAACCACATCCAATGATAGATCCATCCACTCGAATTGAAAGATTTATTCAAGAAGCAAAAGATCCTTCTGTCGGTGTTATTGTGATGGACTTTGTTCTAGGCTTCGGAGCACACGAAGATCCTGTAGGCGCAATGCTTCCAGCGATTATCGAAGCGAAGCAAGCCGCTGAAGATGAAGGAAGACATCTAGAGATTATTGGATACATTCTTGGAACCGAGCTAGATAGTCAAAATATTGAAGGTCAAATTAATAAATTGTTAGCTTCTGGTGCTACACATGCTAGCAGCAGTCAGAACGCAGGTCTACTAGCAAGAGAATTCGTTGTGAAAGGAGAATAGTCATGAGTAAAATCAATGAACTTTTTACGAATAAACTAAATGTCATAAATGTAGGCATTGCGAACTTTAGAGATGATTTGTTAAAACAAAACGCGAATGTAACTCACTTGGAGTGGACGCCGCCAGGCAGAGGGAATCCAGAATTAATTGCTGCGCTGGATAAGCTTGAAGACCCAAGTGTTACAGATAAGATTGAAGCTGCTAACAAAGAGGCTGTTGAGCGAATTATTAACTCGCAACCGGTACTGATTGGCTTTGACCAAGCGATCAATGTGGTTCCTGGTATGACGAAAAATACGATTTTACATGCTGGCCCGCCAATCACTTGGGAACGAATGAATGGTCCGATGAAAGGTGCGATAACAGGGGCTATTGTATTTGAAGGACTTGCCCCCAATATTGAAGCAGCAGCTGTACTAGCCGCGTCTGGAGCGATTATTTTCTCGCCATGTCATGAACATAACTGTGTTGGTTCCATGGCTGGTGTAACATCGGCTTCCATGTTTATGCATATTGTTGAGAATAAAACTTATGGAAATATTGCCTATACAAATTTAAGTGAACAAATGTCCAAAATCCTTCGTATGGGTGCTAATGACGAGAGTGTTATCCAGCGTTTGATTTGGATGCGAGATGTATTGGGTCCTATTTTAAGAGATGCGATGAAACTTAATCCAAATGGGATTGACTTGCGCCTAATGCTCTCACAAGCCCTTCATATGGGGGACGAGTGTCATAACCGAAATGTAGCTGGAACAACCCTGCTCATTCAAGCACTAACGCCTTATATTATCCAAACCGATTTCACTGTTGAGCAGAAAAAAGAAGTGTTTGAATTCGTTAGCAGCAGCGATTATTTCTCGGGTCCGACATGGATGGCGCTATGTAAATGTGCCCTTGATGCTGCGCATGGCATTGAGAATAGTACCATTGTTACCACAATGGCTCGTAACGGAGTGGAATTCGGTATCCGTGTGAGTGGAATCGCTGGAAACGTGTGGTTTACAGGTCCTGCACAACAAGTAATTGGTCCTATGTTCGCTGGTTACAAACCTGAGGATTCTGGTCTTGATATTGGTGACAGTGCGATTACGGAGACCTATGGAATTGGCGGATTTGCTATGGCAACTGCACCGGCTATTGTTTCGCTTGTGGGGGGTACCGTTGATGATGCAATCAGTTACACCACAAAAATGGCAGAAATCACAACCACTGAAAATCCTAACGTGACGATTCCAATGCTTGACTTTATAGGGATTCCAACAGGTATTGATATTCAAAAAGTCATCCAAACAGGAATTATGCCGATTATCAATACAGCCATTGCACATAAAGATGCGGGGATTGGAATGATTGGTGCAGGTATCGTTAACCCTCCAATCGAAGCATTTGAACAAGCATTACTTGCATTAAGTGAAAATATTAAATAAGAAGAGGGCTAACTTGCTTAGCCCACCATTCTTATTTCGAACTAGACGAACATCTTCGTGCTAGGCTGTGAAGGAGTGAACAATTTTGGATAGTCTATCCTTGAATACAAAACTTATTGAGGCGAGTGAACAGGGAGAACTGGCTTCTGTTGAGAAACTATTAGGCGAAGGTGCCAGTGTTGAATATAAAGATGCTGCAGGGAGAACAGCGTTAATGGCGGCAACTCAAAACAATCAAATCGCGATTGCTAAAAGGTTAATAGAAGCAGGAAGTGACGTGAACACTAGAGATATTACACAACTCTCACCGTTTATTTGCTCAGCAGCAAATGGCTTTTATGAAATCCTGCGTCTCATGATTGCTGGTGGAGCTGATTTGAAGAGCGTGAATCGATTTGGAGGAACAGCGCTGTTACCATCGAGCGAAAAGGGCTATTTAAAAACAGTAGAAGTGTGTATTGATGCTGGGGTTCCAGTGAATCATGTCAACGACTTAGGCTGGTCAGCCCTACTTGAAGCAGTCATATTGGGGAATGGCGGACGACTATATTCTGACATTATTGAAGCGCTTGTTCATGCAGGGGCAGATGTGCATTGGCCTGATCGAGATGGGCTCTCATCCCTACAACGTGCCGAAGAGAACGGTCAGCATAAAGTCGTGAAGATTCTAGAACAAAGCTTCCAAGAAAATAACGAATATGTGAAGCAGGCAAAGGCTCTCGCTAACAACGATCAATATGAAGAAGCTATATCCATCATCAATAGAGCGCTAGAAGTGGATGCTGACAACCTGGATTTCATCTATTATAAAGGTTATTTCTTGCAGGAATTAAAGAGATACGAAGAGGCACTTCAATGCTATGAAAGCGTTTTATCTATGGATTCTGCTAATTTAGAATTTTATTTCTACACAGCGAATTGTTTAAGACTGTGGAAAAAACCGGAGGAGGCTCTTCAGGAATATGATAAAGCCTGTGAGCTGGCACCTAATGAAACGTTCTATCGCTACCACAAATCCAATTATTTAAGAGAACTTGGGCGACACCAAGAAGCAGTTATCGAGATGGATAAGCTGCTAGCGCTTCAGCCGAATAGATATGACTTCTCCTTTCATAAGGCGAACAGTCTAAGATCGCTTGGTAAGCATAAAGAGGCCATTGAGGCTATCGAGAACGCAATTAAGAATGATCCAACGAATCCGTTATACCACTCACACAAAAAGCAATCTCTTGAGTTACTCGGTTAGCGAATAAGAATTGCAACATAGGAGGCATCAGATGAAAGAGACTGTAATCGTTGCTATTGGCGGGAACTCATTGGTCAAGGAAAATGGGCTGGATTCGATTCATGACCAATCTGAAGCAGTAAAAGAAGTTGTCGTCAATATTGTTGATATGGTGCAAGAAGGCTACAATGTCGTCGTTACTCATGGTAACGGACCACAGGTAGGGTTTGGACTAAGAAGATCTGAGATTGCACATGAAATTGCCGGCATGTCTCCTGTTCCACTAGTGAATTGTGGAGCCGATACACAAGGTGGAATCGGTTATTTAATTCAACAAGCTTTAATTAATGAATTTGCAGTTAGAGGGATCCACAAGAATGTAGCTACGGTGATTACACAAGTCGAAGTAAGCTCAGAAGACCCTAATTTCAAGAATCCAACGAAACCAGTAGGATCCTTCTTTTCCAAAGAGCAAGCGGAAGAAATGAAAAAAGAACATCCGGAATGGAGCTTTGTAGAAGACTCTGGCAGAGGATACCGTAGAGTAGTTCCATCCCCAAGACCTATAGATATTGTGGAGAAAGACGCGATTAAATCATTAATCGATGGGGGCTTTGTCGTTGTCGCTGCAGGCGGTGGAGGTATCGCAGTCGTGAAGTCTGATGATAACACGTACAAAGGTGTTGATGCAGTCATCGATAAGGATTTTGCTACGAGTCTTTTAGCAGAACAGATTCATGCGGAGACCTTAATTATTACAACGGGAGTGTCTAGAGTATGCATCAACTATGGTAAGCCGAATCAACAGGAGCTATCCAAAATGACGGTTGATGAGACTAAACAATATGTACTAGAAAATCACTTCCCAGCAGGAAGTATGCTGCCTAAAATCGAGGCGAGTTTAAGCTTCTTAGAGAACAGCGGAACGCGAGTTATTATTACGAATCCGGAAAGCTTAAAAGATGCGATCAATGAACAGGCAGGCACTCATATCGTGAAGTAATTTAAGCGAGGGGAAGTGTAGATATGGATCAAGCAAAATTGGAACAAAATTATGATAGGTACAAATCATACGGTTACGGTGAGGAATTACTGCCCAAGAAGCCTGAGCAAAGAGACTGGGGAATGTCCAACTATATAACCCTTTGGATGGGTGCTGTTCATAATATTATGTCGTATATGACAGTTGCAGGTTTCTTCGTCTTAGGATTGGATACAACACAGGTGCTCTTTGCCGTTATGCTTTCGGCCATTATTGTCTCCGCATTTTATGCTTTAAACGGATATTCTGCCTCCAAATATGGGCTGCCATTCGCGATGTTGCTTCGTGATTCATTTGGGGTAAAAGGAGCAATTATACCGGCATTGATACGAGGACTTGTTGCCGGATTAGTATTCTTTGGAACCACTACCGTTGTTGGTGCAGAATCATTAAATGTTATATTTGCTAGATTTATTCCGAATTATATGGATTTAGGCGGTGGCTTCACACTATTCGGGTTAGCATTCCCGACAATGATCTCCTATGCGATTCTTTGGACAGCAACGGTTCTGTTGTTCTTAGGTGGAATGAAAACATTAGGTAAGTTCGGTAACTGGTCTTCCCCAGTAGTGTATGTGTTTATTATTGGTGCTGCTGTTTGGGCGATCAAGATTGCTGGAGGGTTTGGACCGATTTTAGAGTATGTACCAGCGAACCCAAGCTCAAGTCCATTAGTCTTTATTGCTTGCGTGAGTGCATTGGTATCTAACTGGGCGGGTCCTGTTGTGAATATGTCGGACTTCACACATCGTGCGAAATCACCAAAAGCGGCTATGATTGGATTGCCGGTAGGGTTTATCTTGTCTTATATTCTTTTTGCCATCACTTGTGTGGCTTTAATCGCGGGTACTGAAATTGCGTTTGGTGAACCGATTTTCAATATCGTTCATGCCATTGATAAAATTGAAAACACTTTCGCTGTTGTTGTATTGATTCTAGCGCTAAACGTAGGAGCAATCGCCTTCGTAGTGTTTGCAAACCTATTGCCAGCTGGCTTGCAAATGTCATCTCTTTTCCCGAAAAAATTCACTGTAAAGACTGCAGGTGTCTTAACAGCCGTTGTTGGAACTTTGATTTTGCCATGGAAGCTTGTAGAAAGTACAACGACCTTATTCTACTTCTATAGCTTTATTGGGTCCATCTTTGGTCCAATTGCGGGTATTATGCTTTCAAGCTTCTTTATTCATCGGAAAAGAGTATTAAATCTTGATAATATCTATGTCCCAGCAGGCAGCAACGGTGAATATAAGAATGGTTACAATCCTGTTGCGATGGCTGTTTTAGCAGTCAGCTTCATCCTTCCTATGTCAGGTGCATTTCTTAAGGGTATCCCCTTCCTAGTTAGGATGAATGATTTTGCTTTCTTTAGTGGTTTAATTGTTTCGTTTGTTCTATACACCATCTTTAGCAAAACACTAAAATCATCCCAATTAAACTAGAGGAGGAATTTTGAAATGGATTACATGAAATTGGCGGTAGATGCAACGATCGAGGGTATGAATAAGAAATTTGGGGGCCCGTTTGGTGCAACGATTGTTCGAGGCGATGAAGTAATTGCAGCGGTTAGCAATACGATGATGAGAGATACGGATCCTTCTGCACATGCGGAAATGGTAGCTATCCGAGAAGCTTGCAAAAAGCTAGACACGATGGACTTATCGGATTGTGTAATTTATGCCACCTGTGAACCGTGTCCGATGTGTATGGGCGCTATTATTTGGTCAGGTGTTAAGGAAGTTCATTATTGCAGCACAAGAGATGATGCGAAAGAGCATGGCTTCTCTGACATTCACCTTCGCGAATATTTTGTGGGGCATGATGAGAGTGTTGTTAATATGATTAAAGTGGAAGCTAGAGAAGATTGCGATCATTTATGGACGCATTTCCACGAATTAAACAAGAAATAATTCATGCGGTCTCCTATATTTTCCGGCACTATTTTAGTGCCGGATTTTCCTGTTCTTCTACAGACCTACTCAGCAAGATGAAGCTGAAGGAAATCAATCACCTGATGAAGAGCTTTTTGCACAACAGGGTTATCGAAATCTTTTTCAAATACATGCTCTCCGTTTGGAATAGTAATAAGCTTTGCCGGTACTCCTTCTTTCACTAGCGCAGCTCTCATGAATACCGATTGTTCATACGGTACATCTACATCGTTCGTTCCGTGCAGTAACAATGTAGGGGGGAATTCCTTAGTTACATGATGAATAGGACAGAATTTGAGGAGTTCTTCCTTATGTAGAGAAGGATTCAAGCCCGTCACTTCTTCGATCCAACGACCGGATTGTCTTGCATATAAATAGAGAAGAAAACGCTCGTCAACGCTTGCGCTCGTAATGATTTGATCGGACACTGTACCTTTTGCAATCTCCATGGAGACGATATCCTTTTCACAATAGAATTTACTTGGTTCGAGTGCCCATGGAGCGCTAATATCGCCATATCCATAGAAGGAGACAATCGCACGTGGCTTATGTGTAAACATTCCTGTGCTTAGTGCAAGGAAACCACCTGCTGAGCTTCCCACTACAGCGATCCTCGAGGGGTCAATGGAGAATTGTTTTGGTCCTTCCTTTTCTAACCAAAGAAGGCTATCTTGGACATCTTCAAGGATGTCAGATAGGGTTGACCTAGGGGCTAATCTATAGTCAATCGAAAATAGCGCAAAGCCATTATTAGTGTAAAGTTGTATCATTTCCTCGGATAGATCTTCTCGATCACCCCAAAGTAGGCCGCCTCCGTGAATGTAAACAATAGCAGGGGCTTGGGGACGGTTTGTTTCATAAAAATCAGCTTTAATTGTAAATGAGTCATTTTCTTTAAAAATAATGGTCTTCTTCATAGCTATCCATTACACCTCATCAAGTAAGTAATTTTTAAAGACTAGCACTACCTCTATTGTATATCATTCACGAATTTTGATGAAACCATAATCATGAATACCCAGGATTGGAGATATTAGCATGGATAGAAAGAGAAGATATCAGGCTTTATTTGATAATATTAATCAATATAACTCGGGTGAGAAGGGCATCACTAGAATTGCCTATACAAATGAAGAGCAGACATGTACGAGTGCTTTTATGCGGATGTGTAAGGCTGAAAATTTAGATATTCGGATGGATCATTGCGGGAATGTGATTGCTAGAAGGAATGGGAAGATAGAAGGGCTCCCACCCGTTGTAATGGGCTCTCACTTGGATACGGTATATCAAGGTGGGAAGTACGATGGGGTAGTAGGTGTAACGGCTGCTTTGGAAGTGATCAAACGTCTAAACGAAAAAGGGATTGAAACGGATCATCCGATCGAAATTATCTCATTTGCCTGTGAAGAATCCTCGCGTTTTGGTATTTCAACAGTAGGCAGCAAAATAATGTCAGGGTTATTTCAGAAGGAGAAATATAGATCTTTGAAGGACAAAGACGGTATTACCATGGAAAAGGCATTTTCGCTATGTGCACTGGATTATAACAGTATTGATCAGGCGAGTAGAGAGAATGAAGAATTAAAAGCGTTTTTTGAATTACATATTGAGCAAGGTCCTGTCTTAATAAACAATAATAAAAGAATTGGAATTGTGACTGGAATTGCTGCACCCGTGAGGCTTCATATTCAAATATCAGGGAAGGCATCCCACTCTGGAACGACACCTATGAATATGAGAAAAGATGCTTTTCTGGGTGCCTCAGAAATAGCACTTGAGCTTGAGAAAGCAGCCAAACTCGAACAAGAATTTGGAACGGTTGCGACGCTAGGGGTGATAGATATCTTGAATGGCGCTATGAACGTGGTTCCGGGAGAGGTGGAAATTAAAATTGATATCAGATCTACTTCAGTGGCATCCAGGCAACGTGTGTTAGACCATTTGTATCAAACAATATCCTTAGTACAAGAAAATAGACAACTTGTAATTGAGAGTACGGAAATTATTTCGGAGGAACCCGTCCTATTATCTGATGAGATCAGTCAGGTTCTAGAATCCATTTGTGAAGAGAAAGGGATATCGAGTCAACGGATGATTAGTGGGGCAGGGCATGATGCCATGAACATGAACAAACTTTGCCCAGTAGGGCTTATCTTTGTTCCTTCTATAGATGGACTTAGTCATCATCCTAATGAATATACAGACTTGGATGATATCATTATGGGGATTGATATTTTAGAAGAAGCTGTTCTTCGTTATGCGTTTGTAAGACAAACATAGATTTTTTCACAGCCTTGTTCATTATTCTTCACATACTGAACAAGGCTGTTCTGCATATCTACTATAGTGTTTTGTTGACAACAACAAATGAGTATGTTAAATTTATCTTAAGTTAAAGATAATTAATGTAAAGATAAATTGTTGGGAATAGGGTTCTGTGAAACATAGGATGAAATGTTGGAAAGAAATTTTTTTTGAATGATATCTTAACATTAAGATAATTCAATTAATCTTTCTTGATCTAGGGAATTATATTACAAAATCAAACTAAAACCTTAGGAGTGTATAATCATGAGAAATTTAAAAGGGATTCACCACGTAACAGCCATCACAAGCAGCGCAGAGAAAAACTACGAGTTTTTTACTTACGTATTGGGAATGCGTCTAGTGAAGAAAACCGTCAATCAAGACGATATTCAAACGTATCACTTATTTTTTGCAGATGATAAGGGCAGTGCCGGAACGGATATGACGTTCTTTGACTTCCCTAACATTCCTAAAGGTGTTCACGGAACCAATGAGATCGCCAAGACATCCTTCCGAGTACCAACTGATGCTGCATTAGACTACTGGGTTAAACGTTTTGATCGCCTGGATGTGAAGCATACCGGAATTAAAGAGCAGTTTGGCAAAAAGACTTTATCCTTCGTAGATTTTGATGATCAACAATATCAACTTATCTCCGATGAATTTAATGAAGGGGTCGCATCAGGTACACCATGGCAAAAAGGACCGATTCCTTTAGAGTTTGCGATCACTGGTTTGGGACCGATCTTTGTATGTATAGCTGACTTCAGCTATTTTAAAGAAATGTTGGAAAGAGTCATGCTGTTTAAAGAAATCGCTCAGGAAGAGGCTTATCATTTGTTTGAAGTCGGCGAAGGCGGAAACGGGGCGCAAATTATTGTTGAGCATAATGAGGGTTTACCGAATTCACGCCAAGGTTTTGGTACGGTTCACCATGCGGCTTTCCGAGTAGAAGACCGTGCGATGCTGGATGAGTGGACTAAGCATTTTGAAGACTTTGGATTCCGTACTTCAGGTTATGTGGATCGTCATTTCTTCGAGTCGCTGTATACACGTGTTGCTCCACAAATCCTGTTTGAGCTTGCAACAGATGGACCTGGATTTATGGGAGACGAGGAATACGAAACGGTTGGAGAAAAGCTTTCATTGCCACCATTCTTAGAACCTAAACGTGAGCAAATTGAGAAGTTAGTACGCCCTATTGATACCGTTAGAAGCACGATCGATTTCGTGAAAGAGTGAAGAAGGAGCTGGGGAGATTGATTTCGATTGATCCGAAGCAAAATAGTGAGCGGGAAAATTATAAGTTATTAATTGGTACTGTTATTCCTAGGCCCATTGCTTTTGTCACTACACAATCAGAAGATGGCATTTTGAATGGTGCGCCGTTTAGCTATTTTAATATCGTCTCGTCTAATCCTCCGATGGTTTCACTGTCTATTCAAAGACCAGCGGGACGATTAAAAGATACAGCCCATAATATCTATAACAATCATCAGTTTGTTGTGCATATTGTAGATGATGAGAATGTTGGAAAAATCAATCAAACCGCTGCCTCATTGCCAAGAGCAGAAAGTGAAATTGAACTTGCCAATCTTACACCGGTCCCAAGTAAAAATATAGCTGTACCTGGTGTATTGGAAGCAAAGGTTCGAATGGAATGTAAGCTTGTACAAGCGATACCTCTAGGAGCAGAAGAACCTGGGAGTGATTTGTTCATCGGCGAAATTGTTCAGTTTCATATCGATGAATCGATTTATCAGGAGGGGCGGATTGACCCTAGAGCCTTAAATGCAGTAAGTCGTTTAGCGGGAGCTAATTACGCTACGATTGGTGAGATTTTTGAAATTGAGAGACCGGAATAATAAACTAAGATCTGTTCGTAAGCGATGAAGCCTACCGAACAGGTCTTTTTGTGGGCTAATTATAGTTCATCAGCTATGCCAAGCAAACCGTAAGGTTTTCTCTCGAAGTTTATCTGGACTGATCGTTCCAGATATGTTATATTGCCATTACAGGAGGTGTTACTCATGGCAAGGACAAGAGAGTTTAACGAGGATCAAGCACTACATCAAGCGATGCTGTTGTTTTGGAAAAAGGGTTATGAGGCAACAAGCATACCGGATTTGCTGCAGGTTATGGGCATTAGCCGTTCTAGTCTTTACGATACTTTTTCTGACAAGCAAACGTTGTACATTGCCGCACTGGAACATTACAAAAAGGTTAGCTTCAATAGACAGGTCATTCTTGAACGGGCGTCAAGCGTTAGAGCAGGGATTCAACAATTTTTTGAGCAACATATTACTTCAGCGTACGATACGAGCCTACCCGGCGGGTGTTTTGTAACGAATGCAGCTACAACACTAGAGTCGCGGGATGAAAAAATAAATGAATTGATAAAGACTAGTTTTTTGAATTTAGAACAGGCTTTTTGCGAGCTTTTGGAAAAAGGCCGACAATCAGGCGAACTTGATAAAACCACTGATGTCAAAGCGTGGTCTTATTTATTGCTGAATTTACATCAAAGCATAAATATTATGGCAAAAGCAGATCAAGATCAGCAACGTGCCAAAGAGATGATAAGCTTTGTAATTGCAGCAATATAAATTTTTTTGGTTATTCTGGAACGATCGTTCCGTTATTGTAAATCATCCTTAATGCGGAGAAGAGACTTATGAAAATATCATTTATCGGGCTTGGGAAAATGGGCTTTCCAATGGCCCAAAATTTGTTGAAAGCTGGTAATGAATTAATCGTTTTTAATCGTACTCGTGAAAAAGCGCAACCCCTAATAGATCAGGGAGCGCATTATGCCGAGACACCATTGGAGGCAGCACAAAAGAGCGATATGGTCATAACCATGCTTTCTGACGATGCCGCTTTGGAGGAGATTGTTGAGGGCCCAAATGGAATTTTGAATGGATTATCAGAAAAAGGAATTCACATATCTACCAGTACGATCAGTGTAGATCTGGCTCGGAAATTGTCCGCGGCGCATGCGGAGAGAAAGCAATACTTCGTGTCTGCCACAGTGCTAGGGCGTCCGGATGCCGCTAAAGCAGCTAAATTGCGCATCATTTTGGCAGGTCCGGAGCAAGCCAGACAACAGTTAATTCCTGTGTTAGAACAATTAGGTCAGGAAATATTCGAGATTGGGGATTATAGCGAAGAAGGAAATGTTGTGAAAATAGGCGTAAACTTTTTAATTGCTTCTATGCTGGAAGCTTTATCAGAAACGCAGCTGATGGTAGAAAAGTATGGCATAGAGCCAGCCCGTTTTATGGATGTGGTGAATGCTCTTTTTCAATCTCCCTTATATCAGAACTATGGGGCGATAATGACAGAACAGCGGTTTGAACCAGCTGGTTTTAAAATGAAGCTAGGGCTGAAGGATGTTGCACTGGCTATAGAGGCAGCGCAGTCCGTCCAAGCTCCTCTACCTTTGGGCCAACTTATCCATCATCATTTATCTGAAGGAATAGCCCGTGGTTATGGTGAGATGGATTGGACCGCTTTAATCCGTTGTCTAGAGCATCCTTCTTAAAAAATAGGGTTGCCCCAAATCTCTGTTGGTTGTAGTGCAGGAGAAAAATTAAAAGAGGTGTGATAAATCATGGAAATAGGTGTTACTTCGTTCGTAGAAACAAAGCCTGATATTGAGACTGGAATTGTAATGAGTCATGCACAGCGATTACGAGAAGTAGTCGAAGAAATCGTCCTTGCGGATCGGGTGGGACTTGATGTTTTTGGTATCGGTGAGCATCATCGTGAAGATTATGCAGCTTCTTCACCAGCAATCGTGTTGTCCGCTGCTGCGTCCTTGACTAAACGGATTCGCCTGGCTAGTGCTGTGACGGTCCTTTCATCTGCTGATCCTGTACGTGTGTTTCAGGATTTTGCTATGCTTGACGGCATCTCCAATGGACGTGCCGAGATTATAGCGGGCAGGGGTTCATTCGTTGAATCCTTTCCGTTGTTTGGTTATGGCTTACATGACTATGAGGAGCTATTCAATGAAAATATCGAACTGCTTATGAAAATACGGGGTTCCGAGAAAGTAACTTGGAAGGGAGGCCATCGGCCAGCAATTCATAATTTGGGCGTATACCCGCGGCCCGTCCAAAGCTCTTTACCAATATGGATTGGCAGCGGAGGTACACAAAGCTCTGCCGTTCGTGCAGGACTTTTGGGTCTGCCATTGATGTTGGCGATCATTGGCGGGAATCCAATGAATTTTGCTCAGCTTGTAGAGCTGTACAAGAAGGCGGCGGCCCGCGCTGGACATGATGTATCGCAGCTTCAGGTGGGATCTCATTCGATTGGATTCGTCGCAGAAGATACGGAACGGGCAGCAGATATCTTTTTTCCATCTACCCAATACGGCATGAACAAGCTCGGGAAAGAACGAGGATGGTCGTATTATGACCGTTCCAGCTATGATGCGGCCCGAAGCTTTGATGGCGCATTGTACGTTGGAGATCCAGAAACAGTTGCTCAGAAGATCATTCATCTACGGAAGCATGTAGGTATTACACGCTTTATGATGTATGTTCCACTAAGCACGATGCCACATGAGCAGGTGTTGCGGGCTATAGAACTGCTCGGAACGGAGGTTGCTCCACGAGTACGAGAGGAAATTGCCAAGTGGGAAGCTGAGAAGGAATAGGAATTATACAAGCAATCATTATTGTATTGGAGGATTTTCATGAGTATCGATAAACGTATACTACCAGAATTAAGAGAGGCATATTCACAATTTCCAGGGTTTCAATTGGAAGAGAATTTAGAGTGGAGCAGAAGTTTAGTGTCGGCTCCGTCAGTGAAGAGATCAGAGCATGTAAACACAACCAGTCGAAAAATACCGGGTGTTGCAGGGGAGATGCTGGTGAAAATATATGAACCTGCTGGGCGAAATGCTGACAAGCTTCCAGCTATGCTGTGGATTCACGGGGGCGGATACGTGTTGGGTCATCCTGATATGGATGACGAGTTGTGTGAACGTTTTGTTCAGACGGCTAGATGTGTTGTCGTGTCGGTTGATTATAGGCTGGCACCCGAGCACCCCTATCCAGCTGCAATCGAAGATTGTTATGCTGGCTTAGTATGGATGACGGAGGAGGCGAAATCGCTTGGCATTGATGAGAATCGGGTTGCGATTGCTGGTGCAAGCGGTGGCGGCGGGCTGACAGCAGCACTTGCGCTGATGGCACGAGACAAAGGTGGACCATCCATTATCTTTCAAATGCCGTTGTACCCGATGCTCGACAACCGTAACACTACGCCATCAAGCCATGAGATTACGGAAGAAGGTGCAATCTGGAACCGGACGGACAACTTAACGGCTTGGAACATGTACCTGGGCGAGGAGAACGATGCCAGCAGGATAACTACCTATGCGGTACCAACGAGAGCGGAGAATTTAGCTGGACTGCCACCAACCTATACCTGTGTAGGTCAGCTTGATCTATTCCGAGATGAGACGATCGAATATGTAACACGACTTGCGCAAGCAGGTGTAGATATCGAATTTAACCTGTATCCCGGATGTTTTCATCTTTTCGAAATATTCGTTCCAGAAGCGGAAGTGAGTCAGCGCGCCGTTCAGAGCTATATGGATGCGATGGCCCGGGCACTTCACCCCAAACACTCTCCATCCCCAAGCGAGAGCTGTTAATAATGCAAGCACAAACCATATGATCATTGCTCCTTGTTGTAGATTGAAATCCTCGCCGATTATGCGAGAAAAGATTCTATACAAGGTGGTCATTTCATCACACACAAAAAATACACCCTTAGAATAGACCGGACAAACCATAGGTTTATCAATGTCTATTCCAAGAGGTGTATTTCATAATATTAAAGCGGGTAATCTTAACGAAGCGTCTTGAGCGCACCGCTCCAAGCCAATACTTGATCAAGCATGCCATTTACATTGGTCAGGTGAAGATCCGCTGGTTTGAACACAGAACCGTTCTCGAAATCAGTGAACAGGGACAGGGCTGGATGTACACGAACATCTGCTACAGACAGTTCTCCCAAGATTCCACGTAAATGCTCAGCTGCACGAGCGCCACCTACAGAACCATAACTCACGATACCCGCTGCTTTGTTGTTCCAAGCTTCACGCGCGTAATCGAGTGCATTTTTCAGTGATGCGGAAATACTGTGGTTGTATTCTTGAACGATAAATACGAAACCGTCTAACGTAGCAAGCTTTGTATTCCAAGCAGTTGCTTGTTCAGTAGCATCAACTTCTCCCATTAGTGGAAGTTTGAAGTCCGCGATATCTACGATCTCATAATTAGCATCTCCACGTGCATCTGCTACCTTTTTAACCCATTCCCCTACTTGTGGGCTTAAACGACCTTGACGAGTACTTCCCAGAATGATTCCGATGTTTAATTTAGACATTGTTTGTTCCTCCTCGATTTTTGTTCTACCAAATAGTTTGTCTAGAAATCCCATGAATTACACAACCTTCAAATAAATAATATTAAGCGTGTTACGCTCTAGTTGTCTTTAAGTTAAGTATCTTTAACATGAGATAATAATACCGTGTTTAGTTTACTTTGTCAAGCAACTTAATAATAGTTAGTTTATAATTTTGTCTCACCTTTACAAATTTAGTTGTCTAGAATATAATTGTTTAAGCAACTATTAAAAAGAAGATGAAATGAGAAGAGGTCTGATCATGACGACAAAGCATAACCAATCCGAACTTACGTTAGGATTTATGATGGGAACGACCTATCGTAAATTAAGCGCGTTATTCCAAAATGGGCTAAAGGAATATGATATAACACCTGAGCAATGGTCAGTGCTTTTTCAAGTCGACAGAACGGAAGGGCTGATTCAGAAGGATATCGCGAAGCGTTCGGGTAAGGATAAACCAACTACGACGCGAATTCTGGATCACTTGGAGGGAAAAGGGCTGGTCTATAAAAGAACCGGGGAGAATGATCGGCGTTCTTTTAAGGTTTATATTACGGAAAAAGGAAGAGCTCTGATAAAGGAGACCTTTCCTATTGAGGATCAAGTCACAGATGAGATTATGAACTGTATTTCCAGTGATGAATATGAGCTGCTCATGGGGTTGCTGCTAAGAATAAACAATCATATTGATCAAATAAATGATGGAGAGTAGGAACGTAAGTTATGCCAGAACAACAAGAACTACGTACGAAACTATGGACCAAGTCTTTTATTGCTTTAACGTTTAGTGCTTTATTTTTATTTATGAATTTACAGATGCTGCTATCTTCATTTCCGTCTTATGTTAAAAGTGAATTTCAAGCCGGAGATATTATGGTCAGCTTGGTTACAAGTGTATTTGCGCTAACTGCGATTGCTTCACGTTTTATGACTGCTTTTCTGATGCGGAGGGTTAGCCGCAATGTACTATTATATATTGGTTTAGCCATCGCGGCCGCCATAACCGGTCTTTATGTGGTAGCAGACTCAATCGGGTCACTATTGCTGATGCGGGTAGGCTATGGGATTGGGTTCGGGATTGCCAGCACGATTATTCCCACGATTGTTTCACAGATTATTCCTAGCAAAAGAATGGGCGAAGGGATCGGGTATTTCGGCTTATCAACCAGTCTTGCAATGTCCATTGGTCCTATGATTGGTTTGAACGTAATGAAGCAATCGGGGTTTGGAACACTGGCGATGATCGGAACATTCACCTTGCTTCTTGCCTTTCCAGTCCTATTGTTCTCACGTTCACTTCCAGCTGTACCGAAAAAACAGCCTATTGAGCGATCCATTGCACCATCCAAACCAATCAAGGTTCCTTTTAATACAAAGTTAGTATTGCCTGCAATACTGAATGTCTTACTCGCGATCACTTATGGTGGATTGCTTAGCTTTATCGCTTTGTTCGGCGAAGCGGTACATTTAGAGCAAGTGGGTTTGTTCTTTTTATTTAACGCGATAACAATCATTATTATTAGACCTATCTCCGGCAGATTATTTGATAAAATAGGTCCGGCTGCTGTTCTGATTCCAGCAGCGGTTTGTGTCGTCGCGAGCTTAACAGTGCTCTCGTATACAACATCCATGCCCATGCTCATTATATCCGCATTGCTGTATGGACTCGGCTTTGGAGCTATTCAGCCAACTATACAGGCATGGATGCTTCGGACGTCTACACCTGTACAGTATGGCATGGCGAACAGTATGTTTTATAACTCAACAGATTTAGGGGTAGCCAGTGGGGCCATTATTCTTGGGGCAATCTCGGCGGCATCCGATTATGGGATGATGTATCGTTATTCTGCTGGGTTCATGGTGCTGTTTTTAATTATTTATATTGGGATTCAGATTACTAAGGCCAGAAATAACCCTTCAGCGTTAAGTCAATAAGGGATGATTTCAGATTAAGCTAATCTTTAGGTACTATTCATATCGTTTTAAGCTAAGGGGGTTATAGTAATCACATAACCCCCTTAAATATAGACCTTGACCCTGCCGGACGTTGGCAGGGTCCTTTTTTTGTTGATGAAGAGGACAGAGATCTGTAGATTAAGCCAATCTTTATCTACTATTCATATTCTTTTAAGCTAAGAGGGTTATAGTAATCACATAACCCCCTTATAATATAGACCTTGACCCTGCCATACGTTGGCAGGGTCCTTTTTTTTTATGTTCTTGCACCATCCCGAAAACATAGGTAGTATACAGATTTTATCCACTAAGGACGGTATAATGAAGAAATCAGGGATGGCCAAAGAAGTAGAGGAGAGGTTCACAAATGAATATGACATGGAATCTGGATAGCTTATATCCTTCCTTTGAGTCAGAGAAGTTAAAAGACGATCGTGGGCTACTCGGTCAACTTATTATAGATTTAAAAGCCTGGGCTGAGGGCAATCTAAAGCTTGAGGGTGTTTCCGTCGCAGCGATCGAGGACTTTCTAAGACTCTACAACGATTATAAAAGCGTATATGTATGTTTATTAGCCTATGCAGAGTTAACGCTTAGCGCAGACAGCAGTTCTGAGGAAGCCATGAATCTTGCTGATGATATTGAACATTTGAGCTCAGAGATTGCTGGGGTAGTTGCGGGTTTTAAACGATGGATTAGCACTTGTGAACACATAGATGAGCTTATCGTTAGCTCAACTTATCTTCTGAAACATCAATTTTATTTAAAGGAGCTTCTTCTGCAATCCCGTTATGTGTTAAATGAGGAAGTGGAAGTTGCGATTGCCAGAATGCAGAGCACGGGTTCCAAAGCGTGGGGAAGGCTCTACATGGAGAGCGTATCGAGTACACTTGCAGATGTGGTAGTACATGGGGAAACTAAGAAAGTAACGCTTGCGGAACTAAGGAGTATGGCCTATGAGAATAACGCTACATTAAGAAAAGCGGCTTATGAAGCCGAGGCTGAAGCTTGCAGTCGTATTGCTGGGGTTTGTGCAGCTTGCATGAATGGAATAAGTGGTGAGGCGCTAACGATTTATGGCATGCGTGGATATCAATCTTCTCTGGAAAAGGTGTTAGTGGCATCGCGAATGGACAGTGAAACTTTATCGGCAATGCTCGCCGCTCTTCAGGAGAGTTTGCCAGCTTTTCATACCTATTATCAAAAGAAAGCCAAACTGCTGGGACATTCCACAAAGCTGCCTTTTTACGATATTTTTGCACCGATTGGCGAAGAAAGTGTAAAAATCTCTTACGAAGATGCTCAAAAAACAATTGTCTCTAGCTTCGGAACCTTTAGCGAGGAATTGGCCAATTTAGCTCAAAAGGCTTTTGATCAGCAATGGATTGATGCAGAACCTAGAGCGGGTAAGGGTGGATATGGGCTCTGCATTGATATTTTTCCGATAGGCGAGAGCAGAATCATGACACAGTTCACTGGAAATGCTATAGATATTAGTATACTTGCCCATGAGCTCGGCCATGCATATCATAGCTCCTGTCTGGGAAAAGAAACGATGCTGAACACAGATTATCCGATACCGATTGCCGAAACGGCTTCGATCTTTTGCGAGACGATCGTAAATCAGGCACTACTCACTAGTTCGACCAAGAAGGAAACGCAGCTTCTATTGGAGAGAAGTATTTCCGATGCTGGGTATTATCTTGTAGACTTCTATGCCCGTTATTTATTTGAGCTTAAACTATATGAGAGAAGAACCTCGGGTCCGCTTCCTGTTCAAGAGCTGAACGAACTGATGATTGCTTGTATGGTGGAAGCTTACGGTGAGAGCATTGATCCTGATACGATCCATCCTTACATGTGGATGAACAAGGCCGGATATTTTATGGCTGGTTATGAATTTATGAACTTCCCGTATTCTTTCGGACTGTTATTCGCTAAAGGACTCTACGCAGAATATTTAAAAAAGGGCGAGGAGTTCGTCGCCCGGTATCGTCAGTTCCTTAGTGCTACCAGCAAGCATAATATTGCAGATGTAGCAAAGTTTATGGATATTGATGTACACTCCATTGATTTTTGGAGAGGTGCTTTAATGCTGATTGAAACCGATATTGAGGCATTCATCAGTACGACCTAAACAACTCTCCAGTTATGATCACAGGTAGCTTCAATTTGGCCGCGTTTTTCAATGTAATTCGTGACAATTTCAGACATGTCGATCAGTACTTCTTTGACAATCGGCTTGCCCTTATACATCTCATAATCTCCACCGCCGCTTGCTCTATAGTTGTTCATAACAACATCATATTCCTTAGAGTCCTCCACAGGCTGCCCACGATGCAGCAGATGGAGGACTCTTTTGCCTACAGGTTTATTGACATGAAGCTCGTAGTGGATGCCTTCCCACATATCATAATTGTAATGTTGCGATTTAGGTTCTACATAAGCAGGGTTAACAATTACATTTCCCTCTAGATCCTTTTGAAAATAGTTGGCGGTTTGTTCCAGTGCCTCTTTTATATCTTGTCCGGTCAGTCTTAGCACAGTTAGCGTGTTTGGATAAATGAAGTTGGAAAGAATATCTCTCCGAGTAATGGTGTTACTGAAGCCCTTGCAATCGTTGCTGAGTAAAGCTGCTGTCGAGATCTCTACACCTGTAGCTTCCATTTGTACCTTATTTACAAATTCTATAAAGGGATGGTCAGCCAATCGGCATTCATCTGCACTAGAAATAGAAAGGTCACCGATAACTGTACCTATTCTCTCATCCAACCAGGCTTCTGTTTCTGATTCAAGCGTGCTGCTAAGCTCTAGAATTGTATCATCTACAGCGGTCTTGTCGTCTACAGCAAGGAGTTCCGCTTGTTTACTCTTAATCTTCCAACGTTCGTTTTCTTTTTGAAAGACTACTGAAATCTTACCGAGGGAATGTCCATTACAACCAGGCTGTATGATCGTCACACCATTTAGCTCACTAGCTATGAAGCGATGCTGATGTCCGGTAATTAATACATCTAAGCCTTCAACCTCTGTGCACATTGCATAGGCTTGATTCTCTCCAGTTAGTCTCTCTACAGGTTCACCACTAAGGAGGTCGCGCTCGAACCCGCCATGATAAGCTACAACGAGTAAATCGGGCTGTTCTTCTTCTCTAATAGTGGCACACCAAAGCTTTACAGTCTCTAACGAATCCTTAAATTGAAGTCCTTCTATATGGACAGGATTCTCCCATTGGGGAATGTAATGTGTGGTAACTCCTAGAATGGCTACTTTGATTTTTTTGTCTACCCATTTGATGATATAGGGTCTACCAAATGCAGGTTTACATGTCGCGCGATTTATAATTCCAGCAGATAACCAAGGGAATTTGGAATCCTGAATGGCTTTATTAAGTAGTGGCTTACCAAAATTAAATTCATGGTTACCAATAATTGCAGCGTCATATTTCAATTCATTCAATGCAGCTATGCCTGGATTTAGTTCTTCACTGTACTGTGTGGCTGCATAATAAGCTAGCGGTGTACCTTGAATAAGATCACCGTTATCGAGAAGTATTAGCTCTGGACAATGGGATCTTTCTTGTTTAATAAGGCTAGCAATGGTTGCTAAGCCTTTTTGTCGTTTCTCACCCGTGCGGTAATCAATGGGCCCAAAATGCCCATGTAGATCACTTGTTATGAGGATTTCGCAGGTTAAGGTGTTGTCTTTATTCATGGGTAGCCTCCTACGGATAATAAGTTCAGACCTCATTCTATCAGATAATTTGGAAATTTTAAGAGATTAAAATAAATTTTACATATATTTAATAGTTAGAGGCCTTAGATTTAATACAAAATATTTATAGTCTAGAAGTACTAAAAAAAAAGAGAACAGTGGAGGTCTTTCGTTTGAGAAAAATAAGTAAATTCGTATTGCCGCTAATGATGTCTATTACTTTGCTTAGTGGTTGTGGTGCTAATAACACTGCTAATACTGCAAACCAAGGATCGACGGATGGAGCAAATGCACCGAAGGAAACGGCAGCTCCTGTAGCAGAGGGTTATGTTCCAGAGAAGCTCACAGTACAATTTGTCCCTTCCCAAAATGCGGATACGCTCGAAGCTAAGGCGAAACCTCTTGAAAAATTACTGGGTGATAAACTCGGTATTCCTGTAGAAGTAAGTGTCTCTACTGATTACAACACTGTTATCGAAGCTATGGCTTCCAAAAAAGTAGATTTAGGTTTCCTTCCTCCAACAGCTTACGTATTGGCAAAAGAAAAAGGAGCTGCTGAAGTTATTCTTCAAGCTCAACGTTTTGGTGTAAATGATGAAACGGGTGCTCCGACAGATGAATTGGCTGACTTCTATAAATCTATGATTATCGTTAAGAAAGATTCTGCGATCCAATCCGTTGCCGATTTGAAAGGCAAAAAAATCGCTTATCAAAACGTTACATCCTCAGCAGGTTTTGTATGGCCGGCTGCAACACTAATGGATGCAGGACTTGATCCGTTGAAGGATGTACAAGCTATCACGGTTAAGGGACATGACCAAGGCGTACTTGCTGTACTGAACGGTGATGTAGATGCCGCAGCTATTTTCCAGGATGCTCGTAATATAGTCGTTAAGGATTATCCGAAAGTATTTGAAGATACTCGTGTTCTCGCTTTTACTGATAAAATCCCTAACGACACGATTTCGGTCCGTTCAGATATGAATAAGGAATGGATTGAGAAGATTCAGCAGGCGTTTATTGATATCGCTGCTGACAAAGAAGGACATGAGATTATCAAAGATATTTACTCGCATGAAGGTTATGTGAAGTCACAAGATAGCAACTTTGACATTGTTCGTGAATACAACAATAAAGTAAAAACAGAGTAGTTCAGGCCGTTCAAGGATACAACGATGTTGGTGTATAACAGGAACTAAGGATAGCCAGCTCCGGATTCCCCCCCGGACCTGGCTATCTCTTTTATACGAATATACGAAAACACAAAAAGGAATGATTTTCATGATAGAGCTTCGTAATGTGTCCAAGACGTATCTAAACGGAACCAAAGGCTTAAACAACATTAACCTGACTATTCCAGCTGGAGAATTTGTAGCTATTGTTGGTCTTTCGGGTGCGGGAAAGTCAACCCTGCTACGTTCCATTAACCGGCTTCATGATATTTCAGCAGGCGATATTCTTATAAATGGGAAATCCATCACGAAGGCAAAGGGAAGCCAGCTCCGAATGATCCGTAGAAATATCGGAATGATCTTCCAAAGTTTCAACTTGGTGAAACGTACGACTGTGCTTCGTAATGTATTGGCAGGGCGGGTCGGCTATCATTCCACAATACGGACGATAATTGGCAAATTCCCACAGAAGGATATTGATTTAGCCTTCGAGTCTCTCGATCGGGTCAATATTGCTGAGAAGGCCTACACACGTGCAGATCAACTATCTGGAGGTCAGCAGCAGCGCGTGGCTATTGCTCGTGTTCTTGCGCAGGAGGCGCAAATTATCCTTGCAGATGAACCTGTCGCTTCACTGGATCCACTGACGACCAAGCAGGTTATGGATGATTTGAAAAAGATTAATATGGAGCTTGGGATTACGACCATCGTGAATTTGCATTTTATCGACCTCGCTAGAGAATATGCCACCCGGATTATTGGGCTCCGGGCAGGAGAAGTGGTCTTCGATGGTCCTGTATCCGAGGCCACCGATGAGAAATTTGCTGAGATTTACGGCAGACCGATTCATCAGGATGAGTTGTTAGGTGAGCCTGTAAGCGGAGGCATGTGATATGAGTGTGAATGCAGAGAAGCTACATCCCAAACCGCCAAGAAAGATAAAGCATTATTTTACAGCTATTATATTAGTAGTATTACTGTGGAGAAGTGCGGTCTTGACCGATTCATCCATTGGAGAGCTGATCTCCGGTCTGCCAAATATGCTGGATCTGCTTAAGGAAATGTTCCCTCCAAACTGGGGGTATTTTGACAATATTATAGATGCGATGCTGGAGACGATCCGGATGGCATTGGTCGGTACAACATTTGGTGCCATTCTGGCGGTTCCCATTGCCTTGCTGTGTGCAAGCAATATTACGCAAAGCCGATGGCTTCATTATCCGGTACGTATGCTGCTGAATTTGATCCGCACAATTCCCGATCTACTGCTGGCTTCTATTTTTGTCGCCATTTTTGGCCTCGGTGCGCTTCCGGGAATATTTGCTTTGACGGTATTTTCGCTAGGGCTGATCGCCAAGCTTACCTATGAATCGTTGGAGACGATTGAACAGGGACCTTTGGAAGCAATGACTTCAGTCGGAGCGAATAAGACTCAACGAATTATGTTCGGCGTCATTCCGCAGGTACAGGCTCATTTCATGTCTTATGTGTTGTATGCCTTTGAGATTAATGTCCGTGCTGCAGCAGTTTTAGGTTTGGTAGGCGCGGGTGGAATCGGCCATTACTATGAAGTGACATTAGGCTTTTTAGAATACGATAAGACTTGCACCATCATCTTGTTCACATTAGCAGTAGTCTTGATTATTGATTATGTAAGCACTAAGCTGCGGGAGAAATTAATATGAGTAAATCATGGAATACCCTAGTACCCAAACCTCGTAAAAATCGTTTCCGATGGCTGATTTATGTAGCATTAGCGGCAGTGTACATCTGGGCTTTTTCGGGAGTGCCGTTTAATGGATTTAAAGAAACCGCTGGGATCATTACTAAGGCCATCTTTGCCGGGATATTCTCTCCTGACTGGGCCTTCGTTTATTTACCAGATGGGGAGGATCTGCTTCGAGGATTACTTGAGACGTTAGCTATTTCAATTTTAGGGACTTTTATCTCGACCTTCATATGTATCCCCTTTGCTTTTTGGGCTGCGGTCAACATGAGCAAGGGAAAGGCGATTTCGGGCTCCGGCAAGCTAATATTAAGCTTTATACGGACATTCCCTGAGATCATTATGGCTTTGCTGTTCATCAAGGCTGTTGGGCCGGGTTCATTTGCGGGTGTACTGGCACTAGGACTGCATTCCGTCGGCATGCTCGGCAAATTGTTCGCGGATGAGATTGAGAATATTGATAACGGTCCACTCGAAGCCTTAATCTCTTCTGGTGCCAGCCGCATGCAGGTGTTATGGTTTGCTGTTGTGCCGCAGGTATTGCCAGGCTTTCTATCCTACACTTTATACAGATTCGAAATTAACGTTCGCTCAGCTACGATTCTGGGTGTGATTGGAGCAGGCGGGATTGGCACACCGTTAATCTTCGCCCTCAGTTCACGGAATTGGGACCGTGTCGGAATTATCCTGCTAGGTATCATTGCGATGATTACGATTATTGATCTGATTTCCGGCATGATTCGGAAGAAGCTAGTGTAACAGAATCGCATAATTACATGTTAGACAAAGACCTCCTTAGGGTATGAATCGAGCCTATGGGGGTCTTATTATGATTAGCGCACTATTCGGAAAAGCTATATAGAAGTAATAATACTTTTTGTGTTAACATATGTTGGTCTATCAGAATTGTAATGAAGGAGTTGAAGGTTTGGAATCTGCGCTTATTGGCAGCTTTGTATCAGCAATGGCTACGGTTCTTGGAGCGTTTCCGATCCTGTTTGTGAAGAGGTTATCTGAGAAATGGAAGGACGTTCTCGTTGCTTTTACTGCAGGTATAATGGTATCGGCTTCTACATTTGGACTCATGCCGCAAGCGATTAAAGAATCGGGGATTATCGCATTAACCTTGGGCCTGATTACAGGAGTTCTGCTGCTTGATTTAATTGAAAAGAACATCCCGCATATCGACGTGGAGAATAAACCCGGATATACCAATATGGATTCCAAGGCGCTGCTCGTTTTGATTGCATTGTTCATTCACAATATACCAGAAGGTCTTAGTACGGGATTTAGTTATGCCAGTGAGCAGGCGAGTCTGGGTCCCACCGTGGCCATAGCGATTGGTGCGCAAAATATGCCTGAAGGATTGATTCTCGCAGTCTTTCTGATGAATTCTAGAACAACTAAGTTAAAAGCCTTGGGAATCGTTACGCTTACCGGACTTATGGAAATGGTATCTGCGGTTATTGGGTATTTTACGGCGAGTTACCTACAGAATGTAGTGGGCTATGGTCTTGCTTTTGCCGCCGGGGCTATGCTATTCATCGTCTACAAGGAACTTATTCCAGAGAGTCATGGTCATGGTTACGAACGGCCTTCGACGTATTCGTTTATCTTTGGATTGTTGATTATGGTGTATATTACGCAGATATTTGGGTGAATAGGGAAAAAACGGCCAATGAAGTGCCAGAGCAGCTTAAGCTGCCTGACCTCATTGGCCGTCTTTATGGTTTAATCTATAATTATCCTCGCAAAATCGTCTCGATTTGCTCCAGCTCTTCTGCGCTTAGCTCCGGTGCATTCAAGGAAGCGACTGCATCTTCAATCTGGCTCACCTTACTTGCGCCGATCAAAGCTGAAGTGACTTTACCTCCGCGGAGTACCCAAGATAACGCTAGCTGAGACATTTTTTGTCCACGTGCAGCAGCAATCTCGTTCAGTTTGCGAACTTTAGCGATCTTCTCTTCCGTAATGGCATCTTCGGACAGGAATACACTTGGTCCAGCAGCGCGAGAATCAGGAGCAATTCCGTTAAGATAGCGGTCGGTCAGAATGCCTCCTTGTAGTGGAGAGAACACAATCGATCCGATACCCTCCTCAGTTAATACATCCTGCAAGCCATCTTCAATCCAGCGGGACATCATGGAGTAGTTAGGTTGATGAATCAGGCATGGCGTTCCAAGTCGACGCAGAATTTGTGCCGCTTCGCGTGTCTGTTCAGGGTTGTAATTCGAAATCCCAACATACAGCGCTTTACCTTGACGTACAATAAGATCCAGCGCAGCCATAGTCTCTTCCAGTGGTGTATTCGGATCTGGACGGTGGTGATAGAAAATATCTACATAATCAAGGCCCATACGTTTCAAGCTTTGGTCTAGACTGGAGACGAGATATTTCTTGGAGCCCCATTCGCCATATGGACCGGCCCACATATAATATCCAGCCTTAGTAGAGATGACCATTTCATCACGATAAGGAGCAAGATCCTTCTTAAGGATTTGACCAAAGCTTTCTTCTGCGGAGCCAGCTGGGGGACCGTAGTTATTAGCGAGATCAAAATGAGTGATTCCAAGATCGAAAGCTCTTCTTGCCATGGCGCGACCATTCTCGAATAAGTCGTTTCCGCCAAAGTTATGCCAAAGTCCTAGCGAGATCGCCGGAAGGAGTAGACCGCTTTTTCCAGTGCGGTTATATTTCATATTGTCATATCTGGTAGCGCTTGCGTTATACATCATTATTTCCTCCTAAAAAGACTTATTTCTGATTACGTTACGTCCTTATTGTAGCGAAAGATCCCGGACAAACGTATGTCAGCAAGGAAGAAGTTTATAGCACAATGTCATTTTCGAGATGACGGATACGGTATTCTTTTGGAGAACAACCTTTCACCTTCTTGAACATTCGCGAAAAGAGTAAGGGGTCCTGATAGCCGACGGAACGGGAGATCTCACCGATAGTACAGAGGGTTTCTGTCAGAAGCTCGCATGCTTTAGCGACACGGTAATTCAATAAATATTGCTGTGGTGGCATACCAATGGTCCGTTTGAACAAGGAAGATAAATATTTGCGATCCAGCTTGAGAGAAGAAGACAGCATTTCCACCGAAATGTTCTCACAATAATGTGTATGCAAAAAGTGGAGACTTTGCTCGACGTAAATACTCTTTTGACGCGGTAAAGGAAGTACATCCGGAACAGCTGGCACCGCTTGTAGCAAGAGGGAGAAAAACTCATACATGATCGCTTTTAGCGGCAGGTCAAGACAATCCGAATTGTCGGCTGCTTCTGTCAGGCGTTCGTAGAGATTAGGCATAAGCTGTTTATCCATCGGGAAGATTGGCTGCTCAGGGGTCAAGGAGGTTTTGGATAAAATATATGATACCTGTTCTCCGGTAAAGGCTACCCAGGAATAGATCCAAGGATTGGTCAGGTCCGCTGCATAAGAAGTAACGATATGAGGGTAGGTAAGAAAAGCTTGTCCCGCTTGCAGGATATGGGTTTGTTCACCCACAGATACCTTTCCAGTTCCCTCATGAATGAAATGTATTTTGTAAACGTCACGAACTCCAGGTCCGAAAAAATGCCCAGGTAGACACTGCTCCCGCCCCCAGTAATGGAGATGCAGATCGGGATTACCTCTGAAGGGACGCTCAGAATTATAATTAAAAATCGCCATGAATGCTTCAGTCTCTTTCTTTTATAGAGTTAACTAAGGGTGATTATGCCCGCTTTCTTTTATTATACAGCATATTTTAGTGGGAACATTACTTGGAATGGTTTGCGAATTCTGTGATAGAAGTTTATCCCAGCTCAGTTTGGTTAAGTAAGCTATGAAGCTGAAAGTATGAGCTAACTTCGATCATTAGGAGGTAATGGAGATGAATAAGAGAATAGTGGGTGTCTTTGCTGCCGAATACGAAGCTTCGAGGGCAATTGAAGAGTTGAAACGTCAAGGCTGCAGAACAGAGGACATATCGATTATCGCGAGAAATTCAGAGAGTGCGGATACGCTTAGAGATGAATCAGGGACGCAAGCGCCGGAAGGAATAGCTACTGGTGCAGCTACGGGTGGTCTGCTGGGTGGATTAACTGGGCTCTTGATGGGGATAGGCGCTTTGGCTATTCCAGGCATCGGGCCGATCATTGCAGCCGGACCGCTTGCGGCAACACTTGCTGGAGCGGCAATAGGTGCAGGCAGCGGTGGATTAGTTGGCGGTCTTATTGGACTTGGCATTCCTGAAGAGGAAGCCAAGCGGTACGATAACTATGTAGATGAAGGCCATATTCTTGTAATGGTGGATGTGGAGGGCGAGCAGAAAGAGGAAGAAGTGAAGCGGATCTTCGTACAGCATAATAGTCTGAACACAGACCGTTTTGAGGAAATTGCGAATATGAATACAGCTGAGAATCGAAATTATGATGGCAGTGTAAAGGAAAGTGATGCGCTCCGGGCAGCTGATCAACAAGAGGCGAGAAATTTGGCTCAAGCTACCGGAACCATGGATGCCATGGATACCTTAGCGAGTGAGCGCATTAGAAATAAATAAGAGATGATTATCTATTTAGTAATAAAAACAGACTATTTCACTAGCCAAGGGTGAGCTGGTGAGATAGCCTGTTTTTTTGTGTAATGCTATAGAGAGGCAACATTCTGTCTAACGGTTAGTCCATCCGGTATTTCTTTGCCAGGCAGGAAATGAATGCTACGGATGTAGCGGATTGTTCGACTCTGTGCCCGCATGATGACCGAATGCGTCTCAGCGCGCTCTTTGCCGATAAAACGGACACCATTCAGAAATTCACCTGAGGTTACGCCAGTGGCGGCAAAGAGTACGTCGCCTGTGCCAACCATGTCCTCCATGTATAACACTCGCGTAGGATTAGAAATTCCCATACGGACACAGCGCTGCTGCTCAAGAGGTCCATCAGGAAGCAAACGGCCCTGCATTTCTCCACCAAGACATTTCAGTGCGGCAGCGGCAAGGACGCCTTCAGGTGCTCCGCCCGAGCCCATGTACAAATCGACATCGCTATCCGGCAGGGCTGCCGCAATAGCGCCAGCCACATCGCCGTGACCGAGTAGCTTAATCCGTACACCCGCTTCTCGAAGACTATGAATGAGCTCTTCATGCCGTTTGCGGTCAAGTACCATTACTGTGAGCTCGGAGAGGGACTTGCCACTGAAGAGGCATGCTTTCTGGAGAGTGACCTCCACAGGGTCTTCAAGACTAAGCTTCCCGGCAAGCTCAGGACCGCAAGCGAGTTTCTCCATATAAATGTCTGGAGCATGCAGCAGGCTGCCCTTATCTGCTATGGCAATCACGGATTGGGCATTGTGAAGACCACAGGCCACCACTTCAGTGCCTTCCAGAGGATCGACGGCTACATCGACAGACGGCCCCTTTTGATTCCCGACTTTCTCGCCAATATAGAGCATTGGAGCATCATCCATCTCTCCTTCACCAATGACGACCGTTCCGTCGATGGAGACAGAATCAAACATGGAGCGGATGGCAGTCGTGGCTGCATCATCTGCCGCATTTTTATCTCCCCGCCCGATCCAGCGAGCTGAGGATAATGCACCTAGTTCAGTTACCCGTACAATCTCAAGAGCCAGTTCGCGATCCATTCTAATTCCCTCCAGTACATCCCATAAATTTTAACTGAATGTTAGATATAACCCATTATAATACCGGCGGTTTCTTCTATAGCTTTGTCGGTAATATCGATTACAGGACAGCCTAGCTTATTGAACAGAGAAGAGGCATATTCCATCTCCTCTGTAATCCGCTCCAGCCTTGCATATTGGGAGCCAGTCGGTAACCCAAGCACCTTCAGCCGCTCGGAGCGAATCTTCAGCATATACTCCGGCTTCATGGTTAGTCCGATCAGTCGGTTCGACGGCAAGCTTAGCAGCTCTTGCGGAGGAGCAATTTCTGGAATAATCGGATAGTTAACGACCTTTTTCCCCCGATGGGCCAAAAAGATACTAAGTGGTGTTTTTGAAGTACGGGACATCCCTAGTAGAACGATATCGGCCTTCAGCATAGCGCCGAGATCGCGGCCATCATCACAGGCAACTGTGAATTCGATAGCCTCCATACGGCGGAAGTAGTTCTCATCAAGCTGGTGCAATAAACCCGGTCGCTGCTGAGGAGCGTCGTCAAACGTATCAATGAAAGCTTGCATCATTGGGCCCATGATATCGACGATACGAAGGTCAAGCCGTACAGCCTCTTCTTTAATCATCTCTCTTAGCTCCGGCTGCACCAGCGTATAGACGACAAAACCTTTATGCTGCGCGGCTTCTTCCATAAGCTTCCGGAGCTCATCTTCATGTCTAATGTTCCCGTATCTTTTGATGGTGATCTGCTGATTCTGGAATTGATGAATGACGGCCTGCACGACAGCTTCCGCCGTATCTCCTATAGAATCTGAGCAGATCGTTATTAGGTTGGAAGATTGCTCGATGCTCATGAATTCCTCCTGTTATCCTTTGGCTTCTAGTTCGAGGAGAAGTTTTACGATAGCAGTTTTCGTCAAGCGTCCTATGACATCCAGTTTCGTACCATTGTCTTCTGTGGCGCTGGGAACAACTACCGGTAAACTATCTACCTCGTGAAAAATCATTTTATGTGCGGCATCAAGCACCGTCTCATCTGGTGAAGTTGTGACTACCTTGGGCTGGCGTGTCATGACCATGCTTACGGGCATGGAGACAGCGCCCGGATTGCCAAGGGTTACTTTCAGGAAATCCTTACGTGAAGCAACACCGGTGAGCTTGCCCTCTTCGTCACAAATAATAAGGGTGCCAACATCCTGTAGAAATAGCGTAACTACGGCATCTTGAACCGTAGTAGTCTCACGGATAATAATAGGTACACTTTGAATCTCTTTTACCTTTGTCTCCTGCAACAAATAATTGCTTCCCAGACGATTAGATGATTTGAGTCCCGGGAAGTAACCGACTTTAGGTTTAGCATCGATATATTTGAGCATAACCAGAACAGAGAGATCGGAGCGAATCGTTGGCCGTGTTAAATTCAGACATTCGGCAATCTGTTCGCCGGTAATCGGAGCTCTTTTGTTCACAATATCAATGATTTCTAGTTGACGTGATGTTAGTTCGATCGCAATTCCCTCCACTTCAGATAAAAAGGCATTCCTCTTTAGAAAAGAAGCGCCGTTAAGCGAATCCTCCTTTCATATATGAGTCATATATAGATATTTTTAATTTAACTTGGTTATATAATACGCAATAGTGGTCATAAATGCAATATATAGTATGTCATATATTCATTTTTTTTGACGCAGATGTACGGACCCTACGCTTTAACATTAATTGTTTCAAGGCATCAGCATTGACCAGGATGGTCCCAGCAATGATAGTGAATACACCGAGGATCGTAACCCAATTCACGGCTTCATGATAAAAGAAAAAGCCAACACCTACGGCAATCGGTGGAGAGATATAGAGCCAGGTAGAGGGGAACACAGGATTTGTCTTAGCGACGAGCCAGTAGAACAACGAATGACCGACCATCGAGCCGATTACGATTAGATAGAGCAGTGAACCTGCGATCTCGTAAGAGAGTAGAAACTCAGGATGTACATTTTCGGTGGCTAAGGAAAGAATGAATAACAGCACTCCACCATACATCATTTGGGCTGCATTTAGTGCGATTGGAGAGACCTCAGGCATACTATTGATTACTTTTTTAGAATAAATCGCACCTACTGCGTAACAGCATTCCCCAATGAGGACAGCTGCGCAGCCGATGAGCCATAACGGTGAAATATCAACGACAAGATTAGGAAGAACGAGCAGCAATACGCCGGTCAACCCGATGATACAACCATATAGGGAGATGGCAGGTGCTTTTTGACGAAGAATAGAAGTTTGGAGCAACAGAATCATGATCGGACCCGTGGCAGAGAGTACAGCTGCTAACCCGGAAGATACATATTGTTCAGCCCAGTAGAGACCTGCAAAGGTGCCAAAGGTTAACGCAGATCCGGTGAAGAGCATTTCTTTACGCAGGAGCAGGGAGAAGCTAGCCTTTCGTTTCCAGACCATCCATAGAAATAGAACAGCGCCTGCAACAAAAAATCGCAAGCCTGCTGAAAAGAAGGGCGGCGCACCGGCATCTACACCGATTTTGATAGCTAGAAAGGTCGTGCCGAAGATCAGACATACAAGTGCATAAGCGAATAAGATCATTTTGAAAGTCCCCTTTAGTGTGTGTATATTACGATCCTTGAAGCAGTCCGTTAATCATATAGGGCAGAACACAGAACAGATGATGTTGAATAGAACAGATGACTTCGAAAATCGTGTACAATACTGTAAATAGGAGTTGTTCGGAGAGGAGTTGCAGTGAGGTGAAAAAGTCAGCGAGCGTGGAGAATAATCATCCCTTGTTTCGGCAGGTATATGAATTTCTAGTGAATCGCATGGAGCGAGGGGAGTGGGGGGCACATGATAAGCTTCCTTCTATACGGCTGCTAGCGGAGGAATTACAGGTACATCGACTGACAGTATTCAAAGCGTATAGAATGCTGACAGAGGATGGAAAAGTTTATGTAAAAGATAAATCAGGTTATTACGTATCGCCTGTTAGCTTGGTTCCTATTGTAGAAAAAGGAGCAGCAGTGACTGCCTATGCGCTCACTAATCCTCTTTCGGATATACAGAGAATGCCTGCTAAGTATCAGTTCTCACAGGCGCTGATTGATCCAGGTCTTTTGCCAAATCTTTTTCTATCCGACTATGTCAAAAAAGTGTTCGATTTATATCCCAAGGTCATGGGGACGTACTCTTCGGTTCAGGGAGATGAGGAGTTACGGGAGACGCTAAGTCGTCATTTTCGGAAGAAGCATTGGCTACAGTTATCTTCGGAAGAGCTGCTTATTACTTCAGGTGCGCAGCAGGCGATCAATCTGATTGCACGAATTGTGCTCGGGCCTATGGACACGGTGCTTGTGGAGCGACCAACCTACAGTGTGGCCATGGATATTTTTCGCCGGGAGGGGGCAAGGCTGGTTCCGGTGGAGATCACTCCGATGGGCTACGACTTGGAGGAAGTTGAAGCGCTGATGAAAAAGCATAGACCGCGCATGTTCTATATCAATCCGACTCATCATAATCCAACTGGATATACAGTGCCAGCGCAGCAACGTAAACTGTTGGTCGAGCTTGCCGAGCGTTATCGCTGTCTGTTAGTCGAAGATGATCCGTTCCGCGATATGTATTTTGAAGAGGAGCCCCCGCCGCCCTTTTTTGCTTACGATACCGAAGGTTGGGTGATCTATATTAGCAGCTTCAGTAAATATGTAGCCCCAGGCTTACGGATCTGTGCGGTGGCTTGTCGCTATCCGTTTATGGAGCGCTTGATCACGGCCAAATCACTCGCGGACAATGGTACTCCGCTGCTTAACCAGAAGATATTCCTACATTACTACACGTCATCACGTTTGCAACAGCATCTCGGTAAGCTACGCATTGCACTTCAGGTGCATAAGGAGATTGTAGAGGAGGAGCTGGCTGGGACTGGGTGGGAGTGGACGCCTCCGCAAGGGGGCTTAAATTTATGGGTGAAGCTGCCGGACCATCTTTCGGCGGATCGACTGTTTGTCTCAAGTATGGCGCAGTCGATTGCTTTTGTGCCAGGAGAATTGTTTGATCCGCTTGGTGAGATGAGGTCGAGGATTCGAATAAGTTACTCCTTTGCAAGCGAAGGGGTGCTACGTGAGGGGATTCAGCGGATGATTGCAATTGCGCGAGGGTTATGAGTAGGTACAGTAGACATGAGGGACTTATGAAGACTATTTAGGATGGAAAAGATTAGACTTGTATAACTTGTTTGGAAATTGTTGTAACACTTTCTTCTTCTGTTCCGTCTGTAGAGTAAAGAAGGAGGTTATTATGATGGTTAAGACCAAGTTCCGCAGTCCATTTATGATGTTCCTAAGTATAACGTTAATATTTATGGCCTTACTGACGGTGCGTCCCTCCGTTACTTATGCGTGTTCCTGTGTTGTACCTGCGGAGCCACTTGAGGCGCTGGAGTCAAGTTCAGCCGTCTTTACTGGGAAAGTAGTGGACAAAAAGGAGCCAAAGGGGACTATAATCTCATCTGCGGATCCAGTAAAAGTAACCTTTGAAGTCGATTCCAGCTGGAAAGGAATTAAGGGGAATAAAGTTACCTTGAGTACTGCTTTATCGTCTGCCAGCTGTGGGTTTGAATTCGTGGAAGGGGAAAGTTATATCGTCTATGCATATGCTAATGACGAAGATGACTCTGGTAAATTAGAGGCCAGTTTATGCAGCCGAACGAAGCTGCTTGCCTCGGCATCAGAGGATCTGAAGGAGCTTGGACCTAGTATATCGGCAGGTACTCCTACAGCTTCTCAGGAGGTAACATCAAACCATTCGCCGAAATCCGAAACTGGGAATAATGGGGCGACTGAAGTTGAGGGGAAACCAGCTGCGGAGAGTGACTCTTTTCCACTTGTGAATGTAGGGATCAGTGGAATCATTATCGTTTTGATAGCGATAGCTGGCGCTGTACTCTACCGTCGTAGAGATGGTGGAACGCGTAAGAAATAACGCTATAACTGTAGGTTCACGTTATGTCGTGATGAAATAAGCGGTCGCCCGGGAGTTGTTCGGGCGACCGCTTATTTGTTTGAGCTGACCTTAAATAGGTGGTGGGCGGTGTGGGTACTGGTGCTTAAGTATAGCTCGGGTCATCAAAACTCGAAGTAAGTGAAATCCTTCTTAAAATTGTCGTGGTTTACTCGATATTATCGATAATTAGGGAAAATCTCCCTGATTTAATCGTATTTTACTCTATATGATCGATAATTGGGGAATTCCTCCCTAAAATTCTGCGGAAATGCCCTGTTTTTCCTATAATCGACTATTTATTAGGGAGAATTTCCGCAAAAAGTTTAATTTGCGCTTATAAAGTTCGAATTTGGGGGAGAATTTCCCTAATTATGAGTTCAAGGAGGGCAGAATTTTGTGAAATACGGTGAACATTAGATGTTGTAAGGTGAGACAAGGTAAATTTAGCTAATGTAAGTTGAAATCAGTTAAAGTTCGCTGCTGTAAGATGAATCCATGCTACAAGCTTCGTCACACCCACCCGAATAACCGAGCAAGCTGAGCGACAGCAAACGTAACACCAATGGCGATGCCGAGCGGGATGACTGCTGAGAGAACAGCCCACTTCATGCTTTTCGTCTCCTTATAGATGTTCACGAGTGTAGTGCCGCAAGGATAGTGGAGCAGGGAGAACAACATCATATTAAGTGCGGTCAGCCAAGTCCAGCCATGTGATAAAAAGACATCTTTGATGCTGCCCAAGCTGTCGATATCGACCATAGCTCCTGAGGACATATAGCCCATAAGCAGAATGGGCAGTACGATTTCATTCGCAGGAAGTCCTAGAATAAAGGCCATGATGATAAAGCCATCCATGCCGAGCATGTGTGCAAAAGGATCGAAGAATGCAGCCATATGATTCAGGACAGAATCTCCACCAACAAACAGGTTGCCAAGAATCCAAGTGATAATACCGGCAGGGGCAGCAACGACGATGGCACGAGTAAGTACGTTAAGAGACTTATCTTTAGAGGAAATAAGTATGGTCTTCCAAATTTGTGGACGACGATAGGGCGGGAGCTCTAGTGTATAATGCGTTGGAACACCGCGTAGCGCAGTTTTGGACATGACCCAGGAAACCGTCAGAGTAACGATGATGCCGATCAGCACCATCCCCATAAGTACGGAGGCGGTGGTGAGGGTACGGAGTGCGCCTGTCGTAGCCGCTCCTGCCATGAATAAGGAAGACAATAGAATTAATGTCGGCCAGCGGCCGTTACATGGAACGAAATTGTTAGTCAAAATCGCGAGCATCCGTTCACGCGGCGATTCGATGATTCGGGTGGAGAGGATCGCGGCGGCATTACAGCCGAAACCCATAGACATGGTCAAAGCTTGCTTGCCGTGACCACCTGATTTTTTGAACAACCGATCCATGTTAAAAGCAACCCTCGGCAGATACCCGAAATTCTCAAGCAGCGCAAACACTGGGAAAAATATCATCATTGGCGGCAGCATGACGCTGATGACCCAAGAGGTTCCTCGATATAATCCCAGAACAAGTACACCGTGTAGCCAAGCGGGGGCATGGATCGCCTCAAATCCGGCAGTGAGATAACCTTCGATGAAGCCGAAGAAGGAAGCAAGCCAGCTTGAAGGATAGTTGGCGCCGGCAATCGTAATCCAGAATACGATACCGAGGATGGCGAGCATAATGGGGAATCCCCATATTTTTGAAGTTACGATATTATCTAGCTTATAAGTGCTGTTCAGCTTCTTCTTATCCTTATAGGTGACTGCATCCCCGCAGATGCCTGCGGATACGCCATAGATACCACTGACAATCTCATCCCGTATCGCTCCGCCGTCAGCGAGCTTTTTCGCGGTGGACAGCAAGGAATCTAGAGGATCTAATCCCTTAGTGATATGCGGTGACTCCATGACCGATGACCTCCTTTACTTCAGGTAATTCTTTATTCTTCATATTCTCTTTAAGTGAGGTAAGAAGGCTGTCATCACCATCTAACAGGCGCAATGCAATCCAGCGGGCCGGGTATTTGCTGCCAATGGTTTGTTCTACCAGCGGTGTAAGCTCTGCAATTCCTCGTTCAATCTCCTCGTTGTACGTAATACGCAGTGGCTGTGCAGTGAATGCGCCTGTAGCCACTCGCTCCACCTGATCCAATAACGCCTCAATACCGATTTTATTGCGAGCTGATATCGCTACAACAGGCACGCCGAGACGTTTGGAAATACGTTTCAGATTGATGTCGATACCAAGTTTACGGGCTTCGTCGATGAGGTTGATGCAGACTACAGCCCGCCCGGTAATCTCCAGTACTTGCAAGGCAAGGTTGAGATTTCGTTCTAGCGAGGTAGCGTCAAGAACAACTAGTGTCACATCGGGCTGTTCAAAAATAATATAATCTCTAGCCGCTTCTTCATCAGCAGAATTCGAGTACAGCGAATACGTACCAGGAAGATCTACTGCGAGGTACGTATGGTCCTTATGCTTAAACTCGCCTTCAGCAGTAATGACGGTTTTACCTGCCCAGTTTCCTGTATGTTGGCGCATGCCGGTCAGCAGATTGAAAAGCGTGCTTTTGCCAGTGTTAGGATTGCCTGCAAAAGCGACTGTGAAATGACTCATGCTTCTACACCTCCGATGACTTCTCCAAATATTAAAGAGCTTTCTTCTCTACGTAATGCAATGGTCGTGTTGCTTACCCGAAAAGCTATAGGATCTCCTAAGGGACTACGCCGTAACACCTCAACGGCATTACCGACTACAAACCCGAGATCCAGTAATCTTCTTCTAAGCACACCCTGAACTTCAATGCCGCTGATACGCAGTGTGCTTCCTTTAGCCGCTTCTGATAAAGGAATACTAGCTCCAGACATTAGATCCCCTTCTTTCATTTATTAATATTTGTATTTTTATGGTTATTATTTTGTGCATTGGAATTTTTCTTGTGGTCTGACACAATATTAGTATATGTGAACAACTTTGTCCCTGCAACAAAAATGTTTCCTTAAGGCAAAATTAATTTAGGCGCAAAAAAGCCCCTAACGGAAAGAAGGCTTGCGCTCTCCAGCCGAGGGGCTAAGGTTGAGTCTACTTATAGGCTTGTCTTTAATTGGGATAGTCTAATCCAAGTTTTTATTAGCCGTGAAGTTACGTCCAGCTTCCAAAATCAAGCGTGCGTCCAGTCTCTACTAAAGTCTTGGTATTACTTAGAACCTGCCACCAAGCGCTGATGCTGCCTGCATACGAAGGATCTTCAGGATGCCATTCATCATGGATAAGCGTGAGTTTAGTAGTTCCGCCCACTGGTTCAAGCAGCCAAGAAATACGCGACTCATATCTTTCATGTCCTTTATGATAGGAGGGGCCGACCTTATGTGTGAAACGCAGTGCTTTTTGTGGGGTGAACTCCAGCAGAGTCCCATAGACATGCAGCGTTTCATCTCCATCTGCACCCGGTCCGATGTATTCCAGTAATTCTCCTTCTTTGAAGGTTGAACGAATAACGCTGCCGTAATAAATCTGCTTCGTAGCTTCCGGAGAGATTAAGGTTTCCCATACCTGCTCAGGTGTTCCGCCAATATAAAATTCATAGTGTAGTTCCTTCATTCGTTATTCCTCCTTGATTTATAGGTTCATTTATTCCCTCAGACTCATTTACACTATACAAAAGGATCACTGACAACTACGGTCAGTGATCCTAAAGTAATTTATGTCTTATAATGAGCTGCTAAATTGGAGGCTATGGAGGCTAGTCTTTCTCTTAGTGAGGAAGGCTCCATGATGCGTAATGTGGTTCCATAAGGCAACAAGAAATAGGGTGCATAAGTCAGTAAAGAAGTTTCGTCCACTTGAAAGCGGGCTTGTCCTTCCATGCGCTGTACCAGCGTATGTCCGAACAACCAATGACTGCATAGATCATTCAAGACTCCCTCGTCGGATGCGATGACTACTGTAACTAGTTTCTCTTCAGTATTACGTGCAGGTAGTAAGCTCTTTAACAAAAAATCACGTGCAGAGAAGTCAGCAGGACGAGCGAACACAGTTTCTGTACGGTGCAGTTCAATGATTCTATCCACCCTGAAACTACGAATTTCATGTCGCTCGTGGCAGTAAGCTACGGAGTACCATTGGCCCTTCCAGAGTACAAGTCCGTAAGGATCAATGGCACGGGATGATTTGGTTTCTCCATTACCCTTACGATATTCCATTTGTAGGGTGTATCCATTCGCTGTCCCCAATTCCAATTCCTGAATCAGGTGGCTAAGTGACGGGGAAGGAGAATGGATCGTCTCAATGCCATTCTCATGGCGCTCCATTTGTTCTAATTGCTGGGTATTGCTATATCTTTTTAGCTTGGATAGGGCTCGGTCCAGAGCTTCAACATAAGGATATCCGGTCCCCCTGGCAAAAGAAGAAGCTTGTAGAAGGGCACGCTGCTCTTCGGAGTCAAAGAATAATGGAGCCTCAATAAAATGCTCTGGTAAGCTGTAACCGCCACCAGGCCCGCTATCCGCAATAACGGGTACACCACTGATGCATAACGCATCGATGTATCTGTACACAGACCGAACACTGATCTCTAACGCTTCTGCTAGTTCTCCGGCGGTTCTTCCCCGCTGCTTGAGCATCCAAAGAATGGATAACATATGATCAGCCTTGGACATAAATCTGGAGCCTCCTTGCTGCAGAAATTAGTAGTTCAACTATAGCAAAATGCTCATAGATCAGCCAGAATCCTTTCGATAGGATCTTATTGCTGTTTAACCATACGTTTTTTGCCATAAGTTCCGAGTCGCCATAAATATTCTACCGGTCCCATCCGGAACCGTTTGAAAATAAGGGTACTAGATATGATTTGTAGAAGCAGTATGGCCGCCGCTGCAATCATCTGTGTCGATACATGCACTGTACCAGGCCAATCTAGCAGATTGGATAGTGTTAGTATAATAACGGTTTGCAATAAATAATTGGTTAAAGCCATTCTGCCTAGAGAAGCTAGGGGCGCAAGTAGTTTCTGTACAACTCCATGGCGCATGAGTAGGGTTAGCGTTGTCACATAAAAAATACTGACTGGAAGTCCGCCTACTGCGAAAGCTACATCCAGAGCGCCTGTTTTATCCATGATACTCTGTTGCGCAAAATACATCGGAATGATTAGCAGCAGAGAAACCACTTGGGTGATCCGTAATCCTAGCTTATACCGTGACGGATTCTGAAATAATCCAATCAGACCACTCCAATGCCCAAGCAGAAACATACCAAACGTTACCACTATCGGGCCTAAGTAGAGACCTGCAAGGGTGACCACAATGCCTGCAATCAATACAAAACTTGACTTTAACTTATAAAAAGGAAGGAGAATCAGTCCAATGACTGCATAGATGAGCAAGGTTTCACCGGGTTGGAAATAATGGTGCACCAGACCGATTAGAAATAAAATGAACAGCCTACGCAGAAATAATAAACGGGGCTTAGACTCCCCTTTAGCTTCAGCCCGGGATAAGAATAACTGAAAGCCAACACCGAATAAAAATGAGAATATCACAAAAAATCGGTGATCCACTGCTACATCAAGAAAACGAATAATCTGCAAATCGAGCGAGTTAAATTCCATCGTACCGAATACCATCTGACGAATGTTTATGAAGATGATACCCATTAGAGCAAAGCCACGGAGCACATCGAGTGTTACGATTCTTTTCACCATATTCTTTATACCATCATCTTCTTGAGACTTTGTATGTAGCGTGATCGCGCTATGATGAAATATATAGTTTGCACAGCAAGGAATGCACCAGATGTAATTAGGACAGGTACCGTTACATTCGTGATACTAATTTGCTTCAATACCGGTCGGATGACGACAAGCGTCTGGATGGTAGCGACAATGATCGGAATATAGAACAGCACAGAGATTTGTCTGGTGGCAGAAGCAGACATTTCTTTGACGCTTAAACCGATTTTAGACAAGGCATTATACATTTGCTTATCTGCATTCAGCTCAGTATGAAGCTTGAAGAAGAGGAAGCTGGCTGAAGAAAGTGAGAAGATAAGCGCGATAAAGATCCCTATAAAGCTAAGCATAGCCGTGCCTTGTTTGGTAGTTAGATAATCATCTGCTCGAGCATTTAATATGGAGATATATTGATTGTTGGTATTGTTGGAATCTCTACTCCACTGGATCAGTTCATTGGTGATGATGGTTTCAGGTGAGGTATCCACAGGTAGTGGACCGTCCCAAGCAGGGATTTTATATAGATATTTCACATATGATCTCGTGTACTTCGCTGCTGAAGAAGAGATATTCTTGTACAAGCTGTCATCTACAATTAAGAGTGAGCTTGAATATTGCCCCATGGGATGGCTCTTCGGAATTCGTACCTCTTTCAGCATAAGCTCCGCATCGTTTTGAACCTTCAGCAGAATCTTTTGATTAATAGTATAGTTCTGTGAATCCACCTGAGGGTTTAGCAGTAAGACAGCTTCTTTGTCAGATAAGGGAGCAACTTCGGACATATCCATTTTTGAAGTTAACTGATTGAACTGGGACCAGGATATTAAATCAATGCTTTGGGTAGCTTCTTTACCCAGACTCTGAATGGAGGCAGAGATTAGCTCGATTTTATTCTCTGTATACTCCATTTTAGCGTTTTGTAATTTATTATGAATGGGTTCTAAGTCAGGGGGAGTTTTCCCTGGTTTATAAATCGAATACTCCATAGCGAATGGACTATTTTTATAGAGTTCTACGTTTGCTTGATTAATCGATAAAATAAATCCTGACGCCATGCAAGCAAGCGAGGTTACAACCGTTACAAGAAACAGCATTCTTGCATTATCTTTGATCTTGTAACTCATCTCGGAAATCCATAACAGGTTGGTTCCGCGCCAAAGTCGCTTGCGGCTTAGTTTAAGCAGACGTATTCCGAGTACGGACAGCTGAGAGTAGAAGAAATAGGTACCTGCGATCCCCGTGACAGCAGCAACTAATAACGTAATTGGAGACAATTGCTTTCGAATGGCGAGTGCCCCTGCCGTCAATAACAGAAGCCCAAGGAGTGAGAGCAGCCAAGACACACGGGGCTCCTTTTTAGGTTTAACACTCCCTTTTAACAGATCAAGGACTTGATGTTTGCGGATAAATAACAATGTGAAGATAGAGATGACCAGAAACAGTGAGATAAACGAAATAGATGTGATCAACAGCGGTTTAACTGGCCAATAGAAGGGTAAATGATCCATTCCCATCATGGTCGTGCTGAGCAGCAAAAATAACTTGGATAAAAGCATGCCGAAAGACATACCTGTTACTATGGATAGTAGTCCGATCAGCATATTTTCTATAAGAATCAGTTTGTTGATCTGACCGGAACGTGCACCTAACATCATTAGTATGCCGAACTCCAGATTACGAAGTTTCAGAAATGCACTAATCGAGTAAAGAACGAAAAAGAAAGCAAAGACAAACACAATATAAGAAGCGATTTTCATACCAGCGGCTGAATTTGTACCTAGCTCGATACTGGCAACCCCAGGATGATAAATAAAGACGGAATATGAAAAGAAGATCATGACCATAAAAGCACTACTTAAGAAAAAGGCAAAATACGCCCGAGAATTACGCTTCACATTGTTAAACGCGAATTGAGGAAAGTTCATGACTATTCCCTCCCCAGAATGAAAGTGTGTCGATAATTTTTTGGAAGAAGGCTTGGCGGTTATCTCCCCGGTGAATTTCGGCTGCTAGCTTCCCATCTTTTATAAAAATAATCCGATTGCAGTAGCTCGCTGCCAGCGGATCATGTGTCACGAGCATTAGCGTAGTGCCTTCTTTGCAGTTAATATCCTCTAGCGACTCCATCACAATTCGTGAGGAATTAGAATCAAGTGCCCCTGTGGGTTCATCTGCTAGAATGATCGAAGGCGAAGTAATAATGGCACGGGCAATCGCTGTCCGCTGCCGTTGTCCGCCGGATATTTCATAGGTGCGTTTATTCAAAATTTCCGTAATGTTCAAGCGTGCAGCGACCTTTTGCAGCAAGGCTTCCATTTCGGAGAGCTTGCGATTATCCAGCGTTAGAGGAAGCACGATATTTTCGGCTACCGTTAAAGTCTCCAGGAGGTTAAAGTCTTGAAATACAAAACCGAGTTCTCTGCGACGAAAGTGAGCAAGGTCTTTTTTGTTCAAAAGATAAGGATTGCTGCCATTGATATTTACCTCACCTGAGGAGGGTTGATCGATGGTAGACACCATGTTAAGCAGAGTGGTTTTGCCGCTCCCTGAGGGGCCCATGATGCCAACAAATTCGCCACTTTCAATACTAAGATGAATATCGGTGAGGGCCTGTGTCTTTACTTTGCCCGGATATACCTTATTAAGACCCTTGACTTCTAAAACATCCATTCCTATCATTCCTTCCATTACAATCTAATTTCATCCGTCCTTAAGCGGGGACGTGTTATGTATATAATTTACAAGATCGGGCTATGTGCTGCTATGGATTTACCTTAACGTTATCTTACAACCCGTTTAAGGTTATGTTCGTACGTGAAGCGAGTAGGCCATACATAAAGAAGAGGGACTCCGTAGCCATAAGTTAAGTATGACTAGAAGTACCCTCCGATCTTATTTCTGTAAATGGTCACTGTTGTGAAATGTAATTTGGACTGTAGTGCCTTCTCCAAGCTTAGATTGAAGCTCCACAGTATGTCCTAGCCGGATGCAAATTTCTCGCACTAGATACAGTCCCATTCCTGTTGACTCATGGTATTGGCGTCCACGTTCACCGGTGAAGTATGGATTAAACACTCGTTTGAGGTCTTCAGGAGAAATGCCGATACCTTGATCTGTAATATTAAGTAAGAAATCCGTTCCGATGTGCTTTGATGAAAGAGTTACGGTTTTATCGTTGCCGGAGGTGTAATTCACAGCATTGGTTAAGATTTGGGTTAGCATAAACATTAACCATTTGGCATCACTATATACGGTGAAGTTAGGATTGATTTGTATATTTACTTTTATGCCTCTTCGGATGAAAAGCCTGCGGTTCTCAGCTACAGATTCACTAACCACTTTACTGAGAACTAGCGGCTCCACTTGGAAATCATCCTCAAATTGATCCAGCCTTGAAGTATAAATCACCATTTCCAGCCCTCTGCGCAGACGTTCCAATTCCTCCTGAATACTTATAGCAGCCTCATCCTCAAGATCCTCTAGCGAAAGCTGAATGACTGAAAGTGGGGTCTTCATCTGATGAACCCAGCGGTTCATGAATACGATATGCTGATCCATTTGGCGGACATGCCCATTTACCTGCTCCTGATACTGGCGGTCAATAAGCTGTAATAACTCATGGATCGCTTCTGGTAGCGGGGTGTCTCCTAAGGAAACAAGATGTTCCTCTAGCATATTCTTGGGATTACTTAAGGCTGCGTATAATCTCCGGTGCTGAGCGTATCGGTAGCCAAGATACAAGAGAAGAACTGCAGTGCTCAGGGTTATGCCATAGAGCATGATCGAGAGGGGTCTATCCTCACCTGTCAGCCAATATAGTGGTGGAACAAGCAGTACTTGAAGCAGGTAGAATAGGATAAATGGAAGCTGGTCTCTCCAAAATAGCTTCATGGCATATCCTTAGTGACAATAAGCCGATAGCCAGCGCCTCTTACGGTTTCCACAATATCGCCAAGACCGAGATCCTTGAGCTTTTTGCGGACACGGGTTATGTACACATTTAAAGTATTGTCGTCTATAAAATGCTGATCCTTCCACATGAGATCTAGCAGACGCTCCCGGTTAACAACTCGTCCTTCTTTTAGCAATAAGGCTTCCAGTAGAACCGCTTCTTTCTGTGTCAGCTCGCTAGTATGTCCGCCATATTGAATCACATACCGCTCAGGATAAAGAATTAGTTCTCCGGCTTGGAGCGTCCGTTCCTCTTGAATTTGTGAGTAAGAGCCGTAAGCTCTGCGTAAATGGCTGCGGATTTTGGCAAGTACGACTTCATAATGAAAAGGCTTGGTGATGTAATCATCCCCGCCATTTTCTAGCGCCATCACCTGATCCATTCCACTATCCCGAGCGGATATGAAAAGAATAGGGCAGAGTGAGGTAGTGCGAATCTGGCGACACCAATAAAACCCGTCGTATTTAGGCAGGTTAACGTCCAGCAGAACAAGGTCAGGATGGGTGTCATTAAAAATCTCCAATACCCTGTTGAAATCCTCTACTATCACCGTACGAAATTCATATTTAGATAGATACGTGCTTAGAAGGCTTGCGAGCTTAGCATCGTCCTCTATGATTAGAATAGTCTCCATAGTTGTGCTCCTTTGATCAAATATAAGAATGCAATGGTTCACACGGTTATACAGTAACACGGACTAGGAAAATTATGCAAAAAGGATGTCTTGCTGCCGAAAAATAATATGAGGAGGAGATTAGCTTAGTGCAGCTATAAAGTAGAGATTATGCGCTGTGAAAGGAAAAGTAGGAATTTAATTGCACGAAATACATTTAAAAAAATCTGGAGAGAGTTTCACGAGGAATAGTTGCACTTTGTACAATAGATTCTATCAAAAAGACATTGGGATTTGATTCTATTGCACATCCTGCAACCAATTGGTTACCAAAACGTCTTATTATTACAAATAGGTCGAATTCTAATGTACAAAGTACAACAGAATCCTATTTTCCTATAAAAAAGAATGCATCTATTGCACAAACTGCAATAGATGCATCAAAAAAAGTATTCTTAGAAGTAGAAGCCGAACCTAGCACAACGCTCGTTCGTGCCGCTGGCTAGATCATTCTATTGATATTTAACCACAATTGCGTTGCTAATCTGGCGCCCAGGGGTCGTGAGATATTTGCCATTGTAGTATAATCCGCTCGATGCGCCGCCATCCAGATTCATGGCTTGATACGCTCCAGCCTGCTTCATCATTTCTGCGAGCTGTGGGATAGTAGCTCCACCAGTAGTTAGCAGAATTAGCTTGTGGTCGCGAGTGAGGCCGAGTGCGCTGCGGGCTCCGCCGCCTGTTAAGATTTTGGCATCTTTGAAGCCTTCTGCCGCAACATTAAGAGATACCTTACCATTCACAAGCAGACGTGGTCCGGCTTGGAGAGCCCCTTCCATAGATCCGGAAGCGAAATGGTTCGTAAACTCTAGTCCGGGAATAAGTGAGGCCAGGTGATTGCTGTCATAGGTGAAAATCGTGCGGCGATCTCCAGAGCTGTTTTTGAGCATTTTTCCACCACTGACCATGTAACCGTAAGGAGCTTTGTAGGCCCCTTTAGTATAGGCATCAAAGAACGTACCATTAATAGCCACTACGGCATTATTGCGCTTGGCTAGACTGCTCAGGTCTTCCACTTTTCCCACCGTATTTCCTGCTAGTACAACGTCGAGCTTCACTTTAGGATGCAGTAGGGATACCGTAACCGTTTGGGCTTTGAAGGATCTGCCGCCCACCTTGAAAGTTTTACTAGCACTGACAACGGGGGAAGAATCTGCTTTGATAAGTGCACCAGTCAGTACAGGTACCGTTGATGAAATCCCGTTATTAGTAAGGGTTACAGAAGAGGCTTCCTGATTCCACTCTAATTGAAAGCCCAGCGTTTTGCTGATAAAGGACAAAGGGATATATACCGTACCGTTATCACTAAAAGCGGAATCGGTTAGTGTGACTGGCTTGTCGTTGACTAGCGCAGCTGCTTGTCCTACAGTAAGTGTAATCTTAGTGTCTGCGTTCGTAATGGTTATACGTTTGTCACTAGCATTCATTTCAGCATGTATACCAGTGAAATTATTTAAGAGACGCAGCGGGATGTACGAGTGATTATTCTTGGTCACATACACGGTGTTTTTCGGAACCGGAGCAGCACCAGCAGTGGAGGAACAAACTGTATAAACCGGAACCAAACATAGTAGAAATGCGAGAAAGAACGGAAACAATAACTTTTTCATATTAACCAAAATCTCCTTATCCTGTAGCTGATGTAAAAAGCGGTAAGGTTTATTATACCTCAAGTTCTAAAACATGGATAACCTCATTTTTCAAATATCCATGGAAAGATTCTGATAGAATGTAGATACCATTACAAGAATAGTACTAGAACTCAACAACTAAAGGGAGATCTTTATGACTACAATAGGTTTAATTCGCCATGGAAGTACCGCGTGGAATAAAGAAGGCAGAGCGCAAGGGCATACGGATAATCCATTGGATGCTGAGGGTGTGCAGCAGGCGGTTCTTCTTGCTGAACGGCTCAGCACTGAACAATGGGACTATTTATATTCGAGTGATCTGCTTAGAGCGCGACAAACAGCAGAGGTAATTGCAACAAGGCTTGGCATGGAGATCGCCGGTTTAGTACCAGGGATCCGTGAGATGAACGCAGGGCAGATTGAAGGTACTACGGAACAAGATCGCGTTGAACGATGGGGAAGTGAGTGGAAGAAGTTAGATTTGGGACTGGAAAGTCCGGAGGCTAGTGAGATCAGAGGCAGTCAGGCTATCGAAGATATCGCGGAGAAACATCCGGGCAGTCGTATATTGGTCGTTAGCCATGGTGCGATTTTACGGAGTAGTCTTAGAAGACTTTTTCCAGAACTGAATGTAACTGTTTTGCTGAGTAATACATCTATCACTCGGATTATTAAATCCGATTCGACATGGAATTGCGAACTATACAATTGTGCACGGCATTTGAAGATATAATTAGTGTTCAGATAATGTTCAGAGCATTTTAATATAGTAATTGCTCAGATAGTTAATCATTTTTGTAGTCAGAAGGATGTGCGAATTTAAGGTGGCAGAGGTCCAGATTTACTTACAAACGTTATTCTCCATTCTCATCGCAGCAGCGGCCGGTTATTTAGTGCTAAGACTTTACCGGGATATTTCATCTAAAACGCCTCAAAAAAGAGCGATTCATACCGGTCTTTCCGTGATCATTATCGTCGCCTCCCTATGGGTCATGCACCAGCTAGGTGTAGAAACCTTACTGGGAAATGAAGTGGACGATGATGGGGTTATTATACCGCTGATGGTCTATAGTCTTACGATAGCCCTATGCATGTTTTTACTTACACGCATGAATCTAGTATTGGCTGAAAGAGAGCAATTGAAAGAACTGGCGTATAAGGATGCTTTAACGGGGTTATTGAATAAGAATGGAATGGATCATTTTTGGGATCGATGCAAAGTAAATGAGCAGCTTGCTGTTTTGTTTCTGGATCTGAATCGTTTCAAATCGATCAATGACAGCTTGGGGCATCATGTGGGGGACTTACTGCTGCAAGAAGTGGGTAAAAATCTAATTCAATTCTCCAGCAAAAGAAAACGTCATATTTTCCGCGTCGGCGGGGATGAATTTGTGATTGTCGCCAAAGGTAGCACTCAGAAGGAAGCGGAGCAGCTTGCTGTGCGGATTCTGGAGAAGACGACTAAGAGTTACCAGCTTGGCGAACATAACTTGTTCGTATCCATGAGTATAGGGATCAGCATAAGTCATGGTAAGGTAGATCATTTTAGACTGCTAAATGAAGCAGATACAGCGATGTACGCTGCCAAACAGCTTGGTACGGGGCGTTACTCCGTCTATAAGAATTAGAATGAGTTGGTATAAAATACAAGCGGCAGCCATGGACCTCTACAATAGGTCCTAGACTGCCGCTATTTTTATTGGACTAACTATTCTACTTGAAATGAAATTATGCGCCAGGTGAATGAATGCTGTTAGTCACATCCTTGCGGCCTTTCATGAGGAACAAGCAGACAAGAGCAACTGCCATACTAATCGCCGCCACGTAGAACAGGATCGAGTAATCAAAGATATCAATCATAAGTCCCAATAGTGGAGGCGAACTGATGGCCGCAAGGGAAGAGACGAGATAATACATCCCAGTTCGTGTACCAATGCTCTCTTCTGTCCCTGTTGCCACAACATAAGGATAGGAATTGATATTAATACAAGCCCAGAAGACTCCACCTAGCAACAGTAACCCTCGAAGGAGCAATAAGTCCTTTGCAAAACCGACGAGAGCAAAAATGGTCATTAGTCCGCATACGCCGATGATGATCATTTTTTTCTTCCCGAATCTTCCGCCCAGCCAACCGCTCGGAATGGCGAACAGCACAAAGGCCAAAGAGAAGAAAGTGAGCGAGAAGGAGGCCGCCTGTTCGCTTAGGCCGAGATGATGTTTGCCATATAAGGTAAACAGTGTCTCAACGCCTTGATATGCTACGAACCAGAAGAAAATCGCCGCTAGCAAAAATACTGTGGTACGGTCAAGCTGACTTCGAAAGGAAATACGAGTTGGCTTGGTGGCAGTAGCTGCTTCTGAAGGAAGCTCCATTTGCACGTTTACGCCATCCCGATTTTCTTTTATGAAGCGTGATACGATAAACAGACATAACAAGGTAATCAGTCCAGCAACGATAAACGGAAGCGCTGGATTTGATTTATACAGGATCGAACCTACGCCGAAAGCGAGTATAGAACCGAACCCACCCATGAAATTAATCAGCCCGTTGGCCTTTGTACGCTGCTCTTCTGGCGTAATGTCCGGCATAAGGGCGACGGTTGGTGAACGGTATAAGCTCATGGCCAGATTCATTAGCATCATAAACAACAGAAGTGTAAATAGTCCGGTATGAAACGGAATCAGCATGGTTAGCACGGCAGCGAAAGGCATACCGATCATAAGATAAGGCATTCTGCGTCCAAAACGCGAGGTAGTGCGGTCACTACGGTTGCCAATCCAAGGCTGCAGGAATAAGGCAAAGTAATTATCAATCGTCATCAAGAAGCTGATAAGTGCCACACTATGTACGTATTTTTCTAGAAAAAAGGGTACAAATGCGTTATACAGACTCCACGTAATGCTGATGCTGAAAAAGCCGAATCCGAGCAACCAGACTTTTTTCACACAGTCACACTCCCTTATTATTTAGCTAGAAGCCCAGCGAGCACATCTGGATGATCTGTAATAATACCTGACACTCCAGCTTCGATTAAAGCCTTCATCCGCTCTGGATCATTAACGGTCCAAGGATGATAAGCGATGCCATGCTTAGCTGCTTCTTCGACGAAATCAGGAAGTACCGCTTGATGATAAGCATGTAGTGCGTTTGCGCCAAGCGAAGCTGCATAATCCCAAGGACGATACAGACCTTCCCCGTATAGAATTCCTGTCTTGATCTCAGGTGCGATCGTTTTACTGTGAGCTAGTGAATAATGGTTGAAGCTCGAAAAAATCACGCGATCGCTCATCTTGAACTCCCGTACAGCCGCGATAACCTTTTCCTCCATACCCGGGTAAAAGAAAGTACCATTTTTAAACTCGATGTTCAGTACTGTATCTCGACCTTGCAGCAGATCTAACAAATCTTCTAGCAAGGGGAGTTTCTCGCCTTTGAACTCGGGACTGAACCAAGAGCCCGCGTCCACTTCCAGAATTTCTGCAAGGGTTTTATCCTTCACATAGCCGCTTCCGCTTGTCGTACGGTTTAGGGTTTCATCATGAATAAGAACAAGCCCGCCATCCTTGGTCATTTGTACATCGGTTTCAATCCCGGTTGCACCTAACTCAAGACCTTTGCGGAACGCTGCCATAGTATTTTCCGGACACACTGCCGATGCGCCGCGATGCGCAAAATTAATAATGTTTTTCATCAGCTATTCATCCCTCCAACTTAGTGTTTGCTGTCGCCCTGTAGACGAGGGCTACTTTTGATATTCCACACGAAGACAAGAAACCCTGTCTAGAAATACTGACAGGGCTCTATTTCTTGAAATTTAACATGCAGTTAACCTTACTGCAAATTCTCGCCTCAATGATTCATAGCGCCATAAGGGATCCGTTCGAGCAGACCTGATCCATAGATGTTGTGCAGCTTCAGCTCTGGCATATGAATATAACCGATATAACAGTCGCATACCTTCATTCGGCAGGCTCTTACAGCGGATAGGCCTTCCAAGCCATCGCGGTAGAGATTGCCTATGACACCTCTGTCCTTATAGCAGCGTTTCACCAGTCCAGCGCCTTGTACATAAAAGACTTCATTTCCAGCGTTGCAGGTTTGACCAAGGCTCTCGTAATCCATAGCATTCACAGCAAAATGCGGATCAATTTTGCTAAGAATGGAAAGATCCTCGGCAGTATAGTAATCCGGTTTATCTTTATAAGCATTGACCCATAGATATACACTCTCCGGTAATGCTGCGCGAAGCGAGGCTATAGCAGGAAAGGCGCTGCGGATCCCAACGCTCCCTACACTGAAAGGCACATTATTCTCATACAAAGTCATGCATTGCGTTAGAAACTTATCCTCGCTCACCTGTCCGGGGTGGTAAGTAGCCCAAAAGGCAGCCTTGTTTCGATTCAGCTTATGAATGAAGTCAAGATTTGCTGAAAGGTTCGTCTGAATCGCTACCTTCTCCACATGCTCCATATTGGAGAGCAAGACCATCGCTTCTTTGTACCAGCGATGAATCAGACCTTCGCCATAAGGATTGAAAAAGATAGACAACCGATGGCCCGCTGTACCTTGCAGAGAGGCCCACTCGACAAAGGTTTCCAATCCTTGTCGATCCTTCGCGAGAGTGGCTGCGCTGTCTCTTGTTTTGCCGAAAGGACAGTAGGGGCAGTCATAGTTGCAGGAGGTGAGAGACCCACGGTAGTAGAGGACCGCATTCATGGCAATACGAACCTTTCCATCTGCTCTCGTATCTCTCCTGAAATAAACCAATCACCGATGGAATCGGAGTAGCCCATGCCTTCAGTAGTGAGGCGTAATACTCCATCTTCTTCTTTCCCTAAGCCGGTATGAAGCAGGTTAGACAGTTCAGGATAATCACTCCAGAGTGAATTTCCGAAGCGCAGACTATAATCTTCAAGCCTCAGACCTTCACTATGTAAAATCGCCTTTAGAATAAAGCGGCGCTTCTGTTCTTCTAGACTTAGCACAATTCCGTAATCTGCCGTATCGTAACGATCTGCACTGACGTAATCGGCAATAATGCTCTCGGTTGCTTTACGGCTCACCCCATAACGGGAAGCGTAATGCACATTGCGGGTATAAGACCTAGCCCCGCAGCCTAGCCCGACCATTCCTTCTTCCTGGCAGCTGTAGTCAAGAATGCGTTTATCCGTTCCTGCGGTTTCCTTGGCGAAACGGCGCATGGAATATTGGCGATAACCTCTGGCTTTAAGCAGCTGCCCAGCGGCCTTGTAGCAGTCTAGGCGAATATCTTCCTGACGCTGGATATCATCAGGCTTTACGATGGTATGCTCACGGGTATAGAGCGGATAAATAAAGATTTCCTCAGGATCATAGCTAAGCGTCTGATTTAGCGAATACAGCCAAGAATCGACGGTCTGCCCCGGAAGACCATAGATCAAATCCAAATTTAGAATGGGAAAATCATATTTTCCCAGCAGCTCCAGTGCGCGATACACCTCATCCGGATTTTGTGGGCGATAGATGGCCGCCGATTCAGCCGCGACAAAGCTTTGAATGCCCATACTGACCCGATCCACCGTATATTCTTTTAGAATATTCAGCTTCTCTTCGGTGATCGTCTCCGGTGAAGTTTCCACCGAGATGGAGGCTGAGCTCGTATCTAGGCCCATCGTATCAACGGCAATGTGGAACAAACGGCGCAATTGATCTGCCGCCAATAATGTAGGTGTTCCACCACCAATCGCGAAACGGGCATACGGCTTATGTTTGGTGAACGCGGCCCACTGCTTGGCTTGACGTTCTAGCGCGTCTACGTATGTAGCGTGAACATTCGCGCGTTTATCAGGCAAGGTGAACAGGTTGCAGAATCCACAGCGAGCACCGCAAAACGGGATATGCATATATAGAAAAAAAGATTCTGCAGGCTCATCTCGCCATAAGGATTCTAGTGGTATCGGAGGCTGTAGATCCCTGTAAGCTGTTTTGTGTGGATAGGAATACAGATAAGATCGGTAAGGGTTAGCAGTAATATTGTCTTTCCATTGGTGAAGCTCTTCTAAAGAGAAGGACGATAACGTCATAACAGTTCTCCATCCTTTCCTTTTATAAAATAAATTCCCGATAAGGGACGTTCCATACGGTCTCGTGAGCCAAGCGATGCCCTTGATAGCCATCTTCGCCAAAAGCGGTTCCATGATCAGAAAACGCCAGACAGAAGGTAGGATTACCGCGTTCCCGGAAGGCATCGAACAACCGGCCCAGTTCACCATCCACATAGCGGAGTGCGGCGCGCTGGCTGTCTACGGAGTCCTTTTTAGCACCGGGTATAAAATAATGGTTCGGCCCGTGGATGGCTGAGACATTGAGGAACATGAACAATCTTTGTTCGCCCGGAGTATCCTTCAACAGCTTCAAGGCATGATTCACCTGATGCTCTGTGGAACGCGGATTGGTGACCCCAAACGTCATCCGCCAGTAGCTTTGCTGGAAATAGCTTGGTAACACACGCGCGAGTGGATTTTTTTTGGTGAAAAAAATAACGCCCCCAATACAAACCGTACGGTAGCCCTCGGCAGCAAGCCCGGAAACGATATCAGGTGTATCGAACAGCCAGGTATGGGGATGCGTCTTCATTCCGGTGTTTCGGGAATGGAACATTCGGATATGTTCCGTCTTATCCGTTGTGGCTGGAGTAGGCAAAAAACCGCCGAAGAAGGCGTGATGAGCCGCATAGGTAAAGCTGCCTGGGGTATGTCTTTTCTCCCATGATCCGGTTCCGCACAAGTTCGGGCAGTTTGATTCTTCCATAACAGCAGCATCATAACGAAGAGTATCGAGTGTGATCATAAGAATGTCATGAGTGCCGACGATGGTGTTCATATCCATTAAGATAATCCTTCCTTTATAAGCGGTGTGGAGGGAGGTGTGATATAGTCTCTAGCCGACAATACCTTCATTTCCCATTCGTAGGTGCTGCAGCCGCGGTATTTCACATCGTACAGCAAGTCGCCAAATGGATTGACATCCGCGACAAAACATTGCTGTGAACCCCCGGAGACGAGTACATCGATTCCGGCTACCCCGGAACGGGGAAAAGCAGCCAGTGCTTGCACAGCGGTATTCCGCACCTGCTCCTGTACGGATTCAGACAGACCGGCTTCCGAAAGAGACATCCGCTGGTTGCGTAAATGCAGATTCGTAATTGGTGTAGGGCTGACCCGAGCAACCGCGTGGCAGGCCTCGCGGAGAACGACTAGCTGGCGAATATCGAATGCTTTTCCCTTAAGCCCCGCTTTAGGGATCCATTGCTCAGCATAAGCACCGTGCTGGTAGATCCAGTTTATAATTCCCGAAATTGTGGCGGTATCCGTGTACCGTCGCAGTTTACCGGAATTATAGTAAATGGGTGGTCGAGTGATGTAATCCTCGACCCCCACTGTTGTTAAGGCAATTTCGGCCCCCGTCACAGGATGGATTTGATAGGCGATCACTCCAGAAGCGGCAGAACCAAAGGCCAGCTTAATGAATACCCGGTGCATGCGCCGGGATAACATCATCTCCCGGAGAGAGTCATAATCCGTAGGCTGCTGATCTTCGCCTACTGGGCGAGGGATTGGAATCCCTGCCTCGCTCAGAATCTGTTGTGTCTGGCGTTTATCGGTCATGGCCGCAATGTCAGTAGGGTCATTTAACCACAGCGAACCTGGACACGCGGTGTTAGCCTCTCGCTGTAGTCTAGCCAGCATTCGGCAGTAGCCACGGAACCATTGTGATGGATGATGCAGGACACCTTGCATTTCCTTCAATTGACGGGCTACCTTCACGCGGAGTGGTCGCGGATCAGGTCTATCGGCGAAGGGATGAAGGGAATCGTCCATATCATCCGAATCCGGTGCACCCAGAGCGATAATGGCTCGTTCTATCTCGAAGCTGCTGCCAGGCGATTCCAGTCTCAGTAGCGGGGGAGCTGCACTGAGATCTACTCCGTTATAAACGGAGGACTGACGGGATATCTGTTTCTTCTGCTCTTCCATAAGATCACCTAACGATCTTCCTTGCAGAAACTCAGCGTACGATAAAATAATGGCAGGGGGCATTCCAAGATCGGAACGCGCTTGCTGGATGCCGCTAGTCCGTTTATCACCGGGAATACCGATAACGATCATCGGCCTCATGAGAGGCTCACTCTGTGATGGAAGGATAACGCCAGTCTTCCTCATCATCGCTTTCCTGCTTGTCGCTAACATCAACAGGCAATCCACTTTGCTTCCAGCGGTTAATCATCTCGTCAGACATATAATGATGGCTTAGGTTTAATGCTTTTAATTTTTTGATTCTGTCGCTGGCTAGAAGCAATTCCGCCCCCTCATCGCTTAGGGTACCGAGTGATAGATCGAGCGTATCTAGCTGATCCAGAATAGGAGCATTAGCTAATGCACCTGCGATCTCATCTTGGATCTGGCTATTTTTTAAACCTAGATAAGTAAGCTTAGGGAACTTTCCTACTTCTATAAGAGGGAGAAGATCTGCTAGGCTGCCGTCAAATCCGTAGTTATCTACGCCGAGATATAGCTCCAGCTTGCGCAAATTCGGCAATTGGCTAGTTGCAATCTGTTCAAGAACGGCTTTACCTAAGCCTCCACTTATAATAATCAGTTCTTCTAGCTTGTCGTGTTTGAGTTCTGAGAGGCTCAGCTCATTCCCACCTTGAATCGTGAGTGACTGTAGCTCTGGAAAAGCAGGGAGCAACGGCGATAGATCACTTTGGGTAATCCAAGAAATCTCGCATTCCTCATAGCCCATCTCGCCTATGAAAAGCTTGCGCAAAGCAGGGAAACTAGCACTATGCGTAACCAGTGACTCTACAACTTCTTCTGAACTATTTTCGTAGGCTTGCCCCCAATCACCGATAATTAGACTTGTCAGCGAAGAACTTTCAGGGCTGCTACTAAGTTTCTCAATTTCAGTGCCAATTCTTTGGCCTTCTTCGAATTCGTCGTATCCGATACTAAGCTTTACTTCCGTCATGGGCATTCCCTCCCGGAAAAATTTAACTTCGAAAATACCCTATCATCTGTAGCCGAGGGAGTCAAATCACAGGTTTAAATAATTATAGTCAAATTCGTCATGTCCTTGAGCTAATCATTTATGGTAGGTTTATGCTAGGGAGAATTACATTATTTTGAAATATAAGAAAGTATACGTTTCACGCTATATTTTATCCTTATATTTCTCGCTAAACGCTTACCGTCCTTATAAGGACGCCGAAGGCGATTATACTTGAAGGAGCTGTTCTGATGAAGATCAAAATTCAGGAATGGATAATAGAAGCGGATATTGCAAAGCTGCAAGCGGCTATGGAAGCAGGCGTAGTCAGCTCAGAAGATTTGGTAGCAGCCTATTTGGAACGGATTCATAAGTACGATATAGACATAAACGCAATCTTAGAAATCAATCCAGAGGCTAAAGACATCGCTAGAGCACTGGATATTGAACGTAGGGAACAAGGAAGTCGGGGAAGTCTACACGGTATTCCTATATTGTTGAAGGATAATATAGATACCGCGGATAAAATGCATACGAGTGCTGGGTCAATAGCTTTAGCAGGATCATTCGCTGCAAAAGATTCCTTCGTAGCTGCGAAACTTCGGTCGGCAGGAGCTGTTTTGCTTGGAAAGGCGAATATGTCGGAGTGGTCTAACTTTATGTCTAGTTCAATGCCAGCTGGGTATAGCTCCCGGGGAGGGCTAGTGCTGAATCCTTACGGACCGGGGAGCGTATTTGTCAGCGGATCTAGTTCTGGACCTGCGGCAGCTATTGCGGCGAATTTGGCAGCAGCGTCGATCGGAACGGAAACCGCGGGGTCAATTGTTGGGCCAGCCTGTCAGCATGCTCTCGTCGGGATCAAACCAACGGTCGGATTAGTCAGTCGTACTGGAGTGATTCCTATTTCAGTTAGCCAAGACACTCCTGGACCTATTGCTAAAACGGTTACGGATGCGGCGATTATTTTGGGGGCATTAACGGGAGTAGATGACAAGGATGAAGCAACATTATCGAGCGAGAAGCATGCTTTTACGGACTATACTCCATTTCTAGATAAAAGCTTTATACGGCAAGCAAGAATAGGCATCCCACGGCATTATTATAACCATTTAGATGCAGAGCGACTTTCAATTATGGAAGCAGCTATCCAGACTTTGAAGAATGAAGGAGCTACGATTATAGATCCGGTTACGCTTTACGTTGAACAACAAAACTGGAATAATGATGTGATCTGTTATGAATTTAAAAAGGGGCTCAATGCGTATTTATCTGGGGTAGATGATTCCGTTCCGATTCACTCTTTGCAAGAACTGATAGCGTATAATGAGATCCATGCTGAAATCGCATTACAATATGGGCAAGACACATTAACTAGGTCAGAGGAAGTAACTTTAACCGAAGAAGAGTATCAGCAAAAGAAACAAGAATACAGAAAGCTAGCGCTCGAGCAAGGAATAGATTATGTGTTGGAACAATATAGTTTGGATGCATTATTACTGCCAGGTGATGTAGATGGTATGTATATTGCGGCACGCTTGGGGTATCCGTTAATTACCGTTCCGGCAGGGTATGTAGAACAGGGCATTATTGATGCTGATGGTGATCCTACTCGGGGGCCCTTTGGTGTAGTTTTTTCCGGAAAAGCCTATAGTGAGCCTACGCTCCTATCCATAGCCTATGGGTTTGAACAAGCTACGCAGCATCGTGTTCCACCGCAACTGGAATAGGTATTGACTACTTTATTATAGAAGGAAGAGATCAGCTTGAAATATTGTCTTGAATGTGGAACAGCGTTAGTAATGAAAGAAAGCGATGGGGAAGGGAAGGTACCTTATTGTAATGCATGCGAAATGTTCAGATTCCCTATTTTTAGCACGGCGATCAGTACAGCAGTATTAAATCGGGATATGAATAAGATTCTATTGATCCAGCAGTATAACCGACCAGATTATATATTGCTTGCAGGGTACGTGAATAAAGGTGAAGATGCGGAAACCACACTTATTCGTGAGGTAAAAGAAGAGGTAGGAATTGATATTGTAGCTTATGAATATATGCGCAGCTTGTATTTCGCACCTTCTAATACGCTGATGCTGAATTTTATAGGTGTTGCAGATACGGAGGACTTAAATCAGGTGAGTGCTGAGGTAGATCATGCAGAATGGTTTACTTTGGAAGAGGCCGCCAGTGCTATTAAAAAGAATAGTCTAGCCGAAACCTTCCTGTTGGCCATTATTGAAAAATTGCATGCAGATCAGGTACAGGTAAATCCAGTGTCGGTAGGAGGAACAATGTAAGATGATAGTATATAGCTTTTAGCTGAGAATTATGAGTTTGGCGATGCCGATGGTGCAGAAGATTCTGGAGCGGAGGTAAAACAATGTTTAATCAAGAGAAAAGAAGAATGACGACCGAAAGATTGAGTTTGAGACCCTTTGAATTATCTGATGCCAAACGTGTCTCTGAACTCTGTAATAATTATAATATCTACAAAAGTACGTTGACTCTACCTTATCCATACACTATCGAATGTGCAATATCATGGATTGAAGCTCATGAAGAGAATTTTATCAATAATATGTATTATGAGTTTGCGATTACTGATAAAAGTACAAACGAGCTTTATGGAGCTATAGGACTGACAAATAAGCAAGCACACAGAAATGGTGAAGTTGGATATTGGATCGGTGAGGAATATTGGGGGAAAGGATACGCGACTGAAGCAACAAAAGCGATCATTGCGTTTGCTTTTTCAGAAAAGCATTATCATAAAGTATTTGCAAGACACTTTGCTTCAAATCCCGGCTCTGGGCGGGTGATGCAGAAATGTGGAATGGTGGAGGAAGGCATATTCATGCAACATATCTATAAAGAAAATAAATATGATGACCTTATTCATTATGGAATTATAAACACTGAAGGTTAAGCTACATAAAGTGAAATTTAAAGTTTTTACAAGCATATAGGAAAACAAAAAGGAGCCGAAGGGCTCCTTTTTATAGTTCTACCATTGACCTTTGCTGACAGATCGGATGGATTTTATTATTTAAGCTTATATACACGAGCTTCATAAGGACGAAGCTGAATTGTGTTTAGTTCTTCTTCTGGATTTACTTCGTAGTTGGCAATAAGCAATTCCTTCGCTTGGAATTTCACAGTAGAAGGAAGTTCGAAAGTCGTAGGCTCTCCGAAGAAATTCAATACAACCAGTAGCTGTTCTTCTCCAAGAGTACGTAGATAAGCGTATACCTGCTCATTCTCCTCGGCCAAGATTGTATAGTTTCCGTATACGATAATCTCATGCTGCTTACGCAGTTCAATTAGCTTCTTATAGTAGTGGAAAATAGAATCGGGATCAGCCAGTGCCTTCTCTACGTTGATATCTTTGTAGTTAGGGTTCACAGCCAACCACGGATTGCCGGTAGTGAAGCCTGCCTGCGGTTCCGAGTTCCATTGCATCGGCGTACGGCCATTGTCCCGACCTTTGATGTAAATGGAATTCATGATTTTTTCTTCCGAGTGTCCGGCAGCCAAGTATTCCTTATACATATTTACAATTTCAATATCCTTGTAGTCATCGATGGAAGCAAATTGTACATTTGTCATGCCGATTTCTTCACCTTGATAGATGTAAGGTGTACCTTGGAGCGTATGAAGCAGTGTTGCTAGCATTTTGCCAGACTCTTTCGGGAACAGCTTATCATCACCAAAGCGGGATAGCATACGCGGCTGATCATGGTTGTTCATATACAAGCTGTTCCAACCCTTACCGTCGAGTGCGACTTGCCACTTGGAAATAATGGACTTAATGTCCGCCAGCTTCCAAGGTTGTACATTCCATTTACCTCCAGGACCGGAATCGACGTCCATGAGCTCGAAATGGAATACCATGTTCAGCTCGTTACGATCCTCGGAAACATACAGTGAAGCTTCTTCTGGAGTGACATTAACGGCTTCACCCACTGTCATGATATCGTACTTGGATAGCACCTCACGGTTCATTTCCTGCATATACTCATGTACGCGTGGACCGTTAACGAAATAGTCTCCACCGAAGTGGTACGTAGGCTGTTCTCCGTTACTTTCCCCAGAAACGCTAGGTAATTCCGGTACTTTGGAGATCAGGTTGATTACGTCCATGCGGAATCCGTCAATTCCTTTATCCAGCCACCAGGTCATCATATCGTAGATTTCCTTGCGGAGCTTTGGATTGTCCCAATTTAGATCGGGTTGTTTACGGGAGAATAGATGGAGGTAATATTCCTCTGATTTCTCATCGTATTCCCAAGCTGATCCACTGAAGAAGGAGCCCCAGTCGTTCGGCGGCTGTCCGTCTTTACCCGGACGCCAGATATAATAATCACGATAAGGATTGTCCTGCGATTTGCGGGACTCTACGAACCAAGCATGCTCATCTGAGGAATGGTTGACCACAAGGTCCATAATCAGCTTCATGCCACGGCTGTGAAGACCAGCAAGCAGTTCCTCCCAATCGGAGAGCGTTCCGAAATCATCCATAATACTTTGATAATTACTGATATCATAACCGTTATCGTCATTAGGCGACTGGTACACTGGGCACAGCCACACCACGTCGACACCAAGATGATTTAAATAATCAAGTTTCGAAATAATCCCTTGCAGATCACCAATACCATCCCCGTTACTGTCTTTAAAGCTGCGGGGGTAAATTTGATACACTACGCTTTCTTTCCACCATTTTTTATCCAAGGTTGTAATCTCCTATCTCTATATAGATCTTACTATTTTATTTAATGGATCCTGATGTAAGTCCGCTGATAATCCATTTTTGTGCGAACAAATAGACGATGAGCATCGGGGTTAATGCGAGCAAATATGAAGCGAAAGCTAAGTTGAAATCTGTACTGAACTGTCCCTGGAATACATATTGTACCAGCGGAAGTGTGTAGGAATCCTGATCGCCGAGCAGAACCAGCGGTAACATAAAGTCATTCCAAGTGGATAGACAAGACAGGATACCGATCGTTGCACTAACAGGAGCAAGAAGCGGAAAAATAATCTTCCAGAACGTTCCGAAGGTTGATGCACCGTCTACTGTAGCCGCTTCTTCCAGTTCATACGGAATGGAACGGATATAACCGGTGTAAACAAACACGTTAAAGGCCAGACCATATACGACGTATAGAATAATAATCCCTACAATGTTGTTCATGTGCAGATCCGTAGTCACTTTGACCACAGGCAGCATGATAATCTGGAAAGGGATAAACATTGCGCTGATAAAATAGAAGTACAGCACTTTGAAAAATCTTCGCTTCATATTACGTGCAATAGCATAGGCTACCATGGAGTTGGTAAGCAATATGAACACGACTGTTGTAATGGTAATCACGGTACTATTTCCTAATGCATTGAAGAAATTCGTTGCTTTAATCGCATTGGAGAAGTTCTCAAAATGCAGGCCAGTTGGCAGCGAGAAGATTGATTGAGCCATTTCCTCGGGATTCTTGAGTGCGATGGCAATGGTCATGTACAGCGGAAACAGGATCAGTATTGAGCCTAGGGCGATAAGAATCGTTACAGGCCAGTTGGTTGATTTTTTGATCATAAGTCCATCTCCCGTTTCTGCAGAAATTTAAGCTGAAGGGCGGAGATAACGACAATCACGATAAAATAAATCACGGCGTTCGCCGATTGATACGCAAATTCTCCGCCTTGGAAGCCGCCTGTGTAGATTAAGTGGGCAATGGATTGCGTTGAACGACCTGGACCCCCGCCTGTCAAGGCAACGATTTGGTCGAATACCATTAGACCGCCCTTCATCGCGAGCACCATATTGATGGTGAAGAAGGAAGCAAGCATTGGAAACGTAATGCTCCAGAATTCTCTCCAGCGGCTAGCGCCGTCCAGATTGGAAGCTTCGTAAAGATCATGAGGAATGGTTTGAAGACCCGCCAGATAGAGAATCGTGTTATAAGCAATCCCCTGCCAAACGGCTACAATGACGATACCGATCCAAGCCCAGTCGGAGTTACCGAGAATGTTCTGTGATAGGAATTCGCTGCCGATTTTCGCACCCCAAATAGGGAATACATTAGCGAACAAGTAGTTAAAAATAAAACCAACAATCAATACGCTGAGGATATTCGGCAAGAAATATACGCCACGGAAAAAGTTTTTAGCTTTAATTTTGGCGTTAAGTCCAAGCGCAATCAACAAGCTGATGATATTGATAAGAATAGTGGTTAGAATGGCATATTTAAAAGTGAACACATATGAATTCAACACATTTTCATCTTGAAAAATGTTAATGAAGTTCTTAAATCCTACGTAATCAAAGCTGTCACTAAAGCCGTCCCAGTTCGTGAACGAATAATATATACCCTGGATTGCAGGAAAGGTATGGAAGGCAAAGAAAAGAAGTAATGCCGGTATAGTCATCAGATAAAAGGCGACTCGGCGTTTGGCCATCATGTAATCCTCCTCATTGTAAAAGCGAAAGAGAAGAGGGGAAGCCCCGTTCTCTTTCGCGGTTCATGTTTGTCTGATCAGTTTATTTCCGGTTAGCTACTTTATCCCATTCCTTATCAAGCTGTTCTAGGTAAGCTTTAATGTCTTTCTTTTGCAAGAAGGATTGGTTGATGGTATCCACTTTCATCGCACTTGGGATGTAGTGGTCAGCAAAGTCAGCCAAGTTGCCAGCGGTAAACGCTTCTTTGAAGCCATCCATCGTTGGATCATCTTGTGTTACACCTTTTACAGCTGGGAATGCTTTTTGCTCATTGATGTATAGGCTAACATTCTCAGGTTGAAGCAGGAAGTCTACGAATTTCTTTGCTTCTTCTTTATGTTTAGTGTTCTTGGAAATCGTCAGCAACGTATCTACGCCAGAAATGACTTTGTTATCGGCAGCATCATTTGTTGCTGGGAATGGGAATACGCCAAGTTCAATGGATGGATTGGCTTTCACGATTTCTGGGATCGCCCATACGCCTTGCAGGTACATTGCTGATTCACCTTTAGCGAATGCTGTGTTTCCGTCATTGTAACCTTTACCAAAAATATCTTTTTGTCCGTATTCCGTCAGCTTAAGCAGCTTTTCAGCGACCTCGTTAAAGCTGTCTGCGAAGGTTACAGTGCCTGCCGCACGCTCCTTGAAGAAATCATTCCCTTTAATGATCGTGGAGAGGGAGTTGAACGGCGTAAGTGTTGTCCATGAATCCTTCAGTGTCAGGTAAAAAGCATTTTTACCGCTGTCTTTGAACTTTTGAGCGACAGCCATGAACTCATCCCAAGTAGTTGGAACAGTAACACCGGCTTCAGCGAACATCGCTTTATTGTAAATAACACCACTTGCGTTTGAAGAGAATGGGAGACCATTCAGTTCGTCCGAACCCGTCAGGTCTTTCAGCATTTGAAGATATGCTGGCTGGATATTCTCAGCGAGTGGATCGCCTGTGAAATCTTCAAAAAGACCGCTGCCAGATAACGTCTTGTAGGTGTCAGTTGCTCCGATCCCTACCACGTCAGGAATATCTTTCTTCGCTGCACGAGTTTTCAATACCGTTTCAGCATCTGGCGGGTTAACCTGTGTGACAACAATATTTGGATTGGCTTCATTGAATTTCGCAACCAGCTTGTCGAAGGTGGCTTTGGCTTCGGTTTTATTTTGGAAAAACTCGACTTTTACCTTTTCGCCGGAGGAGGCATTTCCACCACTATTTGCGCTGTTGTCAGCCGCATTGCTACCACAGGCACTAAGTACGGACATAGCCAGTACGCTAACCACTACGGGTTTGATTGTTTTTTTCATGATTAAATCCTCCTAATAATTTGTTGGTATTATGAACATGTAAGAGATTAAACATGTACGTAAATGAAAACTAATTGATATTCTGCTACTTATAGACGACAGATATGCATCACCAATAGAGAGTAAACGTTTACGTAAAAGGGGTAAAAAGACTCAGGTAAGTGATCTTACCGTTTGTCTTTCCACGATTAAGTGATCGACAATTTTACTATCCACAGTCTCGCCTGTTTCAATCATCTGAATAAGCTTCTCCACGGCGATCTTACCAATATCGTACAGTGGTTGACGCACTGTAGTTAACGGAGGAATAATCATTTTCGCCATTCCAAGATCGTCATAACCCATAATGGATATATCGTCGGGAACACTTAAACCATATTTGATGACCGTGGAAAGAGCACCAATCGCCATTTCATCACTAGCGGCAAAGACGGCAGTGACATCAGGGGCTTGCTCCAAGAGAGCTTCCATTGCAATGCTCCCGCTTTCATACAGAAAGTCTCCAAAGGTGAGATAGCGGCTGTCGAAAGGAATCCCACTCGCTTCAAGCGCTTTACGATATCCTTCGGCTCTGGGTGCACCAGCGATAGCATCGCTTGGATTTCCGCTGATCATGGCTATTTTGCTATGACCTTTGGAAATTAAGTAGAGGGTAGCATCATAAGCAGCCTGGTAATCGTCTACTTTCACATAAGGTACACTGGCAAATTCCGTTTGAGAAGAAACCAACACAACTGGGATCTTCATGGTTTCTAGCACATCGTAATACTCTTTCTTCAAGACCTCACTAGAGTAAATAATGCCATCGACCTGCTTCTCCCTTAAGAGTTGTAAGTACTTTAACGTTCGTTTACCATCCTGGTCGGTATTACAGACCATTACACTGTAATTGCGGTCATTGGCCAATTCCTCAATGCCTTTAAGCAGATCGGAGGAGAACGCTCCAGAAACACTTGGAAACATTACACCAATCGTCTGCGTACGCTTATTGATTAGGCCACGAGCAATCGCGTTAGGTTGATAGCCGAGATCTTTGATAGCCTCATTTACCTTTTGTTTCGTCTTGTCGGAGTACCCACTTAAATTGTTTAGCACGCGAGAGACTGTTGCAATGGAAACGTTCGCTTTTTGTGCAACATCTTTAATTGTTGGGTTCATTCATACGACTCCTTAGATTACGGTTAGCCTTAGATTAAACGTTTACGCTTCGAAAATCAAATTACTTAAAAAGTATTACGTAAACGCTTACCCTGAATATAAATCCTGGCAGGTATGCTTGTCAACTCCACTTAAAAAATATGTGAATGATAGGAACCATGAAAGGTAATTATTTTTTAATAGAATGACACCGATTAAATTACCAGAAAATCTCTGTTAAAGTGGTGTATAAGAGGGAGAAATGTAGTTGGAGCAGGATATTAAGAATACAGAGACCCAGAATTGACAAAAGAATATTAGAGGACTAACATTTAGACAGTAAACGCTTACGTGAAATCGGATTGACATGTTTATCGTTGGTTTAGTGTTTAACCGGATAAGGAGCTGCGCTTATGAATATTTATCTCGAAATTCCAGATGTGGATAAGCATTTTCCTTTTAGAAGTTTACTATGTGGAGGAGATACGCTGTGCTATCCGCATTGGCATAAAGAAATTGAAATTATATATGTAACTAAAGGAAGTCTAAATCTGGGAATAAATGATACCCCTATTCACATGGAGCAGGGTGAGGTTCAATTTATCAACGGTGGGGATGTTCATTATTTTCTCGCTTCACCTGAAAGCGAACGGGTAGTAATTCAATTCGATCTTAACCTGTTTCAGGAAGTCGCAGCTTTGAGCGGAAGTGATTATTCGCTTCGTGAGGTTTTTACGCTTATGGAGCATTCTAGTTCAAAATGGCCCGAAGCAACCGCCGTGAAGATCAAAGGGCTGATTGAGAGTATTTATGAGGAAGACGTGCAGCGAAGAGATGGGTACGCTTACTTAATCAAAGCTAGATTGTTTGAACTATTGACCGTTATTTTACGGGAAGTGCCGAAGAGTGCACTCAATAAACAACCTAAGTTCTCGGAAGATACGCTGAACCAGTCTAGAGAAACGCTGGAAAGATTAGAGCGGATTTTTATTTATGTAGAGCAGCATTACCAGGAAGCCATTACGCTGAATGAGGTAGCTAGCTATATGGGCTTTAGTCCGTATTATTTTACCAAGCTATTCAAGAAGAATACTGGTATGACCTTTATAGCTTTCTTAAACGAATATCGGCTTAACAAAGCTAAATGGATCTTAATCAATGAAGATTTGCCGATGTCTGCGGTGGCGGAAGCCGCCGGATTTGGCAGCGTGAAGACATTCCATCATTTTTTCAAAGATGCCACGGGGATATCCCCACTAAAATACCATAAGACAATATTCGGGAATAATACAGCAAGAATGCAGGAAGAAAGACGCCCCCGGGCTTTGTATGATAGAGATATCAAAACAGGAACAAGTGGAGGTTAGAACAAAAATGACATTAACAGTAGGAATTATCGGCTGCGGAGGCATTGCAAACGGCAAACATATGCCAGCGTTATCAAAAGTGGAAGGTGCTCGAATGGTTGCTTTTTGCGATATCGTTCCAGAGCGTGCTGAGAAGGCAAAAGCGGAGTTTGGGGATGAGGGCTCCGTGGTTTACACAGATTATAAAGAGCTTCTTAAAGATGCAAGTATAGATGTAATTCATGTATGTACACCAAACATTTCCCATGCAGAGATTTCCATTGCGGCAATGGAGGCAGGCAAGCATGTAATGTGTGAAAAGCCGATGGCTAAGACCACAGCAGAAGCGCAAGCAATGATCGATGCTTCAAAACGAACTGGGAAGAAGCTGACCATCGGTTACCAAAACCGTTTCAGACCAGATTCAGCTTATCTGCATACGGTATGCGAGAATGATGGTCTTGGAGAGATTTATTATGCTAAAGCTAAGGCGATCCGTCGTCGTGCCGTTCCAACGTGGGGCGTGTTTCTGGACGAGGAAGCGCAAGGCGGAGGTCCATTGATTGATATCGGTACTCATGCCCTTGATTTGACTCTTTGGATGATGGATAACTACAAACCAAAATATGTTGTCGGTAACGCTTATCATAAGCTGTCCGGTCGTAAAAACGCTGCGAACGCTTGGGGCCCGTGGGATCCAGAGAAATTTACAGTTGAGGATTCCGCAATTGGATTCATTACTATGGAGAATGGAGCTAGCATCGTTCTCGAAGCAAGCTGGGCGCTGAATACCCTTGATGTTGGTGAAGCTAAGACGGTGCTTTGCGGTACTGAAGGTGGAGCGGATATGGAGAACGGTCTGCGCATTAACGGAGAAGAATACGGCAAAACATTCGAGAAGCATATCAGCTTGGAAGCCGGCGGCGTTGACTTTTATGATGGCGCGGGAGATGATCCTGCATTGACCGAGGCTACTCAGTGGATCGAAAGCATCGTCAATGACACCGAGCCTGTAGTGAAGCCAGAGCAGGCGCTCGTTGTTACCCGCATCTTGGAGGCTATTTATAAATCCTCTGAGACTGGCATGCCTGTATTTTTTGAAAAGTAAGAAAGTATAAGTTCCACGTTATACTTAATCCTTACTTTTCTACGAGAAACGTTTGCATCTTCTAAGGATGACAACGGCGTTTCTTCTTGAATAAACAGTCAAGTTTAACGACATAGATAACTATGAACTAGGAGTGTGTCCAAAGTGACCAGAGTAACGGTATGGAATGAATTCCGCCATGAACGGCAGGAAGAGAGAATTCTCAAGGTCTATCCGCAAGGGATTCACGGACAATTGGCAAGCTTCCTTCAGGAAGCTGGACTGGACGCTCAGACAGCTACGCTGGATGAACCGGAGCATGGACTGACACAAGAAGTGCTGGATAACACAGATGTACTGATTTGGTGGGGACATGTTGCCCATCAAGAAGTTAGTGATGAGATTGTAAATCGTGTTCACCAAAGAGTGCTTCAAGGCATGGGGCTAGTGGTGCTTCATTCGGGTCATATGTCCAAAATATTCATGAAGTTAATGGGCACCAGCTGTGATCTAAAGTGGCGTGAAGCAGGGGAGAAGGAGCGTCTTTGGGTTATGGACCCAAGTCACCCGATTGCTGAGGGCATTGGTGAATATATCGATTTGGAGCAAGAGGAAATGTACGGAGCACATTTTGATGTGCCAGCACCAGAGAGTCTAATTTTTGTCGGCTGGTTTGAAGGCGGCAATGTGTTCCCAAGCGGATCGACCTATCGTCGTGGGAACGGGAAGATCTTTTATTTCCAACCCGGTCATGAATCTTATCCAACCTATTACAACAAAGAAATCCAAAGAGTGATCATCAATGGTGTGAACTGGTGTGCACCAACGAAGCGTGATTATCCAGTTTACGGACATTCTGAAGCTTTGGAGCCAATCAAAGAAAAGGTGGTATTATAAATGAAATTAGGCGTATTTGATCCTGTATTTGGAAGTTTGACTCTCGAAGAGATGCTTGATAAAATCGCTGCTGCTGGTTTGAATGCGGTAGAGATCGGTTCAGGAGGCAATCCCGGAAATGCTCACTGTCCAACAGATGAGCTGCTTGCTAGCGAATCAGCACGTAAGGAATATCTGGAGAAGTTCACGAAACGTGGCATTATGATCAGTGCATTCAGTTGCCATAATAACCCGATTTCGCCGGATAAAGAAGAAGCTCGTGAAGGCGACGAAATTCTGCGTAAGTCGATCAAGCTAGCTTCGCTAATGGGCGTTAAGGTAGTGAACACTTTCTCGGGAACCGCGGGAGACAGCGACGATGCAAAAGCACCGAACTGGCCAGTTACACCTTGGCCTACCGTGTACAGCGACATTAAAACCTGGCAGTGGGAGCATAAACTGATCCCTTACTGGAAGGAAATTGGTAAGCTGGCTGAGGAGCATGGCGTTAAGATCGGTATCGAGCTTCATGGCGGATTCCTCTGCCATACTCCTTACACGATTCTGAAGCTTAGAGAAGCAACCTGTGATGCGATCGGCGCGAATCTAGACCCGAGCCATCTTTGGTGGCAAGGCATCGATCCTGTAGGCGCGATCAAGATTCTTGGTAAAGCTGGCGCGATCCATCATTTCCATGCCAAGGATACGTACCTGGATCAGGACAATATTAATATGTATGGTCTGACGGATATGCAGCCTTACGGCGATGTACAGACCCGCGCGTGGACCTTCCGCTCCGTTGGCTGTGGACACAGCATATCTGAATGGTCGGATATCATGAGTGCGCTGCGTACTTACGGTTATGATTATGTGGTCAGCATCGAGCATGAAGACCCTCTTATGACGGTAGACGAAGGCTTCCAACGTGCCGTAACCAATTTGCAATCCATTCTTATTCGCGATCAACCACAAGGTATGTGGTGGGCGTAAGAATAGTTTAAGAACGAAAGGTCTTGATTCTCTAGTGTTTGTAGAGGATCAAGATCTTTTTTTGCGTGTTTATGTGGATGTGGGTTAGGATAATGTGCGGATGAAGAAAATAGCAGAAAGCAAGGTTCTAAGATGAATAAAGGAGAGACAACAATGTTATTAGAAGTTATTGCTACAACATTAAGTGATGCAGTACTGGCCGAGCGTTATGGAGCTGATCGAATTGAATTGATTACTGGGATCAGTGAAGGGGGATTGACGCCCAGTCTGGGACTTATTGAAAAAGTGCGCAATGCTGTCTCTATCCCGGTCAGGGTAATGGTTAGACCCCATGCCAGATCCTTTTATTATGATAAGGATGATATAGAAACCATGGAGCAGGATATTCAGCATATCGTATCTATCGGCGGGTTATCTGTCGTAATGGGCATGTTACGCCCTGATGGAACAATTGACGAAGAGTCACTTCAAAGGTTGCTTCGTACTGCAAAAGGTTTGGAGGTGACATTCCATCGTGCTTTTGATGAAGTGAGGGATCAATTTGAGGCGTTAGAAATATTGATGCGTTATCCTCAAATTACTGATATTCTAACATCAGGAGCCGAGAATACAGCCCCTAAAGGTGCGGAACGTCTTGCTGCGCTGGAGCAGCTTACCTCGAAGCAATCTATATCTATTCTTGCTGGCAGTGGGTTAACGGCAGATGGGTTAAGTGATTTTATAAAACAAACGGGTGTGCGCCGAGTGCATTTCGGTTCTGCCGTTAGAGAAGATGGAGATGCGCTAAAGCCGATAGATCCTCTTCGCTTGCAGGTTGTTCGAAACTTTTTGGATCAAAGAAAAGAGCAGTAACCTCACCGGTACTTATTGATTTCATTCTTCGATAGGCTTGTCCGTTGATTTCGATTTAATTTCCTTATATTGGATGATATTATAAAATCGGAATATTAAATTTACGAATGTTGATCAAGCCAAATATGACAATCGGAGGATGACCTATGCTTATGTGGAGACTCATTCTGAGCTTGACGAGCTATATGAAGAGCTAAAGGGTAAAGGAGCAGAATTTGTTCAAGAGCCTGATCTTCAGGAAGCAGACTGGGGGAGCTGGAAGGATTTTGCGATTAAAGATCCGGATGGATACGTGATTGCATTTGGTTCAGGTAAGAAACATTAGTTGTCTAATCATGAAATACTGAGCATATAAAATATAGAGCTGATCTTTGGTTATCCAAAGGTCGGCTTTTTTAATGTGCGTTCACTTGGTTACAGTATTGCAATCTCTGCGTCAAATGTGGGGGACGAGTTGAAAAGAATAGGTACAGGTTGATATGCAACAAAATTGAAATGATTTCGTCTTTATATATGGAGGTGGAGAAAATTGGGATTTTTCGTTTCGGGTGGCCGGTTTGAATCATTATTACAGCGGAACATGAAGCTGATGCTTGTATTTGGACTTCTGTTCGCTGCATGTTTTACAGGTGTGGGAAAGGCGGAAGCTGCTGCTGGATCCGATCTGATTATCGTGAACAAAAAAACAAACAAACTCGCGTATTTCAGTGATGGCAAGCTTGTGAAGACTTTTCCAGTCGCAACAGGAAAATCAAAGGAACTGACGCCTGAAGGCAGCTTCAAAATGGTAGTTAAAGTAAAGAACAGACCCTATTACAAAGAGAAAATACCCGGGGGTGATCCGGCCAATCCACTTGGCGACCGCTGGCTAGGGCTAGAAGTGAACGGAACTTATGGTACCACATATGCGATTCACGGCAATAATAATGAGTCCTCCATAGGAAAGTATGTCAGCGCCGGATGTATTCGAATGCATAATGATGACATCCACTGGCTGTACCCAAAAATAGCTAAAAATACAAGGGTCATTATTACAACAAGCACACTGGCTATGGAGAGTATTGCGACTAAAAATGGGTATTCCGTAGGAAGTAAGATGTTTGCTGGAGCTTTTGAGCTGGATGGAGTCACGACAAAGCTAAAAGATCCTTTTTTAATGGATAACTCCCGTGTATTTGTTCCGCTGAGAGAATCTGTAGCCTTGTTAGGTGGAACTTTACAGAGCAAAGCTGGAACAGGTGCACTGCTAATTACGATAGGAAATCGTACGGTGGCACATCAGCCTTTATCCGATCAGGCTGTTGTAAATGGAAAGACGCTTACGATACCAGCGTCCCGTAATGAAAATGGTCGATTGATGATTCCGCTGAGCATCTTGCCCGAATTATTTGGTATTCAGGTGCAATGGAGTTCACAGTCTCAGTCGGTAAAGATTATTTTATAACTATTCTTGAACTTTTAATTCTGGCTTAAATGGGTATATACTATATTCATTCAAACCAATTCGGACAATGACGGAGGACCACCGACTAATGAATAACTAACACGTTTCCTAGAAGAAGACCATAGAGCTTGTGAAGTGCATATGCACAAGTCACGGATCACCCGTTCAGGGTGATAACGGTCAGGGATACGTGTGTCGGTCGGGAACCTTACGTTGCTTTTATATGAATAGATCTATCTATTGTTTGATTTACTCTGCCTGCAGCAGGTGATCATGGCCTTAGTCTATTCATGTTATGGCGCATTCCCCCATCATACGCTATTTGACCGCAGACCGCTGGCTGCGGTTTTTTATTTGCAATATAATCGGAGGAATGGAATATGACCCTAATAAAAGCAAAAAATATACGTAAAGAATGGAACGGGACCCTGTTGTTCGAGAAGGTGTCCTTTGAGATATCAGAAGGAGAGCGTGTGCTCTTGTTCGGTCGTAATGGAATCGGCAAAACCACATTGCTTAAGGGGCTGATCGGTCGCCTCCTCTTTGAGGAGGGAAGTATCTATCATGGTTTGCCACGTGAGGAATGGGGTGTGCTGGATCAGCAGCTAGAAGTGTCCGAAGAAGTGACCGCCTTGGATTACGTAATCGCCGGATCGCCAGAGCTCCCCCAATTGAAGCGCAGGCTTGAAATTCTCAGTCAGAGGTTGCAGGAGCAGAACGACGAGAGTGAAGCGGGACTTACTGAATACGCCGAAGTGTACGATCAATACTTGCAGCTTGGTGGATATGACTGGGAGGCTAAAGCCGAAAAATGCTTGAAGCAGCTCAAACTTGAGCGTTCGGTTTGGAATGTGCCGTACCCATTGCTAAGCGGTGGGCAAAAGACACGCGTTCAATTGGCAGCATTGTTAGCCCAGCAGCCGAAGCTGTTGATTCTAGATGAGCCGACGAATCACTTAGATGGAGAAACGATGGAGTGGTTGGAACAATGGGTCCACACCTATCCCGGAACTGTGCTTTATGTTTCGCATGATCGTACGTTCATCGATCGAACGGCGACGGCGTTGCTGGAGCTTAGTCCAGAGGGGTGCCGCCGGTATTCGGGTGGATATACGCAGTATCGGGAGCAGAAGGAGGTAGAGGCGCGAACGCTAGAGGGACAATATAAGAAGCAGGAACAGGAAAAGGAGAAGCTGCTGGAGAGCATCAGAAGGTATTCCGAATGGTTCCAACAGGCACACCGTGCTGCCGGACAGCATGATTTCCTGCGTGCGAAATCAAAGAAGAACGTATCTCGTCTTCATGCGAAGGAAGCTGCACTCGAACGATTAAATAAGAACCGTGTGGAATTACCACACGAGACAAGTAAGCTGAAGATGAAGCTGGAAAGTGAAGCGTTTATGGCGGACACTTTGCTGTCACTCCGCGAGATTGATTTTGCATATAAGGGTAGTGCGCCTGTACTGAAAAATTTCAGTTTGACATTGAGTCGAGGAGATCGTCTCGCTATTCTGGGTCCTAATGGTGTCGGTAAGTCTTCTTTGCTGAAGCTGATTGCTGGTATTCATCAACCTAGCAAAGGTGAAGTGCGGCTGCATCCGCGTACGAAGGTTGGTTATTTTGCGCAAGAGCTCGATAATCTAGCGGTGTCGTCCACCATTCTGGATAGTTTGCTTGAACTGCCAGGTATGACCCAAACGGAGGCACGAACGATTCTGGGCTGCTTTTTATTTTCGCGGGATGATGTCTTTAAACGAATTGGTGATTTAAGTCTGGGGGAGAAATGTCGTGTAGCTTTCCTTAAACTGTACTTTGGAAAAGCTAACCTATTAGTACTGGATGAACCCACCAATTATCTGGACATTGACACTAGGGAACGAGTAGAAGAAGCGCTAAGGGTATATCCGGGAGGAATTGTGATGGTCTCACATGACCGGTACCTTCACACTAAAGTAGCTAATCGTTTGGTAATACTAGCACCGACTCAGGCACCGAAGTTTTTTCAAGGTTCCTATGAGGAATACATCTCAAAAGACAGGAGTCGAGTGCTTACCCGTAAAGAACAGGCCCTTGAGGACGACCTCGTTCTTCTGCAGCTGCGTCTGAATCAACTGATCCAGAGCGGAACTAGGGATACAGAGGAGGAGAATGAAGCGTTAATGGCGGAAATCGTTAATCTGAGGGCGCAGATTCAGGAAATAGAGGGTAAGGAAAAAACTATACACTCATAAGGAAGAACCGACACAACCTAGCTCAGGATAGAAGGTATCTTGGGCTGGGTTGTTTTTTCGAATATTCCGTTAGGAGTCATCACAGTCAAAGTGTATAATTGGATGAATATGGATGTTTTGCATACAGAAAATTTTGAAGGGGAGGCTCTAGAAATGACAAAACTAGGTTCTTTTATATTGGAATTACTTCGAATGTGTGTATTGCTTATGTTGACCTTGTTTATTTTAGGCGGGGTAGAGAGATTTATATATCAATCTATATTTGGTCAGCCTGTGTATAACTGGAGTATGGCGCTCGGGAATTTATTGATATTTTTTATGCTGTATCGGAATCATTTTCAGTTTAAAGGTTGGTACAAATCGCACAAAAATCAAAAGCTAACGATCCTCACTACGAGAATAATAACTGTTATATCGCTTGGACTTATCATCCTGCCGATCGGGCGGCTAAGCCTATGAGGATTAGAATCATCGGGGCCTGTGGAAGTGGCAAATCCTATATCGCTAGAGAGCTGTCCAAAAAGTATGGTGTGAATTATTACGAAACAGATAATTTGGTATGGGATAGAAATGGCGAAAACCTCCGTTATTCTGTTGAAGAAAGGGATGCGCAATTGAAGGAGATCCTCGATAAACCGTCATGGATCCTGGAAGGCGTACATTATAAGTGGGGGCAAGAGAGCTTTGGAAAAGCAGATTTAATCGTTATTCTGAGACCTAATCGAGTATTCAGGGATTTGAGAGTCATTACAAGGTTTATAAAGACAAGACTTGGATTCGAGCAAGCGAATTATAAGCAATCGTTTAAGAATCTGTATGTGATGATTTTTGAATGGAATCGGGGATATGATCAGGAAACGATACATAGAATAATTGAATTAACGAATAATTTTTCTGATAGACGGGTGATTCTAAAGCATAATAAGGAACTGGAAACCATTATTGAAGAGCGGATAATCAGGATGAATGAATAAAGTAAGCATAGAGAGTGAGGCCCTAAAATGGATAATTATAAAGTTGAACGTTTGGAACAGGAGGATTTCATAGGCTTTTGGAAAAGAGTTCTCGCTACTATTCTTGATCTCCTTATCATTCTGATACCTGCGGTTATTGTATACTGGATATTCAATTCATTAGCTATATCCTTGCATTCGGAGATTCCCATCATCCTTGAGTATATTTTCTTCGTCGTGTTTGATGTTTTTATGATCGTTAGATTTGGCGGAACGCCTGGGAAGCTGGTTTTAAAGATGAAAATTGTCAATCAGCAAGGGAATATCCCAACGTTGAAGGAAGCACTAATTCGAAATATTTTCCGAATCATGAGTACGATTTTTTCAATGATTGTTGGCGTAAGCCTCTACGATCTCACTGTGATTTCCACCACTCTTAATTTATGGGCACCTTTAGCTACTGACCTCAGTAAAATACTTGGCCTCATCATGCTTGTGGATTATCTATTTGTCGCATTTACTCCCCGTAAACGGGCGCTTCACGATATGATGGCTGGTACTTATGTTGTTGATAAATCCGCAATCTAAAGGATGCTTTTATAAGCATTCTTTTTTTAATATTAAGTATTTTACTATTAAACAATTTACTATTAAATATTTTAGTGTTAAAATATATTTCGAAGCAGCCAATAATTATGAATATCTAAGGAGGATGTGTTGGAAAACCCAGATATTTTTAGACTCATACATGCAGTTGAATTATTCACGAATGAAATTATTGTTCGATGGATGAATGCTTTTGACCACAATATTGGGATATCTCCTGTTCTCGTCTTGGGAGAATTGAATAAAAAGGGTCCTCAGAAGCAAACTACTTTGGCTAAGAAGCTAGGTTATACGCCGGGGGCGATGACGAATATTGCCAATCGCTTAATTAAGCAGGAAATGGCCGAGCGCAAATATAACGAGGATGATCGCCGAAATGTACTGCTGTCTATCACGGATAAAGGCAGAGATGTACTGAAGGAAGCACAGCTAAAAGGGCAGGAGCTCCGAGCTGAAATGTTTCAGAAGCTCGATGAAGAAGAACTGCAGCAATTCTTGAAAATCTATGAAAAGTTGTTAACGAGCTTTGATAGCTCTGAAACATAAATGAAGTCATCTAAGAATCTTAATCACATTATAAAGGGGTATGAATATGGGAAGAGTTCAAGGTAAGGTTGCATTAGTAACTGGAGGCGCTTCAGGTATTGGCTTATCAGCCGCTACTTTAATGGCTAGAGAAGGAGCCAAAGTTGTCATCGCCGATTTTAATGTAGAGGCTGCCAAAGAAGCAGCGGCTAAGATTAAAAGTGAGGGTGGAGAGGCGGAAGGTCTTTTCCTGGATGCATCCCAAGCGGATTCGATCAAGGAAGCTGTTGATTTCACAGTCGCTCAGTATGGCACGATTACAGTCTTATTTAACAATGTAGGTCTAACTAATCTGCAAAAAGACCTAGATGTCGTCAACATAGATTTGGAAGAATGGGATCGCTTGATGAATGTGAACACCAAAAGTGTTCTGTTAGGCAGCCGGTTTGCCATTCCACATATGATTAAAGCGGGCGGGGGTTCGATCATTAACACAGCTTCCATGTCAGCATTTGCTGGAGACTCATTGCGCACGGCTTATGGCTCCTCTAAGGCAGCTGTTGTGAACCTAACTCGTTACATCGCCACACAATATGGTAAAGATAAGATTCGTTGCAACGGAGTGGCTCCGGGCCTGATCTTAACACCTGCGGCTGCAAGAAATATGCCGCCAGCTGTGCTGGATATTTTCCAGAAGTTCAACGCTCTGCCTTACCATGGAGAAGCGGATGATATCGGAAACACAGTGTTGTTCCTGGCATCGGATGAATCTAAATTCATTACTGGTCAAACGATTGAAGTAGAGGGTGGTCACTATATGTCCAACCCGAGCATTACGGACTTCCAGAATTACATGATGGAAGCTAAAGGTAAATAAATTCATGCGTAATTAAAAATCCGGTCCTAAGCTCGTGTTCAACGAGCAGGACCGGATTTTTGTTTGTATAAGTGAGTTAGGCTAAGTTAGCTTACCGCTAAAACAGCCTGTATAAAGGTTTTCAGTGCTGAGGATTTTGTGCTATCAATCCATTGCTTCAAAACATCTGTCTGACCATTCATATACCATCCGAGTTTTTCCTTCAGCTCTTGGTCAAAGTTGTTAGGCTGTTTCGTTCGTTCAGCTATGAGCTGTTTAAGCATTTGCGGCCAACGATACCCATTATGACCGAAGCTGTGTTCGGGGTAATGTTCAGCCAGTGTCATTACAGAAGAGAGCGACTCACCAGCGTATAATTCTGCCGCCAAATAGCTGCCAATAAAACGATGGCTGTCATCATGCTCTAAAGCCATAGCAAATTGTTCGCGTGCTTCTTTTAGCTTGCCTTGATGCATGAGAGCTGTAGCATTAATCGAGCGGTCATAGTCATCCCCCTTAGTTTGACTCAGCTCAATGTAGCGGGAATAATACTCGTTATATGATTTCCAGTCCGCATGGCTAAAATAGTACTGTGACAACGTGAAGGCATAATTAGAATAAGGATGCAACTGTATGAGCTTTTGGAGTAGCGGAATTGCCTGATCTTCTAATGAGTCATCCTTCGTCAGGGAGGATTTAGCGTACATCAGCTTCACAAGCATGTGCAGGGCATGAGCATCCTCTGGATCATCGGCAACATTCTGTTGGTACATTTCTATGGCTTGATCAGGTTTCTTATTTAGCAATAGTCTATCGGCTGTGGTTAATTCTCGTTCCTTGAGATAGAAGAAGGGCAGATTACCAACGGTGTCTTCGTTCAATCTGTAGCCATTACTGCGGGTAAGCAGATGTCCATCCGCATCAAATGCTTCGATATTCCATGAAAATCGTGCTTCAGGATTCATGAACACGAGAAAAGATAGAGGATCAATCGATTCAAAGCCCTCTCCGCCACTGCCGTAAGAGAAACCACTGTTGTAATAGAGTTCATCTACTGGAATAGAGACTTGATTGTCCGTGATATGGTCCCGAATCTGCGAACTGAAGGAGCTCCCCACCATCGAGACCCCACCGCTTAAACGATAGTAAGCCGCACCTTCAACAGCCTTCCAGTGGAAATCTACAGACTGACCCGTTATCGTCTCCTGATTAATAGGAGACTGAAGCTCAAGCAGAGGTTGTAGAACAATGCTCTCATTCAACCTATCATCCGGTTTAACTTCAATCCAATCGTCATACTGTACAGGCCAAGTCCATCCGTCGATCTGATCATAGCTAAGTCCAAGCTGCAATTGATAGAAGCCCGGAATCACACCGTGGAATTCGAAACGCCCTTCATCGTCGGTAACGATTCGGTACGGTTCAGCAGCTGTGATGCTGTGATTAACCTCGCTTTCAGCACGGAGAAAAATACCTGCGCGCGAGATTGGTGTCCCATCGCTTCGGGTTAGGGTTCCAGATACGACAGCTGTTGAGGTACTTCCCATATCTACAGCTGACTGAATGGCAGATATTAGCGCTTCAAGCTGCATTTCGGCTTCTGAAGTGCCAATCGTTGGTGCTGAACTTGATGATGAGCCCGCTGCTTCGCTGTCTGCGGTGTCTTTATCAGAGTTACTAATGACAAGACTCATTTGTTTATGAATATCCTGCCAGTATTTTTTGTAGCTCTCCAAGCCATTGGTTACTACGGCAAGGGCTTCCTGCGCTTTGCCTTTCGTGAAGAGCAGGCGCCCGGTAAGCCATGCTTTTTGCGCTTCTAAATCTTTCTGATTCTCGTATGGAAATGTGGTTTGTTCAAGAATAGATTCAGCGGCTGTTGTATCCCCACGATTCAGGGCACGTTCTGCTTGAAGCAGCGCCAGTTCTTTTGCCACGCTAGAATCTCTGTCTAACAGTTTTGCGGCGGTGTTTAGCGCTTGATCTCCGTCGTCCCTACGACCAAGAGCATCATATTCGTAGGCAAGCAGCTTAACCGCAAATATACGTGTATTATTCGCTGGCCCATCAAGGATGTATTCCTCTAGCAACGCGATTTTATCCTCTGACAGCAAGTCGGAAATACTTGGTTCATCATGATTCCACTGACTCATAGAGGGGCCAATATTTACGTCATATCTGTAGGGATCGTAGCCATGCTCCTTATCGATGATATTTGTTTGAATAAGCTCCATACGTTTACTGCCAGTTGTAGACTCTAGCTTTTTCAGAAGTTCTGTACGGGCAAGGTTAGATTGAACAGCTGGGCTTTCCTCCATTTGTGCCTTTGAGGAGGGCAGAAAGTTAAATAGAAGAATGAGCAGGGAGGCAGGGAGTAGCACGAATGACACTAGATGTTTGACTTTGATCTTAATTCGCATGTCTCTTCACCGCCTGATCATAGATATCCTTCCAGTACGTATTGCCTCCAGCCTCAATAAGTTCACGGTTCGGGTGCTGCTGGACGTTTTGTTGTGGTTGATGTTTAACCTCTGGTTGATGCAGTGTCAATGATATGACTAGAATAATGGCACCAATCGCGTCTATAGGTTTCACAGGGATCTCGATTTCTTTATTCCAGAAAGCCAAGAGACGGGCTCCAAAGGTTGGAGGGTGGGTCATCTTGAGGACGAGTTCATGTCCTTCGAAGTGTATGGGTTGTAGTTCTTCATCTAGCTGTTGCTTGATAGCTTCGCGTTTCGTATTCTCCGTGTTCCCCGTATTCATAAGAAATGTCCCTCCTTCTCCAACATCTTTTTTAAGAGTGTCCGTCCTCTAACTAACCGGGATTTAATCGTATTCTCCGGTATATTCAATTGCTCGGAAATTTCACGGATGCTCATCTCATGAAAGTAATATAACGTCAGACATTCGCGGTATACATAATCGAGATTCCTGATGAACTCGGCGAGTCTAACATTATGCCATTCCACCATGAAAAGATCTTCTGCCCCGGCAGTGAAGCCCGCATCATCGCTGGCTTGTAGCTCTGACCCACCCGAGGGGAAAATATTACGCCAGCTCCAAGTCCGTTGCTTCATGCGGCAGCGGTTGACTACGATGCGAATGAGCCAAGCCTTTAACCGTTCCGGATCCTGCAACTGATTCATTTTGGCATAGGCTTGAATAAAAGTATCTTGTACCGCCTCTTCGGCACTCTGTCGATCTTTGAGCAGTAAGCAAGCGGTTCGGAGCAGCATATCGCCGTAATCGTCCATCAATAGGCGGAGAGCTGACTCATCCTTTGCTTTGATTCTCTCTATAATATTCAGATGAAGCTCCCCTCCCTTTACTAATAAGATGCGGCTTGGAGGATTAAGGTTGCGTTTGTGTGGAATATTTTTACTAAGGGGGAGTATCTCCCGAGATGATGTCCCGTAATTTATTGATGTTCAGCAGATTTGGGTAAATGATATTTAGACCAAGCCAAGCCCTCCTTGGCTGATGAAACTTTTTCATTTCAGTATCGTCTATATTTTCAGTTTCATTTTTTTGCAAGCTGGTTTTGAGCTAACCTACTAAGGAGATGGCATCATGTCGGTACAGATTAAATTTTTAGCAGCTTCTATTTTGCTCACAGGAATGATTGGATTAGCTGGATGCAGCTCGAACAATGAGCAAGCTAATTCTGCTTCCCCAACTACGGTGCCAACTGAAACGGTAACAGCAACCGCAGAACCAGAAGTTAGCCCATCAGCCACTCCTTCGGAAGCCGCACCAGCAGCGACCGCTTCCCCTATGGAAACTAATAAAGATACAGCCAATGCGAATCCGCAGAATAGCGACAAACAACTTCAAGAATTACTTGAGCTTGCTAAAAAGGGGAAGGTGCCCGGTGTTGAATATGCTGCTCATACCGGACTAATTGATGAGGTAGAAGCCGATTGGGGTAAACCTGATCAACAAGAGTCAGCGGGAAAAGGTATTTATGCTACCTATACTGATGAACATGTCGTATTCGGATTCAATAAAGGGAGCCTAATCTTCGATGTTCGTTCCAGTGATGCTGCACTGCAAGAGCTAACACTGAAACAGATCGAGTCTACACTGGGCAAGCCGGATGATACCAAAGTAAATGGCGAGGATAAGATCTACACTTATCAAGCCAATGATCAATTCCAGTTGAAATTCATTATTCCAAACTCGACGGGTAAGGTAGGTCACATCTCTGTTTTTAGTGAACAGGATTCCATTAATAATATGGCTGGATAAGACCAGCAATGGGTGCAAGGAGCAATCATGCAGAGAAATCTGCGGGTTGCTCTTTTTGTATGTTTATTTTTAATCTGGAGTACGCCTTGGATGGGCTGATATAATGTAACCAATGAGCGGATTCGGGGGAAAGAGAGGTTCTATCATGCAGCTGGAATTAATCGAAAGTGAATATAAAGTGACCGGAGATGGGATAACGATTGAATTATTCCCTAAAGAGTTTACGCTTTTTCAGTTCTTGTACAAAAATAGAGGGCGTACGTTCAGTCGAGAACAACTGTTGGATAAGGTATGGCCCCTAGAATACCCGGTAGAGCGAACGGTAGATGATCATATTTATCGCCTTCGTAAAAAGCTTAACAAGCTACAAGGCTTGGATATTAAGACTGTTCGTGGATTTGGCTATAGTCTGACGATGAGGGAACCCTCAGTAACTATGACCAATCCGACTACATATGACGCAAAGATGCAAGAGACGATGCGGGAGGTATTCGTAAAATATCATCAATACGGCCAAGGACGATCCATGTTAACCTTAGCGCGACAACAGGATGTTTTGGGTTATGAAATGGATCCGTTCTATTCGATCTATATTCATTTTGTGCAGGGAGATTTGGAATGGCTTCTGAACACAGAGGAAGTTGAGATTGAAGAGCGTTTCTATTCTTTGATGATCTGTTATATATTTTTGGGTGATCCGAAGAAGAAATTAGAGTTCTGTGAGCTAGTCCTTGAGAAAAAGATTCTTTTGCCGCCCCAGCATCGTGAAATGGAGATCCTTAATATTCTGGATTTGTACACATTGGCCGGACAACCGGAAAAAGCAATAGAACGATTAAAGCTAACGCATGAAGTGATTAAAGAGCCTGGGTATGAGAACTTCATTCCTGTAACGGCCATTTCCGAAATGCTCGTACACTTGTGGATGGGGACAAAAGATCAGGAATTGGAGCGGATGGCAAAAGACATTGAAGTGCTTTTGCAGGAGAAACCTTTTTTGCGTGAGATTGGCAGTTATAAAGTTGCAAGAGGCTTGTGGTGTCTACGGCGCAAGTCTTGGCGTGAAGCAGAGCAGTTATTGGATGAGGCGCTTCAGGTGCTAGAGATGTCAGGATTCGTGCCGATGCGGATATATGCGTTATACCGAATTGTTCACTATTGTAACGAGTTTTCCCCCAAGTCAGCTTTGCATCAGAAATATACAGATTTATTTGAACGTGAGAAGGAAGAGCGGGGATTCCATCGTTTGGAGCAATCCTTGGAAAACGTGCTTATGAATATCATGACAGCTCTCTGATAATTCTCTGACAATTCTCCGTTACATTAAGATCATGCTTCATATGTTCTTGTTCTTAATCGTAACTTGGAGGAATGTCCGATGAATGCTTCATCACAAGCAGGAACGAGTCTGCTAAAAAACAAAGTGTATATGCGTGTGTACAGCGCATATGCGACAGCCACTTTTGGGGATTGGTTCGATGCACTGGCGATTCAAGTACTCGTAGGGTACCGCTGGCAGGCTAGTCCGTTAATGCTGGCTTTGATTCCAGTCTCCATAGCTTTACCTGGGATTCTGCTCGGCTCCGTGGCGGGGGTAGCGGCTGACCGACTAAATAAGCTAAAGCTAATGCGGATGTGTGATCTACTAACGGCATTGTTAACAGTACTAGTTCTTTTCGCTCCCAGTATGGTGTGGCTACTCCCGTTACTGATGTTGCGTGCTGCTATCTCGACGTTAAATGTGCCTGCCCAGCAGTCGATGACCCGCAGTATGGTTAGAGAGGATCAGCTGCTTCAAGCCACTTCACTTAATGGAATCGTAAATCAGGGTTCCAAGATCGCTGGGCCTTTGCTGGGTGGTTTTGCATTGTCTGTGCTGACGCCACAGTGGTGTATTTTGATCAATGCTTGTCTCAGAGGCTGTTCTTACTTGCTCCTACTTACTGTTAAAAATAGTGAAGCAGGACAAGTCAGCTCAGAGAGCAAGGGGGGTCCAGAGGAGCATGTTTCTCTCCGCACGATGTGGAAGGAAGGCTGGAGCTTTATGCTGCGCAGCAGACTGCTGCTAAACAGCATGCTATTCGGTTTAGTTGGTGCGTTAGCTATTCAGATGATCGATTTTCAGTTTACAAGTCTATTCAGAATTATCGCACCTGCTGAGGAATCTATGCTGGGCTGGCTTGTCGCGGCAACTGGTGTGGGTGCAATATTGATGATCATGGTCATGAACAAAATGAACCGGGGAACAGGCTACGGCTGGAAGCTAGGTACGGGTTATGCACTTATTGGTGTATCGGTCGGAGGGCTTGGCCTGCTTCAGCCAGGCGTCACTAGCCTTCCTGTACTGCTGCTAGGATTCGTACTGGGTCTCGGAAACGGAATGTTTATGATTACCTTCAATTATTGTTTACAAAAAGAAACCCCCCCGCACATGACAGGGCGTGTGTTCGGTATTCAAAGTACCATTCTTAGCGGAGTTATGATTGGCGCTCCACTCCTCGGTGGAATACTGGTTCAGGCTGCTGGGCCTAGTCGAATCTTTTTAAACTTTGGTATCGTAATCGCTTTGATAGGTGTGCTTGGGATAGTATTTGGCCGCGTGCTGTGGCCTGTGCAGAAAGAGAAAAGTGATAGCTCAACGGAGCAACCGGGTAAGGTTAAAGTGATGGAAACTTGAGGCTGCAGATTTATTCAGAAATAAGCTTGCGAAGGTGTGGAGTGAAGGTCAGGCAAACTAGCCAGACTAGAAAGCTTGAGTAGCACAGACTACCTAGCGGGCTTACCTAGCATTTAGTTGCAGGATCTGCAATTAAATGCTGTTCCACCGTTCAAGGCGAACTTTAGTTGTATTTAGTGCAGCTATAATTTGATTTTTTCTCTTTTGGGGTAGAAATGATGGTTTTTAGTTGCAGAAACTACACTTATTTGCTCAGCAGACCTCTTTTTACGCTTAATAGTTGTATAGAGTGCAATTAAGAGATTTCCTAGCTCGCTAGGATCGATTCTTGCCCGTAAGGGCTTTTTTTATGAAGGAGTTCGGATAGAACACGAGAAATGTAAAGGTAGAGGAGGGGAAAGAATGACAACTTTTATTTATATGGTAAGGCATGGAGAGTCACCCAAGCTGCCCGGAGGAACTGAGAGAACACGTGGATTAACAGCGAAGGGGGAGGCGGATGCCCGTAAGATAACGGAGAAATTACGTCTCGAAGGAATTGAAGTCTTTTATTCAAGTCCATATCTTCGGGCTATACATACGGTTTCTGGCTTGGCGCAGGAGTTAGGGGCAGAGATTCAAAGTGTTGAAGATCTTCGGGAAATCCATTTTTCGGATGGAGATATGATCATGCCTGACCAGGAGCTATATCCATTACTGGAAACAATGTTTGCTGATCCAAATTTTGTTCCGGTTGGTGGAGAGTCCATTTATGCGTGTCAGAAGCGATCAGTTAGCGTGCTGCAAGATATACTGAAACAACACAGTGGGCAAAAGGTTGCGATTGGCACTCACGGTGCAGTCATGACGCTTATGATGAATTATTTTGACTCCAAATATGACCTGGATTTTCTACTACAAACTACAAAGCCGGATATTTATAAAATGGAGTTTGCAGGAGGAACGTTAATGGGTGTGGAGAGGTTGTGAACTCCCAAATTGGGATAAAGCTGTGATTATTCAAAAGGATGGCCTGGCATTCGCTAGGAACCATCCTTTTTGTTTATTTACAAGCTATAAAATCGCTTAGTATTCGCAGTCAGTATCTCTTCTGCTTGGCTGGAAGTGTAGCCATGTAGCGCTCCCCAAGCGGCAGCAACATCTCGAATCATAGATGGATGCGTGACTCTACCCGCAAAAGGTCCTTCAAATGGCCAAGGACCATCGGTCTCCGCCATGACAAGCTCTGGGGGATAGCGGCGGGCAAGCTCTTGGATCTCCGTCTCATAAAGGATGTCAGGGGTGAAAGAGATATAGTATCCATTCTTAATCATACGGGCAATGGCTTCATCGGGTCCCTTGAACCAGTGGAAGTGGGCATGCTTTATATCATGCTTTTCTAGTAGATCACAGGCAATCAGCGAATCCTCATAGACAGCGTGCAGGACCACTGGTTTATCTATACGGGCGGCAAGCTCAAGCAACTGGTCAAGAAGCTGAATGTAAGGCTCCATATCAAAAGCTTCGCCGCGCTCCAGCGCTTCAGCACGCGAATAATAAGGCAGTCCAATTTCACCTACAGCGATGAAATCCTCCCGGGCTTGACGCTCAATCCATTCCAGCAAAGAGGATAACTCAGCTTTCTGCGGTATGGGTTGCTCTGGATGAAAACCATAAGCTGGACGTACCACTCCGGGATAGGTAGCGGCAAGCTTTTGAGTGCGAACGCAAGAGTCTAAATTCATGGAGACAGCAATCAGGGCTTCGATCCCCAAGTTAGCAATCTCACTCAACATTTGTTCCGAAATCTCAGGCTCATATTGCTCTAAATGTACATGGGCATCAATCATAGCTGCTTACCCACCACATAAGAGGCATACTCCTCATGAGGCTCAAAACGAATGGACTCAGGTTCCATTCCATCATTTCCTGATCTGTAGGAAAAGGTTAATGTGCCAATACTCTCCAGAAATCCGATATAAACATTGGTCTCAGCTTTCAGCTTGCCTTCTTCCACCATGTAGTAAGTCACAGCACCAATCCCGGCTTTTTCGCCAAGATTGCCATCCTCGCCACGATCCGGATATCGCATAGTAACCATAGATGGAGTTGAACCTTTTACCTGAATTTGAATTAGGGCATCGCCTTTTTCATTGGAGATTTTTGAGGTAACAAATGCTGAGACAGCTTTATCCGCGGATGGTATATTCATTTCTTTCCACTGGTCAGGCTTTATGACGTGAAGCTCCTGCATAGACAAGCCCGTACCTGTTCCTAGCCACAGTATGACAACAACTTCTTCCTGCCCATCCTGATCTATATCGGCATAATGAATCTCAGGAGTGTAACCTAACAATCTTGGTGCTTCCCAATTAAACGTATGCTTGTTACCGTTCACCTCTACAACAAATCCTTCGTAGGTACCGCCATTTTTGAGGGCAGTATACAGCTTAACTTGGTTATTTTCTGTAGCAATCGCGAGAGGTTCACTGGGTGTTCTTACGGTAGTACTAACATCCCCTGATGTAATGGAAACTTCATTTTGCGAGGCATTCAGCTGCGCAGTGGCACCAGAGAGAGAGTTTAGAGAGTCTGCCGGAATATATATAATACCATTTCGTAGAATTGCAGGTCCCCCCAGCTCATTTTGATAACCGTCACCTTGCATATACTCATTACCTGGCTTCAAAACATATTTACTGCTTCCATTAGAGATGGTTAAGGTTTTCGTAGCATTATCCCATTGTTGTTCAGATGAGTAGTACTCCATGAGTACTTTTGCAGGTACATAGACCTTATCACCTGAGAAAAAAGGTGGGAGAGAAGGAAGAACGGTTTCTCCATCAACGATTAGCTTCAGTGGTGCTTCAGTAGTTTGTGTTTGGTTAATTGCCATTGTTGTATCCATATCTATAGATGCCGATGCTCCGCATCCGGCTAAAAAGAGCGTGATAGCTCCGATTACGATGATTTTATTCATAATTACCTCCGAGGATTAAGTCCAATCCTCTTAAGTATAGATTAAATCAGCGCGTAGTAGGTCACTTTCTGTAAACAAAGCAGAGACAAGGTTGTTACGTTTGCTATTTATTTAAAAATACGGTCCGAGTAACTTGTGATTTAGGGTCTACCGTTAGACTTTTGCTATAGCGGATCTCCCCAATAGAACAACCCGGTCCGATGACAATATCTTCACCGCAGACGAGATCTGCTGTCGTTCGATATAACATGATGCTAGTCCCTTCAATCGTTTTGCAGGTGAGCTTCCGGAAGTAGGGGATTAGCGCATTCATTAGCTTCAAAGATGGCTTAACAGTAATGGTACCGCTAGATTTTATGACATCGATTGTGCTTCTGTTTCCTAAACGTAGCTCAATGGATGATTCAGCAGTTAACCTATGGATCTTCACAGCACCTTCGGCATAGAAGGTTTCGAGTGCAGCATCTTGTGCTGCAGAAAAGTATCCAGACGATTGCAGTCTGTCTGCCTGGATGTGTTGAACACGGAGACCTCCCAGATTGATAACCTGCTCGGCTCTACAATGACCTCCAATCGAACAATCACCAGATACTTTTAACTTAGCGGTAGTGACATTCTTCTGTGCACTTAAATGGCCGACAACATCGATGGTATCCGCACGAACATCTTCTTTGAGGGTCAGTGAACCTCTTACTTTCAGAGGTGGACCGATCATTTCCTGGCGTTCAAAAAGATCATTAGCATTGGACATTTACAGGGGCCGCCTTTCGAAATATATTTTAATGATTAAAATATATAATTATTATAATATATAGTCAATATAGTATTTTGGACATAAAAAAACTGCCGTCAGTTTCCTGACAGGCAGCAATATAACCCAAAAGCTTTTAGTTCATCATTTTATCCATTAGCACATTTATTTGTTCTAAGGTTCCTGAAATTTTATCCAAATCCGAGGTAGGAAAGGCTTCAAAGATATGGAGAATCCGCTGATGCCCTTGTTCTGTAAGGACAATGTTGACGACTCTGCGATCCTCCTTCGTCCGCACACGTTCGATAAGACCGGCATCTTCCAACTTATCGCACATCGAGGAAGCGGCTCCTGGTGTAATAATGAATCGTTCGGAGATGTCAGTAATGTTCAAGCTACCTATAAGCCTGAGCTGGAACAGCAGTAGGATCTGATTGTGAGTCAGGGTCTCCTGCTTGGTGATCATATCAATGAAGAACTGGGATTTCTGCTGCACATTTGCCATAGATTCCATAACCTTATGGATAGCATATTGTTTATCTTGCTCTGTGCTCATAGCCACGCTCCAATTTACTTTAGTTCCTAAAATATATAGAAGCTATAATAAGCTTGTCAAGTTAGGGGGTTCTCTCTTTCTTTTTAGTATCTTGTAATAGAATTGGAATTATTGCGTATTAACAGGCGAATTTATTTAGCTAAGTAAATTTTGCGGGAAAGGAGAGTTTGAGTGATGCCAGAGCGCGTGGTGCTTGGTCCATAACGGCGGTCAAACCACTTGAACCTGATGCAGCTCAAAAGGCTGGGTTAAATTCGTTAAAATAAATCGAACGATATCTCTTTGATTTACCAATATATAGTGTAAGACCGAAGGAGGGATTGAGAGGGATGAAACATCCAAATGAATATTCTCAGCTTATTGCGCTTACGCTAGCCGGCAGTCGTGAAGCGTATGGTGAGCTATATGAAGCAACGATCCGGGATGTGTATCAGACCGTTCATTTCCTCGTTCGCGAAACCTCCGATGTGGATGATATCGTTCAGGAGATTTACATTCAGGTGCACCGTTCTCTTGAACAATTTGACGTAAACCGCCCCTTTAAGCCTTGGCTGATGGGAGTGGTCATGCGGCAAATTCATGCCTATCGAAGAAAGAGATGGACGCATCTCCGAATGGTGAAAAAAGTAGAACAAACAGATCTAATGCTGGAGCATGATTTCACGAGTGATGTTGTGGACAGGTTATCTAACCGCCGCCTGCTAGCAAGTGTAGATTGTCTTCCATTTAAGCTGAAGCAGGTGATTATTCTGCATTATTTAAACGAATATTCACAGGAAGAAAGTGCTGCGATACTGGGTATTCCGGTCGGAACCGTGAAATCCCGTATTCACGCTGCACTGCAGAAGCTTCGTCAGAAGCCAGACAAACATACTCTTTTTAAGGGAAAGGTGGAGGACCTGCATGAATTTCAATGAAGAGTTACGGACAGTTCTGCAGGAAGAGGCGAGAAATATAAGTGCCCCACCGGAACTGAAGGAGCAAATATTAAATAGGGCCGTAGCCAAACAAGGGGGAAGACGTATGAAAAAATGGCTCGTGGCAAGTATTATGTCGGCTGCACTATTAATTCCTACTGGAGCTTATGCCGGGTATCATTATTTGGCAGACAACATGTATGGATCCCCAGCAACTGCTGCTACGATAGGAGTAACCCAGCAACAATATGACAGGCTTGAGGCCAAACTGCAAAACGCGAAGCAAAGCTTTGACGAAGAGGAATTCACAAAGCTGATGTCCTTACTAGAGGAATTGGGATCATATAATCTGCAAATGGCCGATGCTGAAGGCGTCTTTCACCTAGAACAGTTAGGTGCGAAGGACCAGAAGGCATATAAAGAGTTACAGGCTAAGCTTGAACCATATTTCGAACAAATAAATGAAGCGAAAACATCAAAGAAATCAGTGCAATCCGTAGATCGTGATGCTTTCTGGAATGGCTTGCTTGAAAAAGCTGAACAGAGGCTTACTAAAAAAGAGTTTGAGGAGATCGAACGATTAATCATAGATTTACAAAGCTATGATGCTAAGGTATTTGATGAAGATGGTAGTGTTCATATGGATCGGCTTTCGAAAGAAGAGATTCAAAACCAAGAGAAGTTAATTGAAACGATAGACCCTTATATTAAAAAGCTGGATATGATGATTAAACCTAGCTCTTAGTTGAATTTAAATGCATGTATTGAATAACTATTGATAGCAATATCATAAGAAAAACCATCAGAAAAGGTCTATTACACCTTGTATTCTGGTGGTTTTTATCTTTTACTAATCTAAAGTCTATACATTGATCACCGAATAATTGCATAATGAAAAGGAATAGAAAAAAAGTATTTGACCACTGGAATAATTAGACATATATTTATTAAAATGCTATTTGCTTATCTATGAATTATGTTGGCGGAAGGTGGCTTTGATCATGAAGCAGATGACCATTCGTGCAGAACTGGCAGACTATCTCAAGAAGCAGGGGATAACGATCAATCAGTTCGCAGAGGTGTCTAAGGTAAATTCAGGCACGATAAGTAATATCATCAATGGGAATCGCCCAATAGCCATGCAACAATTAGATCGGATTACTGAAGGTATGGGATTAGAAGAAGGCTGCTACTATGATTTGTATGTGGATGAGTGTTTTGTTCACTCCAATCCAAATTGGAGACGTCTTCGGCCATTTCTATATCGCTGTGCAGAGCTGGATAAGCTGGAATGTATTGCACGGGTAGTTGGGATCATGATGGATAGCTTATCTTATACGCCTTCGTTATTTGATACTGCAGAAGATTTTTTTACGCTAGGGAAGCACAAAGCAGCAGCGATGTTATATGAGAGTGTGGCTGAGAGTGAGAAGTATCAACATTCAGAGCGGCTGGCCCTTTGCCAATACAGGCTATTCACGATTGCTTTGGGTGAAGATCGGGATGCTAATTTGCGAGCAGCTGTGCAATTTGAAGGATTTGTTAACCGGCTTGATGAGGTGGACCAGCTTGATGCGCTGAAAGATTTGGCGAATACATATAGTGCTTTACGACATTGGGACAAGGTAATGGCAATGGCTAAGGAAATGGGGAATAAAGCAACAATTCAATATCATGCTAAATACGACCGTGCCAGAAAAAGCAGGCTTCAAAAGGAACCTGAAATACCACTATTCTCATATATTCAATACTCTTATATGTTACGTTCAGTAGTTTATAGAGAGCTAGGAGATTATGATAGGGCTTTACATTATGTTAACATGTATATGGATATGAACTGGATTCGGGAAGACACGGAAGAAGCTTTGCAGCTTATGAATCAATGTATGGAGTGGGCACGGGCTAATATTAACTTGCTGCGAATTTTAAAAGGGGATATAACGGTGCTGCCGGAATATGTGGCATATCTTGAACAAAGAGAGGAAGAGATCCTCTCAGGTCTGTTCAAAATCCTTCAAGCAGCTAATTATTACCAATTTAACGTGGATGATATTCTTCTGCAGTTTGAGGGAAAAATATCAGATTGTAAAGACCGTCATCAGCTAGAGATTAGATCCTATAATCAACAAATCTTCGAAGATAGATATACCAACTTGATGGCTGAGATAGCGTTTTATTATATAAGAAGAAATAAATATGAGATTAGTATAAAGTATATAATGGAAAGTTTAGAATATTCAGTAAAAATCAATAGCGAATCATGTATTATAAAATGTGTTGGAATGTTCGAAGAGCTTCGTCATACGGTATCTTTAGAAACGCAAAAAGAATACCGAAACCTAATTAGTAAGGTGCAGCGAATCAACGAAAAGAAAAATGGCTTTGTTGTTAGCAGTGCATAGTAACGTAATTATTACCTTCCTTCTAGTATTTATTAGAATCATTTCTTTATAGTACTGCACTTATTTGTAAAATATAGAATTTGACATATACCTCTAGTATATTAATTTGAGGAGGTAGTGTAATGAATAATCCAGAAATTATCCAAAAGAGAATAGAGGGTGCTAGAGCCAAACTTTATTTAATGGAAAGGGAATACGGTGGATTGTTACATCCAAATGTGATCAGACAGTCGATGAGGTTGGATGAATTAATCAATCAGTACAATAAAGCAATACATAGTGATAATGAGAGTTGAAACAAGAAACTGATCGTATAATTTTCTCTCTATTCAAAAGATAAGACCTACATAATGTTATTACATTTCTGTATAAAACATAAAGCCAGCGCTATGCGTGGGCTTTTTTTGTTTGTATGTTCCTAAAAAATAAATCTAACTCCCAGCTTGTCATGCCCGTCTGCATATTGCGGCCAAGTCCCTCATAGACATGTACTAATCAATGCATTCAAAACAGGTTAAGGGGATGATGTCATGCGCCGGACAATATGGGTACTCGCGATCATTATGAGCGTGGCCCTGGTGATGACGGGGTGCGGGAAGAAGGATGCCGCTTCCGTGGTCAAGGATTTGAACAATGTGGCCGACAAGTTGGAGAGTAAGCAGGGAACGTACCAAGCTTCAGGCATTATGACCCTATTCACCGGCGAGCAGCCGCAGGAGTATAAGGTAGAGGTATGGTACAAGAACCCTTCTTATTACCGGATCAGCTTGGCGAATGTACAGAAGGATATTACGCAGATCGTGCTTCGTAATGATGAGGGAGTGTTCGTACTTACACCAAGTATGAATAAGAGCTTCCGCTTCCAGAGTGATTGGCCGGACAATCAAGGTCAGGTTTATTTGTATCAGACACTAGTTCGGGGCATCGTCTCAGATAACAATCGTCAATTTGTGGAAGATGGAGATAACTATGTGTTTGAGGTAGCTGCGAATTATCAAAGCAATGCCCTTGTGCGGCAGAAGATTTGGCTGGATAAAAAGACTTATGAGCCTAAACAGGTTCAAGTCTCTGATTCTGAAGCCAAGGTAGTTGTAGACGTGAAGTTTGACACCTTTAAATTCGATACAGATTTCACTAAGGATTCCTTTGATATGCAAAAGAATATGACTACAGGTGCTGCTTCAGAAAGTACAGTAGCTCAGGTTGACGAAAATGGAAATCCGGTTGTAGTTCCTGAGGGTCAGGAGCAAGAGGGGCAACCTGTCGCTGCTGAGCTGGGTGACTTTGGTATTATCGAACCGGGGTACGTTCCGGCAGGTGTCGAGTTGAAGGACTCCCATAAAATGGAGGGGAACAAGGATCATGCTGTTCTCATCCGGTATGATGGGGTTTATCAATACACCATTATGGAAGCCCGTCCATTGGACCGTGCAGTAGCATTGGCTCCTGGAACGCTGATAGATCTTGGTTTTACCGCAGGACTTCTGAGTGGTGATGAGCAGCAGACTTTGACTTGGATGTCTGAGGGTATAGAATATCGAATTACAAGTGCTAATCTTCCTGTTAACGAAATGATGCAAATTGCCGCTTCTATGGAGGCACAATCGGGTAAATAATATAAAGTAGGCGGATACTGCGTTTTGTGGGATTCTTTCCTCTACAACGTAGTATCCGCCTTTCTATATTTGCCAGCGCTCCAGCCGCTTTGAACTGAAGCGAAAAGATAACTGAGCTCACATTGACAGCCACCTTCCGTAGCATTACCATGAGTACTAAGACAATGATCATTACAGCTATGACGTTTTACTACAACGTAAGAAGGTGACTTTGAAGTGCAAGCAAGCTATCGACCGACAGTAGCCGAAATTAATCTGGATGAATTGCGTGCCAATTACGAAGCCTTTCGCCGCTACTTGCCGGCAGAGACAAAGTTTATGGGATGCGTCAAAGGAAATGCGTACGGCCATGGAGCAGTGGAAGTGACACGGGAACTGGAAAGACTCGGAGCAGATTATGTTAGTGTGGCTTTTTTGGATGAAGCATTGGAGCTGCGTCAGGCGGGAATACTGATTCCTATACTGGTGCTTGGCTACACTTCTCCAGAAGGAATAGCCGTTGCCTGGGAGAACCATGTAACTGTAACACTGTTCACACCGGAAGTATTAGAGGCTGTTAGACAGCTTCCTATAGATCCGGAACATCGGCTGAAGGTGCATATCAAGATTGATAGCGGGATGGGGCGACTGGGTCTTTTACCAGATGACGCACCCGCATTTATCTCTGAAGTGCAGTCTGTTGCGCAGGCGGAGCTGGAGGGTATGTTTACCCATTTTGCCAAGGCAGACGAACTAGACAAAAGCTATACACTGGAACAGCATCGACGGTTCATGAGCGTGGCGGAAACGCTGCGGGAGCAGAACATTCAGATCCCGATCATACATACGGGCAATAGCGCTACGGCCATTGATTCACCTTATTTATCCAGCAACATGGTGCGGGTAGGCATCAGCTTGTACGGATTTTATCCCTCAACTGAGGTAAACCGTCAGCTGGTAGAACTACATCCGGTAATGACGCTGAAGACGCAGGTTGTATATGTGAAGAGCCTGCCTTCTCATTGGGGCGTCAGCTACGGCACTCGGTACTTCACAGACAGCGAGGAGATTATCGCAACGTTACCTGTGGGGTACGCAGATGGATATTCCCGCATGCTAACTGGCAAAGCGGAGGTGTTAATACGTGGACGCCGCGTTCCTGTCGTCGGAACAATCTGCATGGATCAGTGTATGGTATCACTCAAATCTTTCGCTGAAGAAGCGGAACAAATTAAAGCAGGCGAAGAAGTTGTACTCATCGGCCGTCAAGCTGACGTGATGGTCACGGCAGACGAGTTGGCTCTCCATCTTGGAACGATTCACTACGAGGTAATTTGCATGCTGGCTCATCGGGTGCCGCGCGTTTATATCCGTGAAGGCACACTTCCTAAATTAGTAAATGCTCTGTTACAATCTTAAAGTTCTTGACAGTGATGTTATTCAAGGGAGAAAATAGAAGGAATTGTATCGTTTTAGGAGATATGACTAAAAGCCTATACGAACCGCCATTTCTAGTTTATAATGGGATGCAGCATACTTGATATACTGGCGGCATATATTCCTTGTATAAAATTCCTTGTATATTGCAACACTGGAACACAAGGGCAGAAGGTTTGTGGGGGTGGAAGAGAAGGTGGCCAATTTGCAGAACACCAAAAGAATCATGATCAGCTTGCCCGATCATCTCTTGCAGGAAGTGGACGGAATTGTTCAATTGGAGAATTCCAACCGGAGTGAATTGATTAGGCAGGCCATGAAGCTGTATTTGAGCGAACGGAGGAAACGTTCTATCCGGGAGTCCATGCAGCGCGGCTACATGGAAATGGCTAAGATCAACTTGACCATGGCATGCGAGGCGTTCCTCGCGGAGGAAGATGCAGACAGCACTCTTGGCCGCTTAGTAAGCGGGGTGTAGACATTGATCGTTAAACGTGGCGATGTTTTTTTTGCTGATCTTTCGCCGGTTGTAGGTTCTGAGCAAGGCGGAGTAAGGCCAGTACTGGTAATCCAGAATGATATTGGCAATCGCTTTAGCCCGACGGTAATTGTGGCCGCAATCACGGCCCAAATCCAGAAGGCTAAATTACCTACGCATGTGGAAATTGACGCAGCAGCTCATGGCTTTGACAGAGACTCTGTTATACTGCTGGAGCAGGTTAGGACGATTGACAAACAACGCTTAACTGACAAGATCACCCACCTTGATGATGAGACTATGAAGAAGGTGGATGATTCGCTGCAAATCAGCCTCGGACTGATTGATTTTTAATCACCCAGGGTTATAGATAATCCATGAGATAGGCGCTCGGGCACGAATCCGGGCGTCTTTTGATGTGCATTTTTACGAACTCATGGTTAAAAAGGATTAGGGGTTCACTTTTACAAAATGATCTGATAGTATTAGACCGTACGGTCGGTTTAGGAGGTGCTTAGAATCAGAGGACGTTCAGACGGAGAAGAAACAAAGAAACGAATTGTACTTAAAGCCACACAGCTGTTTGTTCAGAAGGGGTATGCAGCTGTAACCATGAATGAAGTTTGCGTAGCCTCGAATGTTAGTAAGGGCAGCTTATATCATCATTTTCCGAGCAAGGATGAACTTTTTCTATATGTGGTAGAAGAGGATACCGCGCAGTGGTTACAGGCGTGGGAAGATAAGAAGAATGAAATTGTTGGTGTTCAGGAGCGTTTATATGCTTTAGCCGAGCACTATGCAAATGATTTTCAGAATCCGTTGATTCGGGCGCTTGAGGAATTCTCAAGAAGCAGAGTTCATCCGGAGGATATCACTAAGCGGCTTGCTCATTTATATGAGGCTGCCTCGCATGCGTGTCGTGATCTTCTGAAGGAAGGCATGGACACGGGGTATTTTATTAAGGGTGATTTAGAGGATTATGTGATTATTGTAAATGGTATGCTCGAAGGGATCGGAAGAGCTGCTGAATGTTCTATTCCTGAAAAGACTCCGGATGATATAAAAAAATATTACCGGGAATCAGTACGATTGTTATTACAAGGGATATATACGGGGTAAGATATAATGGGGCTTGAAAGGAGCTTTACATTCAGGAATCAAGAAGGCTGAAGCTTCTTAAAGGCACCGGATTAGAAGGATTATTTTTTTGCTATAATTTAGACCGGATGGTCGGTCTCTACAGGGGAACTATTTGAAGACTTGGCTTTAGAAACTACGGAGGTTAACACAATGTCATTACTACTTAGAAACAGGGGCGCTATGCTACTTGTTATGCTTAATATTTTTCTTGCTTTTACAGGGATCGGACTTGTAGTCCCTATCATGCCTACTTACATGAATGAACTTGGTATCACAGGAAGTACCGTTGGGCTGTTAGTGGCTTCATTCTCCCTTGCCCAATTATTAGTATCGCCATTCGCGGGCAGGTTATCCGACAGAATTGGCCGAAAAAAAGTGATCGTTGCGGGTCTGATCGTGTTTGCTTTTTCAGAGCTGCTCTTTGGTCTGGCGAATGTGTCCTGGCTCCTGTTCGTTTCAAGACTGCTCGGTGGTGTAGGCGCTGCGTTAATTATGCCAGCAGTTATGGCTTATGTAGCGGACACGACCTCTTTTGAAGAGAGAGCGAAAGGCATGGGGCTTATTAACGCAGCCATTACTACCGGATTTATTATCGGTCCAGGGATTGGCGGTTATCTTGCTGAGCTTGGCATGCGGGTACCCTTTTTCTGTGCGGCTGGTGCGGCTGGGATCGCAGCTCTAATCACAGTTTTGATCTTGCCTGAGTCTCTGTCTGTAGAGAAACGGATGGAAGCGAAGCTATCTAAAAATAATCAGGAGAGCTTCTTCACGCAATTGATGCGTTCTTATCGTGAACCTTACTTTTTTGGGTTAATTATTGTATTTGTTATGGCTTTTGGATTGGCTAACTATGAAACGGTATTCGGATTGTTCGTGGACCATAAATTTGGCTTTACCCCTAAAGATATTGCTTTTGTGATTACCTTTGGCTCAATCGCCGGTGCTGTGGTGCAGGTATCCGCGTTTGGCTGGATTCTGAATAAATTCGGCGAGAATAAGGTAATCTCCACTTGCCTTATAACTGCTGCAATGTTTATTCTGTTGACGCTGTTTGTAAGTGGCTTCTGGGCGATTTGTGCGATTACCTTTGTCGTATTCTTGGCTATGGATATTCTTCGACCAGCGGTAGGCACCCAGTTATCCAAAATGGCGGGGGAAACGCAGCAAGGCTTCGTAGCAGGAATGAACTCTGCTTATACGAGTCTTGGAAATATCGCAGGGCCTATCGTTGCAGGGTATCTTTTTGATCTAAGTATTAACTTTCCATATGTGGCAGCGGCGTTTGTTCTAGCATTATGTTTTATGTTGTCACTTAGTTCTGGAAAAAGGGGAATGGGACAACGCGCGTAAACCACCCAATCTACCTCCTCTCTAGACTGGACTTTGGAACAGAGCCGATCTGTGATACTATTTTAGTTATGAGAACAAGAATTGTATAAGCAGATTGTGTACGGGAAGAGGGATACTAATGACGGTAGATAACAGCAATACGGGAGTCATTACGGATGAGGCGGCCGCACAGCGGGAGCAGGAATTGATTACTGTAGCGATTGCCAAGGAATTGAACATTAGCCTGAAGCAGGTGCGTACAACGGTTGGACTGCTGGATGAGGGGAATACGATTCCGTTCATCGCCAGATACCGGAAAGAAATGACGGGTGAGCTGGACGAGAATGCGCTGCGTGATATTGAAGAGCGCCTGGCTTATCTTCGCAATTTGGGCGAACGTAAGAAAGACGTTATCCGCAATATTGAAGAGCAGGGCAAGCTGACCAAGGAGCTTCATGAACAAATCACCAATGCGGTCAAGCTGCAGGAAGTGGAGGACTTGTATCGTCCTTTCCGTCAGAAGCGTAAGACTCGTGCTAGTGTTGCGAAGGAAAAAGGCTTAGAGCCGCTTGCAAACTGGATGATGGAGCAGCAAAGACAAGGTGACCCACAAACTGAGGCTACAAAATATATAGATGCTGAAAAAGGAGTGGAGACCGCAGATCAAGCGCTTCAAGGTGCACTGGATATCATCGCCGAGAACATTGCAGATGATCCTGCGATCCGCTCTTGGGTTCGGCAATATACGGCAAGTCAGGGCATCCTTGTGTCTGAAGCTAAGGATGCAGAGCAGGAATCCGTATACGAGAACTACTATAGCTATCGTGAGCCTGTACACAAAATGCCACCTCACCGTATACTCGCTATTAACCGCGGTGAACGTGAGAATATATTAAAGGTAGGCATTGAGGTTGTCACTGATAAAATTCATGCCTACATTGCGCGGAAGATTATTAAAGGGCCATCCCCAGTGAAGGAACTGCTAGAAGCAGTAACTGAGGATGCCTATAAGCGTCTGATTGCTCCTTCTGTGGAGCGTGAGGTTCGTGGGGAGATGACCGAACGGGGTGAGAACCAAGCGATTTCGATCTTCTCTGGTAATCTACGTAGCCTACTGCTGCAGCCGCCCGTTAAGGGACGCTGTGTGCTGGGTGTTGACCCTGCCTATCGTACCGGCTGTAAGCTAGCCGTGGTAGACGATACTGGTAAGCTGCTTGAAGTAGCCGTGACCTATCCAACACCACCGAACAACAAGAAGGTTGAAGCTGCTGCTAAGTTTAAAGAACTAATCGCTAAATATGGCATACAGCTTATTGTTATCGGAAATGGTACAGGCTCTCGTGAGACCGAGCAATTTACTGCAGAAGTGATTGCTGAAATTGGTAATCCAGAGCTGGCCTACCTGATCGTTAATGAAGCAGGGGCGAGTGTCTATTCTGCTTCTAAGCTGGCGCAGGAGGAGTTCCCGGATCTGGATGTCGCAGAGCGCAGCGCGGCTTCTATCGCCCGCCGTGTGCAGGACCCGCTGGCGGAGCTGGTGAAGATCGATCCGAAAGCTATCGGTGTGGGACAGTATCAGCATGACGTCTCCCAGAAGCATCTGGAGGAGAGTCTTAAGGCCGTCGTGGAATCGGCGGTTAACCATGTGGGTGTTGATGTGAATACGGCATCTCCAGCCTTGCTCTCTTACGTAGCTGGCGTTAATGGAACGATTGCTAAGAATATCGTTAAATTCCGTGAAGAGAACGGTAAGTTCACGACTCGGAAGCAGCTGCAAAAGGTGCCTCGTCTGGGTGCGAAGTCCTATGAGCAATGTATCGGCTTCCTGCGGATTCCTGGAGGGGATAACACCTTGGACCGCACGCCTATTCACCCGGAGTCATATCCGGTGGTGGATCGGTTGTTCCGTGAGCTGAGCCTAGATGTAAACAAGCTGGGCAGCAAAGAAGTGGCTTCACAGCTGGAGGCACAAAATGCCGAGGAGCTGGCTGTGAAGCTGGATGTCGGCGTGCCAACGCTTCGCGATATCCTAGAGAGCTTGCAGCGTCCGGGCCGTGATCCGCGCGAGGAGCTGCCGTTGCCGATCTTCCGTACCGACGTGCTGAAGATCGAGGATCTGGTTCCCGGCATGGAAATGCAGGGAACCGTCCGCAACGTGATCGATTTCGGCGCATTCGTCGATATCGGGATCAAGAACGATGGGCTGGTGCATATATCCCAGCTCAGCGGCAGCTTTGTGAAGCACCCGATGGATGTTGTCTCCGTAGGAGATAATGTCACCGTCTGGGTGATGGGTGTTGACCTGAAGAAGGGCCGGGTCAGCCTGACCATGCGTCCGCCGCGTGTTGAGGCAGGAAGTCTTAGCTAAAGTGAACTAAATGAACCAATAAAGCCATCTACTTCGTGAGGAGTAGATGGCTTTTTCTTTTGACTGAATGGTATTGAAACAAACAGCTGTATCTATGAAGATCTCGTTAAATTGTCTAACTTAATAGCTAACTCATTCAGATTGCTAATGCTAATCACCGTTTCAGAAACATGTTGTTGCTGGACCTCAGCGCTAGCGAGGACTTGTTCAATAGCTGCGGTATTCTCTTCGGTAATTGCAGCCACTGAATTAACTTCGCCGAGTACAAGGGTGGATGCATGCCGGATATGATCGCTCCTATCCTTCAGGTCTTCGGCTTGTTCAAGCACCTGGTGTGTATTATTTCGAATGCCCTCGAATAATCGAGCGATATCATCAGTGGAATTTTTCCCTGATTCTACAACTAGCAACCCGTTAGAAACCATATCGCCAACCTGCGCAATATTATTTTGAATGCTTCTGAGAATCCGGGCAATGTCCGCGGATGCATTGTGGGAGCTCTGTGCCAATTTTCGGATTTCATTGGATACGACTGCGAAACCTTTGCCGTGTTCCCCCGCATGAGCGGCTTCAATGGAAGCATTTAGCGACAAAAGATTCGTCTGCTCAGCAATTCCTACGATGCTGGAAACAATCGATTCAATCTTCTGATTTTCTTCATTCATTTGTGTCATCAAGCCAGCAGTACTCGTTACGATATCCGTAACTTCAGACATAGTTCCAGTTAAGCGAATGATTTCATCTTGCCCCTCTTGCGTAATTTGATCCGTTTCACGGCTTCTATTGCTCATGGAGACGGAGGCAGCATTTGCCTGCATAGCTGATTCGTTTAACTGCTGCATAGCATTTGAGATATCGCTAACACTCTGTGCTTGTGATTCTACTCCACTAGCTATCTCTTGGAAGGCGGTTACGACTTCTTTGGAAATTCGATCTGTTGTCAGTACGTTGTTATGCATTAGGTTACTAGATTGACTCAGAACTCCTACGGATTCAGTAACACCTGTAAGGATGGTCTCCATTTCCGCTCTGGCACGTTCAGCTTCGTTGCTGCTCTTAGACATATTTTTGAACATTTTCGCACCAATCTGACTCTGATAGATCAGAACCAGTATCATCATGATGAGAAAAACGTTAACACTTAAGGCATCAACGGATTCGAAAGCGGGTTTGGTCATCAGAAAATAGTTGAGTAAGATGCAAGCTATCACACCATTAAGGAGCAATGGGCGATAGTTGTGATAGAGGGATACGATGCCTAGACCCCAGTATAGAATTAACGTACTAATGATGTTTGCCCCTGCATCGATGTAGAAGTATGTAATGATATTAAAGCCAATAGCTGTTATGTACATAATATAGGGTGTAGCCACACGTTTCCAAATTAGTACCGTACACAATAATCCAAGGGGGACCGCTGCTGATATAATCGCCATGATTGTTTGTGGAAATCTGTAAAGCGAAATTGAACCGAACAACAAACAGCCCCAAAACAAGTAAATAATTAATTTGTTTCTCTGGTGTAATTCAGACATATGATTCAAGGGCATATTCACACTCCATAATGTAATAGTACTTCTGATTTTTAAGTTTAAGAGATTCACGAAATGATGTCTATGATGTTAAGGTAAGTGTCTGCGATCCTTAAAAAAACACGAAAAAAACCTCCCTTAGGTAAAATGGAAGTTCCACACAACCATTCAGATCCGAGAGAGGTTTCTTTTGTAATATTATTCCGCAACAATCAAGCTCGTGCGTTTGGTTTTAAACTTCTGGAGGAAGCTTCGATCTATATTACGGTCGGTAATAATGTATCCAATTTTATCGAGTGAGGCGATGCCGATGGTCACATCTTTCCCGAATTTAGTATGGTCAGCGGCAACATAAACTTCTTTGGAGAGATCGATAATTTTTTTGCGCGTTTGAGCTTCCTCCAGATTATAGTCGGAGATGCCTTTTTCAAGGGTAATGCCGCTTGCGCAAATAAAAGCCTTAAGGATATTTAATTCACTGAAATTAAATAGATAATCATATGCAATGACAGACTGCTCATTTAGTCGGACCTTTCCGCCAATGATAATAAGCTCAACCGCACTGTTCATCAGCTCGTTTACCACAGGAATGGAGTTCGTAATGACCGTGAGATTCTTTTTATTCTTGATATATTTGGCGATCTGATAGGTGGTAGAGCCGCTGTCCAGATAGATGCAATCCCCATCGTTGATATATTCGCTGCACTTTTGGGCGATCATTTTCTTTTCCTCTAAGTGACCGACCATCCGCGCATCCATTGGAGATTCAGCAAACTCCGATTCCACCAGTTTAATTCCACCATAAATCTTCTTGATCTTCCCTTGCTTGTCCAGCAGGTTGATATCTCTGCGAAGGGTATCGATAGAAATATTAAGCTCTTCTGCTAGCTCCGGCAGCTTCTGAACCTTTTTGAACATTAAGATTTCTATGATTTTCTTTTGTCTTTCCAGTGGAAACATGTAATCACCCATTCAAAGTTTATATCGCTTTCGATAGTTGAAGTATAAAGGGATTAATATAGGGTAGCAACTACTCCTTTCTAAGTTAGTCATGATATACTTATAATATACTCACAACTTATTTATAATTTACATACATTTTACGTAACTGTTTATCCTCAAAAACAAAACCTTTTTATACTGAGGTTGTACTTGAGGAGGTGGAACCTTTGCTTAAATTACAAAACATAAGCAAGCATTACGATAACAAGGTTGTTCTAGAGGATATTAGTCTAGACATCCAAGCAGGGGAAATTGTCTCCTTACTCGGCCCCAGCGGGAGTGGCAAAACCACTTTGCTAAACATCATCTTGGGATTGGCTAAGATGGAGCAGGGGCAAATCATTTTTAATGATCAAGATTTAAGCAATGTACCCATGAAGAAACGCGGATTTAATATAGTGTTCCAGGATTATGCGCTCTTCCCCAACCTTAATGCTTACGAAAATATCGTTTATGGTCTGAAAAATAAAAAGGGTTTAACGTCGGAGCATGAGGTTCAGGAGTATATCGAGTTTCTGGAATTAAAGCCGCATTTAACGAAGAAGATCGGCGCTCTATCGGGTGGGCAGAAGCAAAGGGTGGCTTTGGCAAGAACACTCGTAATGAAGCCCAAATTATTACTGCTCGATGAACCTCTAAGCGCACTGGATGGAATCATCAAGGAATCTATTAAAGCTCGGATTAAATCCATCGCCAGAGAATATAAGCTTACGACGATTATCGTCACCCATGACCCTGAAGAAGCGTTAACCCTGTCGGATAAAATTCTCATCATTAATCAAGGTCATATTGCCCAATTCGGAACACCTCAAGAGATCATTCAACAACCTAGCAATGATTTTGTAAAAGAATTTATTCTGGGGCAACTGCAAGTGAAACGGGAAAATATCTATAACCTGTTCGGTGAACATTATGCCTAAAGCTAAACCGGAAATGCGGATCATTTTTATCCCAATCGTATTGTTATTTATCGTTTTCCTGATCTTGCCACTGGCAGTTTTATTTATCCGCTCGTTTGAAACAGGCCAAGGTTATTCGGTATCCAATTATCTCACCATTCTGGCAGATCAAGAGATTCGAGAGTCCATCGGAAATAGTATGAAGGTCTCCGGTGTTACGGCACTCATCACGACGGTTCTAGCTTTTATCCTAGCCTATTCAATCCACTGTACAAGAATCTATCGCCCGTTAAAAAGCATAATCAGAACTGGAATTCTGATTCCTATGCTGCTACCTACGATTACTTACGGGTTTGCAATAATGTACTCTTTCGGCAACCAGGGACTGATTACTAAAATCTTCGGACGGAATTTATTCGAGATTTATGGATTTAATGGTCTGTTGATAGGCTACGTAATTTATACCTTACCTTCTGCTTTCCTGCTGATTCATAATTCGTTCAAGTACATTGATAAAAAGTTCATCGTCGTATCCAAGCTTATGGGGGATGGGACGCTGCGAAGCTTCATGAACACGATCGTTCGGCCTTTGTGGGGCACTTTGGGAGGGGCGTTTGTTCTTTCTTTTATCCTAAGCTTCACGGATTTTGGGATCCCTGCATCGGTGGGGGGGACGTATAACGTGGTTGCTACTCAGCTGTATCAGGTCATGCTTGGGGCTATACCGGATTTCAACAATGGGGCAGTTATTGCTGTACTGATGTTAATACCGGCGGCGTTCGGGGTTGTGCTGTTAACGTATCTTGAAAAATTCAATTTCCATTATGACAAGGTGACTGAAATCGAGATGATCCCGAATAAAGGCAGAGATTCGGTTCTTGGACTAATCTCATCAGTGATTCTAATCGGTCTACTAGCTGTATTTGCAGTCATGTTCGTTGCACCACTGATGAATGGCTATCCTTATGATCTTACGTTTACATTCAAGCATTTTGTGGATGTTTTTCAATCAAGCGATTTAATCAATGTATATAAAAATTCCTTGCTCGTAGCAGGACTGACGGCAATCGTAGGTACGATCGTGGCTTATGCTGCGGCTATCATCAATGTGCGAACGCCTATAAAAGGGAAAGCGACTTTTGACATCCTATCGATGGTGACGAACACGGTACCGGGTATGGTCCTTGGTCTGTCGTATCTACTTCTGTTCAATAACAGCAGTCTCAAAGGAACCTTTACGATTCTTGTGCTCTGCACCCTTGTTCATTACTTTACGACTCCTTATTTGATGGCAAAGAACTCTCTGGCGAAAATGAATCCATCGTGGGAAACCACTGCTGAATTATTAGGTGACAGCTGGCTGCAGACGATCCGCCGGGTCATTCTACCGAACTCTGCATCCACGGTGATAGAGATGGTCAGCTACTATTTTATCAATGCGATGGTGACCATTAGCGGAATTATCTTTCTAGTGACTGCCCAAACCTCGGTAGTTGCCAGCAAAATAAAAGAGCTGCAGCATTTCGCCAAATTTAATGAGGTGTTTGTCCTATCCATCCTGATCTTTTGCACCAACCTTATCATTAAGCTCCTAGGTGACTATCTCCAGAAACGGCAATCAAACTCTCGTTAGTTAACGATTTTAAATATAAAAAAACCAGTTAAAGTGAGGGAGAAATTATGTCTAAGAGAATTAAGGGATTCAAAGGAATTATGTTGTCTATCGTGGCTTTGAGTTTGGTGTTCACATTAGCAGGTTGTGGAAATAAAGCAGCGGGTGATGCGAGTAAAGTAGTGATTTTGACCAATGCGGATGAAGAAGCTGTAGCCTCTATGGAGACTGCGCTAAAAGGTGCGGGGTACGAAGGGCAATATCTCTTTCAATCCTTGGGCACTTCTGAGCTGGGTGGAAAGCTGATGGCAGAGGGAGACAAAATTGAGGCTAATCTGATCACGATGAGCTCTTATTTTGTAGAAAGTGCGCAAGAGAAACATGGCATGTTTAAAGATCTATCGTTTACGACTAACGCGTTAGATTCCTATCCAGCGTACTATACGCCGATTTTGGCGAATACCGGTGCTATTTTTGTAAACACAGCGGTGCTTAAAGATAAGGGCTTGGCGATGCCAACGTCCATTAAGGATTTAACAAAACCAGAATTTAAAGGCTTGGTATCTGTTCCGAACATTATGGACTCTTCGACAGGCTGGTTGTTGGTTCAGGCGATTATTTCGCAATACGGGGAAGAAGAAGGTAAAACGGTTCTGCATGATTTAGTTGCTAATGTAGGCCCACATCTGGAAAGCTCCGGTTCCGGTCCGATTAAAAAGGTAAAAGCAGGAGAAGTGGCTGCAGGCTTTGGACTTCGTCATCAGGCAGTATTAGCTAAAGAAGAAGGCGCACCGATTGACTATGTAGATCCAACGGAAGGTAACTTCTCGCTTACAGAATCCGTAGCCGTGGTGAAAAAAGATGATGCAACAACAGAGCTGGCTATGAAAATGGCAGAAACGATTATTAAAGATGCTAGAAAAGACTTAATTACAAATTACCCAGTGGCTCTATATAAAGATGAAACGGTTAGTGATATCCATAAGCCTGCACACAGTATGAAATTTGTTAAGCCGTTGACTGTGGAACTGCTGGAGCAACATCAACAATTCTTTAAAGAAAATAAATAAGATTAGAAGGAGTGTTAGGGCCATGAACAACTATAAACTGCTGACACCCGGTCCCTTGACAACTACTAACACGGTCAAAGAGCAAATGCTCTTTGACCGTTGTACTTGGGACCAGGACTATAAGAACATTACACAACAAATCAGATCCAGACTTCTGGATTTGGCAAGGGCAACGAACGATGAATATACGGCAGTTCTCATGCAGGGTAGTGGTACGTTTGCAGTGGAATCTGTGCTGACTACGGCGATTTCAGCGGATGATAAGCTTTTGATTATTACAAACGGTGCCTACGGAGAACGTATTGTGCAAATGGCGCAATATATCGGACTCCATTATCGTGTGTATAGTGCCCTATATAATGAATTCCCCCAAGAGGCAGAGCTTAGAGGGATTCTTAAAGAGGATCCAGCCATTACGCACATTGCGATGGTGCATTGCGAGACGACGACAGGGATTCTTAACCCGCTTGAGATGATCTCACAACTGGCAAAAGCCTACGATAAAACATTAATTATCGACGCGATGAGCAGCTTCGGTGGAATAGAGATTGATGTACCTGGGCTTGAAATTGACTATTTAATCAGCAGCGCCAATAAATGTATTCAGGGTGTTCCGGGATTTGGGTTTGTCATTGCAAAGCTGGATAAGCTGCTCACATGTAAAGGGAATGCACGTAGTCTATCACTTGATCTATACGATCAATGGATGGCGATGGACGCAGATGGGAAATGGCGCTATACGTCTCCGACCCATGTAGTCGCTGCATTTTCGAAAGCGATTGAAGAACTGATCGAAGAAGGCGGCATTCCTGCAAGGGCAGCAAGATACCAGAATAATAACCGCATACTGAGAGAAAGACTTGCGAGAATAGGAATAGAGGCGTATATCACAGACGATAAGCAGTCTCCTATTATAACCACCTTTCTTTTTCCGAACGAGACATTCAGCTTTGAAGATTTCTATGAATATGTGAAAGAAAAAGGCTACGTCCTCTACCCAGGCAAATTAACGGAGCACGACACCTTCCGGATTGGGAATATTGGTGAGATTTACGAAGAAGATATTCAGAACTTATGTAATATTATCGAAGCATACATGGGAGGAATGACACAATGAATCAAGTCGAAGGCGTAATTCTGGACTGGGCAGGAACAGCGGTAGATTTTGGCTGCTTTGCACCGGTGAATGTTTTCCTTGATATTTTTCGGGAGGCTGGGATTGAAGTTACGATGCAGGAAGCTAGAGCCCCTATGGGGATGCTGAAAATAGATCATATCCGCGCGATGTTATCCATGCCAAGAGTAGGTGCCTTGTGGGAAGAAAAGTATGGCAGAGCTTTTACTGAACAGGATGTAGAGAACCTGTATGCTGAATTCGAACCGGCTCTGATGGCATCCTTATCCGAATATACTGATCCGATTCCGCAGGTTATTGAGACCGTCCAAGTGCTCAGAAGCCAGGGGCTAAAGATTGGTTCAACGACTGGATATACCCAATCCATGATGGATGTTGTAATTCCGAATGCCGCTGGGAAGGGCTATCAACCGGATTATGTAATCACGCCAGATGGAACGCATTCACTGGGAAGACCTTACCCGTATATGATTTATCATAATATGGAAGCTTTAAAGCTATCGGCAGCATGGAAGGTTGTTAAGGTAGGCGATACGATTTCAGACATTCAAGAAGGTGTTAATGCAGGCGTCTGGTCCGTAGGTATAATCATTGGAAGCTCTGAAATGGGCTTAAGCCAGGAGGAATTTAATGCACTTTCAGACGTGGAGAAGGAAACGGTGATCTCAGCGACACAGACCTCTTTTATTCAAAACGGGGCAGACTTTACGATTCAATCGATGAGTGAGCTGCCACAGCTGATTGGGCGAATCAATGTACTGATTTCTCAAGGAATCAGACCTTATGCGAGATAATCATGAGCTGAAAAGAGAAGGTGACATCAACTTTAGCCCCTTGCGGACAGAGTGGATGACCCAGTTAAGCGCTGTGAGTATAGATAGGATCGAAGCGGACGAGCGTGCATATATGCGACAATCCATGTCAACGCCGTGCTTGAACAGTATCGTAGATGCTGAGGGATGTTATATCACAGATGTGAATGGACACAAATATCTTGATTTTCATGGAAATAGCATTCATCAGATTGGCTATAAGAATCCTTACGTAACTGAAGCTGTGAAAAAACAGCTCGACGAGCTACCGTTCATTCCAAGAAGATTTACGGCAGATATTGCGGTGAAAGCTGCAGAAGCTTTAATCAACAAAACGACCTCAAAGGACTATAAAGTATTATTTACGCCTTCCGGAAGTGCAGCTGTAGGTCTGGCCCTTAAGGTTGCTCGCAAATGGACGGGGAAGCATAAGGTCATCTCCATGTGGGAGTCCTTCCATGGCGCGGGGCTGGACACAATCGCTGTCGGAGGAGAATACGTGTTTAAAAAGGACATGGGCCCGCAAATGCCAGGAATGCTGAAAGCCATTCCTTTTAACGCATACCGTAACCTGCTGGGAAGTCATTCCCATGAAGCAGTGGCTACCTTCTGCCTCGACTATCTGGAATATATGATTCAGCATGAGGGAGAGATCGGGGCGATATTACTTGAGCCTATTCGGGCGACGGATACGCATATCCCGCCTATCTCTTATTTCACAAGATTAAGAAAAATATGTGATGAATATGGGATTCTGCTGATTTTTGATGAGATTCCAACAGCGCTGATGCGAAGCGGAAAGTTCTACGTCCATCAGAATTTCGATATCGAACCGGATATCCTCGTGCTCGGAAAAGGGTTAGGTGGAGGGGTGATCCCGCAAGCAGCGGTGCTTACCAGAACGCAATATGATTGTGCGGGGGATATTTCTTTAGGGCACTATACCCATGAGAAACCGGCGTTAGGAAGTGCAGCGATCTGTGCCACCATCGATTATATCGATGACTTAAATCTGCAGGAACAATGTATCAGCCGGTCTGAATTTGTAAGAGAAAAGCTTGAGGCACTGTCGGCTAAACATCTTTGCATAGGAGATGTCCGTATTACTGGACTACTGATTTCTATTGAACTTGTGAAGTCCAGAGAGACTAGAGAGAAGAATGAGGAATTAGCTGAGCGAGTAATGTATTATTGCTTGGAGAAGGGTCTTTCTTTTAAATTGGCAGGAGGAAACTGCATCACTTGGCATCCTCCGCTTATTGTATCTGAAGAGCAATTAACTTTTGCTGTTAATCTTCTGGATGAAGGATTGTGTAAATATAGTTGAGAGATAGGCAAGCTTCAAAACAGGTTTCTTCGGCTCCGTTCATGGGGGGAGAAACCTGTTTTGTCGTTTAAGGAGTGAAGGACCTGCTCTTTTTGGGTAAGTTTAGAGTAACAGTTGAGCCAATAGATGAGATGAAGGGGACGGAAGTCCAAACATTCACCGCAGTTACAAGGTAGATTAATTATACGAATGGGCTGGAGCAGCATTTAAAAAGATACGCAACAGCTCGTCCACCGCAGTGTCTAGACGGGAATGATTGTTAGCTGCAAGCCAATCCTCTTGCACGATGATGTAGCTGCAGGAGCTGCTTTTTAAATAGCTGTATATAATTTGTGCTTCGTCAATTTCATGGCGAGTAATTGCTGCCGGGGCCTGGTTAAGTTCACCGCAGAAAGTGTCCATAATCGCTGATGTTATAACGGCTTGCAGGTAGGTAATATCGGGTTGAGCGTATTCGAGCTTAGTATGCGCCAGGATGCGATTTCCTTTGAGTAATATGAGTTTAAGCGTCTGTTCATCCATGGCTTCAAGGATCGCAATATTCTGATTCTCTGCAGCGAATTCGATAACCTTCTCTTTGTGATTCAGGAAGCTGATGGCTCCCATGTAATCCCTATATTTGGCGGCGGTTTCGAAGTCAAATTGCTGTGCAGCTTCAGTCATCTGTTGCTCCATCTCCACAAGGAGGCTGGAATCCGTTCCGTTTAGTAGGGCTATGACTTTATCAATGATTGTATTATATTGAACGGCAGCATCGCCGCCAGCACACATCCCTATGCATAAGCCAAGCGAATGGTTTAGGCATAAAGAATTTTTGAAGCTTGGATTGCTGCAAAGGATTTTTGAGCTTTCCTTGATGCCTTGCACGGCTCTTTCCACGGTACTTCTGCTCGTGTAGGGGCCCCAAATCATGTTCCCTTTCTGGACTTGAGGATCATAGGTTATGTCTAACGAACGCATCTTGTTGTCTGCTCCTATTACGATATACGTATAGGCCTGCGGATTTTTCATTTTTCTATTGTACATGGGCTTTATTTCTTTAATTAATTTGCACTCCAGCATAAAAGCTTCGAATTCGGTATCTGTAAGGATAATATCCAAATCTTTAATATGGCGAACGAGCTGTTTTACCTTTGGGGAATGAGACTTCGAGTTTTGAAAATACGATTTTACTCTCCGTTTCAGCTGTTTCGCCTTTCCTACATATATAATATGGCCGAGGCCATCCTTCATGAGATACACGCCGGGAGTCAGAGGAAGGCTTTTAAGTTTTTCTGTTAAATGAATAGTAACCCCGCCCTCTCATAAGAGTTGTTTGACTGATAGTTTTAGTATAAGCCTGCAACCTTCATTTGTTCAAATCAGTCTAAAGAGCGAGGGATCAAAAACGAGGAGGGATCTTATGTACTTCGCAAGAAATATCGGTGGTTTGGCGCTGATAGCAGCTATGTTATGGCTTACAGCATGCAGAGGAACGCCAGAAGCGGGAACGGAACCGAAGGTGACCCCAGAACAGACGCAAATGCAGATGCCTGAGCAAACGCCAGAGCAGACACAAACTGCACAACCAGCGGCTACTACGGAGCCACTACAGGAGACGGAGCCATCAAGCACGGATCAGCCACTGGATCAGGAGGGACTTCCGCCAACTGTAGAGGAAGCTGCGACGACAGTCATAAGGTCTATTAAAAATAAGGATATGAAGCAATTGGCCGCATGGGTACATTCAGATAAAGGGTTACGTTTTTCTCCATACGCATACGTAGATACGAAGAATGATCTTGTATTCAGCAAGGATGAAGTGGAAGGATTAATGAATGACTCTACCAAAAGAGTCTGGCGAACATTTGCTGGATCGGGTGATTTAATTGAGCTGACATTCGCAGATTACTACAAGCGGTTTGTCTACGATGCAGACTTCATTCAGACGGCCGAAATTGCTGTGAACAAGGGGCTTGGGCAAGGTACAACGATCAATAACTTGAACGAAGTGTATCCCAAGGAGCAATATGATTTCGTTGAATATCATATTACTGGCATCGATCCTTCTGTCGAAGGGATGGACTGGCGCAGCCTGCGTCTAGTTTTCGAGAAGATTGGAGAGGATCATGCACTAGTAGGCATTATTCACGATCAATGGACACCCTGAGAAGTAAGAAATTCTTATTAGTCCTTGGGTAGTTTAGAACATGGGGGAGAACCCAAAAAACGAAGGTGCCTCAGTAGCCATTTTACGGCTTTTGGGGCACCTTCGTTTGATTCGTTCCATAAGAATCGAGTCCGGAGCTTTTATTGCGTAGCGCTAGATGTAGATCCAGATACCGATTTAGCGATCGCTTTATATCCCTCTGGCAGATAAGTGACAACAGATGCTTTTGAGATCACCTGTGCGTACATTTTTCCTGGATCAGGAGCAGTCACATTAAAGTAAATCACAGCGGTCTTGTCTTTGCCAAATTCGATTCGCTCAATCACTAGTCCATATCCAGAATGCGGTAAGTTGTTAACGGTCAATGTAGCCTTGTTTACTCCTTCACCCGCTTTGGTTAGTGTAACCTCAGTCTCATAGGTTGGAGTAGTAGGGCTACCATTAGATACAATTACGCGTTTGGCAAAAGCAGCTGCATCGTAGGTCATCGCGGCTGCTTCCGAACGGGTAATGGCATCATTTGGCCGGAAATTACCGTTCTTATCGAGTGTGGCGATATGTGTATTCAGCAGGATCTGGAGACTATTTATAACCTCTGTAGAAAGTTTATCGCCATCCTTAATGTCTACATACATCAGTGTAACCGGGAAGTTACCTTTACTTTGCAGTGCTTGCGTTAATAAGTGAGCGAACTGAGCACGGGTGATGGTTCCGTTAGGATCTACTGTTCGATCAAGTGAAAGACCATTTTGCTTGGCAGTCAGGAAGGCTGAAGCATACCAGGATTTGTCGTTCACCTTATCAAAATAATCACTAGCTTTGGATGAGCTGTTACCCGCCTCTGGCTTCGGAGACAGATTCAGACCCCCAACGATGAACTGAATCCCTTGGGCAAAGCTTACTTTAGATTTAGGCGCGAACTTATCTTTGTCTACTCCATTTATAATCCCCTCTTTATGCAGGGAGTTAATTTTTGCTTCCGCAGGATCACCTTTCAAATCCGAAAAAGCAAAAGCAGATGCTCCAAATGACAGGCTTGCTGCTAGAATACCGCAGGCTATCGTCATTGTTTTGACATTACTTATGAATAATGATTTCTTCATTATGCGTCACCTCCATACTCTTAGATGGTAGATTAGACCAAAATGTTGCAGGCAATTTAAAATATTATAAAGATTCAAGTAAAACGTTATCCGCGAAGGAGTGACTCGGCACCATCTACATAGATCTCAGTTCCTGTGACATGGAAAGACTCATCCGAGGCGAGAAATAATACTAGATTGGCTACTTGTTCAGGTTTACCGGGCGCATCTTCCAGAGGATGATTGCCTTTCGGAAATTCTACAGGAATCTTCACTTCTTGAAGATCATCACTCTTATCCGTATTATCTCCAATTTGAGTGTCGATTGATCCAGGACAGACCGCATTTACGCGGATACCGTATTGCGCCAGCTCTAACGCAGCCATTTTCATAAAAGCGATTTGTCCAGCCTTCGAAGAGGAGTACGCAGCAGCGCCGATGTTCGAGAACACTCGATTTCCGTTAATAGAGCTAGTGATAATGATGCTTCCGCCATTTTCTTTCATATGGGGGATAGCATATTTTACTGTGGCAAAGGTACTGCGTAGGTTGGTATCTAGCGTCTGGTCCCAATCTTCGATTTCTAGTGTTTCTATTGGAGCCCATGTACCATTAATGCCAGCATTCGCAAAAATGATATCAATCTTCCGAACCTCATCCGCAACCTTACGAATACTTTCTTCGACAAGACCTGGATTGGAAACATCGCATTCGATAACTGTAGCTGTTCCTCCAATGGATTCAATTTCACGTTTAGTTTCATAGGATTCCTCAGGGGTGCGATCAAGCATATATACCTTAGCTGCGTGCTGGGCAAACCTTATGGCTGTAGCTTTCCCAATACCGGATCCTGCGCCTGTGACTACTGCAACTTTATTTTGCAAACGTTGATCTAACATGATGAATTTCCTCCTTGGCGTTAGACTTCTTACTTAGTAATTACATACCCGGCATAGCTGAATTTAACCAATTTAGTAGGAGGGTGGAACAACAAGGAGGGATGTATTACTATGAGACATAAGGATGTGTACAATATATATTTAGATCAATCTAGCTCATGATAGGGGTACTATAGATGATTCAGCAGCAGGGAGCAGAACGGATTAATGTGGGGATATTTGCCCATGTGGATGCCGGCAAGACAACAACAACAGAGCATATTTTGTATGAAAGCGGTCGCATTCGAGCGCTCGGCAGTGTAGACAGTGGGACAGCATTGACGGATTCTATGGATGTGGAGCGGCAACGAGGAATATCCGTTCGGGCGGCATTAGCTTCTTTTGAATGGAAAGGTGTGCAGATCAACCTCGTTGATACACCGGGACACGTCGATTTTCTGTCAGAGGTTGAACGGTCTTTGCGAGTGATGGATTGTGCGGTGCTAATTTTGTCGGCGGTAGAGGGTGTGCAGGCTCAAAGTGAGATGATCTGGAACGCGCTGAGGAAGCTGGGAATACCGACGCTTATTTTTATGAACAAAATGGATCGTGTAGGTGCAGACCCTGAGGCTGTGCTGGCGCAAGCGCGAAATTATTTGTCTAGTGATATCATTCCTGTACAGCAACCCACCGGGAAAGAGCAGGAGTACATAGGCGCAATAGATTTGTGGGGGAGCGATGCCGATCCTGCTGCACAGACAGAATTATTAGAGGCATTGGCTGAGCGGGATGAAGACCTGCTAGAAACGTATATGTCAGGTAGTTCGATTGATCTTGCAGCTTGGAAAAAATATATGAAGACAGCTTCCGCTTCAGGACGCTTCTTCCCAATGGTTTATGGTGTTGCCGCCAAGGGGCTTGGCATTACTGCATTGCTGGACGCGATGGTTGAGTATTTTCCGCGAGCTGGTGGCAATGTTGAGGGGCCGGTGTCCGGCATTGTCTACAATATTCAGCGTGATAAAAGCATGGGGCGAATGGCGTTTGTCCGCCTTTATGAAGGAACGATCCGTAACCGCGATACGGTAATGAACTACACGCAGAATATTCAGGGAAAAGTGACCCAGATCCGCAAGGTCGAGGGTGGTCGTACTGAGGATGTCGGATCGCTTGAAGCGGGGGATATCGCTGTAATCTATGGTCTTTCAGGGGTACGGATCGGAGATGTACTCGGCCATCCGGAGGCGATTCCGGAGGAAGCGAAGCTGGCTGTACCGCTGCTAACGGTGCGCGTATTCTGGGGAACCGATATGGATGACCATAAGGTTATCGGAGCATTGCAGGAGCTGGCGGATGAAGATCCGCTCTTGGATGCGCAGTGGCTGCAGGATGAGCGAGAGCTGCATATCAAAGTAATGGGACCTATTCAGCTGGAGATTCTGAATAGTGTTCTGGAGGAGCGGTATGCGCTGAAGGTTACCTTCGGTCAGCCTTCTGTTATCTATAAAGAAACGCCAGCCTCTGCTGGGGAAGGCTTTATCGCTTATACGATGCCGAAGCCGTGCTGGGCGATTCTGCGGTTTCAGATAGAGCCCGGACCTCCTGGCAGTGGTTTAGTTTATGATTCGGTAGTGCGGAGTTCCGATCTGCTGCCGCAATATCAGAGCGAGACCGCACGCCGTGTACCAGAAGCCTTGCAACAGGGCTTGTACGGCTGGGAGGTTACCGATCTTAAAGTGACCTTAATCGAGGGACAGCATCATGTATGGCATACCCATCCGCTGGATTTTGCCGTAGCGACTCCTATGGGGATTATGGATGGACTCGCGCGGGTAGGCACTAAACTACTGGAGCCGATTCTTCAGGTTCGCATCGTTGTCCCTGAGGAGAATGGCGGCCGAGTGATGAACGACCTGGTTCAGATGCGCGGCACCTTCGAGCCACCTGTGCTACAAGGCGAGCGGATGATCATCGAAGGCCGTCTGCCACTGGCAACGTCGCTCGATTATCCGGTTACTTTAAGCTCCTACACGAAGGGGCGTAGCACATTTACTTCTTTTTTTGCCGGCTATGAAGAATCTCCGCCAGACGTATCCGCTGAGCGTACCCGCCGGGGAGTGAACCCGCTGGATCAAGCGAAATATATATTAAGCGTGCGGAAGGCGCTGCAGGGGTGAGATAAAATGAAGATCAGAGAAGCAACAGCTAGTGATATAGACGGGATCGCTTTCGTCCACGCTACGAGTTGGAAAACCACGTATAAAGGACTAATATCAGACGAGTTTCTTGATAATTTCACAGTAGAAGCTAGAAGGAAGCGTTGGATTCAGAATTTTGAAAATCCCAATAAAGACGAGGTAATGTATGTTGCTGAAGATGAGTCTGGGATGATCATTGGCTTTGCAAATGGAGGGGCGCGAAGAGAGCCGGATCTCTACGATGCGGAGCTTTACGCACTTTATTTGCTTAAGGAACACCAAGGAAAAGGTCTAGGGAAGCAGCTCATAAGAAGTGTAGCACAGAATTTATTGAAGAAAAATTATAGCTCGTTCATGACTTGGGTGCTGGTGGGCAATCCGGCGATTCATTTCTACCACAGCGTTGGGGGAGAGTCTATCTCAAGTATAGAAGTTAAGATAGGGAATGAATTATTAGAAGAAATAAAAATAGGATGGCAAGACATTAGAGGCATAGGGATTGATTAATTACTTTTCACGCAAAAAAAGACTCATAAGGGATACAAAACGCATACCCCTTATGAGTCTCATAATGATTTATTTAATGTACGTACGGCTGACCAGAACATCTGCAATTACATCTGTTGGAATGATGAATTCTCTAACGCCCATGTAGCCAGGAGCCACATCATATTTGTTAAAGGAAATAACCAGCTGGTACTTATCGTTGATATAGAAATCTTGATCTTTAGCTATATTTTCAAATTGATAAAAAAGGTCTTCATTGGGTTCATCTGTTGAAATCCAGTAGAACATATCTTTATCTGCTTTCATTTGGGAGCGCATCTGTTCTTTAATATTTTCACTTATGATACTGATATATCGATCATCCTTAAATAACATAGGCAGACTTAGCAGGATTTGATTCTTCTTGTCTATCGTATCGTGCTGCATTGTTGTTGACGATGAACCTACGGTATTTACCACGTATCTGCTAATAGAAAATAGCTCAGCATTGTCCGTTTTAACCTCAAAGCCTGTGTCGACCCCTAAATGCCCCTCTCCGGATTGCTTTAAAGACTCCATCTCTGCTTGAAACTCATCATATAGTTTTTTGTTTTCTTCGAGATATTTTTCATTCAGAGTCGATTCCAGCTCTTTATTCTCTAGGTTAGTAATGATGGGGACCTTTATGTCTGCATTATAGGTCTGTTCATCCACTTTGTATTCTCTAAAAGTTAGCACTTTAACAATACTGTCTACACCAGGTATAGCAGAGAAGGCATTGGCAATGTTAACATTGACATTAATTCCAATTACGAAAAATAGGGCTGCCGCACAAACTCCAGATATCCACTGGTAACGTATTCTTCTTATCTTCCTTTTCTTTAATGCTTTACTTACAACGAAATCTAATTCCTCAGGAATAGGGAGTTTGTTATAATCTTCTATAATTTTTTTGATTTGGTTATCCATTCTAATTGATCTCCTTTGAGGATTCTTCCTGCATGTTGATTCTTAATAACTGGAGTGCTTGATATAGTCTAGTCTTTACTGTATTGACGTTTTCATTTAATACTTCCGCAACTTCCTCGATCTTTAAATCTTCGATATATCTAAGGACGATGACATTTCGATACTTAAGGGGGAGATCATCCAGCGATCTTTCTAAATCAATATCTGGATACACGTCTACCGCACCAGGGATAAAAAAGTCGAGTGCTTCATCATCTACCGGTTGAACTCTTTTATGTTTCCTCAGAAAATCTAGAGAGGTAGTTACTACGATTCTAAACAACCAACTCTTTACGGATTCTGGGTTCTTTAGCAACCCTATAGAGGAGAGAGCTTTATAAATTGAATCCTGAACAACATCTAATGCATCCTCTTTGTTCTTCACATAGCTGTAAGCTAGACGGTATATGTTCTCCTTGTTATCTGTAATACAAAGAGTGAGTAATTTCTCTTTATTCCTCTTAAGCATATTCGTAAAACCCTTCTCTTTTTATATTGCGTAGCTTTAGTTTGTTAGATTACTATTCTCATTGATTCTCCTTTTGTATGGCTTTAGCTACAAGTGCGGCATAGGATTTGGCACCTTCTCGTTTTAGATGAACGCCATCCTCATAGAAGTAAGAATCCTTTCCTTCGCTTGAGGAATGCCAGTCTACAACCATAGCATTGGGGAATTCTAAAGCCACTTTCTTAAGCAAGGTATTCACAGTATTTTGCCATTTTTTCGGTACACGTGTGTTTACTAGTACGACTTGCTGAACATCTTCAAGTGAAATAAGTAATTTCCGCAATTGATTGGAGTTAAAAGCTCCGTTTGTACCTAGATTAATGATCACTCGAGTGCCAAGTTTCCCCTTCGTCCTAAGTTTATCGACCACTTCTTGTGCCTGTGACATCTGCCTGCCTACCTTACCATCGATAACAATGCCTGGCAGAAGTTCTTGTAGATAAGGAGCAGCATCGAGGATTACGGAATCACCTATCGCAGTAACACCTTTACCTGCTTCTTCTACCTGAGGCTGAGGTTCTGGCATCTTCGGTGGATCTACTGGTACTGGTACAGGCACAGGTGTTGGTACATTTTGAGGGGGCACTAGTGTGACATTATGTTCATTCTTATCGGGATTAGTAATAGTGCCTGTATTCGGATCTGCGGATATCTTAGTATCCAAGTTGCTACTGCAGGATATGGACAATATGATTAACGGGACTGCAATAAAGATGAATAAGGGTCGAATCTTGAATTGCAGACGAATGCTTAATTTCGTACACCATCTTCCTAATAAACCTTGACGAATAGGTTCTTCGATATATTTCCACGATAGTGAGGCTAATAGGAGGCTAACTCCCAGCTGAAAAAGAACACGGAAACCATCGAACCCACCTGTATCTATTGTAGGATTAGTTAGAATGATGACTGGATAATGCCATATGTAAATACTATAGGAACGTACGCCAATCCAACGCAAGGGCTTGCAACCCATGATTTTAGCTAGTCGGCTCGCAGGATGTGCGAGTACAGCTATTACAATTGCGGAAAGAATCGACACTATAACCAAGCCGCCATAATAAAGAAATTGTCCGTATTCATTCGTCCGCCAAATCATAAGAATGAGGGTGATTAATCCGATTGCACCACTGAAGTCAAGGATATAGCGAGATCTGCGTGAAATCTTATCGGTCAAATTTTGACTCGGCCATGCTAGAGCGAGAGCGGCTCCAATCAGTAGAGCAAAAGCTCGGGTATCAGTACCATAATAGACTCGGCTTGGGTCAAATCCAGGTTGATAGATTAGCGCCATAGCAAGTGCCGAGAGGAATGCCCCTGTTAGACACATCACAATGAGTTTACCTCGCTGAGGTGCAAGGCGTAACCCTACAATAATAACCAATGGCCAAATGAAGTAGAACTGTTCCTCAATAGCGAGCGACCACAAATGACCGATAGGAGAAGGAGGTCCAAAGCTCTCGAAATAAGATACATCGTGAAAAATAAGCCACCAGTTATTGAAGTATAACGTTGAAGATATAAAGTCCCCTTGTAATGCTGCTAATCGTGAACGATCGAACAACAGAAGCCACATAGCAGTGACAAAAAGCATGACAAACATAGCAGGCAATAGCCGTCGCGCTCGTCTGATCCAGAAATCTTTAAGGTCGAACCGTCGGTCTTGCTTCCACCTTTGGATGATTTGATCCGTGATCAGATATCCAGACAGAACGAAGAATATTCCGACCCCTATAAGTCCTCCTGGAGCCCAATTGAGGTCGAGATGATACGCAATAACTGCGATCACAGAGAGTGCGCGAAGTCCATCTATTCCTGGCATATAACGCCTTCTAGTCGTGGAATTGTCAGGTTCTAAAAAGTTAGTCGGTGGTGTAACCTTGATTTCTTTCATGGTAGTTCATTCCTTCGTCATCAGTTGTCTTATGTCAGCAAGACGTATGACTAACTTAAAAAAGTTCTTAACTTCTCTTGGTAAATAAAGGAGTGATCATGAATGGATCAGAAATCGCTACACAAGTGCCTATGAATTTAAAAAGGCATTCTAGAACAAAAAATCATTCTGGAATGCCATTAGCCCAATTAGCCGTTCTTAATTTCCACACGTAAAATATCGGTAACCATTTTAACCGGAACGTATATCGTATCGTTCTTTAGGATAGGAGCAGTACCTAAAGTGACAGGTGCCATTTTGGCAAAAAAGTAAGAATCTTTACCTAAGGTAACATTGGTCCACTGTGCACCTTTCTTCAGCTCAGCTGAGCGCGACGTTTGATTCCACTTGATTTCATATCCTAAACGATTCGCCACATCTCGTAATGACACCATTGAAACCCCATTAGCATTCTTAAATGTAGCTATTGTACTTAAATCGAGCTTCGGGTTGTTCGTAATATGGGTACTGAAACGAAATTCAGGAGTTCCCATGGCGCCTGGAGCAATACTATATTTAGGGAAGAGGATGACAACCTCACCATTTTCAATATAAAAACCTTGTTCTTCGTCGATCCCTTTGAAATCCTCAATAAAATAGTTCTCAGGTTCCTCATTGATCTTCGCAAGGATACCGGTATTCAACTTTTCCTTAAAGTCGTTTCCAAAGAAATCTGACAAGGCAATCCGCTTCGCTTGTTTCGTATTAAATACATTGTATGTATCTACACGAGGCATGCCCGTTCCACCAGTGTCTCCTTGAGAAGTAACAACAAGTGAGATCACTCCAGAAGGGTTATCCGATCCATTTTCTTTTAATTCATAAATAATGTATAGCTCATATGGACGATACTCGAAACCAGCCTTTTTAGCGTCTGCTGCTGCTTCAGTTGCATCCTTTTCCCAAAGAGCAAGGTCTTTCTGCGCTTTAGAGAGAATGATACTGTTGATTTCTTCCTGAGCCTTAGTGTCCAACATACCTACGATCTGTGGCACTTTAATATTTGTATTCAGAAGCTCCGTTGAAGATGTGAGAATTACTTCTTTGATTTGGATCCCATGGTTATTGATGGTGGAAATCGGTACAGCTGAAATCGGGGCATTGATGGCAGGCTTAGTCGTGTTCACTGCATCAGCAAAAGCAGTGCCATTCATTGGTAACATGCCAGCGCTTATTCCCACAACCGTTAATCCGACTACACCAAGCTTCAATACGTTAAAAGGGCTCTTTTTCATTGTTTGTTCACGCTCCATTTCGTTGTAATAAGTGTGTTATTAGCGCACTTACTAGCAAGACGTATTAGGAGTGTTGAAAAGTTTGGGGGGATAAATGTTGATCGAAATTTGTCATCCCGCAAGAGTTCCTTTAATAGTCACTCCGAACCCTTTTCAGCCTTCTTCCGCGCCCGGAACCGCCGCACCTTCATGAGGTTGCCACAAGCCTTGTCATCGCAGTAACGCTTAGAACGGTTACGTGTATCATCATAGTACACCCAGAGACAATCAGGATTCTCGCAGATACGGAATCTTGAGGGTTCTTTTTCAAGCATAGCCTCCGCAAAAGACGCCGCTATCTCCGCCATCACCTGCTCCCAACCGCTATGTAGTGGCAATAATGAAATCTCCGCTTGCTCGGCACTTTTCCATATCATTCGCCGCGTAACAGGACCCTTGTCCATATAGATATTAAGCTGCTTCAGCATTTCTCCATCCATCGATTTTCCTTGTACAATAGCCTGTACCCAGTCCCCTAATAGGGATCGAAGCTTCTTTAGCTGTTCCAGTTCTATCGTATTCGGCAGCTGTGTTTCTAGCAGAGCATGCTTCTTCAGCCATTTCGCAATCCACTCCGGATCTTCGAGTTCATCCCGATCCTTGTTCTTATCTCCTGTTCGCCAATCCCGCCAGTAACTATTAATGAAATCCTCCCACAACACGTCCTGTTCATCCTTTCCGCACAACTCTCGATTACAACGATTGTAACAGTTAAAAATAAGATTAGCTAGTTACTTGATTGAGCGATGGAAATATGCTACATTTCTTGTGTAACCACTATATAATGGTTTAAGTAGTTACATAATTCAGTAAGTATTAGGAGGTTGAACATGCAAAATAAAATCAGTGAGGTTCTGCTGCAAAATTGGGATTATTGCATGGATATCGAGGATTGGGCCCCGCCATTAAGTGATGCACTGGAAGGTGTGGACAGTAAACAGGCACTTTGGAAGCCAGAGGGGAGTACAGTCAATTCCATCTGGGAGACGGTTAACCATCTAACATATTATAAGGTGCGTTTGCTGCGAAAGTTAAAAGGGTTGCCCAAACAACCTGATGCTGAAAGCAACGATGATACCTTTACTGTAACAACGGAAGGGGAAGAAGCATGGGCGAAGGCCGTTGCAGACCTGAAGGACGTGCACGCTGCTCTTAGAGAAATCATTGAGGCGTTGGAAGAAGGCGCATATGATTGGGGTGGTTCGGGTCATGCCCCAGGGGAAGAGGTAATGAGTCTTATCCTGCATGATTCATACCACACCGGACAAATTATTATGCTTCGTAAACTGCAAGGCTCCTGGGTTTCCAACCGTAGTTTTAATTAGAACCTCTACAATAAAAATATAAGCCACACTCCACTATACTGGTTTACCTGGTGCAGCGGTCGTGTGGCTTTTCTTTATTTTAACCTTTTGGGGTGCTTCGATATTGAGTCGGCGAGCATCCCATTATTTTTTTGAACAATCTAGAAAAGTAGTAGGGGTCCTGCATCCCGATAGCACTAGAGATTTCTTTAATATGTAGATCGGTTAATGCCAGCAGTTGACTGGCACGCTGCATTTTGAGGCGCAGATAGAATTCAATCGGGGGAACCCCGGTTTCTTGATTAAATAGATAAATTAGATGCTGCTTCGATAACCCCATATGCTTCGCTACATCCGGGAGTGAAATGGAGCTGTTGATTCGATCTGTCATGTAGCGAATGGCTTGCTCAAGATAACGTTCGTTCTTTTTATCTTGCTCAGAGTTCATGGTACTCAATCCCACGTGGCTGATCAGATGACGAATGCACTGAGACACATAGATATGATTACGCATGGCATAAGGCTTATCCGATAACAGGGCATAACATTGCTCGAAATCTTCGATCCATTGGGTATGAAGGTTCAGTGTAAAGGTTAGCGGCTCTACGTCCATGGCATAAGTTTGAATCAACGCAGCGGCATGCGTTCCTTTTAGATGCATCCAGTAGATCGTCCAGGGATTCACATCTGAAGCACCATATCGATGGGGTGTTCCGGCAGGAATGACAGCTAATTGCCGTTCTTTTATTTGAATCAGCTTATTGTGATGACTCTCCATCCACCCTTCACCCTCTACGCAATACATAAGAATATGCGAGTCACATCCTTGTGGACGCTCTCGATAATGAAACTTCGCTCTTGGGAAGCAGCCAATGTCACTTACATAGAAGGAATTTGTTAACGGATTCTCATGTAATTCATTCATCATGAAATCGGGCAGCACAAAAAGCTTCTGCTCATCGAAGCCATCCGGCTTTAATGAGATATCTGTCATGATAACCCTCCTTTTTAAGAACATAATTTATTTATTTGAAATAACAACCTATTCATAAGGAGAATATTATTTTTAGGATAAGAATATTGTCCATCAGTTACAGATTATCGTCAATTGTTTAAAAGCGCATACAACGATAAATTAGAGCTATATCACGAAGGAGGAGAGAACGAAATGAGTATGAAAGAGCCTTCTGCAATCTTAACGAACAGCGTCCGCATATGGGAGGAAATGGTTGAAATTCCTACCTATGAAACAGGTGAACCCGATAAAAATCCAATGTTCCTCGAGAAGCGAGTCTATCAAGGCAGCTCGGGGCGAGTATATCCACATCCTGTGGTTGATAAAATTATGGATGAGAAAGAAATGAAATCGTATCAGATGGTAATGCTCGAAAATGAATATGTACGCATCGAGATCATGCCTGAAATTGGCGGCCGTATCTATCGTGCTCTGGATAAGACGAACAATTATGATTTTGTTTACTATAATCGCGTGATTAAACCTGCGCTTGTTGGTCTGACAGGACCATGGATTTCAGGTGGAATTGAATTTAACTGGCCGCAGCATCATCGTCCGAACACGTTTGGCCCTGTGGAGCATGTAATTACGGAGAATGAAGATGGCAGTGCAACCGTATGGGTGAGTGAAATTGACCGGATGTATGGAACGAAGGTCACAACGGGCTTCACGCTGCATCCTGGAAAAGCCTATCTCGAAGTTACAGCACAGCTATATAACCGAACTTCGGAGCCACAAACCTTCTTATGGTGGGCAAACCCTGCGGTTGCAGTCAATGACCATACGCAATCGGTGTTTCCACCGGATGTCACAGCCGTATTCGACCATGGTAAGCGTGATGTGTCCAGATTCCCTATTGCAACAGGAACGTATTACAAGATGGACTATTCCGAAGGCGTAGATATTTCACGCTATAAAAATATTCCTGTTCCTACGTCATACATGGCGTACAAATCCGATTATAATTTCGTGGGTGGTTATGATCATGGGGTTGAAGCGGGTCTGCTTCACGTAGCGAATCACCATGTATCTCCGGGTAAAAAACAGTGGACTTGGGGGAACGGCGAATTTGGTCAAGCGTGGGACCGTAATTTAACCGATGAGGACGGACCCTATATTGAATTAATGACAGGGGTATTTACGGATAATCAACCGGATTTCACTTGGCTCCAGCCGTATGAAGAGAAGTCATTCACACAATATTTCATGCCATATAAGAACATCGGTGTTGTGAAAAATGCTTCTATTGATGCCGCCGTTAATCTTGAGGTGGATGAGACTTTACGGACTGCCACTGTGATGGCCTATGGAACTTCGGTATTCGAGGGAGCGGTTATTGAACTTAGAGGACAGCATAGAACGTACGTGAAGGATACCGTTACGCTCTCTCCAGAATTAACCTATAAATCTGTCATTACGTTAGATAAAGTGGATCAGCCGCATCACTTAATCCTAACGGTGTTTGATGTGAACGGAAACAGCCTCATATCTTATCGTCCAGCGAAGCCTAGCATTGAACAGGTTCCAGATGCAGCCAAGCCACTTCCACTACCGGAAGAATTAAAAAGCACAGAGCAGTTGTATTTGGCTGGAGTTCACTTGGAGCAATACCGTCATGCTACGTTCGAGCCAGAGCATTATTATGAAGAAGGCTTAAGAAGAGATGCATCCGATATTCGGCTTAATGTGGCTTATGGGACGCTGCTGCTTCGTCGAGGATTGTTCAAGCAAGCGGAAAATCATTTCCGTACGGCTATACGATCGCTGACTTGGCGCAATCCGAATCCATATGATAGTGAAGCATACTATCAGCTTGGTGTAGTTCTCAGACTGCAGGATCGCAAGGAAGAAGCATTTGCTGCCTTCTACAAGGCGGTATGGTCTGCAGCATTTCAAGACAGTGGATACTATGCATTGAGTCAAATTGCTTGTGAACGTGGGGCGTATGAAGAAGCGTTGGAACTCGCAACTAGAGCTTTGGCACGTAACACAAGAAACTATAAATCAAGACATGTAAAAACAGCACTTTTACGCAAGCTTGGACGTTACTCTGAGGCGATTACATTCGCAGAGGAGACATTGAAACTAGATATCGCGGATTTCGGGGCAGCGTATGAGAGAGTGCTTACGCTTACATTGCTCGGGCGACAAGAGGAAGCAGCTGAGGCTCAGATGAAGCTTGCACGGTTCATGCGAAACGATGTGCATAACTATTTAAATCTAGCTTCCGATTATGCAGGTAGTGGATTGTTCGCGGAAGCTGCACAGGTGTTAGAGCAAATTCGTAGGAAATCGAATGAACCCAATTATCCGATGGTGCATTACACATTGGCTTATGTACACGAGAAAATGGGCCGTGAGGAAGATGCGACAGCGCAGCTTCAGCTTGCTCAAGCAGCATCTTCTGATTATTGCTTCCCGAACAGCTTGTTTGAGCTGCAGGTATTAGAAAGCGCGATTGCCTGCAATCCGCTAGATAGTAAGGCTCATTATTATCTAGGAAATCTATTCTATGATAAAAAACGTACCGACGATGCCATTCGCCATTGGGAGCAATCCGTCGCGCTTGATGATCGTTTCCCGACGGTTCATCGTAACCTTGCGCTTGCTTATTACAATAAGCGTAATGATGCTGAGGCTTCCTTGCAGTCACTTGAACAAGCTTTCCAGTGCAATACGAATGATGCGAGAGTATTCTACGAGCTGGACCAATTGTATAAGAAGATGGGTGTTTCTGCTCAGGAGCGGATGGCAAGACTGCAGCAGCATATGGAGCTGGTGGAGAAGCGGGATGATCTATACCTTGAATATGTGACCCTACTGAATTTGCTTAGCAAGTATGAAGATGCTTTGTCAGTTCTATTACGACGCCAATTCCATCCATGGGAAGGTGGCGAAGGGAAAGCTACGGGGCAATATGTTTTGGGGCTTGTTGAACTGAGTAAGCAGGCGAATCAGGTAGGCCAATATGAAGAGGCTATCTCATTATTAACACGTGCGCTTCATTATCCAGAGAATTTAGGTGAGGGTAAGCTCGATGGTGCGCAAGAGAATAATGTGTATTACGAGCTTGGTGTGGCTTATAACGGATTAGGCAATATGCAAGAAGCTGCACGACACTGGGCGATTGCGTCTCAAGGCTTGAAAGAACCAGCCAGCGCGATGTACTACAACGATCAGCCGCCAGAAATGATCTTCTATCAGGGCTTAGCATGGGTACAGCTGAATCATCCGAAGGAAGCGAACCGGCGTTTTAATAAGCTGATCGATTTCGCAGAAAGACATCTCTTTGATGAGGTGAAGATTGATTATTTTGCCGTATCCTTACCTGATTTCCTCGTATTTGAGGATGATCTGAATAGACGCAATCAAATTCATTGCTTGTTCATGATGGGTTTAGGTTTATTAGGCTTAGGGAAAATGGCAGAAGCGAAAGAACGATTTGAAGAAGCGTTGCACTTGGAGCCGAACCATCAGGGAGCTCGAATTCACAAGGCGATGTGCTTGGAATCATAAAAGAAATAAAGCAGTTTCATGATGCCGGAAAATAACTGGTTCGATTTGGAATTTTGTTTCAACTCTGAAAGCCCCGGGTTAATGGAGACTATCTACCAGCCTATATTCGAAAGGAGAGATTGATGATGGAACCGGGCTATAAAGATAGAAGCGTTGAAGTGGAGCATACAGAGGTGCAACGGAAATCGGATTCCAGTGTTGTCGCATCTACCTTTATTAAATATGCTGCTTATATTATTATTTTTTTCGGAGCACTTTTCTTCTTGGTCAGATATGTATTCCCTATGTTCTAATTCGGATTCCAACGAATCCTATACAAAAATCCATCCCCTGTAAGTAGCGGGATGGATTTTTGAATTTAACGAATCCTATAAATTTCTCTGGATGGAATCCGGTGATTCCGCAGAATTACGATAAAAGAACCAGCACTCGTTCAGCAGCTTGATCTGACGGCGGTCTTTTTTGTAATAGGCTTTCATCAGTTGATGGCAGAGCCACTGTGGCAAGGGTATCACTCCTCTAACTGCTTACGTAAGTTAGCATATGGAGAAATGAGCCTAAAGGTGACGATTTACAGAATGCTTTCTGCTTCCTCTTCGTACCACTGCTCTAATTGCGCTTGCAGCGCCCGAATCTCGGTCAGCAGGGAGATGAGTGGATAGTTCTTTTGCTCCTGAACAGAGGCAAAGGCCTGTTCCAATCTATTGATATAATCCAGACCGGACTCCAGGGAGTAATCTTCGCGTAGCAGATCCAATGAATCACACTCAGCAATAGCTAAGGGCAGATCCGGTACATTATCGGCTGTCAGCTTGTCGATTTCTTTGTTTAGACGTAAATTGAGCGCACTTAGCTGGTACGCATATTCCTCGGGCATTTCCACGAATTGCAATTCTTGATGTTGCTGCAAAATTACATACCGCATTTTCGGCATTGGTCATTCTCCCTCCGTACTTGTCTTCCTTCTTGACAGTTTAGCCTATGCACAAGTTACAATTCAAGTAGAGATCTTAATTCCCGTGGAAAGGACTTGTGATAGAACGCTATGGAAACGATGAGCAACGAAGAGCTGCAGCTGTGGATTGAGCAGGTATCACGGGACAGCTTTGGCGTACCCTTTAGGCACAAGGCAAGCTTTAACAGCCGATTATCTTCAACAGGCGGTCGATATTTTACCAAGAGCCATAATATAGAGATTAATCCCCATCAGCTTGCTATGTTCGGTAGAGAAGAGACGGAGAAGATTATAAAACACGAGCTCTGCCATTATCATCTGCATTTGGCGAAGCGAGGGTATATGCATCGTGACACTGATTTCAAAAGACTGCTGGCACAAGTCGGCGGGAGTCGCTATTGTCAGACATTGCCGGGTGCGAAAGCTCGAAAGTCACTCCCTTACCGGTACAAGCTGATCTGTACAGCATGTGCTATGGAGTATCCGCGTAAGCGAAAAGTAGACCCAAAGCGCTACCGCTGCGGCAAATGTTCGGGTAAGCTGAAGCTGCTAGCGCTGGAAGTCCAGTAAGTAGAACAGCCCGTTATTTTATAACCAGACCCATCAATCCAACAAAGGAAACAGCTTGCTGAGGCGAAATGATACATCCCTCCAAATCTTGTATATCCACGATCAAGCCACTAAACTCGCAGTCACTAAGATCGATCCCGTTAAGCTTTGATCCTGACAATGTGGCTTGATCAATATTACATTCGCTGAAGCTGACTTTCTGGAAATTCGATTGGTAGTAATCAGAGCTCATCAATGAACTATTCTCAAAAGCAACCTGCTTCAGATTAGCCATTCGAAATGTTGCGAAATCCCCGATACAATCTACCACGCGAACATTCTGGAATCTGCCTCTTGTGAAGTCCGTACCGATGAGCTTGCAGTTCCTGAATTCGGTTCGATGAATAATTGCATTCGTAAAATCCACATTGGATAGATCGCATCGCTCAAAAATTACATCCATCAGTTCAATCCCAGTTAAGGACGACTCGATAATCGTAACATTTTTAAAAACCACTTGATCAAAGCTGACTTTATTCGCCTCTTGATTATCAATAACTGTATCGCTTATGCTGCAACGACTGAATTCATCTTTGGTTTGCAGCGAGTATATTTGCTCAGGGAGTAGGGCGTCTGGATCTGATATTTTTGGTGAATCCATTTTGAATTTCATATGTACCTCCATTTAATGAATGCTCGTTTCTAATTAAATTAACTATCTTAGGGTTCAGCAGATTTGTCAATTTTCAGTAGCGCTCAGACCTTTCGGGAGATACGTACAAATACACCTTTTTCTGGATAAAATCACACATCGTTTTGTAAGCGTTGCCAACTTAAGATGGAAGGGAAGTCCATATTAGGTAGAGGGGGCACATTTATGAAACGATTCAGGTCCGCGATGGCGGGTCTGCTCGCGATGCTGCTGATTTTCTCAAGCTTGCCTGTGATGGGAATCGGTAGCGGTTCCGTAGGAGCAGAAGGGGTTGGAGGAACAGGCGCAGGGCTAATTCCATCAGGGACAGTACTCATCAAGAATAAGTGGAAAAATAATTTCTTATATGAAACGTCTGATGGTATCGTGCGTTATGGCATGACCAATCCAGCGGACACATCATCGCATTGGACAGTGGAGACTGTAAATGGTCTGTCACGGATTAAGAATGTGAAGACGGGCCACTACATTACAATGGCTGGTAATAACGGCAAAGAGGATACACTTAAGGCGGCAGATCTCCAAGGAGCTGGAAGTGTTACGGATCAATGGTTGATCGATACTTCCAATAGAAACGGATACATGATCATCCGAAGCGCGAGCGTGCCTGAGAGTAAGCTGGTTATCCACGAGGAGAATCAGCTTGGTTATGCGCAAGTAAGCTCGGATATCAATATTACGTTTGAGAGTCCGCAGTGGGCTTTTATCGATCCTAACGCAGGAACAGTACCTGTACGGTTGGAAAGCCGGATGCGTCCCGGTCAGGTGATGTATGAGGAGAAAGGAAATGTACTTTACGGTAAACAGCCTTTGAAGAATGAGGCTGCCCAGTGGTTTCTTGAGCCGGGTACGGACGACGGAACACTGATGATTCGAAACCGTGAGACGGGTCATTATATTAAGCAAAATGAAGTGACTTGGGCGGGAGTCTTTTCGCAAGAAATCGATCCGGACAAGGTGATGCTAAGTGAATGGGTGAAAGAAGATGCACCAGGCGCGGATGGAGTGGGTTTTATTACCTTAAGTAATAAAGGATTAACCGACGGAGTTAAGCCTTTATGGCTGAATCCTCAGTTTGAGGAAGATAACAACGTGCGCTCTAACAGCTGGCCGGGTGAAGCAACCAGTCATAATGCCCAGTGGACAGTTGTCCCTATTTCCGAGTTGCAGCCGGTACGCTTGGCAACTTATACAGATGCACAAGTAGCTACAGATTTCTTGTATGAATCCGCAAACGGTGCACTTAAGCACGGATTAATTGCTCCAGATACTGCTGATTCATCCGATTATCTATGGTATATAGAGGATTATGACGGTAATAAACGTATCCGTAATGCAGCAACTAATCATTACCTTTCGTATAGTGATGGCACAGCCAAGGCTGAGCAGATCAGCGGAAGCCAACCATCGGATCAATGGAATTTTAAAGATTCTGATGATTATGATGATTATCTGACACTAGAAAATGTAGAGAGCAAAGGCATCTATCTATCTACCTTGGGTGGAGACAGTGCTGGAGCAAGTGGGGATGCGACTTCATTAAGCGCCCAGTGGCAGCTTCTAGACCCTAACACACCAACAGATGGCACCATTCCATATTATCGTATTCAAAATGGCTGGAAGTCTTTTTATTGGTATGAATCTGCTGATGGTCTCTTGAAATATGGAAATATGCAAAAGGATGGCTCCGATCAATGGCTGATTGAGAAATATAATGGCCGTAAGTTATTCAAGAACAAGAAAACAGGCCACTACATTAACACAATGAATATGCCAGATGGCCATATCCAGGTCACTGAGCTTCCAGACAGGAATAATGTGGAGCGGGAATTTATCTGGACAGGTAAAAATATTGGCGACAACACATACGTAATCAGCAGTGTTCTCGATAAGGAACCTAATAAATTCCCTGAGAAGTTCATTTCACTTCAAAATCTCACTAAATACGCCGAGTATGGTGTGATCAATCCAGGCTGGGGCAGCCCACAGTGGCGATTTGTTACCGTTACTGAGAAAAAGCCGGACTTGTTCCGCTTCAAGCTTGACGCTGTAAATGGTGATGATCAATATCTTAAGGATGGTCCTTTGTTGACCTCTCCAGATGTACTAGGGAAATTGTTAGAATCTAAGACTGTCACCGAAGCTGTCTATGATTCGCAGGACACTGAAGCAATGGTGCCGCAGGATAAGTCGGAATCTGCAACCGCTGATTCAAAATCTGTAGCTTTAGCTGCTGCGAACGAGGATGTAACAGTAGGTCAGGCTACTTATGGTTCACTTGATATGAATGACGATACCTTTGTCTGGCAGCTGCAAGAAATAGCTGGTAGCAATGGATCTGTGAAGATTAAAAATAAAGGTACTGGACGTTACCTCTCCCTGGAGCATATAGGTGGTGCAGTAGATGAGATTGAGCCTAATGTTGCCGTTCAGACACTGCAAACCGTCTATGATGTATGGGGCAGCATTAAGTGGATTGTGGATATGCAGCCTTCAGGTCTGACTACTTTCAAGAGTGGATGGGCTGGCCACTATATGTATGGGGCTTCTGATGAGAATGGGAATCCGATTATAAAGATCAGTAAGGCTCCCGATGCAGCGGATAGAAACAGTGCTCATTTTGTCGCTGAAGCCGTTGAAGCGATTGCGCCACCTATCCCTGCTTACCCTGTAAGATTTAAGAATGCAAGCAGCGGGGAGTATTTATACGAGAATGAACACGGAGTTGTTCTGTACGGGCAGCCGTCAGCAGAGAATGGATTCTCGCATTGGAATATATCTGTGCAGGACGGCAAACAAACGATTATCAATCGAGCAACAGGCCATTATTTAACATTGAATGGAGATTATTCATACTTGGAGAGCAGTAGCGCGGAACCGGCTATAGACGGAGCATCTGCTTGGGAAGTAAGCTTGACTTCCGATTATACGCACTACACCATTCGTAGTCTCTATGGAGAATACGACGATGAATTAATAAACATTGCGAATAAGACAGGATATGCTGAACGTGCGCTCCTACTAGAGAGTGACGGCTTAGCTCAATGGACACTTGAAGCGGCTCAGCAGGAGTTTACTACTCCGTCTGGAGAACTGCGCAATAACAATACAACAACTCCAGTTCAGAATGATACCAACATTATAACGATCGTGCCGAAAGGGCTGACTGGTAAAGTATTGTCTGAACAAGAAGGGGCACTCGTATATGCAGAAGCCTCCGACACGGTGGCTCACTCCCAATGGATCGTCCAAGATGTAAATGGACGTAAACGCATAATGAATGTTCAGACGAAGCAATATCTTTCTTTAAATGAAGGGGATCAAGTCGTCTTGTTATCTTCCGGGGAAACAGAACGTTCCCAGTGGACGCTGGAAGAGAAGTTAGGCTACAAGCTCCTGTTAAGTGCGGATAATACAGCCTATCTTACTCACGACGCATCAGCTGTTCAACTTGGTTCTGCTGTGGGAACCGATAGCACTCTTTGGAGCTTCCTGCCTATCCCTACAGATGCAATGTATGCAGGAGGAGAAGCATTCCAAGGAGATCATGTTATACGGTTTGCAGTCAATGCCCAGCAAGCCGGTGAATATGATGCCGTTGTTCGTTACAAGAATACTTCCAGTGATGTAACAGATCTGTTGCTTGAGGTGAACGGCCTGAAGGAATCAGATAAAGTTAACGTGGTCAAGACTTCCTCTTGGAAGACTGTACAGGTGAAGCTGCAGCTGCGTGCAGGAATCAACACCGTTTCTCTAAGCAACGACAATATCGATTGGAATAAAGTAGGCATTGATAGCCTGACAGTAAAAAATAGCGTGAACAAAGTTTACCGCGGGGCAACAGTTCCTTATATTAGCTATGAAGCTGAGGATGCAGTGACTAACGGAACACTAATCGGTCCTTCGCGGAAATATCGCACTATGGCTTCTGAGGCTTCTGGACGACAAGCCGTCGCCTTGAAGAATACTGGGGACTATATAGAGTTCAAGCTTGCAGAAGCAGCTAATTCTATTGTTCTGCGCTATTCCATTCCGGACAGTTCGGATGGTGCTGGTGCTGAAGAAACACTGACTCTATATGTAAATGGAGTTAAGAAACAGCTTAATTTGACTTCAAAATATGCTTGGGAATATGGTAGCTACCCATGGTCAAATGATCCTCGTCAAGGTAGTGGACATCGCTTTTTTGATGAAATTCATGCTCTGATTGGCGATGCTCCTGCCGGAGCAACCATTCGTTTAGAGAAAGGAACAGGAGACCAAGCGACTTCATACGTCATCGACTTGGTGGATATGGAGCAGGTAGCCCCTGAGTTGACTCGCCCTGCCGGCTTTATTTCTGTAACGGATTTTGGAGCGGTAGCCAATGATGAGGGAGATGATACCGCAGCCTTTAAGGCAGCGCTTGCCGAAGCGAAGGCAACAGGGAAAGGGGTTTGGTTCCCGGTAGGTACCTTTAATGTCGGAGAGGGTCTGCTGGATCTGGATACAGCCGAAATCCGTGGAGCAGGCATGTGGTATACGGTTCTGAATGGCGCCAAATTTTACGGTCACGGTGGCAAGGTTGGCGTATACGATCTATTGATTGAAGGTGGCATTAATGTACGGGACGATGAAGCGTTCACTAACGCCTTCCATGGTGCTTTTGGCCAAGGCTCGGTCATTCAGAACATATGGATTGAACATACCAAAGCAGGCTTGTGGTTAACACAACCTATTGGTGAGAAGGCTCGTACGAATGGTCTGTATATGGCAGGTCTTCGAATCCGCAATCTGATGGCGGATGGAATTAACTTTGCTGTAGGCACTGGCAACAGCATGATGGAACAAAGTGACATCCGCTATCCAGGGGATGATGGTATTGCGATGTGGTCGTTCACAGATACCAAATTGAATGAAGTGAATGGCGCGGAACGGACATTTAGCTATAACAATACGGCACGTTTTAATAACGTCTCACTGCCATGGTTGGCCGATAACATTGTGGTCTTCGGTGGTAAAGATAACAAAGTTCAAGATAACGTGGTAAAAGATACTGTAACTAACGGAGCCGGGATCGCTGTATCTACCCGTTTCTCCGCAGAGCCGTTCCAAGGAACGACTATCGTTGAGCGGAATACATTGCTTCGCACAGGTAGTTATGATTCGGGCTACGGGGTAAACCTCGGTGCGTTATGGCTGTACGCTGGTGAGAGCAACCTAAAAGGAAAAGTACTCATCCGTAACAATACGGCGCTCGACAGCACCTATTCTGGCCTGATTGCCCACGGCAATCTGAATATGGATGGTCTGGTTCTCACGAATAACGTGATTGACGGAGCGGGCACAAGCGGGATTGAGGTTACAAAGGAGCTGAAAGGAAATCTGCTCGTCGACAACTTGATTATTCGTGGTGAACGGATGAACCTCCTGTCCAATGCATCTCCTGAATTTAGCATCATTGAACAGAACCAAGGGATAGCCACAGCTGTTAAACCTTTCTCCATCAAGCTAGCAGATGGACAGAGCGGACCTGTTGTACTAGAACAAGGAAAGTCAGCTATTCTTCAGGTGTTGGACAAAGAAGGAGCGGATATTACTACACAAGCTACCTTTAATGTTGTGAGCAGTGACATTGCTGCTTTTACAAACGACAGTATCCATGGAGTTAAAGCGGGAAGCACAGACTTCACGGTAACTGTTGGCAATGATAAGAGGGTGTATACAGTAGAGGTGGTGTTACCTAATGGTGGGACGGATCCTGTGGATCCGACTGAACCAACAAGTACACCAGGTCCAACGAGTACTCCTGATCCGGCGGGGTCAGCAAATCCTGTTACACCTGTCGCTACACCAACGCCAACACCAGCTGCTAATCATGATGCGCAGCTAAAAGCTAAGGCGACTGCTGGGCAAGTTCTTATCGAGATTTCAGCTAACGGAGAGGGTATAGCTCGCTTTAGCGCAGAAGCTTTACGCAATGCAGCAGCACTTAGCCCGAATGCGGTGCTTGTCATTGCCAGTGGCGATATGAGCTATCGCTTCCCGTTAGGACTCGTGGAGAGCGTGCTGAAAGCGGCACAAATGCCAGCGGGCACGCTAGAGTTTCAACTAAATCCGCTAAGTGGAAAAGGATTGGAACAACTGCTTGCCAAGGCTAAGCAGCAAGGTTTTAATGTACAAGGAACTCCGGCATCTGTCACCTTAAAGGTCACAGATGGCAAAAACACTGTACCTGCTAATGGGTTCGGCACTACGTATGTAGATCGTACATTTATGATGGAGGGAGCACTGGTTGCAAAGACGGGAGTAGTCCTTATTTACGATGAGCAGACGGGTTCCTTCCGTTATGTACCTGCATTATTCGAGATCGTAGGTGGGATGACCAAGGTTACTGTTAAGAGCAGCAGTGCTAGCGGGATATTCGTCGTTGCACAACATCCTGTAACTTTTGGAGATATTTCTTCACACTGGGCAAAGAACGAGATCGAAACGCTTGCCAGTCGACTGATCTTGACCGGACAATCCACAGATAACTTTGCACCTCAGTATTCCGTTAGTCGTGCTGAGTTCGCAGCTATGCTAATTCGCTCTTTAGGCTTAGCCGCTGCGAACACAACGAAGACCTTCAGTGATGTGTCTGATTTATCATGGTATGCTGCAGACACCAAAGCTGCGGCAGCCTTAGGACTGGTTCAAGGCTATGAGGATGGAACCTTCCGTCCGAACGCCCCTATTACACGGGAGCAAATGGCTGTTATGGCAACTAGGGCACTAAAGCTGTTAAACCTTGGAGCTGGAGAATCTGGAGTTAACCCTGCGACAGATGCATTCACAGATTCGTCTACTATTTCTTCTTGGGCTAAAGAGGCTGTGAATGTCTTGACAGCAAAAGGAATCATGAAAGGCCAATCGGCAGATAGCTTTGCGCCTGGCAGTGATACTAGCCGTGCAGAGGCAGCTGTGATCCTAGCAAGATTACTTAAAGCTGCCGGATTATTGAATTAAATTTCTACTAAAAGAGCAGCTATTCTCCAGTAATTGGAGAATAGCTGCTCTGCGTTTTTTGGACGAAGGCTGTCTGCCAGAACATATTTGGTGATTTTCATGCCAATAGCGACTAGAGGGTCCGTTAGTATGCCAAATATTCGATTATGCTGCGTAAAAGGTCAACTGGCTCCGATAGCGGCCTCATAGGCGATACAGCCTTATTTAAGCTTCCCCATCGATAAATTGACTCTGTAATTTCCGAACTTTAGCAGCTCGTCGAGAAAGTTATTCAAATCCTCTTGGCTTCCCGTACGAACACGTATCCAATAGCAGCCTTCTCCACTGACGCGATGCATTTCTTTTACGCTATCATGCTGCTTTGCGAATGTTTGAAAGGCTGGATGTACCGTATTCGAACCTAGAAAGACCGTTATAAAGGCATTGATCGCCTCACCAACTTTATCTGGATTCCAGCGGACGGTGTAGCCTTCAATCACTCCGGTGTCCTGCATTTTGCGAATACGTGCGCCCACAGCTTGGCCTGTCATATGCACTTGCTGCCCAATGTCTCTGTGACTGATCGTGGAATCATCAATTAGAAGCTGTAAGATGCGAAAATCCACATCATCTATGGAATAAGAACTCGTCATTATTTAAAATCCTTTCTGCGTGAAAGTAGAACAGGCCAATCTCTTTCCAATCTCAATGTATTCTGTTTCAAGGTCCAACTATAATTAATTGTAGCAGAAGATATCTGAAAGAAAGAAGGGCTTACGATGAAAATACAGCATATTCGCAACGCGACCCTATGGATGGAGTATGGGGGAAGTACATTTCTTATTGATCCTATGTTGAGTGAGCAGGGCGCTAATCCTCCCATTTTTAATACGGAAAATGACCGTCGGAATCCGCTTGTATCGTTACCGGGATCAGTAGACAAATGGCTGAATCCTAATGCAATAATAGTCACGCATCTTCATCCAGATCATTGGGATGCCGCTGCCGTTTCCTTGCTGCCGATTAATCTACCGTTATTTTGTCAGGAGGGGGACAGGGATACCCTAGTAGAGCAGGGATTTGAGAACGTCTCGGAAATCACCGATAAGCTGACATTCCAAGGAGTAACTATAACACGTACCGGTGGACAGCATGGAACCGGAGAGATTGGCAAGCTGATGGGGAAGGTATCCGGGTTTGTCTTTCAGGCGGAAAACGAACCAGTTGTGTATTTGGCAGGAGACACGATTTGGTGTGATGAGGTGAAGATTGCACTCGATGCCTTTAAACCTGAGGTGACGATCGTTAATGCTGGTGGAGCGCAGTTTTTAACCGGAGGTCATATCACAATGAATGAGCAGGATGTCGTAGACTTATGCGAATATGCTTCTTCTACTAAGGTGATCGCTGTACACATGGACGCCATCAACCATTGCCTTGTTACCAGGGATAAGCTAAGAGCTCACTTGGAGAAGGAGGAGCTACAGGATCGAGTACAGCTTCCGCAAGACGGGGAATGGTGTTACGTATAAACTAAAGGGGGGAGTGATCCCCTCTTAAATCTAGCTAATGGCAGAAATAATGCATGAATTTGAAAACGATCACAAAAATTATTTTACCTGCTTGACTAGACCTTGAAATCATGATAAATTAATTCATGTTCACTTCTAATTTACTTCTAATGTTCCCTGATAGCTCAGTTGGTAGAGCACTCGACTGTTAATCGAGTTGTCACAGGTTCGAGTCCTGTTCGGGGAGCCATTTTTATGGAGAGATACCCAAGTGGCTATAAGGGGACCCTCTGCTAAGGGGTTAGACTGCGTAAGCGGTGCGTGGGTTCGAATCCCACTCTCTCCGTTCTGAATTACATAAGAAGAGCTTCCATTATGGGGGCTCTTTTTTTGTTGTGTAAATTTATTTTGCAGTGGCTAAATGCGACATATATGGATTAGAGGAAGTATTGGGGACAGATCACGCGGATGTGTGATTTGTCTTTTTTAATCTGAATTATCAGTGATCAAATTCTATATTTTGGAAGGTAAATGGAGTGAGAAAAGCGAATATTACTGAATCAGTCTCAAGATGCCAGTTACATCGGCTAACACAGCATTCATATAACGGAGGGAACATGAAAAATATAAATCAATTACAAACTAAACCTTCAAGTAGATATGATAGCTTTGATCCTGATCAAGAAGGAAATAAAAATACCAAATTTGCCGACATAATACTTGATGGCAGGTCTCTTTATCAAATGCTGAAAAGACATGACATGGTTCCATCCCTCGGGTGGGGGAGTGAAGAGCATCAAAGGAAAATGATTAACTATTTTTTATTAAACCAAATGCATGAATATATGTACTACAGATACCCAATATTAGTCTGCCCTTGGTGTGGAGATGAAGAGTGTGGCTTTATATCCGTATTTATTGAGAAAGAAGAGAATCTAATCATATGGAGAGATTTCAAACTGGAACCCAGCAATAAAGCTATTGATGTTGGGCCTTTTTATTTTAAATGGGATGAATACGAAAAAGTTATTAGAGAGACATTTGGAACTGCGGGGATTCAATAAAGTTTCAAGAAGTATTCTGCAGACGGAAAAGCTGTGAGGCTAAGTCTCCGACTTTTCAAATTAGAACAACCTTGAGGTGGATTATGAAGTCTTTTTTAATAAAGGGCAAAGATAATAAACAAGATTTATTATCCATTGAGATTGAGATAAGCAGCAGGAATGAATATAAGAATATATCTAAACACAAAAGGGTACTAATGCCTGTTATTAAATGGTGCATTTCTTTAGATATAAATGGCCATAAGTTAGATAAAGATGAAGTGTTTGTAGAAGATGTTTTTTTTGAATCATTATGTTATCCGGGGCATTACCCCATGTTTACCTGTACTTGTGGTATTTTCGGTTGCGGAGGGTATTATGTGGATGTTGTACATGATAATGAAGCGATGATTTGGACAACGCAACAATCTCCATACGAGGATAAAACAATTAAGAGCACTAATAGATTTGTTTTTTCATGGAGTGATATAATTGATTTTTCGGAAAAATTAATACAGAGACTAGAAGAACTCCAAAGTTTAATGATATCCAATGAATTAGAATTTCGATTCGATCTTGAAAAATATAAAGACATAATACAAGAAATAAAAATAAAGAGAATAGAAGATTACAATATTTGAAGAAGGTTAAATGACCCTAGGTCTGAAGGGTTCGGAGAGCTTCTTGTGATTGCGAATGTAGGAACGTTATAGAAATCGATTTTAGAAGGAGACTAATACATACATATGGGTAAGAAATTAACGATATTTCTTGTTGATGGTTCTGAAACAGGCCCTAGAACTATTGAAATTGGAAATTGGTCTGGTAAAGCAGTTTACTCGCAAAGATCATCACTACCAAAAATAATAGAAAGACAGGAGTTTAACCGACCAGGTATTTATATATTAAAATCAATGCCGAATAACGAAAATTACAACGAACGAATATATATAGGAGAAGCTGAGAATTTAAGAAAGCGGCTTAAACAGCATTTAGCTGATTCAGATAGGGATTTTACTGAAATTGTAGCTTTTATCAGTAAAGATGAAATGCTAACAAAATCTCATATAAAGCATTTAGAGTCTAGGATTATTACTTTGGCGAAAGATGCTAAGACTGCTGAAATTGATAATACCATACAACCAGAATTGACAACATTACCAGAGGCAGATATTTCAGATATGGGATATTTTTTAGAACAAATCAAACTGATTTTACCTGTAGTGAATTTTATGTTTTTAGTTCCGTCTACAATAAAGCAATCCGAAGATGTTAGTGTTTTGAAGCAGACAGAAAGTAATAACGAAATTGTTTATACGGCAAAAAGTAAGAAAGTATTAGCAAAATTAATTGAAACAGAAAAGGGCTATGTAGTTTTATCTGGATCTCAAAGCAGTAAAGTTACATCAAATTCTATTTCAGAAGGCTGGGTTAAACAAAGAAATAAACTAATAGAAACAGGGGTCCTAATTGACGGAGGAGAGTTATATATATTCAAGGAGAATGCTATTTTCTCAAGTATTAGCGCGGCAACAGCTGTTGTGCTAGGTCGTCAAGCCGCTGGTCCTGTAGAGTGGGTCGATTCTAGCGGAAAAACATTTAAGCAAAATCAAGAGAAGAAGTTTGAAGGGGGATTCAATGAAGAAGACTCGTGAATATAAGGAGTACGTTACATGAACAAAGATGAGTACTTTGAAAATCTAGAAGAAATAATTACAGATCAATTATACATTGGGTCATCAGAATCTGATATTCAAAAAGAAATTGAGACAAATATGTGGAGAATTACAATTCAACCTGACTTGGTGAAAGAAAATTTAATTGATGATTTCGACAATTTCATAAATAAAGTAATTGAAAATAGACAAGAACAGATCGATAGATCAAATTCAGCTAATGGTATGATCTTTTACCTGTGGTTTGATCTAATGGCGAGCCAGTTGAGATTCAACTTAATATCAGATGTAAACAAAGCACTACCATTTGCTTGCTCGATTCAATATACGGGAGATAAAAAAGAAGTTTTAGAAGATTTTATAAATTCCTCTTTACATAATGGCCTACCGATAGAAGGATATGATGATAATTTTGTAGAGAAAGAATTTGTATTAAAAATCTATAAAAAACATTTAAGACGGAAAATCATATAAGTCAAAGGAGTGGATTAACATGGAGCTTTTTAAACAAATACCCTTGTACAGGTTTTTGGCATTATGTAATGAAAGTGGCATGGAAAAGACCATATTAGATTGCGGGGCAGGAGGGGATACTCCTCCACTAAGTTTGTTTGCGAATTATGGATACGCTACATACGGAATAGAGATGAATGTTGAACAAATGAACAGAGCTAATCAGTTCGCAGCAGAAAGAGGGCAGAATTTAAACATACATCAGGGTGACATGAGACAGTTGGCATTAAACGATGAGTCGATGAGTTTCGTGTATTCATATAACTCTATTTTTCATATGAGAAAACAAGATGTGAAAGAAGCAATAAATGAATTGAAACGGGTGCTAAAACCTGGTGGATTAATATTTGTTAATTTTTTAACTATCAAGGATTTTCGAGTCGGTGACGGAGTTGATTTAGGAGAACATCAGTATGAGCAAATGGAAGATGATGAATTAGTAATTCACTCTTATTATGATTATGATGAGGCGGACTCTATGTTTTCTGATATGCAATTAATATATAAAGAAGATTGAGTGCTTGAAAGAAAGTTTGAAGGCGAATGGATACGGCAAGGATTTATCGATTACATATATGAAAAATAGTTAAGAACAACTTAGAATAAGGTCAGATAAAGATATAGCAATAATAAATTGTTCGCAACTTGGTTTGCTATTTCATATTCGGGCCATTCTCATTTTGACTGGAACTCTACGAAGTCTTCGCCAGAGCTGATCATCGGGAATATTGAGATTGGGGCTATAACGTATTTCATTTTAGTCCTAGCCGTTCTGATGGAGCTGTTCGTAACCCGCTTAAAGAAGAAATTGATGGTTAAAGTGTAAAGTTATCTTTTAATCTGGTTGTAAGAAAAAGCATTTGTTTTGTTCAAAATAGTATGTTAAGTTATAAACCTATTTGACAGAGCACACAAGTTAGAGCCTATTATGGCTCTTTTTTTGTTAGTTGGCGGGAGTGAGGAACATGGATTATAGGAAAATAGAACGTTCAATCACCTATGCAAAAGTATCGTACTATATGAACATTGTTATGGCCGTTGGGAAAATGATTGTAGGGTTATACACTGCCTCGGTCTTCTTATGCATATATGCTTTTTACAATGTAGGGCTGGCCTTGGCGAAGGCAACGGCGGTCAAGGGACATTACGCGGGGAAGCAGCTGCCTGACGAAACACATCCCTACGGTTACGGTAGAGAAGAATATAAGAGTTATTTCAAGGTTGGAGTCATCTTAACTACGTCTAGCGTTGTTTTTATCATCTATTGTTTGCTGTTATTTTTGTATGGCAGTTCCGTGAGTTATTCGAAGAATGTAGCACTCGCCATCGCATGCATGACTTTTGTAGAAATTGTTATGGCGGTGCATGGGTCGATCGTTATGATGAGAAAAGGAAAAGCGCCAGCCGTTTCGGCAATCAAGTTATCCAATCTAGCGGCCTCTTTAATATCTCTCGTTCTTACACAGACAGCTATACTTTCGTTTACACATCAAGGGGATATGTCTTATTATAACGGTCTTGCGGGACTGATCTTTGGCGGGCTTGCTGCGTTGATCGGCGTTGGTATGATGCTACATATGCATCTCGTACTGATTGCTAAGCATTATCCTTTTGTTAGGAGAAAGCTAATCAAAACTATACAGTCTTGCGGCGTGAATCTTTCTATTGAACTTATTCGTTACGAGGATCATGGTCCTAGAAGGAAGCTTCTTTATGTTCATGAGATACACAGCGACTCCAGGGAACAATATGAGGTGATCAAGGCAAGGATTAGACGTGATTGGGATATAGAGATGATTGAAGAATCGAAGAATGCTATAGGCTGAAGTGATATGAAAAAAAAGTGCTTGCCATGTCCTTATATTTCTGGTATCATAATTTTTGTTGTCACGTTAAGACAACCTTGCTAAGGCCCGTTGGTCAAGGGGTTAAGACACCTCCCTTTCACGGAGGTAACATGGGTTCGAATCCCATACGGGTCATATTATGCGGTAGTGGTGGAATGGCAGACACGCTATCTTGAGGGGGTAGTGGGTGTATACCCGTGGAGGTTCGAGTCCTCTCTACCGCATACAAATAAAAAAGTAAGAAATCCTTTGCTTCGCAGAGGTTTTCTTACTTTTTTTTATAGGGTTAGACAAGTTGATTAGTTCTTGAAGGCTCTTGCATATTGGGGATAGAGCTGTCTGACACAGTCTGGGCAAATATCATGGGTGAATTGCAGAGAAAGCTGATGTTTTAAAAAATGTTCAATGTTGATCCATTCATCCTTAGAATTTCGAATGGATTTGCAGGAAGCGCAGATGGGGATTAACTCTTGTGTTGGCTGACATGTCGAACAGCTGCTTGTGATCCCCGACATTTTAGTTCCTTCTATAAATACACCCAAATCATATAGAGAAATTATAAAAGCAGCTTCTAGATAATAATCAGAGAGTAGCGGATAGATTTCCAATCGAAAGATACGCGTCCCTTTATAGGCGGTTTGTATGATGAACTCAGAGGTATAAATCTGTTGCTCTCTGCGGAGTATAATTTTCACCGAATCATAAAGCTTGGCCCATTGATCGGAATCGATGATCACATCTTGCAGAAGCTCCGAATAATAAGCTCCAATCCATTGTTTGTGAGGGGAGAGGCCATATTCATGACTAAATGCTTTCCACTTCCTGTTGGTGAACTGGATAACTCCTTGGCTGTTGATGACCACTGCATTGTGCGGCAGATATTCAAGTGAATGGATAATGGAAGATGATAAGCATTTTGACAAAAGTCACCGCTCCCTCCTAGAGATCCTTCGGGATGACATGTTAATTAAGGGGGTCAGACGGCATTACATCAGACACTTGTCACCTGAGTCGCCTCTTATCGTCACTCTAACCATATGATATAATCGGATAATACATAGTAACACCAATTATATACTTTTTTACGTTATTTTGCAATAGGTAATTACTTAAATAAGTCTTTTTTTATTTTTTTTGTGAAGGGCGGTTTACGGATGCAGACCATATACGAACGTATAGAGTACTTAATTAAGCAAAAAGGTCTCACCAAGAAATCATTCTGCGAGCAGTTAAATATAAGCACAGGTAATATGGGAGATTGGAAGCGGGGCAAATCTACTCCGGGAACACATAAATTAATTGAGATCGGCGCTTTTTTTCATGTAAGTCTGGACTGGCTTATTTTAGGTAGAAATACATCTGAAATATTGAAAGAGAGCAATGAGGACTATGATTTCGGAGAAGCGAAGTTGAATGAAGATCGAACGAATGAATTGCGTCCAGAGGAAAAGGAATTCATTAAGGAATACCTAGCATTCACTGAATATCGTAAGCAGAAATGGGCTGACGAAAATTCTTAAATCAACGCCTTTACATTTCGGGGAAGTACATTTATAATAATGAATGTTGACCTCAAACAAAGTTTTATGTTTTATCTCACCGCGCGGTAGTGGTGGAATGGCAGACACGCTATCTTGAGGGGGTAGTGGGTGTATACCCGTGGAGGTTCGAGTCCTCTCTACCGCATACAGAATGACGAAAGGAGCCTTGCGATGCAAGGCTTCTTTTTTATGCTTAACGAGCAATCGGAAAGCTGTATGTTCGTATATTGATTAAAGACAAAAGGATACTGACCGCATATCACCTAGTGGGCTGAGTGATGTGGCCAGTATCCTTTTTTTAAATTTCATATTGAATGGATTATTTCAGAAGCTTGGAGATATAGGATTCGATCTGCTGAGGAGTAGTTTTAGGAGCAAAACGCTTAAGGACACGGCCTTCTTGATCCACCAGGAACTTGGTGAAATTCCATTTCACGCTTTTTGAGCCTAGAACACCAGGTGCTTCCTTTGATAAGTATTTGAATAATGGGTGTGCTTCATCACCTTTTACATCAATCTTCTCGAACATTGGAAAAGTTACCCCATAGTTAATCTCGCAGTATTCTGCAATTTCATCACTTTCGCCAGGCTCTTGGCCAGCAAACTGATTGCTTGGAAAACCAAGTACCTCAAATCCACGATCCTTAAATTTCTCGTACACTTCCTGAAGCCCTTTATACTGAGGCGTAAACCCACATTTGCTAGCTGTATTCACAACAAGGAGTACTTTACCTTTGTACTTGGACAATGATTCTTCTGCACCCCGAAGAGTGTTGACCTCAAAATCATAAATACTCATGGATGCCACCTCCTTTGTAATTCCTAATTTTAATTTATCGCAATTTAATTGTACACTATTTATGAGGGTGAGCCAAATAAGAAAATTCTATGAACCATTAACGCCCATTCGGTTTATCAAATCACAGCAAAATGAATGATCATAAATTAAATGTATCTGTATATATTTTATGGAAATAATGACTGAATAAAGGCGTTGATCAGAAAAGAGCAATAAATAGCCTCCGTGTTAGGCGTCTTTGGTTGACATCACTCTTAAAATTCTTTAATATGTCTAAGTATCTGAGAATATGTTGCGTGTGCAATTTACAACCAAAAATTTAAATAATGGGTGATGAAGATGTCTTACAGACCGAATATTACGAATGTGACCAAAGCCAGCAGCAACGATAAGGAAGGATTGTACGAGTTCATTATCAAGCTTGCTGATGGAACGGAGTGCCGTGCGTTTTATAATCGGTTTCCGGAATGGAAAATGACGAACATCAGCCGCCTGCTTAAAACTCCATGTCCAATTTGCCGCAAAGATTTCATCTGTAAATGCATGGAGGCATTCACTGCTGATTTCGAAGGACAAATGATCGGTGATCAATGGATTGAAAAGGCAATTGCTGAATAATTAAAGAACGGTACATGTTGGCGCGGGATTCTATCCCGCGTTTTTGTTTACCCAAAATATGCGATACACTTATATTTATAGGGAGGGGGAGCTATGAACGAGGAGCTGAACATTATGCAAAATAAGTCCATTGTGTTGATTGATGGGGTGTGTCATCTTTGCCAAGGTTTGATTCGTTTCATCATCCCGCGTGATCCCAAGGCTAAATTTCTATTCGCCCCTTTACAAAGTGAAATTGCCGCTAAGCTAATGAGTGAGGCTGGACTTCAACCTGGGCAGTTGAACACAGTTGTATTGCTGGAGAACGGTGTGTATTATACAGAGTCGGCTGCTGTACTGCGGATTGCACGTAGATTGAGATGGCCTTGGCCTGCTGCGTATATCTTCATTATAGTGCCGCGCCCAATACGGAATACCCTCTACCGCTATGTTGCAAGGAATCGTTACCGTTGGTTCGGGCGCGATGAGCAGTGTCTACTCCCAACACCGGAGATTAAACAAAGATTTTTGTAATCTGGGATTTGGCTAGATGTTATAATGTAACCATAATTTGGTATAATTAAGGACATTTAGCGAGGGGCGAAGGGATGTTGCGAAAGGCAGGGCTTTATCTATTAATAGTTATGCTAGTTTCTTTAGGTACGATGGGAACGGTATCCGCAGATGCTAAGCTCAAGGTAATGGTGAATAATTCGAGCGTGAATTATGGCGTGCAAATCGTCTCTGGACAGACGATGGTTCCGCTGAAGGCTTTTGAGAGCTTCAAGAATACTTCTATTCAGTGGGAAGCCCGTACAAAGCAAGTAACGATCGTTAGAGACTCCATGAAGATTATGCTTGCTGTGGGTTCTCGAACGGCGTGGAAGAACTCCGAATCTGTACAACTGGATGCACCTGCTAGCATCATGGATGGAAGAGTTACGGTGCCGCTGAGATTTATTGCGGAAGCTCTTGGAGCAAGAGTAACGGTAGATGCTACTACGAATACTGTCTGGGTTCAGGAACGTGCAAATGCGAAGCTTGTGCAGAATTATAATAGTAGGGACTTGGTAGTTTCCCGCATTGCTGCTTTACAATTCCCGGTTGAAGAAAGAGAACCGTCCCAATTAACGGGTGATAATGAAGCGTTGTCTATGTCGTATTATTTTCCTGAAGGCAGATCTGATGGATATTTCATAATCTATGGGCATTTTGTATCGTATTATGAGATTAAAGACAACATTAGAACAGTCGTATGGGAAGCAGATTTGGACAATTCGAAAGAGGCTGATAAAAAAGATTTTACCGCGATATTCGGACACCCCATTGCAAAGGAATATGGTAAAGCCCCTGTTTTAGCCCCATCCTATGCCTATTATTATACGAGTGTATGGGGAAGTCAGATTATTTGCGGAATCGTTAATGCGGATGGAACGACTAAAGTATCAGGGAAGTCGCTGAACTGGGAGAACAACAAGCCCTTTATCGTGGCTATTCCCGGCGAGACGGAGCTTTTAGCGCTCTACAAGTCATATTAAATATGGAGATGAATTATGAATAAAGGCAAGCCCAAGGGATTTATGCGTTTTGATTGGCCTTTTCATTTTGTGACGATGCCGCTTGCGCTAATTTTGTTTGTGTGGTCGGCGATTTATGCTGTTCAAGAGATACGTGATGATGGTGCTTTAACGGTGCCATTGCTATTATTCGGGATGTCCTTATGCTTACTTTTTGCGATTACAAGAATTCGTATATATGCGACAAAAAATCAGGACCGCGTGGTGAGAGTGGAAGAGCAGTTCCGCTATTTCCGTCTGACAGGCGAAGCTTTGAGCCCAGAGCTTGAAATAGCCCAAATTATAGCGCTACGTTATGCGGGTGATGATGAGTTTCCAGGACTGTGTCAACGGGCGGTGAAGGAGAAGCTCATTCCTGCTGATATTCGGTCTGCCATTAAAAACTGGCGCGAAGATAAGATGAGAGTGTAGTATCCAGCTAGTGTGCGAAAAAACTTATTGCTGCCTTCATATATATATGCTACTATAGCTGTAAATTAAAGGAATAGTAACGGAAGCACCGTTCAATTACCGTATCCACGGTTATTGTCGGTGCTTTTTTTGCTGTCTTTTTTTGAGGAAATAATGGATTTCTTCTTATCGAAAGGAGCGTGGTTTCATGGCGGCAAGGATTGTGCTCGCAGTGCGTGAAAGTCAATATATCGAACCATTATTGCACTATCTTCATCACAGTGAGTACGGAGAAATGCTGCGTATTACGGCTTTTAGCCGAATGGATGCTTTTATCGAATTTATGAGGGGAGAAGACATCCCGGATGCTGTTGTGGGGGACTCTTCTTTTATCGAGGCTTGGCTAGTAGAGGGGAAAAGCACGGTTCCATGGGCAGTTTTGAGTGAGGATGGAGGTTATCTCGGTAAGAGTTCTAAAAGCCTGGGAGGGGGAGTGATGATTGCCAAATATCAGGCGCTTCCTTCCCTCCTGGGTGCATTTCTCCAGTTATGTGAAGTTCAGAGAGGTAGAGGATCTTCTGTGCTAGATGAAACGCTGTTGCTGGGGGTTGTTTCTGCTAGCGGCAACATGGGCAAAACAACGATAGCATTGAATATGGCGAAGCAACTTGGTGAAATGGGCCTTTCGGTGTTTTATCTGAACCTTGAGAGTGTAGACAGCAGTGGGTTGTTTCTCAGAATCCCTACAGGTCATACGGCTGGACTAGAGCGACTGCTATATGAAATAAAGGCTAATCGAGACAAGGATGAAGCGGATACGATTGAATTAGGACAATACTTCATTAGATATGATCACCTCCGAACTGCTGCTTTCAGACCAGTTATTAATGTGAAGGAAATGCTGCAGATGACTTTGCAAGATACGCTGGATTTGTTAGAGCGGCTGGTTGCGGAGAGAAACTTTGATGTTGTTATTGTGGACACCGGCAGCATCGAGGAAGAGCGTGCGAAAGCTGTGCTGCAGCGAAGTGGGGTTCTACTTTGGGTCCTGAAAAATGATGATGTAAGCATGTATAAGACTATGAGATGGCTGTCGCATTGCACCGCTCCTAACTCTGGCATGTCCCCCCATGTGATGGACAAGAGTAAATTTGTAGTGAATTTTGCAGTGGATCGTTTGGAAGAGTGGGTGCCTCCTGAAGGAATTATCATTGAAGGCGTATGTCCCTTTATCCCATCATGGACGCTGCAACACCGTGAAGAGCTCTTTTTGAACTCTCCACAATTTCAGCAGGAGATCATGCAGTTGTGCAAGCGGATTGTAGAGCCAGCACTCCCATTAGTTTTTACAGGGAAGAATATCCATGAATGAGGAGATGTTCAGGGCGCTGCGTAGTGAGATTCGTGCAGGGCTTGATGTGACTTCTGCAGTAGGAAACCGTGAACTTACTGGGTTTATCGAACGAACGATTCTAGAAAGTGAAAGCCTCCGTTACTTAACAGCACAGGAGAAGCATGAGTTAGTTAAGAGACTATTTGACTCCTTCCGAGGGTTGGATGTGCTTCAGCCATTAGTGGATAATCCGGCGATCACGGAGATTATGATCAATAGTCATACTGAGATTTTTATAGAAGAGGAGGGTCAGATTCGTCGTCTTCCTTTGGAATTTGAGTCCAGCAGCAGGCTGGAAGACATTATCCAAACGGTAGTATCCGGTGTTAACAGGGTAGTAAATGACTCCTCTCCTATCGTTGATGCCCGGTTGAAGGATGGATCCCGTGTGAATATTGTACTTCCGCCAGTCTCACTGAAGGGACCAGCGATGACCATACGTAAATTCCCGGAGAAGCCGATGACGATGAATGAATTGGTGAGCCGTGAAGCTTTAAGCCTGGAAGCAGCAGAGCTACTGCAAATCTTAGTAGCTGCTAAATACAACATTTTTATAAGCGGGGGAACGGGCTCGGGGAAGACCACCTTTCTAAATGCATTATCTCAGTTTATCCCTTCACAGGAGAGGGTCATCACAATAGAAGATTCTGCTGAGCTACAGATTGTAACGGTGCCAAATCTTGTTTCCCTGGAGACTAGGAACGCGAATACGGAAGGCAGAGGGGAGATTTCCATTCGAGATTTGATTCGTTCTTCGCTGCGGATGAGACCCAATCGAATTGTTGTGGGTGAGGTACGGGGAGCTGAATGCCTCGATATGCTACAGGCGATGTTTATAAAATAGGTAATATTTTTTAGGAAACGGAACAAACTTATTGCAGTAATAATTGATAACATAATAAAGAAGCAAAGAGCCCAAGTGTTGTCAAAAGATAGTTTGGGTTCTCTGCTTTTTATTATTCATGATATCTTTCTAAATTACATAAAATTTCATCTTCTGTTGGTCTTCTATTTGCTTCATTAGCTGATTTTTCAATCATTTCATCCGTTAATTGGTTATTCTCTCTGTTTGTAATTATTTTTCTAACTCTTTTAAAACTCTCACTCAGTATCTCTTTTTCGGTAGTATCAAGGAAGTTCCATTCAATATCCAACGTTTTTTCTACAAAGGCTGCTCCTGGGAAGATGGGCTCATCATGAGTTTCGGCAGTTATTTTATGTACAATCTTTCTCAAGACTCCATTTGTAAGATTCTCAACATCTACCTGTTCTAAAAAGTTTGTGAACCTATTGAACTGCTCATTAAGACTATTTATCTCCTTATCAATATAAATGAGTTGATTAAGTTTGGATTCTGCTTCGAATAATTGAGAATCAAATTGTTTCTTTCTAGTTTTGAAGTCATCGTCATTAATTAAATCTCTCCCTGCTAATCTAATAATTCCATCAATATCTAGATTGATCTCTTTAATTTCATCTAGAAGGTTTTGTTTTTTTGTTTCGATATCTTTAGCGTTATACTTTGTCTTCAAAATTGTATCCAGATAATACTTTCTCTTATTAGGAGTAGTACGATAATTATCGATCTTTTCTTTTACAAATTCAGTAAGACTATGTTCGTGTTGAACATTACGATACGAGCATTTTGTTTTTCCATGAAGCTCACTATTTCTGCAAAACCAGTAAGTATAACTTTTGGTTTTATTGTTTTGTACTCTTCTTCTGAGGCTGCCTCCACAGTTACCACATACTAGTAAGTTGGAAAATAAATGTTTGTTTGAATGTCTACTTTTACCTTTAATAATGGTTCGTTGTTGCTTGTCCACTTTATTCCCGTCATCATCTTCGATAGTAATAGTCTTATATTTGAAATTACCAAATTGCTCAAATCGTTTTGCTTTTTCGATTTGAACTAGTTCGAAAAAATTATCATCAATAATTCTAAGCGTTTCATCGTATACAACTATTTGATCTTCTCTAGGGACTTTTTCTATAATATTGCGATTGATGTCAATTTTTTTTGTTCTATGAAGTCGAATCTCCCCAGTATATACAGCATTCTTTAGCATATTAGAAATTAAACTTTGACCCCAAATCGCTATTCCTCTCTTAGTAGGAGTATCTTTAGAATTTAAAATTTTAGCAATATTATATAAACCCATACCTTCGTTTAGATACAAATTAAAGACCTCTTTTACAATTAAAGCTTCTTCTTCGTTTTTGACTAACTTACCATTCTTGATATTGTAGCCGTATGGTTCACGACCTCCCCATATTCCTTGAGCGTATTTTACCTTTTTACCCCACTGAACACTTGTCCCCTTGGAGGTAGATTCATTCTCAGCAAGAACCGCAAATAACTGTATTTTTAAGTTATCCTCACTCTCTAGGCTAGACGCATTAATATTATCAAAGTAAACTCCAATTCCTAATTCTTTTAAATCACCAATGAACTTTAATGTTTCTTGTACGTTTCTACCGAAACGTTTCATATCTTTGACGAATATAATATCGAATTTTCGTGCTTTTGCATCTTTTATCATTTGTTGAAAGGCACCTCTGTACTTAAAAGATTTTGCCCCTGAGAATCCTTCATCAACATAATAGCCATTCGTAACTTCTGCAGTACCATCACTTCTACAAAAAAGACCGCATTGGACAGTTGAAAAATCATTTTTCTGTATATAATCTTTGAAAAATTGTATTTGAGAATCAATTGATTTTTTTTGATCCTCCGAGTTTGTGCTTACTCTTGCATAAAATGTCGCTCTCATAATCATAATTTGACTCCTTTCATGGATATGGTCATGTTAACTAATGCAGCAGTATAAACAGTTTTTTCTAATCAGACCAGCAGACTTTCTGATGCGGCTAAAAGTATTCCTAAGCTAATTAGGGTGATGATAATGTTAAACCCTACGTTGTGTATAAAAACGCTTGTGGAGAAATGGTAGTAGGCTCTGATTGTGAGTTTATAGCTTAGGAGACTTTATTTATTTCTGTGAGTAAGAAGTTTTTGCTATAGTATCACAATGTTAATAATTAATCAAAATTAACTTTTATCATTTACAATTTACAAATATTCAGTTATTGTGTTCTTAGGAATACTAAATTAACAAATGAGGAGTTGGACAAAATGATTGGATTAGAATATGTTTGTCAGGTTTTTAACGTGGAAAATAAGGATCTAGCGGAGAAATTAAAGATTTCACCTCCTAACATTAGTGCGTGGCTTAAGGGGAATAGGGAAATTCCATCAAAGTATATTCCAGAGTTATCAAAAATTTTTAAAGGTCTTTCGATGGAGTACTTTCAAAAAGAACTAACATATATAGACGAGTTGAAAATTAAAATTCATCATATCGAAACGATGGAGTGGGATGATCGCATCGATGAACTACGGGTGTACGATATGGATAATGGGGGTAAATTATTACACGATTTAGACGAGGATACGTACGAAGACGAATTGAAATTTTTATACTCTGAGTTAAACAAGGTTATAAAAATGAATTCTTACAAAGAAAGAGTTAGCCAATTACTAGAACGTGTTTGGGCTTTAGACAGTGCAACAAAATACGAGATATTCAAAGATAGAAATCCTGAAGAGTTCATTGTGAGTAGATTAAATAATTACTTAGATTACGCAATGAAGTTTGAAGTTAGTGGTTTAAATGCGTTGGAGAGCATAATCAACTATTTAAATTCTTATCATAGTGTTGATGAGGAAAATTGGGAGTCTCAAGAACTTTTCCCTAACGAAAAACTTCTATCCTTCTATAAGGATTTGGGGGAAGTATTAGTAAAACATAAGGTTTTGTGAATAACGAATGCTTTATGAACTGAAGACTAAAAGGGTGATAATAGTGAAATCTAAAACTTCTTTCAAAAGCAAGAATGAAGGAAATGAGTAAATCTGATTTGAGAGAGAAGATCAGGTTATTACGAGAAGAAGAATAAACTCTAAGAAACTATATAAACAATTATTCAAAAGGTATTTAATAATAAAAAACGAGGAGAATGAACATGAACGTAGTTGCTAATTATGCAGAAGAATTGGATATGAGAGAAGTTGAAAAACAAACAGGTGATTTTTGTGTAAATGCTATAAGTGAGGTGCATCTGCATATGGAAAAAGCCAAGTATAAATATAAACTTCAATTAATTGTAGAGTGCAGACAAATGTTCGGATTAATTCATAGCGTAGCAGAAAAGAAACAACTACAAAATCTTATTACTAAATACAGAAAAAAAATAAGTGAATTAGATTCAAAAATTATGAAATCACAATTATCTAAAGGAGAAATTGCTGCCCGTATGCTTTTTTTAAATTTTAATAAAGAAAAGTATAATGAAATGATTACTACTCTTGAAGAGTGTATTGAATTTGAGACAACTCCATTTACACTTGAACAAATTAAGTCAGCATATAACTTAACTGAAAAAGTGGATGAGAGATTGGAATGTATCCTGTAGTGAAGAAACCCCAATAACTTATTATGTTTTTACAATATTTGACATATAAATGATTTTATGATATAATACTAGTATGGTGAGAGACAGGAAGTGTCCTATTGGACCTTTTCTGTTTTTTTAATTTATGGGGATATTTATATCTCCTAGCCTTGTGCTGTTTAAAAATGAAAGGAGATATGAAAATGTCTGAAAGAGAAGAATTAAGATTACTCCGTTTATCGAAGAGAATTAGGCTACGGGAAATAGCTGCACTACTTAATTGTCATAAAGCTCATCTAAGCAATTACGAGAATAATCGTACTGGTATGGACGCAGGAAAAATCGAGCTATATAAAAAATATATCCTAGAGAAATGAGTTGAGGAAGATGAGTTTATGTATTGCCATTAATAATCCAGAAAAATTCGTAATAATATGCGGTGATGGACGTATCACCAAAGCTAGTGAAATTGTAAGCGATTGCCATAGGAAGCTAACTAAGCTTACCAATCACGTATCAATGTTCTGTTCTGGAGTACAAGATTATTGCGAAATGTTACGTTCACTGGTAGTAAAGCAAGTCAATGAGTCAACATCGATTGAACAGATTACAATAATCGTAGAGAGGGAATCTTTGAGAGTTCATCAACAATTCCTTATAGATTATCCAACCTACTACGATTTAATGCCAGATGGAGCATGTTTGGCTACTGTGTTAGCTTTTTATGACATAGATAAAGGAGAATGCGGCATGATCGAGTATTGCCATAGAAGTGGATTTGATCCTCGCATTACAGTCGGATCTGCGATGTCTGCAAGAGGGATTGGACAGGATAAGGCGTTAATCTACCTACCAAAGCATTTCAATCCTCAGAATCCAATAGAGAGCGTTCTGAATACTTATAAGATTATAGGCGAGCAAGAACAAAGTGTGGGGGGAGATATTAGCATACATGTAATATCTGAGGTAGGAACTAAGGAATATGTACTGGAGGTCACAAAATGAATGTCGCAATGAATTTAAATGATATAACTAGTAATTCTAGCGGTACGACCTATGCGACGTATAACGGTGGAAGTAAAGCTAGAACATTGAGGGGGATTGATAATCTTCAGCTTGGTAGAAATGTGTTCATGTCGCCAGAAGCAACTATAAGTTGGACGCAAGTTACAAATCAACCTCAAATTCCAACTCTCCCAAGCTATATTTCCGCTACGAAGATTACTCAAACAACAATCGAATCGCCAAATATTTACGGTGGGACAATTGCCATAGGTAGTGGCAATAACGTTTTGAAAGCGGATTCTAATGGAGTTTACTTAGGTAACGCTTCGTTTTCTAATGCGCCCTTCAAGGTAACGATGGATGGGAAGCTGACCGCATTAGATGGTACTTTTAAAGGCACAATTGATGGTTCTATAATTACAGGTGGTCTAATTAGAACTGCGGATTCAGCCGCAAGCAGAATAGAATTGTCTAAGAATGGCTTAGTTTCGAGAAACGAGTTGAATGAAAAGAATGGAGTAGTCATTGATTCTGGGAACTTTTCTTCTCTTGACTTTTATTACAAAGATCAATATCGAGGGGGCTTACAGCAGGTAGCGGGTGATCTATCTCTCACTACTGCACAAGGTTCTATAATTGTGGAAGCTGCTTTGTATAGTAGCACTTTGTTTAGAGGTAAGGTGGATTTTTCTGGTGCTACCGTAATCGGCGTAGTTGCAACGTTTGGATGATTTATCAAATATATAAAGGAGAATATTAATGAAAGAGAGTATAAAGGTATGTAATAGATGTGATCTGTCTTTTCCGTTAGGTGATTTTTATAATCAATCCAATACAAAGGATGGGAAGGGTAACTACTGCAAGAAGTGTAAAAGCGAATATCAAAAAGAACAAACAAAGATGTTGAAAGAAAAAAATCTTTCGATGTATTTATTAAGAGAATCATGCTATGCGGCTTTCGAGAGAGGAAAGCCCACTTATAAGCGTAAAGGTTATGAGAACGTTAGATGCAGCTTTGACAATGCAAGAAGCCTTTTGGAAGCGTTGTGGAATGACGAAACATTCAGGAATGAATGGATTGCACAAACGGATGTATATGTCGCAAATAATAATATTTATAAGTATCGTCCCACATTGGACAGGATCAATCCTGAACTTGGTTATGAAAAAGGTAACATTAGGATGTTGCCACAATACATAAACGTCTCGAGAGATAAAGCAGTATGCTAATCAAGTCGATTGTGTGAGAGTCTATATGAATTAATAGTAACTCCAACATGTTTCCGTGAAGTGAACGGAGCTTTTTTTGTTTGGATATTTATGAAAGGAGGTAAGACATGTTTTCAGAAAATGAGTTTTTTTATTGCTATAGCATGAAGCTATTCAAGTTTCTACGCATGGATAGAGAGTTTAGTTTTATTTGTTCAGGGCTTCATGAGAAGACGATGCAGAAATTTTGGCAGTTCAAACGAACTGAAGAATTGAATAAAGCATTGGTGGAGTTCAGTCAGCGCCATTATGGAGTTAATGAACAATAAAGTTTAAGGACGCAGTGTTAAATTATATTCGTGTTAAATTATAAGGAGATGTGATTAAAATGTACAAAAATCCAGAGACAAAGCAAGAACAATATGTAGGGTTTCCAATGAAGATGAACGCCTACGCACATGAAGGTTTATTTGTCGTGCAGAAAGATGAAAATGCTTTCATACTATATTTCATTCTAGGAAAGATGTCGCAAAACTATTGGACTTGGGGAAGTTTTGAAACAACGGTTGTGACGCTTAGTAAGCAATTTCCAATCAAGACCAAGGAGAGCGACAACAGGAAAGAGATCAAGCGCCTGTTGTTGGTCTTGCATGATAGAAGTTGGATTAAGATTACCTTCGATGAAGAATCGTTTGAGTATGATACGCTGCTTACGATTAGCATGGTGGACTTAGATAGTTCCCACGTCTTGGACGAAGTTCTTAGCGACAATTACAAGCATAGAGGTTATCAAAAGGTAACTCAGGAAATGTTTGACGCATGTAAAAACAATGCTAGGCACTTTAGAGCAATGATCTATGCTGAATGGCGTATGTTTCGTGATCATGATGATTTTGAGGGCAAATACCGCATCTCACTTGATGAATGGGAAAAAGCAATGGGAGTATCTCATGCAACAGCAGTGAAGTTGATCAAGGAACTTGATGAACTAAACCTAGTGGATAAAAAACGTGGTGCGATGTATCAAGACGTCTATGGCAAGCCAAAACGTGAAACTAATCAGTTTTCCGTAGTGAGCGAAAAAGAGCGTCAAAAGCGTGAGAAAAATACTGATACTAATGAGAGGGAAGAAACTTTGGCTAAAGAAGTGAATCGTCACTTGTCTTCTGCTGAAGCAATGGAAAATGTTACGGATGAACGCGTTCATGAAACAAACCTATTCAACCCAGACAGGAGCGTTTACTTAGATGCTTACGACATGTACGTATTCGTGACTACAAAATGCAAAGTTACTTTAGACCATGTAAATAAGCGATTAGACAAAATGAATGAGTCAAAGCCAGGAAAACGTAAAGAACTTATCGACTTAGGCAATAAGGAGAAATCGAGGCGTGACAAGGAGACTTCAGCTATTAAGATAGCTGAAGAAATGAGTAAATGCTATGTTAATCCTGAAGACCTCATAGCTGATGATGATTATGACGCACGTTATGCCCATTCTAAAGCAAATCGAGAAGCCAAGGAAGCAGAAGCAAAGAAACAGCAACTGGAAGAGTCAGCATCTTCATTAAGGGAAGATGAAATAGCAAGTTAATCTAATGGAACTTGCTGATAGTAGAACTAGAGTAGTTTTGGCTACTTTATATTGTTAATTCACAAGAGACATGTGATGTGTGCTGTGTGCGTAATGGTTCGATTGATTATCTGAGTATAGTTTTGAGTTAAATCTGACAAGAATTTATTTTTTTAAGTATAAATTCATGTCGAATTTAACTACGTTTTATACTCAAGTGAGTATAATTTTTGGTCAATAATGACATCGATTTATACAGTATAAACAAAAGAACTAAGAGAAAGAAAAAAACTTACCTAGAAACCCCTTCGGGGAGGGTTTGGTTTATTCTCGCTTACGCTCCCTGAAGGTCAAGACCTTAAAACCCTGTCGCTTCGCTCCTGTCGTGCCGTTGGCACTCTAGCATCTACACTTAGCTTGACTCGACCTTAGTGTATTCAATTTCTCAAGTGTCAGCATTTTAATAAACTGTTTAAAGGAAGTCACTTACCTTTATTTTCTATTCCTTCGTGGCGACAGCACTGATACGAGTGTTACGGCGTGGTTGAAACAATCTAGTTGTCTCAGATTCGATTTCAGGATCACTATCCAGTCCAGCTTCACTCATATCAAAGACAAGTTTAAGCTTATAAGAACGGTAGAGGGCTTCTTTAAGATAATCGTTGAACTAATTCTTCTATTGCCCTGAGAGATCCTTTGCCTTGTTTAGCATAATACTCCGTGTGAGCCTTTGCAGCCTGTAATGCATTGACAAAATATTCTTTCCCATAATCATTTAGAATGTTTAATAAGAAATACTCAGTCGCCCTAGTATTCATTGTTCGATGATATTCATTTCCTTGCATCATTTGACTAAAGTCATGAACATAGGCAAGTGCTGAGCCACGTCCCATCCCTGTGGCTGCAACAATTGCATCAAGGGCTTTACCAAGTTCGATTTGTTTATGATATACCTTTTTTGCATTATCATAAGAAACTTCAATCATTTGGTTAGTTATTGCTATACCCATTCTCTGTCATCCCCCACTTAGTCCAGTTCTAAAATGTATTTAGAGCTAATTTACGTTGGTAGAAAACTCACTTAACGTAGGCTGTGCCTTGTATGAGATTTTGAATTCTATGGATAGTGCTCTGATGTAGTTAAATAAAATTCTGAGTTTCGAGCGTTTGGAAATGTTAATAATTTCAAAATAATATATCTTATCTTAAACTATCAATTTTCTTTTTCAGGGTACGTAGTTAAGTCTTTAAGTACTTTAGCGATATAATCAAACTCATCTTCACTGAAAGGTTCATTGTGTTCAAGGAATAAATCCTCTCCGTTTGCATTTACATAAGATAAGAATGCTTCTTCATATGTAATGTTAAAATGATTACCTGATTCTTTGATCTCTTTGAATTTAAGAGAACTAAAGCCAAACTTGCTTCGAATTGACTTGATGTTGGAAAAGTGAATTTTGAGACCATCATAAGAGTAAATAACTGAAATTTTATCAGAAAGTTGGAAACATAATACCACGAGAAAATCTATATAACCCAGTAAATCAACTTGAGTAAGTATTTCTTCAAACATTTCTCTATCAATGTATTGGTTCTTAACTACATCAATTACTGAAGGTAACATTTTTTCGTTTTCCATAAAGGATTGATAATGAGAAGAGTAGAACTCGGTATGTTTGTAAGCTTCAATATTCTCCAAACCAATGTATCTTTCTACAAATTCTTGGGAGTATGGCTCAGTCAACATATCTCCAGTTCTTGTATAAATTTCTTCATCCATAAGTAACACTGGAAGTGGGTCGATAGCAAGTCTGAGTACAGCTATAGCTCCAATGCTTTTTTCAGTAAGTTTCGTAAATTCACTGTGGAACCTTGTCTTGTCTTTATTTTGATTTAAAGCATGATTTCGTGAAACGTAAAAGGTATTGAAGCCTAACTTGTGGACTATCTTGTTAAGGTGTTCTTTTACACTTTGAAGCTCTACGAAGTAACTAACCATTTGATTTCTCATGTCGGCAAAAACATTTCCATTTGTGTTCAAGAACTTTATCATCTGATTAAACATTGGAAATGTACTTTGAGCCTTCCATTTCTTCAATTCTTCTTCACGTTTCTCAGTTTCCAATTCCATTAGATAGACCATAGAGGTTGAAATTTCTATAGACTGCCTCAAGGAATAATAGGCACAATCAAAATAACCCATTTCATAAACAGATATCGAATTAACGATTAGTTGTACAGCTTCATGAATGAAGGTATTAGCAATTTGGGCATCAATACGACCTGTCCAACTACCTTCAATGTTGGAGAGATCACTAAAATATTGCTCTTTTTCATGAAGTTGATATGGAACCAGATTGATTTTTTCTCTATGTTCAATGAAAAAAGGCATTGCCGTACTCCTATCAACTTGTATTATGGTAGTATATGTATAGGTCATTATAACTATATTTGTTGATTTGTGGAATACAAGAAGTCATATATTAGCAGAATTCGAAGGAATAACCTCATTAGTAATCCATTTACGGAAACTCTTTGCTTCTGGTTTCTTGGAATCTAAAATCACATCGTACAATCCATCTTCGTTGACAATTGCTGTATTTTGCATTCTACCTAGAGAATCGGACATGAGGTGATTTGTAATCACCTCATCGTCTAATCTTCGTTTAATTCCTGCAACTTGATCAATCCCTAAAACTCCACATACATCATTCATGGTTCATGATAATCATCGCAGTTCTTACATATTGGAACAAAAAGCTATTAAAAGGAGGTAATGCAGTGGGAGTGGTCATTGGAAGAGGTATAAAGCTAATACTTATTGAATTAGGAGTTATATTCCCTGAACGTATTATAAACTTTGTATTACTCCCTTTGGCTATAATATTCTTAGGGTTACTCCTTATTGGTTGGATAAAATTTTTCATAGATCGACAAGTTTTGAAAAAGTGTAAACATGGAGTTCGTTATGGAATTGAGGAAGGGATTTGTGAAGATTGTTTCCAGAAGTCTGAGAATAACAAAAACACAAAGCGTCATGTTGAGGATGAAACTATAGTAAAGGTTAAAGAGACATTGAAAACAATACCTGGTATATGCAGATGTTGTGCGTTACCTGTGAAAATAAGATATCAACACCAACCTATACCTGAAGGAACAGAACTTAAATACGATCCCGAAGAAATTAAAGGTTGGCAGTATGAGTACAAGAAGGTAGTTCATTTAACACACTATTCACCACAAAAGTATTATCTTGATGTGTGTGACAATTGCTTCAAAGAAAGGGCAATTGGATTCGTTAAGGAAGTTAAATACGGCTCTTGGTTGGAGAGCTTTGGTAAGAGCCTCGGTATATTTTTTTGGGTAGTACTAATTATTTGGTTTTTTGATTTAGTGCAACTGACACCAGATACAATTTCCTGGATCGTTGTAAGCTTTTTTGGTGCCACGTTATATATTAGATACGTATATGATAGGGAAACTACGACTGCTAGTACAAAAGCTTCGAAAGCTGTGGATGAGTTTAATCGTGAAAGTGATGATATCACCAGAACATTAGCGTTAATTGATCGAATGGATAAAGAAGCTGATGAGGCTCGTGAAAGAATAAGAGTTCGTAATGCTAGTGGAATCAATGAAATTGATAAGATGTCAGGTATACAATTTGAACAAAGACTGGCAACATATTTTATTCATAAAGGGTTTATGGTGAAAACAACTGCCACAAGTGGTGATCATGGAGCTGATTTAATAATTGAAATTGGTAATAGAAGAATCGCAATTCAAGCCAAAAGGTATGGTAAACAAAGCGTAGGGAATAAAGCAATCCAAGAGGCGATTTCGGGAAGAATTATGTATGATTGCAATGAAGCTTGGGTTATTACAACGTCAACGTTTACAAAATCAGCATATGAGCTTGCTGACAAGGCAGATGTTAAGCTAATTGATCGTTCAGAGTTGATTAAGATGTTAGGAAATTCCCTAAGTACCGCAGCCACTTTATGATTTTTGATTCAATACAATACTTGAAGTGAGCGTAAAAGCTAATGAACACGTACGGAAATGCAGCAATAATGCTACTAACATAATTTTAATTAGGTAATCAAAACTCCTCAAGAGGCATGGAACAAACCAATCAGATGTAGCAAAAGTAGTAGGGAACATTTCTAGTCCAGCAGAAACAATTACGATTACTAATGTTCCTCAAGGAACCGCTTCAAATCCATTATTCTTGTTAATTGGAAACCATACTGGTACTGGTTAAAGTATCAGAGAATGGTTATACTATCGGCTAGACTGAAAGGAGGTGTGAAAATTGCGCGTCAGACCAATATTAATAGGGCTGGCTACACTTCTAGTGAGTTCATGCATTTTTATGGGAACAGTAAACGTTCTTGCTGCTGAGAATAACGTTAACAAACCTGCAACTGATACGGTAGAAGCTAATGTTCCAAAGTATGTTGCTGATCGTTTAGAACATCCCGATGTAATTTATACGGAAGATGGAAAGTATGAAAAGAAGCAACTGTCTGTATCACAATTTAATCAAGATGAAGTAGCGTATGACGCTACAAAGACAACTGCTGAAACAATGGCTATCGTTGATTATGGTGCTACCTACCTTAAAGTAAAAGATGATAATTAGTAGTAAAACAAAGTATAGCACCCCTTTCAAGAAGAGTAAGACAGGTGATGAAATAGTATTCTAGATTTAGTAAAGCGAAAGATAGCCCTTCTACACCTAATATGTGTAGGAGGGCTATTAATCGTTTGCGTTATATCTTAAACAATCCGCTCTCCACGATGTCATACCTAGGCTCAATCCATTGAAAGAGTCCATCCCCGCACTCTATTGTCTCAGGCATATCACAACCGCTTGCCCCTGCCCACCATAATACTTCATCGCTATTAGCTAAACGATAGTTTTCATGTTGTTGAGCTTCCTGTTTGTTGAATGTGATAGTTAGTTTCTTAGTCTTGATCCATGCTCCGTTGTGGAGAATTTCCTTTACAGAGCCCTCATAGGCATAAGCTGTTTTTACATTAGAAAATGTGATCGTCATGTCTAATTTAGTTTCGATATTTATCATTATTTAATCCCCCATTCCAAGTGTTGCCCCATATGTATCGGCTATATTACTAAACTTTGCGTGTAGATAAATAAGAATGTATACTAGGGCTGGCTGCTACATTATACCGATATCGGTATAATGTCAACTGCATATTTTCCAAAAAAATAGGGGGGAAACATATGAAATTAAGGATTAAGCTTCAGGATATCCTTACTGAAAGAAAAATGACTCAGGTTCAGTTGTCCAAGATATCTAATGTGACGCAAGCTAAGATATCTAATCTATGTAATAACAAATTCAAGGAACTCAACATTGGTATTATTGAGCGAATAGCGGCAGCATTGGAGATAGAAGATATTTCAGTGCTCATGCAATTGGAGAAGGTGGAAGTAGTTAAGGGGGATATTTAGGGCTTGTAGTGTTCAACCGCGCGATAGTGTTATAGATTCACGTTAACCTGTCTTATTTTGAAAAATGAAAATGTTGAAAACTCAAAAAAAAATTGCACTCTTACGTTAGCAATTCAGCGGCAGAGTGCAATTTTGCGTTCTCCAAGGAATCTGTAGATTCGGCGAAGAATATGGAATATGGTTGACTCACCTGAATAGATAAAATTCAAGTTTTATCTATATGATAAATCTTAACTGTCGAAACCCAAACCATCAACTTCTCCTTGTCTTATTTTCTGTTCTTTTCGCATCTTATAATCAAGCATAATTTTATTTTTGAGATTTACTTTCATGAAATTATTGCTTGTTTGCTCCATTATTGTCAGCTCACCTAGAAGGTTTAAATATTGTTGATCGTGTGTTTTTTTTGTGAAATAGTAATTTATTAGTTTGAATAAGATGTTGTCTTTAATAAATTTATTCTTAGATTTATTCATAAAGTCCCTAATATATTTTATATGCTCTGTTTTTTTTAAATCTGCAAAAATGAAAATAGATAAAAACACTTCGAGTTCAGAGAATGAAAGATTTTTTGAATAGAGTTTTTCCTTAATATCATCTTCCATAACAATTTCTAATTTAGATGAACCTACTAAATTAGAAACGCTAACTTGTTGTGCAAAAGGAAGTAAATTAAGTAAATACTCCATATTTTCAAGCTGAAGCTCCTCACTATATTCAGAAACCAGTATCTTGGCTAGAGCGATATAAATTGAAGTGCATTTTAATAAGCTCTGGTATGCTTGAGATTTCAAATTTCCATTGGTAGTTTCTTCTGTGTTTTTTAGAACTTTTGCAACTATTGTCCAACATATCTCCAAATCTTTATAAAAAGATCGTTTTTCTTCTTTCTTCTGAATTCCAACTTCTTTCGTAGCTCCGACTTCTAGTTTTCTATCGTTAATTATATCGACTTCATCATTTGTAGGTTTTTCTTTCTCTGACAAGGACTGAATCATTTCTTGATCCAAATTATTAACTAGATAAGATTTAGATTGAAAAATTTGATCTAAGTCTTTTAGTTGAGGCACATTCTCAGTTAGACTATTAAATTTTAGAATCATTCGATCCATAACATCAGTTAAAATGGTTTCCTCATCTCTTTTTAATCCAGTATAATACTCAATTTCATCTTCGAAATTTAAGTAGCTCTCCTCTGAAAGTACTAATTCTTTGAAGGGAGGGTTGAAATCCATATTTTTCATTAAAAAATATTTGAAGAAACAATTGAATCTAAAACTTAAATAGTAAACTCCACTGTCAAATTCATCTATAAAAATACCTACTTCTTCAAATTCTTTTAATAATTCTTCTGCTTTAAACTGGAATTTTCGAGATCTTAAATATTCGTCAATAAATTGAATGATTTGGATTCTTTCTAATCTGTAATTTGTTAAGTCATTTTCGTACATTATGTATGCAATTTCTGCTAGTAATCTTTGTTTATTTCTATAGTCGAATTTTTCAGAATAAATTTCTTGAGGGTTATGTTTTTCGAAAAGGATTTCTATGAAATTTTCAAGCATAGTAGCATTATTGATAGGAGTATAGTTAGGTTGGAATTCAATAATACTTAAAAACATTGATACTGCTAGGGGAGTGCTTGGAATGTTCAATTTACTTAAAATTTTAATCATATCATCTAGATTTTCATAATTATTATAAGTTTCATTTTTCGAGAACCAATTCTGAATTAAATTTCTGATTTGTTTAGATTTAAAGGGATTGATTTGAACTACAGTAAATTTACTGAGTACTGGAAAATCCTTTAATTCTATAGGTAAGTCAGATGCAATTAGCGAATTAGCAGTGGCTATTATCTGGACTTTCGAATTTTCGGTAATAAATTCCTCTAAACGTTTTAGTTTATGAGTTTTTCTGTAAGTGGGAGTAATATTATCGAGTAAAAGTACAATTTCTTGATGATCAAGAATTTCACTTACTTCACGTACAGATATTCCTAAAAATCTAGAAATATCAGTCTCAAATCTAGAGTTTGGGGATTCATCTAAATTGATTAAGATAGGTATTTTATTATAGATAGTTTCATTATCAATAAAATCTACCAATAATTTATCTAAAAGTATAGTTTTTCCTGATTCTTTGTCACCTACTAATATAATGCTAGCATTATTTGTACAGATATCTTTTAAATCATAAATTTTTTCATTCTCTTTTTTTTGTTCTTTCAGTTTTTCATTGGTTCTTGGATGGGTTAAATGGGGTAGGACAAAAAGCTCATGGATTTTCTTTGGAGCTTTTGTGTTAGTACGATAACTAAGTAAATGTTCATCGATCTGAATCAGTCGCTCCTCTCTAATTAGTTCACATAAATCATTTTTTTTTTGCGCAAAACTTAAGGCACTTTTATTAGGAAGTCCATAAATTACTTTGCCTTCTTTGTCACCTGCATCTGTGTTTGGGTCAAAACTCTCCTTTGTATGATTATACCTACGATTGCTTAAGATTATTTGATCTGAGGTGTAGTCAAGTATTGAGTAACCATTTGAAAATGTACGGTCATTAGTTCTTACGTTCTCACCTAAATTTGAGGGAGCAACAGATATGAATAGATTTCCAGCCATTGAGGTTCTGTAAGAACTTTCACCTTCATGAACATGCCCACAAAACATAACGTTGTATGATCTTGAAATTTTTTGTTCAATAATCTTTTTTTCAAAAGGAGCTAGCCAATCAAAGGGGTGATGAATCATTGCAATTTTAAGATCACAATCATTAATTGAATTAGTACCAATAAGTACTTGTCGCTCACCAACAAGTATACGACCCTTATCCTCTTGACTCTCCCAACATCGCCATGCGGAATTGAAACAACTAATGCCAATCTTAATGTTATTAATAGAGTATTTATAGGTTGATACAAAGTTAGAAATACTATGTTGTGTTCCTTCAAAATATTCTCTTTCAAAATTTTTGAATTGTTTTATACGCTGGGAACCCTCAAGTTTGTTTTCATCTATATATGCATTAACTTCTTCTACAGTTGTTAAAAGATTGTACAGCCCAGACTCTAGTAATTTTGAATCTAATTTCTTATTAATATCGTGATTACCTGGAACAAAAAGGAACCTGTCCTTGGGCAAACTCAAGGCATTAAGAATAGGTGTTATTACGGTATCTTCAAATGAGTAAAAGGCGAATTCAATATCCCAGCCAAATCCTTTTCCTCCTTTATCGACCAAATCTCCAGTGTATAGAATAAAATCGATGTTTTTTTCAGTATTTAACTCAACTAAATCGTTAATTAAAGGTTTCATGCAATAATTTTCGAAATCGACTTTGTTATCAGAGAGATGGAAATCTGATAAATGCACAAATCTTAACACGTCAACAACTCCTTGGAAATTTTTTGAATATCATAAGATGGATATTAATAGAATAAATTAATATTAGTAGGGATACAAGGAATATAATTTATAGTTTATGAATATTACCCTTTTTGGGGATTTTTTCGATAAATATTATTATGTCTTTCAAATCCTATACATTTTGAACCGATACATTATCCATCATCAGATGTGTTTCAAAATGTATAATTAATATATTTGAAATGTTTCATATTAATGATATACTTATTGACATATTATATGTGTCAAGGAGGATGATGAAATGAAGATTGGCTATGTGCGAGTCTCCACCAAAGATCAAAATACCCAACGCCAAATCAATAAGATGAAGGAGTTGGGTATCGAGGAGCGATATACATTCATCGACAAGGCAAGCGGTAAAGATTTTGACCGACCACAATATCAAGCATTACGACTTGTGATCCGTGAGGGTGATCTAATATACATAGATGCATTGGATAGATTAGGAAGAGATTACGAAGGAATCATTCGTGAATGGAAGTACATCACACGTGAAGTCAATGCGGATATTGTTGTACTTGAAAATGAAACGCTATTTGATAGTCGTAAGTTTAAGAACATGGGTGACTTGGGGAGATTGATGGAAGATCAATTTTTGAGTCTACTTAGCTATGTGGCTGAGCAGGAACGAAAAAAGACGAAACAAAGACAAGCCGAAGGAATAGAAGTTGCCTTGAGCCAAGGAGTCAAGTTTGGAAGACCAAAGAAAGAGATCAACGAAGAATTTATAGTTGTATATAACGAGTGGAAGTCGGGTGGGATCACCGCTGTTGAAGCAATGAAAAGAGTAGAAATGAAGCCGAATACGTTCTATAGAAGAGTAAGCGACTACGAAAATGTAAAATAAAGTTTTAGACTACTTATTATACTAACTGAAAGATGAAACAAATAAAACAAACTATTGGAAACTCATATAACGATACTTGAGGAGAAGGAAACCCATTACGAATGCAGAATTTATTAATATGACGGCTTGGTGATAACTTATTAAGAAGTTCAGGCAACAACCATCATCCGTTACTAACATAAAGGTGGCGGAATACATGGAAATCCAAAACATCAGCATAGGGAAAACCTCTCAAATGAATGATGAAGTTGAATTTATTTTAGAACATGAAGCACGATCTATACGCATTAAATCTACACGGTCATCTAAAGGTTGGAACGTTTACTACTACGCAGTAAATGGAATTTGGATACCGAAAAAAGGGAAGTTAAAGGATATTATTTATAGAGAAATTGGGGCTAAGTTTGATGGAACAAGAGAGAAATTCATAGAGGGTGTGTGGCAGAAGGGTATGACTATTTAATAATAATAGAAAAATCTAAAGCATATTTTAGTGTTGGAGTCTTCATAATGAAGACTTTTTTAAATTTTAAGAATGAGAGGGGGGATAGTTAAAACTTCTAAAAAAATTTTGATAACTCGTAAGGTAGGGGGCTCTTCAGGGCGGCGCAGATGTAATATATTACATGGGTTATATTTACAATTATATTCTCTTCTGATATAGTATAGTTAAGAAATGATTATAAAAACTCAATATACTACCAAACGCAGAAGCACTGCTAATTCTTAGACGTTTAGTCTTTGATTTAGTATGTGCTTTTTTTTCGTTTGTAAGGAAGGAGTGATAAAAATGATAGGTCAGAAGATTACGAGCAATAACGAGTTGCTACGATGTAAAGAACAGCAACAGATTTTAGAGATTTGGGTGAATGGTGAATTAGAGGAGAGATGCTTAATCGCTAGTTTTAACGAGGAAACAATTAGAACGATGCAAGGATGTTACTATCCACGTAGTAATATTACTCTGCTAAAAGGTAAAGCGACGAAGGTCTATGAATTTAAAAATTGATAACATATTGAAACGCTGGATAAATATTGTTCGTAACGTAGGTATAGTTAACTTTATTAATGGAGGAATAGAAATGGACAAACAATTAACCCCAAGAAGAATTATTGCTTTGATAATGATAGTAATCGGTTTGTTTCTGTATATTGACGGTAGGGATCTAAAAGTGACAGCGGACAATACTATGAGTTATATAACGGAACCAGCTATTAAAGTAATCAATAACCCTGAATCATTTTCTAACTTTGATGCTGAAAGGCATCTTAAAACTTCAGTATCTGGGATGGTGGATTTGAGCGTGGATATGTTTAAATTTGTAGGTGAAGTAGAAACTGGAATAGGAGCAATCTTCGTAGGCTCTATTCTATTATTTGTCCGCACAACAGAATGGGAGAAAGAGTTTTATAAAAAAGCAGCTTCGTTTTTCTTACCATAAAAAGATGGGAGAGAAGGCATTTGGATAAATCATCCGAATGCCTTTTTATTTAGTATTGTGTCCGATTAGATTGATTCTGTCTTTCAAATTCTATCTCCACGAGTCTCACTAAATCAGAAGGGTTCATACCTAGTCCTTTTGCAATATCAAACAAGCTAGTCAGAGTAGGTTGGTATTTTCCGTTTTCAAGTTCTGAAATATAGCTACGTTCCAATGTGCTATCTGCAGCGAGTTGGGCTTGGGTAATATTCTTGTTAATACGAAGACTTTTTATAACTTTTCCGAATACAGCTTCAAGTGGCAAAGGAAAGACTCCTTTTACACCTATTATCCGAAATATTGAACGCTTTTAATGTCTGGTATACTCGACAAATAGGAATATTATAGAATATAATTATTTAAATAGAACTTATGGAGGGGTAAAAGTGAGAAAGGTAATATTAGGTTTATTTTTTTGTGTAGTATTAATATCAGGGTGCTCATCTCAAATGAAAGAAAAGCCAGCTGACATCAGTCAAGATATATGGAATGAGAGTATCCAATACGCAATCATGGCGGATCAGTTCAAAGAGGTAGATGGTGATATTGATTTAGTCGATTTAATGGCGGATGCAGGGAAATTAAAATATTTAAAAGATCAAAATACGAATGAGCAAGAACTAACTAATAATGTACGTAATATGGTAGTTGGGAAGTTTGAAGAATACTATGGGTATGAAAATGGAGTGAAGAATTTTAAAGAGGCGAGAAAAGCTGTTGTAAGTATTATTGGTGAAGGGATGTTAAATAAGAAGAATCTGAAGGACGATTATGCGAATGGAATAAGTAAAAAGTTGGACGCAGCGGAAGATAAACCTGAGGGGTACTCATACAAAAAAGCCTACCAAGATGAGCATCGACTAAAAGCTAAGGACGTCCAGTATGACATGAAAAATAATTTGGATAAGGACTTCGTTGTGGAAGGAACAGCTACCATTAATGATTATTATAATTATGGGTTTGGTAGCGATATTGAAGCTAAATATTTTTGTGCTAGGGTAATTCCTGACGATGGATCAGACAGTTGGTACTTGTATTTCCATAGAGATAGTTTCAAGGATTTATTTGAATCTTTGAAATCCAAAGATATTCATGTAACTACAGTATCTAAAATTCCTAGTAATAGGTATGAAGAGGGTCAAGGCAACATGGCGGAGGTTCAAAAAGTGAATTGGAGTCACTAAATTAAGCCAAAAAAGTCAAGGGTAAAATTCTTGACTTTTTTGTGTTTATAAGGAAAATTATATCAAAGTGGTATAATATTATTGGATATTAGTGATATTTCATTTGTATAAATGGAATGGAAGGGGTTTATGTTGATGTGTGGATCTTTAAAAGATGACGTTGTGATTAAAAATACTGATGCTTTTGGAAGTATAGCTGGGTATCATATACAAGTTTACAAAGCTGTGGAGCTCGTAACTACCCTTACCCATAATGGTGACTCTGTGGGACTAGAGTGTGGGGCAGACATTGGTTGTTTTTTTGAAGATGGTACAAAAAAATCCTGGGAAGTTAAATTTTATAAAAGGGAATTCTCAGAAAATCATGAAGAGATTATTAAAACAATTTACAATTTTTACTTGAATAATGCAGACAGTGAGAAGTTGAGTTTTACTACCAATTCTTCAATAAATAAGGCTGGTTTTTATAAAGACTGGAGTTTGGAAAAGAAAATTGAATACATAAAAAATTGTTTATTGAGATATTGTGTAAGTAATATAGAAAAATATAAAAAAAATTTCGAAAAATATATGGAAGTGCATAATCTAAATAAAAAAAAGGCATTGAAGGAAATTCTAAAAGTTATGAATAATGAAGACAAAGTAATAGAAAATTACTTGTTTATTAATGAGGATATTGATATTTCTCAATTTGCAAAAAAAATTGAATTTATATTTGAAAATAAAGATCAATTAGATTCATATGAGAATTTAAAGCTAAAAGCGGTTATATCGTTGCGGAATTTTATCAAAACCCAAACAGACTACCAAATAGAGGAAAGTGTATTGTTACCTATTACTCATAAATTAGCAGACGAATTTTACGAAACTTGTGTTCGAAATAATTCGATAGACAGAAGAACATTAAAGGAAATTGATTATCAGGACTATAAGAAGATTACTATAGAAAAATTAAAAGCTATAATAGGTAATTACGAGAAATATGTTGATAAATATTCAACTGATATAGTTATGAAAAAGCTTTTAGATGAACTGGAAGAACTGAAAATTGAAGAATTAATTGCTGATTATAATGAAGAAAGAATACTTTTCATTGAATACAGTTCAAAACAGAAGAAATACGATCCAATGTTTGTAAAAGAATGGGTTGAGGAGAAGAAAATAAAGTTTACAGATAACATTGAGCTACAATCTTTTTTAGAGAGGTTTTTCTGGTACTGTGAGGGTTTAGATTTTATAGGTTACATAATAACAAAAGATATTACTACTATAGATGTGCATGAATGTAAGCTTTTTATAACAAGTAATAATGGACAAGTGTTGCCTATGGAAAATAATAATTTATATGATATACAGAAAATAAAGGTGTTTATTGAAAAGAATAAGAAAGAAAGTAATACAGGCATTGAATTAGCAATTATTAAAAATAAATCTTTTTCAAACTTGTTACATAGCAAAAATCCATTTATACAAATCGAAAGAAGTAATAGATCTGGGATTTCATTATGCGAATATATAAATAAAAGTATCGGATTTAGGGATGATATGGAAGACAGTGATGAAAATGATGAACTAGAAACTATACTGAAAAAAATTATTTTAGATAAAGGTAATAGTTTAATAATTGGCGATGTAAGTACTAACAAAACTTTACTTCTGAATGCTTTACTACATGAAATAGATAATTCACAAAGTATAATTCATCTATACGAGAATGAGGTTTTCAAACCTTCTGATGATAAAAACATAAACAACTTTCTGATTTCTGATATCGAAACAAGTGAAAAAGAAAATAGAATAAAGGAATTAAAACCAGTAATTTCAAATTTTAATTATAAATTTTTCAATTTAGATAATTATCATTGTATTTCAAATAGTGTTCTAGACACAGTACTAAGTTTTTATGAACATAAAAAAGGTTGTTACGCTGCACTGAAGTATTCAGTACCTGGAAAAAATCAAATAAATTCATTTTTAGAGACTCTATCTCTTATGTATTCAATGCATAATAAAATCCTTGAATTTAAATATGTTGAATATTTAATTATAATTAATAGCGTCAAGAATACTAAGTCAGATAGTTATATAGACATTATTGATTCGATTTACCATAATATTTCATGCGGTGAATCATGGAGCAAAATATTTCAATTTAAATACCCTTGGGATTCAAAAATGTAAAAAGAGCTTCGTTCAAGTAGTGAACTTTGTCTATTAATGAGTCAAAGTTCACTACTTGAAAGGGAGCTTTTTTATTTGTCCAAAGTATTTATTAACCTATTTTATAAACATGCTACAGGCGATGAACACTGGACACGATGGAAGCTTGTCAACAGGGCATAGTAACAGCGCGCACGATATGGTCAGTCGACTGGAGACGATGGTGTTAAGTGCTGCGGACCTGCCAGTAACGGTTGTTCGTCAGCAGATCTCATCGGCGATTGATATATTCGTACACTTATCCAGGCTCCGTGATCGTTCTAGGCGAGTGATGGAGATTAGTGAGGTTGCAGGCCTGAAAGATGGAGAAGTGGTCTTGAACCCTCTATATGAATTTCGAGAGTCCGGTGAACGAGAGGGCCGGGTACAAGGAGGGCTGGTTTCTTGCGCAAACCCGCTTATGCATACAGCAAAGCTTAGAATGGCTGGTGTAACCTCCTATCCGTTATCACAGGCTGGATTCTGAATTCTTAAAGGGGGAAGAGGTAGTGCTTAAGATTAAGTTTGCTGCTGAAAAGCCTAAGAAAGCTGATTCCAGAGGCCATTCATTATTGCCGGATTATACGGTATACGAGTTGACCTTGGTACAGAAAACTCTGGCTATTGCAGTAGGTGGTTTGCTGCTGTTTGGAGTGGGATATCTTTTTTATCATCATTGGATACTGTCGTTACTACTTATGCCAGGTGGGCTGTATGCACCTCGTATGCTGCGTAATTATTTGCTGAAAAGACGCCGGAGTATGCTTAATTTACAGTTTAAACAGACGTTATTTTCATTGTCTTCCTCACTGTCAGCAGGGCGAGCGGTTGAGAATGCTTTCCGGGAAGCGGTCCAAGACTTACGTATGCTGGACCCGGAGGGGGGCGGCGATATGATCTCGGAGCTAAATATTATCTGTACGCGTATGGAATACGGTCAGCCAGTGGAGGAAGCGCTTCGGGATTTCAGTGAAAGAGCAGGAATGGAAGATATTGAGCGGTTCGCTGACGTGTTCACTGTATGTAAACGTACAGGCGGTGATCTGGTAGAAGTAGTGCGCCGTACGTCTACGATTATTGGAGAGAAGCTGGATATTCAGCAAGATATTACTGTAAGCATTTCACAGAAGAAATTCGAAGCGAAAGCGCTGTTAATATCTCCACTAATTATGGTGATCTTTATGAGTTTGACTGCAGGAGACTATATGCAGCCCATATAATCGAAGGACGTAAAAAGTCTTGCTGTTGTTGTGTTTTGTGAATTGTATACCCACGATTTACCCACAAATCATATTAAACCATCCATCAGAGCATCGAGTTTATCAACGGCTTCTCGTCGTTTTGATTTTGTTACATGAAGGTACACTACTTCCGTGATCTGATTTTTCTTATGACCTAATAGCTTTTGGATCGCAGGAAGTTCCACTCCAGCTTCAGCCATTAAACTGGTGTATGTGTGTCGAAGTGAGTGGGGAGTTATAGTTTCTGGTAAATTAGCTTCACGGATTATTTTCTTCATATATTCAGCTAATCTTATTGGAGAGATGGGCATTCCTGGCAATTTTCGGTCATTCACAAAAACGAATTCTTCTTTTTCGTAATATTCGTGACGGCGGGACATTTTAAACTCATTGCGCCAAGCTTCTTGTTTTTTTAATATCTTTATCACTGAATCTCCAATGTCAACTTTTCGAATAGAAGATTTAGTTTTAGGTGTACCGAGGATATATTTTTCTATTCCTTCTGGATGGTACAAGGTTTTAGTTATTGATATTTTTTTATTGACATAATCTATATCTGACGTTTTTAAAGCACATAATTCACCGATTCGCAGCCCGGTATAAGACAAGGTAAATAGAGCGTGGAATCTTTGTACATCACCTTCACCCATAGCAGTTCTTAAAAATAATCCTAATTCTTCTTTTTCTAGGTATTTAGGCAACTCTCCTCCGTTCTCTAATTCTTGAACAGTTATCTCAAATACGGGCATTTCAGCTCGCTCTGTAGGGTCTGTTTCAATTACTTCTAACTGTAAAGCTGTTTTGTACATTAATTGAACAGCAACATGTGCAAGAGATATGGTGCTGTAAGAGTATCCTTGATCTTTTAAATCATTAAGCATCGTTTGGTATTGTAGTGTGCTTAAGTCGCGTAATTTAATGCCACCAATTTTATTTTTGATTCTTTGAAGGCTTTCTCTTCGAATATCAACCGTCCGAGGCTTTACTCGACCTGATACTTTGTAAATTTCAATCCATTTATCAGCCCATTCAGAGATTGTTAGGTTAGTTTCATCAATATATCCACCAGTTCTTAGTTTGTGTTCTATAATCAGACCTGCCTCATAGGCCTTTTTAGCTGTAGGGTAACTGATAGTTTCTTTTTGAACACGTTTACCAGTAGTTGGATCTGTTACATCGTAACGGTAGGTGAATAATCCATTTCTTGATCTAACTTTAGGGTACTTCTTTATCATCTAGTTTTCACCTCCTTCACGAGATATTTCGTTTTAAAAGCCTTAACAGTATTAAAAATCTACAATTAATCTTCAAACATTAATGCTACACCTAAAGGATCGAAATAGATTAGATGTTTTCCATCAAAGCTATGGTAAAGCCCGTGTTTTTCTATGTAATAAGAAATTGCATTATCAAGAAATCTTTCTGTAATACCGAGATGTTCTGCGAATTCAAATCGATTTCTGACACCAGCATTAAATGCAGATACAAAAGAAGTTAAAGGTACCAATTTTTGATATGCCCATTTTTTTCCATAGTATTCTTGCTTTCGCTTAACGATATTTTTTTGATCAAGTATATTACCGAAAGAACTATGGTGATGCCCGATTTCTTCTGCAAGAATACAATTTTTTTCCGCAGTTGTATGAATTGCCGCTGGGTTTAGGATGATAACACCGTCAACATATAAACCTTTAAGGTTTAAGTTTTTGAAGGAATGATTTATTACTTCTATGCCTTCAGATTCTGCTTCTAGTAACAAACCTTCAAACATTGACTTCACCCTTTATTTACGTATTGATTTAATGTATTTTGCATATTTCAAAATCTCCTGGAGCTCTTCTTCCGTGTAATCTTCGCCATCAAAGTGGGCAGCGATCGTATCAGGAAGTTCATCTCCCACCAAATCCATACCACCATCCTCGATGATATTACTTTTTTTGAGATTGAAACGTTTTGCGATTTTTTCGATTGCACCCATACGAGGTTCTTTGACGCCGGTTTCCCATGCTGAAACGGCTCTATTTGTTACATCTGCAATCTCAGCTAAGTCTTGTTGTGTGAGTCCATATCTTTCTCGAATAATTTTAATGTTTTCAGCGATACCCACGTCATCACTCCGCTCTATATATTGTCATGAGTATACAATATATGTCGATGAAAATCAACTTAAAGGTTGAATATTGTGGTAAATTGGTATTGACAATCTACTTAGAGTGGAATACTATGGCAATATCACCGAGAAAGGAGGTGCCGAAATTGGAAGATAAGCCAAACATACTCCATATGAGGTTAACCCCTAAGCAAGCTAGGCTAATAAGTGGACTAACCCAACAGGATTTAGCTGTAAAAACAGGAGTGCATAGACATACGATTATGAAGTGGGAGAGAGACCCTGATACGATGATGGTAGGGCAGGCAAAGATGTTTGCTAAAGCGGTGGGGAGGGGAGTAGATGAAATTGATTTTTTTTGACTTCGTATCCACTTTAAGTGGATAAAACAACTTAAAGAGGATGTGGTTTTTTGAGAAAGTTGTATTTGGATGATTATTCCGACACTATGACAATTCGAGAACTGGCAGATAGTCAAGGTGTTTGTACAAAAACAGCCCGGGAATGGTGTTTAAGGCAAGGGTTGGATAGCTACAAGGTGGGAAATACTCGCAGAATTCGTAAAGAGGTTCTAATTGCTTGGATAGAGGCTAAAGAGGCTGAGAACCGGTTAGCTACACAGCAGACTTCAATTAACAGTTAACATTTCATTATTTATAACCTCAAAAAATATTAAACAGGAGTCTCTTGAAATGAAAAATAAAGATGACTTAAATAAAGTATTCCAAAATTGCTTTAATCGTGGTTGTACACCAGAGCAATTACAGGATTTTATAGATCGCGTTCGTTGTTATTGGATGGATCATCCAGAAATGATAGCACTTATAGATGACTTAGAAGTAAAGTATATAACTTCTTTAGGTGAAGGTAAGGAGGTTTAGTTAAGTGACAGTAATCATTTGCAGTACAGTCAGATGCCCTTATCCCAATTGCGGTCATACAGGTGATGTAATCACAGTAAATCATTGTCGCACTGCTCATGGAATGGAGCGCAAAGAACTGTTTGGGAGATTCGGTAAACCGCAAAGTATCGGTTATGATCCTCAAGCCGCAAACAAGAATTTAGAAGGACATACGCCAGTTCAGCGGTTAAATATCGGATACCCTAGCGACTCCATTAACGCGAAGGATAGGAGATCAGCTAGGAGTAAAGGGAGGTAGCGATTCATGCATAAACAAATTGTTCAGGCTCCAGTTACAATTAACAGCCGAGAAGTAGCAGTAATGACGGACGTCAGACACAGTGATTTGCTTAGAAGTATCTCAGGATATATCCAAGTTTTAGAAAACGCAGAATTTCGTTCTCAGGATTTCTTCATTCCGAGCATTTACAAGGTGGAGGGCAACAACAAGAATTACGATTGTTTTGAACTTACTCGTAAAGGCTGTGACATGGTTGCCAATAAAATGACTGGCGAAAAAGGAATACTCTTCACAGCTGCATATGTTACCAAGTTCGAAGCAATGGAAGAGAAGTTCAAGAATCCATTCGCTGGAGCTAGTAAAGAATTACAAGCAATTCTAATGCTGGATATTCGAACTAAAGAAATGGAAGATCGGGTAGAGCATTTAGAAAACCGCACAACGATTGATTACGGGCAGCAAAGAACACTAAAAAAGGCAGGGAACAAACGAGTTTTAGAAATTGTAGGCGGTAAGAAATCAGTAGCCTATAAGGATAGCAGCATTCGGACACAAGTTTATTCGGCACTATGGAACGAATTTACAGAGTTCTTTGGGATTAACTCGTATAACAACACATTCATTAAGGATTACGATCGCGCGATTCAATACGTTCCGATTTGGAATCCACCAAATAACCTAATGAGACAGATTGAACAAGCAAACGGTCAAATGCTGTTCTGAATTTATCAAGAAAAGGAGGGATCTTATGGACAAGCATATGATAGCTGCGGATCTCCGCGAAGAAGTTGTGTTTTGGAAGACAGTTGAGGATGATGCGTTATTACGGGGTGGAGAGGTTGATTTCAATATCTATCTTTTTGCTGCTCGATATCGGCGTGAGTGTCAGAATCAGCTGCTGCAAGTTTGGGATGATATGGCCTTGAATGAGTTCCGGAAGACTCGATTAAATGAAAAACGGCCCACCGGGGTAGGAGCCGGAGAGCCAGTCACGCACATTACAAATATAATTACGCATAGTTTACCACGCGATGGAGGTGAATGCAATGTTAACGTCACAGCCTCTTGAAAGAAAAACTCGCATTTTCTCGGTCTGGATCAAAGAACCTATTACAAAAGCTGTATCAACCGTTGAGATTAAAGCATTCACTCAATTTGATGCAGTCGTTAGAGTGTATTCAAGTCAGGTTGATAAACACGTTGATTTTCAAAAATACTCATTTGATGACGGAGAAACATTAGTTTTAGTACATGCTCAAAAAAATAAGAAGGTAAAGAAAAGAATCGATGAACTATTTTTTCATACCCAACATCTAGCTGTTTTCCAACAAACTCCAGAAAGTATTCTGCGACGTAAACTAGAAAGGCTCTTGAAGTTGGAGGAACCTACAAGAACGTCGATATGGAAATCAGTAGTTTGCGCGGGGTGCGGAGGGGTGATACCTGCAAAAGATTATGAAATCCTACAGGTAAGAGGTGGACATTTTCTTTGCGACTATAGCTGTTTTGCCCTGAAGATGGCTAAAGATAATGGACATTGACCAATACATTATCGATATCAAAAAATTTCGTGCCCAAGCAGATGAATATAACGCAGACGCCCCAGGAGCAATCCTTGAAAAGATAAGGCTCCTGACGGCTGCGCATATGCTGATGGGGCGCGTGTCAGCCGTCAGAGACGGAGAATATCTACGGATATATGCAGCACGCAAGGCGGCATATGCAAAGGCTAGAAAGTCAGCTGGTCGCGGCGATAAGGAATCAGCTGGTGAGTTAGCTATAGAGGAATTCCGCATGTTGGAGGCGGATGCCATGCAAGAAAAGATGATGTGGAAAAATGAGTTCACATCATTACGGGAGTATATCTATGAGCTACGGTTGAGAGTGCGGCATGATATGAACACGCTAGGAGGTGGGGATTGATGGCTAAAGCAAAGCAATTCGATCCAGTGGAACGTAAACAACTTCGCAAAGATTTGAATGAGTTATACCGTAGTCAAGCTAATCATATACGCCTTAACGGTAAAACATCTTTAGCAATACAGGCAGAGATTGAGAAAAAACGTAAACGTCTAAAGATCGTGGATAGGAAGTCAGTTGGCCTAGATTATGAGGATAAACCTGTCGAGTCAAATAAAGCAGGAAGTCCGCGCAATCCAAGACGATTAAAAATCCCTTGGGAATGTTCACATCCTGATTGTGAAAATAAAATACTAGATGGTCATGAAAAGATAATGTTCAAAAAAAGGCACTATTGCAGTGCGGATTGCGCTTTATCGGATGGAGGTCAGCCTTTCCGGGAATTTCCCGGAAATGAAAAGAACATCATGGAAAGTAAAGGAAGCGTTGAAGATGGCTGAAAAGAGAATGATTTCAAAAGTAATATCTATTTCGGAGAAAGTAAATGAGCTGCCAGATATTTTTGATATGCTCCTATTTACTTGGATGATACCTCATACAGATGATTTTGGACGCTTGGGCGGTTCTCCAGGAAAAGTGAAAGGTCTTATTGTTCCAATGTTGGATAAAACCAAACAAGAAATAGCTGAATCTTTACAGCGCTTAAAGAATCATGGACTTATTCATTGGTATGAAGTTGATGGTGAACAGTTTGTTCAGATTATTCAATTTGAGAAGCATCAGCAAGGATTGCATAAACGAACAAACTCCAAGTTTCCTGAATTTCCGGGAATTTCCGGGAATGTCCAAGAAATTCCCTCTGAACTTAATAGAACTGAACTTAATAGAACTGAAGAGAACAGAAGAGAAGAGGAACAAGAACGGAAAAGAATAGAACCAGCCGTTGAGCTTTCGCTCAACAACGCTGAAGACGAATATCTCTTTGATGGTGGTCCTCTTCCAACTGTATCTGATGCATATCGAATGTTTGAAGCAGAGGGCTTCGGAACTATCAGTGATGTGATAAAGGATCAAATCAATGATTTCATAAAGGACTATAGCGAACGGTGGCTTTGTGAGGCTATGAAGAAGGCTGTTTTGGCTGGAAAGCGTAGTTTGAATTATGTAGGAGGCACATTGAAAAACTGGAAAGCCGAAGGCATAGACGAGCCATGGACAAAGGAAAAGGATATACGAAGCAATACTTCTAGTAATGGATATAGGAATGGTCGTGGTGGACAAAGTGGGAAACCACAAATTGAAATTACTAAGAACCCTGTTGCTCCTCCTACTCAAGAGGAAATCGAACTTCATGAGAGGTCAATGGCTGAACTTCTTGAAAAAAGAAAACGAGCTGAGGAGGAAAAAAATCGATGAACTTTCTAAACTGGAAGACTGACACAGAGCTTCAACAGATAATTAACAATGATTCTCTGGACTATGACATACGGATCCACGCTACTAAAGAACTCATAGCTCGAGAAAAAATAAAAAAACTTATAATGCTGCTCGTCGATCGCAAACGTGAAAAAGTGTGGTGACTATGACTCCCGCTGAAAGACGAGAAAAATACTTGCTCAATGAATTTGATAGAATTTTTGAACCCTTGGAATACCGACTGTTTGAACATCTGGCGGCAGCTGATCATATCATAGCTAAAATTATCTCAGAGGCATCAACTGCAGGTGTTGGGTTATCAACTAGTCAAAAAGTTGTACGGGCCAAGATTGAAGACATGATTGACCAAATAGCCGAGAAACGTGAATTAGAATCTCCGACAAGAGGGAGGGAAGAATTGAAATGACACATTACGAGTTAGGTAAGAAATATAAGAAAATCGTAACCGTTGCAAAAATGTACGAGGATCTGCCAAGCGTACTTGTGATCGATGACAAGCGATATGTTTTCGATCCACCGCGTCCAGACGGAAAAGGGGGGCTAAAAGATGGTAGGACAAGGAAACCGCGGGGCAGCGTTCGAAAATCTGATTAATTACACAAATGAATCATATGAACATCGGGGAGTAGCGGTTATCAATAAACGATCAACCCCAGTAAAGGTAACAAGAAGTAAAGGAACAAAGGTACTCGCTGGATTCTTTGAAGCTAAATCAACTGTTGATTATGATGGCATCTATCGTGGAAGAGCTGTTTTTTTCGAAGCTAAGTCAGTCCAGGAGCTTGATAGATTTGACCTAAAAAATGTTGAGGATCATCAGTACGAGCATTTAGAGAAGTGTCATAAGTTCGGAGCTCTATGCTTCGTACTAGTCGAGTTTAGAAAACAACGTAAAACATACCTTTTACCCTTCACAGCATTACGTGCATACAAGGTTGAGGCTTCCAGGGGCGGACGCAAAAGCATGACGTTGGATAACTTCGAGATTGACGCGTTTGAAGTTAGGACAGGCCGTGTACCGCTGGATTACTTAGCTGCAGTTGATAGAGTCTGGTTCGCGGAAGGTAAAATGAATGCCTGATAGAAACGGGTGGTTAACCCGTGACGAAGCCGCATCGTGTGGTAAGCCACTTTATATCACAGGTGGTCCCGGATGGCGTCCGGAACGTCCTAAAGGCTGGGCGATCCTTCCCAAATACCGATGTGCGGAACTTAAAGCTCATGTGGAAGCTACAGAACAACCCATTGCTTATCTTCATGTTCGAAACGCAATACCACCTTATAGCTACGCTCCATTATATGCCCGGGCTAGAGATCAGATTAACGTTGGCGATTTAACACCAGCCGAACTTGCAGAAGCGGAGAGAGGATCATGATTCTGGTATGTCTCCAGTGTGGATCAGATATGAGGGAAATAACTACGGACTTATATCGTTGTACTGAATGTGAGTGGGAGGCAGAGCAATTATCTATTGGACAACCTACTAAACAAAATCAAAGAGAGATGAGGTGTAGCATGCTTCAAGAAACCCCTCATAAAACTTTCTGGAAACCGAAGAAACAAGAGAAACCCAAGAAGTCAAGTAGCTTAGGGCAACGGAAGAAGGAGAAGAAAGAAGTATCTCCTTTAAAGCAAAAGATATTCGCGGATCATAAACCAGGTAAAAGCTCAGCCAGCCGCGCAGAGTTCCCACCTTCAATAGTAAATGAATTGAAAGATGAGACGGATGGCATTTGCCAGCAATGTTTATCTGCACCTAGTACAACAACTCACCATGTATGGCCGCGTGGCCGGAAGGGACGAGGAGTCAAGACCAATGGGGTACGCTTTTGCGGACCTTGCCACGACATCGTGCAAACCACTCCAGAATTGTTGCAAGAATGGATTGATGTATTTCGGGAACGTCACGGAGATTACTTCTGGTTTGATGAACAAGACTGGAATGAACACAATCACAAGTTAAACAAGCAACTTGAGTTGGAGAAAGCAAGGGATAAGCGGCTGCAGCAGATTGAACCTATAGCAGATCTAATCTCAACCGCAGCCGGTAGGGATCTCCGAGTAAAGGAAATTAGATTACTGGAATCCTTAGAAACAAAGGACTTAAACACCTTCACTGCAATGTTTACTGATGCTCTTAATGGCTATGCAGCCCAGGGATCTTACCATCCTAATGACCGATTTGAAGATTAGAAAATTCTTATAACAACGAATAATAGTTATTTGTAAGGGAGGGTTGAAGATGGAATTCATTTCGAAAAAGCAGCAAGCAATCATCAACTTTATTGATACATTCTCATTTGAATTTCAATATCCGCCCAGTATACGAGAAATTGCAGCAGCTATGGGCCACCAGTCAATATCGACAACTCACGGTTTTATTGAGCGTTTGGAGAAAAAAGAGCTCCTGTCCTGGAAGAGGCATCAACCAAGGACCATAGTGCTCACCAGAAAAGGAATGAATCAGGTAACTAAGGCGGGAGCATCTGAGATAAACGCAAAGGCTGATGATTTAGCGAATGATTAATAGGGCATAGCCCATAAGGAGAGATAAACGATGAGCATGGATATGAACGCAATCATTAATTCTAAATTGTCTGAACTGAACACTGAGGGATATTTAGAAAAAATTATCAAAAAGCAGCTTGAAGACACAATTAAGGATGTTGTTGAAGACTCTTTGAGAAGCTGGAGCGACTTCGGCAAGGGATTGAAAGAAGCCGTAAAAAATCAGCTACAGATTAATCTTGAACAATTGGATATTCCATCTTATAACCACGTGATTCTCGATGCTATCAAAACAGAACTGGAAAGATCCGTTCATGATGTTGGTGTTGCCAAAATGCAGGAGCAGTTGCAGGAATTGCTGGGAACGAAGCAAGAGTCAATTAACTTTTCGGAAATTATCAAAGAAATGGTTGAGGATGAACTCAAACTCGGAGAACTAGACTATGAGGATTATAAAGAAATCACGGTCCATGCAGATAAAAATTACAGCACACTCGCCTTCATTTACTTTGATCCACAACCCGATCAACCTAATTATCGCTGTAAATACCGCCTCGTTCTTGACAAGGAGGGTTGCATCAACAGTGTCCAAATTGCCGACAAGACATTTGATACAAAAACGATTATGGGCGGATTGCACGGACTTGAAGCAACCCTGTTTAAACTTTATACACACGGCACAAAAGTTATTATGGATGACTATGAAACAGAATTTAGCAATCCTGAATACGAGTAAGCAATCTTGAGAGAGGGTTAACTACCCTCTTTCCTATAAAGGAGATTTGCAATGGATAATATCGTTACTTTGGATATGCTTCGAATCGAGCGTAATAAGCCACGGAAATGCATTTGTGATCAATACAATAAGAAATTCACCGTGGACAGCGTGAACCGGGAGGTTACCTGTGATTGTGGGCAGATTGTTGATCCATTTGAAGCCATGGAGTATTTGGCTAGGCACTACGATAGGTTGAATGAGCAACATAAAGGGATGCATGAGCAAAAGAAGTTGTGGCTCAAGGAAAAGCCTCATTCAGTACTCTTCAAAAAGCTAGAACAGTCCTATAAGAGAGGCACAATGCTTCCTAGTTGTCCAAACTGTGAAATGCCATTTGAGTACGAAAAGATTACATCCCACACTAATGCTGAATTTTACCGCAAGCTGAAAGCACGTGAAGCTAATAAATCAGGGGAGGCATAACCAGTATGAAAGTTAAAATTACTGATCCAAAACATCCATGCTTTGGGCAAGAACTTGAAGGTGGAATTATCTATTTCGACTATTATCACCGTGGAGGAAGACCGGACCTCTACCAAGTGGAAACACCTGAGGGCAAGAAATATCGGCTACTGACAAATCAAATCGACGAGGAACATTATAATGCCCAGGAGCTAGCAGAAGAAGTTGAACGATTGGGAGCAAACGTAGGTGACAACGTAATGATAACGAGGCTCGGAAGTGGTAGTAGCAACGCCGGATTCGACTTCTCGACCCCTCATGTCATCACAAAGATTGATTGCTCCGGCCATGTCGAATTCGATAACCGCGCTGCATGTGGATTCCGGCCAGATGTGACCGTGATAACTAAGGGAGAGGCGGCGAAGGTATGAAAGCCATAACCATCATACAGCCCTGGGCAACGTTAATTGCTCTCGGGGAGAAACGTTTTGAGACTCGCGGTTGGCCTACTAAACACCGTGGAAAGTTAGCGATACATGCTGGTAAACAGGTGGACCGTGAAGCCTGCGAACAGCCAGAGATTAAGGCAGCGCTGGCTCGCCACGGTTATACAGCGGACAAGCTACCGACCGGAGCTGTGGTAGCTATAGCAGGTCTGAAAGAGTGCTTTAAGGTCCGTTGCGATTTACTGGGCGGTGTGATTGCTTTGGAATCCGAGACTAGAAAAACACACTTCAATACCCTAGATAAAGAGTATGCCTTTGGCTGGTACGGTTCTGGACGCTACGCTTGGGAATTGCGGGACGTTAAGCAGTTGCCGGAGCCGATCCCTGCCAGAGGTCAGCAACGGATATGGAACTGGGAAGGATCGCACTCATGATTGAACTCAAGAAATGTCCCGGATGTGGTCGTCCACTCTGCAAACTCTGTAATGAGCATCATTCTGAACTGGTCATGAAAAATAAGTTCAACGGCAATGAACTGGAAGTTTGCAAGGCATGCCATAAGGAGGTATGGGGCAAATGAGTGAATCAGGAAAAGTTTCCTTACCGGAAATTGACTACACAAGATTACAATCCATCAGAGATAAGCACCTACGAATGGATAAGGAGATATTCTGGAACGAATTAGAGGTGAAACCCGGATCTCTTCATGGGGACAGGGCGTGCTTACTCGGAATTATTGATTATTATATAGCAGCTCTAGATAAGGCAGAAAAGGAAAAAGACAAAGCTATAGACCTGCTTGGCGACAACCTGGACGACAAAGCCGCATTAATCCTTAGACACGGAAAAGAGATTACGGAGCTGCGAGACAGGTTGTATGAGGTAAACCAAGATGCTGAAACTGAGCAAAAGCTCAACGATACATTGCACGAAACGAATAAAGAATTGCGAAAGAAGCTAGTCGAGGCACAGCAGACCATAGCCCGACAACAGGAAAGAGAACAATCCATCATATACGAAGTATCAGAAATCCACAAAGAAGCTGCCGCTGGAAATAGTGGCAGTCTGGATAGAGCAGACACAGCACTTAATCGGATAATGTTGCTCAGCTCAAACCTATTAGCCCTAGGAAATAAGGAAGGGAGCGACAAGGCATGACACAGGTACAGATGACAGACCAGCAGCTTAACCGGGAGCTGGCGGAGTTGATGGGGTACGAAATTTCAGTATTTGAGCAGAAGCCGACGCACCCCTTTCCGTTCAACCTTGTCAGAGGTAATTGGTCAGCGCGGATGTATCGCAAAACTGAAGATGAAGCTTGGTTAGACGCCCCTACTTACTGCACCGACCCTGCTGCCAGCCTAGAGGTACAGGCAAAGGCGCTTGAATTGAATTACAAGGCGTATATTGACCACTTGGATGAGTTCGTAAACACTGATGAACTCACGATATGTTCAGAACCAAGCTATAGAGCTATAGCAAGTTTGTTGCTCGCCAGCCCCAGAGAGAGGGCAGAGGCGGCATATGTCACGATACAGGGGGAGAAATAGCATATGTACTATTTACGTAAGGAGCCGGAGGCGAAGACACTGCCGGAGATACGCAAGACTGACGGAACTGTGATACCAGAGAGACCATATATGAGCGATGATCGCGCGGTCTACAAGCATAGTGATTTTGCACGCTTCTATCGTGGCGGCTTCACCGGGCTGGATGGGCGCTATCAAGGGATGAAGGTGTACACCTGCAAGACGCTTAAGCGCATCCTTGAGCTTAGAGAGTCCACTCTCAGGGCCACCAATGAGCTGTTTGATGTGTACGACGAGAACGGGAAGGTTGAGCTTCCCGATTATGAAGGAGGAATTACAGTATGACCAGAACAGTCGAAGCCAGATTTGATACCACGGGCAAGGAAATACAACTACATGATGTTCTGAAAGATGAAGAAACCGGAGAGATGGCATTGGTGGTCTACGCCACAAATAAATCTGGTGTGCAGGGCTTGGCGGTCGAAAACCAAATAGTCGGAATTGGTGATTGGTTGGATGTTTATCCGGATGGTGTCTGGACTATCGTTGGTAACGCAGGAACTTCAGCGCCACAGGATTGATGCATACCATTTAACAGCCGAAGGGCTCAAATCTTGGAGGGTAAAATGCCTTTTTATATACAGGTCGATGGTGATTATTATTTGGGAAAAACATATACACATCAAGGAGAAAGATTTCCTTGCACGACAAACAGACGGTATGAGGCCAAGGAATATAAAACGAAAAAGATAGCTGAAGGCGTGGCAAAAAAGTTGAACGAGAAGTGCGATAACGTTATTTACGTGATTGAGTCGTAACTGTCTCATAACGGCCGAAGGCCATCGTCCGACAGCATAAACCCAGCAACGCGGGGGCCGTACCAGATCATTAAGGGAGTAGGAGTATCCCTCCTCTCCCAAAGACAGAGTAGACGCAAACTATGTAATAGGGGGGTGCTAAGTTGAGATTGACAGCGAAGCAAATTGAAGAGAAGTTCTTAGTAGAAGTGAACGAAGTCGGAGTTAAGAATTTTGCTTGTATGGACGCATCTAAATGTCATCAAGCCTATGAATTAAGAATGGCGAATGGAAATCTGCGTTATTGGAAAGTGAAAAATGGCAAAGAGTTAGAGTTTGAAAGTAAATTGAGAATGGTGGATGGAGATTAATTTCGGAGTACGAAGATACAGGGACAGAGAGGGTTAATAGCCCTCCTCTCCCACAAGGAGGATATAACGTGAAACTGAAATATACATGTCCACACTGCAGGATTAAATCTTACTCAAAACTTTGGAATGCCGAGACAATGAAAAAGTACGGAACATACTCAGATGAAATTTGCGAGATTCAACAAAGGGAAAACAATTCATTTCACATTTGCCCTAATCCAGAATGCAGAAAAGAGTCAGAAATGTTTAAAGGTGATTTGATCAAGATCGGGGAGGAAGCCCAATGACACAAAGGGACTGGCAAAAGGATATGGAGAGTTGTCTAAAGCTTAAAGAGTGGCATGAGAACGATTGGATGACAGGAACAGAAGAAGGAACGGGAATATGGATAATACACGAAGTAATGCCAGATGAACCATGTCAGTATGTGGCTGAATGTGAGAATGAGCTTGTGGTTGATTTTATCATGACAGCACATGAAGCCCTTCCTTACTGGCTCCAAGAAGCTAAGACACTACAGGAGATCGCTTCAGGACGCGGCAGAGAGGTATTGAGATTACGCAGCTTATTGGGAGGTCTCAATGATGAACTGACAGCAACAGAAGCCCGTGCAGACGCAGCAGAGCAACGGGAACGACAGCTGAAGGAGGCAATTGAAGAAGCTTTAAAGTGGACTTGGTATCACGGTGAAGCGAACATGACTGAGATTGATGCGGTCCTGAATGATATCTTAGCCACCCTTTACCCAGATACCCCAGAACCCACACCGGAGATTACCACAAAACCAATAGACGAATGGCATGAAGATTTGGGAGATGTACTTTGGTGGATATTCCCGGTTAACGAACCGCCATACTGTGGGTCACCGATGGACATGGATTGGCCCGATTATCATACGCACTGGACTCCACTCGTGTATCCAGTATCCCCAGTACCCAAGGAGGGCGAATAGATGCCGCACTGGTTAGATGTTTACCCACATGAGGTGCATGCTTCTGTCATTCTTAAGAACGATAAAATTAAGATTTGGAAAGTCGGGGAACGGAAGCTTAGCGGTAGTTATAAGATCGACGATCTGAAAACCCGACATCCCGAGTATAGTTACCACGAAATAACATGGGTGGTCAACAATCGAGATGAGCATAACGCAGTCTTTGCTAAACACGCCCGAGATTGGTACAGACAATGGCCGCATGTAGATGATCTTAAAGGGTTCCATGCATATGAGGTTGAGGAAGGAGATAACCAATGACACAACCACACTCATGCTTCAATTGTCACCACATCATGGATGATTGCGAGTATGGAGATTACGGATCTACCATATCGACTAACTGGGACTGCGGTAAGCGCGGAGATGAGCTGCCGGAAGATGCAGACTTTCCATTCGATCCCGCGCCGAAAGAATGCTTCAGGCTGGATTTCTGGCACAGTGAGTTTTGCTTAGAACTGAAGGATGGCAGTCAAGAAGAAATGAACAATGCGTATGCCAAATATGAAGAATGGTGCAAGCAAGAATATGCTGAAGGAATTACAAAGGATGGTGCCCAATGACACTCACAAGGGAAGAGATACTAGCGATGGAGCCGGGACAGGAACTGGATGAACTAATTTGTAATCATATATTTGATTTAGAGATGGTCGCACATGTCCATTATTCATCGGACATATCCGCAGCATGGGAAGTAGTAACACACTTGATGAATGATCACAAAGATGTGCTTGTGCAAGGTGTGTCCTTTGAAAAGAACAGATTATTCGATTGTGCGATATACGAACACGAGGATGAATTAGCAGTAACTTCTATGCAATCAAGTGCACCTGAAGCCATCTGCAAAGCTGCTTTACTGGCTGTACTGAACTTATAAGGGGGCTGAGACAATGCAAACGGGAAAAACAAACAGAGGATTCGCCATTATAGAATTTGAAGATTTATACGGAGACAAATGCTCAATACAGAAATCTTCCTTGGCTACAGAGGATGCTATATGGATCGGAGTCAGTGATGCCAATCCGCAAATCATGGCGAGCCAAACGCCGCAAGGTGGAACGGGCTGGGTGCCGTATGCCATACCGGAGGGCGTACTGCTGAGCACCAGGATGCACATTAATCAGGATCAGGCTAAAGAAATAATCGAAGTACTGCAAAGATTCGTTGATACAGGTGACATTTAGGGGGCTGAGACCCCAATCAAAGGAGACGATACACCGTGATCAGAGAGCCTAAATATAGGGGCTATAGTATAGAAAATAAGTCGTGGCATTATGGTTTTGGTTGGTGTTTAGATGGACTAACGGATGAATGCAAACAGCGTGAAAACATTGAGGATTATGCGGTTCTTTACACAGAAAGCTCTCCAGTTAAATGCGATTTAAAGTCAATGGGTGAGTACACCGGATTAAAAGACAAGAACGGACGGGAGATATACAAAGGGGATGTCCTAGATGGAAGTTGGATTAATCCAATGTCTCAAGAAAAAGTGATACGACATTATAAAGTCACCTTTGACAAAGGGAAATACAATGCAGAACTTATCGGTCATCATCCATACGGTTCCACCATGCTTTACTTTGAGAACGAAAATGCTGAAGTAATTGGAACTATATACGAGAATCCAGAACTAATAGAGGTATAAGGGGGAGAAGAGGATGGAATTAACGATCGACGAAATCAAGAAGATGCATGGTGTTCCGGTTTGGTGTCATATTCCGAGTGACAACCCAGCATGGGGAATCGTAGACGTAGAACATGATTGTGTTGTGCTTGGGCTGACATACACTCTGCAATTCAAATATTACGGTGAGTGGCGAGCATATAGAGAGGGGAAGAAGAGGATATGAGCAAAATCATCGTAAAATATGTCACGAAAAGAGCGTATTGCAAATGCTGCAGCCAGAAACTTCCGCAGATCGAAACCAGCAAAGAAAAACAGTTCACAATCAGAAAAGAGGACGTAACCGACTGGGCAGAGCAAGAAAGTTGGCAGAGTGCATCTGATAGTCCTGGCGAACTTTACGAGATGGTTAGAGAATTCACGAATGAAATTATAAGTTTCCATGCTGCTGATATGACCGACCGTATTGTCATTGAAAAAACGGAACTGGATAGAGTGAATGAGTTTATCACGCGAGAAGTTTTGTATCAGGCCGTCAGGTCATCGAGTCAGACCGAATAATCCCAGTGATAACGGGGGCCGGATAAGGGTTTAAGGCTTATCTGCTCCCCATAAAGAGAGGAACAAGACACTATTACAATCCGAAAGCGAGGAAATCATAATGAGCGATTGGTACTCAGGAATCAAAAGCAAGGACATAGAAGCTAAAGGCGGTGGACAAGGGAAGATCATGAGCTCACAACTCACTCCTGAACAAATCGCAGAAATTGACGCTAAATATCCCAAACCGACCGGGAAAGCAGCAGAGAGACCATTCGTTATTAAGGGGTCGGTAGAATGAAATACAAGGACACTCAAAAAGCATTGGCGGACGGGCATAGACAATTTGTTTTTACTGCAAGCCCTGGAAAACCTGTTGAAGTGTTGAAGTGGGGACCGAGCTGGGTGAGATTTAAAGATGCATATAACACGTATCCTATCAGCACAAACATGAAGATGTTTTCTATGATGGTGGAAGGTATTTATATAGAAAAAAGCCCTGACGCATCAGGGCAATAGCAGCTTTTATCCTCAAGTCGATTATATCATAAAGGAGTTGAGGGTTAATGATTAATGATCGGGCGTTGATTGCGAGTTATAAAGACACTAAAGGGAAGTTAAATAAAAAGCTTGCTTCACTGGAAAAAGAACTTGAGCCGCTGAAGAAGAAAATAGAAGACTCTAAAGATAGGAATGAGCGTGAACTCTTACGTAAGCAGATGGAACCGATTAAATTAGATAAAAATATGATGTCCGCAATTATAAGTGATCTGGATTATTCAATTGAATGGATGGAAACTGGATATCCTCCAGGTTGGCGTAGAACGATTGATCGAAGATCTGGAGCTCAACGAACAAGTGTATGGGATCCTGCATGGATGGAATATCTGACAGCCTATGAAGTAGAGTTTCAACAGGAAGAAGAGGAAGGACGATGTTTGCAACCTCATGAACAATACGCTATTGAGGATGCTATGCATAATTTATCTGAGAGAGAAAGGCAATGTTTCGTTCTACACCACGGTTGTGGAATGTCCCTTAAACAGATTTCTCTTGAACTGGATACTAAAAAAAGCACGGTGCAATCTTATCTGGATCGGGCTACAACCAAAGTAGAGATTAACAAGGGAATGAGTCTATTCCTCCAATGTGTCTAATCTTGCCGTACGCCTGCCACCTATATATAGGAGGAACCTATTAACGGTTCGACTCTTATAATGAATGACGTGTAAAAAACCACGCCAGCCGATGAGCTCACGGTTAATTGAGCTCAACCAAATTAATTTTCAAGGGCGGCCAATAGGCGGCTTTTTTATTTCACAGAGCCCATAATCTAAACCCCAAAAGCTGCAGAGGTGACGGCGAAGTAAGGTACATGGGTAAATAGTAGCAGGGAAATCCTTCCTGAACGTCGAAATATGATGTCGTAGGGAGGTGAAATGTATGTGGATAAGGTCGCAATCGAGAGAGGTCTTGGTAAAGACTGATAGTATTGTAGTCAAAAGCGAAAACCCGTATAAACCCAATTCAAATTATAACTTGGTAGGATCAAACGTTCTTTTGGGCAGTTTCTCAACTTTGGATAAGGCATTAAAAGAATTGGATACTATTCAAGATGCTATTTTCAAAAATTTTAGTGTTTATAACGTTAGCGCTGATTCATAGCACCCGGTAAGGGTGCTTTTTTCATGCCTTAAATACGGGGGTGGTGATAATGTAATGCCAAGAGCACGCGATCCAAACCGTGACCGCGCACTAGAGATATGGCGTGAACACGGTGGGGAAATAACAAACAGGCAGATAGCCGAGCAACTGGACATTGATGAAAAGAAGGTAGCTGTCTGGAAGCAACGTGATAAATGGAATGTTGTACAACAATCATCAGACAACGTTGTACAACAGCCAAAAGAAAAGAAAAGTGTTGTACAACAAAAGAAACCGAAGATCAACAAGCAGAAAAAAGAAGTGGCTCGAGGCGATCCGTCAGAAGTAGAAGATGAGCTGACTGACAAGCAAAGAATGTTTGTCCTTGAATATATGAGAGACTTCAACGCAACTAGAGCGGCATTAGCTGCCGGTTATTCAAAGAGGGCTGCTTATTCCATAGGATGGGAAAACCTGAGGAAACCTGAAATACAGGCGGAGATAACAAGGTTGAAGGATCAGATGGTTGGTGAGCTCGGGTTGAGCGTTCATCGGGTCATAGCCGAGTACCTTAAAATCGCATTTGCTGATACTACTGATTACGTAGACTTTGGTACAACTGAAGAACCAGTAATCGGTATAGATGGACCTACTTATGATGAAGAGGGCGATCCGGTAACCAAAACAGTTAGTTTTGTCCACTTTAAATCAGCATATGAGGTAGATGGCACACTAATCAGTGAAGTGAAGCAAGGTCGTGATGGTGTAAGTATCAAGTTTTACGATAAGATGCGAGCACTGAAAGAGCTGGAGAAGTACCTAGGTTATATGGATGAAGAAACTAAGCTTCGCGTTCAGAAAATGCAGCTTGAGGTTACGGCTATCAGTAAAACGGTTGAATCTGAGGTCGTATTCATAAAGGATGATCTCCATGAGTAAAGTTATTAGTTTACAGGAGACCGTCGGCAAGGGATACGCAAAGTTTTGGCATTTTAAAGGGCGTTACCGGGTGGTCAAAGGTGGTCGGGGTTCGAAAAAGAGCGTAACAGCTGCTTTATCCATTATTGCAAAGATGATGGAATATCCTTTAGCGAATACTTTAGTTCTGCGTAAGACGTTCAATACTCATAAAGACTCTACCTGGGCACAGCTTAAATGGGCAGCGAATAGGTTAGGAGTGGGTAACAAGTGGCAGTTTAAGAAAGTGCCGTTAGAAGCCATATATAAGCCAACAGGACAAAAGATATTGTTCCGCGGCCTTGATGATCCGATGTCAATCACCTCTATTACGGTGGACACCGGATATTTGTGTTGGGCATGGTTTGAAGAAGCCTATCAGATCCTTAATGAGGATGATTTCGATAAGGTGGATATGTCTATTCGTGGTCTGCTGCCGGAAGGATACTATAAGCAGCTAACGATTACTTTTAACCCATGGAATGAAAAACATTGGTTGAAACATCGCTTCTTTGATACTGAGAACCCAGATACATTTGTGGATACTACAACATACCGCTGTAATGAGTTCCTGGGAGACGAGGACCGCAAACTATTTGAGTGGATGAAGAAGAATAAACCAAAGCGTCATAGGGTAGAGGGTGACGGAGATTGGGGTATTGCTGAGGGTGCTATATATGAAGACTGGCGGGAAGAAGAGTTTGATTATCGAGCTATTGCCAAGCAAAAGGGTTACAAGGCAGTGTTTGGACTCGACTTTGGTTATACGAATGACCCTACTGCTCTTGTATGCGCTCTGGTTAACAAAGAGGAGAAGAAGCTGTATATCTTCGATGAACACTATGAGCATGGCATGCTGAACGATGATATTGCCGATATGCTGAAAGAAAAGGGCTACTCTAAGGAGCGTATCATTGCGGATTCCTCAGAGCCAAAATCAATTGCTGAAATCCGTGGTTTCGGGATTGGTAGGATCAGAGCCGCTGAAAAGGGTGGGGATAGCGTTAAGGTTGGTATTCAAACCATTCAGCAGTATGAAATCGTTGTTCATAAATTCAAATGTCCAAATGTCAGCATAGAGCTATCAAGCTATGTATGGGAACAGAATAAAGCTGGTAAGTTCACGAAAAAGCCAGTTGATGACTTTAACCATGCTATGGATGCGTTGCGTTATGCTATGGAACAAATCCGCAAACCAGATGCATTCTCATTTGATTAATAGGAGAGGAGGAAACTATTTGAGTACAACACAGGAGGTTATCCGGATTATTGAAACCGGCGCTGCTTCAGCTATGACAGACGAGGAGATCATTAAACAGGAAATAGATGATTGGTTATCATCCCAGGGACGTAAGGATATGCTTGCTGGTGAACGTTACTATCGGAATAAGGCAGATATCTTAGAACGTAAGCGAATGACCATTGGAGACAGTGGAGCGCTAATTGAAGCTAAAAACCTTGCTAATAACAAGATCGTCCATGGATTCTTGCGGAAGCTTATTGACCAGAAAGCTGGTTATCTGCTGAGTAAGGAAATGAGCATACAGACGAAGAACAAAGTTTATGATGAACTTTTGACAGGAATATTTGATAAAGGGTTTAAGCGACTTTTAAAAAGCCTGTTGAAGGAAAGTAGCAAGAAGGGCCGCGCCTGGTTGCATGTTTATTACGACGAGGAAGGCCGTTTCCGGTTTAAGAAGTTACCATCTGAAGAAATCATACCACTTTGGAAAGACGCCGCTCATACCGAACTGGATGCGATAATCCGTGTATATGAGGTTGAAGCATATGAGGGGAAAAAGAAAACAACTATCCAAAAGGTTGAATTCTGGCACTCCAAAGGCGTTAACCGCTATGTGATCGGTACCAGTAGCATAGCTCTACCGACAACAAGCGGACTGATACCGGATGTGGAATTAGGTGAGTTCAGCAGTCATTTTGCTGCTATGGACGGGTCTGAAAAAGCTGAACATGCATTAAACTGGGAGCGCATCCCTTTCATTTGCTTTAAATATAACGAGGACGAGATACCGTTGATCAGCTTACTTAAATCGCTGATAGATGACTATGATAGAAGCAAGTCTGATAACAGCAATAACTTAGAAGACATTCCCAACAGCATATTTAAACTTAAGGGATATGATGGAACTGATCTTGGTGAGTTTCGAAGAAACTTGATGATTTTTAGGTCTGTTAAGGTAACTGCAGAAGATGGCGCTGATGTCGAAACTATGGATGTCAATATCAATACTGAGGCTTATAAACTCCATACGGAGATGACCCGGTCTGATATATATGAATTCGGTCGCGGGGTAGATACTCAAGCGGATTCATTTGCAACAGCACCGAGCGGGGAAGCGTTAAAATTCTTATATGCTGATCTGGATATGGACGCTAACGATATCGAAAACGAATTCCAAGCAGCACTTGAGCAACTTTTGTGGTTCGTTGACAAACATATCTTCAATACCACGGGGAATGACTTCTCAGAAGAGACAGTCAATTTCTTATTTAACCGTGATATCGTCATTAATGAATCACAGGTTATTACTGATGCTAAGAACAGTGAGGGGATCGTATCCAAAGAAACACAAGTAGCAAATCATCCTTGGGTTACTGATGTGAAGGAAGAATTGAAACGTCTGGAATCTGAAGAGGCCGCGAGTCTTGCGAAAATGGATGAATACGGGCTCCCTAATAATGACACTCCTCCAGGAGGTGATAAAGATGGCGATAACAAAAAAGAGTGAGATGTTGGTAAATGAGCTGATTCAAGGTATGACTCGATCAGCAATTGAAACCTATAAATCTGGGAAAACCATAGACGCAGAGGATATTGAATCATTAGCTAGTCTGATATCTTCTGTACAGGGTGGCGAAGGAGATCGATCACCTGTTTGCGGGTTCGTAGTTCCTGCACCTTCAGAGGGCGGTGGAGTTGATGAAGAATGAGATCAGCCGCCTATTGGTCCAAACGGATGGAGCAGCTGAATGAATCGCTACTGAATAAGGGTGTACCATTTAACAAAGCAATGCAAAAGGAATACCGCAAGGCTCAAATATCTATCCAGATGGACGTTAACAATTTCTATCAGCGGTTCGCAGATAATAACGGGATAGTTAGTTTATCCGCTGCTAAACAAGTTCTCAAAGCAGGCGAGCTTAAAGAATTCAAATGGACCGTTGAGGATTACATTGCTCGTGGTAAAGAAAACGCCATAGATCAGCGATGGATGAAGGAACTTGAGAATGCCAGCATAAGAGTGCGCGTTACCCGCTTAGAATCCATTCAGTTGCAGATGAAGCAACATATTGAGGTATTATCAGCTAAGCGTTTGACAGGCACAACAGAACTGCTAGGCAACGTTTACAAGGACGGTTATTATCGAAGTATCTTTGAACTGGAAAAGGGTATCGGTATAGGCGCATCATTCTCTAAGATAGATAAGCGGCAGCTTGAAGCTATCCTTTCGGCTCCATGGGCGCCAGATGGTAGCAACTTCTCATCTCGTATATGGACCGATCGAGTAAGGTTAAATGGTGAGTTGCGGAATATCTTCACTCAAGGTCTCATTCGCGGAGATACATCTAAACAGATGATCCAACAGCTTCAGGATCGTATGGGTGTATCAGAAAAAGCAGCGACACGATTAATCCTCACGGAATCAGCTTATTTTGCTGGACAGTCTCGAATGGCTGGATATAAAGAAATAGGTGTTGAAGAATACCGCTTTACAGCTACGTTGGATAATAAGACATCTGCTAAGTGCCAGGACATGGATGGAAAGGTATTTGCTATTTCCGATGCGGTGGTTAATGTTAACTATCCACCTCTGCATGCACACTGTCGGTCAACGACTATTCCGCACTATGACGATAACATTAAAGCTCGGGTTGCGCGTGACGAGGATGGTAAGACTGAAACCATACCAGAGGATATCAACTATAAGGAATGGGCGGAGAAATACGCTCCTGAAGCTACAGAGACTGTTTCTGTTGAAACTCCGACTAAGCTAGCGCCTGAGACTCCCTTACCTACTATTGAGATTCCGGGTGGACCAACAAAGGATATTCCAATTCCTGTGAAAAGCATCTATACCCCGGAACCGGAGAAATGGTATGATGAAACCGGAAAGACTGCACCACCGCTGATTAATCTCAGTAAGATGGATCTGCCAAAGCTGCAGCCAGACATACCGCGTAAATTAGGTAATATTGACTTGTCAAAACCTGATATCGTTCGGAACTATGTAAAGGATGCTGAACAAGCTATTAGGAATGCACCAGAAGAACATGCTATTGCTCTCACTAAAGAAGGTGAGGTTATCCATGTTAAGGGTGATAAGGCATCAGTTGATATTACTAAGATCAAACCACCTGAAGTACTTAAAAAGAGCATCGTCACCCACAATCACCCTACAGTGGATGGAGAACCTGGAGGATCATTCAGCCGGGATGATGTCCTAGCATTCATAAAGAATGGAATAAAGGAATTACGAGCTGTTGATTCTAGCAGCACATACATCCTGAAGAAGTCAGCCCCAATAAACCTGAGTACAGATGAGATTAACCGTTTACTTGATAAAGCAGAAGATTCGTATCTTGCATTGCTTACTATTGAGCAGGCACTCACAGGTTATGACGAAAAGCATCTAACCATGGAACAGCTAGTAATGCTACTTGAATCGCTACAATATACAAAGGAGTGATGATCTTGCGAACTAAAGAAGAGAATAGAGCGGCTATTGCTGAACAGTTTGCCCCGCAACGCGATAAGCTAGGCGAACGATTTGACGCTTTGGTAGACGAGATCAGCGCCGTTAGATATGAGTACCTTCAAAAGCGCGATGAGCTCTCGAAACAGCTAGTAGGTGTCCTGGATGCTAATGCACCAGACGAACGGCGGTTAAATCGTGAAGAAGCTATGAAATGGGTATTAATCAAACAGAAATATGGTATATGAAGCACTCTCCAATATGCGAGGGTGCTTTTTATATTGGGCCACGGTTGAGACTACCGCGGCCTATTTGCTCATGAACCGGAGCATATCGGTTCACTCCCTAAGCTGGAGAGCAGCTATACAAATCTATGGAGGTAGATGATATATGGATTGGCTGAAAGAGTTGTTGAAGAAGTTGGGCGTTGAAGATTCCAAGATTGACGGAGCTATTGCAGATGCTGGCAAAGAGATTCCGAAGCACTTTGTTCCGAAGAGTCAGTATAACGAAGTTTCTACGGCTAAACAGCAGGCTGAGAAGGATGTCGCTGATCGGGACAAGCAAATCGAGGATCTGAGTAAAGCTGCTGGACTGTCAGATGATCTGAAGAAGCAGATTGATCAGCTCAAGACTGATAACAAGACGGCAAAGGACAAATATGATGCCGACCTGCAACAGATCAAGTTGGACAATGCCATTACTGCTGTACTCTCTGGTAAGGTGCATAACGAGAAGGTGGTAACTGGTTTGATTGACAAGACCAGGCTGATATTTGGTGATGATGGGAATTTGGTCGGTTTGGATGAACAACTCACAGGCTTAAAAAGTACTGATGCATACCTGTTCAAGCCGGAAGCCGATCCACAGCAGCAGCAGCAACAGCCGGCTCCCTCATTTAGAGGGACAACACCGCTTGATGCAACAAAACCTGCTGGTACTACGCCTGAAGGGTACAACGCCGGGAAGTCTATTGCAGAACAAAGAAACCAAGGGAGTGAGAAAAAATGAATTTGAATCCAAGAGTTAAGGAATACGGATCACAAAAGGAAATTCTCTATACAGTTAAAGGATCTATCGAAAAAGTCGGGGGCATTACTCTGGATGGCACTAAATTCGCACTAAACACATTGATTCCAGCTGGTACAGCAGTTAGCATCCAGGCAAACAGATTGGCTAAACCTTGGGCAGATGCTGATACAGGTACACCATATCTGACGAACCACGATGTATTTACGGGCGAAGCTACTACTGTGAATGTGATTGTGGGTGCATGGGCTGAGGCGCTGATTGTTGCAAGTAAACTCACTGGGGTTACAGCAGCATTTAAGACAGCTGCTGGCGGTCGTTATAGATACTACTAAAATAGAAAAGGAAGGGTGAATAAAGAATGGGAATTCTTTCACTGGATCAATTTAAACAACCTCAATTTATGGGATATGTAGAGAATCGGATTTTGCCAAAAAAATACTTGCTTGATGCTATCAGTGATCACGACACAGTATATGATCTGTCGTTCGATTATGATGTATTCACGCAAACGTATGTACCATCGGCTTCTATTACCGGATGGAATGCAGGAGCTCCACTTCGTGATAAGCAAGGATTCAAAACACTTACTCAAGAAGTAGCAAAGATCCAGCACGGTGTACGGATTGATGAGCGTGAACAGCTTAAATTTATGAATCCGCGGGTGCAAGCTGAAAGGGAGCGCGCTATTCAAAAGGTTTATGATCAAACTGATCGATTGATCGAAGGCGTTAGAGATGTTGAAGAATGGTTGCGTGCTCAAGCCACTTATGGGGGAAGCATTGTGTACAAATCCGGGGATGACGTTCTGATTAATGTTAGTTTCGGAGTATCTCCTATCGTCCCTACAGCAACGGCATGGAGTAATCGCGCGACTTCTACACCATTAGATGATCTACGGGCAGCTGTACAAGCATATAAAGACGCAAACGGTGGCTTGGCGCCGGTATATATTGATATGTCCAGCAGCGTAATGCTTGATATCACACTTAATGAGCAAATAAGAGGGGCTATCTTCGGAGTAAATAGTTCGATGATTCCAAACCGTTCACAGGTTGAGGCTCTTTTGGCTCAAGCGGCTGACGCTACAATTCAAATCCGGATCAATGACGATCAAATCTCATTAGAAGGAGCGGCAGCATCTCGCTTGCTTCCTGTGAGAACTGTAGCGTTACTAGGAGCGCAGCCAGTTATCACAGTTCACGGCCCTACAGTAGAAAAGGGCTTTGAACCCGGCATTTATGTTGTTACAAAAAGCGATCTTGGTCCACCGCCACAAGATGAAATCTATGTAGGGGAATCGGCGTTTGTAGGTATCAAACAACCATCCCAAATCTACCGCCTGTCGGTCTAAGAGAGGAGCTATCATAAATATGACTAGATATAAAGTGCTGACCCCCGTCCTTCAAGGCGGGGTTATTGTTGCTTCTGGGGAAATTGAATTAGATGATAAACAGGCTTTACGATTGCAAGAGTTGGGTGCTATCGGAGAGGAAGTCCCTGAAGAATCTGTTCCTTTGGAAGAGATGAAGCTGCCTGCACTCAAGGTGTACGCTAAAGATCATAACATTGATCTCGGTGAGGCTACCAAAAGGGAGGACGTCCTTGCAGCTATCCTGAAAGCTGGTGAGTCTGATGGAGGAGTATCTTAAATATCTACCTAAGCTAAAACAATTGCTCTCAATCACAATAGAGGATACCTCCAAGGATCAAAGGTTACTGTTTGCTCTGGAGACCATTGTTCAGGAGATAAAGACCTATTGCAACATTTCTTCTATTCCTGAAGCCTTAGATAACGTGGTTCTGCATATAGCTGAGGATTACTACCGGACGAAGTACCCGACAGAATTCGAACAAACAGCACCAGCAGTTACTAGTATCAAACGTGGGGATGTTACAACAGCGTTCGGATCCGCTAAGGCTACGGTTACGGTCGGATCTGGAGCAGCTTTCGTGCGGAATTATGCGGCTCAGTTGCAAGCGTTCCGCAGATTGAGGTGGTAACTATGCAATTTGGAATGGTAGCTGCGGAACGTGCAGCGCTGGAGAGCACCTATGAAGGTTTATGTACTGTTTCGGAAATGAAGGATGCAAAAGATCCAGTAAGCGGTAAAACACGACAGCAGCCTTTCGTTGTGTTGGCTGACGAGCCTTGTGGACTCTCTCAATCAACTCTTCCAAGCGCTACACAGACCGTAACGTCAGACAGGGTGGAATACGATGCTAAACTATTTATCTCTCCTGATGTAACTATCAAGCCGGGCAGCCAGATTACTGTTGTACAAAATGGGATGGTGTTTGAAGGCGAACAAGCCGGGAAACCATTCCGTTATGCGACTCATCAGGAGATTAAGCTAAAAGAGGTCCTGAACGCATGAGTATGGGTAAATTCGATTTCTCCGATGTCAAAAAGCTTCAGAAGAACCTTCAAAGGATGCAAAATGAATTTCCAGCATTTATGGAGGAGTGTATTCGTGAGCTTGCAGGACGGTTACTGGCGAAGACTATAGCTAGAACTCCGGTAAAATCGGGTGACTTGCGTCGGGGCTGGCAAATTGGTGATGTGGTTCGGCTCCCAGGAGGCGGTGTACACGTTGAGATTGTCAACAATGTAGAGTATGCACTCTATGTTGAGTACGGCCATGTTACCAGACTGCGTACCGGTTGGGTTAACGGTAAATTTATGCTGACTCTATCCGAGCAGGAACTTGAGAGAGAGTTGCCGGGGATCATGGAGAGGAAGCTTAAGAAATACATGGAGAAACACTTGGGGCGGTGAGTATGCAGGATATCAAAAACGCACTCATAAAAAAGCTATCGTTATTTACTCCGGAGTATCCGGTTTATGACGAAGCAGTAGAGCAGGGCATGAAGCAGCCGTGCTTTTTTGTGCTGTTATTGGAAAGTAGCCAGGTCAGAGGGGTTAACCGACGCTACCAGCGTTTTAATCCCTTCGATGTCCATTACTTCCCACAACGTAAATCGGCTGCTCTCCGCGAAGAGTGTGAATTAGTAGCTGAAAAGTTTTACTCAGAACTGGAGTACCTAACGGGACATAGTGGTATTTACCGAGGGACTGGGATGCGTCATGAAATTGTAGATGGAGTGTTGCATTTCTTCGTTGAGTACAATGTACACCTGATCCGAGACAAAGCACCGGAAATTAAAATGCAGACTATGAAGCAAGGGGGCGGTATTAAGTGAGTGTGAAAAATGAAAAGGAAGCTATTGAAGCTCCTGAGGCTTCGTATACAAAGGAGCAGTTCTTGAGCTCTACCAAATACTCATACCAGGATAAAGATGTCCTGTCGGCGCTGCTGGAGCCGGGAAAGTTGTATACGGCGGCCGAGGCACAGCAGGTTATCGAAGAATTTAAGAACAAGGAGGTTGAATAGATTATGGCCGGTGGAACATGGACCACTCAAAATAAAGAAAGACCCGGTGTATATGTCAACGTGGAAACTTCTGGCGGGGCATTAGGTACAGTTGGCAGCAGGGGAATAACCTCTCTAGCGCTGACACTCCCATGGGGAGCAGCAAAGATCATCACACCGATTATAGCTGGTGAGGATACATTCAAAACACTTGGGTTTGACATTACAGCTTCAGAACTGTTGCCTGTGCGTGAGGCGCAAAAGCGAGCGCGTACAGTATTGCTTTACAAGCTTAATGATGGAGTTAAAGCATCTGCTACAATCGGCGCCTTTATACCAACAGCAAAATACGGTGGTACTCGGGGGAACGATCTAAAGATTGTAGTACAAACCAACATTGACGACAGTAGCAAATTTGATGTGAAAACGTTGCTGGATAACGCAGTGGTGGATACTCAGGTGGTCGCTAACATCGCTGGTCTCAAAGCTAATGACTGGATTGTTTGGGGTGGGACTGGGGCTTTAACAGCAAGCGCAGGGGCTCCTTTAGTGGGCGGAGCTAATGGTACTGTGACTAATGCTGATCATACTGCTTATTTAGCTGCACTAGAGCTGTACGATTTCCAAACAGTGGCGCTGACATCCACGGACAACGCACTTAAAGCAGTATATGCTGCCTTTGTACGGCGCTTGAGAGAGTCAGAGGGTAAAAAAGTACAGGCAGCACTTGAGAACTACCCTGTAGCCGATTCCGAAGGTGTAATCAGCGTCAAGAATGGCGTAGTACTTTCAGATGGGACCATACTTACAGCAGCGCAGGCCACTGCTTGGGTAGCCGGTGCTTCGGCAGCAGCTGAGATGAATGAGTCTCTGACTTATTCGGCATACGACGATGCTGTAGATGTGGCACCAAGGTATACGAGCACACAAATTGAGGCAGCGTTAAAAGCTGGGGAATTTGTCTTTACACCTTCCGTTAATCGGGCCGTGGTGGAGCAGGATATTAATACTTTCCTCTCTTATACTCCAAAGAAGGGGAAACAACTTCAAAAAAACCGTGTGCTCCGTGTGTTGGATGGTATTGCGAATGATTTAAAGCGTATCTTTGAATCATTTTACATCGGTAAGGTATCAAACAATGTTGATGGCCGAGCTTTGTTTCGTAAAGAGGCTGTAATCTATCTGGATAGCTTGCAGGGCATTTCTGCTATTCAAAACTTTGATGCCCAGACGGATATCACGGTACTCCCTGGTGTTGACTCAGATGCAATCTATGTTGAAGCAAATATTCAACCAGTAGATAGTATTGAAAAAGTATATATGAAAGTGCAGGTGAGATAAATGTCGTTCTTAAAAGCAAATGACACGATTAGCGGACAAGAGGGGCGGGCTTACGCCACAATCAATGGTCAGGTAGAGGAAATGTTCTACATCAAGACTCTTGAAGCGTCAGTTGAAAAGGAGAAGGCTGAAGTTAAAACATTAGGCCGTCGTGGTACTCAGCATAAAACTACTGGATGGTCGGGTACTGGCAGCATGACGATTTATTATGTAACAAGTCGGTTCCGCCAGTTGATGATCGATTATATCAAAACGGGTAGAGATACCAACTTTGATATTACCGTTACAAACGAAGACCCCGGATCCACTATCGGCGCACAAACAGTAACACTTCTAGGGGTAAACTTAGATAGTGTGGTGATGGTATCCTTGGATACTGAATCAGATGCATTGGAAGAAGATATCGACTTTACATTTGAAGATATTGATATGGGTCAATCATTCACCGCGCCAAACAATTAAATTAAAACGAAATTATATTAGGAGGAATTATTAATATGAGTTTACAAGAATTTTTGAATGAAAATCCTGTGGATGGCTTGACTGATGAAGTTGTAGTATCGTCACGATTTAAGGATAAAGAGGGAAAGGTTCTTTCTTTTAAGATTAAGGCAATGACAGATCAGGAATTCAACGAAACTCGCAAGTCTTGCACGATCCCAAAGAAGGGACGTAAATTTGAATTTGATTCAGGCCGATTTAATCTGCAGACAATAATCCGGAATTGCGTAGAGCCCAACTTTAAAGATGCTACTAGTATTAAAAAGTTGGGATGCGCATCTCCTGAAGAGTATGTACAGAAGGTGTTGTTAGCTGGGGAGATTGCAACATTGGCTCAAAAGATCAGTGAGTTGAGTGGCTTTGATGCAGAAATGTCAGACTTGGTTGAAGAAGCAAAAAACTAATACGGGAGGGTGATGCTGATGCGAATTATGCATATTACGCCCTCCATAAGTTCCATAAGTGGCCTCATGAATATATGGCTCTTTCGCGACAAGAAAGGGCCTTTGTTATGGCTGCGGTTAATGAACGTGTTGAAAAAGAGAAGAAAGATGCAGCAAAGGTAAAAGCAAAGAAATAGGAATTATTACCCTCTCACGTTTTTCACTATGTGGTAGAATATAGGGAAAAAGCAACGGAGGTTGTGCATGGGTATCTTTAAGAAGAAAGAGGTTAACGGTAGTTTTGGCGCTTCTCTATTCCATACAGAGGGATTGCCGATTGCTGAAAATACTCATTGTGAACTCAGAATAAACGATGGGAAGTTAGTAATCACTGGTGGTGGATCTGAATTTATTGTCAATTTGTCTCAGATCCAAGCTGCTGATTTTAAGACTGATGTTGAGATTGCGCATATCGTGAATAGCAGCGCAGCGAAGGGTATTGCCGGAGGGCTTTTATTCGGTCCTATCGGATTAGTTGTCGGTGCAAGAGCAACTAGTAAAAAGGAGCGAACGGTAACCCCATACTTGATTATGAACTACATTAATTCTGCAAATGAACTTGCTGTATTAATGTTCCGGGACAATCCCAAATCATTTGAAGCGGCAAAATTCATTGATAAGATACGACCTATAATATCAAATAATCCGAAGCAAACAATTCAACTATAAATAATTTAGAGGTCGCCTATATGGCGGCTTTTATTTTTTTTAGGAGGTGATAACTGAGTGACAACAGTATCCAGTACCCTTAAAATGCTAGACAGCTTTTCAAGCCCTATGCAACGTGTCGCTAACCAGGTACTAGAAGTTACAGCACGTATGGAGAGGTTGAAGCGAGTTGTAGAATCTCCTATCTCTATAAGGATGGACGCGAGTCAAGCGGTTCAACAAGTTGAACGTCTCAGACAACCAATATTAAGAATTACCATTGATCAAGCAGGACTAATGCAACAAGTAAATGCAGCGAGAGCGCTGATAGAATCACGATTGCGAAACATACAAGCAAGTATCGATTTGGAAATGCCCCCTGCTCTACGTGCTACGTTTACTAGCTTACAGCGCATGGTGTTACGACTAGTTCAATCTATGGACAGATTACGAACAACTACTAGAACCGACTCAAATCAAGCCGCACAGCTATCCTCAGCTTTGCAACGCATAGCCCGACTTGAACAACAAATTGCTGATTTACAGAGACAAGCTAACGGAGGTCTTCGCGAAGCGGGGAAAGCGAGTAGCGGATGGCTAGGCAACATGAAGAATATCGCAGCGGCATACTTGAGTATTCAAGGTATTAGATTAGGTACGAAAATAAGTGATGATTACATTAACACAATTGCTCGCCTAGATTTAATTAATGACAAAATGCAAACCACGGCCGAACTTCAAGATAAAATTTTTGAGTCCGCTGATCGTGCTAAAGGTAGCTACACAGATATGGCGGCGGTTATAAGTAGAATGGGTACTTTGGCAGGCGAAGCATTTAAGTCTAATAACGAATTAGTTGCTTTTACAGAGTTAATGCAAAAGTCATTCCGTATTGGTGGATCCAGCACGATGGAACAACAAGCTGGGATGTATCAATTATCTCAAGCGATGGCCGCAGGAAAACTCCAAGGGGATGAATTTAGGTCTATCATGGAGAATGCTCCAATGTTGGCAGCTGCGATTGCAGATGTAACCGGGAAGACTAAGGGTCAACTCAAAGAAATGAGTGCTGACGGGACTATCACTTCAGATATCATCAAGGCGGCTATGTTCAACGCAGCCGATGATATAAATGTGAAATTCGCTTCTATGCCTCGGACATTTGGCGACGTAATGAATGAATTGCAAAATTCTGCTCTTCAAACATTCGGACCATTAATCCAGCGTATTAACGATATGTTAAATAGCCCGGGAGGAACGGCGTTCATTGAAGACTTTAAATCAGGAATTGCTGGCGCAGCAGACGCGGCAAATAATTTGTTGACTGCATTAATTAATGTTTATAACTTCATGTCTAGCTATTGGCCAATACTCGAACCTATTGTTTTAGGGATTGTGACTGCATTAGGCTTATATAAAGGTGCACTTATTGCAATTTCTGTATGGAGCGGTATAACCTCAGCGGTTGAACTTGCGTCTGCCAGCATAAAAGCTGTATTGTCTGGTGCTACACTTTCAGCTACTTCGGCTACAGCTGCTCAAACAGCAGCGCAGTGGGGACTTAATGCCGCGATGCTCGCGAGTCCAATAACATGGATTATTCTCGCGATCATAGCTTTGATTGCTCTGTTCTATCTTGTAATAGCTGCAATTAATAAATTTGCAGGGAAATCAATTTCTGCTACAGGGGTTATTGCCGGTGCTTTTGCTGCGGTGGGGGCCTTTATAGGTAATCTCTTTTTTGGATTATTGGAATTGGTTTTTGGTGTTGTAGAATTTTTCTTCGACATTTGGAATAGCTTTGCCAATTTCTTTGGAAATTTATTTAACGATCCGATTGGGGCTGTTATAAATTTATTTGCCGATTTAGCAGATAGTGTACTAGGGATATTGGAAAAGATCGCAAAAGCGATGGATTTTATCTTTGGAAGTAGTATGGCGGATACGGTAGCAGGATGGCGTTCTGGTCTTGGTAGCATGGCAGAAAAAGCCGTAAAAGAATACGGCAATGGTAAATATAAGGACCAAGCAAAAGATCTGGATATAGACAGTATCCTAAAGGAAAAGGGAATTGGTCTTGAGCGTTTTAATTATGGGGATTCATATAAAGCTGGTTACGATAAAGGAGCAAATCTTTTTGGAGGTGACAATAAAGCGGCTGATGAAGCACTCAAAGGAGCGAAAGATTCTTTTACGATATTGCCACCCGGAGCAGCGACTACTGCAGAAATGGCATCCGCTGATGATGACAAGAAGAAGCTCAAAAAAGTTGATAAGCTCGGTAAAGTAGAGAAGCCAATTGATATAAGTAAAGAAGACCTAAAGGTTATGCGTGATGTCGCCGAAATGAAAAACATTCAAAACTTTGTGACATTGACACCAACTATTCAGATGAAGACTGGTCCAGTAACCAATCAGGCGAATGTTGATTCGATTGTGTCAAAGATAACGCAGAAGCTTAATGAAGAGATCGCTAGTACCGCGAAGGGTCTCTATAACTAAAGGGGGCGGTAGTGTGGCCGATGGCTACAGCATCGAACTGAGTTTTAACAACCGTGCTATATGGTTTGAGATCCCTGTCCTTCCTGAAGAAATAGAGATTGGCGGAGAAGGCGATGGGGAGGCCTACAATATAACGGACCTTGGCGAAATTAACGTAATCAAAGCTGCTAAGCTCAAAGAGATCAGCTTCAGCAGCTTTTTCCCGGCTATCGCTGTAGGTGGTACCGTACCAAGCTATGTATCATCAAAAAACTGGGGGCAACCCGCTGACTACATCCAACTGATTGAAACCTGGATGAACAAGCGGAAGCCGATCCGGTTTATTTTTACGTCAACGGGTCTAAAAATCAACATTGCGACCAGTATTGAGGAATTTAATTATAAAGAGGTTGCTGGATCCCCAGGTGATTTTGAATATAACATCAGCTTGAAGGAGTATGTTTTTTACGCTGCTAAAAAAGTGAAGTTGAAGACAACCGAGACAGCAGCCGGTACAACCACTACAACAAAGAAAGAGCCAGCAAAACGTGCAGATGAACGTACCAAGTCGAAAACAGTTACCGTCAAATCCGAGGATACTTTGATGAAGATTGCTAAAAGAGAACTAGGTGACGGTAGTCGGTGGAATGAAATTCAAAAACTAAATGGACTCACCGACGCACAGTTGAAGACGCTCAAGATCGGTTCCGTCCTGAAGCTTCCGGGGTGATTAAGTGGAATTATTGATCGATAATAAAAATGGAGCCGTCTGGGATGTATCCAGCATCGTTACTGATATATCTTGGAAGACGATCCGCATAGGCAAGGCAGCGTCCCTAGAATTCACTCTTGTAGACGGTGGACCATGGCAAGATAAAAAATTCCAGTTGAACAATGGCGATGTGGTTCGGTACACAGATGAAGGACATAAGGTCTTCTATGGATATATCTTCAGTATTGAAACGGGTACGGCTGAAGAAATAACAATTTTGGCCTATGATCAAGTTCGTTATCTGATGAATAGCGGAACTTATGTTTTCAGCAAACAGACTGCGACTCAGGTAGTTCAAAAGATCGCACAGGACATGCAGCTAAAGACTGGAAAGCTGGAAGATACTAGATACATTATACCTTCCCAAATCCGTGACGATAAAACGTTTATTGATATGATCTGCATGGCGTTAGATGAAACGCTGATTAATTACGGGACCAACTTCGTATTCTTCGACGATTTTGGGAGCTTGACGATACGTAATGTTTCTAATATGCGCTTACCTTTTGTTGTGGGTGATGATTCACTTATGACTGATTACTCCTACAGCCGCAACATTGATGATGAAACCTATAATCAAATCGTCTTGTATCGGGATAACAAGGAAACGGGTAAGCGGGAAACTTACGTTACCAAGGATAGCGCCAGTATTGCTAAGTGGGGGTTACTACAACTCTACGAATCGGTGGATGAAAAATTGAATCAGGCTCAGATTAAAGAGCAATTGGAACAGCAATTATTTATGAAAAATCGAGAAAAGAGAACGCTTAGTATAGAGGCTCTTGGCGATTATCGGATGCGCGCAGGATGTTACGTCAATTTATATATCAAGGCGATGAACATAAATAAATTCTTCTTGGTCGATGAATGTACTCACAAGAAAGAAGGTGGCGTGCATACCATGGACCTAGAGTTGAGGTTGGTGTAAACATGATTGAAGCGATAAAACAAGCTGCCTTAGGCGCTGTCAATGCTCAAGGTCCCGTCATAGTGCAATTAGGATCCGTAACAAAGATAAATCCTCTTGAAGTGCTAGTCGATAACCGGCTATCTCTTCCAGAGGATTTTTTAATTGTGCCGGAATCATTAACTGAGCTAAAGGCGACTGTAGGCACTCAGGAAGTTGTAATCCGGAAAGCCCTTGCCGCTGGAGATAAACTGCTTCTTATCCGTATGCAGGGCGGTCAGCATTACGTAATCATGGATAGGGTGGTGAGTAATTGATACCACAGAGCGATAATGTACTGCTAAATGAGGACATGGAGGATACGCCACAACCAAGCCTCACCTACAAATTAGACCTTGTAAACGGACGTATAGGATCCGTGGTAGTGGACGGATTGGATGCTGTAAAACAGGCAGCTATTAAAATCCTCTCCACAACCCGGTTTGAAAATCTAATTTACAGCGACAATTACGGTAGTGAGGCGGATGTAGGTGTAGTGCGTGGGAGAGCAGTTTTTGAAACAGAATTAGAACGCTGGGCTAGGGAGGCGCTTCTGCAAGATGATCGTATCGTTTCCGTGACCAACTTTAGATTTACCTATGATGGTGATACTGCACTTGTCTTATTTGATGTGGAGAGCGACTACGGAAACTATACAGACCGATTGGAGGTGAATGGTGGTGTATGAGAACCAAACGTTTGAAACGATCTTAGAGCGGATGCTAGATCGAATACCCGATGAGCTGGATAAGCGAGAGGGCAGTATTATTTATGATGCTATGGCTCCGGCGGCAATGGAGTTGGCTCAGATGTATGTTGAGTTGGATATTAACGCGAATTTAATATTTGCCGATACCGCTAGTGGCGATTATCTGGATCGGTCGATTGCTTGGTCTGGTGTGACCCGCAAGAAGGCAACTAAGGCTCAACTCCAGGGGCTGTTTTATAATGCGGCCAACACCTTAATGGATGTTCCAATTGGTAGTCGCTTCGCGATTGGTTCAAACAATTATAAGGTGGTTTCTCGGCTCTCCTTAGGAGAGTACCGCCTTGAGGCAGAGGTTGATGGAATTGCGGGAAATCAGCATTTCGGTGTCTTAATTCCTATCGATTTTATTAACAATCTAGCAAGAGCTGAATTGAAAGAGTTACTTGTTCCCGGGACTGATAGAGAGACTGACAATGCATTACGACAGCGGTACCTTGATTCTGCCAGACGTCCAGCGACCAGCGGAAACAAATATCATTACATTGAATGGGCTCTTGAAGTTTCCGGAGTGGGCGGAGCTCGCGTATTTCCATTATGGTCAGGTCCGAAAACCGTAAAAGTCGTCATTGTAAATGCAGAAGGTTCTCCGGCATCAAGCGTTCTTGTTAATCAAGTACAAGACTACATTGATCCAGTCGCAGGGAAAGGCGAAGGACAAGCTCCAATAGGTGCAGTCGTAACAGTTACATCAGCAATCGGCAAGACTATTAATATATCAGCTAAGGTAACCTTAGCACCCGGTTATAGCTTGCAGGGTGTGAAGAATACCTTTTTGGAGCGATTGGAAGCTTGGCGTAAGTCAGCGTCTTTTGTATCTACTTATGTTAGTCAAGCCGTAATTGGATCGCTCCTTTTAGGCACTGATGGGGTTATTGATTATGTTGGATTGCTACTCAATGGAGCCGCTGGGAACATTGTTCTTTCCGAAGAAGAGGTGCCAGTGATCGGTACTGTGGAATTGGGGGTGTAACATGGCCTACCCGAATAAAATAGATGTTTTTCAAGAGAAGCTGAACAAAAATCCAACTGGAAACAACTATGTTATTGAAGAACGGATAGCACTTGTAGCAGGCGTTTATGAGGGTTTATTGAATCACGATAATATCAATAACTCAACTATCCAAGTCTATAGCGGTAGTAAATTAACTGGTGATAAATTGACAAACTGGACCTTAACCATCCCCAGTGATACACCATGGCGTAGGTTAATTAAGATATTTAGTGGAGCTGCTGAAGTTTACGTAACCTATGAAACACCAGGGGACACGGTAGAGGCTGATGATATTAATGTGCTACAAAAGTCTGTAACAGCCACACAGACAGAGGTAGAGCGGTATAAATCGAGTGGTCTGATAGACGGCGGATCATTTACGAGAGGGGTATAAGATGGCACAGACGATACAAATAAAACGTGGTACTAAAGCTCAACTTAGCACTTACGGTGCATTGCTTGTTGGCGAACTGGGTTTTTGTACAGATACGAAAGAAATATATATCGGAGACGGTACAACTAACTCAATGGTTGGACGAGCGTTATCAGGTGCAGAGGCTTCTCGTCCGGTGGCCGCATCGGTCGGACGTCTGTTCTATGTAACGAGTGGGGCGAATAGCGGATATCTTTACTTTGACGATGGTACAGCTTGGAGACGAGTGAACGCCCAAGCACTCAGTGATTTAACGGGTTCACTTGATAATATTGCGGATGGTGCTACTTATGCAAAGGTATTAAAGGCTGATGTCAGTGCAGGTCATATCAATAAGGTGTCAGATGGCACAAATACTAAAACTGCTGCTGAGATTAAAAGCCATATTGATGATGCAGCTAAACACCGAGTCATTAATGATTCAGGTACAGCCATTACCGACATCTGGTCCGCACAAAAAATCAAAAATGAAATCGAATTAGCAAAACATAATATCGAACCACAAGCATCCGTAAAAGACCAACATTTATTAGCCCCACCGGCAAGCCCAGCAGAAGCCGACCGTTATATTATTCCAGCATCAGCGACAGGGGCATGGGCAGGTAAGACAAACCAGATAGCAGAGTATCAGTCTGGAGCCTGGGCTTACTATACCCCGGCTGTCGGTTGGACTGCTTACGTTGACGATGAACAAAAGATCTACAGCTGGAATGGAACGGCATGGGTTAGGACTGGTGGTGCCCTACAGACGATTACAGCGGGTAACGGTCTTACTGGTGGTGGTCAATCAGATACCGTTACATTGACGGTAGGAGCTGGAAATGGGATTGTTGTAGATTCTACTACGGTAGCTGCTAAGCCAGGTAAAGGCATTGTTGTTAACGCGACCGGGATCGAGGCTAATATTGATAGTTCCAGCATTGTATACGATACAGCTAATGGCAATAAACTTACGGTGGCTACGATTGATGGCGGTACGTTCTAGGAGGCGAGGCAATGGCTAGAAATGTAATGATCCAGATCCGACGAGGCCTGGAAAGTGCCATCGGAACACTAGCTGTCGGTGAGCTTGGTTATTGTACTGATACGAGTAAGTTATATATCGGTACAATAACCGGTAATGTGTTGTTGGTGGCTGCTCAAAGCTCAGGAGATATGCTTAAAAGTATTTATGATACGAACAACGATGGCAAAGTTGACTATGCTGCTAACGCTGATGCTGTCCCTTGGTCTGGTGTAGCTGGGAAACCATCAACATATCCTCCATCATCACACACACACTCCGAATACATGGGTAAGGGTCCATTAACGTGGAACCAATTAAAGGGGGTGTGATGGTTGAGCTATGGAGATTCTTTATACAGCACTCTTCTTTTTTCGGCTGATGAAATAGAAGACAGTGATGAGATAAATAGAGTTGATCTTATGAAATACTTACCATCCTATTACAGGGGTATACGAGAAATAGAAGAACTGCAGGAATCTTTAGGTATTGAAATACATGGCTTAACTACAGGTGTACAGGACGTGCTAGATCAGGCTTATGTTGAAACTGCAACATGGAGCCTTACACGTTGGGAGGCTGAGCTTGGATTAAGTTCGGATCCATCAAAGTCTTACATCAGTAGAAGAGAAATGATTAAGGCTAAACGGCGGGGAACTGGCACAACGACACCCGAAATGATTCAACGAACAGCATCGGCTTTTGCTGGCGGGGATGTATCCGTAGAAGAAGTTCCAGGAGAATACCGATTCATTATCAGATTTATTGGGATTCTAGGCATACCACCGAATATGGCTGGACTAATTCAGATAATTGATGAAATTAAGCCAGCACACCTAGCTTATGAGTTTGCTTATACGTATACCTTCTGGGATTCGCTTAAAGCAATATCATGGAATACTGCCGGTACTGGTACATGGAACGACTTAAGAACTTTTGGATAGGAGAGTGAGAAATGAAAACTACAGGGAATTTGGGCTTAAAGAAGCCAGAGGGAACGGATCTCGTTGATATTGCCGATCTGAACGGGAATATGGACATATTGGATAATGCCGTTACTGGTAAGGTCGATAAAGTTACTGGCAAACAGCTGTCTACGAACGATTACACCGCAGCTGAAAAAACAAAGCTAGCGGGTATCGCAACAGGCGCGAATAACTACACGCATCCAAACCATACCGGAGACGTTACCAGTACCGGTGATGGTGTTACAGCTATTGCAGCAGGAGTAATTGTAGATGCTGACGTTAATGCTAATGCCGGAATTAAGTTCAGTAAGATAAATGCGGCTGGTTCTATCATGGATAGTGACATCAATGATGAAGCGTATATTAACATGCTCAAGATCGGTACTGGTAAGATAAATAACGCTACACTAGATCAGCTTTACGGCGTAACAAGTCCAATCCAAGATCAATTAAACGCCAGACCAAAACAAACAACGGGAGACATCACCTACTATGTCCGTACAGATGGTAGTGATAGTAATACAGGACAAGTTAACACAGCAGCGGGGGCATTTAAGACAATTGCTAGGGCTATCTCAGCCATTCCACAAGTTGTAAACCACAATGTGACTATAAACGTAGCCGCTGGGACATATCCTGAACAAGTAACAATAGCGGGTTTTTCTGGTTCTGGTGTGATTACACTTAATGGCGATAGCGTCACTAGTACAAGTAGAATTATAAACGTACTTACAATTTATAGAAATTCAGTTCAGATTACCGCAAAAGGCTTTAATATTACGAGTACAACAGTTACAAATTTATATGTAGAAGGTTGTACAAATGTAATTTTGCAGTATTTGAACATAGTGAGCGCCGCTACTACAATAATAGGGATTCAAGCGCATTCATCGAAAGTTTATGTAAACTCTTGCGTAATATCAAATAAAGCCGCTGCTTTACATGCTTTAATCAACGGGGAAATTGTATCGGAAGCCAATACAGGAACGGGCAACGCTAACGCAGCTAATGCTGGAGCAGGCGGAAAAATCTCTCTTATCGGAAGCAAGCCATCTGGTACGAATGTGACATCGGGCGGAGGGACTATATTTGATAGCGCTTCTGGTGTTATTAACCCATGGGGAGATAATACGCAAAATAACCGCCCTATAGTGTGGGCAACAATGTCAGCAAATATGACTCTTACAGCCGGAACATGGAATGTAATAAAATACAATGTAGGCCATACAAACCAGTTTGGTGGTTTGAATACAACTACGGGAACTTTTACTGCCCCTCAAACTGGTTGGTATAGCATAAAAGCGCAAGGATTAGTTGTATCTATGCCTGCGGGTAAACAAGTACAACTTAGGATATTGCATGGTACCAATGGCTGGAGCGTAGACGTGCGGTATGCAATCGGTGGCGAAAATATTATATATAATGGTAGTATAATGCTCATGCTTCAAGCAGGAGAAGTTGTGCTTCCACAAGTTTACGTTGATGCACAAGTGGTATTGTCAACTGGGATGGATACAACGCGACTTGAAATTGTTAGAGTAGCCTAAACAATAAGGAGTGTTCAAAAAATGAATATTGCCCAAGCAATTATGCACATTTATCCCGAAGCTGACCCTATAAGAGATTTTGAAGTTTGGGACAACGGAGCTGAACCCGTATTACGTGAAGGCGTAGATGGTCGGTTTCGTTATGAGATCCGACCATTAGATGAAGACGAGACTGAATATATAGAGGGCGTACATTACCGTTATGTAGTGGACTACAATCGACTAGCAGAAGGCGTAGATTTTGACATGGTAGAGCGTGGGCAATTTATCGCGGTGTGGAATCTGGACAAACCCCAACCAACAGAAGCCGAACTTCAAGCAGCCTGGACAGCCTACCAGGAAGCCGAAGCTAATAAACCACCAGAGCTGACGGAGACCGAGCAACTCCGAGCCGATAACGCTGCTTTATTACTGGAGCTTGTGCAGACTCAGGCAAGGCAAGATCAAGCGGAACAGGACCAGGCAGCCTTACTCCTGAGCCTCGTGGAAGGAGGTGTGTTGTAAATGAACTGGTACGCACTGATTAAGCGATACTTTGACGCAGGGTTGTATACGGGGGAGCAAGTACAGGTATTTGTTACCGCCAAAAAGATAACGACTGAACAAGCTAAAGAGATTACAGATAGCGCCATATAGTAGGCGTTTTTATTTTGCCCTCGTAGCAATTACGGGGGCTATTTATATTGGGAGGATTAGAGAGGGGGAGTAGGGATGTCAGGAGGAGGCGGAGTCTTGGGAACAGAGGATAAACTTGTGGAAATCCAGATACAGTTGGCCAGAATCGAAAAGACACTTGAAGCAGTACCTGCCCTAACAACGACTATTGAAGCCACGCGAGATTTAGCGCGTGAAGCTATGCAATCTACTAAATCAGCACATCATAGGTTAGACAGGATTGAGGATGCACAACGCTGGCTTTGGAGGACTGTTGGCGGGGCAATCATTACAGTGATTATAGGGGCTATTGTGGTGGCTATCAGAATGGGAGGAAACTAAGTGATTAAGGACAAATACCCGATTGAACGGCGTTATATAAACAAGCGTCAAAATGTTCGGCCCGGCACCCGTTTAACATCGGGAACGCCGGGTTTTTTAGTTGCTCATGATACTGGCAATCCAGGGGCAACTGCGGATAACCATTATACTTATTTTCAAAATCTTAAAGACCGCTCAGCTTCGGCTCAGACGTTTATTGACGATACAAAAATACTAGAGATCATCCCAACAGGTACGGGATTGGATCCAGCAGAAAAGGCCTGGCATGTCCTTTACAACGTTACTACTGACAATAAGCTTTATGGAGATGATGCTAATGATATCGCATTAGGTGTGGAGCTATGCTACGGCGGTAAGATAAAAACACTTGAGGCGTACAAGCGCTTTGTGTGGTATATGGCTTATTGCTGTGACAAGTGGGGTCTAAATCCACTGACACATATTCCAAGTCATAAGCAGCTAGATCCTACGCGTAAACGCGACATTGATCAAGCATTAACGTCTGTAGGTAAAACGCTTAAAGACTTGCTTTATGATGTGGTATCAGAGATTAAGGAACAGCCAGTGCCCGTTATACCGCCTATTGCTGTGCAGATGCCTGCCAGTGTAGCTCAAAGGCTAATCGATGATTATGTATCCCCAGCATGGTTTGTGGCTCATAAGGAAAAGGATCAGGTGGGGTTAACGCACTTTCACAACCTTGCTGATAATCTTAGAATGGCTTCGGGTATCCCCTTACAGCCAGGTTCAACAGCGCCATTTAAGCAATTGCATAAAAGTAATGCCCAAGAAATTATTTTCCGTTGGCTCTCGCCTGAATGGTATACTGCCAAGTCTAATGGGGATAAATCGGGGATGATGCTCTTTAATAATTTTGCAAATCACTTGCGTAGAGCAGCTGGTATGCCAGTAGAATAAGGGGGATTTATGTATGGGAAATCAAAACTTAACAGATGTTCTGGCGTTCGCCTCGGTGATCGCCGTTTTTGTGTTGGCAGGAGTACAGTTCGTAAAGACTACAGTTAATGTGCCAAAAAACATATTGCCGCTGATTGGTTTGGTTATCGGTTTACTGGTTGGCGCTGCTACTTATCCATTTACGGAGCTAGAACTTGTGCTTCGATTGTGGGCTGGAGGGTTGGCTGGGCTATCAGCAACTGGACTATTTGAATTAGCTTTTAGTAAGAGGGATGGGACTACAAAAGAATAAAAAAATTAGCCCACTGGCTTCGGCTGGTGGGCTTTTTGTCGTTTACAGATTACTTCTGCGTCGAGTAATATATAGGCGACAGATGCGCCGTACCCTGTCAATAATGGCAAAGTATTTAAGTACATAGGAGTGATCGTATTGAGCAATATATACAAAGTCCTAAAGACAGATTCTGATTTTCTAACGGCTGCTTTAAAACAGTCAGAAGTTGATATACTTGAACGTAGAGGTGATCTGGCCGGCTGTATTATCGATTGTGGAGGTCCAGTCCAGAAATGGAATCCTGTTAGTGTTAAAGTCGCGGATGCTTATTACATGAGAACCGAATTTGAATTTAGGATGGTTTTAGCCTAAGCATGTACAACAAATACCCACTAACCTTAATTGGTCAGCGGGTATTTTACGTTTAAACTATAAACTCTGTAAACACTGGACTTCTAAGCATTCCAGATTTGGTCCAGTTCCTCATTCGCACCTTTGCCCGTAATCTTGGTTCAAGATGTACGAACTCCTTATCCTCGCCTTTTACAAGCTGCTGAGCAACGCCTCTGAATGCCTGCTTATGAATCGGTGACGCGCCGAGTTCAATGATCCCAGCTGGACGTAATTTTCCAGATGAACCGGACGGTACAGCAGCTAACCAACCAAATTCCTGTTTGCGATAACCAGTTATGAAAACATCAGCATAGGTCCAATTGATAACCTTTTGCCACGCGTGAGAGCGCCGACCAGTCTCGTATATGCTGTTTTTACGCTTACCTACTACGCCCTCCATACCCATTGTTTCAATCTGTTTGAACAATGCCTCTCCAGCACCTTCCACGTGCGGTACTACTCCATAGCTATTAGATGGTAGGGTTAATCCCGCCAGTATCTCCTTACGGCTCATCAGGGGCAACCCACGCACATCCTGACCTTTGTACATCAAAATATCAAAGATGGCATAATACGCGGGGAGAGTCCCGGTAAGTTGGATGATTTTATCTGCTCGTCTCGTCTGAAATCGACTCATAACAGATTCAAAGTCTGAAACACCAGTTGTAGGATCGACACAGGCAACCTCGCCGTCCAAAATAACATCATCCGTAAATGGGAAATGTAGTTCAGGGTATTGCAGGGTACATTCATTATCGTGTCTTGTATATAACCGAATCTTACCGGACTCTTGGGAGTAAATAAGTCGATGGCCATCTATCTTTGGTTCAAATATATAATCGCTGTGCGAAAATGGCCCGGGAGCCGTTTGCAACAACATTGGGGATATAAACATAGTTTCACCTCTACCTAATTATAAATGCCAATGGAAGAGGAAAGGGCAGGGAAGTATTGGGCATAAAAATACCTCGTCAACCTTAATTGATCGGCGGGGTATTTTTTTGTTTTTAGAATTAACGCCGTCCACGGGCTTTAATTAGTGCTGCGATTGAGAGAATCAACGCAGCCACAACGACTCCCCATACAATTATATTGAACATTAGTACTCCTCCTTTGAGGGGCCGTAGCCCCCGTAATTAAAATCTCCACCAAGCTGTCTCATCGACCACCTTCACAGGTAAACCGATCCTCTTCATTTCTCGAATATAACGCCGGAGAGCTAAAAATGATTTCCAGGGCTTAATCTGAATGTAAACCATGATACCAGCCTCCAATTTATTTTTTAATATCTATATGTTATGATTGGGTGGAGAGCAGGGGGTGCAACCCCTACTCTCCGGGAACCTATTTACGTTTGCGTGGTCCGCGGCGTTTTTTGGTTCCTTTCTTTTTGTCCTTTAGCAGCAGTGTTGCGGTAATGAGTTGAATGATTGCTGTAAGGAGCGTAACCCAATCTTTCATGTGCCTTGTTCACCCCCTTTCTTCTATACTCTAATTATACAACGAATATCGTTGAATGTCAACGAAAATCGTTGAATTTATGATTGGTATATAGTATAGTCAGATTGAGGTGATTAGAATGCTGAAATTGAAAATTAGAGAACTAAGAGAATTAGAAAAGTTGAGTGTACGCCAATTAAGTGAAGCAACTGGTATACGTTGGAACACCTTGAGCGATATGGAGAAAAACACCGCTAAACATTGGCCGCCTGAACATTTGGAAACACTAATGAAATACTTTAACTTAAAACAGATCGATCAATTAATAGAATACGAAGAGGAGCCCGGATAATAATTGTGGCTCCTTTTTTTTACATTGATTTAAGAACGCATGTTTGGTTATAATACAAACAAACGTTCTCGTAAATGGAGGCGATCAAATGAAAATGAGTGCCGGCCAAATAGTTGAAATTATATACCAAGACAAGTCGGAGAAGATAACGCAACGCAAGATTGAGATACTCGGCATTCGTGCTGGCCGTATTAGGGCTACTTGTCTGACCACTGGGGCACCGCGTGTGTTCTTGGTAGCGAGTGTCCTCTCGTGGCAGCCTGTAGTGGAGAAGCGTCATGCTTGATGATACTTCGCGCAAGCTGCTGCGGATTATATCGCAATTTAGATATCATTTTAGGCGGATGCCCAACATCAAAGAGTTGGGACGATTGAGCGGACGCCGACCGGCGGAGATAATTAAGGGGTTTAAGGTGTTGTCTGCGGAGCATTATATAGTTTGGGATGTGTCTACGCCTATCGAGACAACAATTATTATCGATAATTGGGAACGGAACGTGCCATACGAAAAAACGCCACAACAAGGCACAGAGAACAGCAGAGGCAGTACTAATATTGATTACTGGCTTTATCATTAGGAGGGGTCACTATGACCAAATTGGACGGTAATGAACGCTGGAAAACGAAAATGATCATGACCGAGCATGTTGAGCAGTACGAGGAACAGCAGCGTGAGAATCCAAATAAAATGATAACAACGGAGGAGCGCACGATGGTTCGAGATCTCATTTTGCTTCCCTACATAGATACAATGGTGGGCAAGAGCTTGAAGGAGCTCGAACACTCCAGCAGCATTCTTAAACGTACCTTTTTGATGGCTGGTGAAGCCATACAACGCCGAATCATGCAGGATACCTATCGACTGCAGAAAGAGCTGAAGCAGCGGAATATCAAAATGCTGGCGGATGAACAAGACGAATTTATCACGTATTACAAAATCTTTTGCCGGGGATATCAGGACCGCTTTGGATTAACTCGTGATGTTATGCGTACTGAAATTAGCTTGCGGCTGACTCAGTACACTAACGATCTTGGGGGTGCTCTAAAAGAGCATCTTAAATAAGCCGAAGCCAAGAGTCATATTACCCCTTTTTGTGCGTAGGTATATAGTATAAATAAACTTTCAGCTGAGAACCGCAGCGGCAAGCCGCAAGGAAGCGGAAGCGAAAGTTAAGAGCATGACCAAATAGGGAAAGTATACATAAAGTCTACAAATCCCAAAATTGATCGGCCCGGACAGAGGAGTCAACCTCTCGAAGGGCCTTTAATATTTTCTTCATAACGGCAGGTGATGGAATATAATCCGTATCGGAACAGGACTTACTTATTGTATTTCTGCTTACTTTTGACCGCTTTACTAAATCCTCTTGATTATAACCTGCTCTGTCCAACCACTTGCCTAATGGACTCCTCTTTTTACCTAATCCCCACAAAAGAATCACTCCCTTTATGGTTTATTTTGTCCAAGCTTCGCAAATATATACGAATCTTTCACAATTTTTTGCGAATATTGTCCAAGCGGTGCTCAGTATGCTCTTGTATACCAACGTTTACAGGAGGTAAACAAGATGAACGATCCAATTACATTTAGACTTCGAAAGGATCTAGACGCAGATATAAAAGAGGCTGTTAGAAACATGGATAAGAAAACAGTAAGTAGCTTGTCCAGAGACGGACTAAGGCTGATGCTAGGGATTAGAACTACCAAAAGCGCAACAGTTACTGAACGTCCGTTGGTTGTACCTGATAGGCCTTTGATTGAGTCTGATCGAGCATTGCCATGGTTAACTGCAGAGACTAAAAGTAAGTCGGTCGCAAGTAAACCTGCTGTATACATCCCTAATAGGAGATGATTAACATGGCCAAAGTGAAAACGGTAAACTGGTGCGATTTTTTTATAGAACATAAACGGTTGGAAGAGCCTGTTATTACTATTAATTTGGATGGAATCTGTGAAAAGATCACTAAATCCGTTATGAAAAAAGAAACACTTATCAAGGTTGCTGGAATAACTTTGCTGCTTCTTATCGGCTTACCAGATACGTCTCACGCTGCAACCGGTATAGATGCAGTAGCCGACAAGTTGTATAAAAAACTGCTCAACGTTGGGAAATGGATAATTATCATGAAAGGCGGTATCGATACAATCCAGAGCGCAATTCAAGGTGACGTTCAATCAGCTAAGAAAAATTTCTTGGGATATTTACTTGTATACGTTGTACTATGGGCGCTGCCGTGGGGATTAAAGCAGGTAGATGTTGTGTTTGCTGATATGGGAGCGTGAGATGATGAATCCATTTATTGATGGTCTGAAGGAGCACTCACGGGAAGCAGTGAAGGAGATTGTAATAGGGGCTCTTAGTGGATTAAAGGATGTAGCAGTCGATCTTTCTTACTCTATCGCGTTGGTTGGTGGGGGCTTGTCCATTATTTTATATGTGGCCGGCTGGGAAAAGGGGAAACGATGGACCAGTTTGTTAGTTGTTGGATACACGCTAATTAAGTATCTAGTGGGGTGATCGTATGAAGGCTATCAAGTTTAGCGAAGCCCTGCGAATAATCAAACCTGAATATGTGTACTTGCGGCTGAAGCCTAGCAATAGTATCCGAAATAATAACACTCACAAGCTGGCGCGGATTATAGGGTCCCTATATAAGAATGTTTTTGAGTCAGTCCGGATGGAAGAGGAACGGGTTATAAGTGTGCTGGGTCGACGATTATCAGTACCTGTTTCAATGTCGTACTCCTTGCCAGCTAAGGTAGGGTACTTTATTTATCTAGAAAAACAAAAAGTAGAGTTTTACTTTATTATTCCTCGGCAGCATTTAGGGTTGATGAAAGAAAAGATGGGCGATTCTTGGCAAGGCGTTACGATCGAGGAAGTTTTTGAACTTCCTGAGTTTGAATCTGGAACTGCAAAGTATCATTTGAGTTATAAGAAAGAAGATGCTCTTAGCCTTACTGTGGATCGCAGGAATAATGATTGGCTAAACTCATCACTAAATATAATTGAAGCTTTAGAGGATGGAGATCGAGCAGGAATACTATTTAACCTTATGCCAACCTCGCAATTTAGCTGGCGTAGCGCATATAAAGCAACCATAGATAAAGTTCGGCGAGGGATGCCAGTTGATCGTAATAAAGCTGGGATTGGGTACTTACTACGAATGGCAGTATCTATGCTCGCTGGCATCGCTGGTGAAGTTAGCGAGCTTATAGGGGGTGAACGTAAGGCTGCAAGTGAGAACCCGTTTGATGGGCTCCTACTTCGTCTGAACGGGGGCGGAAAGATTAGCTCTAGCACAGAACAAAAGGCAACAGCAACAATACTTAATACACAAATAATAGTAATGAGTGAGAGCACAGATGGTTTACGTCAGAGGAATAATGGGCGAAGTCTTACGCATAGCTTCGATTCAGTTAGTGGAGATAATGAACTTGCTTCTCGATTACTCAGGAGTAAATCACGGTATAATGATTTTTCTTTTCGCGGAGCAGCCGTAAATAAGATGGGTGACGAAGAACTCCAGAATTTTATTGCGCTTGCTGGGCGTGACATTTTGGAACGATATGATTTTATAGATAAGGTCGAGACTCAAGAAACGGAAGTACCAGAGGATTTACAGAAAGGCGTTATTAGGATTGGAACCAATCTATATAGAGGAAAAGAGCAAGCGGCTTATATCAGTAATGACAAGGAGTATAAAAATTTAACTCTTGTTTTGATCGGGCCAACACGCGCCGGGAAATCGGCATTGATCGGAAACATGAGTAAAGACGCGATTACAGCTGGCGAATGTGTAGTGATTTTTGATTACATTAAAAACTGCGAATTGAGCAGTGAAGTATCTGCTGCATTTCCAGGACATCAAACACTTACGATTAACTGCGGCGATGTAAAGACATTACAGGGATTAGGATACAACGAAGTAGGAACTAGCACTGATCCCTTTATCCAGTATGACAATGCTAAGAAGCAGACTACACAGCTCATGACACTTATTAATAGTATTAACGCCGATGATACGCGCCTCAGCGCCAAGATGGAGCGATACCTAACCAGTGCAGCCCTTGTAGTCTTTGTGTCTACAGGCAGTATACGGGATGTATTCAGCGTCCTGCAGGATCATACGGCACGTCACGTGTTTATTGAAAAGGTCCCTAGACAACAGCAAGAAAACCTTACTGAGTATATCAGCAGCCTTTGTGAACTAGATGAATACAAGGATATAAAGCTTAAAGAGGATGGGGTAACTACATCAATTTCGCAGTTGATCGGAACAAAAGAACATCTTATCACAGGTGTAATTGATCGTTTAAATAAACTTAAAGCTAATACTTATATGGAAATGATGCTAAAAAAATCGACTGCCGGAAACATCGATCTTGCGAAGGAGCTGCAGAAAAATCAATTGATCACTATCCGGATGGCGGAGACGATGTTTTCTACAGACGGTGAACGTGATGTATACACAACGTATTGGATTACCAAACTTTGGTTGGCTCTTCAGGTACGTGGGCAGCGTATCCCAGAGCGTAATAAGCTTACAAAAGTAAATATCGTTTTCGATGAATTGTATCAGGTCCAAAATACAGAAAAGTTTTTAACAGAAAAGCTAAGTAGATTGGCTAAATTTGCAGCTAAGCCCATCATTAGTTGTCACTATTTAAACCAACTGAAATATATCCGTGAAGAGCTTAGGAGTGCTAATGCTTCCTATATGCTTATAAGCGGATGTGATAAGAAGAACTTTAATGAATTGAGGGATGAATTAGCTCCATTTGAATTAGAGGATCTTCTTCGACTACCGCGTTTTCGTAGTTTGAATCTACTTAAGAATAAAAATGGATATGCAAGATTTATAACGGCCCTACCTAAGCCCCTACAATAAAGAAACCCCGTCAGCTATTTAAGCTGGTGGGGTTTCTTCTTCATCTTCAACATATTTGAGTATATCGCCTATATCGCAAGAAAAATAAGCACAAAGTTTTACTAATAGATCGCGAGGGAACTGCCTTGAATCATCATTATACAACTGTCTCACTGATTCAAATCTATAATCGATCTCTTTGGCCACTTCGCGAATCGACTTACCCTTCGCGTCTACAAGGTTCTTCAGATTTGATTTTACTCTTCCCATATAACCACCTCAAAGCAAGCATACAATGACACGAAAAATGTGTCAATAAGGTGTTGACACGAAAATAGAGTCATGATAGTATAAGTTTATTGAACGACACGAAATTAGAGTCAATTCTGAGACAAGAACATAAGGAGTGATATGAGATATGTCAAAGGTACTTGAATTTCCAGCAGAAAGAATTGCGAAAGGTATTCATTCTTTCACACCTGAAATGGGTCAAAGAAAAGTTAATGCTCAAATGGACGCACGTTTGAGCTATTACGGTAATCATTACTTTGTAGATACTCAACTTGATTTAAAAGGAAGAGGAATAACTTTACTAAAGATCTACTCAGAAGAAGATTTTATCCGACCTAGTCACAAGGTTGGCTGGAACTCTTACAAGGTTACGACTGCAGCTTTTGAAAAGCTGAAATCACAGTATTCAATCAGTATGGAATGTAATTTAGACTAGCTTAGGGCCGCGGCCCCTTTAGTAACAAATGAGCTTGTAACCGCCTGATGAGTGCCTGCTGCGGGGTAGGTCGAAACAATACCACTGTGAAGTGTGGTTGTCGCGGAATCCGCCATATGAGAGCAGCGCGCGCTCTCACTAAACCTGGAAGGTGACGAAGCATGAAACAAAAGGATCTAAAAATTGGGATGTCGGTAAGGATCGCAGAAGGGCATTCAAGTGGTAATGGTGGACGTATTGGATATGTAGTCAAGAAAGGGAAGTTTAAGTCTTATGATGGATTACTTGAAATTGAGGGGGCTAAGATCGATATTCAAGAACCGTTGTTAGTCCTTGTTGAAGCTGAACATTTAGAAGGAGTAAAGAAGGAGGACTTACCTAAAGGGTGGGCTGAATACGATCTATGATTTTAGGTCAGGCGCACCGCCTGTATTGGAAAAAAGTCCTATGCTATCAACTTAATTCAATTATATAATTAATCTGGTGAAATAAAATAAATTCAGGCGGTGTTGCTTGTGTCAGCTGTTTTGTATATCTTAATTGGATTGGTGGACGTTTTCGCGGTATTTGTTCTATCTCTGAAATTGTATCGCTTGCCACTTAAGCGATACATGTTCCCTATTTTCGGATTCTGTCTTGCATCCTCTACGATATCGTATTTTGTTAGAATAGTAATTGGACTACCTTGGCTAGACCTTGCTATCCTAGCCTTGTTTCTAATAGCGTTTTTCAGATTGGCAATGAAGCTGAAGTTGTTTTATGCCGCTTTGGTTACTGGAGCAGGGCTTAATGCTTACATTTTAGTGCAGTTAGCGGTATTAATAGGGTTTATAGCCGTAGACGGTGGCAAACAATCATTTATTTTTCATTCACAAGGTGTAGAGGTACAACTATTTCAGATTACTTCTATAGCTATAACTTTAGTGATAGCCACATTCATGAAACTGTTTGGTTATGGATTTTCTTTTATACCTATTCCACCTCATGAATTCTTGATTAAAAATGATTACTCAAAGCATCTGGGGTTAAATATAGCAGTTGCAACAACATTAATTGTGGTGGCTTTATCATTAGTGCTATTACTAAATGTTAATGAATTGCTTGTTTTTCCTTCAGCGATAATTAGTTTCGGATTGTCTTATTACTTTTCAAACAGGAGGGATCTTACCATTGATTGAGTATACTGCTAGAAAAATATCTATGAAACTAAATTCTATTGTTCCTGAATCAAACGTTAATATCATGACCTATGAAATTGCTAGGAAACTAAATTTCTATTCAATTATAATATTGACTGCTGGGATCGGCGCGTTAACAAATCATTTTTGGGAATCTTGTTTAGGAATGGTCGGTTTTGCTGCTTTACGAAAATTTAGTGGCGGTCGTCACTTGCCCTTAACACCATGTACAATAGTATCTGTTTCGTTATTTACTATTACTCCAATACTATCCATAAGTACTGTAAATATGGTATTATTAACATGGTTAACAGTCACATTGCTGTTATTGTATTCCAAAAAGGAAATGCCTATAAAATTAGCTTCTCTGGCATTAGTGGTAGCTAATCTATTTATACAATCTCCGGTTTTAACGATAGTTTTTATCGTTCAAACAGCACTGATTATAGAAAGAAAGGAGGGGCCGAAGTATGATTAAGGAAATGGCAAAAAAGCTGACTCAAGGTCTAGAAAAAAGCGCTAGAAAGTCTGTGGCGCGTGAGAAGGCAGGCGCAACAACATTGAAAGTGTTCATCGGTTCTCAAAAATTACCGAAAGAACTTTTGTAGTGGTGCGGAACAATGAGCATTCATATAGTTGGTTCTGAAGTTATCGATGGAAAAGAGACTGGAAATCATGGTATATACTCGCTTGAGGGGCTTTGCTATATAAATAGTTTTGAACCAAGAAGAAAACTATATGCCCCGTTGTTTAACACTAGACAAGGCAAGTTCGGACACACAAGAACTTATGATTCCACCAAACACGCTTTTAGGTCAGAAGGGTTCGTACAATTAGACAGCGGACTACTGGTCAATGTCAACGAAATTACAGGCATTGAACCAGGGAGATTTGGTGTATATATTGCACATTTCGGTGAAGGAGTGGAACCCGTACCAATTGCAGAAAACAAAAAAAAGTTAGATATAATTGAAGATTTAATAAAAAAGACGCAATCATAGTGATTGTGTCTTTTTTTATATTCACGAAATAGAAACTTTGTCAAGACATTTCGTACCCGGGTACGAAATACGGATTCGACAGCAAGTATCGACAATTTTCATGTTTTGTGGATGGTAAAATAGGGATGTAAGAAAGAACTTAGTAATCTAAATGTGGGATTAGGTTATTAGAAGAAATAAAAAGTATAGCTATAGCTATACTTTCTCCCGGGAAGAGCCGACCGGCTCAATGATGTATAACTAGCTCATACAAGTCTTCTATGTGGCATTTAAGTACATAAGCAATAGTGGCGGCAGCTTCAAACGACATGAGTTCGCGGTTATTGACCCAGTTTGATATCTGCTGTTTGGAGTATCCAGTTCTCCGCACCAATTCTACTTGTGTCACCTTGGACTTAGCTAGTAAATATCTTAGTCGGCATCTCCCACGGGAGAGCTTAACCACTGTTTTAACTCCTTGTAGAAATGAGGTGGAATATAATAACAATGAGATTATATCATGACGTTTGTGTTTTAGCATTCTGAACAAAACGAAATCAAGGATCTACCCTGGCCGGCAGATCCTTGAAAAGAGTGCATTATTAAAAATCTATTTTTACTTTACCATATTTATCGATATTATATTATACGGTTTTGCCGGGTAAATTCCTATTGACATTTTGATTTTCACTTTTAGCCAATATACATAGAGAGAGGGAACATCATGGTTATTTTGCATATTGAAAAAGAAGTGAGTTTGAAGGAAGCGCGAGTAAGATTGGGATTGAACGAAATTAAAGCTTCTGAAGCTGCCGGAATAACAATTAATGAACTAATTCAATACGAAGAAACTCCAGGCGAAGTGCCTGTAAGTATAGCTTTAACCTTAGCTAATATTTATCAAAGGACAGTTGATACAATTAACTTTAACTAATAAAACTCCCAAACAAAAAGAAGGTGCTTAATATGCACCTTCTTTTTGTTTACCCAAAAAATACCCACAAAATACTGATTCTTGCGGATATTTCGGGATTCTCCAACATTCCTCAACATTCCCTATAAAACGGGAGAAATGCTTGTCCCATAAGGGTTTTACTACTTGCGGATTCTCTTTGATTCCTTTAACTTCCTTGTCATGATAACATGCAGCCCATGTACACAGGAGCGGGTATAGCCATATCGACGCTTGCATTAGTAGCTTTGTTTTTATGTTATCTCTGGACTACTAAAATAATGGACATTCCGCTGTGAAGGGGATGAAATCATGCGATGGCTATGTGCAGTAGTCACTATATTTTTACTTGTTGTCTGGGCTCTGTTACGAATTAAATGCGGAAAAAGATATGACGGATTAAGAGAACTTCCTATGGAAGGATTACGACTTCGGAAGCTGGGTGAACCGCTGTTGCTGCTCATTGAGAAAACCGGCATTGTCAGTCGTTTTCCATCGTTGATGTTCAGGATTCAACGTTCCCTGCAGCGAAGTTATGGGATGCGTTACAGTGCAGAACGAACCCTGTTATTCATGGGTGAGATGCTTAGCTACAGTTGGTTGCTTCTTGTGGGTGGAAGTTTGATCACAGGCTTTAGCGGCGATCAGGCAGGTCTGATTCTAGGTTTTTTCTTGGCGGTAGCTCTACCAGCTGCTATGGTGAGTGATTTACATAAAAAGGTGAGGGTGAGAGAGCAGAACATTATGCTCGAGCTACCAGAACTTCTGAACAGCATTGTATTGCTGGTAGGAGCAGGTGAGACTGTGCAACGGGCGATTATCCGCTATGTGGAGAGCCATCGAGGTGATGTTAATCACCCATTGTATAAGGAGCTTAGGATCATGACCAGTGAATGGGAAGGAGGGTATTCATTTCAGCAGGCATTCGAGAATTTTAGCAAGAGATGTGCAGTGCAGGAGGTATCGTTGTTCACGACGACGGTTCTTCTGAATTATCGCAGAGGTGGAGCGGATTTTGTGTTATCGCTACGCGATCTCTCGCGGATGCTGTGGGATAAACGGAAAGCTATCAGCCGAACGCGAGGGGAGCAAGCTTCCTCTAAACTAGTCTTTCCGATGGTAGTTATCTTTTTAATAGTAATTGTACTGGTGGGAACGCCAGCATTCATGATGTTAAAAATGTAGGAGGGTGAAACTAATGATGACGACAATATTGGGTAGCGTGAAGAATTTTTGGAAGGATGAGGAAGGCCTGGGGACACTGGAAATGATTCTGATTATTGCAGTGCTGATTGCGGTCGTTCTTTTGTTTAAGGACAAAATTCAGGAAGTAGTGGAGGCTTTGATTAAAACTGCAGGAGAAAAGAGCCAGGAAGTATTCGAGTGAAAAAGCTTAAGGACGATCGAGGCAGCTTTACTATTGAAGCTTCAATTCTACTACCAATGGTCATGTGTATTACAATGCTCCTTCTGTTCTTCTGTTTGTATAGCTACCAGAAATCTATGCTTCTGCAAGTGGCCTCAGGGGCTACTGAGCGTGCGGCTTACAATTGGGACAACAGCCATAAAGAGGTTTCTGGCTCCTATGCTGCAGGTGAGTATGACTCCCTTTATTGGAGAATTGGAGACGATGCTTTGCTAGCCGCTTTATTCGGCGGAGAAGCTGGAAGTGATGGCGCGGCAATAGAGCTACCTGGTGAAGTGTCAGAGGAAAGTGATCTACCAGTGCTTAAACTCAGACATTCGTCCTCTATGATTCCGAATAATATGCCGGGAAATTTGAACTACGCATATTCACTTGCAGGACGGAAAGTAAGTGCTGAATTAAATCGTCTACTGCACTTACCTGTACTTGATGAAGTTTTGTCTGATGAGGCAAAGCCGACTGTAAAAACTCAATCTATCATCGCTGAGCCTGTTGAGTTTATCCGTACGGTCGACCTGATGCGTTACTTCGGGGCTAAGTTTAAGGGAGGCTTAGAGGGTACTAGTGGGTCTGGAGTCCACATGGAGAAGAAGGATGCATCCGCGATGATGACCAAGCTTCAGGATAAGTGAATATTTCCTTGCTAGTAGATCTTGTATCTATTGAAGGTAGGGATAAGGAGGGAGGTTTTGATGAGGAGCATATTTACCAGTTGCCTTGTTAGCGGTAAGAGTCGAAAGAAACAGAGGCAGGGTAAGGGCAAAACGGAAGGTTCAGTCTCAATTTTTTTAATTATGGTACTGGCTTTCGTCTTTTTATTTACCGCTGTGCTGATTGACTATGCGCGGATTGCTGCCTTCAATGTTCAGGAGGAACGTTTAGCGAGGGCTAGCGTTCGCTCTATAATGTCATCTTACGATGTTGAGCTACGAGAAAAGTATGGTTTATTCGCCTTTGGAGAGAGTGACGGGGATATGCTGCTGTCTCAGGTACTCAATGATAATATGCATAAAAGTGGTAGGAGTGACACGTTCAATCTTGTACCCTTCGCTTTGGAATCGTCATCTTTGAAATGGAGCAGGCCGCTGGGTAGCTATGATGTTGTGAGTCGACAAATACTGGAGGAAATGAAGTATAAGGCTCCGGTGGATTTTGCTTTGGAATTGGCAGGTAAATTCAAGCCGATGTCAGGAGTAATGGCAGAGGCCTCACGGGCTACTGAACTAATTAGTAAGCTGCAGCCGTTATATGACGAGCGAGAAGAGGCTTTGGATCTTATGTTAGAGCAGAGAAGCCAGGCTGCGGAGAGTGGAAGAAGGTTACTTCAATGGATTATGAATCCCCCTGCAGAGTCCATTTCTGCCAGTTCACTCGGAAGTATGCAATCGGCGGCGGATATTCCCGCACAGTATAGTGACTATCTTGGGAAATATTACGATGATCTTTATCGTGATAGTAAAAAGCCTGCAAAGTACACTTATCAATTGTCTCTATACCGGAGTCGAACTACTGAAATGTTATCGCGGCTTCCTGCCTTATTAACAGCTTTTCGTGAAGACCATGAAAGATCAATGGAGGGAGCGAATGAAGCGTTAAAGAAGGCAGAGCAATTGAATGACGAGATGAGAAATATATTGGAACAGTCACGAATGGAGGGGGTGGATCTATCAAATGATCCTGCTTATGACTGGGATATTCCGGCGAGCTCAGGAGAGATAAGCTCAGACCCGCTTAAAAAGCTGCGTGAGCAGGAAGATGCACTGATTCTCTCCTCAACTGATCTAAGTCAGATGGAGAATAGTATATCTATGCAGCAAAGTTCTTACGAGGCCAATGAACCTATCGTAACAGGAATGTCGGGTGTGCTGTATGAAGCTTTGAGTGAATATGGTGACCCCTATCAAATGATCTCTTCTGTTCTTGAAGCTTCACGCGTAGTGAATAACTATCTACAGAATTACGGTAAGAAGGGAAGTATTATCGTTAGTGATTTGGCTTTAATCGAACAGCACCGTAGCTCGGATAAAGAGCGTAAGCAATTGGAGAGAGAAGCAAAATCGAAGCTGGGTGAAGCGAAAGCGTTACTTGATAAGATTCGAATGATGGGTAACGGAGTGACAGATTCTCTGAAAAGCTATGATACACTTCGTCAATATTACGAGGAGAATATTGCTTTTAATAAGGAATTAGTATCAGATCCACTTGTTAAATCTGAAGTCAGCACTAACCCGTATACTGCTGGGAGTTCGGCGATGGAGGATATGGACGGAATCTATGCAGCGATGGGTGGCATTATGGGAGGGGCTAGAGATAAACTTTTTCAAACGGAGTATTCTGCTCTCTTTTTTCAACATTTTGATGTTTCCAAGTTAGCTACTCTAGCACAAGGTTCTGAGGGGACAGCCGAACTTACAGACCAGCTTAATCCTCAAGCGCAAGAGCTGGAATACATTCTTTATGGATTTCTTAATCCTGCAGGAAATGTAGCCGCAGCGTATGCTGAAATATTCGCCATGCGGCTGTCTATTCGAACGATGGAAGGTTTTATTGAGAAGGCAAGTTTAGGAAACCCATTGGCTGTTCTGGCCGCAGCACTGTTGTATGGGATCCAGCAAGCTATTCAGGACATGCTGCTACTCTGTGAGAAAGATTCCATACCACTGTCTAAATATTTACCGGCCCAGCTGACTTATCGTGATCATTTGCGTCTGTTCATGATGCTGCATGGAGGCGGGAATGTTCAATTATCTCGGATGCTGGCTCTCATTCGACTGAACACAGGAATAAATCCAGATGAAAGAAGTACGTATGTCTCATCGAATATTAAGCTTGGAATGCGACTATGGTTTCTACCGGGTGTTGTGAAGCTATTGGATTATAGCGCTGGGTATTCTGGAGAAGTGCAAGGCAGTACATATATGAGAGCAGTGCAGGCTGATTTTTCATACTAGCAGGAGGTTGGTAAGGATATGGGGGACGGGTACCGGATTAGGAGGAAGACGCAGGAAGAAGGCAGCATGGTAGTAGAAGCGGCGATGGTACTTCCGATCTTCCTACTGTTTGTTTTGTTCCTAATTTCTATCGTACAGATGACCTTGTATTCAACAGCCTTACAAAGCACAGCATCTGATACTGTGAAATCTATTTCAACGCATATGTACCCGGCAGCTTTGGCTGTGCAGAAATGGGGAGCAACAAGCGAAGCTGGCGCTAATCCAGTGAAGGATGGCACCGACCTATCCGCTGGCAATCAAGCCGAATCGAATTGGACGATTCCTCGCTTGTCACTTACAGATTGGGGCAGCAGTTATGCAATGTCATTACCTAAGCCGCTGAATGAGTGGGTCATGTCAGCTTTAGAGAAGGGCGAGGGACCTCTGCAGAAGCTACAGGCTGAGACCTCTGAAAGTGTACTGGATCTAGCGATAAAACCCCTACTAAAGCCGTATCTGTCATCAGACTTACTGGATTATGATCGAATTCATGTATCCAACATTATCGTGCCTGAGTTAAAGAAGGGTACCCGACCTTACTTTGGATTGGTGGTTAGCTATGAGCTGCCGATGAAGGTTCCCTTTCTAAACCAACGCATTGTACTTGAGGCAAGTGCTGTTGAACGTCTTTGGATCGGGGATACAGGAGAAGGTACAAATAAGGGCAACGACGGCACTGGTCAACCAGAGGATTTTATTAAGATTTTGGAGAAACCGAATCCAGCTGTAGCCAATAAGCAAGGTAAAGTTCGTGCCAAGATTCCGCCGAATGCTTCCGCTAGCTTATCCGTTTTTTATAAAAGCGGGGGAAGCACTGCTAAATATTTAGGCTGGAAACAAGCGGATGCGGACGGATATATCGAGTGGGAGTGGAAAATTGGTGTGAATACTACACCGGGCTCGTGGCCATTTGTAATTCAGCTCGATGACGGTAGATCTATTGAGGTGATGTTCACAGTAGTGAAATGAGTGAAGGGGAAAGGAGTGTAATCCATGGCGGAGTGGGCCTTTTGGGGATGTCTGCCGTTTCTGGCAGCTGCATTTATTACGGATATAAAGTCGATGAGAATACCTAACTGGATCACTGTCTCAGGCTTGCTTGCTGGTCTGCTTGCTCAAGCGCTGATGAACGGCTGGGATGGACTGCTTAAGGCTGGTGTGGGTGCCGCTTCAGGATTTGCAGTGCTTCTAATCATGCATTTGATAGGGGCGGTTGGTGCAGGGGATGTTAAGCTTTTTGCCGGGATCGGGGCGTGGACAGGAATGCTATTTACATTGCAGGTCGTGATGTACTCCGTACTGTTTGGGGCCTTGATAGGCTGGCTAATTGTCTTAAAGAGACGGGAGACAGGCAGGCGTACGCGCAGGATATTTAACACAATTTCCGGATTCATATTATTGAAGAGTTCATTCCTATTAAGAAATAAAGATAGTGAGCTGTTGAGATTTCCCTTCATGCTGGCTGTAGTCCCTGGTACCATTTGCGCTTATCTTTATTTTTAAAATAGGAGGTGGTGATGCTTGTTGTACGGATTATCCCGTGACTTTATGCAGCAGGACGGTATATATATGATGCTTGGCGAAGCAGAAGGGATGCCGGTGGGTAAGCTTAATATGGTTCAAGCTCGTATGCTGATGAACACTGATATTCCTCATCATTTAAGGTTGTTGCTTAGGGAAATTGATTTAAAGGTTACGATGGAATATGCTGTTCTGCGTAAAAAAATGCTCAGTCATTTGCTCAAAAGTGAGAAGTTGAGCATGACCTCATTTTTTGGATTACTTCTGCAAATTGCGCAAGGGATGGAAGATGGCAGGTTATATATGCTTCGGGCGGATCAGTATGCTTTGCATGAAGATTATATTTTTATTGAAGGATCATTGCAGAGTGGTAAGGTATATCTCACCTATATCCCTGTTCAGGGGAATGAGCCTGCTTCTAGGCTGGGAGAGTCCCTCAAATCGCTGATCATGGTGATGATGGCTTCTATCACAGAGCTTACTGGGAGTGGTGTTCAAAGAGTACTGCAATACTGTGGGGAAGAAGAATTTACACCAGCGGGCTTAAAGGGTCTTCTCTCAGAGCTGTTGACAGAGGGCGACTCTTGTAGAGGACAATTCAGTAGTAACGCAGAAATGGCATACACATCTCCTAAGTTGACAGAAGTACGTCCGGCAGAGCCTGAAAGACGAATGCAAGAGAGAGTAAGGGAACTGTTTGTGAATGAGGTACCTGCTCCCCAGAAAAAAATGAGTGAGCGGAACGAGGATAAGGGTCTGCGTACGCAGCAGAATTCAGCTCCGTGGTTAAATAGCTATTCCAGTCCGAATCTTAGGGTGAAAGAAGAGGAAAGGTCTCTTCGGTCTACAGACGATAATAAGTTGACGAATTCACAACCCTCAAGCTCAAGAACCTATATTATTCTAGGTTGCTTATTGGGTGATGCATTATTATGGAAATTCCTATATTTGAATAACCCAAAACCGTTATGGCTAGCCGTTTGTGGGATCGCAACGATTGCCTTGGTTACTTTTAGCTGGATGGTATGGAGCGAAAGAATTAGGTTTGGAAGTGACGAAGAAAAGGAACATACGAGTGAGGATTCTGAAGATACAAACCGGAGTCCGAATCGAAGAGAACTGGAGTGGGATTTCGGTAGGTATCCTGTGACCCCTGTGCGTCCAGCAGCATCGATTCCAAAGGGAGATCAGCATCCATCCGACCCTTTATCTAACATTCCGTCTGTGCAATCTGAATCAAGGAAAGAGGAGGATAGTTCTGTAATACCACCAGGTCCAATAGCCCCAACCGCTTTATTATCACGGGAGGAAACACCTGAGCAAGGCAAACGAAATGAGAAGCTAGCTCGAAATGTTCCTTATCTCAAAAGAAGCGATGAGGAAGAGGCAGAGTCGGAAACTATAGCGTTAAACCGAACTAGTTTTATCATTGGCCGATCGGCAGAAGTAGCTCAGTATGTAGAAAGATCAGAAGGAGCTTCAAGAGTACATGCGGAGATATCTAGGAGCCCAAGCGGATACGTACTTAAGGATCTCGACTCCAGAAATGGAACGCTTTTTCAAGGCGAAGCCATGATCCCTTACAAAGAGTACCCGCTGTCAGAGGGGACCGTATTTAAGATTGTAAAAGGAAGTTACACATTCCACATGGGATGAAGAGTACAAGCAAAGAATGTTAATTCTGCTATTTTTGGCTTTTCAAATCTTCTAAAGCGGTTTGAAGTATGGGGAAGGTAAAGATAAAGCCATGTTCTAATGCCGCCGATGGAAGAACGCGTTGTCCTTTGAGCAAGATCTCAGACAATTCACCTACTGCTGTTTTTAACAGAATGGCGGGTAGTGGGAACCAATGCGGCCGTTTGTATACTTTGCCGATCGTTCTACCGAACTCTTCGTTCGTGACCGGATGTGGTGCAGTCCCATTAACAGGTCCGGCGATGGTGGGATTCTGAATACAAAAATCGATCAGACGAACGATATCGGTCAGGTGAATCCAGGATACCCACTGGTTTCCCGCGCCGATGTTACCACCAAAGCCCAGTAAATAGGGAAGCTTCATCTTAGGGAATGCTCCGTTTCGGTTACCGAGCACAACCCCAGTACGCAACTTGATCATACGGATATTCTTGTATACTTCATCTGAAGCTTCTTCCCATGTCTTAACCACGTCAGAAGGGAAGTCCATGACATGGGCTGGCGATGATTCATTAAAGGTATCTTGCAAGGAGGTTCCGTAAATAGCCACAGCTGACGCTTGAATGACTACAGAAGGTTTGTGTTTCAAACGGGCGAGTAGCTTAGCAGCAGCGGAAACGGCCCAAAGACGGGATTGCATAATTGCCTTTTTGCCGCTCTGACTCCAACGTTGGCTGAGAGAGGCTCCAGCAAGATTGACCAAAGCGTCCGCATTTTCCACGGGTGTTGAATCAGCGTGTAGGCTGTCCCATGTGTGGTAACTCAGCTTAGGATGATATGGCGCAGCTTTAGGTAGATTGCGACCGACGATTGCAATTTCATTTCCTGCCTGTAGCCAGTATTTTGTTAGTTCACTGCCAATGAAACCGGTGCCGCCACATATTACATATTTCATAAGGTTGGCCTCCGTTCTGAACACAACATCAGATTATCAATCACTTGAACAAATGCTGGTAAGCAGAGTAGTCGATTTTATTCTTTTCAAGAAAATTGACGAGAAAACGATTGTCACGCCGTGGTGTGGCGACTATGTAACCTTTAATGCAGTGATCACGAGTAACCTCTTTTGCATTACTTTCCACAGCGATCTTTCCGATCTCGGCAGCAATGGAATGTTTGGCGATATCGCGAAAAGGGCTGGGCACAGGCTGAACAAGCTGGTCTAAGAAAGCTTTTGATTCATCACTCCAGAGTGAACGGCTGCGTTCTACCCAGTAATTTTGCCAGTCCAGCTTTGATTTTCCATCAGCTTTTGGCAACACCTTTAGGAATTTCCGGAACATAAAAAAACCGCCGATACACATGGAACCCAGCAGCATAAATGTCCAGAAAGCGATAGAGTTCATGAACCAATTGCTCGGTGTTGCGGATAATAAACCAAGTCCTGATTGGATAGACATGCATACACCACCTTTTGGCAATGAGTATTCTCACATAATTTAATCTCATATTAAAGTATAGCTTATTTCCAAAGTTTTGCGAAGCAGAACCCAGCATATTGACCTTGTCTAGATTTATTTTTCTGATCACGGTAGAATAGGGGGTAATTCGTGAAGGAAAGAGGGAAGAAGTATGCTGAAAATAGGTTCACACGTGTCTTGCTCGGACAAGGGTCTTTTGACCGCAGCAAATGAAGCAAATGAGTATGGTTCCAGCTCATTTATGATATATACAGGAGCGCCACAGAACACGCGCCGCAAGCCGATTGATGCCATGTATCCGGTTGAAGGAAAGCGAGCAATGAAAGAAAACGGTGTGGAGGAGATTGTCGTCCACGCACCTTACATTATTAATCTCGCTTCCTATAAAGAGAACACGTATCAGTTGGCCGTTGATTTCTTACAAGAGGAAATCCGCCGTACGCACGCACTTGAGGTCAAGCATATCGTATTACATCCAGGTGCATTCACTGATAAGGATGCAGAATACGGCATTCAGCGGATTGCAGATGGCCTTAATGAGGTTCTTGGGGGAACTAATGAAACGGAAGTTCATATCGCCCTAGAAACTATGGCTGGTAAGGGAACAGAGATCGGGCGCAGCTTCGAGGAGATTGCTTCTATTATTGATAAGGTTGAACATAACGAGCGTTTGTCCGTATGTCTTGATACTTGTCACATTCATGATGCTGGCTATGATATCGTTAATGATTTGGATGGCGTTCTTAACAAGTTTGATGAGATTATCGGCTTGAATCGTCTTGGGGTTATCCATATCAATGACAGCAAAAATCCATGTGGAGCAGGTAAAGACCGTCACACTCCAATTGGTTCGGGTTGGATCGGTTTTGATACGATTAACAAAATCGTCCATCATGAGAAATTGACAGGTCTGCCATTCATTCTTGAGACGCCATGGGTTGGTAAAGATGCGAAGAAACAGCGTCCGATGTATGAGGTAGAGATTGCTTTGCTCCGTGGTAACGTAGCGGAACGATTTGGACCGGAGTTTATAGAGGATGTTGAAAAACTGCGTGAGTTTTTTGCTAATAAGGAGATCGATTCCCGTCAATTTGTGCTTAATGTCTGGGAGATTCTGAAGAACGATGCCAAGGCTAAAAAAGCTGATCCACGTGAACCGCTGGAGCGTCTATATGATGAAGTCATCGCTGCCGAGCTGTTCCCGCAATTGAGCGAGGAAGCCATTAATCATCGCTTGATTGCATGGTTAGCAGGCAAGTAAGTGCTCGTTCACGCATAAGTTAGACTTCAGATTGCACATGTAGATGAGAGGATGGGATGAGGATCATGGAATTACACGTAAAAAGAAACAATTCGTCAGGTGTTGAGTCTTATTCCAACCGGGCGCGTATGCTCATTTCTTGTCCTGACGGACCGGGAATCGTGGCGGCTGTATCACACTTTCTGTATCAGCATGGCGCGAATATTGTGCAATCGGATCAGTACACAATGGATCCAGATGGCGGAATGTTCTTCATGAGAGTTGAGTTTGACCTTCCCGAATTAGGAGATCGTCTGGAAGAGATACGTTCTTTGTTCGGTGGGGTGGCTGAACGTTTCAAGATGAACTGGAAAATTTTCAATGTTCGTCATAAGAAAAGATTAGCCATATTTGTCTCTAAAGAAGACCATTGTCTTGTGGAGCTGCTCTGGCAGTGGCAAGCTGGTGATCTAGAAGCCGACATCGCTCTCGTCGTGAGCAACCATTTGGATATGAAATCGTATGTCGAGTCCTTCGGCATTCCTTTTCACCATATTCCAGTTACAGCTGATACTAAGGCTGAGGCGGAAAAACGTCAGCTTGAGGTCATCGGAGACGACATTGATGTTATAATTCTGGCTCGGTATATGCAGATTATCTCACCGTCGTTTATTGAGCACTATCGCCACCAAATTATTAATATTCATCACTCCTTCCTGCCGGCCTTTATTGGCGGTAATCCTTACGCTCAAGCGTACCAACGCGGGGTAAAGATTATCGGAGCAACTGCTCACTATGTTACAGAAGAGCTTGATGGTGGGCCGATTATTGAACAAGATGTGCAGCGGGTAAGTCACGGTGATGATGTCATCGAGCTGAAGCGGATTGGACGCACCATTGAGCGGGTTGTTCTGGCTCGTGCGGTGAAGTGGCATATCGAAGACCGGATCCTCGTCCATCAAAATAAGACCGTAGTGTTTAAATAAAAGGTTATTTTTCGGTGAGAGCCTATGGTATGAACCTGAGCGCTTTTACCGGAACTCTATAATCTAATAGCTCTCTAAATCTCTACAGGTAAAAAAGCATTTTACCAGCAGCTTGGCTATTTACGCCAAGTTGCTTTTTGTCGTTTTTCAAAACTGTGTTTTTGAGGAGGTGGAAGGCTTGGCTTTACAGCGTAGGCAACTGTTGAAACGCAATTATTTCTTCGCAAGTCTCATTTTGATTACTGGAGTCGGGGGATTGCTAGGCTATGATCTCTACTTCAAGCCCTACGTACTATCCCGAACTGTGGTCAAAATCAAGGTGGAAGGCGGGGAGCTTCTTCCAAAAAACTATGAGCTGAAAGCAAGTGATTTATATCTGGATTCTGTTCAGACCAAGGATATACCTTCGGGTGTAATTACAGAAATCGCACAAGTGGAGCATAAAATTACGAATGTAAATCTGACCAACGGAAGTATTTTGACGGCATCCTTAGTGGATGTTAGTGATTTAGAACCCCTCAAGGATGAAGGGATTTTTCCTATACCAAAGGAAGCGATCTATGCCATCAATGGTTCACTGCGCAGCCGGGATAAGGTAGATATTTATCTTGTTGATGGAGACCGAGAGAGGCGGAGTGAATCGCTTAGCCCAAACAAGAAGGAAGAGGAGGAACTGATCGTGCAGAGCTCAATTAGTGAACCTGCAAAGGAGGTGTTTATATCTGGAGTCACCGTGAATTATGTGCGAACAGAAGACAATAATGATGTGCTGGATTCAGAAAAGGGAAACAACAATAATCGGTTCACTTCGACTGGCAAGGTGGCGACACCAGAATTGAAGCTGAAGAAAAGTGATGGCGAGCGGCTCGGACAATTTTTGGAGCAGGGAAAAAAGCTGTGGATCGTACGGGTCGAGTAGGAGGGAAGAGTCTTGAAAATATTTAGTCTAGGCATAGATCAGTTAACCATTAATGATATCAAAAATGCAGGATTTATTGTAATTACACAAAGCGTACTTCCTGATCCGTCTCATGCAGAGGGCCATATGCTAATGGTTACCAGTGACCAGATTCAAGCTCAGTCACTTAGCGAACTGCGCCGGAATTATCCGAGCTCAACGATCCTATATGTATATTTGCAAAAGGGAATCAGTGGTTACCAAGCTGTACATATGCTGTGTGAAAGCTTAGGAATCTATTTTATCCCTCCTCGCTCTACCTCGTCAGTGGTGATAGAGAAGATTCGCTTTATTCTAGACGAGGAAGGGGAGGAACGAAGTAATCTGGTTGGTTTTTTTGGATCTGGTCCTGGGATCGGCTGCACTAGTGTAGCCAAACTGTTCGCAAGACGAATTGCCGCGGCAGGCCTTCGTGTTATTGTCCTTGGACTTGATTTATATGATCCCGGATATGACCGTAAAGCGACCATTAGTCTGGATAGGCTTCGATCAAGGCTTACTGGGAAGATGATTTATGATGAGGATTTTGAGCAATTGATTAAGCAAGACGGTTACTCGTATCTCCCAGGCAATTACGATTACTTGAGTGCACAAGATTATCAGGAGGATGAGATTGAATATTTTTTGGCTAGGGCTGGGACAAATGCAGATGTTGTTATTGCTGACTTTGGCTCTATTCCGGAAAGTGCTGCATGGTATGTCGGAATGCACAAATCGGCACTGCGTATGATCGTCACTCATCCAAAGCATGAATACAGACTCGAACCTCTACTAGAGCTTGCTGGGCATATGGATCTACGTCCACATGATTTTCAACTGATTATTAACCGCAGTAATGTGGAAGAAATATCTTCTCCTAAAAATCTAGCGCTTCGCTTCGGGACTGAAATCTTGCTGGAGCTGCCGTATTACCAGCCTTTGCAGGAAAGCTTACCTTTAGGCAAAAAAGAGCTGCAGCATGTGGATGATAAGGTACATTCTTTGCTCGTGTCCATGAGCCTGGCGCCAGAAGCTAAAAAGAAAGGCATATTCCTATGAATGGAAACCAACTGAATCGTCCGTTGTTCTCTCTAAAACAAAGTATCCTACGCATGAGCAAACCGGGCAAGGAAGACTTTTACGCATTTTTGCAAAAAATGAAAAACGATATGAATGAAGGGCTGGAACGTGAGGATGATGCTTACTTCGAGTTAAATGCGAAGGCGCTAATTGGCGATCCGCAGGCGGTTAGCTTTTTTATGAATGAGATAGAGAAATACTTGCGGAAGACACCCTTTACGGGAAAGGTTCCAGAAGCATACAGAACGGCTGCAGAAGCGCTCTATCATGAATGGAAGGGTTTTGGTCCGGCGTATCGTTGGTTTACTGATCGTGCATACAGTGAATCAACCGGGCTACAGATGATCGGAAAGCAGATCTTTTATAACCAGAAAGGTGAGTTTGTAGCTTATCCATATGAGATGCCTTCACTAGATCGGGTTGAACAGTTAAAGCGCTCCTTATTAAAAAGTGATCCCAACAAAAAGCTGAACAAGGACAACCCTTCAGTGGAGTTTAAAATGGATGACCCGCTCTGGCCTGGTCGATTTATTAGGCTTGCCATTTGGGTATCCCCGAGAGTATGGGATGGCTTCACCACAATATCGTTACGGCGGCAGGTTGTAGAGTTTCTGAGTCTAGAAGATCAGGCGGGTACAGAATGCATTCCTGCGGAAGCGGTTGAAATGATTCGGGCGTTATCGTCTACCTTTCGCAATACCATTATTGCGGGCGCTGTAGGCTCGGGAAAAACAACCTTTGCAAATACGATCGTCGGCGAGCAACTGCTCGGATCTTCATCCTGTATGGGTGTAGTGATGATAGAAAAGCATCCGGAGTCGATTTTACCATACCAGATTAAAGGGCACCGAATTATTCCAATCCAGGCTGCGAACGAGGAATTGATGGAGGTAGGGGTAGAATCGCTGCGGCATGACCCAAACATTTTGTATATGACGGAAATGCGGTATAACGAATGGGAATTTTATCTGTGGAGTGGGGAAAAAGGGTATGACGGCATCACCGGAACCTTCCACACCGTTGATTCGGAGGATATTCCTTATCAAGGCGCTTTTGCCGTGTCGACAAGGATTGGCGGGAGCCTTAAGGGGCATTTGATCTCTGCACTGAAATCATGCGAGCTGGTTTTTATTTTGGAAAGTGTTCCGAACGGGAAGAAGCGGTTAACGCGAATATCGGAAGTCTTTTATGACGAGGAAAAGAACTCTGTATTTGCGAATGATCTGATGCGCTGGGAACCCCAGAAGATGTGTTGGTCCTATAATGAAAAACTGACAAAGAACCTGATTCTGAAGATGACTAGGAAAAATGAGCAGGCAACACAGTTGCTCCAGAAAGAGCTGGGACAGCTTGCAGCAGCAAAACCAATGGATCAGCCTATCAAAGAAAGCTTGAAATCTAAGATCATTCTTAACGAGTGAGGAGGTGAAACCGTGGATTTATTATTGTATATTCTTCGTTTTGTCCTTCATTTGTTAATTGTATGGGGAATTTGGCTGCTCATTAAACCGCTAATCGAACGGCATTTACGACAGGTAGGTCAGAAAGTCGATTTTCGTATCAAACATAAAATGAGTATTTTTGGCAAAAGAGTTAGCTCGGTAAAAAAAAGGCTGTGGCTCTACCGTCATCTAGATAATCTTTTATATTTCGTACACCGAAAATATGAGCCGGGAATTAGCGTTATGCGTTTTATGACGCGTACAGCAATAGTGTTTATCGCGGTTTTTCTATCAGGACTACTGACGCTAAGCGAGCTTCCTGGGCAATTGAGCTTTAACAATCCTTTTCTGGAGGGGATAACTTTTAATGAAGGGCGTTCTATTCAAGGGGCTTGGAGATTTCCACTTTTTATGGCTGTGATTTCTGCTACGATTCCTTATTTTCGTATGAGATACATTTACGCGCAGAGGAAGGTGCATGGAAGCTATGATTTACTCGATGTAGTCAAAATCTCCACCAAATTCACTCACTTGTCGGTAGATTCCGTTCTCGATCGGACAGCGGATTTTCTTACGGATAAGAATGTGCTGAAGGGTCCTTTGAAGCTGCTAGGGGCTGCATTTTCCAATTACAGTAATGAGAAGGAGCTTGTTGAGGAAGCAGGGAGATTTTCCAATGCGATTGGCACTACTTTCGCCCTAGAATTTATATCGGATCTGCTCTATGCCGAGAAGGAAGGGACCCGTTATTTAAAAAGCTCACTGATGCTGTTAAATCGTTCTATGGAGCAACAGAGGGAAACCATTTTGACTGTAAAAGCGGGAAGTAGAGATGCGATTAGCCTTGGTTTATACGGGAATCTTTTGGTGCTGGTATCAACGGTTGGAACCTTTATGTACATGCTGAAGCCTGATATCTATTTCCAATTGCAGTTTGAGACTACAGTAGGACTTTCTTTTTTGATGGTGATCGTCTCCGGTCTTTTTATTTCTTTTGTGATCAGCACTATTCTCGCCAGACCTAAACTGGACTACCACTAAGGTGATGAGATATGGACAGATTGTTACTATTAGTTACTGTAATCGGGATTGTTTATGTCGCATTACTTGTCTTTGTAAGCAGTAGTAGTAAACAGGAAAGATATCTTGTCCGATTAGGACTACGGTGGAATGAGCTTGGGGAACGGGTGCAGGGGGATAGACTTCAGCAATTATTAAATGATTCTGGTTTATCGATTGCGGCCCGTAAAATTACGCTTTTCCGTTACTCTGCAGCGCTGATTTATTTAATAACTCAAGTCGTCAGTGATTTCATTCGTTCTAATTCTTTTTCTATTTATGACCCTCTAATTGCTCTTCTTATTCTCGTAATCAGCAGTCCGATGCGCTACCTTCCGTTTGGCTGGGTGCTTGCATGGCTTCATCAAAAAACGGTTATTAAAAAAGACGGTGAGCTGATCTCTTTCATCCGTCTATACGAGAATAATCGGCTACGCAAGCGCGGATATGCGCAATTTGGCACTTTTTGCGGGAGTACGGCTGGACATTTTCAATATATACGTCAGGACTTGTACGAGTTGTCAGAACGAGCAGTAGATGAGGGTGTGGAGGGGGCGATTGAATGGTTTTGTGCAAAGTTTCCGGATAATCATAGTTTTATTAATGACATTCGGTCCATTTTGCTGGCTACTGAGGGTATGGATGACGACACAGAAGCGGCGAATTATTTGCGTGAGCAAAGTAAGATTATCTCCAAAATCTCCAGCGATCAGTATTTGAAAAAGTGGTCTTTTATCGGTGATCTATCTACGATCATTAATGTTATCCCATCGATTGCTACTTTTTTGATGATCGTCGCGATGGCGATGCAGTACATTTTACTGATCAAAGGGAATTTTAATGGGGTCGGTATGTTCCAGTGAAAAATAGTATATTCAATATTATTTAAAAAATATAAAATAAAAGGGAGATTTTAACAATGAAAAAGGATGCTATTTCTACAGGTTTGTTTATTGCTATTGGATTTTTATGTGTGGCCATCGTAATTGCCGTTTTGATTCCTGTAGTTCGAGATGTAATTGATGCTACGGATGATAATAAACCGACGATTCCGGGTGTGACATTTATTCAACCGCTGGATTCCAGCCAAACGGCAACTGCTCGGGTCTTAACCCAACCTTCGGTTTAATTCGATTATGAAAAAAGACTCTATCTCTATAGCAATGTTTCTGGCTATTGGCTTTGTAATCGCAGGGATGTTTATCACAGTAGCTACGCATATCATTGGCAGCAGTCAAGACGATATCATCACGCATACTAAGCAAGTAGAACAATATTAGAAGGAGGCGTTTCTATTGAAGGAGACCGTCCTCCGGGCATTATTCATGTGGCTTGTCCTGTTTATTATCCTGCAGCCCATATTCACCTATATTGATTATCTGCTAGATTTACAGGTCAAAGCTAATACATCCTACATCACACAAAAAGCTGCAACGGAGGGGATGGTCACAGCGTCTATGCGGAACGAAGTGATTTCAAATCTGAAGGCGATTGGGTTCTCAGAGGATTCTATAGAAATTACGAGCAGTACAGATACCATTCAAGAACGCAAGCAACGAATTGATGTGTATATAACAGCACCACGGATAAATTTGTTTCCGTATAACTTTTCCACGGTTTCGCAGCCGACCCGATATTATGGACATGGGTCAATTATGAGTGAATATCTCGATTGATTAAGGGATGAGCCTAATTTATGGATTACATTATTAAGCTGGCATTTGTCCTACTGATCTTTATCTACTCCTGGTTCTTTCAGATCCAGAATCAGGAGTGGGACATGCTGCGCAGCATGCTAAAAGATGCAAACAATATCGCTGTTCATGATGCCGCGCAGGAATTAGATGAAACTGAACTCACACGAGGTCGTCTAATTATCGATCCCGCGCTTGCTTACGATACTTTTCAACATGCCTTGCAGGCGAATCTTGGGCTTGATAACGGCCTTTCTCCCCAAGTAGGCAGCCGTTTTAAGAATCAAGTAAAGATTGTGAAGTTTGATATTGTTGATGATTCGGACGGAGTGACTTTTCCACTTTTATACGAGGATAGTGAACATGGCATTACCAAATACATAGAGGGTCCCTCGGTTATTGCCGTCATTGAGACGGAACATCCGCTGCTGATCTCCAGAGCCAAAACACAAGAGCCAATCAGAGTACCAGCAGTTCAGGAGTATAAGTTTAATAAGTAGGAAAAATCCAATTGAGACAAGGGAGAGATTTGGGGATGAAGAGAGTTGTAAAGGCGACTTTGGTAGCGGCAATGTTATTTAGTGTGGTTTTGGGGCAGGGAGTGGTTGTAAATGCGGAAACGGTTACACCAGTAGTTACGGCTAAGCCAACAGCGACCGTGAAACCTACAGCAACGCCAACGCCTATTATGAGGGATAATCTGAGTAAATTTGGATTGAAGAAAGACTTGGAGCTGCCTGTGACGATCAGCGCTGGAGGTCTGAGTTATACGCTGGAGAAATTGATGGTTTATGATGTGAAATCCAAAGATGCTCAGGAATTAATTAAAAAGTATGGATATCGTGAACAAGTTTTTAAGCAAGCTACGAAATATATGGTATGGACAAAAATTACTATTGCTAATGACAGTCAAAAGCTTGTTCAACAAACATCGAAAAGTCCAACTAGCAAGTGGATCATCAATACGAATGGATCAAATCTTGCTGGTTCTATGCCAAAACTTAAGGCAGATGAAATAAATAGTAAAGAAGCTTTGTGGAATTGGAAATTACAACCCGGTCAGAAATTATCAACCTATCAGATGTATGTATCGACAGAGGACATTACGAATCTTAAAATTCTTATATATTACGGTGGTGGTTTTGATGAAAAAATAATCGTTAAACGTCAAGGAGAATAATGAAGCATGAAGAAATTATCAATGGTTATCCTGATACTTTCATTATTCTTTTCTTATATTCCTGATTTTTTATACGCAGCAGATTCATCTAGTAAGACATTATCGATACCTACAGAATCATTATCTGGATCTTCAAATGGTCAAAAAACATATTATTTAGACATTCCAAGTGGGATATCTAGTTCTTCAATAATTACCTCATCACTAAAGTACAATGGGTCCAATCAAAAAGTTAATCTTTCTATCGAGAATGGGAAAATTAAGTTAAATCTGAAAGGTGTAGAGCGGAAACAAACCATTGATGATGTAAAGGGATATTACGGGTCATTTGAAGTTCCTTTTTATACTGAACCTGGTAACTCGATTTGGCGATATTCGGACGGTAGACGTTGGCAGATCAATGAATGGGATCCCAATACCAATACTCAGAAACATTATGATCGTACCGGATCAGGTTATCCTTCGGAAGATCCTCCACTATTAACAGTAGTTACTAAATCGGATGTAACCAGAGATAGGATAAAGTGGTACAACGGTAGTGCGTACGTAATCATAGAACCTGTAGATATCATCGAATCATCTGTTCGAATCCATGTTGATGATAAAAAATTACCCCTTAATTATGTTAGTCATAATATTGTAAGTGGGAACAGGTTTATTATCTACCACTCTCTTGATAAGGCAAAAGTGGACTACGATCCTGAAGAAGTCAGTGAGAGTTTTGGCAAGGGAGGTAATGCCTTAGGAAGAAGATATAAGACTTTTTTGTATTACTCCTACACAGCCTCTGCTAATGTAACATCTTACAAATACAGCGGAAATGTCTCCTTCGACTACACCCTTCCTACAGAACCTACACTTACCGGTATCGTAACTCTAAATAAACCTAATCCCAATCCAACAAAATTGGGAGATAAAGATGAACCCGTTCAAATTTCGTTAATGGGGCAGCTGCAAGGATACAATGATGCTTCAAATATTGACGAGTGGGTGTTCTATGCTAAAGAGAAAGACAGGAACAATACACTCAAAACGAAAAAGGAGTCTGCAAAGACATTTAACGTAAGTACTTTATTTGATTTTGAGATCAAAAAGTCGAGTGTAACGGGCGAATATTTTACTCAGGAATATGCTTTAACCGTTCTCGTCCGCTTTAAAAAGCCAATCGTCACAAAGAATGGAACGATCACCTCTCTGGAACAGCCCCTACAGATTTCAGCAGGTGTTTATAAAAACAATCCTCAAGTTACTTTTCCTCCAAATCCAACTATTCCAACAGAACCTGAAGGAAAGCCACCTATTGCGAGAATATCAACAGCTAGATACATAAAAGCAGGGTCTGATATGCTCGTTAGTGGGAATGCTTCCTATGATCCGGATGGATATATCACTGATTATGCTTGGAGCACATCTGGAGCGCAGGGAGAAATCGGAAATGTCCCAAGGGGGTATGTATGGTATACCATAGAACAAGTTGGAGAGACATTTCCTATAGCTCTCACAGTCGTTGACAATGATGGACAAATAGGTAGTACAAGTACAGAAGTTACCGTCATTGAGCCGAAGCCAGCAGCAATTATAAATATAGAAGGAATACTTAAACAAAATCGTAAAACGACATTGTTTAATAGAAGCCAGAGTCCAACACGCTTTCCGTTAATACCATCGAAAACACGAGTTACCATCACTGCTGTATCTGGTGGTACGAACGCAGATATTAAATATAGTGGTACATTATCTGAACTTGAAAGCAAAGACATCTTATTTAAAAAAGCTGGAAAATATAAGGCTACGATTTATGTGGAAAATACGCTTGGGTATTCTGATAGTGATGAGATTACTTTTGATATTGTGCCAGATGAAGCGCCGTACAACTATTTTACTCTGCCTGGAGTGGTATATCGAAGTCCTGATTACGGTAATAAAGCGGTGGTTTCATTGGATGATATATCCTATTCACCTGATAAAGATGTAGTGGGTCGGAGACTCTGGGAGTATCGCTATGATTCTAATAATGACGGGAGTTTTAGCGGAGAAGCATGGGTGACCTTCAGTAATGAGAACAAAGATCGCTTAAATTTAGAGCTGAGCGAGGTAGGGAAATATGAAGTCCGACTTACTGTGTTTGAAGAGTTTGGTCAACCAACTATTGATGAGTTTGTGACAGAAGCTGATCGGAAATCTACAAATTCAGATGGACAAAAGTTAAGCTCACGGATTGTAGAAGTGAAAAATCGAGCGCCAGAAGTTGATTGGTCCTGGTAGGAGAGGTGCTTAAATGAAGAAGACAAAAGAAATACTTTCACTAGTAATTATAATCACTATCCTATTCGGAGTTTTCCCTAGTCAGGGAGTGTATCTTCAGACAGCAGAGGCTGCGACGGGTGATCCAAATTTCATTACTTATAAAGATATAAATATACCTGCTGATGGTTCTTTTTTTGATGCTGGTTGGAATTATGGCACTCTTAGTGGGACAATAAATAACCAAAAGCTAACGAATATTAAATTTAATCGTACCACTAAGCAACTTACGTTTGACATTAGTTCGGATGCAACATTGACTTTAGGAGTAAACTTGGTTCCTTCACAAAGTGCTCTAGATAAACGTGTCGTTCGAGCGGATCTCTGTGTAGCGGCAATTCCAGAGGGGAAACCATTAGATTTACCAAGTTACCAATACGGTTGTCCGAGTGACTGGACCAGTCAGTATACCAATTTCACCCCATTGTACAAGAGTTGGTTTGATGGACCGTTTTACCCGAATACATTTGAACATACATTTAATCTAGCGACAGATGTTACCTATTACAACTATACGGGGACTTTAGGGTACGGCGAACTTCCAATAGGGTTAGTAATTAACTACGGTTTTGGCGCAGGTCAACAAGATGGATGGCGTGGATATGGTCCAGAACATGGATTTGGAGGGCCGTACATTGGTCATAATTTTCAAAGAGTATTTCCTTTGATACCTAATAGTCCACCTACCATTTCGTTAAATACACCCAATAATCAAGTCCTGCAGAACGAGCCTGGACGAAACATACTTAACATCGAGGGATATGTCCACGATCCAGATAATGATGATCTTATCGTAAGCGCTGAGATACCAAATATATTTTATAGGAAGACGGTAGTATCTCAAACGAAAGGGTATCAGTATTTCTCTATCCCTGTAGACGCTGTGGCTGATTCGATCCCGCCGGGCGATTATACGATGACTGTAAAAGTAGCAGATCCTTCAAATATGTCAGAATCCGCGAGTATGACCTTTAAGGTTACAAACAGACTGAAGCGAAACGCTTTTGTTCTCGTTAATAGTCCTATAGAGAATAGCGGCACCACCTATGAAGATTATGAGTGGGATGCTAAGTACGCTGATCGAGTGAGATATGATCATGATCCGAATTACTTTGATAACTCAATGGGGATTATAGGGGATTCGGGACTATGGAGGACGAGCCTTTACACTTCATTTCCGTATACCGGACAATATGTAGTGAGTTATCAAGCTAAGGATATACCGAAACAGGATGCTCGCTTTGCTGAATATCAGATGTGGAGTAAAGATGCCGCATCTACGATGAGTTTTAAAGTCCATCGCAAGCCAATAGCGCTTTTTTCAGCAAGGCTTATCAATGGAAATGTTCAATTAATAGATTCATCCTACGATTTAGATCATATTACAAGTTCTGATAAAGGGATTATGCAGTGGCAATGGCAATATAAAAAGACCGTTGATGAGATGTGGATCGACGGGCAGCCACCTGGGGGAGTTTTTGAAAAAGACAGTTACGACATACGTTTAAGGGTCCGTGATGTGGATGGAGATAATGGAATCGGTGTATGGAGTGATTGGTGTCAAAGGACTGTGGGGAATGCCTCTGTTAATCTACCACCGGTTGCATTATTTACCGTTAATCCGAATATCGTTTCCTATCGTAAATCTACGAGCATTATAGACAAATCTTTCGATCCAGATAATGATCCATTAGATGTATACTACTGGACTGTAATCAAAGACGGATGGAATAAAGTATGGGAACATTGGGGTGGAGCAACAACACCACCGAATATCGCATCATTCGGAGAAGGGAATTATCAACTCAATCTACAAGTACATGATAATCGTGGCTTGTGGTCAGATTGGTACAGTCAAAATGTACAGGTAGTCAATCATCCACCGGCTGCAGCATTTACAATGCCTAACGAAATATACCGCGATACGATTATCACAATGGATAACTTAACACCAGATCCGGATGAAGATGGAGATGTTTTATCTTATGCCTGGAATGCAAAATTTAATGACTCTCCCTACTACTGGGCAGGAAACAACCGTTATCAATCAATGACCATTCGTGATCTTATTAATCGTAACGGTATATCACATAAAAAAGCCATTTCTGATGGCTGGGAAATGCAGCTCACAGCCTCTGATGGAAAATTAAGCTCTTATGCTACACGTACATTTATGGTTAAGAATCATGTCCCTGTTGCTAAGATTAACGGACCTTCATCCGTAAATCAGTATGATACGAAACAATATACTTCAGGGGATATCGATGAGGATACATCAGATCAGGGCTCATTAGAATACTATTGGAAAGTAACGAACAGTACTGGTGAAATGAAATCGTATCTTACGCGTGACATTACGCTTACTTTCTCAGATCCGGGAGTATATACGTTAGAACATTGGGCAATCGATCAAATAGGAGATAAGTCGAATATCGCTGGATTGCAAGTCCAAGTGAAAGAAAACTTGGCACCTACTATGACTTTAACTAGTCCTTTAGGTACAGCAACAAACCCATCTGTGATTGACTCGGAACAAGGCGATCCATTAATCAAGTGGACTTACGCGGATCCGGAAAATGATTCACAAGAGAAATACAGGTTAGAGTTCTTTACGAAGGATGGTCTATTAGTCTCCACCATAGAAAATCCGGATCCTTCAGGATTGCTCAGACAATATCAAATCCCAAATAATACATTTGAACGGTTTGAATACTTTACAGTGAAAGGTCGGGCGTACTCCAAATTTTCATGGTCAGATGTATCAAATGAAAAAACATTCATCATCGATAATGCACCTAAGCCGGGATTCACTCTGATCACAGATACTGGTAAAGATGCGACTAAGGTACCGATCTACCGTACAGATGTTTTGAATATTAAAAGTACGGCTACGGACCAAGATGAGCCTAAAGGAGATAGCATTAGCCTTAAGTATTATCTGAAAACATCAAATGGTTCAGAAGCTTTCGCAAGTGTTAAGAATGACTTTACCAAGCAATTTAGCAGCAATGGTATCTTTACGTTTAGACAACGTGTAACAGATTCTCTAGGGCTATATCGAGACCTTTCCCAGAATGTTACGATAGTCAACCGTATACCAACAGTTTCGATAACGTATCCAACCAGTACGGACTCGTCAAAACCAACAATCGCAAGTACACTCACCCCGATCATTAAATGGGATTATCAAGATGAGGACAAAGATCTGCAGCAACGTTATAAGGTGCGAATTATTAACTTGGCCACTGGTGCAATCAAGGTACAATCTGGTGAGCAAGTATCAAGCGCTAAGCAATGGCAGATTCCAGTCGGTTCACTGATTGAGAATGAAAAATATGCCGTTGAAGTTGAAGTTTTTGATGGTTACAACTGGAGCAATGTCTCTCCACCTAAATACTTCATGGTGAATTTACTGAGTATTAAAGGAGGCGTTAAGCACACTGAAGAGTGGAACAACAACCGTAAAGGCTACAATCTGAAAAAAAGCGGCAATGAGGAGAGTCCAAGAGGATACAACGTATTTTGGGCAGGAGAACGTTTTGTTCTGCAAGGTACAGCAACAGGTCTCCCGGATACTGTGCAAGTAACCATGAACGGAGGGTTCATTACGCAGCTCAGCCCAACTAACGACGATAAAACCTTCTGGACAGGTGAAATGTACGATAGCTCTTTTGAAAAGCTACTAGATGGCCCTGTTACTTTTACCTTTACGGCTCAGAATGCGTACAACACCAAAACGGATACAGTTACGGTTGTTATATCATCGGATTGGTCGGAGTATTTCCAGAGTCATCGAATTAAGTAGAGTAGGAGCCTATATCACCCCATCTTTTTTGCGTGACTTCACAGGATCATGTTAATGTTGAAGCATTGTATCAAACATTGATAGGGGTAGGGGACATGATTCGAGAGTTAACACCAGCGGAAATGAAATCAATCTTGAGTTCGATTAATAGGGAACAGCATTTTTTATACTATTCATACCTTACAGCTCGTAAGCATAATACGGTACACTATGGACAGTTTACAGAGTATGGGGAGCTGCTCGGCGTATTGGCTTTTTTTAGAGGGCTTTCGTTCTATGCGTTTTCCGTATTCCCTGTGGAGAAGTCATTCTGTCTCCGGTCCGTGCTTGCATTTATGAAAGATCAATTGAGTTTACCTGACAATGCTGTCGGTAATGTAATTGTGAATGAAGAAGTTATGGCTGTACTCGCTTCACAGCTTGAACTTGTTAAGTCACCCAAAAAACTGCTTCTAATGAAGCATATCCATCAAGAAGCGTTACCACCGGTGGATACAAGCGTTTTACATTTGGGTCCCCCTTATTTTGAACTTATTGAGTCGAAAATGGCCGATTTAGATACAATGGCGTTCTCAAAAGAAGAATTACAGTATCCGTTCTATGGTGTGATGGAACAACATGAGCTGATTGCGGTAGGTGGATACCATATTTATAGCGAAGATTACGTTGAATTGGGGAACATCGGAACGGATGTAAGATGGAGAAGGCAAGGCTACGGGAAAAAGATCTGTGCCGAGCTCACCCGAGCGGGGGGAAGGGTTACCTCTAACGTGTATTTGAATGTCCTTGAGGAAAATGTAGGCGCAATTTCTCTATATCAATCCATCGGCTTTGAGCTTATGTGCAAACAGTACATGGTCCAATTTGTTATTTGATGGTTAATGAAAAAGGACTAAGCGGATTTAAATCCGCTTAGTCCTTTTTCACAAGCATAGAACCTTTTAAACGACCCCTTCAGTCCGGTCTTCATTCATTCGCATCATTCGTGCGGCAACCGAAGTAGTATGTAATGGTAAAGAGGATGGGCGCGAAGAGGCTCTCTGAGCTCTGCGTAAATAATAGGATAGCTTGCCAGTAAAAATCTTATGTGCACAGAGTGAAAGCGCGAAATCTTCCGGTGTAACGAAGCAGGAAGGCTTATTCACAGGCTGAACTGCAGTTTCTTCAAATAAAGAGGCAACGAAATGGGAACAAAAATAAGCATTTTCTCTATCGATTTTAATATTCAGAAGCACACCGATTAATCCTAAAAGATGGTATTTATAACGCTCCTGATTTTGCATCATCCCTTGGACGTGATTGTACATCGTATCGTATTCCTCAGCGCTAACACGCAACTGATAGATGGAACAATTAGCACTGCTATAAAAAGGGTCGATAAAGTTCTCCTGGATTAGTCCTGCCACAAATGGATTGTGCATTTTTTTTCTTCCGAAGCTGTATACCTCCCGCAGTTCACAGTCAAAGGCGATCGAAGCATGATTCAGATCGGCTTTTGTAAACCACTTAATAAAACCACTAAAGGCCGTACCTGTACCGGTAAGCACAATAAAGATGTCCTTATTCGAACTCATGTTCAAAGTTCCTTTCCACTAGGAAATGTTGGGTAATGAATGAAAATTATGCTTAACTAACTCCATCTTACTGTATATTTGAGCATTGTAAAACAATCTTTAGTCGCAATTAAAAACTAGACCATAGACTAGTGCAATTCTGGCTTGTCTCATAGTTCTTGTGTGTATATAAATACGTCGATATTGCAAAAGATAAGCTGTTCAAATAAAGAGTTTTTAAAAACAATTGGAATTGCTTCCACACTAATGATACAATAAGAGTCAAAATGACATTCTTGAGATTTCAGAGGAGGAACTATTAAATGAGTGAACAAGAACAAGTGATTCAAAAGGAAGAAAACTCAACTGTAGATAACCTGTCCATTACAACGATTCGTACTTTGGCGATTGACGCCATTGAAAAAGCAAACTCCGGCCACCCAGGTATGCCAATGGGTTCTGCACCAATGGGCTACCAATTGTTTGCAAAAACAATGAAACACAACCCTGATCATCCAACATGGGTAAACCGTGACCGTTTTGTATTGTCCGCAGGACATGGTTCTATGCTTCTGTACAGCTTGTTGCACCTTAGTGGTTATGATCTTCCTATGGAAGAATTGAAAAATTTCCGTCAATGGGGCAGCTTGACTCCGGGTCACCCAGAAGTAGGTCACACCGCTGGTGTCGATGCAACAACAGGTCCACTTGGACAAGGTATTGGTATGGCTGTTGGTATGGCTATGGCTGAAGCTCAATTGGGAGCTACCTACAACAAAGATGAACATAAAGTGGTTGACCACTATACTTACGCTATTTGTGGTGATGGTGACCTGATGGAAGGGATCTCTTCCGAATCCGCTTCACTCGCTGGTCATTTGAAACTGGGCAAATTGGTTGTATTGTATGATTCAAATGATATTTCCCTTGATGGTAAATTGAGCCTTTCCTTCTCCGAGAACGTGGCTCAACGTTTTGATGCTTATGGTTGGCAAGTACTTCGCGTTGAAGACGGAAATGATCTTCCGGCTATTGCCAAAGCGATTGCTGAAGCTCAAGCTGAGACTAGCAAACCGACTTTGATCGAAGTGAAAACTGTAATTGGTTATGGTAGCCCTAACAAACAAGGTAAAGGCGGCCATGGCGGTACTCACGGTTCCCCACTTGGAGCAGAAGAAGCTAAGCTTACCAAAGATTTCTATAAATGGGTATACGAAGAAGATTTCTATGTACCTGACGAAGTGCGTGCTCATTTTGCAGAAGTGAAGAAAAACGGAATCGCAGCTAACAAAGCTTGGGATGACAAATTCGCAGCTTACAAAAAAGCATATCCAGAGCTTGCTGCACAGTTCGAAACAGTAATCAACGGCGATCTTCCAGAAGGCTGGGATGCTAACCTCCCAACTTACACTACTGAAGATAAGGCAGTATCGACTCGTGTAGCTTCCGGTAGTGCGCTTAACGGTCTGACTGCTGGCGTTCCTCAGCTTGTGGGTGGTTCCGCTGACTTGGAAAGTTCCACTATGACACATTTGAATGGTTTGACATCGTTCACACCAGAATCTTATGATGGCCGCAACATCTACTTCGGCGTACGTGAGTTTGGTATGGCTGCTGCAATGAACGGTATTGCACTGCATACGGGTCTTAAAGTATTCGGAGGAACATTCTTCGTGTTCACAGACTATCTGCGTCCAGCCATCCGTTTGGCTTCGATCATGAAATTGCCAGTAACCTATGTACTGACACATGACAGTATTGCAGTTGGTGAAGATGGTCCTACGCATGAACCAATCGAACAATTGGCTTCCCTGCGTATCATCCCAGGTCTGACTGTTATTCGTCCGGCTGATGCTAACGAAACTTCTGCAGCATGGGCTTATGCTATGGAAAACAAAGAGAATCCAGTTGCTTTGGTTCTGACTCGTCAAAACTTGCCAATTCTTGCTGGAACAGTTGATGGCGTTCGTGAAAACATCAAACGTGGTGGTTATGTTGTTTCTGATTCCAAGAATGGCACTCCACAAGCACAACTGATCGCTACTGGTTCTGAGGTACAATTGGCTGTTAAAGCACAAGCTGCTTTGGCTGAAGAAGGTATCGATGTTCGTGTAATCAGCTTGCCAAGCTGGGATCTGTTCGAAAAACAAGATAAAGAATACCGTGATTCCGTAATTCTTCCAGGAGTTAAGGCTCGTCTTGCAATCGAAATGGCACAAACCTTTGGCTGGGAACGTTACACTGGTGACCAAGGCGATATCCTCGGCATCACTACTTTCGGGGCTTCCGCACCTGGAGACAGAGTAATGAAAGAATACGGCTTTACTGTTGAGAACGTAGTTAGCCGTGTGAAAGCACTTCTGTAATTAACTGAATAATCATTAGGGGGAGAACAAGTAATGAGTCAGTTTAACAACGCAACGATTGAAAAAGCAGCCAATGTATATTATGGCGGACAAGTAACAAGCCGTACGGTAATTTTGCAGGATGGAACTAAGGTCACCCTTGGTATCATGTTGCCTGGTGTATATGAATTTGGTACGGATGGTCCTGAAATTATGGAGATTCTGTCCGGCGATCTTAAAGTGCTGCTTCCCGGCACTGAGGTATGGCAGGAGATTAAGGGAGCGGCAACGTTCAATGTCCCTGGCAACTCAAAATTTGCGTTGGAAGTATTTGAAGTAACTGATTATTGCTGTTCTTACCCGGTTCTATAAAGACATAACTAAAGGAAGCTCTGCTGAAAAGCAGGGCTTCCTTTTTTTCTTGCACTACAAAGAATAATTTAGTATTATTATTGCAAACAAGCGTTCGTATTTTTAGGTTGGAAATTCGTTAAAAAAGACCGCCTCTCACATTGGAAATCATGTGGAAACGGTCATGAGTAAGTGAAATGTTATTCGGATACAGTAGAACCCATTTTTTGTCCGATCCACTCTTCATAGCATTTCACTACAGCGGAGAGGTCTTCGTCGCCATAGCCTTGGGTAAACCCAGCTTGGAACATGCTTTTAGCTAGTCCCAGCATTGGAGAAGGGACGCCTGTGAAATCGCTGTGGGCGGAGGCTAACTTCAAATCCTTTAACATTAATGCAAGGGAGAACTGATTGCTGAAATCATTTTCTATGATTTTACGGCCTTTAAGCTCTGCTTGTTTGCTACCCGCAGAACCAAGCTGCACTAGTTCAAGGAACTTGTCAGCTGGAACACCTGATTTTACAGCGATAGCGAATCCTTCAGCTAGGGCAACGTTGTGAATGCCGACCATAGCATTATGAGCCAGCTTGGCTACAGCACCACTGCCGTTCTCACCCATATGTATCAGCTTTTTGCCCAAAGTATCGAATATATCGCGATGCTGTTCTATAACTTCAGCACTGCCGCCAACCATGAACACCAAGGTTCCTTCAATAGCTGCCGGCTTGCTTCCGGTCACTGGCGCGTCAAGGAAATGTCCACCTCGAGCTTCTACAGCAGTGGCAATTTCGTGAACTAGTCCTGGAGAAATTGTGCTGGAATCAATAATTAAGCCGCCTGGCTTAAGTGCATCAAGAATACCATCCTGACCATAAAACACTTCACGAACCGAATCATCATTACTGATCATGGTAATAATAACATCCTTACCTTCAGCGGCGGCACGTGGCGTAAGGGCAGTCTGGGCACCTTCTGCTTCAAGAGGTTTACATTTAGCTGCTGTACGGTTGTACACCGTCACCTGAAAGCCGCCACGAAGCAAGTTGGAAGCCATTGGCGCTCCCATTGTTCCAAGTCCGATAAAACCGATTTGTTTCATTTGTATAGCCACCTTCCGTTTTCTTCATTCTATCACGGCACTTAGGCTAGCACCACAGCTCAGCCATGCCTAATGATGCGGGAAACGCTTCCATGAAACTTTCGAAAACTTGGTTCTAAAGCCCGGGATGTGCCCTAAGACCTTGCCAGTCAAGGCAAATTAAAGTATCCTAATTATAAAGTTGTAACAAGCGGTTTCAAATTTAAAGAGATAAACAGGAGGTTTCCATTACCGATGTCTAAGAAGATTAATTTTGACTACACCAAAGCCCTTACTTTCTTCAACCAACAAGAAATTGACAACCTTGCCGCTCCAGTTAAGTTAGCGCACGAACAGTTGCATAATAAGACTGGTGTAGGTTCAGACTATCTTGGATGGATTGATCTTCCATCAGCTTATGATAAGGAAGAATTCGCACGCATTCAGCAAGCCGCAAAGAAGATCCAGAGCGATTCCGAAGTACTGATTGTAATTGGTATTGGTGGTTCTTATCTGGGAGCACGCGCAGCGATTGAAGCGCTCTCGCATTCTTTTTACAATAACCTTTCTAAAGATAAGCGCAAAACTCCAGAAGTTTATTTCGCTGGTAATAACATCAGTTCTACATACATCACGCATTTGCTTGATTTAGTAGAAGGCAAAGACTTCTCCGTGAACGTAATCTCCAAATCAGGAACTACGACTGAGCCAGCCATTGCTTTCCGCATTTTCCGCGCAGCGCTGGAGAAGAAATATGGTAAAGAAGAAGCTCGCAAACGTATTTACGCTACTACAGACAAGGAAAAAGGTGCCCTTAAGAAATTGGCTACTGAAGAAGGTTATGAATCCTTCATCATTCCAGACGATGTAGGCGGACGTTACTCCGTATTGACACCTGTAGGCTTGCTTCCAATCGCTGTAGCAGGTATTAACATTGAAGAGATGATGCAAGGTGCTGCTGCCGCTGCGGATGAGTTCAATAATCCAGATGTAGCTACTAACCAAGCTTATCAATATGCTGCAGTTCGTAATGCTCTGTATCGCAAAGGTAAGACAACTGAAATTCTCGTGAACTATGAGCCTTCCTTACACTTTGTATCGGAGTGGTGGAAACAATTGTTTGGCGAGAGCGAAGGTAAGGATTTCAAAGGAATTTATCCTTCTTCCGTTGATTTCTCTACGGATCTACACTCCATGGGTCAATTTATCCAAGAAGGTAACCGTAATATCTTTGAAACGGTAATCCAAGTAGAACAAGTGGCTCATCATGTGACCATTGAGAACGATCCTGATGATCTGGATGGCTTGAACTTCTTAACAGGAAAGACTATGGATTTCGTAAATAAGAAGGCTTTCCAAGGTACAATGCTTGCGCATACAGATGGTCAAGTACCTAACCTTATCGTTACTATTCCTGATCAAACACCATACACATTTGGTTATTTGGTTTACTTCTTTGAAAAAGCTTGCGGCATCAGCGGTTACCTGCTCGGTGTTAACCCATTCGACCAACCAGGCGTTGAAGCATACAAGAAAAACATGTTTGCGCTACTTGGCAAACCGGGTTACGAAAAAGAAAAGGCAGAGCTGGAAGCAAGACTTACAGAATAGTATTGCAGCAGTAATTTAGAGACCATTCATACTAGTGTAAGTCACCAGGAGCAGTCCATAGGTAATCCAATACCGGGGCTGCTCCTGACATTATATGAAGACATCATATGTATATAAGGACTGGAATAATTATGTTAGAACAATATCGAACGGTGCGATCTTCCGGTTCTAAGGAAGTCGTAATCCGCAAATCTCGCTTCATTGGTCATGTTATGCCAGTTGAGAATGAAGAAGAAGCATTGTTGTTTATCGAAGACATCAAGAAGAAACATCGGGACGCAACGCATAACTGTTCTGCTTATGTGATTGGGGAGCGAGACGAAATCCAGAGGCAATCGGACGACGGGGAGCCGAGTGGAACAGCCGGCAAACCGATTTTGGAAGTAATTCGCAACCAGGGAGTTAAAAATGTCGCAATTGTTGTTACCCGTTATTTCGGAGGCATTATGCTGGGTGCCGGAGGGCTGATTAGAGCTTATACGGATGGGGCAGTGCTTGCGCTTGAAGCAGGAGAAGTAATCACCCGTGTGCTAAGACGAGAGGTATTCGTAGAAATTGATTACACTTGGCTAGGCAAGGTTGAGAACGAACTTCGGGGAAGGGGTATTCAGACCGGCGAGACTTTGTTCACCGATAAAGTAACGTTGTTATGTTTACCGCGAAATGATGAGGGAGACGCATTTATGGCATGGATAACAGATCTAACCCAAGGGCAAGCCTTGGTAACAGAAGGGCGGCGGATTTACTACAGCGAAGGGGATTAGGTATATGGCAAGGAGAGCAGTGGAGCAGGAGTTGTCGAGGGAAAGAATATTAGAGGCCGCTAGGCATCTGTTTATTACCAAAGGGTATCGAGCAATTTCAATGCGAAGCATCGGTCAGCATTTGGGATACAGCCACGGCTCTCTCTATTATCATTTCAAAGAGAAGGCGGAATTGTTCTACGCCATTGTTGTCGAAGATTTTAATCATGTGGCTACTTTGCTTGGTCAAGTAATGAATAAGCCACCTGAAGAGGGTATGACTCGAGTAGAGCAGCTAATTATGGAGTTTATAAGGTTTGGAATAGATCATCCTTATCAGTATGAAATTATGTTCATGATTCGTGATGAAGAGCTGCTGGCTTATTGTAGAGCAGAGCAGGGACGATGTTTTGATTTATTCTCAAGTATTGTACGCCGTCATATGAAGGAAGAGGGATATGTGTCCGAGGATTGGCAGAACGTGCCGCTAACCTTGTTCTTATCCGCTCACGGATTTATATCTTATTATATCCAAGATAAAGTATCATTTGAGGATGTAAAAGAGGCAGCATCAGCTCATATCAAGGTTTTATGTCGCAGCCTTTAACATGCTGTTTTTTTTATAAGTTCACACTTTAAAGCTGTGCATTGGTATAACGCTACTTCTCTGCTTGGTCAAAGTAATAATTAATTCTAGTTATATTTTAATGGCCGCTCCGTAGCAATAACGGAAGCGGCCATTCATCGTTTATCCCTCAATAATTTTCAAGAAACATTGTCTACGTCTAGGTCCATCAAACTCACAAAAATAAATACCCTGCCAACGTCCGAGTAATAGTTCGCCATCATGGATGATTATGCTCTGGGAAGGTCCGGATGTAATAGACTTAAGGTGGGAGGCAGTATTGCCTTCAGCATGTCGATACTTCGGATGCTCCCAAGGGTAGACTTCATCCAAACGCATCAGAACATCATGCCTCACATCAGGATCTGCATTCTCATTGATTGCAATTCCTGCGGTGGTATGTGGACAATAAACTACGATCACCCCGCTACGCACCCCGCTTTTTTTCACAAAAGAAATGACTTCACGAGTAATATCCCGTAATTCATCCCGTTTCGTTGTAGTAATCTCCAGTGTATGCAGCATAATCATTCCCCTTCCTGTGATGTGCCACTTTTTCCTAACCTTTGTTATATATATTTTACCCCAAATTCACTTGAAAGTAATTGACGACAACGAGAAGGATTTGGTAAAGTAGTAATAATATAAAACCAAGTATATAAATAGGAATAATTAATGGAGATGTTGGTTAGTATACCGACCGGTTATCCGGAGGTGGGAGGGCAAAATCATTGAATTCTCTGCTTAGACACAAAGGTTGGACTTGGGGTTTCCGAACTACAATTTTGCTCTACTTTGTAGTATTGATTGTGTTGCCTATACTTGGGGTCTATTACAACTCTTTTTCACTGGGTTTCGGTAATTTTGTGGAAAGCATAAGTGACCCGATTGCCTGGAAGTCGGTGCTGTTAACCTTAAAGCTGGCGATAATCGCTACTTTAATTAATGTCTTTTTAGGAACAATGATTGCCTGGGTTCTTATTCGTTATCAATTCATTGGTAAAGCATTGCTTAATAGTCTTGTGGATTTACCATTTGCACTGCCGACGGCAGTTGGCGGTTTGATGATTTTGCTCTTGCTCGGACCTGGTAGTCTTATCGGCAAGGCTGCAGAAGCGCTTGGTTTTGAAATTGTTTTTCATCAACCGGCAATCGTAATTGCTATGGTCTTCGTAACCTTTCCCTTCGTGATTCGAGCGGTTCAGCCCTTGCTGGAGGAACTTGATCCTTCCGAAGAGGAAGCGGCATATACAATGGGTGCCAAGGGAACTAGAGTCTTCTGGCATGTTATTCTCCCCTCTATGGCTCCTGGGATGATCAGCGGTGGAATGCTCGCCTTCTCGCGGGCACTTGCTGAATTCGGCGCTGTAGTCCTCGTAGCAGGCAATATTCCAGGTCGTACACTCGTATCTTCTGTTTTTATTTTTGGTGAAGTTGAAAGTGATAATCCGGTTTCCGCAGCAGCGGTTTCTGTCATTCTCTTGACCTTATCTTTTCTCATTCTTTGGCTCATTAATATGCTGCAGATGCGGGGGAGACGCTCATGAGAAAATTGTGGATCGGACTCACCTACTTGGTGTTTTTTCTGCTAATCGCTGCACCGCTAGGGAAAATGGCTATAGGTGCTTTTAGTGAAGGATTTGGTGGTTTCTGGAATGCTCTGACTAGGCCTGAAGCGCTGCATGCGCTTATGATGACTGGGCTTGTTGTGATCGTAGTTACGTTATTAAATACGTTGTTCGGAATTATGATGGCGCTGTATCTTGTCCGGGCGAACTGGATAAATAGACGTCTAAAGGGCTTGCTTAACAGTATTGTTGATTTGCCTTATGCTGTGTCCCCTGTCATTGGCGGGCTGATGATTGTCCTGCTGCTGGGTCCGGATAGCGCCTTGGGTGCGATTTTTGAAGGAATTGGGCTGAAGATCGTTTATGCGATTCCTGGAATGATCATTGCCACCTTGTTCGTAACCTTTCCTTTAATGGTGCGTGAGGTAATGCCGGTGCTTCAGGAGATTGGTTCACAGCAGGAGGAAGCTGCTTCTACACTGGGCGCTCGTGGCTGGACAATTTTTTGGAAGGTGACTTGGCCTTCGATTCGTTGGGCGGTTGTGTATGGGGTCATCCTTACGGTGGCTCGTTCACTAGGTGAGTTCGGGGCAGTGCTCGTGGTCTCGGGTAACATTATGAACAAAACCCAGACGGCGACGACGCTAGTCTATCAGGATGTTGAGAATTTTAATGTAATGGCTGCTGGAGGAATAGCGCTAGTTCTGGCTGCATTTTCCGCAGGTCTACTGTTATTGATGGAATGGACCAAGAGAAGAAAGGAAGTGCAGTAATATGCATGTGGAAGTGCGGGGATTAAATAAGCATTTTGGAGATTTTCATGCGGTCAAGGACGTCAATTTCACCATTACAAAAGGTCATCTGATCGGACTGCTCGGCCCGAGTGGTGGCGGTAAAACTTCGATTCTTCGTATGCTCGCAGGGCTGGAGACACCGGATAATGGCGAGATCATTTTTCATGGTCAGACAGTTAACAATCTTCCTCCTCAAGAGCGCGGGATCGGCTTTGTCTTTCAGAACTATGCATTATTTAAGCATATGACTGTTTTTGATAATATTGCATTTGGATTAAAAGTTAAAAAGGCCAGCAAAACCGCCATTCGTGATCGTGTTATGGAACTGGTAGAGCTTACGGGGTTAAAAGGCTTCGAGAAGCGTTATCCGCATCAGCTATCTGGTGGACAACGCCAGCGTGTGGCCTTTGCTCGTGCACTCGCGCCTGAACCACAGCTATTACTCTTAGATGAGCCTTTCGCAGCTATTGATGCGAAGATCCGTCAGGAGCTGCGCGCTTGGCTACGTGAGCTGATTGAGCGTGTTGGCATCACTTCCATCTTCGTAACGCATGACCAAGACGAAGCGATTGAAGTCGCGGACGAGATTATGATCATCAACCAAGGGCAGTTGGAACAAAAGGGTACGCCTTGGGATATTTATAAGGAGCCTAAAACACCATTTGTGGCAACTTTCATCGGGGAGTCGACACTGATTGAAGATGCTTCTGAGGTGAAAGGCTTTAAAGGCGCTGGAGATGGTAAGCCTACCAAAGCACTTATTCGTCCGGAGTATATTGAAGTTGGTAACCTGCATGAGTTCAAGATGGCTTCAGCTACGGAAAAAGGCGTCGTAAAGCATCTGCATTTCCGTGGAAGTGAATGGCTCGTTGAGGTTGAAGTTAATGGTCATAAACTGGTCACTTACCGTTCTTTGGAGAAAGAAACATTGCAGCCGGGACAGGATATCTCAGTTCTTGTGCACCGCGCTTACCTGTTTAATGATGAGCGAAGCTGGATCCAGGAGAACAACCTGAAAGAAGATCCGATGCCGATATTTATTTAATATAAAAATAAATAAAATGATTTTCAATTTTTTTGAAGAGTAGCGAATGTGATGAGCTAGGATTAGAGGAACTGATGTGAAGGTATGAAGTAATGGAGTGGAAGTTTGGAACTGTAGGAGCGGAGCGACCGCCTTTATGCTCTAATTTCAACCGTAATACGGTTCCAATCAAGAAATTAGAGCATAACAGCGGCCGGAAGTCCAAACATTCCGCGTAATTACGGCAAATACCGAACGTTGGTTACTTGAATTTTAAGTTCAGCCATAGAGCTACTTTCAAGGAAATATTAAAATCATTACCTCGAAGGATGTGGGCCGCAATGAATTTCAAAAGGAGCAGACAACTGCACGGATGTTTTGCTGCCCTAATACTGGCCATACTCACGCTGGCAGCAGTCGGTTGCGGGAATGAGAAGGCGATTACGACGATGGCAGATCCTTCGAAGCAAGGGGATGTTACGTTAGTCGTTGGCGCATACAGTGTGGCTAAGGATGCGATGGAAGATATTTTGCCGTTATTTGCAGCGCAGTGGAAAGCGGATAGTGGACAGGAGATTAGTTTTCAACAGTCCTATGAAGCTTCCGGAACACAGGCACGTGCAATCGTAGGCGGGTTCGAAGCGGATGTTACACTGCTAGCCATGGAAGGTGATGTCGAGAAGCTGGTTAAGGCTGGACTCGTAGCGCCAACGTGGAAAGAGCAGGGTGAACAAGGCATGGTGACACGTTCGGTAGTCGCACTGGGTACCCGTGAGGGAAACCCCAAAGGAATTCACGATTTTGCGGACTTAGCCAAGCCAGGGATTAAAGTGTTATACCCAAATCCCAAAACATCCGGTGGTGCGCAGTGGGATATTAACGCGATCTATGGGGCTGGTCTGAAGCTGTCAGAGGAGCAAGAGGGCGTTAAGGATCCAGCAGCAGCGAAAGCTTTTTTAGAAAGTGTACATGCCAATGTGGAGTCTTTGGATAAGAGCGGACGCGCATCTATGGCTGCCTTCGAGTATGGAGTGGGTGATGTCATTGTCACCTATGAGAATGAACTGCTGGCCCGGATTGCTCAGGGTGTTAAATATGAAATCATTATTCCTAAAAATACAATGCTGATTGAGAACCCAGCGGCTGTCGTAGAGAAGTATGCGGATAAGCATGGGACACGCGCGGCAGCAGAAGCATTAGTTGATTTCTTGATGACCCCACAGGCACAAGAGATCTTTGCAAAATATGGCTTTCGTCCCGTAGATAAACAGGTCTATGCGGAGAACAAAAGCCGCTACCCCGATCCAGCGGGTCTCTTCGATATCAATTATTTAGGGGGCTGGGATGAGGTGCGAAGCACGCTTTATTCCAAGCGGGGAATTTGGTATCAGGTACTTGCCGGAATATAGGTAGAGGTGTAAAAATAGAGTCATCCTAGCAGGGCAACTGCTTAAGGGATGACTTTTTTGACGAAAGTATATATTTGGGGCCCCCGCAAAGTACCTGGGTACGCATCGAAGCAAAGCTTCACTTTGTGGGGATATTTTGGTGAGCATCTTTAAGATAGACATATGATAATTTAAGACTTCCTTGATGGGAACTGAAGGAGAGATAGATTATGGATACGTTGGTGTTTTTGGGTACTGGGGATGCCATGGGTGTTCCACGGATATATTGCAGCTGCGAGACCTGCACAGAAGCAAGGGAGCATGGGAGCAATACAAGGCTGCGTTCCTCTGTACTTATAGATAATGGCAGTGACTTTCTAGTGATTGATTGTGGGCCAGATTGGCGACGTCAGATGGAGGCGCAGGGAGTTCTGAATATGCGAAGACTGCTGGTGACGCATGCTCATTTTGATCATATTGGTGGGCTACCGGAATGGGCAGATGCTTGTCGATGGACGGGCATTAAGGGTGAACTTTATACTCCAGCAGAAGTTATTCCTATTATCGAACGGCAATACCCTTGGCTGCGAAATCACATCGAGATGATTCCCTGTGATGAAGGGATAGAACTGGACGGCTGGAAGATAGATACCTGGAAAGTAAACCATGGTAAGAATGGATATTCGTACGCCTTTCGGCTAGAGAAGGAGGGTTATACATGGGTGTATTGTCCTGATTCCATATCTCTTGGGGCTGAGGAGACACGCCTGATGCATGGGGCGGACTTGCTGGTCCTTGGTACAAGCTTCTATTACGAAGCGGCGGAGCTATCCACTCGCTCTGTGTACGACATGACGGAGGCAGCGGAGCTACTGCAAATCGTGAAGCCTAAAAAGGCAGTGTATACCCATATGTCGCATGATGTAGATATGAGAGAAGCATATATTTTACCGGAGAACGTTACTCTAGCCCAGACAGGTATGAGAATTCCAATATACAAAAACCCAGTCTCTTCACTTTAGAAGAGAATGGGCAAGTAGAAATAAACGGATTAAACAGTTAATTGTTCTGGTTCATTTAAAGGGTGACGTCCGCTTACCGCGAGCATGACTAAGGAAACAATGATGAGTATAAAACAGAGCACAAATGAATACCGGTAACCTACAATACTGGCTAAGCCCCCGCCAACAAGACTCCCAATCAGTCTACCGATCGTGGATGAATTAGAGTAAAGAGTGGATGCATACCCAGGCATGTTTGGGAGCAGATCCTGGATGTAGCTAATGCCAATTGCTGATATCACAGCAACGAAAACGGCTAGTAGAACTTGGGCTGCAAGCATCTGCCACATCTCGCCTGAGAAAATGACAACGAGATAATATGCTCCTCCTAAAATGGCCCCACACATCATCAAGGCTCGGTTACTGTACTTCGCACTGAGTAGACCGAGCATAATCATAAATGGAATTTCGAGCGCAGCACATATACTGCTGACTAGACCGACATCACTTGTCGATCCCCCTAAATTGTTTGTAATAAAGAGGGCCGTATTGATGCTGCTCGTCCAGTGAGCTACATACATGAGTATCAGAATCAGAAAAGGAAGCAGAATATTGCGGTTCTGACTGAGCCGGAAAGTTTTTACTTTTACTTCAGCCTTGTTGCTGCTCAGCTCTGTATCTGTATTTGATTTGAGAAAGAAGAAAACGAGTAAGGCAACAAGCAGGAATACTCCGATCGTACCCGTGAAAATCCCCTTAAACCCAACAGCAGCGATTAGCAGGGTGCCGATTAAAGGACCTGTAATAAAGCCAAGAGAGAAAGCTGAACGCAAGGTAGAATTAGCAAACGCAGTATCCGTAAAATTGCTCTTATTCACTGCTTCTCTAGCAATGGCGAACAATTGAGGCATCCCTGGTGCACCGAGGGCGGTGAACACAATCATGTAGATGAACAAGATCGTGAAATCCTGAATGAGCAAGTACCCGCTATATGCCAGCGCATTACAGAGTGTGGCAACAAGGTAAATGTTATTTCGATTTAAGCCGAGGTCAGAGCGTCTCCCGATTAGTGTACTGATCCATATTCCGGCAATTAACGTGGTGGCTAGAAAAACACCAAACAATCCGACAGATACGCCAAGCTGTTCCGTGAAATAAATGGATAAGAAGGGTGAACTGAGTGAAATCCCCATTCCCTGAAGTAGCATACATAAAAAGAGTAAGGCATAAGAGGGAATTGAAAATAGTGCAGTAAGTCTTTTGATCATGTTGTGAAGTTACTCCTCTATTTTTGCTAAGATAGTCAAACTGGTTCTAGTATACATGAAAAAGACAGCAACAATATATATGCGATTTGGCTAAGGGGCATCACTCGGACAAATCTCAGACTGTTGATGTCCCTTTTGTGATATCTATTGCATTCGGTATTCAGAATCATGCTTATCCTTTATAATCAGAAAGTATTGCCGTCTTATATTTACATATATAGAATAATTATCAACGACAGGAAGGGAGTAATAAGTAGCTAATAGGGGAGAGGGCTGATTTTTTTGAAGCAGAAAGGTGTTTTCTCAAGATTAAGTACATACATGTTAAGGCACAAGCTCTTATATACGGTTTTATTGTTTACGACTTTATTTGGGATTGTTCTGGATTTAACGATTGCTTGGCTGCTCTCAGTAATTACGGATGCGGCGGTTAGACTTGATGTGAAAGCTTTTAAAGGGCTGGTTATATTCGGATTAATCTACTTATTAGTGAGTGCAATCAACGGTTTTTTCGATCGCTATCTCAAAAATAAAATCTCAGCCAAGATCAGAAATGAACTGCGGCTAGATATGATGCGACATGCTTTAGCTCTTCCTCAGTCTTATTTTGACCGTAATCACTCCGGAGATTTGTTGTCCCGCTTTACTAATGATAATCAATCTGTGGGTAATGCTACCGGCGAGGTAATGATTGATTTAATCCGTAACCCTTTGCTTGCTCTCGCGGCTTTTGGTTATTTGCTCTATATTAACTGGCTACTGGCATTGATCTGTTTTGCAATGGGTCCTTTGATGTTCCTTACGGGAAAAATCTTCGGTTCAGCGATGCGTGAGAACAGTGTGAAGATTCAGACTAATATGAGCAAGATTACTTCCTTTTTACATGACATTCTAGGCAGTAGTATGGTGTTTAAATCCTTTAGCATTGAACGCAGACTAATGAAGCAATATCAGGAACATAGTGAGAATATCACTTCCGAAGAATTAAAACGGGGAAGAATAGAGGGAGCTACTGGCTCATTCTCCTCTTTTTTGGGAAACTTTACGTTTCTTCTGGCGCTGGTCGTGGCTGGTTATTTTGTGGCAAAAGGATCACTTGAGGTCGGTGCGATGATTGCTTTCATCCAGCTCATGAATTATTTAGTGATGCCGTTCTCGGCATTGCCAGGACTGATCAATTCGATGCAGCAATCACTTGGGGCGGCGGGACGGATCTTTGAAGTGTTGGATAGCCCTGTAGAAGTGGAGGCTTTACCCGAAGCAGCTACGAAACAGCCTGAATTTGAGCGTATGGTCATGTCCTCGGTATCCTTCTCTTATCCGGGAGCGGAGAGACGTAGTTTGAACAAAATCAGCTTAGAGCTTCACAAAGGGGCTCAAATGGCAATTGTGGGACCGAGCGGTGGAGGGAAATCTACACTTTTTAAGGTACTCCTTGGGTTATATGAACCTGATGAGGGTGAAGTGTTTATAAATAATGAGAAGACAAGCGAGATGAGTTTAGCCAAACTTAGGAGTCACTTCTCTTATGTGCCGCAAGAGTCTGGGCTTTATACAGGAAGTATCCGTGATAACATCCGAAATGGAAATCCAGATGCAGATGAGCATGAAATTCTGGAAGCTTTGCGACAAGCGAACGCTTATGATTTTGTAATGGACTTACCGGAGGGCCTCGATACAGATATCGGTGAGGAAGGTTCACGCCTGTCCGGTGGACAACGCCAGCGACTATCGATTGCGAGAGCGATTCTTAGGAACTCTCCAATTTTGTTGCTGGATGAAGCTACTGCTGCGCTTGATAATGAATCGGAGAAGCTGGTGCAGCAAGCGATTCGTAAATTAATGGGAGACAAAACCACACTCGTTATCGCTCACCGTCTATCAACGATTCAGAACGCTGATGTCATTATAGTGATGGAGAACAGTGAAATTGTGGAGAGTGGTACCCACGAGGAGCTACTTGCAGCAGAAGGAAGATATCATGGCTTGTACTATTCTCAGCTGGAAGAGGAAGAGGCTGGGGAGGGTGAGCAAGAGGCATTAGAGTTTGCATCTACAGGAATACCGAGCTTGCTGAAATAACAAAAGGGTGTTGCAACGTCATAAAATATGGCGTAGCAACACCCTTTTCTTAAAAAAGTGAATTTATATAGATTGAACTTAAGAACTTGAGGTAAAGGAAGGAGCAATGGAGGGGAAAGTTTGGAACTGTAGGAGCGTAAGCGATCGCCTTTAGGTTTGAATTTCTACCGTTGACAACGGTTTAAATCATGAAATTCAAACCTAACAGCGACCGTAAGTCCAAATATTCACCGTAGTTGCAACTGAACTTTATCACTAAAACTATTAAGTTCAGCCGATTTAGTTCACTTTATTGAGAATGAATTTATCAATCGCGTATTTTACGCCATCTTCATTGTTGCTTAGGGTTATGAAATCAGCAATTTCTTTCAGCGCGGGAATAGCGTTCGCCATAGCAACGCCAAGACCGGCAGCTTCCAGCATCTCATGGTCGTTCCAAGAGTCACCCATAGCCATAGTCTCGGAGAGATCACAACCAAAATGATTGGCTAGGAATTCAAGCGCAATTCCCTTGGTTCCTTCATGATGCATGATTTCTAGGAATTGTGGTTTAGATTTGGTAATATGCACGGAATCGCCGAGCAATTCACGTAGAATTGGAGCCAGCTCATCCAAGAATGCAGGATCATCGATAATCAGCATTTTTGGTGTTTTTTGTGGGACAAGCTTCTCCCAATCTGGTTCAATATAATATGGCGTTTTGTTCAGGTCTGTATAATCTTTGATCTTCTGGTTGTCTTCACGGGCATACAGCTTGTCGTCAATGTAAGTTTGCAAATGCAGATTATGCTCCACACAGTAAGTGAACAGCTTGTGTACCGCATCTTGTGGTACGTAACGCTCATATAGTACCTTTTCATCGAGCAAGTTCTTAACGAGTGCGCCTTGGTAAGTGATGATTGGCACGTTAAGTCCAGTTTGACGGGCAATGGCTTGTGCAGAAGCATAAGCTCGGCCTGTAGCAAGGGTTACAACAACGCCAGCGGCTACAGCCTCTTCAAGCGCAGTCTGTGTAGCGGGTGTTACTTCCTTATCATCGTTAATTAGAGTGTCATCAATATCAATCGCGATCAATTTGTACATTTGTCTCTCTCCTTATCTCTTTCTAAATAAATGTAATTTGGAAAAATAATTCTTTTTATGTTGATTCTGACCCGGTTCCGGACTCAGCTCTGCCATAAGCATAGCTCCCAGAATACAACCACAACCGAGCAGAGCGGACATACCAAGCGTTTCTCCGCCAAAGGCTAAGCCTGTCAGAACAGCGAATACAGGTTCTGTGGCATAAATAATGGCTACCCGGGAAGGCGTAGTGTACTTCTGGCAAGCGGTTTGAATCCAGAAAGCAAAAGCGCTGGTAGGACCAATAGAGATTAAAAGTGCCCAGAGAACGTCCGGGTCCTTGATAAGCTCTGCGCTGTGTGCCAGCGGTGCAGCTCCTTCAAAGATAAGCGAAGCGACAATACTGAACAGTCCAACGAAGGCGAGCTGCAAGGTTGCCAGCGGCAACGCCGGATAATGAGGTGCATAAACGCCAGTATATGCGACTTGTAGCGCAAAAGCTATGGCGCAGAGCAAGATCAAAGCATCGCCTTTATTCAGGGACAAGGCAGAGCCGGTGAAGGTCAGCAGATAAAGACCTACCGCGGCAAGCGCCGCGCTGAACCAAGTGTAACGTGAAATGGCATGCTTTAGTAGCGCCAGAGAGAGAAACGGAACCAATACGACCGATAGACCGGTAATAAACCCGGTATTGGAGGTGGTTGTATATAGAAGTCCCATGGTCTGGAAGCCATAGCCCATAAACAAAAAAAGGCCTAGCAGCAGAGAATCACGTACCATGCGGAAACTTAGCTGTTTCCACTCCTTGCGGTAAAAAATAAAAGTGATTAGAGCCAGCAACAGGGCAGCACCTGTAAAGCGGATGCTGTTAAACGCGAGTGGAGGGAGCACTTTGACAGCATTTTGAACAATCAGAAAGGTGCATCCCCACATCATCGCCACAAGTAGCAGGCTAAAATCGGCCATACGGGAACGCTTCACTTCTTAGGTCATCCTCTCTTCGGCAAATGCCGTCCTTGTAAGAACGACAAGGTCAAGTTGTCCAAATTGTATCGTATATTCATGGGGAGGACAAGATAGGAATCGCTCAAAGGCTTATATTTAAAGGGATTTAAGGGATTAGGCTAGACAAAAAAACAGGGTCTTGATATACTTCGATAACCGCACATTTGTTCTTGTTTTTCGCATCTTAGAAAGGAGCGGTTTCACCATGATGGGCAGATCCCATTTAATAATCAGCACTGGGGTTACCCTATCTGTAATGAGTTTGATGTCACACGAGATTACGATTCCAGTTATTGCGGTCGCAGCGTTAAGCTCTTTGCTGCCTGATATTGATGAACCGAATTCGCTGCTTGTGCGCAAGGCGATTCCAGAATTTCTATTAAGAGCGCTGCAAATTGCTTTGATAGGCGCGGCGATCTATCTCTATTTTGCCGGAATCGTGGAACGTCCTTGGAATATTGTGCTTGCACTGCTAGTCGGAAGTGTATCTTTCCTGCCTAGTCGAAAGCTGCGCCATTTGGTCATGATCTTGATTGCCATAGCACTCTTTGCGTTCGGGGAAGCCTATGATCCATGGAACTACATTGCAGCGTGCGTGCTTGTAGTCTCATCGGTTGTTCCTCATCGTGGACTGACACATACCTTGTATGGAGTTGCGGGCTGGAGCGCCTTATTGTATTTTGCCTCAGCGGGTATAAATGATAGTGGCAGTCTGTGGATAGCTGGCGGTATGTCGTATGCACTTCATCTACTGGCAGACTCCCTTACTCAAAGAGGAATTACACCATTGCCGCCAATTCCCTTTAAGCTGCGTCTAAAGCTAATGAGTACAGGCACGAAAAAAGGTGGAGCCGTAGAGAACATCTGCATCATGCTGACTCTAGCGTTCGTTGTCTATGTATTTATACTTTCTCCTTGAACTAAAATGAATATGAAAGAGGGGCTTGTCTATTCTTTACGCAAATTGCGCATAGGATAAGCAGGCCCCTTTATTTTTGTGTAACTATTCCTCTAAGAAAACCAGTCCGATAAAGTCCTCCGGCTCAATACGTCCGAAATAATGCTTCAAATCCAGATCAGCTAATGCTTCTCTAACCTCTGCCTCATTATAACGTTTGCCACGAAGTGCATTTTCAACATCTACTACGTCACCAACCCCAAAGAAGTCACCATAGATTTTGATGTCCTTAATGAGGGAATCCTCAATATCCATACGAATATCAATAATTCCAGCAGGGAATTTACGTGTGTGTTTGACGTTGCTTTTTGGTGACAGACCGTAGTTCCAGTCCCAGTTCTGGTAGTGCTCTTTGGAAATTTCGTGGATTTTGTCCCAGTCTGCTTCCTGAAGCTTATACTGAGGGACCTCGGATGGCTCCATGCCAAAGATCGAACGTAGGAGACCGGAGCGGAACTCTTCAATGGTCATGTCTGTACCTAGCAGCTCTTTGATGTTGGCTACGCGACTACGTACGGATTTGGTGCTCTTCGATTTGAACTTCTCTGGATTTACTTTTAGAGAAGCTTGTACATTGTCCAAATTGAGGTCAAACATCAGTGTGCCATGGCTGAACATGCGTCCACGTGTGGAGAATTGAGCGTTGCCGGAAATTTTTTGTTCGCCGACTTGAAGATCATTCCGTCCACTAAGCTCAGCGTTTACACCCATGCTTTGTAAGTAGTCGATCACCGGCTGGGTGAATTTCAGGAAGTTATGGAAGGATTGGCCGTCGTCCTTAGTAATGAAGCTGAAGTTAAGATTTCCGAGATCGTGATAGACAGCTCCACCGCCGGACAAACGCCGCACAACCTTAATATCATTCTCTTTAACATATTCCTGATTGATTTCTTCAATCGTATTTTGATGTTTACCGATGATGATAGATGGGCTGTTAATATAAAAAAGCAGGTAACTCTCGTCCATCGGCAAGTGTTTCAGCGCATATTCCTCAATCGCCAAATTGATGGAAGCGTCAGTAATCCCTGTGTTATCAATAAAAATCATAGTGAATTCCTCCGTTGCAGCAAAATTGATTACAGTTCTCATTTTAAACCAAAAGCAGTTTTTTAACAAAAGAGATCGCTTCGTGATTCGGTGGAAATAAAGTATTAGGCTGGATTCGTTGAATGAATGCGATTTTTAAATTGAAGAATTTCCAGCGCCCAGTCTTATTGTTCAGTACTTCATTTTATCGAAAATCAACAAAATCTTTTGCATTTCTTCAGCCCATGGGTTACTATTTTTATATTGACAAATTTGCAGGTCTAAATAAGGAGGTTACACGCTATGTGCCCCCGTACCAAAGAACAAAATGAGCTCATACGCATACAGCGCAAAGAACAGATCCTGGACGTCGCCGCGCGCTCCTACTTTCGCACGGGCGGCAGCTTTGATATTCGCGACGTCGCCCGCGAGGCAGGTCTTGGTTACGGCACAGTATACCATTATTATCCCAACCGGCATTTATTAATAGAAGATGTATTAGAAAGCGGCTTTGAGCGATGTGAGCAAGTTATCGCCAAATGGGCGAACATCAGCGGCAGCCCACCGGATGACAGGCAGTTGTTGATGTATTGTAAAGCGCTGCTCCAGCTGTGGCAGTCGGACGCCCGCGCATATCTCGTCTACAAAATGGCGGCGGAACATTATGTAGGCTTGTCTGAAAGGGATCGACACCACGCCAAGAGACGGTTTATGGAACGCCTTTACGTTCCACTCCAATCGATCGCCCAGTGCGAAGACGACAGCGTCGACCATATGCTTGCCGTGCTGGTCGGTTGCTGTGGGCTGCACTACTATGCGGGCAATTCCGATCTGAACGTCGATCGAATCGCCCGACTCGCTATCCAAGCTATTACGAAGGGGTCCTGATACGAACATGGTCATTTTAAAAAGCAAGCATGAAATTGAGGCTATCCGCAAGGCATGCCAAGTGGTGGCTGAATGTCATCGTACAATCGCCCCGCTTATCAAACCGGGTATTACCACCAACGAGATTGAGCGCATATTCGAGGACATTATGTTGAAGCACGGCGCAAAGCCATACCAGAAAGGCTATAGAGGCTATCAATATGTGACGTGTGCCTCCGCCAACGATGTAATCGCGCATGGCTTCCCTAGCAATAAACCACTTGAGGAAGGCGATATCGTGACGATCGACACGGTCGCTGAGCTCGATGGCTGGCTCGGCGATTCGGCCTGGAGTTATGCGGTCGGGCAGATCTCGCCGATGGCCGAGAAGTTGATGCGTGTCACGAAGGAATGTCTTAACCTGGGCATCGAGCAGGCTCAGCCCGGCAATCGACTCGGCGACGTGACGAGCGCGATTCAGCGGCATGCGGAATCACACGGTTTCGGCGTCGTGCGCGACCTTCTCGCTCATGGCATCGGCCGCGACCTGCACGAGGAGCCGACTTATATGCATGTCGGCAAGCCTGGAAAAGGCCCCCGTATCAAGGAAGGTATGGTGTTCACGATTGAGCCCATGATCACCGAAGGTACCTACTTGATGACAATCGATCCGGACGGCTGGACCGCACGGACGATGGACAACAAGCTCGCCGCCCAATACGAGCATACGATTGCCATTACGGCTGAAGGTCCACAAATTTTGACCGCGCAATAGAAAAAAATTAGAAGTCGACCAACGAAATGGTCGACTTCTTTTTTTCGTATTCGGCATAGCATCTTTCTTTATTGTACAGGTGATCATGTAGACGATATCCCGTTCCCATCTTCAAGCCGAAGCGGGTTCGGGACAGCGTGTCCATAGATCTGATGAGGCTGCCAGTCTAGAACTTTATTATCTTTTGACATCTCGTAGATTTTAATGTCGATTTGAGGCAAACGGGTATTCAGGTATTTCCTTTAGTGAGCATTGACGTAATCCCGGTAAAGACGCAATAATGGTGGCAATGAGATACATATCGAACAAACGAAAGTGGATAGAGGGAGTGTAAATATGCTTGAAAAATACGGCCACGGTGGTGATTTGCTAACAGCTGCGGAACTTTATGAGGAGGCTGGTGGCACATTTCTTGATTTCAGTGCAAACATCAATCCTATCGGGCCTCCGCCAGCCGTCTTAGAGCTACTTAGAACAGCATTGTCTACGGTGGTTGCCTACCCTGACCCTGGACATCGACGCTTCAAAAGTCTGCTAGCAGAGGACCTTGGTGTACATAGTAGTTGGTTGACAGTAGGCAACGGAGCCGCAGAATCTATGGCATTGTTGCTGCTTGCGATTGCTCCGCAAAAGGTAGGTATCGTAGAACCTTGTTTCTCTGAGTACCGGCAGCTAGCTGTGCAATTCGGCGCAGAAGTATTATCTGTTCAGGGGACAAGGGAACAGCACTTCCGAGCTGGAGTGAATGAGATTGCCGGGCTGCTGGAGAAGGTTGATCTGCTGTTCCTTGGACAGCCGAACAACCCTAATGGCGTTCAGTATACTGTGGATGAGCTGCGCTGGTTAGCGCAGAAAGCTGAAAGCTACGGGACGTATTTGGCTGTGGATGAAGCCTTTATTGATTTTATTCCAGAAGCAGAACGAAATACGCTTTTGCCGGATCTGGATCAGTTTCCGCATACGATTTTGGTGCGGTCGATGACGAAATTTTATGCGATTCCCGGACTGCGTCTCGGGTTTGCCATTTCGCATCCGGAGCTGGCAAAGGCGATGACCGGAAAGCAGGTTACCTGGAGCGTGAATGGTTTGGCGCTGCTGGCGGGCGAAGCCTGCCTTGAGTGTGGGCACGAGTATGGACGTCGCACACGCGAACTGATCGCCACGGAACGGGAGCTGCTTCGTCAAGGCCTTATGCAGCTAGGCTGCGAAGTGCCGCCAGGCGAAGCCAACTTTCTGCTCTGTGGCCTGCCTTCGCCGTGGAGTGCGGCTGAGATGCAGACCCGTCTTGGGCGTGTCGGTATACTGGTACGCAGCTGCGCTATGTACCCCGGTCTAGGAGACGAGCATATCCGAGTAGCCGTTAAGGGACATGAGGATAATGTCCGGCTGCTAAAACAGATGAAGGAAATTCTGGCGGATAAGTGAACTGTGTAGCTTAGAGGGCAGCGGGTTTGCTGTTAAAGTGTCTGGTGTAGCGCAGGGGGATGGGAGTCTACTGTAAGTGACACTCGCGGCGTAGAGAAGGCAGGGATTCTAATGAATAAGTGACTCAAGTACCGCAGAAGTTGCGATTTGATACCGGATGGCGGGCTTCAGCTCGCATGCTTAGGGTTGTGACAAAGTTTGGTGAGATAGCTTCTGATGGACATCCTCCAAAGTGCATTCGTTGTATTTCGTACAACAGAACTCGCTTTGCTGGCGCAGTAATTCGATTCTATAGCACTGTGTACAATAGAAATTTGGAAAATGATGCGAATTAGGTTTTTACGTGACATTCTATTGCAAGGAATACAGCAGAATGGCTTTTGCCAGTGAATAAAGCCGAATCTGTTGTATAAAGTGCAATAGATGGGTGAGGGACGGATTTTTAGGTGGATATTGGGGCATGTGTTGGAGTAGATTTTAGAGCAGATAGTCATTTGCTGAAATAGAGAATTAGGTAGTTTCTAAGTGAGGCGGTTGGGGAAGTACAGGCGCGACCGCGAAGCTGATTGGATGAATGGATAAAAGTAATGTGCTGTGGAAGGAGCAAGATCGATATATGGTGCAAGTAAAGATTCCATTTAACCTCGCAGGAGGCGTAAAAGAGTACCATTCGGCCATCTGGCCAGGGCTTGCTTTACAGTGGAAGGGAAACCATCTGCTACTAGAGCTACCTGCTGAAGCAGATGGTTTATCGAGTGCGTTCTATGGTGGAGGAATGAATCGGCTAGAGAGGGCCGTCAATTTATATGTTGACCGCAATTATGAATGTAGTGATCCTGTTCAGGATATGGAGAATAAGCTCCGCGAGTGGGGTTATTCAATGTCTGGCTGTGCCGGTCTGATGACGGCAGTACCGCTAGAGCATGCAGCGGTAGCTGAGGAAGACATAGGCTCAGCGGGTATTTTTGTTTGCGTTACTGCCGCCGCAGGAAATGCTGCGCGCGCGGGTGTGGAACGCAATGTGCTGGCTGTTTATCGCCCGGGTACGATTAACATAATGCTAGGTATTGATGGCCGCCTGACACCGGCGGCCATGGTCAATGCTGTGCAGACAGCTGTCGAAGCCAAAGCTGCTGCACTGGCAGACCTCGGGATTACCGATCCCGAGAATGGCCTGATCGCTACCGGAACAACTACGGATGCGATAGTGCTCGCTGTGAGCCAAAGTGGGCGATTCAAGGCAGAGCATGTTTACGCCGGAACCGCTACCGATCTTGGGGGCGCAATCGGGCGTCTTGTATATAGCGCTGTGACAGGGAGTTTGCTATCGGTTCAGGCAAGGAAGGACAGCTAATGAGAATAGGTAGCTGGAATTGCTGGAGAATGTTCAGAGGTGATCGCCTGTGACAATCGCTTTAGTACTGCTTGCGGCTTATGTAATTGATCGTCTCGTAGGTGATCCGCGTAGCTTGCCCCATCCCGTAATTGGTATGGGCAAAGCAATCACGGCTCTGGAGCGGGCGATCCGTCGTTTATGGTCCCACCCGCAAAGCCTGCGCAGAGCAGGGGTGTTACTTCCGCTATGTGTGGCGGGTGGTGCTTGGGCACTGACAGCCATTCTGCTATGGCTGCTGTCATATATCTCACCTTGGCTCGTCTGGTTAGCCGAGGCTTGGTTAATTTCGACGACGATTGCCTCTAAGGGACTGAAGGATGCAGGGATGGCGGTGTACGTGGAACTCCGTAAAGGCGATATTCCTGCTGCTCGCAAGGTACTGGGAATGATCGTGGGGCGTGATACGACTTCGCTAGATTCCCCGGAAATTGTGCGTGGCACGGTAGAGACTGTAGCAGAGAATATCGTCGATGCGATTATTTCTCCATTGTTCTATGCGCTCATCGGTGGCGCGCCGCTTGCTATGGCTTATCGAGCAGTAAACACACTCGATTCCATGGTGGGATATAAGAATGATAAATACCGAGATCTCGGCTGGGCATCCGCTCGGCTTGATGATGTTGCCAACTTCATTCCAGCACGGATTACAGCATTGCTCTTGGCACTGTGTGCATGGCTGCTTCGTCTGGATTGGCGCAATTGTCTGCAGATGGTGAAGAGGGATGCGCGTCTCCATCCAAGCCCAAATAGCGGCTATCCAGAATCCGCTGTTGCGGGCGCACTTGGTATCCGTCTCGGAGGAGAGAACGTATATCATGGTGTCGCTTCTTTCCGGGCTTATATGGGGGATCCGGTACGACCGATGGAGCCGGACGATATTATTCAGACTTCGCGGATGATGATGCTCTGCTCTTCAATTTTTGTAGGCTTATGCGCGGTTGTGGCATGGATATGGATCGGGGGCTAATGCTAGACATGGCGTTTCCTTCTATAGAGCTAGAATTAGTACTTGTTCGCCACGGGCAAACTCAGTGGAATGCTGAGCATCGTTACTTAGGACATACGGATCTCCCGTTGCTATCTAGTGCAGTAGAGCAGCTATCTCAGCTTAAGCAGCAGTCTGAAGTATCGAATGATTTTTGGTGTGTATTTTGCAGCGATTTGCTTAGATGTCGGGAGACTCTTGCTTACATTTCTCCTTCTTTAGAGAAGGTGGCTGTCTACGATCCGCGCCTGCGTGAAATGAATTTTGGTACGTTCGAAGGCTGTACTTATGAGGAATTGAAGGATAACTCACTGTATAGAAGCTGGATTGATAATCCTTCCACAGTTACACCACCGGATGGTGAAACATGGGCGCAGTTTGACGAACGGTTGCGTAGCTTCCTGTCAGATCTGGGGCGAGCGGCTAAGGATACATTTGTGCAGGCTGAAATTAGTGGAAAAAAGGCTGAGACAATAACAAACAGGGTGTTGGTAGTCACACATGGTGGTGTTATTCGGAATTTCCTTGCACAGTTAATTCCTGGTGTCACATTCTACAGCGCAGTTGCACCTTCTCCGGGAACAGCAATGGTACTCAGGCTATTTTGGCAGAACGGGCAATGGTCGGCAGATATTTCGGGAGATTGATGAGAAAATCAAATGAAAAAAAGGATTCCACATATTAGCCATACCTAATATGTGGAACCCTTTATGTTTAAACTATCGTTCGCCGTCAACAGAATAAAGTGGATAATTAGATGTTAGGTAACCATTCCTTATAGTTATCTGCACGTGATTGTAATTCATTGTACAGCATGCTGGCATGGTAACCGTCGCACACGGCATGGTGGAACTGCCCCGATATTGGTAATAGTATTTTTTTGTCTTGTTGAAAATATTTCCCTATAGTAAAGATGGGAAGCAGGTAGGTTCCCTCGTTATACACGTTCAGGTTAAAGCTCGTGAAGCTGACCCACGGAATACTAGAAATAGGGAAGGTGTTCGGTGGTTCGTTTGCTTTAGCGATAAATTGTTTCACGCTTCCGTACATTTTCATATCATCCAGATAACGGTTATAGAAATCATTAAACTTTTCACCGTACGAAGTCCAGATGCTTGAAAAAGTCTTATCATCATCATGGAAAATTGTAAAACTAGGTGACAAGCTATCCCAATAACCTAATCTACCTTCAGAATCAAAGCATGTGCGGAATTCACTATGACGGTTCACCACCGTAGTTATCATGTGGATTAGTGCTGGGTACAGCTTAATTCCCTTATGCTTAAGCTCTGATAGTAGAAGGGTGATATCAATATTTGCGGTCATGCTATAGGTGCATCTGACATTGTTTAAATAATGTTCAAAATAGGGTTTTCTACTCCAGTTATCAATGACAATCGGGTTAAAAATCATTTATTATGACCTCCTAAAATTATTTCGTTTTTCATTTTAGGAGGTCTGCTGGACTGATTTCACCATATCCTTATCACAATCCTTTGAAAAAGTATTTTGTAACGATGAGTATACCATCATCATCGCCGTAATTAAAAATATATTTACTAGATCAAGTGGAAGGAAGATGCATTTATAATGCTGAGTGAAAAGTTGGTTATTGAAAAATTGCTTCAGCAAAAGCGTACGAGTGTTGCTTCCATCGTAGTGATGATGTGCGGTGTAGCGGGGTCGGGTAAAACAACCTTTGCTAAAAAGCTGGAGAAAGAGGGATTCGCCAGACTTTCGATAGATGAAGATATTTGGGCCACGCACGGACGTTTCGGGGTGGATTATCCAGAGCAGAATTATGAGTCCTATAAAGAAGAGTCGGAGATAAAGCTGCGGGGGGAGCTGGTGAATCTGCTTCAGGCAAAACATCATGTTGTCATCGATTTCAGCTTCTGGCAACGTCAGAGACGGAACGATTACAAGCAACTTATTGAGAGTTATGGTGGCGTGTGGGAACTGATTCACTTAAAAATTCAGCCAGATGAATTGCGTCAGAGACTGCTTATCCGGAGTGAACGTTTTGACGCTAATGCCGCATTTCCGATTACTGAGGACATACTAACCCGGTTTTTAAATGGTTTTGAGATCCCTGCTGGAGAAGGGGAGCTTGTGATCGAAGCATAGATCTATAACTTGATTTTTTGGGCATTTGTCCTCTCATAGAACCACAGCCGGATTAAAATCCCATGGCTGTGGTTCTTTTTTTAAGCGAGTGATTGTGCCATGATAGTCATGGGGGCGATTGAGAGATGTTTAAGGATTTTAAGCTCATAGCCGGACGGCCGGTGTATATACAAATTAAAGACTATATGAAGCACTTAATCATAAAAGGCGGTCTGCAAGGCAATCAAAAGCTGCCCTCCACACGAGAACTCAGCACATTGCTTAAGGTTAGCCGCAACTCCGTAATCTCTGCTTATGCAGAGCTTGAGGATGATGGATTTGCGTATGCCGTGCAGGGTCAGGGAAGTTATGTGGCACCTACACCTCCCGGCAGTGAAACAATCTCTTCCTGGACGATGGACTGGAAGACGCGTATCAATGATCATGCGCGGCTGGCGGAGGATCTGGATATCATGAAGCGCGGCATACGAGCGGAGAAGGGGACGATCTCCTTCACGAGCATCGCACCTGATGAGAGTCTTTTTGATCTAGATAATGTGAAACGCTCCTTTATGGATCGTATGTCGGTGGAAGGCAACGTCTTACTAAATTATGGATATGCCAAAGGGTATAAGCCTTTAATAGACTATTTGAAGCAGTATATGGAGCACAAAGGCGTTGAAATGAAAGGCAAGGATATATTGATCACCAATGGCTTTACAGAGGGATTCGATATTGTATTGTCTGCACTTAGCAAAAAGAATGGTTCGGTCATCTGTGAGAATCCAACGCATCATACGGCGATCAAAAATCTGAAGCTGAATGGCTTTGAGATCACCGGGATTCCTATGGAGCGTGATGGGATTGATCTGGTTGAGCTGGAGAAGGCATTGCAGGAGCAAGCTTTTGACTGTGCCTACTTTGTCCCCTCTTATCATAATCCGACCGGCATTGTAATGTCTCCCGAGAAAAGACAGAGGCTAATGAAGCTGATGAACCGGTACCAAATACCAGTGATCGAGGATGGTTTTAACGAGGAGTTACGCTATTCGGGCTCACATGTGGCTCCACTTATCGCAGCAGCAGGGAGCGGCAACAGCGTGATCTATCTAGGTAGCTTCTCAAAGGTATTATTTCCGGGACTACGCGTAGGCTGGGTGCTGGCAGATCAGGAGCTGATCTATTCTCTCGAAAGCGTCAAGCGCGCACGTACCATTCATACCTCGACGCTGGATCAATCCATTTTGTATCAGTACTTATTAGGTGGCCATTTAGAGAAGTATTTGAAAAAAGCCAGAGCGGAATATAAACGAAAATATGAATTAACCCTGCAATGCTGTAAGGAGTTTATTCCTTATACGGCGTTATCAGGGGATGGCGGATTGCATCTTTTTGTAACCTTCGCGGAGGGTTTTAATACAAGGACGCTGCTAGCGGCCTGTCATGAGCAAGGGGTTATTTTTACAGCAGGAGATATATTCTTCACAGACGGTAAAGGTCAAAATACGATACGGATCGGTTTCTCCAGAGTGACGGATGAGGATATCCGCAAGGGGATCGAGATTATTGGCAGAACAGCACGACAACTAATGGGATAAAGAGGTGCTTGAGATGAAGATGAAGGTAGGCGTAATTATGGGCGGGGTGTCCTCAGAGTATGAGGTATCCATGAATAGCGGTAGAGAGATTTTGAAGAATCTAGATCCCAATAAATATGAGGTTGCTCCAATAGTGATTACCAAGCGTGAAGAGCTTATTGAGCAGGCAAAAGGAATCGATATCGCGCTGCTTGCGCTCCACGGAGCTTACGGAGAGGACGGTACGGTTCAGGGGACGCTGGAGACAATGGGGATTCCTTATACGGGTAGTGGCGTTTTGTCTAGCAGCATTTGTATGGATAAAGATCTTTCCAAAAAGCTTATGCGCTGCTCAGGCGTCAATACGGCGGATTGGCTGTGCTGGGATAGTATGAAGGATTATTCTCAAGAAGCCGTAGAGCGGATTGGATATCCTGTTATGGTGAAGCCATGTGCAGGCGGTTCGAGTATCGGTATGGAAAAGGTGAGCAGTAGCGAGGAGCTGTTGAGCGCAGTACAGAAGGCTTTTGCCTGTGATCAGTCGATTCTGATCGAGAGCTACATTCAAGGCCAGGAAATCACTTGCTCTATTCTAAATGGAGAGATGCTGCCCGTTTTGGGAATCACCTCGGCGCATGCGGAGTGGTTCGATTACAGTGCGAAATACGAAGATGGCGGGGCAGACGAACGAGTCATTGATCTACCAGCTGAGGTGTATGAGCGAGTACGTGATGCAGCCTTAACTTGCTACAAAGCACTAAAATGCAGCGTGTACGCAAGGGTGGATATGCTCATTAAGGATGGTATTCCATATGTGCTGGAGGTGAACACATTACCGGGCATGACGAAGGCGAGTCTTTTACCAAAAAGCGCGCAAGCGGCAGGTTACAGCTTCAGCGGACTGCTGGATGAGATCATTTCCCTTTCCCTAACAGAAAAGAGTCCGAAAGAAGAGGTGCTCAGTCATGCATAATGAATGGATTACTCCGCGTGTACGGGAGATTGCTCCCTCGGGGATTCGGGCTTTTTTTGACCTAAGTACTGGGAATCAGGATATTATATCGCTTGGTGTAGGCGAGCCTGATTTCGTTACACCGGAGCATGTAAGAGCTGCCTGTATTCGTGCTTTGAATAATGGGGAGACGATGTATACACCAAATTCCGGCTTGTTGGAGCTTAGAGAAGAGATCGCCTCTTATCTGCACACAAGCTTCAATCTCCGCTATGAGCCAACTAACGAGATTATGGTTACAGTGGGAAGCAGTGAAGCCGTGGATTTGGCTCTGCGGGCCTTTATTACACCCGGGGATGAGATTATCGTCCCTTCTCCGAGCTATATTGCGTATTCGCCGATTACTCATTTGAACGGTGGGGTTACGGTAGAGGTTGAATCTTCAGCCGAACAGGGTTTTAAACTTACTCCTGAAGCGTTGCGGCAGGTGATTACCCCGCGTTCCAAGATTCTTATGGTGAATTTTCCGACTAATCCTACAGGAACAGTAATGACTTACGAGGATTGGCTACCCATTGCACAGATTGTAAAAGAGAATAACTTACTTGTCATTTCAGATGAAATCTATGCCGAGCTAACCTATGATAGTCAGCATGTAAGTATTGCCTCTCTTCCTGGGATGTTGGAACGAACGATTGTCATTAGTGGCTTCTCCAAAGCCTTTGCGATGACTGGCTGGAGAGTGGGTTATGCTTGTGGTGATCAGGAATTAATTGCTGCGATGCTCAAAATCCATCAGTACACTGCGATGTGTGCTCCGATACTAGGTCAAATTGCTGCCATTGAATCACTGCGGAACGGTATGGAGCATAAGGACCACATGAAACGATGCTTTGATGAGCGAAGAAAGCTGCTGGTTAGTGGATTTCGATCTATTGGTTTACCTTGCCACGAGCCGGAGGGTGCATTTTATGTCTTTCCTTCCATCGCTAATACCGGAATGAAGTCAGAAGTTTTCGCTTTGCAGCTGCTCAAGGAGGTTGGTGTTGCTGCGGTTCCGGGGCATGTGTTTGGAGCGGGTGGAGAAGGGTATATTCGCTGCTCTTATGCAGCATCCCTACAAAAATTGACGGAAGCGCTGGAGAGAATCGAAGGATTTATGAAAGTGAAGTTGTAATTCTAGTGGTCCCCATCTATCATAGATGGGGGCTTTTATGTGTAGATAAGATAGAATAGGTTATACGGATATCTTTAATTGGAGGTTAAAATATGATTTCATCTATTCAAGAAGTAATTAAACGAATCACACCAGCGGATGAACAGTCTTTCCTAAAGGCGGAGCACCGCTTGAACATTCTAACTAAACCACCGGGCAGCCTGGGACAATTGGAGACGCTGGCCGTTAAGCTCGCCGGAATTTCGGGTACGGAGCAGCCTAGTTTCACCAAACGAACGGTAGTTGTTATGGCTGCCGATCACGGTGTATGCTGCGAGGGAGTTAGCGCGTTTCCACAGGAAGTCACAATGCAGATGGCCTATAATTTTCTCAGCGGAGGAGCGGCTGTGAATGTACTGGCACGTCAAGCTGGGGCTGAGGTAAAGTTCGTAGATATCGGTGTTAACGGCGACCTTAGTCATGAGGATCTGATTGATTGTAAAGTGCGCCGAGGAACGGATAATATAGCCGTGGGACCTGCGATGAGTCGTGAAGAAGCGATGAATGCTGTGCTTGTAGGTATAAGAATCGCACAAGAAGCGATTGAGAACGGGACAGAGATTTTTATTACAGGTGAAATGGGCATAGGGAATACAACGGCTAGCGCAGCTATTCTGTGTGCTCTAAAAGGAATACCACCTGAAGTAGCCGTTGGAAGAGGAACGGGAATTGATGATGAACGTTTACTACATAAGATTGCAGTTGTGGAACGCGCTTTAAAGGTGAATCAGCCGAATCCGGCAGATCCGCTGGATGTATTGTCCAAAGTAGGGGGACTGGAAATCGCCGGTTTGACGGGTCTGATTCTTGGCGCAGCTGCTGCCAGGGTACCTGTCATTTTGGATGGTTTTATTTCGGGTGCGGCAGCTCTTGTGGCGAAGGCGCTTGCGCCAGAATCCATTGCTTATATGATAGGCTCCCATCTATCTGGAGAACAAGGACATAAGCTGATGCTGGAGCGGCTTGGGCTTGAACCGTTGTTTAACCTGGGTCTTCGTTTGGGTGAAGGAACTGGAGGCGTATTGTCCCTTCATTTAATTGAGGCGATATGCCGCATTTTGAGCGAAATGGCCACCTTTGAAAGTGCAGGCATCTCTGGAGCTGGGAAACAATGAGTATTCTTGTAACGGGAGGGGCGCGTAGCGGGAAAAGTGGTTTTGCAGAAAAACTGATGTCGTCACTGGCAGATCAGGCCTTCTATGTTGCAACCGGACAAGCGTTTGATGATGAAATGAATGAACGGATTGCACTGCATCAGCAACAGCGCTCGCAAAGCGGATATGCTTGGGAGACGTTAGAGGAGCCTTATGATTTGCCAGATCTTCTTAAGCGTTTATCTGGTGAAAAGGCGGTTCTCGTAGATTGTCTAACGTTGTGGTTATCGAATGTACTGCTAGCCATGGAAGGATTTACGGATAGGCAAGAGTTGATTGAGAGCGAGATTACAAGACTTGAAGACAGTGTACACACATTTCAAGGAAACCTCATTTTGGTCACTAATGAGGTTGGAGATGGTATTGTTCCGGAGTATGCGCTTGGCCGATTGTACCGTGATCTGGCAGGACGTATGAACGCGCTGCTTGCTCGGCAATGCGAGCAGGTTTTTTTAGTGACTGCGGGCATTCCAATTGAACTCAAGAGCAGGGAGTATCGTTTATGAGGGAGCGCAGGGATGCTGCCGCGGCTGCCTTTCAGTTTTTGTCCCGGTTTCCTGTAAAGAGTGACCCTGGATTTTCTCCTGAGCTGCTGCGCCGAAGTGTGCTGTTCTATCCTGTGGTGGGTGCAGCTATCGGACTGTGCGTAGCTGCTGGGGCAGCTTTGACGGGTTGGATTTTACCGGCTTGGCCAGCAGCTGTTATTACCCTTATCTTATGGGTAGGACTTACTGGCGGCCTGCATCTCGATGGTTGGATGGACAGTGCGGATGGTCTGCTAAGCTACCGACCGAGGGAACGGATCCTGGAGATTATGAAGGACAGCCGTGTGGGTGCGATGGGTGTGCTCGCCTGCGTGCTGCTCTTGCTGTTAAAGGTCTCTTTAGTGGCAGCATTAATCGAAGGCTACGCCTATTACGAGCTGCCACTGCTCTTGCTGCCAGCGATCTGGAGCCGCTGGTATATGGTGCGGGCTATGGTGCGTTATCCCATTGCCCGCGGGAACGAGGGGCTGGCTGCGAGCTTCGCCGGCCTCGCTCCCTCGCATGAGCGGCGCGCGCTGGCGATAGCCGCGCTGCTCTCGCTAGCCGCAGCCGGTGCGCCTCTGGCGCTCGGCGCTGGCTTAGCCGCGTGGCCGCTGCATCTGGCGGCAGCGTTACTGCTGCCGGCTGCGGCCTTGGCCAGCGGCACCGTGGCTGCGCGGCGGATTAGCAGCCGGCTCGGCGGGCTCACCGGCGATGTGTACGGCGCGCTGAATGAACTGCTAGAGGCTGTGCTCCTACTAGTATTAGTGCTGCTCCAGCACAATTTCATGTGAGTGGCTCCTGCGGGTGACGCATAGTAGCCAGCTGGCTCAATCTGTTTATATCCACTGCTGATGCTTGTGGGTCCAGTTGTTTGGTGGCCCGGATGCTTGCAGGTCCACATGGTGATATTTTTAGAGTTCAATAGGAAAGAGGGATGACATGGTTGCTGCCATTCTACTATTTGTAATTGCCGGCCTTGCTGAGATCGGAGGCGGATACTTAGTATGGTTATGGCTAAGAGAATCAAGACCTCTCTGGTACGGTTTGGTAGGTTCTTTGATTCTGATAAGCTATGGCATCATCCCTACGTTGCAGAAGTTTCCGTCCTTCGGAAGAGTGTACGCAGCCTACGGCGGGGTGTTTATCGTACTCGCTGTGTTCTGGGGCTGGCTAGTAGACAAGAAAACACCCGATGTATATGACTGGGTTGGTGCTGTTATTTGTGTGATCGGCGTTTCGGTCATTCTTTGGGGGCCGAGACACTAACAAAACAACCCGTTCAACACTTTCGTGTGAACGGGTTGTTTTTATTTAAGCCTAAGCTTTAGATCTTAAATTGTTGCACAGCTTCCTGAAGCTTCTTAGCCTGCTCATATAGATGCTGCACGGTTACTGCATGTCCTTCAAGCTCTATACGTTGGCGCTCGGAGTTCTCGGATAGTGTGTCCGCACTTTCTTGGGATCTTGAAGTGATTTGTGCGGTTTCCTCAACGGAAGCACTAACTTCTTCTGTACTTGCTGAGATTTGCTGCGTCGCCGCAGATACGGATTGAATATTCTGATTGATGCTTTGGATCAGAATCAGAAGGTGATTGAAGGCATCGCCCGCTTCTGCCACCTTGCCTACCCCAGAGGCTACCTCAGAATTCACATGGTTCATCTCAGTAACGGAGCGATTCATATCTTCCTGAAGTCCGAGTAGGAAATCACGAATCTGCTCATTCGCATTACGGGATTGTTCGGAAAGCTTGCGTACTTCTCCGGCAACCACGGCAAAGCCGCGTCCATGTTCTCCTGCACGTGCTGCTTCGATCGAAGCATTGAGCGACAGCATTTGGATTTGCTTCGTAATTTCAGTAATACTATGAACGACTTCTCCGATCATTACTGAACGTTCATTCATAACTTGTAATTGCTCCAGCGACTGCAGGGAGGCACGTTCAACATGGCGCATTTGCAGAACGGCACTTTGGGCAATCTCATTACCGCCAATCGCTTCAGCGGAAGCTTCACTGATCTGCTCAGTGACTTCGGTGGCTGCTGAAGCAATATGCTGAATGCCGAAATTGATTTCTTCCATAGCTTTTGAATTATCTAGAGCGCTGCTCGCGATGGTCGTACTACCTTTACCAATTTCTACAACAGATGTACTAGAGTGGTCTGCCATTTCATTTAGGACCTCAACACGTTCTCTTAAAGAATTGGAATCGGTGACCACAGTATTTGAGGTGACGAGTACATGTCCAATCATTTCTTTTAGGCGCAGGGTCATCGCTTGGAAGCTTCTGGACAGTTGAGCTACCTCATCACTGCCTTTAACCGTTAATTCCTCTGTGAAATCTCCCTCTGCAAGACGGGCACTGTAAGCTGCAAGCTTTGAGATAGGACGAGTGATCCGCATGCTCATAAACCAGGCACCAGTTGAGCCTATAATCAGCGTTAGCAGAGTGATCCCCGCGCTGGTCCACAGAATACTGTCTGTTTTTTCTTGAATAAAGCTTACATCACTGCTGATTCCGATAACCATCGTACTTCCGGGAATTCCGATATAAGCTGACTTATGTACACCATGCGAGTCCTTGTATGTATCGCTTAGTCCACTCTTTCCTTTAAGAGCTTGCTGCATTGCAGAGGATACCTTAACAATTTCCTCCGGCTTTAATTTTGCATCATGATCTACGGACAGAACCTCAGCTTCCTTGCCTTTTAGATTGAGTAGAAAAATAGTCTCAACCCCATGCTGCTTTCTCTTATCCTGGAAATAGAATTCAAGATTGGTGGCTGCTTGTTCGTTCTTCTTTAGTGCTTGCTGAGCATGCATTGTATTTATATTCTTATATACGTCCTGAGCAGCTGCAGTTAGAATTTGATTGATTTGTGGCATGACATAGCTGTTGAAAATACTGGTGGATATAAAGTAGAAGCTGGTACTTAACAAAAGAGACGTGAGTAATAGAACTACAAATAATAAACGCGTAAATCTGCGACTGATCGACTGCTTGAAACGAAACATATTGTTCTCCCCCTTTTTATGGGCAGCGAAGCCCCATTTCTTTATATCCCTACCGACTGCTATTGACTGGCAACCTGCAATATATTCCATAGTTATGTAATATATCAACTAAATGGATCGGGAATGAAGTGTTTGATACTATTCTATAGAATTAACCTCTGGATGAATAGTGAAAGTTTTAGTTTATATAGCATATTTTTCTGAAAAAGATGAATTATTACTGACACTTTTATTTTTAGTTAATAAAAATGGGTATAAATACCCATTTCATAAATTGTTTATTTTTATGGATTGTTTGACGACAGTGTGATAGAGTATTAATGTTTTGTTCCAAAACTTAATGTATGCCGCGGTTCGTAACCATCCCGCGTAAACAAAACTAGGAGGAGTTTAAGCAATATGTTTAATTTGATGTGGGGAGTTTTATTTGTTATTGTCAATTTTGCTTTTTTTCTACTCTGTTACCGCCTGTTCGGCAAAAGTGGAATGTATGCATGGGTAGGTATCGCTACTGTAATTGCAAACATTCAGGTAGCTAAGACGATTGCTATGCCATTTGATATCGTGATGACACTCGGAAATACGATGTATGTCACTTTGTATATGACCAGCGATTTGCTTAATGAGAAGTATGGAAGAGCAGAAGCACGTAAAGCGGTTTGGTTTGGCTTCTTCACCTTGCTTATGACGACAGTCATTATGCAAATGGTACTAGTATTTAAGCCGCAAGAGACCGATATTGCTCAGTCTTCTTTGGAGACGATCTTTGGTCTGATGCCTCGACTAGCGTTGGGTAGTCTAACTGCTTACTTCATTAGTCAGTTCCTAGACGTTCGGTTGTACTCCTGGATTCGCAAATATTACAGCACTTCAAGTCAGTTGTGGATTCGTTCCAACGGCAGTACGATGGTTAGCTCCTTTGTGGATACACTAATCTTCTGTACCATTGCATTTGCTGGGTTGTATAACTGGAGTGTGTGGTTTGAAATTTTGCTTACAACGTATCTAGCGAAATTCTTACTAACCGCAGTAAGCACACCTATCTTATATATCGCCCGAACTTTTACTTTTGCTGAAGATGGAATACCATCATCCGCTCATAAGAAGGAATAGACAACAATACAGCCAGCGCGTACCGATCATAATCGATGCGCGCTGTTTGATTTTTCCAGTCGTAAGAGGGCTTAATCGTTCCATATAAATATGTACATAAAATTAATATAAAGCTAAAATAAGCTATCGTAGCCATTCTAATTGTATCCCGAGCGAAGAGAGTGTACATAATCGGTAGTCACAGAAATTACGAATAGGTGTGGTGAAGGATGAATCTAGTAGTTCCTATACTGCGTCATGCAGCACAGCAGCCCGACAGCATTGCCTTAACCCAGACCCAAGCAACGCATACCTATGCAACATTAGTGCAAGCGATGCGGAGAATTGCCAATGGTCTACAGCAAAAGGGCCTTAAGCATGACAAAATCGCTATTTTATCTACGAATCGCATTGAATTTGTCGAGGTTTTCTTGGGGGCTATTTATGCAGGTTGTGTTCCCATTCCTTTAGATCCCAAGTGGAGTGCAAATGAACTGCGGGTTATTATAGAGCAGTGCCAGCCGACAATGATTTTTGCCGAGCCGGAAGCTGCAAAGAATTTGGTCTTCAAGGACCAAGCCATCCCAACGCTGACTTTTTCAAATGAACGAACAGGTTCCTATGATCAGTGGTTGAAGGCTCTGAAGCCAGAAGCTGAATTGGATGAGACGAATGAGTTATTATTTATCGGCTTTACTTCAGGCACAACGGGGCTCCCCAAAGGATATATGCGTACCCATTTATCGTGGTTAAAGAGCTTTGAGGTATCGAGTGCTGCCTTTGAATTGGACGCTATGAGTGATGTTTTAGCACCGGGTCCGTTTGTGCATTCGCTGTCCTTGTTCGCTGTAATGCAGAGTCTGTATGGTGGAGCAAACTTTCATATTACGCAAAAATTTAGCGCCACACAGGTGTTAGAGCTGTGCAGGCAGATTCCGGGTGTGGTGTTGTTTGTTGTACCGACAATGCTTGAATCCATGATGCAGCAGGCTGTTCCTGGGCAGACGCAGATTGATGCGATTATTAGCTCAGGTGCAAAGTGGTCGGAGTTGTCCAAAAAAAGGGGCATAGAAGTGTTCGCTGGAGCGCGTCTCTATGAATCCTATGGTTCCTCAGAAGCGAGTTATATTAGTTATTTGGATGTTCTGGAAGAGCATAATCCGAACTCTGTAGGCAAGCCCTATCCCGGAGTGCAAATTTCCATTTGTAATGAAGAGTTCCGTGAAGTCCCTACGGGGGAGATTGGGCAGTTATATGTGCGAAGTGATATGATATTTCTAGGCTACCATCAATTGCCGAAGGAGACCGCAGCAGCTTTTCGAGAGGGATGGCTTGTGTTGGAGGATTATGTTTATCAGGATGAAGCTGGTTATTTATATCTGGCGGGTCGCTTGAAAAATAGAATCATCTCGGGTGGGCTGAACGTTTATCCAGAGGAAATAGAGCGAGTACTGGAGCATCTTCCGGAAATACAAGAAGTAATGGTGCTTGGTGTCCCTGACGATTATTGGGGAGAACAGCTGGCAGTCCTCGTGAAATGGAATGGTGCAAAGCATTTATCTATAGACGAAATAAAGAATTATTGTCGCCAGTATTTAGCAAGTTACAAAGCGCCGAAGCAGCTGCTGACAGTTGATGAGTTTATCTATACAAGCAGTGGCAAAATTGCCCGGCAAGCGATGAAAGACTATGTGAAAAGAGCGATGGTATGATAGAAGCAGTAATTGTTATGGCAAAACGTACACCGATTGGCAGGATGGGCGGCTTATTAAGTACATTTGAGCCGGAAGCATTACTGGCGCCGCTTATTCAGCATATTGTGGCAGAGACGAATCTGCCCGTCGATATGATCGATGATGTGATTATTGGAAATGTGGTCGGTCCGGGTGGGAATATTGCCCGGGTAGCTGCGCTTGAAGCGGGACTGCCTGTTTCGGTTCCGGGCGTTACTGTGGATCGGCAGTGCGGTTCTGGGCTAGAGGCCATTAATATAGCAGCACGGCTTATTCAAAGTGGCGCAGGTGAGATTTATTTAGCGGGCGGTGTTGAGAGCACGAGTCGTGCCCCTTGGAAAATGGCTAAGCCCCAAACCTTGATGGGGGTTCCGCAGCTATATACCCGTGCTCATTTTACACCTAGCGCTTACGGTGATCCGGATATGGGAATTGCTGCGGAAAATGTAGCGCGGAAGTATGGGATTTCGCGAGAAGAGCAGGATCAATATGCCTTAAAAAGCCATCAGAAGGCCGTTCATGCTCAGCAAAGTGGTAGGTTTCAGCAGGAGATTGTACCTCTTCTGGTTGAGGGGGAGTGGGTGAACACCGACGAATGTCCAAGGGCTAATACGAGCCTGGACAAGCTGCGAAAGCTACCTTCAATCTTTGAAGAAAAGGGTACTGTCACCGCTGGAAATGCCTGTCCTATTAATGATGGTGGGGCGCTTCTATTAATGATGTCCCGTGAGAAATGTCGGCAACTCAAGCTAAAACCTATCCTGCGTGTCGTAGATGCGCAAGCAGCAGGTGTAGATCCGAATTATTTAGGTATGGGCCCAGTTCCAGCTGTACAAAAGGTATTACATCGTCAACAGCTGACCATAGCAGATTTAGATATCGTAGAGTTTAATGAAGCCTTTGCTTCGCAAGTTCTAGCCTCACTGAATGAGCTTCAGATCCCACAGGAAAAGGTCAATCTTGGAGGAGGCGCATTAGCTATCGGTCATCCATATGGGGCGTCCGGAGCGATTTTAATGACTCGCTTATGTGCTGAAATGCAGCATACGCCTTATCAAAGGGGACTTGCCACTTTGGGCATTGGCGGCGGGTTGGGGCTGGCTACGCTTGTGGAGGTTACGGAATGAACAGTGTCCGACATCAGATTCTTATGACTGCTGAGTGGATATCGGATTACGCACAGAGTATTGAGGCACCCGTGCAGACGACTAATGGCAATCTGATTGCTCCTTCTACGATGCCTATTATTTTTTGGCAAGCCTTCGAAATTCCTTGGCTTAGCAAGGGAGAGCCCTTGCTTCACGGCACTCAGAAATTCTCATATCAAGCTCCGATTACGGCAGGGATGACGTTAGATTGTGAATTAGCATTAACGAGCAAGGTGCAAAAAGATGGCCGGCAGGGCAAGCTGACCTTTTACACACATACGCTGGTTTGTAAATGTGAGGACGAGCTTATAGTCACCGCAGAAACGGTGTTAATTCGGGTAGGTGATGATCATGATGAGAAAATGCATAACGGCTGAGGCTATCCGGCAATATGCAGCAGCTTCCCAAGATCTGGCCGCTATTCATCTAGATGAGGGTGCTGCAGCTGAGGCTGGGTTTAAGCGGCCCATTGCGCATGGGATGTATCTAATGGGATTAGCCCAATCCTTATATATCGAGGAGCATCAGGCACAGTGGATCACTCAATATGATATGAAATTTCATAAGCCTTTAGAGGTCGATAATGTCGTGATTTTTGATTTTTCGGAGGATGACTGCATGGTTAAAGTGACCCTTACAACAGAAGCTGGCGATGTTATTGCTTCGGGGGCTTTTTCAGTGAAAGAGGTGTAGTGATGAACAAAGTAGCCTTAATTACTGGAGCAACCAGAGGGATCGGGCGTAGTATTGCCGTGCAGCTCGGCAAGTCCGGTTATATAGTAGTTGTAAATGGTACAAAACAAGTCTTAATCGATGAGGTTGTCCACGAGATTCGTCAGGCGGGTGGTGAGGCATCAGGATACTCTGCTAATGTAGCAGATCCAGTTGCGGTCACTGCAATGGTGGATGAGGTTATTACACGGTATGGCCGTATTGAGGTATTGATAGCTAACGCTGGGAATTTGCAGGATCAGAAATGTCTACGGATGACGGATGAAGAGTGGAAGGCTGTGCTGGATGTACATCTAAATGGCACCTACTATAGCATTCAACGCGTACTTCCATATATGCGCCAGACAGGTGGCGATATCCTGTTGATGACCTCTACGGCTGGACTAACAGGTTCTGTGGGTCAGGTGAATTATAGTGCAGCCAAAGCTGGAATACTCGGAATGACGTGGACACTAGCAGCGGAGCTGAAACGTGATGGAATTAGAGTCAATGCGATTTCGCCAGCCGCTTTAACAGATATGACCAGACCTGTCATTGATCATTTGAAAGCGAAACATGCCTGTCGTAATGAACCGTTCCCGGAGTTCTGGCGAATAGGTGCTCCTGAGGATATTGCTACCTTCGTAAATGCATTATTGAGCGAGACCGATGTGGATTTAACCGGTGAAATCTTTGCCGTGAATGGATCAACAGTGACAAAATGGGAGAAGCCTGCGCCTGCATTTTCCGAGAACAGCATTGGGGCATTTTTCGCTGCTTGGCATCGTCAAAAGGGGAGTGAATAAATGCTTACCTTCGATCAAGTTCATTTTTATTATAAAAAGGGTCAGCCTGTCCTAGAGGATATCAGCTTTACGATAGAAGCGGGGGAGTTTGTGGCGATTGTTGGCGCGAATGGCTCTGGCAAATCCACCATTGCAAAGCTCATGGACGGACTGCTGCTGCCGCGAAAAGGGGCTGTACAGTTTAAGGGCCTAGACACCACAAAGCCAGCTGATCTTGCAGATATTCATCAGCAAATTGGCTTTGTTTTTCAGAATCCAGAGGATCAATTTATCACCACAACCGTTATGGATGAGGTGCTTTTTGGTTTGGAGAACGTTCGTGTGCCAAGGGAGGAAATGCGCAGCCGATTGGAGCATGCCTTGCAGGCTGTTCATATGGAGTATTACCTGGACGCTATGCCACATCAGCTCTCTGGAGGTCAGAAGCAACGTGTCGCTATTGCGGCTATATTGGCGATGCGCCCGCAAGTCATTATTTTTGACGAAGCCACCTCTATGCTTGATCCTCAGGGAAGGCAGCAGGTGCTTGCCATTATGCAAGAGCTGCATCGTCAAGGTCTGACCATTATTCAGATCACTCACCATATGGAGGAAGTGCTTTCAGCAGAACGATTATTACTCCTGCATCAAGGGAGACTCGAGTATGATGGTGCTCCACTGGCTTTTTTTGAAACGATGCCTGTTGCGGACTATCAATTACACCTACCCTTTGCCGTGCGTGTACATGCATTGCTCCATTCAGAAGTGCCGCGAACAGCCGATTGGAAGGGGATAATTCGATCACAATGGTCTACAAATTAGATAATTTAAGTGTAAACTATGCTGATCATGTGGCTTTGCACAATATAAACTGCACCATTACTGCGGGCAAATGGATTTCGATTATCGGTCCCACGGGTGCAGGAAAGTCTACCTTTGTCAAAATGCTGAAGGGCTTGATTCCCACCGTAAAAGGAGAGTATTGGATTGATCAGCAGCCTGCTCCAAGAGATGCTAAAGGACAATTAAAGGTGGTCCCGGAGCTGGGCTTTGTTTTTCAATATCCGGAGCATCAGCTATTCGAAACTACGGTGCAAAAGGAGCTTGCTTTTGCTCTGAATCTGCAGGGTGCTTCACGCCAGCAAATCACGGAGGCGATTGAAAGGATTTTACCGCAAGTGGGTCTGTCAGAGGACATTCTCCCGTTAAATCCATTCCAATTAAGCGGTGGAGAAAAGCGCCGTGTGGCGCTTGCCTCCGTGCTGATGACGAATCCGAAGCTGCTAATTTTGGATGAACCGACAGCGGGGTTAGATCCAGCTAGCCAAGTATCTTTGCTGAAGCTACTGAAGACTTGGCAGCAACAAAATCAGCGCACCATTCTCTTCGTTTCGCATCAGATGGAGGATGTTGCTGAGTACTCGGATGAGGTTTTGGTTTTCCATAAAGGTCAGCTAGAAGGACATTTTGACCCCAGAACACTATTTATGGAAAAGGAAGAATTATTGGTGGAGCTGGGCTTGTCCATGCCTGAGCCCGTACAGCTTTTGAAGCTAGTAGAGGAACTATCTGGCCAAAAAATAGAGGTTGCTAGCTGTAAAGAGCAGGATATCTTCGATGCTGTTCAGCCAATTTGGCATTCGAGGGGGCGTCAACATGGCTGATTCCGTAATTGTGGGTCAATATGTGGAGACGCATTCGATTTTCCATCGTTTGGATCCTCGTATAAAGCTTGTTAGTATCGTGATTCTCATGCTTAGCTTTCTGATGCTTGGAACATGGCTTAGCTATGGAGTTGCAACTGTTTTTGTATTCGGAATTTTGCTGCTGTCGAAGGTTCCTATTCATTTCTTCTGGCGGGGGCTGCGGCCGTTATTATTTGTTTTGCTGTTTACCCTGCTGTATAATGCTGTGTTCACCAAAGGAACGATCCTCTGGTCGTGGTCCTTTATTGAGGTAACTGAAGAGGGACTGCGAACAGGATTACGTTTTGTTTGGCGTATTATATTGCTCATCTTATTAGCCTCAGTATTAACGTTAACGACTAAACCGCTAGACTTAGCATATGGTCTTGAAAAGCTACTTGCACCTCTATCCAAAATGGGGGTACCCGTAGAACAATTCTCCTTAATGATAGTGATTGCGATCCGGTTTATTCCTACCATCAAGGAGGAGCTGGATCGTATTCTGCTCGCACAAAAGGCTAGAGGTTATGACCTTACAGCATTATCACTGCCTAAACGGATATTTGCTTATGTCCCGATCATTATTCCTTTGCTCTTCACGACGATTCAACGTGCTGAACAGCTGAGCTATGCGATTGATGCGCGTGCTTATGGAAATGGTAAAGGAAGAACTTCTTATAGGGTTTTGCAATTTCAGAAAATGGATTATCTGGCAGGGGGAATTGCTCTTTTATTTGCTGTGATTCTGCTGTGGTTAAAGATAGGAAAGGTGTAGATGAAGATGAAATGGAACACCCGTATTACGGAGTTATTGAACATAGAGTATCCTATTATTCAAGGTGGACTTGCTTATTTAGGTTATGCAGACCTCGCAGCTGCCGTTTCGAATGCCGGTGGATTGGGTCAGGTTACAGCGATGAGTCTTCCGAGTGCAGAGGCTTTACGTTCAGAAATAGAACGGGTACGTACTTTGACGGACAAGCCATTTGGCGTTAATTTTGCCATCGGTGTGCATGGTATCGGTTATGAAGATCGGGTGCAGGTCGCCATCGACGAGAAGGTTCCCGTGGTGAGTCTCACCGGTGGGAATCCGGCCCCTATACTGGAAATGCTACAGCAGACTGATATTAAAACGCTCGTGCTTGTCTCTTCACGCAGACAAGCCCAAAAAGCTGAACAATTAGGCGCTTCTGCGGTTATTGTTGTTGGGCAGGAGGGAGGAGGCCACTTGGGACGTGATGATGTAGGGACTATGGTGCTCGTTCCGCAAGTAGTTGATGCGATTGATATTCCTGTGATTGCTTCAGGCGGGATCGGGGATGGCCGCGGATGGATGGCGGCCCATGCACTGGGGGCTGAGGGAATTGAAATGGGCACACGATTCGTTGCTACGGTTGAATGTGTTCATGCGGCTGCTTCTTATAAAAAAGCCCTAGTAGAAAGCTCTGAGTCAGATACAGTCGTAATCAAACGCTCTATCGGAGCGCCCGCGCGAGTGCTACGTAGTGAGTACATAGATAAGATTCTCGAAATTGAGCGTGTGACTCCGACTTATGAAGCCTTAAAAGAATATATTAGCGGTGCAGCCAATAAGCGCTGGATTTATGATGATGTCAAAGAAGAGGGCATCGGCTGGGCAGGCCAAGTGACAGGGTTGATCCATGATACCCCTACGGTCTCGGAACTAGTCGGCAGGATGGTCAAAGAGGCAGAGTCGATTCGCGGGATGTGGGGAATGCAGGCGTGAAGATGTCAGCAGAGCAGCTGTATCCAAAAGATGAATCAATGAACTGAAAGATAGGTATTAGATTGACGATGCTTTATTAAGCTAACGAGCAGGTTTGCTCAATCATCGGGCATTATCGGACTATATTTATGGGGAGCGATGGTGCGGCTAATCCGAGGCGTTATGCAAAAGAAGATAATAGTTGGTTGAATCTATCACGCTCCTCCAAAAAAGGGCAATGGCCGCTGTATTGGAATGGAACTAATTGCGAATTTTTAATCAGCTTATTAGTTTCCTGAGCTTGGGTAAACGGAACGACTTTATCATGAATTCCATGAATAATTAATGTGGGCACATCGATTTGTCCAAGATCGTTGTAAACATTCTCGTCTCTTAACGTGACCATAATGGCGGAGGTCGACCAATTCGCAGCTTGTAAACCCATTAGAAAGAACCATTCGGATTTCGCTTCAGAAATGTACTGAAAGAAAAAGCTCTCCGTTTGGTTTTGCAGCATTTTCGGACGGTCATTGTTTGTCTCTTCGATGATTTTATTCGTAAATTCTTTTGGAACGCTTGATGGAGACGCAGCGTCGATCAGGACGAGTTTAGATACCCCGTACCCTTTATAACGAGCCATATAACGAATTGAGATCGCTCCTCCGGTAGAGTGTCCTGCCAGTGTTATGTTTTTTAACTGTAACGCTTCGATGACCATACGAAGATCATCTGCTAATCTATCGAAACCGTAACCATCGAATGGTTTATCCGAATTGCCATATCCTCTCCAGTCCATTCCGATACAACGATATCCGAGCTTAGGAAGGAAATTGAACTGATATTCGAACTGTTTATGGTTTAGCGGCCAGCCATGAATAAAAAGTATCGTTTTATTTCCCTTCGGATTGATGTCCTCTATAAATACTTTTACGCCCGGTTCCACAGTAACGAAGTATCCCAAGTGTATCGCCTCATTTTTTTTAATGTATTTCCCCCGTTAAGATATTCGCCCTAGGCAAGGTTAATGCCTAATTTCAGCGTCAAATTGGGTTAAGATAGTACGTAGAGATTTCTGAGGAATAGCTTGAGTGAAACAATTTCTTCAGATCATTGAGCTCACGGGGTACGTTAGTGGAACAGCGGTTGCTTAGGCAGCCGTTTTTTTTATTTGTTCAACTAACTGGCAGTTTAGTTGAAAAGAACATGCTATAGTTTTCTTGTGAACAACAAACTCGCGAAATTCCAAGTCGGTATTTCTATATAATAGACATCAAGATGTCTTTATCGTCTGTTTCTCCTATATTAACTGTGGTAAATTATGGAGAGCACTTATTTAAATGTCTTAGAAGAAAATGACTAGGGGAGAAATACTTCGTGGAAACTCACTCATCCAAATATCAAATGAAAAAGAGCTATATAATATTATTGCTAGTTTTCATATTAGTTATTTTAACCGGTTTTCGCATTTTATGGATGGAAGCGTTTCAATATCCCAAACAGGCGTCAATTCATAATGGGCAATTCGATTTACGCAATTGGAATGCAGAAGATGGCAGCATTCACTTACTTGATGGGGAATGGGAGTTTTATCCCTCGCAATGGTTGATAGATGGTAGTCGGCAACAAATGTTAGGCGATAATGCGCCAAGACACATTCAGGTACCGGGAGGATGGAGTGAAGTTTTGCATGCTGACAAGCCATCTCCATACGGGTATGGCTCTTATCGTTTGCTTCTTTATGTAGACCCGGCGAAGCATCTTAATTATAGTATTCGTGTACCCAGTGTACGCACTGCATCAGAATTATATGTAAACGGTCGATTACTTACTAAATCCGGACAGGTGGCGACAACAAAGGATGAATATATTTCGAAGGACCTACCTTATTCTACAACCTTTACAGCAGATGACAACGGTGTAATCGAACTCGTGATTCAGGCGGCAAATTATGTGGATAGTCGAAGCGGGGGCATTGTCCGATCCATAAAATTCGGTTCAGAAGAAGCCATTGCCAAAGAGATGAAGGCTTCCATTTTTATGCAGTTTTTAGCAGCAATTATTTTTATTATGCACGCTGTCTATGCACTTATTTTGTATTTAATAGGAAATAAGGAAAAGAAGCTGCTTTATTTTAGTTTGCTTGCATTATGTGTAACGATCACGAGTGTCTTTAGTACGGATGAGAAGTTGTTCCATCAGTTATTTTACATTGGAATTGATTGGGATTTTAGGCTGACTAATATTGCTTTCGTTATTGCAGCCTATGCTTTGCTCCAGTGTACGAATCATCGCGAGCTTCCATATTGGCGTAGGATGTACCCTGTCTATAAAATAATGAATCTAGGGACTGCCGGCATCACGTTGTTTTTAAATCCAACTCAGGTGATCATGCTCTTCCCTATTTATTATGTATTAGGTGGTACTGCTGCAGTTATAACGCTGATTACGATGTTTAAAAAAGTAATTAAAGATTTAAAGAGCAATCTTTTACTGCTTTTCTCTTTTCTTGCGTTGATGAACTATGCTCTTTGGTCGTTAATCTTGCTGGATAGCGGTTTGAGTCTTGTCTATTATCCGTTCGATTTGATTATTGCGATAGCTTGTTTAGCCTCTGTATGGTTTAAAGATTATTTTATCATGCATGCGAACACGAAAGAGCTTGCGACAACATTGCAAAGGATGAATGACCATAAAGATCAATTCCTAGCAAATACTTCTCATGAATTTAAAAATCCGCTTCATAGTATTCTTAATATGTCACAATCCGTTTTAAAACGGGAGCGGCATTTGTTGCAGGAAAGGAGTATCAAAGAGCTTGAAACAGGTTTATCTGTAGGACGTCGAATGACATTGATATTAGACGATTTAATTGATGTGATGAGTTTACGGGAAGGCAATCCGCGCATACACAAAAGAGTCATATATATTCAGCCAATTGTGACCGGAGTACTTGATATGCTGCAATTAAATGCAGATGTGAAGTCTGTAAAAATTGCAAATCAAATTCCTGAAGATTTTCCTCCAGTAAATGCGGATGAGAACCGGGTTGTTCAAATCGTTTTCAATTTACTTCATAATGCTGTGAAATATACGAATGATGGGGTCATTTCGATTCAAGCTTTTGTAAAAGATGGACGAGCCTATATCGTTATTGCTGATACCGGGATCGGAATGGATGAGAACATGCTTAAGCGCCTATTCCGTCCGTACGAGCAAGCCAGCACGAGTGAGACTATGATTGATGGTGGCTTTGGGTTGGGTTTAAGTATAAGCAAGCAACTGGTTGAGCTTCATGGAGGTACGTTAGTAGTGTCCTCTGTTTTAGGAGAGGGCTCAAAATTCACATTTTCATTAAGGCTAGCAGGTTTGGAAGAGGAGGAAGAGAATGATTTGACCAACTCATTTGAACCATTACAATCCATGCCGATTCAAGAAATAGCCTCCTCAGTGTATATGGAAAAAGTGAAGATTCCGCCAGCTACGAATCAAACAACTTTAATAGAAATGAATCGTGAACGTCCGATTCTATTAGTTGTTGATGATGATCCTGTCAACCTTCAAGTACTTGAAGCCATACTACCACCAGACGAATATGATTTAACGATGGTAACGAGTGGTAAAGAGGCATTAGCTGTACTGGACACTAAGGAATGGGATCTGGTCATCTCCGATATCATGATGCCACAGATGTCCGGTTATGAGCTGACACGAATGATTCGTGAGCGGTTTACACTCACGGAGCTCCCTGTATTGCTCCTTACCGCAAGAAGCCAACCGAAAGATATTCAGAGCGGCTTTATAGCGGGGGCAAACGATTATGTGACGAAGCCAGTGGAAGCAATAGAAATAAAATCACGGATTGAGGCGTTAGCTACGATTAAACAATCGGTTCGAGAACAACTGCGATTAGAAGCTGCATGGCTGCAAGCGCAAATCCAGCCTCATTTTATATTTAATGCGTTGAATGCTGTAACAGCTTTAAGTGATATTAATTTGGATAAGATGCGTATTTTGCTCGATGAATTCAGCAATTTTCTGAGGAATAAATTTGAATTTCAAAACATGGATAGGCTTGTTCCGATAGAAGAGGAGTTAAGTCTAGTACGTTCTTATCTATATATTGAAAAGGTTCGGTTTGAAGAAAGGTTACAGGTTATTTGGGAGACAGATGACTGTGGGGACATAAAAGTCCCATTTCTTACGATCCAGCCTCTCGTTGAAAATGCGATAAGACATGGCATAATGAAGCGCAATCGTGGAGGAACGATTCTTATTCGGATTTCTGTCTATGAGACGCATGCAGAGATAACCGTTGAAGACGATGGGGACGGAATAGACGAGGTCCGATTGCAAGGAATATTAGAAAGGAAAGCAGATAGTCGTTCAGGCGTCGGATTGATTAATACGGATCTGCGATTAAAACGACACTTTGGAACAGGACTCCATATCACAAGTACGTTAGGTACAGGGACAAAGGTAACTTTTCATGTACATAACAGGTTGAACGGGATAAAGCTAGGTGATAAATAAGTGATTTAATGAGGAGCAACCTTGGCCGCTCTAAGCTACATGGAAATACGACTCTATGTACTTTGCAGGAGTGATCCCGGATCCTAAAGTAATGTCTGAGGCGGATTTTGAACGGTGGATTGAGGCAGCTATGCTATCGGATTTTGTGGTAGCAGTAACTTTGGCAGTAACGGATATTGCGCAAGAACTAGCCGATAAATGGATTGCAAGTGGTGTAGAGCTGAAAATGTCGGCGGGTTGGAATTGTTACTGCTGGCTGCTCGGAAATCGCAAGGATAGTGAATTTTCCGAAGGGAAAAAAACGATATTTTGGATGCGATGAGCGAAGAAACATGTGGAAAAGGCGGGAGACCATGAACGCACTACAGGAAGAAGCACTGGAAGAGATGAAAGCGGCAATTTATGAGTGGTTTGAGGAACAAGAGAAACGAAAGGACGTGGAGGGCGCTGTCAGGCGTACCACGCTGCAAGTGGGCATTTTTAACGACATTGTGCTGGATTATCGACCGGGTAGGACTAGCGTTGGCAGTTCGGATTTTAGAAGGAATGCTTCAGGGCACAAGTCGATGAAGGCGTCTCCTTTTACGCAGGAGGAGGTCTTGCATGAGGTGCAGCCCCGGTTGACGAGCATCGTAAGGGAGAAACTGGACAAGTTGCATACGTCGGCCCTTATCGATTACCGATTTACCTTGAAGGGAAGATTCGCAACGGCAGACGGGCCCGTGAGATTAACGGTGTTTGACATCATATATGAAGAGAAAAAGCGGCAGCTTCTGGAGCGGGTTGAGTCCTATATCGAGCAAAAACTGGAGAAGGGTGCTTACCCGACAAAGCCGTTAGAAACTTTCTTTTTGACACGCCATCTGTTGGACCCGTATTTGTTCAACGAACCGGACGTCGGACGGACGATTGCTATATTTGACCGGATTCAGGCGTTGAATAAAGAACGGGCGCAAGCGCTGAGGGAGCATCGAAGCGATATCATTCGAGCTTTAACCCACTGGACCGAGGAAGTATTCCTGCCACGTCACTATGATGTTACGCTTTCCGAATACAGAACCAATGAAAATGGAATCAAGCCGGATAAGGCTCTCAAGCATATGGATGAGCCGAACCAGCCTATCGATCTGCTGTTGTACGGCGCTGTGATGATTCTTCGTTACGAGCCAAGTTACAGTAAAGCCAAGGGCATGACTTTTCTGGAGCTTGCGAGGCAGCTGGGCAGCGGCAAAGCCGAACGCATGTTGAAGGAAGGTAGCGACACCTTCGCGCTTGAAGACATTCATCTGCGTGACGAGTTGACTGAATGCAAGGCTAACGATGTGTTTTCCATCATTACGGTCGTTATTCGTAAAGAAGAGGCTGGTGCGTACGAACGGGCGATTTCGTTCATTCTCTCCCTACTCCGGAAGGGTTTCCCAAAAAGCTACAAAATCAAGCTAAAATCCAGCGTGAGAGAGGCATTACCCATTAAAGGACTTGCCAAATCGGATACGCATCGTTTTTTCGCAAATGCACTGGCCTATTCCGAGCTGTATCCGTTATTGGAGGAATACGCTCGTGAGGCGATGGAAGAGTTCGTGTGGTACGAGGATACGGAAGGTGAGAAAAGCGTCATGCCGGGCAGTTATGCCGTATTCGGGTTGGGACTCACGGACGAGCGTTATTTTCCGTTGGTAGAGACCTATATGGCCCTTGTAGACGAGGAGCATCAGCTGGTGCAGGACAAGTTCACGGCTGTTTTCGCCGAGACCCATGGCATAACCGAACGCTCGATGCCCGCCTTGATCGCTTGCCTGCGTTGCTCTCATGATTCGCTGAAGCTGAGGATTCAGCCTGAACTGGAAAGTGAAGACAAGCTATCGCTATTGGTGCAGCATGTCGAGGCTTTGGCGGATTACGAGGCCGAACGAGTGCTGTATCCGATTTTAGGCAAGGCGGAGAAGCTGGCTGTATTGGCTCGAAAGGCGCAGGAACCGCGTAAGGGGCTGTTGCTTCGATTGCTAAAGGCAGCGGAACAAGCTTGACGATAGGGAGGCTATCCTGTGTGAAGATCATTCGCAAATTAGCATACCACGTCAAAAAACCTTGAGAAGACGATCGAAGCATTAAGAGCGTTAAGCGAAGGAGCATGCCGCGGCAGCTCCTTTTACTTTTTTCGCCGCTAGCCCCGTTACGGTGAACCTTACCATAAGTGACATGTGATAGATCTTTTGAAACAAGAAGCCGAAAACTTCTGAATTTTTGTAAAGATTTCAAACACGTTTATCATAATAAAAAATACACCTACAGCGATTGGGGATTAGAAAACTTATAACTGAGAGAGAATTCTGGAAAATACAACTGCAGTTGTTAGGAATGTATTTTAACACAAAGTTTTTGAACAAACGGGAAACGTTAGTTCAATGACAATAGCAGCAGTCTACTTATTTTTCAAAAGCTGGCGATTCTTCAATTCAAAAACCACGCTAAATCAACAGCTCCAGTGTGATACTTTATTTTCACTGAACAGCTCGTTTCTATTCAAGCGCTAATATAGTATAAATTAATGGAGAAAGCAAAAAATGTGCCTATTAATAACCAAAAAACGGAGGCAAAGTCATGAGTGAGATTGCTAAAACATCAAAACTACCTTATATGTAGTGATTTTTACATCTGAACGAACTGATGGAGATAACCAATATGCGGAAATGGCAGATGAAATGTTGAAACTCACTTATAAAACAAGAGTTTGTAAGGTTGAAAGGGATTATAGATTTGAAAGGATCTGAACAAGTCGAGTATGGTGCGGGAAAAGAGAAAGCCCATCACAGTAAGTTGAAAGTGATTCATTTCCAACTTATTAGGGATGGGCTATCTTTGATTTTAATATTTTTCGGATACTCTTGGTATTTTCTTTTCTACAAATGAAGAATAGTCAGTTCCTTAGGGAAGCTTGTTAAGGTTTCCGCACCTTCAGCTGTAATAATCAGATCATCTTCGATACGCACACCCGCTAGTCCCGGTACATAAATCCCTGGCTCGACGGTGAATACATTGCCGATCTCGATAATGTCATCGTTCTGTCCATGGAGTGATGGATATTCATGCACATCCATACCGAGTCCGTGTCCGACACGGTGCAAGAAATATTCTCCGAATCCGGCTTCCTCAATCACATCACGCGCAGCTTTGTCGACAGAACCGAAAGGAGCTCCAGGATTGGAAGCAGCGATCCCAGCTTCGTTGGCAGCCAGCACGGTGTTATAGATCGTGATTAGCTTGTCGTCCACGGATTCAATAGCAAAGGTACGTGTAATATCAGAAGCATAACCATCAGCATACACCCCAATATCAAACATCAGGAAGTCGCCTGGCTGAATGACCCGGTTGCCTGGAACACCGTGAGGCAGGGCTGTTTTTGGACCAGAAAGCACCATAGTGTCGAAGGAAGGGCCGGAAGCGCCAACCTTTTTCATTAGATATTCCAGTTCCGCTACTAAATCGTTTTCTGTAACGCCTGTTTTCACATGGGTAAGCACGCGGCGCAAAGCTTCCTCAACTAGCTCAGCGGCATGTTTCATGCGTTTAACTTCATCTGGGGTCTTTTTGGAGCGCATGCTACGCAGAAATGGACCTATATCACTAAAACGTTCTGCTGGAACGGCTGCGGTTAGATGCTCAAAACGGGCTACTGAGAAATGTTCCTTCTCTATACCAAGAGTACCTAGCTTACTGCTGCCGAAACAATCTTTAAGCAGGTTATAGGGATTATCGGTATCATTATGAGTTATGATTTTGGTGACCGAAGAAGCTGCTTGAGCCGCTTCTGCATCTAGTGCGGGTAGAATGAGCATTGGCTCTTCTCCGCGTATCAACAGCAGACCGAGAAAACGTTCATGCGGATCGCTGGCGAATCCGGTTAAATAGTAAACATGTTTGGGATCTGTTACGAGCAGGGCATCAAGGCCTTCGCCCGCCATTTGCTGCTCTAGGCTTGTCAGAGCATTATTCATAGTTGGTGTTCCCCTTTCAACTTCACGATTAGAACTGCAATATTCCTATTATAGATCAAAAATAGACTAGACGCACGAGACGGACTACATCTATCGTTGGCTAATCATAACATGCCTATTCGCAAGCTTTCCGTAAAGAAGGATGCATATTTGATCACCTATACTTTTAAAACCTGACAAGAAGCTTTTCTTGAGCCTACTAGTTGGTGTAACATAATCTTAAATATACTTCTCGTAAGGTTAGGCGGAAGCTTATTGGGGTACGGTTGTTGAGAGAGGAGTGATTCTTGGGATGAGAGGTAAAATTGCACTTGTAACTGGAGCAAATTCTGGTATGGGGCTAGCGACGACAGTTGAACTGGCTCGCAAGGGAGCCAAAGTAATTATGGTATGCCGTAATCGCCAGCGTGGAGAGGAAGCACTGGCTGCCGCCAAGCAAAAGAGCCACTCCGTGGATATCGAGCTGATGTTGTGTGATCTGGCCTCGCTGGAGAGCATTCGCAGTTTTGCGGAGGAATTCACCCGGAAATATCCGATTCTAGATATACTCATCAATAACGCTGGGGTAGTCACGATTAAGCGTCAGCTTACGAAGGACGGCTTTGAGATGGATCTTGGTGTGAACCATTTGGGTCATTTTTTGCTCACGAATCTGTTACTGGAGCCTTTAAAAGCAGCAGAGCAAGGCCGTATCGTTGTGGTTGCTTCCGGTGCTTACAAAATAGGTGCACTTCACTATGAAGATCCAACTCTCGCACGCCGTTTCAATCCCGCAAAAGCCTATGCTCGATCCAAGTTAGCCAATATACTGTTCACGAAAGAGTTGGCAGCACGCCTGCAAGGGACAAGAGTAACGGTGAATTGCGTGCATCCAGGAGCAGTGGGCACAAATATAGGTGTTAACCGGGAGACAGGCTTTGGCAAGTCGATCCTTAAGCTGCTGTCATACTTCTTTTTAACTCCTGAACAAGGAGCCGATACAGCGATCTATTTGGCTACAGAATCGGATTTGCAAGAGGTAACCGGTCAATATTATTATCGACGAAAGAATCAGGAGCTGACTCCCAGAGCGAAGAATAAACAAGAGGCGCAGCGGCTGTGGCAATGGAGCCAGGAGCAGGTCGGCCTGAGTGAATTAACACATTTGGAGGAATCAAGGGATGAATTGGGAGAATAGCAGGATTGAAGATGCAAAACCTACAGACTTAACAGCTATTGTGGAGATTTATAACTCAACGATTGCTGGACGGATGGTAACTGCGGATCTGGAACCTATTACTGTTGCAGACAGAGAAAAATGGTTCAATGAGCATAACAGCCACCATCGTCCTTTATGGTTACTTAGGCAGGGAGATGAGATTGCGGCATGGTTCAGCTTTCAATCCTTCTATGGTCGTCCAGCGTATAATGCAACAGCAGAAATTAGTGTATACGTGAGTGAAAAGTTCCGTGGTGGTGGAGCCGGTAGAATTCTTTTGAAAGAGGCCATTGAGAAAGCACCTAGTCTCGGCATTAAGAATCTAGTTGGTTTTGTATTCGGACATAATGATCCAAGCCTTGGTTTGCTAGAAAAATTCGGTTTTAAGCAGTGGGGATTACTACCCGGTGTAGCTGAATTGGATGGTATAGAACGTGATTTAGTGATTGTTGGACTTAAAATCTAACTGCCACAATTGAAACGCTTACATTTTGAGTGTTGAGCTTACGCTATTTGTGTCACAATCAATCCATATTTTTGACCAACGCTGCAAATCCCGGATAACTGTCTCCAGGGCAAGTCCTTTATCCGTTAAGGAATATTGGATTCGCACAGGTGTCTCAGGGAATACTTCTCGAAGGACAATCCCTTCCAGTTCCAGCTCTTTAAGTCGTTCGGAGAGCAATCTTCCGCTGATGGGCAAGGCTGCTTCAATCACATTGAAACGTTGCGGTCCTTGGAGGAGCTGGTAGATAATTAAACCTGTCCAACGCCTGCCGATAATATCCATACTTTTTTGTAGCTGGGGACATAAATCAGTGGACTTCATATGGCTCACCTCTTAGTGAACATTATAAACGAAAAGACCAATAATTTAAACAAATTCCAATTTAATTCATTACTAGAAGGGATGATTGACAGTGGCTAAAAAAAAGAAAATGCCTACCACTCCGCGTCCTGCTGCGACCGATGGACCAGCTACGCTAAAAGACCTGTTGAGCAGTGATGTTCTTGGAAAGCTGAAGGCACAATCTGATGCGTTGAAAGCGGAAGAGAATGACCGCAAGGAAGCTGCTCGTAAAGCGGTTGAAGATCAGCGAAAAGCTGAGCAAAAGCGGCTTGAGAATGATTTTGCACATCTGTTGGAGAACAGTAATCAGGATTGGCACAAGTATAAATAACTGCTATAGCTAGCGGAAATAGATCATGTGATAAAGAGATGCCTATTAGGGTGTCTCTTTTTTAATGTTATTTATAAAATTCAATTGTTTTAAATTTTACTATACGAAAGGGTTGACCCTCAAAGTGGGCTTAGGTATAATCGAACATAGTGCAAATGAAAATCATTATCAATACCGATAATATCATCTATTTCCCAAACTATTTAACTATTAAACAGATAAGGAACAACTCATGAAACTAAAATATTTGTCCCTACTTCTAATAGTATTCTCATTTATATCTTTGTTTATAGGCGTAAAAGACATTTCACCTTTGGATCTTTTTTCGCTTACAGAATCTCAGATGCAGACTCTGTTAGTCAGCCGGATTCCACGCTTAGCTGCACTGATTATAGCTGGTGTAAGCATGAGTATTGCCGGATTAATTATGCAGCAATTATCACGGAATAAATTCGTTTCTCCCACTACGGCGGGCACGATGGATTCCGCGAAATTCGGTATTCTCGTGTCCCTGATGCTGTTCACAGGGGCGACACCGATGCAGAAGCTGCTCGTTGCTTTTGTTTTTGCCCTACTGGGAACATTTATATTTATGAGAATCTTAGATCGGATCAAGTTCAAGGATAGTATTTTTATCCCGCTGGTCGGACTCATGTTCGGGAACATTGTAGGCTCGATTACTACATTTTTTGCTTACAAAAATGATTTGGTTCAGAATATCTCGTCTTGGATGCTTGGCGATTTCTCAACGATTATTAAGGGTCAATACGAATTAATCTATATCAGTATTCCACTTGTCATTCTCGCGTATGTTTTCGCCAATAAGTTCACCGTTGCCGGGATGGGGGAGGATTTCTCCGTCAATCTCGGTATGAACTACAAAGCGGTAGTGAACGTAGGATTGGTGATTGTAGCGTTAATTTCTTCAGTTGTTATTTTAACCGTAGGTACGATTCCATTCCTGGGTCTTGTTGTACCTAACATAGTAACGCTATACATAGGCGATAACTTGAAAAAAAATCTGGCGCATACTGCCATTCTCGGTGCGGTGTTCCTCCTGTTCTGTGATATTCTGGGCAGGCTCATTATATATCCGTACGAAATATCCATCAGTCTCACGGTAGGCGTCATCGGAAGTGGTCTATTTATCTACTTGCTGATGAGAAGAAAGGCGAATTAGTGATGAAGACGAAACTAACTATATTATCCTTAAGCGCTGTTGCTCTCATCGTCTTGTTTATGACCTATCATGTTATGGGGAATTGGGATTATGTTCTACCCAGTCGGGGGAGAAAGCTGGCGGCCATTTTAATTACCGGAGCGGTGATAGCTGTCTCTACCGTAGTTTTTCAGAGCATTACGAACAATCGGATTTTGACACCTAGTATTCTGGGGCTAGACTCTTTGTACATGTTGATCCAGACGTTCGGTGTATACGCCCTAGGCTCATCAAATATGACGTTTATGAATAAAAATGTGAATTTCTTGTTCTCAGCTTGCATCATGGTTCTGTTCTCAGGTGTGCTGTATAAGCTAATGTTCCGCAGAGAGGGTCAAAACATATACTTCCTGCTGCTCGTAGGACTTATTATGGGGACGATGTTCCAGAGTGCATCTTCTTTTATGGAAGTGCTCATTGATCCGAATGAATTCCTGATTCTACAAGGAAAAATGTTCGCCAGCTTCAACAACGTCAGCAGTGATCTACTGATATTGTCTACAGTTGTTCTAGCGCTAACTACGCTGTATTTCATACGATTTGTGAAGTATTTAGATGTTATTTCTTTAGGAAAAGATGAAGCCATTAACTTAGGGATCAATTATGACTATGTAGTCAAAAGGCTGTTAGTTATTGTATCCATCTACGTTTCGATATCAACGGCTTTAGTAGGACCGATCACTTTCTTGGGTTTACTAGTAGCCAATGTGGGGCATCAGTTGTTCCGTACGTATAAGCATTCCTATCTGATTCCCGGCACGATTTTGCTAAGCATTATTGCTCTTGTCGGGGGACAGTTTCTAGTTGAACGTGTGTTTGGATTCACTACTACGGTTAGTGTAATCATTAATTTTGCAGGTGGCGTCTACTTTGTCTATCTGCTGTTAAAGGAGAATAAGTCGTGGTAGAAGTTAAGCATGTAACCAAGCGTTATGGCGGGATTACCGTCGTTGACGATGTGTCTTTATCCATTAAAAAGGGTACTATTACCTCGTTTATCGGCCCTAACGGAGCTGGTAAAAGCACGTTGCTTTCCATGATCAGTAGACTTATCTCCAAAGACGCGGGAGAGGTACTGATCGAAGGAAAGGAAATTGGCAGCTGTAAGAGTAATGAACTTGCTCGTAAAATATCGGTACTAAAGCAGTCCAATCATATCAGCGTACGCCTTACCGTAAAGGAACTTGTTTCTTTCGGAAGGTTCCCTTATTCACAGGGAAAGCTCACACCTGAGGATCGAGCGTTCGTTGACGAAGCGATTGCTTACATGGACCTTCAAGAGATGCAGGATAAATATATTGATCAGCTTAGCGGTGGACAACGTCAGAGAGCATATATTGCGATGGTTATGGCTCAGGATACGGAGTATATTTTACTCGATGAACCACTCAACAACCTGGATATGAAGCATTCTGTACAAATTATGAAGGTGTTACGCCGATTGGTAGAAGAGAAGGGCAAGACGATTGTGCTCGTCATTCATGATATTAATTTCGCTTCTTGTTACTCTGACTACATTGTAGCGCTCAAGAATGGGCGGGTAGCTTCATCGGGTACGGTGGATGAAATTATTGATACAGCAGTGCTTAGGGATGTATATGACATGGATATCCCTATAGAAACAATAGGTGGTCGTAAAATTGGTGTCTATTTTTAAACAAGACGCCGCTTATATTCGGAAATTATTATGACGTAACGCTAGAAGTGATAGGCGCCAGCTTCTTGACGTATACGCGAATAATTCAAATAGCTTGACTATAAATTATAGGGGTGAATATTTTGAAGAAGAACGTATCTTTACTAATCATGACAGTGTTTCTTGCCGTAATCTTGGCGGCCTGTGGCTCCAATAATGCAGCAACTTCAAATAATAATACAGCAGCGGCAGGCAATACAGAGGCTACTACTGCACCGAATACAGAATCCAAAGAGCTTACTATTAAGCATGAACTTGGAGAAATTACGATTAAGACTAATCCGCAGAAAGTGGTTGTATTTGACTTCGGTACACTCGATACTTTGGATAAACTGGGCGTAGAGGTGACTGGAGTGCCTCAAAGCAATGTACCCTCTTATCTCTCTAAATATAGCGATGCCAAATATGAGAATGTCGGTGGTTTGAAAGAGCCTGACTTCGAAAAAATAAATAGTCTTTCTCCTGATCTGATCATCATTTCCGGCAGACAGCAAGATTCTTATGATGAATTCAGCAAAATTGCACCTACATTGTACGTTGCTGTAGATAATGCGAATTATATGGAATCCTTCACGAAAAATGTGAAGACGCTGGGCCAAATTTTTGGCAAGGAAGCTGAAGTAGAAGCTGAGCTTGCGACTATTACTGACTCCGTTAAAGCTCTGAATGAGAAAGCTAAAGCCGATGGTAAAAAATCTCTTATCATTCTTGCCAATGAAGGAAAAATCAGTGCTTATGGTTCAGGTTCACGTTTTGGTATTATCCATGATGTATTCGGATTTGCACAAGCGGATGATAAAATCGAAGTATCCACTCATGGTCAAAGCGTATCTTACGAATATGTAGCCGACAAGAATCCGGATTATCTGTTCGTAGTAGATAGAGATGCGGCTGTGAAGAGTGATGGCAGCAAATCCGGTTCAGCGAAGGATGCAGTTGAGAACGATCTCGTGAAGAACACAAATGCTTTTAAAAACGGTAAAATCATTTACCTTGATCCTAACTACTGGTACTTGTCCGGTGGCGGTTTAATCTCTGTTAGTGAAATGCTCAAAGAAGTTGAGGTTGTTCTGTAAGCAGAGTAACCTGGGGAATTGAATGATCAATGAATATTCAGATAATTATTAACAAGCCTGTTGGCAGGAGTAAACCTCCTTGTCAGCAGGCTTTTTTTCGCATTCTTCCATAGAAATACTGGTATATTCATACTAGTTGCTAAATTTAGCTGTAACTTTTTATGCGAGTATACGTGGTTAGGTTAAGGGGGGAGTGCATGAAGCGAAATTCACTGGATGAAATATATCAGATGTATGTGATGGATATTTACCGCTATTTGCGCTCCCTTTGTGGTGATCATCACGCGGCCGAAGATTTAATGCAGGAGACCTTTTACCGTGCTTATTTATATTTGGAGGATTGTAAAGACGAGAAGATTAAGCCGTGGTTGTTCCGTGTCGCGTACAATGCCTTCGTAGATTATAAGCGGAAGGAAGGACGCAGTACTGTTCAGAGTGAGGATTTTTTTAAACAGCTCGCCCATCCAGATACCACGGAAAGCACGCTGCTTCGGCAGGAACGTTGGGAAGAGATGAGGATTGCGATAGGTGAGCTACCGGACAATCAGAGGCATGCACTGCTGCTACATGATTTTCATGGTCTTAGTTATCTGGAGGCATCGGACATTATGAATGTGGGTCTGTCCCAATATAAGATATTGATTTTTCGGGCTAGACAGAAGCTGCGTGAAGCAGAGCGGAGGAGGAATGAACATGAGTGAGGAGTTCAAGGAGAAGTTAAGAAGGTACGGCGAAGGTACCCTTGCTGATGAGGATAGGGATGAAGTGGAGCGCGAACTGGAGAAGATGGAAGCTTATCAGGCTTATCTGGATGAACTCATGGGTGAAGAAAAGCCGGCTTCAAGTGAGGATAAGAGCATAAAATTCGGAAAGGGTAAAAGAAACAGATCTGGCAAGGAAAAAAAGATCATCCGCCGCGGTAAATGGAGAGCCCGTATATCGAATACTTTTACGGTAATTTCTGCGTTCTTAATTTTCTTGATTATCAGCAGTGTCATCACCGCGATATTTTATGGCACTGGAGAAAGAGGAGAGACTTATAGTGATGTTGTTTCTTCCGCTATTGCTGTCTCACAGCCGAATACGATTGTACATTTGAGCAGTGGTACCGGTCCATTTTTTAGTATGAATCTGACAAGTAAGATAGAGAAACAAGTGGGAGATGAACAAATCACTGTCGGGGATTATTCAATGAAGCTTCTATTTGGCTGGGCTAGGCTCTACAACTATTCCTGGACGAATGAGAGTAGAAGTGTTGGTTATTACTTTCTATATCCACAGGGGAAGAATGATGCGGCAAATAGTATGGATAATGGCAGTGAGTGGGAGAGATTAGAGAAGCTCCCTGAGGGGACGGTAGCGGAAGCATACTTGTCTTTTGACCAATTATTTACGACAGATGAGCTGTTGAAGAAGTTTGAGCCTAAGAATCTTCAGCCTTTGTGGTTTGCGGCAGATACAGGTCCACGGACACGACAGCCAGTAGTTAATGATCCATTAGGTTTTCCATATATGCCAATTTGGCATGCGGATGATATGAAAGTGACACAGGAATCGAGGGAGAAGCGAGGATGGTTTGGAGGGGTGACTAGCCGTTCAAGTAGTTCTCCATCTGTTAACTCATATGGTGATGGTGAACTGCGTAATGCAAACTTCCTCAAGACGCTGCACTTGATGCAAGAGTATAAATCCATTTCCAAAAGGGTGATTCCATTCATTGATTTGGATGATTCCATTAGTTATATAGAGAAGAATGGAGTTAAGCTCTATGGAGCTGTCGTAACCGGTCCGGTGAAAGAACTGCTCAAGCTGAAGGAAGAAACATGGGTCAGCAGAATGCATGTTGGGGAAGTAAGGCTGTGGAATTGGCAGGATAGAGAGAACTAGCTGCGGAGTGGAAGAAGTCACAGAACTTGCTTCTCGCTTAAGCAAATCGTACAATTATTTGAATATTAGATTTATGAATAAGTATGATAAGCGAAGTTAAGTATGATAGATTAGGAGCTGAGATTTATGAAAGTAGGAGTCGTATCTGATACACATATGTCAAGAATGGCTAAGTCTCTGCCAAAGGCGTTGATAGCAGAGTTTCAAAATGTGGATTTAATCTTGCATCTCGGTGATTGGGTGAGTATGGGAATCTATGATTTACTGTCAGAACTAGCACCGGTGGAGGGGATTGCCGGAAATAATGATGGCGATGAGATCATTGCGCGTTTCGGAGAGCGCAAGATCATTACCCTTGAAGGAATCCGGATTGGCATGGTACATGGACATACGCCACATTCCCGCAAAGGAACGGATGGGAATGCACTGCTTGCTTTTGCGAATGATGAGGTGGATTGTATTCTCTTCGGTCATTCACATCAGCCCTTGCTAAGAGAGGAGAATGGTATCCTGCTATTTAATCCAGGTTCTCCTACAGATAAGCGGCGTGAGAAATTGTATTCTTTCGGAATTTTAGATATCGAAGCGGGTAAAGTTAGTGCCCGGCACGTGTTCTACGATTCAAAGGAATAAGGCTCAATTGTCCAAATCATTCGGCGTTCTCTCCATGGTGAACGGCTCAGTAACCATTTACAATGAGGTTAAAACGGGCGAAGCCGGAAAGTGAGCGCTGTTGATGAACAATTATCGGATAGAACGAGTGGTTCTGGATGATTTAGAACGGCTCATCCCATTATTTGATGAGTATCGAGTATTTTATGGAGCAGCCTCAGATCGGGAAGGTGCACGCGTCTTCTTAGCCGACAGACTAAAGCTGAATGAATCTGTGATCCTTATGGTGGTTGAGGGGGAAGGCGATGAGAAACGCGCGCGGGGCTTCACACAGCTCTATCCTTCTTTTTCATCGGTTACGATGGAGCGCCTTTGGATACTGAATGATTTGTTCGTTACTGCAGAAATCCGAGGGCAAGGGCTAGGTGCTATGCTACTGGAAAGTGCTAGAGATTATGCGGTCTCTACGAATACGAAGGGCTTATCCCTGACAACGATGACGGAGAATGTGGTGGCGCAGCGGTTATATGAAGCGCATGGCTACATTCGGGATGATGAATTTTTTACCTATAACCTTTTTTTCTAAAGCAGCTAGAGAGAAAGACGAGTAAGGGGCGTTAAAGTGGAAACAAGTCATAAGTTGGCAATCTTTTTTGATCTCGATGATACGTTGTATGATCATCTGGTACCATTTAAAGAAGCGGTACGGGAAGTGCTCAGCCCAGATGAGAGTAGTCTGGACTTTGCAGAATTATTTTATAAAGTGAGACATCATAGCGATGTGTTGTGGCCAATGTATTTGCGCGGTGAGATTCCGCTTGAAGAGACGAGGGTGCGCCGTTTGGAGCTTGCTTTTGCCGAGTATGGTTTGCAGATTAATCGTGATCAAGCCACGGCGGTTCAAGCGGCATATATTGGACGTCAATATACGATTCAGATGATTGATGGCGTGCGTGAGCATCTTGAACGATTTATTGCGGATGGTCATAAGGTAGGCATTATTACGAATGGACCGAAGGATCATCAGATGAGTAAGATTCGTGGACTAGGCTTAGATCAGATTATTCCCGAGGACATGATCTTTATTTCTGATGCTGTAGGTCTTGCTAAACCAGACCCAGAAATATTCATACACGTAAACCAAAAGACGGGTACTTTGGCGGACAATTCGCTTTATATAGGGGATACTTGGGCTAACGATGTAGTTGGAGCACTTGCGGCTGGATGGAAGGTTTGCTGGTACAATCCGAGAGGAAGACAACCGGCTACGGATCATAAGCCTAGTTATATTTTTACTAATTATAAGGAATTTGGCGAGCTTCCTTTGGTGTGAGAGAACAAGTCCTCCAAAGATATTAGAAAGCCATGCGAGAGAAACCTGCGCATGGCTTTCATTACTTTTATAACTAATTTTCGGGTAGTTGAATGCCGCGCCACCCGCTTACATCGCATTGTCCATGTTCGTTATTACCCACAGCAACCACCGTACCGTCCGATTTAAGACCGATGGTATGAGTGCAACCTGCCGTTACCGCCACTATATCGCGCCAGTCACTTATATTGCATTCGCCGTGCTTATTCCAACCCACAGCAACCGCTGTACCGTCTGATTTAAGACCGATGGTATGATGACTACCTGCCGCTATAGCCACAATATTATGCCAGCCGCTTACATCGCATTGGCCTTCGTGATTTCGACCCGCAGCAATCACCGTACCGTCCGATTTAAGACCGATGGTATGAAGGTAACCCGCCGCTATAGCTACTATGTCATGCCAATCACTTACATTGCGTTGGCCATACCGATTATTACCCACAATTGTCACCGTGCTGTCCGTTTTAAGCCCGACGGTATGCCAATCACCCGCTGCAACTGCTACTATATCACGCCAGTCGTTTACATTGCATTGGCCTTCATTATTTCGACCCACAGCAACTACCGTGCCATCCGATTTAAGTCCGACGGTACGACGCCAACCCGCGGCTACCGCCACAATATCAGCCCAGCCGCTTACATCGCATTGGTCATACTTATTCCAACCCACAGCCGTCACCGTACCATCTGATTTAAGCCCGATGGTATGAGCATTACCGGTATGAGCATTACCCGCCGCAACCGCTATCATATCGCACCAGTCACTTACATCACATTGGCCATATTTATTATCACCTACAGCCGTCACCGTGCCGTCTGATTTAAGGAGGGCGGTATGACGATAGCCCGCCGCTATGGAAGGTAGGGGTTTCACAAGGTTCATAAATCTCGCTCCTTCTATCCAAAAAAAGCTTGCTCCCTAGAAAGCCAGCTTCGGCTCAATGGGGCAAGCTTTTTCGTTTACTCTGCGAAGCTGTACGTTGGATCTGTCAGGTTCATTCTTTCTTTTATGCCTTTGGTGGCATAGATTTTGTTGTCGTCGGTAATAAAGAAAGCTTCAACATCATCAGGTAAAGCTTCAAGATATTTCATGCCCTCCTCGATTCCCATCAGGAATACCCCAGTGGATAAGGCATCCGCATCTGTTGCATTCGGGCTCATAATGGTAAGGCTTTTGAGACCGTTCTGTGAGGGATATCCTGTGCGTGGATCAAGGATATGATGATAACGAACATTATCCTGCATAAAATACCGTTCGTAAACACCAGAAGCATCGATGACCTCATCTGAGATTTTAATGGTTCCTAGCTGTGTGCCACGGCTTTGATCTGGATCCTGCAATCCGATATTCCATTCCGTTCCGTTTGGCTTCTTACCGAGAGCAATAATACTGCTGCCTCCGAGGTTAATCATAGCGCTATTTAGACCTTGCTCTTTCAAATAATCAGCGATACGGTCAGCGGCATAACCTTTACCAATGCCGCCCAGATCTAGCACCATATTTTCCTTCATCAGCTTTACAGTTTTCGCAGCTTCATCAATTTCAACATCCTTGTAATTGGTTAGGCTCTTCGCTTTATCAATTTCAGCTTGGGGAGGGACCTTATCTCCACCGCTACCGATATTCCAAAGATCGATTAACGGACCGATTGTAGGATCAAATAGCCCGTCCATTTCCTTTGCGTATTGTATGGATTGTTTAATTACATCCAGGGTCTCGTCAGAAACAACAACCGCTTCTTTTCCTGCTGCCTGATTGACTGCGTAAGTCTCTCCACCTTCTTTGGTGCGGCTAAGCTCCATATCCATTCGCTCCAGCATCTGCTGGATATCATCCATATTTTTCTGTTCTACTGTAGCACCGAACACTTTGATATTCACAACAGTGTCATAAATATAAAAGGTTTGAGAGAGAGACTTTTCCTCTCCTTTTCCGGATGTTGTTGCGCTACCCGTAGTTCCCGCTGTTTTATCGTCCTTATCCTTAGTAATTAGCCAAGCACCGACAGCTATGAGGGCGATGACGATTACAACGAGGATCAGCGTCGTTTTTTTGTTCTTGAACATATTCCACCATCCATAAAGTTAGTTTCTAAAACAAAACACATTATTTATATCATACCCCAGATAACAAGTTGATGGAAATTAATTTCATGACACATTTAGGGATATAATCGGGCGACATAGAAAAAAGCCCCGAATCCTGATTCGGAGCGGTGCTACAGATTTAGAAGTAAACGATGCTACTTAATCGAGCATATATTCACTATATTTATTCTTGCGAGGATTTAATACGAAGAGGATACCCTTGGCATATCCGCTAACAGCTTTGAAATTCCGTTTTAGAGTTGCTTTAGCCGTCAGACAAGTCAGTGTCCAGATCAAGGCAGCATAATTCATAAAAGGAGCTTTACGCAAGTTGAGCAGATAGTAGTGGTTGATGGCGGTAGCATGTGCTACAACGCCTGCCTTATCGCGAGAGCCTGGCGACTCATGATGGATGATTTTCATCGCGGGATTAATCACAAGCTTGCCATAACGGCTGGCCAAATGAGACAAATAAATATCTTCGGCTATGGAATAGCTTGTCATCCATGGATAGGGTTTAATATCACGTAGTGCCGAGCGCCGGAAGGACATATTGCAGCCGTGAAAAAAATCAGTTTCAAATACATGCTTCTTCTCTCCCCAAAGGAATTGCGAGCCTGCAAACATACTTGCCGACAATCTGCCTGGTGATCCGGACATTTGTCCGGTTAGCATACCGAATAGCCTGCTTGGCATGCTACTATGTATGCCTTTGGCTACACCACCTACACCAACTATGGAATCATCGGCTGCATAAGTATCTAGCAGTCGTCGAATATATAAGGAGTCATCTAACTCTGCATCGTCATCTAAGTTAAGCATAATTTCTGCGTGGATCAGTCCTAGCGCTTCATAACGGGAAAGCCAGAGACCAGGCTTAGTTTTGCGATGATAATGCAGTTTAGCCTGCGGTAATCCAGTTAGTATTTCACGATAATATGCTAATCTGTCCTCAGGGATCTCACCGTCGTCCACAATCCATAGCTCGATGGTGATGTCCTCAAGCTGTGTCTGCTTGCCAATAGACTCTATGCACACCGTAAGGTCTTCAATTCGGTTACGGGTAGGAATCACTATAGATAGATCATACATTTCTTGAATCTCCCTTCAGGACTTCTTTCTTCCGCTAATCTGAATGTAGTCTTCCGGCGAAATGGTTACCTTGATTCTATCGTTCCTGAAGAAGAGCGTATATACCACTTTCGTATACTTTTAGTTGGGATTCAGGTCTAAAGAGATTTTTTGAAAATAAAAGTTAAGTTTGTATTTTTCGGTTTTTAACTATATAATAGTAAGCGACGAATATTTAGTTATCAATCTTATTCAGCAGTTACAAATGAACAATAATATTAGGAGGTATTTTTCATGAGAATAGATATTTGGTCCGATTATGCGTGTCCATTTTGTTATATTGGTAAAAGACGTTTGGAGAATGCACTGAGTCAGTTCCCGAACAGAGATCAAGTAGAGGTGGTATTCCGCAGCTTTCAACTGGATCCACATGCGAAAGTGAATGAGACTAAGAGTATTCATGAGATGCTGGCTTCCAAATACGGTATGACGATTGAGAAAGCAAAAGCAATGAACGCACAGCTAGCTGAGCAAGCACAAGATGTGGGGTTGAATTTTCAATTCGATACGATGAAGCATACGAATACTTTCGATAGTCATCGCCTGAGTCACTTTGCAAGCTCAAAAGGAAAAGGTGCAGAAATGTCCGAACGTTTGCTACGTGCCTACTTTACGGATTCATTGAATCTTGGAGACCGCAGTGTACTTGCTACACTTGCTGCCGAGGTAGGGCTGGATCAGGCAGAAGTTGCGGAAATGCTGGAGACAGATGCTTACACAGCTGAAGTGAACGGCGATATCGAGGAAGGAAGCCGTCTTAATATTACCGGTGTACCATTCTTCGTGTTCAATAATAAATATGCGTTATCCGGTGCACAGCCAGGACCTGTATTTACAGAGGTGTTGGATACCGTGTGGGCGGAGGAGCAAGCAGGGCCAACGCTGCAGGTGGTTGGCAATGGAAAATCCGAAGTATCCACGGATGATGGCTGCGCAGATGGATCTTGCAATATATAAAGTTCGTATAGTGTGGAGAAGAAGAGATGGAGAAGTATCCATTTCTTCTTTTTTTAATTCCGAAACTCTGCTCTGTTTTACACACTACAAAGACAAGCGCCCCCGAATCTATACGGGAGCGCTTGTCTTTTTATGATGTGTTTATCTAAAAGAAGTGATAAAGCTTGTGAACAAGGTGCGGACATCGTACTGATGTTGATTGATTGGCTCGATAGGCCGGTTAATGCCGAGCAATGTGTATACTGCAGTTCTTGCTGCTCGGATAGAGTATTCTTCCGTGAATACAACATCATCTGGAATTTCGCAATATTGGCCAACGAAGGCAAGGTTAGTGGAGCCTTCAGGAACTACTTTAGGTCGGTCACTATTTAATCTAGGCATGAATTGTGAAGTGATATAAGGCATCATACATGGAATACAATTAGCAGTTGCCATGATCTCGTCCTTATGTTCTTCGAAATGAAGATGACCGATTAATTCTTCCATGATTTCTTCACCGGTACATTCGCTCATTTTCTTCTTCACGAAGTCTCCTACGTTGTCAGGGTACAAACCGTAACCCCAGAATACTTTTACATGCTCTGGTTGATTGCGGAAATGCGGTTGGAAAGCTAATACAACGGACATTAACCAGCTCGAATCTTTAAAGGTAACCAATGCGCCAGTACCTGCACGATTACGAGTGAATTTCTCCATAAGATCGAAGAATTTGGAATCTTGGAAGGTTACGGTAAAGGACTCCCATTTTGAACCATCGATATGATCATCAAAGGAGGATGGGTTGCCGAGACCTGGTTTTTTGGCAGCGATGTTCTCCCATAACTTCCATGAGCTACCCTTCCCATTGAGACGTGGGGCAGAGGTCATGGATCCAAGGCTCGATCCTTCAGTCATGGAGCCGTTCGTGACGATTACGATATCGTCTTCGCTTATGTTAATAACGTCTGGGACACCTTGGCGCAGGACGTTCATTTGGGTTACGGTAATGCCATCTCCGTCTTTGAACTGCAGGTCAGTTACTGTACATTTCAATGTAAAGTCTACACCAAAGCCTTCGAGATATTTGTGCATAGGTAAGATGATGGAATCATACTGGTTATATGGAGTACGGGTTACGCCTTCCAGTGTTTGAATTCTTGGGAACTCATGAACGAAGCGAATCATATATCGTTTAAGCTCTACCGCGCTATGCCAAGGTTGGAAGGCGAAAGTAGTAGCCCACATATACCAGAAGTTCGTGGTGAAAAAGTGTGGACCAAACCAGTCGTTAATCCGAGCTTTCCCCATTTTTTCTTCCGGTGTAATAATTAATTTACCCATCGCAAGCCGGTCAGCCATATCAAAGCCCATGGATAATACATCTTCCACATCACCGTTGCGGTTAACGAGTCTAGCGTTAGCATGTGTTGGATTGGCGGTATCGAATTCTATAATCTCTTCTCTAACGGATTTCTCAGGATGGTCGAGGGAGGGAATCGACATGAGTAGATCCCATGTATTCTCATAGGTCTCATCGTTAAGCATCCGGCCACCGCGAATGACATAACCGTGCTCAGCGTCACCTGCGCCGTCGTTGCTGCCACCGAGAATCTTCATCTCTTCAATAATGTGAATGTTCTGTCCCGGAAAGTCACAGTCTCTGACCAGGTAAGCCGAGCCCGCTAAGGATGCAATTCCGCCACCGACAAAATAAACCTGTTTATTACCGTACTCTTTTTTCACAATGGTCGCCTCCAAGTTGTTGTTGAAATAATCACATTCTTAATGTAAACCAACTCCAATTTCGAAGGTATAATCAATCCTTTTAGAGTGTATGGATTTTAGTCATTACGGTCTATGTGTCTAGTTTTTAGACAAAAAAACCGCTGAACCCAAAGGTTACAACGGTTTGTTCTCATATTTGTGCAAAGCTTTTAGAAAATTCCCCTCAATGAGTACACTTAGCTTCTCGATAATGTGATCCGGATGCTCCTTCATCCCGTCTCTCATCCACTGAATGACAAGGCCTGTGAAGGCCAGTGTATAGAAGTTAGCAATGAAATGTTTATCTTCGTGGCTAACCTCCATCCCGGCGGACAGTTCGTTTATGACACCCATAATGAGATCATTCGTCACTTCGTATAGATACGCATCCAGATGATTTCTGCCCAGTGAGTTCAAGGTGTTGCAGCAAAAGGTTTTATTTCGTTCGATATAGCAGAAGATTCTATAAAAACCGTCCGTCCACGTACTGTAGCTACGATACTGGGCGATGCTCTCTACAGCCTCAGTCTTATAGATCCAACCGAGTAAATCAAATATATCTTGAAAATGATAATAGAAAGTTTGTCGATTTAGTCCGCAATGGTCCACGAGCTGTTTGACTGTAATTTTATTGAGCGACGTATGTTCCATTAGTTCTTTTAGAGAATGGGACAATGCATTTTTGGTTAGAAAAGAATTGGACAACGATCGATCATCTCCTCCGTTCAAGCTTTCGGCCACTGCTTAACCAGCAGACGAATTGCTTCCGCCAATAAACCGAGTGCAAATCCTCCACATGTAAAAAAGAAAAAAGCTAGGAATCCCGCGAGATCCTCCCAACCGGACATCTCTCTATAGGTGTAGCTTAGCATAATTACTGAACCGATGATTATTCCTGTTGTAGTGATTAACCAGAGTAGACGAGCTCCGAACCACGCTAAGACGTTAACGATACCAGATACAATAATGGAAAAGAGTGCGAAGCGCAGCAAGAGTGTGACATCTAATGTATGAGCCATCATAACGAATCTGTGCAGAATGAAAAGCAACCACAGAAAAACACCATAAACAGCCATCCAGATAAACCAACGGTTACTTTTGGTAGCAGGCAGGAATTTCATTTCTGGCTCACCTCTTTTCCAAAGTACGAACGGTGTGCAGTAGGGATTATACGGAGAAAGATTCCAGTTCTTCTACACTTTGCAGAAGATGATTCAGCAGGTTCGGAATGTCCTCCATTTGCTCCTCCGTGATTTGCCTTTTGAATCGCAGCTCGATGCAGTTGTTGTAGGTTTCACCTTCTTGACCATAAATGAAGCTTAAAGACTGCACGGGCTGGAATTCAGGCCCCCATATCGCTTTGAGAATACTCTCGATCGCCTGACATTCAGCAGGGATATCTTCGATCTCCATATAAAAACGTAACGAAAGATTGCAACCGGGATCCGTGTTAGGCACTTCCAGTATTTCATCGCTAAGATCTTTCACAGATGAAGTAAGAAAGACTTCGGCGGTTACGCTCCTGCCAGCCGTCAATTGGAAGGAAAGGCTAAATTCTCTGGACATCAATGCCATATTCAGAAGGTCGGAACGATCCGTAACTACTAGAATTCCGTCCAAATTATCGTAATCGTAGATTTGGTTCTCAAAAGCAATTTTAATATTATCGAAGACAGTAGGATGGAACAATAATGGCACCTTCTTTTGTTTATTAGTATTGTAACATGATCTAAATAGAAGTGAAAAAGATGCCCAGGGACCATATGGACCGGGCATCTTTCGCTTGTTACTCCATGACCTTGAACATGCCCGTCATACCGGGGGCATGATTCTGAAAGCCGTATCGTTCGTAAAAGGTATCATTCCCATGTGATGCGAAAAGTCCGACGAACGCGCCAGAAAAACAATGAGATCGAATATAGTGTATTAGCTGCTCAATAATGACATTACCAATGCCTTGGCCCTGAAATTCGGGAAGCACGGCTACGTCCTGAATATAGAAATACATATGACCATCGCCGACGATCCGCCCCATACCGATAACCTTGTCTTCCTGTACAACGACCATACCATACACCGAATGAGCCAGAGAGGCTGCGGTCATTTCCGTATTCACGTTCCCCCAACCGACAGCTTCCCATAAGGAGGCATGCTCCTCAGTCGTGGGTAAACGTTCAATACATTCATAATGATGTGCTGTTGTCATAGCTAATCACCCATTCTTTGTTAAGTTATTGTAGCGATTGTAGTGTAGTAAGCTCCACTGTAATCAGCCCCCTTAGGATGAATGGGTATTCACTGTGATCTTGTTAGTTCGTAGGTGCAGGTGCGGTATATTTCAGGAATGTCTTCGGAATCGGGCTTTCGAAGGTCATTAACTCTCCTGTAGTAGGATGAATAAAAGAAAGTACACGAGCATGCAGACCGAGACGGCCTACCGTTTTGGTCTCTGCACCATACTTCTTGTCTCCTGCAATCGGATGGCCGATATCTGCCATATGAACACGAATCTGATTTTTGCGTCCAGTTTCAAGCTTTACCTCAAGTAACGAGAAGTGGCGGTTCGCCTGAATGAGCTTATAATGTGTGATCGCATGTAGACCATCGCCTTCATGAGGACTGGAGTACATTTTCAGGGTAGAGGTTTCTTTTAGCCAAGAGCTCACTGTACCTTCAGGTCTTTTGACGGCGCCTTCGACTAGAGCTACGTAAGAACGTTCTTTCACGGTATCCTTCCACGTAGTTTGCAGTGCTTGCTGGATCCGTTCGCTTTTGGCAAACATCATTACCCCAGACGTATCGCGGTCCAAGCGATGCACGACAAAAATTCGATTCTTAGGATTGCTGATGCGGACATGCTCCATAAGCTGGCGGTAAGCTGTTAATTCATTTTCTTCCGCAGTGGCAATCGACAGCAGTCCAGCATCCTTCTGAATAATGATTAGATCATCATCTTCATGGACGATGGTGAGTCCGATCATTTCCGCTACTTGTACAGGCTTTTCTTGATCAATCGTCACAGTTTGACCCGGATGCAATTGAAAATTATGCTGTGTGATTACTTTGCCGTTCACTGCTACTTGTCCACGCGAGAGGATAGATTTAATAGCATTTCGTCCACGGCCTGTGATATGGATGAGTAAGAAGGGTAGCAGCTCAGAAGGTTCATTTACTGTAAAAGACTTGGGCGCTGCTGGTGCTTTAGCTTTATGATTAAGCTTGCCATTTGGCTTGCTGTGGGAATTGCTGTGGGAACGAGTACCTCTTTTGGCTGTTTCTTTAGGATTTCTTCTTGTGTTCATGACTGCATTCTCCGTCCTTTAATATTGTACTCCTCAATATACCATGGGCGGTTAAGAAATACTATGTGAAGGGCAGCAAGAAACGAATTCGATTTATAGATAGAATAGCTGAGCTAGTCCTATCAGCAGGAATAAGCTGAAATATATCCAACCGATCACATTAGCGTATTTCTTTTCCCGGTGCATAGCATTGACTGCATATATTTTAGTATCCACAGTAAGCAACAGAACACTGGAGATCAGCAGCGCAACAATTACGTAGGTTAGCTGGTGATAGAGCATAGTAGAGCCTCCTATAAACGTCATTTAATTTTGTTTAAGACCTACTCTGTCGATGTGAGTTTTCAACTTAACTTCAATACTGAGATTGGAATACTGCTGCTCCCAGTCATGTTTGTCACGAACATGTGCTTTCCAGTAGGAGGGAGCATATGCACGAATATATTCACCCATGCCAAAGACATCGGAATGTGCTTGTTGAGTTTCTTCAATAAGGTGGTTGAAAATACCGATCACTCTCTTTTGAAAGATATCTTCAATCTTTTCTAAAGAACGGCTGGAATCGATAGGGATATTACTACGTAAATGCTCATCTAGAGCCGCCTCTAAAGAGAGGTTATAGGTGATGTGAGGTTTGCCCTCTTTGAATTGAACTTTCACCCTCGTGAACCGGTCGTTGACCTTGAGCATCACCGGACCGAATTCATCAGCATAAAAAAGATCGGAGTATCCCCCGGGATTAATGCCCTTCATGGACATATATGCTCCAATCTCAATCGGAATCGTCGAACCGACCATCACTCCACCACTAAAGTAAGCTAGGCCTTTAATCATGATATTGTCTTCCTGATGTAATGAGACGTAAGGCAGATAACCACTTTCGCCCCATTTGGAATCTGCTGACCAGAATACACCTATATAATCAGCGGGAAATTTCCCCGATGTCACTGCTTTTTCCATGGTGGAGAGGATGTAAAGGGTCGGCACTCGCTGCAGTGGAGGATTAATATTCATGAATTTGGCAGCTTCCCCTTCGGATACTAGCAGCCAGGTCCGGCGACGAACTTCTGGATTTCGCCGCAAATAATCATTTAAGTCGTCCATGCTTTTTCTTGCTATGTCCTCACTAATAATAATTACTCGTAAATGAATTAGATAACGTGGATCAGAAATTTGCTGCTGCAAATTGTTCATGGCGTCATCTAATGTGTACCCGTATACTTCTACGACCCATACTGGATTTTGATTCCCGCCTCCGCCTTCACCCCCACTGCCTGGTCCGAGTGGAACTCTTCCCGGAACCGCAATTTGGGCGGTTACACGAATTTGGGGTAGGTTAATATTTGCGCTTTTAAGATGAGTGGTTTGGTCATCATTTGTTTTGCTGTCTGGAGGGACGGAATCAATGGATAACCCTAGCACCAATGCACGATCTTCAATTTCGAGCTGGTCCCAGCAACCTGCGAGCAATCCAGACAGGAGTGAGAGAATAAAAATAAGAACTACACGCTTATAAATTTTTTCATTCATGAGAAATGGCTCCTTTATTTCGGATTAAAGAGACTAACCATAATAAAAGAGGATAGAAGGTCAAAAAAATCAAACCGATTATCGCTGTGATGCTAGCAAATGAATAGACCTGAAATATGTTTCTCGGCAAAAGTGAAAAAGTGAAGATAAGTGGAAGTAAGAAACTGGATATTAGGCGGTGATCCTTATGCCGCAGCACTTGTTGCAGAGAGTATGCGGCTAAGTAGTAGTTCGTAAAAATGGTAGTGAATATAGAAATCACCCAAATTATTATAAAAAGAGCATCAAACCGTTCTAATAGTCCTGCGCCGATGGATATGGAGCGAGCTGCTTCTAGGGTTGGATAGGACAGTAATTTGGTTTCCTGAGCTCCAAACATGCCTAGAGTGACCCACACGATCATTACATAAATGAATCCAATGATACCAAGCGCAACAGTGCCTGCTTTAAGGATCTGTTGAGGTTTTTTCATTAGAGGAACCAGCAGGGTGATGACAAATGTGCCTTGATAAAGGCCAGCGGATGTAATTGTTCCTTTGGAAAAGCTTGAAAAGGTGGTGTAATTTCCGGTGAGGGGTAGCAGGTTCAGAACATCAACATTTCTCATAGCTACCAATATAATTGCGATAACGGATAATAGAATAAAGGGTAAATAAAAAACATGTACATAAGTGAATTTTACAATATTTCTACGGATTGATAAGGCAACTAGTAGGAGCATTAAGAGAATTACTGCTTCGATTGGTGTCTTTTTAAAGACAACCGCAACACATACTTCTCCGAATTGGCGCATGGTGATCCCGGCAGAGAAAGCAAAAAACAAAGTAATAAGCATGGAGAAAATATCTGCGAGCCAAGTTCCGAGAAGGCGGCGGCTGAATACGAACAACGTTTCGTTAGGGAATTTTCGGCAGACAACCGCTGTAAACCAGCAACCCAAAAAAGCAACAGGTACGCCAGAAGCAGTTACGAGCGGTGCACCACTGTCTCCGGCTTCAGCCATATAACGAGGAATACTTAAGATTCCTATTCCTATAATCGTACTGATGATTACAGCCATGACTTGGATCGTTGTTATGGGGCGGTTACTATTCATCAGCTTCACTTTTCTCCTTAAAAATCAGATCGGTATGCATTTTGGGGATATCCTTCGCAAGAAGGTCAGGATCAGGTGTATTGAGAAAGCTTGGGCGACTTCGCATCCACCATAAAGGTACCCGAACGATACTATCCTTGAGGTCTTTCCAAATCGTAGGCACAAAGGGTGTCATGTAGGGAACGCCAAAGGATTCCAGGAATAATAAGTGGTTAACAATAACAATAGTGCCAAGCATTACTCCGTACAGGCCAAAGCAGCCTGCCAATATGATCAATGGAAATCTAAGCATTCTTGAAGAGATAGCAGCATTGTAAGCGGGTGTGGCAAAAGACCCTATAGTCGTTATAGCAACAACAACTACGGTAGTGGGACTCGCCAGACCTGCTGCTACGGCTGCCTGACCAATGACAAGCACACCTACAATAGAAAGAGCCCCGCCAATCATTTGCGGTAGGCGAATGGTTGCTTCGCGCAGCACCTCCATGAAGACTTCCATAATCAGAACTTCCAATACGGCTGGAAAGGGTACGCCAGCTCTTGCACCAGTTATTGCTACGGCGAACTCTGTCGGCAATAGCTCAGGATTGAAAGAGATAATGGATACATATAAGGCTGGGAAGAAAAGGGAAAATAATAATGCGATCAGGCGGATCATTCTTAGGAGGCTTCCTACAACAAAACGTTCTGTATAGTCATCCATCGTCTGAAAGAACTGATTGAAAAGCGCCGGGACGATGAGGCAGAATGGTGAGCCATCTACAAGGATGATGACTCGTCCTTCTAATAAAGAGGCTATAGATTTATCCGGACGTTCGGTTGGCTGAACCTGTGGAAACGGGGAAAGGGGATGATCCTCTATGAATTGCTCGATATACCCCGCATCAAGGATGCCGTCTACATTTATTGCTGATAATCGCTTCATCACCTTTTGAACTAGCCCTGGATCGGCTATTCCTTCGATATAACAAACAGATACTTTTGAGCGCGTCCGTACGCCAAGAGGGGCAGTTACTACACGAAAATCCGGTGTTTGTAGTCGATAGCGAAGCAAAGAGATATTGGATTCTAAATTCTCTATAAACCCATCACGCGAACCGCGTATGACTTGTTCAGTTTGAGGTTGCTCAATGCTACGATGCTCAATTTTACGCAGATTGAAGTAAAGTGCCTGATCCATTCCATCTATGATTAGAACTACATTTCCCTCCAGCAAGATAGAGGCTAGAGTATTTAGATCCTTAGTACGGTTACCTTGTGTTACTTGTACCGTCATACTCCAGATGTAATCAGGTAAATCCTTTAGATCTTTTGGAATTTCTGAGAGATCAGAGGAAACATTCATTAATGGCTTTAAAACATAGTTCTGAATTTGATTCTGGTCCACCACAGAAGAAAAAAAGATAATAGCCGCATCATGTCTACCGTACACCTTGAAGTTACGGACTATAAGATCGCTGTCTTCTCCAAAGACTTGTTGAATGAAGCTTATATTGCTCTCCAGGCTGGAATCCAGTGGCTTTACCGGACGATTGTCCTGGGCAGAGGACTCTTTGCGTGCAGGCTTATGTTTAAAAAAGGTATATTTTTGTTTCCAATTTTGCACGGTCGCTCCACCCTTCTATGAAATCTCTCTTCTTAAAGCTTGGCTTAAAAGAAGGCCTTTTATGTAAATATTTCAAAGGAAGAACATGGTGACCATAGTTAAGGAGTGTTGCTCAATACACTTTTGACCGCTAAACTAAAGATAGAAACGCTTAAGGGGTTATGAGAGATATGATGATGCAAGCACCTACTATTGAACAGGCGCAGGCTGAGCTGCAAAAATATTACGGTTATCCGGATTTTCGGGATGGTCAGAAGAAGATTGTTCAGAACTTGCTGGAAGGTCGCGACACACTCGGTATTCTTCCTACGGGAGGTGGGAAATCGATTTGCTATCAAGTTCCCGCACTGCTGCTTCCTGGGCTGACACTGGTGATCTCACCATTGATCTCTCTGATGAAGGATCAGGTCGATGCGTTAACCACGGCAGGTATTCCGGCAGCCTTTATTAATAGCACGTTAAGCGGGAAAGAAGTAAATGAGCGGATTCGGGCTGCCCGTCGCGGCGATTTGAAGCTGCTTTATGTCGCGCCCGAAAGGCTAGAGCTGGACTGGTTCCGACTGGAGATGGCTGAACTGGCGATTTCCTGTGTGGCTGTGGATGAGGCGCACTGTGTATCTCAGTGGGGACATGATTTCCGTACAAGTTATTTGTCGGTATCGCCTTTTGTGAACGAGCTGCCAGAACGGCCAATCTTGGCTGCATTTACAGCGACGGCAACACCAGAGGTTATGGAGGATATGGTTCGGCTGCTGCGTCTGCGCGAGCCGGGTATTTTCATGACTGGACTCGGAAGAGATAATCTAGCGATGTCTGTGCTACGTGGAGAGAATAAGCGGGAATTCGTCATGGATTACACAGCAACGCATTCTCATCAGCCGGGTATTGTTTATGCGGCTACACGCAAAGAAGTGGATGATCTATATCAAAGGCTGCAGGCTTCTGGAATAGCGGCAGGCCGCTATCACGCAGGTATGAATGATCAGGAGCGGGCAGACAGTCAGGAAGGCTTTCTATATGATGATATCCGGGTTATGGTGGCCACGAACGCTTTTGGGATGGGGATTGATAAATCCAATGTCCGCTACGTAATTCATTACAATATGCCAAAAAACATGGAAGCTTATGTTCAGGAAGCAGGTCGTGCTGGACGTGATGGTGAGCCTAGTGAGTGTATCCTGCTCTTTAGTGCGCAGGATATTATGACGCAAAAGTTCCTGATCGAGCAGAATCCACAGGATACGGACCGTAAAGCTAACGAATATCGCAAGCTTCAGCAAATGATTGATTATTGTTATACTACCCGCTGCTTGCGCAGTGCCCAGCTGGATTATTTCGGTGAGGAGCATGAGGACAAGTTATGCGGCATTTGCAGCTCGTGTACAGATGAACGAGAGCTTATAGATATGACCGTAGATGCGCAGAAGATATTCTCTTGCATCCACCGTATGCGGGAACGTTATGGAGTAGCATTGGTGGCTTCTGTGCTGAAAGGCTCTCGCAATCAGAAAGTGATGCAATATGGTTTTGACAAGCTGCCAACGCATGGGGCGATGTCGAGCCGGACAGAGAAGGAAATCTCGGAGAGCATCAATGTGCTGATCTCAGAGGGATATCTGGCCTTGTCGGAAGGACAGTATCCAGTAGTACGGCTTCAGCCTCTGGCTGCCGAAGTACTGCGCGGGCAGCGTGAGGTGATGCAGAGAGTTGCGCGGCCGTCACGAGCAGGTGCGGCATCTGGTACGCGAGTTCGTAGTCGCGGTCATGACCTGTCACCTTCCGCAGTCAATGAGACCGTCTTCGAGCAGCTGCGTCTGATCCGGCGAGAGTTGGCTGGACGTGAGCATGTGCCCTCATATATCATTTTTAATGATGCAACGCTGCGTGAGATGAGTGTGGTTTGCCCGCAGACCGAAGCGGAAATGCTGAGGGTAAAGGGTGTCGGGGAAGTGAAATACCGGAAGTATGGTAAGGCATTCCTAGAGTTTTTTCAAAATGAAATGTAGAAAAGGTCGTGTAGCATTGAAAATCGTTCTGACCACGCTAAACGCAAAATATATCCATACCTCACTGGCGATCCGTTTGCTTAAAGCCTACAGTGAGCACGAATTTAAAAATATTCATTTGGTGGAATACACCATTAAAGATCCCGTGATGAATATCGTGTCCGACTTGTTTCAGAAACGGCCAGATGTGATTGGCTTCTCCTGTTATATCTGGAATATCGAAGAGACGCTTAAGCTGATCGGAATTCTTAAGCAAGTGATGCCTGAGGTTACGATTGTTCTCGGAGGACCGGAAGTCTCTTATGAGCCGCTGCATTGGATGAAGAGAGAAGCTGGCATTGATTTCATCGTCAACGGAGATGGAGAAGAGACGTTCCATCATCTGCTGCAGGAGCTGAGAGACGACCGGAAATTTCATTTTGTGTACGGAGCTGCTTATCGTAAGGGAGAGGAGATCATTGTAAATCCACCTCGTCCCAAAAGCGATCTAAATACGCTGCCTACACCGCATCGTTTTCCAGAGGATATTCCAGATCTGAGCAAACGTATTGTTTATTTTGAGACAAGCCGTGGGTGCCCGTTTAACTGTCAATTTTGTTTATCCAGTATTGAGGTAGGCGTACGTTATTATGATATTGAACGAGTGAAGTCTGATTTACTCTACTTAATTGAAAATGGCGCCAAAATCATTAAATTCTTGGACCGCACCTTCAATATCAACCGCAACTATGCGATGGAAATGTTTCAATTCCTGATCGATAATCATCAAGGCTGTGTGTTCCAGTTTGAAATCACAGCAGATATCATGCGGCCAGAAGTTCTGGATTTCCTGTCGAATAATGCGCCTCCGGGCATCTTTAGATTTGAGATTGGTGTACAGTCTACAAATGATGAGACGAACGAGCTTGTTAAACGCCGCCAGAATTTCAAGAAGCTCTCTCGTACGGTAATGAAGATTAAGGAAAGTCGCAATATCGATCAGCATCTGGATTTGATCGCGGGGCTTCCAATGGAGGATTACACCACCTTCCGCAAAACCTTTAATGATGTATTCGTTATGGAGCCAGAAGAGCTGCAGCTTGGATTCCTCAAAATGCTTCGCGGGACGGGTCTGCGTGCACAGGCGGCAAAATATGAGTATACGTATATGGAACATGCCCCTTACGAAATTCTTAGCAGTCATATGATGACCTTCTCGGATATTATTCGTTTGAAGCGGCTTGAGGATGTGCTGGAGAAATACTGGAACAGCCACCGGATGGACCATACAGCCAAATACTTGATCCGTCACGTGTTTGATTCACCATTTGATTTCTTTCAGGAGTTCGGTGACTACTGGGAGGAGAGAGGCTGGCAAAAGATTGGGCATCAGCTAGAAGATCTCTTTACCCGTTTGCAGTCCTTCTTGATAGATCGTGGGACTCCATCTATGGATATTATTACTGGGCTAATGAAGCTTGATTATTTCCTAGGACACAAGTATAAGCCTCGCAAAATCTGGTGGGATTTCGTGCTGGATAAGTCGGATTGGTCGAGTTACTTGAGGGATATCGCTGCTAATCCGGGTCAAATCTCTGAGCAGTTGGCAGAAGCCGGACTCAGCGAAAGAGAGCTGCAAAAATATACGGTTCTTGAAGTGCTACCGTTCTCGCTTGAAGCGGTGCTTGAATCCATCAGCGGTCTACGGGCGGATGGGGGTTCAGAGGAAGAGGAAGCAGACAATGCTAACGACGGGGCTGTACCTTCTCCTGAGTCATTAATACAGGGAGTTACAGAAAGTAGTTTAGAAGAGTCTGTCCAAACTACAAGCTCTGCTGTAGCCGTAGCTGAATCACCTTCCGTTCGAGAAGGTCGTACACTGCTAATCGTAATGTATCAGCAGAACGAGAGCCAACGCGCTCAGTATTATACGCTGCCTTTGTAATAAGGCGATTGTGTTGGGAGGAAAGACCGTTCCTTTGGGGGCGGTCTTTTTTTGTTACATACGCAAACGTCTTCTGAATTCGCAAGCGCTGTGTTTCAGTTACGCCTAAAGTGGCGCAAGAGGTTGTATTGGTTTCGTTTGCGAACATTCTGCTGAAGCTGGTAAGTTTACGCTCCCCACGTTTTTTTGATTTTAGAAACTTTCTGCTCAAAGAAGGGGAGCGTCTACAACAAGTGCCAATGTTTATCTAATCAAAAATAAGGGGTGTCCCAACTAGCCATTTCACGGCTTTTGGGGCACCCCTGTTTTGTACTTTTAAGCTGTAGTCGTAACCTCAGAAGGGAGATGCTGTTCTAACCAGTTAAGCACATCGGCTGTAACTTGATCCCGGTTCACCTCATTAAGCATTTCATGCCTGCCACCTGGATAGAGCCGATACTCTACGTCCGATATCCCTCGTTTCTTGTACAGCTCCGCAAGACGAGGAATGCCTTGGCCGCTCATCCCTACAGGATCCTTATCCCCACCAAATATATAAATGGGCTTACTTGTACATAATGTTCTAAGTGATTCCTCGGAATGGATCTCCCTTAGGAGGTGGAAAAAACCACGGAAAAAGCGTGTTGTACAAATGGCTCCGCAGAATGGATCGGCAATGTACTTATCAACTTCCGCATCATCGCTGCTCAGCCAGTCATAAGCAGTTCTTACGGGAGAAAAAGCACGGTTGTAACTGCCGAATACTAAGCTGTTCAGTAGTACACTTCGGTGATGTTCACCCTTTAACTTGAGCTGTGCACTAGCCAGAGATTCTCCAAGGCGCAGCATACCGCGAGGACCATTTGTACCGCTTAGGATAAATCCTTCATAGATTTCGTTACCCTCTTCACACATCAGCTTTTGAGCCAGAAAGGAACCCATACTATGAGCGAATAGAAAGATGGGCTTACCTTCATGTTTGGAGAGTGCTTTGGCTGCTACCTGGAGCAGATTGCGCCGCATCCAATAGAATCCGTCCTCCCCAACATCGCCAAGCAGATCGACTTGACCAGCGGTTTTACCATGTCCCCGGTGGTCATTGACATATACTGCATAACCTACTCCGGTTAATGCTTCCGCAAAACGAGCATAGCGGACAGCTGTTTCACACATACCGTGAGAAATTTGCACGATTCCTCTAACTGGCACATCGGATTCAGGTAACCATTCATAGACATGGATATTTACACCTATGGGATCCGTTATGGTAAAGCTATTTTCCTTCATGGTCCATTCCTCCTAAAGGTTCTCGACTTATGGTAAATAAGAGCGAAGCACAGTAGAATGACCTTCGATAGCGTAACGGCCGAGACTGGAAGGAATCAGATAGCATTCTCCTGCAGCATAAGGTTGGGAGCCGCCATCCCAAGTAAGATGTCCGCTGCCTTCACAGATGACTAGAATAGTGAAGCTGTCTTCTGTAGTGGTGAGGTCCCATGAACCATTTACGAGTCCTTTTTCTACGATAAAATATGGCGAAGCGGCAAGTTGCAGCCACTCTCCAGGGACTGCGTTATCTGTCTTCATCGAAGTAGCCCCGGCGCCTTCATAAGCTGTAACATTAAGTGAATCTTCAATATGAAGCTCACGTGGTTTTCCGTCCAGGCCTGGACGGTCATAGTCATAAATGCGGTATGTAGTGTCGGAATTTTGCTGGATCTCTGCTACAACGACACCAGCACATAGCGCATGAACGGTTCCGGCTGGAATATAGAAGGAGTCTCCTGCAGAGACAGATACTTCTTGAAGGCTATCCATAACGGTGCCTTTCTCCAGTGCTTCGCGCAATGTTTCACGATCCACGCCTTCTTTAAGACCATAGATGATTTTGGCACCTGGCTTAGCGTCTAACACGTACCACATCTCTGTTTTACCCAGTTCACCTTGTGGTAATCCCTCATAATCATCTGTAGGGTGGACTTGAACGGAAAGATTGTCGTTGCAATCCAGCAATTTGATTAGTAGAGGAAATCTTCCACCCGTTTCTGAAATCCCTTTACTTCCGAACCATTCATGGCCGAACTGCTCACGAATTTGATCTAAGCCTTGACCGGCTAACTCTCCGTTTACCACCGAAGACGTTCCATTCGCGTGATCGGCGATCATCCAGCCTTCACCAATATGTCCTTCAGGTAGATCTAGGCCGAATTTCTCCAGCGCGCGGCCTCCCCAGACACGTTCTTTAAACTCCGGTTGAAATTTCAGAGGATATGGTTGAGTCATTGCTACATCTTCCTTCCCAAATATAAAATAGTTTGATGCTTACAGTTTAAGAGGGGATTCCTTTTTTCTTTTCGAGCGCAATCATATAAGGTGAATCCGTGCGCTGCAGCTGACGATAAACAATGCTTTGTGCTACCTTTTGGGAAACAGCTGCTGCCCAAGATTCAACGGCAGCGGCTTCTTTATCTCCGCCTGCATGGCCGGGATAAAGAACTGCCGTAATGATCCCACCTGGACGCAGTAACTGGAGAGAAGCTTCCAAGGCTGCAATGGAGCTGCCCGGCTGAGTAATGATCTTCTTGTCGGCATCTCCTGAAGGCAAGTAGCCTAGATTGAACATTACAGCTCCAACGGTGCCATGCCAGTTCGCTGGAACAGCTTCAGCCATTTCGGCGTGACTACGTTCCAGCAAGGTGACGGTGGCGAGCGAGGGAGCTTCCTCTCTTGCAAGCCGCAGGCGCTCTTCAGCCAGCCTCATTGCTGCAGCTTGAATGTCAAAGCCGTAGACTTCACCGCGAGCTCCGGTTGCTTTGGCTAGAAAAAGCGTATCAGCACCAGTACCTACTGTGGCATCAATCGCACGATCACCTAAAGTTAACCGCTCAGAGATTAATTTATGAGCAAAGCTTAAAACGGACATAAAGCCCATTAGCTCTTCCTCCAATACTTACCCTGCCAAGTATCACGAGCAACTAGCTCATCGTCAATGGCATTTAGCACTTCCCATTTCTTGAGGCTCCACATCGGTCCGATTAAGATATCCCGAGGAGCGTCTCCAGTCAAGCGATGTACAATCATTTCAGGGGGCAAAATTTCGAGTGAATCGGCAATGAGCTTCACATACTCGTCCTGTTCCATGAATCGTAGCAATCCAGCTTCGTATTGCTTCACCATGGGTGTTTTACGCATGAGATGCAGAAGGTGAATCTTAATTCCTTGCACATCCATGCGAGCCACAGCAGATACCGTTTCAAGCATCATTTCATGCGTCTCCTGTGGGAGACCGTGAATGATATGGGTGCAGACACGAATGCCATGACGCCGCAACTTCTCAACAGCATCTACATAACACTGGCTATCGTGAGCCCGGTTAATTAGCTCAGAGGTGGAGTCGTGTATAGTCTGGAGACCCATCTCTACCCACAGATACGTGCGCTCGTTTAGCTCGGCCAAATATTCGACAACATCATCCGGCAAACAGTCAGGCCGTGTAGCAATAGATAGTCCAACGACACCTGGCTGCTGTAAAATCACTTCGAAATATTCTCTAAGCTCTTCGACCGGAGCGTACGTATTCGTATAGGCCTGAAAATATCCAATGTATTTAGCGTTTGGCCATTTTAGATGCTGCTTGTCACGGATATTATTAAATTGGGTGACGAGATCATCTCGGCGACTTCCCGCAAAATCACCAGAACCTCTGGCACTGCAAAAAGTACAACCACCTTTAGCGATGGAGCCGTCACGGTTGGGACAGGTAAAGCCTGCATCAAGCATAACTTTGAATACCTTGGTGTTCAAATGTTCACGCATTTCGTAATTCCAGGTATGAAAACGTTTATCTCCCCAAAGCTGCGGAGGAGTAGTGTATTGAAGATTAGACACGAGGAGCTCCTTTCTGAAAATATAAACATAGATAAGTATCCTTATCCTTATATTTTTCTGAGACGGATGGCATCCTTTATAAAAGAACACACAGCCGTTTCTTATAATCCAATACATTGTATCAAAAAACAGAGCTCGGCGTAACATTCACTCCCGGTACTGGCATGAAAAATAGGCCGAAAGTAAGGCGCTTTCAACTTGAAAATGCTTACATAGTATGTTATATTCAGAGTGTGAAAAGCTGCTGTGGCTTAAAGAAATTCAGCCAGGAGTTCATAATTTCGTGTCGTCCGATCCATAATAATAACCGTGAGGTGATAGCAATGAATTCTCAAACGGTATATGCTGAGGGTAAAGATTCGATTGAAGTCCACTTAACGCCAGATGAAGCCCTTGCACTAACAGGTGTGGAATTTAACGGCAACCCTAAGATCAAGACAGATGCACAGCGTAAAATTCGCAGCGCATTCGAAAAAAAGACATTTGCCACCAGCTCAAACACAAAGTAGATCCTAATCTACCGGACAAGAATGAGCCTTAATTCCAAATATACACAACGAAGGAATTCCCCTGGATAGCTCATTTAAGAGCTGAGCCAGAGAATTCCTTTTTCTTTTTTACCTCAATCCCTTTACTTTTCGGGACAATTTCGGCACAATATTGCAAGTGACAGTTATCGTATAAGAGATAATCGGAGGAATACCTATGCGTTTACGCGGAAGAAAAGGAATACGTGAAAGTTTGGAAGAACAGACCGATCTAGTCATTCTTGACCCTCGGAGTTATAAAGGTGAGTGGTCCAAGCTGTTCGGGAATGATCATCCGATCCATGTGGAGTTCGGAATGGGCAAGGGACAGTTTATCAGCCAAATGAGCTTCAAATATCCCGATATTAATTTTATCGGCGTTGATATGTATGATGAGCTGATCCGCCGTGCTGGAGATAAGGCTAGAGCAGTATGGGAGCCGGCAGGTCATGAGACGCCGCCCAACCTGAAATTGGCACTCGCCAATATTGATTATGCAGAGGAAGTATTTGCTCCAGGAGAGCTGGAACGAATTTATCTTAACTTCAGTGATCCGTGGCCAAAGAGTAAGCATGCTCGTCGTCGTTTGACACACCCGCGTTTTCTTGACAAATATCGGGGGCTGCTAAGCGACTTAGGTGAAATTCATTTGAAAACAGATTCTCGAAGCCTATTTGAATTCTCATTAAATGCATTTGCGGACTTTGGTCTACAGATGAAAAATATCTCGTTAGACCTACATGCGGACGGCATCATAAATGAGGATCATATTATGACGGAATACGAGACGAAATTTGTCGGACGTGGCGTGAATATCCATCGTTGTGAGGCCATTGTAGGTGCGGAAGCGCTCAAGCAGTATCAAGCTACCCGTTTGGACAAATATCGGTTGTAGTTACAAAGCACTACTCCAAAAGATGTGCTTCAATAATAAAGCGGCAGCCTCCAAGTGGTTTGGAGGCTGCCGCTTTTAAATTAACTATTCCAATAATTCGATAATGCTCTGAGCACATTGCAATGGGTGGTAACGGGCGATTTCCTCAAGATGAAGTTTTCGCTTATTCTGCACATCCTCGTAGTTGTTTAATAGACGTTCCATCCACATTACGACTACGTCTAAAGACTCTATCGGCTCTCCGAAACCTGCTGCGGTAAAATAACGGCAATTCTCCTCCTCCTGCCCGGGCAGAGGGTTATAGAAAAGCATCGGTATTCCTTTAGCAAGCCCTTCACTGCAGGTCATTCCACCCGGCTTCGTGACGAGCAGATCGGACACCTCCATCAGCTTGTCAATCTCACGCGTAAAGCCGATCAAGGATATATTAGGATGATTATAACGTGAGTCTTCTTTCATTTCCTGAAGCAGCTCTTCATTCTTGCCGAGACAGAAAACAATCTGAATCTTTTCTCGCCATTCCGCCAGACAGGCATTTACAACCTGATCGTTCATGATCCCCCAGCCGCCGCCCATGACTAGTACCGTTGGCATATCCTTGAGATTGAATTGCTGTCGAATCTCCTGCTTTCCAGGATGCTGCCAAAAGTTAGGGTGTACGGGTATCCCTGTAACCTGAATTTTCGCAGAAGGAATGTTTCGCATACGCAATTTGGATTTAACCTCTGGTGTTGATACCAGATAACGGTCTACCTCTGGACTGATCCAACTGGCATGTGCGTCATAATCCGTTATAACAGTTACGAGTGGCATCTTTAGGGTAGGATCCACTCTCTTAAGACGAGATACTACAGCACCCGGAATGAAGTGTGTGCAGACAATAACGTCAGGTTTCAACTGCATAACAACATTTTTGGTATGCGTATAAAATATACGATGCAGGGCAAGCGTGGTAAGACGATTAAATGATTTCTGGTGACGGTAGACATACCCCATCAGCTTTGGCTGAGTCGTTACCGTCTTACGGTAAGCAGACAGAATAATGGGTGCCATTTTGGGATTAAGGAAATTCCCAAGTTCTAGCACCTTCGTTTGTAAATTAGGTGACAGTTGGCGCAGACTGCTCGACAGCGCATAAGCTGCTTGAGTATGTCCTGCTCCAAAGCCTTCTGAGAGTATTAAAATTCTTTTTTTTTGCAATTTTGATTCACCTATTCTCAAAGGTTTTCCCGGTTTAACCATATATACTTCAGATCCATAAGGCTATAGTGCCCGCTGCAACACTGGTTCCGATCACTAAGCCTGCAAAGACATCAGATGGATAATGTAATCCCAGATAAATGCGTGAAAACCCGACAATACAGGCCAGCGGCAGCAGAATAACGGTCAAGGCAGGAAATGCTACCATATATGGGACCGTTGAAGCAAAGATAGCTGTAGTATGACCAGAAGGAAAAGAATGATCCTTTAATGGATTACGAAATGTATTCGTATCCGGTAACGCCAGATAAGGCCGCATGCGTGGATACAGTTTTTTGGCGACAGCAACGGGCAAATGGCTAACAGCTAGAGCCGTCATTGCTTGCAGGCTAGCGGTTCTCCATGGCTGAGGAGCAAATGCCCATATCAGTATGTTGATAACAATTGTGCTTGTAGCTCCACCCAAATGAGTGAGATAGAAGAGCCAAAAGTTCAGAAAACGATTATGCATTCGTCCGTTGATCCACTTAAAAAGGTGCCGCTCCCAGAGATGTAGCTTCATGAATAAATGTCTCATATCTTGTCCCTCCGCCAGTCGGCTACCGATAACAGGTGCTTATGAGCAGTCCGTTCTTTAGCATTAGATCTGTCTTAATCATACTTTTTAAAGGTAGTCCATTTCAAGGAAAAGCTCAGTTTTGCTAGAAATTTGCTAGTTTTGACTTAGAGCCGCTAACGCCGTACAATGATTCAAGCGGACTAAACATGTTTAAAAGGGTAAGAGATAAATAAGGATCCAAATAAATGGAATCCATACAATTCTTTTAAACAACACATATAAAAATTGTGAAGTCTGCTTAGAATAAGAATACTCTTGGTCTATTGTTAAGGGATGCAACAAAAGGGTCAGAAGGAACGTCAAGCAAGCTAGAGAGAAAAAAAGAACACCGAGAGTGAAAAAAAGGGGGCATCAAAAGGTCATGACAGACGCACTGTTTGTTACGCTCCAAGTGATCTTGGCAGCAATCGCAGTATATCAGTTTACCTTTTCGTTATTTGGTCTGCACAAGAAAAAGACAAAGACAAAGTATAAGCCAGAAAAAACATTTGCAGTACTTGTTGCTGCACATAACGAGGAAGAAGTCGTCGGCGCGTTAATGGAAAACCTGAAGCAGCTTAACTATCCTTCAGAACTGTTTGACGTATTTGTAATTTGTGACAATTGTACAGATGGCACAGCTCGCATCGTTAGAGAGCACGGAATGAACGCTTGTGTCCGTACTAACCCGAATCTACGTGGTAAAGGTTATGCCATTGAATGGATGCTCAAGGAGCTTTGGGGCATGCAGCGTCAATATGACGCAGTTGTAATGTTTGATGCCGATAATCTGGCACATACTGAATTCCTAATGGAGATGAATAATGATCTTTGTTCAGGAGCACGTGTTATTCAAGGTTATATTGACACCAAGAATCCAGAAGATTCCTGGATTACTGCAGCGTATGGTGTGTCGTATTGGTATATTAACCGTTTGTGGCAACTTTCACGCCATAATTTGAATATGGCGAACTTCCTTGGCGGAACAGGAATGTGTTTCGAGACCAATCTCCTTAAAGAGATGGGCTGGGGAGCTACAAGCTTGGTTGAGGATCTGGAGTTTACGATGCGCAGTGCATCTCATGGTGTATATCCTAAGTTCAACTATGACGCAAAGGTATTTGATGAGAAGCCTCTAACTTTCAAGGCCTCTTCAAGACAGCGTCTGCGCTGGATGCAAGGACACTTTACTGTAGCTCGTCGTTATTTTTTTCCATTACTTTGGCAAAGTATTAAAGAACGTAGCCTAACGAAGTTTGACCTTGCGCTTTACGGAGCAAATGTGTACATTGTTTTGCTCACCTTCTTGATGACGGCGGTAATGTGGGTGGATATGGCCCTCTTTAACGGACCGAATATTGCTAATATTTACGGCAGCTTGCCAGTCTGGCTCGGTTTCCTTGCGATCGGTTTGAATCTGGTGACCTTTGGGATTGCGATGGCTTTGGAGAAGGTTAAATTCAAGAAGGTGTACGCTTATCTGGTGTTCTTCCCAATTTACCTGATCTCTTGGTATCCAATTACGTTCTATGCGTTCTTTACGCAGAACAACAAGCAATGGAGCCATACCAAGCATACGCGTGTCGTAAGACTTGAAGAAGTGCAAAGCAAGCAGGTATAAGATATTTAAGAATATTGAATAAAAGAATTGACACTCCGTTTGGAGTGGTGTATAGTATTCAAGTACGCAAATCATAGGGATTGCAAGAAGAAGCACCTGCTTCTCACCTGACTGGCATATTCGCCGGCTGGTTTTGATCTCAATGCTTTATGAATGTTAATGTTCATGAACGTTGATCAAACACGGGGTGTCGGGTGTTACCGGCACCCCTTTTTTATGGAGTAAGGCAGTATAGTTGTTAAAAAGATCCGGAGGTGGAGAGTTATCAGTAAGGAACATATGATCAATGATGAAATTCGGGCCAAAGAGGTACGGTTGGTTGGTGCGGAAGGTGAACAAATCGGAATTAAACCGATCCGCGAAGCGTTGCAAATGGCGATCGATCTTAATCTAGATTTAGTCAATGTAGCACCACAGGCTAAGCCGCCGGTATGCCGCATCATGGATTACGGCAAGTTCCGTTATGAAACGCAGAAGAAAGAGAAGGAAGCCCGTAAGAACCAGAAGGTCGTTGATATCAAGGAAGTCTGGTTCCGTGCTAACATTGAGGAACATGATTATCAAACCAAGTTCCGCAATGTGATCAAGTTCTTGGGTGAAGGCGATAAAGTAAAGTGCTCCGTTCGTTTCCGCGGACGTGAGATTACACATGCGAATATCGGCCAGAAAATCCTCGAGCGTGTTAAGAACGAAGTGGCTGATATATCTGTTGTTGAGCGCCAGCCTAAGCTGGAAGGTCGCAGCATGATTATGATCTTGGCTCCTAAAGCCCAATAAATCTGGAGTCACTTGCTTACATGCAATTTGGCGCCGCATAATATTCAAGGAGGAAACACCATGCCTAAGATGAAAACACATAGCAGCCTGAAAGGCCGCTTCAAAATTACCGGAACTGGTAAAGTAACACGTTACAAAGCTCACAAAAACCACTTGCTGTCCCACAAATCTAAACGCGCTAAGCGCGTTCTGAACGGTAATCCAGTAATGGCCCCTGGGGATGTAAGACGTTTGAAACAAGGATTGGCTAACTTGAAATAGTTTATCACACATTTTTGGGAGGTTTATTAATATGGCAAGAGTTAAGGGCGGATTTGTAGTTCGTCGTAGACATAAAAAAGTATTGAAATTGGCAAAAGGTTATTTCGGTTCTAAACACCGCATTTTTAAAACAGCTAAAGAACAAGTAATGAAATCGATGGTTTACGCTTACCGCGACCGTCGTCAAACTAAACGTAACTTCCGCAGACTGTGGATCGTTCGTATTAATGCAGCAGCTCGTTTGAACGGTCTTTCTTACAGCAAGCTTGTATACGGCCTGAAATTGGCTGGTGTAGAAGTTAACCGTAAGATGCTGGCTGATCTGGCTGTAAATGATCTTAACGCATTCAACTCCTTGGCTGGTATTGCCAAAGAGAAAATCAACGCGTAAGTGTTGTAATATAATCGAAAAGCACCGCCTGCGTGTTGCCCATGCAGCGGTGCTTTTTTGTGTGGTATGAAGTATATAGAATGAGGAAATGATTTCTCTGCCGTAAAAAAACGAGAAAAAAAACTCTGCATTAAGCAGAGTTATTCCCAGTACTTCACAGTATTGAGCTCGGCAGCGAGCTTTTTACTGATGGTTCTTCTTACTTTACGTAGCTCAGAACGTTCATTAGCTGATTCGCTGATCAGTTTCTCTTCATCGGTCTCTGGGATTATGGCAGGAACTGGAGTGGGAGTGCCATCCTCCCCAACTGCAACAAAGGTAAGGAATGAAGTGGCAGCGACGGCGCGCTCACCCGTATATAAGTTTTCTGAAATGATCTTTACAAATACCTCTATGCTTGTACGTCCGGTCCAAGAAACGAAGGATTCGAAACATACGGAGTCTGTAGGTCGGATGGGCCTCAAGAAGTCAACAGAGTCTGTAGAGGCTGTAACGACATTAGCACGGCAATGGCGCATAGCTGAGATGGAGGCTACTTCATCAATGCCGCTCATAAGCTTACCGCCAAACAATGTTTTGTGATTATTAACATCATTAGGGAAAACGCGTCCGGTTTTGAAGACACGGGATTCACGGCAATATTTAAAAGCCGGCATCGTTTGTGGATTTTTTTCATCGGTCATATCTGATAACTTCCTTTCAGTGCAAATACTAAGCAATCATAATAATAGAAAACACATAAGTGTGCAATAATATTTGTAATGTGTTGGAATACTATACAAAGTAAAATAAGGTTTTCTAACATCATTCAAACATGATGATAACATGTCGTGTCATGGAAAGCGGTTACTTACGAAAAAGTACAAATATTTATTGACCTGAGGTCATTTATGGACTGGATTTTAGATTTTATTGCAGTTATAATTTGATCTATGGAATGTCCAAGTAGAACACAGATGACATCCAATATTTTAAGGGGGATCACATTCAATGAAAAAAGTTTTCAAGCTATCTCTTGTAATGTTGCTGGCATTCACAGTAGTATTGGCTGGTTGCGGAAACAACAACGCTAAAAATGCTGCAAATGGCGAGACTAATGCAGGAACAAATGGCGGAACAAATGCCGCAAAATCTGATTTCAAATTTGGTATGGTTACTGACATCGGAGGCGTAAACGATAAATCGTTTAACCAATCCGCATGGGAAGCATTACAAGCTCTTGAAAAAGAAACAGGTTCTTCCGTTAAATATTTGCAAAGTAAATCAAACGCTGACTATGAGCCAAACCTTAACCAATTCGTTAAAGATGGCTACAACTTGACTTGGGGTATTGGTTTTGATCTTGGCGACGCAATTAAAAAGGTTGCTGGTGAGAACGCAAATGCTAACTTGGCAATTATTGATAGCGTTGTAGATGCTCCTAACGTAGCATCCGTTACTTTCTCTGAGAACGAAGGTTCCTTCTTGGTTGGTGTGGTTGCTGGTTTGACTACAAAAACTAACAAGGTAGCTTTTATCGGCGGTATGGAAAGCCCAGTAATCAAACGTTTTGAAGTAGGCTTTAAAGCTGGTGTATTAGCAGTTAAGCCTGACGCTAAAGTTACAATTACTTATGCAGGTGCATATGACAAACCAGATACTGGTAAATCTCTTGCCGCTACATTATATAACGATGGTAATGACATCATCTTCCCTGCTGCTGGTGCAACAGGAAATGGCGTATTTAACGAAGCTAAATCCCGTAACAAAGCTGGCGGTGCAAAAGTTTGGGTTATCGGTGTAGACAAAGACCAATCCATTGAATTTGGTACGGACGTAACTTTGACTTCCATGATCAAACGCGTTGACGAAGCTGTGAAGAAGGTTTCCAAAGAAGTAATCGATGGTACTTTCAAAGGTGGTACTACAACTGTTCTTGGTTTGAAAGACAATGGTGTAGGTATCTCTGATACATCTAAAGTTAACGTTTCTGAAGAGATCTTGGCTAAAGTTGAAGATTACAAAAAACAAATCATTGATGGAACAATTACAGTTCCTACCGAGTAAGATCTCCCTTTTATTTGTCGGATTACAATAAGCAACAAAGAATAAGGCCGGTTATGTGCTGGCCTTATTCCTTGTTAAAGCACTGGTTATGATAAGTTGGACACAGTTATACCGTCTTGAAAAGGGCGGTACATCCGTGTCTGCATGGTAGTTATATATTCTGTGATGAGGGTGATTCCATGAGTGCTGCGGCTCCTGTCGTAGAGTTGAAGCAAATCACAAAACGATTTCCTGGTATTGTTGCTAACGATTCCATTAGCTTGACCTTAAAAAAGGGTGAGATTCTTGCATTGCTCGGTGAGAATGGTGCAGGTAAATCAACCCTAATGAATATCGTGTTTGGATTGTATCAACCGGACGAAGGTAGTATTGAAATCGACGGGAAACCGGTTATAATTGATAATCCCAATAAAGCGATTGAGCTTGGTATTGGTATGGTGCATCAGCATTTCAAGCTCGTGGAACCTTTTACGGTTACCGAGAATATTGTTCTTGGGATGGAGCCGAAGAAAGGTCTTAAAATTGACTATAAATCCGCTGCGGAACAGGTTCGGAAGCTATCGGAGCAATATGGCCTGCAAGTGAATCCAAATGCCGTTATTCATGACATTTCTGTAGGTATGCAGCAAAGGGTAGAAATTATGAAGACCCTGTACCGCGGAGCGGATATTCTCATATTTGATGAGCCGACTGCAGTACTTACGCCTCAAGAAATTACGGAATTGATGGCGATTATGAAGCGGCTTGTTGCAGAGGGAAAATCTATTATCCTGATTACGCATAAGCTTAAAGAAATTATGCAAATATCTGATCGGGTCACCATTATTAGACGCGGAAAAGTAATCGATACCGTAAATACCGCAGAGACTAATCCGAATGAACTAGCTGAGAAGATGGTTGGACGTGGCGTAACCTTCAAGGTAGATAAGAAGGCTCCTGAGGTTGGCAAAACTGTACTCGAGCTGAAGGATGTGAACAGCAAGAGTAAAGATGGTGTCTCAGTGCTGGACGGCCTTAGCTTTGATGTGAAAGCCGGAGAAATTCTCGGAATAGCTGGTGTAGATGGCAATGGACAGAGTGAACTGATTCAGGCCATTACAGGTCTGCGTAAAATTGATTCTGGTTCTATTCAGGTGTCCGGGAACGAAATAGCTAATTTATCCCCGCGTAAGATTACGGAGATGAATGTGTCTCATATTCCAGAGGACCGTCATAAGCATGGTTTGGTGCTTGATTTCTCAGTAAGTGAGAACATGGTTCTGGAAACTTACTATAAGAGTCCATATAACAAAAATGGCTTTATGCAAAATGATGTCATTGATAAATATGCTGAAGGTCTTGTGGAGCAATTTGATGTGCGTACACCTTCAATTCAGACCAAAGCACGTTCTCTATCCGGCGGAAATCAACAGAAAGCGATTATTGCTCGGGAAATAGATAAAGATCCGACATTACTTATTGCAGCACAACCAACACGCGGTCTAGATGTTGGGGCTATCGAGTTTGTTCAAAAGCAGCTTATCGCACAGCGTGACCAAGGAAAAGCTGTATTACTCATTTCGTTTGAATTGGACGAGATTATGAATGTATCAGACAGAATTGCTGTTATCTATGAAGGCAAAATTGTCGGTGAAGTGTTCCCGCAGGATACGAATGACCAGGAACTGGGTCTTATGATGGCAGGCAGCTTGAAGCGGGGAGGTAAGGCAGTTGAATAAGTTCAAAAAAATCTTCACAACTGACAGCTATATCGTTCCTCTTGTCGCCATCGTACTTGGTTTTCTTGTGGGAGCAATAGTTATGCTTATGGGTGGTTATGATCCGATAACTGCTTACTCCGCACTGTTCTCACGTGTATTTGGTAACTTGTACAACTTTGGTGAAGCCGTGCGCGAAATGACGCCATTAATGCTCACTGGTTTAGCCGTAGCCTTTGCATTCCGTTCAGGGATGTTTAATATCGGGGCAGACGGACAAGTGATGATTGGTATGACAGCTGCGACCGTGGTGGGCATTAAATTTGCAGCCTTGCCAGGATTCATATTGGTTCCGCTTGCTGTTATTATAGCAGGGTTATGTGGAGGTCTGTGGGCTGGTATCGCCGGCTACTTGAAGGCCAAACGTGGGATTAATGAAGTTATTACCACGATCATGTTAAACTGGGTTGCTCTGTACTTGTCGAATTATATTGTAAGAGCATTTCTTTTACTCCCGGGACAGAATCGTTCCGAGGATATTCCAGCTTCACTTTCTATGACGTTCTTGAATTCGTTATTTGACAATGCACGTCTGCACTGGGGAACAGCTATTGCCCTTGCTGCAGCAGTATTCTTCTATGTCTACTTATGGAAGACTAAGCAAGGATATGAAATGCGTGCTGTTGGTTACAATCCTCATGCTGCCGAGTACGCAGGTATGAATGTTGGCCGTAACGTTGTAAAAGCAATGTTCATAAGTGGAGTATTTGCAGGGTTGGCCGGAGCAGGGGAGGTACTGGGTGTATTCCATTATCAATCTGTGTTCGCGGCATCACCAGGATATGGTTTTGATGGTATCGCAGTGGCTCTACTTGGTTTAACACATCCACTTGGTGTTGTTCTTGCTGCGATTCTCTATGGTACGTTGACTTATGGTTCTGCAGGAATGAGTTTTGCTGCAGATGTTCCTCCAGAGCTTATTCGTATCGTTATAGGTTCAATCATATTCTTTATTGCGGCACAAGGGATTGTGCGCTGGGTGCTTAAGCCCTTTTACTTCAAGCGCAAGAAAGAGAAGGTGTTATAGATGGATCTGCAGACGTTAGGTCAACTGCTTAATACAACGCTTGTTTTTTCCACAGCGCTTATTTTTGCCTCACTTGGCGGCATCTTCTCTGAACGCTCCGGTGTCGTAAATATTGGACTTGAAGGTTTGATGATGTTTGGTGCTTTTGCCGCAGCAGTGGGCGGTTATTATGCTCAAGATGCTGGGATGGGTGAATGGGCTCCTTGGATTGGCGTACTATGTGCTATGGCCGTCGGGGTAATTGGTTCACTAATTCATGCAGTTGCAGCTATTACCTTTAAATCGGATCAGACGATCAGTGGTACGGTTATTAACTTTTTAGCCGCAGGCAGTACGCTCTACATGGTAAAGCTGCTGTTTGATGGATCTGCTGAAACTCCACTAATCGATGGGTTTAACAAGGTTTCAATTCCTGGACTCTCCAAAATCCCAGTGATCGGTGAAGGGATATTTAATTCCTATCCGACCACTTATCTGGCCATTGTGCTGGTTATTGTTATTTATTTCGTTTTGTTTAAAACGCCATTTGGACTGCGTTTACGCGCAGTAGGTGAACATCCTAGTGCTGCAGACACCTTAGGGGTCAAGGTGAAGCGGATGAGATATATCGGCGTAATGCTGAGTGGATTGCTGGCTGGTATCGGTGGTGCTACAATCACTCTAACTACAACCGGAACCTTTGGGCATAATACGATTTCAGGTCAAGGTTTTATCGCTATTGCAGCGATGATCTTTGGTAAGTGGAATCCGCTTGGTGCCTTTGGCGCTGCTGTATTCTTCGGATTCTCTCAAGCGATCCGTAACTACGTACAATTGTTTGAATGGTCAAAGGACATACCACAAGAGTTCATCTTTATGATTCCTTACGTATTAACGATCATTGTATTGGTAGGTGCTGTAGGTCGTTCCGCTGCTCCTAAGGCATTAGGTCAGCCTTACGATCCTGGTAAACGCTAGATCTTTTCGATTTTTTGCTTATATCATTATCAAGCCGTATTTCCGGACTTTTCCGGAGATACGGCTTTTTTTGTTAGGATCGATATGGATAAACATTAAGAGGTAAGGGCAAGTGTACAGGCGAAGGTACTTTTGTGCGAATAAACTGTTTTGAAGATGGTGGGAATCAGAGGCATGCAAAACTTTTTGGAGGGGATATTATGACTAAGCCAGTTACGAAAAAGCAGGTTATGAGGCTCATAGGTAAACAGATCATCGCTGTGAAAAAAGATGGCACACAGGTTACAGGAAAGCTGCTTCGTGTATCAGGAAATCGTCTTATTTTACAACGTGTAAGTGGTAAAAAAGTACAAACTAAAGCAATCATTCCATTAGTGTTGTTTGATTTGCTCGCCATTGGTACTGCCCCTTATGCTTATGGTGGAGGTTATGGCGGTGGCTATGGAGGAGGCTATGGTGGAGCTACACCTTATGGTGGCGGTTACGGATATGGAACTCCTTATGGAGGTTATGGGTACGGAGGCACACCATATTCACCTTTTGGATTCTTTTGAGTTCCGATAAGTGCTGCTTTGGCTAGGAGAATCGTTTCTCAAGCTCGTAACAAAAACTTAGCGATTGATAACGGGCTACGCTGTAGCCCAATTTTCGATAAAAGGCTAGCGCTGCTGCATTCCCTAGATCGACAGATACCTTAGAACGATGACAACCGCGAGAAAGTGCAAATCTTTCTGCCCGATCCATAAGCATATTTCCCAAGTGTTTTCGCCGAGCATCTGGTGCAATGGCTAGCATATCGATGTAGAGTAAATCACCATGCAGCAAGAAATGGACAAACCCGTTTGGATCGCTTTCATAGTCGGGACAGGTGACAAGTGTGATTCCGTGTCCTAGACGACGGGGTAAATCCTTTTTGATTTTAGTGATTTCAGTTTGCGGCAGATGAGATAATGGAACGAGCTGTCGCTCGATTAAATCAAAAATAACAACGTCATCCTGCTTCGGTCGACGATAACGAATCATAGAGCGTCCCCTTTCCACGCATTGTCGTACATCATATGTTGGGAGAGGGGCAGGCGTTCCGAGAGGGTAGAAGCAGGAGTTGTGACGATTTTAAAAATAAGGGTATTGACTATCCGTGATAGGAATCATATAATGTGTCTAAACATTTTAACGAACATACATGTATCGGCAATGATGAGGACGAAGTTTTAAGGGCTCTTTTGCTCAGAGAGTGTGAGGATTTGCTGCAACCTCCACCGAAATCCCTTATATACGAGCTCACCTCGGAGCTGTTTCCCTGAAAGGTCCACTGGCTAGAGTGGTGGAATTATTAGGGGGAATCGTTTAGTCCGCGTTACGGACTTCAGGTTACAGAGATTAGGGCCCTTGCCTACATCGATGGATTTTTGTATACCTGATAAGGCGTTGCATCGCGAGATGTAATGCAAACATGGGTGGTACCACGGAAGATCAACCTTTCGTCCCTCACGCGCTAATACTGTGCGTGGGAGGCGGAAGGTTTTTTTGTTTTATAAATAACTATTTGCTGATGTATAGAGGACGGTCCGTCATTTGCATAATGAATGTTAAATATCGGAGGAGGAATACTGATGAGCGCGCAAATACCGGAATTACGGTCTACAGAGCAGCTAAAAGAAAAATGGATGGAGCCGGAAGTTATTACCGGTTCGGAAATACTACTCCGCAGCCTTGTATTGGAGGGTGTAGACACAGTATTCGGATATCCAGGTGGAGCTGTATTGTACATTTATGATGCATTGTACGGTTTTACGGATTTCAATCACGTGTTAACACGTCATGAGCAAGGAGCGATTCATGCAGCTGACGGTTACGCTAGAGCAAGTGGCAAACCAGGGGTGTGTATCGCAACCTCGGGTCCTGGCGCAACAAACCTTGTAACAGGTATTGCTACAGCATATATGGACTCCACTCCATTGGTCGTAATCACAGGTAACGTTTTCTCAAGCCTGATCGGTACAGATGCTTTCCAGGAAGCAGACATTACTGGAATCACGATGCCAATCACTAAGCACAGCTACTTTGTAAGAGATGTTGAGGATCTCCCTCGCGTAATACATGAAGCTTTCCATGTGGCGAATACCGGTCGTAAAGGTCCAGTATTGATCGATATACCGAAAGATGTGTCGGCAGCAAAGACGTTGTTCACACCAGTGAAGACCGTAAATCTTCGTGGCTACAACCCTTGTACAGTTCCAAACAAACTGCAGCTTGATAAACTGGTTCGTGCGATTGAGGTTGCTGAACGTCCGATTATCATTGCAGGTGGTGGAGTTATCTACTCTGGAGCACATGAGGCTATGTTCGAATTCGTGAAACGGACAGAGATTCCAATAACTACAACCTTGCTGGGACTTGGAGCCTTCCCAAGTGCTGAAGAGCTTTGGATGGGAATGCCAGGTATGCATGGCACATATACCGCAAACAATGCGATTCAGCAATGTGATTTGCTCATTAATATCGGTGCCCGCTTCGATGACCGTGTTACGGGTAGGCTGGACGGCTTCGCGCCAAAAGCCAAGATCGTGCATATCGATATCGATCCTGCAGAAATCGGAAAAAATGTATCGCCTGATATTCCGATCGTTGGAGATGTAAAAACTGTACTGGAAATGCTGATTCCTGAAGTTGGCCGTGCATCTAAGGCTGATGCTTGGAGAACGCATATCGCGCAGTCGAAGCTTGATCAGCCACTTCGGTATAAAGATTCGGAGACAGAGCTTAAACCACAATGGGTTATTGAAATGATTACTGACACCACTAATGGTGAAGCGATTGTTACTACGGACGTTGGCCAGCATCAGATGTGGGCAGCACAATATTACAAGTTCAATCATCCGCGTTCATGGATTACTTCAGGTGGTCTTGGAACGATGGGCTTCGGATTCCCATCAGCTATCGGTGCGCAAATGGCACATCCTGAACGGTTGGTAGTATCGATTAACGGGGATGGCGGTATGCAAATGTGTTCCCAAGAGCTGGCGATTTGTGCGATTAACAATATACCTGTCAAAATCGTTGTTATTAATAATCAAGTGCTTGGAATGGTTCGCCAATGGCAGAATCTTATCTATGACAAACGTTATAGCTATACAGACCTTGCAGGTAGTCCGGATTTCGTTAAGCTGGCTGAGGCCTATGGTGTAAAAGGTCTACGGGCGACGAATAAGGAAGAAGCACGTGATGCATGGCAGAAAGCTCTGGAAACACCGGGTCCAGTATTGGTAGAATTCGTTGTTCCAAAAGACGAGAATGTCTACCCGATGGTAACTCAAGGTTCAACCATCGATCATATGCTGATGGGGGATGAATAACAGTGACAAGACATACGATTTCTGTACTTGTAAATGACCAGCCAGGTGTGCTTCAGCGGGTGTCAGGCTTGTTCGGTCGCCGTGGATTTAATATTGAGAGTATTACAGTCGGCCAGTCCGAAGAGGTTGGATTATCCCGGATGGTTATCGTTACTCTTGGCGACCAGCATACCCTTGAACAAATCGAGAAGCAGCTCTATAAGCTAATTGATGTTATCAAAGTTGTTGATCTTGGAGCTAAGCCAATGGTTGCACGCGAGCTGGCTCTGATTAAAGTGAATGCTGATCCAAGTGAGCGTCCGGAAATTTTGGGTGTAGTTGAGACTTTCCGTGCTTCAGTTGTCGATATCGGCAGCACCACTATACTGGTGCAGGTAGTTGGGGAGACACAGAAGATTGACGCGATGATCGAGCTATTGAAGGCTTATGGAATCAGAGAGCTGTCTCGCACAGGTGTTACGGCTATGGTACGTGGCAACTCTTAAATAGTTTATTTTGCGACTTTAACGGATTACTGCTTGATTGCATTAATCTGATATGATATGAATGACATTCCCGCTAAAGAGCGGGAGCTTGAGGAGCAGCTTGATCTAATCGACGAATCCAGTTCTCTTGAAGCACCCGCTCTTTATGATGGGTCTCAAATTAAAGGAGGATATTGACAATGGCAGTTACAACGTACTATGAACAGGATGCAGAACTTAGTGTATTAAAAGGAAAGACAATTGCGGTAATCGGGTACGGTAGCCAAGGACATGCCCAAGCACAAAACCTACGTGACAGTGGTCTTCAAGTTGTCATCGGTCTTCGTGAAGGTAAATCTTTTGAAACTGCGAAAAATGACGGTTTTGAAGTATTGCCAGTAGCTGAAGCAGTATCCCGTGCAGATGTTGTGCAAATCTTAATGCCAGATGAAACTCAAGCATCCGTATATAAAAATGAAGTGGAACCAAACCTCAAAAAAGGCGCAGCTTTGATGTTCTCCCACGGCTTTAACGTACACTTCGGACAAATCGTTGCTCCTAAAGATGCGGACGTGCTGCTCGTAGCACCAAAATCTCCAGGTCACATGGTTCGTCGTACTTATGTTGAAGGCTTCGGCGTTCCTGGCTTGATTGCTATCGAACAAGATGCAACAGGTAAAGCGAAAGAAATTGGTCTTGCTTATGCAAAAGGTATTGGTTGTACACGTGCAGGAGTTATCGAAACTTCTTTCCGTGAAGAAACCGAAACCGACTTGTTCGGCGAACAAGCAGTACTTTGTGGTGGTGTATCCGCACTGATCAAAGCTGGATTCGAAACTTTGACAGAAGCAGGCTATGCTCCTGAAATGGCTTACTTCGAATGTCTGCACGAATTGAAACTGATCGTTGACATGGTATACGAAGGCGGATTGTCCAGCATGCGCGATTCCATCAGTAACACTGCGGAGTACGGTGACTATGTAACTGGACCACGCATTGTAACTGAAGATACTAAAAAAGCTATGAAAGCTGTTCTGACAGATATTCAAGAAGGTAAATTCGCTCGTGACTTTATCCTTGAGAACCAATCCGGACGTGCTTTCCTTACCGCTACACGCCGCAACGAAGCTGCTCACCCAGTAGAAGTTGTAGGTAGCCAATTGCGTGAAATGATGCACTGGATTAAGAAATAATCATAATCATACTTATGATTAAATAGTATTACCTTCAAATGCGGCCGTGACTTTGCGAGCCGCATTTGAGAGTTTCAGCACAATTTTTGGGAGGTGCTTAGCATGCGGAAAATTTATGTGTTCGATACGACACTACGAGATGGAGAGCAGTCACCAGGTGTGAACCTCAACACGCGTGAGAAAGTGGAGATCGCTTACCAGTTAGAGAAGCTGGGAATTGATCGCATGGAAGCGGGTTTTCCTGCAGCTTCTCCAGGTGATCTAGCTTCTGTTAATGCGGTGGCAAGAGCTGTGAAGAACGTCACGGTAATCGGCCTTTCTCGTTCTAGAGAGACAGATATTGATGCTGTAAAAGAAGCACTACAGGGAGCGCAGGACCCTTGTATTCATATTTTTCTGGCTACATCTCCTATTCACCGCCAGCATAAGCTACGGATGGATAAGGCTCAGGTGCTGGAAACTGCACAGTCTGCTATCCGATACGCTAAAAAATATTTCCCTAAGCTCGAGTTTTCATTAGAAGACGCGGGACGTACGGAGTATGATTTCATGGCTGAAATGGTCGGCATGGCTATCCGGGAAGGCGCTAATGTTGTTAATATCCCGGATACTGTAGGTTATTTGAATCCTTCGGAGTACGGAGCTATCTTTAAATATCTAAAAGAGAATGTGCCTGATATTGAACGCGTACAGCTTAGTGCCCATTGTCATAACGATCTTGGTATGGCTACAGCAAATACGCTGGCTGCGATTCAGAATGGTGCAGATCAGATCGAAGGAACGATCAACGGTATCGGTGAACGTGCCGGGAACACAGCGATTGAGGAAGTTGCGCTAGCGCTTGAGACACGGGCTGAATTTTTTGGCGCAAAAACATCGCTTACGTTATCCGAGATCTCTCGCACAAGCCGTCTGGTCAGCAAGCTGACAGGTATGGTGGTTCCAGGGAATAAAGCGATTGTAGGAGCTAACGCATTTGCTCATGAATCGGGTATTCACCAGGACGGGATGCTGAAAGAGAAAACTACCTACGAGATCATGACACCGGAGACTATTGGACTCAAAGAGAGCAAGCTGGTACTCGGCAAACACTCTGGACGTCACGCTTTCCGCGATAAGTTGAGTGATCTTGGGTATGATTTGTCCGAAGAAGAGCTGAACACCGCTTTTTCTAGATTTAAGGATTTGGCAGATAAGAAAAAAGAAGTATCAGATGAAGACATTTTGGCTTTGATTGAAGAGAAATTAATTGATACGCCAGAAGTCTTTAAGCTGCAAACGATGTTCGTTACTTATGGTAATGAAGCTGTTCCAACCGCCAAGGTTATTATTGCGGGTCCGGAAGATCAGCCGATTGTAGCTGAGGCCGAAGGTAATGGTTCAGTAGATGCCATCTACAATGCTATTGATAAAGCCACGAATGAGGAAGTTACCCTTGGAGATTATTCGATTAAATCGGTCTCCCGTGGTAAAGATGCGCAGGGTGAGGTTCATGTGGTGCTTTCGCAGGGAGAAGTAGCTGCACAAGGCCGTGGACTTAGCACCGATATTCTAGAAGCAAGTGCCCGCGCTTATATTGATGCGCTGAACAAGCTTCTGGAGAAGCGTAAGACTTACACCAAACGTGATCACGCAAGTATATAAGTGAAATTATATTGTGCAGAAATTTACTAATACTTAGAGGAAGCCCTGACAGTGAACTCACTGTCAGGGCTTTTTTGTTATTCAAAAAATTTGCTAATTGAGCCAATTCTGGCGAAATTTCAGATCTGTTCAGAAATTGTTCATGTCGGCAAATTACAATCGAAGGGAGATTATTGAAGTATTTGGAGAACAAACAACTTAGAAATAGTCGAGTAAGTACTTTTATAGGAAGAAGGAGGACTTTCGTTTTATGTGGAAAAAGAAAATTGGTTTATGGATGGTAGTAATACTTCTTAGTACGCAGTTTTTCAATGCTTTTGGCTTCGATTCTCAGGTCAAAGCAAAGGCGATTGAGAACAGTGCTAATATCATTACAAGTGTGACGATGTCTGTATATGAGAATGGGGTACAGGTCACAGATTCTGTTTACAAGCTGAGCTCCACCGTGAAGTTGAACTATAACTGGGCGGTTCCAGATGGAAGTGATTACGTTGCAGGTGATACTTTTACATTTGAACTACCAGAAGGGTTTGTGCTCGAGAAAGACTTTTTGAATAAAAAGATTATGATTGAAGGGCAAGAACTGGGGCATTACGACATTATAAAAGGGAGTCCTAACAAAGTTACCTTAACATTCACCGGTGAAGTCGGAGAATATTTCGATGTCAAAGGTGCAATTGAAGTGGAGACTCGATTTGACACAACAAAGTTTACGGATACTATACCCTATACGATTAAGTTTCCGATAAATGGTGGTGCAGAGCAGGAGTTTACAGTCCAATTTAAACCTGAGGTTAGTTCTACTATTGACAAAGATGGAGTTGCGGTAGGCACTAATCAAGGAAATTATAATGCCAAACAGATTAAATGGACTGTTGATGTGAACAAAGTTATGGATAGTGTATATGGAGCTGCTGTAACTGATGTAATCCCTACGGGTTTAGCTTTAACTGATATAAGTGATATCAAGGTCAGTAAGCTTAATGTAGCGTTAAACGGTACTGTATCTCCGGGTGCTCCTTTAAACAATAGTCAATATTCTGCAACTCTAGTGGGGAACACCCTAGAGGTAAAGTTTATTACCCCTGATATTAATACACCTATTACGGAAGCATACCGTATTGAATACGTTACGGATGTTATTGATGATACTAAAACCACTTTTGTAAACACGGCAACTTTCAAGGGGAATAATACAGGACCTTTTTCAGATAATGCAAGTGTATCTCTTAATCATGGAGCATTATTGAAGAAATCTTTTCTCAGTTATAATTCCGTGACACAGGACACTTATTGGGCGATTGAGTACAATTATGGTGAAAAATCGATCTCTAAAGCAGATGCCAAATTGTTCGATTATTATACGGACTCTCAACAGTTTGTACCTGGCTCTCTGAAGGTATATAAATTAGATTTCACTAAGTCTAAAGATAATCCTGATAAAGTTTTAGTAACTGACTACACAGTATCTGAGAATACTTTAACTCCGAAAGCAGGGCTGAAAAATTTCGAATTATCATTTAATAATAATATTTCGAATGCTTACAAGATCGAGTATCAGACCCGGGCGAAAGATCGCATCGAAGAAGCAACAAAGGTTTCAAATACTGTTACTACTATAGTTAATGGTGTTACTAATGACAAGCCTGCGAGCGGGACACTTAATCAAGATATTATCTCCAAGAAGGTTGGACAGGCTAATTACGCTGATAAAACTATAAGCTGGACAATAAAAATTAATAGTGATAAAAAAGTAATGAATAATGTAGTGATTACGGATACCTTCCCTAACAGAGGTTTGAAATTTACTGATGTTGGGTTTGTTATCAAAGATGATAGCGGTAAACTAGTGGACTCTTCTATGTATACTCTTGATGATTCAAAACCTACAGAAGGTTTTACCGTGAAATTCAACTCATCAATAGATAAGACTTATACAATTACTTACAAAACGTATTTCAATAATGATTGGTTGAAGAATAGTAACGGGACTGTATATGATTGGGTTAAGAACGAAGTGAAATTTTTGAATAGAGCTTCTGTTGTATGGAATGACCCGTCCAATCCTACAGAAACGAAAACCATCACGGTTGAGGATACATTCTATCCTGATTCAAAAGCAAAGAATAATGGCTACAAAAACGGTTCCTATGACGCTCAAACCAAAGAGATTTCTTGGGAAATAGGGATTAACTACAATAGCAAAGAGCTTGATAAAGCTGTGCTTGTTGATACCTTAGAAGATAAACAGCAGTTGATAGAGGGATCTATAAAGGTTTATGAACTTTCGATAGAAAGCAGTGGTAACCCTAAAGTTGGAAAAGAAGTCACTGTTACTGCCAGCTCTAATCCCAAACTATATTCTGTAGATTACAATAAAACGACTAAATTGTTGAAAATAAGCTTTAATGAAAAAATTGCTAAGCCTTATTTGATTAAATTCAGCACCAGCTTAAAGGATCAAGTGGTCGAGAATGGAACGATTTACAATACAGCTAAGCTGTCTGACAATGGTGTGCCTGTATCAAAAGATTTGAAAAGTGAAGTTAGCATTCCAAACGGTGGTAAAAATGATCAATATGTTACCAAGTCAGGAGTACAGGACCCTAAAAATGAGACAAAACTAAATTGGACTTTAAAGATCAACTATAACCAATCTCTTGTAGAAGATGCACAAATCATTGATAATCCGGACGCTAATCAAATGTTCTTGCCGGAGTCATTCCGGTTGCTGCCGACAACAATTTTAAAGGATGGCACAGTCAATGAATCTGGTCCAGCACTCATTCAAGGAGCCGACAAGGATTATACGCTTGAATTTACAAAGGATGACAAGACAGGTGCAGAGCAATTTAAATTGAAGTTCAATAAAACGATTGAGAAACCTTTTATTTTGAAGTATGACTCTATAATTTTAGAGGCGAAAAATGGTGGGAAAATTAGTAACTCTGTTAAATTTAGTGGTAATGGATCCCAAACGGAAACCCAATCCAAAGAATCAAGTGTAACTGTAGTATTTTCGGATTCCAGTGGAATTGGACAAGGGACTAGAAAAGAATTAGCTGTCAAGAAAGTAGATGCAGCAGATAATAGTAAAGTTCTTGAAGGAGCTATCTTCAATTTATATCGCGTGTCTGGATCCGAGGAGGTTTTATTTAGCACATCTATTCCGACAGATAAAGACGGTAAAACAGTATTTAAAGATCTCCGGCCTGGTAAATACTTCTTGCAAGAAAAAACGGCACCTATTGGATATATCAAGGATGCAAATAAATATGAGGTGAAATTTAGTTCAACAACAGTTACAGATATGACTGTAACGAATCAAAAGATAGTGACTCCAACAACAGCACCAACAACAGCGCCAACAACAGCGCCAACAACAGCACCAACAACAGCACCAACAACAGCACCAACAACAGCGCCAACGGCAACGCCGACAGCAACACCGACGGAAACACCTGTGTCGACAGTAACACCTACGTCGACGCCAGACAATCCAATTTTCCCTGTGTCGACCCCGACGTCAATACCGGGAGTAATCGTTACGGCTACTCCATCCGCAACACCTGTGGTGGCGACACCAACAGTAACACCAACTATTACGTCGGTGCCAACTAGTACGCCTATTGTTCCGAAGGTGACGCCACCTGTAGAGAAACTGACTACAGATGAGGAAGTTCCTCTTGAAGGTGAAATACCACTTGGGGGCGTGCCGAGTGTCGGTGAAAAGCCAGATCATGGTAAGGTGACAATTACTAAGGATGGCAAGTGGATTTATACACCAGATCCAGGCTTCATTGGCAAAGACAAGTTCACGATCATTGTGACGGATGAGAATGGAAATGAAGAAGAGATTGAGATCGAGATTGATGTCGAGGAAGTACCGACAGGTACTGTGAAAGAACCAGGGGATAACAGCAATAAACCAACAGAGCTTCCGAAAACGGGAGAAGACAGTGCACTTCCTATTTACTTAGTAGGTGGAGGTCTAGTTCTTGTGGGATTTGTGTTAGCTCGAAGATTTAAACGAAGTAATTAATATATCGTAATGATAAGGGTGCTGTCCCGGCACTCAACACCCATACGATAAAAGTCAACGGAGCAAGGCTCCTCCTGTTATTGGAGGAGCCTTGCTTTTTTTTGGTCTATGGCTACTCGTTTCATAACCTTCTTCACTTACTACCCAACTCCCAACGAAGTGAACCTTGACGAAAATGGGATTTTCACTCATTATTCGTAATGTAGCGCCAGCGACACTATTTAGCATATATCTTTTTTTTACTAATTAGTAAGCGCTATCATAAAATGCGCTGGGAGATGATACCATGGAATTTATGTATTTAGGAACTGGAGCAAGCGAGGGTTATCCAGCTTTATTTTGTCAATGTGAACGTTGCTCTATGGCGATGGAGCTTGGTGGCAAGAATATTCGCGCTCGTACAGGAGCGCTTATTAACTCTGATTTGCTGCTGGATTTCTCACCTGACATGTATATGAATAAGCTTCGTTACAAATTGGATTTGGGGAAAGTTAATCATTTGATTGTTACGCATTCGCATACTGATCATTTTGCAGCAGCAGAGCTCATGATGAGGCATGAACATTGGTATTGTCAGCTGCAGGAGAGTGGAAAAAAACTGCATATTTACGGAAATGAAACGGTAGAAGAAACGATGAAATCAGCTCTTCGCTATGATTATGGAACCGATACGATTGAAGATCCTTTTTACGAGTTTCATATCATACAGCCTTTCATGCCCTTCACTCTTGGAGAAGTGACAGTAACCGCATTGCCAGCCCATCACAAGCCGGATGAACATAGCTTTATCTATCTACTTGAGCAGAATAACACAAGATTCTTATACGGCAATGATAGTGGTATATTCAGTGATGAAACCTTCAATTATCTACGTGATAAGCACCTGGACGTTGTTAGTCTGGATTGTAATTATGGGCTAGAGGATAGATATGATTATCATATGGGGATCTCCGGTTGTCGGATAGTAAGAGAACGTTTGCTTGACCAAAATAGTTGTGATACTAGTACATCATTTATTCTGACTCATTTCTCTCACTACAGCGCAGAGTTGCATGATACTTTAGTTAAGAATACAGCAGAGGAGAATTTCATCATTTCCTATGATGGGATGAAAGTCTTCTTAGCATGACGTGATGATGTTTATCTATAATTAAAAGAATAGTCATTACCCGTAAAATCCTCCCTTGAGGAAAGGACTACTTTACGGGTCTTTTTTATAGCTTTAAGGGCTCAAAATGAGTAGATACGGAGGTAGAGAATGAAGCTGCTGGCTACGGGAAAAGTAAAATGGTTCGTCTATCAGAAAGTTGTCATCGTATTTATCGTCTTTTTGATTCCGCTCATATCGATGAATATTTGGGTGAATTATAAAGGGATGTCATTCACCAAAAATACGATTTTGGACTCATCCCTGGCTGGGGCGTCGTTCTATTCCAAGCAACTGGATAAAGAGATATATTTCATCCGCAATCAACAATTACAATTTCAAGAAGATAAAAACATACAGAAGCTTAGTTTCCGAGGCGAAAGTTTAGAAAAGTATGAAGAGGTAGAATTAATCGGTAATGCTGAAGATCTATTGAATCGGATCATTGCCTCAAGCGAATATGTGGTTAACGCCGGGATATATATTAAGTCTCTGGGCAAAACGATCTCTGGTAAGACGGGGATCACGTCTATTCCTAATATGGAGTACGAAAAGATTTCCTCGTTACTTAACGTTAAGCAGAAGCCTTCATTCTATCGGAGCGGTGATGCGATTTTCCTTATAGAAACAGGAGGTAATGCGGAGCTTTGGTCGTATATTGAAATCTCAAAAGGTAAGCTACTGGAGGCACTAAATCAAATCGCAACCTTATATCAAGAATCGGAGGTATTTCTGGGAAGTAATGAGCTGGGAAATATTCTATCTACTACAGACGATCAGTTAGTATCTACTGAGGTCCTTAGGCTCATCACCAAACAGGATCAGTTTAATTCCGATATCCCAGAAATAAACAAGGTGAACGGTAAAAGTTACTTTATTGCCCATAACTTTATCAGTTCTTTGAATCTATCCTTGATTATGTACGTGAATCAGAATGAAATCACAAGACCCTTAAGCCAATTTAATACACTACTATATGCCTCTTTCGTCATCGCTATTGTGGTAATGATACTTTATTCTTATTCGGTAAATCTAATGATTCATAGGCCCTTATCCAAATTGGTTAAGACATTCCGTATGGTAGAAACGGATAATCTTGATTTAGTCATCGAGTCAAAGACCAAAGATGAGTTTTACTATATATTTAATAGTTTTAATCGTATGGCTTCTAGACTTAAGCGTTCTATTGAGGAGAATTATGAACAGAAGATTGCCCTGCAGCATTCGCAGTTGAAGCAATTGCAGTCACAGATTAACCCGCATTTTCTCTATAACAGCTTCTTTAATATTTACATGATGTGTAAAGTAGGAGATTCCGATAGTGCGGCTGAGCTCTCACAAAAGCTAGGGAGCTACTACCAATACATCACAAGAAGTGGATCGGACGAGGTGGCTTTCTTTAAGGAGTATCAGCATGCGCTTGATTATTGTGAAATTCAGTGTATTCGCTTCTCGAATCGTATTTCTTTCGAATATGAAGAAATACCCGTTTTGGCGAACGCGATTTTAGTACCGAGGCTGATTATTCAGCCGATTGTTGAGAATGTTTTCGAGCATGCTTTCGAAGACGACTCCCGACAAGGGGTTGTCTATATTGGTGCCGAATGCGAAGAGGGAATAGTAATTATCACAATTGAAGATAACGGCAATCTTTTAAAAGATGAGGAAATAGAGTACTTGCAGAAGAAACTTGCGATGGGTCTGAAACAAGTTGAGAAGACGGGATTAATCAACGTTAATAATAGACTCCAATTGAAGTACGGACCAGATAGTGGCTTGTTTGTCTCACGCAGCAAATACGGAGGATTGAGGGTAGAACTGATAGTTAAATATGAGAGTAAGGAAGTGTGATTATGTATAGATTACTAATCGTAGATGACGAGCCTGTGATTGTGAATGGATTAGTCCAACTGTTTCAGGATAACTCAGAATTTGAACTGGATATACGAAAAGCTTACTCCTCAAGCGAAGCTCTTGAAATTGCTAAGAAAACGAAATTGGATATTTTGGTTAGCGATATTCGTATGCCTCAGAAGAATGGTCTCCAGCTCGTGGACGAAATCGTCTATTATTGGCCATTATGCCGAGTGATTTTCCTTACAGGATACAGTGAATTTGATTATGTATACGAAGCGATTCGTAAGAATGTGGACAATTACATTCTGAAAACGGAAGGAATTGAACCTATTTTCCAAGCTGTGAAGGCAGCAGTCGACAAGCTAGACGAGGAGAACCGTCGTAGACTTCAATTGGAGAAGGCACAAATGCACTATCAAATCGCTAGTTCCTTCCTAAAGAAAGAGCTGATGGAGCGGGTGCTGAGCGGGGAGTCTATTACTTCTATACTCAATAATGTACGTTACAAGGATGTAGAGTTCGGCATTGCATTAGATCGTCCTTCGTTCTTTCTTGTTGGTATCTTGGATCGACTAGATGATCCTAAATTTAAAATGCCTCCGTCAGTTCAGCGTATTTTCCATGATCACCTGCCTGCATCTATTGCATGTGAAGAAGTGATTTATGATGATCGTGTATTCATATGGCTGCTTCAACCAGATGAAGGATTGCTGAATCGTTTTCGTAGTGGCTATCCAGATCAAGGGGTAAATTGGCCTGGAATCGTTGCTTATATGAGAGGGATATTAGAGCCTGTACAGAATGAGTGTGATGAGCTGCTAAGTGTCTGCGTTTCATTCGGAATATCGGGGGATTTACTTAACCATTGGGAATCAATCCATCTTCAAGTTGAAGCTGTGCGCTCTATGATTCTTAAGAGAGCTTTATTAGGTCAGCACATGCTTATCTTAGACCTTGAGAAACTAAGTCAACTTGAGGATACGATGCATAAAGCTGGAGGAATCGAGCAGGAAGATTTCAAGACGCTAATCATCGAACAAATTCACCAGTTTGTGCAGGAGAACCTATCTGGAGATTTATCCCTTACCTCAATTGCTGCAGAGGTGCATCTTAATCCGTCCTATTTATCTCGTTATTATAAACAGACGACAGGTCAAAATTTATTAGAGTATATCCAGTCGACGAAGCTGCATGTTGCTCTGCAGCTGATGAAGAATACAACTCTGAAATTAAATGAAATCGCCATCCGGGTCGGTTTTGAATCACCATCCTACTTTACAACATTCTTCAAACGGAAGATGGGTTTATCTCCACAGGAATATCGAAATTCAAAATAAGTAAATAAAGTGAAAGTGATGTAAAAAAAGTGAAATTGAAAGCGGTTTCCTCTGTGACTAAAATAATAACTAGGAACACTGATTAACAACAAGAATTGCAGCAAACAAAGGGGGGAAGCGTTCAGATGAAAAAAATGAGACCATGGAAAATAATTTTGTCAGTAACGATGATTCTTTCATTATTGTCAGCATGTGGAAGTCAAGGGAATGGAAATGCGAATGCACCATCTACGCCTAAGGAAGACACTACGAATAGTGCGACAGACAGCGCCACAGCACCTGATCCGCTAGGGAAATACCCGGAAACGGTCACTGTTACAGAAATACTAGGATATAATCCACCAGAAGATCCAAGAACTCCAAGCGGAATAACACCGGAACAAAATGCCTACCTGAAAGATCTCAAAGAGATGATGAATATTGAAGTGAAATACAAATGGACCGTTCCCTCTGCCCAGTTTGAACAGAAGTTCTCGCTTGCCATGGCATCGGGGGATCTACCCGATGTGATAGAAGTTGATCAGAAGAACTATGAGAAACTTAAAAAGCAAGATATGCTTGCTGATCTGACAGATGCTTATGCACAATATGCGTCACCAGCTCTTAAGGCTTATATGGACTCAGATGGTGGATTCGCGATGAAAACGTTTAGTGCGGATGGTAAGCAATTAGGTATTCCTGCATTTGAAGATCCCTTTTTATCCACGCAACTGCTATGGATTCGTCAAGATTGGCTTAATAATCTAGGTTTACAGGCACCGAAGACGATCGATGAGCTTGAGAAAGTTGCACAAGCATTCACACATAATGATCCAGATCAGAATGGTAAGAATGACACCTATGGTATCGCCATGCAAAAGAATCTCTTCTTTTGGGGATTTGATGTCAGAGGTTTCTTTAATGGATTCGGTGCTTATCCTTCCGTTGGTGATAAACAATCGGCTTGGATTAAAGGCGGCGATGACAAATTGTTACCGGGATTGATTCAGCCTGAAGTGAAGACTGCACTTGGTAAGCTACAAGCATGGTATAAAGATGGAATTATTGATAAAGAGTTTGCACTAAAGGATGAGAATAAGGCTGTAGAAGATCTGACTGCAGGTAAAGTGGGTATTTCCTACGGAGAGTGGTGGTATCCGAACTGGCCGCTTAACTCCAGCGTAGACAAAGATCCAAAGGCGGATTGGATTGCAATTCAGCTTCCAGGGATTGATGGTCCAGCTAAATCACTCGTTCCAAAAATTCGCAGCAACAAAATTTTCGTTGTGAACAAAAAGATGAAGAACCCAGAAGCAGCGATTAAGATGCTCAATTTCTACATCGAAGTTGGTAATAAGAAATACAAGGATAAGAACAAAGCGGCAGATGGCTATGTATACAACTGGTTTAACCCACGGATTGCCAACCCTGTTGATATTGATACGATTTACAGGGAAGTAAACAAAGCGCTCGATGCTAATCAGACTGAAATTACAATAGACGATGCAAATTATAAGACCGTTGCGGATACTTTCAAAGCGACTAAGGACTTCCTGGCAGGCGACACATCTAACGCTACCAAAGGTGTAAACTGGGGTCAATATTATAGCCGGGCTGCAAAAGACGGTGGCTGGGGCTTAACACGACAAATTAAAGAAAATCAACAATTTGTATACAACGAGTTTTACGGTCTTCCTACACCAACAGTAGTGGAAAAGGGCGGTCAGCTGGATAAGTTGATGCAAGAGTCCTTTACCAAGATTATCATGGGTGGTTCTCTTGATGATTTCGATAAATTCGTGGATAGCTGGAAGGCACTTGGCGGTAATGAAATTATCGATGAGGTCAATGAATGGTATAGCACGGAAGCTACGAAATAAATCATAGGGACAAGAAAGCGGGTGAGGTGAGTCGGGTGAGCCGACTCACCTCCCGTTTTAAAATGAGTAAGTTGGTGAGGAGGGCATCTATGAAATCACTGAAGAAAGAATATCCGCTTCATATCATGTTAATACCGGGTGTGATTGTTACACTGATTTATGCCTACGGACCGATGGCCGGCCTGGTTATGGCGTTTCAACAGTTTGAGCCGTTATCCGGTTTTTTTAAATCCGATTTTGTGGGATTAGATAACTTCCGTTATGTATTTAATTTACCGGATTTCAAGCAAGTACTTTGGAATACGCTAGTCATAGCTATCATCAAAATGGTATTGTCTCTGCTTGTCCCGCTCATTCTAGCTCTATTATTAAATGAGCTTACTAAGAAATGGTTCGCAGGTTTTATTCAATCCGCCATTTTCCTCCCGTTCTTCCTTTCATGGACCGTCCTTGGGGGTGTCATTATTGAATTATTCTCTCTGAATGGACCTATTAATGGCTTAATTTCCTCTATGGGCTTAGAACCTATCATGTTCATGCTTGATAATGGTTGGTTCCGGGGGATTATCATTGGCTCGGATGTCTGGAAAGGCATGGGCTACAATATGATCATCATGCTTGCTGCCATCACAGGAATTAATGCGACGCTGTATGAAGCGGCAGAGGTAGATGGTGCAGGGAAATGGAAGCAAATGCTTAACATTACGCTTCCAGGTATAGCACCGATTATTATTTTACTTAGTGTATTAGGTCTCGGTGGTATTCTTAACGCAGGTTTTGAGCAGATATTGATTATGTATAACCCGACTGTATATGCAGGCGCAGATATAATAGATACATTTGTCTATCGATTGGGGATGTTCAGCCAACAATTTGGACCTGCGGCAGCAGTGGGTCTCTTTAAATCGATAATATCTTTATTTATGGTATCAACAACTTACTATGCAGCTTACAAATTTAACAATTACCGCATATTCTAGGAGGTGGAGATGGTGCTACATAAACAATCATTCAGCAGAAAGTTATTTATCGTGTTCAATATGCTGTTGTTAACTTTCATTACCATACTCGGCATTATCCCATTTGTACACTTACTCTCCATCTCACTAAGCTCGAATACAGCTGCGATGGCTGGAGAAGTGAAGCTTTGGCCCGTCGGCTTTTCCTGGGATGCTTATGTATATTTAGGAGAAAAGGTAGAGTTCTTTCGTTCCTTGGGAGTCTCCGTAAAACGAGTAGTGCTCGGTTCAGTAGTTAACTTGTTTCTAGTATTTATTACTGCTTTTCCGCTGTCCAAATCGAATGATCAGTTTAAATTTAGAACCGTATATGTATGGATATTCGCGATTACGATGTTTTTTGGAGGCGGCTTAATTCCGACGTATATCGTAGTGAAGAATACAGGCTTAATCGATTCCATTTGGGCACTTATCTTACCAGGTGCATTGAATGTATGGAATATGGTTCTGATGCTTAACTTCTTCAGATCTATTCCAAGAGAATTGGATGAAGCGGCTACGATTGATGGTGCCGGACATTGGAGAGTACTTTGGCAAATTTATTTACCGATATCCCTTCCATCCATCGCAACGATTGGGTTATTCACCATAGTTGGGCATTGGAACGCTTGGTTTGACGGTATCCTTTACCTGAATTCACCTGAGCATTATCCGCTACAGACCTATCTTTCTACCTTGATTATGTCTATCAATGCCCAGATGTCATCGATGTCCATTGAGCAGCTCAAGGTGATGGAGAACCTGAGTGAGAAGACGATCCGAACGGCGCAAATATTCATGGGCGCATTGCCAATTATGGTAGTGTATCCATTCTTACAAAGGTATTTCGTAAAAGGAATGACGGTTGGTAGTGTTAAAGAATAAAGAAATAGAGGAAAGACATAGCATAAAGTCTCATATGAAGGAGCAGATTGCGATGAAGAAAGTTACTGTTGCTTTAATTGGAGCGGGCCTGCGAGGAATTAATTATTCAGAATATGCGATTCAGCACCCCGATGAGCTTCAAGTTGTAGCTGTTGCAGAGCCGAATGCGAAGCGGAGAAATAAATTTAAGGCAAGACATAAGCTGGCTGATGATATGTGCTTTACCCATTGGGATGATTTTTTTGCCTCCCCGAAAGTAGCAGATGCGGTATTTATCTGTACCCAAGACAATCAGCATTATGTGCCAACAATGAAAGCACTGGAGGCAGGGTATCATGTGCTATTAGAAAAACCGATGTCCCCTGATGCCAAGGAATGTGTACTTATGGGGGAAATGGCCTCTAAAGTGAATCGTGTCTTCTCGATATGCCATGTATTGAGATATACCAATTTCTTCTCTACGATCAAGGAACTGCTGGAAAGTGGTGCGATCGGACAATTGATGTCCATTCAACATAATGAGAACGTGGGTTACTGGCATCAAGCTCATAGCTTCGTAAGAGGGAATTGGCGCAAAAAGGATGAGTCCAGTCCGATGATTCTTGCTAAGTCCTGTCATGATCTGGACATTCTTTCCTGGTTGACAGATTCAGAATGTGTTCGAGTGTCTTCCTTCGGCTCACTGTCCCATTTCAAATCTAGTGAAGCACCGGAAGGAGCCCCGCTACGTTGCACAGATGGATGCCCAGCAGCAGATAAATGTCTCTATTATGCTCCTAATCAATATTTGACGGAGGATACGGATTGGCCTACATCGGCAATTAGCGATGATCCAAGCTATGAAGCCCGACTGAATGCTCTTCAGGAAGGACCTTATGGACGATGTGTCTATCATTGTGATAATGATGTCGTCGACCATCAAGTGGTAAATCTAGAATTTGCTAATTCCGTAACTATAGCTTTTACAATGAGTGCGTTTACCAAAGATGTAAGTCGTACCCTCAAGCTGATGGGTACCACGGGGGAAATTCGCGGTGCGATGGAGAAGAATGAAATTGAAGTGATCCATTTTGGCAGCGGTAAGGTAGAGAGAATCTCGTTCGAGAATGCAGGTGGTCATGTTGGTCATGGCGGCGGCGATATGGGGTTAATCAAAGATTTTGTTAAGCTGGTTCGAGCGGAAGGGAAGATTCAAGGTCTTACATCAGCAAATCATTCCGTTCAAAGTCACCTTATGGCTTTTGCAGCAGAGCAATCTCGCATCGAGGGTAACAGTATTGTTCTGAAAGAATTTGCACAAAGTGTCTGTAATGATGAAGAGGTGAAGCAACGATGAATGCCCCGCAGCCATTTCAGACGATGTTATTAAGTTCGTTGGTTAAGGTATTTGCTGATGAAGTGCCGAATCATGAATCCTATCACAGTGCAACCGCACTTGTCGGAGAAACATTTTCGTTCCAAGTCGCTTATACCTCAGATACACTTCTAAAGAATATTAAAGTAGAGATAAAGTCATCTCTTCCAGATCTAATATGTATAAGATCCGTTGGACTTGTTCCCTCAGAAATGCCTTGTTTCAAAAATCATGATGACGATGTGCTAAGAACTACGCCGGGATTATATCCAGATCCATTGTATACGCTGGATCAACAATCTATTTCATCGATCCCGGGACAATGGCGATCTTTATGGGTGACGATAACCTTGGATGAAACAATGAGTACGGGGCTTCGCTCTATTCAGGTCCTCTTCCAATCATCTGAAGGGCAGATGTTAGGTGAATCGGATGTATTCGAGTTAACCGTTATCCCTGCAACACTACCGCCGCAACAGTTAATTCATACGGAATGGTTCCATGTGGATTGTCTTGCTACAAAGTATGGTGTCGAAGTATTTAGTGAAGCACATTGGGCCCTTATAGAACGTTATGCAGATACGATGGTTAAGCATGGCATGAACATGATCTTAACTCCGTTGTTTACACCGCCTTTGGATACAGCCATTGGTGGAGTACGTCCAACCGTTCAATTGATTTCCGTGACTAAAGCGGGAGATCGTTATGAATTCGGATTTGATCTGCTTACTCGTTGGGTATCGATGTGCCGCCGACTTGGCTTCAAATACTTTGAGTTCTCTCATTTATTTACTCAATGGGGTGCAAAATGTGCACCAAAAATAATGGTAACCATTCAAGGTGAAGATCAGCAACTATTTGGCTGGGATACGGACGCATCCTCGGCGGAATACCGTAGTTTCTTGGATCAATTTTTACCTTGCTTAGATCAATATTTGAAAGAGCAGGGAATAGACCAGCAAAGCTGGTTCCATATTTCAGATGAACCAGGAGAGGAACATTTGGAATCGTACCGAGCTGCAAGTGAGATCATTTATAAACATTTATCAAGTTATCCGATCATGGACGCTTTGTCCGAATTGGAGTTGTATGAACAGGGCCTGGTGAAAAGGCCGATTCCTGCGAATACGCATATTGAACCGTTCTTAGAACATCAGGTTCCAGACCTTTGGACGTACTATTGCTGCGCTCAAGGTGAACAAGTATCCAACCGGTTTTTCAACATGCCATCTGCTAGAAATCGTATAATCGGGTTTCAATTGTATAAATTCGGATTACAGGGCTTCTTGCATTGGGGTTATAACTTCTGGTACTCGCAATATTCATTGAATCAGCAGCTGGACCCTTATCGTACGACTGACGCTGAGCATGCATTTCCCTCAGGAGATGCCTACTTGGTCTATCCGGGAGAAGAAGGCCCGATTGAATCCATTCGACTGGAAGTTCTATATGAAGGGTTGCAGGATTTGCGCGCACTAGAATTACTTGAGCAGAAAATTGGCAAGAAAGCAACGATAGCCATTATGGAAGAGGGTCTGAGTACGTCGTTGACCTTCTCTGTATACCCGAGGGATCAGGGAACATGGCTCTTAGAGGCAAGAGAGCGGATCAATCAAGCGATAGCAAGATATTCTACTTAAGTGATCATACCATTACGAGGTGTTGAGAATATGGCAACTTTTCATTATTCAGGATCTTCCTTTTATTATAACGATCAGGCGATACGGCTTATCTCAGGGGCCATCCATTATTTTCGGACTCTGCCGGAACATTGGGAAGACCGTCTTATCAAATTAAAAGCTTGCGGCTTCAATACGGTTGAAACCTATGTGGCATGGAATTTACACGAGCCGAAGAAAGGCCAACATAATTTTGAAGGTATGGCAGATGTAGTCCGGTTTATTGAATTGGCAGGAGATTTGGGTCTGCATGTCATCGTTCGTCCCGCACCTTATATTTGTGCAGAATGGGAATTTGGTGGACTGCCATCTTGGTTGCTAGCTGATTCGGATATGCGTCTTCGATGCTACCATAAGCCATTTCTAGATCATGTAGATGCGTATTATGATGTATTGCTCCCCAAATTACAACCACTGTTATGTACAAATGGTGGCCCGATCATTGCTATGCAGATTGAGAATGAGTACGGAAGTTACGGCAATGACAAGCGCTATTTGACTCATTTAAAAGACAGCATGATTTCCCGTGGGATAGATGTACTACTATTCACTTCCGATGGACCTGAAGACGCGATGTTACAGGGAGGTATGGTCCCAGGTGTGCTAGAGACGGTGAACTTTGGATCACGTCCAGTAGAAGCATTCAACAAGCTCCGTGAATACCAACCAGAGGCTCCAATCATGTGTATGGAATACTGGAACGGTTGGTTTGATCATTGGCGTGAGGAGCATCATACGCGTCCGGCTGAGGATGTAGCGAAGGTATTGGATGAGATATTTAGTTTAGGCGCATCCGTTAATTTCTATATGTTTCATGGCGGAACTAACTTTGGGTTCTACAACGGAGCGAATGGACATACGTTTGACAGCTATGAACCAACAATTACTAGTTATGACTATGATTCCTTACTGAGTGAATCCGGTGAGCCGACAGCTAAATATTATGCAGTTCGTGAAGTGATCTCCAAATATGTAGATCTCGGACCCATTGAGTTGCCAGCTCCTGTCGCTAAGAGAGCATATGGGAGAGTAGAGATGAAGGAGCAGACTTCACTTACCGCAAACTTGAATCGTATTTCTGCACCTATTCACTCTGCATACCCTGAATCGATGGAGAAATTGGGTCAGGATTATGGCTTTATTCATTATAGTACGTTCCTTACAGGACCTCGTCCCAAAGATGAGTTCTTCATCCAGGATTTACATGATCGTGCATTAGTCTTTCTGAATGGAGAGCTCACTGCAACCTTAGATCGTGTAGAGCCAGAGGTGAAATTAGAGTTCGAGGTTCCGGCCGAAGGGCTGCATGTTAGTATACTTGTGGAGAATTTAGGACGTGTCAACTATGGTCCTTTTATGAGAGATTGTAAAGGGATTACCGAAGGGGTACGTTATGGACGGCAGTTTCTGTCGGAATGGACGACTTATACGTTGCCATTAACGGATTTATCTGGTCTGCAGTTTGAAGGTTTATTCAGGCAAATGGAACCTAGCTTCTTCCGCAGCACCTTGGTTGTGGATGAACCTTGTGATACGTTCTTGAGCATGGAAGGATGGACTAAAGGCGTCGTGTTCATTAATGGGTTCAACCTTGGACGCTATTGGAATATCGGACCACAGAAAACAATGTATGTGCCAGGTCCTCTATTGAAACAAGGCGACAATGAGATTGTCATCTTTGAATTGCACAGCACTTCAGATACCGCTGTTACCTTCGTAGATCAACCGGAACTAGGATAATAGGGCATAGCTCTGCCAACAACATGTTAGAATTGCGGCTTATTGAACAATGTTTGAATTTGCTTCGGACAAGTTTGTTCAATCTTGCGTAATTCGCTAGCTTCGTTTAACTAGCTGTTTCAAACGCAGCAATTAATATATCGTAACAACAAAGACACCCGAATAGATCCGGGTGTCTTTGATAAATAGAAACTATTTCTTGCTGCGTATTCTAAGGTTATGTAGTTCCCATTCTTCATACCAATCTTGAACAACGGCCGGAAGACCAATACTTAGATCGCCTTTCAATAATTCCGTCAGATTCTTATATTGTTCTTCCACTGCGGATCGTTCCCCAATACTGTCGTAGACCTTCATTAATCCTAAATGTCCTTGTTCAAAATAGGGCTGAAGCTGTACTACCTTTTGATACACGGTGACAGCTTCGGGAACTCTGTTGTTGTCGATATAGAACTGGGCCATTCCCATAGCATGGTGTAGCCAAATGGTGCGCAGACGTTGTCGTTCGCCCTCCGCCCACAAATAATCGTAATCTCCAAAATAATCCCCCGAATAAAGTTCAAATAAGGTTTGATGTTCTGAACAATTGTTCTCTCCGATGGATTCGAGTGCAAGAATGTTGTGCTCCCACTGGGCTGCATCGATTAGAAGCGGCCCGGTCTCAAGCGTATACCCTTCCCCGCCACTAACGTTGCTGATATGCAGATCTACCTCACTCTGCTTTAAACATTGCCGTACTTGATAAATGGTTGTGTAGAGATGGGTAGAAGCCTTTTTAAGGTTGAAATCTGGCCATAGTAGGTCAATCAGGGTATCTTTACTGACGAATCGATTGCGATTATGAAGCAAGAAAGCAAACAATTCTTGTGCCTTAGAAGTTCTCCAACGGAGATTGTTTAAAGGTTGTCCTCCTCGTTCAAAACGCAGCGATTGAAAACAACGAATCGTTAGTTCATGTGCTACCTCTGTGCTTTTTGGTGCAAACCTCAATCTGTCCTCCAAGCGTTGTACTGTTTTGAATAAACGGTCATGTCGCACAGGCTTCAAAATATAATCAATCGCATTTAGCTCAAAGGCTTCCACTGCATATTGGTTATACGCGGTCACGAAAACGATATTAGCGTTTGGACACACCTCTTGCAGAATTGCGGCAGCCTGAAGTCCGCTCACTTCTGGCATTTCAATATCAATAAAAATAACGTCAGGCTCCAAGGCTGGAGCTTCTTGTATAGCTTGAACAGGATCTGTATAGGACGCGATGATATGAACAGCTTCCATTTCTTTTAACATGAATTCTAACTTTACGAGAGCAAGGCGTTCATCGTCCACCAATACTGCTTGAATCATTGTTATTTCACCACTCAATATAGTATTTTTTAGCAAAAAACAATAAACTCTTACTTATATTTCGGTTCATTATTGTCTGTCTGTAACTAGGTATTTTTGCGATTCATATTTCTTTTTTCAGAAGGGATTATGAAACTTACTGAAGTACCTAGCCCTTCCTTGCTTTTAATTTGCAAACCCTTAGCATAGACACGTAACAAGCGTTTATGTGTATTAAGAAATCCAATCCCTCTTGTTACATTAGACTGACTGCTCAGCAGTTGCTGAAGTTGCTCGGAAGTCATACCTTTACCATTATCAGCGATTGTAATCTCGATGTCATCAGCTAGTTCTTTGATGGATATTGAAAGCATACCTCCTTTGGAGCGGCTTAATATACCATGCCTAACGGCATTTTCAACGAGTGGCTGAATGGTCAAGGGAGGTAACTGAAAATGTAGATTTTCTGTTAACTCCCAGTTGATGGTCATCCTGTCCTCAAAGCGCTCTTTCTCTATGTACAGATAGGCACGGACAAGCTCAAGCTCGTGTTCAATCGGTATCATCGGCTCAGCGTTCAAGAAGTTAAAGCTTAAGCGTAAATAAGAGCTAAAGGCATCAATAAGGTGACCCATACGCTGTGTATCAAAAGATGCCAGAGCAGATATAGAATTTAATGTGTTGAATAAAAAATGTGGTTGTATTTGCGCTTGAAGATATGCTGCTTCCAGACGAAGCCGTTCATTTACGGACTGTTTTAAGTCTGTTAAGGAACGTACCCGTCCTCTTAGCTCCATAGCGTTCATGGGTTTCATTACATAGTCGTTCGCGCCCGAAACAAATCCGGTGTAGATATCTTCCGGCTGGCTACGTGCGGTCAGAAGTAGAATAGGAAGCTCAGCTATAGTAAAACGTTCACGAATTCTCTGTGTTAATTCATAGCCGGACATCTGGGGCATCATTACATCTGTAATGATTAAATCCCATTGATCAGTATCCAGTTTTATTAAAGCATCAATTCCACTGGTTACCGTAACCATTTCATAGTCTTTGATGGATAGTACGCTAGTAAGGATTTTTAGATTAACCGGGTCATCGTCGACAGCCAAAATCTTAGGTCTTCTTCCAACCGTTGAAGTAGCAGATGTAGTGTTAAATTCGGATAGACTAATATGAGATAGTTTGTCCGTGTATTCAGTCACTGTTGAGAATTCTAAATTGAATTTTTGAATGTTTGAATCGGATAGAGGCATAGTAAAAGTAAAAGTAGAGCCTTTGCCAAGTGAAGATTTTACGCTAATCTCTCCACCGTGAAGTTCAACTAACTGTTTACAAATACTTAAGCCCAATCCAATTCCACCACTTATTGCTGTCACGCTTGAGTCACCCTGTTCATAGGGTTGGAAGGCTCTAAGCTGTGTTTCCTCGTTCATTCCAATGCCAGTATCCGTAATATGGATGCGCGCCACACCCTTATGAATATTCGCATGGACCCTAACTGAGCCTACACTCGTATATTTCACAGCATTTTGAAGCAGATTGAACAAAATTTGAATGAGCCTTTTCTCATCTGCCACAATAGAAGGAAACGAGTCGGGAATCTCCGAGATTAGTGTAATGTGCTTACCTTCCGTTAGGAACTTGAGCATATCGAGTACGCCAACAGCTACGGATTGAATGGGAACATTTCTTAACTGTAATTGAATGTTGCTTTCACGAAGCTGTGATTGATCTAGAAGATCGTTTATCAGTAAAGACATACGTCTTCCGACGGTAATTAGCAGTTCTAGATTATTTGCGTTCTGATGCATTAAAGAGTCTCTCTCACTGTCTAAGACGGTCTCAGCAATATTAATGATGCTATGTAGAGGGTTTTTCAGCTCGTGAGAGGTATTAGCTAGGAAATCATCCTTTTGCGTAACGGTTCTTTGAAGGCTTTTTGCCAGATTTTCAGTCTGCTTAACATTCCAGAAATAGCGCTTAAACCCAAAAGTCGCAAAGCATAAAAAGGCAATAATCAGGTCGAAAGGATAATAGGTAACGTCAACCAGATCGAAATTTTTGAACAATCCCCAATGATTGCTGTTAATGATGGCTAGGATAGATAGCAATAGAAAAATAGAGCCATCGTTGTTTTTAAGCGCAGATTTCAGAAAGAGAACTACAACTTCTAATGATAGAACGAATATATTGATGAAAAAAAGAAGCGTATATGATTCGTAATAGTGGACAACGGGACCAAGCAGTATGAAAAGGATATGTACCAAGGATAAGCTGGTCAGGATCCGAACGCTTTTAATTTTTAAATTATGGAACATTAGTTGCTTGCTTGTCAGTAAGATGAATATAAAAGCCATAATATTAGATATGATTAATAGTTTTAAGCTCCATTGGTAGTTTAAGGGAAGCATATGCAGCAAAAGCTTGTCATCATCAATGAGTACTGTAGTTATAGCGGAAATTACCAACAGAAAAAAATAGATCAACATCTTTTGCCGCGGACCAATGGTATATAATATTGCTGCATAGACTGCATGAAGTAGAAGTACTACACATAATAACAGTTGAAGGCCTATGGAAACGATCCGCTGATGTGTTAAGGTTTTTTCGTTACCAAATAAAATGGGTTTAACAATACCGCCTGTATGAGATAAAGAGTAGTTGGCTACATGAATCACAATTTCAATTTCAGTCTTATCCGTTGTAAAAGATACGGAGTAAGGTAATACACGAGCAACATAGTCTTCTTTATTGGCAGATGGAGAACCTGAATTTCCCAGTAGTTCACCATTGATATATATTTCCGAAGAAGTCCGAACCCCGGATATGAGTATGCCATAAGACTGCTTTTCGTTTTTATCTACAAGAATCCGTAACCGATAAGAGCCGTAGCCAAAAGCAGACTTTTCGCCATTATGAATGGCATCGTTCCACTGATCCGGGACTTGTATATATTTTTTAGGGGGAGCTTTGTTTAGAGATTCTTTATTGAAAGTGGGAAGCAGCGTATTAGGATAGAACTCCCATTGGCCTTTTAAGGTAAGGAGCTTGTCTTGATTTAAGTCTTTATTCCGTAAATCGAGAACTCCTTTGACTAATTGTGGTTGTATGGCATGAGGCGATGCCCAAACCCATAGGAAGCGAAATCCAGTAAGTATTGTAAGAAATAGCACGATAATTAGAAAGAGTTTTCTTTTAGTCATAGTAATTAAACATTATTCGACAAAAAACAATATATTCCTTTCCCAAAAATATTTCGAAAATTAAAAAAAGTTGCAGGGGATTAGAATTGGCTGGCGTCTAACGTTATGTAGGTGAAGGAGGGGAGAAAGCTGGAAGAGGCGGAATGGATTTCTGCTGTGCTGAACGGTGAGCATCAGGCCTTTGGGCATTTGGTGACACGTTATCAAGGCATGGTATACAGAGTGTGCGTCAAGATTACTGGAGAAGCCGAATCGGCCAAAGATATGGCCCAAGAGGTTTTTATAAAAGCATACAAAGCGCTCCCCTCCTTCAGAGGACAGTCTACCTTCTCGACATGGCTTTATCGGATAGCCTATCGAACCTGTCTGGACTGGAAACGGGCCAATGATAGGGAGTGGAGGCATCGGAGTGCAGCTGATTACACTGAGAATGATTGGGTAACGTCTCAAACACCAGAGCAAGAGGTGCTAGAGCAGGAACAATCAGCTGAGCTGGGTGAGAATGTGAACAGCCTTGCGGAACCGTACCGGTCGGTCGTACAGCTGTACTATTTTCAGCGAAATTCTTATCAAGAGATAGCGGAGCAAAAAGGTGTTTCCGTTAAGACTATCGAATCGCAGCTTTATCGTGCCAGACAGATGATGCGTAGACAAAGGGAGGAATTGCGATGAATTGTGCAATAGTGAAGGAATGGATGCCACATTACATTGACGGCCTACTGTCTCCAGATATGGAGCTGAGTATCCGGTTGCACATACAATCCTGTCCTGATTGCGCGCAGTGGCTGGAGGAAGCTAAGGAAATGTCCGCTCTTTGGTCAGAAATGGAAACGGACAGTGAATATCAGCATGAACAGATGGACTTTCCAGATCTCGCAGCAGGTGTTATGGCCCATATCGAGCAGCTCGAAACAGGACGCAGAAAGCGAGCGGTTAAAGCGACAAGCGTAAGACGTCGCTATGCTCCTAGAACATCTTGGATGCATTATGCGGTGGCTGCCTGCTTGAGCTTCTTATTGTTACAGTTTGGCGTTTTTGAGAATTTGGCTTATGGGATTACTGAAATTAATGGTCATGTGTCGAATTCGGTGACCCAATGGTTTGGTGGTTTTAGAAAATAGTCATAAAGAGATTTATAAATAATAGATGGATTCAGGTAAACTGAAAAGTTTATGCTATCCAAATTTTAGGAGGATGTATTATGATTAAGAAGAGACGTTGGCTCACTTTTATGCTAGCTATGGTTCCTGGTGTAGGTCATTTGTACTTAGGTTTCAAAAAGCAGGGGCTGCAGTTTATGATCGGGGCTTCCTTATGTATTATGTTTATTCCGTCTGAGCCCATGATCTTCCCTTTTGCGCTAGCTGCACTATGGTTTTACCAATTGTTTGATGCCCTGCAGAAAGCGGCTTGGATGAAAATAACTGCAGCCGAACATGAGCGTATGATGTTCCATCCTGACAGCTTCGGAGAACCTTGGACGATGGGGATGTCCTCTATGCCGGGTTACCCACATGAAGATGTGAATCCGGCTTGGGTTGGTGTTGGATGTGTTGTTGCTGGGTTCCTTATGCTGGTGATCTCAGCATTTCCGACGCTTTGGAGAATGTTAATTGAGATTAACATTGGTACGATCTTGTTATCACTGGGTCTGATTGCGTACGGTCTGAAGATGCTAAGAAACAATACGAGAGCGTAAGAAACGGGGATTTGACTATGGGGAGATGGAAAATCGGGAGTTTTACTGCAGCTATAGGCTGCATTGCACTTGGTGTCATTATTGTGATGGCTCAGTATAATATGATCAGCTATGAAGTACTTGGTTATTTATGGCCAGCACTGTTGATCCTGTTCGGACTCGAGATGTTGCTAAGATTGTTTATCAAATCCGATGCCAAAAGTCGTGTGAGCGGTTGGGCAATCCTATTGATCATCCTGTTGGTTGGAGCAAGCAGTGCACAGAGCGTAATGGCCGGCGGCTCACTTAGCAGTTTAATCGGGAATACACATTTAACTCCACTAAGCGGCAATCTCGAAGTGAAAGACAATATTACGACGCTGAAAATCGTACTTCCAAGTGGAAAAGTAAAGGTCGAGGGAATAGATGGAAGCTCATTGGATTATGAGGGAAGCTTACTCCTACCTGGAAAATCACAAAGTGAAGCCGAAAGTGCGTTGGAAAAGAAATGGAAAGTAAAAACTGAGGGAGATACACTGATTATGGAGCTTGATACAGATCATAATTGGTTCTCTAATATTCAGTTTGGATTTAATACTAAAAGTCCTTATTTAAATGTAAGTGTACCTAGCAGCCTTGCCGTTGAGGTAGATACTAGTGACGGGTCAATAGAAGCCTGGGATTTAAAGTCTGGCTTAGTGGTTGACACTAGTAATGGGGTTATAAATATTCATGATGTTGCTGGCGGAGTTGAGGCAGATACCAGCAATGGCTCACTGACTGTTCAGAACATCCAAGGTGGAGCGCAGCTCAAAAGCTCTAATGGTGCGATTATATTGGATAATATAGATGGAGCGTTGACCGCAAAGAGCAGCAACGGCAAGATCACTATTAATTCAGCAGTGACTGGAAAATGGAAATGTTCGTCTAGTAACGGAAAGATTACGGTGGGATTGCCAACTGTGTCCGATGCGAAGATTACAGCGGATACTAGCAATGGCTCACTAAAGGGGAATGTCCCTTGGGATCTAGACGGGGACAGCTTTGGCACTGCCATTCTTGGTAAAGGAACTTATACTGTGGACTTAAGTACGAGTAATGGAAGTGTGACCGTGGACACAGCTGAATAAGTACGAACAAGAAAGGGAGTTAAGGCTTCAGCGATTGGTTCTGCTGAAGCCTTAGCGCCCTTTTTCAAATTATAAGAAACCTACCAAGCGTAAGCTTTAGGAGCTTCTCCGCCCGGTCCTGGAAAGATCTCATCTAAACGTTTAAGGACAGATTCATCTAGCACAATCTCAAGACTGCGCAGTGCACTCTCGAATTGCTCTAGTGTGCGTGGTCCAATAATTGGTGCGGTTACAGCAGGATTGGCTAATAACCATGCTAGTGCTACATTATCTTGTGGTTCCCCAAGCTCTATACATAAGCTTGCAAAAGCCTCAAGTTGATCTTTGTATTGCTCTACGCGCTCAGCATTTCCTCCACTGCGGCTGCCTTCTATTTTCTTAAGTGCATTGCGTCCAAGAAGACCTCCATCCAGTGGGCTCCAAGGAATAACGCCTAATCCATGATGGAGAGAGGAGGGTAATACTTCAAGTTCAGGAAGGCGACAGGTGAGGCTGTATTTATGCTGCTCAGAAATCAAACCTAAAAAGCCACGTGCCTTCGCTTCTTGTTGGGCTACAGCGATATCCCATCCCGCAAAGTTACTGGAGCCGACATAACCAATCTTTCCTTGGTTTACAGCAAGCTCGAAAGCCCCCCACAGCTCGTCCCAAGAGACACTACGGTCAACGTGATGCATCTGGTACAATTCAATATGATCGGTCTGGAGACGCTGCAGAGACCCCTCTAGATGGCGGCGTATAATATAAGATGATAGTCCACCCTCATCATTAGGCCCATCGAGCTTATCGCTCATTGCACCGTATACCTTGGTAGCTAACACGACCTTTTCACGTCGCCCACCACCTTGCTTAAACCAACGACCAATAATCGTTTCTGTTAAACCGGAATTCTCACCCCAACCATAAATGTTAGCGGTATCAAAAAAATTAACACCTGCGTCGAGTGCAGCGTCCATAATACGGAAGGCTTCTTGTTCATCTGTTTGTGGGCCGAAGTTCATTGTTCCGAGACATAGCCGACTGACCTTCATACCGGATTTACCAAGCTTAGCATATTGCACTTCGCATTCACTCCTTAGGTAGATGATTTCAACTTAATTGTAAACATCTTCAGAAATAAGAGCAAATAAGAGCAAATATGAAGCGGCAATTTGGATAAGTTGTCTTATCTCATTGAGTTGATAGGCTATGCCTATCAACTCAATAGAATCTATATCTTTGTCCTTTACGACTGGGTATGATACAACAATATAAAGAAGAACTATGTCTGTTAGAGCAGACCACTTGAGGAGTGACTGAGATGAGTGAGGTTAAAAAAATCGCCGTAATCGCAGGGGACGGTATTGGACCTGAAGTAGTAGCTGAAGCAGAAAAAGTATTGAAAGCAACGGAAGAAGTATTTGGTTATGCTTTTAAAACGGAGTACGCTCTTTTTGGAGGCATTGCAATAGACGAAAGAGGCACACCGCTGCCGGAAGATACACTGGAAATCTGTCGCAGTGCTGACGCCGTATTACTGGGCGCTGTAGGCGGACCGAAGTGGGATAACAATTCTAAGGAGCTTCGTCCTGAAACCGGATTGCTTGGCATTCGCAAAGCACTTGGATTGTTCTCAAACTTACGTCCAGCAGTCGTATTCGATTGCCTTAAGGACGCTTCGACATTGAAGCCAGAAGTGCTGGAAGGTACCGATCTTATGGTCGTTCGTGAGCTGACTGGTGGGATTTATTTTGGAGATAAACTGCGTCGTCAAGGTGAACATGGTGAAGAAGCAGTGGATACTTGTGTATATAACGTAATGGAAGTGGAACGAATTGTACGTCAGGCTTTTGAGATTGCTGGCAAGCGTCGCAATAAGCTGGCAAGTGTTGATAAAGCGAATGTACTTGAAACTTCTCGTTTATGGCGTGAGGTCGTAAATAAGATTGCTCCAGAATATCCTGAGGTAGAGGTTGAGCATGTACTCGTTGATAACTGCGCAATGCAGCTGCTGCGTCGTCCAGCTAGCTTTGATGTTATCGTTACCGAGAATATGTTTGGTGACATTCTGAGCGACGAGGCTGCGATGTTGACAGGCTCTATCGGTATGCTTGCTTCCGCTTCGATGGGCGATGGTAACTACGGTCTCTACGAGCCCGTTCACGGCTCCGCACCTGATATTGCCGGACAAGGACTTGCGAACCCGATTGCAACAATCCTGTCCTTAGCACTAATGTACCGTTTAACCTTTGGTTATGAGGATGCGGCTGCTGCGATAGAGGCTGCAGTAGCTGAAGTATTGGATGCAGGACACCGTACAAGTGATATCGCCGTAGATAAGAGCAAAGCGATCAGTACATCTGAAATGGGCGACCTGATTGTTGCAGCTATCCGCAAAGCATAATATAATCTAATTTCTAATTACGATTATAGGGGAATTTGTCTAAGATTGACTTTGATTTTGTACGATGATACCATTTGATATGTAGACAAGATGTAAATTATTCCAGCATATCACGACAAGAAATGGTTGGTTTCTTACATAATCAAAGGAGGATTTTGGCAATGGCTGAACGTTTAGTAGGTAGACCAGCTCCAGATTTTACTATGCAAACCGTATCAGGTGATGGTAAGGATTTTGGTAAAGTAAGTCTGTCCGACTATCGTGGCAAATGGCTGGTATTCTTCTTTTATCCTCTGGACTTCACTTTTGTATGTCCGACTGAAATCACAGCTCTCAGTGAAGCAGCTGCGCAGTTCGAAGCGCTTGATACAGAAATTCTCGGCGCAAGTGTAGATTCGATCCACAGCCACAAAGCATGGATCAATACACCTAAGGATTCGAATGGTCTTGGCCGTTTGAATTTCCCGCTTGCTGCTGATATTACTAAACAAGTTGCTAAAGACTACGGCATTCTGATTGAAGAAGAAGGTATTGCATTGCGTGGATTGTTCATCATTGATCCTGAAGGTGAATTGAAATATCAGGTCGTTAATCACAATGATGTAGGTCGCAGCGTAGAAGAAACACTTCGTGTCCTGCAAGCCCTGCAATCTGGTGGCTTATGCCCTATGAACTGGAAACCAGGTGACAGAAACCTTTAAATGTTGTTCTGCTATTATCTGATCTTTGATATTCTGATTTCGACCTCCTTGCAGAAGTTTTTTCTGTATGGAGGTTTTTTGCACCAAAAAAGACTTAAATAAAAAATGGATTTGAAAATAGGCGTGAAAAGTTATATTATGTCCTCGAGTGGAGGAATCTCCATTGGGGTAATGTAATACAATAATAAAAACTCAGATGGGTTAGTTATTCTAAGGAGGGTGAACAAATATGAGCTTTTGCTGTGGAGCGAGTATGGTAGGAACAAAGGGAACCCTTAAACATTATCGCACGCAAGTCCATAATGTTCCCCTGCTTTTTTGTCCGGTATGTCATCGTGTAGAGGTTCACTATAAGGTCGAAAACGAGTATGAGATCTTGGCGGAATACGCACATGGAGACGGTGTTACTGATGTGGATTTTCAGGACTATGTCATGGAAGACGAAACTGCAATATTCGAGAATGTCATTAACATCGAGAGTGAAGAGCCTCTAGCTATTGTGCGGAGTCAGATCGATATGGCGCTTGACCTGCTTGCTGTAGCCAAACAGATTGAGGATACGAAGTGGGAACGGGAATTGAAGAAAAGATTAGCTGTGATGAGTCAAAGACGCCTTCGTCTGCAACAGAAAGCGTAAGATTATTTACAATTTGGGTCTGACCCATTTCTTTATCAAGGCCTTCGCAACTGCGAGGGCTTTTAGCTTTTTCTGAATTTTTCTTAAACGTGTTTAAATCAATTGAACGAATTAATAGTAATAAATATAATTAGATGTGATTTTTTATATGTCTTTGGAATCATTTTATGAATTTTTTTATCATTCGACAGTTTCTCTGATTGCGTTGTCTACTTCACTTGGATATGATTGGAATATAATTGAACCGGTTGGAAAAAGTGCAACGATTACCGAATGTTCTGGCGGCTTCGTCATATACTCAAATACATAGTAATTTGATGTCGCTTTAGCGTCTTCGTCAAATGCAGTAAAAGGGGGAACTTCGTATCGTGATTAGCCAATATCAAGAAAGTCTTCTATTACCGGGAAGAACCTATCAGTCAGGGCCTGTGGATACTACATACGAGGATGTACTAGAGAATATTGACAGCGGAATCATGCTTTTTGATGAAGAGGGAGTTATAAGTTTTGTAAATAAGCAAATGTACGGGATGCTAGAATTAACCCGTCACTCCCTTGTCGGCTGTACAATATCACACCTATTATCTAACGTTAGACTAAGCCGCTTTAAGAAAAAGCAAGTACTGCAAAGCTATAGAGAGATGGTATACAAAGGAAAATCAAATTATGAATTTTTAGACGAGTATGGCCGTTACTGGAAGGTTACATTATGCTGTGGAGAGCAAATGAAGGGTTGTTATTTGTTTACAGTTAAAGAAATCTCCGATTATAAGTTGATTGAGCAAACGGCTTACCAGAACGATAGTTTGGCTATGCTAGGTAAATTATCTGCATCTATTGCACATGAAATCCGGAATCCATTAACTGCAATTCGTGGATTTATTCAATTGCTTCACCCGCATCTACAGCAGCTTGGGAAGCAGGAATACGGCAAGATAATCTTGGCAGAGATCGATCGTGCCAATGATATCATTCATGAATTCCTTACTTCCTCCAAGCCGTCAGTTCCTCAAGTGGGAATGATTCCTGTGTCAGCTTTACTCAAGGAAGTAGTGCTGCTTACAGAGAGCGAAGCCCTGATGAAAGGTTGCCAGATCAATCTACATCCTTTTCAGGAGGGAGATATGATGATTTCTGGAGATGTAAAACAAATGAAACAGGTAGTCCTCAACCTGATTAGAAACGCTATGGAGGCCGTTGCGGATAGAGCAGATGGTCTAATGGGTATAATAGAGGTTGGAGCCCACAGAGAGGGTTCTGAGGTCCGTATGTTCATTTCTGATAACGGTAAGGGCATGGATATCCGTACACTGGACAGGTTATTCAATCCATTTTTTACGACAAAAGAGAATGGGACTGGGCTTGGGCTATCCGTGAGTGACCGAATCATCAAAAATCATGGCGGATGTATCTCTGTCAGTAGTAGAGTTAACGAAGGTACTCATTTTGTAATCTCATTGCCATTAATTCATTAATTCATTAGTACATTCGATTAGAATATAAAGTGTTTAAGAGGCTGATCCCTGCGGATAATACAGATGCAGAGATCGGCCTTGCTTATGTTACAATGGGGGTTGGTTTTGGGAGACAAATGGAGGTAGACACAATGAATATAGAATTTAATAGTGGCAGTGCCATTAATGAAATACAGGGTGATGCCCTTATTCTTATCATCTCTGAGTCGGAAGCCCAACATGGAGGCCTCTCAGAGAGGTGGAATGACAGAATTCGATTATTAGGAAAGTCAGGTCTCTTTAGTGGGAAGCTGAATCAGACTTATGTACTGCCATTAGATTATCCATCTGGTTGTCCTGTAGCTATTTTAGTTGGAAAAGGGGATCAATTACTTAGTACTGAAGACCTACGTCAAATGGCGGTTCAGATAGCACGTGCAGCACTTCGATTGAAGGCAATACAGCTAGTGTTTCAGTTGCCTGAAGGTGTTCAGGAGCTAACAGAAGATAAGGATATCGTATCTATTGCCTATGCGTTGTCTGAGGGGTTGTCACTTGGTTCCTATCGTCGTCCCACCTATAAGCAGGAGCAATCTCAATATATAGGTCCAAACTCGGTTATTTTTACTATCGAGAAGAAGCCAGCGGATACTTTCGAGCGTGACTGGAATCTGGGCATGCAGAGAGGGCTGGCTTTTGGTGAGGCTACGAATCTGGCACGGAACTTGACGAATATGCCCGGCAATCTGCTGACTCCATCTGACCTTGCTATGGCCGCTATCGAAGTTGCTGAACGTTATGGATTTCCTTCCGAAGTGCTGGATGAACGGGAAATTGAGCAAAAAGGAATGGGCGGATTGCTCGCAGTCGGAAAAGGAAGTGTAAACCCTCCGCGAATGATCGTCATCCGTTACCAGGGAACGGGGCACTGGGATAATGTAGTGGGGCTGGTCGGTAAAGGGATTACTTTTGATACGGGGGGAATTTCCTTAAAAAGAGCCCCAGGCATGGAAGAGTTAATCAGTGATATGGGAGGCGCAGCGGCTGTGCTTGGAGTCATGGAGGCATTAGGCCGATTACGTCCACGAATTAATGTCGTAATGGTCATTCCATCCGCTGAGAATATGCCATCTGCTAATGCCTTTAAACCCGGGGATATCATTACATCAATGAGCGGAAGAACCATAGAAGTATTGAATACCGATGCAGAAGGCAGACTTGTACTTGGGGATGCGCTGACCTATGCCCGGGAATGGGGAGCGAAACGAGTTATTGATGTCGCTACGCTGACAGGTGCAGTGTTGTCGACATTAGGAGATATAGCTACAGGTGCTGTTACTAACAACGAGGAATTTATGGAGCAGTTTCTGACAGCAGCTAATGTTTCGGGTGAAAAAATATGGCAGCTTCCGGCTTACCCGGAATTCCGCGAAATGCTAAAGAGCGAAGTGGCCGATATCCGTAACACCGCAGGAAGATTCGGGGGAGCCACTACCGCTGGGTTATTTGTAGGTGAGTTTGCGGAAGGTCTGCCGTGGATACACCTAGATATTGCTGGAACCGCATTTCTTTCTAAAGAACGTGGAGTTAATCCTAGAGGCGGTACAGGAGTCATGGTTCGCACATTGGTTCAGTGGTTGCTCAGCGAAAGCGAATGATTAGCTCTTCATAATCAACAAAAAGAAACCTCGCCCTAGGACAATGGATGGAAGACCGACCATTCCCTAAGGCGAGGTTTCTTTGCTTTTGTAAGAATGCTGAAGATTAAATATTGCCACTGGATTTTTTAGCCTTTGATTGAGAAGTAAAGGATTGAATACTGTTCATTATTTTATCGCGAGTTCCCTTATTCTTCAGTAAATAGGCTACGCCCAATGCGGCTGTTGTGAAAAATGTTTTTTTTGTGTTCATAGTGATTACCTCCTTAGGTATAGTCTGTAGTTGCTTATAACAAACATACCCGAAAGCAATGCAAGCTAAACTATGAACCCTTTCATATAACGGTTAGGCAAGCCTACTTCTTCTTATTAACAGGTGTTGAGCAGCAGGAGAGGGGAGAATCTAAAGACGCTGCAGAACAGGTCTTGCCCTTATCACAGCCAGCGCAAGCGCCTTGCTTGCCCTTTTGCACATGTCGATAGATGATCCAGCCTGAATAACCGAAGATCAGAGTGACGATTAGAACATTTATCATTATGGTGCCCCACTTTCATTAAGAGAATCAACGAATTACAAGTTCTACGACCAGCCTAATAATCGCCCACCTTGGAAAATAACAAAAGATACGATATATGCCAGAGCAAGAGAATAGCCAATGGAGAAGAAAGTCCATTTCCAAGAGGCTGTTTCTTTTTTGATAACCCCTACAGTGGCCAGACAAGGAATATATAACAGGATAAAGGCCATAAAGCTGATTGCACTCAGCGGTGTAAAGACTTGTGAAATTTGATTCTCTAATCCAGCGGTATCTGGTGCGTGATAGATGATATTCATCGTAGACACAACAACCTCTTTCGCTAAAAATCCTGGGACCAAGGTAGAGCCGGCCTGCCACGTTCCGAAACCAAGCGGTTCCAGTAGTGGTGCAATCATGCCTCCGAATTTAGCTAGATAGCTATGATCCATTTCTACATCAAATCCGCCAGGACCAGCATAAGACATGAACCAAATAATGGCTGATCCAGCTAGAATAATCGTTCCCGCTTTACGAAGGAACCCTTTGCCCTTCTCCCAAGTGCTGCGCGATAAGGTTTTGATCTGCGGCATACGGTAAGGAGGAAGTTCGATGATGAAGACGGAGGATTCATTCTTGAATAAGTATTTAGAGAATACCTTACAAAGAATTAGGGCAAACACAATCCCCATAACATACATAGAGAGAACGGCAAACGCTTGTTGCTCAGGGAAGAATACAACTGCGAATAATGCATAAACAGGTAATCTTGCAGAACAAGACATCAGCGGCATTAACAGTGTTGTCAGCATGCGGTCTTTGGGCTGTTCGATGCTTCGCGCCGCCATAATGGCCGGTACATTGCAACCAAAACCAATGATAAATGGAATGAATGCTTTTCCGTTCAGTCCCATTCGTTCCATGGTGCTGTCCATCAACAAGCAGACCCTTGCCATGTATCCGGAATCCTCTAGGAAGGAAATGATCAGAAAGAGAATAAAGATTTGCGGAACAAAGACCAGTACGCCTCCTACACCGCCGATGATGCCATCCACAATCAATGCATGCGTGAAGCCTGAAGCTCCAATGGTCTGAAGCAGTGAGTTCGTTCCATCACTAATAGGGCCGGATATCAGGCCATCTACGATATCCGATAGGGGGCCGCCAACCCAGTCAAATGTTGTCTTAAAGAGAGCATACATAAAGAAAATGAATAAGGGGAGTCCCCAAAATCGATGAGTCAATACCGAATCTAATCTTTCGGTTAAGTTATGGGGCTTCTGAGCTGTCGTATCAAGGACTTCGACACAAATATTACGAATATACTCCATACGGTTCGAGCGAATCCATTGCGGGAGTGTCAGGGCGAGTTTTTTGATTTGTAGCTCACTCTGACAAGACTCGCAGATGCTTAGCAGTCCCGTAACATCTATACGCGACTTCAGAAACTGAAGTATAACCGGATTCTGCTCCAATAGCTGTAGAGCGACCCAACGGTGATTGGGCAGATCTTTTATAGAACGTAATTCCTTTTCTATAGAAGATATCGCTCGCTCGACGACCTCACCATAATTCAGCTTGAACTTTACAGCAGGAATAGCTGACGATTCCTCGAGGATGCTAAGCATCTGTACGCTGCCTTTACCGGTTCTTGCTATAAGTGGGAGGACGGTGACACCCAATCTTGATTGTAAAATGGTTTGATTAATATGAATACCACGCGCATTAGCGACATCAATCATATTAAGACCGAGTACAGTAGGCTTGCCATACTCAAGTAGTTGAAGCGTGAGCAGCAGATTACGTTCCAGCTGGGATGCATCCACGATATTGATTAATGCTTCAGGGGATTCTTCTATCAGATATTGGGCTGCGACCCCTTCATCACGGGAGAGTGGGTGCAGAGAATAGATCCCGGGCAAATCAATGAGCTTGCCTGCCCCGTTCTTCAGATTTCCGATCTTTTTCTCAACCGTAACGCCTGACCAGTTACCTACATATTCGTATGAAGTCGTTAATGTATTGAAGAGAGAGGTCTTACCTGTATTGGGATTGCCCACAAGAGCTATAGAACTCAAGATACGTTCACCTCAATCAGAGAAGCTTCTTTGCGGCGTATGGCGAACAGCTGGCCGTTACATTCTAGCGTAATCGGTCCCCAAAAAGGTCCCTTTCCTTTAAGACGGATGTTCACACCCTCTGACACTCCGAGATCAGCAAGACGACGGCGTAGAACGGGGTTCATTCCTTCTATTTTATGAATATTTCCAGCAGTGCCAGGTTGTAATTGCAGTAAGGAACAGCAGGTAGAAGTAGCTATTGTAATCCCTCCAAAAGAGATTGAGAATCAATCTCAACTGTTTTCTTGTAATGTAGCATTTTTAAGTGTTTGTATACTGTGACATTTGTCCCTGACCTACTGTGGTAATTACTTTAAAGTGCTAAAGGCGAAATACCTTTACAATTTATTCTTCATTAAAGTATGATTGAACGATATAAATTGCATAGTAAAGCTATGCTAGAGGTTATAATGATTGCAATAGCACATACGATGATTGCAGGAATTGAAGGGAGATAATTATGAAGACTAATCAATGTAAAATTGTTGACTGCACCATTCGCGATGGGGGGCTCGTTAACAACTGGGATTTCAGCGTGGAATTTGTGCAAAATTTGTATGCCGGCTTGAATGAGGCTGGTGTTGACTATATGGAAATCGGTTATAAAAACTCCCCTAAACTGCTCAAAGGAGCAGAAGGTGCTGGACCATGGCGTTTTCTAAACGATGACTTCTTACGTAAAGTTATCCCGCAAAAGGGACATACGAAGCTTTCCGCTTTGGTTGATATCGGTCGTGTGGATGAGAATGATATTTTACCTCGCAGCGAAAGTATGCTGGATCTGATTCGGGTAGCTTGTTATAGCAAAGATGTGGAGAAGGCCTTACAACTGGTACAAACCTTCCATGATCTAGGCTATGAGACAACGATCAATATTATGGCTTTGTCGAATGTAATGGAGAATGAATTATTAGAAGCTTTCGAAATGATTCGTGAGAGTGTAGTTGATGTGGTATACATTGTGGATTCTTACGGTAGTCTAGATCACAACGACATCAATTACTTAGTTGAGAAGTTCAAAACTCATTTGCCAAACAAACGCCTGGGAGTACATACCCACAATAATCTTCAACTCGCGTTCTCCAATACGTTGATTGCTGCTGAGAAAGGTGTAGAGCTGCTGGACGCTTCCTGTTATGGAATGGGACGTGCTGCGGGGAACTGTCCTACAGAGCTGCTAGTGACTCATTTGAAGAATACACGTTACACATTGCGCCCTGTAATTGATATCATTGAACGCCTGATGATTCCTTTACGTGAAAAAGAAGAGTGGGGCTATATCATTCCTTACATGATCACTGGAACACTTGATGAGCATCCACGTTCAGCAATGGCGCTTCGCGCATCGGCGGATAAGGATAAAGCGGTTGATTTCTATGATAAGCTTACAACACCAGAGGTTAACTTCGGAGATAAATAAACCTGTTGTTCAGAAGCACTGAACCCGTTCGTAGGGGGAAGTGCTTTTTTTTTGAATAAAAATAAATTTCTATAAGTTTCTCTGATAAATGATTCTAATATTTTTCGCTAAAATACTTACCGTTCTAATAAGAAGCCTGAAGGTATTTTTGCTTGCCTGCTAGAAGAAAATGGTTTATATTTATGCAAGATTTATGAATAATCGCCATAAAAATACGACCTCACAAAAGAAATGTAACTTTAAAGACCGATCTAGCCGATATTTATACATAGGACAAGACTATACATAGTTGCTTAATAATCGACATCATTTTCAGACGCGAGGGATCTATGAGACAAGAAGAGAAAAAGACAATTCAAGCGGCTATTGTAGGAGCCTTACTGTTCCTATTCATTCAAATTTTCCATACATCGTTAAACCGATTGGACAATTGGGATATTATTTCTGCACTCTATCTCATTGTCGGCTGTTGTACTGTTGCTTTTGGATTTGCGATATTTGCACAGGGATGGTTGTTCTTCTCTAGCAGATTATCTAAAGGAAGATTATATGTCGCAGCTCTTTTTGGTGGAATATGTATTATTGATTTCTTGCATACACTCGGCTTTGTAGCATTTCCATTGATTTCATCGTTTATAACCCCTGAGGAATCAAGGTGGCTGCTTACCTTTTCACGTCTATCCAGCGGCCTGGGCATATTGTTTATTTTTAGTAGAGAAGATAAACCAGTGACCGTTACCGAAAAAAGAAATGTATTCAGAATCGCCTTCATGTTGATCGTGCTCTTCATCGCATTATTTGTATTTATCCACTCAGCAGTGCCTGAGTTATTTACTAAGCCTTGGATGAGTACACTTAAACAATTCGTTGATCTGGCAGTACTTTTTGTTTATTTAGCAGGTGTTGCTGCCATCGTATTTCCTGGGAATAATGAAAAGTCAGCCTCGCTGCTTGTTATTATTCGGGCACTTATCTTTTTCTCGCTAGGCCAGGCTTTTTTTATGACTCCCATAAGTGGCGGAAATATTGATGATCTCTTTGGGATGTTATGTAGCGGAATTGCTTATTACCAGTTGCTTACCGGCGTGTATCGCCTGACAATTGAAGAGCCATTTTACGAGAAACAGTTGGCCGAAGAACGGATCAATTATTTGGCGTATCATGATGATTTAACAGGACTTCCTAATAGACGTCGGCTGACACAGCGTGTAGAAGAAATGATTGATGCTGGAGAGACGGACACAAATGATCAATTCTCAGCTTTGGCTATTATGAATATTAATCATTTTAAGAATATAAATGACTCTCTGGGTCATTATGCCGGAGACCTTTTATTGAAATTGGTATCTGAGCGTCTCAGTAATGAGTCTAGATCCAGTGAAGAACTGTATAGTATGGGAGCGGATGAGTTTGCTTTTCTAATGACAGAAAGAGCAAGTCTTGGAGAATGCTTGGCACGAGCTACAGAGTTGCTCAGATTATTTGAAGCCCCCGTTAATATAGAATCTGGCGAGTACCATATCTCACTCAGCTTGGGGATGAGTATTTATCCCGGTGACGGGGAAACTGCTGAACATCTCATTCAAAATGCGGATACTGCTGTTCATAATGCGAAGGAACAGGGTGTGGAGATTCGTCGTTATATCCCAGCCATGCAGATGAAGGCAAAGGAACGCCTGAAGCTGGAAAATGACCTTCGAAGAGCGCTTGAGCGTGATGAATTCTATCTCTTATATCAGCCAAAGGTGCAGCTGGAGACAGAAGAGATTGTAGGTATGGAAGCTTTATTGCGCTGGAATCATCCTAAGCGTGGTATTGTCTCACCTAATGAGTTTATTCCATTAGCTGAGGATAGCGGGCTAATTGTTCCAATTGGGGAATGGGTACTGAAGACGGCGTGCCAGCAAAATAAACAGTGGCAGCAAGCAGGCTACCAGCCGATATGCGTCTCTATCAACTTATCTATGCGTCAATTCCTTCAGCCGAACCTGGCTGGTAAAATTCATTCCATTCTGACCGATATTGGTTTGGATCCATGTTATGTAGATCTTGAAATTACAGAGAGTATGACCTTGGATAAAGAAACGGCTTTTGATCAGCTGAAGCGCTTGAAAGAGCTAGGTGTGTTCATTAGCATCGATGATTTTGGTACAGGTTATAGCTCATTGCACTATTTGAAGGATATGCCGATCGACAGGCTAAAGATTGACAGATCGTTTGTCTCCGAGGTTATGGAGGACAGTAATAATGCGGCAATAGTCTCCACGATTACTTCTATGGCGCATCATTTGAAGCTCAAGGTTACCGCAGAAGGGGTGGAGAACAAGGAGCAGCTGCAGTTTTTGCGTGAGCAGCATTGCCATGAAGCTCAAGGGTTTTTGTTCAGTAAACCTATTCAAGCAGCTGAATTTGAGACCTCATTTTTGAAAAAGGCTCCCCTTGGCGCTTCCTTGTAAAATATAAGAAAGTATAAGTTTCACACCATACTCTATGTCTTATATTTCGCATAAACGCCTTCGGCGTCCTTATAAGGACGCCGAAGGCGTTTATGCTTGAATAAAAAAATGTTGATTTTTATTTATGGGGGTGATACAATATCTCTTGTACTCACTTTCTAATGCGGGTGTAGTTCAATGGTAGAACTTCAGCCTTCCAAGCTGATAGCGTGGGTTCGATTCCCATCACCCGCTCCATAATTTAAACTTCCAAATCCTTGCGATGCAAGGATTTTTTTATGTTTTGGTTGATGGTTTTGTCATGAACTATTCTTAGATATCAAAAAGCCAGGCTCCTCAATGAAGAGGAGTCTGGCTTTGTTATACTACCTGATTCTCTTAAACAGTCTTCAAGAACTCAACAATGGTGAGCAGTCCCTTATCAAAGTTCTCCAGGTTGAAATGCTCATCCGGTGCATGCAGGTTCTCATCATCAAGGCCAAAGCCCATCAGGACCACTGGTGCTTCAAGTACACGGGAGAAGCTTTCCATGATCGGAATGGAGCCACCGTCTTTGGTGAAGAGGGCACGGGTTCCGTATACTTTGCCGTAAGCGTCTGCTGCAGTTTGTAGAATAGGGTTCGATGGATCGATGTTAAAGGCACGTGCCTTCTCCATTTGCGTCACATGCACTTTCGCTCCGGTTTGAATATTAGCCTTCAGATGCGCTTCAACGGCATCAAGAATATGCTGTGGATCCTGATCGCCAACGAGACGGCAAGTAATCTTGGCATGTGCTTCTTTTGGAATAACGGTCTTGCTTCCTTCGCCTTGGAAGCCGCCATAGACACCATTAAGTTCAAGTGTAGGGCGAGCACCAATACGTTCTACAAAAGAATAACCTTCTTCGCCGTATAACGCATCAAGTCCAAGTCCTTCGCGAATCTTATATTCATTCACGCCTTGCTTCACGAATTCCTCACGTAGCATTGGAGAAAGTTCAGGTACACCATCATAGAAGCCTTCTACAGAAACACGGCCTTTGTCGTCATGAAGGGAGCTGAGCAGGGACACGAGAGCGTGCAGTGCATTCGGAACACCACCACCGTAAGAGCCGGAGTGCAGGTCTGTAAGAGCTGTAGTTACGCTCACTTCAAGTGATCCTAGGCCACGTAGTCCTGTGCAAATTGCAGGGCGACCACGTTCCAGCAGGGAAGTATCGGAGACTAACACCGCATCCGCAGCCAGCTTCTCTTTGTTAGCTTCCAGGAATGGAGGGAGATTTGCGCTGCCGATTTCTTCTTCGCCTTCGATACAGAGCTTGATGTTAACAGGAAGAGTACCTTCTTGTTTCAGGATTGCTTCAATCGCTTTGAGGTGAATGAATACTTGTCCTTTGTCATCCGTTGCTCCACGTGCATACAGCTTGCCGTCACGGATCTCTGGTTCAAACGGAGGTGTAGTCCACAGGTTTAGCGGATCTACTGGCTGCACATCGTAGTGGCCGTATACAAGAATGGTTGGCTTACCCGGAGCATGAAGATAGTCAGCATATATGACGGGATGTCCCGCTGTCGGATGAAGTTCAATGTTCTCAAGTCCGGCTTTCTTTAGTGTGTCTGTCAGCCAATGGGCTGCAGCTAGTACATCGTCCTTATGCTCAGACAAGGCAGAAATACTTGGAATCTTGAGCCATTGTTTTAGTTCTTCGAGATGTTCATCCCGGTGTGTTAAAAAATACGTTTCATATGACATAGTGTGTATGTACCTCCTTAAGTTTTGCTGCGCAAAACCGGCTATGAGCTTAATCGCCATGCGTGACCGTCTTGTTTAGCATTCTATAGGAATCATTATACTGGAGAACTCACTATGGATCAAAAGCGATTAGAAAGACGTCTTATCTGATCCTCGTGACCGGAGCTTTTTTTCGTAATTAATAGTTCCTTTCCGGTTGTTGATTACTAACAGTAACCATGATAAGCTGATTAAACTTAAGGGACAAGAAGGCACTATTACATGCTTGAGTTCCTATGGAGGTAACCACTTTGGAACATTCAATGGACGAACCCATTCGGCTAATGCCGACGCTAGAGGATTGCTCCATCACCCGCCAAATTCTCGACAGGGTTGGGGACAAATGGAGTGTGCTCATCATTGTTAATTTGGGTGCAGAAGCATTGCGGTTTAAAGAACTTCAGCGGCGTTCTGGTGGTATATCACAACGGATGCTGACCCAAACCCTGCGTCATTTAGAACGAGATGGTATAGTTTGGCGTAAAGTTACGCCTACGGTACCTTTGACTGTTGAATATGGTCTGACAAGTTTAGGAGAGTCCTTGCTGGATCCTTTAACTTCCCTAGTGGAATGGGTCAATAGAAACAACGCTGAAATCGCCAAAGCGCGTATAGGGTATGATCGTCAGCACGAAATGTTGGAGTAGCAAGCTAGGTGTACAATTTACTGGGATAGAGGATGGATTATTTTGCAAAAGAAAAGTGAAGAAAACACATTTTTATATACTTACACCTGTTCAGAGGACGAGTTATCACTATGTCAGATGGAGCTTCGTTGTCTTTTTGGAGAGGAAGTACCTTCTTCAATCTTTAAGAGTGAGGTAGAGGTGGATGTCAGCCGCAGTCCCTTCATTAAAGAACGAATTGATGTTATGTACGAAGGAGATAGCTTGCCTGAGATTTATGATCAAACGGAGCAGGTGGAGCTTGGCGGCAAGACGTTTAAGGTTATTTTTGTGAAGACCAATGATCTGTCCCCTGCGGACAAAATAGAATATGATGAGCGAAGAGTGATCGAGCGGGAAATTGGGTTACGTATTGAAGGGGAAGCGGATGTAAACCACCCTCAGTTGGTATATGGCATTGTTACTCTGGGCGGTCGCTGGTACTTTGGAGCTTATCATAAGAACAAGGCCACCTGGTTCCGTCAAATGAAAAAGCCGCGTAGCTACTCTATCGCGCTTAGCACACGTGTAGCCCGAGCTGCGGTCAATATAGCCGTTCCGAATCCGGAAGGTGTACGAGCCATCGATCCTTGCTGCGGCATCGGAACAGTAATGGTAGAAGCCCTCTCGATGGGAATCAATATGGTTGGACGTGACATTAACCCTCAAATCGCGATCGGTGCCAGAACGAATATTGCTCATTTTGGATTCACAAGTGAGGTTACGCTTGGAGATATTGCTGACATCACAGAACATTACGATGTAGCTATTGTAGATATGCCTTATAATCTATATTCTAGTATTACACCTGAGGAACAGTTTGCGATTCTAGTGAATGCGCGCCGGATTGCAGATCGGGTAGTTATCGTTGCGATTGAACCGATGGATGAGATGATCACGGAGGCTGGATTTACGATTATAGACCGCTGTGAAGCTAAAAAAGGTTTGTTCTCCCGTCATTTAATGCTTTGCCAGTAATCCTAATCAAGTTATTTAAAGGGGTGCAGCAATGGAGCAGAAATGGTTAACCTGGGCTAAAGAAATACAGGCCATCGCACAGACTGGACTAACTTACGCTAAAGATGTCTATGATATAGAACGGTATCAAGCTTTGCGGGAGCTAAGTGTAGATATCCTCGCTAATTATACGTTCGAAAGCAAGGAGAGAATAAGACTCTCCTTTGCTAGTGAGGGTGGCTATTCTACGCCGAAAGTGGATATCCGTGGTGTTGTTTTTCAGGATGACAGAATCCTGCTTGTCCGCGAGAAATTAGATGGAAAGTGGGCGCTTCCCGGGGGCTGGGGAGACATCGGTCTGTCACCGAGTGAAGTCGTTGTTAAGGAAATTCAAGAAGAATCAGGATTTGAGACAGAAGCAATTCGCTTGCTGGCTGTTTTAGATAAGAAATTTCATAACCATCCTCCGGAGCCGTATCACGTGTATAAGTTTTTTATTTTGTGCAGAATTGTAGGCGGCGAGGCGCTGCAAGGGGTGGAGACGAGTGAAGTATCCTTTTTTGCTGAAGATGAACTGCCTGAGCTCTCATTAGAGAGGAATACAAGTGAGCAGATTGAAACGATGTTTGAATATTTACGAAATCCAGAAAAAGTAGTAATATTGGACTAAGAATTTGCATATTATATATGACTTCCGTAAAGTGATGTTTTTAATGATGTAAATGATGGGTAATTACTATTATGTAAGCACTTACAATGTTGGTATTCTAAGCTTTTAGGTCGAGCGGTCTACATTTTTTCCTCTACTGTGACGATAAGAATTTTAGGAGGGGATCGCATGGAACAAGAAGAGTTGAGCATTCCATTGAAACAGGAAAATGTGGTGCGTCCTGCAGAGGGCAATATTGCCACTGGGCTGGTTTGGGGTATCTTAATCAGCATTCCGTTATGGATCTCTGTGATTGGCTGGATTCTGGGGTTTTGGCGCTGAGCCGTATTTTAATAATTATCTAACTCTATTAGTTGTATAGTATACATCAAAGGCGGTCTCTTCGTAACTGAAGAGGCCGCCTTTTTAGTTTCCTGCGTTTCTCAAGATTTCGAATATACCAGTCTAAAGTTCTCGCAAACTACCTTCATCTTTGGATCAAAAGGCTTCTTCAAAAACGCTAAGGATTCTCTGGAGAAGAACTTCTCATGCTCATGGCGCCACGACTCTAGCGTTCTGTCATCCTCGCCTTCGCTATAGGCAAAGTCAGCGCCTACCTCATTAAAAGGTGTAATTTGCACATCTGTCGTAACGATCACTGCTTGCGGATTACCACGGCCGTCCAGCAGGATACTATGTCGGCCAATTTCTGGTAAGGTCTCGTCACAGACTGCATAAATTTCATAGTTCGAAGCGGTTCCTGTCTTAATCCTGCGGATCACCAGATCTAGCAGTTCATCGGCCATTGGAGGACTGTCGCCAAAGGCCCAAGCCTCGTAGTTATCCGCTGCTTGTGGATGAAGCTGGGTGTATTCTTCCCAAAAAAGCTTAATCTTCGTTTCGTTGCTCATATCCGTCTCTCCTCATGTAATAATCGTTAGTGTCCCGCAGTTTCCATCCAGCCCGCATAGAGCTCATCTAGTTGCTCTTGCACTGCATCGCGTTCTTTCTGTAGCTCGGCGAGCTCTGCCGCATTGCTACTGATCAGTGGATCTAGCATTTTGGCATCAATTTCCCCAAGCTGATCCTCAACTTCGGCAATAGCCTTTTCCCAATCAAAGTGGATACTCTTCTTGCGGGAACTGGACGAGTTAGCCGTGGTGACATTAACATTCACGGAACGGTTCGATTGAGGCTTACCGGAGCGTGCAGTGGTTCCATCTGAAGAGAAAGGTTTAGGCTGATCAGGAATAGAGACTGGTACTGCTAACGCCTGTTCAGCTTGCTTCTCCTTGTAATACTCATAGTTGCCGTTGAAAACTCCAAATCGTCCACTTTCAATGGACCAGAGCTTATGGAACAGACGATTAATGAAATAGCGATCATGTGAAACGGCCAGCACTGTACCTGGGAATTCTTCTAATGCTTCCTCTAGCGCTTCCCGGGAGTCAATGTCTAGATGGTTCGTTGGTTCATCCAGAATTAACAGGTTTGGTTTACGATGCATCAACACAGCGAAACGCAGGCGGGTCCATTCCCCTCCGGATAGATTCGTGATGTCTTTGAATACATCGGCACCGTAGAATAGGAAACGTGCGAGCTGCCCGCGCGCTTCACCTTCTTCTAGTCCGGCCTCTTCACGGAAGTAGCGGAGTACGGATTGTTTGTTATTGTCAGGGACAGCCTCTTGCGCGAGATAACCAACCACGGTTCTTGAACCAAGCGTGCAGCTTCCGGTGTCTGGCGTCTCCTGACCTAATATAATTCTTAAAAGTGTACTTTTCCCTGCCCCGTTACCACCGATAAGTGCCGTAGTTTCTCCGTAGCGAAGAACTTCGTTTGCGTCTGTAAACAGGCTTCGCTCTCCATATGCCTTACCGATATCCTCCAGTATGACGACTTGATTCCCGGAGCGATCATTTTGCTGTAGCTGCAAATCCATCGATTTGCGCTCTAGAATAGGACGTTTAACCTTTACCATACGATCCAGTGCTTTTTGCATGGAAGCTGCACGCCGGTAAAAGGCAGGGTTTGGGGGAGTTCCCCGATTCCCAAATTCGATGAGGCGTTTGATGCTCTCCTGCATTTGCTTTATTTTTTTCTGTTGTTCTTGATAATCAGCAAATTGTTGAAGTAGACGTGTTTCCTTCTCTATTTGATAGCCGCTGTAGTTGGTATGGAAGGTAAAAGCCTCGCCATCCTCAATCTCGATCACTTTCTTGACTACAGCGTCGAGGAAGTAACGATCATGGGAAATGGCTAACACTGTACCGTCATAGCTCTGTAAGTACTGCTCTAACCACTCGATGGCGTTCATGTCTAGATGATTGGTTGGCTCATCGAGTAGAAGTACATCAGGTCTACGCAGTAGCAGTTCTGCGAGTCCGACTTTAGTTTTCTCGCCGCCAGAAAGAGAGGAGAAGAGTCGGTTATATTGCCCAGTTCCGATTCCTAGACCAATGGCAACTCGCTGAATGGTGGATTCAATTTCGTAGCCTCCTGCGGTCTCAAATTTATCCTGAAGGCTACCATATTCTTTCAGCAGCCGATTCCATAGCGTTTCATCCGTTCCGGTATTGAAGGTGGACATTTCAAGCTCCAGCTCTCGCAGGCGTTGTTGCCATTGCATAGGTTCAGCAAAGCTACGCTGTAGAACTTCATATACGGTTTCTTTTTCGTTAACCTCTTGAATTTGAGCCAGCATTCCTACTACACTACCTTTGCGAATTGAGATTTGCCCTTGATCGGGGCGCTCTTCGCCATTCAGTAAGTGGAAAAGTGTAGTTTTACCGCAGCCATTGCGGCCGATTAGACCGATTTTTTCTCCTTGGCGGATATCGAAGGTGATGCTATTTAGTACGAGCTGTGCACCGTGGTATTTTTGAACATTTTGGCATTGAATAATCATATATATTCTCCTTTAAGAATGCCCTTTGCACCGCCAGAACCCTAAATCGAAACTGGAATTCTGTAAAAAACCATAAAAAAAGACCGTAGGGAAATTTCCCCACGGCCTTATCATTTTCCGGTTAACTGATCCGTCCGGGTGATGGCAGGAAAGGCATTTCACAATTGTGTAGTGTTATTAAATTCATGGAAATGGACAGACTTCTCCCGTTATCGCCATTTACATGAGCAATGCCAGCTATCGCTTTAGGTAGCCGACTCATAACACTGTTGGTCCAATTGTGATCCATTCCTTCCACACCCCTTTCTTAACAAATTTAATGACAGTGTAAACAATAATCGGAAATTTAGCAAGTAAAAAGATGGCAGAGCGAAGTTTTACACTGCATAGAATATGAAATGTGGAATAATATGGTTCTATGTGGGAGGAGACAAGCCACTAAAAATAACAGATGAAAAGGGGAAGTTATATGGCGATTTTTGACGGATTGATGGGTAATGCATCACAAGTAAATCTAGCGGAGGTACAACGGGAATATGCACAAATCCTTGCCCCTCAAGAGAAAATTGAACGAGCCTACAAGTTGATTAGAGATATGTTTATTTTTACAGACAAACGACTGATTCTAGTGGATAAACAGGGACTGACGGGGAAAAAGACGGACTATCATTCCATCCCATACAAAAGCATCTCGCATTATTCCGTGGAGACGGCAGGGCACTTTGATCTGGATGCGGAGCTATGTATCTATATTTCCAGCAGCACTGTGCCACTCAAGAAGACCTTTAATAAATCCGTGAATATTTATGAGGTACAGGCGGTATTGTCACAATATATTTTAAAATAGTTTAGTTAGACCGTGTAGCGGAGTACCAGACCACCATAGGCAAAAGCGGCTAAGATGACTAAGGCAGGATGCAGCTTAAGCCGCTTGATGGCCCAGAATGCGATTGCGGCAATGAACAGTGTTTGCCAGATTCCGATAGAGTTCGTAGGACCTTTGACCATTGTCCAAGTGAGCGCAGCCATCATAACTGCAATAACCGGTTGAACAAGCAATGTCATCCCTTTCACTACGGGGGATTGCTTGTATTTTTGCATGACCTCTAACAGGATAATAAGCGCTACTGCGGAGGGCAAGACGGTTGCTAACAAAGCTACGATGAGTCCTAACCAGCCGTAGATATCATAGCCGACGTAAGCTGCGATTTTGGTAGCAATCGGGCCAGGCAGTGCATTGCCAAGTGCAAGCATGTTAGAGAATTGTTCATCGGTCAGCCAGCCGTAATGGGGAACGATTTCTTGATACATCAATGGAATAGAGGAAGGACCACCGCCGTATCCAAGCAAATTCGCCATGAAAAATCCGTATATGAGCTCTAACCAGTCCATCAATTTGATCCTCCTTGTTGTTGCTTCGCGATGATCCGGTAATGAACGGCTCCGTAACCTAGAAAAAGTACGATTACGAGAGCTGGGTGTATGTGAATTATTTGTAGCAGAAGTAAGGCTAGAAGGATGAAGACAGCGCTGAGATATTTTCCTAGCCCTTTATAGGCTTTTTGCGCAAACTCATATGCTATTATTCCTAACATGACAGCAATGACAGGAGATACCCCCGCGATCATCCCAGCTACTATTTTTGAGCCACTTAAATAATTCACAGCCGATAAAAGTATGATCATGGCCAGGCAGCTAGGTAAAATATGTGCCAGAACTGACAGTATCGCCCCCCTAACTCCTCGAAGTTTATATCCAAGATAAGCCGCCATTTTAGTAGCAATAGGTCCCGGTAGCGCGTTGGCAATCGCCAATGTCTCCCCGAATTCATCGTCGCTTAGCCAAGTGTAGCGAGTTACCGCATCATGCCGGATTAATGGAATCACGGAAGGCCCTCCGCCATAGCCGACAATCCCAGTTCTGAACATGGCGATAGCTAATTGTACATAATCTTTATGGATGGATATCACGTGAGACCTCCCCTTGTGTTTAGAGCCCATTCTATACAATTCATATGTGTGAAGCTACGAGGTTGACTAGAAATCAGCTAATCTTTGTGCATGAATCACAAAAAGAGGATGGTTATTTTGAGGTTTAGCGTAACCGATTGACAAGGGATTTTTATGTAATGTTAAATGACATTAATTAAGCGAGAAGTTAATAGGGAGATGGGGAACATGGCGGAGAAACCTGTAATAGGCACAAAAACAATGGTCGTCAGCCCTCATTATTTAGCTTCGGCCGCGGGTGCGCGCATTTTGGGAAAAGGGGGAAATGCCTTTGATGCGGCGGTGGCGGTTAGTGCGACGCTCGCTATAGTCTACCCGCATATGACGGGGCTTGGTGGGGATTCGTTCTGGTTGACCTATAGTACAGAAGAGGCGCGTGTCCGGGCGTATAACGGAAGTGGACGGTCGGGTTACGGAGTTCGCAGAAGTTGCTATGCCGGGGAGGGAGCTATCCCGAGGCGGGGAATCCGCAGTGCCATCACCGTGCCGGGGATGGTGGATAGCTGGGATGCTATGCTCAGTAAGTATGGCCGCTTAACGCTGGCAGAGGTGCTGGAGCCAGCCATCGGCTATGCTCAGAGTGGGTTTCCGCTGTCGCCGGACCAGCGGAATAATACGCTGTTTGCTGGAGCGACGTTGTCGGCGGAGGCATCCGCGATTTATATGCCGGGTGGAGTGGCTGTGTCTGCTGGATCGAGATTTCAGCAGACACAGCTGGCGGCAACCCTGAGGACGTTGGCTGCGGGTGGACGGGACGCTTTTTATAAGGGGAAGATTGCTGAAGATATTTGTGATTATATGCTGGCAGCTGGGGGCTATCTCACACGGGATGATTTTGCGGATCATCAGGGGGATTGGGTCGAGCCGATTCATGCGGAATATCATGGGCATACGGTGTATCAAGTGCCGCCAAATTCTCAAGGGTTTACGGGGCTGATGAGTCTTAATATATTGGAGCATTTTAATTTCGGAGAAATCGAGCATGGCTCTTATGAATATTACCACCTGCTTGTTGAAGCGCTGAAGCTGAGTTTTCGTGATCGGGATAGAGTGCTTACAGATCCGGATTTTAGTGCTATTCCTTTGGTGCAGTTGCTGGATAAGAACTATGCAGGGCAACTAGCCTCTACGATCTCGATGCAAAAAGCGGCACAGCTGACCAGTCAGCCTATTGGTAGTGATACTGCATATGCTGCGGTGGTGGATGAGGAGGGAAATGCGGTCTCCTTTATTCAGAGTCTGTATTTTGAGTTTGGCTCAGGAGTGGTTGCTGGGAATACAGGAATTCTGCTTCAGAATCGGGGTTCGTTTTTCTCGCTTGATCCGAACCATATCAATACGCTTGAACCGCATAAGCGCAGCTTCCACACACTGATGCCAGCCATGGCCTGCCGCGAGGGCAAACCTGCGATTCTATATGGTACGCAAGGTGGTGAAGGTCAGCCGCAGACTCAAACGTTGCTACTTACAAGGATGCTGCATTATGGGATGAATCCGCAAACGTCTGTAAGTGAACCACGTTTTGTATGGGGGAGGACGTGGGGGGAACCTACGCAGGAGCTGAAGGTAGAGGGACGGGTAGCGGATGAGGTGCTGGCAGATCTGGCGGGAGCCGGTCATATTGTCCGGAAAGTGGAAGCATATGACGGGAGCGTGGGTCATGCTCACGCGATATCCATAGATGACAATGGATATCGTAGTGGGGGGACAGACCCGCGCTGCGATGGCGCTGCGATAGGTTGGTAGGGTGAGGTGCTCTCTCCAAATCCCCCAATTTGCTCCTTCCGTTATTTGGTAGGAAGGATATCGTGAGAGGATTCTCGGAAAGGCAAATGGGAAAATCCTAGTTTAACGGAGCGATAGGTTCTTAATAGAAATGACGGATGACGGGTTGATTATGATCAGAGAAGGAATGGTGAGGGGAGGAGGAAGGAGAAATGATTCTGGATAATCGGTATGGCGCGTTCATAGATTCTGAGCTAACAGTCGGACGTTTAGGGAATGGGATATTGGACGGAATGACCTTTGCTGTAAAAGATGTGTATGCGATCGCAGGGCACAGCTCTTCTGCAGGTAATCCAGATTGGCTGCGGAGCCACAATCCCTCTACAGAACATGCAGCAGTAGTACGCCAGCTGCTCCAGTCGGGAGCGACGCTTCGAGGAGCGACTCATACGGATGAGTTAATGTACAGTCTGGGCGGTGAGAACCATCATTATGGAACGCCCATAAATCCACGTGCTGCAGGCTGTATCCCAGGTGGTTCTTCTAGTGGATCGGCAGTAGCGGTAGCTTCAGGTAGTGTTGATTTTGCGCTCGGAACAGATACAGGTGGTTCTATTCGAGTCCCTTCCGCCTATTGCGGAGTATATGGCTTTCGCCCGACGCATGGTGCTGTGAATATGGAAGGTGTGATCCCGTTATCACCGCAATTTGATACAGTAGGCTGGATGGCTGATCGTATGGATGTGCTCCAGAAAGTGGGGGAGGTTTTACTTGGAAATGGGCGCATGGATGAAAAAGTAACGATGAGCATAGATGGAAATTTAGAATTGAATATAGAGAACGGTGGGGGAAAAAATGAAGAGGAAGAATTGGAGAATAATATACAAAAGAACATGGGGACTTTATTTGTCGCTACGGACTGTTGGAATTTGGTCGATCCAAAGGATGTGAGTGTTCTAGCGAATGGATTGAACCAATTGAGGACTGGTGCTGATCATTTCTTCGAAACTGATATAGCTCCAGAAGGATTGAAGGTCTGGATGGATGTTTTTCGAGAGTTACAGGGTAGTGAAATCTGGACAACCCATAGCATCTGGATTAAGGAGGTAAAACCATTCTTTGGACCAGATATTGCAGCCCGCTTCTCTTGGGCTGCTAACTTAGCTGGCAAGGACCACAGTATCGCTCAGAATAAACGAGCGGAGATTTCTAACCAGTTGCGCCAGCTGCTGGGAGAAGATAATTGTCTTGTGATTCCGACAGTACCTGGTCCTGCACCGCTGCGTGGTGGGGATTTACGTCAATTGGAGGAGAACCGTAGTGGGGCGATGATGTTGAGCTGTATAGCTGGATTGGCAGGCCTGCCTCAAGTAACGTTACCTATGCTCTCTACAAATGGGCCACCATTGGGTTTGTCCGTTATCGCCGGACATGGTCAGGATCTTCGGTTACTCTCATGGGTGAAGGAGGCTTGGCGGCGGTCTTGAGATGACGGGACTTGATGGGTTTTGAGAAGATAGGTGAAATTGGTTTTGAAAAAAATGATCTCAATGTGATGAAGTAGGTTCAATAATGGTGTGTTAGAGTAAAAGATAAATTCAGCGCTCAAAAGTTGACTTAAGACCAGTATTTCAGTAAACAGCTCCATGGCCATGCGAAGAAGAAGAGCGGTATAAATCCCGTAGAATTCGCGAAATTGGCCCGTATAGCTGAAAATAACGGTATAAATCCCGTAGAATGTGCGAAATTGGCTCATATAGCTGAAAATAACGGTATAAATCCCGTAGAATGCGCGAAATTGGCTCATATAGCTGAAAATAACGGTATAAATCCCGTAGAATTCGCGAAATTAGCCCGTATAGCTGAAAATAACGGTATAAATCCCGTAGAATGCGTGAAATTGGCTCATATTGCGGGGAAGAAGGGCGAAAATGCCCCGGAATCCAGTAATTCCGGCGATATAGCCGGAAAGAGGGGTATAAATACCCTAGAATCCAGTAATTCCGGCCATATTACAGGAAAGAGGGGTATAAATCCCCCAGAATCCAAGAATTCTGGCGATATTACCGGAAGAAGGGGTATAAATGCCCCACACCACAAAGGTCAGCCACGACACGCTCGCGTTTCATCTGAACACGCAAACAAAGCACCTTCTGTGAAGAAGGTGCCATGCCCCGTGCCCCATCCGAGCTCTATTCTACGAATGCTTCGACTTCTATTTCTACTAACAATAGTGGATCAATAAGCGCTTTTACCTCTACCATGGTTGCTACAGGCTGAATATCTTTGAAAAATTCGCCGTGTGCTTTGCCGACTTCTTCCCAGCGTGAGATGTCTGTCACGAACATTCTTGTTCTAATTACATGCGACAAATCAGCATCTAGCTGGTTTAGCGCTTTTTCGATGGTATGTAGAATGAATTTCGTCTGCGCGTATGGATCTCCTATACCGACTATTTCCCCGTCTTGCATGGCTGTTGTTCCTGCGACTTCGATACGGTTGTCGATTCGAATGGCACGAGAATATCCAACCACCGACTCCCAGGGTGAACCCGTAAACACTTGCTTTTTACTCAAAAGATCCCCTCCAAATCCATCCTAATATTGTCCGATCTAATTATACTACTCACACAAGTGATGTGAACTAAAGATTAATGGTTCATCAGTTATGTTCATTTAGTGTTATATTAACTAACATAATAATCGTTAAATTTTAATTCGGCTCTATCCAAAGAGGTTCATTTTAATTATAATGTTACATAAAATAACATTATGAATCGAAAATGGTTCAATTGATCCTGAAAAGGAGGGATGGCATGCATCTTACGGTTGAAGAAGCGTTGTCCATTTATCCTTTGTCCGAGGCGAAGCTTATCGCGGGGTCCAAGGGGAAACATCGAATTGTGAAATCGATCAATGTGATGGACGCACCTGATATTTCGGATTGGATCAAAGAAGGCGAGATGCTGCTAACTACAGCTTATTTAATCAAGGACAATCTGGAGGATGCCTCTGCTTTGCTGCAAACACTGAATCGAAGGGGCTCATCGGCCTTGGGTATTAAGCTGGGACGATTTTGGGATAAAATACCGGAGCAGCTAATCGCAGAAGCGGAGAGCCTTAACTTCCCCTTAATCCAGTTGCCGTTCCAGTTCACTTTTTCGGATCAGATGAATGGCCTGTTTCGAGCCGAGCTTAGCCGGAGCACTCATGTTTTGCAGAGCATAATGGAGAAGCAGAAAAAACTGATGCAATTTGCCCTGCGATCTGTCCGCAGCCGTCCATTGTTTGACTCGGTGTCTGATGTGATTGGCCATTCACTTGTAGTGGTTAGCGCACGCGGGGATGTAATCTATAACAATTCTGAATACCAGACCTCACAGTTGCTGGAGGGATGGCCATGGCAGAAACGGAATCAACGTTTTCGTGTAGAGGATCGTGCAGGTTATCGCACACCACTAATACAAGGAGAAAAGTGCTCGGGATATTTATTGTATTGTTCCATCGACCCTTTATTGCTCCCGGTGGAAGAGAGCTTGTTCGTTCAGGGTGCTGAACTTATTTCATATCATATTCACTCAGGATACGAGGATTATTTTGAACAGGCAGAACATAGGGAGTTCAGTGGATTGCTGAGACGTTGTCTAAATGGTAACTTATCTTACTCCGATTTAGTACAGTCTGCTGTAAAGCTGGAGATAGAGCTGCTTCAATCGCCATTCTGTCTCTTATTAACCGATATTGCTACGACGAGTGAAGAACGCCAAAGTGAGCTGCTTAGATTAAAAGAAGAATACACTGAACACCCCGTACTGCGGGATTTAAAGGCCATTCATGTGCTTGTAGACCAAGGATTATTGTCCATCTATCCGGCAGCTCTTCAGAGTCCTGAGCAATTTCGGGATGTAATCCAGGCTTGTTTTGATAACCTTAAGTTTGACAAGGGGTGTTATCCACGAGCTGCGATAAGTAGTTGTAAATTGAAGCCGGATGGGCTGAAGGAGGCTTTTGCGGAGGTGAAGGAATGTATGGGGATGCTTCAGTTTGAGGGAGTGCATGGGAATGTTGTGCATTATCGGCAGCTTGAGCTTTCCTTGCTTCTTGGGCAAATCCCGACAGAGGTCATGGAGAAATATTGCAACGGAACGCTTAGAGGACTGCTTAGCCGTGAGCCGGAGTATGTGCGAGAAATGCTGCGGACGCTGGAGATTTATCTAGAGAACGATGGGCATGTCAATGAGACAGCCAAAAAGTTGTTTATTCATCGGAACACGGCTACCTACCGGATCGAGAAGCTTAGTGAGCTCTTGGACGTCGATTTTAAAAAAATAAATGATCTAATGAGGCTAAAGCTAGTATTCATGTTTCGGAGGATGCTTGGGCGGGACTAAGGTCTAAGTTCTGGGTTGAAATGCAAACACGGAGGAGGGGAACCTCGTGAATACACATGAGATCGCAATGCATATTCAAACCCATCAGGCGCCTGCGGTGCTGGCAACACTGATTGAGGTGGAGGGACACTCGTATCGTAAACCTGGGGCAGTGATGCTGTTTTTTGAAGGGGGCACGATTGGGAGTCTGAGTCCAGGTTGTTTGGAAAACGATCTGGAGTTACGTACCTCTGAGATATGGGAACGAGGGCTGCCCGAAATTGTGGAATACAATATGTTGTCTCCGGATGATCTGTCCTGGGGTGAGACTGTCGGCTGTGGAGGCAAAATCAAAGTGGTGCTTGAACCTGTGCAGGGGGTGTTTTATGAGCTTTTGGTGCAGGCGAGTGTCAGACTGGCGGCAGGAGAGCGGTTAGTTCTGTTTCGGGAGGCAGCGGCGAGAGGTTTTACCTATAAGCTGCAGCTGGATACTGATACTTCACTATCGCAGAACAAGCAACAACCGAAATTATCCCACTCGGCAAAAGAAAGCATGGCGGCAGGTCGCTTTATGGCCGCTTCAGCTGAATTGACAGCATTCCATACATGCTTTGTGCCTAAACCGCGGCTTGTGATTTTTGGCGGAGGACGTGATGTGGTTCCAATTGCGGAACTTGCTGACAGAGTTGGCTTTCGGGTTGCGGTTGCGGATTGGCGCGAAGGAAGCTTGCACAATAAGTTTCCTCGAGCTGAACAAGTAATTTGTTCCCCTACAGAGCTTGTTCAACGCTTGGGCGTAGCTCAGCGGGATTATGTATTGATTTGTAGTCATCAGCTTGGGCGGGATAGACAGTTCCTTGAGAGTGTAATTCCGCTAGCCCCGCTATACATCGGCATTATTGGTTCAAAAGCTCGGATAGCTCTTTTACTGGAAGGGCTTGAGGCTCCTGCATCTTTGCATGCACCTGTAGGGTTGCCGATTGGAGGAGAAGGTCCGGAGGAGATTGCGGTCAGTATTATAGCAGAAATTATTCAAATTAGAAGGGTGGGCTCACGAGAGCTGCCCAAAGGAGCGGATAGTATTGAAGGTAGCAGGAATATATTTGGCAGCGGGGCAGAGCAGGCGGATGGGCGTGTCCAAGGTTTCACTGAAATTGTCGCAGGAGGTCTCACTCGGGAGCGTCGCGCTTAGTGAATTGGATCGTTGCAATCTAGAACCGCTAATCGTGGTAGTGCGTGCGGATGACAACTTGGAATGGCTGCCACCCGCGATTGAACCGCAAGGCTCCAGACGTACCGAAACTTGCTTAACCGCACATCTAGGATTGTCTTTTTCACTGCGCTGCGGTCTTAATGCGGTATTACCTTTACAGCCCGATGCAGTAGTTGTGGCGCTTGCGGATCAGCCATTTATTACTACAGCATTAGTGAATCGTCTAATACAAACGTTTGAACAATCTCCGGAGATGGACTATGTCGCTAGCGTCAGCAATGGGTCGGCTATGCCCCCGGCTTTGTTCTCGAAGACGTTGTTTCCAGCACTACAGGGATTAGATGGAGATCGAGGAGCGGCGGGGATATTGCGTTCACCTGATTATAAGGGGATTGTTCTGGAATCTGAGTCTGCCCATTATTTCATGGACGCAGATACAAAAGAAGATTTTGGTGAGATTCAGGAGCAATGGATTCTGAGAAATGGAAAGTGAAGTAAAGAATAGTCTGAAAAGTAATCTGAATCAGTGTTCCTTTCCCACCTTTGGTCATATAATATGACACGAAACTCACCTTCCGAAAACCAATTAGTGCATTACACACAAAAAAAGTTCTGATTCTTATATTCCTATACAAACGTATGTTATATAAATTTACGCCAAGGCCACCTCTAAGTATAGTAGAAGTACATTAATGGTTGCAGCCATGATGAGAGATGATTTGGAGGAGGAGAATTATGAAAAAAAGGGGTCAGTTCATAACATCTTGTCTTGCATTAATGGTTCTAATGACGGTGGCTTTGGTGGGGTGTGGCAGCAATAATAATACTTCTACAAATGCAACGGAGGCACCAGCGACAACTACAGCGGCAACAGAGGCAACTGCAACAACAGAACCGGCTGCAAAGAAACCGACGGTTGCTTTTGTTTATATCGGACCTCCAGGGGATGGCGGCTACACGTACCAACATGATCAAGGACGGCTGTATATGGAGAAGGAGCTGGGGATTAAAGCTGACTTTGTAGAAAATGTCCCTGAAAGTGCTGACGCCGAACGAATCATCACAGAGCTTGCGCAATCACACGACATCGTGTTTACAACGAGCTTCGGATATATGGATTTTACATTAAATGTAGCGGGCAAATTTCCCAACGTGAAGTTCCTGCATGCTTCGGGTTACAAAACCGCAGAGAACATGGGGACCTACTTCGGGAAGAACTATCAGGCCAGCTATCTGAGCGGCATAGCGGCAGGAAAAATGACCAAAAACAATCAGCTGGGTTATGTGGGCGCTTTTCCGATCAGCGAAGTGATTTATAACTTGAATGCTTTTACCCTTGGAGCACAAAGTGTCAATCCTGATGTAAAGGTGAATGTGGTATGGACGAATACATGGTATGACCCGACGACTGAACGTCAAGCGGCAATCAGCTTGCTGGATAAGGGTGCGGATGTGCTTTTGGCCTATCAGGATTCACCTGCAACCCTGCAGGCTGCTGCTGAACGAGGGGCTTTTGCCGGGGGAAATGACTCGGATATGAGCAAATACGCTCCGGACAATTATTTGACGAACCCGGTATGGAATTGGGGGCCGTATTACGTAAAAGCTGTGCAGGCAGTTATGGATGGAACCTGGAAGAGCGAGCAATATTCTGGTGATATGGCTGACGGTATGGTGGAGCTGGCTCCTTTCGGGAACAAGATCCCAGATGATGTGAAAAAGCTTGTCGAAGACGCCAAAGCCAAAATTATCAGTGGTGAGCTTGAGGTTTTCACAGGTCCGATCTCAGATAATCAAGGGAATGTGAAGGTTCAGGAGGGTCAGAAGCTGACCTTGGAGGAAGTGCTGGGCATGAACTGGCTCGTAAAAGGTGTGGAAGGAACTATCCCGCAATAATGTTTAAAAATAGGGAATAAGATGTGCACAATCTATGGGTGGGGCGGGTTCCGTTAAGCGGAAACTTCCCCACCCGTACTACAACTTGAAGGAAGGAGGGGTTCAGGCCATGCGGGGAACTTCAGTTGAAATGCGGGGGATTGTGAAAAAATTCGGCTCGGTAACCGCCAGTGATCAAGTCGACTTTTCGGCAAATGCGGGTGAGATTCATGCGTTGCTTGGGGAGAATGGGGCCGGGAAGAGCACGGTGATGAGCATGCTGTCAGGGGTGTACAGAGCAGATGAAGGAGAAATCTTCATTCATGGGAAAGGTGCTCAGATCCGTTCTCCTAAAGATGCTGCGCAGCTGGGTGTAGGTATGGTGTTTCAGAACTTTAGGCTGGTGCAAAGCCTCACAGCAGCAGAAAATATCGTGCTTGGCGAAAAGTCGTCTTTCTGGCGCGGCCGTAAGTGGATGAAGAACAAACGCGAGGAGATAGAGGCATTAGCGGAACGGTTTGGACTGAATTTCCCGGTGGATCGCCCGATCTGGCAGTTGTCCGTGGGTGAGCAGCAGCGTGTTGAAATCGTTAAGACGCTGTATCGCGGGGCTGACATTATTATTCTGGATGAACCAACCTCTGTATTGACCCCGGGAGAGGTGGAACAGCTATTTGAAACGCTGCGGGTCATGAAGCAGGCAGGAAAAACGGTTATTATGACTACTCATAAAATGAAAGAGGTTATGGCGTCCTCCGATCGGATTTCCGTCATGCGCAAAGGGAAAATGATCGCCACACTGACCACGGCAGATACAGATGAACTGGAGCTGGCTCGTCTGATGGTGGGCAAGGAAGTAACCATCACCCGTCAAGAACGGGAAGCCACTGAAGGGGATTCTTTATTAGAAGTGAAAGATGTGGACGTATATGCCGATCACGGGCGAAAAGCACTGGATCACTTCTCTCTGAACGTATGTAAAGGGGAGATTGTAGGCGTAGCTGGGGTAGCTGGCAACGGGCAAAAGGAACTGGCTGAAGTATTAACAGGTCTTAGAGGCTGGAGAAGTGGTGAAATCACGTTTGATGGAAAGACGGTGAAATCCGCTTCGGTTAGAGGGGCAATTGATTCAGGAATCTCCCACGTGCCGGAGAACCGGATGAAGAGCGGTTTAGCTGGACGCCTCGGATCGGTGGATAATCTTTTGTTTAAGTCTTACCGCTCAGAGGAGCACTCCAAATTTGGTTTCTTGAAGTCCGCGAAGAACCGTTTGTGGTCACAGGAGCTGGTCCAGCGCTTTAACGTCAAGACACCTGAGCTGGAGACGCCAGTACAACAGTTGTCAGGTGGTAATCAGCAGAAGCTGCTCTTTGCACGTGAAATCAGTCATCGGCCTAAGCTGATGGTCGCCGTTCATCCGACACAAGGGCTGGATGTAGGTGCCACGGCTGGTGTTCACGACCTTCTTATGGAGTTGCGTGGTTCAGGTAGTGGCGTGTTGTTAATCTCGGAGGATTTAGATGAATTGCTTCAGTTGTCCGACCGGATTCTAGTGATCTATAACGGCTCAATTATTGGTGAGAGTACACATGAGGAAGCGAATCGAGAGAGCATCGGACTACTAATGGCTGGTATTCATAATAGAGAGGAGAGCGCCGTATGAGCCTGGAGAATGGAAGAAATACCGCAGGAGCTTTCCTGGAACCCCTCCCCTCTCACTCCGGAAAACGATTCTCTCTACGTTTCGAGTACGATGCCAGCCGCATCCGTTCTCCTTGGTGGACACCTATTGTATCTATAATTTTAGCGTTATTGTTGTGTGCCCTATTTATTGCGGCGAATGGCATGAATCCGGTGCTGGTCTATGAAAAAATGTTCCGTGGCGCATTTGGCACTGCGTATGGGCTCACGGAAACGATGGTTAAAGCGATCCCGCTACTTCTATGTGGGCTTGGGATTGCTGTGGCTTACCGCATTTCGGTATGGAATATTGGAGCAGAAGGCCAGTTAACCGTTGGGGCTATGGCGGCCACAGCGGTCACGATTTATTTTCCTGACTTACCTTCATTCTGGTCTCTGAGCTTAATGCTGCTGTTCGGGATTGCCGCGGGTGCGCTTTGGGGACTATTGACTGCTATTCCGCGGACGCATTTTGGAGTGAATGAGCTAATCACTTCATTAATGCTGAATTATGTTGCTCTATTGGCGCTCGATTACGTGGTATTCGGACCTTGGAAAGATCCTAAAGGTTTTAATTTCCCGGGATCACCTATGTTTACTGCGGCTCAGTCGCTGCCTGTTCTCGGAAGTACAAGATTGCATATTGGATTGTTATTTGGACTTATCGCCGTTGTGATTTATTACTTAATGATTCGTTTTACCAAGTGGGGTTACGAGCTCCGTCTGATTGGGGCCAATCCTATTGCAGCCAGATACGCGGGGATTCCTATCAAGCGCCATATTATTATCGTCATGCTGATCAGTGGGGGGCTCGCCGGGATCGCTGGCATGGCGGAGGTCTCCGGTGTTACACACAAGCTGATGCAGGGCATTTCACCGGGTTATGGATACACCGCCATTATTGTGGCTTGGTTGGCCAAATTGAATCCACTCGGTCTAATCGTTACTTCTATTTTATTCGGTGGCTTAATTGTTGGCGGATATAGTGTTCAAACCATCGGGCTGCCCTCATCGATATCAGAAATGCTGCAGGGCTCCATCCTGTTTTTCTTGATTGCTGGCGATATGATCTATCGTTTCCGCATTCGTCGTAGCCGGGTTCAGCTGAAAGGGGGGAGATAGGCGATGGATTTTACAACACAGCTACTTATTGCCGCTATTTCCGCAGGGACCCCGCTGCTGCTGGCTACGCTGGGAGGCATTCTAAATGAACGAGCCGGCATTATACAGCTTGGGGCTGAAGGTCTGATGCTGATGGGAGCGGTCACCACTTGTATCGTGTATATTCGCTCCGGAAACCTGCTGCTGGCTCTGCTGGCTACCGTAGCTGTAACGGCTGTGCTTGGTTTGCTGCATTCTTTTCTCTGTGTGACCTTGCGGGCGAATCAAACGATGTCCGGTCTTGCGATGACCCTGTTCGGCAGTGGGTTGAGCGCTTATCTTGGTAAACCGATCAGCGGCATTCCTTTACCGGGAACATCTCCTAAGCTGCATCTGGCTTGGCTGGAAAATGTACCGTTCATCGGAAAAATATTCGGTAACATGGATTACCTAACCTGGTTCAGCCTGCTGCTAGTGCTTGCTCTGCATCTGCTAATTCACCGCACTTCATGGGGCCTGCATTTGCGGGCAGTCGGAGACAGTCCGGCTACCGCAGATGTGATGGGGATCCGTGTGCAGCTTATCCGCTACAGCTATGTGATCACCGGTGCTGCTCTCATCGGCCTGGCCGGAGCGGATATGGTATTGGCCTACGCGCCAACCTGGAATGAAGGGCTGACAGCCGGTCGAGGCTGGATTGCGGTAGGGCTAGTGATTTTTGCCAGATGGAATCCGCTGCGCGCCTTGTTCTGCGCTTACTTTTTTGGGGCATTGGATTCACTTGGCTTCCGCATTCAATTGCTGGGCAGTGCAGTTCCGCCCTATTTTCTCAAAATGATTCCGTACCTTGTGACCATTCTGGTCCTGATGTACCTGGGGTACCGCAATCGCAACAAACCATCCGGCACACCGGAGGCGCTCGGAATTCCTTATATTCGGGAACAAAGGTTTTAAGGCAGGTTATACGAGAAGGGAAGCAGCAATCTGGTACTCAAAAAGGAGGCGGAGTGTATGGGAGTTTTACGGGAAGAGGAAGGTAGGCTACCTGAAGTAATTCAACCCCGCAGCCTGCACGAAGCTTGGGAGAGAAAAACGGCGTTTGGAGACAGTTCCCGATATGTCGCAGGAGGAACATTGCTGAGAACAGGGTGGGAAAATGGAACGGATCATATGCCCAAACAGCTGATTGATCTCAGGCATATCCAAGGTCTTGCGGACATCACTTTAACGGAATTTCACTTATCTCTGGGCGCTCTTGTTCCACTCTCCCAGTGCCGCAGTTATGAGCATTTGCAGGCCGTGGCTCCTGCGCTGCAAGAGGCTGCACGTTGCATAGCGGCTCCGTCGGTGCGTAATCTTGCCACGCTCGGGGGCAATATCGCTTCTGGCTTCGGAGATATTCTACCTGCGTTACTGGTCTATGACGCGGAGTTAATCTCCTTTGACGGCAAATTTATGACGCCACTACCTTTGATAGAGTGGCTAAACAATCACTGGAGCGGGATAAAACCTGCGGCAGATCTTGTGGCTGAGATTCGCATCTCACCTACTCGCTTAGAGAGTCCCTTAACGGATAGGCTAGAAATTTTCCGTAAGGTTGGCCGCCGGGAAGCGTTCACCCCTTCACTTGTAACGGTAGCAATCTCAGCATCAATCGATGAGGAACTCCGTTTCCGTGAGGTGCGTATCGCCGCAGGTGGGGGCTCTGGGCGGCCGCAGCGACTAAGTAGGGCTGAAGTTATGCTTGAAGGTGTGAGGTATACAGAGGAGCTGTTGGCTTCTTTATATGAAGGGGTCGAGAACAGCTTTGAGACGTATAGTGATCCCTTTGCAACAGAACTTTACAAGAAAAAGACTGCTGGGAATTTGGTTGTATCTGAGCTGTGGAAGGCTATGAATATACGGAGTTAAGAGGTGAATAACCCGACGAAAGGAGAGAGGGAAAATGCTGCTGAATAAGGAATCCAGCGGTAGCCGCTGGCGTACACGACCTGATGGAGAGGGCAAGGTATCCGGTAAGCTGCAGTATTTGACCGACATGAGGGCAGAAGGAATGTTGATCGGCCGCGTGCTCCGCAGTGAGCAGGCACATGCTCGTATTTTGTCCATACGCATTGAGAAGGCCATTGAAGTCCCTGGTGTACACGCTGTAATCACTCATGAGGATGTGCCCGGACTTAACGGCTTTGGCATAGCTTTGCCGCATCAACCGGTATTTTGCAGTGACCGTGTGCGTTACACTGGCGATGCGATTGCGGCAGTCGCGGCAGAGACGGACGAAATTGCGGAATACGCCTTATCTCTTATCGAAGTGGATTATGAGCTTCTACCCTTACTCGATAATCCGGAAGAGGCGATGAAAAAGGACGCAATTCTGCTGCATGCCGAGGGAAACGTGCTTCATCATACGGAATATCGGAAAGGGGAGCCGGAAACGGTATTTACGGATTGCTGTCATGTGGTAGAGGAGACTTATTATACACCACGCCAAATGCACACCTATATGGAGACTGAAGGTGGACTGTTTATCCCAGAGGATAACGGACGGCTTACCGTATATTCAGCTACACAACATGGGTTGATGGATCGCCTGCAGCTATCCAGAATTCTGGCTATTCCTCAAGAAGATATTCGCGTCATCTCGAGTCCTATCGGCGGGTCCTTTGGAGGAAAAGACGAGCTGAATGTACAGCCGTATGGAGCGCTGCTCGCCTTGCGGACACTCCGTCCGGTAAGACTGCATAATTCGAGAGCTGAATCGGTACGTGCAGGACTAAAACGTCATCCCATGAAAATCACCATGAAGACTGGCTGCGACCCCGAAGGAATCATCAGGGCACATCAGGTCAGAATTATTTCGGATACGGGAGCTTACGCAACACTGGGGGCGGAGGTGCTCAACTTCGCGACAGAACATGTGATGGGCCCCTATATCATCGATCATGTGGATGTGAAGGGTTTTGCTGTATATACCAATAACGGTGTATCTGGTGAATTTCGCGGTTTTGGCGGCAATCAGGCGATTTTCGCTTTGGAGGGACAAATCGATCGGTTGGCTGAGCGATTGCAGATCGATCCGTGGGAAATGCGCCGCCGCAATTTACGTAAATATGGAGATCTGGGGCCACTGGGTCAGGAAATTGCTCAGACCGATGGTGCCTTTCAGGTGTGGGAAGCGCTGGCGGGTTCGCCTCTTATGAATGAGGCCGCATCTACAGACAGTGATTCAGGTGTTGTGGAACCTTGGACCGTAGCTGGAACGGGTGCTGCTATAGCTATGCATGGTGCAGGACTTGGTTATGGTATTCCCGATCCGGCGGGTGGCAGGCTCTCTTTGACGCTAGAGGGCAAGATTGAGGCGGTGTTTGGTTACGAGGAGTTTGGTCAGGGGTTAATCGCAACCATGGAACAAATGCTGATTGAACAGTTTGGCTTCGCAGCAGAGGATCTAAGTATCGTCATTGGCGATACGGATGTTGTGCCCGATAGCGGATCTAGTACGGCTTCGCGATCAACAAGCATGATGTGGATGGCCTTGAAACGGCTGCGTCCAGACTTCACCGCTCGTATGCTCCAGGCAGCTGCGACGATAATGCCAAAGCTGGATAGCGCTGAAATGAAGCTCGGCCCTGGCGGCATTTGGCTAAAAGACGGCGGTCTGCTTCTGACTTACAAGGACTTGGCACAGCGTATTTCAGAACCCATTGTCTGTAATACAAAATTTGCTTATCCAACCACACCCTTTAAAAGAGTGGGGGCACATTTCTTATACACCTATTCTGCAATCGCAGTCCGTGTGGAAGTTAATCTGCTTACAGGACGTGTTCGTGTACTGGATCAATATCATGCGGTAGCGGCGGGGCCGGTGGCTAATCCGCAAGGTTATCTTGGACAGATCGAAGGTGGCAGCAGTATGGCGGTCGGTTTCACCTTGTCAGAGGATGCTGTGATGTCTGGCGGCAGCTATGTCACCAAAAATTTAGACACCTATTTGGTGCCGACCATTGCCGATATGAATGGCAGCATTCAGGTGCAGCCGATAGAGGATTTGCCGGATCATGACACGTACGGTCCTCGCGGCATTGGAGAGGTGGGTTCCGTCAATTTAGCTCCGGCAGTCGCGTCAGCCATATTTCAGGCTGTAGGGAAGCGGGTAACCAAGCTGCCCATTGATCCCGAATGGCTGCAGTCTACACCGTTTATTCCACAAAAGGTGGTGAACATCCATGCCGAGCCATAATTCAGATCACAATCTAGATGAAGATAACCTTGACCCCTTATCGTCTGAGGAAGCTTTTGCAGAAGAAAGGTTCACCTTTAATTGCAATCTCAATGGTAAAGCGATATCCACGGAGCTTCCACCCTCCCGCCGGCTTTTAAATGTCATTCGTGAAGATTTGGAGCTGACCGGCACAAAACGTTCTTGTGAGATTGGCCGCTGCGGGGCATGTATGGTGCTGGTGGATGGACGTCCAGTGAATTCATGTCTGGTCATGGCCTATCAATGCTCAGGTGCGGAAATTACAACAATTGAGGGTCTTAGTGAAGTAGGCCTGCATCCCGTTCAGCGGGCTTTTTTAGAAGAGGGGGGGTTCCAATGCGGTTATTGCACACCAGGGATGGTTATCTCGGTGGTTGCTCTGCTGGAAGAGAACCCGCATCCTACTCAGGCTGAAGTGGAAGAAGCTTTATCGGGTAACATTTGTCGCTGTACGGGGTACGGTGGCATTTTACGAGCTGTTAACAAAGCTATTGGAGGTTGAGTGGATGGTCGTTTCTGAAGGCAGGTTTACGTTGGAAGAGATAAATGCCATGAGTATAACGGATTTTGTGAAGCATCTAGGCGGCATTTTTGAACATTCACCGTGGGTAGCAGAGGAGGCTTATAAGCAGATTCCGTTCCATTCTTTAGAGCATTTGCACAGCACAATGATGCAGACCGTACTGAGTGCTGACCGGATCCGAATGGAGGGACTATTAAAAGCTCACCCAGATTTGGCGACTAGGCTTCAAGTTACGGCTTTATCTGCCTCTGAGCAGCAGGGAGCTGGACTGGATCGGTTAACAACGGAAGAGTTCAATCTATTAAATGATCTGAATCGAAAGTATACGGACAAATTTCATTTCCCTTTTATTCTAGCTGTTCGTGGCAAAAACAAAGATGACATTATCAGCGCCATTGGCGTGCGAGTTGAGCGTTCCCCTCAGGAGGAATGGGTTCAAGCCTTTTCTGAAGTCGGTACAATTACGAGACTTCGCCTAAGTGATTTAATTATTTAATTATTCATTCATTCATCATAAACGGGGAGGGTGTCAGCCATGCTGGAACCAATTAACGGACGTACAATGTTTTATGGGAAAAGTGATGTGTTAACTTATCGTACCTATGCTAAACCGCTGGCCGTTACCCCCGTTCCCGAATCTTCCTTCACGGGCTGCGACAACATTATATTCGCACATAATATTACATTCGCGGTCACGGGCGAAGCGTTTCTTCCTTCTTTTTCAGAGGGGGATAATTCCATGGTCGTTGCTACCGATTCTATGAAAAATTTCATCCTGCGCAATACCGCGGACTACACTGGAAGCACAACGGAGGGGCTACTGCAGCTTCTAAGCAGCCGTTTTCTCGATAAATACGATCATGTCACCGCAGTTTCGGTTTCCGCAGACCGGTTACCTTTTGAACAGGTGATGGTGCCCGGGGGTGAGGGGCTTAAACAGAGTCATTTAGTACTGCGTCACTCCAATAATGAATCTTATTCGGCTTCGTTAACTATAAAACGTGGAGAGAATGGGACTGAGGTTATCGCGCATGAATGCCGATTGAAGGATTTACAGCTGATAAAAGTGAGTGGAAGCTCGTTTTATGGATTCGTCCGTGATGAGTACACAACATTGCCGGAGAGCTTTGACCGTCCGCTTTATATTTTTCTGAATATTAACTGGACCTACAGTGGTGTTGAGCATGCTCTGGATGGAGATCTAGGCCAATATGTGGCTGCGGAGCAGGTTCGCGATATCGCCCATAGCGCTTTTCATGAGCTGAACAGTCCATCAATCCAATCGTTGATTTATCAAATTGGGCTGCGCGTGTTGTCCCGTTTCCCTCAATTGGCTACCGTTTCGTTTGAGTCCAATAACCGGACTTGGGAAACCATTGTTGAGCCTGAAGAAACTAAAGGTGGAGTGTTCACCGAACCTCGTCCACCCTATGGTTTTCAGGGCTTTTCTGTCAGCCGTGCAGATCTGGCCGGAGAGACAGCGTAATGAGCGGGCGTCTTACCACCCATGTGCTGGATCTGTCGCGGGGGATTCCTGCTACAGGTCTGACGCTTCAGCTCTGGAAGCTTACGGATGGGATGAGCAAGCTTCTGTGTGAAGAAGTCACGAACAGTGACGGGAGGCTGGATGCTCCGCTGCTGGAGGGAAACGAAATGGAGGCTGGATGTTACGAGCTGCTGTTTATGGTTGGCGATTACTACCGTAGAGCTGATGCCAAAGCGTCAGCAGCTGACATAGGAGTAACAGAAAGCTCAGCAGATACTCAACGTGAGATGTCTTTTTTTCTAGAACAGATACCTATTCGTTTTCATATAGAGAGCTCCATGCAACACTACCATGTACCTTTGCTAGTAGCTCCTGGTGGATATAGTACGTATCGGGGAAGTTAGGAGAAAGTTGATGACCTTAGGAGGTGGCAGCTCATGAAGGAATCCTATGAACTTGTGATTAAGAACGGGAATGTAGTGCTGCCCCATCAGGTACTCAAGCTGGATATTGCAGTATCAGAGGGTAAGATTGTCGCACTTGGAGAGGAACTTTCGCTTGCACCGCTAACCAAAGTCATCGACGCAGAGGGGTTCTATGTGCTCCCCGGTATGATTGATATGCATGTCCACTTTAATGAACCAACGTTTGGACATTGGGAAGGCTTTCGCAGCGGTTCTGCGGCGTTGGCAGCTGGCGGCTGCACAACCTATGCAGATATGCCGCTTAACGGCAATCCACCTACTGTGAACGAGGCTGCGCTTCGTCAAAAGGTAGATGCTGCGGCTGGAAACTCTGCCGTTGATTATATGCTGTGGGGTGGGCTCGTTCCGGGAAATCTGGATGATTTGGAAGCATTGGCAGCTGCTGGCGTCACTGGGTTTAAAGCCTTTCTCTCCAATCCTGGAGGGGAGGGCGAAGGCAGATTCCGTGAAGTGGATGAGGATACACTCTATCAAGGGATGCAGCGAATCGCTTCTCTGGGCGGGATTCTGTCGCTGCATGCAGAAAGTGAGGCTATCACGGCGGTGTTGACCGCAGATGCAGTGCGAAATGGCAGAACCAGCGCAAGTGATTTTGCGGCTTGCCGCCCTGCTGAAGCAGAGCTGGAGGCAGTGGGCAGGGCGCTGCTGTACAGTGAACGTACGGGCTGCCGGTTGCATTTTGTTCATATCAGCACGGCCGCCGCCATTGAGAAAATCTATGAAGCTAAGCTTCGAGGTCTGGACGTTTCGGCCGAAACCTGTCCACATTATCTGGTCCTCACTGAAAATGATATGAAGGCTTTAGGCCCTGTGGCGAAGTGTGCGCCTCCGCTGCGAAGTGCGGTGGAGCAGGAGAAGTTATGGGGGATGCTGGCCCAAGGCAAAATCGATCTGATTGCTTCGGATCATTCCCCCTGTCCAACGGAATTGAAGGTGAAGTCGGACTTGTCTTTTTTTGCAGCTTGGGGTGGGATCTCGGGTGCGCAGAGCAGTCTGGAGCTTATGTTCCATGAAGGCGTGAATGTGCGGGGTTTGGATGTTACATTAATTTCCAGTCTGCTCGCAGGGCAACCCGCAAAACGTTTTGGAATAGAGCATCGTAAAGGCGCTATAGCCCTAGGTCTAGATGCCGATTTAGTTCTGCTGAATCCAAATACAACCTATACGCTGACTGCGGAGGATTTATTGTATCGCCACAAGCACAGCCCCTACATCGGAAGAACTTTATCCTGCAAAGTAGTTGCTACGATCTGTCGCGGGAATGTGATCTATACCTCTGAAGAAGGAGTGATCAGTGAGGGAGGTGGACAGTGGCTGCGAATTAGGAAGGAGCAGTACAGCCTATGAATGATTCCAGAGTTCAAGCTTCGACTCAGAAACTGCTGGAGCTGCTGGAGGAGCTGGCGGCATTCAGCACACCTGGGCCAGGAGTTACTAGACTGCTATATACGGAGGAATGGAGCCGGGCGCAGATTTTTTTGCAGGAAAAAATGGCTGGGCTCGGCTTAGAAGTTTCCATAGACAAGGTTGGCAATGTATATGGACGATTGAGTGGATGCAATCCGCAGCAAAAGGTTATTTTAACCGGATCGCATATTGATACTGTAGTCAATGGCGGAAAATATGATGGTGCCTATGGGATCGCTGCGGCTATGATTGCGCTTCAAGATTTGCAGAGGAACTTTGGCCAGCCGCAGCTGACGCTTGAGGTCGTATCTTTTTGTGAAGAAGAGGGGAGCCGATTTCCGCTTGCTTATTGGGGTTCGGGCCATGTCACGGAAAGGTATGACGGAAGCGAGGCTGAGACCTGTATGGATGCAGAGGGAGTGACATTACAGGCAGCAATGACGGAATCCAGCTTTTTGCAAGGTGTAACAGATGAGAATGGAGTCAGAAATGATATTGGTGCTTTTGTAGAACTGCACATCGAGCAGGGGATTATTCTGGAGAAGACAGACACTCGTATAGGCGTAGTTCAGGGGATTGTTGGACAGAGACGCTATATGGTCAAGGTCAGTGGTATTGCTAATCATGCGGGCACGACACCGATGTTTATGCGGCAGGATGCACTGGCTAGTGCGGTTGAAATGCTGTACGTGCTTGAAAGATCTGCTAAAACGGCTGGTGAACCTCTTGTAGCAACCTCGGGTAAGCTTGAGGTGTACCCGAATACGCCAAATGTGATCCCGGGTGAGGTTCTTTTTACATTAGATATCCGCAATAGTGAAGAGGACGAACTGGAGTGTTTCTGTGCGCAGCTTTTTTCGCAATATCATGAAATCGCCGCAGAACGTGGGGTTACCTTGGAGGTTACATCCGTGCTCCACACAGTACCTGCGCCTATGGATATGAAGCTATCTGCAATGCTGGAAAATATCTGCCGCCAACAGGGGAAAACCTACCGCATGATGGTAAGTGGAGCGGGACATGACGCCCAGCTGTTTGCGCCGCGTTGCCCTACTGCGATGATATTTGTGCCAAGCCGAGCTGGCATCAGCCATTCTCCGGAAGAGTATACTTCCCCTGAGCAGCTCGTTGCTGGGCTTGAGGTGCTGACTGCGATGTTATATGAGTTAGCTTATTAAAAAGAGTTCGCAGAACTTTAAAATATAAGGAAGTATATGTTTTACGCTATACTTTATCCTTATATTTCTCGCTGAAACGGAGCCCGTCCCTTAAAGGACGGCATAGCCGTTTCTACTTGAAGGGAGGATCATCATGAAGCGTTACGAAGATTTGTCGCCGTCCCAACGCTGTATTATGACTCCGGGTCCGGTCGAGGTAGATCCGCGTGTACTGCGGGCGATGTCTTTTCCGGTGCTGGGTCAATTTGATCCAGAGTTCACCTCTATTATGAATGAAACGATGGAAATGCTGCGGGAGCTGTTTGCTACTCGTAATTCATGGGCCTACCCTATAGATGGGACCTCTCGCGCTGGTATTGAGGCGGTGATGGTCAGCTTAATCCTGCCGGGGGAACGTGTGCTGATTCCGATCTTTGGCCGCTTCGGACACCTGCTTCATGAGATTGCCGAACGTGGTGGCGCTGAGGTATTCGTTCTGGAAAAGCCATGGGGAAGTGTGTTTGAACCGGAGGAAGTGATAGCGGCTATGGAGACTTTTAAGCCAAATGTGGTAGCGATGGTGCATGGTGAGACCTCTACAGGACGGGTGCAGCCACTCGCGGAAATTGGCAGAGCCTGCCGCCGAATGGATGCTCTTTTCATAGTTGACGCAGTTGCAACTCTTGGGGGCATTCCTGTCGAAACGGATGCTTGGATGCTGGATGCGGTCGTAGGAGGTACACAGAAATGCCTGTCCGTCCCCTCCGGTATGGCACCAATAACATATAATGACCGCGCTGAGGCTAAGCTTATGTCCCGTAAACGAGTAGAACGTGGGATTAGAATCAGCGATGTTCAGCCTGGTGAGTTGTCTTTTGTCCGCAGCAACTATTTCGATCTTGGCATGCTTCAGGATTATTGGAGCCCGCAACGTCTCAATCATCATACAGAGATGACCTCTATGCTCTATGCACTTCGGGAAGGCTTGCGACTTGCGCTTGAAGAAGGAATGGATGCCAGATTCGCCAGACATCAGCTCCATGAAAAGGCACTTATAGCTGGATTAACAGCGATGGGGCTTGAACTTTACGGGGAGCCCTCCTGCAAACTTACCGTTGTTACCTGTGTGCTGATTCCTGAGGGCATAGACGGGGAATCTGTACGCACGCTGCTGCTGGAGCGGTTCGGCATTGAAATTGCCAGCTCCTTTGGGCCTCTGACAGGAAAGATCTGGCGCATTGGCACGATGGGCTTTAGCTGCCGTACGAATAATGTGCTGCGTTTGCTTGGAGCTTTGGAAGCAGCGTTGCTGCGACACGGATTTGAAGTTTCTTACGGACTTGGTGTTCAAGCGGCACTTGACGTATATGAGGAAAACGTAAGATAATCGTTGGAATAGATGCTGGCGGGTGAGTTCATACCAGGGGCATGTCCGGAGTGTTGGACAATCTTTGGATTAAGAAAACGGCTATCATCTACAGGGATGACGGAGCCGTTTTTTCGTACAATATCAGATTTGCCAACTATGATATTAACACAGCCGATGGTTAAGCAATCCTCTATTATTATGAATCTATTCACTACATCAAGAACGCACTTGGATACTAACGGGGGAGAGATGAAAATGACAACTTTTACAAGAAAGCCTTTAGCAGATTGTGTACCTGAGCTTGTGGCTACGGCAAGAGGAGATAAACCGGCAACACTAGTAATTACTGGTGGAAAGCTGGTTAATGTATGCTCTGGTGAAATTTTAGAAGGAATGTCTGTTGGTATACAAGGTGGACGTATCGCTTATGTTGGTAAAGATGTGACACATATGATTGGTGAAGGAACGCAGGTTATTGAGGCGAACGGTAAGTATATAGCTCCGGGACTACTTGATGGCCATTGTCATATTGAGAGCACACAGCTGACCGTTACTGAATTCTCCCGTGCGGTTCTGCCGCTGGGAACAACAGGTGGTTTCTTTGATGCTCATGAGATTGCTAATGTATTTGGGCTGAAGGGGATTCAATTGATGCTCGATGAGATGCGGGGAACACCGTTAGCGGCTTACATGCAGGTGGCTTCTTGTGTGCCTGCGGCAGGTGCGGAATTCGAGACAACGGGAGCTTCTATTGGACCAGAAGAAGTGGCAGAAGCCTTTACTTGGGGACCCGATGTGATTGCGCTGGGTGAAGTGATGAATTTTCCTGGCGTTGTTTATGGCGATGAGAAAATGCTTGGCGAAATTCAAGCTACGCTGCGGGCAGGTAGATTTGTAGATGGTCATTTCACATGGCCTTCCAGCGACTGGAGATTGCCCGTGTATGCTGCGGCAGGTGTGACTGGCGATCATGAGTGTGTGACGGCAGACGATGTGATTGAGCGCGTTAGACTGGGGATGTATGCCAAAATGCGCCGGGGTTCCGCTTGGCATGATGTGGCTAAAACAATTACGGCCCATACAGAACACGGCATAGATACACGCCGAATGATGCTGGTAACGGATGATCGTAGTTCGGAATCCTTACGAGATGAAGGGCATATGAATTTCGTCCTGCGTGATGCTATTGCTCAAGGTGTTAAGCCTATAACGGCTATCCAAATGGCTACCATTAATACTGCTGAACGCTTTGGTTTAGCGCGGGATATCGGATCTATTACTCCGGGTTCTTTTGCAGATATCATCCTTTTAGACGGGAATTTGGCGGATATTAATGTAGTGCTGACAATTGCCGCAGGTGTAGTAGTTGCGGAGAACGGAGTAATGACGGCAGAGCTTGCTAAATTCGCCTATCCGGAGGAAGTGTTGGCTTCTGTTCATTTGCCACAGCGTCCTACTTCAGAAGATTTCATTATTGCTGCTCCAATTCAAACAGGTGAACTTACTACAAGAGTTATTAAAGTAAGAGAAAATCATGTGGAGACTATTGAGCGTATGGTTTCGATACCTGTAGTGGAGGGGCAACTGGATGTAAATGCTATAGAAGGTTTGTGCAAAATCGCAGTGCTCGAACGTCATAAAGGTACAGGCAATAAATCAGTGGCCGTTGTCGAAGGCATTGGATTTAAAGAGCCGGCTGCCATTGCAATGACGGTTGCTCACGATAGTCATAATGTACTCGTCATCGGCAATGATGATGAGTTAATGGCTAAAGCTGCAAATGCGGTGGCGGATGCCCAGGGTGGTGTTTGCATGATCACATCCAGTGGGGAAACATTATTCCCGTTGGCTATTGCAGGTCTAATGTCCACGGAACCCTTCGAAATTGCTGCTGCAAAATCAGCTGCGATCAGCAAAGCGCTATATGATGCTGGCTGTACTTTGAACTACGCATTTATGACTTTATCGCTGCTTGCATTGGCGGTTATCCCGACGTTACGCATCACGGATAAAGGACTTGTTCGGATCTCGCCTGAAGGAATACAGTTAGTGCCATTGTTTGTTTAAGTAAAGTTAACTGATTAATAACTAGGCAAAAGACTGTTTTGAGGTCGATGATGACCATTCAGAACAGTTTTTTGTTGTGAAAATAAGAAAGACTAAGTTTTTAAATATAAATATTAAACAGATGGACAAAGATTGAAACATTTTTCTGTGGAATTAATGAAAAAATATTAACAAAGCGTAGTCAGTTGACGATAATAATGTTAAATTAGATAAAAATTAAAGTGATTGGATAGAGCTAATTTTACATTATTGGCATTTAACGAAATTATAGATATCATCAGGTTTCAGGTAACCCAACTAAGAGGGACGAGGTGCATGAGAGATGATCAGACTAGAAACGCAAGACATTCTGAATATTAGCATGAAGCAAATTGCTACTATTTTTAAAATGAAGCCGCTTGAGCTGAGATTTGTCACTGATTTTCAGGGTGAGAAATATCTCTTAACCAATGATAAGCTACACCTCAGCAATCAGCAGTACTGGGCGAAGGTTATGGAATGTGTCTTTGATGATCATGTTAGACCTGTGCTAATGTGTGAGGTGTTATATTTCCTGCGTAACGAATTTCTGGAAAGTGATATCAAGATATGCTTCTCTTATGATTATGCAGAGGATGGGAATGAAGAAGCCACTGCAACCGCTGAAGTATCTTTTAATGATTCAGCTGATTTGCAGCCAAGTGAGATTGCCGAGCTGATCGACTTTGCATTGACCTTACAGGACAAGCAATGGTTCCATGAACTGACTACTAAATATAAGCAGCTTACAGCATAAGCATCTTAGTGATCCTTAGATCCTATGAACGGACATAACAAACCGTCTTATCTCAGCAGAGAATATCTGCGGACAAGACGGTTTTTTTGTATTACCAGCCCATGGCATTTCGTTCAACATGCTGAGCCAGAAATTGAAGCCAGTCCTCATGATTATTCAAGCAGGGGATCGCAGTGAAGTCTTCAGCATGTCCTCCTCCAGCCTCAAATTGCTCGCGCCCTTCTATGGCTAGCTCGTGCAGCGTTTCCAGACAATCCGTTACAAGTCCCGGTGAGAAAATCAAAGGTTTATGAATTCCGCGTTCCGCTAGCTTTCCCAAAACATCTGCTGTAGAGGGACCTACCCATTCTTCGCGTCCGAAGCGTGATTGAAAAGTAAGCTGCCAGCGTTCAGGCTCCCAATTCATAGCTGAAGCGAGAAGACGTGCAGTTTCCATACATTGCTCTGGATAGGGATCGCCTGTATCTGCATATCGTTTTGGAATCCCGTGAAAGGTCAGTACAAAAAAATCAGGATTAGAGCTCAGAAGTTCCATTTGCTGCAGTAAATGCGACTTCATGGCTGAAATATAACCGGGTTCATTATAATAGGCATCCATAAATCTGAGAGCAGGAATAAGGCGCTTTGTTACCGGTCCAGTGGAGCTTTGGCGTCCTAGTGCAGCGAAACTAGCTTGATCGAAGACAGATGCCGTCGTAGTGGACGAATATTGCGGGAATAGCGGCACAATGATGATGCGTGTGACTCCGTTAGCTTCCAATGTGTTCATCGCTTGTTCCATACTTGGTTCGCTATATGCTAAGCCAAGCTCTACTTGATACCGTGAACCTAGAAGCGCTTGCAAACCAGATCGCTGAGCTAATGAGTGGAAGAGTAAAGGTGATCCTTCTGTTGTCCAGATTTGTCTGTACAGCTCAGCCGACCGGCGTGGACGTAAGCGCAGAATAACGCCTCGCAGCAAAGGTTGCCAGAGCAGTGGTGAATAATCTATGATTCGGCGGTCGGATAAAAAACGTTTCAGATAAGGACGTACCGCCTTTGCAGTAGGTGCAGAAGGTGTGCCAATTTGGGCGAGAATAACTCCAATAGGTGGCTGTTTGTTCAAAGCATTGAACTCCTTTCCCATGTTAGAGATCGTTCTAAAATAACATATCTATTCTTGGATACACAATAATCGAGATCACGTTATCTACTTTGAGAATAGGAAGTGGGTGTATTTGTTTGGAAAAAATATTGAAAAATCACATTTATGAGCAAATAGTGATGTTTCTTATAGGGTATGTGATTTTAGATACAGAGGAATTGCGGAAAAGTTTGGTAGTATCAAACCAGAAATTGATTGAAAAAGCGCCTTCATTTTTTTCTGATATTACATGTGAATTATTTCACCTTTGATGCGATTTATTGTAAAAAGGAATGAATAGATTTAAGGCATTATTTTTTTGGAAAGTGATGGTTCGCGCATAGGCATGAGAGGGGGGATGGGTTCTTATGAAGAGAGATGTAATGCTTCATAAGAAGAGAAGGGGCGCCGTGAAAGGTAAGTTTGGTTAAGAAAAGCTATATATCACTGGGGACTTGGTAAAGGAGAATTTTATTGAAAAAACTAATTTCTTTAACGATTAGCGCGGCAATATTGTTAGCGCCATTTGCTTACACACTTAATGTGCCTGCTTTGAACTTGAAGGTGGATGCAGTATCCGCAGCTTCTGAAGAAGCGGATGCACCAGCAGCTAAACCAACAGCAAAACCAGCAGCAACAGCAAAACCAGTAGCAACACCAAAGCCAACAGCAAAACCAGTAGTAACACCAAAGCCAACAGCAAAACCAGTAGAAACACCGAAAGCAACGGTAAAACCAGTAGCAACACCAAAGGCAACAGCGGCACCAGCAGCAACGACAAAACCAGCTACAACGCCAAAAGCAACCGCTGCTCCTGCGGCTACAGTAGTTCCAGCAGCGACTGTTAAGCCTGTACCTACAGCATTGCCGGTTACAGTTAAGGAAAATGTATATCAAGATGGGGTTTACGTAGCGTATGGCGATGCTTACTCCAAAGGTACCGAAGGCGCTAAGATCGAAATTAAAGATGGAAAAATTACTAGCATTGATCTCCTGAGAACCAGCCCTAAGCTGATTGACAGAGATGCTCGTAACAATTATAGCGCTTTATGGCAAGCTTATGGATTGATGACAAATAAATTGATTGGCAAGACAAGAGATGGAGCAGCAGCAGTAGACGCTGTTTCGGGAGCAACACGCTCTAGTAATGGATGGAAATTGTCTGTAGACAGAGCGTTTGAAAGAGCTCTAACAGTGAAAGATACAGATGCAGTTTACTTTGATGGTGTTCATATGGGTATAGATCCTACAGGTAAATATGCAGTATTTGCAACCTACGAATCCAATAAGCTCACAGCTGTTAAAGTGTACCCGCTGAACAGTGCTGGTGATTTCGTGGATGAGAAGGCCTACACAGCTGAGCAATCTGCAGCAGTTGCAGCTATAACACCAGCATTGCTGGCTAAAGGAACAGCTGCAGAGCCTGTTGTAGGACTCGAAGCCGACTTTAAGGCTGCGATTAATGCTTTCTGGGATGCTGAGCAGAATGCAAAGATTAACAATACTTCTGCTTATGTAGACGGATTCTATTCCTCTTATGGGACTGCAAGAAGTGTCGGTGTTGAAAGAGCTGACATCGTGATCCGCAACGGTAAGCTAGTGGATGTGAAGCTGTTCAGACTTGGGAACAACCTCATTGACAGAGGTGCAACGGCTTATGCAGAAGTTGTAAAAGCTAATGCTCCGATGACAGCTAAGTTGCTTGCTAATGGATCTTACTTCACTAACTATGATGAGAAAGTAGATGGAATTTCTGGCGCTACAGAAAGCAGTCACGGTTGGAACCAAGCCGTAGAAAGAGCTTTCGAGAAAGCACTGAAAGTTCCAGATGAAGTTAAATATTTTGACGGAAAATTCGCAGGTGTAGATAACCAATCTAAAGTATTACTGCTTGTTGATGTTGCTTCAGATACAGTTACAAACATTAAATTAAGCTTGTTCGGAGCTGACGGCAAGCTGATCGCTGATGACAAACTAAGTGCAGAACAAAAATCGCTGGTGGGTACACTTACTTCAGTATTACTTGAAAAAGGTGTGCAAATGTCCGATATCACAGGTCAAGAAGAGCTATCCGCAGCTGCCAAAGCTGCTCTGACTGATGCTTTGACTAACGCATCCAAGGTTCAAGGAACCTACAAAGACGGGACCTTCACTGCATTTGGTGATGCCTATGATAAAGGGACTAACAGAGCAGACGTTACTCTTCGTAACGGTAAGATCGTAAATGTTGCTTTGTATCGTGTAGGAATGAATCTTGTGGATAGAGGCAAAGCTGCTTACCCCGAGGTGGTAAAAGCAATTCCGCAATTGACTTCTAGCTTCCTTGCAGCAGGTACTAGAGAAGCTGTGCAAGATGTAGACGCTGTTTCCGGTGCAACTAGTAGTAGTGTAGCTCTCAAGACTGCGGTGGATAGAGCATACGGGAAAGCTGAGATTGTTGAAGCTAACAAAGCGGCTTACTTCGATGGAATCTTCATTGGTGTAAGTGCTGATAAGCTTGTAAATGTTATGACGTATGTAGAACATGGTGTTCCTGTTAAAATGCTCGTTTACTATTTAGATAAAAACGGAAGTACAAGAACGGTCAACCAGTTGACTGACGCTGAGCTGGCTGTGAAGAGCGAGATTGAGTCGACTTCAACGGGCTATAGCTTACACAAGTATGGATATCGCGCAGCAGCCTTCGGAAATAATGATGCTGAGAAAGAAGTATCTGCTAAAGTGGTAGAAGCTATTAAATCAGCGCTTGAATCCGCTGGTAAATAAGCAATTTTTAATCAATAGTTAATCTATAAAGGGGGTTATTCTAGAGCCATATTATGGCCTGTGGAGTAACCTCCTTTATCTACCTGTACATAAAAATGAAAATAGATCGTATAGTGATTTAAAGGGATTTTGGACGTGAGTGTCTAAAGTTTAATATAGAGAGCAGGTACAAAGCCTGTTATTAATAGGAGGCTTCAACATGACACAAATTAAACAGCTCGCTCCACAGGATGAATTTGTTGGCTTTTATCTCTTAAGAGAGCTCGCGATCAAACAAACGAACGGTACTCCTCCAAAGGATTATTTCGACCTAGTCTTGGGAGATTCCAGTGGACAATTGTCCGCGAAATATTGGGATGCTAGTACAACCGATAAAGAAACTTTTTTTCCTATGGCACTGGTGAAGGTTCGCGGGATTGCGCACACTTATCGTGAGAAATTGCAAATCAAAGTAACCAAAATCAGATTGGTGAACGATGAGGATGGCGTTGCGCTAACGGATTTTATTCGCTCCGCTCCTATTCGTCCAGTAGACCTTATTCATACGATTAAAGGGGTGATGGCAAGCATCACAGATCCGGAGATTGCCTCGATTGTCTCCTTTTGTGTAAGTAAAGTGGAAGAGAAATTGATGCATTATCCGGCTGCCAAAACGCATCACCATGCTTATTTTGCCGGACTTGCTTATCATATGGTTCGCATGCTGGAGATCGGGGATTTTCTGTGCAAGCAGCGTCCGTTCCTGAATCCAGATTTAATGAAGGCTGGAATTATTCTGCATGATATCGCGAAGCCGGAGGAGATGATCTCTCAGCTCGGAATTGTCTCAGAATATAGCGTTCAGGGTAAGTTGATTGGTCATATCTCGATGGCATCTAACTGGATTACAGAAGCGGCCATCCGCTTAGACATTGATTTGAATTCGGAGAAGGTTCTGGCGTTACAGCATCTCGTATTATCACATCATAACCTGGGCGAATGGGGCAGTCCTGTTCAGCCGCAAACGGCTGAGGCAGTAGCGCTGCATCATATTGATGCGATGGATGCGAAGCTGCAGATGGTCGAGGATGCGCTGGATACCACACCAGAAACGGAAGAATGGACGCCATTCATCAGAGGACTGGAGAATAAAGCAGTTTATCGGATGAAGATCTAGTGTGTTGTGTTGATCTTGGTTGGTGATCTGGATGAACCGATGGGATGTTCACTGATCGCTGATAAAATATACGGAATTCTTCCCTATAATTAGCACGATAAGGGTCTATTTGAAGTCATTATACGGAATTTCTCCTTATAATTTTTATGAAATGCTTCATTTACACCCGAACCTTATGAATTATAGGGATAAATTGCCTATAATGACCAGAAAGGTTAGATTTCTTCGTAGTGAATGAATCGACTTGTTTGCTATATTCCTCCATCTATGCAAAACACCCAACCAGCTGTAATGAGCCTGTTGGGTGTTTTTTGCTAAATAACTTAATAGTTTCTTACAAATAGAAGTTTTTCGTTCTTTGATTGTTCACAGGTTTCTTAGCAGGTTTACTCTTTCGAGCAGAAAAAGGAGTGTATCCACCAGCAAACATTGTTCCGCTAGTATATCCGTGGCTGCTGGAGAGCAAAAGCGGGTCAAGGTGTGATTCTCGCTCCATAAGCATTAATAGAACCATGGCAGCAGCGCGCGCGTCATCGAGAGCGTCATGGTGCTTCAGCTCAATGCCGAAATGCTCGGATACTACATTAAGTTTATGAGAGGGAAGCTCGGGCAGCATTTTTTTACCTAATAAATAAGTACATAAGTATTGAAAGCTCGGATAGCTTATGGACATCCCATCGAGGCAATACCGCAGTACACTCATATCAAAAGCGGCATTGTGCGCTACAACAATTCGTCCGTGCAGCAAAGGTTCAACGGTGGGCCATAATTCGTGGAAAGTAGGCTGACCGATTACCATGGAGGGGGTGATGCCATGTATCGAAATGTTCATGCCGTCAAACCGCTGTTGCGGATCGATCAACCAAGAATGTTCTGCTGTGATTACGCCATCTTTAACTTCCACAAGTCCCAAAGCACAGGCGCTGGATCGACTGGAATTCGCCGTTTCAAAGTCAATTGCTATAAAGTCCATCGTAAAGCTCCTCATCTATCATATATACATTCATATTAAAGTAGTAAAATGATAAATACAATCTAGTACAAGTTACAAATAGTAGTTGAGTAATAATAAGGAGATGAGAGATTGCGGCTTATAAAAGGACAAAAGGTGGATCTCACGAAAGGGCGAAGTGTAAATAAGCTGGAACTGAAGTTTGGTTGGATGACCGCTGATGCTAGGATTGGCATAGATGCGGCTGCCTTTTTGTTGTCTGATCGGAATCGCTGCGAACGCGATGAGAACTTTATCTTTTACGGAAATCCGGTGTCTATAGGCGAAGCGGTAAGTCACTCAGTCTTACAACAAGGAGTTGATAAAGAAGCTATCGTCATAACGCTCTCCGGGCTTCCTGTGGACATTACTAGAATAGCTTTAACATTAACGATTTATGAAGGAGAACAATCAGGGCACTCTATGAAGCAAGTCTCTGCTCCTTATCTACGTTTAGTAGATGGTGACAGTGATGAGGAATTGTTCATTTTCGATTACGGTTCTGATCTTTCCAAGGAGACAGCGATTGTAGTAGGAGAACTTTATCGGTATGGATCAGGGTGGAAATTTAGTGCTATTGGTAGTGGATTTGATGGGGGATTGGCTGCATTATGCACCAACTATGGACTAGATATTGAAGAAGCCGAGGGAAGTAATGAGGTAGCTGCTACCCCTGAGTTAACAATTCCTTTGGTACCGATTCTTTCGGAAGAGAAGAACGTGCTATCCAACATTGACTTACGAAAAAAAATTGTCCAGATCACCTTAGAAAAAAAGAAATTGACTGGTGTAACAGCGAGAGTAGGAATCGTACTGGACATTACAGGCTCGATGAGAAACCTTTATGCGAATGGGACAGTGCAAGAAGTGGTAGAGCGTATTTTAGCTGTTGCCTGTAAATTCGATGATAACCAGTCACTGGATGTATGGGTCTACGATACCGAGTTCAGTCGCTTACCACCTGTGACAGAGCAGGAATTAGGAAGTTATGTGTTTACACATATTATGAATAATAATACAATCCATAAATTTGGCCGCAATAATGAACCACCAGTAATGGAGGATATCATTAAAAAATACACAGAAGAAGAGCCTGATTCTACACCGGTATTTATTATTTTCATCAACGATGGTGGTGTCGTGAAGCCTACTAAGAAGGTGATTATGGCGGCTTCTGTTCAACCGATTTTCTGGCAGTTTGTAGGGATTGGAAATTCCGATTTTGAAGTCTTAATGCAACTTGATACCATGAAGGGGCGATTGGTGGATAACGCTAATTTTATTCATCTGGACCGGATTGAACAGGTGACGGATGAAGAGCTTTACGATCAGCTACTAAATGAATTCCCCATATGGCTAAAAGCAGCAAAGGAAAAGCGAATTATTCGAGCATAAATAATGAAAAAATCTAAACAGAATAATCGAATCCTATACATGGAGCCATAACCATCTACCCGAGTAGAAATGTTGTGGCTTTTTCAAGTTTGGTTATCTTGCTATCCTATTCAAGAATCCGTACACTGCAAAATAGATGTTGTATATTATTGTTAAGCTCAGATACGGGAGGAAATACTTTGGGAGCTGTAATCACTAAATTTTTTGAATATGGGCAAGCAGAAGTCGATTACCTCGGAAGTGTGGACCCAGTGCTAGGTGCGGCGATGGCGCGAATGGGGAAAGTGGAACGTGTGATTATTCCGGATCTTTTCACTGCACTTATCTATGCCATAGTAGGTCAGCTAATATCAGTCAAAGCGGTTCGAACTATCTGGACAAGAATGCAGGTTCAATTCAGAGAAATAACTCCGCAGCAGCTAGCTATACACACAGCAGATGAGATTCAGGGTTGCGGTATGACGATGAAAAAGGCGGTTTGTATTCATGACATTTCCAAGCTGATTGCTGATGGAGAGTTTAAGCTGGAGGAATTATATGGATTGTCCGATCAAGAGGTTATTCAAAGACTCATGAAGTTAAAAGGTATTGGTAAGTGGACAGCAGAGATGATGTTAATTAATTGTATGGAGCGCCCAGATGTAGTCAGTTGGGGAGATATCGCCATTCGTCGCGGCATGATGAAGCTGTATGGGCTTGATACGCTTACCAAAAAGCAATTCGAACAATACCGTCTCAGGTACTCACCACACGGTTCGGTAGCATCCATATATTTATGGGAGATTTCATTTCAATAATTAATACGTAAGGAGCACTATAGTGGACAAAACAATAAAGGAACAGCTAGTGGAGTTGGCAGATGCGGATTACCAGAAGTTTTCTGCGGCTTTACTTCCGACGATCGATAATGTGATAGGAGTCAGGCTACCGGAGCTACGTAAACTCGCCAAAACCATTGCAAAGGGTGACTGGAGAGCCTATTTGGAGCACGCCGACTCTGATTTTTTTGAAGAGGTAATGCTGCAAGGTATGGTACTTGGTTATGTGAAGACAGATCCTGAAGAAATTCTGCATTATATTGCGGACTTTATTCCTAAAATCGATAACTGGTCGGTATGTGATAGCTTTTGCACGGGGCTGAAGTTTACCTTGAAGAATAAAGAGCAGATGTGGGACTTTATAGTGCCGTATCTGTTATCTGACAAAGAATATGAGATTCGATTTGCGGTAGTAATGATGCTTAATTTCTTTATTGAAGAAGCGTACATCAGTCGGATTCTACAACTACTCGATAAGGTCAGACATGAGGGGTATTATGTGAAAATGGCGGTTTCTTGGGCGCTTTCGATGTGTTATGTGAAGATGCCTGCGGCTACGATAGATTATTTGAGAACTAACGCTTTAGATGATTTCACCTATAACAAGGCTTTGCAGAAAATCACAGAGTCTTACCGAGTAGATCCGGAATCGAAAAAAATGATTCGCGGGATGAAGAGGAATAGAAAAAACAAGCCCCTTATATAGCTCAGTAGCTGAGAAATAAGGGACCTGTTATTATATTTATTTTTTGTCGGTATTGATTTTCCGGTTGCGGATACGTTCAATTTCATCATCCACGGCGCTACGAAGGTTGGGATCAATAGACGAAGCTACGCCTGCGCCTGAGTTGGATTTATACTTGGAGTTTTCCGCCAATGCTTCCCACTCGAAAATTTTCTCTTCCATTCGTTCGAAGCCACGTGAAGCGTTACCCACATTCGGTCCTTTTACACTGTTGCTATGAGGAGCGGAGCTTAGTGTTTCTGTAGCTTGCTGAGCACGAGCGATAAGTTCAGTTCTTTTCGCTTTAAGATGTTCGCGCTCTTCTTTAGCTCTAGCGATGTTGATCTCCAGCTCTGCCAGGGATTGCTGAGTTTGTGCCTGACTATTGATACTCTCATCCAGCTGTTCTGTATACCGCAGCTTGGCCATGAGTGCAAGGCGTGCTCTTTCTTCATTTCCTTGCTCAACCGCCTGAACGGCTTCAGCTTCGCTTTGCTCTATCAGCTGAGTATATTCTTGCTTACGGCGTTCCAATACACTCGCTGTAACTTTTAAATCACGTTCATTGCGTTCTGCCGTAGCTATTTCGTTCTCAAGATCGCGTAGATACTGACCCGTCAGTAGCACTGGGTTTTCTAATTTGTTCAGACCTTCGTGTAGGGCAGCTTTAGTAAGGGTGGAAATTCTTTTAAATAAACTCATATTATATCTCTCCTTAGTATGTTTGATTGGTATGAAAGGACGATCTGTTAATAGAAATCATGTCCATCCGAAAAGCTGCCAAAAGGTTCTTTAGGGACGATGATGCTGGCGATAAAGTAAAAGATAAGTACGGTACCGAAGCTGAAAAGTGCTGCAGCAACCGTTACGAGACGGAGAATTGTGGCATCGATGCCTGACCAACTGGCAAGACCTCCGCATACACCACTAATCTTTTGGTCACTTCTGGAACGATATAATTTTTTCATTTATTATTGTCATCCTCTCTTATGGGGGTAATTGTGTTTAAATCTTGCAACCCGCTTGCTTATGTACTCATTGTATAGCCTTTCTGAATGCGGCAAAACGGCCTGAAGGCGGTTTTATATACCAGACCTGAGTCGAGGTTCGTTCCCGCAGGAAGGCGGGGGAAATAAGTTCATGATTGTGGATGAACTACAAATCCCGGTTGAAGTTAGGTACAATAAAGAGAGGAATACTTGTGGTGGTGTCGAAATATGCTTATATATGACTACTACGGAATAGGGGGCTGAATATGAGCTTTTTTAACAAGGTAAAGGCAGGCGTGAGCGAGGCTGGCAATAAAGCAAAGACAGTGGTGGAGATCAATCGTTTGAAATTACAGAACAACAGCAAGCAGAATGACATTGACCAGCAGTATCAGGTAATGGGTAAACTGTTGTTTGAAGCTGTAACACAAGGAGCAGGACCATTGCCGAGTGAGCAGATCGAGAAGAATATTTCCCGTATTCTTGAACTGAAATCGGAGATTGAGGTCAATCTGCAGCAAATTGCGGGGTTGTCCGATGTGAAGCAGTGTAAAGCATGCGGTGGCAATGTGGCAATCGAGGCTCGCTTTTGTCCGAGTTGCGGATCAACTTTTGAAGTGGCTCAAGAGCCAATTCGTGATGTAACACCATCGTCGATTACTTTGGATAAGAAGGAATAAAGCTACTGCATGTAAGAAATTCATGAACAAAAGGACAGCTTAATAGCTGTCCTTTTTTTATTTTTAGGAGAGAAGTCGTTTAAACCTTGGCAGCAAAACGTTTTTTTAAATAATACACAATTAGCAACATAAGCGGCAGAACAAATGCACAGGTGAAATCCCAATCTACCCAGTAGGTGGGGATTTCCTTTACATAAAAAATGATGTCTTTGGCAATCAGTTGTGACATACCAAATAACAAAAATCCAGTGGGTAGGATCAGAGGACGGTGGCTTTTGAGTTTAAATAATTGGGCTGTACCTAATGTTAAAGCATAGTAATAAATGGCTGTTTTAAAGTACGTGCTGATAATCCATGCTGTAGCCATAAGCGCTTCGATACGTTGTAGAGAATTAGCAATATTAATTTTTTGAGCAAGAATATATGCGGCATAAAATTGATGTTCAGAAGCGTAAACACCAAGAACGGTAAGGGAAAAAAATAAGATGAGGTTAAGTCCCAGAGCTCCGATGATCAGGGCTATGAAAATGTCCCGGCTTGTTTTGCTATTCTTCTGAGCATAAGGATATACCATAAGAAACACGCATAATTCACCAAAAGGATAAAAAACACCATACATCAAAGTATGGAGCATGTCCGGTACTGGTGTGTTCATAATGGGGTATAAACGTTCCATTTTGACATCGGGAGTCAGCAGAAGCAGCAGACCGATCAAAAAAATTGCAAACAAAGGGAAAAAAAGCTGAGCTGCCCGTCCCAATGTTTCCAGACCCAGTCGTACACCATATACCAGCAGGAAAATAGCCATAAAACGGATAACCCCACCGGGTGTCTTCTCGTAAATCTGTGTACACATGAAATCTTCAATTTCTCTTATGTAAGTGGAAGCGGCAATCAGGAAGAACACTAAATAGAACAAGGCTACAGCAGTTCCGGCCCATTTTCCTAGAATTTGTAGGCTAAGCTCGATAATATTCTTGTTTGGTTCAATGTCTGCTAAGCAGAGCAACAGTTTTATGGTCGCTAGGCCCAAGGGAATACTAATCAAAGCAGCAATCCATGCATCTTGTTTCGCTCCTGATATCATTAACGCTGGATACACAAGCGCCATATCCCCAATAAATGTGAATAGCCCGAGTATAATCATTTGATTGGTACTAATTCGATCTTTCTCCAAACTCATATACCCCCTCAAATTTATTGGACTAGTTTTAGTATGGTTGTAGTTACCAGAATTATGCCATTCCGAATTTTAATCAGAAAGGAATAATTATCAAAATTAACATCAAACTATACTCATTAATCTAAGTGAAGTGGAGGCTACATCGTGAAAAGTTCGGAGACGGGTACACTATCAAACCGATTGAAAACCAATATTGATCAGTTGAACGGATTGCTGGGCGGAAGTTCTGATGTAGTGATAAAAGAGTTGCAGATAGAAGAAAATACTAATATTTCTTTGATTTACATAGATGGTCTTGTGGATACTCAGGTACTGCATAATTCAATTTTGTATTCTTTGCAGGAACATATTCCTTATGAACAGCTGGGAAAGCTTGAGCCCGAGCAGAAGATTGAGATTATTAAGAAACAGATATTAATAGCCGGTGATCTAACCGTTATCGTTGATTACAGCCAATTCGTACACGAATTGCTGTCCGGTAGTGTAATGCTGCTGCTCGATGGGACATCCACCGCTCTCCGAATCGGCTTACCAGGCTGGGAAGATCGCAATGTAGGGGAGCCCAGTTCCCAATCGGTTGTTCGAGGTCCAATGGAAGGATTCACTGAGAATTTACGGACGAATACGGCACTGGTTCGGCGGAAAATAAAAGATAGCCATTTATGGCTGGAAACCGTTCAGATCGGAAGGGTAACTCAAACCAGCGTATCCATTATGTATCTAAGCAACATCGCGAATAAGGAGTTGGTGCAAGAAGTAAAACGCCGTCTGAATAAAATTGATACGGACAGTATTCTCGAGAGTGGATATATTGAAGAATTTATTCAAGAGACGGTATTTACACCATTTCCTACCGTATACAACAGTGATCGTCCAGATACGATTGCAGCAGGTATTTTGGAAGGGAAAGTGGCCATTATTGTTGATGGAACTCCTTTTGTACTTTTGGTACCCACATTTTTTGTAGCATTTTTTCAGTCTGCTGAGGATTATTACCAAAGGGCCGATATTGGAACATTGCTGAGATTAGTTCGTTTTATTTCGTTTTTTATCACTTTGCTTGCACCTTCATTGTATGTTGCGATTACTACGTATCATCAGGAGATGATACCGACCAATCTTGTAATTAGTTTAGCTGCCCAGCGGGAAAGTGTCCCTTTTCCTGCTTTTGTCGAGGCGCTGATCATGGAAATGACTTATGAGATTTTGCGGGAGGCCGGGGTGCGGATACCCAAAAATATTGGACAGGCGATTTCCATTGTCGGAACGTTGGTGATAGGGCAAGCAGCAGTTGCAGCGGGTTTTATTTCATCTGCAATGGTCATTATTGTATCGCTTACAGCCATTTCTAGCTTTGTTATTCCGGAGACAGGAATGTCTATAGCTGCGCGGATGATCCGTTTTGTGCTTATAGCTTTGGCCGGATTTATCGGATTATATGGAATTCTATTCGGTATTTTTATCATCGTACTGCATTTGTCGAGTTTGCGTTCTTTCGGAATGCCTTATATGAGTCCGCTCGGACCTTATAATTCAAAAGACTTAAAAGACTCTATCTTTCGCTTTCCGTGGCCTTTTTTAAAGACAAGGCCTGCTGAGAACAAGACGCAGAACCTATTTCGTCAAAGTACTTCTAGTGATGAGGAATCAACGCAATGAATAAAAAATTAGTTAGAGGCGTTCTCCAATTGATGATAGCTCTCCAATTTACTTTAGTGCTAAGTGGCTGTTGGGAGAGAAAGGAGCTGAATGAGGTAGCCTTTGTCCTGGGGTTAGGGATCGACAAGGCTGAAACGGGTTATACAGTTTCGATGCAGGTCGTTATTCCATCTGCGATTTCCTCACAATCGTCTGGAGGAGGGGGAGGCACTGGAGTCCCAGTGGTTGTTTATAAATTTACGGTACCTACGTTTTATGATGCACAACGTATGTTGAATTTGGATAGTTCCAGGACGAGTTATCTTGGTCATATCCGGGTGTTAGTGATTGGAGAGGAACTTGCACGCTCCGGAGTGGGCGAGATACTCGACGTATTTAAAAGAAGTCGGGAAGCTCGAATGGATTTCTACGTCATGGTTGCCAGAGATACAACCGCCAGCGATGTCTTGAATGTCCTTACACCTATGGATAAATTACCAGCGAACAAATTATTTAGTTCCCTAGATAATTCTTATAAAGATTCAGCAAAAACAGTCGCTGTCACGCTGGATGATTTTATTGAAAATTTATTGGCTGAAGGTGAACATCCTGTACTGACCGGAGTGGAAGTTATGGGAGATCCCAAAGAGGGGGGAGATAAAAGCAATGTAGAGCGAACAATGCCTAAGGCGAGATTGGAATACCATACTGTAGCTGTGTTCAGAAAAGACAAACTGATCGGTTGGCTAAACGAGGGTGAAACGATTGGTTACAATTATATCAATGATAAGGTAACCTCACATTCTGGCGCGATAGCAGGGGAAGACGGAAAGCCTATTGTTATCGAAGCGATCCAGGCTTCAACCAAACGCAAAGTGAAAATTATTGATGGGGAGCCGCATATTTACCTTGACGTTAAGACGCTTTGCAACATTGAAGAAGTGCAAAGTACAGAAAATTTGGAATCGGAAAGCACCATAAAACGTTTGGAAAAGGAAACAGAGGAACGGATTATAGAGCGGATGCAAAACACTGTGGAGCAAGTAACTAATCGCTTCAATGTTGATATTATGGGATTTGGACAATCGATCTACCATGCCAGTCCTAAAGCCTGGACAAAGCTACAGCAAAAAAAAGGCGACAATTACCTCAAATCATTGCCCATCCATTATAGTGCCTCAGTAGTTATTAACCGCGTAGGTCTCACAGATAATTCTTTTCTTGAAAAAATCAAGGAGTGAGTCGAATGGTGTTATTGTTTTTTTTGGTGCTTGCTGTAGGTTGTATGGCACTTGATTTGCCTAAATTAGTGCGAAAGCGCCGAGTACGTGATCTTAGCGTATATTTTATATTTTGGATTTTGGGACTTGGCACGACCGTATGTGCGTTGTTAAAATTGAACATCCCGAGTCCTCTGTTTCTGATTATTCTTATCTATAAGCCAATAAATAATTTATTTGGAGTATGGTTTCATTAACAACGACGGATTTACAAATTATCAAACCCCTTAGAATAAGCATCGGATAAAACTTCTGGTTTATCTGATGAAATTCTAAGGGGTGTTTTTTTATGACGATCAAAACCAAATTCTCAATTGTTGTAAAAACAGATTAAAATATTCATTGCTATATACAATTAAATACAATAAAGTTGTCATATAGAGGATAATTTTGTCGATTTTTCTGCAAAAATGTTCCAATCCATATTGCATCAGGCGATATTAGGGTCTATGAGGTTCGAATCCTCCTCCTGAAAAAGACATAAGAAAGTGGTGCGCATATGAGTAGCAACAGATTTGAGAACAAAGTAGTTATTATTACAGGTGCAGGTACCGGAATCGGAAAAGCTACAGCCTTAAGAGTAGCGAGAGAGGGCGGTACTGTAGTAGTTGCCAATCGATCAGATGCTGGCGCTAACACAGTTGAGGAAATTAAGGCTCTAGGTGGGGAAGCGATGTTTGTTCGGTCAGATGTTTCTCTCGAAGCAGACTGCAAAAATATCGTAGATCAAACATTAGCGGCTTATGGAAAAATTGATTGCCTATATAATAACTCAGCAATTACAGGAGACAATACGGATGTTATAGACTATGATCCGTTGTTGTTTCAAAAAGTGATTCAGACAAATCTCACTAGCCAATTCTACATGTTGCATTATACATTACCTCATATGAAATCTGGAGCTTCCGTTCTAAACTGCTCCTCTTTGCATGGTATTTTTATCGGGATGGCCAATGATGCAGCTTATTCAGCAAGTAAACATGCTATTGTGGGGATGACTAAATCGGTTGCCAAAGAAGTGGGTCACCGTAACATTAGAGTAAATGCCCTTTGCCCAGGACCTATCCCTACACCAACCATGAACAGATATGAAAAGCTGTTGTCTGATGATGTAGAGATGCTTCAATCTCTTATCGCTTCTGGAACGGCTCTGGGTAGATACGGTACGCCTGAGGAAGTAGCTGCGTTTGCATGCTTCCTACTAAGTGATGAGGCTTCGTTTATTACAGGTACAGCACATGTGATTGACGGGGGCTATTCCGCAACAAAGTAATCACGGATTGATTTACTTATATAACAACTAATATATAGTATTAAAGGCTTTGCGGCGTATTCTGATTCCAAAAACCTGAAGGATGACTGGATTGGAATCGGAAGTCGCACGCAGAGCCTTTTTTAGTTGTCTAAAAAACAGATTCTTCGTATGTTGGCAAAATGAATGGCTGCAAGAGACAGTAGATACACAAAAATGAATGAATTAAGGAAAATATGACCATGGATATGTTGGAATTTGTAGAAATTTGTATTTTAATATAAATAAAAAAAGAAATTTGTCGATAATAATATAGGTAATATGTATTAGTTAAGATTCTAGAAAGGGTGTTGTTATAAAAACGATACAGGAAGTAGATGTCGTCGCCCTGAAAAAGCATGGGGCGGGTATTTTTTGTCTGTGAAGTTACATACATTTCATCTCTATTATTAAAAAAATAACGTTAAAACTTGGAGGAAAAATAATTATGTCATACACAATTAAGTACAACCAAAATGAGAACCATATCGATGTAGTATCTATTGATTTTTCAGCTGAAGATGTTCCAGGATACCTGAAAGATTTTGAAAATATCATGAAGCTTGTTAAACCTAAATTTACAGGAACAACTGATGTAACTGATTCTAAAAGTGTACTTACTCCTGAGGTTGCAGCTATGCTAGCCCCTACAGGTGCTATGGCGAGTGAAGCTGGTCAAGCAGGATGGGCTTATGTAACTAAAAACCCAATTTGGAAGATGCAATTGAAACGTATTTTTGGTAGAGATTTTGCAGATGCTTACGATACCTACGAAGAAGCTAGAACATACCTGAAAAGCTTGCAATAATCTAATCCTACAGTTAGCAAAAAGTGCGGAGAATTTTCTCCGCACTTTTTGCTTTATCTATATTTAAAATTGAAAATCTTCATCTTTCAGCGGTTCCACGTTAAGCGCCCGGACGTATCCGTTACCTTTTTTCGAGAAGAAATCATGCTGCTTGGTGTGGGTACTGATGCCATTCTGAACAATCGGGTTGATCTCTTCCTCGTCGAATAGCGGATCATGCCCCAGATTCATCATGGCTTTGTTAGCATTGTATCTAAGGAAGGTCTTGACCTCGTCCACCAGTCCGATGGGAGCGTAGATCTGCTCGGTATAACGTTCTTCATTCTCATGTAGCAGTCTAAGGAGGTCTACCAGCTTCTGGTGTAGCTCACGCTGCTCGTCATCTGGTAGCCCGTCAAAGATCTCCTGCGCCAGCACACCGACATATACGCCATGGATGCTCTCATCCCGCAGAATAAGGTCGATGATCTCACCGCTGCATGTCATTTTGCCTTGGCCAGCTAGATAAAGCGGGTAGAAGAAGCCACTGTAGAACAAGTAGCTCTCGAGCAGCACTGAGGCTGCCATGGCAAGGTACAGATCTTTGGGTGAATCTATTTTTTTGTAATATTGTGATATGGTCTCTGCCTTGAACTGCAGATAAGGGTTCTCTTCAACCCAGCGGAACACACTGTCAATCTCCTCTGTGGAGGACAAAGTGGTGAAAATGCTACTGTACGATTTGGCGTGAATCTGTTCCATCATGCCCATAAAGCCAAGCACAGCCTTGCGCTGAAGACCTTCGACATGCTCCATAATCTGCGGCATACCTACTCCGCCTTGAATCGTATCCAGCAGTGTGAGTCCGCCGAGTACCTTCATATAGGAGTCCTTTTCTTGCTCACTGAGCGTGAGCCAGGACATTTTATCATCGGATAATGGGATTTCATCGTCCGTCCAGAATTGCATAATGTTCTGATTCCAGAACATCAATGAGAAATCGTCGTCGGGACGGTTCCAGTTAACGGCTTGGATAGCGGTCATAATATGGCAATCTCCTTTTCTGCGGCTATAGCCTTCCAGTTAGATCGAGCAGGTGAGGCATTCCTCGACGGACAGCTTTTTGGTCCGGGTGTAATACAGCGACTTCAAGCCTTTATGCGCCGCATACAGGTAGGAGCGGGCCAGTTCTCTGGTGGAAACATCACTGTTAACATGCAGAACGGTCGAGATGCCCTGGTCGATGTGGGGCTGAATTTCCGCGATCAAATCGATCACCTTGAACTGATCCATTTGGTAAGCCGATTTATAGAAAAATACATTGTCTGGACGCAGGTACGGCATCGGATAGTAAGTCGTTGAATTAGCATAAGTCCGTGTCTCAATCTGCTCTACAATAGGCATAACGCTTGAAGTAGCATTTTGAATATAGGAAATGCTGGCTGTCGGCGCAATTGCCAAACGGTAAGCATGGTACAGGCCATTTACTTTTACTGCATCCTGCAGTTGTTCCCAATCCGTAGGGGATGGGATGAAAATATCTCCGAACAACTCTTGTACCCTTGGCGTTACAGGGCGGTAATCCGTAGTCAGGTAACGCTCAAAATAAGCTCCTGTAGCATAATCAGAAGCCTCAAATCCATGGAAAGACCGGCCGGTTGCAGCAGCGATCTCCATGCTTTTCTCCAGTGAATGGTAGTTCATGGTCATGAAGAAGGTCCGGGCAAAATCGCGAGCCTGTTCGCTCTCATAAGCGATCTTGTTCTTGGCCAGATAGCCGTGCAGATTCATGACGCCGAGACCGACGGAGTGCATCTCTTTGTTAGCTTTGGCTACGCCTGGGGCATTAGAGATGCTGGTCATATCGCTGACTGCAGTCAAGGCGATCATACCTTCATGTACTGATTCACGGATTTTGCCATGCTCCATCACGTTGACAATGTTCAAGGAAGCCAGATTGCAGCTTACATCACGGCGGATGGTATCTTCCTGTCCGTAATCAGCAATTTCTGAGGTCTCCTGCAGCTGGAAGATTTCCGTGCAGAGGTTGGACATTTTGATCTGTCCAACGTTTTTCAGGGCATGGGCCTCATTGGCGTTGCTCTTGTTCATGATATATGGATAGCCAGATTCCAGCTGGATCATGGCGATTTTGGTCAGCATATCCCGTGCGCTCATGGCCTTTCTCTTTTTGACACGTGGATCGGCTAGCAGCTTATCGTACATTTCATCCAAATCCATGTCATCAAGATGCGTGCCATAAGCCTTGTACACACTGTAAGGGGCAAATACATGGAGCGGTTCATTGTCCTTCGCCAGCTTATAGAAGCGATTCGGAATGATCAGGCCGATGGACAGGGTTTTGAGTCTTGTTTTTTCGTCGGCGTTGATCTTCTTACTGTCGAGAAATTCAAGAACATCCCATCCAAAAATGTTGTAGTAGGCGGCTCCAGAACCTTTACGTTGACCCATCTGGTCAGCATAGGAGAAGCCGTCTTCCATCAGCTTGAGCACAGGTATAATGCCCTTAGCCGCATCCTCGACACCCTTGATTGTCTCTCCGCGTGAACGAAGCTTGGACAGGTTGACAGCCACGCCACCGCCGATCTTCGACAGCTGCATGCAGGTGTTGAGCACATAGTTGATCGAATTAAGCGAGTCGTCCATTTCGATAAGGAAGCAGGAGACAAGCTCACCGCGACGGCTCTTGCCGGCGTTTAAGAAGGTTGGGGTCGCTGGCTGCAGACGCTGCTCCATCATCGAACGGGCAAGCATGCCAGCAGTAGCGGCGTTCCCGCGCCCTAGGTGAAGGGCAACTGCCGCCACACGGTCCGGATAATGCTCCAGATATTGCTTGCGGTCATTGCTTTTTACAGCGTAATCCGTATAGAACTTCGAAGCAGCCATATAGGATGGAAAGCTGAAGTTGTAAGAATGGGTAATTTGGTAGACATCTTCAATCTCAGCCAAGCTGTACTGTTCGTAAAAATTTTCGTAGAAATCCTGTTCAATCATATAATCAACCTTGGCTTTTGTATTCTCAAAAACCAAGCTCCGCCGTTCTACATCCCGCATAAATTCGGCTACTGCCTCAAGGTCTTTATCCAATTGAAAGAAACCACTTTCGTCTCTCTTCATCAACATGTTGTTTAGTTCAATATGCCGCAACTCGGCTCACCTCCTGTTTAATTCGTTCCACATCACCAAATGTGCCCGACAGCTCAAATTTACCGATAACTGGTACATTGTACCGATCTGCAATCAAGTCTGCGCTATGCGCGAACAGCTCGCCCCAGTTCTTGTTGCCGCTGGCGGCGATGCCTTTCAAATTGGAATAATTGTTCTTCAAGAAAGTAGACACCTTCTCTGGAATCTGTCCAAAGCCGGTGGTATATGTAATAAGCACATAGGGCTCGTCAATGGTCATATGCTCTTCAATCTGCACAGCTGGCAGCTTAAGCTTACCAATGAAGCGTTTGACGTTTCCGGTTTTTGAATCGTATGCGACTAGCATGGAGTCTCTCCCCCTGTATATATTACTGTAAAGATTGAATAGATAAGCTATAAATACTGGAAAATCATATGCATACTATATTTAGTGTGCGTTGTTTATTTTAATCACTATATGTTGAAAAGTCAACATGAAAAGTGCTTCCTAACTAGTTGGAAACTGGTCTAGTAAACGCTCTATTAAAGTGTTGATATCCCGAAAATACGCAGGCTGGAGCGGTTTGCTAAGGCAGCTGTACTGTTTTTCGTTCTGGATCTTGCTGCATCATTTTTATCATGACTAATTAGCGTCGCTCCGTTGAGCAGAACTGGGAGCAGATGGATGAGATCATTAATGAAGCTAAAGCGGTGAGACTAATAAAGGGTTTGTACAATTTCCCCCGTACATGCACTTCTAGGCATCTACCCACATACAATAAGATGACCATGAACCCGTAAGGCAAACAGATCGGTTTCATTGTACAAGTGCGGGAGGTGTCGCCAAGTTGCCTGGATTCTTAAGTACGATCGCGTTGCTAATCAAAGAACTGACGTTGCTGGTATCCTACGTAAGGAACAACGCATTTCCACAGCCGCTCTCGGAGCAGGAGGAAAGCAAATACTTAGGCATGATGGCTGAAGGGGATGCTAAAGCCCGAAATTTGCTTATCGAGCACAATTTGAGACTTGTCGCCCATATAGTAAAGAGGTTATGGACACGATATAATGTCACTTATGATCTTTAATCAATTTATTGAAAAGCTTCAGTAAGTACATTGGTTTCAACAACCAGTGTACTTACTTTTTATTTTTTTGAAATCCTTCTCTTTAATGAAAAACAGTTCATGTGTAGCTCTAGTCATAGCTACATATAGAGTATTTATTTGAGATGGTGATAAGTGAGTACATGAGAAATTTTCATCAAATAAGGAGTCAAAGGTCCTTGTAAGAATAATGCAGCTTTTTTTGTATGTATCACCTTTGGAATACCCCCAATTTATTGTTGGTGAACAAGTGTACATGGCACTGCTGTTATAAAATAACTTTACAGTATCAGAATCCTCTAATGTATGAATTATTTTTTGTTCATCCTCTAATAACTCGTAATGTCCTTGAACTGGACTAGCTGATTCAATGTATATACCAAGTTTACCACTGATAAATGTGCATATTTTTGCTGGTACACGTCTGCTTTTAAGCAGTGTTATCTCATCGATCGTTGCCGTTCCTTTAAACAAGAGTTTGTATTCATCTTTAGACAAATATGTCTTACCTTTTTTTAAATATGGTTTACTTGCTGTAAAATCTGACTTGCTAACCGAATGCTGATGAAAATCACCAACAGCGAAAACGTCTAAATCAGGTTCACTAATAAAGTGCTTTAAAAGTTCAAAATCTTTACCCATGAAATCTTGAAGTTCATCAAAATAAAGATGGTCACAAAAATACTTTAAACGCTCAAACATCTTTTTTAATACTTCTTTTGATTGCGCTAAAATCAACTCAGACATTCTTGAAACATAATATTTTTGGGAATGAAGGTAATGTCTATAATCATCTTTTTTAAAGTATCTTGGATTTGGCTTACCTGAAATACTTAGTGGTTCCGGAGATTTAATAATTTCAACTCCTGAGGTAATAAAGGCCGTTTTGTTTCCAATCGTTAAAACCGGCTCAAATGGTTTAAGGAGCCATCTATATAAGAAACTTGAAAATGTTAATACATGAGTGTTTTTTGGCAGCCCACCGTTAACTTTTTTAAGTTCTTTCTTTAGATTATCTACATTTTGTCTTGTATAAGTAATGACCAGATTGTTGGCAGCTGGATTCAAATGATTTGCAATATAATGAGTTTTTCCTGAGCCTGCCACGGCAAGCATTATTTTTGAATGAGCCATTCAATTCCCTCCTGAATATACTGAGGTAGAATAACATGAGTTTTATAATTATCTTCTTCAGATATTCTTAGGGCTGCTTCGGTTTTATTTTTAAGCAGGTATGCTAAATTTTGGTTGACAGCTTTCTTGCGGTATTCGGCAGTAGTTCCGGGTTTCTTTTCCGAAATAGTTTGAAGCTTTGATCGGTTTGCATTAAAAAGGCATACTTCGAAAGTGAATTCGTTTATATCTGATGAACATTTTATAAGGATATTAGAATTTTCTTTATTAGTTTCAAAGATAGAATCAATAGTTTCTTGATCACCATCGTTATCTGTGATTACCAAAAGTCGATTCATAACTATTTTTGATAATTCCATGTAATGTTTATATGTAATGCCTCCTCCTGACAAAAGTTCAACACCATGGTTTTCTAAGGTGTAATTGAAAGTATTTAAAGTCAACTGAGGTAATAAAATATACTCACTATTTCCTTCTACTAAAATAACTCTTTGAGCTAATATATAATTTAAAAGCTGCATATTATCTGTTTTCATGAAATAATCTGCTGTTTCTGACGGGATATTTTCTAAAGAGTAGTACCTTCCATTACAAATCCAGATGGTATTTCTTAAATCCAACCTACTTACAATCAATGGGTCATGAGTAGTAATGATAATTTGAGCACTATCACATTTATTTTGAATATCTTTAATAAGCTTTCGTGTATTTAAATAGCTTAAATGATTTTCAGGTTCTTCCAGCAAAATCAAATCGCTTCTAACTTCTAATGCAATTTCAGTTTTGATTAAGTTCTCCTTACCCTTTCCTTTGTTTTGAATCGAAACACCTTCGCTTTTCAAATCTAGTAAATTTTCTAATACAGTTTTTCCTTCATCAATGCCGAAACTATAGTCTTGTAGATTTAATTTTTCCGTATTGCTGTTTACAAAATGTTGAACGTTTTTTCTAAATTGGTGTGATAGATTTTGTCTATCTGGTGGAGCTAACTTATTAATATAGATTCGTCTGGAGTAAGAATCAAAGAGGTTGTTTTTTCTAGTTGAATTATCGATTAAAACATTCTTGAGAGGCGAATTCTTGTTTATGTATTTCCGTCCAGCAAAAGTATTCCATTCAGCTATGTAATAGTCTAGAGGAATAAAAGTTTCGTCATAATTGCCTTCGTATAGAATATCTAATAGTTCATGATGATTCTCATCAAATTTATATGTGAATTTTATGCCGGTTTTCATAGTAGGAGAAAACGACGAATGGAGTCCATTAAAATACTCAGAGCGTATATCCTTTTCATCATTGAAAAATAATTCGATTTCGATCTTGGGGAGATTCTTAATAGACGGTTGAATTTTATATTCCTGTACAATTTCTTGATTAAAGTATTGTTCAAAACTAGCGTTAGGAGAGATAAATGTCTTTTGATTAAGCACAATATCTATTGCTTCTAATATCGTACTTTTTCCTGCTTCATTTTCGCCAATTAAAACATTAATGTGAGGACCAAAATCAATGGTGAAATTCTTAAATTTTTTATAACCTTTAATTTTTAGACTTTGTATGTACATAACCGTTCCTCCTAATACGACAACATAATCAATAATTATATCAAAAAAATGGAGACTATATGATTTAAATGGGCGTGTTAGCTCCCATGATTATAAGCAGTCGAGGCGAGCTGAGTAGAGTAGTGTGAATATAAGAATCATCTGGAAAGCAAATGGAAAATAGGATATCATTTATCTATGGATTAAATTGGGGTTAATGGAGATTAGTTCATTTACTCTTGGATTCGAATTTATGGGAATTGATTATGGCAACTTAATTAATTAGAAACAGACCAGAAAATTAATGGTGGTGGAGCTATGAGTGTTGTGAATTTTGATATCTTAATACCTTTAGACTCTCAAGGCTTTATGGAATTAGAATGTGATTACTGTAAAAATCGTTTTATGGTTCTCGGAGATGAATTCAAAAATGGGGATTTTCTACACATGTTTTGTCCTGTTTGTGGTATTCCTAATCATTTGAATACATTTTATACTACAGAAGTTATTGAGAAGAGCCATGAAATAATATCACAATGGGCTATTGATCAAATACAAAAAACATTAGGTGCTTCGATTAAGTCATTAAATAAAAATAAGTTTATAAAAGTGGATATGAAAATTCCAAAAGTTAATTCTAATCTCGAGTTATATGAGGCTTCAAATTGTTATCTTAAAGTTAATTTAGAATGTTGTAATATCGATTTAAAAATTAGAGAGATTGATCATTTAGTTGGAGCTTACTGTCCTAAATGTGGAGGTTGTCATATATGAATAAGAAAAATTTAAGGAAAACATCAGCGCAATTTAGAAGAATAGCGGCTCAGTTTCTGTCAATGGATAGCGAAGAAGAATTTAACTTTCTTGAGGATATGCTGAATTTCATTGAGAAAGATGCAGTTTTATCTGAGTATATAGAAAAGTGCAATGTACATCAGTTTGATATTCCGACTGCAATAAGTGAAAAAAATGCATGGGGGCCACTTTCGCTGCCTAGCGGGGATGAAATGGTAGTGGCTTTCGTTTATCAATTGCTCAGCTTCTTCAGACTTAATCCGAACAAGTTGAGAGGTTTGGTTATGTTTTATACAAGTGAAAAATCGTATAAGGATAAATACCAAGCTTTTACTAGAAAAACAGTTGCTCCTTTCATTAATTACATTCTAAGTTATCTTGAGGTTTGTTTAATTGATGCTGAAGATGAAGATTCTATTACTCATAATATAAAAAATAAAAGGGTGTTTCTTTCCTATTGCAGCAAAGACGGAGTGATAGCTGATATAGTTGATAAAAAGCTACAAGAGGTATTAACACCACATGGTGTACATGTTTCAAGAGATGAACGTGACGTTATGTATAAGGAAAGTTTTAGAGATTTCATGAACAGCATAGATGAACATGATTTTGTTGTAATGATTATTAGTGATTCCTATTTAAAATCAAGGGCATGTATGTATGAAGTTTTAGAGACAATGAAAAACAGAAATTACGAAAATAAAATGCTGTTTATGATTCTTTCTGAGAATGAAAGAATTCGGTATAGTGGCATAAATGATGATTTTTTAGTAGGTGCTAATGTCTATGATATATCTGGTAGAGTAAGTTATGCTAAATATTGGGCACAAGAGGAGAAGAAGCTTCAAGAATTAATTGAAAGTATTGAAAGCCCTCTAAACCAAATTGAGCCTATTAAAGAATTAAAGAGTGTTAAAAAGATCTTATTTGATATAGACGAATTTACTTCAATGCTTGCAGATAGGAAAGGCATTCCATTTAAGAAGATGGAGGAGAGCAAATTTTCTCCATTAACTGAATTAGTGGTTCCTAAAGTAGAGAGTAATTAAGCTTAGGGTTATATAATTTAATTTTTATGTAATTAGAACGAAGCATAAGGCTGAAAACCATTATAAAATATATTTAATTTCCAATGACAGATAGTACTTCTTTCTAGAAATAGTATCTATTAAAATCAGAAATAGAGGATTAATTGAAGAGGAAGACATTAGGAAGAGGTGTAGTTTGGATTTGGAAAAAAGAATACTAGACAAAAGAAAACTACATGATAGAATTTTTGACTATAAAGAAGAACTTGATAAAATAAATGAACAAAAATATCAAAGAAATAAACAAAAAATACTTGATGAATTTTCTAAAATATTACCAAGAAAAATCTTGGAATGTTGCGTTAAGGAAGTATACAAAGTTGATATATATTTCAAAAAAAATGTATCCCATCATGTTTGTGTATTGCCGGAAGACTCAGAAAAAACAGAAATAATAGATGCGGTAGAAATTTTTATAAATAATGAATTTCAAAGGATTGAGTCTCTAGAAAGTAAAACAATGCATTTTTCTTTTACAATAGAGAAAAATTTACATAGAAAAAATGACGAGTTTGTATATTGGTGCTCTGATGCTACTGAATATGGTAGATATATGTTTGATCCGCGTAGTGATTATTCATTTGAATTAGTATTAATAAAGTTCGATAGAATAATGTTTCTAAAATACTTAAACTGGACAAGGGATGTACATCCATTTATTAAGCATCTAAAGATTGGTTGGGAGTTGGGTTACAATAATCATAATTATGACGAAATATTTAAACGTGCTGTAGTTAATTCAGAGAAATTTTTAATGGATAATTATACTCATTTTGATATATTATCTGCTCTTAAATACGAAAACCAAATAAATAATGGAAGTATTATTTATATTAATTCAAAGCAAAATAAAGTTAGTGACGATGAGCATAAAGTTAGAATTTTGGTAGAACTTGAACATAATATTGAAATTAAAGAGCACAAGCATATTAGAAAATTATTGCAGATGACTAATGATTCTATATCTTTATTAATTAATGATAATTATGAAGCGTATGCTATCGGTTCTGTTAATAAAGAAAGTAATTATTTCAAGGTGAGGTTTAAAGAATACTTACATTGGCAACTGGATAAAAATGGACAGAGGTTTTTAGGTTTTTTAAATCTTAGGCCGTATTTACCAACAGAAATTAGTTATAGAGATGAGTTATACTCAAAGTTAGATATCATGTTTGGAAATGATATATCTGATGTGGATAAAGCAAGACTAGATGATTTAGTAGGGCGAGCAGCAGCTCAAAGACATGGAACGATGATAGTAATTTCCGAAAAGGCAATCGAGGAAACAGAAAGATTAAGTTATTCTGGTACTTTAGTAAAGGCTGCATTTTTAGAAAATGAAGTCATTGAATTAGTTTCTAATATTGATGGTGCAATAATGGTCGATCAATACGGTCAATGCTTTGGTCTTGGTATAATACTTGATGGAGCTGCTCGTTCAATAGGAGAACCATCTAGAGGGGCAAGATTCAATTCTGCATTAAGGTATATTAGTAAGCAAAAAGAAGAAGGCATTAAGTGTTTAATTGTTGTTATTTCTGAAGATCAGTATATAGATATACTATCAACAAGTGATAAAGTAGTATAGTATTTTAGTTATTCATGATTTAAATAAAGGTGCTCAATCTTCCCTTGAGCACCTTTATTTTATTTATCAAGACTACAGTAACGGTTCTCGAACACAGCATACCGGTAGATGGTATGGTTCACAGTACTCTACATCTGCTTATACAGCAAGAAGATATCAAACTATTAGCCTTCTCACTCCATAACCTTAGTTTGTCGTATTGCGTAATATTACAAGGGGGGGCTAACACCACACCTATGAATGTAGAATGTAATAAATAAAAGTGAGGTGGAACTTAGATGATATTTAATATAGTGTCAGAGTATCATAAGCAGTCTCTTATGGATAAACATCATAGATTCTTATCTTGGCAACATTGCTATCGATTTTTTAAAGGGAATCATGAGATGTTCAACGAAGCAAGAGTATTCGATCACGCTTGTTTACATTTGGCTTTTTATCTGGCTAGTTGGGGGATGCTTAGAGGAGGGACATTTTTACTTCAAAAGGATTACAAAGTTCATGAATATCTTTTAAGAAAAGTTTTTATAGAAAAGAAGTATAAACAGTTCTACTCTCCTGAGCATGGCAATACTCCTTCACATCAATATTATGATGAAATTGAGATGCTCATAAAAGATGTGAAAGAATCCTATTCGAGTAATGTTACACCCGTTAATGGTAAAAATGAGATCATCTCAGTTAGTGACACACTTGCTTCAAAAATACTGTTAGGGCTATTTGGAATTGTTCCCGCTTACGATCGTTTTTTTGTGAGTGCAATGAAGATGCATGGATTAAGCAAAACATCCTTTACCCAAGAGTCACTTGTTACTATAGTAGATTTTTATCTGGATAATGAAGTCGAATTTAATAAGTGTAGAGAGTTACTAACAAGTGAAGGTAATGAATATATCCCTATGAAACTAGTTGATATGTATTTTTGGCAAGTCGGATACATGATGAGTGAACCAAACAGATTCCCTCAACATGAGCTTGAGATGATCAGTAAGTTTGCGGAGAATCAAACAGCTATTAACAACAGTCGCAAAAAACCTTCAACTGTAAATAATAAAGCTTCAGCTATAAATAGCAGAGGTCTGACTGATGAAATAAGGCTATACATATTTGAGACTATTGTAAATGCAACGGAACAAGGTTTGCCTTATATCGATTTTATCTCAGGCGAAATACATAAAGAAATGAATTTGTCGAATAGGATGCCTTCAGTATGTAGTGCTATGCTCAGTATTGAAGATGTAGAGATCGAAATTTTATCAGATACTCCTAGTGGTATGAGTTCAACAAAAAAGGTCCGTTATTGGTTGGAAGGACGTGAGTAGTGCGGAAAGGCTGTAATAGCGAGGTAATTAATAGTATGAAAATAGTGGTTATATGGGGGTTCGTCCATTGAAGAATCTTAGAAAGAATCATCACTATGTATCACAATCCTATTTAAAGACCTGGGCGAATAATCATAATAGAGTATGGACTTATCGGACCCTAGTTTCGCATAGTTCAGTCCCGGAGTGGTTTCAATCTTCCATTAAGATTATAGCTAATCACCATCATCTATTTACACGAAGTATTTTAGGGGCTGATTCAGATGAAATTGAAGTATGGATGGATCAGGAAATAGAGACACCCGCGCAAATTGCTTTGACTAAAGCTCGTTCTGATGAGCCTTTGAGTAAACAAGAATGGGAGCATCTGCTCAGATTTGTTGCACTTCAAGATATTCGTAATCCTGAAAGGTATATACAACAATTGGAGCGATGGAAGTTAGAGATGCCAACTATAATTGAAGAAGCGATGCAGACAACTCTCAGTAAAATGAAAGCTGACCCTAATGAGGGGCTTATTCCCGCAAATAAGGAATATATTGATAGCAAATTAATTCCAATACGAGTAACTAAGGAAAATGGCACTGCATCTGAGCTGGGACAGTTGAAAACAGAAGTATTGTTGGGGCGTGGAGTTTGGTTATTTTCTATCCGTCACTTACTTACTACTACTTATAAGGTTCTGAATGAGCATACATGGAGTATACTTCGTTCTCCTGGAGAATTGCTTTGGGTTACAAGTGACAATCCATTAGTGAGGTTGAATTATTATGAAGATGGATCTTATGATTTTAAAGGGGGATGGGGAAATAAGGGTGCAGAAATCATCTTTCCGTTATCACCTAGATTATTGCTATATACTCAGGTCGGAAATAAGGTAAGAATGAATAATGTTACCAGAGAGTTAGCTGAGACCCTTAATCGATTTATTGCTGAGAACGCGCACCGTCATATATTTGGATTAAATCCTGTAGATGAAATAAGTGAGATTTATCCCAGAATTGTTAATCAAGTGGCCTACGATCATGAGAAAAAAGAGTGGGAGACTTGGCATGTACGTCAAAAGAAGTTAGAACAGGAGTACTAACAAATTGGGGGATTATGCTTATAAAAATTATATTTCAGAAAGTACAAGTCAAAAAAACATTAAGGTTTTTGAGAGAGGTTCTTATGAGAAGTAAATTTTATGTTGTTATTAAAGGGAAGAAAATAGGAATTTTTGATATTTGGGAAGAAGGAGCCAAACAATACGTAGAAGGATATAAAGGGGCTGTATACAAGTCATTTTCTAAGATTGAATTGGCTGAAATGTGGTGGGGGCAAATGTTACCAGAATCAAAAAGTCCGATCTTTCATTTTGATACTGCAAAATATACTGTTCAAAATTACTCTTCTCCCATGGAAGATGAGGAGCCAGGGCCATATTTTACTTATCTTATTATTGATCCACGGACTAATATACCTTTTTATGTAGGACAAACTCGTAATATAGAATACAGGAAAATTAATCACTTAAAAGACTCGCATAAATATAGGGCATATAAAAAGATGATTTCCAACATTCAGATGGACAATCTAGAACCAGAATTTCAGATCGTTGATATTCAGCATACCAAAACAGATTCACTTCGTTCAGAAACAGAGTGGGTGAAAAAACTTGCGTACCAAGGAATTCGTGTCTTAAACGGCTGGAGGGAGCACAAGGAATGGATAGACTTGATTATGAGCAATAGTACACATGAATCTATTACGCAGCAAGCTACTGAATATTAGTCATTTCAATAGATTTTAGATTAAATTAAGTATTACAGCAGCTAAAGAGCACTTTATTTTCGAGATCGAAACTTTCGATAAAATTCTTCATGCTCTTTTATTCGTATATGTGCATTCCTCGTGTAATACGACTGCGTATAATTTAGAGTGGTTTGAAGTTTCTGATGACCTAGAAGTTCCATTAAGGTTAATAAATCCATACCTTCGTCTCGCATGTGAGTAGCGAAGGAGTGCCGAAGACTATGAATTCTCAAATCAGGTAAATTGGCCAAAATGAGATATTTTTTAAAGAGATTACTTGCGAACTGTCTAGTAATAGGGATATTTTTGGTCTTTCCGGGGAAAAGACATTCGTTGTCTTTTAATTCGTTTATAGACTGGTACTTACGTAGCAGGGCTCCAAACCCCTTGCGAAGGACAATAACCCGTTGAATTTTATTTTTTGTTTTGAGAAGTGTGATCATCTCATCCTCAAAGTTTAGATCAGAAAACTTCAATTCTGTTATTTCTGATATCCGACAACCTGTAGATAAAAGCAATGAAAACAATAGAGTATCACGGATTAAGTTGTCACTATGGGATATTAAACTGTGTAAAAATCTTAGCAATTCATGTCTGCTGAGTATTCGTATTGACTTAGCAGCTGGAATATAATCGTTGAGTTTGAATCTCATATGAGGCACTATATTAGGGAAATTACGGTTGTTTGCTAAAAACCTAAAAAAACTTTTCATTGCAAGGGTGGACGACTCTAAATTTGAATATCCATTCTTCACTTGGTTCATAAGATAGTGGTCAATGATCCCCGCATCTATTGGTTTGTAAGCGATGATGTTGCTTCCATTTTTCAGTTGATAAATCTTATCAAGGTTCACTTCATCTGGATTGCAGTGAAGTTGATCTGCAAGGAAATCGCAAAAATGATAAAGACAGTTTAGATACCTATTGAATCTATCTTTCGATAATTTACTTATCTTTTTATAGTTATTAATTTCCTGAATGAAATTGATCATGCTAATTCTCTCCAATCCCCATTATTTGAGCAACTAGCTTTTCAAGCGGAAATGGATACTTATTTACTGCATTTTTCAAATCGATGGGACGACGCTTTGTATAGATTCTTGTAGTCTCAATATTATTGTGACCTAAAATTTCTTGGAGATCGTATATTGCCATACCTGCTGATAATGAATTATACGCGAATGTATGTCGTAAACTGTGAACAGTGTACGCTCCTTTAATCCCGAGTTTTTCATATATGCCTGTCACCATTCGTTGGATATTACGAATCATGATGGGTTCGCGATTCTCGTAACATCTTTTTGCAAAGAGATAAGATTCATCTCTTATGTCCCAATGATAGACTCCGGTTCTCGCTAGAAAATCTAAAATGACTTTTTTTACTTGTGGATACATGGGGATGTAACGCTGTTTGTTTCCTTTCCCTTTTCGTATGAAAATAAGGTCCTCATGAATTTGAAAGTCACAAATCCTCAGGTTCGCAACTTCACTCACTCGACATCCAGTACCGAGCATAAAATAGATTAAAGCAAAATTTAAAAATGGCCAGTTAGTTTGTTTGGCTTGATTTAAAATTAGAGGTATAAGCTCATCGGGGAGATATCTAGGTAGAATTTCGCCTCTGAATTTTTCGATCTTAAAGCGTAAATCCTCACTCACGTACCTTCGTGTATGTGCAAAATCCATCACGTTTTTTATAATCGATTGGTAGGTGTTGAAGGTTCTAGCTGTTAATTTCTCTTCTTTCCTAGGCTTACAAGTATCAGTGAATTCGAAAAAAAGCTCCTCCGTTAAATCTACCATTTTAAATTCGGACTCTTTTAGTAATAAAAACCGAGCAAATTTTCTAAGGACTGTGATGTAATACTTTATGGTGAGTTCTGATTTTATTCTGTTCATCCTTAAGGTTTTTATATATTCCTCAATAACATAAAGTATAGTTTTTTCGTCTCGAATAGTTTTTTTGCCTTCAACAAGCACCAGGAAATCGTGGACATCAATTTTGTAGAGTTCACATATTTCCTCGGGAGTTATATTAACTTGGTATTCAAAGTCCATGTTACACCTCGTTCATTCGATTTAAAGGATTACGGGGGAGGGATTTAGCCAGCAAACGTTGCACACTTCTATGAATATACCATTCCGTTGAACGACGATGTTTGTGCCCCATTGATTCAGATACTTGATCAAAATCATTAAGATTATCAAGAGCATTAGTTGCATAGGTATGTCGGAGTGATTTTGCACTAAAACGTATCGTTCCAAAACTAATCTTATTACTATGATTAAACATTGAGCTTATCATCTGAGATGTTATAGGAGACCTTGATCGATGAGTCACAAAAAGATTATTGTGTTCGACTGGATATAAAGAACGAGTAAAATGAAGATACTCATGAATCATATCCGTGAGATCCTTACTCATTTTTAGGGTTCTTGTTTTAGATTTAACTGAATGGAGAGTAATAAGTCTTTCGGTTAACCTCAGGTCATTTAGATGAATATTAGCTACTTCAATCGGACGGCAACCAAGTTCCATGATGAGTAATACAATGCACATGTTCCTGATTTTTGAATTTGAACTGCTTTTTTCTATTGATTCAAGCAGAACATGTACTTCCTCAAGATTAACAAATTCGTTTGATCTATTGGCTTGGGCACGCAGTGACTGCGGGATGATGTAGCGAATGTAATTTACTTTAAGAGCAGATAACATATCCAAAAATAATTTCATTGAAAAAAGCACTCTGTTCAAGGTGCTTTTTTTAATTTGGTCTAGATGCATCCGTTCGACTAAGTGTTCTTCATAGGAAACAACCATTGATTTAGTGAATTTTTTGCAATCATAAATCGAATGTAGAGGGGCTACACCGATAAATTGCCGTTGAACATAACCTAAAAACTTACCGACATGATAGATATGATGCTTTAATGATGTCTGTGAGTATTTTTGAGCATAATGATTTTTAAATGTAAGAATTAGCTGAGGAAAATCAGAGCTACCACGGACATGAACTCTCTTTTTATTACGCTTTACAATATGCTTTTCAATATCTAGTAACAACTTGTTTGTAAACTCAGGATCGGGACCAGAACGTTCGATAATAGTCTTCAGCGTAGTGTAATTAACTTTTTTCTTTCCTAGATCAGTTTCTGTGAAGTGTTGAGTATTTTGTATCATTTTAGGTATCATTAATAATCCCCCCTCAAAATCTATTATTCTAGTATTTATTGATTTATATACTTGGTTCGTATAAAATTGGATGTACAACGAACCACACTAATTTTCCTTGTTACTAATGTTTTAACAGGGACGGAGAAGTTGCTCAGGCAACGATAAATAAATGGAAAAACAGCGTTAGAATCAGTTCGGAAAGATTGGGATTTCTTTGTACATTCGTTTTTTTCCTTTATTATCCATTCGTGACGTAAAATTTCACTTTTACGTAAAACACTTTATTTTGGTAAAGTTTTTCTATGCTGTTTTAATGGAGTACGAAGCTTAGTTCAATTGAACTAAGCTTTTTTATGTGGACTTTGCTGGGATATCTTTGATAAACATGTGAAATATCTAGAAAGGAAGTGTGGTGAATAGATATTTCAAGCGTACATAACCCAAGCTTCTTAGCTAGAAATATTGCAAATGAAAATGTGTATTCTATCTTACTTCTGATTGAAACCGGAGAAGATCTTGGGATTAATAAGTATTATAAGATAGTGATGGAATCTATTGAGAGATTTTAAACAGAGAAAGAATGGATTGAATATCATAGGTAATTAAAGTGTATTTCATTAATCATCACTCTCTCGAATTCGAAAATTGATCAAATCATAATCAAATCTGTAGAAAAACCTAGGGATGGAGGTGGGGGTATCGATAACAGATATTTACAGATTTATAGGTTGCTAATAATTTTGTATGCTTTAAACCGCGTGTTCCCCTTTTTTAAACATTTTACAGATCGGATTCGAGGCTATGAGTATTGATAATGCATGCAATTTGTAATTGATTACGTATTATTTACGTTAAATACTCGAACTGCTCATTTGTATTTTTGAGAATACAAATGAGCACCATCACCTTATCAGCTTATACACTTTACTTGGTGATAGCATGGGAATGAGTAGTTTAACCGAAGAGTCTTCTTATTTAAATAGGATGTTAGAGGCAGGAAAAAATGTTGGCAGAGGAAAAATGACCGATAAGTATTACCAAGAAAACTTCCTTAATAAGGGGCAGTTTGTTTGTAATCCGTTGTTAAGATTATCGGCAGATGATTATCATAGGTTTTTAGCGAGGTTGTCTTTAAAGATACGACGTGAATTTCTACTCAAATCCACCGGTATGACATATAGAGAAGTTGCAAAAATTATTGGTTATGCTAGTCATACACCAATTCAAAAGTTCATGGGATCGGGTTCTTTCAATACAAAAATTTCGCAGAAACTCATAGCTCAATTAGCGATACTTTTTCGTGTCCCTCCTGAATGGTTAATGGAAGAAAGAATAACGGATAATGAATGGGTAACGTATCACTTTCATCATTTAGGTCTTGAAAAGAAGAAGTTGATTTCTTTTTTAGAAATCTTGAATAATGTGAAAGATACGGAGGTCTGGATACGAAATTTTATTCTTAAGGGAGTTAATCCTGATAACTCTCTATTTCTCAGAGTTGAATGTAGGAATGGGAATTTCCTTGTGGAGATCTTTAATCAGTTAGGAGTTATAAGGGAATATAACGAGTTGTTAGCAGCATTAAATAGCAAGTTTGACTGTGTTTTTGGAGATGTACTTACTGCCATTCCTAGTCAAAGGAATGCAGCGATTATATGTATAGCAAACCACCAAATCGATTTTAATACACCCATTGATTTTAGAAAATTGGATTTTTGAAAATACAAATGAAAAGCGGTAGCTATTACTGTGAAACCTTCTGATAACTTGATTATCAGGAGGTTTTTATTTTGTCTAGAGTAGATCAGAAAATCAGAGATAAGGCATTAGAGATTATTAAGCAATGGATGAAAGATGAAGAAGAACGGATTAAAACGATGGAAGTTGCGAAATGTACGAAAAAAAATGAACAATAATACTCCAGGAGTAAACAAATTAGAAACAATTAAGAATGCGTTGGAAGTAACTGATGCAGCGAAAGCAAAAGGAAAAGTCATCGATTATATATTAAAGAGAATTATCAAATAACCGACTAATTGCAGTCGGTTTATTTTTAATTCAATTGGATACAATAGACAAATAAGAACGTGTGTTCTTATTATGCAAATTTGGTAAATGACTCTCGTGAAAACCAAAGGTTTTCATACTGTAAATAAACTGTAAATAGTCAGTCCTTTTTAAACTGTAGGGAAGTTGTAAAGAGAAAAAAATGTTATTAGATAGGAGGGATTCTTTGTATACTGCGATTCACGCTCGTGTATCGACTGGTATGCAGGTGGTTGAAGGCCATAGCTTAGAAAGCCAGGTAGAGCTCTGCATGGAAAAAGCAAAGGAGCTTAGCGTTCTTGAACATTCTGTAAAGGTCTTTAGGGAAGAGGGGGCTAGTGGTGAAGATATTGAACGACCAGCAATGAATGAGCTACGTGAATTAATTAGTGCAGGACAGGTTAGAGAAATCATAATTACCCATCCGGATCGTCTCTCACGTGATCTGACTGATAAGTTGTTCTTGTGCCGGGAGTTTGAGTCACGTGATGTTCATCTGATCTTTGTTGATACGGAGTATCAAAGTACTCCTGAAGGACAACTTTTCTTTAATTTGATGAGTGTTATTGCTCAATATGAGCTTTCTCTAATTAAGAAGAGGACTGTTCGAGGAAGGCTGAAGGCCGTAGAAAAGGACAAAAAGATCATGCCTATGCGCGTTGCCCCCTTCGGATATGATTGGGTTGAGGGGCAACTTATTGTGAATCAGATGGAGGCAGAGCATGTAAGACAGATATATCACTGGTATCTGAATGAAAATATGACAATCCGACAAATTGGGAACAGGCTTTTCAAAATGGGTGTCCGCCCAAAACGTTCCGTCAGTGGAAACTGAGGAGGAAGTTCAATAAGTCGGATGCTTAGTTCGGAAATATATATCGGCAAGTATTATTACAATCGTAGAAAAGTGAAGAAACTCAAGGGACAAAAGAGTAAATTTGGGAATCCAAAAAAAACATACACAATACGAAAAAAAAACGACTGGATTATGGTTGGAATTGAACCGATTATAACCGAGGAGTTATATGAAAAAGCGCGCCAACGGCGTATAAAGAACTTTACTCGTTCGGGGAATGTACATTTTAATTACTTGTTGAGATCACTTATTCGGTGTGGTCATTGTGGTCGTAAATGGGGAGGGACTACATACACGGGGCGAAAGGATAAGAAGACAGGTAAAAGAGTTAAATACACTTGCTACCGATGCCTTAATCTTTTTCCTAGAGTATATGGGATATCCCAACCTTGCCCTTCACGCAGTATTCGAGCAGAGGTGTTGGAAGAGTTTATTTGGGATATGGTTATGGAGGCATTGTCTAATCCAGAAGACTATATGCAGAGATTAGAGGGGCAAGTAGAAGAAGTCATTAATGAATTACTTTTTACTGCTGGTATGATCCAAAGCCAGATCGTTGAAAAGAGAAAAGAAATGGATAAGTTAAAAATCATGTTCCGACGGGATGTAATTACGGAAGATGAGCTAGCAACTGATTCCTATAAATTAATTCGTGAGATAAATGAATTGCAGTCACAATTGGTGTTTTATGAGGAGCAGGTCAAAACGCACAGAGAACAACATTACTCTCATGAGGAGAATCTGAAGATAGTCGAGCAGATAAACGATTTTATAAGTAGTAAAGGAGCAGAACTGGTATTTGAGGATAAACGGTTTATCATTGAAACACTCATCGATGAAATTGTTCTCAAAGCAGAAGATGGAGGATTTAACATTAGTGTAGTCGGAAGCCTAAGTGAGCTTACAGGAGGTCAAAGTGGAGGAAGTGAGAAAGATATTCCACTGACGTTGAATAAGAAACTTTTCTTACCATCTCGACGTAAGGGCAATACTAATGGTTGATGCTACTCGTTTAACAAACGTAAGTTTAACCTTGCTGTATGATAAGTAGCATAGTTAAGTGATCTTTATTGAGAAGACTATTTTTTTATGATGCTGCTTTCTTATGTACATGCACTTCTGGGCATCTACCCACATACAATAAGATGACCATGAACCCGTAAGGCAAACAGATCGGTTTCATTGTACAAGTGCGGGAGGTGTCGCCAAGTTGCCTGGATTCTTAAGTACGATCGCGTTGCTAATTAAAGAACTGACGTTGCTGGTATCTTACGTAAGGAACAACGCATTTCCACAGCCGCTCTCGGAGCAGGAGGAAAGCAAATACTTAGGCATGATGGCTGAAGGGGATGCAAAAGCCCGGAATTTGCTTATCGAGCACAATTTGAGATTAGTAGCTCATATAGTGAAAAAATTTGATAATACTGGGGAAGACATGGAGGATCTGATCTCCATCGGAACTATTGGTCTGATCAAAGCTATTGAAAGCTACCGTCCAAACAAAGGCACAAAGCTAGCCACTTTTGCTGCTCGTTGTATTGAAAACGAAATCCTGATGCATCTTAGATCATTGAAAAAGACCCGCAAGGATGTTTCATTACATGATCCGATAGGGACTGATAAAGAAGGAAACGAAATTACACTCATCGATATCCTTGGCTCCGAGGCTGATGATGTCATTAAAGAGGTCGATCTTAAGATTGAGAAAAGCAAGATTTATCGTAACCTTGATATTCTGGATGACCGGGAAAAAGAAGTCGTAGTTGGCAGATTCGGACTTGATACAGGTGGAGAAGAAAGAACGCAGCGGGAGATTGCCAAGGAGCTTGGTATCAGTCGCAGCTATGTGTCACGGATTGAGAAGCGAGCGCTCATGAAGCTGTATCATGAGTTTTATAAGGCGAAGCGGTAGGATCTTAGATAATAACTAAAGATTTACTATAGAGTGTTTTAAAAGCGACTTGCCAACAGGGAAGTTGCTTTTTTGTTAAGGCAAGTTGTTAGGCTAAATGAACATAAAAAAAGCACATTTAGAATATTAACTTTTTAACTGCTGAGGGGTGTTATTATGACATACAAAGAAATTTATGATCTCCATATTCAATTGTTACATGTATATGAGAACAATGAAAAGCATCAAGGTCCATATCAGAAGCAACTTAATTATTTTAAGAGACAGTTTTTTATAGCTGAAGATATAGTTCAACGAATTTTTGTTCTAAATCAGTTAATAAAAATTCATGAAAAAAGTAGAGAAATAAAAATAAAGTGGTGTTCAGAAGAATACTTTAAATGATGCCTAGATTTAATATATGTTTTGTATGTAGGAATAAGCTTCTAGATAGGTAACTCTAAAATGATCGTTAGCAAAAAAGGAGTAGTTATAATTGTCGCTAGACTAATATCTACAAGAGTTGAAATGATGTAAAAATAATACGGAAATAATATAAAATATATTTTTGAGTCACTAACTAATACATGGGATCTTGGAGGTAAATGTATGAACAATCCAACAAGTAGACATATGAGGGATAAACCCTACATTAATGACGTAATTCGTGAACTTAAACTTCTGGGATATGAGGAAGATGAGGCTACGAAAATTCTAATCAAATACTATAGACCATTAAAGAGGAGCTGGGTTTTTGGGCCCAATGCTTACAATTTTGCTAAAGAAATCGATTTAATTCATAAAGCTGTTATTAAGAAATTCGATCTTTCTGAACCTGGTCAGATCTTTATAGGTCATTTGAAAAATCGAATAAAATCAAATCTGAAAGATAAGCCTTGAATTGAGGGATAGAATGCAGATAACAATTCCCTTAGGGGCCTCCAAGATGATACATAGATTTTGTGAAAGTAACGTTTTAAGTATTCGAATGCCCTGATGTGGTGATATTAATAAATTAACTGTATGATTTTTCACATTTGCGATCGCAAGATGGGGATAATTATTTTTTCGCAAACTCTTCCTGGCTATTCACATTAATGTGTTCAATTGGTAATTTCCTTATTGCTGTAGTAGTCTTCCTGATTCTTACAGAGATAGAAATGCAAATGAAAGCGTTCATCGGTGCTGAAACTATTAATAATATTGTCCTGACCAGGGATGACAAGAGTGTATCTAAATCATAAGTGTACTTTAAGTCAAATGTGCTATAACAACAAACTACAGAATACTTAAGTAAATCATATTGAACAGAGTGTACGTTTTGGATTGTCCTCTCTGTTAAGTGAGAACCCAGAGTGATGATTTTCACTTTAAAGGAACACTCTTCCTAATATTGGACTAAGGTAATATATTTGAGTCAAGTCCTGTGCTGAAGCGAAGCAGTGGATTAGAAGTAAGTGGTATTGTGAAAGAAGGAAGAATGCGATTTACGTTTGGTTACAACAGAAAGCAGTATCTTGAGCAGGAGATTGAGAATTTTGCGGGCTGTTATATGCAGAAGCTAACAGCAATTATTCAGCACTGCGTGGAGAAAGAGAGTACGGAGTTGACTCCAAGTAATTTGAGCAGTAAGAATATTTCTTTTGAAGATTTAGAGGCATTATATCAATCCTTGATAGATTGAACTGATAAAAATATTCCTTGAGTTTTGATTAATAAACAGGGTTCCGAATTTAATGAATTCGGAACCCTAATAATATCCAAAAAATACTTTTGTTTTGTGTTATGTAAAAAAATATAATAACCGCAAACTTGTGGTTTTCTTCCATGATACGGATTTACTAGGACCAACTTGACTTTGAGTTGTCGAAATATACCAGTGCGCATCGGTAATATTATATGACTCAAGGGTCCATTGTATTTCTTTCATTTAAACCAGCGTTCCTCTAATATCATTTGAAAGCAAAGTCGAGCATTAATGAACAGAGAAATACTTGAGGAATTAGCTCTCTAGTGCAGGTCAATGAAATAACTAGCCGTCGAATCGGCCGAATCATGCAGCAGCAAGGTCTAGTATTTACTTACACAGTGGCTCAATACAAGCCGCACAAGACGACATGTAACGGTTGCAAATAAACTGAATCGTGAGTTCACCTGCCAGTGGCGAAAAGAGTCATTGTAAGTGACCTCACCTATGTCAAAGTAAAGACAAGTAAAGAATAGATGGTATTACATCTGTATATTAGTCACCCTCTTTAACCGAGAGATTATTGGTTCTAGTGTAGGTCCGAATAAGGACGCAGCGCTCGTATCTTGTGCATTTGCTTCTGTGCAGGGAGACTTACGTCAGATACAATTATTTCACACCGATCGAGGCAGTGAATTCAGAAATAAGTTGATCGATGAGACGCTTACTGCGTTCAATATTAGTCGTTCTTTTAAAAGATAATTAAAATGGTATATTTGTTCATTTTTTTCATATTCAGCATTAATACCTAACATATTCATATGAATACTAACGTTATCATATGGAACTCATATATCTCAGATGTTAGAATGTGGAATATGTTGAGTTTTATTAATGGGAATTATTAATCATTATACAAATTGATGTAAATTTCTATTTAATATCACTTAATAAATCTAAAAAAAGGAATGATTTTGTGAATAAAAAAGAGCTCCCGATACATTATCCTATGGTTTCTAATTACCCGCAGCATGCGTATTATTTTTCTATTATATCGAATAATGAGAACTGCCTTCCGTGGATTTATAGCAATTATTTAAATATGTGTTTTATGGAATCCGAGAAAGATTGTTTTTTAGATTATTATGCACAATCCCCAGAACATCATTTTCATCCGTGCTTTACGCATACTCAAAGATTACTAAGGTCAACGATATTGAAGTTCATTCCTGATATAGTTGAATTTTTAAAAGATCAAATCCGACAAGATAATTATATATGGCTACACGTAAATGAATATTACATTCCTGGCTCGCCAGCTTATCAAAAGATCACATTCCCACATGCAATATTTATATACGGATTTGATGATAATGAGAAGCGATTTAATATTTCTGGTTTTTTCGAGAATAGAAAATATAAATGCGCCTATGCTTCATATTCAGAGATAGAGAAGTCATTTTATGATTTTGGGAAAACACATATTGATAGTGATGTTACTCAACATGTTAATTATATGCACTTACTAAAAATACATCCAAAACATCATCAAGGATTGCCATATCAATTTGATATGAAATTTGTTGCGGAACAAATCAAAGACTATTATGAATCCAAAAATCTATCCTTAAATTATCAATCCTTTTATAGTCATGAGTCATATTCGGAGTGGACTTACGGCTTAGACATTTTACCAAGATTAATAGAATATTATTCTTTAAACTTGGAAGATAACACTCGAATAGATGTTAGACCATTTTATACGCTATATGATTATAAAAAGCTCATGGTTGCAAGAATAAGATATATAGCGGAAAACAAACTTTATGATTTTAAACCTATGTTCCTCGAAGGATTTATAGAGCTTGAGAATAAAAGTGAAATGTTACTTAATTTATATATAAAATATGCATTAACGCAAGATAAGAACTATTCCCACAAATTGATGATTCTCTTTAATGAATTATATCTTAATGAGCAAGTACTTCTAGAACAATTACTTAATGATTTTTCTGACAAGTCTCTATTGTAAATTATTCTTTCATAAGCTATTTGTATTTTTATCAATAATTACTTAAATCACATATCGTGAACGTTAGTTGTTCCTAGAAGTTGCATTCCATCTCAAGTAATTTGACAAGTTCTACTTTGACCTATTCATTCTTTGATTGCATTAAAGTTAAGAAATTAATGAATATCTGTGTGAGAAACTCAATACTGACCTATTTACGTTTATACTTTTTGTATAACTGACATGAATCATTTCTTAATTTTTTAAAAGGTTAGATGCAAAGATCCTTCCTATTTAATTATTAAAATTCTATTCGTATATCTATTCGTCCTGATGAGAAATAGCTTCAATTTTTAATAAAAATTTAATGAGGTGTTGTATGAATAGTCAGAGTCTTTTTCTTCGTTTGTTAAAATATATGAGAAGATATAAGTTACTATATGTATGTTTGATTATCACGATGATGGTAGGTACTGCGCTAGAGCTCTCTAGTGCATGGTTTTTGTCTTATATAACAAATACTGCTGTAAAAGGTGAAGTTGAGGCATGGCCTAATTTAGTTCTTATAGCTACAGGAATGTTAATTTTTACAGCGCTTAATTCATATTTAGATACATATTTCAAACAAAAGGCATCTTTAAATGTAAGGAACGATATAAGATTGGATACACTTAATCATGTTTTAAGGTTACCTCAATCTTATTATGATAAAAATCATTCGGGCGAGTTACTATCACGTTTCACAAGTGATAATCAAGCTGTAGGAGAAGCAAGTGGTAATATTATAATGGGTCTTCTTAAAAATCCGTTACTTGCACTTTGTGCATTTATTTATTTATTAAACATTCACTGGCCTCTCGCCTTAATTTCTATTTCAATAGGACCACTCTTGATATTGGTAGGAAAACTATTCGGTGAAGTTATGCATAAGAAAAGCATTGCTCTGCAAGAAGCGATGGGTAAGGCAACCTCGTTTTTGCAAGATGTATTGGGCGCCAGTGTTCTATATAAAATTTTTGGTCTTGAGAAGAAAATTTCGAAACAGTATCAACAGTACAGTGCAAAAATATCTGAAATTGAGCGAAGTCAGGGTAAAATACAGGGAAGTGCAAGTGCTACATCAGGAAGTATTGCAACACTAAGCTTTATGATTGCAATACTCCTTGCTGGTTTTTTTGTTGCAAAAGGGAGTCTAGAAGTTGGTGCTATGATCGCGTTCATTCAACTCATGAACTACCTTGTGCAACCGTTTTCGCAACTCCCTGGGCTTTGGTCAAGTATGCAACAAGCCTTAGCAGGTGCTGAGCGTATCTTTCAAATTATCGATGCACCTAAGGAATATGAGAAACTTCCAGAACAGGGTCGTGCAAAATCTTTTGGGAGTCTAACTGCATCTAATGTTGGCTTCTCTTATTCAAATTCTGAGGAAGACTTAGTTCTAAGAAAAGTTCACTTCTATGTAGAGGCAGGTCAGACGATAGCCATAGTAGGTGGGAGTGGTGGAGGGAAGTCTACATTATTTAAATTGTTGCTCGGACTATATTCCCCAACGAATGGAATGATTGAAATTGATGGTAGAAGTCAACAGTCCATGGGCCTAAGGGAATACCGAGATTATTTCTCGCTCGTTCCTCAAGAGACAATTCTTTTCACAGGGACGATTAGAGATAATATATTGGATGGTGACATGGCGGCTGATGAAGCCAGTGTTATCGCTGCAGCGAAGAAAGCAAATGCTTATGATTTTATTATGAAATTAAGTGAAGGCTTTGATACAGAAATTGGGGAACGCGGTAGTCGGCTGTCGGGTGGGCAAAAGCAAAGGATTGCTATTGCAAGAGCTATTTTACGAGATGCACCCATATTGCTGTTAGATGAGGCGACGGCAGCTCTAGATAACGAATCCGAGAAGATTGTACAGGATGCTCTTGCAAAACTAATGGTAGGAAGAACAACACTAGTCGTTGCACATCGTCTGACAACAGTTCAAAATGCAGATTTAATTGTAGTCATGGAAAACGGGAATTTAGTTGAACAAGGTACGCATAACGAATTACTTCTAGCTGGTGGTCGATATCATTCTCTGTATTATGCACAATTAGAAGAAAAAGAAAATAATAGAAATATTCTTATGGAAACATAGCAAATCGAGATCTATCAATAAAACTTGAATGTTTGTGTTTAAAACATTTTAAATATCAAAATTGCCATACTTACCACTGGGAGGACACTATGTTTAGTAATACTTTAACTAGCATGTTTCATGAAATAAAAACAATTACAGATAAAGGTATAACTTTTATTTACAATGATACGAAAGAAGATTATATTTCCTATCAGTTCTTTCATAAAAGAACATTACAGGTCTTAAATCATATTCAAAAAATAGGATTAAAACCAGGTGATGAAATAGTTTTTCAAATTGAAGATAACAAAGAGTTTCTACTATTATTTTGGGCATGTATTTTAGGTGGTATTCTACCTATTCCTGTTACCATCGGTAGCAATGAGGCGCACCGTTTAAAACTAATTAATATTATTAGGACCTTAAATAATCCTTATGTTGCAACAACCAAAAAAACAGCAGAATATTTGCATCAAAATTCAAACGATTCATTTAGCTTGTTTGAGCTGATTGATGATAGAGTCATTATAATAGATGATATTAATCTTGGAGAAGAATCAAAGAATATATTTAATCCAACACCCGGTGATATTGCTTTTATCCAATTTTCTTCCGGGTCAACCGGTACTCCTAAAGGAGTTGTCTTAACACATGAGAATTTATTCACAAATGTTGAGGACATTATAGAAGGGAGAAGTATCACAGATGATGATTCTCAGCTAAGCTGGATGCCTTTAACCCATGATATGGGTCTTATTATTTGTCATATAATGCCTATAAAAGCGAAAATAAATCAATATAACATGAATACAAACACCTTTATTCATCGACCATCTCTATGGTTGAAAAAAGCTTCGGAACACAAAGTAACGATAATATCTTCACCAAATTTTGGTTATAAACACTTTTTATCTTTATTTAAACCAAAATCATCAATTGGGTGGGATTTATCAAACGTCAAAACACTTTATAACGGTGCAGAACCAATATCGGGATCGCTCTGTGATGAGTTCTTTGATGCTATTGATCATACTGGGATTAAACGGAATATTATTGGGGCAGGGTATGGGCTTGCAGAAGGCACGGTTGCAGTTGCTATCACGAGACTTGGAGAAGACCTCTCTACATATTATTTAGATAGAGAATTTATAAGCATTGGGTCTGAAATAAGAGAAGTTTCAAAAAGTGAGTTACATGTTAGTTTTGTTAGTGTTGGCAAACCGATGGAACATTGTGAAGTTAGAATATGTAACACCGATGGAGAAGTGTTAAAAGATCGTACGATAGGGCATATTCAGATTAAAGGCAAGAATGTTACCCGGGGGTATTATAACAATACAACAGAAACAGAACGTCTTTTTACTTCGGATGGATGGCTCATTACAGGAGATTTAGGGTTTATCGATCAGGGGAAGATAATTCCAACGGGGCGTTATAAAGATATAATTATAGTGAACGGGCAAAATTACTATCCTCATGATATAGAAAGAACTGTAACAGATTTAAATCATATAGATCTAGGAAAAGTAGTAGCGTGTGGAGCATTCAATGAAAAATTGGGACAAGATGAAATAATAATTTTTATATACTTTAAAAATAAAACTGCGGATTTTGTTCCTTTAAGTTTATCGATAAAAGATAATATTGCTACATACATGAATATTTCCGTAGCACATGTTATACCGATTAGAAAAGTACCTAAAACTACTAGTGGTAAGGTACAGAGATATTTACTATCTAATGAGTTTAAATCAGGTGTATATAACGATGTTATTGAGGGAATTGAATTACATAACAAACAGGTAAATAATGCTCCGGAAGGAGTTCTTGAAAATAAATTAGCAGATATTTGGTGTGACGTTTTGAATATAAAAGAAGTAGGGAGAAATGATCATTTTTTTGCTTTAGGAGGAAATTCATTAAAAGCCTCTATCCTATCAACACGATTACAAAAGGAATTCGGGAAAAAATTGAATGTTATAAATATTTTCGAATCTCCTATTCTAACTGCTATGGCTAAAAAAATTGAAGAAGCTGAGAAAGTAGCGTACCCATCATCTATTGAAAGGATCTCAGGTCAAGATTCATATCCTATTACTTCAGCACAAAAACGCTTACTTGTGATAAATGAAATAGAAACGGAAAACACTATCTATAACATACCTTTTGTTGTGGAACTAAGTGGACCTATAAAAATAACTGAATTAGATAGAGCTTGGAAAGCAATTGTACAGAGACATGAATCGCTACGTACGTCTTTTACATGGGTGAATGAGGAATTAGTGCAACGTGTTCATCATGATGTAGATATCGAAATGATGTATGTAGAAGCAGCAGATGATGCGGAAGCAAAAGACATTGTTTCGGAATGGATTCAGCCTTTTGATTTAAGTAGAGCTCCGCTCTGCCGGGTAGGAATGGTTCGGCTTGCGGATCAGCAACATCTTCTATTCTTTGATATTCATCATTCCGTATCGGATGGAACATCGATGGGGATCTTGTTGAAGGAACTCATGTCGTTGTATCAGGGAGAGGAGTTACCGGAAGTCGCTGTACAGTACAAAGACTTCGCCGTATGGCAGCAAGAAGAGAAACAAGTAGAAGTTATGAACAAGCAAGAAGATTATTGGTTAGACATCTATGCTGGGGAAGTACCAGCCCTAGACATGCCAACCGATTATACAAGGCCGTTGGTA